>NZ_CP099546.1:0-2400000 GCF_023973145.1 Natronosalvus vescus
AACCGATGCACCACCCCGCGCAAGTGCGGGTGGGAAGGGTCAATGCAGGCCGGCCGTCTACCGGCGTGCAGATGAGACCGTGTGTACGTGTAGTCCAGGCGTCCACTGGACCCGTTCCCGGGTCACATGTTACATCGAGTAACACTATTCCAGATCCGAAGAACGTGGCTACTGTGCCAGCTGGTGGATCGCTCGGCTCGAGAGCTGAAGAAGGACGTGCCAAGCTGCGATAAGCCCAAGGGACCCGCACGGAGGGGAAGAACTTGGGATCTCCGAATAGGAATCCTCTTTGCAATTGCTTTGCGCAATAGGGAACGTCGAGAACTGAAACATCTTAGTATCGACAGGAAAAGAAAGCAACGCGATGTCGTTAGTAACGGCGAGTGAACCCGACACAGTCCAAACCGAAGCCCCTTTGGGGCAATGTGGTGTTCGGACTGACTCTCATCGGACGACAATCGACACGAAATCCCTTGGAACAGGGTACGAAACAGGGTGACAGTCCCGTAGCGTCGATCAGTACTCCGTGCGTCAGCTCCAGAGTATCGGGGGTTGGATATCCCTCGTGAATATCGCGGGCATTGACCGCGAAGACTAAACACTCCTCGAGACCGATAGCGAAATTAGTAGCGTGAGCGAATGCTGAAAAGCACCCCAAAAAGGGAGGTGCAATAGGGCGTGAAATCAGTTGGCGATAGAACGACGGGGCATACAAGGCCCTGCGGGTAACAAACCAGGTGCAAACCTGTAGTAGGAACCGCGGGGAGCCGATGTTCCGTCGTACGTTTTGAAAAACGAACCAGGGAGTGTACCTGTTTGACGAGTCTAACCTGTTCATCAGGGGAGGCAGAGGGAAACCGATACGGCCGCAGTCTTACGACGAGGGCCACCGTGTTCAAGCGCGGGGAGTCAAGCGGGTACAACCCGAAACCGGATGATCTAGGCGTGGGCAGGGTGAAGCGTGGCGAAAGCCACGTGGAGGCCCGATAGCGTTGGTGTCCTACAATACCCTCGCGTGACCTACGTCTAGGGGTGAAAGGCCCATCGAATTCGGAAACAGCTGGTTCCAACCGAAACATGTCGAAGCATGACCTCCACCGAGGTAGTCTGTGAGGTAGAGCGACGGATTGGGGGACCGGACTCCGAGAGGAGTTCGCCCCCCTGTCCAACTCCGAACTTACAGACGCCGTCGACGTGGGGAGTCCGGTGCGCGGGGTAAGCCTGTGTACCGTGAGGGAGACAACCCAGAGCTGGGTTAAGGTCCCCAAGTATGGACTAAGTGCGATTGAAAGTGGTCGCAAGCCCTAGACAGCCGGGAGGTGAGCTTAGAAGCAGCTACCCTCTAAGAAAAGCGTAACAGCTTACCGGCCGAGGTTTGCGGCGCTGAAAATGATCGGGGCTCAAGTCCATCACCGAGACCTGGCGGCACTCTTTAGAGAGTGATCCCGTAGGTTGGCAGTCTGTTCGGGCGGAAGCACGGCCGAGAGGTCGTGTGGACCGTGCAGTCACGAAAATCCTGGTCATAGTAGCAGCGTTAGTCGGGTGAGAACCCCGACGGCCGAACGAGTAAGGGTTCCTCAGCAATGCTGATCAGCTGAGGGTTAGCCGGTCCTAAGTCAGCCCGCAATTCGAAGCTGACAAAAGGGAAATAGGTTAATATTCCTATGCCAGTGTGCAGTAAAAGTCGACGCTTTGGGGCCACCTCAGCCGGGCACTCGCCCGGTCGAACCGTCGAAGTTCGTGGAAGCCGTAATGGCAAGAAGCGGATGAATGTCGGGATAGCGCAAGTGAGGCCAACCTGGAGCCCGTGAAAAGACGAGCACACTGTCCGTACCGAGATCCGACACAGGTACTCATGGCGGCGAAAGCCAAGGTCTGTCGGGAATAACCGACGTTAGGGAATTCGGCAAGTTAGTCCCGTACGTTCGCAATAAGGGATGCCTGCCTCGGAAAGAGGCAGGTCGCAGTGACTCGGGCGCTCCGACTGTCTAGTAACAACATAGGTGACCGCAAATCCGAAAGGACTCGTACGGTCACTGAATCCTGCCCAGTGCAGGTATCTGAACACCCCGTACAAGGGGACGAAGGACCTGTTAACGGCGGGGGTAACTATGACCCTCTTAAGGTAGCGTAGTACCTTGCCGCTTTAGTAGCGGCTTGCATGAATGGATCAACGAGAGCGCCACTGTCCCAACGTTGGGCCCGGTGAACTGTACATTCCAGTGCGGAGTCTGGAGACCCCCAAGGGGAAGCGAAGACCCTATAGAGCTTTACTGCAGGCTGTCACTGAGACGTGGTCGCCATTGTGCAGCATAGGTAGAAGCCGTTACACAGGTACCCGCGCTAGCGGGCCACCGAGGCGCCACTGAAATACTACCCGATGGTGACTGCGACTCTCACTCCTGGCGGAGGACACTGGTAGCCGGGCAGTTTGACTGGGGCGGTACGCGCTTGAAAAGATATCGAGCGCGCCCCAAGGTTTCCTCACTCGGGTCGGAGACCCGAGAAAGAGCGCAAGAGCATACGGAAGCCTGACAGTGTCGAGCACAACAATCGACGCTGACGCGAAAGCGTGGTCTAGCGAACCAATTAGCCTGCCCAATGCGGGCAATTGCTGACAGAAAAGCTACCTTAGGGATAACAGAGTCGTCACCCGCAAGAGCACATATCGACCGGGTGGCTTGCTACCTCGATGTCGGTTCCCTCCATCCTGCCCGTGCAGAAGCGGGCAAGGGTGAGGTTGTTCGCCTATTAAAGGAGGTCGTGAGCTGGGTTTAGACCGTCGTGAGACAGGTCGGCTGCTATCTATTGGGGGTGTGAGGTATCTGACGAGAACGTTCGTATAGTACGAGAGGAACTACGAATGGGTGCCACTCGTGTACCGGTTGTTCGAAAGAGCACGTGCCGGGCAGCGACGCACCACGGGGTAAGAGCTGAACGCATCTAAGCTCGAAACCCACTTGAAAAAGAGATACCACCGAGGTCACTCGTAGAAGACGAGTTCGATAGACTCGGGGTGTACGCACCGAGGCAACGAGGTGTTGAGCCCGCGAGCACTAACAGACCAAGCCACACAATCATCAATCATTGGATTTGGAATCTGCACTGGACCCGCGAACGGGTCCAGACGCAAACTGGACTACACGCACACACGGTCGGAGAGACCACCGATTACAGGAGACACACAGCAACGGGCTGTGTGAGGACGGTTCGAGTCCGTCGATCGGCGTTCAGGCGGCCACAGCGACGAGGTTTCCACCCGTACCCATCCCGAACACGGTAGTTAAGCTCGTCTGCGTTCCGGCACATACTGGCGTGGGAGACCCGCTGGGAAGCCCGGTTCGCCGCCTCCCACTCATACTTCATTTCAACCCCACTGAGCCACAGCGCTCGGTGGGGTTGGTTGCGTATATACACGGGCACCTGCATCGTACCGCTACGCTTAAACGAACGCAGGGGCTACAGTCGAGCGCGCCAAGGTGGCAGAGTCCGGCCGAACGCAGCTGCCTGCAGAGCAGCCCACCGCCGGTTCAAATCCGGCCCTTGGCTTTTTACGCCGTATTACGTCGAGCGACGGCGAGTTGAGCAGGAATATCCTGCCGTCGCCGATATGGTTGTTCTCGGGGCGATCTCCAGTGCTCACGATTTGTGGGTATTCGATTCGCTGAGGAACCTCCATCGTCGTGAAGACTATCCGTTGAAACTGATAATGTGGATAACACGACCGTCACCCAAAGCTATGAATACACGGTTGTGGAAAAAATCCGCATGGGTCACCCAGCTACACCTCACCTCCACGGACTCAAAGAGGTCTACGGGAATAACGGTTTCACGGGCCTCGTATTTTCAATTACACGATTTGCGGTCAAAAAGCCTCTCCCTCATCCCTATAGCACCAGGTTTTCGTACCGGAGTCAGTTGCTAGAGGAGGCAGTCGTCAGTTTGCCCGATTCTTCGCTGCCCCCGAGAGAACACATGAACACGTACCTGCACGGGTTTACCGAAGAATTGTATCACCTGTATGGTTTTGGTTCCGACGGTGACCCTGGCGACTACCTCTCGGAGTACTCCAGAAAGTGTGCAGGAAATATTAACGACGATATCGAGATGCTGAGGGACAAAGAACGGTTCCACGAATACATGGCCGATAACGGATTTGAATGCCATCTCCCCACATTGTTCGGACACATTGAAAATGGGTCATTTGAGAGCGCATCAGACCGAGAATTGGAGGCCGTGATCAGAGAAGAGGGAACCGTTGTCATCAAAGGAGTGACTGGAGGTGGTGGTCACGGCGTGTATATCTGTGAATGGAACGACGGTCGGCTGGAGCTGTACGGAAAAGACGGTGTCGCTGACGACCTCGAATCGGTTATGCCCGAGTTAGACCGCTCTATTGTCACTGAGTACTGTGAACAGGCGGCCTATCTCGATGACATCTATGCAGGTGCGCCAAATACGATTCGAGTTTTGACGATGAATCCCGACTATGGTGAGCCATTCATTCCGGCTGCAGTTCACCGATTCGGAACCAGTGATTCCGGTGCTCTAGATAACTTCTCACAAAATGGATTGTCCGCGCATATCGATATAGAAAGCGGTGAATTGAGCGCTGCAGCAGGCGTATCTGATACGCACAACGTCGAGTGGTGTGATTCGCATCCGGACACTGGGTCGTCGATAAACGGGTTTACAATCCCGGCGTGGGAGTCAATCAGGGATGAGTTGTTGACAATCGTAGAACAGCTCCCTGAATTGAACTACGCCGGGTGGGATCTCTTGATAACTTCGCCGGGTGAGTTTGTGATTATCGAAGGCAATCACTTTCCCGATCCCGACGTTATTCAGGTTCACGAACCACTCTTAACGGATCAACGCGTGCGAACCTTTTTTACCGAAAATAGCGTCCCACTGTAGTGGCAAATAAGCACGATCGTCTCGACACAGTGCTGATGGCTGTCGAGTTCCCCTCAGTTCAGCCAGTCTGGCTGTACACTTCTTACAAATTTGGCTCAACGTCACGTCTGATCTCGTCAGAGACCACGTCCTTCAAATCCGGGTGGGAGATGTTCGCTTTCGCCTCACTGCTGAGTTCACTGGCTGAATCGGCAGTATACACTTCATCTCGGATTCGCTGCCAGTCCCGGTGTCTCGCGAGAATGTTGACCGGGATGCGGTCGATATTCAGTATCTGGGCGATAGCCATCCGGTGATGTCCGTCACGGAACAAGATCTCCCCGTCTCGAGCGATAGTGACTAACACTTCCAGCTTTTGATGGGGCATCTGTTTGTACGTCTGTTCGGGGACGTCGTGGTCGTCTGGAGAATTGGGTCGATAGCCGTTCTCGTCAATCTCAGCGTAAAGTTCGTCAACGTACTCGCATCTAACCTGTTTGAATTCCTCGATATCTTCGTATCTCCAGAAATCCTCGTTTTCGTTCAGATTCTCCGCAGCATGTCTGTAGTAATCGGTCTCTTCCCAGTCACGACCGTCGATAAACCGTTCCCGAATCCCCTTCACCGACCAGTAGTTTTCGATCGGAACGTTGTTAGACGTCGAATCCCATTCACCGTTTCTGATGAGCCCGAGTCCCTTGTACTGCGTAATTTCGTAATTTGCCAGCTGTACTTCGTTTGGGTTGACGTTGATCGTTCGAAACGGGTCTGCGGGTGCGTCGTACCGAACCTGTTGGAACCGGTGCCGAACGTTCGAGCGGAGGGCAAAACGGGTCGGTTCATCAACGATTGTATACGAGATGAACCGCAACGCTGCTCTCAACAAATTTAGAAACCCTCGCTCTCGATAAATTTCGACACCTCTCCGTGACAGATACCCGACGCGCATACTCTGCACACAGAATAAGAGATACTTCTATGTTTGGATTCATATAGCACACCGCTCCTTCCGTATGATATGTCACATTGGCGCCACTCCCTCGATAGTCTCCCACCCGTACTGAGAGGGATTATCGGGGGAGTTCATCGGTTTCCCGCGACGACCGAGACACAGCGTCGACGGACGGGCGTCGAACCCTCCGGCTGGCTACGATATTCCCTATCAGTTCACAAGCCGTTCGGTAGGCACTCTCGAACAGGTATTTCTCCTGGTTGTTTCGAGACACGCCGATAGACAGCTGACCGAGGCGTGTAACCAGGTCGTCACGACGGGATGGCGACCGTCCTCCCTGTTCCGTCCAGGGGTCATGTGGAGGGTACTCAACCCCCTCGGTGACCACGGTTGGCCGCGCTCGCAGGCACAACTCGAGCGCCCGTGTGGTGAGACCGGCCCCGGCATCGTCAGAGAAGATTTCCAACGAGCGTGTCGAGCGTTTGCATCTCGTCGTCGTTGATCTCGTGGCCCAGTCCGTCGTACAGCCGTACTGTAACGTCACCGCCGAGCGCCTCGAGAACGCGGGCTGATTCGCGGACGCGTTCGGCGGGGACGTACGGATCGTCGTCGCTGCAGCCGAGGAAGACTGGTGTTCCCTCGAGAGACCCCGTCTCCCGTCCTCGATGTTCGGGCTCGAGGAGGCCGCCGGAGAAGACGACCAGCCCGCCGTACCGGCGAGGGGTTCGGGCGACGAACTCGCTCGCGAGCGCGCCGCCCTGGGAGAATCCGAAGAGGAGCGTCCGCTCGAGCGGAACGCCGGCGTCGGCGGCTGTGTCGAGCGCTGTCGAGACGTGTGCGAGTGCGGAGTCGAACCAGGGGTGGGTGTAGGTAACGGCGTCGGTGTCGCCCTCGGCTTCGACTCCTGATCCTGCTGCTGATTTCGCCCCCTCGAGGGACATCGATCTGGGGTACCACGTTCGGTGGGCAGCCTGCGGGGCGAGGTATAGCACACCGTGATGGTAGCACTCGTCGACGAGTCGGAGGATGTATTTCGCCGTCGAACCGCGGCCGTGGAGCATGACGACGGCGGCCTCGGCTGCCTGGGGTGGCGCACCTGCCGTTTCGATCGGTTGATCGCGGTGGGGGTCGTCAGCCGTGGTGGCCGTGAATCGCTCACTCATCGTTCATCGTCCATCGTCCATCGTCGTCCAGCACCGCGGACACGTCCAGCGGCGGGAGGTGCGTTTCGATCATCTCACGGTCGTCCTCGAGCCACGGCGGGAGGGACAGCGAGTGGCCGGGAGCGTCGCCGCTGTCGGGGGTTGCCGTCAGCCCCGGGCCGTCCGTCGCGAGTTCGAACAGGATCCCACCGGGGTCGCGGACGTACAGTGAGTGAAACATGTGGCGGTCAACGACGCGAGAGACGTCGTACTCGCGCTCTCGGAACAGGTCGTGCCACTCGTAGAGCTGCTCGGTCTCCGACACGCGAAGGGCGACGTGGTGGATCGAGCCGGCCCCTTCGCGGCCGAACTCGATGGGGCGCTCGAGGAGGTCGATCACCAGTGCGCGATCTCCGGGTGCCCGATAGCGGATGCGGTCGTCCTCCTGGTTAGTCAGCTCGAAACCGAGGGTCTCGAGGACGCTCGCCGTGACGTAGACGTCCGTCGAGAGGAGCGTGACCCCGTGGAGGCCCCGAATCGCGTGTCGGTTAGGAACCGGCCCGCCCGTCCACGGCTCGACCGGCGAGTCGCCAGTGACGAGCTCGATGCGGGTGCCGTCGGGGTCGGACACACGGAGGACGGTTTCCTCGAAGCGCTCGCGGACGATCGGTGAGTTGTCGTCGTCGCTGTCGGCCGCCTCGAGTCGCTCGCGCCAGTAGTCGACCGAGTCGGGTGGGATAACGAGTCCGGTGGCACTGATCTGTGGGTGCCCGATACGGCCGTCGTCTTCGGCAGGGTACGGAAAGAACGTTAGCACCGTCCCGGGAGACCCGGTTTCGTCGCCGTAAAAGAGGTGGCGCGTGAGAGCGTCGTTGTGGTTCACCGTTTGCTTGACGAGGCGTAGACCGAGCGTCCCCGCGTAGAACTCGAGGTTTCGCTGGGCGTCGCGAACGATGCCGGTGACGTGGTGGATCCCTGGGGTGTCTGTGAGCATGTGAAGTGAGCGGTGGTGGGGCGGTCGGATCCGTATCGATACGTCGCGATACGGTCGCCAGGTAGTTAGCCTCCCCGTGGCATCCCTGGTTGCTGGGACGATCGGTCGCCCGAGCCACACGGGATTGGTTCGAGGAAAGCGGTGCGTGGCCCAACTATGCGGGTGCTCGAGCCGTCGGCCGCGTTCGATTCGGGAACTTAGTAACCGTTATACGGCGGGCGAACAAGCCCTCACACATGCAATTACGCGCAGGGATCGTCTATATCGTCCTGTTCATGGTGGTCACTGCGGGTGCGTACGCTGTTATTGCGACGGCGGAGTCCCCGCAAGTGACGATCGATGAAGCCGATGCCGACTACCAACTTGAAGCCGGTGACGACGTCACGATCGGCGAGTTGACGTACAACGTCTCGGAACTCGATGGAGCTGCGGGCACGGGTACGCTCGAGCACGTCGACGATGAGGCCGTTCTCGATACTACCTGGTCTGGGGCCAGCGCTCTCGAGGGCGATAGCTGGGATAGCGGTGACGCGATCCAGTTCGAAGAGGATGGTGAGGAGTACTACGTCTACATCTACGCCCCACCGGGTGAAGAGGTGGAAGAAGACGATGATGAGGACGAGGCGGACGATGACGACGCCAACGACGAGGCTGAGGACGAAAACGGCGACACTGAAGGCGAGAACGGTGATGGCGACGAGGCTGAGGACGAAAACGGTGACGCTGAGGACGAAAACGGTGACGCTGAGGACGAAAACGGTGATGGCGACGAGGCTGAGGACGAGGAGGCTGACGATGAGGAAACAGATGATGTTGACGCCCAGCCCGAAGCGTTCCTCTTGATCGAAGCCTTCGACGATGACGACATGACCGTCGTCGAACGCGCAGACGGCGTCTACGTCGCCGTCGAAAACGAGGACGGCGAAGAGGTACTTCGCTCGGTCACCGAGATCGACGACATCGACACGGTCGAGGTCGAAGTCGGCGACTCCGTGACGTTCTACGAAGAGGAGATGGAAGCACAGGTCGACGGTGAGGTTACTGAACTCGAGACCGACAGCGTCACCCTCGAGTACATCGGCGAGGAGGTCACGTCCGTCTCGCTCGAGCACAACCAGGCCGTGCTGATCGAGGGCGAGGAGTTTGGCGTCCACTTCCCGAGTGAGGACGTCGTCTACCTGACCGAAGACGTCGAGAGCTTCGAGGCTCAGCACGACGCAGTCGAGGAGCACGAAGAGCGTATCCACGGCCTCTGGTGGGTTATCGGCCTCTCCATCTCGATGGTGATCATCCTGGCCGGGTTAGCGTTCATGCCGACTCGAGGCTGAGCACGGTTTCACTTTTCGGATTCGAATCTCGAGTGTAGACTCGACTCGAACGCAGTTTGCGGGAGGTTCCTCTCGACACTATAGCCAAAATCTCGACCACCGTGGCTCGAGGCGGTATCTCATGTGACTGGGTCATCAGGTGACTGACTGGCGATGCTCGAGGACGCGATTCAACGATCGTGAACGCCGTCGTCCAATTTCTGGTCACTCGTGTCGCTCAGTTCTCGGGCTGGAACTCGTTCCGTTCAGTTGGGGCTGTTGGATCTCCTTCGGACGTACACGACAAAGCGTGCTGAATATTGCTCACTCCTCGAATTCGACACCGGTGATCTCGAATCTGGCCCCACCCTCAGTACCGGTTGTGATTTGCACCGCCCATCCGTGTGCTTCGACGATTTCCTGAACGATTGCCAATCCGAACCCTGTTCCCGTATCAGAGTATGAAGTACCTCTTTCGAGCACTGACAGGCGTTTGGTTGGCGAAATCCCCGGCCCATCGTCTTCGACAAAAAAGCCCGATCCATCTTCGAGTAGACCGACCGTGATCGTGACGTCCGCTCCCCCATGCTCGATGGCGTTTCTAAATAGGTTCTCGAACACTTGCGCTACTCTGGTAGCATCTGCCTGAATCGTGATGTCCGCCTCAATATTGAGAGTCGCCTCGGATTGGGAAACGGAGTTCCAGCACATTTCGGTCAGATGCGGCAGCGAGATTGGTTCTATTTCGTCTATCGTCGCTCCAGTTCTGGCCAGCTCGAGTAAGTTCGAAATAATCTGATCCATTCTCGACAACGCATTCGACACCACCTCCAGTTCCTGGCTGTCATCTCTGGATTTAGCGATTTCCAAATAGCCGTCCGCGACGTTCCACGGATTCCGAAGATCGTGAGCGACGACAGACGCAAATCGATCGAGTTGGTCGTTTTTTCGCTCTAATTCCTGCACACGAGCTTTCCGCTCCGAGATGTCTCGGGTATACCCAACAATTCTGACCACTTCACCATCTACGACGATAGGTTTGGCATGTGTTTCCACCCACTTCTCGTCTGAACCTTCGGTATCAATCCGGTAATCGATTTGAATGAATTTTCCATCTGTAACACGTTCCATCGCCATCGAAACCCGTTCACGGTCGTGCGGATGAACCGCTTGGACGAACACTGTCGGTTCGTGTTTGACCATGTCTACCGGTTGTTCGAAGACCGTTTCGTACGCCGAGTTCATGAACAAGACTTCGCTCAAATCACCAGCAAATATATACAAGACGTCGTTTGCCTGTTCACTCAGTTCGTGGAGGTGTTGTTCAACCTGCTCGGCTCGTTGCGTTGCCCGACGTTGTTCCACAGTAGTGATGATTTTGGTTGCCAGTAACTCGTACTGTTCCGCGACGGTGCCCTTGATCAGGTAGTCCGTGATACCTGCACTAATGGCACGACTCGCGACCTCCTCGCTTCCGGTATCAGTAAACAGTATGACTGGAAGTTCAGGGATTTCTTCCCGAACGGCTTCGAGAACGTGTAGGCCCGTACCATCTCCCAGTTGGTAATCACTGACTATACAATCTGTCCGGCCGTCCAATTGCTCGAGTCCCGCTTCAACTGAGGTAGCCGCTTGGACACTGAGCCTCTCATTCTCACGCTCGAGATTCGCTGCGACCAACCTGGAAAAATCGGGTTCATCATCGATATGGATGACTCGAATAGATTCCGCCATTACTGATGATAAATCAGGATGGATGAAAATTGTTTGGTCTGCCTTGTTTTCTATGTAGTCAACAACCCCGACCTCAAGGGTCGGGGCTTGTCAGTGAACTCCTGCTCTGCCGCACTTAGACGGAGGCGTTGAAATCGCCGTTCGCGTTCACCGTTACTGACTTCAGGGCCAGTTGACTGGTAGCCCGTCCAGAACCAGACTTGAGCCAGTTCTGGACAAGACGCCACGCCACATTCCGCGCAGCGTTGTAATCCGCGTGCAGTTCTTTTCCACACTTCAAGTACTCGTTACGATTAGAGCGCAACAATTTGGACGATGGCTACTGAGGCTACCTTTACGGTTCCATCCGAACAGTTCCCGCTGGGAACCATATTCGAACAGTTGCCGGGCGTATCGGTCGAACTGGAGCGAATCATCCCCGCACGAGACGTGGTGATTCCCTACTTCTGGGTTCGAGGGGTTGCCGTTGATGATATCGAGGGGGCGTTTTCTGAACATCCGGGCGTGAAACAGATCGAATTCGTTGACTCCGTCGACGACGAGTATCTGCTGCGCGTCCAGTGGGCGGTCGATTACGACGACGTGCTGACCACGTTAACGGAAACGAAGGTTGCGCTCATCGAAGCTATTGGAACGAGCAAGCAGTGGACGTTCGAGATCCGTGGGGACACTCGAAGCGACATTGCAACCTTTCAGTCTCGCTGTCGAGAGTTGGACATCCCGATCACACTGACCGAACTGCATGCGCTTACTCCAGTCGAGACGGCAACCGAGTTAACCGATAAACAACAAGAGGCGCTGGTTCTCGCCTTCGAATGGGGTTACTTCGAATCCCCGCGCGAGGTCACGATGGAAGATATCGGCGACGAACTCGCGATCTCAGAGCAAGCCGTCGCATCTCGCCTTCGGCGGGGAATCAAACAGATCCTTGGGAGTACGCTGACCGACGTCACGCCCCACTCACGGTAGTAGTCTTAAAAAGGGATTAGGTACTAAAAAGTCAAGGTGAACCGCGTTAGCTACCTACGGTGGACGTGATGAGCAGGGAACCCATCGAATTCGACACGATACTCGACCTCTGTCGAGACCAGCACCGTCGAATCGTGCTTGCGGTACTCGCAGAAGAACACCGTTCGTTAACGCTGGACGATCTCTCGAAGGCGATACTGAAGTACAATCATCAAACGCCAGTTACGGCGGCTTCTGAAGAGGTACTCACAGAGATTCGCCTCACGCTGTATCACGAGCACATCCCAAAGTTAGAATCGGAAGGGATCATCGAATACGATACAGAGCGTCAACACGTCGTACCGACGAAGCAGCTCGACCAGCTGAATCCGTCCCTCTTTGCGATCATCGAGGCCGATCCCGGTCTCCAAGTGCCTGTCGCACTGTGAGTCCGTACCGTGCGTCCCTGCTTTGATGCAGTGTCTCAATCGTTCCATCAGCGATGTAGATGATCACTCGTGCCCCTTCGATTCTCGGGAAACTGCTCGAGGTAAAAGCGGGCCTGGCGCGATTTGAACCATGCTCGAGAACCTGCTCACAGCGTGCCCAGGCCCTCGATCTGATTCAGATTCCTCCGTTCGTCGGAATCTGAACACACGGTCGGAGCAAAGCTCCTCCCTGCGTTCAAATCGGTGGTGGCCGCTTTGCTCCTCACGTCCGTTCGTCGCAAAAGCGGGCCGGGCGCGATTTGAACACGCGACCGTCTGGTTAAAAGCCAGACGCTCTGCCGAACTGAGCTACCGGCCCTGTAGTACTCACTTTCGGGGACGCGTGGTTAAACGTTTCTTTCTCCCGCGGAATTATACCTCCGCCGGGCGTGAGGTCGCCCATGGACGTCAAGTCGTGGGACGATGAACTTCGATCGTTTGTCACGGAGTGTTGTTCGTTCGAGACGACCGCCGGTAACGAGCGCCCCGCTCAGGAGTGGCTCCAGGGCGAATTCGAGAAGGCCGGTTTCGAGACCTACACGTGGGAAGCCGACGCCGAAACGCTCGCCGCTCATCCCTCCTTCCCGGACGACCCTGCGGAGATCGACGTGGCTGACCGACAAAGCGTCGCTGGCGTCCTCGAGTTCGGCGACCCCGATGCGGGTCGAACGCTCGTGTTGAACGGCCACATCGACGTGGTGCCGACGGGTGCCGGCTGGGCGGGCGATCCGTTCGAGCCACGGTGGGCGGACGGACGGCTCACCGCCCGCGGGGCCGTCGACATGAAGTCGGGACTCGCGGCGTGTGTGTTCGCGGCCAGACAGCTGGCGGAGACTGCCGACGACCTCGACGGACGACTCGTCGTCGAGAGCGTCGCCGGGGAGGAAGACGGCGGCATCGGGGCCGCGATGGCCGCCCTCGAGAACCCGTATCCGTTCGAACGTGACGCGGCGATCGTCGCCGAACCGACGGGGTTGCGACCAGTGACGGCCGTCGAGGGAAGCCTGATGGTTCGACTCGGTCTCGAGGGGCGATCGGCACACGCGGCGACAAGGTGGCGTGGGGAGTCGGTACTGCCGGCGTTCGACCTGGTGCGCCGGGAACTGCGGGCGTTCGAAGCCGAGCGAAGCGAGACGGTAACACATCCGTTGTACGAGGAGTTCCCCATCCCCTGGCCGATCTGTATTGGTCGGGTCGAAGCCGGCCGATGGGCGTCGTCGGTGGCGGACACGCTCACGGCGGAGATTCGTGTGGGTGTCGCCCCCGGCGAGACGGTTACCGAGGTCGAACGCAGCCTTCGCGAGCGTCTCGAGTCGCTTCGGCCGAGATCGGGGTCGGGGTCTGATTCAGAGCCGGGAACAGTGTCGGAGTGGCCGGCGGGGATCGAGGGGCCGGCGCTCGAGCGGTTCTCGGTGCAGTTCGAACCGGCGGAAATCGATGCCGATGAACCGGTGGTGCGGTCGTTACAGGCTGGCATGTCCGCTGTTGGAGCAACGGACACGGACAGGGACGCGAACATGGACACGGACGCGGACGGGGACACCAGAACGGAACCGCTGGGGGCGACTTACGGTGCCGACAGCCGCCACTACGTCGCAGCGGGGATTCCAACCGTGTTGTTCGGCCCGGGGAGCATCGAGCAGGCTCACTTCCCCGAGGAGACGATCGAGTGGACGGAGGTACTCGAGGCCACCGAGGTACTCGCGGAGACGGCACGGCGGTATCTCGGCACGGAAGGTACGCTGTAGGTGGCCACCGTTTTTGTTCTCGCCTCGCTACCCGTCGAGCCGTGTCACTCGAGGTACTCCTCGAGCGCGTCGGCGACGATGGTACCTGGATCGACCCCCTCGAGCGAGGCGGCGCGACGAAGGTCGCGGTAGGCCGCTGCCGGGAGGGTAACCTCGAGGCGTCCGAGGGCGACGTCGTAGTCGGCGAGAACGCGCTCGATTGGCTCGCCGTCGTTGATTCGGCTGGCTGCAGTGCGAACGTCGCGAACGGTGAGATCGCCGTCGAGGATGGCCCAGGCGAGTAAGAGTCTGGCTTCACCGCCGACCCGGGCGACGTGTTTCGCTGCGGAGGGGGCGATTTCCCCGAGGGCGACCTGGCGGCGAACCGATCGGGGGAGGTCGTGGACGCGAGCCCACTTGCGGATGAACGAGACGGAGACTGTCTGGTCGGGCTCGCTGTCGCCGTCGGCAGCATCGCCGTCCTCGTCGCTCGCGTCTTCGTCCTCGAGCGTGGTGCTCGCCCGTTCGGCGGCGGCTTTGTACGAGCCTTCACCGCGGACGAGGGCGGCACAGGCGGCAGCACCGCGGAGCATGTAGAGGTGGTCACCGGTATCGGGGCCGGTGGCGAACTGGCCGACGGTCTCGGCGGCGAGGGCGAGGCTGTCAGGATCGTCCGGATCGAACTGGACGGCGCGGCGAGCGTGGCTGCCGGTGATCGATTCGTCGCCGCGGATGACCGGGGCACCGACTGGCGACTCGCGATCGGTGGGAATCGCCGTGTGCGGGCGCTCGTCGTCGCTCGACAGACGGTCGCGCCGGGGGTCATCCGTCATGTAGGTGTGCTAGCGCGGGAACCGATAAAAAGGGTTCCAAGCGGGCGAGTACTGCGTCTCACTGCCCGCCCTCCGATTGGTTCTCGCGCTGTGATGCGAGGTGTTCCCAGATTTCGGTACAGCCAGCGCCGACCTCGACGTCCTCGAGGTGGGACGTGTCTGGTCGGTCGCTCTCCTCGTCCGGTGTCCCGTCCTCGCTGGTATCCACCGTCGATTGCTCGGCCGCCTCGTCGACGACGTCCGATCCGTGGGCGTGCTCCCGTGTGTCCGAGAGCGTCATCGTTCCGTCCTCCGATCGAACTCGTCCACAGTATCCCGCGACCGACCCCGGTACATCTCGGGGGCAACGTCGGCTGAGACGTGCTGTCGCTGTGGTCGGGCCGGTGGGTCGCTGACTGGGGTCTCGACAGGCGGCTGCTCGTCGGTCATTATCGGCCGTTCGCCTCATCGAGGCATAAGCCCGGCTTCAGGTGCAATCGCTACCCGGTCTCCCGTTATCGGGTAACGATTGCTGGTATCTCGGAGCCGCCTGGAGGCCGGAACTCGGCTGCAGTCGATCGATTTTCGCCGCGTTCGGCGTCATGGGGTTGGTAAGCATTGCACGGGTCGATGGACGAAGGTGGGTTCCACCCGAAGTGAGGGCATGACGATCGCCGTTCGGACGCTCGACGACGGGGCCTGGATCAGCGTGAACGACTCGAGGGAAGTCGGCGTGAGCGACGTCTGGACGCTCGCTCGCGGCCCTTTTTGTGGCTGTGAACCGGCGGCCGTCCTGCTCGAAGGCTTCACCGACGTCGGTGTCGACGGCACCAGCATCGTCGCCGGAACGGTCGGGCAGTGTCTCGAGTGTGGGCAGCGGTCGACGATCGATCGGCTGGCCGTTGGGCGAGTCGTCGACGGCGCGTTCGAGCCGTACGGGGCT
Organism: Natronosalvus vescus; assembly: GCF_023973145.1. NCBI lineage: Archaea > Methanobacteriati > Methanobacteriota > Halobacteria > Halobacteriales > Natrialbaceae > Natronosalvus > Natronosalvus vescus. The sequence continues at coordinate 15,944 of NZ_CP099546.1, forward strand.
GCGGGCGTCCAGTCGACGCTCGAGCCGTCGTCACCGTAAGTGATTTCCAAACCGGACAGGATCGGCTGGCAAATACGGCCGCCAGTGCAGAGCAACGGGCAGAACTGACGGGACGACCGCGAACTTGTAGGCGGTCGCCCTAGGCGTGGACAGATGCCAAGCGACGTCGAAGCCTGGAAGGACGAACTGTACGGGACGGACATCCGTGCCGAACTCGAGCGATTCGCCGAGGCCGGCTGGGAGTCCATTCCCGAGGACGAGCGAGACGCCTGGTTCGAGCGGTTCAAGTGGTACGGTCTGTACCACCAGCGTGCCGGCCAGGAGTCCTACTTCATGTTGCGAATCGGGCCACCCAGCGGGATCCTCGAGCCAGGGCAGTTTCGTGTCCTCGCCGAGCTCGCCCAGGAGTACTCGACCGGCCCGGTCGAGAACCCCGAGTTCGGCAACGGCTGGCTCGACGTGACGACCCGGCAAGCGATCCAGTTTCACTGGATCAACCTCGAGGACGTGCCGGCGATCTTCGAACGGCTCGAGGCGGTCGGCCTCTCGGCCGTACAGGCGTGTGGTGACTCCTGGCGCAACATCGTCGGTTGTCCCGTCGCCGGCAAGGACGCACACGAGTTCGTCGACGCGCACGCATTGGCTCACGACCTCCACGACACGTTCAAACGCAACGAGGCGCACTCGAACCTCCCCCGGAAGTGGAAGGTGTCGGTGACGGGCTGTTCGGAGGGCTGTGGGCAGGGCGACATCAACGACCTCGCGTTCGAGCCCGCCGAGAAAACGATCGACGGCGAGGCGGTTCGGGGCTACAACGTCCGCGTCGGTGGCGGCCTCGCACGCAACGAACCACGGTTCGCTCGCGACATCGACGTCTTCGTCACGCCCGAACAGGCCGTCGAGGTCGCCGGCGGTATCTCCGCGCTGTTCCGCGAGTACGGCAACCGGGAGAACCGGTACGCGGCCCGCATCAAGTTCCTCGTCAACGAGTGGGGCCCCGAGAAGGTTCGGGACGTGCTCCAGTCGGAGTTCGTCGAGTTCGACCTCGAGTCGGCCGGCCAGGATTTGCGGGAATCGTACTCCTACAACGCGGGCGAGGCCGACGGCAAGCACGACCACGTCGGCGTCCACGAGCAAGTCGACGGCAACTACTACGTTGGGTTGAACGTCCTCGTCGGTCGAATCGGGGCCGACGACGCCCTCGAGTTGGCCAAGGTCGCCGCGAAACACAGCTCCGGCGAAGTGCGGCTCACCCAGCGTCAGAACGTCGTCTTCACGGACGTCCCCGAGGAGAACCTCGAGGCGCTGCTCGACGAACCCCAACTCGAGCGCTACAGTCCCGATCCCCACCCGTTCCAGCGCGGCTCGATCGCCTGTACCGGCACCGAGTTCTGTTCGCTCTCGATCGTCGAGACCAAGAACCGGCAGGTGCGCTTCTCGCGGTGGCTAGTCGACAACGTCGAGCTTCCCGATGGAGTCGAGGACTTCCACATTCACCTCTCGGGGTGTACGGCCTCCTGTGCCCAGCCCCAGATCGCCGACGTCTCCCTGCGTGGGATGAAAGCCCGCAAGAACGGCGAACCCGTCGAGGCGCTCGACATCGGCCTCGGTGGCGGCCTCGGCGAGCACCCCCAGTTCGCCTCCTGGGTGGCCGAACGAATCCCGGTCGACGAGGTGCCAGGGGCAATCGCGAACCTCCTCGAGAGCTTCGCCGAACAGCGAGCAGGCGAGGAGTCCTTCCGCGAGTTCGTCGCCGCTCGAGACGACGACGAACTCGCTGCGCTGATCGAGCCCGAGGAGACGAGCTACGAGGATCCCTTCATGCACAACACGAAGCGGACGTGGTACCCCTACGCCGATCAGGACGCCCTCGACGAGAGCCCCGCGCCGGCACAGCCTGACGGCTCGCCGATCGCCTCGGACGATTGACGATGGCCGACCGACTCATGCGCGTAACCGCGTACACGACCCTCGATCTCGTCGACGCGGTCGTCAAAGGGCGCGATTTCGAGCACGGGGCGTTCGCGGTTGTTGACGCGACCGCCGATCGAACGGCTCCCGACCACGTCTCACTCCAGGTGGAACTCGACAACATGACCGAGGAACATCTGCCGGCGCATATGGAGGAACTGCGGTTGACGCCTGAGCAAGCGCGAACGCTGGCGGCCGACCTCGAGCAGCAGGCGACCCACGTCGAGGATTCGATCACTACAGTCGAGGAGTGATCGTCGAACGGCCGGCGTCCTCGAGTCGGACTGGCTGGTGGGCCGAAGCCTGAACGGTCGCATATGCTTTTAGCCTGCGGCGAGTACGAACGAACGTGACGACTCACGGTTCGGCGACGACGCGAGGTGGCCTGTCCATCCGGCAGGCCGAACGTGTCGACCTGCTCGCGATCGTCCGAATCGAGAACGCCTCCTTCCCCCAGCCGTGGCCCTACGACGCGTTCGAGACCTTCCTCGGGGAACCCGGTTTTCTGGTCGCCGAGACGGTCGAGGCCCAGATCGCTGGCTACGTCGTCTCGGACGTGACGCCGAACTACGGACGTGATATCGGCCACATAAAAGACGTCGCCGTTCATCCCGGGTGCCGAGGCGACGGCGTCGGGTCGGCGCTGCTCGGCCGCTCGCTCGCCGTCCTCTCGAGTCACGGTGTAAGCTCGGTCAAACTCGAGGTGCGCGAGTCGAACGAGGGGGCCAAACGCCTCTACCGACGCTTCGGCTTCGACCCCCTGCGGCGAGTGCCCCGGTACTACGACGACGGTGAGGATGCGATCGTAATGGTACGAGAACTCGAGTGACCCTGGCCGTTCTCGAGTGTCGTTCCGCATTCGGTGGATCCAGTCCTACCTGAATCAAGGAGAGAGTCCCGGCCTTTACAGTAGTTGCCGAACCATTCTCTGACTATTATCAACAGACCTGATTGTACCAGATTTGTCGATCTTATTTGTCCGTCAGCAGTCGGCGCAGGATGTCACCGTATGCCGGCCGGGTGATGAGCACCCCGATGAGCACGCCGAGGATCGTGATGATGGCGAACCCACGGAGGTCACCCAGGCTCAGGACGGCCAGCGGCGACATCGCGATGATCGTCGTTGCAGCGGCGGCCCCGATGATCCAGAACGCCTTCCGGAAGCGGGACTCGAAGACGCGTCTCGAGTTGACGTCACCCTCGTCTAACACCTCGTCGGCGATGATGATGAGGTCGTCCACCCCGGTACCGACGACGGCGATGAAGCCGGCGACGTGAGAGAGGTCGAGGGGCATCCGCAGGAGGGCGGCGAAGCCGAGCAGGATGACGACCTCCGAGAGGGCGGTGACGATCATCGGCAAGGCGACGCGGCGATCCCCGTAGCGCAGGTAGACGACGCCACTGACGGTCAACACGGACAGGATACCGATGAGCAGCGAGTAGTTTTTGAACTGGTCGGCCAGTGCCGGGCTGATGCTGTAGGTCTGATCGCGTTCGAAGTCGAGCGGGGCGCGCAGTTCGCCGGCACGGAGGTTGACCGACAGCGCCTGGGCATCTTGCTGGCTCGGCGTAATCATCTCGAAGGTGCCGCTGCTGGCCCACTCGCCGGATTCCATGTTGGCTCCGAGGCTGGGCGAGAGGCTGTGGGCGTCGACGACCTCGCCGTCGACGACGGTGAGCAGACAGTAGTTGCTCCCTTCGTGTTCGGGGTTGCCGTAGTCACACTGGTGTGGGTTCTGGGTGAAGCCGGTCTCGACCATCCGTTGCTGGTACTCCTCGGCTGGCCCAGGATTGACGGAGACGGGGACGTAGTGGTACCCCTGCTCGGTGTTGTACGAGGCCGTCCCGATCTGGCCGAAGTCGGCCTGCACGAGCGCCGTCTCGTTTTGCTGGCCGCCTTCGCCATCGGGGTAGTGCATCTGGATCTCGACGATGCCGCGATCCTGGAGTAGCGCCCGGAGTTCGTCGTCAGTCATCCCCGGCGCTTCGGTCACGATGTAGAAGGTACCGTCCATCTCGGCCTGTGAGACGCGGCTGCCCGCGAGGCCGGCTTCGTTGATCCGCAGGTCGATGGTCGTCTCGATGTCGCTGCGGGTTTCGGCGGTGACGCCCTGTCGGACGTCGTCCTCGGTCACGTCGAGGCCGGCGTTCTGGAGCGCGGTGGCGAACTCCGCTTCGGTGTACTCGTTGGTGAATATCTCGACGCTAATGAGGAGGTTCTGGGGGTCGGTTCTGACGAGCGCATCGCCGGTCTCGAGACCGAGTTCCTCGGAGACGCTCGCCTGGATCTCCTGGGCGCGTTGGTCGACCTCGTTGGGGTCGTCGGTATCGAGTTCGACGTCCTCGACGGTCAAACCGACGACGGGGGCGCTGATCTTCGTCCCGCCGTCGAGGCCGAGGCCGAACTCGAGGTTGTGGTAACTCGTGGTGGTGGAGTCGTTCTCGGTGACGTAGGAGTCGTCGGCCATGATCCCACCGGGGTAAAAGAGGAACACCAGTGAGAGGGTGAGAAACAGCGCGAGCAACAGCAGGCGCCAGTTCGCCTTGATGGACTGAATCGGGCTCATCGGGCCACCCCCTCGAACTTGTACCAGCGAAGCAGGCTGAGATTCAGCAGGTAGGTGTTCATGAGGTCGGCGGCCAGCCCGACGAAGAGGATCAGGCCGATCGACATCAGGAGTTCGACGCCGAGGGCCCACGCGGAGATGGCCATCACGAGCATGGCAGCCATCGAGGTGACGGTCATGGTGACGCCGGTTCGCATCGCCCGGTGGGTACTCTCGTAGAAGTCACCGCCTCGCCTGAGGATGTGGTTGTTGAGCAGGATGTCCGAATCCACCGAGTACCCAATGATCAACAGGAGGCCGGCGACGGTACCGAGCGAGAGCTGAATGCCGACGATGTTCATGAACGCGAGCGGGATCACGATGTCGGAGAACGCCGAGACGACGATTGCGATCGACGGGACGAACGTCCGAAAGAGGAGGAACGCGAGAATGCTCATACCCACGAACGCAGCGCCGAGTCCGAGAATCGCAGTCTGTTGGGCGGCGGCACCGAAGCTCGCGGACGTTTCAGCGGTGAGCTGGACGACACCGTCATTGCCCTCGACCGGCTCGAGGTTCGCCTCGGCTTCCTCGGCGACGTCGGCATCGGTCGGGGCGAACTGGACGAGGTACTGGTTTTCAGCGGCCTGTACCGACTGTACTGACTCGGGTTCGACGCTGAATGCAGATTCGATTTCGGATTCCGAACTCGTCGTTTCGATCGTCAGTTCGGTTCCACCTGCGAAGTCCGTGCCGAGCGCGACCGGGGAGCCGTAGACGAGATAGCCACCGGCGAGGATGAGGAGCGCGAAGGCGAGGACTGCGAGCGGAACCGCCGCCAACTGGCGGTTGGTGTACCGGGTGTAGTCGATCTCCGGTACCTGGAGCGTCGCCATATATACTCGGGTGTAGGAGTCGGCGTAAGTAAGCCTTCTTAATTCCGCTACCAACTTTCACGCCCTGGGTCGGGGAACAAAACAGATGGCGTAAAGCGACTCGAGGCCGTAGCGGCCGTATGGAAACACACCCAGACGCAACGACGGAGGGTAACGCCGTGGAGGGGGCCGTCGCGGATCGACTCGTGATCTCCTATCCCGAAGACCTCTCGGACTGGGGACGGTTTCAAGTGGAGAAACCGTCGTTCAAGGCGTTTCTCCGCAAGACGCGAACGGCGGCGGAGCCGGGCGATATCTGGGAGGAGTTCGTCGGCGTCGGCTGCTGTGGCAGTACCCTCGATGTCCCGATCCGGGTCGAGGCACTCGAGGGCGGTTCCGAGATCGGTGAGGAAACCGAGATCGTCTACGAGGTTCGCGAGGCCTGCGGCCTCGAAGGGAGTTGGCGGGTTCAGAGCAAGGGCGGGCCAAGTCGGTCGTAATTCACGAGCGCACCGTCAGTTCCTCTCTCGAGTGCTCTCCAAATACTATGTTTTCTATAGCAAAACACTACACTGTTTGAAGTCAACTCATCGATTCCGGTACCGCTGGATGCTGAACTGCCCGTACCCCCCGTAGGCGATCTCGAGCGACCCGACCCACCAGTTCCAGCGTTCGGCGGGGGTGCCGTTGGGGGCGTCAGAAAGCTCCTCGAGCACGACGTCGTTGGTCAATTCGGCACCGACGTCGGCCTCGTACCGTCCCGAATCGTCAAGGTCGACGGCTTGCCGGACGACGACGCGGGATTGGCCCCTTGTCCCGCCGAATTTGCGACGGAGGCGGATCTCGAGGGAGCCGGGATCGAGTGGCACGCTCGAGCGTACGGGGCCGCCGTATTTGAGTGTTCGAAGTGTTTCGGATCGACGATCCGCCATCGCTAAATCAACGACGGCCGCGAGCACATGCCAGCGCAACGCGCTGGTCGTGTGCGTCGGGGGAGGGCAGGCGGTTCCAGCATTCCAACCACGAGCGAGGCGACGCCGAGCGAATGGGCCGACGTTCGATGTGGAGGAACGCATTGCGTTCCGGAACGGAGTGCTTTTGATCGACCTTTTCCCGAGCAACAGCGCGCACGAACACAGCGTAAAAGGTCGATCGACGTATTTTTCACCGCAGACCGTTTTTGGCCGCCCATGGCAAGTTTCACTGTCGTCGTTGGCGACCCCGAGTCGGGGCTCGCCCACCAGCTCGAGGCGGAAGGGCAAGATGCGAACCGATTCATCGGCAAGGAGCTCGGCGAGGAAGTCGACGGCTCGGCCGTCGGCCTCGATGGCTACACGCTCGAGCTCACCGGTGGCTCGGACAACGCGGGCCGCCCGCACAACGAGACGGTCGCGGGCAGCCAGCTCAAGGAAGTCCTGATGAAAGAGCGCCAGACCGGCTACAAGCCAGATCGCGAGGGCGAGCGCCGCCGGATCACGGCCCGTGGCCGCGAGCTCTCCGACGAGACGGCCCAGATCAACGCCACGATCGTCGCCCGCGGTGACGAGAGCGTCGAGAGTCTGCTCGGTCTCGAGTCGGCCGACGACGGCGACGACGCCGACGAGTAAGCCCACGAGGATTTTCAATGGCCGATCGAATCTCGAGTGACAACCCGTCAGTCGACACGATCAGGGCGACGCTCGCGGAGACGGCGACGGGCGTCCGGGTCGAGATTGATGCGGCAGACGCGGCTCAGTTCCCGTCGGATGGGGGCGAGGTGGTTCGAATCGTCCTCGACGAGCACGAGCGGTTCGGCCGGATCGATCAGGGATTGATGGGCGACGTCGTCACCGTTCCCGGGGTCTACGAGAGCCCTGCGGCTGCGCGCGACCCGCGGGAGGGTGTCGATCTGCTCCCCGACTGGGTCGACGACCACGACGTTCGAACCGGCGGCTCGGTGCTCGTCGACGTCGTCGAACCGGACTTCCTGTACGGCTTCCGTGCCCCCGGCGAGACGGCGGTCTACGACGCGCGGGAACCGCCGGCTTCGAGTCTGCAGGATATTGCGAAGGGGCTCGAGGACGGGTAGTCGAGTCGATTGGGCACATTGTTTGTGGCGGCTCGCGTGGCAACGTGGAGATGACGATGCCGGCAACGGTGTTTCGAACCGTAACTCCCTTTTAGCTGGCTGACTAACCGGTTAGTTAGTGACCGACGAGAGCGCCCGTGACGAGATAATGAACGCCACCTACGAGGCGTTGTGCGAGCACGGCTACACCGAGCTGACGGCCCAGGCGATCGCCGACCGGACGGACAAGAGCAAGTCCCTGCTGTTCTATCACTACGACTCCAAGGAGGACATCGTCGTCTCTTTCTTCGACTTCTTGCTCGAGCACTTCGACGAGCGCGTCGAGGAGAGCCGCGACCGCCCGCCGGTCGAACGGCTGGCGCTGTTCGTCGACTGGTTCCTGTACGACCCGGCCGACGACGAGCGGACGTCCTTTCACACGGCGATGCTCGAACTTCGCGCGCAAGCGCCGTACAACGACCGATTCCAGGAACAGCTGCGTCGGAGCGACGACGCGCTTCGATCGGCGCTCGAGGAGATTCTCAGGGCCGGGCTCGAGTCGGGTGACTTCCACGACCACGACCCCGAAGCGACCGCCGCACTGTTGATCGCCGCGCTGGATGGTGCTCGGATTCGCCAGCTGACGATCGGCCGGGACGCCTACCTCGAGGAGGTTCGGTCGGGGATCGCCACCGAAATTTTCGACGAGTTGCTCGCCGAGGACGTCGAGTTTCCGACGCGGGGTGCGGTCTCGAGCGCGACCAACGATGATGCCGGCGAGGACGCGAACGCTGAACACACGGCCGATGAACGGCCCTCGAGGATGGATGCGGGGACGGACACAGAGACGGACGCGGCCGGTGACGACGTCGAATGAGCGAGAAACGCGACCGATCGGTAAACGTCACCGACGGGGGGCTGTTCAAGCCGCTACTCGTGCTGTCGGCCCCGATCGTGCTCTCCCAGATGCTCCAGGTCGGCTACAACCTGGCCGACACCTTCTGGGTCGGCCGACTCGGCAGTGACGCCGTTGCGGCGCTGTCGTACTCCTGGGCAATCGTCTTTCTAATGGTGAGCATCGGCGGTGGCCTCACCGTCGCCGGCACCGTGCTGGTCTCCCAGTACAAGGGTGCCGGGGATTTCACGAAGTCCCACCACGTCGCCGGCCAGACGCTCTCGTTCGTGACGATCGTCGCAATCGTCTTCGGTGTGGTCGGCTTCGCCCTCTCGCCGTGGCTGATACGGCTGGTTGGTGCTGACCCCGGTACGCCGGCGTACACCTACGCCGTCAACTACACCAGAATCATCTTCGTCAGCGTCGGCTTCATGTTCTGGTTCTTCATCTTCGACGCGCTGTCTCGCGGGTGGGGTGACACCCGGACGCCGCTCTACCTGATGGGGATCAGCGTGACGATCAATATGGTTCTCGACCCGTTCTTGATCCTCGGCTTCAGCGAGAACCCGCTGTTCGCCTGGTTCGGTGCGACCGCACTCGAGGCCTCGCTGTACGCCCAGACCGGCTTCACCGGCTTCGGCGTCGAGGGGGCGGCAGTCGCGACCGTCTTTTCACGCGGCGTCGCCGCCATCGTTGGCCTCTACCTGCTCTTTACCGGCCGGGTCGGCCTCGAGCCCACACTCGGCGACCTGTGGCTCGACCTGCCGACGGTCAGGAAGATCCTCGAGATCGGTGCCCCGGTGGCGACCGAGCAGGGCTTCCGGGCGTCCGGCATCGCGCTGTTGACCGCACTGGTCGCGATCGCCGGCACGGACGCAGTTGCGGCCTACGGTATCGCGAACCGCCTCTCGTCGCTGCTGTTCTTGCCGGCGCTCGGTCTGGCTCGCGGAACGGAGACCGTCGTCGGTCAGAACCTCGGGGCCCAGCAGGTGAGCCGTGCCTGGCGGGCTGTCAAACTGAGTTCGGTCGTCGTCGTCGGCATCTTCGTCGTCGTCGTCGCCGTCGCCTATCCGCTCGCGGAGCCGATCACGGCAGTGTTCATCGAGGGTGAAGGCAGCGAGGACGTCGTCAGATTCGGTGCGGCGTTCATCCTGATCGCCGGCCCGTCGTACATCTTCATGGGCGTCTTTCAGGTGCTCCTCGGTGGGCTCCGTGGCAGCGGGAGCACCCGTGCCGCGATGGTACTCTCAATTCAGGAGCTCTGGCTGTACCGCATCCCGATTTCGGCAATCGCCATCCTCCACTTCGGGATGGGCATTTACGGCGTCTGGTACGCCATCGCCCTCTCGTACGTCCTCTCGGCGATCGTGACCGCGATCTGGTTCCTCCGTGGAACCTGGACCGAGAACGTCGTCGGCGACGACGTGACACCGACACCTGCAGAAACATGAGTTTCGACGATCCACTCAGTTCCGACGGAATCGCCACCGACTATCCGGAGTCGACGCTCTCGCCGGCCGTCCGTGCCGTCGTTTCTTCGGCGTGTCCATCCCCGTCGGACGCGCTCCCGGCGACTATGTGTCGGACTGTGGCGACGGCTGACTCGTCGTCCTCGCCACCGCTCGAGGCGCTGACGTCCTCACTGATCGCTCTCGAGGGATATGCGAGGATCCGTGGGACGATGATGCTCGAGGATCGATCGGATGCCGACGGACGTCCGTTCTCGACGGGGCGGCCCCTCGATCCGACGACGGCGCTGCTGGCGAGTGACTTTCTGTTCGCTCGAGCCCACAGCGCCGTGACGGCGTCGCCGCTCGAGGATCGCCGCGTGGTGGCTTGCATCCGCACCGTGACGAGTGCCTCGAGCGATCTCGTGGCGGCGTTTTCACGAACGGCCGACGCAGCGGGGGCTGGCCGATCGGGCGACCCCCGGTCTCCGATGGCCGTCCTCTGTGGCTGTGCCTGTGAACTGGGGGCCATCGTCGGCGACCGTCCGGACGCCCTTCACGACCCGATTCGGGCGTACGGTCATGCCCTCGGTGCGATCGTCGACGCCGAGGCAGCCGTCGCGTTGGCCGATCACCGGTATCTCAGGGTCGCTGGCGATGCTGACTCTCTCCACCGATGGCTGTGTCGGGTGCTCGAGGACGATGCAGGTTCGCCGCCGATGTCGATGTCTTCCGGTGACAGCGGCGACCAATCGGCGCTCGCGGCTTCGCTTAAGACGGCCCGCGACGCTTATGGCCAACTCGAGACCCGGGACGAGATCGACGCCTACACGCTCGAGGTACTCGGGCGGCCGGTTCGTTTGCTCGAGCAGGAACTCGAGGGTCAGGGCCAGCCTACCGATGGCCACGGTGCCGAGGGCTCTCGTTCCGAAAGCTCCGATGGTTCCGATGGTTCCGAAAGCTCCGATGGTACCGATAGTTGCGATCGTTCCGATGGTTCCGATGACGCTCATTCCGATACCGACCGCTCGAGTGCGAGCGTCAACGATGTTGATGGCAACGAGGGCCACGACCGCGACGAACCCGGCGGCACGCACTATTCGTCCGAGGACGACCGATGACCGCACGCGACCGACCCTGGCCCGCCTACCTGCTCACGGTGTTCGCCGCGGGCCTCGGCCACTGGTACCTCGGGGAGTGGAAACGTGGCGGCGTCTGGTTCGCCCTCTACGTCGGTGCGCTCGCGTTCCTGAGTGCCCGGTCGATTCCTGGGGCGCTCGATCCGGGCGCTCCGTTCGTCGTCACGGCGTTGCAGATCGACGCCGTCAGCTTCGTCGACGTCGCCATCCCGCTCTCGGTGCTCGTGGTCTGTCTGCTCGACGTCTGGCTGCGGACGATCGTCGACCCGGAGGTGTGACCGTCCGTACCCGGTATCGCGAGTGAATCGAGACGAACCCAAACCGTCGAACCCAAACCCCGTCAGTCCCATCTCCGGGTAATGGAACTCGAGTTTCTCGGCGGCGCTCGCGAAATCGGGCGGAGCGCACTCCTGATCGACGGCCGCCTCCTGCTCGATTTCGGGATGGACTCGGGCAACCCCCCTTCGTTTCCACTGCACGAACCCGACCCCGAGGCGGTGATCGTCTCCCACGGCCACCTCGACCACGTCGGGACGATTCCAGCGCTGCTTTCCGGTGACGCCCGCCCGCCGATCCACTGGACGCCGCCGACGTACGAGCTCGCGATGGTGCTCGCTCGAGACACCATCAAACTCCACGGCGGGAGCTACGACTGTCCGTTCACCGAGGCCGAACTCGCCCGGCTGACGCAGGTGTCGGAAACCCACGCCTACGGCGACCCGTTCGAGGCCGCTGGCTACGAGGTCACGTTCTTCGACGCCGGCCACGTCCCGGGGAGCGCCCACGTCCTGGTCGACGACGGGGAGACGCGTCTGCTCTACACCGGCGACTTCCACACGGAGGAGCAGCAACTCGTCGCCGGGACGACGGCTCGCCCCGACGCCGACGTCGTCGTCTCTGAGAGCACCTACGCCGACACCCGCCGCCCGCCGCGGGCGGAGATCGAACGCGAATTCGTCGCGAGCCTCGAGGCCACCCTCTGGGAGGGCGGTACCGTCGTCGTCCCCGCCTTCGCCATCGGCCGCACCCAGGAGGCGATGTGTCTCTGTGCCGAGGCCGACCTCGAGTGTTACGTCGACGGGATGGGCACGCGCGTCACCGAGTTGTTCTCCCGGCCGCGAAACCGTGCCTTTCTGCGCGATCCCGACCGCCTGCGCCGGGCGAAACGTCACGCACGCTTCGTCGACGGTCGGGACGGCCAGCGGAGACGAATCGCCGAGCAAAACACCGTCATCGTCACCACGAGCGGGATGCTCCACGGTGGCCCCGCGATGACGTACGTGCCGGCGATCCGATCGAACCCAACGAACAAAATCGCGCTCACTGGCTACCAAGTCGAGGGTACCCCTGGCCGCGAGTTGCTCGAGACCGGAAGCGCCACCATCGACGGCCGGGCCATGCGGGTCAGTGCACAGGTCGAACAGTACGATTTCTCGGCCCACGCCGATCGGGCGGGGCTGGAGGCGTTTCTCGAGCCCTACCGGGAGGAGGCGTCCGTCCTCGTCACGCACGGCGACCGGTGTGGGTGGTTCGCGGGGGAACTTCGGGAGGCAGGCTACGACGCTCGAGCACCTGAACTGGGCGAGACGGTCGTGCTCGAGTGATCGGGGATGATTCGTCTCGTGAACCGGACGTGACAACCTGTTCACACTCGAATACACGGTGCGACGGGACGGTCTCGCTCGAGCGCAACACAAAGCGCGTGACGAGCAGGTTGCCGGCCGACACTTGATACCACCTGGCGTCGAAAGGGTAGAGATCCGATGGCTCGTGTGCTCGTCTGCTACGGTTCGAGCGAGGGACAGACTGCGGTCATAGCCAACCACATCGCCGATCGACTCGAGGACGCTGGCCACGACCCGATCGTCATCAGCACGAAACGGCCGCCGGAAAACATCACCCCCTCGAACTACGACGGAATCGTCATCGGAATCGCGATCCACCTCGGTAGCCATCCCGGTCACGCCGAATCGTTCGTTCGATCCCACGCCGACGTCCTGACCCGACGCCCGTCGGCGCTCTTCTCGACGGAACTCGCCGCCACGAAACCCGTTCACGAGGCGCGCCTCGAGGCCGACGAGCACGCGGAGGCGTTCCTGGATGCGGCCGGCTGGGAACCGGATCTCATCCACGTCGTCGCCGGGACGCTGAAGTACCGAGAGTACGGGCTGTTGAAACGATTCGTTCGGCGTCACATCGGGCGTGATGCCGAACTGGACGCGCTTCGCGACCGAGGGCACGTCGACTGGCGAGAAATCGACGCGTTCGTCGAGTCGTTCGAGGAGCTATTGCCCTGATGACGTCCTCCTCGTCGTACGCAGTGGGGCTCCCCTCCGTAGACGTGTGCTGGTTTGAGAGATGAGCGGTTTGCATACAGGGCGCGAATGCACCCGTCAGTGGAGGTCGATCAACGGGGAGTGGCGACCTCGGCCCAGGAAATTCACGTCTCGTCGCGGCTTGCCGCAGGGAGCGTGAACGAGAACGTCGAGCCCTCGCCCGGCTCAGACTCAACCCAGATGGTGCCGCCGTGACGTTCGACGATTCGCTCACAGAGGGCGAGGCCGATCCCTGTGCCCTCGTGCTCGTCACGACTGTGGAGTCGCTGGAACACATCGAAAATCTGGCCCGCCTCGTCGGGATCGATCCCGAACCCCTCGTCGCGAACCGAAATCACCCACTGGAACCCACGCTGCTCGACTGAAACGTGGACACGCGGGGGTTCGTCACCGCTATACTCGAGCGCGTTGTCGAGGAGGTTCTGGAACACTTGCCGAAGTTGATTGGGGTCGCCCCGCACGGTCGGGAAGTCGTCGGCAGTGATCTCGGCGTCGGTCTCCGTACTCTTCACCTGAAGGTCTGTCAAGGCGTCTCGAAATACGGTATTCAGGTCGACCGATTCGAACGGATTGCCCCGGGATTCGACCCGAGAGTACTCGAGCAACCCCTCGATCATGTGGCGCATACGGTCGGCACCGTCGACGGCAAATTCGATGAACTCCTCGCCGTCCTCGTCGAGTTCGTCCACGTAGCGGCGTTCGAGCAGGTGGAGATAGCTCGTGACCATCCGCAATGGCTCCTGCAGATCGTGTGAGGCGGCGTACGCGAACTGTTCGAGGCGCTCGTTGGACTCCTCGAGCATCTGCTCGAACTGTTTGCGCTCGGTGATATCGACCAGGGCGCCGGGGAACGTCACTGGATTCCCGTCCCTGTCGTACTCGACGTGACCGCGCGCAACGACCCACTGTAGTTCGTCGTTGTCGTTCCAGACGCGGTACTCCTCTTCGTACTCGTCTCCCGATTCGATGGCGTCCTCGATCTTTCGTTCGATTCGCTCGCGATCGTCGTCGTGGATGGCCGAGACGAAATCGTCGAGCGGGACGCCCTCGGTGGCCGCAATGGGATCGATCCCAAACGTCTTGGCGAACGGCGCATCCGTGACCATCCTGTCATCGGAAATGTGCCACTCCCACGTTCCGACAGCACCAGCTTCGGCTGCCGCTTCCAGTCGCTCTTTCGTATGTTCGAGTTCGCGCTCGCGTTCGACCCGTTCGGTTACGTCGTTCGCCGCTCCCAACCATTGCGTCACTTCTCCATCCTCGTCCAGGAGCGGTGTGGCACGCGAGGCAACCCAGACCACTGTGCCGTCATCACGACGAACCTGGTGTTCCAGTTCGAAGCTGCTCTTCGTGCGGATAGCGTCGTCAATGGCTTCCCGAACGCGTGGCTGGTCTTCGGGCGGAATGTATCTTTCAATCCACGACGAACCCTGGTCGTCGGTATCGACGAGAAACGCTGCCCCCTCTAAACCGCGCATTTCGCTCCAGTCCGCGTTCGTCGTGAACACCACGTCCGACGTGGTCGTGACCAACGCGCGAAAGCGCTCTTCGCTCTCCCGGAGTTGGTCGAACGCTTCTCGTTTTGCCTGCTGGAGGAACTCCTGTCCGCGCAGCACGATGTCCGATGTGAGCTGTGATTCTGTCGCGTCGGACTCTTGCAACAGCCGCTCCTCGCCGTCCGTGTGAAGCTCCTGGACGATCGGGGTGACGTCATCGACACTGTGGATGATGTACTCGATTTCGCCTGTCTCGCTGAATACGGGCGAATTAATCGGGCTCCACCAGCGCTCCTCGAATTCACCAGTATCGGACTCACGGTCGGGGATCGGATAGTGCGTCACCGACATCACGTCGGCGTCACCGGTCGCCGTTACTTTCTCGAGCGATTCGCGCAGGTTCGCGACCCCGTCGGCCGGATCGTCGGGATTGGCCGGGAAGATTTCGAACAGCGTCTGATCCAGGATCTCCGCCCGCTCGGTCATCGTTGCCTCCAGATAGGCATCGCTCACGGCCACGATTTCGTACTCGTCGGGCTGTACGATGAGATAGTTGTCGGGCACGTTCTCGAACAGACGGCGAACGGTCGCTTCGGTGGTATCCGCGTTCGCGTCTGCGTCCGCATCTGCGTCAGCCTGTTTACGCTCGGAACGTTCGCGGACGATTCCGACTGTCCCGTGTACAGTACCGCCCTCCTCGAGGGAGTTTTCCCGAACTTCACAGCGAATCCGTTCCCCCTCGGCGGTTCCCACGGTGCGCTCGAGTGACTCACCTCGGTCGGTGGCGTTCGCCCGGAGTCGATCGATTTCACGCTCGATCGTCCCACTGTCGCCGTCGAAGAGCACGGACACGTGCTCGCCGAGTACGTCCTCGCGAGTGTACCCGGTCATCTCGAGAATGACGTCGTTGACCGCGACGAGGCGACCGTCTGTGTCGAGTCGATAGATCCCATCGTCGATCGTCTCGATGAGGGTACGATAGTGCTGGAGGGCCTCGGAATCGTCTGCGTCTCCCCAGAACGCCATCTCAGATGACCCGGCCCGGTCACTCATGTACGTGGTAAAGGTTCTCGAGTTGGATAAGTTCCATGTTCAGACAGATTCCCGTACTGTCTGGTGAGAGAGAACTCGAGTGCAGACGTGCGTCTGTGAACCGCCTCGGGGTCAAGCCCCGAGGCTTCCCGTGGTTTAATCGGACACTCCCACGCGACCATCGGCTTGGTGGCCTCGAACGGTTGCGTGGGTCACGGTCGGCTGGTTCACACAGCCCGATGCCTGCCGTCGCAGTTTCCGAACAACCGGAAGCGTGTTGAGAGCAGGCACATTTCGATTCAACTTCTCCAATCCTTTCTTCGCAATATTCACTGCCGCGTTTCGGTCAGCGTGGTCTTGCCGACCACACGCGTTGCACTTGAACCGCTTCTTCCGGCGATTCGACCGAGTCGTATGCTCACACTCAGTAAAAGAACACGTCTGGCTGGTGTACGCCGGGTCGATGTCATCGTTCGGAATCCCCTCGAACGCCGCTTTGTACGTGACGAACGAGCGGAGTTTGTGAAACGGCAGGGAGTGCAACCGACGATTCATCCGAGTGCCGTAATCAATCGAATCTCGCATATGCTTGAGGTCTTCAAACACAACGAGCGGCGACACGAATTGCTGAACCCACACCACAATTCGCCGGGAGACTTGGTGGAGTTGGTCGTGAACGTATCGTTCCTCTTTGTCCTCGAACACGCGGTCGAACGCTGTCTGGCCAGCGTTTTGCATCCGCTTGCGCATCGTGAAGTATCGATGACGTTCTTGCTTGATTTCGGGGTAGTCGATGACAACCGAATCAACAATGTCATCTTCACGAAGGGCTGAAAGAGCCACGCAATCTTCGTTGATGTCTACGCCTACAATGGTCTGAGCGTCGTGTTTGTCTTGAACCGTGGCTTCGAGATGAGTAACGTTGACGTGTAGTTCGTGATTTCCGTTGCGTGCCATCGCTTCGGCGGTTCCGATACGCCACTCGTCACGTTCGAGGGCGTGTTCGAGGAGTTCGAGGGTGTCTGGTGCGCCACGAAGTGTACCTTTCACCGGATTGTACGGCTTGGCACTGATTCGGTAGTGTATCCCGTTGTCTTTGCGTGTGAGATTGTACCCCTCGGTGAAGTTCATTCGCAACGGGTATGGCCCAGTTTTCTCGTGACTGGGTGTGTTGTAGTCGTCGCGGTTGTAGGACTGCTGAAGTGCATCAAGTGCTTTAGCGACAATGCGTTGCGTGGTGTTCTTCACGAGGTCTGCCTCGTCTTCAAGACGTGGTGAGATGTCGTCCCAGTCCATCCCGTTTTTCGCTAATTGGATGGTCTGGTTGTACACCCAACGCGCTTCGTGGTACGCTTCGGAAAGAAGTCGCCCGTTATCGGATTGAAGTTGGAAGACGAGTGTCTTCGTAAGCGACTTCTCCATACCCTAATCGACGGACTCGGGTGTTGTAAAGGTATGGATTAGCGTTGATAGGTTAGGCGTTGTCGGCTTCACCCTCGGGGTCAAGCCCCGAGGCACTCGCCTTGAACCGCCTGTAGACGCCGCTCGAGCGGTAGGCTCGACGGAATTTCCGGTGTTGGTATAGTAACGACTGCCACGATGTGCACACTGATAGCCGACACATTTGTCGATCAGGTGTCCAATGACGCGCTGTGGCGCCTAAAGAACCCGATCAAATCAGTGAGGTAATTCACAAATCGTGACCAGAAAAGGGAACGGCGTCTCGTGTTATCCGAGGAGGTATCGGAGCGTGGGGAATCGCTCGACGAGCGGTTCACCGCCGACGTCGATCTGTTCGATGTAGCGGTCGAGTCCCGCGATTCGACCGGCGGCAAACGCGCCGAGCGCGAGGAAGACCAATGCGTAGATCAGCGTCGAGTCGAACGCCGCGAGCCACTGGCCTTCCCAGCCGCCGAGGTAGAACATTGCCATCTGCATCGCGCCGCCGAGGGCGGCCAGACGGACGAACGCACCGGTTATCAGCGCGACGCCGATCAGTACCTGGGTGATCGGCACGACGACGTTGATGATCTCCATGAGCGCGACGTTGCTGGCCATCGCGGCGTAGAGGCCGCTGACGGGGCTGGCCGGGTCGACGCCGTGGACGAGGAAGCCGCTGGCGTCGAACGGTTCACCGCTGACGAACGCGAGCTTCCCCAGTCCTGCGAACAGTATCATGCCGCCCATCACGAACCGCAGGGCGACGATGAACCACGCCGAGAGAGCGTGTGGGTATCCTTCGAGTGTAATTCCTGCATATCGGCTTTCGAGTCTGTTTTGTGTAGTCGTGGACATGTTCGGTTGACCTCTTATACTTGAACAGAAGGGACGAACGTGGATGAGTCAATGTCCTCTGTATAATGGGCTCTTTATATACTGGGCTCGAGAGGAATCTGTCGGCAGCCGTTTTCGACATCGATTCCCGCGGTCTACTGTCGGTTCTTCGACTTCGCTCGAGAGGGAAATAGGAAACTCGTCTGTTTCGACAGCGCATTCGCGACCAGTATGGATTTGCACCTACCTGTGAACCCTGTACTGAGTAATCCTATCTTCGCAACTCGATCCAGAATTCTTGGAACTTTCACATTGTGTATGCAGCACCAGCTCAACATACTGTCGTAACACTGCCAATCCGGGGCTGCTGCATACAGAGGATGGATACAGCACGACAGTATCGTTTGTTTCACGCCGAAACAGGTGAACCACCGCTCGCTACACGTGCGAATTGACCGATGGCCTCGTCCAATCGAGCGTGCATACACTACCGGTATCCGGGATTCCGCCGACAGCGGCTACGTGACGTGGACGAACTCAGCGGCACCGCTCTGCTCGACGGTGATGCGGTAGCCGCAGTACGTGAATTCGACCGTTATCTGTGCCTCTGGTTCCGGTGGATTCGAATACAACCCCGATAGTATCCCGTCAATGTAGTCGTAGGCCGGTGACAATTCGGATAATGACGTTCCCGTGAGGTCAGCAACCACTTTTGCTATCGCAACAGCCGGTTCCTCTCTGTCGGCATCCAATCCCCAGTGAACGATCTCGTCGTCGTGGGTTTCAGTCATAGTAGCAGTTTAGTTCGGCGTTGTGGTCGGAGTAGAAGTTGAAGACACTGTTTGAGTTCATCGTTTGGGTGGTAGTGGTACGTCTGATACTACAGTTTCATCGGCGCTTCGAGTGTGGGATCGGCAGCAAGGATCGTAGACAGGGTCGGCTGCACCTGCTCTAATTGTTCGGTCGGCTCCACGAGTTGGCGTTCTGAATCATAGTTTGTGAGTCCTTCCGAGACCAACTTCGGGATGTGGACATGAGATAACGAGAGGCGAATCTCTGTTAGTACGTCCTCAGACATCTCTGTGATTGGCGTCTGATGATTGAACTTGATGATGACCTGCGTGAGATCGTTGAGTGTTAATGATCGCTGTTCTGCAGCGAGCGTCCCTAGGACGATCCGACGGTGCTGGTGTTGGCATAGGTCGAGTACCGAGTCGAAGGCGATAGAATCCACAGTTATCATCCTAATGCAGACGACTGACGGAAATCACGGTGACTCTTTCAGGTACAAATTGTATTTAAGTATCCGATCTGGATTGGATCGGCAGGGCTGAGAGCGTGCTTCCGAGGACGTTCTTGAGCCCCCCTCGGAGGCGGGAGCCGACGGCCTGCTGTGAGATGCCGAGTTCGTCGCCGAGGACTTCCAACGTGACCTCGCGGGGTGACTCGAAGTATCCACGCTCGTAGGCAAGCACCAGCGCCTCTTGTTGGGTGTCAGTGAGAGCAGCTTCGGTCTCCGTCTCAACCGGCGTCAGTGCGCACAACTTTGTTAACTTGACCGGGATGTCCAGTTCTCGACAGCGTTCCTGAAAGGCGGCGAGGTCACTTCGATTGTCACCGCGGATCTCGAACGTCCACTGTTGATTTGTCCCGGTAGCCTCGATCAGTGGCACCTCCGTCTCTGCCAGGACAGTTAATACGTCGTCGTAGTCCATTGCCCACTTGAGGCGTAACAGGTACTCGTCCTCGACAGAGTCAACGAGCCGCATCCCCTTCACGCCCGGATGCTCGGTGAACTCGCTCTCAATATCGTCAACTTCGGTACCACGCACCCAGAAGTAGGGAATCACCACGTCCTGTGCGGGGATAAGACGCTCCAGCGTGACCGTCACATTCGGCAGTTGGTTGAACACTGTCCCCAAGGGGAACTCGTCTGACGGAACCGTGAACGTCGCCTCAGTAGCCATTGTCCATACCATCGGCTTCAAACTCTAAAGGTCTGTAGCTGAACGACTACCGTTCTCGTGACGCTACTGTTTCCGGATGCCTGATCTCTCGGCTCAAGAACGGGTACCCGGCGCATCTCGACCCAAACAGTGGGTTCACCGAAACCGCATCCGAGGTCGTTACCCGCTCCCTCTGTACGTAACACCGGAGGCCGGAAAGTTCGAGTGATCGACACGCGCCCTATATCTTGCAGAGATTCAACGAGTTACCGAACTGCTGTCAGAAGCGGCTTGCAACATTCAGAGGATGGACTCAGCAAAGAATAACTGCGTAATTTAGCGATCTTCACGCTCCATCTCGACGGACTTTGTGGTCTCATTCGTTTGTAGATCTTCAGCAGTCCGTTGAACCGACTCTATACCGAGGAAAAGCCCACCAATCATTACTACCCATGGCACCCCCGCGAATACATAAAATGGCAGGGGAGACTGGAATTCGCCTATGAACATCTGAAAATATGGGAAGGAAAATGCTGCTGTGACCAACGCAAAACCTACCCATGCAAAAGCGAACTTATGCTTTTGTTGGAATCCCAGAACCACTGTCAATCCCAAAAACAACGTATATGGGCCAAATGCGATTGCTTTGAGGAAAAAATCAATTATACCCGCGACAGTAGGAGTGCCACCATCCACCTTTACGAGATATAATTCGTCTTCATATTCAAGCACTCCAACAACCGCATTCTGGGCTCCCCCATCAACTGGAAACTCAGGTACCTCTGACACTCCGTCGCAGACAAGCAGGTAAGGTCGGCAGACGTGAACGCCTTTGTGACTATGGTATTGCCACCCAGCAGGGCGGTATTCAGAACCTGTGTCCTGAGGCTGCTCTTTAGCCCCTTTAAAGACTTCTTGAGATGCAGGAGATAAATTGTTCACAGGGGTTGGATTCCATAGTTGAATGTGTGGCGACTTCTTGACCTCGTCAAACGCTTCGGTCGATTCATGAGCAACCGCATACGTTGCCCCGTGAATACTATCATGAGTCGCCATGAATGGCACTGGAAATACGATAAATAACATCATGAGAATAACTACAAATATTGTAAAGTTAGATTTCTCAAAGAAATTCATAATTTCCATCCTATTTGACATAGGTAAGTACTTTCTGGTCAATTTGTGGTCAATAGTGCCCAATCACTTCCCCTAGCAAATTGACTTTGAACCTGTGCAACATTCGCGCCCTGTATCTTGCATACCTCGCTCAGCACATACTCCAAGTGTCACAAACGGCTTGCGAGATACAGACGACGACCGTCGCAAATGCACTACGGTTTCAACGGGAGACTCGTTCTGCCGTTCGAGCGCATGACTTCTCTGTTGCGGTCGGGCCACGTCAGTAACCGATCACGTAGCAGCTCCCCATCAGCTGTCTTCGGATCATAGCCACCGACTTTGGCGGGGAACGTCAACAGAATCCAGCCACCGTACCCGAGAATAACAGTCACACCAGTCAGTATGACTATTGAGACGCACACCCTCACAAGACGCTTTCTGAACCGTATATCTGAAGTATTCGATTCTCCGATTGTTGTCACACATCTAACCACTCTGGGTGGTGTCTAAAAGCTATTGGCACTTCTCTCGATAATACAGTGTTGCATTCGCGCTCTGTATGCAGCAGAGACTGAACGTTCTATTCATATTTTGTCAGAAACTGCGTGCTGAATCCAGAGGGTGAGTTCAGCACTACGGAATTGCATCTTTCCACTTAAATCTCTAGAACCGAGAGGGCCATCACTGTGCCAATTTAGAGTATGTTATTGTTAGCTCACCAGAAAGTACTTGCTGGTGTCCCTCACGAAAATAGATATGAAGCGACGAACCATCCTCACAGGGGTAGGTATTACTGAACACATATGTGATCTAACCGGCCATTTGCGATGACAATGAGTACTGTACATGCTGTAGAGAACGTTGTCGTGAATAGCGCAACTGTAGATGCTGTAGAAAATACCGTGATGCACTCTGGTGATATTTTGGGATATGGGTTTGCTATATGGATACTCTTGTTTATCGGATTCTTGGTTGTCATGGGTGGACTCTTGTTTGTCGGATACTTGTTGGTCATGAAGTTACTAGTCAATGTCATGGTGTGACCTGATAGTCCAGAACAGATTTTACACGAGTTTCGAACTGTAACTTTCTCTTATACTATCTCGCTAGTTTCCTGATCGGTTTCCCTCGTCACAACACCTATGCTAACCTTTCAGATGTCGTGCCACATTCGCGCTGTGAGTTCAGCAGACGTTGGACGAACTACCGAACCGCTGTCAAGAGAGTCGTGCAAGATACAGAGCATATATTTATCACAGTATCTCACTCATTTCCATTTACCAAAGTTAGGTCAATCGCTATATAGGATACGAATAGAAGGGCGAGTTCAATGAGTGCTAGTCTGGAAGCGAGGCCTCGCATCCCACGCTACCGTAAGCTTGATTGACCCCTTTCGCGGCATTCAGTGATTTCCATTCCGAGGCGATAGTCGATTTCTCCAACCCTTCGCTTGGATTCCCATCCTCGGGGCAAGCTTTTGCTTTGTCGGATGAACCCGCCATAACGACTCCTACTCCGGCCATCAGTGCTACCGTCACGAACCCGACAACGATGAGTCGTGTGAACATACACCTTATTAAAAGTCGTAAGGGAAAACGATGTCGGGGACACTAATCCATCGGCCAGTACGTTTCCTATGGTGGGGTAATCACAGATATTGCTACTCGGTCTTCAGTTCGTGCCACATTCGCGCCCTATATCTTGCAGAGATTCAACGAGTTGCCGAACTGCTGTCAGAAGCGGCTTGCAACATTCAGAGGGTGAGTGCAGCACGGTGGCATTGTTTATTTCACACAGTCAGGACGAAACCAACCGCTACATACGCCTGCGTACTGGTCGTTGCTCAGAAGTTACACGTAGCTATCTCTTCTTCTGCAGTGTCCTTCGCTGTGACGAAGCTGTCGGCAACCTCCTCAGTGATCCATAGATCGGCAAATAGACAATCGCCCTCCATCTCGTCCTCGTGAAGTTCGTTTAGCTTCGCCATTTGTAACTCGTTGAATCCACTAATCACGTAGTAGAGGTCGTAGTCCGCTGGCTCGGATGACCACGTAGGCTCGATCCACACCCCATCGTTCCCAGCAATTTCACTGGTCTCGTGATACACGGACTTGCTGCCCCTCTCGATCAAAATATCGACCGTGTGTGCCACCTCTGTTGTATTGGCAATTCGAAGGCTACCGAGACGAATACCCGACTGAGAAGTGCCGGACAAACGTTCCATACAGCCAGCAGTCACCGAAATTCCAAGAGCAGCAAGGAGTTTTCGCCGAGTTACCATCGAGTGATTCACACTCGGTACGATACAGGTATTTGACGTAAACTTTCTGTAGAAGACGGTGTGTTAATTGCCTGTACTGAGCGTTCGGCCCCCCCGCGTTGATCTGATCGCACTCTGAGTCGTGCGAGATTCGCGCCTTCTATTCAGCAAACTCTGTCCAAACTCCCACACCGCTGTCAATCGAGGTCTGCTGGATACAGAGAATGGATGTTGCAAACTCGACTGGAACCATAAATAAATTGATATATTATAATTGATGAATAAAACGCGCATATGTATCATATCGACCTGCCAGTTTGGTACTTCGTCGATGAGTCGGGAAAGGCCGATTCTCAATCTGAAAAGCTGGAATAGGTCGGAGCGTTCTGGTTATCCCTTGACTCGTTCTAAAGTGGTCAAGGCATTGATCTGACCGGCGCCAAGTTCGGGATCGCTTCTGCCAGCGGCTCTATCGGCACCCTGCTTAATTTCGTTTACCACGCGTCGCGGTTGCATATCCGGTTCAAGCTCACGAACGAGGGCGACGAGCCCGGCGATATGCGGTGCCGCGAATGATGTACCCCCTTCCCATTCATACGTATGTAAATCCAACTCGGGAATGTACATCGTTGAAATAATTCCGTTGAGGGGAAATGGGTATTCACCTGTGGTACACGGGAAACATTCCGAGATAAAATCCTCGTTTACTACCGGGATCGGGAACACCGCGTCGGGAAAGGCGAAGCACACTTCTGTCTCTATCCCCGCTTCAGGAAATTCCCGCTCGTCCGGCTCGATGAACTCCACGAAAGGGCCATCCGGGAAGTCAGGGTCAACTGGTTCGAACTGCTCGATATATTCGGCGTATCCACAATAACTCTTGACTGGGTCTGCCATCCCACCGCCGGGAGCAGCGACATCGATCACGTTCGTCCCATAATTCGAATAAAACGTGAGTGAGCCATCGGCTCCCGTCGCACTCGCAGCTATGGTACCTGCCATACTGGCTCCAAAAACAACCAGTCCACCTCGCTGTAGGTTTGTAGCGGAGTTCCCCGCGGCATATACAACGACCGTACCGTCTCTGACGGCATGGTTGGCGACACGCTCATCGGCCGCCCTGAGACCCCCTGCATTCACCTGGGGCGGGAGCGGTATCGTCCCGAGACTGAGGTTTGCGACATCGGCTCCAATCTCTGCTGCATACGCGGTTGCGAGCAGGACATCCACGAATGTGGTCGTCCCTTCCGGCGTGAACACCCGAATCGATACGAGTTCCGCATCCGGGGCAGTACCGAGGATACCATTCCCTTGCGCAGCAGCGATCCCGGCAACCATCGTTCCATGACTAAAAAACACATCGACCGGCTCTCCAACATCGATTCGATCCCCGTCAATGAAGGCCACACTCTCGCGTTCGTTTAGAGTCCCGAGATCGGGATGTCCCGGTTGAATGCCGGTATCGATGATAGCAATCTTCGTACCCGACCCGGTTGCGATATCGTGGGCCTCCGGGATACCGATGTGTGGCTTCTCCCACTGAAAGTCCCATAACATCGGTAATGTCTCGCCCCAACTACCGCTTACTGATGATTCGAAATCAAGTTCAATACCGCTCGTGACAGTCTCCTGAAGCTCCATGGTGAAGTCTAAAGCGACGTCCTGAACGCCGTCGACATCTTCGAGCACATTTTGCTCGTCTTCGGGTCCGACCACGATTAATACTGTATCGCCTGCGAGCGAGTGGGTGACTTCGAAGTCTGCATTCTCGATTTGCCTCGCAATGCCGCGATTCGAGAGAACGATATACCGTTGCAATCCACTTTTGGCTTTAGCGATCCCTGCAAACGACACCCCTCCGCCAAGGAACATGCCGCCTGCTGCCGCTTTCAATACGTTTCTTCGCTTTACGTTTTGCCTGTATGTTCGTGTCATGGGTACTCCCCCCCCCCACGTTTGTAGAAGACAAGCCACCTATCAGGGGGTAGTAATTTCCCTTCTACTGATTGTGTGGGGTGGTACCAATACACGAATATATTCTATAGTTATTGTCTTGTTACCACAGTATTACAGATTCCAAACCATTTATCCGATTCAATGGTGCAACAGCTAAGGGCTATACTCATCACCATTCATAAGTGTTCTGACCAGTTTGACAAGAACCGATTGCAACATTCGCGCCCTGTATGCAGCAGGCCCTGACCAAACTTCCCCAGTGCTGTCAGAAAACTTGTGAGCGACTCAGAGGATATGCTGCATAGCGGTATAGTGACCAGTGCGACAGTTCAGGGAAGCGACTCATGCCGTTGACCAAAAACTAGTACGTCAGACGAGAGGGAGTTCCTTCCCACTCTATTCGTTTCGTTCTTCGACGGTTACGTAGCCGTCACCGCATACTGTGACTTCGTATCCATTGTATGAGAAGGTCACTTCTCCTTCCATTCGACTCTCCATTGACGTGGGGGCAAAGACTTGATCCAAGGCATCAGGGTCGATTACGTCGTACAACGGGGGAGAAAGTTCCAACGGGTCAACTCCTTCCGCTTCGGCCACTGCTTCAACTACCGACTGACTAGTACTGATCCGTGCTGTTTCAGTCTGTACTTGACTCATTAACCCTTGATAGTCTCCACCTCTTCTTAAATATGTTGGCGAACGGATAATTACCAGCGCGGCTTAAGTATAGCTGGGAATTATCCAGTATCATCCTCGCTCGTGTACTTCTTTCCAAAGTGGTTATACGGCTGGGTGCGGGTTTGCTTCATCAGCGTTGTGCGCCCTATGTCAACACCGATGGAGTTCAGTTCGATCAGTGCCTGTTTCACTTCCTCCCGATTGCGACCGACCAGTTCGATTAACACATTTCTATCGTTCGTCAACATCTCGTGGACAGTCACGACACCAGAAACGTGCATAACCTCGTCCACGATCTCCCCTTGCACTTCGAGTGGAACCGTCGCATCAAGGAGGAAATGATGATTCAACCCGGTCTTCTCGTAGTTGATGGTTGGGTAATACCCCGTAATGACGCCGCGCTCTTCGAGCTTGTTGATGCGGTTGCCGACCGTGCTGGAGGAAACGCCGATACTCTCACTAATGTCGGCTGTGGTGCTTGTTCGGGCGTTCTGCTGGAGGAGATACAGAATGCCCTTATCAACGTTGTCGAGTTCATCAGAAACCATCGCTCTACTGTACAAGCCGCACTCAGAAGTGGCTTTCCACAGTAAACACCACGCCGATAGTTTCGGTTGCCGGAGTGGGGTTCCCGTCTGTACTGAGCAGTATGTCTATTGTCTGTGCCGACTCGAACTGTCTGAATTTGGAAGTCACTCCGTGCCACATTCGCGCCCTGTTTGCAGCAGGCTCTGACCAAACCATCGAGAAGTCGTCAAAAGTGGCGTGCAACATGTGAACGCGCCCCGCGGTCAAGCCGCGGGGCTTCCTGCTTCCACGACGTGCTTTGCATCCACTCGCCCCGAATGACGAGTGAACGCAGGGAGCACAGTCTGCACAGGCGTTGATTCGGACCGTCCCGACCCTACATGAAGAGAATTGAGTCCTCTGTTGAGGATGTTCTTTGCCGCGTTCAAGTCGCGGTTCTCGGTGTGACCACACGACGGACACGAATGTTCGCGAACCCACAGCGGCTTGCTCGTTTCGACGCCACACTCGTTGCACTTTTTCGTCGTGCCGCGAGCATCGACCCGGACGACATGCGTTCCGTGCAAGTCGCCCTTGTATTCGAGCAGGTCGAGAAAGCGCGACCATGCCGCGTCCTGTTTGTTTTTCGCCGACTGTGAGGTTTCGAGCATCGGCTTCACCTCGAGGTCTTCGACCGCCACCACGTCGTATTCCCGAACGAGCCACGTCGAGAGCTTGTGCTGAAAGTCGAGTATCTTCCACCGGATTCGACGCTTCGCTTTGGCGACCTTCCGGCGTTGTTCCTCCCAGTTCGCCGATCCGCGTTGCTTGCGGTCGAGCGACCGTTGCTCTTTGGCGTAGTGGTCGTATTCTTCGGCGAGGTCCAAGCACTTGACAGAGAGGTCGTCGGACGTATGGATGTACGACTGAATCCCGAGGTCCACGCCAATACAGTCGGTGGAGTCGATCTCGTCCGGGTTCGGTTTCTCCGGTGTTTCGACTTCGACCACAAGACAGGCGAACCAGTCGCCGGTTCGTTCCTTCTTGAGAATCGCCCGCTTGACGTTCTCGGTGTCTGGAATGTCACGGTGTGCTCGAATCGGTATCTCGCCGATTTTCGAGAGAGTAAGTGTACCGAAGTCGTGGCCCGCCGTATGATTGACGTTGAAGCCTTCTGACTGGTACGCTACCGACCGCACTTCGCCCGAACCTTGCCATTTGAGCCGTCCGGTCTTCCGACCGTTCTTCCGGTGCTCTTCGAGCACCTTCAAATCTTTCTGGATCTGGCTCACCGTCTGTTGGGCGGCATGGGCTGATACGTCCGCGAATATCGACCACCGCCGTTTCCACTCGGTGAGCTTGCGGTGTTGGTCGTAGGCGCTCGGACGGTCGTTCCGGGAGGCGCGGTAGTAGTCGCGGACGGCGTGATTGCGGATCTGTCGGTGGATGTTGATGTGCCGCCACACTTCGCTCGCGGTATCGTCGTCGAGATACGCACGGAAGCGAAGCGTGAGATCCATTTATTCCAACCCGGATCGAATAAGGTCGCCGTAGGCACGAGGCATCCGTAGCCCGTGTTCGTCGGCGTACTCTTTGGCACGCTGGATGTCCTCGTCGGTGAGGTCCACCCGCAAGTGCCGTTCGGTCATAGCCATTACACTCTGTGTTAGCAACTCTGTTGGCATAACTGTTCCGTTTCCTGTTCATGATTGGTCCACCTTACGCGATTCACCCTCGGGGTCAAGCCCCGAGGCACTCTCGCTGTGCTTTCTGTAGAGTATGGGATCAGCGAAGGGTTCGATTGTCACTCAGACCCGGGTCGATTACACGTAATCGGGCGCTTGAGGCAGCGTGAACGAGAACGTCGACCCGGATCCGGGTTCGGACTCGACCCAGATCTCGCCGCCGTGGCGCTCGACGATTCGTTCACAGAGGGCCAGGCCGATCCCCGTTCCCGAAACGTCATTGGCCGACCCAGCTCGCTCGAAAATGTTGAAAATCCGGTCTTGATCCTCGGCCTCGATACCGATTCCCTCATCGCGAACTGAGACGATCCACGTCTCCCCGTTTCGCTCGGCCGAAACGTGAACCCGAGGTGAGCTATCACCGCTATACTCGAGCGCGTTCGACACCAGGTTCTGAAAGACCTGATGCAGTTGGTGCTCGTCCCCCTCGACGGTTGGCAGCGAGGAGCTCGTCATGGTAGCCTCGTGTTCGTCGATTCGAACGTGCAGAGCCGTTCGAACGTCCTCGAGAACGCCCTCCAGATCGACCGGTGAAAACTCTTCACCCTTGGTTTCCACCCGGGAGTACTGGAGCAGACTCTCGATCATCGATCGCATTCGATCGGCACCGTCGACGGCGTACTCGAGGAACTCCTCGCCGTCCTCGTCGAGTCGGTTCCCGTAGCGCCGTTCGATCAGCTGGAGGTAACTCGAGACCATCCGAAGCGGCTCCTGCAGGTCGTGTGAGGCGGCGTAGGCGAACTGTTCCAGACGTTCGTTTGATTCCTCGAGTTTCCGTTTGTACTCGTTTCGCTTGGTGATGTCGACTGCGACGAGCATCCCTGCGAACACGTCGCCGTCGTCGTCCCTGACGGGAACGATGTGTACGTTCCAGATGCGATCGAGAAACGAGACATCCGTCTCGGTCGACTCCCCCTCGAAGACGGCTCGGAACGCCGGCTCGAGGTCGGCCACGAGATCATCGGGGTAGAGGTCGTGGATCGTCGTCCCCTCGAGGTCATCGACAGGTAGATCGATCTCCTCGAGGATTTGCCCGTCTGCAAACGTATACCGAAGGTCTTCGGTGAACATAGTGATCGCCCCGCTTGGGAAGCTCTCGACAAGCGTCCGGTAGCGCTGCTCGCTCTCTTCTAGTTTGCGCTGGTACGCTTTTCGCTCGGTGACATCCCGGAGCACTCCGATCCGCTTCTCACCACCGCTTTCGTCCAGAAGGACGAACCGGTTCTCGACCGTTCGGGTCTCGTTCGGGCCAGCCGCTATCGTCTCCTCGAACAACGGAAGTTCATCCGGCGTCGCACGCTTCCATTGTTCGGCCTCAGTTGATACGAACTCATCGCCGAACACCGTCGAGGCGTGTTGACCCAATAACTCCGAGCGGGAAAACGTGGTCAGACCGACAAACGACTCGTTGACGAGTTCGAACCGTCGCTCCTCGTCGAGGACGTAGATACCATCGTGAGCCGTTTCGACGACCGTTTCGTACTGCTCGAGCTGCTGGTTGCGAGTTTCGACTTCGTATGTTCGCGTTCTCGCTTGCCCGTCGTTGATGCCCACCGCGAAGCCCGCAACGCTGGCGAGTGCAGTCAAGATCGGTGGCGCCCTCGTGGAAACACTTTCTCCGGGCTGGAGGTGGTAAACCACGAGGATGCAGGTCATTACGCCGAATCCGGCGAGACACCAGCGAGCGATGTGCGGATAGAAGTCGGGATCGATATCGGTGCTTGCGAGCCAATACGCACCATATACGAGGAGGAATCCCGGCACACCTATCATCAAAGTAATGATGAGAATATTCACAGCTGGTTCGCCTTGCCCACTCGCGAGAACTGCGCGGCCGACGGCAAAGACGACGAATAGGCTACCGAGGAGGCCGATGACGCGTCTCGAACCAGCAGCAGACAGCAGGCGTCCACGAGGTAGCATTAGCTCCTTTTTGAGGGGAGTCCATTATGGATCTTCCGTTGGGTCACCCTTTTTCAGCGTCTGTATGGACGTCCCCGTATGGGTTCTTCCGACGATCGAGACGACGAGACGACTGACTCCGACCGTGACTGCGATGCCCTCCCACCCACGCTGAACGACGCCGAACAGGATGCCCTCCACGAATTCCAGCTGGCGATCGAACACGTCTACCGGGGGTACGGCGCACTCCTCGAGTTCCATCACGAGATCGGCGGCGCGATGGGGAAGATGGACGAGGCCGAATCGCTCCTCAGAGAGGCGAGCCACGAGGAGTGGGCGAACGAACTTCGAGACGACCATCTTCCGGCCGGGGCGATCGACGACCGCTGGACGTACGAGCTGGTCGACGAGTTCTCCCAGGGGTTTTTGGAGGACGTCACGGCCTTCGAGGCAGCCGTCCGCGAGGAACTCGCCGACGGCCACCCACACGTCACCGAGCGGGCTCAGCAACGACGGTGGCGCGAGCGGGCCGATGGCTGGTCATCTGACCAATAGATTTATCAGGCAGCTGTAGTATATTCGGCACTAATGGGGGCTGCAGACGAGGTGTCCTTGGGGGGACACAAGCCAGTGGGGACAACGGAGCACTCAGGGCTCTCAGAAGACGAACTCTTTCAACTCTTAGCTAACCAACGCCGACGACACATCCTCCTGGCGCTCATACGCGAGGGGAAACCACTCGATATCGGTATACTCTCTCAGGAGATCGCCGCCTGGGAAGACGGCAACGAACTCGAGGAGGTCTCGAGCAAGGATCGAAAGCGGGTCTACACCGCGTTGCAGCAGTCGCATCTGCCGAAGATGGACAAGGTGGGCGTACTCGAGTACGACAGGGACAGGGGGATGGTCGAGCCGACATCGACACTCGAGGACGTCGAACACTACCTGGGTTCTGTTCGCGGTCGCGAACTGCCCTGGAGTGACTACTTTCTGGGCGTGACGGTGCTGGTTGCGATCGTCCTCGGTGGGGTCGCACTCGAATTGGCCCCGTTCACGCTCTTGCCGTCGTTCGTCTGGAGCGTCTTCGTCGTGGTCGTCCTCGCCGTCTTGGCAGTTACCCACCGGTACTACCTTCGACAGAGCCGACCGGAAATTGCCAGTGAGTGGTCGAGATAGCTCACTCGTGAACCGACACAAAGCACTCAGCCTCGCTGCTGTGGCCGTTGCTGTACTCACAATCCTTCGAGCGCCGGTTCCCGCCCGAGTCGCCAGCCGGCGATCGTGGCAGCGACCGTTCCGATGCCGACGGCGATCACCAGGCCGGCCAGAGACACCCACGGGGCCGTCTGTACCAGGTTATCGAAGCCGACGACGATCCCAGCTCCGTGATTTAGCAGGGCGACAGCGGGCGGGGTGAGGACGACCCCGAGCAATCCGCCGAGGAGGCCTATCGTGAACCCCTGTGCCACGATGGTGACGAGCAACAGCGAGGATGAGACCCCGATCGCTCTGAGGGCGGCGAACTCGTGACGCTGTTGATAGACCACGAGTGAGAGGAGGGTCAACGTGAGTGCGATTCCGGCTCCGATCGCGAGCACCACCAGCGTCCCACCGGCTGCGAGGACGAGCACTTGTTCCTGTAAGACGGCCTCGAGTTGCTCCTGACTGGTTCTGATGTCGACCTCGGGGTGGGCGGTCTCGAGGTCGCGTTGGACGGCCCCGGTGTCGGCGTCGTCCTCGAGGGTGATCGTGATGAACGTCGCCGGTTCGAACGTTGTTTCGCCGGTCGCAGCGTGCAGTTCACCGAGGGGCATCGTGACGGTGGGCGTCCCGAGCATCCGCTCAAAGGTAGGTGAGATGCCGACGACGGTGACTTCCGTATTTCGTGCCGTGGCGAGCGAGCCCCCGACATAGAGCGTATCACCGATCCCGATATCGAGCATCCGGGCGGTTTCGGCGTCGATGAGGACCTCGTTGGTTCGCTCTCCGTCGTAGGTGCCGTTCGCGTAGTACTGATCGCCGGTGAGCGCTTCGCCTTCGCTGATGGTAATCGCTGGGCCACCGCCGGGGACACCAGTGGCGACAAACGTCCGGAACTCCTCGTCATCTTCTCTTGCGACGTATACCGTCTCGAACGCGAGTGGAACTGCGTTTTTGACGCCGTCGTGGCGTTCCATCTCGGCTGCGACGGAACGGGAGTCATACAAGCTATTCTCGAAGCCACCACCCCCACCGGAGGTGAGTCGTGTCTCCCCTGCAGTGACCCACAGGTCACGATCGGCGGCATCGAACTGCTGGGTTCCGGTCTCGACGACGCCCAGGCCCGTCCCGGCAAGCAACGTCACGGCCAGAACGGCGAGGGCGACACCCACAACCGCGAGTCCGAGTCGTAAGCGATGGTGGCGAAGCTGTGTGCCCGTAAGCACGAGGCTGGCACGGAGGCGAGTACCCCACCTGCTCGTTTTCGATCTCGAGTGGGCCTGTCGAGACGACATCAGGGAACACCCCGTGAGAGCCGGTGTGTGAGCACGAGGAGAAACGGCACCGACACGATGCCGATCACGAGGGCCACGAGGAGGCCATACCCAACGAGGAAGGGGTGAAGATAGGCAATCGGCGCACTGGTCAGCAGTGTCAACGCCAGTTCATTGACGAGGGCTGCGGCGACCAATCCACCGACCCCACCGAGGAGGCCGCCGAGTGCCGTCGTAATGAGCGTCTGGACGGTTATCAAGCGCAGCTGACTCCCCGTCGAAATACCGAGTGCGGCGAGCGTCGCGAGCTGTCGGCGTTCGGCAACTAGTTCCAGCCCCATCGTCGCGACGACGAAGAGCGTGCCGACTCCGATGGCGACGACGAGCGCGGCCACCGATAGCGCGAGTGGAAGATCGGATCCCATCGTCTCACTCGCGGTCATCTCGGCTCGAGTGAGGACAGCCGACTGTGGATACACCTGCTCGAGGTCGTCTTTGACGGTCGGTGCGTTCGTGCCGACGACGAACTGATCGGCCAGGTCGTGTTCACCGCCACCGGTGAGTGCCTGCAGTTCGCTCAACTGTACCAGGGCAATCGGGAACGTGGCCGACCCAGGGGCTCGACTCTCGCCGACGGTAACGACCGTGAAGCCGTCCGTTCCCCCCACGGTGACGGTGTCGTTTGTGTCGACGTCGAGATGTGTGGCCGCACTCTTCGAGAGGATAACTTCACCCGTCCAGTTGTCCGTGTCTGTGTAGTACGGGTCGTTCGCGGTGAGGGCTTCGGCATCGAGCCCGGCAACCGTTCCGATGCCCGGCGATGAGATGACGCCGACGACCAACACGTACTCCGATCGATCGCCGTGTTCGATCCGAACCACGTCCGTGACGATGGGGGAGACGTACTCGATCTCCGGGTGGTGTTCGAGTTCGGCCGCCGTCTCGTGGGCACCGCCAAAGGCGGGCCTATCGGTGGCGATCAACGGCGAGCTCCCGCCATCGCTCTCGGGAACGATCCAGTAATCGACGTCGTCGTCGTACACCGTGGTGCTCGTTGCCAGGCCGACGCCGATGGCAGTGACGACGACGAGTAAGCTGATCGCGACGGCAACCCCGAGGATGCTGAAGAGAACGCGTTGGCGGGCTGTATATGTCGCTCGAGAAACGGTTTGCCGACAGGCTACCGCAATCAGCCCCCTCCATCGTATGAGCCATGACCGGAGTTTTGAGCGAAGCAATGGACGTCACTCCCGCTCCATCGGAGCCACTGATTCTGCCGCTCCGTCGCGTGGCACGTCGGTCTCGGCGCTGATTCGCCCGTCACGCAACCGAACGTTCCGATCGGCGATTTCGAGCGTTTCGTGGTCGTGAGAGGCGATAACGACGGCTCGCTCCTGGCCAATGCGTTCGAATTCGTTAAGGACGCGTCGCCCCGTCTCCGAATCGAGCTCGCCGGTCGGTTCATCGGCAACCACGAGCGCAGGGTCAGTCACGAGTGCGCGAGCGATCGACACGCGCTGTTGTTCGCCGCCACTCAACTCTCCTGGCCGGTGGGTGAGCCGGTCTTCGAGACCGACGCGCTCGAGGAGCGCTGTTGCCCGACGTTTGCGCTCCCCGGCTGGAACGCCGAGTTCGACCAGTGGGAGCCCGACGTTCGCCCGGGCAGACAGCGAGTCGACCAGATGGAAGTGTTGGAAGACGATTCCGACGTGCTCGAGCCGAAGACGGGTACGTTGCTTGCGAGAGAGTGCTGTGAGATCTTCACCTTGGAGCGTGACCGTCCCCTCGTCGGGACGCTCGAGACCGGCGAGATGGTGGAGCAACGTCGACTTCCCGCTCCCGCTTGGCCCACTGATTGCGACGATTTCGCCCGGGTATACCGAGAGGGAGACATCCTCGAGGGCGGTGACGACCGGGGGTTCGCCACGACCGAGCAGACTGCCGACGTACCCGGGCCGCTTCCCGCGAGTGTAGCGTTTTGTGATGGTATCCGCTCGGACAGTTGGTGGCGCCGTCTCGTCACCAGCTGTACTGTCGGATCCGCGAGCCATTGACGAACGGTAACGCTAAACCCAAATAACAGTCACGGTTCCGTAGCATTTCCAGCAGCTTCGGTCGGGGTGGCCACCTCCCAGAGCGATCACTCCTCGTCGGCCTCGAGGACGTCGACCCACAGGTGGACGGAGTACTCCGTGTCGTCGGCCGATGGCTCCGCAGGGACGTCACCGTCGGGAAAGAGCAGCCACATGATGCGGACGTCCTCACCGACGATCGTCGGCTCGAACTCGTGGGTATGGTGCCATGACTCGTTGTGTGCCAGTTGCGGGTGGAAGCGAGTGAGCTCTCGCTGTTCGGTGACGATCGTTTCGTTGCCGTCGGTTTCGACCGTTTGCTCGAGGGCAACGACCGTGTACTCGACCGTCCGATGCTCGTGGTTATCGACCCCGAGGACGATCTCGGCGCTCTCTCCGTGGACGACCTCCGTGGGGTAGTTCGCGGCGACGAGTTCGCCGTCGTCGTCTTCGGTTAGGATGTACACCGCCGAGAATTGCTCACCCTGTGGGGGGACGAGAATCGCAAAGGCGACGGTACTGATCGCGAGGACGATCGAGAGAACTAACAGCACGTTCAACACGCCGTCGAGGCGTGTCTCGGGCTCGAACAGTTCGCTGCGCCCGGCTCGATACCACGCCCGATAGGGGACGGCGAACCGTTCGTCAGCGGGAAGCTGCCAACGTCGCCACGCCCCGACGGCCGTCGAAACCAGGACGAACCCGGTGACGGCGACCATGATCGGCGTCAACCGAATCCCCCACGGCGTGAAGTTGAGGGCGAGGCCGATGAGCGGCACGATGGCGATACTAAGTCCGAACGACAGGGCAACGCGCTCGATGCCGTCGATTCCATCCCGGCTGGTCGCGTCGAGGAGGCCGGTGCTTTCGGGGGCGTCGGGATCGGATTCCGTAGCGGAGGCCTCGTCGGTCGACTCGGTTGGTGGCGCTCCTGCTTCCGGAAAGAGCGCGGCGATGAAGACGTAGCCCGGAACGAACAGGACGAATGCCAGGCCGAGCGGGACGCGAAGTGGCGTTTCCCGGATGACGGGCGCAAACACGGCGACGTTGACCAGCGCGGTCACGACGAGCATGGCTGCGAGATCCGCCGGGAGGCGCCGAACCGGCTCGGGGAGGAGCAACCAGAGCGACCGTCGATCGACCATTCACTCCCTAGTGAGCAAGTGGGCGATAAAAGTCGGTCGATCAGCGAACGCCGACGCTCGGGCCCTGGCCGGACTCGCGTGACCCTCGGGTTGGTGGTGACCAGTACGGTGGTCGCACTGATGCCTCCGCGACCGATCAATCGTCTCCGGGCATCCCCGACTGCGTCGATAGTTCATCGGGTGTACACAGCCGTCGCGCACACTCGAGTGCCCGCGTTGCCTCCCCTGACGAGACGGTCTCGGGCGTGTACGCAGCTCGCTCGTAGGTTTCGGTCATGGTCTGGAGGGCGTCGCGCTCCTCCGCTCGCTCGTCGCCTCCGTATCGCGTAAAGAACTCCCAGTGGGTGAGCGACCGTCCGTCGTCGGGTCGACCGATCCCTCGTCGAACGGCTGCGTAGCTGGCTCTGACGGCGGCGTCCGTCCGGCCGTTCGAGAGTCGCTGGCTTGCTTCGCTGAGCAATGTTGGAACGATCGATGGCTGCGTCGGTGTCTCCGCCGGGACGTCTTCGTCGCCTGGGCGTTCGGGAGACTCCTCGGTAGTGTCTGAGGACTCGCGCCGGCGCCACCAGAACCCGAGGACGAGGAGGGTGATCAACAGGGCACCGCCGATGGCCGCGATCCACGTGAGGAACGGGGTTCCAGGCTCCCCAACCGAGGGTAGTGCACTCCCAGTGAGCGGGACAACGCTCTCAGCGCTCGCCCCGGCCAGGTTCGTCTCTGCCCCATCGAAGACGGCGACGACCGTGGCGTCGTCATCGCCGTTGTCTGGAAGCGGAACCGCCCCCGACAGGTCGCCGTCAGCACCCGTCGTCACCGTCTCCACGGCTTCACCGTCGATCTGAATCGTGACCGGCTGTCCGTCGATCGGATCGCCGTCGACCGTTTCGAGCGTTCCCTCGAACTCGAGCGTCTCGTTGGTGTGCTCGGCGTCGATCGTGAGCACCGTCTCGGTCTCGGTCACTGTCACGGT
Source organism: Natronosalvus vescus (assembly GCF_023973145.1). NCBI lineage: Archaea > Methanobacteriati > Methanobacteriota > Halobacteria > Halobacteriales > Natrialbaceae > Natronosalvus > Natronosalvus vescus. The sequence goes on from NZ_CP099546.1 coordinate 52,777, forward strand.
CGTTTCGGCCGTCGCGCTGGTGAGTGCCTGCTCTTCCAGGGCGAGGGCGAGACGGAGTGGCTGCTCACCGTCGACTACCGCTGCTGGAACGCGAATGTCGTCGTCTACCGTGCCGTTTTCGACGGTGAGTTCACCGAGTGCGTGGCCACCGAGGGTGACGACAACCGGCGCGTCGTCGACGGGCTCCCCATCGGCCAGAACGCTGGCACTAACCGAGAGATTCTCGCCGTAGGCGACGTTCTCACTCGTCTCGAGGGAGTCGATCTCGGGCTCGACCTGGTCGATCGAGACGTTCAGCTCCGCACTGCTCCCGAAGTACGTCGAGGTGGCGTCGGGGTCGTACTCGACGGTGACTGACTCCGTCGAGAGGGGCGTTGTCGGTGCTGGTCGGTACGTAAATTCGAACGTCCCCTCCTCGTCTGTCTCCACCGACTGTGGCTCTCCATCAACGATCAGTCGAATTTCCTGGTTGGCGATCACGGAGTCATCGGCTGTTTCGAGTGTCCCGGTCGCCGAGAGTGGATCGAGATACGAGACGGTCTCGTTGTCGGCTTCGACGCTGAGACTGGTCTGAACGAACGTCTCTACGATGACCGTCTCGACCTCGTCTTGGACGCGTGTATTGGTCTCGTTAATGGACGTGTCGGCATCTGAGAGATCGGTCTCGGTCTCAAACTGGATGATCTCGTAATTGTGGCGAATGTCGTCACTCAAGGTGGCAATGTTCTCAGCGAGTATCGAAAGCTCTCGAGCCAGTTCTCTGGCTCGATCCTCGTCGCCGGCCGATTTGGCCTCCTCGTACTCCGCTTTGGTCTCCTCATAGGTCTCGAGGCGATCGGCGAGTTCGTCTTGCTGGTCGGCGGCTTCCTCGTAGGCTTCAGCCGTGGTTTTCTCGTCATCGTCCTCATCGTCGCTGTCTTCGTCCGTCTCGCCGGCGACTTCGACGTACTGGTCGAACCGATCGCGATACTCGTCGCCGACGAAGTCCTTGGCGAACTCGTACTCGCCTTCGCTTATCGATATCGCGCTATCCCCCAATCGCTCCGCGAGGTAGTTCTCGAGCCAGCTGCCGGCCCCGCTCCCGTCTTCACCGTACTCGTCGGGGTTCTGGTGGCGAGCGGTGTCGTTCCCTTCCTCCTCGTTCTCCTCGGTTATCGCGACGGTGGCCAGATCAGATGCCGTCGCCCCGGATGCCGAGTCGGTTGGGGCAGCAATCGCTCCACCACCCGCGGCGAGCGGGAGCACGCACAGTAGAACTGCAATGAGGAGGATACGGCCAGCGGGGACGTTCACAGGTGAAAATTCTTCGGGAAAGCCAAAAGTCTGTCTGCTCGGCTGACTGCTCGGCACACCAATCAATAGGTTCAACAGGCCGTCGAAAAAATCAGAGAGATATGCGACCAACGCGTCGATCGTGGGCAGTGGGCGGTCTCATACTGCTTCTCGCGATCCTCGCCGTCGTCTTCGCCCGCCCGACGATGCTCGTGGGAGCGGTGGTGATCGGCGCGTGGCTCTGTACGCGACAGTATCTCTTCTTTCGTGAACTCACAACGGTGGTCGAGTCCCTGTCGGTCAGCCAGAATCCCGCAGTGACGGGGCTCCGGACGAACGAATCGACGACAGTCACGATGGAAGCCACCCTCGACCAGCCCGCCTCGCTGTCGCTGTCGCTGTCGCTCGAGGCGGGGCTGCCCGTGAGTGCGTCTTCTGATCAGCCACTCGACCTGTTTCTCGAGTCAGGCGCGACCACGACCCAGGCGATGGCCGACGTCAGTTGGCCGGTCGCCGGTCGCCACACCTTTTCAGAGGCGACGCTGACGGCGAGTGACGGGCTGTTTACCGAGGCGCTCGAGATCGGGTCGACACCCACAGTCACGGTCGAACCGCGTGGCCCTCGCTCGATACACGTTGGTTCTGGTGGTGATCGCGTACCGATCCGGCAGGGTCATCACCAGACCGGACGAACCGGATCCGGACTCGTCCCCGCCGAAATTCGCGAGTACGTCCCTGGTGAAACCACTGTCCGGATCGACTGGAAGGCCACTGCTCGGTTGATGAAACCCCATGTCCGCAAGTTCGAGGCCGAGACGGATCGCCTCACCTTCATGTTTGTCGACCATTCGAGCACGCTCGCCGTGGGGGCACCTGGGGAGACCCAACTTGACTACCTTCGAGAGATTGCCCTCATTACGGCGTCGAGTGCCAATCACCTCGACGATCCGATTGGGCTGTGGACGGTCGACGACGATGGCATCACCTCCCAGTTCGGTGCGACGACCGGATCGATACACCGGCTTCGGCGACGGCTCTTCGACCTCGAGCCAGCGGGTGATGAACGGGGGACAGCCGGTGACGATACAGGCAGTGGTCTCGCCCCCCACGGCTATCGAGGGGGTGGAGCAATTGACCTGCGCACTCTGGCTCGGCGTGTCCTGACGGCGGAGTCGGACTCGATGACTGAGACGCTCGCTCCGTTTTATGAAACTTATCGCACAGCCGACCGATTCACAGGCGACGACGAGCCACTGCCGACAGCCGTCCGCACCGTCCTGAGCCGACATCGCGCTCGTGCCTGGGTCGTCCTGTTGACGAACGATTCCAACCCGGCGGCACTCCAGCGAACGGTACGGCTGGCTCGCGAAGCCAATAGCGACGTTCTGGTGTTTCTCGCGCCGACGGTGCTGTATGAGCCGAGCGGGCTCTCCGACCTCGAGGAAGCCTACGAACGCTACCTCGAGTTCGAAGACCTCCGCCGGCAACTCGATCGCATGGAGGGGGTTACGGCCCTCGAAGTCACACCGAGCGACAAGTTGACGAGCGTTCTTGCCGTGGGTCGCACCCGACGAGGTGAGCACCCGTGAGGAGCGCACTCCCTGATACACACCTCGAGGCACGGACGCTTTTAGGCGAACGGATCCGTGACTACTGGCTGGAAGCCCTCGCCTGTCTACTGATCGTCGCCGTCTTCACCCTCGTGGGCGGCCCTGTCGGCTTCCTCATGGGGGTCGTGACCGTCGCTGCCTGGGTTGTGCTCGGGACGCCGTACGCGCTCGCGATCGGTCACGTCGGCATTGTCCTGACATTCACGACCGGTATCGACCCGGCCACACTCATCGCGCTCGAGGTCGGGTTCGTGATGTTGCTCATCGCACCGTTGGTTCGGGCCCGTGTCCGACTGCGGGCAGCAGCGATCTCGATCGGGGTCGTCGTCAGTGGGGCCGGTCTCCTGTGGCTCACGCTCGAGGCGGCTGCGCTCTGGCTCGTCGCCGTGGTGGTCGTTGGATTCCTCGCCGTGGTGAGTTACGCCATCCACCGTCTCGAACTCGTCACCCTCGGGCTCGTGGCCGACTCCGGTCTCGAGCACGACGACGGGAGTGGGGATGGTGTGGCCCTCAACGAGGACGGCAGTACAACCCGGAGTGAAAAGACATGAGTATGAACGAAAACGATGAGCCGACGGAGATGACTGAGATGGCCGACGACGACCGAGCGACATCCGAAACGACGGCGGCGAGAACGGCCGAGGAGACAGACCTGCTCGCCCAATTCGAACTGTTGCGAGATGAAAACCGCCGGTTGCGTGCGGAGTACGCCCGTGCTCGACAGGTCACCTACCGTCGAACCGCCCTCGGCATGGGTGGTATGGGCCTCCTCGCGGTGGCCGGCGGCCTGGTCTTCCCGGCTGCTCGCGAGGTGTTGGTGATTATCGGGGCGACGGGGTTGTTTGCGGCCCTCCTCACATACTACCTGACACCGGAGCGATTCGTCGCCGCTGACGTCGGCGAACGGGTGTACACGGCTGCCGCCCAGAATCACGCCGCTATCGCGACCGCACTCGGCCTCCGTGAGACCTATCATTACATCCCCGTTGCTGACTCCTCACGGCTGTTCGTCCCTTTGCACGCGGACGCCTCGGTGCCCGACGATGTCACCGATCGAGGCCCGTTTCATCTCGAGACGGATGACCGCGGCTTGCTCCTCGATACGAGCGGCGGCCACCTCTTTCAGGAGTTCGAACGCGCCCTCGCCGGCGACCTCGCGTCGACGCCGACCGCCCTGGCGTCCCAGTTGTGTGACGGCCTCGTCGAACAGTTCGAACTCGCGACGGCAGCGACGCCGGACGTTTCTCCGGCCGAGGGCCGGGTGACGGTGGCCATCGACGAGAGCGCCTTTGGCGACGTCAATCGCTTCGATCACCCAATCCCATCGTTTCTCGCGACCGGGTTCGCCATCGGGCTCGAGCGACCGGTTCGAGTCGAAATCGAGGGGGGTGAGGAGACCACGTGGCTGGTCACCTGCCGGTTCGAGACCGACGTGTGAGAAACGACAGACGGAGTCAGTACTACTTGGAAGTGAAGTTGCTTTGAAATATAGGTGAGAGGTGATGCGGGGTAAAAGCACTGTGATGTTGTCTTTTCGGCGTGGCCGAGTGTGTTCGCCACAAGAGATATTGATGAGTATGTTGATATGTATACGTGAGTCAAATGATTCGAGTCCTCTATTTTGGTGACGAATCGGGGATTACGAATCAAAGCAGAACCGCTCTCGAAGCGGAGAACACCCAACTTGCCATTGAAGTCGTATCAAACGTCGATGAGGCACTCAGCCGAGTCCAAGATGGAACCGTTGACTGCGTCGTCACTGATCACCACTTTCCCCATATTGATGGTCTCGGGTTTCTCAAATCGGTTCGCGAGCGACATCCGTGCCTCCCGGTCATCCTGTTCACAGCGAATGGGAGCGAGGAAGTGGCCAGTGCGGCAATTTCCGCTGGCGTCACCGACTATCTCCCACAGGGAGGGGACAACCAGTATGAACGATTGGCCAACCGAATCAAAACCGTTGTCTCGCAGCACACGCCACAGAGATTTCAAACGGTCGAGAACGTCACTCAATTCGACCTCATGGAGCGGTTTTCGGATCCGGTGTACGCCCTCAATTCCGAGTGGGAGTTCACGTATGCGAACAAAGCGACGAGTGATACCTTCGGGAAACATCCCAAGGATTTGATCGGACAACACATCTGGGAGGTGTTTCCCGAAGCCACGCAGACGCCGTTTTATGACCACTATCACGAGGCGCTTGCGAAGAACAAAACATGCACGATTGAAGAGCCGTTCGAGCCGTGGGGGCGCTGGTATCGGGAACACATCTACCCGGCTGAGGACGGACTCATCATTATCTCATTTGATGTGACAGAGCAAAAGCGGCAAGCACAGGAACTCGACCGGAACCGAGAGGTTCGCCGGCACACCGAAACACTCACCGATATCGGTGGGTGGGAACTCGACGCCAAGACAGGAGCACAACGATGGACAGCAGGAACGTATCGAATACACGACCTGGATCCCGAGGGAGATTTCGAGCCAACTCTTGAAGCGGGGCTGCGTTTTTATCTGCCGGAGGATCGAGGGCGAATCGAGTCGGTGGTACAACGGTGTCTCGAAACCGGTGAACGCTACGAATTGGAACTCAGGTTGATTACTGCGGATGATTGCAACCGTTGGGTACAAACGAACGGGGAACCGATCCGGGATGAGGGGGAAATCGTTGGTGCAAGGGGTGCAATTCAGGATATCACACAGCGGAAAGTGTGGGAGACACAACTGCGGAACCTATCCCAATTTCGGGAGGCTATAATTGAGAGTGCTAACGTCTGGATAAACGCCCTTGATGAGGCGGGACACGTCGTGCTGTGGAACGAGGCTGCAGAACAGATAAGCGGGTACACCGCAGAGGAAGTTGTTGGGACCGACAAGATTTGGGCGTGGCTCTACCCGGATTCTGAGTATCGACAGACAGTGACTGAACTGGCCAGTGATATAAGCAGTGGTGAGAGAAGCGTGGAAGAATTCGAGACGACGATCACCACGAAGGACGGCCGAGAACGGATTGTGTCCTGGAATTCGCATCCAATCTCCGACGAATTGGGGAACGTCTCTGGCTCGGTCGCGGTTGGTAGAGACATTACCGAGGGCAAGGAGAGCGAGTGGGCACTCGAAGAACGGGTAAAGGAATTGACCACGATCAAGCGTGTCTCGCAAGCGTTCCTCATCTCGGACACGCCGTTGGAGACTCTGTTAGCGGACTTTCTCGAGACACTCTTCCAGTCATTCCAGTACTCCGAAATCACAGCTGCGACAATAACCTGTGGCGAGATCGTGGTCTCGACCGAGAACTTCGAGCTCCGCGAACCCCGATTGTCGACGCAGGCAACAACAGCTGACGGCGAACAGGTCACCCTCGAGGTCGTGTATCTCGAGAATCGACCGCAGGAAGATATCGGGCCGTTCCTCGCTGAAGAACAGGAGTTGCTCGATATGCTGATCCCCCTCGTTTCAAATCAAATCAACCTGAGACAGCGCGAACGGAAACTGCGTGAACAGAACAGGTACATGGATCGGATCTTCGATACGATGGACGATATTTTCTTTATCGTCGGCACGGATGGGAAGATTCGACACTACAATCGCGCTGCCCGTGACGTGTGGGGGTATCCCGAAGGTCAAGCACGGGAGATGTCGATCACCGAGTTCGTCGGCAGTCGAGACGTTGCCCGGATCGAACAGTTCTTTGAATCGGTGCAGAATACGAAAAAGGCGGGTATCGAAGTCGATATTGTAACCGGGGAGGGGAGGCATAATCCGTACGAATTCAGAGCGAATTCAGTTGACGATCCGGACGGAGAGACCGCCATCATCGGGATCGGCCGAGACAAGAGCGAAGTCGTCGACCGAACCAAACAGTTGCAGGTGATGGATCGAGTGCTACGCCACAACCTGCGAAACGATATGACAGTCATTGGTGGCTATGCGGAACTGATCTGTCAGGAGGCCACTGGTTCGGTGGCAACGTACGCGGAGACTATCGTCGAGACATGCCAGCAACTCATGACAACTGTCGAGAAGGAACGCGAGATCATCGACGTCTTGGCTGAGCCACCCGAACGGAGTCTGATCGACACCGTTGCCGTCGCGCAACTCCTCGTCGACGCTGTTCGTGAGGTGAACCCCGATGTAGACCTGACGCTTGATCTTCCCGTGGAAGCGACCGCGTTCACAACGGACAATTTACACAAAGCTTTGCGCGAATTGCTCGTTAACGCAATTGTTCACAATGATCAACCGACGCCGGCCATAACGATCACTATAACAGATCAGGACGAGTCGGTGCAGATTGACGTTGCCGATAATGGCCCTCCAATTCCCGAAGAGGAAGTCAAAATTCTCTCGAGGAACCGGGGAATCGAGCCCCTCCTTCACGGGAGTGGTCTCGGGTTGTTGCTCGTCCACTGGATTGTGTATCGTTCGGATGGCACACTCTACTTCAAGACAAACGAGCCCCGCGGGAACGTCATCTCGATCTCTCTCCCGAAATCGATGTGAGTGGACGGTGAGACTGCGATTTCGTCCTAGCCGGTACACTCATCACGCTGAAGAAATAGTGTATCTCGTATAATGGGTGACGATGAAGCGAAGGATGTTCCCCAATCCCGTCTTCGAGTTCTTCACAGTGTTGCGATCGACCTTCAAGACTCTGAGACGATCGACGATATTTGTGCCCGGACAGTGGAGGCTGCCGAGGTCGTCCTCGAGTTCGATCTCTGCCTGATCGCCCTTGAGGAAGGCGGTGAACTCCCGGTACGCGCCCAGTCCTCACAACTCCCACCGGACGGCGTTGCACCGGCGATGTCTATCGACGAGGGGATCGCCGGCCGGACGTATCGAACGCAGCAATCGTACCGATTCGACGATCTCTCAGCCGTTTCGGAGGCGAACGCGCAGGGCCCGTATCAGTCCGGACTCAGCGTCCCGATCGGTGACAAAGGGATTTTTCAAGCTGTCTCCGAGGAATCGGCATCTTTCACCGATGACGATCTGCAGCTCGTCGAACTGTTGGTGAGCCATACACAGAGTGCACTCACTCGGGTCAAACATCGGGACGAGCTAGAACGGTTTGCACGGGTTGTCTCGCATGACCTTCGAAACCCGCTCTCGGTTGCCAGCGGATACCTCGAACTGGCTCAAGACGAGTGTGAGTGTGACCATCTGGCCCCGATCAAAGCGATGCATACCCGAATGGAGACGCTCATCGAGGAACTACTGATACTTGCCCAACAAGGTGATATCGTCTCCGAGTGTGAGCCGGTCGGGTTCGAGGAAGCGATCATGACCAGCTGGCAGGAAGTGGCCACGGCCCAGGCGACACTCGCTCTCGATCTCGAGCCCGGAACGCGTCTCATCACCGACCCGTCTCGTCTCCGGCAGTTGCTCAACAACCTCTTTCGCAATGCGATCGACCACGCCAGCACAACCGTTACCGTGCGTGTTGGCCAACTCGAGTCCGGCTTCTACGTAGAAGACGACGGCCCGGGAATTGCCGACAACGACCAATCCCATGTACTCGAGTGGGGATATTCGACAGCCGAGGACGGAACCGGGTATGGGCTTCACATCGTCTCGAAAATCGCTCGCGCCCACGGGTGGCAGATCGCGATTATGACGGGGACGGAGGGTGGGGCTCGATTCGAGTTCACGAACGTGGATATAAACTCAACGTCGAATTCTTCCCACGGCTAAAGCCGTGACCTCCCTCCTTCCAGAGGTCGAGGAGAAAGCCCACGACCTTCAGTCGTGGATAACTATCAGATATATTTTACCCCCTTGAGGTAAGGCCGTGAAGCACTTAGCCTGTTTTTCATATCTCTTTTTCCGAAAGTGTGAATACGTCACACAGCAATGGCTACCCAGGATGGGGCGAGACGACGCTAAACCGGACAGCGGGGAACACGGGGAACCCTGTACAGAAGCGACGGATACAGAGGTCAAAGTCGCCATCGAGGAGGCCGAGGACGTCGAGGAGGACGATTCCCTGGTGATCGGATCCTAGTCACACTTTCTTGTTCACACTCTCTTGTGCCCCCTCCATCGATACTCGCGAACAGTCTACCGTGAGCGGCCTCTCCCCTCGGTGTCACCGAGTTTCGAGCGTATCGCGAGGGGGAGCCAACGCTGCCTAGGTGCTGGACTCCTCTGAGGCAGCCGCGATCTCGCTTGGATCTGCATCGGGTAACTCGGTCTCGGCGAGAACGTTGGCCACGATATCGGTCGGCGTCACATCGCTCAGTTCGGCGTCGGTACTCAACACGAGCCGGTGGGCCAGGACGGACTCAGCCAGCGCCTTGATGTCATCGGGGATGACGTAGGAACGCCCGTGAATAGCCGCTCGAGCCTTCGACCCATGGATAAACGTGATCGTTGCTCGTGGAGATGCCCCGTGGCGAACGTCAGGGTGTGAGCGCGTCGCGCCGACGAGGTCGAGGACGTACCCCTTGACCGGCTGGGCGACGTACGTGTCAGCCACCGCCTGTTGGGCGGCGAGAATGTCATCGGTGGTAATCACCTGCTCGACCATGGCCACACCAAGTTGCGGTTCGGTGTCGAATCGGTCGATGAGTTCGGCTTCGTCGTCCCTGTCAGGGAGGTCGACGGTGAGTTTGAACTGGAAGCGGTCGCGCTGGGCTTCCGGGAGTTCGAAGACGCCCTCCATCTCGATGGGGTTCTGGGTGGCGATGACCATGAACGGCGTCGGCAGTTCGAGCGTCTCGCCTTCGATCGTCACCTGGCGTTCTTGCATCGCTTCGAGAAGCGCACTCTGGGTTTTCGGCGTAGCGCGGTTGATCTCATCGGCGAGAACGAGGTTGGCGAAGATGGGCCCGCGCTGGAGTTCGAACTCGCCGAGATTCTGTCGGTACACGTTGGTGCCGGTGATATCAGCGGGTAAGATATCCGGCGTCATCTGGACACGCCGGTAGTCCAGTCCGGACGCCCGGGCAAACAAGTTTGCAATGGTCGTCTTCGCGATCCCGGGTACTCCCTCGAGCAGCACGTGGCCGCGGGTCAACAGCGCGACCGTCAGGCTCTCGACGACGTCCTCGTTGCCGACGAGTACCTGACTCACTTCTTCGCGGATGGCCTCGGCGATCGCTTCGGGATCACCGTGGTCCCCGGGATCTGCCTCAGTCTCGGTCATGCTCACCACGTTTCAGGTCGAGTTCGTTAAACGCTTCTATGACACGGTTGATGCGCTCGTCATCCCACTCGGGATGGCGACGTCGAAGGGCGGCTGCCCGCTCGGCGTCGGAGAGCCCTGGGTGGGCGCGTTCGACGGCGCGGGCCGTCCGTCGGGAACGGCCGATGGGAAGCCACGCGAGCAGCCGTGATGGACGGAGTCGCCGACGCGAGCCAACGGCGAGGGCACCGATCCCGAGGAATGCGATCAGCCCCTGGAGGAACGGTGTGTCGCGAACGATTAAGGTCGCGACGGCCAGGGGTGGCACCCCTTCGGTGTGACTGACGTCGACGACGGCGTGGGTGCCCTCGTGGGCTAGCGTCGACAGGAAGGCGGCGTTATCCGGTTGCGCACGCATTGCGTTGGTCGTGATCGAGGGGTCGCCAACGACGATCACGGTTCCCTCACCGACTGATTCGACCGTGGCGACGGGCAGGGCCTCGAGGTTGTGTTCATCGGTGAGTTCGTCGTTGGGGCCCTCCGCCCGATAGGCGTAGTCGCTGGTGGTGACGAGCACCGTTGCATTACCTGACTCGACCGCGGTCGCGTAGTTGAGCGTCAGTTGCTCGACGCCGTCGGTGAGCGAGTGATTCGCGACGCCGGTCGCCACCGGCATTGCCGGGCCCCGGAAGTAGTGCTCCTCATCGCGGATAATCTCGCCGTCCAGGCGAGCCTCCGCGCCGACATCCTCGAGCAGGTCGTTACCGTGTGGTTCGAAGTTCTCGAGGACAACGACCGTTCCACCTCGCTCGACGAACGCGGCGACGTCGGCCGCAGCCACCTCGTTGTAGGACTCGTCGGGCGCGATGACGAACGCGACCGTCTCATTTGCGTCGAGATCGCCGTACGTAGTGGTCTCCCGGAGGAGCGTAACCTCGACCTCGGGATCGTCATCGAGGGCCGCGTGAAAGTCGCTGGCGCCGTCCCAGGCGGGATTGTAGGGGCCGAACGCCTCCGTCGACGTCGAGGCGGCGACGGTCAGCCCGCCGAGTGTGGCCAGCACGATGGCGACGAGAACGACCGTTGGCCAGTCGATTCGCCCGTCGGTGGCGAGGGGCTCGATTGGGTTCATCGGCGGCCCTCGGGGTTCCGTGGTGGCTCACTCATATGGGGAGTACCTCCGGTGGGAGGATCTCGAGGATCCGCCTGATTACGATGACGCCGAAGCCGACGAGACCAAGCGCGATGAGCCAGCCCAGTCGCCGCCGCCAGCGTGGTGCGACGTTCAGGGGTGCGGTGAGTTCCGTGACGATCAGGAAGCCGATGAGCGAGCACACAAAGAAGAGTTCGTACGACAGCGATCCTACGAGGGCGAGCAACAACGCCGTTACGAGCATCCAGGCGACCTGCCCGTGGATAAACCGTCGACGGCGTGTCGTTGGCATCTATCAGAGTAAGTGGTTGGCTGGTATGTAAGTCTCTCGGGAACTCCACTCGAGCATGGCGTGAATTCCCGTTCGAACCGTGCCTGCGTGTACTGCTTCCGTCTCACCGACGGGTTGGATGTCCCTCAAGCGGTGGTCTCCTACTACCCACCGTTGTATCGCGAGCGAATCCCACCGATTGCGATGGGTGGCGATCTCACTCGAAGTCAACCGTTGTCTCACAGGCTTCACAATCGATGTACGTGATCCACCTCGATTCGTCATCTGCCTCTGGTGGTCGTTGCCTGACCGTGATCGAGTAATCCCCACACTCAGGACATTCTGCTGGAATCTTGCCCCCCATACCCGCTACTCCATCTGATATATAATAATCATTTCCCAATTACACATTCTCGGTTGATGTAAAATAATGGTTTGAAAACATGACTGGCGATATTAAATATTGATGGCCAGTATTTTTATGATGAACGACATGTGATCCTCAATGGCGGAAGCCATCCTCTCATTGGCTGGCGCACACCAGCCGTCACCTGGGAGTTCCGCACGCAGAACCGTGGGCGCTACTGGGGGTAGCACTCACGGTTCGAACCGAACACATTCTTCATGACCGCTATTAGTACGTATTGAGCGACGGTGATCACCTCAAAAATCGGTCATACTGTCCCTAATTCCTCGATGTAGGCACTGCGAAACCCACCCAATCGACCGGTATGTCGTGTATTACCAATAGCTGACACGTGGCCTACACTGGCATCATGCACGATCTTACGGGGTTCCAGCGCGATCTCTTGTACGTGATCGCCGGTGCCGAACGACCCTCGGGGCAACAAGTCAAAGAAGAAGTGGAACAGTACTACAGTGGCGACATCAACCACGGGCGACTGTACCCGAATCTCGATACGCTAGTCAACAAAGAACTGGTCGAGAAAGGGGAACTCGACCGCCGAACAAACTACTACGCGCTCGCAGACGCCGGAACGCAGCGGATTCAGGATCGACGAGAGTGGGAAGCGCAGTACGTCGACTCGTGACGGAGGAGGTAGGGCGGACAGGTAGTCCACGAGTGATATCGGCCAAAGCGACTATGTCAGCCACTGCTAATTTTGCATCCGGGGGAGACCAAATGAGGTGTGAGCGGTGTGGGGAAGACACTCGAGTGGAGCGATACAGCGTCGATGGGTACACAGGCTATCTGTGTAAGGAGTGTTGGGTTGTCTGGAAGCGGCTACGGGACTAGTCGGGTGCGCCTGTCCCGATCCGTGTTGATCTTGTTTGTGGACGGTGCAAATGAGGTGAGTCTTCGACACTGGGTCAGCGCTATTGATCACGGTCGTTGCTATGGACGTTTGCCAGTCGAGAAGGACGTAGTCAGGCCTTAAGCAAAGGCTTCCTTGAGTTGGTGATGAACCCGTTTCTGTGACTCGAGCGCATCCTCGAGATCATCAATCCGGGTCGTTAACTGCTCGAGTTGTCCCTTGCGATCGTCTCCGAGGTCGTCAATCGCGAGGTCGACGAGCGTTTCGATCTCCTCTTCAGACCACTGCGCCCCCTCTAGCGTGTCGATGCGTGAGCGAAGCGTTTGTCGCTCGTCGCCCGCTGCCTGGAGCTCGTCATGCACTGTTTCAAGGTCGGATTGGAGTCGCTCTTGGATTTGGGCCGCCGTGCCGTTTTCATCCAAGAACTCCTCCAGGGCGTCGACGTAGGCCGCAAAGCTCTCCATCCGGGCCTGGACGTGCTCTAATCGGACGCCGACGGATGTGCGTGACTCGTCCTGGCCGAGATGGTCGCGCAGTCGGTCTATTTCCTCGGAATCGACTGTCCCTGCCTCGAGTTCGGCGACGAGGGTGCTGACGACCGACTCACGCCCCTCGTCGTGGCTGGCTTCCCAGTCGTCCTCGCCATCGTCGGGTGTCGGCTCGAGCAGGTGTTCGAAGGCGATTTCATCGTCGGAGAAGGCCACATCCGTTGGATCTGTGGCCTCCGCATCCGGACTCATTACCGGGTCGGCCTCGTCATCGCCGTCCTGCTCAAGGGCTCGTTGGACGTCCTGAAAACGCTCCACGTCGCTCATCCGATCGGACTCGGGTTCCTCGACGGCCACCCCAACGTCATTGGGCTCGAGCTCGAGATAGTCGATACTCGCGATATCGGTTGGATCGAACGCCCCCTCGATGACTGCCGACGGGATCGACGTCACGAGAACGAGATCCACCGCGGTCGTGGTCGACGCCAGTTCGTCGATCGCTGGATTGACGTACCGAACGTCGAGGGCGTTCGTGAGTTCGTTCACCAACGCCTTTTTCTGGCGGATCGAAATGTCGTCGAAGCCGATCCTGAAGTGATAGAGCTGTTCATCCGGCCGAATAGTGCCTTGGATTGTATTACTGAGGTCAGTTACTGTCTCCGTTGGCTCTCCCGCCTCTCCCCAGAGACGGGCTAGGCTGTCATCGTCGTTTGTCGTCATCGCAAATCCCCCTCATGTGGTATGTGTTGTGATCTATCATATAGGTGTTGGCTAGTCAACTATTTTGGAGCTATATTTTAAGCACGATATCACTTGGACACAATACTCGGAGACGGATTGGCGGTTTGGCCGATAGAATAAACAACACCGAATGTGTGAGTGTGAGATACGTGGGGAGGGGGGAGACATTGTTAGTCAGTTAACACGGATATCCCCAGTAGCCAACCACGCTCCCCACGTGTGATTACCGGCTCCCACAGCCGGTTTCTGTGACTCCAAGTGAACCATTAGTCGGTTCTCGAGACTCGAACCTGGCTGAGGCTATTCTCGTGTGTGGACAAGACGTTCGGACGGAGGGTTACACGAAGTCAAGGAGAAAGCCCACGACTGCAGTCGTCCTCAGATTGCGGAGCGTTCTGATGGGCTGCACAAGACCTTGAGTGGTCTGCGATCCCTCTGAATATTAGTTGCCAAGCAACTCTACGCAGTACCGTTCGATCCAGAGTGGGCCATCGCTCGAGTGTTTAAATCAAAAGCTGATCACTCTCGGTCTTGTGAACGAGGGATGACTCCTCCCCCAACCCCCATCAAAACCACAATGCTTAGCGTTCGTCGGAATCACGGGATTCGAGGCGGTTGGGGTTCCTGGCGCGTAGCATCGCTGGCCGCACATCATGGGAGTCCTTCTTGAGGGGTTCGACGAGATGATCCGAAATCCAGTAGACAAGACCCACTCGCTTCTCGCAAATGCACCGTCTCGAGAACTAGTGATCGGTCTGGCGATTGCGGTCACGCCAGCTACGATTGATCGACAGCCGCTCCGTGGAGTCGCACACCGAGCACCGACAGCACGGCGATCAGGGTGACGACTACGCCGAAGCCGGAGATAGTGTCGTCATCATCGTCGGTCACTTCGGAGTCGTCGTCATCGCTCGTAACCTCGTCTACGCTATCGTCGGTCACTTCGGAGTCGTCGTCATCGCTTTCAATCTCGTCTACGCTATCGTCGGTCACTTCGGAGTCGTCGTCATCGCTCGTAACCTCGTCTGCGCTATCGTCGTCAGTTGCGTCCGAGTCGTCCGACCCGTCGGCGTCGGTTCCGTCGTCCGGATCTTGCTCCGGCTCGACGACTATTTGGCCGAGCAACTCGCCCGCCATCGCCAGGTCGTAGGATCCTGCCGTGGTAAACTGGTGTTCGAGCGTGATCGTCTCGACCGATCCGCTCGCCACCGTCACGGTCATCTCGTCGACGATTCCGTCGTCGACGAGGAGCTCGACGGTGGTCGTGCCCTCGGCGTCGCCGACGTTCTCGATCTCCACAGTGACTGAAATCGACTCGTTCACCGTGAGGGTGGTGTCGCTGGCGTTCGTCACAGTGACTTCGAACTCAGGTTCGGGTTCAGGTTCGGGTTCAGGTTCGGGGTCAGGGCTCGGCAACGGTGGCTCATCTCCCGATGGCGATTCGTCGTCTGTCACCTCGACGGGATACGTTTCACTGACTCCTGCGCTCCAGAGCCGGAACCGGTACGTGTCGGGTTCGAGTGGCGTCTCTGGCAGTTCGAGGACGAATTCGATGGTGACGTTCTCGTCGGGTGCGAGCGTGACGTTTCGTGTCGATTTAGCGTACGTGGTCGGTGCGGTGAGTACCGCATCTTCCTCAAGACGCAGGTAGTGACGGAGATCGGCGATCGGTGTGTCGCCGACGTTCTCGATCGTCGCCTCGACGGTGACGGTTCCGCTGGTTGCGATCGTCTCCGGCGCGTCGAAGGCAGTTACCTCGATTTCGGGGCTGGGCGGAAGTTCGACCTCCTCGGTCACCACCGCGTTCGCTTCGATCTCGACGCCGTCGACGGTACCTTGTTTGTATCCGTCTGCCTGCACGACGACGTCGTACGTCCCGACGTCGACTTCCATCTCGAAGCCCCCTGACGAATCGGTTGGTAACGCGGCCACGGATGTGCCGTCACCGTCGAACAGGATGACGTCGGCACCGACGACCGGTTCGTCCGTTTCTGCGTCTGTCACGGTACCAACGAGCGTTCCCGTCTCCGGTGCTTCCGGCACGAGCGTAACGTCGTGAGTCGCCCCATCGCCCACGTCGACCAACGGGAATTCGGAGATGTAACCATCTGCGTGATACTCGATAGTCGTCAAGCCGGCTGGTGCGTACAGCTCGTACCAGCCGCTCTCGTTCGTCATCGCTGTGTCGACGGATCCGTCGGTGTCGGTGGAGATCACCGTCGCCCCCTCGATGGGCACCCCGGTCTCGTCGTCGGAGACCGTGCCGCTCAACACTGGGTGCGGCGTCAGTTCGATTGGATCGTACGTCACTCGTTCGCCATCGTCGACTTCGATGTTTTGTCGATATCCGTCCTCATACCCCGCCGCGAGGACGTCCATCTTGAAGACGCCCTCGACCAGGGCCACGTCGTAGACGCCGTCGGCGTCCGTCGACGCCGTAGTGGTGAAGCCACCCTCGAGGTCTCCTGGGCTTCCGACGCCTTCCTGCTGGACGATCTCGAGCGTCGCGCCCTCGATCGGCTCGCTAGTGTCTGCATCGAGGACAGTTCCGGTGAGTGAGGCCGTCACTGCCACCAATTCGATGTCGACGGTCGCCGTCTGGTTCTCGACCACCTCGACATCGGACTCTGCCGCCGTCTCGTACCCGTCGGCAACCACGTCGACCGTGTACGTTCCGGACGCGATCGGGAGGTCGAACGTCCCGTCGACGTCCGTCTCGACGGACTCGGTGACCGTTGATCGATTGGTCGCGGTGATCGTCGCGCCCGCGACCGGGTCGCCAGTGTCGGCATCGGTCACGGTGCCCGCGATCGTCCCTGACTGACCGGGCGGCGTCTCGAGCCAGGGAGTGAACAGGATCCACCCCTCCCATGCCCCGTCAGTCTCGAGTGAGTCGCCGCTACCGTCGGCGACGACACCTGTCTCGGGATCTTCCTCGCCACCGCTCGGTCCGTCGGCCGCTCCCCACCAGTTGTTCCTCGCGTCTAGGTACTCGACACCGCCGGCGTAGATGAGTCCTTTCTCGTTGCCCGTGATGGCGTTTTCGCTGACGGTGACGTTCTGATCTCCGCCAACTGTGATGCCAATTGCGGCGTTGTTCTCGATGGTGTTCCCGACGATCGAGACGTTTTCGAGGTCGGTCGCCCCGCTTCCGGTGAGGTACATCCCTTCCTCGTTGGCCCGGACGGTGTTGTTCGCGATCGAGCCACCAACGCCGTCGATTTGCGCATAAATTCCTCGCTCGAAGCTACCGATCACCGTGTTCCCCTCGATAACGGTTCCGTCGGCGCTGTCCAGTTCGATGCCGTGTGTACCGCTCGCGGTGACGGTGTTGTTCGTGACCGAGACGTCGTATACCCGGAGCTGCGAGGCCCCGAGGTCGAGGCCCGCCTCGTTCGCGCCGTGGATCGTGTTTTTGTCGACGAGCAGGTGCTCTGCGTTCTCGATGAAGACGCCGCGATCGATGCCCTCAATCTCGTTCTCGAAGACGTGGAGGTGATCGGCGCCATCAGCGTGGATCCCCCACCCGGTTCCCTCGATTGCGTTACCCGAGACAGTCGTCGGGGTTTCGAACTCGGCGCCGTAGTCGGTTCTGATCGTAACCCCCGCGTCGTCGGCATTCGAAACCTCGTTGTCGGCGATCGTTGCCCCATCACTGTCGGCGACGAAGATTCCTGACAAGTCCGTGTCGGCGATCTCGTTTCGCTCGACCGTAGCGTCGGGGGAGTGCCATATCGAGATCGTACCACCGCCGAAGGCGTGGTCGGCCGGCGACGTCGTGATCGTGTTGTCGGTAATGGTCACGCCCTCACTATGAGTGACCTGGACGCCCGCGACGATGTCTTCGAACTCGAGTCCGGAGACGTTGGCGTTCGTGGCGCCGACGAGGATCACCTGACCGGCGTCGGCGTCGACCTCGAGTCCGAACCCACCGGTGGCGTAGTACAGTGGGTCTCCGCCGACGGTGTTGTCTAGCATCAAGTGTGGGTTGTCGTCCAGATCCGCCGGAACCTGCCAGAGCAGGACGCCCGTGTCGAAGCTGTTGTCCTGGATCGTGTGGCCCACTCCGTCCTCGATCAGCAGGTCGGTGTCGTGCCCGGAGACCGTGTTGTTCCGCACCGTGACGTCGTCATAGTCGAGGTGGATTCCGATCTCTCCCGCGTCCGCGACGACGTTGTCGATCACGCTCGAGTCGCCGTTCGGCCTGATGCCGGTTCCTTCGACGTTCTCGATCGCGTTTCGGGCGATCGTCGACTCGTGACTGGTTCGAATCCCACCCGAAAGCAGGACGTCGCCGCTGTCGTCGTTTGCCGCGAGGTAGTTGTCGGTAACGGTCGCCCGCAGATCGACGGTGATCCCACCGTCGTTGCCCGTCACGATGTTGTGCGCGACCGTCGCGTCGTTCATGTGGCTGAGTAGGACGGCCCCGCCCCGGTTGTCGTGAATCTCGTTGTCGGTGATCTGGACGTACTCGGCGTTGGGCTGCTCGCCGATGATCGCGTGCCCGTCGTTTCGAGAGATGTCGTTCGCGACGATCGCGTGTCCGTCTCCGCTGACGATCGCGACGGCCGTCCCGTCGTTGTCGACGATCTCGTTGCCGAACAGTACCGACTCGTCGGAACTTCCTCGGAGGACGACCGCGGTACCCGAGTCTGCGACCGTACTGTCGCGCAGTTCGAACGCCGACCCGTCGACGTGGACTGCGCCGGTGAGTCCCGACGCCGTGTAGTTTCTCACTGTGAACCCATCGACGGTGACGTCGTCCGCCGTCACCTCGAGTGCGCTCTCGAGCGTGTCGTTCCCCTCGAGGATCGTCTCCCCGTCGCCGACGGCCTCGAGCGTCAGCCCCTTGACGTCGATCGAGAGCGACTCCTCGAACGTTCCGGGGGCGACGTAGATCGTGCCCCCAGTCGCCGCGTCGATCGCGTCCTGGATCGATTCGTTCTCCTCGACGCGGTCGTACACGCTGACCTGTCCGGCGAACCGATCGTCGACCGTGACGGTGTAGGTTCCCGGGCTGAGGTCGAGCAGGTAGAGGGTCGACGTCGCCGTGGTCGTCTCACCCGGTGCCAGTTCCTCGTTGACATAGTGTCGCTGGCCACCCTCGCGGTTGCCGCCCGCATTGTAGACGTCGATGTTGAATCCCCGCGCAGTCGACTCCTCGGTGCCGACGTGTTCGATCGTGAACTCGACCTCGACCGGGTCGTCGACGCTAACCGTCTCGGCCACCGCGGCGTCGGTCACTTCGAACGGTTGGGTGGCTTCGAGCGTCCCCGCGTAGAGTCCCTCGACCTCGACGGTGTACGTCCCCGGGTCGAGGTCGATCAGGTGGTGAGTCGCCGTCCGGGTGAACGTCTCGCCGGGTTCGAGTTCCTCGTTCACCATCGACGTGCCGCCCCCGACCCGATCACCGTCTTCGTCGTAGATGTCGAGGTCGTAGCCCGTCGCGTACTGGTCGGTGTCGACGACGTTCTGGATCGTGAACTCGACCTCGACCGGGTCGTCCGGCCCCTTCGTTGGATTGGCGACGGACGCGTCGACGACCGGCGTCGCGTTCCGCACGTGTAGATAGCCCGCGTACTCGTCCTCGACGGCTACGAGGTACGTCCCGGGGCCCAGATCGGCGTGGTAGAAGGTCGTCGTTCGAGTGGCGTTCTCACCGGGCTCGACCTCCTCGTTGATCATCGACCGGACGCCGGCGGCGTACTGGCCGTCCACGTCGTAAACGGTGAGGTCGAAGCCTCGGGCTTCCTGGGTGGTGTCGACGACGTTCTGAACCGTGAACTCGACCTCGAACGGCTCCTCGACGCCGACCGTCCGGTTGGAGATATCGGTACCGGCGACCTCGAACGGATCGCGGATCTCGACGGTGTCGATCTCGAGGCCCTCTACGACGACCGTGTACTCGCCCGCTCGCTCGACCTCGACCGCCCAGAGCGTTGGCGACGCCGTCGCCGTCTCACCGGGCTCCAGCTCCTCGTTGATGTAAAACGTCGCCCCGGTCGTTCGATTCCCCTCGGAGTCGAACAGTTCGTACTCGAAGTCGCGCGCCTCGGCGGTCGTGTTTCCGACGTTCTCGACGGTGAACTCCAGTTCCAGGTCGCCCTCGAAGCCGACGGTGTCGGCGGTGACCGACCCGTTCGTGACGCCGATCGTCTCGTAGACGCCGACCGTCCCCGCGTCGACGCCTTCGACTTCGACGGTGTACAGTCCATCCTCGAGGTCGAGTAAGTAGAGGGTCGACGTCCGAGTGAACGTCTCGCCGGGTTCGAGGTTCTCGTTGACATTATGTTGCTGGCCACCGACACGGTCGCCATCCGCGTCGTAGACGTCGATGTCGTAACCGCCCGCTTCGTGCGTCGTGTTAGCGACGTTCTGGATCGTAAACGAGACCTCGAGTGGATCCTGAACGCCGATGGCCTCCGGAACCGACGCGTTCGCGACGCCGATCGTCTCGTAGACGCCGAATGTCCCCGCGTCGACGCCCTCGACTGCAGCGGTGTACAGTCCCTCTTCGAGGTCGAGCAGGTAGAGGGTCGACGTCGCCGTGGTCGTCTCACCCGGTGCCAGTTCCTCGTTGACATAGCGTCGCTGGCCTCCGACGCGGTCGCCAGCATCGTCGTAGACGTCGATGTTGAATCCCCGCGCGGTCGACTCCTCGGTGCCGACGTGTTCGATCGTGAACTCGACCTCGACCGGGTCGTCGGTACCGATTGCCTCCGGTGCTACGGCGTCGGTCACTTCGAACGGTTGGGTGGCTTCGAGCGTCCCCGCGTAGAGTCCCTCGACCTCGACGGTGTACGTCCCCGGGTCGAGGTCGATCAGGTGGTGAGTCGCCGTCCGGGTGAACGTCTCGCCGGGTTCGAGTTCCTCGTTCACCATCGACGTGCCGCCCCCGACCCGATCACCGTCTTCGTCGTAGATGTCGAGGTCGTAGCCCGTCGCGTACTGGTCGGTGTCGACGACGTTCTGGATCGTGAACTCGACCTCGACCGGGTCGTCCGGCCCCTTCGTTGGATTGGCGACGGACGCGTCGACGACCGGCGTCGCGTTCCGCACGTGTAGGTAGCCCGCGTGCTCGTCTTCGACAGTGACGAGATAGGTTCCCGGCCCCAGATCGGCGTGGTAGAAGGTCGTCGTTCGAGTGGCGTTCTCACCGGGCTCGACCTCCTCGTTGATCATCGACCGGACGCCGGCGGCGTACTGACCGTCCACGTCGTAGACGGTGAGGTCGAAGCCTCGGGCTTCCTGGGTGGTGTCGACGACGTTCTGAACCGTGAACTCGACCTCGAACGGCTCCTCGACGCCGACCGTCCGGTTGGAGATATCGGTACCGACGACCTCGAACGAATCGCGCATGACGATACTATCGACAGGGCGTCCGTCGACGGCGACGGTGTACGTACCGGGCACCTCGAGATCGGCACCCAGCGACACCTCGTACGCGCGCGTGTCGCCGGGTCGAAGAATCACGTCGGTTGTTCCGTGGGCGGTCGCCACCGTCTCGCTGTCGGCGTCGAGGAGCGTGACCTGCCCACCGAGTGGTTGCGGCCCGAGACCGGCGTTGCGCATCGTCACCTCGACGGTAACGTTCTCACCGAGTGCGACCGTCTCGTCAGGGACGTCCGCCTCGACGAACTCGAGCCAGCCACCTGTTCCCACGGTGCTCGTGGACGTCACCGACACAACGGCATTCGCTCCCTCCTCACCCGGAAACACGTCCCAATCGGAACCGTCGACGTGGTGGTGCTCAGAGGCGCCACTGTCGCTACTCGCGAGTGCCAACCCCCCGGTTACTCCACCCATCAGCAAGATCGTTGTGAGAACGAAAAACGCAATCCCGACCGATATCGGAACTAGCCACAACCGATGGCTCCACTTCCAGTTACTCCACCCTTTCATGCAAACGGTCTACATTCTATCGAATTAAACACTCACTAACGGATAGGTAACCTATTCGATAACTTCTGGGTAACTTCTCTTATCGGATGTGCAGGCACAAAACCTCGCCCTTCCGGGCGCGGATGATGTCAATTGTGTAGAGAAGAACTGGCGTTCCGAGGTACACCGATGTGAATTCGGGCGGATCGTCGGGGCACTCTCCGTCTCGTCGTCGATCGCAGACGATTAGGCTCGTCGCATCTGACGAAATTGCTGACGACCGAACAGGAGCGCTCCGAGGACGATTATGACGGCGGCAGCACCGGCGGTGAAGCCGGGAATACTGCCATCATCGTCGTCTTCCGGAACCTCATCTGCATCATCAACTTCTAGGGTTCCGTCGTCGTCTTCCAGGGTTTTGTCGTCGGTGTCGGACGAATCGTCGTCAACGGAACCGTCATCCTCGTCCGCGTCTCCGTCCTCGTCATCAGCGGCATCCTGCGTATCATCTTTGCCGTCCGCGTCGTCCGCGTAATCCGAGCCACCCGAGCCATCCCCGTCATCTGGGTCGTCGTCAGCGTCCTCGTCCGATTCCGCGACCGAGAACGTCAGCGTCTCGGTCACATCGTTACCCGCCTCGTCAGCGACGTGGAGTGTTACGGTGTAGCTTCCGCCGTCAGTGACCTGGTGGGTGTGAGTCGCTCCGGTCGATTTGATCGTCGTCTGTTCGGGATCGGTCTGGGACTCGCCGTTGACGAGCAACTCGATCGAGCTTACGTCGACGCCCGAGAGGTCATCCTGGTAGCTGAACTCGAGAGTAACGGTCTCGGTTCCCGCGTCGAACTCGTGGCCGTCGACAGGTTCGATCAGGTCGATTGTTGGCGCCGTCGTGTCGGAGATCACAGCGCCGTACGTCGAGAAGCCCGACACGTCAGCGACGAGGTACGGGTCGTCGCCGATATCGTAGTCGAGGTCAGGGCGCCACGGACTCCGATTCGGATGGGTCGTCCGACGACAGCGCGAGTGGGAGCGATGACGACAGCGATTCCCCGGACAATCGCGAGGTGGACGACCAATCGCCCGGATTTGGACTTGCACGCGCTCTCGCAGGGCTTGCTCGAGCTGGCTATTGGCTTCGAGAACGCGTCAGTACGGATGCTGATCAGGAGGACGACCCGTGATGGGAGTCTGTCTCATCGTTCCATAGAACACGAGCAACGATGCCTGGCGATCGTGGACTGCGAGTAAGTTTTGTTCTCTTCGGCTTTCTCAACGAATCGATTGAGACATTGCCTAGCGGTCGTTACCAGGTCAATCCTTCGTAGATGATCCCGTCTCGAGGCTCGACGATTCGTCGCCCATCTACGACGACCGGTGTGGCCATCGCGTCGAATTCCTCATCCAAGGTGGCGAACTCATCCCAACCGGTGACGACGAGCGCACCGTCGCTGCCCTCGAGGGCAGCTTCCACGGATTGTGCATACTCCACGTCCGGGAAGCGCTCTCGCATCGGGTCGATAGCGACCGGATCGTAGGCGACGATATCGGCGCCCGCTTTCTGGGGGGACTCGAGGATCGGGATCGCTCGCGAGTTCCTAATATCGTCCGTTTGGGGTTTGAACGCGAGGCCGAGGACGGCGATTCTGGCGCCCTCGAGGTCGACGTGGCTTTCGAGCAGGTCGAGCAGCCGCTCGGGTTGGCGCTCATTGATCTCGACGGCGGCCTCGAGTAAGGCTGGGTCGTACCCGTGCTGGGTGGCAGCGGCAATGATGGCCGCGACGTCTTTGGGGAAACAGGAGCCACCCCAGCCGACGCCACTACGCAGGAACTGATCTGAGATGCGGTCATCGAGGCCGATGGCGTCCATCACCTCGTAGGCGTCGAGACCGAACTCCTTGCAGATGTTACCGAGGTCGTTGACCAGGCTGATCTTCGAGGCGAGGAAGGCGTTGTTGGCGTACTTGATCATCGAGGCCGTCGCCGGGTCGGTGTCGACGATTGGAACCGATTGTTCCTCGAGCAGGGGCTCGAACACGGCCTGCAGTTGGTCGGTGGCCCACTCGGAATTGGTGCCAAAGACGAGTTTATCGGGATTCTGGAAGTCTGCGACGGCGCTCCCCTCTCTGAGGAATTCGGGGTTCATGCCCACCTCGACCTGGTCGTTGTTCGCACCGCGTTGGATCGCGGGCTCGAGCGTGTCTTGGATACTCATCGGCGTCACCGTACTCTTGATGACGACGAGATGTCGGTCGGCTTTGTCGGCAAGGGCTTCGCCGGTGGCTTCGGCAGCCGCCTCGAGTGCGCTCAAATCAATACTCCCGTCGGGGTTCGAGGGCGTCCCGATGGCGAGGAAGGTCACGTCCGAATCGGGAATGGGGTCGTAGGATGTTGTGGCCTCGA
Source organism: Natronosalvus vescus (assembly GCF_023973145.1). Taxonomy (NCBI): domain Archaea; kingdom Methanobacteriati; phylum Methanobacteriota; class Halobacteria; order Halobacteriales; family Natrialbaceae; genus Natronosalvus; species Natronosalvus vescus. The sequence goes on from NZ_CP099546.1 coordinate 76,999, forward strand.
GGGAGTGCTGGGTGTGGGTCTCGAGGAGGTCGTCCAGTCCGGGTTCATCGATGGGGGCCGTGCCGTCGTTGATCGCCTCGACGATGGCCTCGTCGATATCGATGGCCGTGACCTGGTGTCCTAAATCAGCAAAACAGGCCGCCATTGTCGTCCCGACGTAGCCGCTCCCGATAACCGTAATGTGCATTGAGTGCGTCGTGTTGCTGTGGTGCGATGAACGTTGTGATCTTCGCGAAGGTGTTGGTGCACTGGCAAGCCAGAAAGTTATTGTATGGTGGGTTAACAGGATTACCCTGATGAAAGCAGTCGTACTCGCTGGGGGGAAAGGTACGCGACTCCGACCACTGACTGATAACAAACCGAAGGGGATGGTCGAGGTCGCCGAAAAGCCAATCTTGACGCATTGTTTCGATCAGTTGCTCGAGTTGGGTGCCGACGAATTCGTCGTCGTCGTGGGCTATTTGAAAGAGAAGATTATCGATCACTACGGGGACGAGTATGAAGGTGTCCCGATTCAGTACTGCCATCAGCGCGAACAGAAGGGGTTGGCCCACGCGTTGTTGACCGTTGAAGAGCACATCGACGACGACTTCATGTTGATCCTGGGGGACAACATCTTCGAGGCGAACCTGGGCGATGTGGTTCGCCGACAGCGCGAGGAGCGTGCGGATGCCGCGTTCCTGGTCGAGGAAGTGCCCTGGGAGGAGGCCTCGCGCTATGGGGTCTGTGATACGAACAAGTACGGCGAGATCACCGACGTGGTCGAAAAACCCGAGGAGCCGCCGTCGAATCTCGTGATGACCGGGTTCTATACGTTCACGCCGGCGATCTTCCACGCCTGTCATCTGGTGCAGCCCTCGAACAGGGGGGAGTACGAAATCAGCGAGGCCATTGATTTGTTGATTCAGAGCGGGCGTACCATTGACGCGATCGGCATCGACGGCTGGCGGATCGACGTTGGCTATCCCGAGGATCGGGACGAAGCCGAGCGGCGACTCGAGGAGGGGGTTGAAGGCGAGGTTGCTGTCGCTTCGGACGATTAGAACTGTACAAGCGGTTTTTTGGGTCTGAAAGTAATTCCCTCGAGCATGCAGGGTGTCGTTCCAGCGGCCGGTGAGGGAACCAGACTTCGGCCGATGACTACTGATCAGCCGAAAGGCCTCCTCGAGGTGAACGAGCAGCCACTCCTTACCCACGTATTCGAGACGTTACTCGAGGCGGGCGTGAACGAACTGGTCGTCGTCGTGGGACATCTCGGCGAACAAATCATCGACTACTACGGTGATGACTTTCGAGAGGTACCGATCACGTACGTCCACCAACGTGAGCAACGGGGACTCGGCGATGCGGTATCACTGGCGGAACCCAACGTGGAAGGATCGTTCGTAGTGTTGAACGGTGACAACGTCTTCATCGATGGGATTGAGTCCGCTGTTGAGCGCATGACCGAGGCCGACGTGGACGCCGTCCTGGCTGTCGAGTCGGTCGATCGCGAACAGGCTCAAGAGACGGGTGTCCTCGAGGTCGAGGGGGATCGGGTGACGACCATCGTGGAGAAACCCGAGGAGCCGCCGTCGACGCTGGTGACGACCGGGTGTTACGTCCTCCCCGAAGCCATCTTCGATGCGCTCGCGCTGGCCCAACCATCGGAGCGCGGGGAGTACGAACTCAGCGAAGCTGTTGACCTCCTGGTGCAGGCGGGGTTCGTTGTGGAACCGGTCAAGATAGCTGGCGATCGAGTCAACGTGAACACTGAGGAAGATCTCAAGCGGGCGAGTCAGTTACTCGAGGATCCCTAGGAGTTTCGGGCATTATTGTAAACAGCATGTATCCCAGCAAAAATAGTCGCTCAGGTGAATACTCGTCTACTCTGTTCTGATCCGTGGAGTGCTGGAACTAACTGCAGTCAGTACAGTGTGGCCGATCATTTTCAAACACCACGTCGTAGGCCACACACCCACACTGATCACAAATCGACGGAACCTCGTGAGACAACCATTGGTCGAGCGTGTCATATGAGAGGTTACAGTCAGCGCACGTCGCGAACGCTGGGAGATTACGAAGTGCCTCCTCATCGAATACGTGGTTTCGCTCAGCGCACGCCTGGTCGTGGGGTGTCCTCGATTCACCCGACTCTATGAGCACATACTGATCATCTTCCGCAATCGCCTGAGCGTGTTCATCGCCAAACTCTCCGACGTCGTACTGGACGAGCGCTATCCACACGCCGTCGGGACTCCCCCACTCTTCGATGTCCACAATCAGTAGTTCCCTGCCTGTACTTCTGTGGCGGTATTTCGCACCAATAAACGTCTCTTCGAGGTAGTCCCACGCCTCCTCGAGAGTTGTTTTAAACTGTTCCTGTAAATCGTTCCGCTCGTACGCCTCAGTGATTCGAAATCCATCACGTGCGAGTCGAACCTTTTCGAAAGCAACACCCGGCTCATCCGTCTCGCGTAAGTGGAGAAGCTGGCCGATCGTCTCCGCCGTCGGTTCATCCTCTTCAGGCATCTGGTAGACCTGCATCAGTTTCGTGAGTGCACGCTCGGCTCGGCCCGCTTCAACGAACTCCATGGCCTCGTCGAAACGCTCCGCCTTATACGCTGCTACCGCATCCGTCGAAGCAAACGCCGTCTCCGGCCGCATTTCCAACATCGATCGCTGGGAGGTGGCGATATATTCCCGCAGAGAAAGTCGCCGCCGCGTAGCACCCACTTCGCTGTTGAGCTGTGCAAGCTTCCCGGAAAGCGAGTTTCGAGCAATCGTTACCCGAACCGTTGATTGCTCTCGCCAGCCATTGCGCTGTGTGTCCAGCACGTCCCAACAGTAGTCTTGCAGGACACACCAGTAGAACTCGTCGTTCCAGCGCTCGTATATCAGCAACACCACCGGTACGGAGGCTCGCAGGCAATCGTTCAAAACAAAATCCGATTTGAGATCCCACCAGACGGAATCCGGGTCGTCGAACCGGTTCGACGCTTTGAGCTGTACGAAAAACGGGGATGATGTCACTACCGTTGATCCTGGCTGACTCTCAGTCGGTCTGACCTCGAAGTCGAAGGCGTAGTCCTCCTCCAGCGAGTTTACGACCCACCTCGAGAAGAGCGTTTGTAGCCGCCCTCTCGAGTGTTGCTCGAGTTCCTGATTGCGATCCTTTTTCTTGCCCATTATGTTGGACATTGGGGGCGTTCATGCTGAAAGCTTCGGAGACATTGACTGTCGTGAAGCGATAATTAACGAGCTAGCTAGGTGGCTACTCCGCCGTTATCCATGTCTTTTTCCCTCAAATCAGTAGGGTGTCGACAGATCGGATCAGAAGACGACGCTAGGAGTTTCTGACCAGCGGATCGTACCAGTCCTGATTCTCGCGATACCAGTCGATGAATTTGGCGACGCCCTCACGGATATCCGTCGTAGGTTCATACCCGATGAGGTCGTTGGCCTTCGAGATATCGGCGTGGGTGTGTTCGGCATCACCCTCTCTGGGTTTGGTGAACTCGAGCTCGAGACTCGGATCGATCTCGTCGCGGATAACCTCGGCGAGGGTTTTGATGTCGATGTTATCGGTGGAGCCGACGTTCATGATCTCGCCGTCGGCCCGGTCGTCCTCGAGGAGCTGTTCATTGACGCGGATGATATCATCGACGTAGGTGAAATCCCGTGTTTTCGAGCCGTCACCGTAGATCACGGGTGGCTCGCCGTGGAGACACCGCGAGACGAAGTTCGTCATCGCCATGTTCGGGCGCATACGCGGGCCGTACACGGTGAAGTAGCGCAGGGAGACCGTCGGCAGGCCGTAGATCTCGTTGTAGACGCGGGCGTACTGTTCGGTAGCGAGTTTGGAGACGCCATATGGGGAGACAGGTTCCGTAGGGTGTGCCTCGTCGTAGGGCAGGTACTCGGGTTTGCCGTACACCGAGGAGGAGGAGGCGACGACGACCCGGTCAACGTCGTGTGTACGGGCCGCCTCGAGGACGTTGATCGTCCCATCAACGTTGTAGGCGTTGACCTTCTTGGGTTCCTCGACGCTCTTTCTGACGCCCGCCTGGGCGGCTTGGTGGTAGACGACGTCAGCGTTCGCGACGAGGTCATCGACGAGTGACTCGTCGGTGATCGAGCCCTCGACAAACTCGTAGGTTGCGTTGGCTTCGTCTGCGGCGTCTTTGGCCGCCTCGATGTTGTGTTTCTTGATTCCGAGATCGTAGTAGGGCTCGAGGTTATCGAGTACGGTTACGTCGTGGCCGGCACTAGCGAGACCTTCTGTGATGTGGCCGCCAATGAAGCTCCGCCGCCTGTTACGAGAATTTGCATAAGGTGTACTGTGTTGAGTCGATTACAAAAAGCATCTGTTTCCGATTTAGTGTGGTTCATGTCGACTGGGAGAGTGGCTAAATGATATGTTCTGGGGAAGTGAGACTCCCATTGTACATCAAGTAGACTTTCTTACAACCTCTTCGAAAAATCCAATAGGCGTTCCACTCTCGTAAATATGTATTCTGTTCATATATTCCTAAGATAGTATAATTTTGTACGCAAATACGGAGGTGGAGTAATTCTCTATTGAAATGGGCCAGAGGCGAGTTATTACGATGAATCAGTATTCAACTAAAGTGTGGTCATGTGACTACATGACAGCAGCGTTTGATAGCGACAGGCCGTTAGCTATTTATCCTTGCTGTCAAAAGTAACGCCTGATTGAAGTCTCGTATCGAAGTCGTTTCCAGGGGTGGGCAGTTTGACGATGTTGGAACGAATGAACCGGGGGACAGGCCGTCGGAATCGTTGGATTCCGATACGACAATGTCGTGTTACCGGCCGGATGAGGTGGTACTCCGAAGTCGGTCGCTTCGGATGGTGGAACGACTCTTGGTCGAGAATCACACAGCGGACTCGACAGAACAACTCTCACACTATACACTGGGCGGAAACACATGAGTAAGCAATCGTATAGGACACAAACGGAACGCACAACCACTGCGGACATCTGCGTAGTCGGCCTCGGCTACGTGGGCCTCCCACTGGCACATGAATTTGCAGTTGAGGGGCACTCCGTTCGCGGATTCGATATCGACGCCGAGAAGATCGCAACCCTCGAAGACGGTGTGGATCCAACGGGTGACGTTGGCGATGAGAATATCGCCAGCTGTGACGTCGAGTTCTCGACCGACGAAGCTGTTATCTCGGAAGCTGAGTACGTCATTGTCGCGGTTCCGACGCCTGTAGACGACCTGGAGAAACCCGATCTCGGACTCGTTGAAGCGGCCGGAAAAACGGTGGGCAGCCAGCTCAATGCCGGTTCGACCGTGATTCTCGAGTCGACGGTGTATCCAGGGGCCACACGCGAAGTGTTCGTTCCGGCGCTGGAGCAGACGTCCGGGTTGGAAGCCGGGTCGGAGTTCAGTGTCGGCTACTCACCTGAGCGAATGGTACCCGGCGATGAGGAACACGGTCTGCGAAACGTCGTGAAAATTGTGAGTGGCCTGGATGAGGACACTCGAGAGGACATCGCGCGCCTGTACGAGTCGATTGTCGATGCGGGCGTCCATCGGGCGAACTGTATCGAGACTGCAGAAGCGGCCAAAGTCATCGAGAACACCCAGCGGGATCTGAATATCGCGCTGGTTAACGAGCTGGCGGTGGCCTGCGACCACCTCGGGCTCGAAACGGAAGCCGTGCTCGAGGCCGCAGGCACGAAGTGGAACTTCCACGACTACCGCCCGGGCCTAGTCGGCGGGCATTGCATCCCCGTCGACCCGTTCTACCTTATCTACGAGGCCGAACAGAACGGGTTCTCGCCCGAGCTAATCCAGAAGGCCCGTGAGGTCAACGAGTACGTTCCGACCCATGTCGCCAAACAGACGATCAAGGCGCTCAACGAGAGCGCAAAAGTGCTCATGCACAGTCGGGTGCTTGTCCTTGGGCTGGCCTACAAGCCCGACGTAGAGGACATCCGCACCTCCGCAATCGGCGGCGTAATCGACGAACTCCAGCAGTACGGGATCGACGTTGTTGGGTTCGATCCCCACGCCGATAACGACGTGATGCGCGAAGAGTTCAGGATCGACGTCCAAGAGGAACTTTCGGTCGAGGGCTTCGACGGACTCATCGTTGGGACACCCCATAGCGAGTTTTACGGGCTGAACTTCGGCGATTTGACATACGAGATGGCCGAGGATCCAATTCTGGTCGATGTCGATGGAACATTCGAAGAAGCGGCGACCGAACACGGATTCCGCTATGAGAAGCTCTGATGTATCGGGAGCACTCAATCGGTGTCGTCATTCCGGCGTACAATGAGGAAGGTTTCGTTGGTGACGTGATCCAGGAGATGCCCGACTACGTTGATCGGATGTACCTGATTGACGACTGTTCAACCGACGACACATGGGAGGAGATCCACACGGCCGCCCGCGAGGACGCCCGGAAACTTAATGGGGGGATCCTCGAATACGAGGATTGCCTCGAGGCGAGTGGCGGGACGATTGCGACTGACGGTGGAACCGCGTTGCTGCTTGAGCAGCGTGCGGTGGTTCACGATTCAATCGGGCGGGTAGTCCCGATTGAGCACCGTGAGAACCTCGGCGCCGGCGGCGCGATCAAGACGGGCTATCTCGCAGCGCTCGAAAGCGAGATCGATATTGTCCCAACGGTCGACGGCGACGGCCAGATGGATCTGTCGCAGCTGTCGAATCTGCTAGATCCGATCGTCGAGGACAAGGCCGACTACGCGAAGGGCAACCGTTTGCTCTACAAGGAGTTCCGTTCGGACATGCCGCCGTTCCGGTTCTTCGGCAACTCAATTCTGACTTTCCTGACAAAGGTTGCATCGGGCTACTGGAAGACGATGGATCCGCAGAATGGGTACACCGCGATTTCGCACTATGCGCTGGCGAACGTAGGGATCGAGAACATGTACGAGTACTACGGCTACTGTAACGACCTCTTGGTGAAGTTGAATGCCAAGGGAATGCGCGTGGCCGACGTCGCGATGCCCGCCGTCTACGGCGAGGAGCAGTCGTCGATCAACTACACAACGTACATCCGGAAGGTGTCAGTGATGTTGCTTCGGAACTTCTTCTGGCGCCTGAAAGTAAAATATCTCGTACTGGACTTCCACCCACTGGCATTATTTTACTTATTCGGTATTGGTGCAGTGATAATTGGAACCATCGGTGGGATTTGGTCACTTTATACCAAATTGGCACGGGGTAATGAACTGTTTGTCAGTGCGTCACTTAGTCTTCTGGTGTTTCTTATAGGTAGTATGTTTGTTATGTTTGCTATGCTCTTCGATATGCAAGTAAACAAGGATCGAGAAATTCAAGTAACGAAGTAATATCACCTCGACATTAATGAAAATACTACGCGTTTCCAATAGCCTTAGTCCGGAAAAAGTTGGTGGAATCGGGGTACACGTCGATGAAATGTCAAAAATACAGGGCGAAAATGGGCATGAGGTTACTGTCTTGACCTCCGATAACGGTGACAGATCACTTCCACACCGTGAAGATAGGGGTGAATATTCGGTTATACGGCATAAGGAGTTGGCGCGTCCTGCAGATAACAGTATTGCGCCAGGGATGATTCGATCGATTGTCCGCCAGCTGCGTGACTATGATGTGATTCATGCTCACTCTTATCTTTATTTTTCAACGAATATCACATCAATTATATCCAGACTTTCTGACGTCCCCTTGGCGATTACACACCATGGCCTCTTTCCATCATCCGCGCCAAACATCATAAAGAAAGCCTATATCCCTACTGTTGGTCGTCTCACTTTCAATTCTGCGGATAATGTATTTTGTTATACTCAATCTGCAGCAAATCTTCTTGATGAGCATAATGTGACTGTACCAAAAAAAGTGATCCACAATGGAATTGATTGTAATCGGTTTTCTCCCGATCCAAGCGCTACTTCAAGCGCAGGTCAGCAATTACTATTTGTGGGAAGAGTGAAACGCGGAAAAGGCGCTGAACTGCTAATGGAAGCCTTCGAATCAGTGAAACAAGATTATCCTGAACTGAGCGTAAAAATCGTTGGTGATGGTCCTCAACTCTCGACCTTACAGGAGAAATATGATGATAACCGTATCATATATGCCGGAGAGATTTCCTACGAAGAGATGCCAAAACAGTTTAGAGAAAGTGATCTGTTAGTTTTACCAACGGTGACAGAGGCGGCAATTCCGAGAGTTGTTATGGAGGCGTGGGCATGTGGTATACCAGCAGTTATGACCGATGTCCCGAGGGCTGATCGTTCTAAGATTAACGCAGGGGGAATTAGCCTTTCGCGTCGAACATCTGAAGAGGTGGAAACAGCAATTAGGCGACTTCTAGAGGATGATCAACTTCGACGAGAAAAAGGGAAGAGAGGACGAAACATAGTGCTCAACAATTTTTCGTGGGAAGAAACAGTCAATATGACTACAGACCAACTTAGACAAATCTCTAATCTTCAGTGATGGAAAGGCTATTAAAATCGTTATTCACCGTTCTGCTTCTTTTGTTTTCGATAGTCATTATTGGAATCCACCAGTATGGCCTCTTCCCTGCAGTATTAGTCTTTGCGCTTATCTCACTCGGATTAGTTCTCGTCGCTGCTGTTCTATTTAGGACACCAGTGATGGCATCTATAACTTTCATTATAGGGGTTGCAGTTATTTACCGGCTAATTGTATTCCTGTATCCTGCCACACTTATCGGCGTAGATACAGATAAGAAAGCATACTGGACTTCCGAAGTTCTTAGAGTGGGATCAACCGACGGAATCCGTTCTGATTTTTATCAACAAGCACCACTCTATCATATTCACTCGGCGTCTATCGCCGAGATTGCTAATATCAGTGTAATTGATTCTTTCGTAATTTATCCATTACTGTCCGGAATTATTGTCCCGCTCACATCTGCAATTTTAGTCCGGTTAATTATCCCTGGAAATAGCGATGTACCTAGTGTTATTGCCGCAACGATCGCAGCGGTGTCCACTGCTGTTATGCAACAATCATATTGGCCAATTGCGCAAACGTTTTCCTTATTCGTCTGGTGCATATTTATCATTTCACTTGCTCTTTATCTCAAAAGACGACCACAAAAACAGTTACTTATTCTTACACTCTGTGTTGTGTCACTCGTATACTCTCATAAATTGCCGCTGGTACTGGTTCTCGGGTTATTGGCTGCAACAGGTATTGCTTTGTATCTGGTTCGCTCCGAGAGCAGTTCTACTGGAGTATCAATCCAAGAACGGCCTGAGCTATCGATGTTCGTCTTATGTGGTCTTATACTCTTTCTTCACTGGGGCTATGTATCATATTATATGGATGATGTAATCCGACGTATAACAGTCTTATTTGCTTCTGGATCCGCTTCTGCTCCTTCAGCGCCGTCGATCCCAACAGCGGTTGACCCCGTCAACCCAGGGCTTATCGGGCAAACAATTGCCTATCCGAATTCATTATCATTGTTTTTTGAACGATCCCATGCCGTTGTGTTGTTACTGGTCGCTGGAGGATGCTGGGCATATATCGCATACGAACTGTATACTGGCAGAAGATTGGAGAAGGAAACTACAAGTCTCGTATTAGGAGGTGCAGCATTTGGAGTTATTCTCACTGCTCTTGGAGTGATAAGCATTGGTGCGCTTAATCCGAACCGTCCCCTAATGATGATTGAGCCTCTTCTGGCTGTAATTATCGCAATCACCGTCTACAGTTTCCTTTGGGGAAGACAGAATATCGGCCACTATCTTGGAGTGTTTGTAGTTGTACTGCTGCTAATCACTCAACTGTTTGCAGCACCAGCTATTCCTGATTATCCAAACACACCCCGGTACTATCTTACGGCAGATGAAGTTGAAGGTAAATCGTTCGGTTGTGAATACATGAACGAAACAATTCATACCGATTACTACTCTTACCAAGAGCGGTTTATTAATGGAGAGCATTGCGATGCTTATTATCCGATGGATAGGGGCTATTCTGATTCTCCATTATTTAATGGAACAGTCACTGAAAAGGATTTTAATACAATAGCGTATAGACCATCGGTTGACGTATATCTTGGAACACATAGTAGATGGAAATTGAATTGGGACATTGAATCAGAGTTAGATGCTGAATATAGCAGAACCTATAATAATGGCGGATTCTATCTGTACCATAATCAAACACACATATAGATATAATCACTAAAGATAATGTCAAAGAATGTACTAATAGTATCGTATTATTTCCCCCCAGGCGGAGGAGTTGGATCGTTCAGAGCTGCAAAATTTGTCAAGTATCTCCGTGGGTTTGATTGGACACCGTACGTAGTGTCGCTCCCACCGGATCGACAATCCAAGTTCTTATCTGATGATTTGGACAACGACCAATACGCTTCAATAACCGAAATTCCGGAGGAGACAAATCACGTTGACGTAACCGGAATAGCGGCATCAAAACCACTCGGAGGAATTCGATGGTTGCCATCGCTGTCTCGGGCGCTACCTAAAATAATCGAGACTCATGAGATTGATGTAGTGCTTCACACAGGTAGCCCTTTTCTCCCGCTTCTATGTTCCACATGGGTTCGTCACCGAACTGACGTGCCCTACATTCTTGATTTACGCGATCCTTGGTACGTAGACAAGGAACTGTTCGAAAACACAAAAAGCGTCGCAAATCCTATTTGGAACTGGATAAACAAAATATCGGAACAGAAAGCACTAAAATACTCGGATCGAGTCATTCTAAATACTCCGCGGATGGAGTCTCTATATAATGTGCAATATCCTGAATTTACACACAAATTTACTACCATTACAAACGGTTTTGATCCGTCAGATTACGATTACACAGCGGCAGATCCCTTTGAGGGTGTCAGGATTGTTCATCCAGGTCGGTTTCGACGCAAGACAGAGGGTCTACTGAAAGCACTTGAACAAACCACCCGTCGGGAGCCCGCAATCGAGCTCGTCCATTTTGGTCGGTTGGATTATCGACATACAGAGCGCTTCTATAACGAAGCAGAACGTCTCGGTATTCGAGACAAAATCGATGCTCGTGGATACACTGAACTTGAATCAATTGTTTCTACCATCAAAAGCGCTGATATTGGGTTAGTAGTTTCACGGCCGGGGGATCCAACACACATTCCAACAAAGATTTATGATTATATTGCGTGTGACATTCCAGTTCTGGCCCTTGATACCCCGGATGGTGCTTTAACTCAGATAATTGAACAATTCGACCATGCATATTGTGCCTCTCATGATGACGTTCAACGTATCATAGAAATATTAGATGTATTGATTGAGACTCAGCCACAAACCCTTGGAAGCGAAGAGCAGCGAAAAAAGTACACACGGCACCACTTGACAGGCAATCTTGCCCAGGTTTTGGAGGAAAGTATCGAAGTATCAGGTCGTATCTGACAATGATACTGTAAGCTCAGGAAGTCGTGTTGCTTGATATAGCCGAGCGGTCATTGTCACTGGATCCTCCGTCCTTCGAGAGAGAGTATTTGCCTTCGGATCGTAGGATCTCGAGAGCTGCTCCTGAAGATATTGCTCACCGCGATTACTCACTGTTCCGTGAAAAACATATTCAGTATACGGAACCTCAAATCCCGGCGGATTATATGGATATCCATATGGATTGTCAGATAGTAGTTCGCAATAAATGTCTGAACTCATATATTTAAGACAGTTGTCGAACTGCATTGATTTCCACCACGGATGTTCTGGAAATACTTTATACAACACCGCAAAGGCATACATATTAAATGAATGATACCCAATGGCTTTCTTTCGAAGCGATGTCTGAATGTTGGACAATGGAAGCGAGGCGCCAACTGCTGTTTTAACGTAATTGAATTGTTCGTCGGAAAGACAGGTACCTGCATAGAGTTTTGGTCGAAAGCGGGGTAAGAGTGCATGAAAAATTAACCCAGAATCATATGTTCGTAAGAGGACGTTCACTTTATCGAGAAAACATTCCACCCGATGGCCGACTCTCTGGTCGACTTCGTCATATTGTGCCAGAAGTGCGCCAGCGGCAGCGAACCAGAGTTGATGATTGAACGTTGGATCGTAGGAAAGTATAGAGCCATCAACCTCAACGCGTTTCCAAATTCCAGCCGGCTCATAAAACGGATGAAGGAGAAACACTTCTTCAGCCTGAGCGAGAAGTTCAGTTTCGTCGAAAAACCCTGCAGCTACGGCTAGTGCTTCGATTGTCCAGGCTTGTCCGACCAGGCCATTGCACCCGTCTTTGCCGGGTGCCTTTCGATGGTAGTATGTTGCGCCATTTGGTCGAGCGCGGTTACTCAAGAGATATTCCACTGCTTTTTTTGCTGCTTCGAGATACTCGTTATTCCTAGTCCATTCATAGCATTTCAGGAATGTAATTAACCAATGTGACGTATTACGAACTGGTGTCTCCGGGTCGTGGTACGGCCCATTATGACCTGCAGGTAATTCCCCAGTGTCTTTGTTTTGCTTTTCAATGGCCGTGCGTGAAGCGTCAATTAGAATCTCAGATACCGTAAGCTGGGTCATTCATCCTTAGCTACCAAAAACGAGGATTAAATACTATCGAAGTGACGACAATAGACAGGTTAACGGTTCCTCTTTTAGTAATCGAATGCAATGTCACAACCAGTTGCATCAGTTATTGTTCCTACATATAACGAAGCAGGAACAATTGAGACGTGTCTTGAGGCCTTATTGGGACAGACGTATGATGAGTATGAGATCATCATTTGTGATAATGGGTCAACGGATAATACACGTGATATTGTTAACGAATACCCTGTGAAACTAGTAGTTGAAGATAAAATTCAAGGGTCGTATGAAGCACGGAATAAGGGTGTGGAGGTCGCCAAAGGCGATATCCTCGCTTTTACCGATGCAGATTGCCGTCCAACGAAGCAGTGGATCGCTGAGGGTGTTCGTAAAATCCAAAATGGAGCTGATCTCATCGGTGGGAATGTTCGGTTTATGTTTTCTAACCCGCCGACACCTGCAGAGCTATTCGACTCCATCTCAAATATGCAGATTGAACGCGACGTTAAGGAGCGGTCGGTTGCAAAGACTGCTAACCTTTTCGTGAAACAAGAAGTGTACCACACTGTTGGATCATTTCAGTCGAATATGATTTCTGGTGGTGATGTTCAATGGACGAAAAAGGCGACTGATACAGGATTTACTATCGCTTATGAGGAGAACGCTGAGGTGCTTCATCCTGCTCGCTCGTTAGATGAATTATTAAAAAAGCAATATCGGGTCGGAATAGGCCAAATGGATCTCCGCTGGGAAACTGCTAACTCATTTGGAGACCTTGCAAAAGTTGGTCTCTGGCTTTTAATCGGCTTCGCACCGAGACCGCCTCACTATATCAAAAACGATTTCGAACGGCGGGATCAAAGCATCTCCCTATGGAAATTTATATTAGTATTCTTTGTCGCATGGACCTGTCGCATAGCTCAAAATCTAGGTAGGATGTATAAAATGAAACAACACCTTGGCCGATGATGGGGCTGTATAATGCTTGCTGAGGTGATAGGCATATTTTTTAAACTCTCAGTGATTACTCCCTCTGATGTCACTATTTCAGCGTGCACGGTCAATTCACCGTGAAAGAGGCTTTTTGTCACTAGCACGAAAGAGCCCTAAATTCTTAGCGAACCGTGTGTTATTTGATAAATTTGTTTGGAAGTTAATTGATAAAGGCAAGGCTAAAAAGGTTCTCGCAAATTCACGAACATTGACAACACTATATTTTGCGCTTCATCAAACCTTCTATATAGAACAACAAACGATGCTCCACGGACAAGCTACATATCATGAAGAAGAAGAGCAAAGAGAAAACCCTCGTCACAGAATAATTCGAAATATTCACAGGATAGAAAAAGGCCTTTCGATGAAAAATAGACGATCGGTTTTCGCTGAGGGTTATATCAAGGAAACAGTCCATGATGTCATTAGCGCATGGAAACGTAACGAACATCCTGATGATCAACTTTATTGGGCTGTTGATGTACTCAGCAAATATTTCGAGACAGTGGAGGTAAACGATAATATTCGCGGATCAAAGATAATATTCGAAAGCTTTCTTGCCGATATTAATTATGAACCTGGTAATCGAACACCAAAACCACGGCAAGAATTTGAATGTGAACCAGTCGAACACGAGGATCTCAAAAAATTAGCTGAGCAACGTTCAAGCACTCGGTGGTTTAAACAACGTAAAGTTCCACGCGAACGTATCGATGATGCCCTTGAAGTCGCCATACAATCTCCAACTGCCTGTAACCGACAACCTTTTGAGTTTCGTATTTATGACGACGACGAATTAATAAAAGAAATAGTGGAATTGCCTATGGGAACAAAGGGATATCGTGAAAATGTTCCTTGCCTAGCAGTAATAGTAGGAAAACAACGAGCCTACTTCCACAACCGGGACAGGCATGTGGTTTACATTGACTCAAGCTTGGCTGCAATGTCTTTCCAATTCGCCCTCGAAACGCTAGGGCTTGCCTCATGCTGTATCAACTGGCCTGCAATTCCCTGGCGGGAACGAGAGATGGCTGAACTTATTAACTTAGATAACGACGAAGAAGTCATCATGTTAATGGCGATTGGATATCCTGATGAAGAGGGAATGGTTCCCTATTCCGAGAAGAAAGACTTAGACTCAATCCGAAAATATAACAAATTATAAACCATCCGAGAGGGGTGGAAGAAATCACAAGGTATATCACTATATTGGGATATTCTACAACAGAGTAAAAATGTATACTGGAATGGAAGATGTTTTGAAGAGGATTACCTTCGGCACTGCTATATGTAAGAGTACTCTTACCGACACTATCTCTTCTGAGGAGAAACCAGACCTTAGCTTTAAAAAGGAAAATATTGTGATTATCGGTGGTGAGTTGTTTAATAAGGGAGCTCAAGCGATGACGTTCACTGTCGTTGACCAACTACAAAGACGATTCCCAGAAAAGTCCATTTATTTATTCTCAGAGAAGGATTATTACCGTGACGAATCAGATAAGGAACAATATGGGTTCAAGATATTGCCTTGGACGGTGAATACACGTACTAATGCAATGTCTCCTATTCTCCCTACTCCCTCTAAAGTCTCAAAATCTGTTAAAGATGAAGTTCTATCTGTCCTAAAAGACTGTGCATTTATAATTGATATCAATGGATACGCTTTATCGTCCCAATGGGGAGTCAACCGGTCAATGTTGTATATGGCAAATATAGCAGCTGCTAAGAATTTCTCCATTCCAATCTACATCTTCCCTCAGTCAATTGGTCCGTTTGACTATCAGGTTCCAGCAAAATATCTTCTTGATCCACTTTTCCGAACTTATCTGCCGTTCCCAGAACTCATCTGCCCACGTGAACGCGAAGGTAAAGATTGGCTCGGCAAATATACTAATTCGAATGTTGATCATCAGTTTGATATTGTTCTTCAATATAAGGGCTATGATCTGGACAATATTTATTCAAAAATCCCAGAATTCCGAGAACCAGTTATAAATGAAAATGCTATCGGCATAATTCCGAACTCCCAGGTAGAAAAGCGGATAGAGAGCGAAAAACTGTACAAATTATATTCTGAACTAATCAAATCGCTACTTAATAATGGGAATGAGGTATATGTCTTACGTCACTCAGTAGAAGATTTAGAATTATGCAATAGAATTGTACAACGGGCAGAAAATTCTGATGACGTCCATCTTCTTAACAGTGATTTTTCTGCTATTGAATTAGAACATATAATCGAACAATTCCAGTTTATTATCGGGTCTAGGTATCATTCAATAGTTCATGCTTATAAGAATAACACTCCCGTGATTGCGATCGGTTGGGCGACAAAATATGAATCGCTTTTAGATAAGTTTGATCAATCACAATATTTCTTTGAGGGGAGAAATAAAGTGACCGCTAGCGAACTAATAAATGCTGCAGAAAGACTTTCTAAGAATATGATGCGAGAAAAAAGAGTTATAGAAAATACCAGGGGAGAGATACTAGAAAACGACATAATCACAGAAAATTTCTCATGAATTGATTAGCTTTGGTGAAGCCTACAGAATATTCGGCTCTGTAGTTTCGATAGAGCTACGACTGCGTTATCTCGGTAGAAAGCGAAGAGACAGATTGGTTTTATATCCGAAATCCGTCTCTTCACCCGTGTTACGGTCGCCAAGGCGAAATCAGTTGTCGAGAACCCAGATGAATCCGTCTACCCCGAAGGGGGTGGCGGGTTCGCTGAATGGGCGATGCTCACGCTTCAATCACTTCGCATCGAGCTGGGCAAATCCTACAGCGTCACGGTGGATTCACTCTGCAAGATGCCCAGTGTTCTCGAAGAAATTGGCCTTACGCGGTTGCCTCACTACACCGTTCTCCGCACGCGATTTGCAGGGATTCCGACCAAGACGTGGCGTACGTTTCTCGGCGCCTCCGCTAAGAATTCGACTGACTTCGACCGTGCTCAGCCCAGCCGTCACTACGCCAACCGCACCACTACCACGTCCGGGCGCTGAAAGTCACCGCACTCGTGGATGTCGAAACGCTGTACATCACCGACATCCATTCGACTACCTCGAAAAAACACGATGCGAAGATCGGCCCGTAGGTCGCTCGACGCAACGTCGGCGACCTGCGGAGCCTCGCCGCTGACCGTGGCTACGACGCGAAAGCCTTCCGCGACGAACTCCGCGACAACGGCATCAGACCGCTGATCAAGCACAGGATCATGAACCCGCTCGATCACGCTCACAACGCCCGTATGGATCGTGATCGGTACAACCGTCGCTCGATGAACGAAACCGTCTTCTCAAGCATCAAGCGCACGCACGGCGCGAGTAGTCTGCCTACTTTTAAATAGTGTGTGCAGAAGGTGGCGACCCAAACCTTCGAACTCGAGGAGTCTCAATCCATTTAGTGTTCAAAACAGATGCTGATCACTTTTGCCGTGCGTGCGCGACACTGGTGGCTTGAGTTCCG
Source organism: Natronosalvus vescus (assembly GCF_023973145.1). Taxonomy (NCBI): domain Archaea; kingdom Methanobacteriati; phylum Methanobacteriota; class Halobacteria; order Halobacteriales; family Natrialbaceae; genus Natronosalvus; species Natronosalvus vescus. The sequence continues at coordinate 94,010 of NZ_CP099546.1, forward strand.
AGAAATGCTGCTCAAAGCCACCGTCTACAACCTCCGTCGAGCGTCCGATATCCGTGAAATCCACCGCCTTGTACCGAAAATACAGAGCCAACATTCTTACAAGAACCGATTCTCGATGGTCTGACGGCCGCGAGCAACTTCTTGTTTAGAGACCGCCCCAAAGAGGACGGCCACTGCTACGTACACCAAAAGGCCAATTGGAGGTACAATAATCAGTGAAATCAGTGAAGGGTGAAGAACCCATGCAAGTGGAAATATCACTGATGCTGCGATTAAACCCGTTGCGAGCGTTTTAACCAATCGAAGTTCCATTAGCGGATCAAATCCAACCCTTCTTGCAGAGATCGTATGGAAAACGATCATCGATCCATAACCAATGCTTGTTGCAGCCGCCGCACCATACATACCATACATCGGAATTAGAACGAGATTGAGCACAAAGTTAATTACGGCCGCAGATCCTGTTGCAATTATTAGGTGTCGTAGCTCTCCACTTGCATGAGCAGTTGATTGGATGGGACGTGCAAGTGCAAAACCAAGTGTACCAGGTAATAATATCAAGAGTGGTAATACTGCCGGTGTAAAGTCTGCTCCGTAGTACAATTTGACAAATGGTTCTGCGAGTGCAGTAAGTCCAATAATGAGAAGGACAGTGAATTGAAGCGTGTAGCGTGTGATTTGACTTGCTGTCTTGGATATTGTCTCTAGATTTCCCTGATCCCATTCTGCAGACATTGAATGTAGAAGTGCGACCTGTGCTGCATGTGGTATAAACCAAAGAAATTCTGCGATGACTAGTGCACCTTGATAGTATCCTGTCTGCGCACTACCAGCGAGGGGTCGAAGCATAAGAATGTCTACTTTGTATAACGATGTTGTTAGAAATACTAACACCAATGTCGAGAAATTGAATGATATTAAATCTTTCTTCGGTAGCGATTTAAATTTCGGCCGAATTACGGCACGAAGGTTAATATATTTCGAAAGGATTAAAAAGCAGCAAAATGCAGAGAATGCAGCACCGATTATTCGGCCAATAAGTGCTCCGTCGACACCCCATCCAAAGTATACCAGCACGATTGCAACGGTCGCATAGGTGGATTTTTGGACTACTGTGAACGACTCTGAATACTTTTCGGCACCAAGTCCAAGAAGAGTAGCCCTAATTAAATTAAACATTTGTTCAGATATTAATAGTAGGGCGACTAGATAAGTGTAAGTGATAAAAGCCTCTCCGAATGTTAATTCTACGATACCTGATGACCCAATCATAAATAATATTATGGCGGCAAGCACTGTCAAAAGCGCGGATAGGTGAAAATAAAAAGAAAATACATTCGGTTTCCAATCTTCTTGTTCTCGATCCTCAACCATGAATTTCCGAACGCCGCTTGTCACCCCATCTTTGGCAGTCAAAGTGAGAATCACTGCAAGAGCAGAAGTAACAAACGCATAATCACCATAACCTTCACTCCCAAGTAACCGAACAAGTATTGGTGTTGTGAGTATACCAATAAATAGGACACCAAATCGACCACCAACCACAGATAGGAAACTTCGGAGTAGTTTTGCGTCCACAACTAATGTTAGATAGACCACAGAGAAAAACAATATCGATGTCACATCAATACCACCCTCTACGCGCGTGTGAAGAACACAGTGATTCACATTGGCAATGCTCCGTCTCAAAGACGGCGACACTGTCAGCAGCGGCCTCGTCGAGTTTTTGGGTTTGCTTGACGGTCTCGACGTCAGCGTTAAGGCTTCTACCCTGACCGCGAATTCTACGACAGCAAGTCTCTCACGTTGCTTCAGGCGCATAACCACGCCTACGTGATGCCGATCGTCCGGTGGGGAAAGACGACCAAGCAGGAACTCTCCGACGGCTGGAGTCGCGTCATCCAGCACGACCTGACGGGAAACTCGACGGTTCAGCTGTGACCGTCGAGTTTCCCGTCTAAATCGACTGTACCTACCAGAACGGACGCTACGATGACCATGGGGTAACGCGACACGGCTACGCCGCTGACGCGCCGTTCATTGATTCACCACGTGGGATCCAATATTACTACGCGAAACGCTTCGGTATCTAGACCAGCTACAGGCTGTCCTAACAGAGCATTGTAGGACTTTGACGTAAGATCCGGTGGTACGGCTGTCTTATGTCGTGGTGAATCTACTGTTGAAGATTGTTTGCGGTATCTGCACTGGGAATATGTGGCGACGTCCCGTCGTGGCAGGCGTCGCCTCTGGTCGTTAAAGACGTGCATCAACATGATCCGTCGGGCAGCGGGGACGGCCCTCGTGGTGCGTCAAGCCGTCCCGCAAATCGGCAACTGGAGGACCGATTCCACCGGTAGGCGTAGATCGGTAACGCCCTAGTCGTGAGTGGCCACGCTGTCGCGTCGGCGGCTAACCTCTTCTGACAACGATAGTTCCGGTAGTCGTCGAGGAGAACTGATCTAATCCCGTAACATACGACAGAAACCTGACTTTAGATCGACTCAACTGATGACTCCTTGTGAAGTACTGAGGCTGTATTTACGACGTGAAACGCTTTGAAGGATCGCTCTTCTGTAGGAGATTGTTGATACTGTTCAACTGTCGCTGCGGAATCGAAGAGAGCAAGGACACCGCGTCAACGGTGTCCGTTAGGTATGATTCCGCTCAATGTGTTTGGATAGGAATCGATCGCCACGAACCTGTTGCAGCAGGTTCGCTGGCGTAACGGTGTTACTTGCCCTCGCTGCCGTTCTGACCGAACGGTTAAGAACGGCAGCTATGAGCACTTTCAGCGCTATCTCTGTAAGAATCGCGACCGCACGTTCAACGACAAGACCGGCACGATCTTCGCTCATTCGAAGATGGCACTCAGAAAGTGGTTATTCTCGATTTACGCGTTTCTCCGGTTTAACACGAGTCTTCGCCAGCTTCAGCTAGAAATCGGCGTTCAGTACAAAACGATCCATCAGCGCGTCGAGCGCTTCACGAAGGCGCTCGACGCGCCTTAGATTGACCTCGTCGATCACGTCGAAATCAACGAAGTCTACGTTTCTGCAGGGCTGAAAGGCCGCGAGCGCGACCGACCGTCGCGCTCGCGTGGCCTGTCCACGCGTGGACGAGGATCGTACGAGCAGGACAAACCGCCGGTGTTCACGATCGTTGATCGTGGCACCGGCAACCGGTACGTGATCCCCGCGAAATCAGCCGACGAATCGACGGTTCGGCTCCTTCTCGAGGTTTGCGAGAAGGAGCCACTCACAGTCTATACTGGCGAATTTCGAGCATACGATCCACTAGAGGAGGACGACGCATTCGACCGCGAATACGTCGTCCATGGCGACGGCGAATACGCGGATGAAGACGTCCACGTCAATACCTGCGAGAGCCACGGATCGCGCTGCTGCGACCGTGGCTCTCGCCTCATCGAGGTATCTCTAAAGATAAGCTCACACAGTATCCCCGTGCCTTCCAGTTTCGACGAGAACTACTACGGAAACCTGGGAAAGAAGCGCTCAAACACGCCATCATAGCTATGTTGTGAAATCAACAAAGTGCTACACAAGAGCGATAGACAAAGACCTCTGAATCATCGGATCAGCCCACCCCTACGGTGACTCCCAACTCCACGAAGACATGACTTTCAACGGCTCTGGTCGCCTCGAGAGCATCAACCAGACCAGTTCATCTGCAATGTGGGAATTCAACGTGTACGGTCGGCGATCGATAACCGTGTGTTCGATACCAGTTGCGATATCACCGTCAATGCCGACGCAATGCGAATCGTCAACGTTCGAGGGTGGACATCATGATTTCCACGGGACGAGCGACGGCGTAGTTGCTGGTGCGACGCGAACGTCTGTTACAGACTACGGCAACAACACATATACGACGTAATATATTATTGTCTCTCTTCTGCCTTTAAAAATAGTTCAAGTGATGCAAGTTGACGGATCACATCCGCATTATCGTCGCCGTTGTGATGTGATCTCCAAATGCCGTCAATTTCCAGCCATGATACCCGATCGCGTTTTCTCAGATCAGCTAACTGTTGACCGATGAGATCGCGTAGTTCTGCGGAACGTCGGAGCTCAACGTCCCAATCAAAATGATTCGTCACCCAGGTCGGTTCAGGACGGCCGATCGCCTTTAGAGACTTTTCTCGGAGCAAAAATGTGGCAAGCCGGACTTTTCGGTGATATTCGGAAGCATCTATTGGGAGGCCTGCTTTCGTTTCAGTTGGCACGCCATCGAATAACTCAGGGTATGTCTCAAGTGCGATTTCATGAAACGCTCGGCGATTTCGGCGTTGTTCCCGAGGAAGCGAGAGCATGAATGACAGCCAGGGATCTTCTAGAAACGGTGTCTCAAATTGCCCCTTGAGCGTCGCTGGTTCTTCTATAAAATAGCGTTGACGAACACCGAAATCCAACTGCTCATCATAGCTCAAGACGTCACGTCCTACGGCCGGTTCATCTGGCAGGAGATGGTATGGGTCGAATGAATCCGATGTCAGTTCTGGTAGCACAAGATTTTCCTCAACGAACTTATCAAGCGCAGTATCCCAAGACGCAGACTCGTTTTTCGGAAGCCGTGCTCCTGCTGAGGGATCCCCCATAAAACCAGACCAACAAATGGGATCATCGATATCGAGTCTTTCGAGGGCATATAGTATCGCAGCCACCGCTCGGAAAAGATGAGTGGGTCGTTTGTATGTACTCGCGACATTAATCATGCGATCGGAACTCCACGGAAAATGACTTGGACGGAGGTCGACTGCGTAATTTTCCACACCTGCTATATCGGCCACATGCTGGCCGATTTCATAGTCACCTGTTCCAGGTGTCCCAAACGTGACGGTTATAATCTGATCTCGGTCAACGTTATCGAGGAGCCCTCCGAGAATAAGTCTGGAATCGAGTCCGCCGCTCAGGGGAAGTAGGTGTGTTGCAGTGCTTGAATGCTGATCGACAGAACGCTCAAAGGTCTCTTTGACAACTTCTCTCCCCCTCTTGACTGGATCATTAGTAGATGGATAATTGGCTTGAGCAGCTTCAAGAACGTTTTCTGGAAAATCTACTGTGGGTTCGGGGATATATCGATAACCAAGGAAAGCTTCAACTGATATGCGTTCATCAAACAGATTTGAATCCATACCAGAGTATCATATTGGGGAGCATAAAAGATTGTCCGCCGTTCATAGGCGGTGTTTAGTTTGAAGCTGAAGTGGTGAGGCGGTGGCAGCTTTTGGTGCGTCTGCCGAAAACTGCCAGCCTCAGAGGATCTAGTGGATAGATCGACTTGGAGTTTGTGCAGCGAGAACGGACACCGCGCGAGCTAATGCCGCTCGGTATTCGCCCCCACTTGGCCTATTTATAACTTCCGAATACAGTTCGGAAATTCGAGAGATACGGTGTCGAACGGAGTCGAAAAGCGGTTCATGACTGTGTTCACAAGGCCGATCTTGCGCCGAAGACGGTGGCAGTCTGAAGCACGTTGCACTCGACGAAACCGTGATCTGGATCGATGGTCAGAATACTAGTTGTACGTAGCGGCCCACCCGGTGACCAACCGATCCGTGTACATTCGGCTGTACTCAGCTCGAACGACCACTCATTCGAGATATTTCTTGCGGGATCCATGGAGAAACACGATGTCGAAGACGCCGAATTCTTGATTAATTCGGCCGCCTAGCTGAAAGCTGCACTTCATCGTCGTGGCCTCGAGTTTCGGTACGAACGTCACGGTGATCGCAACAGCATCGAATGTGTATACAGAGAGGTAAAACGTCGAACGTCTATATTTTCAAACCCGTTCAGCCACGTCGATCCAGAGACGGCTAATTCGTAACCCCGAGCATCCGCTCACTGGCAAAATGAGACAAACTAAACACGACCCTGAGGGAGTACCTAACGCGCATACAATTCGATGTCCACACCTATGGACGAGCACTCAAATACTGAGAGATCAACAATACAATGCTTCTTGCGGTTGCGCTCAGCGTCCTTGACTAGCTATACCCTATTGGTGACCGACACGTTACCACCGACGGTCACCAGCCGTATTTGACGAGCATACTCGCATTTCCTGAGTGTTACTCTCACTGCTTCCCACTCCCGCTGATCCGTCGACTAGGAGTTACCGGTCGTATCGAATGGATCGACATCACCCGGCGTTTCGGCATCGTATCGATTCTGGTACGTTCGGATTGGTCGACCAACTCACACCTGTTTTTCGAGGTCGTCGAACGACTGCTTACGCGCTAACTCGGTGATCGTATCCCATTCGAAGTAGCCGTCATTGCGTTCATAGACAGGCGGACTGCCTCCCTGTTCGAGGACGACCCCTAGACTGGTGAACGATCGAAGGTACTCTCGTGTGGTGACCGGATCACAGTCAGCGTGCTCGGCGAGGGTGGCCACCGTGAACGGTTTGTCTGCCTGAGCGATTGCGTCGTACAGCTGCCTTTCGACGGATCCCTTGGGAAACGGGTTTTCGACCGACAACGGGCTGGTGTCCGGGCTCTGACTCATTGTGAGTCAAAGGAGCTAGACTCTGAATAACTCTTTGCCAATAGACTTATGGCTCGTCTCTCACATCAAGGACGCTACATTGGTGATCGCCCACCGGGTAATACACTATGCGGGCCGTGTTTAGACGCCGGACACACGCCGTTTTCACCGGGAGTATGAGTGGATGAGTCTGGAAGCGGCGAGTATGGCCTCTGAACTCGCCCGGTTTACCGACCGATGTGTCGATTTGTCCCAGGATGCAGTCATTGGCGAGCCAGCCCCGGCGGTCAAGAAGGGTGACGGCGGCTATGCTGACTGGGTGATCGTCTCGGTTCACTGCCTCCGCGAGTACCTGAACCAGCCCTACCGCCGGTTGCTCGATATCCTACACGAGATGCCCGGAATTACGGCCAAACTCGGCCTTACGGTGGATCAGCTTCCGGATTTTACTACCGTCTGCACCCGGAAACAAGACCTTGAAATGCGGATCTGGCGAGTGTTGCTCCGGCTGTCGGTCTCTCTGCACGACCTCGGCGACGTGCAAGCGATTGACGCTACGGGCTTCAAACGCCATCAGGCCAGCCTTCACTACGTTCTCCGGGTCGGCTACAACTTTGATGATATCAAGACGACGGCGCTCGTCGATTGTGACACCAGCGCCATCCTCGACATTCACTGCTCGATGAAACAGCCTCACGACACCCAGGTTGGGCGGCAGGTACTTACGAGAAATCTGGCACAGCTGACCACGATCACCGCCGACAAAAGCTACGACTGGGACGCGCTCCGGCACGAACTCAGGGATGCTGGCATCCGCCCGGTAATCAAACATCGTGAATTCTACGCACTAGACAAAGCGCACAACGCTCGCCACGATGAGAACGTCTATCACCGCCGGTCGATCGTCGAGGCGATCTTCTTCGCGTTGAAACATCGGTTCGGCGAGACGTTGCGGGCCAGAACGTGGTTTGGCCAGTTCAGAGAACTCGTCCTAAAAGCCGCCGTCAGAAACGTCGAACAAGCCGTGAGGCGCTAACGCCACTGATCTCATGCGTCTAAACAAGCCCCACTATGCGCAACGTCGTCTCACGGTGTTTACCCAGCCCTTGTCCAACGGCAGCCGGATTCAGATTGGGCAGACCTGAGCTACCCCAACAGTTAGTCCGACGTGCTCGAGGCCGAGTTAGGAACCCCAACTGCCGACTGACTCCCGGTTCGATCACGATACGTTCCCAGTGCCCCATACAGGCCGATTTCCTCACCGAGGGGCGAGAGGGCAAACGTTGGACGTTCCACGAAACAGAACTCCTCGAGGTGGCACTCGATCCCCTCGAGTATCCATTCCTCATTATTAAGCGCGACGCCACCCCCTAAAGTCACCAGCCCCGGGTTAAACGCGTTACAGAGCGCGCCGACGCCAGCAGCGTTGTACCGACTAATCTGCTCTAAACACGCTTGGGCAAAATTATCACCTGCCTGGGCGGCCTCGAAGACAGCTGGCGCGGTGAACCCCTCCTCGTTGGCCACCGTTCGGGTGAACGCACTCTCACTCCCATCCCATTCTTCATCGGTCTCGAGCCGGTGAGCCACGTACCGCGGAATCCCCCGGCCCGAACAAAACGCCTCCCAGGCTCCGGTGACCCCGGTACTCGAGAGGTCGCTGTCCGGGGCTACCGACAGCAGGCCGAACTCCCCGGCCTGGGCCGACTCGCCCCGAAGGGGATGGCCGCGATCGACGACGCCCCCACCGATCCCCGTTCCGAAGGTGAGGTGGATCAGCGAGTCGTGATCCTCCCGTCGTCCGAAATACCACTCGCCGAGGGCCGAGGCCGTACAGTCGTTCTCGAGGTAGACCGGCAGGTCGAAGGCGTCCTCGATCGGCGTCTGCAGGTCGATCTGTTCGATCAGGTCGCCCTCGGGCGTATCGAATTTTCGAATGTGGCCCGCTTCAGCGTCCACCAGCCCCGGTGCAGAGATGGCAACCGCATCGAGCGGTCTGTGCGACTGCAACTCCTCAAGGCGCTCAAGGAGTTGGGTCTCGAGTCGGTGGGCCTGGGTTGGTTCGGTCGAGACGTCAGTTACAAAATCGCCATTCGGTGTGCCGATAGTAGAGTGGAAATTGGTGCTGCCAATCCCGAAGAGAGCCACGAAAGCCATACGGGATACACCCGAATCTGGCATAAAGTTATTTTGGTTGATATAGATTGCACGACGAGCAACTATTGAATGCGAGAATGTCCCGTCACTTTCGATCAAGAAGAACAACGAGATCCTGCCATCAATCCCAAGGATTGGGTCATTCTGAACGCTGCTTGAGATGCTTCTGTGCCTCGGCGAACATTCCCGGCCACGGATCTGGTGCGGTCTCGAACGTCGCTACTCGCTCTCTATATTTCTCCATCCACGTCGCAGCCTCGCCACGCAGTCGTAATATGTCTCGAGACTCGATGCCACAGTCTTGTAATTGCACTTCCGGAGGTAGTCCTTCCAGCGATTGATGGCACGCCTCACAGACCGACAGGAGATTCTGTGGGTCGTGGGGATCTTCCGCCTTCGCTTCGGGAATAATATGGTGGACGTGCAATGCCCGTCCATCTGATGTCTTCTCCCGTCCGCAACGAACACACGCACCGTCCCTAATGCGAACGGCCATGGCAATCCACCGAAATTCGCGTCCACGTGACGTCCCACCCTTGTAGTTTGGATGGCGCTCTCCGGTTTGCAAGTACGTCGTCCAGGCCACACCGCATGACCGAGTGCAGTAGTGATTCCGGTCTGCCTTCCACTCGCGGACGTCCATCGGTGTGCCACACCAGTTACACCGGACAGTCACTGTTGTCTCCTTCTCGTGTGCGGCTGCCATGTGCACACGGAGTCCCTTACTACCCTGGAAATCATCGCCACAATGTGGGCACGTCTTCTGATTGGTAGTCGACCTACTCTTTTTGTTTACTGTCATCTTCGATTACTCGTCCATCCGTATCTGCCTCGATCAACTCGATGAGTCGTTGTTCGAGGCTTTTCGTCCGTGGAACTGTCTCTTTCCACGCGTTCCACGTCTCGTCGTCGACCTGAAATTGATATTTGACCATGCATCCGTTTCGACAGGTTACGCCATTAGCGTTTCTTACTGTGTGTCTGGAATACTTATACTTTGTTAGTCTAACTAAGACTTAGTAAGTACTAAGCTGCTAGCGATCAGAGGTAGAACTATAGGCACAAGCGGCCGTAAGATCTCGGCCCGATGCTGGAACATCGAGCCTTGTGCCTTGGGATAAGGCAATGACGACTACAACGACCACGCACGAAACCGTTTCGGCTGAACCACGAACGAACACCATCCTCGAGCGCCCGGGCTCCCATTACACCTACCTCGGCGAGGACACCGAAGGCGGGCATCACCATCTCAACGAGGAAACGGACACGATCTACGTCACCGACCACCCACCGGAACGCTACCTCCCCACCAACGCCGCAATCTACTGGTTCCGCATCCATGGAGCCCTCGAGCACGTCGAACCCCTCTCCTCACGCTTGGTGCGCGAGTGGGTGGCCTACGTCGACCACGTCCGCGGGTGGACGACTCCACCGCTGCTGATCAACGCCACGTTCCTCCAGGGAGGGTTCAACCGATGACGCCCATCCACATCACCGACGACGGCACCCGACTCGTCCTCGAGCTCGAGCAGCCCATTACACCCGGTGACCTCGAGCGCGCCTACTGCACCCTGCTCGAGGAGGTGGCGCGATGATCACACTCGAGTGGACGCCTCTTGAGGGCCGCCCCCGAAAAGTGGTGTTCGACTCCCAGCCTGAGGGCGCGTGTGCCTGGCTCCGGTGTGAGTACGAACGCCGAAACGGCAGGTGGCGCCTGTGTGGCTGTGAGCCCCTCGCGTCGCTCACGCTCGAGCAGGCGGGCACCGACACGGATCTGACGACCCACCGGGGTGAGGGCGATGTCTGAGGCGCTCACGGCCATCTGTGACCGACTCGAGACGCTCGAGAACCAGAACCACCGACTCACCGACCGCGTCGACGACCTCGAACGCGATCTCGAGCAGACCCAGACGAAACTCGACCAGACACAAACCGATCTCGAGGCACTCGAATTGGAGAACGAACAGCTTCGCAATCGCCTCGAGAGCCACCAGACCGACCTCACCCAGACCACGGCCCTCACCGAGGCCACCCGCAAACGCACGGGCGCCAACAAAACCCGCCTCGCGGAACTCCAGGCGCGCGAACTCGAGAAGGGTGCGCACCTGCTCGCCGACGGTGTCGACCCCGATGAGATCGATATCGTGGGTGACCACCTCGAGCGATTCACCAAGGACGATGGGCAGACCTACGTTCGCCTACCCGATCATGACGACCCGCTCGAGCGCGGTGGCTCGCCGACGCTCACCCACGGCGATCTCCTCCCGATCCAGCAACTCGCTCGGATGGACGACGACATGCTCCGATCCACCACGAACGCCCTGCCCACCAGACTCGCTGCCACGCTGTGGAACGCACGGGTGGACTCGAGTGTGGGTGACAACCCGTGGCAATCGGGCTGCAAGGGTATCAAGGAGTACGTGAAAGCCAGTGACCTCAAACATTGGATCCGCCGCCAAGAGCGCGGTGTCAGTGACGCGTATGCAAAGAAGCTCGTCTCGAGAACCATCGATGCCCTCCTCGACCTCTCACACAATCGAGTGGCCGTCCGGAAACGCACCGAACGAAAGAACGGCCTCGAGTACACTGAACGTCGACTGATCATCCCGATAGATGCAGCAATCCCTGGTGAGACAGGCACCTCGAGTGAGTCCACACCACCGGAGACAGCTGACGTCCTCGGGTAACCATGGACATCCTCGAATAACCTCCCTCGAGAGAGGCCTTACATCTCACACAAATACCTGAACCACGCGCTGGGACGGTCTGTTAGTGGGTTGGTTACTGGACAGTGGGTCGCTCGAGCTGTCCTCGGCAGTCACACAACGAGACACCACCACAGCGGTCACCGAAGACGACGACTGTCCACGGTGAACCACTCCACAGCAATTCCCAGTCGAGTACAGAGAGAGAGAATATGACGAGTCTCAATCACAGGGATCCGTCAGTTTCCTGAACGCTCACCGGTGGGTTCAAGACGCTGCGTAAGGAACCCTTACATAGAATGAGTACCGATCCCGAAGTAACGACGGTCACCTCGAAGGGGCAGATCACGATTCCAAGTCGGCTTCGTGAGCAGTTCGGCCTCGAAAAGGGAACGAAACTGATGGTCGTACCGACGGAGTACGGCCTCGTCTTAAAAAAGATTGATCTTCCATCGGTCGAAGAGTTCCAGAAACGCGTCGAACAACGTGAGAAAAACGTTGAGCTCTCGATGGACGAGGTCAGCCGACTGGTACACGACGCACGAGGCGCTGATGAATGAGAGCTGTTCTTGATACAAACGTTCTCATCTCCTCCGTCATTTCGACCGGCACTCCTCACGAGGTGGTTGTCGCAGGGTTCAACGGTGAGTATCAGATTGTCGTGTCTGTCGCCACGTTGATGGAGTTTCGGGAGACGCTCCTAAAATATCCAGATCGGTTCCAGATGGAGAGAGAAGACGTCCAGAAGGAAGTGGAGACCATCCGGTACTTTGCAGAGTTTGTGGAGCCAAACGAAGAAATCACAGCAGTGGTGGATGATCCTGATGACGATAAATTCTTGGAGGCGGCTATTGCGGGGAACGTGGATTACCTCGTTTCCGGCGACAAACATTTGTTGACTCTCGAGTCGTTCCGAGGAATCGAGATTGTCACCCCACGAGCGTTCTACACACTCCTTTCGGAGGATACCTGAAGACCACGACGAGCCTCGAGGAACGCTAAGCGCGTACCCTCGAGCGCTTCACCAAAGACGATAGTCGGGCCTACGTCCGCCTCCCCGATTACGACGACCCGCTCGAGCGCGGTGGCTCGCCGACGCTCACCTACGGCGATCTCCTCCCGATCCAGCAACTCGCCCGGATGGACGACGATATGCTTCGCTCGACGACCAACGCCCTGCCCACGCGGCTGGCTGCCACGCTGTGGAACGCACGCGTGGACTCGAGCGTGGGCGACAATCCCTGGACGACCGGCTGCAAGGGTATCAAGGAGTACGTCAAAGCCAGCGACCTCAAACACTGGATTCGCCGGAAAGAGCGCGGTGTCAGTGATGCGTACGCCAAGAAACTCGTCTCGAGAACCATCGACGCCCTTCTCGAGCTCTCACACAATCGGGTGGCCGTCCGGAAACGCACCGAGCGAAAGAACGGCCTCGAGTACACCGAACGCCGGCTGATCATTCCGGAGGACGTGGAGATCCCTGGTGAGACAGGGAACTCGAATGAAAACACCCCGCCACCGGAGACAGCTGACGTCCTCGGGTGACCATGGACACCCCTGTATGAACACCCTCGAGAGAGGCCATACCTCTCACAGGAATACCTGAACCACGTACTCGAGCGGTCTGTTGGTGGGTTGGGTACTGGACAGTGGATCGCTCGAGCAGTCCTCGGCAGTCATCGCAGAAGACGGGCTTAGGTCAGCCACCGAAGACGACGACTGTCCACGGCTACAGATCATCGTATTTCCACTACCTCGAGTGGAGAGCAGCCACCTTTGTCGACGGTTAAGGCGAATACCCCATCCTTCAGATCGGGGTGTTGAGGAAGTCGTCACAGCTGCTGTGGCCATCATCACACGACATAATTGGGATAGATACTAAACTATTAGTTCTCGTGGGATGTAGTGTGAGCAATGAGCGATCACTCACGCGCATGGCCTGCGGAGATGGATGCTGGCGACCGCGTCAGGCATGTCGCGTTGACTCGGACGATGCCACGAAACGCCGGCTGGATTGCCGAGGAGGCCGACGTCTCGAGGGATACGGCCGTCAAATATCTCGAGCGGATGGCCGACCAGGGCGAGCTCGAGGTTGTCGAGACAGCTGACGGCACGTGCTACATGCCAGACGCTGTCACTCAGTTTCTCCGCGACGTCCGTACCCTCGCAGAAGAACACTCCGTAGACGAACTGACCAATGAGTTGCGTGCGATTGGTGACGAAATCGACTCGTGGATGTCGACGTACGAGGTCGAGACACTCGAGGAACTTCGCCAGAGTATTGGCCGTGAAGCGCTGTCGGCCGACGATCGGCGTGAGCGTCTCGAAATCATCGAGGAATGGGAGTACAACATCCAGGTGCGGGAAGCGCTGGAGCTTGCCATTAGCCTTCAGCGTTCACTGACGAGACTCGATGCAAACCCACGACTCGAGAGTTTACAAGTCGTGCGTCAATCAAACCGTCTGTAACCCGAGACTGTACTCGAGCGCCGTGTCGACTTCAGATAGTCGTTCGTCGGGAATCGAGCCGATCACGTCGGTGATTCGGTGCTCGATCGAGACAGTTCGGAGCTGGCTACAGAGTGCGATTGAATCTTCGCGTAAGGCGCACTCATCGGCCGAGACGAGCACCTCGAACGGATACAGCTCATCATCAAAAGCCGTTGTGAAAGGGACGACAATGGTGGTGGGGGCGTTCTCGTTGCCGATATCGTTTTGGACGACGAGACAGGGTCGAGTGCCACGCTGTTCTGAGCCGCGGGTCGGATCGAGTGCCACAATGACGATATCGCCACGGCGAATATGTGTGCCCATCTACTCTTCCCACTCGGGGGCCTCACCAAGCTGATCGTTCGCCTCCTGAGAGACACTGGCCATCTCCTCAGTAAGCTCTTGATGGTGCTCGGCACGGCGTCGGTATCCCTCGGCAAGCTCTCCACGCGAAACCGGTTTCTCGATGACGATCTTATCGCCCTCTTCACGGATCGTCACTTCATCACCGCCGTGAATACCGAACGCCTCACGAAAACGCTTTGGCAGGGTCACCTGCCCACGCTCGCCAACCTTCCGTTTCTCTGCTTCGTCCATACATATTCATACCATATTCATACCTATAACGATGATGGTTGCTGAACGCTCCCTCGAGGAGGGGACGATTCTCCATGGCGATGAGACGGTCAAAGCCAGCGATCAGCGCCGCCTCAAAAACCGAGTCGAGGACTCGGAAGCATCTCGCCTCGAAGAACGGCGATCGTTCGTTGATCGCCTCGCAGAAGATGACGTTTGATAGTCTTCTCTTCAAGAATTAAACGTTCTGACGTGTACCTCATGCGTTCGCTTCGTCTCGAGTCACATCAGGAACGTGCAACGGGAGATCCACCTCAAGGGAGTCGTACCAGACAGTTGGTTGCTTATTCCGACCGTCCTGTTCAAAACGGAGCAGATGGAGCGACTCGAGTTCCTCGAGGTTGGTGTGAACTTGGCGGACGTCACGGTCGACGAGCCGGGCTGCCTCGCGAATACTCTTTGGTTCGTGTTGGACTATCGTCCGGAGGAGCTCCAGGTTTTTTGGACGGGTGACACGATGGATATCGTCAGGATCGTCGAAGATCACCTCGAAATGAGGCTCTGGTATCTCACCGCGATCGAGCGCTTGAAGGGCATCTCGTAGCCCACCTTCATCGCCGCTCTGGAATCGGATGTACATTGTTCGGTCGCCGTCAGCTTGGTTACCAGTGTTCTCCATGATCACACACCTCCTGTTTGAATCGGTCGTAGAGTGCTTCCAGACCGCTGAACTCGATATCCGTTGTTTCACCGTTCGGCAGATGTTTGTGGTGAGGTGTTGTCCCGGGGTGATCCGGGAAGTTATCGTATCGGATGATGGTTTCAGCACCAGTGTTGCCATACTGCATCGAGTATTTTACCCCGTCTGGATACCGACCGGATGACGGAACTGCCCACGCCTGTACTTCGGCATACGTCTCGCCAAAGTCCTTCGTCACGTCGATGAGGAGGGTAGCGCCGTCATCGTCATCAGCTATCGACTGTTGTTACTCACCACAACACAATATATGATATGGTTGGGAACAACAAGGCAGAGTTCCCCGGCGAGACTGGGGACTCGAGTGAGCACACTCAGCCACCAGGGACAGCTGGCGTCCGGGGATGACCATGGACACCCCTGCGTGACCACCCTCGAGAGAGGAACTACATTTCACAGGAATCACTGAAACCCACACTCGAGTCGACTGTTGGTGAGTTAATTACTGGCCAGTGGATCGCTCGAGCAGTCTGCGGCAGTCACACGACGAGACACCCAAACCAACAACCGAAGACGACTATCCACGGAAATCCAAACCGATCTGCAAATGCCATCCCGACCGAGTCAAACGATTTTAACGATTCCCTGTGTACATTCGAGGTAATGGGGTCGACACCGCCTTCAGATCACGGCAGAAACACACCTCTCGAGAGTGAAATCGACCTCGAACGTCTCACCCGTGTACTCGAAAGGTATCCGGTTCGCCTCGCGGTTCTGTTCGGCTCGATAGTTCACGGGACGGCTACTGACCAAAGTGATATCGATATTGCCGTCGCGTTTGAGTCTGATCTCGGCCCAGATGAACGACTCGAGCAACGCATCTCCCTCATCGTCTCACTCACTGATGCACTTGGAACCGACGCCATCGATGTTGCTGACCTCGAGGCAATCCACCCTGGTGTTGGCCTGGCGGCGCTCGAAAACGGCTACGTGATTATCGAAAATCCCACCCTCCGCGAACACCTCAAAGAAGACTATGAGAACTCGTATCCAGAAGAGGAGGAAACCCACGAGGAGCGTATGCGTCGGTTTGATTCGCTGCTGAACCGGTTGGAGGGCCAGGTGTGAACGTCTCCTCGCGAGACGAAATTCGCATTCTCGAAAAAGCTGCTTACATCGAAGAAGCACTGACAGTGTTGGCACGAAACCAATCACTCGATACAGAGATTTTTCGGAGTAAAAGACGCCCTTGAACACTCCTCAGTAGAGAATATCTGAGCCTGAGGTTCCCACGTGGGCTTGCTCACAATCCAACGCTCTCAATGGAGATGCTCGAAAATCCGCCCGACGTGCTCGTCGAGCAAGAGATGAATACTCTCGGTCACGAGACCGGCTCTTTCGGCTGCAAGGCATCGTTGCGCACGCGCTCAAACGCCTCCGCGTTTTCCTGTTCGAAGGCTCTCATTTCCTCAATGTTGGCATAATAATACGAGAGGGCTTCGTAAACGGAGGCCAGCGAGATATCGTACTGGTCAGCGACATACGCTGGGGTCTGCCCACCACTGACCACTTTCCCGGCGATGTGTCGGACGCCAATCCGGGTTCCCTCGATCCGAGGTTCCCCGCTAAGGATGTCTTCACCGGCGACGATCGTCATAGTGCTCTAGTCGGGTTGCGTTCGTTTATATGTTTTAGCGAGCCCCAGAATTGGTCTCGCGAACCATCGACGCCCTCCTCGCCCTATCGAACAATCGGGTGGCCGTCCGCAAACGCACCGAGCAAACAAACGGCCTCGAGTACACCGAACATCGACTGATCATTCCGGTAGACGCAGCGATCCCCGTTGAGACAGGCACCTCGAGTGAGCACACACTACCGGAGACAGCTGACGTCTTCGGGTGACCATGGACATTCTTGAATAACCTCCCTCTCCCTCTCACGTACTTCTCTACCAAATTCCGGGGTCGCCAGCGATCTCACGCCACGACCACCCTACAGTACCAATCACGTCTCCCTCACTCGACAGTGACGCTTTTGGCCAGGTTGCGCGGCATATCGATCGACCGACCCAGCCGGTTGGCCACCCAGTAGGACACCAGTTGGAGCTAGACGTTCGCGAGGATGGGCGTCACTGATCTGGGAGCGGTACGTCGGCAGGGACGAGTGTCATGCCAAGGGTGCGGAAGTCAGTATCGAACGCAAAGACGTGATCGATGCCTCGTTTGTCCGCGAGAACCGTCGTCAGATGATCGACCAGCGTGATCTGTTGGTCATCGTACCGTTCGAATTGGTTGCACGTCGCGGCGAACTCCTCTTCATCTGGGTGGATGATGGTGAAGGCAGGCGACTCACGGATCCGAGTGAGGCCTCGTACCGCGGCCGCGTGGTCACGTTTTCGCATCAGGAGCGTTCCGAGTTCGCTGAGGACATGCGACGTCGTATACAGCGGTCGGTAGTGGAGCTGTCCGGCGGCGATCGCATCGAAGACGGCACTCGCGTGATCGTGGCGTGGCGCTTTCTCATCATACTGGGCGTAAAACGCCCCAGTGTCAACGAACAGTGGTGTCGTGCCGGGCCCTGACACGCGTCAGCCCTCGAGTTCGCCGTAAACAACGTCATCAATCTCGTCTTCATCAACGGGCTCATCAGACGCGAAGAGCGCTCCCTTGGAAAAGAAGGGATCGTCGTCGGCGATCGCGCACCTGTCGCTGTCTGTGGTTGTGAGCCACCACACCGTGTTCCGGCCACCGATCTGTTTACTCTGAACGAGATTTCGATCCTCAAGGGCGCGAAGTCGGTCGAGCGTCGTTCGTCGTTCGATCGGGAGATGGTCGGCGATTTCAGCCGTTGACAAGACGGGATCCTCCGTCGAACGGAGAACCGTGAGGATGTCTTCGTCGGTTGCGCGGGGTCTTCGCCCGCTTGAAGAGTTGCTCATGGTATTCCTTCGAAGTGGAACCGCAAAAAGGTACTCCTTAGACGGCCATCCTCTATCCTTTGAAGGCGGGAATAGCAGAAAAATGCGTCAAAAGGGGAAATATACAGTTTTTCAATAACCGTCTAAGGAATGAGACTGGAGTAGTACTCGCTTCTCGGGGAGTTCGGTCTCGATAAAACACCAGCACTGGAACGGGTTATTGGTGGGTTGGTTACTGAACAGTGGATCGCTCGAGCAGCCCTCGGCAGCCACACAAAGAGATACAAGGGAAGCGCGTACCGATGACAACGGCGAGTTGGGTCAGCCGTACATCAGCGATTACACATATCTTTAGAGTCACTCGGCGAGTCGGTGTCGAAGCACGTAGCCGATTCCACCGAGAGCCCCGACGAGGCCGATGATTGGGCCGAAGCCGAGGCCGGATGGGTCGTCGTCCGTGTCGGCCTCTCCCTGTGCGCTATGGTCGTCTTCTACGTCGCTATCGTCATCGTCGTCGCTCGTGTCGTCCTTTCCATCGTCTTTCGGCGGCTCGACGGAGGTGACGGAGACGGTGGTGACCGTTTCGACTCCAACATCGAACTCACCCTCGGCATCGAACGCGTAGACGAACTCGAGCGTCGTCTCCTCACCGCCCGCAAGCGTCACGTTCGTGTCATCGACGACCGCGCCGTCGGCGAGTAACTCGATCGTCTCCGTGCCGGATTCGTCGCCGACGTTTGGTAATCTCGTTAGGGGCGTTACTCGGTGTCGTACTCATCATCCTTCGTCACCAGTCATAGCAATCCCAATAGCTCGTCTCACGAACCATCGATGCCCGCCTCGACCTCTCGAAACATCGTGTGGCCATCCGCACTCGCATCGAGCGGACGAACGACCTCGAAGTACACCGAGCCCGACGGATCTCTACCTCGAGCCAGGTGCGTCGTATGCTATCAGATTCTCTGATCCGCCAGACCAAACGATCTACGACGTCCTCGGCGTCGATGGATACGGCGAATTCGCCGGCGAGATTGAACTGTGGAACCACAACTCCGGTTCGTGGCAGTCCGTTACCGGCGATTGTGAGTTACAGTACGCCGACACGCTCTATGTGTTGTGTCTCGTGACGTTATCGCCGTATTCGTGGCGAAGTCGCGGGTCAAGCGTGGTGTTCCTGTGATCGCAATCAGGAGTGCGATGAGGGTGAGAACGGAGATGCCGATTATCCCACCTTCGCTGGCGACGAGTTGTCTGAGTACTGGATTATCAGTTCCAGCATATCCGACGATCCCGGCCGCATTGAATACGCCGTGAAAGATGGCTGCAGGGAGCACAGACCGGGAGCGAATAACGAGATAGGTGAACAGCGGTGCCATGGCGATACAGGTGATCGTGAAAGCGACGACTCCGATAAACGGAAACGACGGATAGTTGTGCCCGGCGACGATGAGCGGGGTGTGCCAGATCCCCCATACGGTTCCGATTACGAGGGACGCTTTCCAGAAGCCTAGTGGAGCGAGTTCCCACAACAAGTAGCCTCTCCACCCGAACTCTTCACCGAATGCGAGGATCCCGTTGACTGTTGCCCCGACGACGACAATTACGCCCAACGCGACGAGCGTCCAGAACGGCCCAGAAGGGAGGCCAAAGTGTGCTGGAAGGTCGAGCGAGGAGTCAAACGATACACCTGGTACGCCAAGTGAAAGTGCAGTAATTGCCCCGAGAATCGGGAGTGGCAACACTGCAGCAAGAGCGAGCCATCGCCGACTACCGATGCGGAGGCCAACACTCGAAAGCGAGATTCCATTGCGCAGACACACGATTAACCCGGCAATTGCGGGCGTGAACATATAGAGTGGCCCAGCAGCGACGATGTGTATGTCTGCGAGATACGTGATGGTGCTGAATCCCAGGACGAGCGTGGTCAGTATAACCAGAAACTCGGAGAGATTGTGCGTGTTGATGGTGTCGGGTGTTGAGGTAGTTCGGGCCATTTGGATCACAGGTTGAGAACGATGATGATGAGTTGGCTTGTGACGACACCTCCGAGAATCAACAGCACGAAAATGTCGTAGATGGTTCGGAATTCGTCGAAGCGTTCGAGTTCGCTATTTTGTCGCACGTACTCCAGGATCCATCGAGTACAGAGGTACAGAACCGCTACAAGTACCGGAAACGCAACGAGCACGGGGAGCGTCGAGAGATACTCCGGTCCGTAGTGGTGGTAGGTTCCGTACGTCCATCGAATTCGAACGGTACTCCCGAGAGACCCGTACGACGTGACGCTCAATACGATACTTGCAACGACGAGTGCAACCCCTCCGAGTGATGACGGGCGCACCCGGCTCGAATCTGCGGAACTGGTGTGTGTTGCCATGGATGCAGTAACGGGAGGGTTGTGTATAACCGGTCGAGCACGACTTCAACCCCTGTAGCGGTGGTAATCTCTTTAAAAGAGTAGGGTCGAAACTACAGTATCGTGAGTGAGGATGACGATGTCGAACGTATTGCGGCCGTGCTGGAAGATCCGACAGCGCGGAAAATCCTCACTGAGACCAGTACCGAACCCATGTCAGCAACTACCCTGAGCGAACGCTGTGAGGTCTCTGAACCGACGATCTATCGGCGGTTAGAGGATCTTCGAGCGTGTAAGTTGCTCATCGAACAGACACAACTGGATCCTGATCGCGGTCATCATCGAACAATGTATGCGACGAACTTCGAACGACTCACAGTGGAACTCCAGAACGGACAGTTGGAGCTGCAAGTGAACCGCCTCGGGGTCAAGCCCCGAGGCTTCCCGTGGTTTAATCGGACACTCCCACGCGACCATCGGCTTGGTGGCCTCGAACGGTTGCGTGGGTCACGGTCGGCTGGTTCACACAGCCCGATGCCTGCCGTCGCAGTTTCCGAACAACCGGAAGCGTGTTGAGAGCAGGCACATTTCGATTCAACTTCTCCAATCCTTTCTTCGCAATATTCACTGCCGCGTTTCGGTCAGCGTGGTCTTGCCGACCACACGCGTTGCACTTGAACCGCTTCTCCCGGCGATTCGACCGAGTCGTATGCTCACACTTTGAGAAAGAACACGTCTGGCTGGTGTACGCCGGGTCGATGTCATCGCTTGGAATCCCCTCGAACGCCGCTTTGTACGTGACGAACGAGCGGAGTTTGTGAAACGGTAGTGAGTGCAACCGACGATTCATCCGAGTACCGTAATCAATCGAATCTCGCATATGCTTGAGGTCTTCAAACACAACGAGCGGCGACACGAATTGCTGAACCCACTCCACAATTCGCCGGGAGACTTGGTGGAGTTGGTCGTGAACGTATCGTTCCTCTTTGTCCTCGAACACGCGGTCGAACGCTGTCTGGCCAGCGTTTTGCATCCGCTTGCGCATCGTGAAGTATCGATGACGTTCTTGCTTGATTTCGGGGTAGTCGATGACAACCGAATCAACAATGTCATCTTCACGAAGGGCTGAAAGAGCCACGCAATCTTCGTTGATGTCTACGCCTACAATGGTCTGAGCGTCGTGTTTGTCTTGAACCGTGGCTTCGAGATGAGTAACGTTGACGTGTAGTTCGTGATTTCCGTTGCGTGCCATCGCTTCGGCGGTTCCGATACGCCACTCGTCACGTTCGAGGGCGTGTTCGAGGAGTTCGAGGGTGTCTGGTGCGCCACGAAGTGTACCTTTCACCGGATTGTACGGCTTGGCACTGATTCGGTAGTGTATCCCGTTGTCTTTGCGTGTGAGATTGTAGCCTTCAGTGAAGTTCATTCGCAACGGGTATGGCCCAGTTTTCTCGTGACTGGGTGTGTTGTAGTCGTCGCGGTTGTAGGACTGCTGAAGTGCATCAAGTGCTTTAGCGACAATGCGTTGCGTGGTGTTCTTCACGAGGTCTGCCTCGTCTTCAAGACGTGGTGAGATGTCGTCCCAGTCCATCCCGTTTTTCGCTAATTGGATGGTCTGGTTGTACACCCAACGCGCTTCGTGGTACGCTTCGGAAAGAAGTCGCCCGTTATCGGATTGAAGTTGGAAGACGAGTGTCTTCGTAAGCGACTTCTCCATACCCTAATCGACGGACTCGGGTGTTGTAAAGGTATGGATTAGCGTTGATAGGTTAGGCGTTGTCGGCTTCATCTCGGGGTCAAGCCCCGAGGCACTCGCCTTGAACCGCCTGTAGATCGCCGCGAAGATCCTGCCGACCGGTTCACCAGGTTAATCGAGGGGATGTGAGATGAATTTTCCAATCCTGCAACTCTTGGAACCTGCGATGCCACCGGACTGGGTAATTCTGTTCCAGCAAGCAACCCAGATCCTGAGCGTGATTATCGGTGTGTTCATCGCGTACCAGGCCTACCGCGGCTATCAACGGAACGACAGCCGACCGATGTTTTTCATCGCCCTCGGATTCGTGCTTGTGCTTGCCGTTCCCTTCTGTATATTCCTCCTGTATTGGGCATTTCCAACTATCCCCATGACAGCCGTCATCGTGACATCACAGCTGAGTCAAGTGTCCGGGCTGATTGCAATACTGTACGCCCTGTGGATGCCAACGTGAAAGCAGGAGTTGCAGATCGTTCGTTCTCTTGAAAGAGTCTGAACACGATCTCTCCAGAGTGACCTAAATATTAGGTGGTATAGGCGAAGCGTCACTCAAGAGACGGTTCACGCGGGACTTGCCGAGTTCATTAAGAAGGAGAGACCCATTATGGGGATCACGGTGACTGTGGAATGTCAAAGCCAACAGACGTCGATTCATACATTGTCAATGCGGACAAAGAAGCCCGTCCGACGCTCGAAGAACTCCGCGAGATTATCAAATCGACTGTTCCAGAAGCAGAGGAAGGAATAAGCTACAACGTGCCGTTCTATACATTTCACGGCACTCACGTTGGGTTTACCGCGTTCAAGAACCACGCTACCTTTGGCATTGGTGCAGACGCCCTTCGGAGTGAAGACCGCAAAATGCTCGAAGAAAAAGGGTACAAAACCGGAAAAGAGACCATACAAATCAAGTACGGTCAAGCGGTGCCGACTACAGAGATAACGCAACTTCTGGAAGCGAAAGTCGAAGAAGCCAGAAAAGCACAGTAACCGAGGCGTCGCCGTTCGAAATACAGAGATGTTCGCATCTCGTCACGTTGACGGACGGAGTAGCTCTCCGGCTTGAATACGAATTAGTGATGCATTCGCGCTTTAAAAACTGTCTATAGTGTTATCCTCTAGCAAGGCGTATCGATAGCATGTCAGTACTTGTAGCGGTCGATATTGATCAGGCACCACAACGTCCTATCACCGTCGGATATAATCTGGCAACTGCATTAGACGAGACGTTGATCGTGATGTACGTGATGCCTCAAAAGGAGTATGACGAACAGCGAAACAGTAGAGACGAGCTCCCTGAGGAGATCAGCCAGCAGGAATTTACGCTTGACCAGGCAATAGATTCCGCAGCACAACTAGCGGCTACGACCGTCGATGAGAGAGAGCCTGCCGTGGAAACAAGCAGGCGATGACTCGCCACAGGACGGGAGCCGTTGTGACACGGCCACGACTCACCGTGAGCAGAGCGTACCAGCGCAGATGACACTCACGACCTACGAGGAGTCGAAACCCACTGCCAGCGTTCACGAGACCGACGGTCTCGTGCAGCCCGCCAGAACCGAAGGTTCTGGAGACGACGACTGACTGGCATTCCCACCGTGTGGGAAGCCCCGTCGTTCACGACGGGGAGGATGTCACAGTAGGTGTATGTGAACCTTCGAGATAATCCTGCCAATTATCTAAATCGTGATTTTACTAATTGAGGTTATCAACCTTGAATCTCAGTCAAGTCTCAATCTGTGTGGGAATCCTGGCCTTCGAAAATGGTTCATGAGGGCGTGAATCCGGGTTAATGAGGAATATGCTGCTCGCACCGAGACACAAGAGATCGTAGGGAGTCAATCACCGTTCGGTGTGTTCCCAGACTTCACCAAGTCGGATGTCAGTCTCTGTTAACACCATCGTTACGACATCGAAAAAGTCAGTAGGGTATTTTCTGTCAACGGCATCCTCTGTCCGGGCCTGTGGTGGCTGGTGGTAGTGATCTCGAGTATTGTGTGGGTTGTCGTGGCGATCCCATCTGACCATCCAGTCTCCACCCGACCTGACCTCTCGATAAATCACGTTAAAATCACCATTTTGATAAGTTCGAAGCCCGAGGTCAACGCGGCGTATCTCTTCAGGGAAGTATACATCGTCAAACTGTGCGACGACTGACTCTGGTTTCTGTCGTGGAAACACACGGACAGTGTCGATTAGCGTCAATGCACCGAGTCTCTGAGCAACTTTACGCAACAGTGCCTCATCAAGCGTCTTCTCGTCAGTATTCATTTCACGAAATCACGCCGGAGCTTGCGCACTCCCGTTCTGGTTTTGCCGTGCTTGCTCGAGTTCTCGAATCCGTCGCCGAACCGTCTGCCATTCCTGGAGCTCCATCCAGACCGATTCGAGATCGGTGTAGTCCGCGTGCTCAAGGGCGTCAACCTCTCCAGGCCCGTCAGCGTCGTATCGGTCACGGTAGTCACGCTCGGTGGCAGTAAGTTGCTCTAGCTCCTCTTCTAATTTCTCAGGAGGATGTGCCTGGAGACGCTGGATGCGACGCCATTCGAAGTATGACTCATTTCGACTGAACTGATCCGGAGATTCACCATCGTGAGTCAGCATGCCGATTTCTGTGAACCACCGCAGATACTCGCGGGCGGTTTCCTTTGAGACGTCTGCTCGGTCTGCAACGATTGCGACACGCGTTGGTTCATACAATTGAAGTGAAACGGCGTACACGCGCTCTCTCGTCGACTGCTTTTCTCTCTGCTGTTCCCACTCCTCAGCTAGTTTGGGTGGCCGGTCTGAGTCACCATCCGAACTCATAGTTGTGTACAAACAAGAGCTGAAGACGCATATAATTTGCCACCGCATAATATATTCAGCACTGTCTCGAGATGTGATCTTGCCATCCCTATGTGAACTCTACGACGTTCTCGGCAAAAGTGGGAGTCAGTATGTAGAAAATATCTGGGAGGTGATATAGCCCCCTCCAAATTCCGAATAACGCCGGCCGGCCGGTGTCTGCAAGCATTTTCGGCGTTTCTACCTCAAGACCGATACAAGACTCGCTCTTGCATCACTCTTTTTGAGGACAAACCTGCCGCCATACCTTCTGCCACAGCGAGAGCGAACGTCCCGCATCTGACTGGCGTCTTCTTTTCTCACCACTATTCGAATTACCAACCTGAATTTCGTCGTTTCGCTTGACACTCCTCTCAAACTCACTAATCAATTGGTTCTTCTCCTCGAGAGTGGCCTCGAGTTCTTCGACCCGCTTTTCGAGGATTTTGTTCTTCTTCTCGAGGTATTGTTGGTGTCGTGTAGTCGATGGCTCACTTCCGGCCCTCTGATCCGTTTTCCCGTCTCGAACCCGTGGCTCATAGAACTCGCTCGTATGCTCAACAGCACGCTCGAGCGTCCGTTCCCCATAGGTACTGCCATCGCCGTAATGGACATCGTCCCACTTCGCTCGAACCAACCCAGAGTGTCGAAACAGTCGATCCATCTGGTGGTGATCACCTCCCGTCCAAAACGCCAGCAGACAACAGAGCGCCATATCGGCCTCTGAGTGGCTGTCATATCCGACAGTCGAGCCACTCCAGAGCCGTTCGAACTTCTCACCGTTGGAGGCTGCTCGCGCTTTCTTGAGGACTTCCTTATTTGAGAGAGTACTCGAGACGCTCTCATCACTCCTCGAGGTTTCTCCTCCACTCGAATTCTGATCGACGTGCTCACGATGAACCATCTCGAGTTCTGGCTGCCTGGACTCGATTTCCGTTGGCAACCCAGGAACGTGTTCGCCAGTCACCGTGAAATATCGAGCACGATCGTAGAGTTCGATTTTACCGCGCCGATTCCTGCCTGGTGGGAGTTCACCGTCAACGATGACGTGATACCCAGTCCCCGACGGAGAGACTTCGGTATACGAATCGAGCTGCTGGACAATCGACTTCATCTCGGGATCCGGACGTCCTGTCTCCGGATCTCGACAGTCATCAAGATCGATCCCGACGTACGGATCATCCTCCGTGAACACAAATCCAATTCCGTCACAGCCCCCCGCGTGGACATACTCGAGGGCACTCTCGAAATCCCTCCAGGTACTATCGTCCGTCGAAGAGCCGAAAGCCCCGGTCTGTGGATCGATCGGGATCTTAGTTGACTTTCCATTTCGCTTCTCGCTTCGCCAACAGAGCCACTGGTCTCGAGCCCGCATCGCTTCTGGAATTGCTGTTTCGTCTATCATGGGAATCAGTCAGAGAAGGCTTTGTCCTGCTGACCGTCACCCCGTTGACGGTCAGCGATAGAATCCACCGTCTCTGTGGCCCTGTGTGGGAGTGAATCCCGACCCCTTGCTTTCGGGTCGAAATCGATAACAGCCGTTTCGTTCTCCATGGCTCGAACCTCGATCCCGCGCCACTCGCCATCGACGCCGACGAGTGCTTCAGAGTAGCCTGTTCGCTCACTCCCCGGCATGGCCTCCTGGACGAAGCGCATCTGTGCTGAGTTGAGGCCGAATTCGTCTGCCCACTCGCTGTCCATCCCATCGAGGTGGTGGAACTGCTTGATGGCACACTGATCGATGATCGCCTCGGATTCTGCGTGTTGGAAGAACTCGTCGACGGTCTGGGTGGCGAGCCTGATAGACAGATTGTGGTGACGGTGGTGGCGAAACACGATCTCGAGATATGCGAGACTCGCCGCATCCTGCATGATGTAGCGGGCCTCGTCGATGACGAAGACGACCTCTTTGTCGGTCTCCTTGGCACGCTCATATACCAGTGAGATCAACAACTGCATGATGAGACTCGTGCTCCCACCGAGGCTGCCTTCCTGTTGAGCCAGGTCGAGGTAGATCACCTTCTCGTCGCGAATATCGAATTCAGTTTCACGTCCGAGATTCTCATACCGACCACCTGCGGCGAAGGGGCGTAACTGGTCGACTAACCACGTTGCATCGTTGCCGATCTTGATCGACTCTTTGTGCGTTCGAACGACGTAGGCCAATGGATCTTCGACCATCTCGACGAGAATATCGATGACGTCCCGCATCGTCGGGCTCTCGTTGTGGTGGGTTGCGATATCGTCCGTGATTCCCTTCTCTCTATACGCCTCTTCGATCGCCAACTCGAGCGTCGTTCGTCGATCGCCGAGTTGGATTCCCCGGTGGGCGAAGTAGTTCGTCAAGAAGCTCATGACGCTATCGAGTTTCTCGCGGTATGGGCTCGCATCCTCTCCCATCGCTCGCTGGACGCGTTCGGGTGTGGGCTTGAGCTCGAGTGGATTGAGCCCCATATTCCCACCAATGGTGATTCGTTCACCCCCGAGTCCCTCGGCGACACCGGCCCAGTTGTTCAACGGCTCGAGGATGATCCCGATTCGATCTTCGCTCTGTTCGATCGAGCGGATGAAGTTCTGCTTCGAGCCAAACGACTTTCCAGAGCCTGGATCGCCAATCGTGAACATCGCATAGCCGTTCTCTCGAGCGAAGGGATCGATCACGACCGGGCTCTGATTCTTCCAGTGTGAGCCGAATTCGACGCCGCCGTCCTCGAGAATCGTCGCGTTGTGGAGTGAAGCGAACAGGGCACCGACAGCCCCGCCGAGTGCGGTTGCCTCGCGTCCAAAGGGATTCGTGCCGATCGGGGATGCTGCCTGAATCGCGAGATCCTGCTTACAGATCGCTGTCTTCGGTGAGAGGCCAGCTGGTTGTTCGCGAAGCCGGCTCCGAATCGTGCGGACGCTCTCTCGGAGTTGATCTCGGGTATCTGCGCGTACGGTGATGAACAGCGCCTGGTCGAACACGCGGCTGCCGTTCTCGACACTTTTGTACGTCGACCTGGCCGCGATTGCCCGATCCTGCAAATAAGAGCCACGCACGCTCCGCTCGAGATCGGCATCAACCTGCAGATCATCGGCAATTCGTTGCAGTTCGTCTCGAGCCTGCTCTTGGTTTCGCGGTCGGAGATGAACGGTGAGGTCGAACTCGACGTCGGTCAGTTCGAAGAGTTCGTTCAGATAGCCATCTTTCGGATAGTCTGGATACTCCGCAATGTAGAGCGTCGACGTCCACTGCTCACCGACACGAGCGGTACGCGTATCCCACTCGATCGCCGCCGGTGCAACGAGATTCTGGTGGCGCTCAGCAATGTCATCGAGAAGCGCCCCCTCCTCGACACCCTCGTTCAGTGTTGACTCCTCGAGTAGCTCACTGAGTTTGACTTCCTCGACGTCGTCTGTCTGCCATCGATCCCATCCGATTTTCACGAGCAGCGTCACCAGCGCAGTGATACCGATGTAGAGGGCGAATCCAGCCTGTGTCGATGGATCCGGAAGCGTCGATGAAAGCTCCAGTAGGAACCCGATGAACGCAGCTCGAGCGATCATTCTTCTTCCCTCCGTTGGTGACCGAGTATTGGGTACTCACGAACCGCGTCCGCTGTCTCATCATAGTCGTGTTGCTCGCCGTTCCAGAACTCCGTTGCGAGGATGAACAACTCGACCGTACTCAACCGTCGGGCAGACCACCCAGGAACCTTCTGGATGAACTCCGCCTGAATCGTTCGACATCGATTCTCGAGTTTCCTGAACATCGCCGCTCGAAGCTCGGCATCAGCCATGTTCTCTCGACGAGTCACGAACGGATTGAAGAGAAAGCCGATCACCGGAAACGAGGTGAGCTTCTCCGCTGGCGAGCGTTCGTCCTGATACCGGTTATAGACCTCGAGTGGTGCGACTTCGACGCCGATAAAAAACCGGAGTTGGTGTGTGCCAGCGAGTTCACGGGGGCGTTTCTCTCGATACTCCTCGAGCAATGCTTCGAACACTGGATTCTGCTCGACGTCTTCGTCAGTGAGTCGGTCATCGATCTGGTCGATCAACGTCTCTACCGGGAATGGTCGGGTTGTCGCGTGGAACGTAAGTGGGAAATCCAGCTCTCTGTTGGCGAACTCTTCACCCAGTCGTTGGATCTGTGCCCAATCGCCCGACATAGCAAAGTCCATGTTTCCAGGATCGATCTCGAGGAAGGCCTCCATCGCCCCATCAGACCGCTCTATGGCACCGGCACCTGGCCAGGCGCGTTCGATACTGGTGAGATCCTGCGTTCGCTCGTCGGGTTGAAACGGCGTGTAGCTCACAAGCCCGCCTTCGGTTGTTGACGCTGCCGACTCCTCAGCCGTCTCGGAACTGTAGGTAAATCGAGGCCGTTTGCAGTAGTATCGATAGACGTCTGCCAGCCACGTCGAGGCAGGGAGATGACTCGGTGAGGCATAGACGATGGCCGTGCCAACGATAACCCCGAGGAGGACGAACGGAAGGACGACCCCATCGAGGCCGGTGAACCCACCAACGAGGAGTCCCACAATGGGAAACCCAAGCAAGACGTAGACGTCGCCCTCTGCGATATTCAGCAGTGGAATCCGATTCTGTTCGCCCAGTTCATCCATAATACGCCGTCCAGCTGCACCGTGTTCTCGAGCCATCAGTAGTACCCCGGATCGTTCTCTGTTCGTCGATACGTCTCGATACCTTCCTGTCCGTAGGCGTCACTCGCGATATTGTCGTGAGTCGTTTGACTACCTCCAGGGCTCGAGTGAGTGCTAGTACTCGAGGATGGCCCAGATGATCCACGCTCACGCATCTTCGAAGCGACCGTGTAGCCCGCTGCAGCTTTTGGCCCCCACATTGCGGCCGAGGATGCAGCAGCAGGCCCAGCGATCGCCCCAGCGCCGACGACAGCCCCTGCAGTCATCGTGGCCTTCGTCGTTCCACCAATGATCCTTGTGGTCATCGGCGTGGCGTACTTGAACAGCTTCCAGACGATGATGATCGACAGGATGGGGAGCGTGACGGCGATGAGGTAGCTCAAAAAGTTGCTCTCTGGAGCAATCGCTCCACTCGAGCCCTCTCCGAATAGTAGGTCGTATCCTCTGAACAACAGTGCAACTGGAATCGGCATCACTGCGAGGGGAACGAACTTCATACAGACCGTCCGAGCCATCTCAGAGACCACAGGAAGGTTCCCGTACGCGAGGGCAATCCCGATCGGCATTGCATAGATGAAGATGTACAGTATGATCTCTCGCAGGAAGAATAACGCCTGGAGAACCCACATCGCCAGGGCTCCGATCCCGGCTAAGAACAATGCGAGAAGTGGGTTGGAAAGTGTCGCATCAAGGAACGATCCGACCGCAACCATTAGTGCCGACACATCCGGAATCAATGCGATAGTAAACCCGTCTACAAGATAGAGTGCCAGGACAGCAATCCAGTACCAAGTAACAATCAAGAACGCGCCTGTCCAGGCACTCCGTGTAGCCTTTCGGGATTCGTATACACTTCCAATATTGAAAATACGGATCGCGTGTCGGCCCTGAACGCACATCACCAGCAACAACAGTGAGATGATCATGACGTCGCCAGTCACAAGCGACTCATAGATCTGTTCCCAGGGTGCGTTCGTTGGTTGCCCAAATACGAACGCACCACCTGTCTCTGGTGTCGTGGTTCC
Organism: Natronosalvus vescus; assembly: GCF_023973145.1. Taxonomy (NCBI): domain Archaea; kingdom Methanobacteriati; phylum Methanobacteriota; class Halobacteria; order Halobacteriales; family Natrialbaceae; genus Natronosalvus; species Natronosalvus vescus. The sequence continues at coordinate 124,673 of NZ_CP099546.1, forward strand.
GAATATCTGCGCAGTGACGGCATCGTATCCGTCTGTTAGCCCCTCTTGAAACCATTCGATGAGCTTGTCAACTGCATCCTCGAACCACTTAATCCCGATATCAGAGAGTGACCAGGCAAGCATCACGTAGCAACCTCTATCTCTAATTGACAGCCTTCCACGTCCGAGGTTAGGTAGTCAATATCGTAATCGATGGTCGAATTCTCAGATGAATGGGGTGCTGTGAGTTCAATAGTAAACTGTCCTCCTTCGCCAACGGTCTCACACTGATTCGGTATCCTCGACGAAGAGAACGGGAGAGTACTGCTAAAAACGCGAACGGTTTCTCCAGATGGGATTATAATCGCATCAGCATTTCCAATGAAGTCGTCGTCAATATCATATATTCCACTATCTCCAGTCTCGTCGTAGCTACTGTCTGTCGGAAGTGGGACATCACCCCTAAAACGAAGAGCAGTAACTGCAGTTGGGGCAGAACCGGTATTCTCGAGAATCACGATTGCCCCACCATCCTTAGCCAGTCTACCAGCCCCTTCGTACATCTCCTCTGGATGATCTCGAGCCAACCGAAGATCGACAAACTCGAGATTCGGCTCGAGTGTCATCGTTACCGATCCCATTGTCTCATCACCAGAGAGTGCGATGAACTCGTAGGCACCGGGAGTGTACTCAAAGCCCAGTTCAATCTTCGTCCGGGTAACACCTGCCTCGATATCTCGATAGGCAAATAGCTCACCAGCGGGATCGATGACGTTCAATCGTGTGGTTGCATCGCGCTCGAGATCGATGACCAACTGTGTCTCATCGACGGTAACGGACTGAATTGGGCCACTCTTCTCATCATTAATCTTCGAATCCGAGTGATCATCTTGATCCGCCGAATCACTCCGACTCGCACACCCTGCGAGGGCGGCCACGAGTCCGGTTGTTGCTCCAGTGAGGACGGTTCGTCGGCAAATCCGCTGTTCTATAGTCATAATGTATCGTCTCTGATTTTCAGGAAGGTTCCGATGCGTGTTGCAGCGTAGAGAGCGACAGCAAACGGGAGGGCATACCGGATGACGTCAACCAGGAGGGTGAACCATCCAGCTGTCGTTTCCAGGGGGTGCCACGTGTCGGTTGCCGAGTCTCCGAGGTAGGCTGGCTGGTGTGAGCGCCACGAGCCTGGGTGATACGTTGCCGTGTAGATGCCTGGCTGGGTAACCGTGACTTCGACACGGCCAGACAGATCCGTTCGAACAACCTGATCGCCAACGGTGATGTATCCTGCTCGAGCGTCCTGCCCTATGATCGATAACCGAGAATCATCATCCCAATTCTCGAGCGTTATCGGATAGCCCGAGTCGACGTCACGAAGCTCGATCAGGAACGTTGCTTCAGTGGCGTTCGAGTCGATGCGTTCGATGGAAAGCTCGCTCTCTCGAATCTCTCGTTCGCCACCCCCATCAGGTTCGAAGAGTTCCGCAGTGACGCCACGGACGATTCCCTCCACAGCAATGTCGTCTCGGTCGATCGCATCATATCGAAGGGCAAGGCCTGAGGATTCGGTGTACGTGCCAGACACGACGTCTACCTCGACGTGCTCGTGGAGTGCGGGTTCAGGAGAGTCACGCTCTCGTCCCCAGACTTCGAGGATTTCTGGGCCATCGCGTATCGGTTCGACTCGTGGCCCAATCGCAGACGGATAGGCGTAGACGAATACCGGTCGTGCAGTGGAGGCGACCGTCTCCTGGCCTTCTCGAGTTGCTCGAGTGAGTTCATCCCAGTCCGTATCTCGAGCGGTGTAGTATCGCCAGATACCACGGACGCCCACCTCCTCATCTGCTGAAAGCGTGTAGCCATGCCACGGCTGGGTGGTATAGATCGCAACGCCGGTGTCGCCATCCGGATATCTGGCATGGTAGACCGATGCCCGTAGATCGTACACCTCGACGTCGATATCCTGGCTGACCGTGACTTCGTCCTCGATCACCCTCCGCTCGGTATGCTCGGTGCCGTTGGTGATCGTCGTCGCCTCCTCGAGCGTGGTCGCGATATCCGCCTCAAGCGTCAGCGTTGCCGAGCCACCGCGCTCAAAATCGAAATCGAGGACTGGCGTGTGTGTCCCATCGATACGGGTGTGCACTTCCCCGTTGCGTCTCAACCGAACCTCCTCGATGGAACTCCGCACGAGTGACCGTTCGACGGTCTGATTCTCGTGAACGGTTGGCGGCTCGAGGCGAACTCGATAATCGACGAAGCCACGGAGTTCGCCTTCTGGTGCGATGTAATGGACAGATTCGGATGGATCCAACTGCGTTTTCGTCGATGGTGTGAGAGCGAAGATGGTCGCGTGTGCATCGGCGATCGCTACCGAATCCACTCGCTCCGCATGGGACGGATAGACGGATGTATCGGTGTCACCCGCCTCGAGGTGTTCGAAATCCGCACTCGTCCACCGTGCAGCCGTATCCGGTGGTGCACTGAACGTGATATCGGTGCAGGTAGCCAGTTCCTGCATCGCCGTTGGGGTGGTGCCAAACCGTTCTTGGTATTCCACACTACTGAGACACTCATTCGGCTCTTTTGACCACAGCGTGGCCGTCTCGTTCTCATCCAACGGTGTATCGTGACTAATGCTGATTGTGTTCGACTCAGGGTCGGAACTCGCAGTGGTGATCGTACCAACACTGACGAGCACGACCACACCTACCAGCATCGCGACGAGTGTAACCGTTCGAACGGGGAGGGCCATTGACTACTCTCTCGAGGGTGTCTTACCACGGAACGAGGTTCACACACTCTGCGAGCGGGAGCCCCATCACTGATCCAGCAACGGTGTACAGCGGCCCAAGCACGACCAGGATCACGGCTGACTTCAACGCCGTATGTTTGTGCTGCTTGAGATCGCGTTTCTGATCGACGTTCATCGTGAACATCTCGACGAGCGAGTCAGCCTGCCACACAACGACCAGACCCATGATCCCGAGTGCGGTCGTTATCTGGAAGAACCCCGAGATCATTCCGGGGAGGGCTTCAGCTTCACAGACAACGCTATCCTGTGCGAGTACGGGATCAACGGCAACGAGCGAAAGGAGGGCTGTAACCGTGAGTATATGCCGAGTGACTCGAGTCCTCATAGTCGTCTGGGTATCGGTTCGTTCGAGGTCAATTGTGGAGGGATCCGGAGAGTGCATTGGTGCTATTACGCCAGCAAATGAACGCACAAACAGGGGATAGAAGCGCTACTCCGGCCCAAAACCGGAGTGAAATCACACTGTCGTCTTCCGTCGTTTGTTTCTACTGGTATCCAGACCAGAAGATGCGTCACGAACGTGCATCCGAAAAGTCATGGATAACCAGCGATCACATTCATTTTGTGGTGAAGTTCATTATCCATAGGCCGATTATATATCTTTCTAGTTTTAAACTGTGGAATTATTAGAATATGTTTGGCTGAGAGTCTTATTGCCAGTCAGAACGTGGCCGATGGAAACTCTGAAAGTACCACGCTTGTACAACATGTCCCAAAGTACAACGAATATGGAGATCCTGAACAAGTTTGGTTGGATCTGACCAACTGGACGTCAATTTAGACCTCGATTCGTGACCTCCGTCGGCCACAATAGAGAGTTGACACATCGGTTCTTCCCACAGCTGGGCAGCATATCGGCTCCTCCACAGGCGGAACGCCTAAGTCATTATCCCGATAATCATTATTTAGAGTATGACCTTCTACGATCGTGGCAGCGAACTCGAATCCCTCGAGGCAGCAGCCGCATCATCGAACTATGAGTTTTATGTGGTGTATGGCCGACGTCGCGTCGGGAAGACCGAACTGCTCAAAACCTTTTGTGCTAATCGACCACATATCTATTTTCTCGCTGCTCAAGAATCAGAGCACCGCCAGCGTGAGAAGTTCATCGAGCAAGTTGCCGACTACTTCGATGATCGCATCCCCCGAATCGATGGGTGGGACAATGCGTTCGACTACCTCGGAGAGGTGATCGCTGACGAACAGATTGTGATCGTCATCGATGAATTTCCGTACCTGATCGAAGAAAACGACTCCCTCCCGTCGTACGTGCAGTCGTTTGTCGACGAACGACTCCAGGACACAGATTCGATGCTCGTCCTCTGTGGCTCGAGTGTGAGCACGATGGAGTCGGAAGTCCTCGGTCACAAGAGCCCCCTGTACGGCCGCCGTACGGGCCAAATTGATCTACAGCCGTTTTCGTTCAAACAAGCTCGAGAGGCGATTGCATACGATTTGGAGGAAGCAATCCAATCGTACGCAGTCACCGGTGGCACGCCGATGTATCTCACTCACTTTGATTATGAGTGCTCACTCGCTGACAATATCCGAACGCATATCCTGTCTCCAACGGGGATTCTTTACAACGAACCGGAGTTCCTCTTGCGCACTGAATTGCGAAATCCTTCGCGATACATGAGTATCCTTGAAGCGGTCGCGTTAGGCCACACAACGCCGAATGAAATTTCGGGAGGAACCGGTATTGACGTAGGGCCACTGTCGAAATACTTACAGACACTCCGCCGGCTTCGCCTCCTCGATCGTGAGGTACCCATCACGGAATCCAGGAAGAAGTCGAAGCGATCGCGCTATCACGTCGCGGACGAATTCCTACGCTTCTGGTTTCGATATGTCGAGCCGAATCGCTCGAGTATTGAGGAAGCACCCGACGTCGTCTTGGAAGGCACTATTCAGCCAGATCTGCCTGACCACGTTGCACCAACGTTTGAGGATATCTGTCAGGAAGCCATCTGGGAAGTGATTCGAGGTAGTGAAATCGAGCCCTACTCCAAAGTTGGCCGCTGGTGGTATGGCGAACACGAAATCGATATCGTGGGCCTGGCACCGAACGACGACCGGATCCTGTTCGCCGAATGTAAGTGGACGAATGAACCGGTCGGGTACTCGCTCGTCGATAATCTCCGAAATAAAGCTGAAAACGTCCGGTGGGGGCCGGAAACCCGAAGCGAGCAGTTTGCGCTTTTCTCGAAATCCGGTTTTGTCGACGGACTCGAACAAGAGGTAGAAGACAATGAGAAGTGGTTATTCTTCGACCTCACTAAGCTCGATTCAGTTCTCTCGTCAGTTACCCACGACTGAAGTCGTTTGTTTCCGCCTCTTACCTCTGTGAGAGCGACAATAGGTCATTTTTGAAATAATCATTATTTGGAGTATGACCTTACGACCGTTGCAACGAACTCGAGGCCCTCGAGAGTGCAGCCACATCACCGGACTACGAGTTTTGTTTTTGAACAACGTCCTCGAGCGTGAACAGTTGTAAATCGTCACGTGCTGAGACTGCCTCACGAACGGACTGGGTGGCCCCACTTCGAGTGAACAGTGCATATTGTGTGTTGATGACACCACCGTCGTCTGGTGGCCATCGAATCTCGCTCAAGTGGTCTTCAAGCGACGTGAGCGCGCTTTGACATCCTCCGCACGACTTCAGTCCTGTCTCTTACCCACAAATGGCGCCCCTGTCGTGAGTGAACAAGATCGAGGAATGCAACCGAAACTTCCGGTTTTCACGGATACAATCAACCTCGAGGAGCGATTTCGTCGATCCCGCCTACCGGTGTTCATCCACCCCAACCACTGGCATCATCGCTCGAATCGCTCCGAACCTCGAGTGTCCGGTCACAACTCGAGTTCGAGAGCGGCTGAAACGCCTGTTTGGAATGCCGTGGACTTATGGGTAAGAGACAGGACTGAAGTCGTGGGCTTTCTCCTCGACTTCGTGTAATCGAGCGGTGAGTTGGTAAACTTACATTCTCCAACGACCATTGTACCCGCTGTCGTGAAGCCTACAACGTCGACCTCGTGCTCTCTGTACCACCTCGCCCAATGTCGAGGAACATCTCATCCGGATACAATCGAGGGAGTGCGTTCTGACACACGGTCTCGAAATTGTGACTGACAAAATCCGGAAGCTCGGGTTCGATAATGGCCTCGTATGCCTGACTTCTTAGTCGCTCGTACCGATCTTCGTTTCCGGATACAAATCTGAACCAAAAGCGAAATAGCCTATTCTGAAATTGGTAACCATTCGGTTGATTCGGCTGGATATAGCGATTCGAGTATCTCAATACTCTGAGCTTCATCGGACGGAATTGTTCAGCCTCCCTCGAGTCATTCAATCTCGAAGACGGCAACGTCGTTCGAGTCACAGTAAGGGCACTCTTCATTCCGAGAGGAGACAGTCGTTCCACAGTGTCGACACTCGTATACGACACGCCCATTAGCACGCCTCATTTGGAACCACTCGAGGACGCTCATTCGCAATCCTCGAGTGAGCGCCGGCCAGTTTGGACACAGTCCCAGCAGGGGAACGACCCTTCGGACGTCTCACACCAACACTCGCTATCGGGCGACGACTGACCTCCCTCTCCTGAGGACGCGTCCTGAGTCCTGTCCGCCCTCTTAACGGGCAGACCTCCATCAGCGATGAGCTGGTTTTCGGTCGCAGCCTGGATGATCGGTCGTCGAATCGCAACCGCAACTCGGTGTTTGCAAGCACCCTTGTAGTGTTCGTCTGCAGGGCACTCACACCGGGCTGGCACGCCGTTTGTGACTGTGACGAGGTATTCGTGTTCGTCGGGATTGGCGTGACTGCCGTTTCGCACGAGCACGCCCTCCGGTGTGAGTTGATACTCGAAGGCTTCGTACTGGGCGCGTTTCGCTGTTCGGCGGGTAAACTCGAGACTCGAGAGTGGATTTGTCGACATTCTAGTTTTCACGCGAGGTGTGATCGTGTTGCCCCGCACCCCCAGGGGGCAAACAAAATTGGCAAGCGAAGGAAGAGATGTTCCACTCGGGAAATGAGAGACAAATGGTTCGCTCCGCGCTCAGATGATCCCCGACAGAAGTCGTGGAGTTGTCAGTGGCTCCCCCTATCGACACCCGTTTGTACTCGGTGGCATCGTGTGGACTCGAGTCAACTCCTCGCTATACCCCTTTTCTCACTCGAGCGACCCAATATCGGCTTCGTGTTTTCGAACGGCCTCATCCAATGCAGATTCGATGGGTTCCTTTTCCAGGCCGGATACTTGTCGACAAATGACGTTTCTGAGGCCGACTTTCCCGGCTGGTTTTCGGACGTCAGCGCTGGTTTCGTAGCTGACGATCTCTTCACCGCTTGATACCACTGTGTAAGCAAACGATTTCTCGTCACCAGATTCGACAATGACAGCCACGTCATCAGTGAGTATGAGTTCGACCATCCTCACCACCTGATTTCATCGCCAATCGAAATCGTTCCGGAGGAAACCACTCGTGCATTCAGGCCGCCTCGATGAACAAGTGCATCACTTAATCCCACTTCACCAATCAGTGATTGCATGTAACCACACGGTTCGCACAGTTCGATGCCCTCACAAGATATCTCGCCTACCGTGAATCGTTTTCCGACAAGGTGGTTCAACGGGACATCTCGAGTCTGAACATTCCTCCGATGGGCTCCATCGTCAATCAAAATGTCCGCATCTCGTTCGACGGCCTCGAGCGCTTCCGCTTCGATGAACGTGATATCGCTTGCCCCCTTCACATCTCGATCGGGATCTTGATCAAGCAGATTCCACAGCCCTTCTTTTTTGAAATAGCGATCTCCACGTAGCCCCTTCCCTTCAATGACTTCTCCATGCTCGATGGATTTCATAGGGTCGCCGCTTTCTGGAGCGATAAATATCCCTTCAACACGTCCTGGATCCATGATATTGACTCTCACCGTTTGCGGTTAATAGTATTGCCAATATCCGGACAGCTACGAGGTGTTCACCTTGGAATTGACAAAATGTGAGTGGACTTCTGGTTATAGCCTTTAACCTTATTATCGCAGAGATCCGATTTGGTCTATAATGGCGAGAGAATCAGCGACCAAACTGATTGATTATCTCGAGGAGGAATTCCCAGAAGCCCTCCGAAGCGTTGGCTACTATACTTCCGAGGAAAGCGAGTTCCTATTCGTTCGAGATGATGTCGATTCAACGTACGATTGTGGTGAACTCCAGCGGATTTTCCGGGACTACAAACTGGAAGCGCTCGACGCAGCCCACCAAGAATCGTTGTACGAGCATGGAAGCCTGCTCGCGACAGCTCGCTTTTTCGATCGTGCGACAGAACTCCATTTCGTCCACGGGGAGACCGAAGGGATCATCACCGCGATTGACGCGGGGTCAGTTGATGACGTCCGCGGCCTGGTGTGTGAGTGTGCAACCGTTGTCGATACTTCTGAGTGACTTTTATCGATGCCACTGAACGCAGTAGCGGTTTCGTAAAAGGCCTTGATGGCCTAGGCACTGAGAAGTGCCTCTGACGTTGGTGGTGAGTAGTTGACGATGTACTCCGTGTGGTTTGACCGCTTCTCGCCCATGCTGATGACACACCACCGATACAGCTAAGTATATACAAAGGATATACAAAATATGGCGAACCGATTTGAAATCGACGGCGAGGAAGTTCTCGACGGTGAGGTCAAACCGTTCGGGAACAGCGCCCACGTCACCGTCCCCAAACGTTGGCGTGGAGCAGACGTGAAAGTCGTCCGAATCTCAGAACCTACCGAGGAGGGCGAAGAGTGAGTGGTGCAACTAACGATTCTGCACGAATCGTTTCACTCGTTCGAACACTCTGTGAAGCCGAAGGGCGTGAGGTGGTGTTCCGGTTCGATGGCCCGATGAGCGCCCCTACGTCGAAATACAACGGTTCTTCCTACCGACATGATACGCTTCCCAAGGCAACGCTGAAAGCGACTATTGAGCGTGCCAGTGTTGAAGGCCTGGGGGAGACGCTCATATGCTTTGCAAAAATCGATATGGAGGAACTTGACCGGGTGGGAATTGCCCCTTCGAATGTGTACACCGAACCAGTTGACGGGACACCTGAATACTGTGTAGTTGATGTGAACGCTTCACGCAAATGGTGGCTGGATGAGTTCTCTGAACTGACCTTGGAGGGAGCAGAACAGGCAGTCGAAGAGGGTCGTGAGGAAGACGTGCTTCCGCCGTGGGATGGTCTGCCAACTGTTACAGTCACCGTCGAACGAACCGCCGAGTGTCATGAGCGATCATACAACTCGGGATTCCATATTCAGTATGATCCCCCGACGCACGAGATTGGAAATATAATAGACGTCCGAATCAAATGACCAGCAAACTTCTCGTGAAGACGCTGGAGCCACCTTCGAAGCTCGCAAGGTATACAACGAAACCATCCGCCTCGCCAAACAAGGACTACTCTCGTCGCTGATCCATTTTGGGGAGTGAAAGACAAACGACGTTCCCTCGAGGTGAGCGCTCTTTGAAGGTGAGTTTCCCACCCAACGAATCAACACACCACTTCATGATCCACAGACCGACCCCTGAGCCGTGGTAGGTGCTAGAGGTCTTGGTTCGTTCATCGATCGCATTGATTTCCATCTCAGGAATTGGTGGCCCATTATCGATGATTTGAATCTGCCCTACCTCGTTTTCGATGTCGTCATCGACGGTTACGGTGACCTTAGGCGTGTCACGATCATTGTGTTCGACGGCATTTCTGATCGCGTGATCGAGTGCATAGGTCAGCCCTTCATCAGCAGTTACCCACACGTCCGTCGAGGCGTCGATAGAAAACTCACACTCAGGATACGTAGATTGGGCTGTTTCGACATGCTCTCGAGCGACGGTGCAGAGATTTCTCGGATAGCGCTTAGTCACGTCGGCGTCGGTGACTTGTTCGATTTCCTTGATAGCATTGCTCAGGTTCCCGACTTCGGTTGCAACATCCAGAATCGTCTCCACCTCTTCTTCGAGGCGATCATCTTCGATTGCTGTACGCAGTTGTTCGGCGTACCCGATCAGTACCGACATATCGTTCCGGAGATTGTGTCGGATCACGCGTGTGAGCAACTGCAACAGGTTTTCTCGAGACTTGTATTCGGTAATATCGTTGACTTGCCCGAGGACATACCGTGAGCCGTCGATCGTCGTCTCTGTGAGAGAGACGCGAGTCCATCGAAATTCCCCGTTGAGGCGTTCGATTTGCCACTCGAAGGACTGCTGTTCGCCGCTGATTGCCGTCTGGATGAAGTGAACAACTTCCTCCTGGGTAAACGGGGTTGACGGTGCCGTGTACTCGTCAACCTGCATCGCCCGGAGTTGGTCAGCAGAGTACCCAAATAGCCGTTCTGTGTACTCATTCACGTCGAGTATCTCCCCTGTCGATGGCTGATAGAGGATAATACCGACGTCTAAATCGTTGAAAGTCGGCGGTAACCGTGTGCCCGGATTTTCCATACGTGTGATTTTGAACAGGAACTTAAAGATTCGCAGATATAGGTAGAAAATTCCCAAATGCAGCAGATATGTTTGGATACTAATCGGTTATGCCGATTCAATCACCACGTCCCTAAATTCGAATCGAGTACCCCCGTCTACTCTTCTCGTGGTCGTTATTTGCCATTCGTGGGCCTGGGCAATCCTTTCGATGATGTGAAGTCCGTACCCAGTTCCCTCGTCAGTCGTTGAATATCCCCACTCAAAAATTCGATGGTGGGCCTCAACGGGAATGCCTGCCCCATCATCTTCCACGTAGAACCCTTCATCAAGAAGCCCAACACACACGGTAACGTCGGAACCGGCGTGTTCGATTGCGTTACGAAACAGATTGGCAAGTAATTGCTGAAGCCGAAATGGATCTGTGTTAATACGGGTTCCGGTATCTACATCACAGTTGAGCGTCGCTTCAGCGGTCGCCACACTGTGCCAACTATCATTGATTGATTCGACCAGATCAATCAAGACACAGCCCGAGAGGATGTCCCCCTGTTGAGCGAGTACCAACAACTCCTCGATAAGGGCGTCCATTCGCGTGTGCATCTCTTCGATCTGATCTAGATGAGAACTCTCACACACTTCTTGCGCTAATTCGAGGTAGCCGCTGGCAACCTGGAGTGGGTTCCGGAGATCGTGGGAGACGACACTCACAAACTGCTCTAATTCAGCAGTGTATTCAACACGGTTAATTGCGTTCTCTGTGTGATTCACCAATAATCAACGAGTTGGAGGTCGTCGTCGTCTGTGAAATCTGCCGATGCTTCGGAAACGGCTTGAAAAACACCTCTATCCCCTATCGGAACGCTGAGCCCGGATGAATACGGGCCTTGAGATTTCGCCTCGGGAACAGTTGTGAGATCATCGAACCGGTATGACTGTTGGGTTCGGTGACATCCTCGCCCGGCGTGAACAGTAGACGCCGATTCTACTGTAAGCGTCGGGGTTTTCGCCTGTTCATCCCATACATGTCTAAAGAAGAGGGTTGCAACAGAACCAGATTACAGTACATAGTCACTGACGGCTGTTCCCACTCCACACGCCCCAATACAGAATAAGAGAAGAGAACCAATGACTGGTATCAAAGAGAGTACGCCTGCCACAACAACTGCAATCAGAAGAACGACTCCCCAGTCATCACTGAACAATCGCCCTACTGTTAGGAATCCTAATTCGGCAACGATCCCAGCTAGGATAGCAAGTGGAAGTGCAAATAGAACGCCAATAACAGTGAGTATCAACAAGAACAAGATAATAAATAAGCCAATCAGGGCTACCAGTCCTGTACCAAACGTTGCCAACGGGTTCTCTCTGATAAATTGAGTATTCCGCTCGGTGTATTCTGGATAAGCCACAATGAGCCATCCCCCAAATACCAAAGTCCAAAGCATGTGCCAAATAGTCTCGATATTCGGGAGGGGAGAAACTCCGTGGTTGACTTGCTCCATTGCGCTAACAGAGGTTACAGAAAGAACTCCCAGAAAAACAACGGCAAGCACCGAACCAACTATCCATCGAACTGGTCGTTTAATCATATACGTCCCCCTGAGACCCTTCTTTCTATTCATGCAACCCTAATGAAAACCGATCAACGTAGTCCATATCCGCTGATCGCTCGATTGCAGCTTCCCGTACCGTCCGAGATTCTTCTAACCCCCCGTACAACTCAATAGCGTGCTGTTCAGCCTTCTCAATCTTCCGAGTACATAAAAGGTCTGCAATTTCTGTGAGCTGTTGCTTATCTGCCCAGTCTTTTCGTTCATTTACACCTATCTGATCCCGTATATGGAACATCTTGTCAGAACCGCCTTCGTCCCTAGAGCCTTTTGGAGACAAAGTCAACAATGATCACCATATATCAATAGAAATTTCTTTTGAATACTTATAACTTTAGGTACATTCCGCCGTGAGCGGTTCGAATCTCCGCTTGAAACAATACTGGTGCAGATAGATGAATCACGGATGTGGTAGTCAATTATACTAATTGAAATGACTCCTCAACAAAACAGAGTAACAGAGACTTCGGGAGAGTTTGCGCTCGGTTATACTATTGGGCAAACTTATAACTCCTCAAGAAGTTCAACAGTGCAAAGATCTATAAGCAGTTATATTTATCTGATTTCATGGATATGGCTCGATCAAGACGAAATTTTCTGAAGAAGAATGGTGTTGCAGTTGCAGCTGTATTAGGTGCTGGTTGTACTGCGCTCGGATCAGATGAAGATGAGGGGTTGGTTGTGGGTGATATTTTCTTCATGAATCACCACAGTGACGCGCGAAAAGTCCGTCTCGCAATCGATCGAAATGATAATCAGATCTATGACCGAACTGTGCACGTTCCGGGAGGTGATCGTTACTTGAAAACGATAACTGCGAGGTGGTCATCCGAACCAGCAGTGTTCAAATTGACGTATGTGGGCCTCAGCGAAGAGGTAGAATCTGAGATTTATGAACGAACGCTAACCGCTGAGGATGCAGTTGACGGCGAGTGTACAATCCCTGTGATTGATTTGAAAGCACCTGGCTCTCAGAGGCAAGGCCGGATCGCGTTCGGTCTGATGAAACCCTCGCAATTCAGAGATCATGTCGGTGTAAGCTGCCCAGAACGATAATGCATTAATTCAAACCTCTCCGTGCGCAATTACCACTCACATTACTGTCCTGAGCGATTTGCATTCCCTATGTATCACAGAGATTGTAATCAATATCGTCTGTGAACTAACATACAACAGCCTAAAATATTAATCTCGGTCTATCGGATAATGCCAAAGCAGTAATATGTGCGAACAATATAATTATGAAGCAATATGACTCCTCCTGACGCTACTCTCACTGCTGAAGAGGCTCGTAAAGAGCTGTATGCCGTCATGCATCGGGATCTCGAATTTCTCGCTAAGGCCCGCCGTGCTCTCGAAATCGGTACCGCCTATCTTGGCGTCGAGAATGGCCATATTGCCCGAATAGAGACTGCCACAAACTACTGGGAATCTATTGAGAGTACTGACCCACCTGATGGAGAGTATCCGGCTGGCATCACGCTCGATCTGGGCACGACGTACTGTCGACGAACAATTCAACAGGAGTCCCCGCTTGCCCTCCATAATGTTCCCGAACAAGGCTGGGAACACGACCCTGCCTTCGAAACCCATGGGCTTCATTGTTACCACGGGGTGCCGATTCATGTCAACGGCGACCTCTTTGGAACGGCCTGTTTTGTTGATTCCGAACCACGCGATGAGCCGTTCACCGAGGAAGAACTGATGTTCACCGAGTTGATCGGACACATGCTCGGCCACACGCTTGAGCGGGAATACCAACGAGTGAGAAACGCCGAACGCGACCGCCTCATTAGCGTCCTCAGTCGAGTTCTTCGGCATAACCTTCGTAACGATCTGACCGTGGTACGTGGTCACACTGAGATTCTCCAGGAGATTCTCCCACCGAATCAGCTCCACCACACCAATACTATCATCGACACGGTCGACGACTTATTAGCGGTCAGTGAGATGGCTCGGCAACTCGAGACAGTAAACGATCATACGTTCGATCGGCAAGCACTCGATATCGAAGCGCTCGTTCGAGAGGTAGTGTCCCATGTTGCAGACGACTATCCTGACGCATCGTTTTTAGTCGAAGGAGATGACACGGCGACAGTTCGTGTCTCACAACAACTGGAGACGGCATTGCACGAACTTCTCGACAACGCGGCTAAACATACGGGAGCCGAGCCAACTGTTACTGCCACGGTGACGACCACACCGAACGCCGTGGAGATTCACGTTGCGGATGACGGCCCCGGGTTACCCGAACATGAACAACGAGTACTGCAACAGGGAGTCGAAACGCCACTCAGTCACGGGAGTGGACTCGGTCTCTGGCATGTGTACTGGATCGTCAAACGCCACGACGGAGAGATCTCCATCGCATCGTCAGCGAGTGGAACGACCGTGACGATTACATTGCCATTTGGTGAAACACGAATACTCTCAGAAAGCGATCATTTATTGACACCCCCCTCGCGCTAACGCGCGAGGATTTGCCTCCGAAGTAGTTAGCTAGCGATGGGGCAATATTGCGGGTTTACCCGTTTACCAGACACTTCGGCGTTTAATAAAATTCCCAAGGATATACATTGGAGAATTAACAGTTGTGGTGACTGAAATGGTAGAATGAAATAAGCGTTGCAATAAATATTGCAATAACTCATGGGTCGTTCACGGGGTTCGATTGTGGGAATCCTCTCAACAATTATACCGTCCGTATAGTAACTATAGCAACGCCTCACATTCAGTATCGCAATGGTTTCTGATCAGGAGAAAAAGAAAGTCAGTACAACCGAACAAAGTACCTCGCGGCGATCGTACTTAGGTGCTTTAACAGCCCTCGGTGCGGGAGGCGGTCTCGTTGGTTCATCCACACAAAAGTCGAAGGGGACGACTCAAGCGGCAAGCAACCAGAGCCCGTGGGAAGGGATTTCTGTGTCCGATTCGGGAACAGAGGTCACCGATGACATTTCCCACCTCGATTTCGGTTCATCGCTGGCCGCAACTGAGCTCGAGAACGACAATAACGTTCGGATCGACCTCGATACTGAAGGTACGAACCCTCATATCGTCAACGTGGAAAGTGACCTGGGGGTTGAACCAAATGAGGACGACCTCTGGGAGGCGGTCTACGACCACTACCAGTCGTTCAGCCCGAGCAACCGAAACCATATGTACATCGTCCCACCGGGGACGTGGCTCGTCGAAACGGACAATATCCACCTCGATGCCCACGAGTTCTTTGGAATCAGAGGAAATCCCTCGGCGACGCTGCGGATCAACGATCAGGATATTGACCGGATGATGACCGTCGGGACGATTGATGATTCGGTTCCACACGCCCAGCGAACCGTCATGCAGGACTTCCAGATCGACATTCGCGGCGACTTCGACACAGGTATTGGTCGGTGGTACACGTACAGATTCGGCCTCATCGAGCGGGTCAACATGCGTGGATCTCGGAATAGGCTCCATCCAGAGTACGGCGGTGACCGTCATACGATTATGGTGGACGGGGTCAAATCAACGTCAACGAACCTCATCAGGGCGTGTCATCTCAACAATTGGGATGTCCAACACGACGCTGATCAGGTTGGTCACGCGATCGCCTATAGCTCGGAGCCCAACCATTCTGGGTTAAACGTATGGGAAGGGTGTCAAGTGACTGGCTACACGGACAACGGATTCTATATGTCGACCAGTAACGGGCGGAACCTCATTACTGGATGTACGGCCGTCAACTGTGCCGGCGCGGGCATTCGCATCGGTGCAAACGACATGGTTCGTAATTGCAAGATCATTATGACGGAAGAGCCCGCCCATCCGTGGAGTGGACTGTGGATAGAAAACGGCGGTGGACAGGTGGTCGAGAAGCTCTACGTTCAAAATAACATTCAAAAACCGACCGAGATTATTCGGTGTACACACGACGGACACGCACGGTTCACGGACGTCCACATCAACGATCAAGGCGAAGGCGGACGTATAATCCGTGTCAACGACGACGACGATAGCAAAACGACCTTCAATTCGTGTACAATCACCGATCGATCGAGTCCATCGACATCCGATTACGGTGTCTACGTACAGTCGTCGAACGTTCGATTCCGCGATTGCGATTTCGACTTCGAATCGCAATCGGATAACGATCGGCACGGAATCTATGTCAATGGTCGAGGAGATGACGTTGACAATCTCGTTCTTGACGACTGTGACATCAACGCGGATGGGGCGAGTTTACGGTTTGCCGACGGCGGGGAGAAACACCGTGTTCAGCATTCAACTTTCGAGGAACTCGTGATGAGTGACGCTAACACATCGCTCAGAGATGTATTGTGGCTCGGGAATCACCACGAAGGGCGCACAGTTTTCCACGGGGAGCGGTCGGACTGGAAAGGAGACTTCAACTGGGGCTTCGAAATATAGCTGACCACGGGTCTTTTTAAGGAGGGGAATTTAACCAAAGACTCTACCTTTGGTTGACAAACCTACTCACGCTTTGAGCGAAAGCCTGAGTATTAGCAAACGACTCTCTGGGATGTCTCGAAACCGTATCTTGAGACCAAGTCAACACTTCAAACGGTCTCGAATAAATCGACCCGAACTCACCGGCCCGGTCGTGGTCGCTCATGCGGTGAGCTGGTGGCTGGCTTCGTCGTAGGCGAGAGCTGCCTGGGCAACGGCGAGATTCTGACGTGTGGTTTTCCACGCGGTGAGGTCGTCCCACCCCTCTGTCTCGTCGGCGTCGAGTTTCTGGGTGAGTTCTTCGGGTGACACCACGTCGTATCGATCCTCGTAGCGACGAATCTCGGATTTCATCCGTTTGATCCCGCTGATCAACTCTGTGCGATCTGCGTTCTCGCGAAGTTCGCGAATTCGGGACATAAGGATACGGTCGCTGTTTCGCCTGTAGAGGGTTGTTTGACCGTCCATCTCCGTCTCAGCGAAGCCGGTGTTCACAAGCGCCTTGCAGTGCCGACGTGCAGTCGGCTCGCTCACGAGTGCCCGTTCGGCGAGCTCGGCTGCCGACTGCCCCTCGTGGGTTTGTTCAACGATTTCATACACCCGCTCGAATGGCGTGGTGTCTGCTTTCCACTCCGCTTTGACGTGCTCGTTGATGTCATCCCACGTCTCGGTGGTCATACTGGATACTACGCCCTGAAACACCAAATGTTTTTCTTGGGAAATTATTCTTTTCCTCTGAGCGGCAGTATAGCAACCAGACCGCGTTTTTCAGTTTTGATTTTGAAATAGGTGGGCAACCCCTAGTCAATAATCCTACATAAACTCAGTTCAGAAAATACTGATATCAGTCCATGATCTCTGATCACATATGCGACCAAACACCACTGGTTCAGGCCTCTTCTCCGATGAGACGACCGAAACTCTGCCGTCAGTCATGACTGTTCGTCGCTATCTGAATCGCATCGGTCTCGACGAGACTGCACTTGAGGCGACCGACCTAGAGACGCTTACTCGGCTCCAATACGCTCACATTACAAAGGTTCCCTTTGAAAACCTCGACATTATTGGCGACCCGTTTAGCGACCAAGACGGAAGTGGTGTCTCACTATCGCTATTAGCCCTCTATGAGAAGATCGTCGAACGCGGTCGGGGAGGGTACTGTTTCGAACTCAACGGACTCTTTCACTGGTTGCTTGCTGAACTCGGATATGATATCGACCGTGTTGGGGCACGTATCACCAGCGGTGATAGTATCACTGTCCCTGCGAATCATCACTCAAATATTGTTCACCTCGAGAAAGACTACATCGTTGATGTCGGATTGGGTACACCGAAGCTTCGCCAGCCGATCCCTCTCGACGGTTCGGTAGTGAGTGATGACCTCGGAATCGAATGGCGCGTCGTCGAGAGCGACCGGCCTGATGCGACGTACAGAACTGAATTCTTCGACGAACAGAACAATGACTGGACGAGACGTTATATCTTCGATGAGACGCCGCGTAACCTCTTGTACTTCGAAGCGACAAACGACTATCTGCAGCGCGCCCCCGAGTCACCGTTTACCGGGTCGCCTACCGTGTCCCTCGGATCCGATCGCGGATTCTTGAAGCTGAGTACAGACACCTTCATTGAATGGCGGAACGGAGACAAACAAGAACACCACGTGCCACCTGAACAGTGGTACGATACGTTAAAAAAGGAGTTCGCCATCCAACTTTGACTTGGCTGGTCGATGAAGATACCAAAACCACACCCTCTAGAACCGAGGCGCGTATGCACTGAGTGAGTAGGCAGGGGTAGTTCACTACCGTCGTGACTCACCGAACTTTGATGACATTGTGAAGTCCACCAACCATCTCATCGAGTTCGACCATATTCTTCGGTTACCGAATCGAGACAGGATCGGGTACCTCCTCCTCGTACGCCGGACTGGATTCCTTTCAGGTGTCGTAGGCGTGGTATTTGGCTTGTTTGGATCAGCCGCGGCAGTCACACTGCATCGGTACCTGGATCTTGGGTTGTCGCTCGCCTACAAGAACCCAGACGACATCACCGTGAAATCGTGGGTGATCCCGATGACACGGGTGCTTGGAATCACTGCGTTAGTGCTGACGATCATGTCCCTCCGCGGTGAGGGTGACGATTGATACATAGTGCGAGCGCATACCCGCGTCTTCAGGTGCGGGAGGAGGTCAATGAATCGGGTCTTCCTGAATCAAACTCGAGAAGACCGCTGCCCGTCAGCGGGTCTCAAAACCCTATCGTGCGGTTAGTATCGAAATTCCGAGCGAATTAAAAGTGCCTTCGAGTACTGAACTCTCCAGTTTCGTGAATTCTCAGATGAGGGTTTTCTACCCCAAAGGGGCTTGTTCCCGAGAGGTGTTCATTCCACGTCCATGGATTCAGACGATGGTTTTATCGATAAACGACTTAGCTGGTGGATTTTCGGGCTTGTCCTTGCAACCATCTTAGTATACACACTTCGTGGGTATCTCGGATGGGCCGTTTTCGGTGTATTTCTCTATTACGTAGCTCGACCAGTGGCCAGACAACTTCGACAGCGTGGGCTTTCGGAAAGTACGGTTGCAGTCATCACTCTTGGACTCGTTATTCTCCCTTTCGTCGGTATACTCATCGTCCTCGCTTCAATTGCTATTGTACAACTTGCAACCCTCGAGGCAACTGATTTCGAACGGATCGTCGAGGCGTTGTTCCCCGACGGAGTCCCGGACACGGTACCCACGACTGAGGAGGAGGTATACCCATTTGTGGAGGACTTCGCCACCGATCCAACTGTTGGCTCAGTGATCGAGCGGGGAAGTGACGTATTGGGTGCGTTTGTCACAGCAGCATACAATCTGTTTATCATGCTTCTTTTTGCGTTCTTTCTCGTTCGTGATGAGAGACGACTCGCTAAGTGGTTTCGAGTCGAAATTGTTGGTGAGAGAACCCGTGTCGACGAGTTCGCTCGAGCGATTGACAAGGGATTAAGTTCTGTGTTTTTCGGATATACCCTGACAATTTTCGCGATCATGGTACTCGCTGGGATCATCTACACGCTGCTCAATGCGATTGCACCACCCGGACTTGCGATTCCACAGGTGCTGTTGTTAGCTATCGTCACTGGTCTCGCTTCGGCTATCCCACTCATTGGTCGATCCATCGTGTACGCAGCAGTCGTCATTTACCTCGCAGTGATGGCCATTCAGATTGATCTGGTGGCATTGTGGTTTCCTGTTGCGTTTTACATCGTCATGGGTCTCTTCTTCGACAATATCATTCGAACCTACGTTCGACCATCACTCTCAGGCCGAATGTTCCCGACGGGACTCGTTCTCTTTGCGTATATTCTCGGGCCACTTGCGTTCGGCTGGTACGGTATCTTTCTTGGGCCGCTTTTGATGGTCGTTGCGACGCTGTTCGTGCAAATGGAGTTACCACGGCTGCTTCACGGCGACGCAAACTGATCGTCCAAAACTGGTATATTCAGCGAAAGCCCGGCAGCTCACGGCTGGTGGCCGTGAGCACCCCGGAACGTGGAGGTGGGTGATCGGGCACCAGCAAAAAAGAGATCGCTATCGGCTACTCCCACCACCGACCGCGCTCTGGGAAGATGATTTCCGACCAGTGAGTCAACGCGATCGAGCACCGTCCATTGTACCAGTTCTTCGCCGCCGCCCTGAACCGCACTTGCTCACCCTCCCGAACCATCGTCTGATTGCTCTTCGCCCAGATCGTGAACTTCGTCCGACCAGTCTCGTCCTCGAGCAGCCCAACCTGTTGAATCGCTGGACTTGAGGGTTCCCACAGTTCGATCACACGGCCTTCCACACTCACCTCGCCTCGCCTGACCGACTCGAGCCTTCCAATCGGCACAATCGTTCCTGCCTCATGTTGCATCTCTTCTTTCGTATCCATCACCGCCTCGAACAGATCCGAACCCTCGAGAACCCGACTGGCGATCCGCTTTCCGATGACCGCTCGCGTGTACCCACTGTTGACGTCCGCTACCAACCGTTGTGCCTGCCAATTGACCTGACCCAACTTCGCTCGTCCAAGTTTCTCTCGAGGATCGACGTCCTTGACCGGCCGCTGATCCCGTCGTGCCTGTTCGACCGCCTGTCTCGTTCGCTCTGCCCGACCCTCCTGTCGACCGAATGCCGCCTGTACGCTGATTCGCTCGAGTTCTTCTTCTCTGGCTCGAATGCGTTCTTCCTGGGCCAGGGTCACGCCGTAGATCCGATCCTCGCTCGTGTCGACTATTCCCTCTGGGTGGTTTGCATCGACCTTCGCCTGAATCTCCATCTCCACCGTTGCCCGAAACTCTGGCGTCTCATCGACGACGTCCTCGTGCTCCGCTCGACCCGCATCTTGCTCGTACGCTTGTTCATCGACCGAAACGACCTTGCTAACCGACTGCTTACTAGACATTGGAATTTTGTTCCAAAGGCGCTCACTCGGCGTCTTTCCGACACCACGACTCTCCAGCCCTGGCTCTCTCGCTGTCCAACATTTCATCACACGCGTCTCGCTCGCGCCTTCGCAAGCGCCCGTCAGGGCGCGAGCGAGACGTTTCGATGTCTGACCCAACCAGTCCCACGCGTCGCTTCAATCGGAGCGAGCGTCCAGTTTTAAGCCGTTTTCGCGTCTGAGCGTGAGCGATGACCGAAAGCGCGCTTAATACTGGCATCCGAAGAGCGAGAGTGAACGGAGGCCGGAAGCGGCGAGCGGGACGTGCCGTCATTGAAGAGGGAGCAACCGCCCTCGACAGCCAGCTGACTGATCCACGTGGGTGAGAACGAATGGGGCTGGTGTACTCGAGGAACCCCGACGACGTATCCGACGGTTTTGACCTCGAGTTTCGCGTTTCGACCGTTCGTCCCCGTCGCCGAATGCAATAGCGCGTGCGTGGACTCGTGGACGAGCGTAACGTGGAGATCCCCGTCAACCGACCAAGCGCCGACGAGGGGCCGGTTGGTTTGAACGGTCAGGGATCCAGAAGTTTCGACTCCGCCTTTCGGAGGTGCTCGAGGAGCGTCGCCTTCGCGATTCCGAGTTCGTCGGCTAACGCAGCCGAAGTGATCCTGCGAGGCAAATCGTAGTAGCCGTGGCAGCGTGCAGCCTCGAACACTTCACGCTGGCGCTCGGTGAGACGGTCGTCGAGATCGGCGACAGTTGCGACGGAGGAACCGGTTCCCGTAACCGTGATCTCCGCGTTCATCTCCCGGCGCACTTCGTCGAGACACTCCTGGAGATCGACGTCGGCTTCCGCGAGCACCGTCCACCGCTCTCGGCCATTACGAATGCGAATCGGCGCATCGGGGATCAACCCTCGAGAGACGAGGGCCTCGTGGATGCTCTCGTCCGATCGGTAGGTCACCAGCAACTCGCGGGTCGCGTTCCCCGCCGTAATCGCTTTGGAAGCGCCGAACGCGTGATCCATCTCGTGGACGGCGTCAGTAAATGGCGAGGCGCGCGTGGCGGCGACGACGTCGTCGATCGTGGCGACGTCGTCTCCATACGCGACGATTCGTGCTTTCACCGCGTTCTCGAGGTCGTAGACTCCGTATGCGATCAGCCCGGCATCCGTTGCTTCTGTCACCTGGAGCGTCCAGCAGTCCGGATGCCAGATATCTAACCGGATCCGTTCGGCACGATTCGAAACGCGTGACTCTTCCTGCATGCCATACACTACCACATCACTCGCTCACCTCACGAAAAACATTGTGGTCGGTGGGCTACGCGTTCGTCCAGAACTCGACCTTCCAGTCGGGGTTGAATATCCGGTAGACGCCGACGGTCAACAGTGGGATCGCGAACAGCGCAATGAAGAAGTACGCCATCAGGGTGTACCCCTGGGCGACCAGTGCGATGATCCCGAACTGCGAGAGCGCCATTGCCCCAACAAGAATGCCGACGCCGAGCGCGCCGCGGTGGATTCGCGACAGACCCTCCACGTCCTCCATCGGGCCAGCATCGACCTCCTCGACATCGGCGTCGATTCGATCGAGGATGGCGTGAATAAGTCCGACGCTGGTTTCGATTAACGTCCAGCCGACGACGATCCCGTATAACACGATGATCGTCGTGCCGCCGACCGACTCCAGCATCGGAAGCCACGGGACGGGCGCTCCCATCACCGACTCTTGTGGGTAAAAGCCCATCATCGCCACGTACGACAGCGCGAACGGGAGGCTCATCAGCGTTCCCGCCAGCAAGCCGGCCGTCAGCGTCTCTTTGCGCGTCGTCTGCCGGTGGAGAGCGAAGAATACCGCCGGGAAGACAGCGAGGTTGTAACCGACGTAGAGGATACCGGACTGCACGACCGCCCCGGTGCTCGTGTCGTCTGCGTAGGACGTGTCGCTGGCGGCGAACGTTGACGTGATGTCGCCCCACGTCGAAACGATCACGATCCCCGCAAAGAGGATGAACGCGACGTACAGGCCGGCGCTCCCGATCGTTTTGAACTCCTCGATCAGCCAGGCACCGTAGTAGGCAAGAACGCCGACGACGGCGATGATCGCGACGATGCCGGCGAGGTATGGGACGCCGAGGGTTTCCTCCATGATTTCGCCCGCTGCGGAGGCCATGATGGCGATGATAAGAATCGCCATCGCCAGGAACAGAAGATCGAACAGCGGCCACGCCTTCCAGATCAGTTCCTTGATGAAGGACTTGTAGTTGTAGACGCCGAACACCCGCGCCAATTCGAACGTCAGGACGGCCATCACCGAAAACCCGATCCAGATGCCGATCACGGCGATCCAGCCCGACGCGCCGTACTGTGCACCGTACTCAACGATCTCCCGACCAGTCGCATACCCGCCGCCGATGAGCACCGACTGGAGGATGATCGCCGGCAACACGATACTCATGAACCAGCTGCCAAGCAGGTCGTTCAGGATTGCCGTCACACCCTGTTCATCCTGATCCACCGTCTCTCGAGACATATGTTCACACAGGACAGTCGAACTAGTAATACACACCCCCTCACATGGGAGGTGGTGGCGTTTTTTCCCTCCCCTCGAAAGGAGGGTTATGAACCTTCGTAACGAGTTCGAAACGCCGGTTTCGGCCGTCGTTCTCGCGGAAGGCGAGTTCGGTTCGACCGGTGGTAAAACCGCCAACGGCGTGGTAATGCACAGCGAGATATTCGACGCCGCCGTCGTCGTCGACTCGGAGACAGCCGGCTCGACCGCCGATGCGGTTCTCGGTCGACCGGACGCGGCGTCCGTCCCCGTCGTCGCGACAATGGACGAGGCGCTTTCGCGTGCACCCGAGGCCGAAGTGCTGGTAATTGGCGTCGCGCCGGCCGGTGGGAGCCTCCCCGAGTCGTGGATCGACGACATCCGGACGGCCATGCAGGCGGGCTGTGACGTCGTCTCGGGCCTGCACGTCTTCCTCTCCGAACGCGACGAGTGGATCGAACTCGCCGACGAAGCGGGCGTTCGGATCTTCGACGTGCGAAAACCGCCCGCCGAGGACGACCTCCGCGTCGGGGACGGGAGCGTCGACGACGTCGACGCCGACGTCGTGTTGACGATGGGAACCGACTGCGCCGTCGGCAAGCGGACGACGACGTTCGAACTGTACCGCGCCGCCCGCGAGGCCGGCCTCGACACCGGCTGGGTCGCCACCGGCCAGACCGGAATCATGGTCGGGGCCCACCGCGGCGTCGTGATCGATCGCGTGCCCGCGGACTTCACCGCGGGAGTCGTCGAGGATCTCGTCACCGACGTCGCCGAACACCACGACATCGTCTTCGTCGAGGGACAAGCGTGTCTCACCCACCGGGCTTACTCAGGGGTGACGCTCTCGATCCTCCACGGTGCGTGGCCCGACGCCGTCGTTCTAGTCGATGACCCGGATCGTAGCGGGCGAACCCACTTCGAACAGTGGGCAGTGGCCGGCGTCGAGCGGGAGGTCGAGGCGATCGAGGGGCTTTCCGACGCGACCGTCGCCGCGCTCTCGACCTGGGGCGACGCCGACGGGGCAGCGGCGCGTCACGATCTCCCCGCTGCGAACGTTTATGATGCCGACGGCCCCGCGACGTTGCTCGAGACCGTCCGGGAGGCGCTATGAAGATTGTAGACGTTCGAGTCGAACCGCTCGACCTTCCACTGGTGGAGCCCTTCGAAATTTCCCTGGGTGAGCGAACCACCGCCAAGAACGTGGTCGTGGCCGTCGAAACCGAGGACGGGACGGTCGGCTACGGGGAGGGATCACCGATCCCGCCAGTCACCGGTGAGACGCAGGCGGCCGCCGTTGCAACCGCTCGTGCGGCAGGGGAGTTACTGGTCGGCGAAACCCTCACCAATCACCGCGCTCGAGTCCGGCAGGTTCGGGAGACGTTTCCCGGTGCCGTTTCCGCGACGCTCGCCGTCGAGACCGCGCTGCTGGACGCCTACTGTCGCAGCCGAGAGATCCCGCTCGCAGCGCTGTTCGGCGGAGAGCCGACGCCTGTCGAAACCGACCTCACGATCCCCATCGTCGATCCGGACGACGCTCGCGAGAAGGCCCGCCGTGCCGCCGAGCGCGGCTTCGACCACCTAAAAGTCAAAACCGGAAGCGACGTGCTCGCTGACGTAGAGCGCGTAGCGGCCGTTCGAGAGGGCGCGCCCGCGGTGGAGATCAAGGTCGACGCAAACCAGGGGTGGACGCCCGCCGAAACCGCTCGATTCGCCGATTTTTGCGCCGACCGTGGCGTCGACCTTGCGCTAATAGAACAGCCAGTTCGTGCCGACGACTTCGCCGGATTGGCCCGTTGCCGAGAGGCAGTGTCGGTGCCGGTTGCTGCCGACGAGACCGTCTTCACTCCCGCCGACGCCGTTCGAGTCGTCCGTGAGGACGCAGCCGATGTGATCAACCTCAAGCTGGGGAAGTCCGGGCTGCTGGGTGCGCGCGACATCGTGGCGATCGCCGAGGGCGCCAATCTGGAACTGATGATCGGGTGTATGCTTGAGAGCGCTATCGGCATCCACGCCGCCGCCCACGTCGTCGCCGGAACGGGCGCGTTCTCTTATGTCGATCTCGACGGGAATCTACTGCTGGACGAGGACGTCGTCCCCGTCGAACGGATCCCCACGATCGAACCGACGGGGCCCGGCCACGGAATCGAACCGGACGCGCTTTGCGAACGGTAACCGCCCGTCGCCGCTACGTTTTTAACCGCAGTGAACGCCGAGGGCATCTCACCTCGACCCGTCACTCCCGACCCGTTTCTCGAACGACTCGCGCGCGGCGTCGCTCCCGTTCGCGAGGTAGAACATATCCGCGCCGGCGATCACGAAGTCGACGCCAACGTCGATCCAGCGACGAATGTCCTCGTGGTCAGTCGCGAGCATTCCGACCGGCTTGTCGGCGCCGTGGGCGGCTTCCAGCACCGACTGTAACGCCGATCGGAATCGCTCGTGTTCCCACTCGCCGAAGACGCCCATCGAGGCCGAGAGATCGCCGTGGCCAACGAGGATCCCGTCGACGCCGTCGACCGAAACGATCCCCTCGGCGTTCTCAACGCCGCGTTCGGTCTCTATCTGGACGACTGTCGTCAGCTCCTCGTCCGCGCGCTCGAAGTATTCGCCGAACGTCCGCCCGTAGTCGGAGGCTCGAGCCGGAGCGGCCCCACGAAGGCCGTCGGGCGGATACCGCATCGCCTCAACGGCGGCTTCTGCCTGCTCGGCGGTTTCGATCATCGGAATTACCAGCCCCGCGACCCCCAGGTCGAGAACGCGTTTTATCCGAGTGTGGTCGTTCCACGGGACACGAACGAGCGGCGCGACGTCCTCCTCGACCGAGTCGACCGCTCGAAGCACGTTCTCCAGGGACTCGAGACTCACGGGGGTGTGTTCGGTGTCGATAACCACGAAGTCGAACCCGCGGGCGCAGATCTCCGCGACCGTCGGGTGGCCGATAGAGATCCAGTTCCCGACCGCGTGCGCTCCGGGTTTCGGCAGGTGGCGCGATCCGTCTTCCATACCCTACCCACCCACCGTCCGCATTTGAACGCGGGGAATCCGGAAATTCGGTGCTTGACAAGACGGCAAACCGTCTCGAACCATCCCACGAAGGAATCCTCGTGTTTCAACACGGGGACGATGTCAACCTCCGGCGTCAATAGTCAGTTCCACTCTCGAGAGCGGTAACGATATCGGACAGATCGAAGAGACGGAGGTCATCACGCTTGTCTGCAGCTTCCTCGACGGAGCGTGTAAACCCAGAGCGGCTGAACAAGGCGAATTCATACGTCGGCTCACCACCTCCGGTGGGCGTCCAATCGATGTGTTCCACGTCGTCTTCGAGATCCGCGAGCACGTCATAGCCGAGGGGCGTGTTGGTAAATTTCGCTTCGCCAGCGATCAGCGTTGACTCATCAGTTGGTGCGACGACATCTACCTCCCGACCCTTATGCCACCACTGGCTTGGCACCTGTGTGAGCTGGTAGTCTGCATAGAGCGCCGGCACCGCCTGGTGACAGAGCGATTCGAATGTCTCGCTAACGAAGTCGGGCAATTCCGGCTCGATGAGATCCGCGTAGGCGTTCTCGCCGTAGAGTTCGTACTGCCCCCCGCGACCGTAGACGTCCCCGATAGGTTGCCGTTGCCCGGCCGTTAATACCGCCGTGGCGTGATCGTGAGGTATGCTCACCATAGACGATGTTCTTGGCCTCGAGTGGCCTGGCACACCCGAGTGGTCTGCGGATTCCACATTTCTCGCGGCGACGATGTACGAGGACGACGGCAACGCGTTGCTCGTTACCCAACCAGAGACGGCGGACGACGTAGACGTGGAGCCCTGGCGCGTCCGACCGAAGGGCGGGCACGTCACCGAGTTTGCGTGGTCGCCAACTGACCCCCGCCTCGTCTGTGCGACCGACGACGGACTGACAGCCCTCGTCGATCCGACCGAACGCACCGTCTCTGAACTCGCGCACAGTCCCGATGGGGACGCTTCGCTCACCTGGTCACCCGACGGAACGAGGGTCGCCTTCTACCGCGACGGTCGACCCCGGATCCGTTCGCTCGAGGACGGAACCGAACGCGGCTTCGACGTCCCGGCGCGCGGATCCTATCTCGGCGAATCGCGTGCGTTCGCCTGGCGGGAAGAGGCAGACCACTTGCTCGCGTACCGGTTCGTGGATCGGGAAACGAAGTGCGTCGGCGTGATCGATACCGCCACCGGAGAACTCCTCTGGCGAACCCGATCCGACGCCTCGTCGCACTCGCCGGTGTGGCTTGGCGACGGACGACTGTGCTTCGAGCGCCGCCGCGAGTACGGCGTCATCCGGGAGTTCGTCGCCGTCGACGTCCCATCCGGAACGGAGACGGTACTCTTCCGAGAGGAGGACAACGAAACAGGAGCGCTCTCGAGTGGCTCGCCCCAGGTGTCTCCCGACGGAACCAGACTCGCCGCGGCACTCCCGATCGACGGCTACGAACACGTCCACGTGATCGACGTTGAGAGTGGCGAGCGGACGCAACTCACCGAGGGATCGTTCGAAGACAAGGGACTCGCGGACGACTCGCCGCGGTGGATCGACAACCGGCGGCTCGTCTTCGCCTCCAACCGCAGGGAGTCGGGACAGCGACAGCTCTACTCGGTGACGCTCGAGGGGACGGTCACGCCACTGGTCGAGACCGTCGGGACGAACGTCGAACCGCGCCCCTCACCCGACGGGACGCGGCTCGCCTACCTCCACTCGAGTCGCGATCGATCGACCGAAATTCGCGTTCGGGCGCTCGATAACCGCGAACCTGGCACGTCCCGCGTCACGCAATCCGGCGTCGAGACGTGGCCGACGCCGCCGATCGAACCCGAACGAATCACGTTCGAGAGCGACGAGTTGGGAATCGACGGCTACCTGCTCGATCCCCGCCGAGGCGAGTCGATTCCCGACGACGCGACGACACTCCCGGGGGTCGTGTACGTCCACGGTGGGCCGATGCGCCAGATGCGCGACGGGTTCCACCCCGACCGGTCGTACGGCCTCGCGTACGCGATCCAGCAATACCTCGCCTCGGAAGGGTACGTTGGCTTGCTCGTGAACTATCGCGGCGGCATCGGGTACGGCCGGGCGTTCAGAGGCGCGATCAGCGGGAATCGGGGTAGAGTCGAGATGGGCGATATCGTTCGTGCCGCTGAGTTCCTGTGCGACCTCGAGTACACGAGCGATTCGGTCGGGCTCTGGGGCCTCTCCTACGGTGGGTACGCGGCCCTGCAACTCCCCGGAACCCATCCCGGAGTGTTCGACGTGACCGTCAACCTCGCCGGCCTCGCCGACATGGAGAACTACCACGAGTGGGCCACCGAAACGAAGTATCCCGCGATCGGCTCGGCAGCCACCACCGTGATGGGCCGCCCACTCGAGGCGAAAGAGCGCTGGGACGACGCCAG
Organism: Natronosalvus vescus; assembly: GCF_023973145.1. Taxonomy (NCBI): domain Archaea; kingdom Methanobacteriati; phylum Methanobacteriota; class Halobacteria; order Halobacteriales; family Natrialbaceae; genus Natronosalvus; species Natronosalvus vescus. Next base: position 153,391 of record NZ_CP099546.1, read on the forward strand.
CCCTGCCACGCACATGGATCGGTACGAAACGCCCCTCTACAGTTTCCACGGCACCGACGACCGATACGTGAACGTCGAGCAACAGGACGTCGTCGTGGAGACGCTCCTCGACCTCGACCGGGACGTCTCGTTCGAGGCGGAGTACTACCCTGGCGAAAGTCACGTGTTCTCGAGGCGAGCGACCTGGGAGCGGACGCTCGAGAAGATCGAGACGGCGTTCGAGAGACACCTCGAGTGATACCCCTAACGCAAGGAATCCCACGACTTCAGCCGTGTTGAGGATGTCAAACTCGAGCACGCCAGGGGCTTTCAGTCTCCGTATTTCGGTTCTACCTCCAAAAATTCCGAACGGTCATGTAGCGCCACCCGAATCACAAACCCATGAAACGACTCCTCCTCATTGTGCTTGTCGTGGCGATGCTCGTTCTTGCAGGCTGTGTTGATGGGACGAGTATTGAAACCGATGACCCCACAGTACAAACAGATGATGACCTCGAGGATGCCGATTCGAACGGCGCTGAAGACGGACACGACCCAGGTGATGCTCCCGATGTCGACGGAGAGCTCGAGATTCACCATATCGACGTTGGCCAGGCCGACGCCACGCTCCTGATCGAACCCTCCGGTGAGACGATGCTCATCGACTCCGGCGACTGGCGCCAAGGAGGCTCCGACGTGATCGAGTACCTCGAGGCACAAGACGTCGATCGGATCGACCATCTCGTTGCGACCCACGGGCACGCCGACCACATTGGTGGTCACGACGGGATTATCGAGCACTACGAAACCGAACGGGACGGCATCGGCACAGCTTACGACTCTGGCGTGGCAGCCACGAGCCAGACGTACGACCGATATCTCGATGCCATCGAAGAGTACGATGTCGAACTCCTGATCGTCGAAGAGGGCGACCATATCGAGTTCGGCGAGGCGGACGTCAACGTCCACAATCCGCCGGCAGGCGACTCGGGCTCAGACCTTCACTACAACAGTGTGGCGCTTATCATCGAGTTCGGTGAATTCTCCTATCTCACCACAGGCGATGCGGAAGCCGATGCCGAGCAACGGATGGTCGACGAACACGGAGACCAACTCGAGGCAGACGCATATCAGGCGGGCCATCACGGTTCGACGACGTCCTCAACAACGCCGTTCATGGATCAAGTCACTCCGAGCGTGGCGATCATCTCGAGTGCGTACGACTCCCAGTACGGACATCCACACGACGAGGTTCTCGAGGACTACGCCGAACGAGGAATCGAGACGTACTGGACTGCGGTTCACGGCGACGTCGTACTCACGACTGACGGGAGCGATATAGCACTCGAGGTGGAACACGAGTTCTCGACTGACGCTGCAGATCTCCTCGAGGAGAAACCAGCTGACGATGACGAGACACAGGAGTTGATCACCCCACCGATTGACGTGGCTACAGCACCACTAGCGGGCTAATGACTGAGACATATACTGCGACGCTTGATCGGATCGTCGACGGACGGACAGCGGTGCTCTTACTCGAGGAGAACGGTGAAACCGTCGAACAGCTTGACGTCGACATAACGAAGCTACCGGACGAAGGACAGCACGAAGGGGCAGTTCTCGAGATCACCGTTGAAGCAAGCGAATTTTGTGAAGCCGAATACCTTCCTGACGTCACACAGTCTCGCAAAGAGAGTACACAGGAACGTCTCGATCGTCTTTCAAACCGATTGTCCGATCGGACAAGGGACTGATTCGACATGCAGGACTCGAGTACGTCACGGCTTTCACTCTTAGCTTATGACTGGCTTTGAATCATATCCACGAAACGCTTTTGCGTATGAGTACCCATACACAATATATGAGTAAGAACATAGCAATTTCCGATGACGTCTATCGCGAACTCAAACGCGAGAAGGGAGACCGCAGCTTCAGCGACGTCATCAGGGATCATCTTGAGGAGCGCCGCCAGCTCGCCGACATTACGGGCGCAGGCGTCCTCGACCGAGAGACGTACGACGACGTCAAAGACGATATCGGGCGGTTGAGCCGCGGTACGCTCGAGAATCTCGACAATGAAACTTTGTGACACGTCGGTGCTCGTCGATATCGACCGCGGCGGGGTCACCAACCAGGTCGCTAAACTCGATGATGAGGGGCGCCACGCGATCAGTGCGGTCACGGTCACCGAACTGCGCCTCGGTGTGAACAAGCGATACGCGGATAGTGGGACACGACAAGACGCACTCGAGGATCTCGGGCGGCTACTTGCGCGGTTCGAGATTGTCGACGTCGATCGTGCGGTCGCGACCGCTGCCGCTGAAATCATCAGCGAGCTCCAACATCAAGGCACGCCACTACACGACCTCCACGACGTTTACATCGGGGCAACGGCGATGGTCGAGCAGCTCCCGGTGCTGACCGGGAACGTCGACCATTTCGACCGGATGGATGGCGTGACTGTCGTCGACTGGTCGACGTTTTGATGAGTTTCATGTGAACCGCCTCGAGATCACATATTTCGAGATGGTGGGCGTCTCATCATCAAGCGAACTCCTTCGGTTTCGCTCAGTCACGCGAGAGCGTCGCTCTCTCGAATAGCCCCAAGGCACTCGGCCACTGTGAACCGCCTCGGGGTCAAGCCCCGAGGCACTCGCCTTGAACCGCCTGTAGAACTGCCCAAACCACCCGGGTGGGGTTGAAAGGGGCCGACCGGTGGGCGAAGCCCGGTCTCGCAAGCACTGCAGTCGAACGGAGTGAGACGAAGCGCACAGCGTCGGCCGCGCGAGTCGAGCGGTCGGGGGCTTTCCCTCGATACTATTCGAAAACACCTCACAAACATCAAATATTGTATCTTATCACACACTCACAAACCCAGATCAACAGAGTGTCTGTCGGTCGTTGAGACAGTTCAATGGAATCGAATAGACACTTATTACGAAGCACTCTAGTTACGGCATATTGGAGTTCCTCGAGTGAGGCGGTCTCCATCTCCTGAGTGGTGATGCAGTCTCTGTGAGTCTCCGTAGCCCAATCAAGTCAATGGCGACAGAAAAACACACCACGCCACCAGCTGTTGAATCGACTTCTTCCTCCGCGGATGTAGATGCAGATGAGGATGCGCTTTCAGAATCGGCGTCACATACCGAATCGGATACGATCGAAGCCTCGAGTACACGAGAAACGAAGCCCAGGGGCGAACCAGGGGATACGGTTGACCCACCCTCTGCGTCTGCGTCCGAACTCGAGGAACCCGAGACACGGACGTATCTCGAGATCCGACCATCGACGAAGGGACTCAATCTGTTTGCAGTCACGCAGGCAATGGAGTCACTTTACAGTCGTCTGGAAGCGGCGACGACGAGTGGGCTCTGGAATACGCTTCGAGGGAAGGCCAACGCGCCACTCGTTGAGTGGCTTCTCGTCGCCGATGGAAAATCGGATACGAGTATTCGCTATCTGGTTGGAACCACAGATGAAGCGTTTCTCGAGGAACTCGAGACGATTTGTCGAACCTGTATACCGAACTCGTATGAACTCACCAAGGTGCAGTGGCATCCACAGCATCTCGTAGACTCACTGGATACAGTCCCGGATCGCTCGAGTCCGAATTCACAATCAATACACCCAGATCCAGATTCAGATCCAGATCCAGATTCAGTGTCAGACTCGAGTTCTCACTCACGCTTACACTCGTCTTCGACCTCGATCTCGAACTCAGATTCCCCTCCGCACGTAAATCCACAACCAGACTCAGCCAGCGAACCACCGTACGTTGCAGGGGTAGAATACCGTGGGAAAGCACACTTAGCCCGTGATTGGCTCACCTCGTTTCGATCGTTCGAAGCGGTGCTTCCCCCGACAACAACCCACCCTGAACAACACACCCATGAGTCACATCGCGTTCCACTGGCGACGCTCATAGAGACGATGTGTGAGGTAGACGTCCCCCTCATCTACCAGGTGGTGTGTCGCCCAGCAGGATCCCTCCAGGCAGCGGCCGATTCCTATCAGATCGAACTCGAGGGCGGGATCGTCACGACAGGGGACAAGATCGCCGATTTCATGTTTTCAAGCACGGAGCCCAGAGATCCCGATTCGATCGAACCCACACCGGCCTATAGAGATCGCCTCGAGTCACTCGCGCATCGAGATCACCGACATCCCTTTCAGGTATCGATCCGAGCGGTTGCACTCTCGAGGAAGAATCCACAGCGAGCAAACGAGGCAGCACACCATCTTTCAGGTGCGTTCGATCACCTGAGTGGCCCATTTCACGAGATTCGTGGTCACGTCGTAACCGATGACGACCTCCACAACCAATCTCTCCCGCCAGGGAGTCACCTCTTTGAGAAACTCAGAGATCGGGTGTGTGATGAACTGACCTACGACGCGCTGAGGAATCGACCGCCATGGAGAGCACACGAGAGTGCTGGGCTGGTAATGTCCGTCGAGGAACTCCCTGCAGTCTGCCTACTCGACGGCGTCGGATTGACCGCACATGGCCAACGGGCACTTGAGGCACGCCACTCAGAGCGAACGGGGCTCCCACTTCCATCGCCAGAGGCACTGGAGCGATATTCGGGAGCTGGACAAGCACTGTGTCTCCCACTGACTGATGATCGACAACCTCACTCTCAGCCCTTCGTTTTGCGACCCGCTCTCCAGGATCGCCATCTGTTCGTTATTGGGGACACTGGCTCGGGGAAGTCGGTGCTCACCACCACCGCACTCCTTTCGAATATAGAGGCTACAGCAGGCCCGGAGATCCTGTTCGATTACAAAGGTGGAGGAACGGCCACCGAATTGCTCCAGGCTCACTACGCGGCTCGTGGCGACCTCAGTGACGTTCTGTACTTCGACCTGACCAAGACGCTGCCTGCACTCTCGATCTTCACGATCAGGCCACTGCTCGAGGCAGGGCTCTCACGCGAGGAAGCTCGTTCACGCATCGCTGGCCACTACGAAGAGATCCTTTCGGGGTTGATGGGGGAAGAACAGTACTATGGCGCAACGGAGTCGACAAAGGCGATTCGAAATCACCTCCGAGCACTGTTCGATCCGATTCACGGTTCGGAGACGGTTTCGCATAAAGAACTCTACGATGCACTGCAACAGACGCTCAGTGACCGGACACCACCATCAACCTCCGATGAGCGCCTCACTGCGTATTTTGCAGGCTTACTCGAGCGAGACCGGGACGTCTTCAATATGATTCTCGGTGGGGCCGTGGCTCGAGTCGAAACCATCGCGACGGATGATCGCCTCGCACCACTGTTCGATCACGTCTACGTTCCAGAAGCAGATGGTGAATCCACAGCCAAGTCGGATACTCCAAACCTCGAGTATACAGCCAAGTCGGATGCTCCAAACCTCGAGTACAGAGACGGCAAACCCGGGCATACAGACGAATCTGACACTCGAGACCGCGGGTACATAGCCGAAACCAAATCTCGAGACCACATCCATGCTCGCCCCCTCTCTGAATCACAGGGGACTCGAGGGGGTCACACTCTCGAGGATCTCGAGGATCTCGAGGATCTCGATACTCTCGCTGCAATCGATGAGGATCGCGAGCCGTATTTCGATTTCACCGATATTATCAACGAGGACGTTGTCGTCGTCTTCGATTTCGGTGGAATGGAAGAGCGAGTTAAACGGGCGCTCACGCTCGTTTTGCTCTCGAATCTCTGGAGTGCGCTTAAAGCGCGCTCTGAAGACGATAATCAAAATCGGAAGCCACCACGGGTCAACCTGTATCTCGAGGAAGCCAGAGATGTGGCGACGACACAGTTAGTCGATACGCTGTTGTCACAGGGGCGTTCGTTCGGCTTATCGATCATGCTGGGGGTGCAATTCCCCGGCCAGCTCCGCTCGGCCGATCCATCGAATCAAACGTATGAAGAGGCGCTCAACGAGATCGGGACGTTCGTCGTCGGGAACGTGAGCATTGAAGAGGATCTCCCAAAGGCCCTGGCAACTGACGACATCCAACCAGCGAAGGTGGCACGACGGCTTGCGGCAATGCGTCACGGTGAGTGGCTCATCCGCCCAGCCGCTGCATTCGGAGCCCCTGCACCCCGGCCATTTCTCGGGCGTTCTCTCACACCACCAGCCGGCCATCCAGTGAGTGAACAGCCACTAAAAGGTGAGGAGTACCAGTCGTTTGAAGCTGCGTTCGACTTACTCACAATCGAGACATGGAACAACGCAGGCCTGGGGTACGAATCAGACCCGGTTCTCGCCGACCCCATCGATGGGTCAGCCAGCGATGAGACCCAATCCGAAGAGCTTCGCGTTGACTCATTGTTACCACATACGAAGCGGATGCCCGATTGTGTCAGGTACAACGAGGCCATCGATGCACTCTGTTGTCGGATCTGCCAGAACCGATATGACCCAACCATCGAGGGCATGAAACGCGCAATTGCCTGTTGTCACGCCCTCGAGGACGTCGACCCTGCTGACATCCCCGCCTGTGAGATCAACCTCAAACTCACGCCCGAAGAACGAGAGGAATCCCCGTGGACAGACCGACAACTTCTCTTCATGCAGACAGTCTACAACGCCCAGCAACTCCGGTATGATCCACTCGAGTACGATTTACTCCACGACTCGATGATTCGCCTCCAGGAGTACGTCGGAATCGACACGGAGGAGATTACCCCACTCCTCGAAGCAGACGTCCTTCGTCACGATGCCGATCACCCACACCGCCTGTATTCCGTCTCACCCGAGGGACGGACACTCATAGGCGAAAGCTACCGACAGGGCGTCGATTATGGCCACGGCGAAGGCGATCTCGAGGAATCTTCCCAACACGTCTTCGGCATCGAAGTCACCCGACAGTACCTCGAGGCTACCTACGTCGACGACCCTGACTCGAGCGTCACCGAGATCATCCCCTACTACGATATCGATGGGAACCACCGCCTCGACCTCGCTGGGGTCGATGCAGATGGCGAGATCATCATCACAGCAGAGGTCGAACGGATCAATAACGACGTTCACCGTGCCGTTCCCGATGATTTCGATAAAATGGCTTCCGTCGAACCCGAAGAAGCCATCTGGGTCGTTATGAAACAGGCCGATGGGCACAAGGTTCTCTCTGCGCTCAACAACCCACCCGAAGGCCCACCTCGAGTCACCAAGACCTATGCCGAAACGACCCCACCCCAGCAGTTCCGGATCGACACACCCGGTTTGACCGCTATCTACCCGGCTGAGTGGCTCAAAGATCAATACTAGTCCAGTCCCAATTCGTCGCTCGAGAGCAGCGTTCGAGGAAGCTGATGCGGTTCCTCGAGATCATAATCGGGTGTAAAGCCCGCAATTAGAGCGATGTGAGGTGTGTGAGGGTGAACTAGGAAAAGGAAGATGGAGCGTGGGGAGGAAAATAGCTCGAGCAAGGGCACGATCCGGGAACCACTTCAGGGTACTCGAGCGTGTCTCGAGGTTCCCTGACGCGTTTCACAGCGTCTCGAGCGGACTCGAGCGTCTGGAGTCTGCTCTCGATATCCTGTCCTGTAGGATTCACGACGATGCGTACGTTTGAGTCGAAACCTCGAGAGAGTGCGACCGCAACAGGGAGAGTGAGCGGACGACCATCGAAACGACAGTCGATACTCCATATTCCGTGCTCCATACTCAAATACGACTGGAATACTCGAGATATCGTCCCTAACCCTGTTTTTGGCAATCTCGCTATCGAACCACTTCGTTCACACACGTATGACCCCTGATCCTCTGAAAAGTCGATCTCCGTATCTCACATAGCGAATACGGAGTAAACTACCCCGCCCTACTCGCTCCCTCCCGTCTTGTGGCGGTCGGTCACTCCTTGAGGGCAGGGCTTTCCCGCAACGACATTGTGCCCCGCGACCTCATGCATGGACGCGGCCCGGCTTCTTACCGTCCACGCTTTCGACGCGCTCCTCCCTTCCCTCCTCGCTTTGCTCGGTGAGGAAGTGGGCTCCGCGCTTCCCGCCAAAGCTAAACCTGGACTCTCTGCTCACCGCACCCCCTCTCTCGCCGAGTATGAACTTCTCACCTGTTCGATCACCACCAATCCCACTCGAGTCCAACATCACCCTCAAATCTCGATACGTTATGCACCCCTCCTCAAACATGCTCGAGTAGACAAGCCAGCCACATTGACCGTTCAAACCGACCGTATCGACCGTCTACGCGGCCAGGGCGCCCGTTTAGGGACACACTCGAACACCCAAACTACCCCGATCTCGGGCGGTGAATCCTCAATTCTACGGATCCAAAACCGATAGACTGCAACCGATTATGAAAAACGTTCTATTAAATTGATAATTCGCTCATATCATATATTCGTCTGTTCTATTCGCCCCGTAGAAGCCTCATAACCTCCAATCCCAACTGAGATTCTCTCCTGAAACCCGTTTTCATCACCTCCTATAAATGAGATCGAACGCCACCCCAAAACGCAAGACGAGAACCGATTATGAACTCCTCAGAAAGGGATTTTGCCACCCTCGGTGAGACGAACTCGAGTCACCCAACAAACTCGAACACCCACTACGCACGGACGAAACCCACGAACAATACATCCCTCGAGTTAGCTCTCTCCACTCCTGATCCGCACCTAGTTCTACCGTACCACGACTTCACAGGCTTATTTGCGGATTCCGTACGAGTTCATGGGTGTGAGAAGACCCCAAACCAGCCTTAACAGCGTACAAGAGCGTCCCCGAGTACACCGAACGCAGACTGATTCTCTCTGAGAACGTGGAAATTTCAGCGGGGCGAGTGTCCCGGTTTTGGTGAGGACACTGTCGTTGCAGGTGTCATCGAAGAGGTCGTACTTGCTCATGCGTCGAGGAGGAGTGGCCCCAGCATCGGTGAAAACCCGTTCGAGTATTGACTTCACAGTGAGCCCATTACCCGGTCACCACACGGTCGCTCACCTTTGTCTGGTGCTTGCTCCCTCGAGATTTGATTTGGATGGCATATCAGAATCACATCATATCAGTAATGAATAATGGTGCATATCACTCCACGCTAGTGAAAACCACCCACGCAAGCAAGGACGCTGCATCCTCTAATGGCCAAAAGTATTATTATAGATATCTTGAAAGTCTTACGAGTTAATGAATTCCGGCAGGGGGAAACGGAAGCAGTCTAGGTGCGGACGAACGACACGGTCGAACGGGGGATCGCATTCACGGGGGTGGATGCGTGTGCTCGAGAGTTCGGCTCACGCGATCCTTGTGATGGTGATGGCGCTGTTGATGGTGACCAGCATCATGGTTCCAGCAGTGGCTGCGGGATCGTCACCGGCGGCCGACGGCGCCAGTGATCCGCTTGAATCGGCGGGTACACCGCTCGATACCGCCCTCAACACTGAACGGGAACGGAGCCACGCTGACACCGACCACGATCAGTCTAACGACGCCGACACCGAGGATGTCTCGGCGGTGTCCGAGGGTGACACTGCGAGCGGAACGGATCACGAGATTACGCTCATCACAGGCCAGACGATTCACGTCTCTGAACAGGCCGATGGTGGCCTCACTGTCCATACCTCGAGTAACGACGTCCTCCACCAGGTTGACACCCCTGATGGAACGTACGTCTACCCCGAGAGCGTCGATTTGAGTGTCTACGACCGGGAGCTGTTCAACGTTGATCGGCTCATCGACGAGGGGATGACTGACGCCGACGCCGAGACGATTCCAGTGATTATTCGTGCATCGGAACATTCCGATGAAGTTCGAATGAGCGATGTCGGTGCCTTCGATGCCGTCGAGGGGTATGCGGCGACGCGGTCGCTCACCCTCGTCGACGCCACGGCCGGCGAGATCCAGAAGGATCGATCGGCACGCACACTTCGCACGCTCGAGCGCGAGTTCGAACTCGAGAGCGTCTCTCTCGACCGGACGGTCGACGTGGCAACTGACACCTCCGTCGACGCCATCGCGGGTGAAACCGCTCGGGAAACACACGACGTGAACGGCACCGGCGTGACGGTCGCAGTCCTCGACACCGGCGTCGACACCGACCATCCGGATCTCGCGAACGCGGTCGTCGATCAGGCCGACTTCACCGGCGACGGAACCGGCGACGTCAACGGGCATGGCACCCACGTCGCGGGCACGATCGCCGGCGACGGCACCGCCAGCAACGGCACGTTCGTCGGCGTCGCCCCTGGGGCGAGCATCGTGGACGTGAAAGTACTCGGTGATGCCGGCTCCGGCTCAACGTCGGGCATCATCGAGGGGATCGAGTACGCGATCGACGAGGACGTCGACGTCATCTCGATGAGTCTGGGCGGGCCGGGTGCGCCGGATGACCCGCTCGTTGAGGCCGTTCATGGGGCGGTTGATGAGGACATTACCGTCGTCGTCGCCGCCGGAAACACCGGCCCCGATCAGTCCACGATTGACGTTCCCGGGAAGGCCGAGCACGTGATCACGGTCGGTGCCACCGACCACCGGGAGGACGATGTCGCGGGGTTCTCCTCGCGCGGCCCGACTGCGACCGAGCTGGCGCTCAAACCCGATATCGCCGCCCCAGGTGTCGAGATCGGGGCCGCCCGCGCCGACGGCGCCTACGATCCGATTGCGGACTATCCTGAGTACGCCCGCATCAGCGGTACCAGTATGGCGACTCCCCACGTCAGCGGGGTCGCCGCGATGATGCTTGAGCAGAATCCCGACAAAACCCCGGATCGCGTCAAGGACGTCCTCCTCTCGAACGCAGACGTGGTGTCGGGCACTGATGACGCCTACGCGGTCGGCGCCGGTCAGGTGAACGCTACCCGAGCGGTCTCGCCCGATCTGGTCGTCTCCAACGCCACCGAGAGTTTCGGAACCGTTAGCGGTGACGACCAGGTGACGCGCACGCTTGCCGTCGAAAATCCGACGGACGAGACAGTCGAGTTGGCCGTCGACGACCATCTCCTTGAGACTACCGGTGGAACCACCCACGCCGAGCTTGTAACGGTCAACCGGACGAGCCTGACGCTCGACCCCGGTGACGTGGGCTATGTTGAGTACACCATCGACGCTACGGCTGGGGGGATCTTCTCAGGACACGTCGAGTTTACGAACAACGCGACGGCCGAGACCCACCGCGCGGTGTTCGGATTCGCCGTCGGGGACGAAGTGACCGTCGAAAAATCGCCTTACAGCGCTGATGGCTCCGTAGAAGGTGATGAGGTGTGGGTCTTCTCCCTTGAGAGGGGCAGTTCCCAGACGCTCACGGTCGAGAACGGGCAGGTCTCGTTCATCAGAACCGGTGAGGAGTATCAGCTCTGGTCGAGTGGCTACGACGAACCCACTAACACGCCGATCAAGACCGCGACCGCACTCAATGCGAGTGACGCCACCACGGCGATCCTTGACGAGCAAGCAACGGTCGCCTACACCATCGACGACTCCGAACTCAACGCTTCGCTCCGTTCGATGCAGGTGCAGCCGAAGATGCAACACCACACCGATCACGGAGATCGGCTGAGTTCGCGGAGTTTGTATGACAATATTGACGCCCAGACGGTTCGTTTCCCGAAGGGGGCAGAGTACAACGCCAGTGTCCACCACGTCACGGTTTCGACTGACCAACACGATGGCGGAAATAACGTCGATGTTGATGACGTCTACTGGCTCGTCTACGGGACGGTCGGTGTTGACGGCGACCAGAAGTTCGTCGTCAATGAATCCGAACTCGGCACGTTCGAGCGAACGTATCTCCGCAGTGCAGAAAACGAACGTATCGCTCCTTTCTTCAATAGCCAGACGACCGTCTGGGAGGACTACGGTTCTGGAAGTACGTCGTTCGATGTGCGCGACCGAACCGAACAGCGGATCCATGTCACCCAGGAGGCGATCTATCTCTCAAACGGTGTAGTGCACGACGGTTCGCTCAGCTCGCAGTCGCTGACCCCACCCGAACCGGGTGGAGTTCACCAGATCGATTTCAATCGACACCCCTACACGGGAACGTTCGACGGCTTCATCATTGAGGACTGGCGTATCGACCTCTACGGTGGCTACCTATCCGATCAGAACACCCCTCGACACGTCTATAGAAACTGGGATCACGGCTCATCGTACGTGGTCACCGTCGACGGAACTACGATCGACGAGGGAACAGAACACAATCACCACTTCGACTCGATTAACGACATCGAACTCGAATCCGGTCAGGAAGTCAGCGTCGAACTTGTGGGGGAGAACCCAACGGGGGTACTCTCTACCCAGGTCACAACGGATGCACACGTGACCTACGAGGAGTATGGCGACAACACCCCGCCGCTGCTCCAGCACGTCGACGTCAACGGCCTCGACGAGTACAACAGCGTTGAGTCCAGCGAGGTCACGATCACCCTCGTTGTCGAGAGCAGCGACGGCCTCGCCGAGGACGACCTCGCGTTGCTGACAGCCACTGAAGACGTCGACGATCCCGCGTTCACCGATGCCACCGTCAATCCGGCTGGGACATGGGATACATGGGATCTCGAGATCGTCGATACCGATGGTCAGAGTTACCTCCTCGAAGCGACGGTGAACGCGACCGACGAAGAAGGCACGCTTCATCTCGCGACACGCCTCGTCGACGTGGAAGGCGATCGGTACGAGACAACCGTTCGCGACGCGTTCCACGTGGGCGACCCGCCATCGTTCGATGACGGTGACAGTGGTGAGGACGAACCGGATGAGGTGCGCGATCAGACGATCACCGGACAGTTCATCCAGGCAGACGGCGACCCGGGCGTCAATCACACGGTGATAGTCAACCGGCGTGATGATGGCTCCTTCCTCTATGCGGACGCCGAGACGAACGCAACGGGCCACTTCGAGATTGACGTGGCCAGCGGGTACGTCTACGATCTCACTTACGTCCAGTGGTCGGCGTTCTCCGATGGGGAGGTTGAGATGCCACGAGATGGGAACGTCGACGTAAAATCGATCGCCTCGGTCGATCTGACGGACGAGGAGGCCGAGAGTACAGCGACGGAGCCAACCGCAACCGACACCGTCTCTGGCCTCACGGCCACGAGCGGATCCGACGGTTCCGCGACCATCATCGACACGAACGAGACGGAGCTCGGCACGATCGAGCTCCCCATTGGCCACGTCTTGACTGTCGACGCCAAAGACGAGAGCGGAAACCTCGTCGAGAACGCAACGAAGTTTGTCTCCGATGGGGCTCCAGAGGAGTTCATGGGCATCGGAATTAACTTGGACACACTCGGTGAGGAACCCGGCCTGGAAATGAACGGCTCGACGACGGTCACCGTTTCGCCGCCTGAAAATGACGACCGATTCGTCGACCAAGAGTACGAACTCGAGTTCAATGTAACCGAGGATACGCACGCCGAGGTGGTTCTCGAGGAACGTGAGACGGTAACGCTCACCGGCCAGGTGTTGCTCGCCGACGGCACCCCGGCGGCGAACGATCAGATCCATATACCAGATCCGAACGGCTTCCAGCACGTCGCCACCGATGCTGACGGCTACTTCAGTACGAACGTCACCAGTAACTCGACCCTCTCACTCGGCTACTATCAGGCCGCCGAGAACGACTCGTTCGCCCCCGTTCGTGACGGCTCGCCGGACGTCTACTCCCTCGATCGTATCGAGGTCGGGGACGAAGACACCGATGTCGGGACGTACCACCTGCCTGATGCGTCGGTACTCGACGTGGAAGTCGTCGATAAGGACGGCCAGCCCGTTGAGAACGCCCAGGTGAGGGTCGTCGCGTACAACGAGAATCGATCCAACGGCTTCGGAACCGGCTTCGAGCCGTCGACCAACGCCGACGGGTGGCTTGATTTCGAGAGCGCGGACGACACCGGGATCGAAGTCACCGGTGAAGTGACCGTTCAGGTCAAACCACCGGAGAACGACGACCGGTTCGACACCTACACGTACGAACAGGAGGTGACCGTCGAGGAGGACACGTCGCTACAGTTCGAACTTGCAGAAGACGCGCCCGAGCAACCCGATACCATCACCGGGCAACTCACCCTGGCTGACGGGACGCCAGCGGCGAATAATACGTTGCTCGTGAACAAACGGAACGACCGTTGGTTCTATGACCAGGTCGAAACCAACGAGACGGGACACTTCGAAGTCCCCATCGAGAGCGGCGCCGTCTATGATCTCGTCTACGTTCAGTTCCTGGATGACGACGGGTCAGATACTGACGTGCTTATTCCCCGAGACGGCAACGTTGACCTCTATAACGTTGCTTCGATCGACTTGCGCGATGGTGGAGAAGAGACATCCAGCGGGCCGCTGACGCTCGATCCCGGTGTCGAGGGGATGACAACGACAACGGCGAGCGCCTCGGGCGTCTCATCTGCGATCATCAACACGGACGATCCAGCTCTCGGGGAGATCGAGCTGCCGAAAGGTCACCCTGTTACCGTTGAAGTCATCGACGAGGCCGGAAACCCCGTCGAGAACGCAACGGCGACCTACACCGATGGGGCACCCGAGGAGTTCATGGCCACTGGATTGGTCGGCTTCACCGAGAACGACGGGCTTGCGTACTGGAACGATGCCCCACATCCGGGACTCGAGATGAACGGATCCGCGACAGTGATGGTCGAACCTCCGGAGGGCGATAGCCGCTTCGTCAATACCACGTACGAGTTCACCCCGTCCGTCACTGAGGGGACTAATATCACCATCGAACTCGAAGAGCGGGATAGACCCACCATAGCGATCCAGGAACCCGCTGACGGGTCGACTGTCAACGAGAGCGCGGTGGCGATCCTCTATGAGCTGGCACACACCAACGTTGACGACGCCGCAGCCGTCGAGTACCGCATCCTCGACGACGGTGAAGCGGTCGTCGACTGGATTGACGCGCCGTTCGAGGCGACCGGCGAGTCGGTGACACTCGACACCATCACGCCCGAACTCGAGGACGGTTCGTACGAACTCGAGATGCGCGTACTCGATTCGGCAGGGGACGTGATCGAAGTCTCGAGCGCGGTCGACAACAGTGCGTTAGAGGTTTACACGACAGCACCGGTGATTACGCTCATCTCGCCCGACGAAGGTGAGCACCCGTACGAGTCGGTACTCGATTTCGATGTCGACGTCGCTCAGGAACGCACCGTTACCGTCGAATATCGCACCGACACTGACGTAACCGACTTCACCGAACTCGAATCGCCGTACGAACTCGACGTCCTCGGCGAAGCGTGGACTGAAGGCCCGACAACGGTAACGATCCGTGCAACCGACGATCTCGGCAACGTTGCCGAGGAGACGTTCACCTTCGAATTCGTCTCACTGCCGTCGATCGACGCCGTGTCACCAGCAGACGGGGCACTCATTAACGAGACCGCCCCCACAATCGTCGTCGAATACAGCGACAATGACGTTCCAGGCGACACCGGTGTTGATCCCGACAGCGTCACGCTCGACGTTGACGGGGAACCGGTCGATCTCACCGAAGCGACGACCCTGACGGACACACACCTCGAGGTCACGCTGTCCGATCTCGATCTCGATGAGCCACAGAATAGTACCCACACGTTCACCGTCACGGCTGCAGACCAGGCCGGATACACGGCCACCGAGACGTGGAACGTCACAGTCGATGCGGAGGCGCCAGAGGTCGACCTCGACGCGCAGCCGGCGAACGAGGCGTATCCCAACGTGAGCATGGCGAACCCGGCGGTCATTACCGTCAGCTCGGATGACGTCAATCACGAGTCGACCACCGTCGAAGTGCGCAATGCCGCCGATGAGGTCGTCTTCCCGAAAGATGTATCAGACAAAACGGGCGCTGGTTCGTCCCACGAGTTCGAGTGGCTACCGATTGATACCTCCCAAGAACGTCTCCCAAGCGGCGAGTACACCGTCGTCCTGACGAGTACTGACGCTGCAGGCAACATCGGGACGGCGTCGACGACGATCGCGGTCGATACCGACGATCCCGTTATTGATCTCATCGCCGTCGACGGCGGCGAGCTATCAGACGACGAAACGACGCGATACGCCAACGGGACGCTCAACGTGACCGTCGACGCGACCGACGGAACCGCGGACTCGGGCGATGTCGAAGACGTCGAGGTGACTCTCGAGTCCACGTTCACGAACTACCGCCAGATCGTTGGGGCCGAACCAGTGACTGGAGAACCCAACCGCTGGCAGGTGGCACTCGATGCAGCCACACTGCCTGATGAGGGCGAGTACGAACTCCGCGTGAACGCGATCGACGCCGGTTTGAACGAAGCCGAACTCGTCGCCGACGAAACGCTCGTCTACGACGAGACGCCGCCGCGGCTCTCGACCGTGTTGCACCTTGATGAAGAGAGCGACGACGGGACGGTAGTCGTACGTGCAAACGAGCCACTCGCTTCAGCGCCAACGGTGGTCGTCGAACACCCGGACGGAACCGAAGAAACGGTGGCCGTCACCGAAGACGGCGAGAACCGGTGGATCGGTACCATCACCGCCACTGACGACGGCACCTACCGCGTCGAAGCGACGGGAGCGGATTACGCCGGAAATGTGGGAGTGGATACGGCAACTACGACCGTCGAGTACGTGGCCACTGAAAACCGCACGGTCACCGTGTACAACGAGGACACAGGGACGGTCATCCAGTTCAACACGACTGATGACGTCACAAACTCGTTCGTCACGGTTTCTGAGAGCGACGTCCCGCCGGCCGACCTCGAGGAAGATCTCTTCGGTGTGGGCTTCCTCACGACACAACTCGGCACTGAACTCGAAACTGAACTCACGAACGCGACGATCTACATCCCGGTTGATGAGAGTCACCTACCTGATGGGGTTGATCCCGAGGCCGTCTCGATCACTCACTACAACGAGTCGACAGAGACCTGGGAGGAACGCCCGACTGAAATCCACGACCTCGATGATGAGACCCGTTCAGGCACCTACTGGGTCACCACAGTCGAGCACTTCTCGACGTACGGAACGGTCATCGCCGACGAGCAACCACCATCCCTGCTCGACCTCAGTCACGGACAGGAGGCGACGGTTGCCTGGAACACCGACACGCTTGACGTGACGTTCGAGTACGCCGACGCACTTTCCGGTGTCGACGCCTCGGCAATCGAGGTCGATGTCGATGACGTGTCTGTGACTGACGACGACGCTACACAGATCACCTCGAGTACGACCACGCACACGCTCGAGCCCGAAATCGGCCAGACGACCACGGTCACAGTGACCGTCTTCGACAATGCTGGAAACAGCGACACGTTCGAACAGAGCGTAACGGTCGCCGAACCACCCGCACCGGTCGTCACCAGCATCGATCCGGTCGATGGAACGGAGTTCGATCCAGGCATCGAGATGGTTGACATCGCGTTCGACGTTGCCACTGATGGGATGGCCATCGACGCATCCGAGTCGACGCTTCTCGTCAACGGCGATTCAGTGGCCATGACGATTGACGACGGAACGGTCAGCGCCGCGATCCCCGTCGCAGACGACGAAGACTACGACGTTGAACTCACGCTCGTAGATGAGTGGGGTCACACCGTGTCCGAACCCCTCGCGTTCTCGGTTGCTGCCGAGGAGACGGGTTCCAGCCCACCACCACTCCCACCGATCGGTGGTGGCGATGATCCCGTAGACGATCCGTTCGTCTTCCAGTACGAACCGTCCGCCCACGGTGTGGTCGTCATCGGTTCCGACGCGACGGCCGGCGAGACCGACCTGACGACGTTCCAGGACGTGACATCTGACAGTGTCAGTCTCATCTCGTTCGAAGGTGAGTCGGCCGTCACGCAGTCGACGTTCGATGTCGCCGTTGAGTTCGATACCGCCGACACCTCGTCGATCGATGGAACGGCCGTCGAAACGATTGCGATTGACGACGAGGACAACGCACTCGAATGGATGACGCTCACGTTCGCGGTCGATGAGACCGCACTCCCGGCTGGAATGACCGCCGATGACGGGGTACTCTACTACCAACCCCACGGCGAAGAGCAGTGGCACACCGCTACATTCGACCAGAGTGACAGCACGTTCACAGTCACTCTCAAGGAGTCGGGAACGCTCGCCGTTGTCGTGCCCGCAGAAGACGACGAGGAAACGAAGCCGGACGAAGATTCCGACGAGTCGACGGAACCGGATGACGACACAGACGACGGGACGGATCCGGATGACGACACAGACGACGGGACGGATCCGGATGACGACACCGATGACGACGAGGTACCATCCGAATCGCCAGACGATGACGATTCAAGTAGCGATGGACTCCCTGGATTCGGGTTCACTCTTGCAATCAGTGTCCTCCTCTCGTTTGCACTCATCCGTACTCGCTGGCGGAATTGAAACCTCGTTCGTTCAATTTAGTGGCGTACCAGATCCCGTGGGTTGAAGCCGGTTGACGGTGCTAGCGCCACTGTTGCAGTCGTTTCCAGTGGCTCGGTTGTAGCCGAGCCAGTCGATGTCTTGACCGGTATCGGCATTGAACCTTATTTGCTGCCTTGCTCGGAAGGGAGGTGGCACCGATCCCGCAATCGAGATCTGTTGGTTTGTGTTTGTGAGCGATTCACCGGAGGAGCCAACTCACGTGAGAACGACAAGCGGTCAATACTGAAACGTAGTGGCGGTCTTAGAATCGACCCGCAACGTTCACTACTAGTGCACGTGGGTCGTAAAATACCTCACCGGCCGTTACAATCATAACATCTGATAGCCAGGTATCACCAATGAGTCCCACGAGCCGTGCCACATCACCTACGCCAGCGGCCTCCACAGAGCGCGGGCAATCGGAGCTCGTGGGCGTAGTGTTCCTGATGGGGTTCGTGGTCATTAGCGCTGTGGGCATTGCGCTCGTGGGGGGCAGCGCCCTCGACCACCTTCAGGGTCAGAGCCAGGACGAGACGGCCTCTCAGTCGCTCCAGCACATCAAAGGCGAGCTGGCCTCCCTCAAGCCAGGTGACGTGCAGGCGGTCACAATGGGTGAATCGGTTGCTGCGGAGACGCGCACCGATCCAACGGCCGGCAGGATGACGATCACCGTCGACGGGCGCGAGACCTCGTTCGTACTCGGTTCGATCATCTACGAGCGAGAGGGTACCCAGATCGCCTACCAGGGTGGGGGCGTCTGGCGACACACCGACGGACGGACACAGATGGTGAGCAGCCCGGATATCGCAATCGAGACTGCCGAGGGCGACATCTCGAGCATTCATTTCGACGTCAAGCGCCTCCAGGGGACGGGGCAGGCGGCGACCGACCTGCAGATGCGCTCGGCCGGACACAACCTGACCGCCGAGGAGATGTTCCCACATCGGTTGCCCCGTGGGCCGATGACCCTTGAGATCGAGTCCGTTTATTACGAAGGGTGGGCGGACTACTTCGCCGCCCAGGACGGGATTACCTACGCGGATGAGGGCGAGGGCCATATCGGCACCGTCCGCGTGGATGAGGCGGCCCAGACGATGATCCTCGAGGTGGATATCGACGAGGCGATCCCGGAGATTCACTCGGCCAGAATCGGCAGCGATGACGCCGGCTCCCAGCCGATCCACTTCGCCAACGGAACGCTGGTGACCAGCTACGACTCGGAGCTGGCACCGTCGGATGGATCTACGCCGACGGACTTTACCGACAGCGCCACCATCGCCGCGTGGACGGGGACGGCCAACTCCATCAGCATGGAGGTGGAGCTCAGAGGCGATCTGTACAACACGTTAGGGCAGCACTCCTCGGGAGAAGGAGATACGCTCGACTTCAATGATGCCGCGGTCGTGACGGGTGAGGTACACAGCGATTATCGGATCGATCTCGGTGGGGCGAAGGTGGGAACCGTGTACGTGAACCATACGGGTTCACAGGCGAATCACGCGAGTCTCACCATGGATGGCGGTACGATCAACGGCGACCTTCATGCCCATGGCGAGCCGTCATCGGACAACACCGTCGTCGAGATTCAGGGGTCGAGCCAGGTCAATGGCGACGTCCGCGTCGCTGGCGGCGACATCAGCGTGGACGACGAAGCGAATATCACCGGCGACGTCTGGGTGAGCGGTGAGTTCGACGGCAATAACGACAGCGTCATCGGCGAGATCCACGAACACGTCGCGGATCCTGAAGCCGAGAAGCCAACCGATAAGATTGCCCCCGAAGAGGCCGATCGAAGCTATGAGTTCACGTATACTGGAGATCTCGACGGGTGTGACGAGCACACGAACAACAACAATGAACTCAGCCTTGACGACGGCGATATGTGTACGCTCCGCTCCGGCGTGTACCACCTCGAAGAACTCCACGTGGCTGACGGCGCCACGTTGGAACTGGACACCTCGGACGGGCCGATCGTGTTGCATGTTGAAGGGCAGGTGACGATTGAGCCGGACGCGGAGATTCACCGACCGACTGATCCGTATCGGTCACCGTCGATCCAACTCGTCGTCGAGGGGAACCACGACGTTTCGCTCGGAAGTGAGTTCGCCGGCTTCATCGACGCCCGTGAGAGTTCTGTCGCCTTCGAAGAGGACGTGCCCCTGTATGGGGCCGTCATCGCTGAGCAGATTACCCTTGAACAGGGAGCAGCCATCTATTTCGACGAACGGCTTCTCGTCGAGGAGGGCGAAGAACTCGACTTTGTGCGGGCGGCCCAGTTCGTCTATTTCGATATCTCGGTCACGGAGATCGAAATTTCCGAGTGAGTCGGAACTGAATACTCACTGTGACGCCTCCGGTGTCGTGGGTGAAAATCTCGATGTCAGCGCGTGTTTCAGCGAAGTCACCCCAGCGGGTCGGGCGCCTGTTGTCGGTGCACTACCGGTGGCGAACCTCTCGTCGAATGCCAACTGGGTTGTGTCTCTATACTTTCCACCGGAACTACGAGTGTATGTCACTGGCACCGAGACGACGAGTTTGCCGTCGACTGTTGGCCCAGTCCAACACCAGAACCGGTACAAGCACAGATGAACGGCCCCCTCACTCGACGGTGACGCTCTTTGCTAAATGTCGAGGCTTGTCGATCGAGCGGCCCAACTCATGGGCCACCCAGTAGGCGACCAACTGTAACTGGACGTTGGCGGCGACCGAACTCGCGATGCCCTTGAGGGCGGGCACCTCGAGGACGTGATCGGCATAGCGTTCGACGTCCGACTGGCCGTCGGTGACGGCGACGACGGGGACGCCCCGGGCCTCGACCTCTTTGATGTTGCCGATGGTCTTCTCGGCTCGGTCGCCGTCCCCGGTCACGAGCGCAAACACCGGGGTTTGCTCGCCGACGAGGGCGAGTGGGCCGTGTTTCAACTCCCCGGCGGCGAACCCTTCGGCGTGTTTATACGTAATCTCTTTCAGCTTGAGCGCCCCCTCGAGGGCGACGGGATAGTGCAACCCGCGACCGATGAAAAAGTAGGCGTCGGCGTCGCGATACGCCTGGGCTACCTCCCGGGCGCACGAGGTATCGAGCACCTGCTGGATGGCGTCGGCGATCGAGCGGAGCGACTGCACCAGTTCACGCGAGCGCCGGCCGCTGAGTGCGGCTGCGACCATCGTGAGCGCAGCTTGCTGGCTCGCAAAGGATTTGGTTGCGGCGACGCTGATCTCCGGCCCGGCACGGATGTAGACGACGTGATCACACTCGCGGGCGGCCGAACTGCCGACGACGTTCGTGACGGCGAGCGTCGTCGCCCCGGCACGGTTGGCCTCCCGCAGGGCACGCATGGTGTCGGCGGTCTCGCCGCTCTGGGTGACGCCGACGACGAGCGACGACTCGGTCAGCGGTACGCTCGCGGCGTCGAACTCACTGGCCAGCATGGCCCGGGCATCCACGCCCCACCGATTCAACAGCGTGACGCCGACCATTGCGGCGTGATATGAGGTGCCACACGCGACGAGCGTGACCGGCCCCTCCCAGGTGAGGTCGGCCAGTTCCTCGAGTTCGATGCGGCCCGTGAGTTCGTTAAGCCGCCCGCGGAGACACTCACGGATGGCGTTGGGCTGTTCGTGAATCTCCTTGAGCATGTAGTGGTCGTAGCCGCTCTTGCCGGCGTCCTCGGCGTCCCACTCGATCGTCTCGACCGTGGTCTCGACGGTTTCGCCGGCCGCGTCGGTGATTCTCACGTGGTCGGGCGTGATCGTCGCGAACTCACCGTCCTCAAGGTAGATCACCTGGTCGGTGTACTCGATGAACGCCGGCACGTCACTGGCAAGGTAGTGCCCATCCTGCCCTATGCCG
The DNA here is from genome assembly GCF_023973145.1 of Natronosalvus vescus. Taxonomy (NCBI): domain Archaea; kingdom Methanobacteriati; phylum Methanobacteriota; class Halobacteria; order Halobacteriales; family Natrialbaceae; genus Natronosalvus; species Natronosalvus vescus. The sequence goes on from NZ_CP099546.1 coordinate 175,552, forward strand.
AGGACGAGCGGCGACTCGTGTCGGGCCGCGTACACGGTGTCGCTCCCCTCGAAGACGGCTGCGATGGCGTAACTCCCCTCGAGTCGCTCGATCGCCTGCCTGAACGCCGACTCGGGCTCTAGTCCCTGGTCGAGCCCCTGTGCAATCAGGTGGGGGACGACCTCGGTGTCGGTGTCGCTCTCGAAGTGAATGCCGCCCTCGGAGAGTTCCGTCCGAAGTGACTGGTAGTTCTCGATGATGCCGTTGTGGACGACGGCGACCTGCCCTTCGGCGTCCGTATGGGGGTGGGCGTTGTAATCGGAGGGCGGCCCATGTGTACTCCAGCGGGTGTGGCCAATGCCGACGGATTCGCTGGCGAGGTCAGCCTCGGCGAGTGCCGACTCGAGAGAGGAGACCTCGCCCTGGCGTTTGTGCACGTCGATCGGTGAGTTCGCGAGGGCGATGCCCGCCGAGTCATAGCCCCGGTACTCGAGTCCAGCGAGGCCGTCGAGCAAGACATCGAGGGCGTCACTTTCCTGGGGGCCAACGAAGCCGATGATGCCACACATCAGCCACGCACCTCCACGTCGTCGTCGATCGTCCCACGGATGGTCGAGCCGGCGTGGACGTGGACGTCTGCACCGACGATCGCCCCCGGACAGTACGTGGCTCCGCCCTCGTCTTGTGCATGATCGGCGATCAACGCCCCGAATTCGACGTCGCGGTGGACGGAATTGTTTATCATGACGTCACTCGGGCCACCGACGACCGCCGAAGCGGGCCCGATCCGGGCGCCTCGGCCGGTCACACAGTCACGAACCGTCGCCCCGGCTTCGATACGCGTATCTGAGTCGATCACGGCGTGTGTTACGGTGGTGTTTGCCCCGACGGTCACGTTCTCACCGAGACAGACGTTTGGCCCGACGACGGCCCCTGGCCCGACGACACAATCGGGTGTGATCACGACGGGATCGACGATCGTCGCCGACTCGTGGACGTATGCGTCGGCGGAGATCTCGTTCCCGCCTTCGACAAGGTCATCGAGGAGATCGTCGGCGATTTGGAGTAAGTCCCACGGATACGTCGCATCGACCCAGACGCCATCGGAAATCGTGCCGCGAACGTCGGCACTGCCCTCGACCAGCTTCGAAATGGCGTCGATGAGCGTGTGTTCACCGACGCGCGGATCGACCGCTCGGATCGCGTCGAAAATCGTCTCATCGAAGACATAGACTCCAGCGTTGAGATAGTACTCACGGTCATCGAGGGGATTCTCGACGATTTCGATTACCTCCCCATCGCTACACAGCACGCCCCCATACTCGCCAACTTCGCGTGCCGGAATCAATCCAAGCGTCGCTGTTGGTGAGGTTCGTTCGTGCGCCTCGAGGACGTCATCGAGGATGTTGACGTCGACGAGTTGGTCACCGTAGACAACGAGCGTCGGCCCATCGAGTTCCGATTCCGCGGCTAACAGCGCGTGACCGCTCCCGAGGAGTTTGTCCTGGGTGACGTACCTGATCGGCACGTTTCGGTACGTCGGGCCAAAGTGAGACTGCACCCGTGAACGCTGGTAGCCGACTACGGCGGTGATCTCCGTGACCCCAGCATCGATGAGTGCATCAAAGACGTGCTCGAGTATCGGCTTCGTCGCCGCAGGCAACATCGGCTTCGGCCGGTGTTTCGTCAGCGGTCGAAGCCGACTCCCCTCCCCAGCTGCAAGAACTATCGCAGACCATTCGTTCATATCCAACCAGAGAAGTGGCTAACAACGTTATTCTTTTGGCTTGATACTTTCACGAACACCTTGGGGGAGAAAATGGTAGCGGTCTGTAAAGTCCACCTTGTATTTACATTCCAGTAGTCAACTACCCACTACGGATCTTGGGCGCGTTGAGTATTGGATCTGTCCTAGATCCGTCCCCTCACTCGTTTGAGCCTCCACCCTCCTTCGAGAACGTTCGCTCGAGATGGACACTCTCTCAGGACAAACATTTTATCCACTCGTGAGCGAGTGACGGGTATGAACAGCCCTCCTCGAATAGTTGCCCTCGGCCTCGGGTTCGTGCTGGTCGTCGCCCTCTCACTCGCAATGCTCGTCGGTGCCAGTTCAGGCTACGAGCTTACAGTCGACGACGGAATCTCGACGCCTACACAGTCTGTTGAAATCGACGGCGACGAGTACGATATCGAAGGCGTCGGCGTCGTCACCCCTGGGGATCAGATCTCGATCACGGTGACGTCAGCGGAGGACTATCGCATTTTTCTCTACAACCAGGACGGACAGAGTGAGTTTAACGCGGGGTGGTCTGCCGATGAAGAACACATCACGATAGGTACTGCCGACGACGACCTCGACACAGCCGAGCTGGCCCCCGGAACGTATCTGTTATCGCTCGAGCCTCGTGGAGAGGGGAGACAGGCAGTATACCCGGTCGTCGTCGAAGGCTACGATCTTGAGCTTTCCTTCCCGAACGAAATCGATTCGTCGAGCGCGCTCGAGGTGACAGCCACGGTCGAACGAACTGCGCTCGATGAGGAACCTGCGGACGTCTCGGTTGCGATCTGGGATGGCGATGACGTGACCGAACTCACCCTCGATCGAGATGGTGAGGGGAGTTACTCGACCGTGCTCGAGGCCGGTTCACTCGAGAGTGGAACCTACGACGTATACGGTGGCATTTCGAGTGATTCGTCCGATGGCCATCACTCCGCTCTCGCCGTTACCAACGGGGGAACGCTGACTGTGTTTACGGACTCAGATGACTCGGACGATGCCGGTGACCATGATGATGCGGACTCAGATGACTCGGATGACGCTGCTGACGAGAGGGAAGGGGACGACTCAGACGACTCGGGTGAGTCAGACAGCGGAGCAAGCGACGACGGTGACACAGATGGGGCGGCGGACGATTCGGACTCAGATGACTCGGGTGGCGACGACGACCACACTGATCACGATGGAGATAGCGACGATGGCTCGAGTGACGAGGGCTCCGAGGATGGCGACACCGACGGTGAGAGTGATGATGAGACGGAACCGACCGATGATGATGCACCGGTGACGGAGAGCGATGACGACGATGAGGAACGTGACGGGGATGCCGACGACCGAACCGTTATCGATCGGAACGAAAGCACGGGTGATGACGGTACCGACGACGACGGTCTCGGGAATTCATGGCTGTTAATCGGTGGGAGTCTGTTTGCCCTGCTCTTCGTTGCCCGGTTGCTGGGTTCCCCTTCCACTGAAAGTTAACCGTCCCTTCACCCCTTCTCGGTGCAGATATACTTGACCTCCTCCCGCGCCTGAAGACGCGGGTATGCGCTCGCACTATGTATCACTCCGTGTGGGTGACGACCCCACCTCGAACGCTGCTATGACACTCAATGTGACGAAGTGGTGTGTGAGAACGACACACCACAGAATCGAAACGCACTGACTCGAGAATATCATCTCCCGAAAGGTTAAGATTCGGGAGTTTCATGTTCAGCTATGAAAGGTGCAGGACGTGTCTGGGTGGTTCTTCTCGTAGCTCTCGCGCTCGTGATCTCTCCGATCGCGGGCACCGCGGGTGCAGCGATTGGAGCTACACCGATGGCGAACTCGACGAGTATCGATGACGATGAACGAATAACGATCACTGATCAGGTATCTGTCTGGGATCGGTCGGCGGTGACACTCCGCGCTGATTCGAGCGCGGAGGGTGCCGTCAGTGTTGACTTCTTGGCTGATCTGAAGGCCCCTGACGATGAATATTATTCTTCATTCCGCCAAAACCTAACCGTCTTCAAACAGGGAAAGACTGTTCCGGTTCACTTCGATACGAACGTTCAGTCATCGAGTTCCTTTGATGAGAACGACGAGGTACAGATTCTCACCGCGAAACTTCACGATGACGCGGATGTGGGCGCGCTGCCGATGTCCAACGGTGACCTGTCTGATGCGTTCACACAGGAGAACCTGGATAATCTCAACGAGAACGTCTCGTTCTCACTCGAGCCGAAGAAGAAGGCACTCGATGAGGATGGCGAACTCACGTACCAGTTCGAGGACGAAGGCGCGGGCATGTACGCCCTGTTTGTGGCGACTGGGGATGGCCTTTCAGTCGACGATAACGATCTCGAGATCATCGACGACACGACCATCGTCGGCGTCGAACACCTCGCTGTCCAAGAAAACCCTTCGGAGGTCACCGTTGACGATGATGGAGTGCTCCCCGGGGACACCGTCACGTTCGATGCCGAGGCTACTGACCTCGAGGGAGAGATCGATCACACGGTGATTCTGTACGATGAAGAGACGTATCTCGACTTCGTCATCAACATCACCGATCAGATAGATGGTGACTTCTCGGCCAGCGATATCGTGATCGAACACGACATCGAGTCGATAAACGGCGTCCAGTCGCTCGAGGACGACGTCTCGTTCCTCGGGATGGATATTGGTGCTCAATCGGTCTCGGGCGTCACCCACGTCGGCGACATTATCTCCTTCATCACGAGCGAGGCCGGTGATGCTGTCGACGCCGACATCGATGGGCCACAGACGAAAGCCACTGGCGACGTCGTCCTCAACGCCTCCTCGACGGCGATTGCCGACGCAGGAACGACCGCCGAGATCGACGTCGAGACGTTTGGGAACTGGTCTGAAGGTGACTATCGCTGGGTACACGTCGCTACCGGTGACTCGAGCGATGCGTTCCAGACCAATACGGGAACGATCTCGCTCGAAGAAGAGAAGGACACGACACCTCCACCAGGGCCACCAGCGCCACCGGGGCCGCCGGATGACCCACCGGTTGGCCCACCGGAAGTGCCGGTTGATCCACTGCCGTTCGCCAGCTTCGACGAACTGCAGGTGGCGGCCGTTGACGAGAAGACCGGCCTTCCAACGGCGCGGTTCAGTCCGGAGTCACCAGTCGGCTGGGTCGCTTTGCAGACCGACACCGAGATCGAGGTGCTCGTCCAGGGCTTCGATCTCTCGAACCCACCGGAAGAGCTCACGTCGGTACCGGATGACACTATCTCGCTCCAGTCGATTACTGTCGCCGAAGGGTACGAAAATACCCCCGGAACGATCGAGTTCCGCGTCGACAAGACGACGGTCGATGAGACCAAAGTCGATCAAGGGGCGCTGACCGTCCTCCGGTATGATGCGGCTGCCGGCGAGTGGGAAGCGCTCGAGACTGAGGTTGTTGGGACGACCGGTGATCGTATCATCCTCGAAGCGGAGACGCCACGGTTCTCGTACTTCGCGGTCGCGGAGACCGAGACGACACCGGAGACGACGCCCCCAACCGCAAACATCGAAATCTTGCCGGATTCGACGATCGAAGAGGGTGACACGGCAACGCTGTCGGCTGCAGGATCCGATCCCGGAAGCGGCGAGATCGTTGGCTATGAGTGGAAACTCGATGATGAGAAGATCGGTAACGGAGAAGAACTCGAGATCACGCCCGATGCTGGTGAATACGAAGTTGAGTTGACGGTCGTTACCGACGAGGACGAAAGCGATACCACAACCGCTACGCTCACCGTCCAAGTGCGAATCGTCGACCCGAGTGAGAAACACCGTGTCGAGATCACCGTGACGGACAACGATGGAGACCCGATTGAAGGGGCGACGGTCACGATCGGCGATGAGGAAGTGACGACGGGTGCTGACGGCATTGCGACGTTCGACCTCGAGAACAACGTTTACACGGCAACGATCACTGCAGACGGGTATGAAACGGTCACGCAGGAGGTCGATGTCGACGGCCAGGAAACGGAATTCGCGATCCAGATGGCTTCTGCAGTCGAGGATGATGGCTGGCCGGTCTGGCTCCTCATCTTGGTGGTGCTGGGTCTGATGGGGCTCGCGATCGGTGGGCTCTATATCAAGTACCTGCAGGAGGAAGAGGATCTCGACCTTCAGGAGGAGTTCGAAAAGCTCCGCGAGAGTCTCAACGAACGCCGCAAAGACGTGAGCAACCGCTTCAACTAAACGGTAGCGCGGAGTCCCCTTCCTCAAGCACGAGCGAAGCGAGCGGTAGGGAGGGGAGGAGCGCGTTCGTATAGTCGTTCGAAAGGCGGGCCTTTCGTGATGACGAGAGACTCTGTCTCTCGAACCACTGTGCAAAACGCCAGCCTATACATAGCCACGGAGCTACATTGAATATGTGGCAGACGACTACGTGCGTCGGACGGCAATCACCCGCCTCTCGGTAGACGACGAGCAACGCGACGTGCTCGAAGAGACCATCACCGAGTGGAAACGGGGCTGCCAACTCGCCACAGGCCTCGCGTGGGGACATTGCAACACCAAGAGCGATGTGCAACCCCTCGCCTACGACGCTGTGCGCGAAGATACTAACCTCGGTAGTCAGCACGCGATCCTCGCTACCCACCAAGCTGCAGAAGCCATCACTGGGTGTATCGAACGCCGGTCGAAAGGAAAGAAGGTCAGCAAGCCGACGTTCACCGCGCCGACCGTAACGTACGATACGCGGACGATGACGGTGTTTGATGACGATACTGTCTCCCTCTCCACTACGGAAAGTCGGGTTCGGTGTCCGCTTGACCTTCCCGACGCCGACGATGGCTACCAGCGACAGTACCTCGACTCGGACGAATGGAGCGTTACGGAAAGCACGCTCACTGCCCGCGACGGTGAGTTCTTCTTGCATATCGGCTTCCGCCGGTACAAGAACGACACCGAACGAAATACCGCCGAGGACGGAACGGTTCTCGGGGTTGACCTCGGTATCGAAAACCTCGCCGTTACCAGTACCGCCTACTTTTTCAGCGGGCGGAAGCTAACCCACCGGCTTCGCGAGTTCGAGAAGGTACGCGCCGGATTGCAACAGACCGGAACGCGAAGTGCTCACCGAACACTCGTACAGTCGAGTGGCCGGGAACTTCGTTACGTCCGTGACGTTCTCCACCGGGCGTCGAACGCGTTGATAGATGAAGCACTCCGCTACGACTGTGACGTTATCGCGTTCGAGAACCTAACCCATATCCGCGACCGAACCGGTGCGTCGTGGGGTCACAAGTGGGCGTTCCGAACGCTCTACGAATACGTCGAGTACAAAGCCGAAGCCGTCGGTATCTCGGTGAAGCAAGTCGGGTCGGCGTACACGTCGAAGCGGTGTTCTGAGTGCGGATTTACCGCAAGCGAGAATCGCTCGTCGCGTAACGAGTTCCGATGCGTGAAGTGTGGGTCGGAAGCGAACGCCGATTACAATGCGGCGAAGAACATCGGTATGCGGTATGTCCGCCGGGGCCAACAGTCGTCTCGGCGGACGGGCAACAGTCAACTCACCCTGAAGTCTGGAACGGTGACGCCGAAGCGCGGATTTACCGGCTACCCCGACGGGTTCGAGGCCGAGTTCACGGACAAGCCCCACCCTCAAAGCGCCGAAGGCGCTTAGGGTGGGGTAGTTGACCTGAAAATACTACTAGTTAATGCTATAAAAATCGAAAGAATATTTCATTCACGTGCAGTCAACGACTGACAGACCGTTCGAGGAACCTGTACCCGTCCGTATGACCGGGCCGTTCACGCCTAATTCGCTTCTCGATCCCCACGATAGACACACTACCCACTGCAGTCTGGCCACGGGCTGACGGGCATTGTAAGCAAATACTATGGTCTCCACGACACCGGATGCGCCACTCGAACGGGTAGTCTTTTAATCTTCCCGAGTCGCGAACGAACACGACCGTCTGTCTCGACCGATCGACACCTATATTCGGGTATCAGCGATGCCGACGATCGTCGAAACTCGTCGAGTCGTCGTCCGAAGCGCTCGTTATCGACCCCGTGCCCCCGACTACCGCGAGTGTCGAACCCGCCAGATCGTTCCGAAGGCGATCGAACCCGCCAGGAGGAGCCCCGCGACCCCCAACGCTCCGAATCCACCCTCTTCCTCGATCGGTTCGCCACGTTCGTCCGGTTCGTCCGGGGTTTCCACCGTCTCCTCTTCTTCCTCGTCGTCGCCACCTGTGTCAGGTGCCGTCGGTTCGTCGGCCTCGAGGACGGTGAGCGTCACCGGTTCGGCGTCACCGACCCCGATCTCGTACTCGCCCGGCTCGTCGATCGTGAGTTCGAACGTCTCAGTGACCGACACACCGGCGTCGACACTCGCCACGATCGTCTCGCGTTCGTCGCCGTCGACCGTCACCGCCAGCTCGTCGGTTCCGTTCACCCGGCCACTGTTCTCGATCGTCGTCGTGACGGTGACTGCCTCGCCAACCGTGACCGTCGAAGGTTCGAGCGCAAGGTCTGTCACGGTCAACACCGGAGCATCGGCCGTCAGTGCGTGCGTCGAGAACACGTCGAGCCTCGCCTCGAGGACGACCGCCTCCGCAGTTTCGTCGACGACCGTCGTATCACTCGGCTCCCAGCGATCGGCTTCCTCGTCGTAGCTGTGGACGGTGATGGTCTCCGGATCGGCCCCGGTCGCGTTGAGCCAGTCTCGATCGATCGCGTATCGGTACTCGACGTCGCGGATCGTCTCCGCCTCCGACGCGTTTCGAACGGTGTAGGAACCGATCTCGACGGTACCAGTTTCAGACGGGAGCCGCTCCAGCCGCTGGTCGTGCTCGGCCACCTCCGCAGCGTCGAGCGTGAACGTCGGATCGCCGCGACCGTTGAAGCGCACAGTCAGTTCCTCGAGCATGACGTTCGACCCGATCTGGAACGCATGGGCGTCGCCGGTCAGCGCGATGTGGGATCTGGCGTGTTCGATCGTCACGACGCGGGTGACGTTGTCGGGCGCGTCGATCTCGATCGTCGCCCGCGGCGAGGCAACGTACACCCTGCTGTCGGCGATGGTCGCGTGGACGGTGAACGTCCCGACGATCTGATCTCCCGCCTCGAGGCCCTCGCTGTCCACCGAAAACCCGACGGCAACGCGCTCGTTCGGGCCGAGCACGGTGGCGTTTTCCTCGTCACCGATCACTCCCGATTCCGTGTGGAATTCGAGGCGTTCGTCGTCGGTTTCGATCCAGACCGTTGTGCCCTCGGATCCGGTGTACTCGAGTTCGAAGACGTCGTCGATGCCCGTGAACGCGGACGGTGGGACGCCGTCGACCGCCGTGTTCGGGTTCCCGCTGGTCAGGTCGATCATCAGGTGGCCGTCCTCGTCGATCACGACGTAGTCGCCGTTCGGCCCCGAACTGGGGGTGGCGATCAGGTCGTCGATCTCCTCGAGGGTGTCGACCCCGCGGTCGTTCCCGTCTTCGCTCGAGTTGCCGTCGAAACCCGGTGGAAGGACGCCCGCACTCGTCGCTCCGATACCGGCGGCCAGGAGTACGACCGTCAGCAACAATCCAGTGACTCGTTTCATGTGACCACACCCGGTGGTCGACGTCCTCCCTGTAGCAGTCGTACGTTGGCTAGCATTGTTCCCCCGGATGCACGCGAACGTGTCGGTGCACCCCCTTGCTCCGCCACTTTCGAACACAGGGGTATGGTAATAGTCACGTTGCACTAACCCAACGAGTGATCGATACACGCCAACGTTCGCATGTGTTCGTTCTATCCAGCCGTTCGGCCGGTAGGGGAGGGTTCGTGGCCGGTGCATTGTCGTTTCTGGGTCGATTATTCGATTATTCGATTATCCGACTATCCGACTATCCGACCCCAGTTCTCGACCGACCCTGCTACAAGTCGAGTAACATCCGTCACAGCTCCTCGAGAACGATTCAGGTGGCCTGTAAAATCGTACTGGCTCACACAGTCATCACTATGGTATGGTGTGAAGGAGAACCGACTCCACTCGAGATGCCGGTGAGTCGAAACGCGTCGGCGTGTTGCGGTGTCGAAGCCGATTTCGTGTCGATGGTGGGTGGTGGATTGCAGCAGCGGAATCGGCTCTCGTTTACCACGGCGTTTCATCCCGTGTGGGGTTCCCCATCGAGCCGGTGACACTCCAGGGGTATGGTAATACGCCTGTTGTAGACGGAACAATGTCGAATTTCGAAGTTGACGTCGACCGTTGCTCCCTTGACGTACAGTTCTGGACGCGCGTCTCGCCGGATAACTGAAGCTAACATCCGGGTTTCACCGGTACAACCTCTCTATACCTTAGTATCCCGACCCGAAACGGGTTCCTCAATGGGGACACCAACGCGAACGATTGATCGGCTCAGAGCATCGGAGTACACCGGAGCCAACAGGTGCCTCCCGTGTACGATCGTCAACGCGGTCATCGCCTGTGTGATTGCCGTTGCCGCCGCAATACTGTGGATTCCCGCGGGAATCGTCACCTTGCTGGCGTGCGCCGTCGTCATCTACGTTCGGGGCTATCTCATCCCGGGAACGCCGGCACTGACCGCCAGATACCTTCCCGAGCGCGTTCTCGCCTGGTTCGACAAAGGCGAGGTACTCGAGCCGGCCGACCCTGATTCTGCCCATGAATACGCAACCCCTGTTCAGTCGAACGACGACTCGGAGGCGGTGGACGTCGAGAAACTGTTGTTCTCCAGCGACATCGTAGAGGAGGATCCACGAGGGGACGACATCCAGCTCACCCGACCCTTCCGAGACGCGTGGTGGCGACACATCAGACGCTTCCGGGATGGGGGAGACGCGACCGCACAGCTCGCCGCGGTACTCGAGGTACCCTCCGATGCTCTCACGATTGAGCCCGACGGCGATCGATTCGTCGTCTCGTTCGAGGGAGCGCCGATCGGGCGATGGCCCTCCGATGCGGCGTTCTACGCCGATCTCGCCGTCGAGCCGACGCTCCGCGAACGGATTCCCGAGTGGGACGAACTGGGTGATCGGACTCGAACGGAACTGATCGCCGGAATGCGGGCGTTTCTCGAACAGTGTCCGACGTGTGACGCCACCCTCGACCCCGTCGAGGACGTCCGCAAGTCGTGTTGCTCGAGCGATTTCACGAGCGTGAACGTCGATTGTACGGCGTGTGGCGCTCGGGTGTTCAGCGGGTCGTATCGGTGACGGTGGAAACACCAGCCGACGATTGCGGAAGACTCGAGCGGCACGAGTGCAGCTATCCGATCCGTTCTTCCGGTGGGAATTGGACGTTGGGCGCGTGCTATCGAATGTTGTGAGAAAACACGCGCCGCCTGAAAGCTGGCTACGAGCGATAGGGGGTCGGAACGACTGATGAACTGCCAACGTAGTTTATAACACTTGTGGCCGAACGATCGGCTATGTCTTGGGGAAGGCTTGGGGGGACGTTCGATCGCGTCCGATCCGTCATCGGATACGACGACACGACCAATGGGCAAACCACGACGACCGAGCGGAACCGAGCGACTGCAACCGAAATAGCCGCCGGGGAAGGGACTCCTCCTGCGCAGATCAACGAAGAAGAGCCACTCGAGACCCTCGAACCGACCGATAGCGACCTCGAGTCGCTCCTCGGTGACGTCTCCGACGTGTCCACCACCGCTGATGAAGCGGGCGGTACGACGTCGGATCCCTCCTCGGACGACGAGGAGATCGTCGAGGCGCTCGACGAGGCGTTCGTCGATCTCGAGTGGATGGTCGGTCAAGAGACTGCAGACCCGACCGATGGTCTCGAGGTGTCACCGGAAGAGACCCGTTTCGAGTGGGTCGATCCGACGTCGCTCGAGGCCGTCGACGGGCAGTAACCCGTCGGCGACGACTGGGTATTTTGTTCGGTGGAACGGGAAGGCAGTTTTTTCGCCTCACTGAACGTCGAATCGACGCCAAACGAGTTGGACGACACAGCGGTGGTCAGCGTCTCGAGCTGATCGCGGTCGCTGCACGACGCTCGAGGTGTAACGGGTGAATTCGAACTCGACCTCGAGCCCGTCGAAGACGTGGCACCCCTCCTTGGCGTCCCTCAACGGCGTGAACGCTGAGTGTGCGTCACCGTTCGGTAAGGTCTGGTAGTAATCGTGCCGGTAAAACCGAACCAGAGCGGACGTCCAGGAAGGAACTGGACGGATGGTGGGGCGTCCATTCGGTTAGTTGCTCCCACAGTACTCTGCGTCCACGTGTATGCCGTAGTAGGGATATCGTTCGACGGAGACACCCGTTTCGCGGCCTTTGTACGTCGAGAACAGACCGGGTGCGGGGTTACCCGATGGAGCTTCGTCGTATCCCTGGATTTTGATCGCTTCCTCGCCGTCCTGTAGCGACCACCCGTCGTGAAAGTCGATGCCGATCTCCACGACCCCATCGGATGAATCGTCGAACGTCACGGTTCCAGCCTTACTGGTCTGTCCAGCGAGGAGGTCGTGAGTCGACCCGTCCACCCACGGTGTATACGTGGCCCAGCTTCCGGTGCCGTCACTCGAGTATGGTTCGCCGTCAACCCAGGCAGTCTCCGATTCGCAGGGGCACTCACAGGAGACCTCGATCTGCCTGTCACGATCCGTTTCCACCGAGAACTCCTCTCCGGCGGCCTCGACGCCGAAGGTGATCGTCGTCGTGCGTACGTTGGAGGCGGTACAGTCGACGTCGACGGAAACCACCCCGGACTCCCCGATCCCCAGGGTGTCGGGGTACGTGAGACCCCCGACGCGAACGTCGTCATTGGACACGTCGAGTTCAACGTCGAGCGCGGTAATCGCGGCTTTGAGCTGATTAGTGATCGTAATGAGGTCGACCGTGTGTGTACACTCGATCACGGGTTCGACATCGGCGTACTTTAGCGAAAGGTACGCATCTTCGTCGCCCTCGACCCGTATTCTGACCTCTCGCTGTGATTTGGCCGTCGAGTACGCACCACTCCCGAGGAGTGCGCTCCCACCGATGCTAGCTGCCGCCGTTCCGACAATAAATCTCCGTCGTTTCATGTCCCCCTCCACGGCTTCCCCAACCGCTTGGGTACCCTTTTTTCTCGAAGTACTTGGTCATAATCTCGTAGCCCAGTGTACAACGAACGGTTGCACGTGATCTATACGAGACAACCTCGAGCTGTAACCGATCGATGCAGAGCGAGAGAACTCGAGTGACCGGGTTGTGCCCCCTCATCGGATCACCACCCTGTGCAGTTTGGGTTGGAAGTGTTCGGATGGGGCGGAGGCATTCCATCCAGGTCACCGTGTTCATCGTTTTTTGCTCTTCTCGAGTGAGTTGCTGGTCACGCGCCGTGCGGAGCGGGGTCGTGGCAGGCGGTTGCTGTCTCTCTGGCAGATGCCCGTCCCTGCTGGCAACTCGAGGTCGTCACTGATCGCTTGGGGATCTATTTCACAGAGCGGCTCTCAGCCGACGCGAATTCGTCTTCTATTGGTCATCTATCTACCATTGCGGAAAATAATTGTTCGATGTAGATTTCCAATATTCCATGTCTGATTAGTATATTATCAATACACATGTTGCTGCATATTGTTGCATCTTCGTACATCCACTGCCCGACAGCGGCAGACGGGTGCGCAAACCAACGAAACTATGGAGCGACGAAAATTTTTGGTCGGAGTCGGTAGTGCCTCCCTCGGCGGAAGTGCATTGCTTGGCACCGGCGCGTTCAGCAGAGTCGAATCGAACCGAGCCGTCACGATTCAGGTCGCGGCGGATCCTGACGCCTACCTCGGACTGGACGAGTGTGAGACGTTACACGGGGACAACTACGTCGAATTAGACGATAATGGGCACCTGTACGTCGATATCTCGGAGAATCCGAACGCCGGTGAGGGGGTCAATTCGAACTCCCGAACGTGGTTTCACAACGTCTTCCAGATCTGTAACCAGGGGAAAGAAGACGCCTGCGTCTGGATTGAGCGGGACGACAACTGGCCGGTCGTCGAGAGCGGCCCGTACGAGGGTGACCCACGGGTCGACTTCTACCTCGAGGACGATGAAGAGGCGTCGATACTCGGTGCCGAGAACGCCACAGCGGTCAGACTCGGCGAGTGTTACTGTATCGGGATCCGGACGAACACCCACGGGATCAACGCGAACGACGAAGCGGCACTCCTCGATGATCTCGAAGATACGATCACGCTGGTGGCGGACGTGGAGTGTCCCGATCCGGATGCCCCACCCGAGTGTGTCGAACCGAAAGAAGCGACCTGGGACGAAATCGGTGAGAGGGACGAGGCTGGTGGGCCAGTCATCGTTATGGGGCTGGATTCGGAGTTGGCACCCGGGAGTGATGGTCACGGACCACCGGAAGAGCATGCCGAGATGGTTGCCTCACTACTCGACGATGTCACCAATGGGCAGGACGGAATACTCGTGTTGGGTGGGAACCCTACCTCCTACTCGAATATCATCGATTACTGGGAGGGCGATGTTGGCAAGGATCCACAGGTCGACGAAGACGTAGACTTCGTGTACGAAGAGGACGAGATGGAAACAGTCGACTTCGACAACTACGCTATGCTCGGGGTCGTCAGTGGAGACGACCAACTCGGCTGGGGATCTGGTAACGGCCTCACCAACAGTCAGAACGAGGTACTGATCGATCGTTCTGACGACATCGCTGACTTCGTCAATGCTGGAGGCGGCCTGCTCGTCAAAACCCAGGATGGGCTGGACGACCCGGCTGGCTTCCTTGGTCCACTTGGGCAGTTCGATGGACTGTTCGGGATCGATGGCGCAGGCTACGGTGATGCACCCGACACCATCGAAATCACCGAAGCCGGCGAAGAGCTTGGCCTCGATGCCGGGCCTGATGGAAGTGGTATGAACAACTGGGAGAGCTGGTGCTGCTGGCACGACGTCTACACCGAATACCCCGATTTCCTCGAGGTGTTAGCGTGGAACACTGACTCCACGTCGGCCGGTGAGGGTCATGCAGCGGCCCTCGGCGGCGACCAGGTACTGGTTCCGCGCGAAGTCGCGCTTTCCATCACCGGCGTCAATGCACTTGGTGACGGTCAGTCGTCGTCCTATAAGGTCGAACTCGAGAACCAAGGAGGTGAGACGATCGAGGGTGACTTCGAGATCGATGTCATCAGTGGTGGCGTCTCGATCGATCACCAGCTGCCCGATGGCGAACTCGAACTCGGATCTGGTGAAGGCGAAACGTGGGAGGATGGCCTCGAACTAACTGCTGACGGGCCAGGTATGCTGGAAATCGAAGTCGCGTTCACTGACGAAGATGGCGTCGAGTTAGTATCAGTGAATATGATGGTCGATTCTATCCCCGAAGATCCTGGCATCTGCTGAGGTGTCTCTCGGTTATCTGCCGTTTTTCGGTTGCCTATCGGTTACGGTCGCTTGTAGCTGACAGGTATCGCACTTTGATTCGTTTTTGCGGAGGAACGGTAGCTGTACGGTGTCTCAACGGTGCTGTATCGAAAAAATAACCGTTAGTTTTGGGCTATCGTCCTCAACAGATCTGCGTGAACGTCCCGGAGCCTGTGCTTTCTCTCCCCCCGGAAACGATTTGCAGTTCGTTCCCCGGGAATACATCCGGGTGAAGGTATTGGCCAACTTCGACGGTTCTCGAGCAACTCACGTGGAACTCATCATCGGGATCCTCTTCTCCGTCTTGAACCACGCTGATTCCCTCCCCATCGACGTAGAACCGGGTTTCTGGTGCTCCTTGCGTAAGAAGATCCAGTGTAAACGTGCCCCCTGCATCGACGTCGTCGTCGAATAGCTCCTCCCAGTTGTTGGGCCCCCCAGTCGCTCGTTGCTCGACCTGGATCGACTTAGTTTCGGTTCCGGTATTCTCGATGGTCAGGTGGCTCAAGCGGCCGACATCCCCTTCGGGACCACAGACGCCGCACTCCGACGGTTCGTCACCGTTTCTAGGCTCGGGACAGTCGACGTCGGCGTTGATGACGATACTGTTTCCGAGCGCCTCTAGGAGTTCGTCGCCCTCGGACAACCCGTGCGTGCGCGTCTTGATTCCGACACAAAAACAATCCCCGAGTTCGAGACTCCTCCTGTTTTCCTCCCCGATGAGCGATCGTTCGTCGTCGTCGCCGACGTAAAACTCGACGCGGCGTTCGCCCTCGTACTGTCCCTCGTCGACGCGCGGCCACGACTCGCTGTCCGAAATCCAGACACAGACGTCTTCTTTCCCTTGGTTGCAGATCTGGAAGACGTTGTGAAACCACGTTCGGGAGTTCGAATTGACCCCGTCACCGAGCGGTGAATCACCGATCGTTGGGTTATCTGGGTTCATCAGGATCTCGAGGTGGCCGTTCCCGTCGGGGTGTGCGTAACTCCCGTTGGGAGTTGGCTGATCGCCACCGCACTTGTCGAGTCCAAGGTACGCATCCCGGTCCTCGGCCACCGCAATCGTGACGTTTCGATTCGATTCGACTCGGCTGAACGCCCCGGTTCCGAGGAGGGCACTCCCCCCGAGCGAGGCGCTGCCGACGCCCATCAAAAATTTTCTTCGTTCCATGGTATTCCCCCACGCCTGAGCGCGGATACTCGGTAGAGGATTTCACGCGACGTATGGATGCACTCGTTGTCCGTCCACCAACCACACCGTGTCCGGGTACAACCTGACTTTGGCCGTCGATGTGGCGACTGTCTCGAGGATTGAATCGTGTACACAATCCCTCGAATTTGATCCCTGGTCGTCGCTGATCTCGGACGACCTGGTTGGCACGGACGAGACTCGAAACTCGAGGTTGTACACCGGTACGAAGTCTATAGATATGACCTGGGAATTCCTCTTTCGATCAACCGACGGGTGACGACTGGGATGGAACAATACGCTCGACAATTCGAGCTCGATGTCGGCGAAGGACGGCGGAGTCACAACGCTGTGAGGGATCGCCGGGCGGCAGGTGACCGACCGTGATCGTCTGTTCACACTGCCAGACGTCCCAGTTCCTCCAGATCACCGAGAGTACTATGAAATGTCGCGACGGTGACGTCCGAACCCTCGAGGAGTACTATCACTGCACGCAGTGTGACGGAAGGGGCGTCTACTGGTACTTCCTCAAGAAGGAGTGTGTCAGCGGTGCCGTCGAACTGACGGACGAACGACCTCGAATGATCGAGCAGTGACGTCCCCTCACGGAACCGGTGAGGCCGTACGGGGGAACTGCCCGTTCACTGTGACCATCATCTCACTCGAGTAGTGCGAACCGGCGGGTTCGAGCACGTCTGCCCCGTCACGTTTGTCCCCTCGAGCGAGTTCAGGTGGTTATGGACGCTCGGGGGGATCGTGCTCACGAACCTGCTGACGCCGTTCGACCCGGGCGGTGTATACGTAGTTCGTTTGGATACACAGCACTCCCGGTACCGACTCGAGTGATTTGAAAATAATCGAAAATCGACCGAATCCGCTGGCGTTATTCGCCGTCGATGAACCCACACCGTGCGAGATCCGAGTATCCCTGTGTGTTCGCCACTGGATCGTCCTCATTGTGGGCACCGGTCTCCAGGTCGACCGTCCACCAGTCACCGTCCCAGGCGTGGTGGGCCCAGAGAACGCCGTCGTCGTCGAACGCGAGCTGCTTGTTCGTCGCATAGTCCTCGTCGGAACCGTCCGTAATCAGTTCCTGCGTGTCGGTGTCATCGAGGTCGATGCTGAAGAGCGTGGTTCCCCGATCCGACGAGGCCGTGCTGACGTACAACGTTGCGGCGTCTCGATCGATGGCCAGGTCGCCCAGTCCGATATCTGCGGCGACATCTTCGTCCAGGTCGACGACGACTCTGGTATCCACACCGCCTACCCCATCAAGTTTCGCCGCCTTGAGCTCGTCTCCTCCTTCTTCGATGAACAGGTACTCGCCCATTTCGTCCCAGAACGCAGCCCCGGCGATACCTGCACCGCCGGTGGTGATATCGCCGTACTCCTCGAGACCCATGTTACCGTCCTCGTTCATCGTGAACAGGACGCCGTCCGTGCCCTCGAAGTCCTCGGCGAAGTAGAACACGTCGTTCTCGTCGTCGAACGCGAGTCCGTTCGGCCTCGCGATGTCGTGTGGGCTCATGTTGCCGATGTTACCGACCGTTTCGGTGACAATTTCATCGCTGGCAGCGTCGTACCGGATCTCGTGGATCTCCGTCGGATCCTCCATCGTAGTGCCGTAGAACGGACACTCCGGCAGTGGTGGTCGCTCGAAGCAAACCCCGTCGACGTCGGCATTGATCTGGATCGTGTTCTCCAGATCCTCGAGTAGTTCGTCGGCCTCCACGAGGTCGTAGGATCGAACCCGCAGGCCAACGCAGATGCAGTCACCGAGTCCCAACTCGTAGGCGTTCTCCTCGCCGATGAGCGACCGATCGTCGTCGTCGCCGAGGTAGAACTCGACGCGTCGTTCACCCTCGTACTGTCCCTCGTCGACGCGCGGCCACGACTCGCTGTCCGAAATCCAGACACAGACGTCTTCTTTCCCCTGGTTGCAGATCTGGAAGACGTTGTCGAACCACGTCGTTGAGTTCGAGTTGATACCGGCCCCGAGGTACTCGGCTTGTTCCCCGTTGTGGGTCGGGTTGTCCTCGTTCATGAGGAGTTCGAGGTGGCCGTTGTCGTCGAGATGTGCGTAACTCCCGTTGGGCGTCGGATTGTCGTGACCGCCACACTTGTCGAGCCCGAGGTACGCGTCCGGATCTTCCGCGACTGCGATCGTCACCGATCGATTCGATTCGACCCGGCTGAACGCGCCGGTTCCGAGTAAGGCGCTGCCTCCGATGCTGGCACTCCCCACCCCCATTACAAACTGTCTTCGTTTCATAATGAATTGATTGTCAGTCGTTTCTCGAGCGGTGAGTTACTCGGGCACCGAGCCAGCACCGTCGGAGATGGCAGTGACGACGGCGTCCCCACTGACTAGCGGTTCGCCCGCGGTCGCGTCGATACCGAACGTGCTGGTGACGATCGATGCGGTCACACACTCCCCGACGTCGAGGGCGACGGCACCGGGGCCGTGAACCCATCCGTCGTCGTCATCGCGGATGATCGACTGGTCGTAAATCTCCAGGTTTTCGTTGGTGACCTGAACGTCTGCGACCGGCTCGCCCGCGTCGTTGATTCCGTCGTTGGAACTCGAGTGGAACTCCAGGCCGCCAACGTCGATGTAGACGAGCGCCTCGTCTTTCCCCTGATTACAGATTTCGAACATGCCGTTGAACCAGGTTCGGGAGTTCGAATTGACGCCTTCGCCGATGGGGCCGTCACCGCCGACGTCCTGCTGATCTCCCTCGCCGTCGATCTGGACGTACAGGTGGCCGTTCTCGTCGAGCGCCACGTAGTTCTGACTGTTGGGCGTGTCCAGAGGCTTGAGTCCGAGGTAGGCATCCTCGTCCGTCGCAACCGCGATGTTCACCGCACGAGTCGATTCGACTCGAGAGAACGCGCCCGTACCGAGCAGTGCGCTTCCACCGAGTGCTGTTCCGCCAACGCCGACCAGGAAGTTTCGTCGTTTCATAGTCTTGCTCCGAGGCACGGGTCTATTGCGCCCGAACCTCTTACTCCAGGCCGTTGCTTGCAGCCCCCGTATGTATTCACAAATTGTCTATTTTCGACCCGAGGGTACCCTGATATTGTTCACTCGGGCACTGAATTGGCGATGAAAACGGGCACCGACAACGAGGGATTGGTGGATGGTGTCCCCACCATGTCCCAGTTCTACGCTCGCTTGCGGCGGTACACGTCGACGTTTCCGTACGCCTTGACAGGAACAGTCGTAGCAACAGTAGCCAGAAATCGGTAGCAGGCGTTCGGGTCAACGGAGATTGTACTGGCTCGAGTATTGGGGGTGTCCGAGCCTTGGTACGTACGATCGACCACATCGTCGGCCCTGCTCCAGCGGTCGAAACCGGGTGCTGTGCGGAGGACACGATTTGTATATGGCGGCGGTGAACCCTGCCCACCGAACGCGGCGAGTCCAGGTATCAAATGAAAGATTGCCACTCCGATCACAGACTCGTTTTATGTTCGAATGGTATTGACGGTCAGTGGCTACTCGAGTGGTTCCCCATCATTGACCGGTTCATCCGAGTCACCCGCTTCGACGGTGGTCTCCGTGGTACCGACGTTGTCGTCAGGAACCTCGGTATCGGAACGGTGGGCGCCGTCGCGGTCTTCGTCTCCGACGGTAGCGATCGAGTCGGCCCAGTCGTCGGAATCGGTGGCTTCGTCGTGACGATCGACGGTATCATCCTGAAAGAGCATCTGGCCGCCTGAACCGTCTCCCGGGACGGAATCGACGAGTAACTCGAGTCTCTCGTCCTGGATGGCAGTCCCGGTTTCGCCCGCCCGCTCACTTTCGGTAGATGGGGCCGTTTCCCTGGACGGTGTGTCTTCGATGTCTCCGCCAGAGGTCTCGCGCCAATCGGGTTCGTGGACGTGATAGACGTCCCCTTCGACGACGTAGTAAGCCCCCCGCCGCCTGTCCTCGATCACGCGTCGGTCGGAGTCGATGGCGACGTCCACGATTCCTTCGAGGGAGTCGATGTCGATGCGCGGCCCTTCGAGATCGGCTTCCCCGACCCGGCCGGTACTGATCCAATCGTCGAACGCCTCGCGCTGGCTGACCGCCTCGAACAGTTGGCGTTCTTCGTTGGTGACGGTAATCCATCCCGTGTGTCGACCGTAGCCGAGGGTGGCGATACCCACCAATCCGAACAGCATCAGTCCGAGCGAGCCGTACGACCGGAGCGGCCCGTAGCGCTGCTCAACCTCGAACGACTCGGTGAACGCGTGCTCACCGACGTTTTCGGTGTCGGTCTCGACGCCGTACGTCGAGCCGCCCGTCTCCAGGACGTACGCCGCGGTGTGTCTATTCGAGACCGGCTCGTCGTTCACCGTTCCGGCGACTCTCGTGGTAACCACGACTGTGGCTTCACTGGTACCGGGACTGGCCCCAAGACTGTTTTCGATCGCCTCGATCCGGGATTCCACGTCGCTTACGTTGACGTCGAACGAGAGCTGCATCTCTTGACCCGGTTTCAGCCCTTCGACGGCGTCCTGTCGGAGGGGCTCTCGCTCGCTCCAGTACGCGTTGCCGTCGTCGTCGACCGACTGGAGTAACAGGGACATATCGACGTCGACGTCGAACTCCCCGTCCGGAGCGTCGTACGCGTACGCGTACGTCCCCTCGAGTGTCGGCGAGATCCGTGTGTAGTACAACGGTTGGTTGCGCAGCACCTCGCCGTCGCTGAACACGGGATTTGGCCGCTGGACTTCGGCCTGATGACTGAGCGTCGGCTGTTCGACCCACGTGTCGATCGTCTGCTCCTCCTCGGTCAGTGCCGGGTCTACGTGTGGTTCGTACGCGAGCCACCCACCCGCCATGACTGTCGCGAGGAGCACCCCGATCACGAGCAGGAATCGCCGGTCGAGGAACTGGCGAAGGCGGATGCGTCGACGGTCGTCGTCGGATAGTTCGTCGGTCGTGGATGCTGTAGAGCGTGTCATGTGTGTGAATTAGTCAAAGAAGCCGCCGGTTCGAGATCGCGTGCGCTGTCGGAGTCGAATCCTGTGACTGGTTCCGCCGAACAGTGTCCAGCTGACGATCAGCGGTGTGGCAACGACGGCATTGACGGCCAGGTAGGGCGTCCACGGGTGGATCGCGTACAACGCGCCGATCACCGTCGGCGGCAGAACCAGCAGGTACCGATACTCCGTCATCGATTCGACGTGGTAGCCGGTTTCGTCGTTCGCGTGGAGGGTTACCGTCGAATTGACCGACTCGTTGGCCGACAGTCTGTGTGGCTCGATGTCCGTCTCGATGCCGCTGCTGCGGGGCTCGAGATAGGAGACGATAGGGACGACTCCACCGTTGTGGATCGTGTACTCGAACTCGTCCGTCTCCCCCACGGGGATGATCGTCGGGTTCGCAGAGCCGCTCCCGTCGGTGCTGACGATGCCGTAACTCTCGGTTCCCACGGGAACGACCATCGCTGCGGTCGCACCGGCACACAGGAGGAGGACGCACGCGAGGAGGATGTACCTGGAGTCGATTCCGGTGGATCGAGTTCGTGATCGTTCGTCCGATCCCGTTCGCAGGCGTTTGCCCCTCCCTGTCAGCATGCTCGAGCCGAACAACACGACCCCGAGACCGAACAACACGTACGTCAGTTCGTCGGAGCCGACCTGTTGCCAGCCAAAGAGGCCGGCGATCGTCCCCTCCACCCGGTCGATGCCGCTCTGGAGGGCCATCACGCCCGTCCCGAGGTGGGGGATGCGGACGACCTCCCCGTTCATCGTGAGCGCAACGGTCAGGATCTGGCCGTCCGTCACCGGCGGCTCGTTCCGGCTCTGATCCGGGAACGGGTTGGCGTCACCCTGAGTCAGGTAGCCGTTCCCCTGCGTCCCGACCACGCGGTGGGTCGTCGGCCGTCCGCCGTGAAGCTCCTCGGCTTCGAACGTGACGACGTCGCCCTGCTCTATCTCACCGGCGACGGCCGCTGGAATGGCGACGAACCCATCACCGGCGTTCAGCGTCGGCTCCATGCTCCCGGTCTCTACGTACGCGAACAACACTGGCTGTCCGAGTAGGTAGCCCACACCGAGTGAGATGACCAGTACGACGAGTACGATGGCCAACGCGTATTCCGCAAGCGTCCTGACTCTCATTATCCCCCTCTACCGTGTCGATTCGGTTCGCCCAGTTTCGACCACGGACGATCAGCAGACCGACTCTCGATCACTGCTCAGTTCCTGTCCTCCCCCTGTCGTCGATACGTTCTCGTTCGTATCTCTGCGGTGACGTTATCGGTCACCCCCATATACATACTGACGTTGTACCCCGCTTTTCGACACGAACACCCTCGAGAACGGGCCCGACATCCACACAACTCGGCTGAGCTCGAGAATTGGCGACTATCAACCGGTGCGCGTGACAATTGGTCGATGATCCATACGTCAACGCGTCTGTGACTCTCATCTGTTCCAGACGCCGTTTGAGATTGGGCGTACTGACGGTTGGCGACTACCAGGCAAACCGAACGTAACAGATTCTAATTAGTAAGCTGGTGCGCGGGCAACTCGCGTATGGCCGGCAGCATACGTGCAGGTAAGCGCGTAGGTAACCTGCGCGTAAATGTCAAATTACGATTAGGTAAGTGCATAGGTGACCTGCGTGTAACGTGTGGCGAACGATCCATTCAAAAACAACACCAATATGACACTTCTTCCAGTACCACGAATCAATGAATCCATAGAACCGCAATACTTGGCCTGTCTTTCAAGACCGAACGACACAACAGAAAATATCGAAAGTTGGATGCATTCGGAAAACTTCCCGGAAGATTATCCTTCCTCGAACGCTCAACGAGAATGGCAACGAGCCACCCATCTCGAGTTGTTTCGATCGTAACGAGAGCATTCCGTTTTCTGAGAAATTGCCAATCGATGTTGGGCCGTGAACGGTTACCTACCTTAAATATTCTGGCCGCTGTCATCAGATTCGTGGGTGACGACACCTCAGATGGTAGGGAATTCCTACCGGGGGAGGAGGTGCGTGCCGACGTAACCCACTCGTAGAGGGGGGAAATCCGATGAAAGCTAGTTTACAACACAATTCGAGGGGGAAACGCAGCGTCCCAGTACGGGACGACTCGGGAGAGATTCCGCAGAACGACATCTTCGACATTCTCAGCAACTATCGTCGCGTCTGTGTGATCCAGTACTTGCAAAACGTGGAGCGGGACGTCGTCGAACTACGAGACGTCGTCGATTACGTGACCGAGCGAGAGACAACCAATTCGTCACAGGAGACCAACTACAGCACCCGAAAGAGCGTCTATACGGCGTTACGCCAGACACACCTGCCGAAGCTCGACGACTTGGGCGTCATCGACTACGATAAGTCTCGAGGCGAGATGCGCCTGACCGATCGGGCGAACCAGGTGCGAATGTACCTCGAGTACGTTCCGGAGAACGACATTCCCTGGCACGTCCATTACCTGGCCCTGACGGGACTCAGCGGTCTGCTGTTGGTGACGACCTACGCCGGACTGTATCCGTTCGACATCGGGTGGGGCATGCTTACGGCGACGCTGTTCCTGATGTACGGCATTTCGGCGGTCGTGCACACGTACCAGACACGACAGTCGCGATTACGGGATTTTGACTTCGCCCCGATCGAGGGGTAACACGGCTGCCAGTCCACCAGGGCATCGCGGTACTCGACCGTCGACCGGCTGCCGATCTTCACACTGTAAGGAGAGCGGCGACACCGTTCGTCCACACGGCCGTCAGTTCATACGGGACCACGATCGGAACTTCGGCTGCCATCGACCGTCGACCGGTCGCCTATCGTCCCTTCGTCAGGTCGCCACACGCACAGTAAAAATCGTCTCCGGTGATTCGACCGATCAGTCGTCAGCCGACGCCGCACCCGACTCCTCGGCCTGGGCCTTCGTCCAGGCGAGTTTGCCACCGGCGGCGAGGATGTCGCGCTCGCGTTCGGAGGCGTCGAGCGTCGCGGTGTACTCGTCGCCGTTGATGCGAACGGTGAACTCCTCCTGGCCGCTCGTCACCGCCTCGTAGACGTCCTCGACGATCTCGATTTCGTCGCCCTGGTCGATCGACTCGTAGGTGTCCTCGTCGATCGTCAGCGGGACGATACCGAAGTTAAAGAGGTTCGCGCGGTGGATTCGGGCGAAGCTCTGGGCCAGCACGCCCTCGATGCCGAGGTACATCGGACAGAGGGCGGCGTGTTCGCGCGAGGAACCCTGACCGTAGTTCTCCCCGGCGACGAGGAAGCCGCCGTCGGCCTCGAGCGCCCGCTGGGCGAAGGTGTCGTCGACACGTGAGAGGGTAAACTCGCTCAGTTTGGGGACGTTCGACCGGTACATCAGGATGTCCTGGGTCGCGGGGATGATGTGGTCGGTCGTGATGTTGTCGCCCATCCTGAGCAGGGCTTCGCCGGCGATCTCCGAGCCCAGCTGGTCGCGAAGCGGGACGTCGCCGATGTTCGGCCCCTTGATGAGTTCGTCGTCGACCGCCTCGTCGGGGGCGATGAGGTCGGTCTTGGAGCCGTCGTACTCGTCGGGCAGTTCGATGCCGGGATCCTCGAGATCCTCGAGTTCGTCCGCCAGGTCGCGCGGATCGATGATCTCGCCCTTGAGCGCCGCGGCGGCGGCGACCTCGGGCGAACAGAGGTAGACGTTGTCGTCTTCGATCCCCGAGCGGCCCTCGAAGTTGCGGTTGAAGGTTCGCAGCGAGACGGAATCGGAGGCGGGGACGTGGCCGATACCGATACACGCCCCGCAGGTGGCCTCGGAGAAGTTGACGCCGGCGGCCATCATCTCGGCGACCCAGCCCTCGCGAGCGAGCATCTCGGAGGCTTGCTTCGAGCCGGGGGCCACGATGGTTTCGGTCTCCATCGAGGTTTCGCGACCCTCGAGCATCTTCGCGAACGGGAGGATGTCCTCGTAGCCGCCGTTCGTACAGGAGCCGACGATGACCTGCTCGACGGACTGGCCGGCGACCTCGCGGACGGGTACGACCTTGTCGGGCATCGAGGGTTCGGCGATCAGCGGCTCGAGATCCGAGAGGTCGACGACGATCTGGTCGTCGTAGTCGGCGTCGTCGTCGGGCTGGAGTTCGACGTACTCCTCGCCGCGGCCGACGCGCTCTAAGTAGTCCTGGGTCTGTTCGTCGGTGGCGAAGATCGACGTCGTCGCGCCGAGTTCCGTCCCCATGTTGGTGATCGTCATTCGCTCGGGGGCGGTGAGGCTCTCGGCACCCGGGCCGGTGTATTCGAGGATCTTGCCGACGCCGCCTTTCACGCTCAGACGGCGCAGCATCTCGAGGATGACGTCCTTTGCGGTGGCCCACTCGGGGAGTTCGCCCTCGAGGCGGACTTCGACGACTTCTGGCATCTCGATGTAGTAGGGTGCGCCACCCATGGCAACGGTGATGTCGATGCCACCGGCCCCGATGGCGAGCTGGCCGAGGCCGCCAGGCGTGGGGGTGTGGCTGTCCGACCCGAGCAGGGTCTTGCCGGGGGCGGCGAAGTTCTCCCGATGGACGTTGTGACAGATGCCGTTGCCGGGGCGGGAGAAGTGGGCCCCGAAGGTGCCGGCGGCAGAACGCAGGAACCGGTGGTCGTCGGTGTTTTTGAAGTCGAACTGGTAGGTCTGATGGTCACAGTACTGGGCGGCCAGTTCTGTCTGCACTTCATCGAGGCCCATCGCCTCGAACTGGAGCCAGACCATTGTCCCGGTGGTGTCCTGTGTCAGCACCTGGTCGATCTCGATCCCGATCTCCTCGCCGGTCTCGAGTTCGCCCTCGACGAGGTGGTCGTCGAGAATTTTCTCGGTGAGCGTTTGTCCCATAGCACTACGAACTGGGCTATCCTGCCTGATAAATCCAGCGTGTTCTCGAGCCGTTTCGTCCACAAAATCCGTGCATTCGCCCCCCAATCGCGCAAGATTTGCGCAGATTCGTGGGGATTGGAACAACACCTCGAAATTACTATTCGGATTTGTGTACTTCTTTCCCCTCCGCACGACGCGATCGTTACGGTGAGGAGAAAGCATATAGGGATTGGATCGTCATCCGATGATGTAATGGCTGGAGATCTGACTGTCGGGGAGATCCTCGAGAAGGTGCACGAACGACGGCGACAGAAGCGGTGTCCCGACTGTGACGCCGTCGTGACGATTCGCGGCCTCGGCGGCGAGTACCGCTGGGAGTGCCTCGAGTGTGACACGCTCGGCATCGGATACCGCACTCGCTCGGAAGCGCTGGCGGATCTTCAGAGCCTCCGCGGGTAGTCCGTCGGTCGATCGTTCCCCTCCTTCAACTGCCCTGCTCTCGATTGGCCTGCCTTCGACTGCCCCTGCTTTAGGTAGCTCTCCGTCGTACCATGGCTGGGTTTCACTATGGCATTGAGAGAGATGGCTACAGCCGAAGTCGTGACAGCACACACGGACACCGGTATCCGGGACGTTCTGGATCAGATGGATGAGAACGACGTTGGAAGCGTCATCATTACCGACGACGACGAACCGGTCGGCATCGTCACCGATCGCATGATCGCGATGGGCCTTCGCGACGTGGAGTCGATCGACGACGTCACGACGGCGGATATGATGACCGAGGATCTCGTCACCATCAGCGAGGACGAGACGCACTTCGAGGCGCTCGAGACGATGAGCACCGAGGGAATCCGACGCTTGCCGGTCGTCGACGCTGACGGCATGCTCAGGGGAATCATCACGCTCGACGACATGCTGGTTGTCACCGCGAGCGAACTGAGCAACGCCGCGGACGTCATCGAGCAACAGACCGAATCCCACTGATCGGACGGTTTCGTCACTCATTTTTCCGAGCGATACGGTCGACACGAGCGCGGCGTAGACGAAAAGTGATCGATAGGTACCCGCTCGAGCGACCGATTGCTCGAGCCGGCTGCATCCGGCTCGAACCGTCCACGGTGCACCGAGAATCGACTACAGCCCGTACAGGTCGGTGAACTTCTCGTCGACGTACTCGAGGAAGTACTCGGCAGTCAGCGGCTCGCCGGTGGCGACCTCGATCAGTTCCTCGCTCGGGTAGCGCTGGCCGTGGCGGTGGACGTTCTCGATCATCCACTCCCGCAGCGGCTCGAACTCGCCCTCGCGGATGAGGTCGTCCACGTCTGCATCGAGATCCTCGCGCATCGCCGCGTCGAGCTGGGCGGCGAGCACGCTCCCAACGGTGTACCCCTGGAAGGTGGCGAAGCCGTACGACCAGTGGGTGTCCTGGAGACAGCCGTCGGTGTCCGTGTCGGGGCGGACGCCGAGGTACTCCTCCATCTTGTCGTTCCACACCTGCGGGATGTCGGCGACCTCGAGGTCGCCCTCGACGAACGCCCGGTCGATCTCACACCGGAGGATGATGTGGAGGTGGTAGGTGAGTTCGTCCGCCTCCACCCGGATGAGATTGTCGGGGTAGATCCGGTTTGCCGCCGCGTAGGCCTCGTCGACCGTGACGTCCTCGAGGTGGGGGAAGTGCTCCTTGACCGTCGGGAGGAACAGTTCCCAGAACGCCTTCGTCCGACCGACGTGGTTCTCCCAGAACCGCGACTGGGACTCGTGGACGCCCGAGGATCGCGAGGCCCCCAGCGGTGTGCCGTACTCGTCCTTCCGGAGGCCGAGCTGGTAGGTCGCGTGGCCGAACTCGTGGATGGTCGCCGTCAGCGCGTCGAGCGGGTCGTCCTCCCGGAAGCGAGTGGTCACGCGGGCGTCGAACTGGTTGCCCGACATGAACGGGTGCGGGGCGGTGTCGAGACGACCGTGTTTACGATCGTAGCCCAGCACGTCGAGGGCAGCCTCCGAGAGGGCCATCTGGGTCTCCTCGTCGTAGGTGTGCCCGGCGAACGGCGACGGCAGGTCGCGGCCGTTCTCCTGAATCTCGGCGATCAACGGCACCAGGTGCTCGCGGAGTTCGTCGAAGATGCGCTCGACCGTCTCGAGGGGCAGGTACGGAAGGCTGTCCTCGTACAGCACCCGATACGGATTCTCGGCGGGATCGATGGCGCTCGCGCGCTCGCGATGGAGATCGATCAGTTCCTCGAGAGCGGGCGCAAAGTGTCCGAAGTCGTCGTTGCCCTTGGCCTCCTGCCAGACCTGCTGCGTCTGGGTCTGGTGGGTAGTGAGCCGTCCGACCAAATCGGCGGGGACGTCGACGGCACGGTCGTACTTGCGACGGAGTTCGCGGACGACGGCCGCCTGCTCGTCTGTGAGTTCCTGGCTCTCGAGTGCCGACAGCCACGCCCCGACGTCGTCGTCGACGAGGAGTTCGTGCCCCATCGACGACAGCGTCGAGAGCTGGCCGGCCCGGGCCGGCGTTCCCCCTTCCGGCATCATTACGCGCTGATCCCACCCCAGTACCATCGACGCCATCCGGACGTTCGTCAGCTTCTCGGATCGCTCGAGGAGCTGTTCGTAAGCGTCCGGGGTGTCGGTGGCAGACTCGTCAACAGTTGCCATGTTTCGTCTCGATGTATACGACTGACTATCATTAAACTCTCGGCCGGGGATCGGGCTCGAGCTCGAACTCGAGTATCGACAGCATCAGTATCGACGGCTCTCTCCTGCCCTCAGAACCCGGTGAACTTGTCGCGCCGGTAGAGGTCGAGTTCGCTGACCGCGGATGCCTCTCGAGTGGCCGCGAAGACGATGGCCTCGGCGATCTCTTCGGGTTCGGTTACCTCACCCTCCTCGAACCGCTCGGCGAACGTGTCGCCGTCGGTCGTCTCGAACTCGCTTCTGACCTCGGATGGGTTAACGATCGTGACGCCGACGCCGGCGTCGCCAACCTGGGCCGCCACGCTCTTGGCGAACCCACGAACCCACCACTTCGTCGCCGCGTAGACGGGGTTGAACGGCCGGGGGTACTGCCCGGCGAAACTGCCGACGAAGATGAGGTGACCCTCCCGTTCGCTGACGTGGGGAATCGCCGCTCGCGTCGCGTAGAAGACGCCGTCGACGTTCGTCTCCTGCATCGTCTCGTACTCCTCGGTCGACAGCTCGGCGACCTCGTGGCCGCGAGCGAGTCCCGCGTTGTTCACGAGGATATCGAATCCGCCGAACGCCTCGACGGTCTCCTCGATCAGCGCGTCGACCTGTGACTCCTCCCGGACGTCCGTCGGAATCACTAGGGTCTCGACGCCGTGATCGGCCTCGAGTTCTTCGGAGAGGCTCTCGAGACGATCCCGGCTTCTCGCGGCGAGCACGACGCTCGCGCCCTCGCTTGCGAGTTTTCGACAGGTCGCCGCGCCGATGCCGGAACTCGCGCCGGTAACGATTGCCGTTCGATCCTCGAGTCTGTTTGAGGGAGCTGCCATGTGTGTCACATACACGCGAGGGTGGTTTGCTGTTTCGCCTATTTGATCCAGTTTGACTCGGTTTCGTCTCAGCTGTAAGCGCGACGACCTATCTGTCTGATTGATTTTCTCATAAAATTGGTGTCATGTTCTTGGTCGTGCTTGCCGTACACAGTGTATGGGAACGAACCGACGAACACCACAGGAACGGACGACTGACGACCTCTCGGGGCGGGCTCTCGACGCCCTCGAGGCAACTATCCGGGGGGACGTACTCCGACCATCCGATCCGTCCTACGAGGACGCACGTCGGGTCTGGAACGGAATGATCGATACCCGTCCGACACTGATCGTTCGCTGTTCGGGTACTGCGGACGTCGTCTCGGCGGTGGACTTCGCCCGGGAGAACGACCTCGAGGTCTCCGTTCGCGGTGGCGGTCACAACGTCGCCGGAACGGCCGTCCATGACGACGCCCTCGTGATCGACCTCTCGGAAATGACCGGCGTACGCGTCGATCGCGAGGCACGAACGGTTCGAGCCGAAGGCGGTGCCACCCTCGGCGACGTCGACCGCGAGACGCAGTTGTTCGGTCTCGCGACGGCACTCGGCGCCGTTTCGGAGACGGGCATCGCCGGGCTGACGCTCAACGGCGGGTACGGTCACCTGAGTCGCCAGTACGGCCTGTCGCTGGACAACCTGATCAGCGTCGACGTCGTGACAGCCGACGGTCGAGTACACACTGCGAGTGCCGATCGGAACGAAGCCCTGTTCTGGGCGATTCGCGGCGGCGGCGGAGCCTTCGGCGTCGTCACCTCCTTCGAGTACGCCCTCCACGAGGTCGGCCCCGAGGTGTATGCACTCTTCGTGTGGTTCCGCGCCGACGACGCGGCCACCGTCATGGACGAGTTCCGGAAGTGGACTGCCGAAGCGCCACGGGAAGCAGGCGCCCTCGCGTTCACCGCTCACGTCCCCGACCTCGAGGAGTTCCCCGAAGATTCGTGGGGCGAATCCGCTCTGGCCTTCCTCGGTTCGTATCGTGGCGACCTCGAGGACGCCGAGGAGGTATTCCGACCGGTGCTCGAAAGCGTGGCCCCGATCGTCGACTTCAGTGGCCCGATGGACTACGCCGATCTGCAGTCGATGCTCGACGAGGACTACCCGGACGGGATGCGCTACTACTGGAAGTCGACGTATCTCACGGAACTCAGTGACGAACTCGTCGATATTCTGGTGGAGTACACCGACTCCGCCCCGTCGGCGCTCTCGACGATCGACCTCTGGCACCTCGGGGACGCGGTCGCCGACGTCCCGCAGGACGCGACCGCGTTCTGGCACCGGGACAAGCCGTTCATGTTCAACGTCGAGGCGAACTGGACGGAACCCGCGGACGACGACGTCAACGTGGCGTGGGCCCGCGAGGCGATGGCCGCGGTCGAGGCCCTCCCCAGTGCAGCGGGCCGGTACGCCAACTTCCCGGGGCTCGAGGAGGATCCGGCCGCGATGCGCTACGGCGAGAACTACGAGCGCTTGGTCGAGCTGAAAACGAGATACGATCCGACGAATTTGTTCGGTTCGGTTTAAATCACTTCTGACGGGTCGGGCGACGTGGCGGGCATCCGCCTGGCGCTGTCCCGCTCAGTACGCCTCGAGGTCGTACAGCTCGCCGTACTTCCCTTTCACGTACTCGAGGAAGTAGTCGGCCGTGTAGCCCTCGCCGGTTGCCTCCTCGACGAGGTCGGGCGTCGTGTAGCGCTTGCCGTGGGCGTGGATGTGCTCGCGAAGCCAGCCGTTGAGGTCGTCGAACTCGCCCTCACGGGTTCGGTCGTCGAGGCTCCCCAGTTCGTCCTCGACGGTCGCGTACAGCTGTGCCGCGAGGACGGAACCCAGCGAGTACGTCGGGAAGTAACCGAAGGAGCCGTGGCTCCAGTGGATGTCCTGCAGACAGCCCTCGGCGTCGGTCTCGGGTCGGATTCCGAGATACTCCTCGTACTTGTCGTTCCATGCCTCGGGAACGTCCGAGACCTCGAGGTCGCCCGAGATGAGGTCGCGCTCGATCTCGAAGCGGACGACGATGTGGAGGTGGTAGGTGAGTTCGTCAGCCTCGACGCGGATGAGGTTGTCGTCGTACACCTGGTTCGCGGATTCGTAGGCTTCCTCGGGTGTAACGTTCTCGAGTTCGGGGAAGCGCTCTCGTGCGGTCGGGAGGAAGTGCTCCCAGAAGGGACGCGACCGGCCGACGTGGTTCTCCCAGAGCCGGGACTGGGACTCGTGAACGGTCAGGTCGCGGGACTCCCCGAGCGGGGTGCCGTAGCCCTCGTCGGGCAGCCCCAGCGTGTAGTTGGCGTGGCCGAACTCGTGGATGGTCGAGGTGATCGACCCGAGCAGGTCGCTCTCGTCGAACCGGGTCGTTACGCGGGCGTCGAACTGCGTTCCCGAGGAGAAGGGGTGCGGGGCCGTGTCGAGACGGCCGCGATCCCACTGGTAGCCCAGCGAGTCCAGCACGTCCCGAGCCAGCGCCTCTTGATCGTCGTCGTCGAACGTGCCGGCGAAGGCGTCGGTCTCGATATCGGTATCGGAGTCGTCGATCGCCTCGAGCAGCGGGACGAGTTCGTCGCGCAGGCGCTCGAGCACCTGCTCGGCCGTCTCGAGGTCGAGGTAGGGTTCGTAGTCCGCAAAGAGCACCTCGTAGGGATCGGCGTCGGGGTCGATGTGGTTCGCGTACGCCTTTTTGAGTTCGACCAGCTTCTCGAGGGTCGGTTCGAAGACCGAGAAGTCGTCGTTCTCTTTGGCCTCGACCCACGTCGGATGGGCGTTCGAGGTCGTCTCCGAGATCTCCTCGACGAGTTCCTGGGGGACGCTCGTCGCCCGGTCGTACTGCCGGCGAGTCTCGCGGACGACGGCCGCCTTCTCGTCCTCGAGGTCAGCCGCCTCGAGTGCCTCGAGGAGTTCGCCGGTGCGATCCTCGGTCAGCAGTTCGTGGCTCAGCGACGACAGCGTCGAGAGCTGTTTCGCCCGGGCGGGCGTCCCGCCTTCGGGCATCACGACCTCCTGATCCCACCGGAGGATGCCGGCGGCGTTACCGATGTTCGTGATCTGCTCGATTCGGCGCTCGAGTTCCTCGTAGGCGGCGTCCGTCTCGCTGTCGGTCGCCTGTTCGGGTGCCATGCCTCGCAATTCTTGCGGGACGCCTATCAACGTCGTGGTTCCGGAGATGGCCGTTGCTTCGACAGCCACCAATCCGTCTCATCGACGACCAGTTTCGGTCGATCCTAGAAGGTAGCTCTCACCCACATGATTTTATGTGTCCTGTCAGTAGTGCCATGCGAGGGACACGCATATGGCAACCCAACCAAAGGAACAGACGCTCCGTTCGGAGCTATTCGGCCGGCAAGTGGAGTTCAACTACTCGGAAACGTGGCTCGCGTACTCGATGCTCGGTCTCCGGGTCGTCATGGCCTGGATCTTCCTGCAGGCCGGCCTCGAGAAACTGTTCGACGGCGGGATCGGTGATCCGTTGTACTGGTCGTCGGCAGGCTTCCTGGAGAACGCCGTCGCCGACGCAAATCCGCTTCAGGGACTGTTCCTGTGGTTCGCAGACTTCGGCGCCATCGTCGACCCGCTCGTCATCTTCGGCCAGATCCTGATCGGTCTCGCGCTCCTGTTCGGGATCTTCTTCCGGTTCGCCGCACTGATGGGCGCACTCATGATGGCCATGTTCTGGACGGCCGCCTGGGAAGGTGGGCTCATGGCCGGGTTCCCCGTCCCCCACGGCTACCTCGTCGACAGCTCGTTCGTCTACATGCTGTTGCTGTTCGGCCTCGGTGCCTGGGGTGCCGGCCGCATCCTCGGAATCGACCGGCAACTCGAGCAGACGAGGATCGTTCAGCAAAACCCCTGGCTTCGGTTCCTCCTGGGGTAAACTGAGTCCGCACCCGCTGAACTGATCGAGAACACGGTTGCCCATCGATTTTTGGGACATCCAACCCGCTATTTTTCAGTCCACCAGCCGCGCGGCCGACGTCAGCGCCCGTTCTCTGTCCACCCAACAACGTTCGGCACTGCTCGAGACAGCGCCCGAGCGCTCTAGAGCCACCGATCACGGACACGATTCGTCCGAGCGGGCTCCGAACGAGGAGCGATTGCTGTGTTGAACCGTGACGAACCGTTATCTGTCTCGGTCGACAATGGGTGGCAAATGGGATTTTTCGAAAACCTCGGACGGAAGGTCGGGCAGTTCACCCACGAGGCGAAGCAGACGGCCGCGGACGAAGCGGCGTACGCGTGTGAGCACTGTGGCGAGCGGTTCCACGTGGAGCGAGACGAGTGCCCCCAGTGTGGCAGCGATCGGGTGGTCGAACGCGACCTGCCCGACGGGGGCCAGACCAGCGACCCCGATACGAACGTCCAGGATGACGACGTGGGCGATCGGACGGAAGCGTCGGATCCCGACTCCGAACGCGACTGAGCCGCCGTCGGCACGGTTGCGCCTCGGACGCGGGGAGGGGTCGGCGCAGCGCTCGAGAGCGGCGTACCGAACGGAACGTTTTACATAGGGGGTGAATATAAAGAGGTATGACACGTTGTGGGAGCAACGACGTGGGGACGCTGTCGCCGGACGACGCCTTCGCGGTTCTGGCCAACGAAACGCGCTTCGAAATCGTTCGGACGCTGTGGGAGCTGTACGAACCGAACGACCCGGCCAACGTGATCAAGTTCTCGGATCTGTACGACGGGGACACCGCGGTCTCGTTTTCGGATCTGTACAACGAGGTAGGGTACAGCGACACCGGAAATTTCAACTATCACCTCGAACAGCTTACCGACCACTTCGTCCGTCGGACGGACGATGGGTACGAACTCACCCAGGCTGGCTTCGAGATCGCCCAGGCGGTCGTCGCGGGAACCGTTCGCGAGCGCCCGCGCATCGACGCCACGGAGATCGATGCGGGCTGTCCACTATGTGATTCCCCTGTCGTGGTCGATTACGATAACCACCACCTGGTCGCGTCGTGTAGTCGCTGTCCGGGCCTCTGGCAAAACGCCGACGGCGACGACGGCGTCCTGTTCACGCTCCCGCTCCCGCCGGCGGGGCTGTCGGAGCGAACGGTGGAGCAAACGTTGCACGCGACACTCGCGTTCAATCTCACCCGAATCCGGTCGTTCATCGGCGGCGTCTGCCCGGATTGCTCGAGCGCGGTCGAGCAGTCACTCGACATCTGTGAGGCACACGCCCCTGGAAATCGGGGCGGCTGTCCGCAGTGTCACCGTCGCCACCAGATCGAGGTAGCGGAAGTCTGCCACCTGTGTAAATCGGTCGCCCGCGGGCCGATCACGATCGCGATCCTCGCCCACCCATCGGTGACGGCGTTTTACTACGACCGCGGCATCGAACACCGGTTCGCGACCTGGGAGACGTTTCGACGTGCACAGACCGTTGAAGAAGAGATTCTCGAAACTGACCCGCTGAGCATCCGCATTACCGTTCCTTGCAAGGGCGACAGGCTCCGTTTGACGCTCGACGAGACGCTCGACGTCGTCGATATCGTCCGAGAAACGCCAGGCGCTGTCTCGTAATTCGCTATCGCCCTCGAGTCCCGTACTTATGGACGATTTCTCCACTGTCATGTGGGGTGCCAATAGCTTACCCTTCGCACACGGGTGCGCCTGATTTTCGCTCCAGGTGTAATCGGGAGCAGTCGCTTGCGTTCTGTAATCGGCACCAGGTGCTAACGTTGCGATCCGTTCTGTCTACCGAATAACAGTAATCGTCTACAGAAATCAGAATTACAGTAATATCATACAGATTATGTTTATTGGCGGCAGGTGTCTGTGTGAATTTGATATTTCGCGATGACTACCGAAAACGGATCCGAAGCACGTTCGACTCCTGCCCATTTGCTGCTCCGGGAGGTCTGGAACAGGGGGGATCTGGCACTGATAGACGAACTGGTCACGGAAGACCACATCCACCACGATCCCCTGCTTCCGGAACCACTCGAGGGCCGGGAGGCGCTGAAGGGGTGGGTCGAGACGGTTCGGGAAGGAACGCCCGACCTGACGAAGACCGTCCACGAGACGTACGTCGACGGCGACGCGGTGATCGTCACCTACACCACGACTGGAACGCACGAGGGTGAGATCATGGGGATCGCGCCGACCGGTCGCTCGCTCGAGGTCGATGGGGTTTACGTCCACCACCTCGAGGACAGCAGAATCACGGAGACTCTCGACACGTGGGACGCGTTCGGGCTCTTCGCACAGCTCGGGACGTTCCCGGAGGTGGTTTGAGTTGTTGCTAATCAGTGTAACCGACTCCCGTCCTCACGTCAGTCGCGTTCTTCTGTTCGGAGCGCTTCTCATAACGGCTGTTGCCCTCCTAAGTGCGGGTGCCGTTACCTCAGAAGGCGAACCTACTGAAATCGACTCGTGCATGGAGATCAACTCTCCAGGTACCTACGAATTGGCTAGTAACATCTCGCCTGAGAGCCCGTCGCAATGGGAGGTTCAAGATGCATGTCTCGTCATCAATAGTAGCGGAGTGACGCTGGACGGGGCGGGATACACAATCGACGGGTATCCCGTCTCTGAAGACGAAGAGGACGTCTCGGATACGCGGGGTATCCTCGTCAGAAATGAGTCACACGTGGGTCTTGGCTGGTCCGACTCAGACGGCTGGTTGTCGGATATCACGATTCGGAACACCAACTTCGAGTACTGGGATCAATCAGTTCGGGTCGTCGGAGCGTCGGACGTGACCATCGAGGACATCGTTTCCAGGTATGACGAGCAGTACCCACACGGGAATTACGCCGATATCCACGTCCGATACGGTGGGGAGATAGAGATTTCCTCGGTGGAGGCCACAGAGGAGCAGATTGGCCGAGCCATCTATGTAGATTCTGTATCGACAGCGACCATCCAGGGGGTTATGGTCGAGAGAGACCGTCACGGGACAAATCCGATGATCGACGTTCAGGATTCGTCGGACGTGACTGTGAGTGAAACTGTGCTCGACGATACTGTGGCTATCAACAGCATGTCTGCCCTGTCGACCTCCGGCATCGGTGTCAAGAACACAGACGGTGTCACGATAACCAACAACCAACTCATCGGAATTGGATCCACCACCGATGACGACCTGGATCGTCACGGGATTTACTTCGACGGCCAGGTCACGGATGCACACGTAGAAGGTAACGAGATAATCGGTGGCGAGGATCTGGCGGGTGGTTCCGAGGTGGGAATCACAGCCAACTCGGCTGACGGAATCGTGCTCACTAACAATGAGATCGAGACCTGGTCAGGAATCGAATTGCTCGGTGGCGATAGCGCGACCATCACCGGGAACGATATTCGTGAGGGGAGTCGTGACGGAATCCGACTGAGCGATTCGACGAATTCGGCCGTCTCCGACAACGACATCCATATGGAAAGTGGAACCGGAATAGAAATCATTGATTCCTCACCAGAAGTCGTCGAGAATATCGACATTCAGGTTGACGGCCCTGGAGTCAGCATCTACCTGTTAGCCAACGATAACGACCCGGATGAGTTCTTCCATCTCTCAGATCTCTCGATATCAGGAGGCGGGATTGAGATCGACCGGCGGAATAATCTGCAGATTTCGGAGACGACCATCGAAGACGGTCGACTCGAATATTCGGGCCCCTTCGGCGACTTCGACCAGAACGTGAGCATCGTCGATGTCGAAATTAGAGATTATCCTGGATTCGGTGCCACGGTTGAGTTAGAACGAGCAACCGGTGTTACGATCGAGAATGTGTCGTCGAAAGGTGGGATGAAACAGGGACTCCAGATAGGTCAGAGTAGCGAGGTTTCGGTCGATGGTTTCACGATAACCGACCATGGCGGCGAGGATGATTTCGCGTTTGTCACGTTGGAAGACTCCGACAACGTCTCAATTGATAAGTTAAATGTGTCACACAATCCTGCGACCGTAGAGGACGGCTCGTCCAGGGAAAAGGGATTGCTCTACCTCGGAGAAACGTTCCTAGGGGATGGTAACGAGGATATCCAGATTTCCAACCTCAGTGTGATTGACAACAACATCGAGGCACCGGCCCTGAAAATCGAAGACAGTCGGAACGTGTCGTTATTCGACGTAGCGATGTCTTCGCTGGATTCTGATTTCGCGGAAATCCACGATACGTCATCGGACGTTCAGGGAACCAACGTCACGCTCGGCCTCGACGCCCCGACCGAGGTGACCTTCTCGTTCGAAGGTGCCGGCATCGACCTCGGAGAGGCGGACAGCCCTCCGGCAAATCAGGATGCAGATTCCATCGAACAGTACCTCCGCGTCGAACCGGACGAATGGGCAGATGAACCGTATCTCGACCTTTCGTTCCACTATACGGATGACGACGTCAGTTCGGTCGAGGAAGATTCGTTGGACGTCTGGCACTACGCCTCTTGGGCGTCGTGGACCACGACGCCAGATTCGACGGTGGAACCCGATCAGAATACCGTCAGCGTCTCGTTGAGCGAATTCCCCGATGATCTCGATGACACAAGGCCAGTGTTTGGAGCCTTCGCGGGGGCCTCGGCGGAGCTCCAGGTTACGTCCGCTTCGATTAACAAATCGGAAATCGAAGTAGACGAACCCGTGGCGGTGACCGCCGAGGTTGAGAATACCGGCGACGCGACGGGTACGCACACCGCGGAACTCGAGATCGACGGCAACGTCGAGGCCACCGAGACGGTC
The DNA here is from genome assembly GCF_023973145.1 of Natronosalvus vescus. Classification (NCBI taxonomy): domain Archaea; kingdom Methanobacteriati; phylum Methanobacteriota; class Halobacteria; order Halobacteriales; family Natrialbaceae; genus Natronosalvus; species Natronosalvus vescus. Next base: position 213,876 of record NZ_CP099546.1, read on the forward strand.
TCGATAGACGCCGGCGACACGGAGGAGATCACGTTCACGCACACCTTCGACGACGCCGGCGAGTTCGACGTGCGCGTCGACGACGTCGACGCGGGTACGGTGACGGTAGAGGAAGCCGAACTCGACTTCGGCGGACTTCGAGTGACCGTTACCGACGCGACGGGTGACCCGATCGAAGGGGCCGGCGTCTGGGTCGTCCCACTGAGCGAGCCAACAGAGGGCGAGCCCGACGGGACGACGAACGAAACCGGCGTCTACGAAGAGGACAGCCCGGCCAGCACGTGGGACGTCGTGGTCGACGCCGACGGCTACGAGACCGAGCGTATCGAGAACGTCGAGGTCGTCGCCGAGGAGTGGACGACCGTCGACGTCGAACTGCACCAGGTTGAAGCACCGCAGCCGGTGGTGACGGTGATCGACGCCACACTGAGCGAGGCAGACGTCGACGAGGGCGAGGCGGTGACGATAACCGCCACCCTCGAGAACACGGGCGACGCGACCGGAACGCACACCGCCGAACTCGAGATCGACGGCACCGTCGAGGACGACGAGACTGTCGAGGTCGAAGCCGGTGAGACCGAGGAGATTGCATTCACGCACACGTTCGACGACGCCGGCGAGTTCGACGTGCGCGTCGACAGCGTCGAGGCAGGCACGGTGACGGTGAGCGAGGCGGACGAGTCGACCTCGTCGCCATCACCGTCACCCTCGCCGTCGCCCACCCCCGACCCCGACCCAGAGCCGGCCGTGACGGTCGAACCGATTACCAACGGAACAGCGGTGTCGGTCACGGACGCAATCGCGAACGAAACGGTGTCGATCCCGATCGCCGACGAACTCGAAGGCAGCGACTCCCACCTCGCCTGGCTGAACGTGACGACTACCGTTGACGGCGACTACGAGGCAACGATCAGGACAAGCGACGAACTCCCCGATGACGTCACTGAGCTCCCGGCCGATCCGGCGCTGTTGGAACCCCTCCAGATCACTACCTCGCTCGAGAGCGAGGAGATCGAGAACGCTACACTTGAGTTCGTCGTGCCAGCCGACGAATTGGACGCTCGTGGGCTCGAGCCTGAAGACGTGACGCTATACCACTACGACGACGGTGAGTGGATCGAACACGACACGGAAAGTGTGTTCCCTGGTGATACCTGGAACGTCGAGGAGATAGGCGACAGTGAGGTACGGTTCCCGGGCGGGATGTGGGACGTCGCGGACGTCGGTGACACCGAAGTACTGTACCCGGGTGGAATGTGGGACGTCGAGGAGGTCGACGGCGACGTGGTGTTGTACCCCGGCGGCATGTGGGATCGCGAAGAGATGGAGGGCCGAGAAGAACTGTTCCCCGGTGGCATGTGGGAGGTCGTAGAAATCGGTGACACCGAGGTGCTGTACCCCGGGGGCATGTGGGACGCTGACGAGGCTGATGACGTGGAGGAACTGTTCCCCGGTGGCACGTGGGAAGTCGCAGAAATAGGGGATACCGAGGTTCTGTACCCGGGCGACATGTGGAGTGTTGAGGAGGTTGAAGCCGGCATGGTGCTGTTCCCCGGTGGCACGTGGAACGTCGAAGATAGCGACGTCGAAGATGTAGACGACCTGGATGAGCTGTTCCCGGGCGGAATGTGGGAGGTTGCGGACGTCGGTGACACTGAGGTACTGTACCCCGGTGGGATGTGGAACCTCGAGAAGGTCGATGATCGTGCAGTGGTGTTCCCTGGCGGGATGTGGACTGTCGAAGAGGTAGGCAATGCTGGAATATTGTACCCGGGCGGAATGTGGGACGTCGCGGAGGTCTATGACCGTGCTGTACTCTTCCCCGGCGGTACGTGGGAGATTACCTACCGCGCCGAGACGCCCCACTTCTCCGCGTTTGCTCTCGCCGGCGATCGACCCCACCTCGAGGTCGTCGACAGTTCGGTGTCGCCGTCGGAGTTGTCGGTCGGCGAGGAGGCGACGATCGAGGCGACGGTGCGAAACGACGGCCGTGCAGCTGGCGAGATCGACCTCGATCTGGCGGTCGACGGCACGGTCGAGGAGACGAAAACCGTCACGCTCGAACCGGGCGACGAGCGGGTCGTGGCGTTCGGCCAGGCCTTCGACGAGCCCGGCGAGTTCGAGGTGACTGTTGCCGATCTCGAGGCAGGATCCGTGACAGTGGAAGCCGATGTCGACGAGGAGGCGACCGACGAAACCGACAGGGACGAAGCGGTGGCCGACGACGATACGTCAGACGAGGGGACGACCGACGAGGAGACGACCGACGAAACCGATACGGACGAGGGCTCGGCCGACGAAACGGTGGCCGACGGAACCCCCGGGTTCGGCGTCCTCGCCGCCGTTGGCGCGGTTCTCGCCGTCCTCGGCGCGCTATCGATCCGCAGCCGCTCGTAACCGGATCAGACTCCCTGCAGCGTCAGGTCGACCCGACGCCGACGAGTTCGCTGTCTACTGGAGCCAGCGTTCGGCCACCCGCCGGTAGGTTTCGGTACAGCGCTCGAGCACCGCGATCGAGACGCTCTCGTCTTTCGTATGGGCCTCGCCGGGTTCGGAGGGGCCACAGATGACGCACGCGGTGCCGGCCTCGGCGAGCCACCCCGCGTCGGTCGCGTGGGGCTTCGTGACGAATTCCGGCGACCCCGACTGGACGTCTCGAGTGGCCTCGAGCACGGCTGCGGCGAAGGCATCGTCCGAACACTCCATCGGCGGGAGATCCTGGTCGACGAGCCACTCGATGCCGGGGAGCTCCTCGACGCTTTCGATGGCTGCTCGCTCGCCCGGTACTGTGCGTTCGTCGACGGTGAGCGTACAGCTGTCGGGGATTACGTTGATCGCCGAACCACCCTCGATCTCGGTGACGGCGAGGGTTCCACGGAGGGATTCGCCGGCGACCGTGACTTCCGGGAACTCGAGATCCCTGAGGACGTCGACCGCGTCGGCTGCGCGGTAGATGGCGTTCTCGCCGACCTCGGGCTCGCTGGCGTGAGACGACGTTCCGGAGACGGAAATCGTACTGCCACGGCGGCCGCGGTGGGCGACCACGACGTCGGTCACCCCGGGGCCGGAGTAGTTCGTCGAGCCCTCGCCGACGAGGGCGTAGTCGGGGACGAACCCGCGTTCGATGGCGTGACGGGCACCGGTACCGCCGACCTCTTCGCCGACGAAGCTCGCAAACCAGAGCTCGCCACCGTCCGTAGGATCCTCGCCGTCACCGGAATCGGCTCTCCTGCTCGAGCCGGACAGATCGGCGTCCCGGAACGCGAGTGCTGCCGCGGCGACGGCGCCTTTCATGTCGGCAGTGCCGCGACCGTAGAGACGGCCGTCGCGTTCGTCGACGACGTACGCACCGTCGTCGTCCACCTGTTCGGGAGCCGGGGGCACGACGTCGTGGTGGCCCACGAGCGCGAGCGAGCCTGGGCCTGGCTCGACTCGACTCGACTCGCTACTCGAAGATTCGTGGTCGGAGGACGGCTCACTGCTCGAGGAGTCGCGGCCTCCGGACGACCCGCCACTCGTCCCGGGCGACCGACGGGCCAGCACGTTCCCCACCTCGTCACGGATCACCGTTGCGTCGGTCTCCCGGCGAAGCCACTCCTCGAGGGCGTCTCCGGCGGCGGTTTCGTCGGTATGGCTGGGGATCGAGACGAGTTCGCGGGTCAGGTCGGCGACACTCATTGTGGCACCTACGTGGTCGGGGGTGTTGGATCCACCGGGATCGACCCTCGCCCTGGAATCGATCGGATACGGATACCGCCGGTTCGAGCCCTCAGTCGCCGAACAGGAGATACCCGATCGCGAGGGTGCCGAGTACCGCGCCGGGAGACCACCAGAACAGGGTGTAGGATTCGAACAGCTGGTGGACGGCCCAGCCGACGGCGAGCGCTAGCATCGCGACGTCGACCTCGCGGTACCGGAGCGTGCCGGCGACGACGGCACCGACGACGAGGCAGAGGTAGGCGAGGCCGCCGACCAGCCCAACCCGGACGAACACCGAGAGGTAGGAGTTGTGTGGTGATGCGGACAACCCACTGCCCAGGTAGGGTTCGATGATGAATCCCGGAGGACTACCGTACCCGAACAGGAGCGGGCCGTCCCGGATCGCTGCCAGGCTCCCGGCCCAGAGGTCGAACCGGTTCGAGTCGGAGATACCGATGACGCCGACGTACATCCCGAGGAGGAATCCGACGATCGTGAGAACGGTCGCGACGACCACCACGGGGACGGCGCGTCGGCCACCGACGACGTTCCCGGCGTAGATCACGATGGCGACCGCCGCGGCGAGCATCGACGCCCGGGCGTTCGAGAGGAAGAGCCCGAGTCCACAGATTACGGCGAGGGCAGCGGTGACGGTCGCACCGAGGGGACGCCGGGCGACAACCGAGCGGTGACACTCGACGGCCGCAGCGACGAATCCGGTGAACGCGAGCACGCCGAGGGAGTTCGGGTTCCCGAAGATCGATCGAAGAATCGTGGCGTCGGTCTCGATTCCCGGAACCGATGGCGAACCGGACCACTGGCGAACCTCGAGCATCCACAGCGTGTAGTCGCCGACGACGTACGTGGCCAGTCCGAGCAGGACGACGACGGCGGCCAGTCTGGAGAGCACCCAGAGGAACACCCGTTCGGGAATGAGCCGCGGGATCACGACGAGGCTCCCAGCCATCACGACCAGAGACCACACCGGCCACCGCGACTGTGCACTCGAGGGGGCGTACGAGAGCGTATGTGCGAAGTAAACGGCGGCGAGGATCGCGAAGCACCCGACCGCCGTCCACTGACCCCGCGTGTACCGTCTGGCGTCCGTGACCAGGAGCAAGAACGAGACGATGACGAGGAAAGCGACGACGAGCCAGAGCGGTCTGTTCGATCCGAAACCGAACCCCGGTGTGGTACTCCGGTAGACGACACCGAGGGCGGCGACCGCCGAGAGGAGAATCACGAGAAGACCCAGTCGGCGGCGGGTAGCGTCTCGAGCCGAGTCTACGGCGAGACGACAGCCGAGATCTGCCCCGAGGACGACCGTGGAGGCGGCGAGGTGCCATGCGAGCACCGAGTCGGTTGCGTGTGCGACGACGACCAGCCCGAGGTGGAACGCGAAGAGGAGGCCGGTCAGGCCGTTCGCGAGCCGGTCGGTGCTCCAATCGACGCCGAACGGCGGCGCTGGTTGTCGGTCGACAGTACTCACGGTGAGACCAATCAGAACGGTCTGTAAATAGCTGTTCCAACCGACAATCTGTTCGACGTGTAGGGTCTCGGCGGGCCGTAGTCGCCGTTGGCTGTGGACACCCTTATACATCTCCGTCGATCAGATATCGTATGAACGTCGTACCGGACACGAGTGTGGTCATCGACGGCCGCGTCTCCGCGGCGATCGCCGATGGCCAGTTCGAGGGAGCGACCGTGTCGGTGCCAGAAGCCGTCGTCGCCGAACTTGAGGCCCAGGCAAACGACGGCCTCGACAGCGGCTGGGACGGTCTTGGCGAACTGAAACGCCTAGCCGAGTACGCCGACGAAGGGACGATCACCCTCGAGTACGTCGGGGAGCGCCCCTCCGCGATCGAACGCGGTCACGCCTCCGAAGGGGAGATCGACGCAGTCATCCGCGACATCGCCGAGGAGCTCGAGGCCACGTTCGTCACCAGCGATATCGTCCAGGCAGAGGTGGCCCAGGCGAAGGGGCTCGAGACGGACTACCTCTCACCGGAAGTCCGTCGCGTCGGCACGCTCGCCATCGAGGAGTTCTTCGACGACCAGACGATGAGCGTACACCTCAAGACGGACGTGATCCCGATGGCCAAACGCGGCGAAATCGGCGAGATGCACTACCAGGAGATTGGCGACGAGCCACTCGACGAAGGCACGATGGACGAGTACGCCCGAGAGGTCGTCGACGGCGCTCGCGAGGCGACCGGGGGCTTCATCGAGCTCTCGGAGCCGGGCATGAAGATCGTTCAGTTCCGGGATTACCGGATCGCCATCGCTCGCCCCCCGTTCGCGGACGGCATCGAGATCACCGCCGTCAGACCGATCGTCCAGACCGACATCGAGGACTACGAACACGCCGACGAGCTCAAGGATCGGTTGCTCGAGCGCCAGCGCGGCGTCCTCATCTCCGGCTCGCCAGGGGCCGGGAAGTCGACGTTCGCCCAGTCGGTCGCCAGGTACCTCTCCCAGAACGACTACGCGGTGAAGACGATGGAGAAACCGCGTGACCTTCAGGTCGGCCCCGAGATCACCCAGTACACCGAACTCGGCGGGCAGATGGCCAAAACCGCCGACGCCCTGTTGATGGTGCGTCCGGACTACACCATCTACGACGAGGTCAGAAAGACCGACGACTTCGAGGTGTTCGCCGACATGCGCCTGGCCGGGGTCGGCATGATCGGCGTCGTCCACGCCACCCGTCCGATCGACGCCCTCCAGCGACTGGTCGGCCGCGTGGAGCTGGGGATGATCCCCCAGGTCGTCGACACCGTCGTCTACATCGATGCCGGGGAGGTGTCGACGGTGTACGACGTGAAGACGGAGGTCAAGGTGCCTGCGGGCCTCACCGAGGAGGATCTGGCCCGGCCGGTCATCCTCATCACTGACTTCCAGACGGGGAAACCCGCCTACGAAATTTACACGTTCAACCGCCAGGTCGTCACGGTTCCGCTCGAGGAGGACGGCAACGGCAGAGAGACCGGCGTCGACCGGATCGCGAAAGGCGAGATCGAACGCGAGATTCGCTCGATCGCTCGCGGCTACGTCGACGTCCAACTCAAGAGTCAGAATCGGGCCGTCGTCTACGTCGAGGAGGACGACATTTCCACCGTCATCGGCAAGGGTGGCGGACGGATCACCGACGTCGAGAATCGGCTGGGGATCGACATCGACGTCCGCACCCACGACGAGAATCCCCACTACGGCACCGGACAGGGACAGACCGGCGGTGGAGACGGCCACGGTGACCGCGCCGACTCCGGTGTAAGCGGCGGCCAGCAACCCGGCCAACTCGTCACCCCGGAGATCACCTCGAGGCACATCATCGTTCCCGTCGACGGCAACCAGGGCGAGACCGTCGAGGTGCAAGCCGGCGGCGAGTACCTGTTTACCGCGACGGTGAGTCGCGGCGGCGAGATTCAGGTGTCTCGCGGGAGCGCGATCGCGGACGACCTGGAGGCGGCGATCGATCGGAAACGGCCGATCACGGTCGTGCCGTCGTAGTCCCTTTCTGGTCGCGAGGAGCGAAACGAGTCGCGGTTTTTAGTAGAAACTTTCGCGAGGGGTGGGCGAAGCGAACGCGAGCGGAAACGGGACGTGTGAGATTCAGGTCTCCCGTGGGAGTGCCATCGAAAACGCCCTCGAGACCACTGCCGGATTCATTCGGTCGGCCGGTACAGTTCCGGATTGCGCCACCAGAACAGGATCCAGCCGGTGAGGAAGCCAGCGACCATCGCGAGGATGTCGCGGAGGAACCGGTTGCCGATCAACTCGAGGGTGAACGCGACGGCGATGCCCGCACCGATGCCCGTTCCGACGACGAGAAACAGCAGGTCGCCGGAAATCTTTGCCCGGGAGTGTTCCCAGTAGTGTTGTCGCTCTTCTTCGTACCAGATCCCGACGTAGATAAGGACGGGAGCCATCATCGTGACGACGATGGTGATCTGCCAGTCGTCCGAGACACCGAACAGGACGCTCAGTACGTTTGCCAACAGCGCGGCAACCATCAACGCGAGCAACAGCCACATCCACTGTGGAAACCGATCTTTGTTCATATGGGCGTTCGGTCAGTCCGACAAAATAACTGTGCCGTTCCTCGCTCGCCACCAGGAGCGTCTGTTTTCGTCTCGAGACGACCCAGAAGCGAGACCGGTGCGTGTCTGCCTACTCACTATTCAGCACAGCAGGCGTCCTTGCGGGTCGCCTCTCCGCTCTGGCCGCCGTCTGCTGCAACCGGCTCCGGCTCCGTGATTCGGTACAGGCTCTGCCGTGCGTCTGCGAAATAAATGTCCTCGTCGACGATGCCGATTTCGGCCAGTCGCTCGAGGGCGTACCTGACCGTCCGTGCCGAGAGCATCGACTCCTCGACGATCTGTTTCTGGGTGAGTGGGCCATCGTACTCGAGCACTTTGAAGACCAACTTCGCGCTCGGTGGCAAGTCTGCGATGTCCTCCCCATCTGTGTTTCCCATGTTACGAATCGAAATGCTCCAGCAGTATAAAAGTTGAGCCTTACTGACTGTCATGAGTCGATATTTATACTCCGGGTTTTTGGAGAAATTAGCCTTTAGATGGCTTCTACACACCGAACACAGAACAATTTGACCAGTCAGTCAGTACCCTGTCACCAACGATGTCGTGACTACCGGCGCTCGAGTCAGGGATTGTCAGGAATTAGTACTATTCCTTACAGGTATTCTCTCACAGCTTATGCCAGGCGTCGTCGTCTTCAGGATCCGGGAGATCAGTGGCTGGTATCACGTCTTCCTCCTCTTCGGATGCCGCCATCTCGTCAGGAGACGGCTGTGACTGGGATTCAGGCTGCTCTTCGAGGTTGAAATCCGGCCAGGCCGTTTCCTCCCAGCGGCCGCGGTCGCTGTAATAGTAGACGACGCTCTCGCTGACGACGGCAAAGAGGCCGCGATTACGGTCGTGAATCACGCGTTCATTCGTGTCGATGGCGACGTCCACCACGTCCTCGAGCGTGTCGAGTGCAATGTGTTCCTCGCCGACCCACATCGGCAACGAACCGTTTGAAATCCACTCCGCGTATCGGTTCTTGTGAACAGCCTGTTTGGCCTGGTCGACGTCGACATCCGACCTGGCGTTGACAAACGCTGCGCCACCGAACGATCCAGCGGTGAGTATCACCAGCAGTCCAACGAGGGTTGTACTCGCCGACTGGGGCTCCTCAACGGTCTGGGTGAGCGGATGGGTCTCTGATGCTGAGGGGTGTTCCTCGAGATAGTAGGTGTTCTCGGTGATGACGACAGGGGTCGAGGCCACCTGGTCACCGACGTGTGGGCCGGTATCGTAGGTAGCCCTGACGATCAGTTCCATGTCGACGGTGCTGATTCCTGCCAGTTCGTCCTCGAGTTCATCTTGCTGCTCTTGCAGGTTACGAACGTCGATCGTCGCCTGGGTGACTCCCGATCCATCCGCAATCGAGGATGATCCGCTCGCCAGGATCGTTTCATCCTCCCAGAACGCCTCCCCATCACGCGTCGCCTCGTACCTGAGCACGATCTCGTGCTCGAAGTCGGTGCCCGAAGGTGCGGCGCTTTCGGCCGTGATCGCGACCACCGGCGTGGCGTTGAGAACGTAGGCTGGTTTGTTCTCGAGCACCGTTCCCTCCTCCCAGAGTCCGTCTTCGACGACTTCGGCACTTGTTTGGACGTCCGTCTCGATCGTCTGGTGGCCGACCTCCTGGGTGGTCGTGGCCGTCGTTGGATTGGCAACGACCCAACCGGTCGCGACCAGCGCAACCGCTCCAATCACGAGCAGAGCAATCAGGAGTGCCCGCCTGTTTTGGGCGATCAGCAAGTCGAGTCGCGGTGTGGAACTCACGTATCGTTTTCCTCGTTTTCGTCGTCAGCTCTCTATTCGTGCGGGTTAGGACGATGACCGACGACGCTCGCTCCTCGAGCAACCACCGTTCCGCCTTCCCCCGCCCCGTCCTATTCGATACAGACAGTCATCGTTCAAATAGTATAACAGTAGTGGCCGCTGACGGCCCTCATCAGCGCCACTTTCGAACCAGCCGTTGGAGACGTCGTGAGAGCGGGACGTGTCTGCCCGGTGTTCTGATACGGAGGTCGCCACCGCCGAATATGAACAACACGAGTCCGATCGTGACGCCAACGAGGACGACGTTGACGGCACCGATCGCGAGGAACGGGTGGACGTCGTGCAGCCAGACCAAGAGCGTCGGCGGCAACACGAGCAGGTATCGGCTCTCGACGATCGTCCGGGTGTACTCCCCTTCTGTTTCGGGTGCGGTCATCGAGAGCGAAACGTCAGTTGTGGTTCGACTCCCGACCGTCGTCGCACGGGGTTGGGCGTCGACGGTCGGATGCGGCGTGTCTACCACTGCAACGACCGGAACGTAGCCGCTGTTGTCGATCGTCCGGGTGATCGTCGTCGTCTCCCCGGGGGCGACCATCTGCGGATCGTCCGTTGGCGAAGCAGTGCTCACGAGGCCGTAAGCGCTGCCACCGGCAGGGATCACCATCGACGCGGTCGCAAACAGAGCGATCAGAACCACGATGACCGAAATCGCCGACCAGAGACCGATCACGTTCTCTCGATCCGTCCGCCGTTTGGTCGATCGCTCGGTGACGCCGACGCGCTCGAGCAGGAGTCCAACGCCGAGCAGTCCGATGCCGAGGGCGACGAGGATCGAACCCGTTCCCTCTGCGTCGAAGGCTGCCGTAATGCCGAGGGGTGCTGTGAGGGCACCGAAGACGAGTGCGGCGAGGCCGTGGACGCCCATGACGACCGTGCCGAGATGTGGGAGGCGGACGACCGTGTCGCCGACCTGCCAGGCTTCGGCGACGATCTGTTCGTCGGTGACCGGCGGCTCACTGCTGTCCTGGTCGGTGAACGGGTTCGCATCACCCCTCGTCACGTACCCTTCCTCGGTCTCGCCGACGATTCGGTGTGTCGTCAGTCCACCCCCATGCAGTGTCGTCGCCTCGAAGACGACTACGTCCCCGACCTCGGGCGAGTCGGTGACAGCGCTCGGGATCGCGACGAAGCCGTCACCCGCGTTCAACGTCGGCTCCATGCTGCCAGTGGCGACGTAGCCCAGGAGGATCGGCTGTCCCAGTAACTGCCCAATTATCAAGAGGACGACGACAAGACCGACAACGCCCAAAAACGCCTGTTTGGCCATCGTCGCCGCGTTCATTGTCCAGCTTTCCCCCGTCCACTCATCCCTGAATCACCGCGTGTTCTGCTCCGTTCTCGAGGCTGCACCCTCTTAATAGCACGTCCCGCGGGCTCGAGGGCGTTCGACTCCTGAAGTAATCCAGTGGCGCTCAAGCTTATCACGAGCGCCGACGATGGGCAACGAGTCCTGCCCCAAGCGCGAGGGGAACGGCAAGGGCGGGCGCCGCTTCGTTCGGCAAGTCGGCAATCGCCGCAGCGACGGTTCCCTCCTCGGCGACCGTCACCGTTCCGACGTCGACGCTGTTGACGGCCAGCGAGTACGTCCCGACGCGCTCGAATCGCTGCTCGAACCGAATCTCACGCGTCTCCCCCGGCTCGAGAGTGACCGTCTTCGTCTCGACGACGAAGTTACCAACGGCGAACTCGAGGGTGCGTTCCCCCGTCGCGTCACCCGCGTTGGTAACCGTTATGGCGACGGTCGCCTGTTCACCGGGTCGAACGTGTGTCCGATCGAGGGTCGCGTTCGTGACGCTGATGTTGGCTGCTTGCGCTGCCGGTTCGGCGGGTTCGGTGACCGTGACGGTCTCGGTCTGGCCGTCGATACCGACCTCGAACGTGCCGGGTGTGTCCATCGTTCGGTCGAAGGAGACGGTTTCGGTCTGGCCGCCGAACACCATTATCCGGCGCTGGGTGACGACAACGTCGTCCTGGGTTAGCGTCGCGGTCGTCACCATCGACTGCGTGCTGCCCTGGTAAACGCCCGTCACGGTGATCGTTTCCCCGACGGTCACCTCGGTGTCCGACACGGTGACGTTCACGAGTTCGGGCGGTTCGGCCTCACTTTCGTCGTCATCGTCGTCCTCGTAAATCACGTGGATCGTAAACGACAACGTACCCTCCTCGGCGTCTCGAGAATCGATCGCCATCCCTACTCCCTGTGATTCACCCGTCTCGAGGATCAACGGCGTGTCAGTATCGACTGCGACGTCTGGATAGTCGCTCTGATAGAAACTGATTCCCTCGCTCTCGGCCTCGAGGGTTATCGCCGCGACATCGTCGTCGGTCGTCTGGACGGTGAACACCTCGTCGATGGTCGTCACTGAGTCGGCGTTCAGCCGGTCGAAGTTGACGTGGAGTTTGCCGTCTTCGATGGTCGCGTACTGGCTCGAGGCCTCGAGGACGAGGGAGTCAGTGGTGTCGGTTGGCTCGAGGGAGATGGCCGCTGTTGGGACTGCAAGGGTGAGAGCAAGTACAGCACAGATTCCAAACAGCTTGACTTTCATCAGATTAGTACTGTAGTATTATTTATAGTATCGTTCGCTTATGGAATAGATTCAGTCCACTATAACGGGTATAGGAACTGGATTAGACCGATTCTTGCGCCTCTGCAGTGAAAGTAATCTCTTCTATGACATCTGCTACAGAGGTATCTCCCTGAAGATCATAGCCATTTGTGTCGATAACAATAACTGTCTTCGCAACCTCATTTTCGGCGAGTGTAAGTGACACATTTGTTAAATCAGTCAGGTCACCTGTTCCAACTTGTGCCTGCAACTCAAGGATTGTATCATCCCCTTCGACTTCAGCGGTAAGAGTAACTGTATTCTCACCGTTGTTTGTGACCGTCAGGGCGGCAACCTCGACATCATCATTATCATCGATCTTCCCGATGGTTGTTACAGCTCCGACATTTACACCTTCTCCATCAGGTTGGCCAAATTCGCTGCTTAGGTCGATCTTAAGCTGTTCCCCGCTATTATCCACCGCATTAGTATGGAGCTCCGATCCTTTTTCAAGCGCTAGGAAGGCATTGGCATCATCAGCAACACCGACACTCACTGTTCGTGTTGCTTCGACGCTGCTAAACGCGCCCGTTCCGAGGGCTGCGCCGCCGCCAGCAACAATCGTTCCCAGTCCGATCAGCACATTCCGTCTGTTCATTCTCATTGGTATGGTCTCCGTTCGATCCACCCCGGCTCTCGTAGGCTACGGGTACCGGCGAGGTTCTTACTCCACTCACTCGAGGCTACCCCCTTTGTATTAGGCCGCCAGAAACCCTGAACGGTCAGCCAGAGCCCGTTCAAGGTGGGCCTGAAACGCCGATTTCGGCGGTTTGAGCGATCTGGGTGGGTGAGATCCACATTCAAGTGATCCGTGTTCACACGATGGCAACAAGCGTTATGTGCAAACAGTCCAGTATCACTAGACGAATTCCGGGGGAATCGATGGCAACGACCACAAAACAAGCCGAGGAGGGAGACGTAGGTGACGGCGTCGATACCAGCGGTTCTGCGACCGATTTTAGCCCAAATAGCGGCGACATTTTCGACCTCCTGAGCAACCACCGCCGACGCTACGCCATCCACTACCTCAAGCGAACGGACGATCGCGTTGAACTCGGTGACCTCGCCGAACACGTCGCGGCCTGGGAACTCGACAAGGACGTCCAGGCGATCACCTCCACCGAACGCAAACGGGTGTACACTTCGCTCCAGCAGACTCACCTCCCGACGCTCGAGCGCGCCGGGATGATCGAGTTCGACGATCGAGCGATCGAACTCACAGACGACGCGAAGACGCTCGAGGTCTACCTGGACGTCGTTCCCGGGGACTCGATTCCGTGGGGCGTCTACTACCTCGGCCTGTCTGCCGTTGCAGCCGTTGTGATGGGTGGATTGTGGCTCGAGCTGATTCCAACGGGGACGATTCCAGAACTCGGCTGGCCGACCCTGGTCATGGCCCTGTTCACGGTCTCGGCCGTGGTGCACGTGCTCGAGAATCGACGGATGCGACTGGGAGAGGGGGAGCAGCCACCGTAACGATGCACTTCTTTGGCAAACTCGCGGTTCTGTTTCTTGTCGCGGGGGTAGCATTGCTTATAAGCCCGGCTTTTGGGTTCAGTTCACTTACGGCTGATCGAGGAGTCTCGGTTGATGTCGCCGATGCACCAAACGCTCTATTGCAAATAGATGTTACCACTAACGTCGTCGGTGACGACCGAACGACTGTAGTGAAAATTACTAATAACTTCAACACGGCACTCGAAATTGAAGGAGATGTTATCATTTCCGGCGATGGTGGGAACTTCGACGTAGATGATTTCGATGGCGCCACGCTCGAAAGTGGTGAAACCGTCGAGTTACAGGCTGAATGTACAGGTGGTCAAGAAAGCGGCACAGCTACTGCGAGCGTTTCTCTCGACGAGGCGTTGGGAGGTGGAATCACGATAACTGGGGTGTCCTATTCGGAAGAGTTCGAGTACAACTGCGGCAGTGACAGCGTTAGCGGTGGAGAAGACCTATTCACGGAACTTACAGCTGAAGTACCGTCGACAACGAACGAAGGCAATGCGGACAGAGTCGAATTCGTCTTCGAATACGATGGTGATTCCGAAGACGAGATTACCTTTAGCGTTACTTATGGCCCGAATCAGAATCAAGGCTCCTCGAAGATAGTTACCAGCAACGAAACTGAGGGAACCGTCGTCTTCGACGCTTCTGACCTAAACACCCAACAGACGGATTTGCCGATATATGTATCTGTAGAGACTGAGGAAGGGGGTTGTAGCGGATACCTGGACAACGAAGACGAACCGGTTGACCTCTGCTAACCGTTGAATTTGCACCGATTGTCCAAGACTTTCGATGTTCGCGCACGAGTCCCCTTGCACAATGCGAACGGCTTTTTAACACCGGAAACAGACGTACCGGTATGTCAACCGAAACGATGAGCGATCGGCGCGAGCACGTTCGCTCCATCGGCGTGACGGCCGTCGCCTGTCTCGCCGGGGTTGGCGCGGCCTTCGGCTCCGAGGCACTGACCGCCGGTGCGAGCCTCAACGATGCCGCGACCGATCCGCTCACCTACCTTCTCGTCTTCGGGCTCATCGGTCTGCAACTGTTCCTGTTGCCGACCATCGGCGTCTACGACGACGAGGAGTTCGGCATCAAACACTACCTGTTCATCAGCCTGATGACCTTCTCCTTCTGGTTCATCACCTGGGGGATCATGCTCAGTACGGGAGCAACCTTCTAACCATGGCCAAAGACAGTATCGCCGTCGTCGACCTCGATCGTTGCCAGCCCGATCGGTGTAACTACGAGTGTAAGAACTACTGCCCGCCGAACCGCACCGGCAAGGAGTGCATCACGCTCCGCGGCGAGGAGGCCGACGAGGGACAACCCGATCAGGTGCGCATCTCCGAGGAGATCTGTCTGGGCGAAACCTGCGGCATCTGCGTCGAGAAGTGCCCCTTCGACGCCATCGAGATCATCAACCTCCCACAGGAGCTCCAGGACGACCCCGCTCACCGCTACGGCGAGAACGCCTTCTCGCTGTACGGGCTGCCAGCGCCCCAGGAAGGAACGGTCACCGGTATCCTCGGCCCGAACGGCATCGGGAAGACCACGGCCGTGCGAATCCTCGCGGGCGAACTCGAGCCCAACCTCGGCCGGTTCGATGATCCACCGGGCTGGGACGACGTCCTCGAGGCGTACCGCGGCACCGAAATCCAGGACTACATCGCCGACGTGCGCGACGGCGACATCTCGGTCGCGCGAAAACCCCAGTACGTCGACCAGATTCCCAACCAGTTCGACGGCAACACCCGGGAACTGCTCGAGCGGACGAACGAGCGCGACGCACTCGAGTACCTCGTGGAACGACTGTCGATTGGGCCAGTGATGGAACAGTCGATCGACGACCTCTCCGGCGGGGAACTCCAGCGGGTTGCGCTCGCCGCTACGTTGGCCCGGGACACGGACTTCTACTTCCTCGACGAGATCACGCCGTACCTCGATATCGGCCAGCGTGTCACCGCCGCTCGCTTGATTCGCGAGTTGGCCGAGGAGGAAGGCAAATCGATGCTCGTGGTCGAACACGACCTCGCCGTCCTCGACCTGCTCGCGGACACCCTCCACGTCGCCTACGGTGAGCCGGGTGCCTACGGTGTCATCACGACGCCCAAATCGGTACGAAACGGCATCAACGAGTACCTCGCGGGCTACCTCGAGAACGAGAACATGCGGATCCGGCCGAACCCGATCGAGTTCGAGGAACACGCCCCACGAACCGTCTCTCGGAGCGACACGCTCGTCGAGTACCCCGACCTCACGAAATCCTACGGTGACGGCGAGTTCAGCCTCGAAGTCGAAGGCGGCGAGATACGGAAAAACGAGGTGCTCGGCATCGTCGGGCCGAACGGGATCGGGAAGTCGACGTTCGCAAAGCTACTGACGGGTGCGCTCGAGTCCGACGAGGGTGACGCCGATCTCGACCTCGAGATCTCGTACAAACCCCAGTACGTCACCATCGACCAGCACATGCGCGTCGACGTCTTCCTCTCGTCCATTACGGATCAGTTCGGCTCTTCGTACTGGAACACCGAAATCGCGGGGCCGCTCCAGCTCGAGCGGATCATGGAGCAGAACCTCTCTGATCTCTCGGGTGGTGAGCGCCAGCGCGTAGCCATCGCGGCCTGTCTCTCGGATACCGCAGATCTGTACCTGCTCGACGAGCCGTCGGCGCACCTCGACGTCGAACAGCGGGTGCAGGCAACCCGGGCGATCCGTCGCTACGCCGAACAGCAGGACGCCACGGTACTGGTCATCGACCACGACATCTACATGATCGATCTCCTCGCGGATCGCCTGATGGTCTTCGATGGCGAACCGGCCATCCACGGGCGTGCCGGGACGCCACAGTCGATGCGTGGCGGGATGAACGAGTTCCTCGCGAACCTCGAGGTGACGTTCCGGCGGGACGAGCGCACCTCGCGGCCGCGAATCAACAAGCCGGACTCACAGCTGGATCGGAAGCAAAAACGAGAAGGCGAGTACTACTACGCGCCCTGATCCGACGGCGACGGCCTGTTCTGGCTTGCTGGCGGTGCTATTCTGCTTGCTCTGAGCGAAGCCCGCGGACGTTCTCTTCGCCGCGTGCTTTCAGTTCCTCGAGCCGTGACTCTGCCGAGGGGCGGCGTTCGCCGATCGCGGCTCCAGCGAGTGCGCCGAGGGCAGCACCGGAACTCGCGGCGTTTTTGCTGATCAATCCACCGACGAAGCCGCCGATGGCGGCCCCGATGGCGGCGTATCGTGCGCGACTGAGCATGCGTTCGAGTCGATCTTTCACCATGGGTGAGTATTCGCTTCTCAGAAAGATAAGCGTGTTCCCGGTTTGCAGGGTGGTCGTTCCGGTTTTCTCGAGTCGAGGGTTCGCCCCGTGAGTGCACTGTCAGGGGCCGTCGGTTCCTTCACTCGGTGTCGACGTGGGTACTGATCGCCAGCCCGATCACGACGAGACTGAGCCCAAGGATGATCGCTGCGAGGGCCACACCAGAAACGACGATTGCGCCGGCCGTTCCGTACATCGTGCCCACGGCGGCGACGAGCACGCCGAGTAACGCGAGTCCAGCACCGACGGGTATTCGCCAGACTCGAGTGGCATCCCCCTCCTCGACCCGCTCGAGCGGATCGACGAGTCGCCACTCTGGGCTGTGGTCTTCCTCGAGGCGGAACTGTCCACCGAGGGTGTCGAGCAGCGCGTTCCCGGTCGTGCGGACGAAGCCGTCCCGCCACTCGTCCCAGCCCCACGCCCATCCCGACGCAGGCTCGTCCTCGGGATCGACGCGGGCGACGTAGATCGGTTCGCCGACCAGGTGGTCGATCGAGGCGGCGTCGTAGCCGACGTCCTCGACGATGCGGGCGAGCAGGTACGTCCGCGACCACGGAATCGGCTTCTCGAGGCGGAACGTCGTCGTGACGTCGTGTGGGAGCGTGACCTCGAGTTCGACGGTCGTCTCGTCGATCGGCGTCAGTCCGGTGACTCGGCCCTCGACGTAGCCGTCGGGCGTGGTCATGAGGTCGATGCGGCCAAGTTCGTCCGCGAGATCGTCGGGGGTCGCGGTGGTGCGATCGTCCTGGGCGTCGTCGCCGTCGTAGTTGCTCGAGCGGTCGTTTGCCGTCGCAGCGGCGTGATCGTCGGACGCCCACCCACGACCAGTGTCACGTTCGGAGTCGATTTCGATTTCGATCTCGTCTCCGTCGTCTTCGGTGTGACGCCAGCGATCACTCATCGGTTTCCCTCCGTGTGTGCGTTTGCGGGGTGGCCCCGATCGTTTCGGCTCGAGATAGTCTCGGGTGTGCGTCCCGCTATTGACCGTCCTGACCGACCCCATCGCGAACGCGTCGCTGGAACGGAACCCGGTGCCGTCGCTCCGTTGGGTAGCGTAACAGGGGTTTCATCGTGAACGGGGGTCGAGGGGGCCACGGTCGTCGACTGCGTCTACTGGCGCCGGAGGGATAAGCCGTTCTTTTGTAGCCGATCCAACCACTCCCGCTCAGTCGACCAACCGCTGACAGCTCCCACAGAGGTGTTCTTCCTTGATGTCGACCTCGCGAACCGTGGGCGAGAAGTTCATCACACAGCGCTGGTTGTCACAGTGCTCGAGCCCGTAGGTGTGGCCGATCTCGTGGACGATCTCCTTGCGGACGCGATCCTCGAAGATGTCCGCCGCGCTCTTGTTCGAGAAGCCGCCGTCGCTCGAGGTCTGGAGCCGGTAGGTGGAGACGACGCTGCCGCTGCCGTCGAGGTAGGCCAGGCCAAAGACGTAGTTTCGCCGGCGGTAGAAGAGGTCGTGCGGGGTGATGGCGATGTTCTTCTCGCCGCGCCCGACGCGCTCGGCCAGCTGGATGAAGGTCTCCGCACAGTACTGGTTACGCCCGGAGTCGTACGCGCCGTTTGGAATCGACTGGGAATCGTTGACCGTGACGTCACAGTCGTAGACCGAGCGAAGCGCCGCGGAGGCCTCCCGTTTGACCGTCGCAGGAACGGAGCCAACCGGCACGATGTCGACGAGCATAGCAACGTCTATGCCGTCCCGTGGCATAAACATCCCGCCGTGGCACGCTTTCGCCGGAACCAGGCAGCACTCATCGAGAAATTGGCCGCCTACGACGCCCTGGTCGAGATCGGAATCGGTCGCCGGACGGGGGTCGCGAGCGCGCTGCTCGAAGGCGGGTGTTCCGTCGTCGCGACGGACATCCAGCATCGTGAGGTTCCTGACGATCTGCCGTTCGTCCTCGACGACGTGACCGATCCGACGCTCGCACGCTACGCGGATGCCGACGCGCTCTACGCACTGAACCTGCCGCCGGAGTTACACCGTCCAACGCTCGAGGTTGCGCGGGCAGTCGACGCCGACTTCCTGTTTACGACGCTGGGTGGCGACCCGCCGCTAGTCCAGGTTGAGCGGGTGGCACTCCCTCGAGAGACGCTATTTGTGGCGCGCCGAGCTACCGGATAGGGTGACACCCATACGCACCCTGTGTATGCCGGGTGCACACTTCTCCCTACAGCAGCGCTGGCTCGAGCATGCGCATTTCGATCCCCGGACTACCCGGCGTTTCCTACGACACCGACGGCCAATCGACCGCACTCACCGTCGCGCTCACTGCGGCGGGGCGACGGGCACCGAAACCACACGGCTACGCGGTTCAGGTGCTGCCGTACCTCTGGGAACTGGAGATCGATCTCCAGGAGGTGCCTCCCGACCACCCGATCCAGTATCTTCACCCCGACGGGGCACGCAGCGTGCAGTCGGCCGCTCCTCACGAGTCGCTCGAGGTGGCCGCCGGCAACGTCGACCGACTCGGTCGGCTGCTGTGGGCTATTAGCGAGGAGACCGAACGGGGCTTCGAACAGCTGGCTGGTGCGGAGCCGATCGAGACCCGCGAGCACGCCGACGGCGGCGTCGTGATCGAGATCGACGACGGGTCGCTCGAGGACGATTCCGGATCGGGCTCGACTGACCGCTCTTGAACATTCACATCATTTCGAATTGTGCGTTGACACATAGTGCGAGCACATACCCGCGTCTTCACAGTAGTTGCCGAAGTGTCTGAGAGACGGGTATCTCTGGTGGAACCGTACGATGAGTATGGTCGCTCCCGTCGAGGCACGGCAGGTCTGCCGTGCCGCAGGATCGTTGCTGTATCCGCCACTTGACTTCGGAACGAAGGTCAACGGCACCTATCCGAGTGAGGACTTCGCCTGGGTCCTCACTCGGAATGCATTCGAACAGGAGTTTACCAACACCAGTGCCAGACACCTGTAACTTACCAGAGGCGAGATGCTCGATCTCGACGACCGCAGTCCGCTAGCGAAATCACTCCTGTACAATCTTGGCACGATGGACGTGGACGCCATTGACGGCCAGTTCGATGGCGTCCGCGACCAATTCATCGCTCAGGCACGCAAGGCTCGTCGCTTCCCGACCACTGCAGAGGTCGCCCTAGACCTCCACGAGTGGCTCTACTACGGCTCGAAGCAGACACCGATGGTGGCACGAATCAACCCGGATCGTGGAACGAATCTCGCCTACGTCTTCGTGACACTCTGCATCGTTTCACCGTCAACACGCTTCACGCTCGCGTCCAAGCACGTTCCTCGAACCGACACAACGTCGCTGATTGGAGCGATCCTGGACATGATCGAGACGGCACGAGAAGCCGTCTCGATCACCCGTCTCTACTGTGACCGTGGTCTCTATCGGGTGGAACTGGTCAACGCACTTGTCGATCTCGACGTGGAGTTTGTGATGCGCGCACCCAAAACACCAGGAATCAAGCGCGTCCTCTCTGAGCACGACGCCGAGAGATTCGTCACCAACTACGAGTTAGTCAGGAGAGCCTCACCGACGATGCGAGTGCCGGTGACGCTCGTCGTCGTCCCGCACAACTCGCGGGACGACGACTCGCTGTGTCTTATCACGAACCGGACGAGAACGGTTGACGAAGCGGTGCCACTCGCTCAGGCGTATCAGCGCCGGTGGGGAATAGAAACGTCCTACCGGAAAACCGGTGGGTTTCTGCCCCGAACCACGTCGCCAGTGTTTGCGGTGCGGCTGTTCTCTTTCTGTTTGCTGTGGCAGTGTACAATCTCTGGATCATCGTGTGTCTGTTGCTCTCTGAGCAACGGCGAGTGAGAACACGGCCAGCCGTGTCAACGGCGACATTTCGGTTCTTCCTGGGCACAGTGACGTACGGCTGACCGTCTTGAGGGCGCTAGCCCGGGTCAGCACGCCTTTTCGTACTGGCGAGACTCTCTGTCAGCGTGAATTACTTGTCTCGTCCGTCACTGCCGGCTCAAACCACTGCTCGAACAACCGACTTAACCCGAATTTCAGTGACCGCGCCCTGTTTCAGCGAGCGCTCTGCAATCTGAATCGGCAACTACTCTTCAGGCGCGGGAGGAGGTCAACACCCTCTGACCCGTCGACTGGCGACGATCCACGACAACTGCGGTCGGTCACAGCTTCGAGACCCACCCAACATCTGCACCCTTCGGAAGGGTTTACCTCGTCCGCGCGATTGACTCGCACATGAAGGTGCTAGTCACCGATCCCATCGACGATGCGGGTCTGGCCGTGTTGCGGGACGCCGGCCACGAGGTCGAAACGGGCTACGAACTCGAGGGCGAGGAACTCCTCGAGGCGGTTTCTGCGGCGCATGGACTCATCGTCCGCTCTGGAACCGAGGTCACCCGGAGTGTCCTCGAGACGGCCGAGAACCTGGTCATCGTCGGGCGAGCGGGGATCGGTGTCGACAACATCGACATCGATGCAGCCACGGACGAAGGGATCATCGTCGCCAACGCCCCGGAGGGGAACGTTCGTGCGGCCGCCGAACACACCGTCGCGATGACGTTCGCCGCCGCCCGATCCATTCCACAGGCACACGCTCGTTTGAAGGTGGGTGAGTGGGCGAAAAGCGACTACCTCGGCACCGAACTCAACGGCAAAACCCTCGGCGTCGTCGGCCTCGGTCGCGTCGGCCAGGAGGTCGCCAAAAAGCTCGACGCCCTCGGAATGGACGTTGTCGCCTACGACCCGTACATCTCCGAGGAGCGCGCCGAGCGCATCGGGGCCGAACTCGCCGACCTCGAGGCGTGTCTCGAGCAGGCGGACTTTCTGACGATCCACACGCCCTTGACCCCCGAGACGGAGGGGCTCATCAGCGACGCCGAACTCGAGCGCTTCGGCCATGGCTACGTCATCAACGTCGGCCGGGGTGGCATCATCGACGAAGACGCCCTCGCCGCGAAGGTCGAAGACGGGACGGTCGCCGGCGCAGCCCTCGACGTGTTCCGCGAGGAGCCACTCCCCGAGGAGTCGCCGCTGCTGTTCGTCGACGACATAATCGTCACGCCCCACCTCGGTGCGTCGACGGAGGCCGCCCAGGAGAACGTCGCGACCTCAACGGCGAGCCAGGTCGTCGCCGCCCTCGGGGCCGAACCCGTGGCCAACGCGCTGAACGCGCCCTCGATCGACGAGAGTGCGTTCCCGCGAGTCGAGCCCTACATCAACATCGCCGAGACGGCGGGCAAAATCGCCGCCCAGCTCCTCGATGCTCGCATCAAATCCATCGAGGTTCGCTACGAGGGCGAGATTGCCGACGAGGACGTCGAGTTCGTTACCGCGAGCGCACTGAAGGGCGTCTTCGAACCGCTCGAGTGGCAGGTCAACGCGGTCAACGCCCCCCAGATTGCCGAGGATCGAGGCGTCGAGGTAACGGAGTCCAAGAGCCACCAGACGGCGGACTTCCAGAGCCTGATCTCGGTGACGGTCGCGAGCAGCGACGATGCGATCACCGTCGACGGGACGCTCTTCGCGGGCGACGATCCGCGAATCGTTCGGATCGACGACTACCGCGTGGACGCCATCCCGCACGGCAAGATGGTCGTCACCCGGAACACCGACGAACCCGGAGTCATCGGCCTCATCGGTACCGTGATGGGCTCTCACGGCGTCAACATCGCGGGGATGTTCAACGCCCGCGAAGCCCACGGTGGGGAGGCGCTGACGGTCTACAACGTGGACGGCGACGTCCCCGAGGAGGCCAGGGAAGAACTCGAGCGCGACGAGCGGATCATCGGGGTTCGGTACATTACGCTGAACGGGCAGTAGTAGCACTCACTCGAGGCGCTGAAGGGACAGTTCTACGCTCTCGCTCGAGGCTCCCTTACTTTAACTGAACTTTTGCACCGTCACGTCGAGCGTGTCCAGATCCACGATCGGCGCGTACCCCGAGTCGGGGTTGATGTTGACGCTCTTCTGAAAATCGGTCTGGGACTGCCAGCAGCCGGAGTTGATCGCCAGCACGTTGTGATACTTCCCGAAGCCGAGTTTGTGGACGTGACCCGTGTGGAAGATGTCCGGCACCTCGTCGATGATCAGGTAGTCCTTCTCCTCGGGGGCCAATCGGGTGTGGCCGCCGAACTGGGGTGCGACGTGACGTTTCTTCAGGAGGTGGTACATCGCCTTGTGTGGCTCGTCGTAACTCGCCTTCTCCGCTGGGAGTTCGGCGATCACTTCGTCTAAACTGACGCCGTGGTACATCAGGACGGAGACGCCCTCGAGGGTCACCGTCGACGGATTGCTGACGATCCGGGGGTCGTGGGCGTCCATGATCCCGCGCAGACGTTCGTTGAATCCCGGCTGGGGTTCGGCGAGGCGGACGGCGTCGTGGTTGCCCGGGATCATCACGATCTCGAGGTCGCCGGGAACCTGTTTCAGGTACTCGTTGAACAGTTCGTACTGGTCGTAGATGTCGACGACGTCGAGTTCCTCGTCCTGGTTCGGGTAGACGCCGACGCCCTCGACCATGTCGCCGGCGATCAGGAGGTACTCGACATGCTCGGCGTCCTCGGTGTGGAGCCAGTCGGTGAAGCCGTTCCAGGCGTCGTGCATGAACTCCTGGCTGCCGACGTGGACGTCGCTGATGAGCGCCGCCTGGACGTGGCGGTCGGCCGTCGAAGGCTGGTGCGTGCGTGGAACGTCCGGGAAGTACATCGAATCGACGAAGGCGATCCCCGAGTCGTCGGCGAGGGTGCCCTCCATCGCGAGCGCCTCGTCACAGAGCAACTCCTCGACGAGGTCGGCGTACTCCCGATCCTTCATCACCAGCCACGGGAACGTACCGGTGGCGTCCTCGAGTTCGACCAGCCAGTGACCGCTCGCCGTCGACCGAATGTCGTTGACCAGGCCGACCATTGCCACCTCGCTGCCGCCGGGCATCGACTCGATCGAGGTCGCGGGCCGGTGGTTGACCCGCCCGCGCAGTTTCGAGCCGAGGCGCTCGAGGCGGTCGCGAAAGACGGCGACGAAGTCCTCGTACTCGCCGGTGCCGGTGCTCTCACCGGTCATGTCGTTCGTGATCGCGACCGCTTGCCGGCTCGTATCGATCGCCGACCGTGGTGCGTCCGACCCCTTCGTTTCAACTGGAACTGACCCAGCGCTGGAGGCCGGTTTTGTGGGCTGTGTTCCAGTCGAAACAGGGGGGTCTGTGGTTGCGTCCAGTGCGGTCGTGTCCGTCTCGGACGCGTCACCCCTGGCACGCTCGAGGGCCGCCCGAACGTGGGCCGTTTCGAGGACGAGTGCGTTCTCGGGCGCCCCGTCGATCGCCTGCTCGAGCAGTGCGAACGGCTCGTCGGCACTGGCGATGAGTGTCACGGCTTCCCGTTCGGCGTTGTAGCCGCGGCTCGTGAGTTCACTGACGATCCGGGCCGGCCCCTCTAATGGCACGTTCTGGGTATTCTCGAGTGGCGATAAAAGGCTAGCGAATGTCTCGATAGGTGGGATGTTTACGTCCTTCCCCGGAACAGAAAGTTGATTGCCGACGCCCCCAAACCGAAGGCCGATGAGCGGTAACGGTGCCGACGACTCAGGTGAGGACTCGAGCGATCGCTCCGGGTCGTCGGATCGCCGTGACGAAGGCTGCGACCCAGACGCGGATCGGCGGGACGAGCCCCGATCCGACTCACCTCCTGTTGCTGACGATGCATCGGGCTCGAGTAATCCCGAAGCCGATGATGATACCACTGTCTCGGACTCGAGGCATTCTGATACCAATAATGCGGACTCGAGGCGCGACCTTGATCGCCCGTCTCACTCGAGTTCCCACCGAGACGATACACAGTCACCGGAATCGGACGACGAGCCCGAAAATCGGACACCTGAGTGGGCTCGTGACCATTCCGGTGGCCCGGCGTCCCCCGGACAGACGGCAACCGACAGCGACACAGGCCGACGATACGACTCGTCGCCACCGCCACGGAAACGACCCGACGACGATCGGGTGACGATCGAAGACGACGGCGTCGTCCGCTGGTTTTTCAAGACCGATCACGGCACGGTCGTCGCCGTCCGTGACATTCTGAGCAGCGTCGCCCTCGTCGCGTTTATCGGCCTGCTCCTGTTCGCCATTAGCGGGATCTGGCCCCCGCTGGTCGCCGTCGAGAGCGGTAGTATGGAGCCGAACATGGAGCGTGGTGACATGATCTTCGTCGTCGCCGTCGACCGGTTCGTCGGCGACGGCCCCGTCGACGGAACCGGTGTCGTTACCCTCGACACGGGTGTCGAAAACGGCCACGAGAAGTTCGGAAAACCGGGTGACGTAATCATCTTCAGACCGAACGGGGCGGCGCACGAGACCCCGGTGATCCACCGGGCACACTTCTGGGTCGAGGAAGACGAAAACTGGGTCGACGAGCAAGCAAACCCCGAGTACGTCAACGGCAACAGCTGTGATCAGATCCAGGCCTGTCCAGCCCCACACGACGGCTTCATCACCAAAGGTGATGCCAATAGCGTGTACGACCAGACGACGTGGTCACGCGGTGCGGATACGACGGTCGTCAAACCCGAGTGGACGACCGGAAAGGGAATGTTCCGTATTCCATGGCTCGGCCACATCCGCCTCGGCTTCGAGCGACTCTTCCCGTCGATGATCGCGATCGGGTTCCAGCCCGGCGTCTCTGTCCCAGTCTCGAGCGGTTTGCTCCCGCCGCTGTCGCTCTCGACGACCCTTGTCGGTACGGCGGGCGCGATCGGTTTCGCCCGCGTGTCGCAGGTGGATCGAGGTCGACGTCGACGGTTCTGACGGTTCGGGTTCTCGTTTTGGTCTCGATTGGGTCTCATGTCCCGTCTCTCGAGTTCCGAGTTCCGTGTCTCGTTTGAGGCTCGAGTCTCGAGAGTCCCGTATCACGAGTGCTGCGAGTACCGTGAGCACGCCCTACGACGTCGTTCTGTCGTCGACACCTGTCCCGAACGCCTCCGTTTCGATTCGAACGGCTTTCGGCGTCGGCCCCACGAGAGCGAACCCCGATTCGGTTGTCAGCCGGACGCTGGCGTTCGCTCGCGGTCGGTCGCTCGGAGTCGTTCTAGCGCTTTCGAACGCTTCGTCCCTGATTCGCGTCTCCGTCCACGCCGCCCGCTCGAACGCCCGACGCCAGGCTTCCGGGATCGTCGCGTCAGATCGATTGTCCGTCTCGCCTTGCTCGGGCCCGTCGGATTCCGTTTCGGTGTCCTCGATTGCTCCGTCGTCGAAACCGAACCACTCCCCCTCCTCGAGATCCCAACCTGGGGATTCCATTCGGCTCTCGCCGGCCTCGAGTTCGCGGGCCACTCGCTCGAGTTCCTCGAAGAGCTCGCTCGCGACGGTGTCGTCGGCGTCGATCGATTCGTCTCGAGTTGGATCATGTGCGCCGTCCGCGCTGGCCAGCACGTCTTCGGGCGAATCGACGCCGAAGGCATCGAGTACAGCGTCCGGGTCGGGATCGATCTCCTCGAACACGTCCGTTTCGTCGGTGGGCTGATCGTCCATGGGTGCCCGCCCGTTCCAGACGGCTCCCCTTGGTTAGCCCCCTGCTACCGTCTCACAACATTGCCTGGCAGCGTCGTTGCGTCGAGTTTGGCAGTGCCTACTCGTCTCTCGTGAGCAGGGTCTCTGCGTGGGGACAAGCGCTCCTATGCGCCCGCTCACTCGAATCCGACCTCACTCGAGCCCCTCGACCAGAAACACACACTCCGTATCCCCGTTCACACGTCTCGTTTCGAGCCGCGTCACCGTCACGTCGACGTTGAACTCCCTGGCCATCCCTTCGAGGACGCCGTGGGCAATCGCCGGATAATCACGCGAGGATCGGTAGGTCACCCGAAGCCCGTCGCCGGCTTGCATACAGCTCAGCGTCGGCGGTTCGGTATCGTTATCTTTCGAGCGAATCTCGTCGGTGATCGCCTCGAGACCGCTGAGCAACTGGGGGTACGACCAGTCGTTGCGCCAGTGGGCGCGAAAGGTCTGGAGAAGCGCTGGCCCAAGGGTGCGGCCGAAGTCGCGTTCGATGATTGTACGCTCGTGGCCAGACAACTGGGCGACTGTCTCGAGAACCTTAGGAATCTCGTCGTCAGGATAGTGTGAGATCTGCAGGTACAGTTGTGGGTCGATCCCCGCACGATCGAGGACGACCGTCCAGCTCGCTTCGTCGGTTTTATCAACGACATAGGTCTTGAGCGTCTGGTGGACGAGTCCGTGCATTCTGATGGGTTCCCCCTGATGAAATTGTTAGTCGAGGGTTGGAGCGTGACGTAATATGTTGTTCGGATCAGGAATGTTTGCCGACGTGAGTTCGGTGGGAGGTAATTGCGTTCGGGAGCGGAGGGCGGCGTCGGTGTCTGTGTAGTGTGGCTACGTGGCCGTCACCTCACCACCGTTCTTACTCGAGCGCTGCCGCGACCGCCGAGGCGACCGACACGGCGCTGACGGGACGCTCGAGGGTGTCGGTGCCGTAGATCGCGTCGACACCTGCTTTCGTCAGTCGGGTGTAGGCGTTTCGAGCCAGCAGCGGGTGGACGCAAGTGACGAAAATTCGGGCGGCCCCGCGCTCAGTGAGTACGCCAACGGCTTCGCTCATCGTACCGCCGGTCGCGATGATGTCGTCGGTGACGATGACGTCTCGGCCCCCGACCGCGACGTCGCTCGGCGAAATGTCGACGTCGGTTCCCGAGTGGCGGGTCTTCTCGAAGTAGTCGACCTCGCCGCGACCGTAGGTGTCGCGAACCGTTTCGGCGAGTTCGATCGCGCCGGAATCGGGGGAGAGAAAGACGGGGTCGTCCAGATCCGTAGGCAGTGGCTCGGCGAGGACGCCGGCGGCATCGATCGCCGTCGCCGTCGGCTCGAAGAACGCACAGACGTCCGTCTCGTGGGGGTTGACGACGAACACTGAGTCCGTTCCCGTGGAGATGGCTCGAGCGACCGCCCGCGCAGACACCGGCTGGCCGGCTTCGAACGCTCTGTCCTGACGACCGTACCCCATGTAGGGGATGACGGTGACGACCTCGGCTGCACCCGCCTCGCGGGCGGCGTCTTGCAACAGGAGGAGTTCGACGTGGGCGTCGCTCGAATCCGTCGAGGCGACGACGACGACCCGTTCGCCCTCGAACTCGGGTGCTGGGTCGGATTCGAGGCTGAAAAATAGCTCGCCGTCGGGAAAGCGGTCGTAGGTGGCGGGAGCGAGCGACGCGCCGAGTTCGTCCGCGAGCGCCGCTGCCAGCGCCTGGGATCTGGAGCCGCTAACGATAGTCGTCATACTCGGGGGGACAGCCTCCGGGGTAAAACCGGTTTTCGTTCGCGTTTCGATCGATTAGGCGTCGTCGCCGTTGTCGTCATCGTCCGCCTCGGCAGCATCCTCGGCGTCCGTGATGTCGACGTCGCCGTCACCGCAGGGGCCACCGTCGGTGACGCCGGCGATGCGGATCGTTCCATCACGACGAACGAAGATAATCAGGTTCAGACAGGCCGGATTACTCCAGTTCGTGGGGGTCACTTGCGTGAACTCGCCTTCGTCGAGGCGCGCGGTTACCCGGAAATCGCCCCGCTGGTCGGGCCAGTCGCCCTCGAGGGTGACCCCTTCGGTCGTGTCGTCGAACTCGTGGGTCGACCAGTGGTCGATTTCGCCGTCGAACTCGACGAGGACGTCGACCGTGTGTCCCTGGTCGTCGAGGTTCTCGACGGTGATTTCGCCCAGGCGTGTCCCGGTCGGTTCGGGCGAATTACCCTCGTCGTCCCCACTTTCCCCGTCGTCCTCTTCAGCCGAACTCGTACACCCGGCGATCGCCATTGCACCGACAGCACCCGAGGCGGCGAGCACCTTCCGCCGCGTTAGATCGCTCATGATCCGGCGAATGGGGTGCCCGGTAGATAACTCCCCGTCAGACGCTCGTCAGACTCCGCGGTCGGGTGACGCCGCGAGCGGAACCGCCAGCCCACAGACGCCCGAAATTCCGATGGTGTGCGCCCGCCACGACGGGTCGTCCGCCGATGCGGTGTCGGCGGCCAAAACCGTTCCCGTCGTCGTCACTGCGTAGACCGCCTCGCCGTAGGCCACCCCTGCAATGGGATCGCTCGAGGAAATCGCCTCATCGTCCTCGACGCGTGTCCACTCGCCGCTGGCAGTGGTCGTGGTCGTAGCGCTCGAGCCGGCAGAACTCGAGGAGGCGTCCGCGCTCGCGGAGCCGTCGGCAAACACGTACCATTCGTCGGCCACCACCGCGTGCGCGCGAGCCAGCGACCCGGGTTCGCTCACCGGATCCGCACAGACAAGATCGACCGACCCGTCGAGTTCCTTCATCCAGCCGTTACCGAGTTTGTAGAGTCCCTCGGCGGTCGCCGCAAGCGGGACGCCCGCGGCGGAGACGTCCCGGACGTCCGTCAGCCCAGCGTGCTCGAGGCGGCCGTCCCAGTCTCGGAAGACGCCGACGTCGGTCGCGAGCAGGTCGCCAGCGATCGATCGGACGCTCGAGGGGGCGGGCGCGTCGGTTCCGTACTCGAGGGGGAGCCAGTCACCGGTTGCCGTACTGCCCGTCTCCGACTCGAGTTCGTACCGTGCGACGACTCCATCCTCGTCGGCGGCCAGCACCGCTCCCTGGTGTACGCCGACGGCGACGGCGGGGCCGAAGCCGGTCGGCTCGAAGCTGAGAGTGGATCTTTCGTCTCCGTCTCCGTCTTCGCCCCCAACTCCATTCCCGCCACCCGTCTCGAGTCGACACACGAGAACGTCTTCGTCGGTTGCGACGGCTAGCACGTCGACACCGGCGGCGATATCGCGGGCGGTACAGCGCTCGAGCAGGCCGAACTCGCCGACCGTCGTTCCCGAGACGAGCACCCGGACGACGCCGACGTCGCTGGCGACGTAGACCGTCGTCACCCCGCTCCGGTCGCCGTAGACGCGCTTTTCGTCGATCGATTGCATGGTTGAACGTTGGTGCGGTGGGTGGAAAACGTTCCCGACGCTGGCGACCGCCTCGAATGCGCGGGGCGTGTCGACGGTCGGTGCCCACTGTAGTTCGCAACCACTTTGATGATTCCCGACCTATTATGTCCTAATGAAGGTATTCGGTTCGAGTGGCACCCGTGGCGTCGCAAACGAGGAACTGACGCCGGCGTTCGTTCTGCGGGTGGCGAAAGCGGCCGGAACCGCGTGGGGAGCCGACCGCGTCGCCGTCGCTCGAGACACCCGCTACACCGGGCGCATGATGGCCGATGCCGCCTCGAGCGGCCTGGCAAGCACCGGGACGGACGTCGACCGACTCGGCATCCTCCCCACGCCCGGCGCCCAGTTCTACGCCGAACGCGAGGGCGTGCCGACGATCGTCATCACCGCCTCGCACAACCCGCCACCGTACAACGGCGTCAAACTCGTCGGCGCTGACGGCGTCGAACTCGCCGTCTCGGATCTCGAGGAGATCGAACAGACGCTCCTCGGGGAGACGTTCGCCGTCGCCCGCTGGGACGAGACCGGCCGCGTCCGGGAGGTCGACGGCGTTCGCCAGGACTACGTCGCCGAACTGCTCGCGAACGTCGACCGCGAGACGATCGAAGCGGCGGAGTTAACCGTGGCGCTCGATCCTGGCCACGGCGCTGGCTCGCTCACCAGCCCTGAATTCTTCCGAACGCTGGGCTGTCGCGTCATCACGGTCAACGGCCAGGCCGACGGCCACTTCCCCGGCCGCGACCCCGAACCCGTCGCCGAGAACCTCGTCGACCTCGGTCGACTGGTTCGTGCCACCGATGCCGACGTCGGCATCGCCCACGACGGGGACGCCGACCGGGCTATCTTCTTCGACGAGGACGGCACCTACGTCGAGGGGGACGCCACGCTCGCAGCGCTGGCCGCCGCGGAACTCGAGCCCGACGACGTGACGGTCTCGGCGGTCAACGTCTCCCAGCGTCTGGTCGACGTGGCCAACGACGTCGGGGCCGACCTCGAGTTGACGCCGATCGGCTCGACCAACATCATCACCCGAATCGAGGAACTCGAGATCAACGACCGACACGTCCCGATCGCGGGCGAGGGCAACGGCGGCATCTTCTTCCCGGACTTCCGGCTCTCCCGCGATGGAGCATACACGGCCGCCCGGTTCCTCGAAATCGTGGCCGAGCGACCGGTGAGCGAGATCGTCGCGCCCTACGACGGCTACGCGAACGTCCGGCGCAACATCGATTACGGCTCGACGGCCGAACGGGACGCGATGCTCGACGCGGCGGCCAACCATGCTCAGGCCTCCGACGCCGAACTCAACACACGCGACGGCTACCGCCTCGATCACGGCGACGCCTGGGTGCTCGCCCGACCCTCGGGCACCGAGCCGCTGGTACGGATCTATGCGGAGGCTCGGGATCTCGAGCGGGCAGAGACCCTCGCTGGCGACATGTACGAGGCGCTCGCGGAGGCGAAAGCGAGCGCCTGAGAACCCGTCTGTTCGAATCCTTTTGAGACGCGCTGTACGTTCGCAAACGGGCAGTTAGCTAGCAACCCGAGATGACGGCGATACTATTGCAACTCGAGGCGGCGAACGAACGCCAGCTCCCGAATGTCGGTGATCACGTTCCCCGGGAGATCCTGATCGGTGACGAGGTGGAGCCGTGGCTCGTCGGTGAACTCCGGATCCTCGCTGATCGTCTGGCGGATCGAGATGTCGTGATCGGCGAGCACCCCGGTCACCGCGGCGACGATTCCCTGCTGTTCGGCGTCGCTGACCTCGACGGATAGCACCGTCAGGTCGAGCACGGGGGCCAGATCCATCAGACTCGGCACCTGCGAGATGTTCTGAAAGATCCGTCGCAACTCCGGATCCTCGAGGATGACGTCCGTCGTGGAATCGACGACGCGCCGATCGACGTCGATCTCGCGGGCGATGCCAGTGTTTGGGATTTCGATACCGCCAGAGACGACCCGTCCGTCGTCGTTAACCGAGAAGCCGCGCTCGAGGAGCAATCGGATCACCGCCTGTTGACTGGGCGATCCCTCGAATTTCTCCATGATCTCGTCGAACATTCTTTGGCGGTCAGTACGCGCCCTGTCGTATAATGGTGGGTGATCGTCCGGTGGTCGGTTCCACGCTCGTGGTTGTGCAGATGGTGGTAGTGGTGGTTGTGCAGATGGTAGTAGTGGTGCTCGTGATGCTGGTGGGCTATCGAGTGGGTTTCGACTGCGTGTCCCTGTCTCGTGTGGATCGGATGGTGATCCGACTCCCGACACTTAAAAAATATGACTACATAAACATAATGGATATAATAATTTGATTAAAAATTATATATCTTCGTGTGGTTGTGTGTGCCACACCATGGATGTTAACAGGCGACAACTCCTGAAAGCCGCCGGCCTCTCGGTCGGCGCTGGTGGCGTCGTAGCGGCAAGCACCACGGCGGCCGCAGCTGAGGAACCGGTCGATCAGTGGCGACCCGCGGACTCGAGCAACTACTCCGCGTCGAACCGAGGCGTGAACGACATCAACTGGATCGTGATCCACTACACGGTCGGTTCGTACGGGGGTGCGATCAACTGGTTCCAGAACCCGGACGCGAACGTCTCGGCCCACTACGTCGTCCGAAACTCGGACGGCCACACGACGAAGATGGTCGACGAATCCGACGTCGCCTGGCACGCCGCCGGCTTCAACTCGAACTCGATCGGGATCGAACACGAGTGGGTCGAGGGCCAGGACGGCTTCACCGACGCGCTCTATCAACGCTCGGCGGCGATCATCGACTACCTGGCCGAGACCTACGACATACCGAAAAACTACTACACGAGTCACACGGCCCCCTGTAACGCCAGCGGCGGCATCATCGGCCACATGCACACCCCGACAGATAGCTACTGCTCGAGTTCGAACTCGACGTCCTGTCCGGGGCCGTACGATCCCGACAAGTTACAGCAGTACCTCGGTGATGGCGACGGTGGCGACAGCACCTTCGAGATGGATCAGGCGGTTCACACCACTGCCGACCTCAACGCCCGCGAACAGCCCGGTACCGACTCGCCCATCGTCGCCACGATGCCCGAGGGCTCGGCCGGTCGGGTCGTCAACGGCCCCGAGTCGGCCGACGGCTACACCTGGTGGGGGCTGCACTTCCATGCGGAGAACGTCTGGGCCTGGTGTGCCGAGCCGTGGCTCGAGGCCTGCCCGACGTTCTGTCACGGCACTTACGTCGAGTCAACGGGCGACCTGAACGTCCGTTCGGGGCCGAGCGTCAACGACACCGTCCGGTCGACGGTTCCTGAGGGAACCCGCGGCGTCGTCACCCAGGGGCCACAGAACGCCGACGGCTACCAGTGGTGGTACGTCGAGTGGAACGACGGCTCGGAGGGGTGGTCGGTCGTGGACTATCTGCAGACGGCCTGATTCCTTCGACCGCTGCAGATACCTGCCTCGATCACGGATTGAGCAGGCCGCCGAGCGCCCCAGCGACGGCGCTCTCGAGCGCCATGACGAACGCCACGATCACGGCGAAGGCGAAGATGCTGGCCCCGAGGACGCTCGAGATGGCGGCACCGGCCGGACCGAGCGCGAAGCCGACGAGCCCGACGACGAGCGCCAGGATCAGTCCGCCGACGATGCCACCGAGCGAGCCCGCGAGGAGGCCGTGCCAGAACCCCGAACCGAGGCCGCCCCCGGCGAGGTAGCCCGCGACGAAGCCGCCGACGAGGCCGGCGGTGAGCTGGCCGAGTCCGGGGGCGGCGACGCCGAGTACGCTGAGGACGACGATCACGAGAAAACCGATGCCGACTGCTCTCCAGCTGGTCATGCTCCCTCATAGAAGGGCCGGACAAAAATACGCATCGCGTAACGAACGACCTTTTATGACCGGCCCACCTAGTCGAGCACATGATTTTCGAAGACCTTCCGACCACGCCCACGTCGGAAGAGCTGATCGACAAGGCGTTCTCCCGGGCGTCACGAGCCGGTCGAGCCCAGAAAGGGCTCGACGCCCAGCAGTCGATGCTCCAGACGGCGGCGAACATCATCTCCGACAACCTCGAGAACGTGGTCACGTCCTGGCCGGATTTCAGCTACGACGTCCACCCGTTTTACTACGAACTCGCCGACGCCATCGTCGACGTCGACCGGCTTCGCCAGAGCCTCTCGGAGGTGACGTGGGCCAGCCGAAAAGCCCGCGAGATTCACGAGGAGTACCAGTCGAAACTGCGCAAGACCGACGTCGACACGGCTAGAAAGCACCGCAAACAGGCGTTCGCCCGGCTGGCCGACATCGTCGAACAGGTCGGGGACGAACTGCTGTACATCAACCAGTCGCGCAACGACCTGCGCGACCTCCCCGAGATCAACCCCGAGGAGCCGACGATCGTCGTCGCCGGCTACCCGAACGTCGGGAAGTCCTCGTTCGTCAACGACGTGACCAACGCGCGCGGGGAGACCGCTTCCTATCCCTTTACGACCAGGGGGATCGGACTGGGCCACTTCACCCGCGATCACATCCGTCACCAGATCGTCGACACGCCGGGGCTGCTCGACCGCCCGCCACAGGATCGCAACGAGATCGAATCCCAGGCCGTCAGCGCCCTCGAGCACCTCGGCGACTGCATCCTCGTCCTCGTCGACGCGAGCGAGGAGTGTGGCTACCCGCTGGCCGACCAGCTCGAGTTGCGCGACGCCGTCGCCGACCAGTTCGGCGACATCCCGGTGCTCACCGTGTGTAACAAGGCCGATCGCTCGCGAGACGTCGAGGCCGACTACTACATGAGCATCGAAACCGGCGAGGGCGTCGAAGAGGTGCTCCAGGCTGCCATCGACGTCATCGATTTCCAGCCGGAGTTGCCGTCTCGAGACCGTTAGCGCACGTTTTCTCTTCCCGGATGATCAGGCATCGGTCTCGGTATCGGCCTCGGCCTCGTCCTCGTCCTCGGAGACGATCCGAACCACCACCTCGTCGGTGCCCCAGCCAGCGTCCACGGTGACGCGAACGGTCTCGTCGACGTCGTCCTCGTCGGCGAGTTCCTCGAACGATAGGGCGGTCGCGTTCTCGCCGTCCGCATCCGTCGTTCCCGCTGTTCGCGTGAGGCTGATCTCCTCGCGGGTGTCATCGGGGATCGAATACGTGACGTCCACGCCGTCTTGAACCGGATCGGTGCCCATCGTCAGCGTCAGGTTCGCCTCGCTGGCGGCGACGGCACACTCACCGTCCTCGCACGTCGCCGGCGGCTGATCGGCCAGCCAGAAGGCCTCCCGGTGGGCGAACTCGAGCGTCGAGCGGGCGCCGTCGAGGGTGGCGACGAGCCGGTGTGGGCCGGGCTCGATGGTGCGATCGATCGTGACCTCGAAGACGGCTCCTTCGCGCCAGTGGTCGCCGTCGACGACAGTTCGATCGGTGATGGCACCGTCGGAGACGTACTACCCGTCGAGCAGGACGTCGAGTGCGTCCGGCTCGAGGGTCGTTTTGCCGACGCTTTTCACGTACAGGGTGACGGTTTCGGTGTCGCCGTCGTAGGTCGCTCCAGACTCTGGATCGTTGATGATCGTCAGGTCGGTCTCGAGGCTGCCTGCTCGCGCTCGTTCTCGTCGTCGATCGCCTGCGCGTACAGGCCGGCTTCGGTGACTAGCACCCCGGCGGCGATGGTCGCCGCGCTCACGACGGCGAGAAAGAGGATCAGGTGGGTGATCGAGATGCGGGCCATTGGGTCTCGCTCGAGTTGCTGTGTCGGGTGGCCCTCGTGTCGCCCGTTGTCGTCGTATCGATCCCGTGAGACGACATCTGGCGCTCGAGGGTCAGGACTGCGCTCGAGACACTAGCCGAACGGGGGCGGGATAATCCTACCTGCCAATCGCGTCTCACGCTCACATGTGGCATCCACGGCGACGATCGCCTCGGAATCCGGCGCTCGAGAAACCCGCCCGACGACCGCCCGATACGTCCGTCGATGTACGTTCGGGGCACCCAGTCCCCAGAAAGGCGCAGATGCATTGAACTACCGCCCGACCACAACATCCGGCTATGGTGCAGTACAAATCGAAGATGGTCGAGCGGATCCACCTCCCCGAGCGCGCCGAACGCGAGCACGCGCTCGAGGCCGCCGGCTACAACGTCTTCAATCTCGACGCCGAGGACGTCTTTATCGATCTCCTGACCGACAGCGGCACTGGCACGATGAGCGAGGCACAGTGGGCGGCGCTGATCCGCGGCGACGAGTCCTACGCCGGCTCGAAGAGTTTCGCCCGACTCGAGTCCTCCGTCGACGACGTCATGGGCTTCCCACACGTGATCCCCGCCCACCAGGGTCGCGGGGCCGAGAACGTCCTCTACGGGACGCTGCTCGAGGCGGGCGACGTCGCGTTGAACAACACCCACTTCGACACGACGCGGGCGCACGTGGCGAACCAGGGCGCCGACCCGGTCGACTGTCCGATCCCCGACGCGGCCGATCCGAGCGCTGACGGGGACTTCAAGGGCAACTTCTCGATCGAACGCGGCTGGGAAATCGTCGAAGAGGTTGGTGCTGACCGGATTCCCGTCGTGATTCAGACGATTACGAACAACTCGACGGCGGGCCAGCCCGTCAGTGTCGAAAACACCCGGCGGGTCGCCGCGTTCGCCGACGAAATCAACGCGACGTTCGTCATCGACGCCTGCCGGTTCGCCGAGAACGCCTACTTCGTCACCGAACGCGAGGACACCTACGCCGACGCCACCGTCGCCGCAGTCGCCCGCGAACAACTCGGCTACGCCGATGCGCTCGTGATGAGCGGCAAGAAAGACGGCCTCGTGAACGTGGGCGGCTTCGTCGCCACCGACGACGAGCGTATTGCCGACCGTTGCCGGCAGCGGGCGATCCTCTACGAGGGGTTCCCCACCTACGGTGGGATGGCCGGCCGCGACATGGAGGCGTTGGCGGTCGGCCTCCGCGAAGCCGTCGAGGTCGAGTACGTCCGCGACCGGATCGAACAGATCCGCACCCTCGCCAGCCTGCTCGAGGATCGAGGCGTCCCCGTCTACACGCCGACGGGCGGCCACGCGGTCTACCTCGACGCCGAGGCGTGTTTCCCGCACCTCCCCCCGAGTGCGTTCCCGGGGCAGGTACTCGTCTGTGAACTCTACCGCGAGGGCGCCGTCCGCGGGGTCGAACTCGGGAGCTTCGCCTTCCCCGGAACGGATCGTCCGGAGCTGGTTCGCTTGGCCGTGCCCCGACGCACCTACCACCGCGAGCACTTCGAACACGTCGCCGACACTGCCGCGGCAGTGCTCGAGCGAGCCGAGGAGGTCTCGGGTCTCGAGATCCAGACCGAACCGGAGGTGCCCGAACTGCGGCACTTCACGGCCGAACTCGAGCCGGTCTCGAGCTAACTCGGTTCCCCTGTTTTACGGGCATACTACACTCTCTAAAGTATTAAACTTCAAAAACCATAGCTTCGATTTACGGCCGGTCAGTCGCCGATGACGCCTTTCGCTCGAGTACGGATCGAGGATTTCGGCCCCGGTTCGGGCTCCGTGCCGCCAAAGCGCTGTTTGGCGGTCGCGGCGAGGCCGGCGCCCTCACCCTTCGGCTCGCCCTCGAGTTGGGCGAGCACCCAGTCAGGAACCGACTCCCGGAGTTCTTCGCGCTTTTCGGCTCGAAGGGTACTGTACTTGCGGAGCGCGAGGCCCACACCGAGGAACAGCGCGGCGTCGAGCAGTTCGCGACGGAATCGCGTTCGGTCGTTGCGGACGGCCAGTGCCTTGAGCAGCGAGACGGTACCGATCCCGAGGTAGAGCCACGAGCTACGCCCGGGGTCGCCGGTGAGGAGCTGTCTGAAATCCATGACGAAGCCACGTACCACGTTCGTCGGTATAAAACCGGTACCGAGCTCTCCACTCGTGAGGGTCGCTTCTCTCACCACTCCAGTGGGGGCCGCTCAGGCGGACACCGAGTCGTCCTCGAGTCGCTTACGTCCTCGACATCGCCCCTCCGCGAGCGGTTCGATCTCGAACCCGAGCGATCGGTAAAACGGTCGTACACCGACGTCGAAATTCGCGGTCAGTGCGCCCTCCCGTTCGAGTGCGGCCTCCAGCAGCGCGGTTCCGACACCGCGTCCGCGAGCGCGCTTCCGGACGGCGATTGCATGGACGTGGCTCCCCTGGTCGTCGTCTCGAGCGTTCCTCCGTGCCGAGGCTGCGGTGTCGTCCTCGTCGGCGCTCGAGTCCCCTGCAGTCGTCGTCGGCTGGTCGGGGGGCTCGAGGACGATCACGCCGACGATGGCTCGTCGCGTCTCCCCCGACCCAGTCGGCCGTTCCTCGGTCGCGACGAGAACGTCATCGGCGTCGATGCGCGCCTCGACGTTCCCTACCTCGAGCATGGCCCCGTCGACGATCCGCCTGATCTCGAGGGCGTCCTCGGGCGAAGCGACACGAACCCGTCGGCCGGTCACGGCTGCCCCTCGTCGTCGTGGCGGCTTTGCTGGCACGCCTCGACGGCCGCGAGTAGGTCGTCGACGGTGGGTCGATCCCACCGGGACTGGCCGTGGTGTTCGTAGACGGTCTCGAGGGCACCCGAGTCCCGGACGTCGAGGACGAGGGCGGCGGGCATCCGTCCGAGGAGATCCGAGTGCTGGCCGAGGGAGCCCAACCGAACGTGCTGGTCGACGGCGTCACCCGCGTTCGCCTCCGGGTCGGCACAGATCGGATAGGGGAGTTCGTAGGCGTCTTGCCACTGCTCGACGCGTTCGCGTGGCTCCGGGACGATCGAGACGACCTGAGCGCTCCGGGCCACGAACTCGTCGTAGCGGTCGGCGACGGCTCGCACCTGTCGCCGACAGTTGCCACAGTGGTGGTCGCGGTGGAACAGGACGACGATGGCGTCGTAGGCGGGCGTCTCCTTGCCGGTCGTCGTCGGGTCGGGCGGCGTGACCGTTTCGGCGACGCCGCGCAGCCGGAGTGGATCGGGGCCGGGGCCGACGTTTTCCAGGGCGAGGTCGAGGAGGGTCGTTGACATGGCCCCGCCTACACCCTCCTCGGTGAAAACGCTCCGGTTGGTTCGTTTCGAGCGGAAGCCAGAAGAGACTTGGACACTCACGACTGATGATCGGTCGTGACAGGCCGGGTTCTCGCTGTCGTCCTCGCAGTCGTAATGCTCACCAGCGTACCGGTGAGCGCCGGAGCGACGGCGTTCGGGTCGAACGATCTCACCCTCGAGGGGCCTGCCGAGCCTCGACAGGACGGATTCGCCCTCGAGCCGACAGCACCCGGGACGATCGACCGCACTGCTCCCAGCACGACCGCACTGATGGGAGTCGACCCTGCCGAGAGCGGACTCAGCGACGACGCCGAACTCATCCGTGAGTCGTTCGTCCTCCACCAGCGCCCCGACCGACCCGGTGAGTACGAGGCCGTCGTCACCTACGACGTGCCGGAACCGGTGACGCGGCTGTCGGTGACTCCCGAGTCCAGGGTGACCGTCCTCGAGGCGACCGGCTTCGAACAGACCTCCGATGGGGCCTACGAGTGGCACGAACCCGACGAAGCCGATGACGGTGAGGGTGACGGCCACACCCTCGAGTTACACCTTCGTGTCGAGGCGAACCAGACGAACGAGGGGCGTCACGCCCACGACGCACCGCTTCGATCCGGCGACTCGAACGAGATACGCGGCCACGACCACAAGGGTGGTCTCACGTTCGCCGAGACCGGCGAGTGGGGAATCGTCAGCCTCCCACAGCTCAGGGTCGGCTGGAGCCAGCGTTCCCTCGTCGGAACCACTCGATCGGTGACGGTCGACGGGCCGGGCGCTGCTGGAACCAACGTGGCCTATTTCGGCGCACAGACGACCCACGAACGGACGGTTGCTGGCGAAACGATCCGGCTCGTCGTCCCCGAGGCTGCCGACCTCAGGGAGTCCCCCGAGGCGATACTGGATTCGCTCACGTACGCCAGCGAGGAGCTGCGAATCGGCGGGCGCAACGAGGAGGTGTTCGTCGTCGCCGCCCCGGCGGGCGATGTCGAGTGGGGAGCAAACGGCATCCAGTACGGCCCGAGCGACGCCTGGGTGAACGCCGACGCCCGACTCGACGTGGCGGGGAACGTCTGGATCCACGAGTACGTCCACACCCGCCAGGACTACGCCAGGGCTGGCCTCGACCGGGAGAGTACCTGGCTGCTCGAGGCCCAGGCGGAGTACTACGCGGCGTCGCTCACGTACGAGCAGGGCCACATCTCCTACCGGACGTTCCGCCGGTTCCTCGAGGAAGGCCAGGAGTCACCCTACGCCGAGGGGATCCTCGCCGATCCGTCGACGTGGAACGATCCGCTCACCGACTACGTGAAGGGGCCGCTCGTCTACGGCGCGATCGATCGCGAACTGCACCTCGAGACCGACGGTGAGCACTCCATGGCGGCCGTCTTCCGTGATCTCAACCGTCACGACGGCGAACTCACCGAATCTGCCTGGCTCGGCGCGCTCGAGGACGCCGGCGGGGCCGACGTACGGGCAATGGCGGAGACCTACACGCGGACGGACGCCGTTCCCGACTCGTGGTACGCGCTCGAACATCGGGCGGCCTTCGGCCAGTCCACGCCCGCCATCGACAGCGCCCTCGCCGAGACCGAGCCGATCAGGGTCGACGGCCTGCTCGGGAGCGAGACACTCGAGCAGCCACGGCCGGTGCTCGTCGGCGAGACCGTCACGTTCCCCGTCGCGGTCGACAACCGCGGGGATCGTGACGGGCCGTACTGGGCGACCGTCCAGGTCGACGGAACGGTCGTCGACGGCACGACTGGCCGCCTCGAGGCCGGCGAATCGACCGTCGAATCGCTCGGCTGGACGCCCGAGAAGCCAGGTCGGTACACGCTCCACGTCGGTGACCAGCCGATCCGCGTCGACGTCCTCAGGCCGGCGTCGCTGACGGTGACGTCCCTCGAGGCAGTGCCCGACCGCGTCGAGTCCGGCGAGTCGGTAACGGTGACGGCAACCGTCGAGAACCAGGCGAC
Organism: Natronosalvus vescus; assembly: GCF_023973145.1. Lineage (NCBI taxonomy): Archaea > Methanobacteriati > Methanobacteriota > Halobacteria > Halobacteriales > Natrialbaceae > Natronosalvus > Natronosalvus vescus. The sequence continues at coordinate 254,839 of NZ_CP099546.1, forward strand.
CCGCGTCGGGCAGGAGACGCTCGAGTTCCGGACGGGATCGGGAACGGTCGGCGAGGAGACGGTGACGCTCGCTCCCGGCGAGTCGACGACCGTCGAGACGACGGTTTCCTTCGACGCTCGAGGCAGCCACGAGGTCGCGGTGGGCGAGCAGCGAATGACCGTCACCGTCGAGGGGAGCCTCGAGTCACAGGCCGGCAACGCCGTAGACTCGATCCCCGGCTTCGGCGTCGGGGCGGCGGCCGCCGCGGTCGTGCTGTCTCTCGTCGTGATCGGTCGCTTCACCTCGGGTCGTTCGCGTCGCTGATCTGTTTGCGCCCGGGGTCTGGTATCGAATTCGCGAATAGGCCCCTCGATACGGCTTCTCGATCGCAATCTGGCAAATATTCCCTGTCCCGTTCCCGACCCACTCATCGAACGATGGGATTTTGCTGCTGGGGCCGACAGTATGCTGGCATGAACGATCGTGCAGTCGACGGAACGAACGAGAACGTCGCTTCTTCGTGGGTATGCGACCGACGAGCGGCCCTCGAGTGCACACACGAGTACCCGCTACCAGCACCGGGCGGGCGCTGATACCATGCGGGAGGAGGACGAACAGTACTTCGAGCGCCTCGAGTCCCGCCTCGACGAGGCGTTCGACGTCGCCGAGACGGCCAAACAGCGCGGTGGCGACCCCAAACCGGAGGTCGAGATTCCGGTCGCCAAGGACATGGCCGACCGGGTCGAGAACATCCTCGGTATCGAGGGAGTCGCCGAACGCGTCAGAGAACTCGAGGGCCAGATGTCTCGCGAGGAGGCCGCCCTCGCCCTCGCGGAGGACTTCGCGGACGGGTCGGTCGGCGAGTACGAGACGAAAGCCGGGAAAGTCGAGGGCGCGGTACGAACGGCCGTCGCACTGCTCACCGAGGGGGTCGTCGCGGCCCCGATCGAGGGGATCGACAAGGTCGAGATCCTCACCAACGACGACGGAACCGAGTTCGTCAACGTCTACTACGCCGGGCCGATCCGATCCGCGGGTGGGACGGCTCAGGCGCTGTCGGTGCTCGTCGCGGACTACACCCGCGCGCTGGTTGGTCTCGAGACCTACGACGCTCGTAAAGAGGAGATCGAACGATACGCCGAAGAGATCGGCCTCTACGACAAGGAGACTGGCTTGCAGTACTCCCCGAAGGATAAAGAGACGAAATTCATCGCCAAACACCTCCCGATCATGCTCGACGGGGAGGCGACGGGCGACGAGGAGGTCTCGGGCTTTCGGGATCTCGAGCGCGTCGACACCAACTCCGCCCGGGGCGGGATGTGTCTGGTGATGGCCGAGGGGATCGCCCTCAAAGCGCCCAAGATCCAGCGCTACACCTCCCAACTCGAGGAGATCGACTGGCCGTGGCTCCAGGATCTGATCGACGGGACGTACTACGACGACGCGGCCGGTGCGGACGAGGACGAGGATGTCGACGGGGACGTAGCGGAGGGGGACGCCAACGAGAGCGACGACGGCGAGGACGACGATGCTGTGGACGCGAACGACGAACCCGAAGAAGACCGCCCGACCGGCCCTCCGCGAGTCGAACCCGCCACGAAGTTCCTCCGGGATCTCATCGCCGGTCGACCCGTGTTCTCACACCCGTCCGCGAAGGGTGGTTTCCGGCTTCGCTACGGTCGCGCACGTAACCACGGCTTCGCGACCGCGGGGGTCCACCCCGCGTCGATGCACCTGCTCGACGACTTCCTCGCGACGGGTACCCAGATCAAGACCGAACGCCCCGGCAAAGCCGCCGGGGTCATCCCCGTCGACAGCATCGAGGGTCCCACAGTTCGGCTGGCCAACGGCGACGTCCGCCGAATCGACGACGTCGAGGAGGCCCTCGAGGTCAGAAACGGAGTCGAGAAGATTCTCGACGCTGGCGAGTACCTCGTCAACTACGGGGAGTTCGTCGAGAACAACCACGCCCTCGCCCCGGCGTCGTACGTCTACGAGTGGTGGATCCAGGATCTCGAGGCCGCCGGGGCCGACGTCCAGGCCCTCGAGGACGACCCCAGAATCGACCTCGAGCACCCGACCGCAGACGAGGCCCTCGAGTGGGCTCTCGAGTACGACGCACCGATCCACCCGGCGTACACCTACCAGTGGCACGACCTCGGCGTCGACGCCTTCAGTACGCTCGCCGACGCCGTCAGCGACGCCACCATCGAGAGCGACACGGGCTCGCTGGTCCTCGAGTACACCGACGCGACCAGGGACGCCCTGGAAGCCATCGTCATCGAACACCGCCAGCGCCCCGACCGCCTCGAGATCGACGACTGGCTTCCGTTCGTCCGGACGCTTGGCATTGCGGTCGACGACGGGGCCGAGACCGGAGCCGAGGCCGACGCTCAGGAACCGACGCTCGAGCGCACCTGGGCCGACGACGACCTCAGCGAGCGCGCCCGCACCTGGGGCGTCGAGACAGCGGGCGACAACGCCATCGAGGCCGTCAACGAGGTCGCCCCGTTCGCCGTCCGCGAGTGCGCCCCGACGCGCATCGGAACCCGGATGGGTCGGCCCGAAAAATCCGAACGCCGGGATCTCAGCCCGCCGGTACACACCCTGTTCCCCATCGGCGAGGCGGGCGGTGCCCAGCGTAACGTCGCCGACGCGGGCAAGTACGCCGAGACGATGTCGGACACCCCCGGCGTCATCGAGGTGCAGATCGGCCGCCAGCGCTGTGAGACCTGTGGAGAGGAGACCTACAAGAACCGCTGCCCCGAGTGCAACGCTCGAACGGTGCCGGACTACCGCTGTCCCGACTGTGACACCCAGATCGATCCCGACGAGGCCGGCCGCGTCGAGTGTGGACACTGCGAACGCGAGGCAACCTGCGTCGAGTTCACCGAAATCGACGTCCACGCGGCCTACCGCGACGCCCTCGAGGCCGTCGGCGAGCGCGAGAACGCCTTCGAGATCCTCAAGGGCGTGAAAGGGCTGACGTCGACGAACAAAATCCCCGAACCCATGGAAAAAGGCGTCCTCCGGGCGAAACACGACGTCTCGAGTTTCAAGGACGGCACCGTCCGCTACGACATGACCGACCTCCCCGTGACGTCGGTGCGCGCCAGCGAACTCGACATTACGGTCGGCCAGCTCGAGGCGCTCGGCTACGAGGAGGATATCCACGGCGAACCGCTCACCCACGAGGATCAGTTGGTCGAGCTCAAGGTGCAGGACATCGTCCTCTCGGATGGCGCGGCCCAGCACATGATGCAAACGGCCGCCTTCATCGACGACCTCCTCGAGCAGTACTACGGCCTCGAGCCGTTCTACGAACTCGAGGATCGACAGGATCTCGTGGGCGAGCTGGTGTTCGGGATGGCACCCCACACGTCTGCGGCAACTGTCGGGAGGGTGATTGGTTTCACGAGCGCAGCGGTCGGATACGCTCATCCGTTCTTCCACGCTGCGAAACGCCGGAACTGCTTCCATCCGGATACAGAGATTCGGTTCGAAGACGAGTCCGGACGAACTCGAGCGGAGACAATCGAGCAGTTCGTCGACTCGAGGCTGACCGACCCGCACACGGACGATTTCGGCACCTTCGTTCAGGAACTCGACGGATCCGTGGCGGTACCGTCGATAACCGATTCAGGAGCGACCGTTTCGAAACCCGTTACCGCCGTTTCGAAACACCCGGCTCCCGATCACCTCATCCGCGTGGAAACGGAGCATGGTCGAACGCTAACAGTCACCCCAGATCACACGATGGTCGTGTGGAACGGCGGCCTGGAGCAGGTGCCGGCGAGCGATCTTGAGTGTGACGATGCGATCCCCGTCCCGCCAGAACCGGGAATATCTCGGGATCAGTCGGTCTCTCAGACGACTGACGGCGGTCGTCCGGAGGTTGATATAGTAGCACGAGCCCAGATTGTGCCATCCGATGTGGAATACACCTACTGCCTCACGGTTGCAGAGACCCACACGCTCGTCGCCAATGAACTATACGCGAAGCAATGTGACGGTGACGAGGATTGTGTAATGTTGCTTATGGATGGGCTGCTCAACTTCTCGCGGTCGTATCTCCCGGATAAACGAGGGGGTAGCGTCGCCGAAGACTCTCGACTGATCGCGTTCGACCCCGATGGCAACCTTCGGTTTATGACGTTCGACGAGTTCTGGGACGAACTCGAGTTACCGATCGAGATCGACGGAAAGTTTCACAAGAAAACGGTTGCACTCGAGAGGTGGACGACCTACACCTTCGACGAGAATCACGAGGCGTCCCCACAGCCAATCGAGAAGGCGATTCGATATCGGGCCGACGACGACGAAGAACTCCTTCGAATACGAACCCAGTTCGGTCGGGAGATCGAGATCACGACCGACCACAGTCTGTTCCGATACAAAGACGGCATTGAGGAGGTGGCCGGTTCGGATCTCGAACCGGGCGAGTTGATCGTCGCCCCGCGTACTCTCGACGTCGATCCAATCGAGACGAAGATCGACGTCCTCGAGTGTGTCGATGACCCGTATGTCCTTATCGACGACGCTCACGAGGAGTGGCTTTCGGAGGTCTGGAACGACGCCGAACGGGGGAGCGACACACGAGTCGCGTTCGATGGTGGACTTTCATACCGACTTCGGAAAAAGAAGGTCGATCGATCCACACTTGAGGCGATCGAGAGTGAACACGGTGAGCGGACGCTTCCCCACGAATGCGCGGTTGGCTGGATGGGGTCGTCCGACTGTATCGACCGGTACATCGAGGTCGATGCGGACTTCGCGTGGTTACTCGGCATGTTCGTCGCCGAAGGGTCACTATCGGCGAGTCGACCGACGATTTACAACGCTGACGAGGAGTTGGTCGATCGCGTCGTCGAGGCTACGGAAGCAGTGATCGGCTGTGAACCAAGTGTTCGGTGGTCGAACAAATCGTACGAGATCGCGTTTCCTGCCGTGTTCTTTGACGTGCTGTACGACCTCGGATTTAAAAAGCGCGAGTCGTATAACTCGAGCGAGAAGGTTGTTCCAGATTGTATCCTCCGAGCTGAAAGGGACACTGTGCTTGCCTTCCTTCGCGGATTCATCGCGGGCGATGGCTCCGAACCGAGCGACGACAACTACACGGGGATTAATTTCCACACCACCAGCGAGGACGTCAAAGACGGCATCGTATTCCTGTGTCACAGATTGGGTCTCGTTGCGAACATCTCCCGTCGGGAACGCGACCCGCCCCGGCAGCCGATATTCGACGTGAATGTGTCCGGTGGCGCCTACGACAATCCGCTTCGGCGGATACTCGACGGCGACGATCCCTACCATCCGAAGAGTCTCGTGGTCACGATTCCTGACGAGTTGATGGCGATTCGTGAGATGGATGTCGAGAGAGTGAAACAGATCATCCCGAAGTACCTCAAACGACGGGAAAACATCTCACTCGAAAAACTTCGCGAAATCGTCGACGAACTCGACGCTGGAGACCTCTCCGTTGAAGCGGAACGAAACCTCGAGGCGATCCGCCCGCTGGTCGATGGTGATTTGTCGTACCTTCGGATCACGTCGATCGAGCGCGTCGAGTACGACGGGCATCTCTACGACCTTCAGGTCGGCGGCGAACCGATATTTACGTCGAACTGGCTCTATGCCCACAATTCGATGGACGCCCCCCTCGTCATGTCCTCGAGAATCGATCCCTCCGAGATCGACGACGAGGCCCACAACATGGACGTCGTTTCGCGGTACCCTCGCGAGTTCTACGAGGCCACCCTCGAGCAGGCAGACCCCGGCGCGGTCGAGACCCTTGTCGAGATCGCCGAGGACACCCTGAGCACCGACGAGGAGTACACCGGCTTCGAGCACACCCACGACACCACCGACATCGCCATGGGGCCGGATCTCTCGGCGTACAAGACGTTGGGCTCGATGATGGACAAGATGGACGCCCAGCTCGAGTTAGCGCGCAAACTCGAGGCCGTCGACGAGACCGACGTCGCCGAGCGGGTGATCGAGTACCACTTCCTGCCCGACCTGATCGGCAACCTGCGGGCGTTTTCGCGCCAGGAGACGCGCTGTCTGGACTGCGGGGAGAAGTTCCGGCGAATGCCGCTGACGGAGGTCTGTCGGGAGTGTGGCGGTCGGGTCAACCTTACGGTGCACAAGGGCTCGGTGAACAAGTACATGCAAACCGCGATCGAGGTCGCCGAGGAGTACGGCTGTCGCGATTACACGAAACAGCGCCTGGAAGTGCTCGAGCAGGCTCTCGAGAGCATCTTCGAGAACGACAAAAACAAGCAGAGCGGCATCGCGGATTTCATGTAACGACATTTTTCCGCTCGGGTTCGCATCGCTCACCGCTCGCGTAAAAATCTCGGCCAAAAAGCCGCTTGCTCGGCTTCACCTCGCTCGCGGTGATCGTCGGTGAGAAGCCTGCCCTCCCCCGGCGAGCGGCCGGCCGCCGTCGCCACGGCGACCGACCGCTCACGGCCACCGTGTGTGGGCCTCGAGCCCGGGAGGGGGTCTTGTGTCCATGAGGAGTCTCGTATCAATAAGGGTTCTCGTGCCGGGTCACTCGAGTCATTCCCCACAGCGACAGCGCGAACGTGATTTCGAGGCTGAGTGTCGTCTCGCTCGAGGGATCGGCGTCGTAGCTTTATGCCCCTCCTCGTGGCCCGCAATCGTATGGGAGAAACACCTGCGAGAGAAGGCGAACAGGACGCAATTGAGGACGTTCACGAGGTCACCTTCGGACAGGTCGTCTACGACGAGGAGGGCACGAAACTCGGGACGATCCGCGGACTCGACCACGGCGGATTCTTCGTCACCACGCGCGAGGGCGTCGAAGCGTTGAGCGTCGAACACGCTCGAGCGGGCCACGAGTTCGGCGAAGCCGAGTTGATGTGGCGTTGTACCGAGTGTGGCGAGATGGGTGCGATCAACGAAGGGCTTCCAGACACCTGTCCCGGCTGTGGCACCGAAAAGGAGAATCTGATGTACTGGACGGAGGACTGACGCCGGTCGAGGGTGGTTCGATCATTCGTTTGGGTTCGAGTCCGAATCCGAATCCGAGTCCGAGTCGTGTAATGCCATGAACACCGACACCGGAAACCGTGGTTCGAGCGTGCTCGGTGGCCTGCCACGACCGTCGCTTTCCCCGTCGATGCGACGAAACAGCCCGTCTTCGGTGAGTTCGTACAGCAGCCGTTTGACCGTCGATGCCTGTAACTCGATCGCCGGGTGGGAGGCGAGCGCCTTCGCGGTCGCCCCGACCGAGGCCGTCTCCGTCGTCGACAGGGCACCGAACCGATACAGGAGCTCTCGACGATCGGCAGGTAATGCGAACACGCGGTGGAGCGAGACGCAATCGTCGGGGAGGCGCTCGACCGCTCGAGCCCTCGTGTCATCGTCGATCCGGTGATCGTCCGAGGCCGCTGCCGCCCTCGCTGCCACAAACAGCGCGACCAGCGCGTCGTGGGCGTCACCGTCTGCCCACTCGGCGATCGCGTCCAGCTGGTCGTGCATGATCGACCCACTTGTCAACCCCGCGTCGGCCCGGCCGGTGAGGATATCGACGAGCGTGTGGTGACGATAGGGATCGAACTCGAGGTAGTGGTCGAACGCGATGTCGACGTCGTCAGGGGGGCTCCGGCCGCTCGCAACCCACGCCGTCCGGGTCTCGAGGCCGTCGATCCAGGACGCGATTTCCGTCGCCGGCGGCGCTCGAGTGTCGTCGAGGTGGTCGGTCACGATCAGTGCCGCGTGGCGCGGCGTGAGCGCGGACTCGACTCGTTCTCGAAGCTCTTCCGTGCTGATGCCGTTGGTTGGCACGGCCTCGGAACCGATGACCGATGCCAGCAGACCACGATAAAACGCGAACTCGCTCGTGACGCTGCGGGCGTCGAGGTAGGTCGCAACAGGGACGTCCCGTTCGGTCGTCCGCGTCGACGTGTAAAACAGCTCCCTGTCGTCGCCGCCGACCCGCCGAATCGCCCGGACGACGCCGACGAGAATCGTCGATTTACCGGCTCCTTTCGGGCCCCACGCGTACACCGTCGGCCGTCCGTCGGCTGAGAGGGCTGGCTCGAGCAGGTCGAGTAATCGTTCGATATCTGGCCCGCGGCCCGCTACGTCGACTCGATAGGCTGTTGGATCCAGTGCCGACTGGTCGGTGATGACACTCGTCGACGAGTCGCTGCGTATCCGTCTCTCCACGCGGTCGGTAATTGTCGTCATCGACTGAACGTCAGTGAGTGATACCGTTGGCCCGATGGCTGTCAGTGTGTCGGTGTCTGGTCGGGCGCGTCGACCGACTGATCCGAGTGATACCGTGCGTGACCGGTTTCGGGATCGAACAGGTGAATCCGATCCGTATCGGCGCTGAAATCGAGGGTTTCTCCGGTCTCGAGTTGCCGTCGCGCCTCGATCTGGAATTTGAGCAGTTCGGATTCGACGTGGCCGTGTAACAGCATCGAGTCCCCCAGCGGTTCGGTGACGGAGACGGTGGTTCGAACGCGGTTGTCGTCCGTTGCCGTCCCCTCCGAGAGGTCTTCGGGTCGAACCCCGAGTAGCATCATCGTTCCCTCGAGACCTTCCAGCCCCTCACTCTCCGGGAGGGCGATTCTGAGTTGATCCGAGGCCGAGGTGGCGACGTGTTTGGTGCCGTTGCGTTCGATCGTGACCGGGACAGTGTTCATCGCGGGACTGCCGATGAACTCCGCGACGAACTGATTCGCCGGATAATCGTACAACGTCTGTGGTTCGGCGACCTGCTGGATGCGGCCGCCGTCCATCACGGCGACGCGGTCGCCGAGGGTCATCGCCTCGGTCTGGTCGTGGGTCACGTAGATGGTGGTTGTGCCGAGTTCGTCGTGAAGTTGGCTCAGCTCCGCGCGCATCTGGATCCGGAGTTTGGCGTCGAGGTTGCTCAGCGGCTCGTCCATGAGCAGGTAGTCGGGGTCGCGAACGAGCGCGCGACCGATGGCGACGCGCTGTCGTTCCCCGCCGGAGAGCGCTTTCGGCTTCCGCTCGAGCAGATCCTCGATGTCGAGGATCGACGCGGCTTCCATGACTCGGCGCTCGATTTCGTCGTCGGTGTAGTCGCCCGCCGACTTCATCCCGAAGCTCATGTTCCGCTTAGCGGTCATGTGCGGATAGAGCGCGTAGTTCTGAAACACCATCGCGACGTTACGGTCTTTCGGGGCTACGTGAGTAATCTCGGTGCCGTTCGTGAAGATCTCCCCCTCGGTGACGGTTTCGAGCCCCGAGAGCATCCGGAGCGTGGTCGATTTCCCACAGCCGGATGGGCCGACGAGGATCAGAAATTCGCCCTCGTTAATCGTGAGATCGATCGAGTCGACTGCCGTTACGTCCTCGAATTGCTTTGTGACGTTGTTGAGTGTAATCTCTGTCATTGTTACTTCTGTTGCACCCCGAAGGTCTCGAGGAGTGGCTTCTTGAAGATGATCAGCGCGAGTAGTGGCGGGATCAGGGTGATGATCGCGCCTGCCATGACGATTGCCCACTGCAACTCACCCGCCTGAATGTCTCCCTGGAGCAGGGTAATCCCGACCTGGGTGACCTGCTGGCTCTGGGAGTCGATGATGACCAGCGGCCAGAGGTACTGGTTCCAAGCGTAGATGAACATGATCACGGAGACGCCTGCGAGCATGCCTTTCGACATCGGAATCAGGACGTAGATGAGGAATTTGAATGGCCCGATCCCGTCGAGTTTCGCCTGTTCGACGATCGACGCGGGAATCGAGTAAAAGTGCTGGCGGAGCAGGAAGACGGTGGTCGCACTCGCGAGATACGGGATGGTCAACGCGAGCATGCTGTTGTACCAGCCGAGATCCGTCACGATGTTGAACAGCGGGACGAACCGCACCGGAACGGGCAGCATGAGCGTGAACAGGATGATCAAGAACATCAGGTTCTTGAACGGGAAGTCGTAGTAGACGATCGCCAGCGCGGCAAATAGCGAGATGGCGAGTTTCCCGACGACGATGATGATCGACATGATGAACGAGTTCATCAGGTAGACGCCGAAGTTGTAGTCGGTCATCACCGTTTGGTAGTTGTCGATCAGCTGTGAGCCGGGCAGTAAGTCGCTGAAACTGGTGACGATGCCGACTTCCTGTGTACTCACGATGGCGGCGATCAGGATGGGAACCGCCATCACGAACACCGAGAACCCGAGCACGAGGTGAACCAGGAGCCGTTTGAGTGTCTGCTCCGGGTTGAGCCGTCTATCGAAGACGGTGATCGTGTTCGGTGGCGACGTCGACTGTGATTGTGTGTCAGTGCTCATGTGTGATCACCCGTAGTGTGCATAGCGATCGGAGACGCGCAACTGGGCGTACATCAGAATCCCCACGACGAAGAAGAGGATCACCGATTGGGCCGACGCCAGGCCGTGATTGTTGAACTCGAAGGCGTTTCGGTACAGGTCGTAGATCATGATGTTCGTCGCACCGCCCGGCCCACCCTGCGTGAGGATGTCGATGAACGCGAACGTGTGGAAGAACGCGTAGATCGTGTTCATCACGATCAGGAAGATCAGCGTCGGCGAGATGAGCGGGACGTACACCCGAACTAGCCGATGGAACTTGCCGACGCCGTCCAGATCGGCAACCTCCCCCAGTGCGTCCGGGACGTTGTTCAACGCGGCGATCATGAAGATCACGTTGTAGCCGATCTGTTTCCAGATAACGGCGATCGTGACGATGGTGAACGCCTGTCTGCCGTTGGTGAACCAGTCGACGTTGATCCCGAATATCGCCTCGATCGGCTGTGTGAACACCCCCAGCGTCGGGTGGATGATGTAGAAAAACACGATACCAGCGACCGCTGGCGGCAACGCGTACGGCCAGATCGCGGCGATGAGATACGACGACTGCCCGACGCTGACCTCGTAAATGAGATACGAGATCACCAGCGAGATGGTCAACACCCCGATGATGACGATCAGCGAAAACAGGATCGTGATACCGATACTACTGTGGTAATCGCTCGAGGTGAGCAGGTACTGGTAGTTACCGAGCCCCGTCCAGACCCGGATCGTCCCGAACTGTAGCGTCTCGTACAGACTGAGATACGCGGCTCGGATCGCCGGGTAATATAGGAAAACGATTGACACGACGAGTGTCGGCAACAACAATAGATACGCCACCCACGACCGATTGTATATTTCTCGTGACATGGTGAAAACGAACTCGACGCGTGTCGAGCCTTACTGGTTCGCGACGCGGTCGTACCGTTCGAGCTCTTCCTCGACGTCTTCTTTCATGTTCTGTAATCCCTCATCGACGCTGACAGCGCCGGAGAAGATCTCCTGGGACTCCTCCTGGATCGTCAGCTGCACCTGCCGGGCTGGGCCGACGAGCATGCGCAAGGTTGCCGGCGTCGTCTCGGACTCGAGCAGCTGATCGAACGCCGTCGCATAGTGGGGGTTGTCCTCGAACCAGCCATCGGATTCGAGTTCGTCGATAGCCTCGTTCCGGATCGGGTAGTAGCCACTGCCCTGGTGCCACTCGATTTGCTGGTCGACGGAGGTCAGGTGCTCGAGCAGACCTCCGACTTCCTCCTCGCGTTCGTCGGACATGTCGCCACTGACCCACAGCGATGCGCCGCCGATGACGACGCCGGTGCGTTCTTCGGTTGGCGAGGGGTAGAACCCGGTTCCAAGTTCGAACGCGTCGACGTCCTCTTCGTCGATGTCGTCGCCGTCGACGTCGCCTTCGGCTCCGGAGAGGGTCGATTCGACGGCCGCAGTCGAGTCGAGTTTGATGCCGACTTCACCGGTGAGGAACGCGCTGCGGGCTTCGCTCCAGGCTTCGATACCCGGATTCATGAAGAGGTCGTCCTCGTACATCTCTTTCCACCACGTCCAGAGTTCGTGGGCGAAATCGGTGTCGGCGTACATCGTCGTCGGCGCGCCGGTGTGACCGTTCTCCTCGTCGAGGATGAGTTCGTCGGCAAGCGAGTACCAGGTTTCGACGAACCAGACGTGGTTTGGCCAGGTGATCCCGTAGTTCGTCGCGCCGGATTCGACGAGCGCTTCGGAGTGGGTGCGAACGTCCTCGAGCGTTTCCGGTGGCTGTTCGGGGTCGAGTCCGGCCTCCTCGTACGCGTCCTTGTTGTAGTACAAGATTGCGTTCGAGTTGTTGAACGGCATCGAGTTCAAATCGCCGTCGACAACGAAGAAGTCCTGGACGGCGCTAACGAGGTCGTCGGTCGGGAAGTCATCTCCCAACAGGGCGGAGACCGGTTGGGTCGCCTCGGTGTCGAGCACCTGTTGGTTGTGCAGGCTGTCGATCATGACCACGTCGGGCATCTCGCCGGCCTCGATGGCCCCGAACATGCTCTGGAGGATGTCCTCGTAGCTGCCCTGATACTCGGACTCGCTGTTTGCGCCATCGTACCCTTCGACCATGTCGTCGAGGAGCTGGCCAGAGCCACCACCCATGGCGTGCCAGAAGTTCAGGACATCGTCGTCGACGTCGCCGTCGCCGTCGTCGTCGTCGCCACCGAGACATCCTGCGAGGCCCAGTGCAGTGGCTGCCGAGGCCCCCGCGAGAACTGATCGTCGTGAGTGCTTGTCAGGCATAAACAACCATTAGGAATCATAACATAAATATTTACTGGAAACTCTTTTCAAGACCCATAATTTAAACCAGCAAACCGGGGTACTGCGATATTATTTACTACTATTCAAACTCCCTCAGTAACAAATTAATTTTGTAGTTTATATATAACTCTCCGGTGAACTCGGAACCGCTCCTGAGGCGAACGGGTTCGGGAGGTGTCGTCATTCACACACAGCACACGAAATCACTACCACGTCGAAATCGGAACCGGTCACGACTCGAGCACCGCCTCGATATCGCCCAGCGACTCGAGCACGTATGACGGATCGGCGGTCGACCCATCGAGTTGGTTCCGATCCGTGACGCCCGACAACACGAGGGCAGTATCCATCCCCGCTCGCTGCCCCATCGTGATATCGGTCTCGAGGCGGTCACCCACGACGAGACACCGCATGGGGTCGACACCCAGCTGTTCAGCTGCGACGGTGACGGCCGTCGCGGATGGCTTTCCGATGACTCCGTCGAGTTCCCGACCGGTGAGCCCCTCGATCGCACCGATCATCGCCGCAGCGTCGGGTATCTCGCCATCAGCGACCGGACACGTCCGATCGGGATTCGTTGCGTAGAACGCGGGTTCGTTCTCGAAGGCGTCGAGGACGTCCTCCAGATCGGCGTACTCGAAGGTTCGATCCATCGACGCGAGTACGACCTCCGCCCTGGATGGATCGGTCGTCGTCGTCACCCCGGCTGTTTCGAGTTCCTCGACAAGGGGTGTCTCTCCCACCACAAACGTCGCTTCGTCGGGATGGGTATTCGCCAGATACGTCGCGCTGATCGTCGCTGCGGTTAACACGGACTCGAGGTCGGCGTCGACCCCGATGGCCGCCAGCCGATCCCGATAGCTGGAACGACGTTCGATCGGGTTGTTCGTCAGAAAGACGAGATCGACGCCCGCTGCTCGAAGGCGCTCGATACCGGTTACAGCGCCGTCGACTGCGTGTTCTCCACGGTAGACGGTGCCATCGAGATCGAGTATCGCACCCGCGTACTGCTCGCTCATCGCCCCGCAATTTGACCGTCACGTCTCGAATTCGTTACGAACACTTTCGGATCACGAGTACGAGTGTGTGCGCTCGCTACATCTAACTCTTGCCCTCCGGGCACGGTGTCGCGATACAACGCCGTTTCGGGGAAGAGATCAAAGGGGTCGGGCACCTACTGAGCCACGATGACGACCGGGCGCTCTCGTCGCGAGTTCGTGCGGGACGCGAGCCTCGGCTGTGTGGTCGGGACGACCGGTGTTCGACTCACCCTGCACCGACCACCGAATCGTGATACTGAACCGCCTCGTCTCGTCGGTCATCGGGGCTGTGCACTCGAGGCACCAGAAAACACGCTCGCAGCGGTCGAGCACTCGAGCCGGGTGGCAGATGCCGTCGAGGTCGACGTTCGCCGTGCCGGTAGCGGAGAACTCGTGGTGTTCCACGACGATACCCTCGACCGAGTCACTGACGGGACGGGTGCCCTCGAATCGCACACCCTCGAGGAACTCCGCGATTTCACCGTACTCGAGAGCGACGAATCGATACCGCGACTCGAGGCGGTGTTCGAGACCGCTCCGGCGTCGACGTCGCTGGTTCTCGATCTCAAAGAGCGGGGGATAGTTCCTGATGTGCTCGACCTCGCCGCTGGTTTCGACCACGACGTACTTATCTCGTCGTTCGATCAGTCGATCGTCGAGACGGCGAGTACGGCCGGTGCGGACTGCGCGCTGATCGTTCGGGAGACTTGGCTGGCCAGGCGCGCCCGCGGTGTGGTCGCTCGAACGTCTGTCCCAGTGTACATTCGACAGCCGGTGAATCAGCTTCTCGAGACGGCCCTGGAGCTAGAGTGCGTCGCGATCCATCCACGACTCGAGCTGTGTCTTCGGACGCCGCTGGTCGAACGCGCACACGAACGGGGTCTGTTGGTCGAACCGTGGACGATCACCTCTCCCGAAGAGGCGCGTAAGCTGGCGGAGAGTGGCGTCGACGGCCTCATCACGGACGTTTGCGCGGCGCTGTAGTGCCGGGTCGCACGTTTCGAACACGGGCACATTCCGTTTACACGACACAGCGCACACCCTGCTCGAGCGCGGACGTAGGCTACCTCCCGTCATCTCGAATGGGCACGATTCGGAGGCTGCCCCATACCGTGACCACGAGCGTGTCTGTCCACTCGGGCGACGGTGAACTCGCCGCACTGCTCCGGGATTGTGAGGTGCGTCCCGCCACGACGCTTCCAGGAGGAAAACGATTTTGCCACCACCGCTCGCCAGACCAGGTATGGACATCGTCGTCTTCGGGGCGGGTAGTCTCGGCAGTCTCGTTGGCGGCCTCCTCGCCCGCGAACACGACGTCACCCTCGTCGCTCGCGACCCCCATGCACGGGTAGTCACCGAACGCGGACTTCGGATCGAAAACGCCGTCCAGACTACGGTCTCCCCAGAGGCGACGACCGACGGCCGCGAACTCGAGGCCGACCTCGCCCTCGTGACCGTCAAATCGTTCGACACGGAATCGGCAGCGACGGCGCTGGCGATGGGGCAGTTCGACGCCGTCCTCTCCCTCCAGAACGGGATGGGAAACGAGGAGGTGCTCTCGGCGCACCTCGAGTGTCCCGTACTGGCGGGCACGGCGACCTACGGTGCCGCCCTTCGGGAACCGGGAGTCGTCGCGTGTACCGGCCTGGGCGAAATCGTTCTCGGAGCGCCGGACGGCGGCTCGTCGGCGGTCGCCGACGTCGTCGCGACGGCGTTTTCGGCCGCTGATCTCGAGACGACGGTCTCGACCGAGATGCCACGACGACGGTGGGAGAAACTGGCGGTCAATGCCGGAATTAACCCGGTGACGGCGCTCGCCGACGTCCGAAACGGGGCGGTGCTCGAGTCGCCAGCCCGCCCACTCGCACGGGCTGCCACACGCGAAACCGCACGGGTCGCCCGCGCCGGTGGCGTCCGTCTTTCGAATCGGGAGGCGCTCGCCGCGCTCGAATCGGTCGCTACGGCGACAGCCGAGAACACGTCCTCGATGCGCCAGGATTTCGTGGCGGGACGGCGAACGGAAATCGACGCGATCAACGGATTCGTGCTCGAGCGCGCTCGAGAGCAGGGACTCGAGGTACCGACGAACGCGTTGCTCACGGGACTCGTTCGAACGTGGGAGAGTGAGAACGTCACGTCGCGGTCGGCCGGTCGGTGACTGAAACAGTCCCCGCTAGAACGGTGCCTGTGGCCCTTCGTCGTCGTCGTCGCCGTCGTCGACGGTTTCACCGGGGAACGACGGACTCATGCCACCGCCACCGCCGCCCATGCCGGTTCCTGCGTGGACTTTCGTAATCTCGGGGATCTCCTTGACCATTCGGCTCTTGATCGCCTGAATCGTCATCGGGGAGATGCCACAGCCGCTGCAGGCACCGCCGAGCTGGATGTGTACCTCGCCCGTCTCGCGGTCGATGTGCTGAATCGCGGCGCTCCCGCCGTGCATCTGGATCTGGGGGAAGTTCCGACGCAGGAAGTTCGCGACGCGCTCTTCGAGGTCGTCTCCCTCTTGGGTCTCCGTGCTCATACACACCTGTTGGGTGTCGCCCTCCCTAAACCTTCCGTCGTCCGTGTTCGGTTGCCGGCCAATCGTCAGTCTCGAACGTCGAATATACGCTCGAGTTCCGTTTCGATAGCGTCGACGTGGGCCTCGAGGACGTGTTCGAACTGTTCTTTCTCGACGACGACGCCGGTGATTCGGTCGTAGGGGTCGTCGGGGAGTTCGATCCAGAACCCGTCGTCCTCGTCGTAGAACGGTTCGCTCTCGTTGAGCACCTGCTGGTCGATGGCGTGGACGAGTGTCGAGTCGTAGCGCTCGTTAATTCGGCTGAACGCGTTCTTGTAGGCCTGCTGCAGTTCGGGGAAGTAGTTGGCGTACTTGTCCTCGAATTGTTCAGGATCGAAATCGGTCATTGTGGCGCTGTAGTGGCTCGAGGGTATAGTACCCGTTGAAACGTCCCTGAGACCGACATCCTCACCACGAATGGGGCCCGTAACCGGGGCCACAGCCAGGCACCGATCACCCGGATAGATCGGTCACTCGACCGACCAATCCGCCGGATTGAATGTCTCCGACGATGATGGTGTATGGGTACCCTACAAAGGGTGGCTGCCTACGCAAGGCGAATTCATTCAACGGGGAGTAGCTTTTCCCGACGTGTATGCCACTGGATCACCACCCAATCCCACACGAAGCGTTGCCGCCGGGATGGGGGCCTGCTGTCGTCGGTGAAGACGAACTGGTCTATCGCCGTCGCCAGCCACCAGTTGAGCTGATCGCCCAGGACAGTCATGCCGAACAGGCACACCCGTCGCTGGGGATCGGTCGATGCTGGGAACTGCAGTATCGCCACCAGATTGGCGAGCTGTCGGTGACCGAAACGATCGGACACGTCTCGACGAGACAGGGTGCGATTACTGGATTGCTCGAGTGTATGAATCACTTACACGAACACCTCGGTCATCGAGCCGACCCAATCGAGATTCAATCGGCCATCGACGACCTCTCACTCCCGGCATCGCTGCCTGAGAAGCGAAACGTGTCTACAGACCGAACGCAGTAATTCCGAACGGTCTCTATTCCATATAGCATTATATGATTCATCAGCCACGAATTCGTTCGACACTCTCACTCGACGGATCGTCCCGGTGAACGCTCGCAGGCTCGGTGACGCCCGTATTGGCAATCACGTGCGCCATTTCGGCACCTGTGGCCGTGGTGGCTCTCGGTGGGGCACCATTGGTGCTGGTTCGATGGAGGTTGTGCCGGTTCGGTTAACAACCGGCATTCGGACGGGGACGTCAGGTAGCTGATGTAGGCACCACCAAACGTGCTCGAGGTGAGCGACCGACGTGCCTGGGCAATCCCGTCACGTGTCCTGGTCGCCGTCTTTCACGGCCGTCGGTATCGTGTATAGTAGGATCTGGGTCTATCGGATGGACTTGTACGCGCGTTGAAGGTGGGTGCCATCGTTCTCACTGCTTCGCACCTCCGCTATCCAATCGTCTCCTTCGATATCGTCTGACTCGATTCATCATCCTCGAGACGAGTGATGACAGGCCTGCTGCTCGTTCGGGTTCGTCACTCGAGACGGCGGGGTCGTCGTTCTCGTTCTCGCCTTCGTATCGTCTCGTGTAGGATTCGGTTGTCGCTTGCCGAGCTGCAGACTGGTTGAGTCATTTCTGGTGTTCGCCTGAAGTCGAGGGTTTTGGGTCTTCTACTGGCCGGTCGCCGGGCGCTGGTGGAGTTTTACCCTTTCTGGCTCTCGGGTCGATAAATCTTATTATGCTATACAAAATCGCCTCCTCCGCGGTCAGCCAGTGGCACTGAACTGCTTCTCGGTCAGCACACCCGTATCGAGCCGATCGCCAGTGAGTAGGCCCCACCTCGGTTGCTACTGACAGCTCTTTTGCCCGGGTGGTGAGTAACGGAATCACGAGCCAGAAATCGAATTTACTCGCTTGTTCGCCGTCTTCGTTCATCGCCGGGTGACGGATTGTGACACGGAACTTCCCCGTTCAGCGCCCTCGAGAATCTGCCAAAATACGGCTCACCGGTAGTGTAGTAACCGACCACAACGATCGTGGGTGATCGGTACGCTACCGTGGGATCGGCCGCAGAAATGTCCACACCTTATCGCTCGTTGAGTGACGGATTGCGTGTTTGGGAACTCCTCGAATCCGGGTTCCAACACGCCCGGTGTAATTATTTAAATTCGATACTTAGGTAATCATGTTTGATAGCTGATGTGCGGATTTATTGATTCGGTATGCCTTTTCATTGGCTTTCAGTTCTGTCGATCCGTCCCGACTGCTCATCGTCCTCTGACGAGATCGAGTGGTCGATCGGGTTTGCCGGAGCCGTCACGGGCGAGTCGTTTCCGACGATAGATGTTCCCCTTTTTGCGTTGGCGGCGGTGTCTCTGTACGACTCTCACTCGTTGGAAGGGTGCCTGAAAGCAAGACTTTTGAGCACGTGTCTCTGGCAGTCGGTACTGTCCATGGATTCATACACTGTGACTCGTCGACAGTCGAATTGACGGCGGTTGAACGATTGCTGTCTGGAATACGTTGGTATCAGTATCTCTGTTTCGAATGCAGTATGAAATACTAACATGTTTGACCGATACTCTATCTGCTGATGCGATATACTTCGGGCAATGCATTCGTCGGTTGGCACAGGTGAGGACAAAGGTCCTTGATATTACAGACATATCTTTGTAATGGGTGGGGGAGGTTCACCTAGGTATGCGGAGTGGTGTGTAGTACCGGACTGGTACGAGCGTCACGCTGCATAACTGCCACATTTTACAGCGGCTGACGGTCACGGGAGGGGTATGCGTGTGGTAGTGCACCGGAGACTGTGGTTTCTGGGGTGTAAACCCCGCACTTGTCGGTGCTGACTACTGTGTTTCTCAGGTCTAAACGTGGATGTGCGTTCGAACTCTCGTCTCCACCGACAGATGAGGAGACGTATACTCACCGTGGCCAAACACTGTGGTCACGGTCAACGAACCGGCCAGACACGAACGTTTACCAGTAGAAAACACCAACGTTCGGATCATTATTGCTCGATATCGATTACACTGCGACACCGATGGCCGTATTCAGTGTTTCACGGTGTTGGTGGCTGCGGACTCTCTACTGGCTGTTTACGCAGGGAAAACAGCTCGAGTACAATGGGAACACACCACATTAGCTCGAATAGCCGGTATCGGACGAACGGGCTCTATAATTCCACCACCTCCTCGCTAAACCGCTCGAGACCGTGTTTAACATGGTTTCGAGCCTATGGTGCAGTAAACTATAAGTCGGTGAAAGGGTCAGTGGTGGTAGATGGTAGAGATCGGCATCGTCGGGTTAGACACGAGTCACGCAGAAGCGTACGCAACGTCGATCCGAAACCACCCGACGGCAACGCTCGAGGCCGTGTGGGATGGCGGCGACGTTCGCAGTGACTCGTACGCAGAGGGCTTCTGTGATCGGAACGACGCTATCCAATACAGCGACCCGCTCGAGATGGCCGACACCGTCGACGCGGTGATGATTCTCACCGTCGACTGGAATTCCCACCGAGACCTCGCCGTCCCGTTTTTACGACGGGACGTCCCGACGCTGATCGATAAACCGATCGCCGGCACTCTCGCGGACGTGACGGCGATCCGTTCGGCGGTCGAAACGACGCCGTTTTTCGGGGGCTCTGCCGTTCCGTACCACCCCTCGCTTCGCTCGTTCCAGGCGAACGGCGACGAACGGACGCTCTACTGCGTCGGCTACAACGACCCGTTTTACTACGGATGCCACGTTATCGATGCACTGTCGTATCTGGTCAATTCTCACTGGGCAAGCGTCATGCCGGCCGACGACCCCGGGAAGACCGTCGACATCGTCTTCACCGACGGGACGTACGCGACTGCCCGACTCGACGATCCCAGCGGCTACGAGCAGTTCACGTTTTTCAGCGTGGGGGATCAGACGACGGTTCGCGACGTCGGGAACTCCGAGCGTGACATGGCTGAAATGTATTACGGGTATCTGGACGCGTTCGTGGAGGTCGTCACGGGGGAACGCGAGTCACAGAGTGACCGGATTCTCGATGCGGCGACTCTCTTGTTGGCGGTGAACGCGGCCCTCGAGGAGGGGCAACCGATCACGCCGGAGTGCCGAAATCTGGCAGCGTATCGAGCCAATGGGCGGGCCTTTCTCGAGGAGTACCAGCCGTACTACTGACTGTGAGTATTGCTGTGGCTGCCCGCATCGTGTGGATGGTGCCGCGGACAACGTCTGCCTCGCCATAGAGTTAAGAGGCGAGACGCGTTCGTGTCTGTCATGACGTTGCTCGAATTCGATCGACCGGAGGACATCTGATGTACGCCCACGAAGCACGGCTCCGGGCCGGTTCGGCCGCCGTCGACATCACGCCCGATCACCCTGTCGTGATGAGCGGCTACGGCGCGCGAGATGGACGCTCGACCGGCGTTCACGATCGACTGTTCGCGACCGCCCTCATTCTGGACGACGGCGCGGTCACGGTCTGCATTGCGTCTGTCGACGCGTTGAACGTGTCGCGGGAATTCACCCATCGCGTGACCGCTGCCCTCTCGAGCCGAGGCGTGGAACTGGACGCGATTATTCTCGCCGGAACACACACCCACGCTGGCCCGTACCTCCCCGCTCGAGCGATCGACGTGAGCCCCCCGTTGCGAGCGGACGAGGACGTCTCGAGGACGGTCGAGGGGATCGAATCGGATCTGGTGGGAGCGATCGAACGGGCGTTCGAGCGCCGCGAGTCGGCGGGGATTCGGCTGGGGCATGCGACGGAGGAGGGCGTCCAGGAGAACCGACGAGCGGCCGGTGGCGTCGGTGGCAACGTTCGGATGCCACAGGGGCCGATTGATCCCGACGTGACGGCCGTCGTCGTCGAAACCGCGTCCGGCGACGAAACGATTCTGTACAACTTTGCCTGCCATCCGGTGTGTACGACTCCCGGCGAAACCGTTCTCTCGGCGGACTGGCCGGGGTACGCCCGCCGACGGATCGAAGCCGACCGCGACGGGGCGACCGTGCTCTTCCTCAACGGCGCGGCGGGCGATATTAACCCGAGTGGGCTGGAACCCGCCCGTTCGGGTTCGGCAGTTTACGAGGCGATGGAACGCGTCGGGTCGCGTGTCGGCGATGCCGTCCTTCGAGCGGTCGCGGACGCGACTGCGGACGACGCCCCGGTGCTCGAGCGAACGCCGATCCGGTGTGCGAACCGAGCCGTCGAGTTCCCTGTGAAACGAACGCCGTCGCTCGAGAGAATCGAGAGCCGTCTCGATGAACTCGAAGCGCAACTCGAGCACCTCGAAGAGCGGGGAGACGGGGTCGGCTACGAGAAGGTAAACTGGGATCGTCGGTACGCGGAGGAGCTGGCCGCGATCGCGAAGTGGGACGTCGACGCACTTCCGAACGCTATCCCGTACGTCGAAATCGGCGACCTGGGTGTTCTCGGGATGCCCGGTGAGGTACACGCCCGACACGGGCTCGAGTTCAAGGAACGCTCGCGCGCCGATACCCTCGTGCTGGCCGGGTACGCCAACGACTACGTCGGCTACGTGCCGACGCTGTCTGCACTCGAGAACGGGGGGTACGAGGTGCGAACGATGAAAATCGCACCGGAGGCGATCGTCGAGTTCCGTCGGGCGGCGTTCGATCTCGTCTCCGGGGACACCCGCTGGTAGCCCGCCGAAATGCGCGGCCCTTTTGGGGGGACAGGACACTCGAGCGGCCGATACGGCCACGTTGGTGACGCACCCTGGATGGGCTATCGGTAGTGTTAACCGAGTCGGGAACGACCCTTCTCTTGACTCGAACTATGGAAGCAATTCACACGGACGAGGCACCAGCAGCGATCGGCCCGTACTCCCAGGGCATCAGGGACGGCGACCGTATATTTGTCTCCGGTCAGGGCCCTGTCGACCCCGAGACGGGGGACGTCGTCAGCAGCGATATCAGCGAACAGACCGCCCAGACGCTCGAGAACGTCGCCGCCGTGCTCGACGCGGCGGACAGTTCACTCGAGAACGTCGTCAAGGCCACCGTCTTCGTGACGGACATGGACACCTACGAAGACGTCAACGAGGTGTACGCCGAGTACATGAGCGAGCCATACCCCGCCCGGAGTGCGATCGAAGTGGCCGATCTCCCGATCGACATCGGCGTCGAAATCGAGGTGATCGCGACGGCATGAGCGTCGACAGATCGGGCACGCAGCAGGCGGTCGTCACCGACGGCACGGGTGAGGCGTGGGCCGAAGACCGTGAGATTCCCGAACCGGAACCTGGCGAGGCGCTCGTTCGCGTGACGGCAATCGGCATCTGTGGTAGCGATGTTGGCCTCATTGGAGGCGAAGGGCCGCCGTGGACGGACTACCCCGTCGTCCTCGGCCACGAGGTCGCCGGCGAGGTCGTCGAACTCGGCGAGGGGGTCGACCACCTCGAGGTCGGCCAGCGGGTGGCCCTCCACGGCTTCATCTTCTGTGGCACCTGCGGCGCGTGTCGCGACGGTCGGTACTACCAGTGTGACGACCTCAAGGAAATCGGTTTCACCGTCGACGGTGGCTACCGAAAATATGCGGCCTGGCCCGCGTACACGCTGACACCGTTGCCGGACGACGTCTCCGACGTCGAGGCCAGTCAGATCGACTCGGCCGGTTGTACGCTGCACGCGTTACAGCGGATTCAGACGTCGTTTACCGACACGGCGGCCGTTCTCGGCCCGGGTTCGCTCGGCCTCTACGGCGTTCAGTTGCTGCGCGCCCAGGGTGTCAAGGACATCGTCCTCACCGGAACGCGAGAGGCACGTCTCGAGGCCGGCAAACAGCTCGGAGCCACGCGAACGGTGAACGTCTACGAGGAAGATCCAGTCGAGGCGATCATGGAACACACCGACGGTCGCGGCGTCGACGTTGCGGTCGAGGCCGCTGGCGCTGGCGACGTGCTCGACACCTGCGTCCAGAGCGCTGCCAAACAGGGCACGATCGTGCTGACGGGTGTGTTCGGGCAGCGAAAGGAACTCGATCCGGATCAGATCGTTGCGAAGGAACTCACCGTCGTCGGCGGCGTGACCGCCTCACATGCCGTAGACGAGGTGATCGAACTGTTCCGGCGGGACGACCTCACCATCGACGGCGTCGTCACCCACGAGTTCCCGCTCGAGGAGTTCGAGGACGCGCTCGATGCGGTTCGGGAACGGCGTGACGGTCTCGTCAAGGCGGTACTTCGGCCGTAGTCGCTGACCGCCGACTGCCGGACGCCACGAACCGCCCGTGACCGAGCCCTCAACTCGTTTTCTCCTGTCTTCCCGACGATCGCCCGATCACAACAGTGCGCGTGGCGACTGTCCACCCGAGGCCGAAGACGAACGGTGCTCGCTCGAGACGCTACTCGGTACGCCCGGCGAGGATCGATTCGAGGTACTCACGATCCCGTTCAGCGGCCTCCTCGAACGCGAGATCGTCGGTGACGAACTCCACTTCGACGTAACCGTCCAACCCCGCCTCCTCGAACGCGTCGACGACGGCCGGGACGTCGAAGAACGCGTCCTCGAGCAGGCACCGTTCGTCGGGCGGGCGGCCGGATTCGGGGACGGCCTGTACGTGGACGTTGTTCGACAGCGGGGCGAGTTCGCGGGCTTCCGCAAGCACCTCGTCGGGGCTGAGGCCAAACAACGGCTGCCAGTTGAGTCCGCAGTTTGGACGATCGACTGCCTCGATGAGTCGTCTGGCACCGTCCTGGGTGTTCGTCAGCGTTCCTTCGTGCTTCTCGACGGTTACGCCGATCCCGTTTTCAGCCGTCCGATCGGAGAGGGTCTGCAGGTCGTCGATCGTCCGCCTCCAGTGCTCGTCCGACCGATCCTGAAACTCCTCGTGTCCGGCCCAGACCCGGATCAGGGAGGCGCCAAGTCGATCGGCTATCTCGAGTTCTTCGTCAATCGCGTCGAACCCGTCCGTCCCCGGTCGGAGGTACGAGCCGTAGACGGGGATCTCCAGGTCGTTGTCCCGGGCGGCCTCGCGAACCGACCGACAGGCCGCCTCCGAGCCGTCGCCGATGTGCCCGCGGCCCCAGATTTCGATGCCGGCGTATCCGGCGTCCGCGGCGATCGACGCCACCGTCTCGATCGGCTGGTTCCCGGCCGCAATCGTACAAAGTCCGAGCTTCATGTCGTTGCCTCTCGAGGTGGCTGTTTGGTTCGACGGTGTCTCGGGTGATGGATGACGTCGGTGTGTCGATTCATACCGTATCGGATTCTCCCAGTCACTTAACCGTGGCTGTTGGTCGAGCGAATCGGTTTTACCAGCGTGCACACGTGGACTCATCGGGTATCAGGACGTTCGCCGTGGCACGGTGTGTTTACCACGCCTGAACAATTAAGTGGCGTGCGGTCGTAACCGGACAGTATGACGTCAAAACGGAGTTCGGGGGGGTCGAAAAAGCGGATCCAGGCCGTCCAAACGACGCTGGACATCTTCGAGATGCTTCGCGAGAGCGGGGGTGCTGGCGTCACCGAAATCGCCAGGGAAATCGGCGTCACGAAGGGAACCGTTCACAACCACCTCGCCACGCTCGAGGCGAACGATTACGTGATCAAGGAAACCGATGAAACCTACCACCTAGGGCTTCGGTTTATCGACGTCGCCCACCACGCGAAGTCCCGGATCTCCATCCTCGACCTCGCCCGCACGGAGGTCGACAAACTGGCAGAAAAGAGCGGAGAGATGGCGCTGTTTACCGTCGAAGAACACGGTGTCGGGGTCTGTTTGCACGTCGCCCACGGCGAACAGGCGGTTCAGACGCCGCTGCACGTCGGCCACCGGAGCGAACTCCACCACACGGCCGTCGGAAAGGCGATCCTGGCACATCTGCCGCCGGAACGCGTCGACGCGATCGTTGAGAAACGTGGCCTGACCCAGCTAACCGACAAGACGATCACTGACACCGAGCAACTCCACGAGCAGTTGAAAGAGGTTCAAAAGCGCGGGATCGCGTTCAACGAACAGGAGACGATTCAGGGATTAGTCGGCGTCGGCGCACCGATCACGGATCAACAGGGGAACGTACTCGGTGCGTTGAGCATCATCGGCCCGTCCAGTCGGATGGACGAGGATCGACTCCAGCGCGAGCTGCCGGATATGATCATGCGAAGCGTCAACGTCATCGAGATCAACCTCACCTCGCTGTGAGGCCGGCGGTGGGTCTCGAGCCCGTCATTGACTCCGTTTCACTCGAGCCGTCGCCGAGTTTTCCGCCTTCATTGCCCTTCGACACTCACCGCACTTACCGTCCCTCCCCACTCTCCACTCACGCGTGTGCCACCGATAGCTCGTCGTAGTAGTCGTGTCGCTCCTGAAGTCGTCTCGCGATTGTCTCGACGTCGCCGGAGGAGACACCGTCGAAGAAGGCGCGCGTTCGCCGCAACCGCTGTCGCTCCGCTCGTCGTCTCTCCTGACGGCCCGGACCGGCTTCGACCGGCACGACGTCGTACCGATCGCCGACGCACTGGTCGAAGACGTACGTCGCCCGCTCGAGGTGGTACGCGGACGTGACGAGATACACCGTGTCCACCGCTGTGGGCAGTCCATCGATGAGTCGTCGACTGAAGTAACCGTTCCCGATCGTATCGAGTGACCGATTCTCGAGGCGAATCCGATCCGGGTCGATGCCAGCCTCGAGCCCGTACGCTTCCATCTCCGCAGACTCCGATCGTGGGAGTACCTGGTTCGTCCGGCCACCGCTGAAAATCAGGTACTGAGCATCGGTTCGCCGAAAAACGCTGACTCCGACGTCGACCCGATCGTGCAGTTCGTCGATGTCGGATTTCGACTGGAGCTGCCGACCGAGCGTGACGACGACCATACCCGACTCTTCGAGCCGATTGCTATAATGCTGTCGACGCGCGGAGTTGGGCTTGCTCACATCGCGCTCTGCTTGCGATGGCCGCTCCGCCTTACCGCGTCGTGACGTGATTCTCGAGCGTTCCGACGCCCTCGAACTCGACCTCGACGACGTCGCCTTCGGCGAGGGAATCCGGGCCAAACGGCGTTCCGCTCGCGATGACGTCACCCGGCTCGAGGGTGATGAGTTCGGTGACCTCGGCAACGAGTTCGGCGACGGAGAAGATCATCATGTCGCGGGTCGTCTCCTGTTTGGTGTCGCCGTTGAGGCGTAGCTCGAGGCGGGCGTCGTCGGGCACCTCGTCGGGTGTGGCCATCACGGGCCCCATCGGTAACGACGAGTCGAACGCCTTTCCGCGAACCCAGTTTCGCTCCTCAGCCTGGTCGTCGCGGTTCGAGATGTCGTTGACGCAGGTAAAGCCCGCCACGACGTCCATCGCCTCGGATTCCGGGACGTTTCGACACTGTTGGTCGATGACGATACCGAACTCGGCTTCGAAGTGAATCTCGTCCCGACCTGGGGGGAGTTCGATGGCGTCGCCGTGGCCGACGACACAGTTGGGTGTCTTCAGGAATAGCTCGGGACGTTCCGGAAGATCGTCGAATCCGGACTCCTCCCGGTGATCCATGAACCCGCCGGCCTGGCAGACGATTTTCGTGGGTTCGCAGGGTGGCAACACGGTGACCGAATCCGGATCGTAGAGCCGGTCGCCGGTGTCGATTCCGTCATCGGTCAACTCGCCAGTCCGGGGGTAGCCGGATGGATCGGTAAATCGAACGGTGTGCATCGTCGACTAACGACTCGCTCTGGCACACTAACATCCTTTCGGTTCGTGCAGGTTCCCCGACGGACGACGGCCGTTCGGCGTGTCCGCTCCGACTGTTTGCGAACGGTCGTAATCGGACGTGCCTCGACTCCTCGAGGCGACGCGCCGACGACGTCACCGCGACGAATTCACGAAGTCGTCGAGCAGATTCCGGGTGAACTCCTGGAGGCGTGGATCCGGGTCGGCGATCGACGGCGCGTACTCCCGAACCCGAACGTACGGCCAGCCGCGGTTCCAGTCGGGATCCGGATCGATCGCCCGTGTGTAGCCGAGCGTCCCCGCGCTGAAGACGGTGCCACCGGCCTCGCTGTTGTACGCGATCGCGTCCGCGTCGGCCGGGCGCTCTATCTCGAGGTCGCTCGTCCCCTCCTCGTAGTGGAAGAAGTTCGTGTACTCACCGGGTGGCGGACAGTCGTCCCTGACCCAGTCCCACTCCGGGCCGACGACCGCCAGGATCTCGTCACCCGGTTCGAAGCCGGTGTTCGCCATCCACGGATGATCCATGGCGTCCTCCTGTACCGTGAAGTTCGGGAAGTTATACAGGCCGGCCCCCCATCCCTGGACGCCGAGCAGTTCGCACTCGGGCAGCCCCACATCCCTGAACAGCCCGGTTCGACGCTCGTCCTGAATCGGATCGTCTTCGACGGTGTGTTTGTAGCAGACCATCGACCGTGCGTCGTTCTCGTAGCGAACCTGCCAGTAGGCGATGTTCGCCCCGAAGAAGCCGACGTTCGATCCGGCGTCGACCGCTCGTTGAAACGCCAGGCGCTGGGGTCGACTCCAGTACTCGTCGTGACCGGCGCTGAGGACGACGCCCTGGTTCTCGACGAGCGAGGGGTCGCGGTGGACGTCGCTGTCACAGACGTACGCGACGTCGTATCCTTCTTGCTCGAGAAAGCGCAGGAGGTGTACCGCGTAGTTCAGGTGGAACGTGACCTCGTTCACGTACGGGCGGTCGTGGGAGACGACGTTTGCCGGCTCTCCCTCGCTCGTGTGGTCGTAGAGGCTCTTGCCGCCCCACCCGTTGTACGCCTGTGCGGTCGCCAGCGGGAGCTGCACGAGCACAGCCGGGTCGCGGTCGGGATGCGGTCGAACGACGAACGGGTGGGTCGTCGACGTCCCCGCCTCGGGGCCTGAGGTCAGGACGAACCGAGCGAGGTAGAGCCCGCTCAGCCAGTCGACCGGCACCTCGAGCACGTCGGTTACGTCCCAGTCGCAGGCGACTTCGCCGGTTTCGGGATCCGGTTCGGGAATCGGCTGATCCGTCCCTCGGGAGTCACCGCTCGAGGGAATCGTCGTCGTGAGGCGACCGCCGTCACCGTCGTACCAGCCCAATCGGTAGACGTCGATCCGATACGTCCAGTCGTCATCCGTTCGAACGTAGAACTCGAGGGAGTCGCCGGGTAAGACGCTCGTCTCACCGGTGTAGCCTTCGATCAGGTGTTCGACGTGCTCGGGGCGCTCGCTGGGACTGACCCGGGGTTTCCAGCCGTCGTCCCCATCGCGGTCGTTTTCGCTCGAGAGGGTTCGCTCGACAGCCTCGGATTCCTCGGATTCCTCCCCCGAATTTGGCCCGCCGTCGCGTTCGTCGTCGGATCCGGCCGACTCGTCCTCCGAGAGACAACCGCTCGTGATGATCGCGGCACCGCTCCCGCCCGCGATGCCGATTTGCAGCCACCGACGACGGCTCAATCGATCGCTCGCGACGCGTGCTCCAGTGAGGGCTCTCGCCCGGATCGATTCCATCGATAGCGGGTTTGTACGGGTTCATCATAAAGGAATGGGTCGATCGGCCGAACTGATCGCATGTGGCTATAGTAGCCACTGCACGTCATTGCACACCTGGTCGTCAGGCGTATCGGCAATCAGTGCGTCCATCGTTGCATAGCAATTCTTGGAACAGTCTAGACACGCAAGCGCTACCGTCTCCGCTCGAGTGTCTCAGGACTTCCAAGAATCGCTATCAGTTGGTGCTCTCTTTTCAGAGGTTCGACGGCGGTGATCGATTCGCGACGATATCGATGTGTGCGTAGCCTTCCAACAGAAATGTATAAGTCGCCCCGTGATTGTTATCCCATCGCATGGATTTCCCAGACGAGACGCGAGCGACGGGTGCTCTATCCTCGCTCGTGTTCGCGCGAACACAGACGGGTGAGCAGCGGTGACGACCGAGACGAACCACGCCGAGTGGCGACGCGACCAGCCAGTGATCGATATGCACACGCACATCGGCGTCGATCACCTTGAGGAGGCCATCGAACTGATGGATCGCAACGGCCTCGAGACGATGGTCGACATCTCGGCGTACTCCGGCGAGACCTTCGACGAGTTCGTGGAGGCGATCGCGGACTACCCCGGTCGCTTCGGCGTCTTCGGCGGCTTCGAGTTCGAGGACTTCGGCGAAGACGGCTGGCTCGAACGCGAACTCGAGCGGATGGAACGCGCGGTCGAGGCCGGGGCCGTCGGCTTCAAGATCCACAAGCGGATGGGTCTCGTCTACACCGACCCCGAGGGCGACGTCGTCCCCGTCGACGACGAACGTCTCGCCCCGCTGTTCGAGAAGGCGAGCGAACTGGACGTCCCCATCGCGTTTCACACCGCGGATCCGAAGGCGTTTTTCGAACCACTTACCCCGGAGAACGAGCGCTACGCGGAGCTGTCGGAGAACCCCGACTGGTGGTGGGGCGATCACGAGAACCACCCCTATCGCTGGTGGGAACTCATCCGACAGCTCGAGAAGGTGATCAGCCGCCACCCCGAGACGACGTTCATCGGCGTCCACTTCGGGTGTGCGGCAGAGGAGGTCGGCTACGTTGCCGACGTCATGCGGGACAACCCGAACTACGTCGTCGACGTCTCGGCACGACTCCCCGAAATTGGTCGCCACGATCCCGCGTTCGTCCGCGACGTCTTCATCGAGTTTCAGGATCGCATCCTCTTCGGGACGGATCTGGGCGTGCGCGAGACGCTCATGCTCGGATCGCCCCAGGGGTTCGACCCGACCCACGAGCAGGCCGAGGCGTTCTACGACGCCCACTGGCACTACTTCGAGACCGACGAGGCGGAGATCGATCACCCCACGCCGATTCAGGGCGACTGGACGGTCGACGCCATCGATCTTCCACGAGAGGTGCTCGAGAAGTTCTACGTGACGAACGCTCAGCGGATTCTGGGCCTGTAGCGCGGTCGACATCGACGATCGATCTGCCTATACGGTCGTTTTTCTCTGTCGCCGTTCGCCGAGCCACGGCTCGAGCACGAACGTCTGAGCGAAAGCCGATAAACGAGGCCGTATACGACGTCGATCCCGCCTACCGCGACCGCGGGAACCGCTCCATCGTCCGCTCGACCGCCTCGATCTGGCCGTCTGAGCGGTCGTGTTCGCGATACAACTCGAGGAGGGCGTCCGGATCGGCGTACAGGTACGGCCCCCGCGAGGCCGTCCGTGCGAGGGGATCACGCCCGCGAGCCTCGACCGGCCGTTGCTCGTGCCACCGATCCGAGAGGCGCTCGACGAGCCAGCGGTCGAGTTCCGCGCGCAGTTCCGCCGTCTTCTCGGGGCAGGCGTCGACGAGGTTCGTCGTCTGGTGGGGATCCGCCTCGAGGTCGTGTAACAGCTCCAGCCCGTCGTTCGTGAGCGCCGGATCGTTGTAGAGGCCCGGGTAGGAGAACACGCCGGGGTGGAGCAGGCGAACGTACAGCCACCGATCCTGGCAGACGGCTCGACCGTAGGTGTAGATGCCGTGTCCGGAGACGATCGTCTCCCGCCCGTCGAAGGGCTCGCCCTCGAGGGCTGGCGTGAAGGATTCGGCGTCCCACCCGGACGGGACGTCGAGATCGGCGAGGTCACAGACCGTCGGTAAGAGGTCGAACTGGTAGATCTGTTCGTCGACGGCGGTTCCAGCGCCCTCGTCCGTGACGCCCGGCCAGGAGACGATCATCGGGACGCGCTGGCACGCGGGATGGGGGAAGGCGTGTTCGGCGTAGATCCCGTGTTCGCCGAAGGCTTCGCCGTGATCGGCGGTCACGACGATCGCGGTGTCCTCACGAACGCCGTGGCGCTCGAGCGCCTCGAGCAGTGTCGCGATTTCGCCGTCGACGCGGCGGATGCTGGCGTCGTAGCCGTCGACGAACTGCTCGACGTCCTCGCGACTCTCGACGGATTCGGGCATCCGGTAGTCGTAGGACTCCTCCCAGCCGGGTCGGTACTGGCCGGCGCTCGGCCACAGATCGGCGGTGCGAATCCCGGTCATCTCCTGCTGGTCGTCGATCGTCTCGCGGTCGGGCCACGACGGTGGCGGCCCGCTCTCGCGTACCGGGTCGACGAACTCCTCGATGCCCAGGTAGGGGTGGTGGACGTCCCAGTAGTTGACGTGGAGGAGCCAGTCGTCGTCGGTCGCGTGTCTGTCCAGCCAGGATTCGACGACTGGCGTGACGTCCGAGCAGTCCTCGACCGCCGGTCCGCCCGCAGTCGCCGTCGGCATGATCGACTCCTGGAAGTTGGCGCTGAAGTGATAGGCCAGATGGCGCTGGGAGAACTGGCTCACCGACGCCGTGTAGACGCCGTTCTCGGCGAGATACCGGAACGCCGGCATCCGATCGGCGCCAGGGTCGTGGCCGTCGCCGGGTTCGTCGTATCGCTGGCCCTCGCCGTGGTGGGTCACGACGCCCGTGTTCACGCCGAACCGGCACGTCGCCAGCGCGGTTCGACTGGGGAGACACGGCGTGTCCGAGGCGTAACACCGATCGAACCGAACGCCGCGGTCGGCCAGCGCGTCGATCGTCGGCGAGGTCGCCCGTTCGTAGCCGTAACAGCCGAGGTGATCCGGTCGCAGGGAGTCGACGTCGATGACGAGAACTCTCATAGTCGCGCTTCAGCCGCCGGTGTCGCGCCGGCGACGTCGACCCACGACCCCGAGTCGGCCGACTCGTACACCGCGTCGAGGACGCGAAGCACCGACAGTGCGTCGGTCAGATCGGCCGGGGGCTCGACGTCCTCGTGCGTGCGTGCATCGAGGAACTGTTGCATGAAGTCGAGTCCGTAGCCGCCACCGTAGCCCGGGATCGGCGCGTAGTCGTAGGTGAGAAACCGGCGGGGTGTGCTCGCGTACGCCTCTCGAGTCGACTCGAACTCGACGGTCGTCTCGTCCTCGAAGCCGAAGTAATCGCCCATCGGATCCCAGGTCGCCCGGCCGTCCATACCCGTGATCGAGAGGTTGGTGTCGTACCGCCCCTCTCGGAGGTAGTAGCCACAGTGAAGCGTTCCGATCGCGCCCGAGGCGAGTTCGAACTGTACGACGGCGCCGTCGTCCACGTCGACTCCTGCCCGTTCGGCGGTCAATCGAGCGTTCACACGGGCGACCGGGTCGTCCAGAATCCACGGGAGCAGATCGATCCAGTGAATGCCCAGCCACTGGACGATGCCGCCGCGACTCGCCTCCTGGTCGAACAGATAGTGATCGTCGTCCCGGCAGGCGAGCTGGGAGGCGACGAACCGCGCTTCGACGGCTCGGAGGTCGCCGAAGAAGCCGGTCGCCGCGCGCTGACGTAGCTCCTGGGAGGCGGGGTGACCGCGCCAGGTGTAGGAGACGCCTACGGTTGCGTCGGCCTCGTCCGCGGCGTCACGGACGCGCTCGAGGTCAGCGCCCGTCCGCGCGGCCGGTTTTTCGGTGTAGACATCGACACCGCGATCGATCGCCGCCTCGACGACGGCGGGCGTGTCCCGGTTCGAGAGCGTCACCCAGACGATGTCCGGCTCCTCGGCATCGAGCAGCCGTTCGGGGTCGGCGTAGAGCGGGACGTTGCTGAGGCCCTCGACCGAATCGGCGTCGAACGACTCGTCGGGTTCGCAGGCGGCCGTCACCGACACCGGCAACTCGGCGAGACTCTCCAGGTACGGTTCGGTGTGGTGGTGATCCAGTCCGATGTACCCAACCGTCGGCATCGTCATGGTTGCATCTCCGGGATGATCTCCTCGCCGATCCGCTCGAGACACTGGAGGGTCGTCTCCTGGGGCTGACCGGGGAACTGGACGCGGAAGACGACGTGATCGACGCCGAGCTCCTCGTAGGTGCGGAGTTTCTCGAGACACTCCTCCGGCGTGCCGAGGACGAACTTCTCGGCGAGTTCGTCGTAGTCGACCTCGACTTCGTGTTCGTCCATGTAGGTCTGCCCCCAGCGGGCGTACATCTGGTAGAGTTTGAGGAGGTACGGCTCGATCGTATCCCGCGCTTCCTCGTAGGAGTCGGCGACGAAGCAGTCGCGCATCAGGATGACGTCGTTGTCCGATCGATCCATCCCGAACTCCTCGAGGGAGTCCTCGTAGACGCCGATCTGGCGCTCCAGGTCTTCCGTCGTCGACGAGGCGCTCGCGATCCAGGCGTTCCCCCGGTAAGCGGCGCGTTTGATCGCGATGTCGGCGTGGCCACCGATCCAGACGGGCATCTCACCCGTCGGCCGGGGGCTGATGAACACGTCGTCGAACTGCCAGTGGTCGCCGTCGTGGTTGACGCTCTCTTTCGCCCAGAGGCGTTTGAGCAGCGAGAGCGACTCCATGAACATCGGCACCCGGTCGTCCAGCGTGACGCCGAAGGGAGTCAACTCGCGCTCGCGGTAGCCGATGGCCGCGCCAAAGCGCATCCGCCCGCCGGAGAGGCGATCGATCATCGCGACCTTCTCGGCCAGGTGGAGCGGGTTGTACAGCGCCGGTAGCACCGCCATCGTCGCCAGCTCGAGGGTGTCAGTTCTCGCCCCGAGCGCGGCGAGCGTCGTCAACGGTTCGACGACGCCCTCGTCGTGGACGTGCCGTTCCCCGAGCGCCAGCGAGTCGAAGCCGACCGACTCCATCAGTTCGGCCTGTTCGAACAGATCCGTAACCTCGAACTCGTCGTCGGGCGTGTAGTACTGGTTCAGAAAGACGCCGAATTTCATGCGTGGATCACCGTCGCTCGTGGTTCGGACGTGGGGGAAGCGGTCGCCGTTCGTCGATCGCGTTCGGATGCCGCGAGTGTCGGGTGCGATCGCTCGAGCGTGATCGACTCGAGGGGAACCGAGTCGTGAGATAGTTCGTCGTTCGTCCGTCCCGAGATGTCGGGAGTGTTCGCTCTGCGAAGCTGCATTCGTCTATCCGCAGGGGGCGATAGGTAATAATAATAGGGGGCACGACTGCCACCGTTCGGCCGAATCGATCCCCGCCGGAGACATCGCCGGTCACCCGCTGAATCGTCGACACTCGGCGGATTTGATCGACGTAGTGGCGATTCTCGAGCGAATCGACCGAACGACTTATTTTCCGACCGGCGGATATCCAGACGTGTTTCGAACGCATGTCTAACGAGCGATCAATTTACGACGAACTCGGTGTTCCGACGGTTATCAACGCGGCAAGTACGAAAACGCGGATCGGCGGCAGCCTCATCCGACCGGAAGCCGTCGAGGCCATGGCCAGCGCGTCGGAGTCGTTCGTTCGCATCTCGGACTTGCAGGCACGCGCCAGCGAACTCATCGCCGAGGCGACGGGGGCGGAAGCCGGATACGTCGCAAGCGGGGCAGCGGCGTGTCTGACCCTCGGAACGGCCGCGTGTATCGCCGGCACCGATCTGCACGTGATGGATCAACTCCCACACGCCGAGGACGCGGCCAACGAGGTCGTGATGCCGCGCACGCACCGAAACGGCTACGACCACGCCATCCGCCTCGGTGGCGGGCGTATCGTCGACGTCGGCAACAACGACAATCACCTCGGAACCGGGTCGGTCAACACCGAACTCTGGGAGATCGAGGCCGCGATCACCGACCAGACTGCCGCCGTCGCGTACATGCAGAAGTCGTACTCGCAACCGGAGCTCTCGGACGTGGCCGACGTGGCCCACGAGCACGACGTCCCGGTCATCGTCGACGCCGCCGCCGAGTTGCCTCCGGCGAAGAACCTCTCGCGGTTCATCGACGAGGGTGCCGATCTCGTCGTATACAGCGGCGGCAAGGCGATTCGTGGGCCGCAGGCCTCGGGTATCCTCGCCGGCCGAGGGGACCTCATCGAGTCCGCGGCGATGCAACACCTCGACATGCACGTCGCCGAGTCGGTCTGGAAGCCGCCGTCCGAGCTGATAGATCTCGAGCGCTTCGACGGCGTCCCGCGACAGGGCGTCGGTCGCCCACTCAAGGTCGGCAAGGAGGAACTCGCGGGACTCATTCGAGCGCTCCAACTGTTCCTCGAGGAGGATCACGACACTAACGCGCGCGAGTGGGCCGCCCGCACGAAGACGATCGCATCGGCGCTTCGCGAGGAGCCGAGCCTCTCGATCACCGTTACGGAGGGCGAAAAGACGGCCGTGGCACCCGAATCGTTCGTTCGGATCGACCCGGACGTCGCCGGCATCGACGCGACGACCCTCGTCGCAAAGCTACGCCAGGAGGATCCGCGGGTGTTCGTCGGCCCCGATCACCTCCACGAGTCGGCGTTCACCATCAATCCGATGTGTCTCACCGACGAGGAAGCCGAGTACGTCGTCGACCGCGTTCGATCGTACCTCGAGTGAGCCGGGTTCGGGCGGGGATCCCGTCTCTCCGCGTCGGCCGTTCGACCCGACTTCGATTCTAATCACCGATTCTTGCACCCGATCGCTTCCAGTGGTGCACCGCTCCGTCGGCCGCCGAATTCGGTTCTCGAGTTCGTCGAATTCCCGTCACGGTGCCATACACGAGCGTCGCCGGAGCCGGCCGTCGTCACCGCGACCGGTACGCCTATCGTGGTTCACGAAAAGGCCGTGGACAGATGGTGATACTGTGAAACGAGTACCACTCGGCGAGGCAGTGGCGCGAAAGTTCCCCGAATCGGTCGTGTTCATCGTGGCTCCGGACGAGGAGGGCGATCCGAACGTCATGCCGGCGGGCTGGAGTATGTTTACGTCGAACGATCCACTGATGATCGCCGTGAGCGTTGGATTCCCCCGATACACCCATGGGCTCCTCGAAGCGGCCGAGGAGTACGTGGTCGCGTTCCCGAGCGCGGCCCAGAAGGCGGACGTCGTCTTCTGTGGCTCCAACTCGGGGGCTGACGTCGACAAAATCGGGGAAAGCGGGTTATCGCTCGCCGATCCGGCGGTCGTCTCCACGCCGATCCTCGAGGACGCGGCTGCGTGTTTCGAGTGTCGATCCGGGCCGTCGCTCGAGACCGGTGACCACACGATCTTCGCGGGCGAGGTCGTTGCGGCTCACGTCTCGGAAACCTACGACGAACGGCTCAAGAACCTCGGCAGGGAGTGGGGTGACGGCCCCGAACGATTCAAAACGCTCTCGGAACTACTCGGCTCGACCCTGTCTCCCCAGTCGTGACCGATTGTAATCGTTCGGGTTGGCCGCGGTAGCCGTGAGCGACGGGGTGTGGCTCGTG
The DNA here is from genome assembly GCF_023973145.1 of Natronosalvus vescus. Taxonomy (NCBI): domain Archaea; kingdom Methanobacteriati; phylum Methanobacteriota; class Halobacteria; order Halobacteriales; family Natrialbaceae; genus Natronosalvus; species Natronosalvus vescus. Next base: position 291,117 of record NZ_CP099546.1, read on the forward strand.
TCGATGTGGCCGCGAGCGACGGTGAGCGTCTTGTGCAGTGGGAACCGAGATCGGGGAAGGCATCGGGTCGGTGTGGACGCCAGTTTTCGCCCGATTACACCGGTTACCATGGGTAACCGAAACACCTACGATGCTAGAGCAGCACACGTAGGGTGATGATCGAACACCTGGTGACACAGCCACGGTACTTTTTCAAAGAGCAGACGAAGTATCCCGGAGCGAGAACGCAGATGCTTCTCGTGTTGGCGGTCGGCATCGCGTTCGGATTGGCCCACGTGAGCATCTACTATCAGATGGGTGAAGAGGCAGCCCAGTACTACGAGGTGATCGCTATTTACACCTCGGTCAACGTCGCGGTGCCGTTTCTGATCTGGATCGGCTCGACGATACTGATGGCAATTCTCTCCCGGTTCATCTCGAGGGGACTGCTGATCGGCGAGCTCTTTCGACTCACTGGCTGGGGAATGTATCCGCTTCTGGCCGCTGGCCTGATCCAGAGCGCGGCTCGAGTCTACGCGCTCGAGGGAAGCGAACCGCCGGAACTCGGCCTGACTCCCCACCTCTCGCACACCTGGGATCAGTATCGGCTCTACCTCGAGACGGCGAACGGCGACCCGGTGTTCCTCGTTACGACGGGCATCGCTGTCGCGTTGGCGCTATACGCCGGCTACCTGTGGATGATAGCCGTCGAGGAACTCGCCGCGTTCGACGAGACGACTATCGCCAGACCGAAAGCGGCAATCATCGCGGCCATCCCGACGGTACTGTGTCTCGTCTGGATTGTGGCACCGTTCGTCTTCTGAGACGTCACGTCGTTTTCACTTCACCTCTCCATCGAAAGGTCGCGACCTGCGCGTTACGTTTGCCGCCTGTTCGGAGCACGGGCGGTGGTTAGCATCTAGCACTCGTTTATACTCGTGGTGACGAAGCTCAGACCGTCATCCAAAACGTATTTACTGGCGTTGTGCGTTAACACAGCTAATGGATTCGAACGGAGAGCCTTCGTCCGCCTCGGTGGAACAGAATCGCAAGTCACTCGGCGTCCGATTCGCCGAGTCGTCCGTCGGCGAACCGGTTATCAACGGTCTGCTCTTTATCACCAACTCGTTCTGGTTGATGCTCGCCGCAGCCGGCGTCATACTCGTCGTGATCGCGGCGGCCGTCGGCGAGGGCGTAATGGCCGGTATCACCGGCGTCTTCGGACTGAGCGCGGTCGCAGTCGGCGTCTTCGGTTACCTCTCCTACCTGTTCTACGTGTCGCGCCAGGACACGCGTTCCTGACGCTGCAGGCGTTCGAGCACAGAGCCGACACCATACCACACCCGCTCGCCACTGTCCTCGCCCGTCGTGCGATTCGATCATCCTTTGGCTACTGACATCGTTCTCAGGCACGCAGAAACGATTCCGCACGCTCGAGCCCGGTGATGTGAGTAACTACGACGGACTCGAAAGCAGTTTCAATGGATCCACGGTCACCACCGTTACGGGTTTTATCGCCAGCGAGGCGTAACGCCGATAATCCGATCTCCCCATTCCTCTTCGACTCGATACCAGAAGGGGTGAGGTTCGAGAGGCCTCGAACTACACCGACTCACTCATCGAGCAGTTCCAGCACGTTCTCGCTCCGGACGCGATTTTTTTCCGTCTCGGTGACCGGCAGGTGTTTCGTGTAGTTGTAGAACGATTCGAAGTACTTGAGCGGGAGCTTAGATCCCATCACAAGGTGATCGGTTCCGATCCCCTCGACGATATCACGACCCTGGGTCTGGGTCCAGTAGCAGAACAGGTCGTCGATGATGAGCAGCGTCCGCCCCGAGCGGATCGCGTTGTGCAGCCGGACGTCTTGCCGGTTAACGGTCGTCGTTTCCCTGATGATGCGAGCGCCAGCGGACCAGGCACCGGCGACGACGACGTCCGCTTCCGGAACGGCCAGGAGGAGATCGATCAGTTCGTCGATCTTCCCCTCGTTTGCGCGCCAGTGCTTGGCCTGTCCCATCCCCTCGAAGTGGCGTAGTTCGACCCGAGGATGGCGCCCGCGCTGATCCTCGAGAGCCGGGACGATCATCGCCGGCACGTCCAGATCCACACAGTGTCGGAGCAGCGCTTTGGATTCGGGGGCGTCGATCTCGTAGTCGTGATATGCCGGGAACAGACGAACGCCTCGCATCCCCAGCTCTTCGACGCAGTGGCGCAGATCCGCCTCCCAGCTCGGGAATGTCGGATCGATCGTGGCGAACGGAATTAGCCGATCCCCGTGGCCCTGGATGTCGTCCACGAGTTCGTGGTTCCCGTGTTGTGGGTCGCGGTAGAACAGGGCCTCGAGCGAGGACACGACGGCTCTGTCGACGCCGTTTCGATCCATCGTCTCGAGCAGATCCTCGGCCGATGCGTCGAACGGGTGGAACGGCCATCTACCGATGTAGGCGTTCGCGTCGACGATTTCTTCTTCGTAGGGTTCGTCAAGCGCCGCGAATCGATCGGTCTTTTGCTCGATCCGCCTCTCCCGTTCGTCGTCGGAGAGGCGGTTTTCGACGCCGTCGTGGAGCAGGTGTTCGAAGTTGTACGCGATCGTCGCCCGCTCGGCCGGCGGTAAGTTCGCGGCGTCGAGTTTGCCAGCGCACACCGAGAGCCACGTGTCGGTTCCGAACAGCAACCGGTCGACACCCAGGTACTCCGCGGCTAGCTCGAGCTGTCCAACCTCACAGTTACTCCCGCTGAGGTCGAGATACACGTTGTCGTGCGGGGCGATGTTCTTGATACGGTATTCCCAGTTTCCGCCCGCACTGATGTGTCCCGAGATCAACGTGAGGTCGGGATACTGCGTCGCGAGTTCGACGACGTCCTCGGAGCGGGCTTCGCTCGGCCGTTCACTGGGGTACGGTTCCTCGTTTTGCATTACGTGGGAAATAATCGGCACGTCCATGTCGATCGCCGCTTCGACGAGTGGTGCAAACTCCGGATCCGTGATGTTGATTTCCGTCCCGAGGAAGTGGTGTTTGAGTCCGACCAGCCCGTCCTCCTCTACAGCTCGTCGGAACTCCGCGACGCTCTGCTCGCCCAGTGCGGGGTGGATTCGTGCCCAGCCGTAGAAGAGATCGGGGTGTTCTTCGACGAATTTGGCGACAGTTCGGTTGTGCTCTTTGCACGCGTCGACGGTGTCGCCGATCTCCCCGATGAGACAGGTTCGATCGATCCCGAGGACATCGGCCTCGCGACGGAACTGCTCGGCTCGCTCGGCGCGCTTCTTGGGCGTCGAAACGTCCTGCGTCCACACGTGGAAGTGACAGTCGATCATTTGTTATTGGTATATTACCGGTTTGTACCGGGATTATCGTTTGTGTTCCGGCGATACCCACGGCCGTCGATCGTCCCCTCAGAATGAAAATGGGGTCGCTCCAAATCGATATTCCGGGCGTTCAGCTGTGCAAGTCTGCGTCGAGGTCGTCTTTTTCAGACGCCGTCTTCTCGTGTCGCGCCCGGAGTCGCGGGTTGAATATCCGGTCGAGTCCCTGTGACAGCAAGATGAGCGACATCGACATCAACAACAGGACGATCATCGGAGCGAACAACCAGTGGCCGGCGTGACCGGGGTTCGACACTGCGGAGCCGGTGTTGTACGCCTCTTCCATCATGACACCCCAGTTGAGCCCGCTGGCGGGCAAGACGCCGATGAAGTACAGCCCCACCGACTGGAAGATCACGCCGCGAGCGGCCCCGGCGGAGCGGATCGTAATGTACGGCATGAGCTGTGGGAGGACGTCGTCCCACAGGATCTCACCGGAGTTGCGTCCCATCGCCCGACCGGCCTCGATGTAGGACTCCTCACGGATCGTCAGCACTTGCGAGCGGAGCGCTCGCGCCAGGCCCGGCCAGTTGTCGATCGCCAGGATGAATCCGACCATCCACGGGCTGTCCGGTGCGAAGATCGCGACGATCACGATCACGAGCGGGAGGCCGGGGATACAGATGACGACGTCGCTGATCCCCATCAGTACCTCGTCCCAGTAGCCGCCCTTGTAGCCGGCAACGATACCGATTACGACCCCGATGCTCATGGCGACCACAGCACCCGAGAAGGCGATGATGAGCATATCGGGCGTCGCGTGGATCAACTGCGGGAGGATCGCACGGCCGCCGTAATCGGTGCCGAGTGGATACGACAGACTCTGGAAGGGTGGGGCATATCGCGGATGGTCGCCGACACGCGGATACGGCGTGAACCGAACCACGACCGTGCCAACGAGTACGAAGAGGGCGATCATGGCGATCCCAAAGGATGCGCGCCAGTCGGATCGGATAATCCGGTACGGCGTGAAGAGGTGGATGTCTAACCATCTGTACAGGCGTTCTTTTCGTGTGAGCGGATCGGCGTCCGACACGATGTTGAAGACGCTCGATTCGTCCGTGGGACGATCACCAGCGTTTGGATCAGTGTTACTCATTGCAGTGTCTCGTCAGTAGCTCTCCTTGTTTTCGGTACTCGCGCGTGGATCGATGAACCCGTAGGTGAGATCGGCGATCAGGATACAGAACACCGTGATCACGGTGAAGAAGATGAACGCCCCCATCAACAGCGGATAGTCGTTCCGGATGAGCGCGTCGAACGTGTACCAGCCGACGCCCGGGTACGTGAAGATCCGTTCCATGATGACGCTGCTGCTGAAAATGCTGCTGAGTCCGATCATGAAGCCCGTGTACAGTGGCAGGACGGCGTTCCGTCCGATGTACCGGATCGAGATCCGGCTATCTTTCAATCCGCGAAGCTCGGCTACGCGGAGATAATCCGATCCCATGACCCGAATACTGTTCGCTCGCATCGCCAGTGCGCCGGATCCGAATCCGACGACCATTCCGGAGAGAATCGGGAGCGTGCCGTGGTGGAGAACCCCTTGCATGAAGTAGAGGTTAAATCCGGGAATCGCGTCCGGATACGCCCGGCCGCCAGTGGGGAACCACCCGAGTCCGAACGCCAGCGTCGCGAGCATGAGGACGGCGGCGACGTAGTAGGGGATCGAGTCGAGGATGATGATGGCGACCGTCATCACCTTGTCGAAGCGACCTCCTTCTTTGAAAGCCATCACCGCCCCGAGGACGATCGTGATGGCGAACCCGAGCAACAGTCCGTAGACGCTCACAAAAATAGACCACGGCATCGCACGAAACAGGATGTCGAAGACCGGCTCACCGTAGTAGTACGACATCCCGAAGTCCTGGTAGAGGAGAACGTCTCGCATATATTCGTAGTAGGCGATGTGGATCGGTTGGTCGGGCGTAATTCCCGTGTGAAACTCGATCAATCGGTCGATCTCTTCGGGATCCCGGCCGGCTCCACCCGACGCGAAGTCCCGTTCACCGCTCATGTATTCCTGGCGCAACGCTTCAACTGGACCCCCTGGCATAAGGCGATAGAGCACGAACGTCAGGCTCGTCGCCGCAAAAATCGTCACGATGGCCTGACCGACGCGCTTCGCGAAGTACCTCATCGTCGATATACGTTTTGGGCCATCCGCTATATGTGTTTTGGTGCCACACCCCACTTGAAACCTCGAGGCGTCAGCGGATTTTCCCGTACGAGTTGCTTTGTCGTCACGTCACTGTGAGGCGGCTGGCTTCGTCATTCGATGCAGCCAAAAAACTCAATCGTCGTTGTCGGGACTACTGCTCGCGTCCCTGCATCACGCCGTAGCGGTGTACCAGGTGCTGGGTCTGGTCGGGAACGTCGTGGTACAGCGGATCGTCGTTCGGGAACTGCCAGCTTTCGGTGTCCGCCCACAGGGCGTTGACCTGCGGGAACAGGTCGGGCCGGGGAAGGTCGTAGTTGAAGTACGTCACGAAGTCCTGGATGATCTCGTGGGATCGTTCCTCGTCCTGAGTGCTGATGAACTCGTCCCAGAGTTCGAGGAGGTTGATCTCCCTTGTCGAGCCCTCGAGGAAGATGTCGCTGGGATCTTCGGGGATTTCGACGACGATGGGTCGGCCGTTGTTCGGTGACTCGGTGAGTCCTTCGTCTAACCACTGCGTGTGGTCGTCCGTTCCGGGCGTGTACAGGTGCAGGAAGAACGGGTTGATCGGCGAGAAGTAATCGCGCGGATCGCCACGTCCCCAGCCGGTCGCCCACAGCGTTACGTCGACGTCGCCGGTGCCGTCCTGCAGGTTCGGCGTCAGGTAGCCGAAGTCACGCGAGATCATCTCCGGTTCGAAGCCGAACTCGTCCCACCGGTCGTAGATCGCGCTCGCGAGCGTGCTGAACAGGCTTCCGGTCGGCGGGGCGAACGTGAACTCGACGGTTTCGCCGTCGCCGTTCTCCCAGAGGCCGTCCCCGTTGCGTTCGTACCCACCCTCGTGCATGAACTCCTCCGCGAGTTCTTCGTCACCCGCGGTCGGGTAGTCGTAGAGCGAGTCGAGGAAGTCACTGTCGAGGAACCGTTGTTCGTCGGCTTCGGCCATTCCGCTCTGGGTTTGTTTGACGAAGCCGCCCTCTCCCTGCCAGAAGTTGACGAGGAAGTCGAGATCAAGCACGGTCAACAGCGCCCGGCGAACCCACCGGTTCGCGATGTGATCGTTCAGGTACCGGAAGTAGAGGTTGCGCGAGGCGAGCGCCTCGGTCTCGGTAATCGTCTGTAAGTGATCCGGGGAGACGTCACGAATCGATTCGGGGAACGTCCCGGTACCGATGTCGATGTAGTCGTTGAGGATCAGTTCGTCACAGGCCGCCCCGTCGCAGGTGTGTGCGACCAGCTCGTCGTAAGCGAACGCGTCGGCGTAGGGGTGGTTCTCGTTCTTCTCGAACGTCACGGACGTCTCGTCGTACGTGACCGGCATCCACACCGAGGAGCTCATTCCCTCGTCGATGAACTCCTGCATCGTGATGCGTTCGTTCGCGATTTCGGCGGACACCTCGGCGCGTTCGTCTTCGGTGCTCACGTCCTCGAGTTTCTCGAGCCACTCCTGTTCGCGCCCCTTGGCGAGTGCGAGCCGTTCGTCGGGATAACCCTGCACCATAGGGTTCATCGGATCCTTCGAGACGGCTTCCCACTCCCACTCGTTTAGCAGGTTGACCTCCTCGGCCCAGCGCTGATCTTCGGATTGCTGGAGGAGCGTCACCATCGTTTGCGTGTAGAAGTCTTCGGCGGTGATTGGGTCGCCGTTCGCCCAGTAGAACTCGTCCTCTTTGACTTTGTAGTGGTACGTCCGGGTATCGGGATCGTAGTACGTCCCGTCGCCGTCGTAGATCATCCACACCGGTTCGTCCATCGCCTGCGTGAAGATCGATTCGTACTCGCGAACGATCCAGTGGTAGCCGGTGTTCAAGGCGAACCGGTTCATGTTCACCTCCTCGGGCGTGTTACCGTCCATCACGTCGACGGTGGAATCCATGAGGTCTTCCGGGGAGAGTTCGGACGTATCCTCGACCTCGTCGGATGTGCCGTTCCCGCCGTTGCCGTTTCCGTTCCCGACACCGTTCCCTTCGCTTGGACTGCTTGCACACCCGGCCAACCCGGTTGCCACACCCGCCGTCGTCAACGCGAGCAGTTGGCGCCTCGACACCCCTCGCTTATTAATCTCTAATCGCCGCTTGTCGCTTGTCATACTACACCATACTACTTCAAGAGCACCTATTTATGTTTATTTTATCTATTCAGATATGTGTGTGACGATTTATTACCCACAAACTCCGAACTCCGCACAACTAGTTCATCGCATTTCTAACAAACGTGGTCGTGGTGGCGGACTGCCATCACGGTTGAGCGCCTCCTACGTCATCGCAGTCGGCCCGTTCGTCCGCAAGCGCGTCGATCGCCTCTTCAGCCGTTCGTACCACTGCAGGATCGATGTCGTCTCGCTCGAGAACGTCGGTAAGTGCGCTCACGGCCCTGTCGGTACCGATGAATCGCAGCGCCCAGACGGCGTTGCCGGCGACGGTAACCGGCCCGTCGAGACTCTCGATGAGCGTCTCCTCTGCTGGTTGGATCGCCTCCGGTGTGTCCTCGGCGAGGTAGGCGAGCACACCGGCGACCGACGCACGAATCATTGGGTTGTAATCTTCGAGGAGGCCGAACAGACTTGGATAGTGTGGCTCGAGGGCCTCCGTTGCCAGTGCTGTTTCCTCGGGGGTAACGCTCGCGAGGGTTCGCGCCGCTGCCTCTCGTGCGCGGACGTTTGCTGCACGTCCGCCACGATCGGAGACCAGGGTCTGATAGCCGCCCATCTGTTCGGTCGCGGAGCTTTTGTCGTTCGTCGCGTTCGGATCGTAGGTGATCTCCGTCGGTGTCCGGTGTGGATCGGTGAGCAACGCGAGCAGCGCGTCGGTCGACTCGATCACGTCGGCCGGATGATCGTCGCTCACCGCCTCCAGAACCGCGGCGGCGTCCCGTCGTGTCTCCTCGCTCTCGGCCTGCAGTAGCGACGTTACGCGCGGGACGGCGTCGACGACGGCCGTCGGATCGTTGGCGGCGATCTGCCGGAGGGCTCCGATGGCACTCCGGGTCGTCGACGCCGACTGATCGTCGAGCCGCTCGACGAGGCGATTCGCGTGCGGCGACACCGGCCCTGGGGAGGTCTCGGCAACGTTTCCCAGCGTGAGCGCCGCCTTCGTTCGGATCGTCGCCCGATCGCTTTCGAGGAGTGAAACCAGCTGTGGAACCAGCGTACGTACCCGATCCGGCTGGGTAAGCGAGATCGTGTACGTCACGGTGAGCGCTCGGTCACGAATCGATTCCGTTTCCACCTGGAGCGCGCGCTCGAGCGGTTCGATCGGAACCGTTTCCGGGTCAGACCGTGTCTGGCGCTGTAATCGTTCGAGCCTGGATTGCAGTTCGTCCTTCATCCCCGTTCGTCAGTGAGAACGCTCTACTCCGGCATAAACCATCGGGCTCATATCCCTCGTTCTCGGCAGAGGTAGAGAACCGTTCCAGACGCGAGAAGCATCCCGCTCAGGCCGACCAGATTGAGAACCACGATCACGTACGTCTCCGAGCCTGGTTCGACCACGACGAACGAGATGAGACTGAGCACCACCATCACGACCGAGATGACGAACACGACGAAGATGAGTTCTCGATAGAGGCACAGCCCTTCGAGGAAGGTGTCCGCCTTTCCGCGGTTGTCCGGGTTCATCGACCTCCCTCGAACTGCCCGTCGTCACGACGTGGGTAGACGAACCGTCGTTGGAGGGGTGGTCGATGAGGTGACGTGCCAGCGGGTTGGTTAGCGGGCGAATCAGCACGCTCGAGACGCGTTTCGGGTGCCGTCGTCCGACACAGTTCGACCATGCGTAAGGACTCGGGTCGGTCGGCAAAGCCTTTTCGCCGCCGTGGAGGCCGTTCACGTTTGTTCGCGCGTCCCTGCTACGATCGACGACTCGATCGACGAACGGCTCACGCTCCGCCTCGTAAAGTGCGTGTCCCATTCGATGACCCATACGAAAGATATTTACCCCATTTCGCCCACCACTATGTCATAACGTACCTCTCCACACGTTCCAGTGATACAATGGCCACGACAGAAACTACGGGCGATCGTCTTCATCAGGGCAGCGATACCATCCTCGAGATGCGCGGAACGACGGTTCAATTCGGCATGGATCGTGGCGTGTCCCGCGTTCTCGACGACGTGAGTATGGACATCGAACGGGACGAAATCCTCGGTATCGTCGGGGAGTCGGGTTCCGGCAAATCGATGTTCGCCTCGGCCCTCCTCGACGCGGTCGCTCCACCGGGGGAACTCAGCGGCGAGATCACCTATTATCCGAGGGATGGAGACCCCGTGGACGTCCTCAATCTCACCGACGAGGAGCTTCGCCTGCTTCGATGGGAGGATATCTCGATGGTCTTCCAGGGGGCGATGAGTTCCTGGAACCCAACGATGAAGGTCGGTGACCACTTCCTCGAAACGCTACGGGCTCACAACTTCGAGGCCGAGGCGGGAATGGATCGTGCTCATCAACTCCTCTCCGACCTGTATCTCGACCCCGAGCGCGTGCTCACGTCGTACCCTCACGAGTTGAGCGGCGGGATGAAACAGCGGGCACTCATCGCCCTGAGTCTGGTGCTCGAACCGGAGGTGCTGGTGATGGACGAGCCGACGGCCGCACTCGACTTGCTCATGCAGCGGTCGATCCTGAAACTCCTCCAGGAGGTGCAGGCGAAGTACGACATCACGCTCATCTTTATCACCCACGACCTGCCGCTGGTCGCAGAACTCGCCGACCGGCTGGCAGTCATGTACGCGTTCGAATTCGCCGAGGTGGGGCCGACCGATGAGATCCTCGAGGAAGCGACCCACCCGTACACGCGGGCGCTGTTGAACTCGACGCCGAACCTCTCGACGAGCGTCGAGGCGATGCAACCGATCGACGGCTCGAGCCCCGACCCCGTCGATACGCCCGAGGGTTGCTCGTACCATCCACGATGCTCGCTGGCGACCGAAGAGTGTCGGGACTCGCCACCTGAGTTTCGCGAGACCGGCCCATCCCACCACGCCGCGTGTTATCACTGGGAGCAGGCGGCCGAGGAGATACCGTTTACGCGGGAAGTTCCCGACGAGATACCGTCGGCGGACGACGAATCTGTGACTGGGGCAGCGGCCAGGCGAAACGACGATGCGGAACCGGTACTCTCGCTCGAGGACGTCGAAGTCCACTTCGAGATCAACAAGGGTATGCTCAATTTCTGGCGCGAGTCGGAGACGGTTCGTGCGGTCGACGGCATCTCCCTCGACATACCCGAAAACGAATCGATCGCGCTCATCGGGGAGTCGGGCTGTGGGAAGACGACCATGGGGAAGACGGCCATCGGGCTTCAGCGGCCGACCGGTGGCTCGGTCAGCTACCGCGGTCAGAACATCTGGGACGCACGAGATGGGAAGGGGAAGATCGACATTGCCTGGCGGAACATTCGACGATCGCTCCAGATCATCCACCAGGATCCCGGTAGTTCGCTCAACCCGAACAAACGGGTGATGCACCTCCTCGAGATCCCGCTGAAGAAGTGGAAGCGCGATCTCAATCACCAGGATCGACGCGCGCGCATCCTGGGGATGCTCGAACACGTCGGGATGAGTCCGCCGGAGGACTACGCGAACCGGTTCCCTCACCAGCTCTCCGGTGGGGAGAAACAGCGCGTCGCCCTGATTCGGGCGCTGTTGATGAACCCGGACATTATCCTCGCTGATGAGTCGATCAGCGCGCTCGACGTCTCGTTGCGCATCGAGATGATGAACCTCTTCCTCGAGCTCCAGGAGGAGTTCAACACGTCGTTCCTGTTCATCTCTCACGACCTCTCGAACGCCCGGTATCTGACGGAGAAGTCGGACGGCCTCATCGGGATCATGTACCTCGGCGAACTCGTCGAGATCGGGCCGGCCAAGCAGATCATCAACGATCCCCGCCACCCGTACACGAAAGCCCTTCGCTGGGCCACGCCCGACTTGCTTCCGGACGACGGGGACGAGGAGATGCCGATGACGAAAATCGACATTCCGGATCCGAAGAATCCGCCATCGGGTTGCCGGTTCCACACACGGTGTCCAGTTGCCAGGGAAGCGTGTACAAACGAGTCACCTGAGCCGATGGAGGTAACGCCTGGACAGCGTGTCGCCTGTTTCCGCGAGGACGACACACACGAGTACTGGCAGAGCGAACCGATCGCAGAGGAGGCCGCCTTCGACACCGCGGCCGCGGAAACGACGGGCGACGACTGAGTCTGCGGCGGTCAACCGATTTCGTTTCGGACGTCGTTTCGGTGTCGTGGTTATCAACTTGTTCTTCCGGCTCGACCGTCTCTGGACGTCACTCGAGGTACGTTGGTCGCTCGAATTCGTATCGTTGGCTCGTGTGCTCGCTGTCGGCGCGAATTCGTGTTGCTGTCGCTCGAGATTACCTTCCGCATCGAGTCACTGAACCTGCTCGAGTACCCGCAGGAAGTTCTCGCCGAGTATGCCCCGAATCTCCTCGTCGGTGTAGCCCCGCTCGACCAGCCCGCGGGTCAGGTTCGGCAGTTCGGTGTGGCGGTGAAGGCCGTGGGGGAACGGTTCGTAGTGATCGATCGGCCCGCGACCGTAGACTTCGGGGAAATCCGGTCGGAAGTTTCGGTAGGCGGCGTACGGCGGTGTCGTTCCGCTGTCCAGGGATTGATCACTCATGTCGCTCCCGAACGCTACGTGCTCGACCCCGGCGACGTCGGCGACGTGATCGACGTGATCGAGGACGTCGTGGATCGTCGCCTCCTGTACCGCGTAATTGTCCGGATCGGTCTTGACCGTCGGCGGGAAGACGCTGACGCCGACGACCCCGCCGTTTTTCCCGATCGCTTCGATCTGTTCGTCGGTCTTGTTTCGTTCGACGTTGCTCAGTGCTCGAGCGCCCGCGTGGGTGCAGACGACCGGATCGTCCGCGTACTCGATCGCTTCCATCGTCGTCCGGTCGCCGCAGTGTGAGAGGTCGACGACCATTCCGAGGTGATCCAGTTCGTCGATCAGGCGCCGACCGAAGTGTGACAGGCCGGGGTCAACCCGCTCACAGCACCCGGCGCCGACGTAGTTGAGCGAGTTGTACGTCAACTGGATCACGCGCACGCCGAGTCGATCGAACGCTCGGAGATACTCGAACCCGCCCTCGAGGATCATCCGATCCATCGGGATGATCGGCATCGTATCCTGGAAGGCGATGACGATCGCAGTCTTCCTCGCGTCCTTGGCCGCCCGGACGTCTGTCGCCGTCTCGGCGACCGTGAACAGGTCGTCGTGTTCGGCGACGAGCGATCGGATCCGCTCGACCTTGCGCGTCGCTTCGGGGAAGGAGACGCGACTTGCGGCGGTGATCCCCGCGGCGGTGACGCCGCCGCGTTGCAGGTGATCGCGGTACTCAGCCGTGTCCAGGTACGCCGTCGTCGGGACGCAGGCATCGACGACGATCGAGTCGTCGTGGAGGCGCGTCGCCCGTCGCTCTTCCGCCGGTGTGAGATCGAGTATCGAGTCGGTGCTATCGGGGTCGGTGGTGGCGGTCGCTGGATCGTCCATGCGTGGTGGGGTGTCTCGAGGCACCTATAGGTTTCTCTCGGTGCTATCGGTGACTGTCGATCCTCGAGTGATGGTGGCGCCGGTCGCTCGTCACCGATTCCAAACCACTTTTAACCCGGGTGCGTCATTCACACCCATGGAACCGAGACAATCCTTCGCGGAGCTAGTGAACCGTCCAGAAACCGCCATGGGAACGAATCTGAAGAGTGGCTCACCGGTCATGGCCGAGGCGCTCGGCTACAGCGACCTCGATTTCTTGCTCATCGACCGCCAGCACGGCTCGCCGCTGATGGAGGGGCTCGAGGAGGTCGTCCGCGCCGCGGATCTACAGGACGTTCCCGTCGTCGTTCGAACGCCCAAAGACGACACGAGCATGATCACGTACCTGCTCGACACCGGCGTTCGCGGCATCATGCTCCCGATGGTCGAGGACGTGGAGACGGTACGGGAGGCGAGCGCGCACATGCGTTATAAGGACGGGCGAAGCCTCGGCTCGTACACGCGAGCGGCCCGGTTCGGCAACGTGCCGAAACCGCGGTACGCGGAGTACGTCAACGAGGAACTGGCGCTCCTGCCGATGATCGAGACGACGGCTGGACTCGACATCGTCGACGAACTCTCGAGCATGCCCGAGGTCACGGCGCTCGTGATCGGCCCTGGCGACCTCGCGTGGTCGCTCGACGTCCCCTACGACAGCCCGGAACACCACGATGCGCTCGACGAAATCTTCGAGGTCGCAGCGGCCAACGACTGCCCAGTCGGCACGTTCGCGCCCGCAGTGTCCCACGTCGAGCAGTTCCGCGAGCGGGCGGCCTATCTGATCCACAGCTCGGACGTCTCGATCACCATGGGGCACTTCGACGACCTGTCGTAAGGGCGCTTCGTCGCCCGTTCGTGGCGGAGAACGCATCCTCCGTGGGCGGAACCAGCGATTTTTTAGCACCCGCACGTCAAGGACACCTCATGCGTGTCACACTAACTGACTGGGTCGTGTTTCTGTACAACCTCGGTGTCGTGTTGAGCGGCGGATACGCCGTCTTATTGTTCGAGATCGACGACCGCCTCATTCTGTTCGGTCTGACGTTCGTGTTCGCCCTGTTCTGGACGATCTACTTCAAGTTCTACATGCGCTCGCGGCTCGAGACGCTGGCCGAGCGGGCCGACGAGAGCTAATCCAGCGTCCGTGGCGGTGTCGCACGCCGATTCCGACTTTCGCGTATCCGACTGTGACGGCACCCGTGCTATCCGCCGCCTACTCGAGCGTGACGTCGAACGGCGGCTCGGCGTCCGCAGGGAGCGGCGTCTCGTAGGAACGGTCGCTCGTTGCCGCCTCGAACTCAGCCTGAGCACGCTCGAGCGTTGCCGGCTGCTCGAGTAGCCTGGCCGCGCTCCCGGCGAGGACTTTCGCCGCGTAGACGGCCCCGTCGATCCCGAAATCGCCGTTAGCGGCGACGGCCTGCCAGCTGTGCGCCGGCGTCCCGAGCGCCCAGGTTGCCCCCCTGAACTGTCCCGTCGGGACGAGCCAGCTCACGTCGCCGACGTCGGTCGACCCGCCACCGATCTCGTCCGCTCCGTGGGGTGGGATGGGATCGTCGTAGAGCGCTACATCGCTCATTTCCGCTGCATGTTCGCGGGGGACGCCCTCGAGCGTCGACTCGAGCTCTTCGTCAGAGAGCGTCTCCTGTAATTCGCTCGCGAACGCCCGGTCGTCGTCCGTGTAGCCGACGGGGCCGAGTTCGTCCATCGTCTCCCAGATGACGTCGGTCACTGCGTCGTTGGGGAGGTAATCCCAGCACCCGGTGACGTACCGCGACGTGAGATCAGTTCGGGTCATGTTCGCGGCGGCCGTGGCGATGTCGCGCACCCACTCGGTGGCGAACTCGACGGCATCCCGAGTCGGTGCTCGAACGTAGTACCAGACGGTCGCCGACGGGGGGACGACGTTCGGCGCGTTGCCGCCGTCGGTGATCACGTAATGTACGCGTGTCGTATCCGGGAGGTGTTCTCGAGCGTACTCGACGCCGGTGTTGAGGAGGGAGACGGCGTCGAGCGCGCTGCGCCCCGACTCCGGGGAGACGCCCGCGTGTGCGGCGATCCCATCGTAGGTGAACTGGATCGAGTCGAGCGCCAGCGTCCGACCTACGTATGGTGTACTGACGTCCCACGGGTGCCACGTGATCGCCGCGTCCAGGTCGTCGAACGCGCCATCGCGGGCCATGAACACCTTTCCGACCAGCGTCTCCTCGGCTGGACAGCCGAAGAAGCTGATCGTTCCCTGGAGGTCGCCGCGATCGATCGCGCGCTTGATGGCGACCGCGGCTTCCACCCCGGCGACGCCGAAGAGGTTGTGCCCGCAGCCGTGGCCCGGTTCGCCGTCGGTAATCGGGTCGCGCTCGGCGCGCACGCGCTGTGAGAGCCCTGGCAGTGCGTCGTACTCGCCGAGAATGCCGATCGTCGGGCCGCCGTCACCGTCGCAGTAGGTTGCGACGAACGCCGTGGGCATTCCGCCGATTCCAGTGTCCAGGTCGAAGCCTTCCTCTTCGAGTCGCTCACAAAGGAGTCGCGCGGACGTTT
Source organism: Natronosalvus vescus (assembly GCF_023973145.1). NCBI lineage: Archaea > Methanobacteriati > Methanobacteriota > Halobacteria > Halobacteriales > Natrialbaceae > Natronosalvus > Natronosalvus vescus. The sequence continues at coordinate 306,708 of NZ_CP099546.1, forward strand.
CCTCGTGAAGGCCGAGTTCCGGCGTCTCCCAGATCGATCGGGCCATTTCCTCGAGTCGATGATGGTCGCCGTCGATGTCGTCGAATAGAGTGGTCGTCTGCACGGCTGACTCGTGGATAGCTGCCATCATAAGTGTTCGAGTCCTCCTTCGAATTCGATTCAGTATTCGGTGTTCGCGCCGTTGTCCGTTTTGTCTGAGTGGGAGAATCACGCCATGTGGTGTCTTGTACCATGACCTGGTTTACCACGTCTAAACAGCACTTGTACCCACAACATTCGGAGTATGGTACGAAGATTATTACAAACATATGCGTGTAATGGGTGTCTCTATACTCGATACAAACGCGCCCACAATTGACCTGGCTGTGTGAATTACCAATGAACAATACTGTGAAACTCTCACAAACTGTTCACCCATGGTAAACGGGGTGTTGTGCTGGATGCGGCCTCGGCGGGTCTGGCGCTCGCGGCTCCGCCGTCCGTCGCCGTTGCGAACCGGGTCACACCCAAGACGGTCGGGCCCGTTGCTCCCTGCGTGGGAGATTAATGGCTTGAGTCGATCAGACGGCTGACGTGACCAGCGCGCTCTGGACGGACGTCGGTGGACGCATCCTCGTGTGAGACGGCCGAGTTCCGCGGGTTCGCTGATTAGAATCCGTGTACGGGACACTTTCGCTGTCTCTCACCGAACGGTCGAAAAAGGAAATGGGTGCTAGTCGGTGGAATGAGCCGTTCCGGCAGCCGTCGAGTCGTCCGGCCCGTGGCACAACATCGACAACCTGGACTCAGCGTGGGCGAGCGAGTCCGTTGGGTCACTCGTTTTACTGTGTTCGTACACCATCCATTCGACGCCGGCCGCCCGGGCGGCCTCGACGCAGGCTTCCACGTCGAGTTCGCCTGCGCCGAGTTCGACGTTGACGGTCGCACCGGTTCCTGGGACGGAATCGGTGAGGTGGACGAGTTCGACGCGGTCAGTGTAGCGCTCGAGCATCCCGATCGGATTCACACCGGCGTACTGGGCGAGGCCGGTATCGATTTCGAGGGCAACATCGTCGTCGAGTGCGTCGACGAACACGTCGTACGCGAGTTCGCCGCCGATCCGTTCGAACTCGATCATATCGTTGTGGTAGACGAGGTCGAATCCATCCGCCGAGAGCCGCCTCGAGACCTGATTCATCCGATCTGCGAGTCGTTCGACGTCGGCGAACGAGGTGAACGCCTCGACGTTGCGATCCGCGACGATCAGTCGACGACAGCCGATGGTGTCGTAGGTGTCGACGACCGTTTCGTAGTCGTTTTCGAGGCGAGCGAGGTCGACGTGTGCCCCGATCGGTTCGAGGGACGATTGGACGAGCACATCGACGACGGTTTCAGGGGGCGTTTCGTCCAGACCGGCGAACTCGACGCCCTCGAGCGTCGTCGCACCGACTCTGGCGATCATTGCTGGAAGATCCTCGGAGAGAGACTCGAGCGTCTGTAGCTGTATCGCAGTACCAACCATACGTTCAGTCTGTAAGAGATAGTCTACCCATGATATAGGTGTTGCGCTCACCGAACGTCTCGAACACGCCTCCGGCGGTGGCGTCACCCAACGAAAACAGCTATATCGCTGTATTCGAGAGTACGTGATGTGCGTTTCCTCGGTCGTTCATCGAGGTGCGTTCACGCTCGCTGATACGCCATGAGTAATCCCGAATCGTCCGATCCGAAAGCACCAATGGGACCCTCGCCCGATCGCTTGACTGCGACCTCCGCCACTGCAGTGATGAACCGCCTCGACGTTCGCGGGGCCTTCCTCGAGTTCGTGGCCGAAACGGGTGGGCACGGACACACGACCGACATCCGAGGCGCGATCGCTGCTGCGGACGACGAGGCACAACACATCAACTGACTGGCACGCCCGCCAGTACGAACCAACCACTATGAGCACGAACCCAACCATCGTCTTCACCGACGTCGAATCGATAGCGATCGAAGAACGACCGATCCCCGAACCGGCAGCCGATCAGGTACTGATCCGGACAGAACGAACCCTCGTGAGTACCGGCACCGAGTTGACGGTGCTCTCCGGGGACGTCCCGCCCGGTTCCGACTGGGACGAGCACATCGAGTACCCGTTCACGCCGGGGTACAACAACGTCGGCACGGTCGTCGAAACCGGCGACGCGGTCGACGACGTCTCGGTGGGCGACCGCGTCGCGACGTACGGCTCACACGCGAAGTACGTCTGCACCGGTGCCGGTGCCTGCCGACCGATCCCCGACGACGTGAGCGACGAGGAGGCCGTCTTCTTCACCATCGCCGAAATCGTGATGAACGGCGTCCGCCGCAGCGACCTCACCTGGGGCGAATCGAGCGTCGTGTACGGACTCGGCTTGCTGGGTCAACTCGCAGCCAGGATCAGTCACGCGGCCGGAGCCCGTCCCGTCGTCGGCTTCGACGTCGCGTCCTCGAGGCTCGAACGCCTCCCCGACGAACCCGGAATCGTCGCCGGGAACCCCCTCGAGGCGGATCCGGAGAGCGTCGTCCGGGAGGCGTCGGGCGGCCAACTCGCCGACGTCGTCTTCGAAGTGACGGGCAACCCCGACGTGATCCCGGACGAGTTCGACGTCCTTCGCGACCAGGGCAAACTGGTCGTCCTGAGCAGTCCCCGCGGGGAGACGTCGATGGATTTTCACGATTACTGCAACCTTCCGAGTTACACGATCATCGGGGCACACAACTCGTCCCATCCGTCCGTCGCGACGCCGGAGAACCCGTGGACGCAGAAACGTCACGCCGACCTCTTCTTCGAGTACGTCGCCGACGGCTCCATCGACGTCGCTCACCTCGTCAGCCACGCCGAATCGTACGAACAGGCGCCGCGACTGTACGAGCAACTGCTCGAGGATCGCTCAGACGCGATGGGTGTCGTGCTCGAGTGGGAGTGAGAGGGGCTGTTGTGACGAGGGTTCGTCGGGTGCCCGCCACGGGGTCGGAGACCGACGATTTGCGACCGGCGATCGGCGGTAACTGACGACAACGACAGCACCGAGACGCCTCGAGCGACGGATTGCAGGGGATCGATTTACCGACCGAAACGAGACAGGTACAGAAAAGAGCCGGGCGTCCACCCTACCGGTAGTCCACGTCGACGGGTTCACTCCGCTCGGCCGACTCGTAGGCCGCCTCGACGACGGCGACGGCTTCGACGCCCGCTTCGCCCCGCGTTTCCGGCGCACGCCCGTCGCGCACGGCGTCCACGAAGTCCGAGACGAGGCCGCCGTTGGGGTCGCTTCCCCAGTAGACCGAAGCGATTCCGTCGCCGTCCGCGCGGCCGTCCGTATGTGTGAGTTTCTGGGCGAAGCAGTCCACGTCGATGGCCGCGTCGGTGCCGAGGAGACTGACGGTCGCGTCGCCCCAGAAGTCCCACGTCTCCGGCTTGCTCCAGGACCCGTCGAGAGAGAACTGCGTCCCGTCGGTGAGTGTCATCGAGAGGAGGTTCACGTCCTCGACCGGGATGTCGTGGAACCGCGACCCCGTCTCTGCGTAGACGGTCTCGACGCGTTCGCCGGTCAGCCAGTGTACCAGATCCACGATGTGCACCGTGTGATCCATCACGGCACCGCCGCCGGAGGCGTCCGGATCGACGAACCAATCGCCCGGCATTTTCCCCCGGTTCGTCCCGGTGATGCTCATGAGCGTGCCGATCTCACCCGCCTCGAGGGACGTTTTCGCCTCCCGGGCCGGCAGGCTGAACCGCAGCGGCATGGCGACCCCGAGGTGGACGTCTGCGTCGGCACACGCATCGACGATCGCTCGTGCGTCGTCGACTTCCGGGGCGAGCGGTTTCTCCGAGAGGACGTCGACGCCAGCCGCCGCGGCTCGTTCGATCCAGGATCGGTGCTCGACGTTCGTCGAACAGACGATGACGCCATCGACGCGGTCGAACAGCGCGTCGGACTCGAGGTACTCGACACCGTGTTCGTCGGTGAACGCGCGCCCCCGCGACTCGTCTCGGTCGGCGACGCCGACGAGGGTCGCTCCCTCGAGCGCCTCGAGCTGGGCGGCGTAGGCACCGGCGTGGAGATGGGCGGCCGAACAGATGCCGATGCGGACGTCCTCACCGTTTCGGTCGCCTCCACGAGCGGGGGCAGTCATGCGACCACCTCCTCGACCGCGACGGGCCGCCCTTCCGTCGCGGAGCGGTTCGCCGCGATCGACAGGCGGAGCGTCTCGATCGCATCTTGGGCAGTGACGGGAGGTTCGGTTCCCGTGCGAACGCTCTCGACGAACGCCTCGAGTTCGCGCTGGTAGCCGCCCGCGTCGACCGGGCTGGCGGTTTCGGTTCCGCCCGCGGTCATCGTCGTCACGGCGGCGTCGTTGCCGTCGTACTCGAGAAGTCCGTCGTCGCCGGCGATCTCGAGGGAGTGGGTGAGTTCCTGGCTCTCGGGCAGGCCCCACGACGCCTCGACGTAGCCGACGGCTCCGTCCTCGAACCGGAGGGTGACGTGGGCGTGTTCGCCGCCGTCCCAGATCGACCGGCGGGCGAAGACCCGGTCGACGTCGCCGACGACCCACCGGAGGTAATCGAGGTCGTGGATCGCCAGGTCGACCAGCACCCCTCCGCTGCGGTCGCGGTCGGCGTACCAGTTATCATGTCCCCACGAGGGGAACGGCGACAGCCGTCGAGCGCGAGCGACGCCCGGGGTGCCGATCCCGCCGTCGTCGACGACCCCCCGGATCCGCTCGTACTGTGGGAAAAACCGCAGGACGTGGCCGACCATGAGCGAGATCCCGCTTTCCTCGGCTACGTCCGCGATCGCGCGGGCGTCCTCGAGGGTGCCAGCGATCGGTTTCTCACAGAATGCGTCGACTCCGTGTTCGGCGGCTTGCTCGACGATCGGGCGGTGCGTCGGTGTCGGCGAACAGATGTCGATGGCGTCGACCGTCCCGTCCTCGAGCAGTTCATCGGCGGATGAATAGGTTGCCGCCTCGAGTCCTGTGCTGTCGACGAACTCGTCGGCCGTGCTCGGCGAGGCGACCGCGACGATGGTCGCGTCGTCGATACCTGCGTAGGCGTCGGCGTGGGTTTCGGCCATGAACCCGCTGCCAACGATACCAATGCGTACCATACCACACACATCGGACGAGGGGGTAAAAACTGTGCCGACGGACGACTATCGATCCCGTTTCGGTTCGGGGTTACCGCAGCGCGCGAATGCCGATAGCCGCGCCGAAAAACTCTCGATCGGCTCGTTCGATGCCGAGTAGCCAGATGAGGCCGCCGTAGGTCACCAGGCCGACGACGATACCCGCAGCGAGGAGCGGGATTCCCGAAAGCGGGAAGTGCAGTCCGTACATCGTCAGGCCGGCTCCAGCGCCGGCGGCAAGCGGCTTGAGAAACCCTCGCGTGTAGGGGTACAGTCCCTCGAGGTACCAGATCTCGAGAAGGCGGGCGACGTTGTTGAGGGCGCCGATGGTAGCGGTCGCGAGCGCTGCCCCGATCAGCCCGTACTCGAGGATGAAGTAGTAGTTGAGCACGACGTTGCAGACGCCGAAGACCCACTGGTTCGCGAGGAGGACGTACTGGTGGCCCGATATCATCAGGAGGTAGCCGCTCGGCCCGACCGCGTTGTTGAGCAGCTGGCTGGCCACGAAGAACGCGAGGACGGCCGCGCCAGCCGTGAACTCGGGGCCGAACAGGGCGAGGATCTCGGTTCGGTAGAGGGCAGCGACGAGCCCGAGAAAGAGCGAGCTCGTCAGCGTCCAACGCGTGACGATGCTGAAGACGCGATTGAGTTCCTCGAGATTCCCGTTGGAATAGAGCCGCGAGGCGACCGGCGGAAACAGCTGATTGAAGGCGGCGAGTGGCAACGACAACATCGCCGCGACGATGAGCGTGACGTTGTAGATCCCGACGGCGGTCGACGTGAGGAAAAACCCCACCATCAGGACGTCGATGCGACTTCGAAAGATCGCGCCGGTATCCTTCAACACCAGCGGGATCGAGAGGTTGTAGTACTCCCTGACGTCGCTGGCCGACCCCGCCGACCGACCGATCGACGGCCGGAGCGAGAGGCGCGTCAGCAGGAAGTAGATCCCGACGAGGAAGACGACGACACTGGCGACCACGAGCGCGGCCATGACGCCGTAAAACGAGAGGCCGAGGAGGAGGGCGAGACCGACGCCGAGCAGTCGCGAGACCGGTTTGAGAAACTGCAGGAGAAAGACCGAGTACTCGAGACGCTCGAGGCTCCTGAACGTCCCCGCCACGATCTGTACCATCGTGTCGAACACCAGGACGATCGCGAACAGGCGCAGGACGTCGACGAGTAACGGGTCGCCGAGGGTGTATCGGGTGACGACCGGGGCTGTGAGGTACAGGCCTGCCGCGACGACGAAACTCGCGACGAACGAGGTGGCGTAGGCGAGGCCGAGCATGAACCGCTGCTTTCGTTCGTCGTCTTCGTACTGGGGGACGTACTTGAGGATCGAGTTGGTCGATCCGAGGTTCGTAAAGACGAGCGCAATTGCGATCAGCGTGTTCGCGTAGGCGAACACCCCGTACATCGTCGAGGTGAGTGCCCGAGTGAGTACGAGGGTGAGGAGAAATTGGAGCGCGTCGAGGACTATTCGTCCGATAATAAACACGAGTGCGCCGCGGGAAATCGACTGGAGCGACGCGACGGCTACGTCGCGACTGCGTTCATCGCTCATCTGCTACCCGTCCGATTTCACCCGGCGTATAAATACGTGGCTATCCGGTCACTGTCGGCCGATCACTCGAGGAAGTCCTGCCGATCACTCGAGAAAGTCGACCGTGGTGTCGTGGAGTCGGGTGAACCCCTCGGCGTACGTCGCTCCTGCCTGTCGACCCAGGGTGTTCGCGGTCGCGCGCATGCTCTCGACGAAGTCGTCGAACTCGGCGTCGATGCCGCCGTGTTCCTCGAGCCAGGCGACCTGGGATTCGTGACAGAGGGCGGCCTCCTCTTTGATCTCCTGGAAGTCGGTAACGTCGACGATGACCGTCGGATCGAACGCGGATGTCGGCTTGCCGAAGTAGTAGACGTTGGTCGGATCACAGGGTGGGTGGTCGGTCTCGAGCAGCGGCAGTGACACCATGTAGTAGGCGTCGGTCACCAGTTTCGAGGTGACGCGGTGGTCGGGGTGCATGTCGTCGGCGAAGTGCGTGAGCACGATGTCGGGGGCGACCGACCGGATGCAGTCGACGAGGGCGAGCCGGTTCTCGAGGGAGTACGTCACCCGTCCGTCCTCGAAGTCGAGGAACGTCGTCTCTGCACCGAGTACCTCTGCAGCGCGGCGGGCTTCGTCCTCCCGGGTCGCGGCGAGTTCCGCCTCGCTGGTGTCGAAGCCGCCGTACTCTCCGCGGGTCATGTAGGCGATAGTGACGTCGTCGCCACGGTCGGCGTGTTTCGCGAGCGTTCCGCCACAGAAGATCTCGGCGTCGTCGGGGTGTGCAACGATAGCGAGTACCTGCATGTCTCTACGTCTGCCACTGGAGGACATAACGTTTCGGCCTCGAGGCACCAGTCGCTGCGTGCCGTAATCGCCGTTATGGTGCCCACACGTCGACGAACGCACGGAAATACCCCGCCTGTCGTGGTGGAACTGAACGTTTATCATCCTGTCCCCGAAAGTGACGGTTATGGAACGCGCACTGATCGTCCACGAGGAATCGCATTCCACGGAACCCCTCCTTCGGGAAGCTGCAACCCTCGCCGCAGGGGTCGATGCCGAACTCGTCATTCTCTCGCTGGTGACGCCCGAGGAACTCGACCAGGATCTCGAGACGCTCGAGACGATCGCCGACATCGAACACACGGACTACGGGGCCGACACCGTCCTCCAGTCGGCGGTCGTCGCGGCCAAGGATCACGCCGCCGACGTCATCGGGGACGTCGACGTCGAGTACACCGCCGTCGCGAGCATCGCCGACGACGGGGCGGCGAGAACAATCGTCGAGACGGCCGTGCAGAACGACTGCGACCACGTCTTCCTCGCCGGACGGAAACGCTCGCCGACCGGGAAGGTACTCTTTGGCGACGTCGCCCAGTCCGTGTTACTCAACTTCGAGGGCCGAGTGACTGTCGAACTGTCGTGACCGAGGTCACAAGATGACCGGCTATTCGTCCGGTCAGTCCAACCAATCCAATCAGTCCGACCAATCCGACCGACCCTCACCGTCGGCGATCTCGTCGACGATTTCCGTTCGATGGGCCTCGAGCGCGGCGACGAGCTCGTCGTCCACGGTTCGCTCTCGAGCATCGGCTGGGTCGAAGGCGGTGCCGAGACCGTCGTCGACGCGCTGTGCGCGGCCGTCGGCGACACCAGAACCGTCGTCGTCCCGACGTTCACTCCCTTCGTCGTCCGCGAGGAACCGTTCGACAGCGCGGAAACCCGCTCTCGAACCGGTGCGATAACCGAAGCGCTGCGGACGCGCGAGCACGCCGTCCGGAGCGATCATCCAACGCACTTCGTCTCGGCTCTCGGCCCGGCTGCTGAACCGCTGACGGACGGCCACGCACTCGAGCGTTCGCTGGGCCGCGATAGCCCGCTGGATCGCCTCGCTCGCCGCGGCGGGAAGATCCTCCTGCTGGGTGTCGGTCACGAACGCAATTCGACGATTCACATGGCCGAAGCGCTCGCCGACCTGCCGTACAAGACGGGCACCAACGAGGTGCTGATTCGTGGCGCGGACGACGCTATCAGAACGGTCGAGGCGGCGACGGTCGGCTGTGGGAAGGGGTTCTCGGCTTTCGAACCGGTTCTCGAGGAGGTGGGGCTCCTCACACGCGGTCGTATCGGTGAGGCCGACGCACAGGTACTTCCAGGAAAGGGGCTGCTCGAGGAACGTCCCGCGTTCGCACTGTGTGACGAGTCGGACTGTTGGTGGTGTCCTGAAGCGAAGCAAATGGTGTGAGCGCCACGCCAGCGAGATTGATTGGGCAGGTCGCTCGAAGGAACAGAGGGAACGATTCGGTCTGGAAGCCGGTGGAAACACGTACTCGTGCCACCGGTCGGAACCTCCTCAGGAGAGGTTGCGAACCGTCACGTCGCTCTCGTCGTCGGCGACGATCGCCTCGCCGGTGACGTCGATCGACGGATTGTTCACCATACCGGTGGCGTTCTGGAAGCTGATACCGTCCCGATCCGCGCCGGACTGGGTGACGCGGAGGTTGTTGACGGTCGCGTCACAGTTGCCGAGCAGGAGCGCCGATCCGGTACCGGCGTCGCCGGCAACGTGAACGTTGTTGAGCCTGACCTCGTCCCCGCCCTGGAGGTACCGGACGGCGTGTCGACCGTCGCGGTTGAGTTCGAACCGGCTGTTGACGACCTCGAGGGAGCCGTGGTGGCTCGCCTCCTCGAGGATCCCCTCCCCGTTGGGGTGGTCGTGGACGACGTCGATGTTCTCGTAGGTGCCGTCGAAACTGTGCCAGATCCAGCCAGCACGGCTGGTGATGGCCCCCCACGGCGTCGCAGGGATCTCCCCCTCCTCGGTGACGACGGTGCAGTCTTTCGCGTAACTGCCAGGCGACCCGAGACGGATCGCCGTGATGTTGTTGTTCTCGAAGTGGCAGTTCTCGACACGAACGGATCCTTCCTGACCGTTGTGCTGGCCGGGCGGTGAGGCGTAGATCGCGTTGTCCGAGAAGTTGGAAAACTCACAACTCTGAAAGAGTAGATCGCCAGCGTGGTGGAAGGTAACCCAGCAACCGCCCTTGCGGCTGAACGGCTGGACTCCGTCCGGAGCGCGGACGTTCTCAATGACGCCAGTTCCGTCCCGGCCGAATACGCCGGGTCCGACGCAGAACGGGTCGTCCAGTATGACGCTCGGGTCGTACTCCGGATCTTGCCAGTGGGGAGTTTCTACGTAGTCGCCCGTCACTTTCCCGTCGAAGTGAATGTCCTTGATGACTAACTGGTCGGATCCCTGTACGGTTATCCCAGATGAAGTGTCATCGACGGTCTGATCGACGGTGAAGTTTTCGATGCGAAGGTCTCGTCCCCAGAGCGTGAAAATCGGGTGTCGACCCCCTTCAGCCGGTCGGAGGATAGCATCTCCGTCACCCTCTCCGACGAGCGCCAACTTCCCGAGGAACTGCTGCTCTTCCGGGTGAGCAGGACTAATTCCCCACCGAGTAAAGCCGAAACCCCTCGCCCCGGCTTCGATCACGTATTCGCCTTCAGGGAAGATCACCTTGACACCGCCGTCGTCGAAGTCGATCTCGTCGATGGCCGGCATCGGCCAGCCCTGGGCTGGTGCATAGTGGCTGAAGTCGTACTCGACGTCGGCGGTCGCCGCCGCGAGCGCGTCGTTGATTGGCTCCGAACCCGTGTTGTCGGCACCGAGGTCGTCGACGACGTCGAGGACGACGTCGTACTCGTCGTCCGACGCCGCGACGCTTGGGACGCCGGCGGCACCGGCGAGGAGGCCGGCTCCGGCTAGCTGGAGGTACCTGCGCCGGTTTACCGTGGTGTGTTCGATCGTTCGAGAGTCGTCGCTCAAGCTGTGGTCGTGACTACTGTTGTCAAATGGCATGCGTGTCAGCAGTCACCACAAAGAAGATCCGCATAATAATACTATTTGAACTGTCCTGACATGATGTACCTTCACATGTGCTGACTTTATGTATGGCCGATAGAGCGTTGCCATATCCCGGCCCGAGCGCGTACGGACGGATCTCGATCGCATCGCCGTTGACCCCGACCGTCGACGCTGTGAGTGCGTCGACTCGAGGGGGGACTCGAACCGGAAGGACGTAGAATTATAAGTCTCGATTCAGTGGAGTGCAGTATGTCGAATCGACCGAACATCCTGTTTATCATGACGGATCAGCACCGCGGCGACTGCATCGGTGCCGATCCCGACTCGCCGCGAGATCGCGACGGGCGACCGCTCGTTCACACCCCCAACATCGACAACCTGATCGAGAACGGAGCGATGTTCACGCGAGCCTACACCCCTGCCCCTTCGTGTATCCCTGCGCGGCGCTCCCTGCTCACCGGCCAGACGCCGTTCACCAACGGGGCACCCGGCTGGGTAACCACCCCCTGGGAGTTCGAGCACACCCTCCCCCAGGAACTTCGCGACGCTGGTTACCAGACCAAACTCACCGGGAAGATTCACTCGATCCCGATCCGGAACCACGTCGGTTTCGAGGATATGGAGCAACACGAGGCGCTGTTCGCCCACCCGGACGACGACTACACGCGCTGGCTCGAGGCCGAGAGCGGCGGCAAGTACGAGGAACTCGGCACCGGGCTGGGTCGGAACTCCTGGGATCCGCGGCCGTGGCACCTCGAGGAGTACCACCACCCGACGAACTGGACGACGCGTCGGGCGCTCGAGTTCCTCGACCAGCGCGACGACACCCGGCCGTTCTTCCTCAACCTCTCGTACGTCCGCCCCCACACGCCGTTCGATCCGCCGCAGGTGTACTGGGACATGTACGTCGACCGGGAGACGCCGGAGCCGTACGTGGGCGACTGGATCGACGCCGAACACGGCGAGAAGATCCCCGACTACCCGGCGATCGACGCCTGGCTCGCCGACCTCCCGCCGACCATCGTCCATCGGGCTCGAGCCGCGTACTACGGGCTCATCACCCACATCGACCACCAGATAAAGCGCGTCTTCGACAAACTCCGCACCATCGGCGAACTCGAGAACACGTTCGTCGTTTTCCTGTCGGATCACGGCGAGATGCTCGGCGACCACCACATGTGGCGAAAGACCTACGCCTACGAGGGGTCGGCCCGGGTGCCGCTTCTCCTGCAGTTCCCCGAGTCGATGGAACTCCCGCGAAAACGGATCGTCGGCCAACCCGTCGGCCTCGAGGACGTGATGCCGACGCTGCTGTCGGTGGCCGGCGTCGACGTCCCGGAGACCGTCGAAGGACGGAACCTGCTCGACCTCGTCGAAGAGCCGGATCGCGAGGACTGGCGGGAGTGGTACCACGGCGAACACGCCGCCGGCAGCTACGACCCCGAGAACGGTACCCAGTACCTGATCGACGAGCAGTTCAAGTACGTCTGGAATCCCGTGACCGGCAGCGAACTCCTCTTCGACCTCGCAGCCGACCCCGGCGAGGAACGCGACCTCTCCGACGATGGGGATCACGCCGGCGAACTCGAGCGTGCTCGAGACGCGATGGTCGAACGGCTCTCGAGTCGACCCGAGGGGTTCGTCGAGGATGGGGAACTCGTCCCGACCGACGCGGGCCCGGACGACGTCGGCGACCCGGACGATTGCAGCACGAGTAGCTGATCGCCCTCTCGACGTTCCGATCTTTTCCCAAAATCTCGCTCTCGAACGGCACGAGCGCCACCTCGAGCAAAAGGACTTTATCCCGCCTCGTCTCCTGTGTGCTATGGTACGCACAGCCATTCAGCTGTTTACACTGAAAGACGTCGACGAACCGGTCTGGCGACTCATCGACCGCGTCGGCGAGTCGACCTTCGACGGCGTCGAACTGTACGGGGCCAACGTCGACGACCTCGACGACGCAGACCTCGAGCGAGCGAAGATGGCACTGGACGAGGCCGACCTGTCGGTCGCCGGCTGTCACTTCCGCGCCGAAGAGATCGAGGACGAGTTCGACGATATCGTGCACGTCTGTGACGCGCTCGAGATTCCGAATCTCGTCGTTCCGACCTACGACGGGGACGCGTTCTCCTCGGTCGACGGGATCGAGGCCGCCGCTGATCGCCTCGGTACGATCGCCGCCGATCTCGCCGAGCACGACGTCGACTTGCTCTATCACAATCACACGTTCGAGTTCGACGAGGTCGAGACTGACGACGGCTCCCAGGTCGCGTTCGAGGCGTTCGTCGACCGCGCCGACGGCCGGTTCGGGTTCGAGCCCGACGTTGGCCTCGCGAGCCGCGCCGGCTACGACCCCATCGACCTGCTCGAGTACACTGCGGGCCAGGCACCGCTGGTTCACCTCACCGACACCGTGCCGGAGGACGACTACCTGCTCCACGCCGACGTTGGCGAGGGGGCGGTCGACCTCGACGCCTGTGTTCGCGCCGCGGGCGACACCGGCGCCGAGTGGCTCGTCTGTGAGAACGGTCGGACGGACGACGGCCTCGCGTCGCTCAAACACGGTAGCGAGACGTTCGCCGACTTCCGCGCTCGTCTCGAGTCGTCGCCACGGAGCCGATGACCGACACCCCCTCGAAGATTCTCTACGTCGACACCGACTCGCTCCGGCCGGATCACCTGGGCTGTTACGGCTACGAGCGGGACACTTCGCCGGTGATCGACGACCTAGCGTCGGCGGGGATGCGATTTACGAACTATTACGCGACGGACGCCCCGTGTCTTCCCTCCCGGACGGCACTGTTCTCCTCCCGGTTCGTATCCACACCGGCACGATACATCTCGGCGGACTCACGGCCGACACGCGGCCGCTCGGCGACCACCGAACCTTTCGGAACCTCGACGGTTGGAAATCGTGGATGCAGGCGTTCCGTCAGGAGGGGTACTACACGACGTCGATCAGCCCGTTCGTCCAGCGCCACCAGGCCTGGTCGGTCGCGGCAGGCCGACCGGGCACGCGAACTCGAGCGCTGCTACGGCTGATCCTCTCTTCTCACACCCAAGTTTCGCCCCCTCACACGAGTATCGATGGTCTCGGAGACCGTTCCGAAAAGTGACCATAGATTGATGTGGTGGTAGTATGAACACGAAGGTTGATTCGGATGGATTCGCCCCGAAGAAACAATGGTAGTGGTGGGAGTGAACGGCCGTTCGAGTACGGTTTCAAAGAACACACCTCGGTGAGTGTCGCGATCGTCGAAGCGATCGCTGCAGTCGAACGCGTTGCGCCGACGACGACGCCGAAAGAACTCGGCTTCACGCTGTACGACTACATTGACACCGATGCACTCGACGCGCTCTTCGACGGTCAGCAGGTGTCCGAGTGCCTCGAGGTCGAGTTCGATGTTGACTGTTACGAGATCCGCGTCGAGGGCTCCGGCCGAATTCTCGTCTCGACGGGCGAACGCTAAGACGATCGAGGAATCGATAAAAGTCGCGTGTCTCTCGAGCACGCCGGCCGCTCAGTTCGACTCGAGCAGCGGTTCGACGTACTCTGGGGAGTAGCGCAGACAGCGATAGACGTTCCCTATCGACCCCTCCTCGTTGAACGGGCTGACGAAGTCCCAGACGACCTCGCCGTCGGGCGTGACCTCGAAGAGGTGGGCCTTCGTTCCCTCACAGATCAGCGTGTTGCCGTTCGGGAGTCGCTGGGCCCCGGAGATGAACGGCGCGTAGAAGTCCTCCTTCGGCGAGCCGGTGTACTCCCAGACGATCTCCTCGCTGAGCGGGTCGAGTTCGATCACGCGCGACCAGCCCCGCTCGGTGCCGTTGTCGAAAATGAGCAGATTGCCGTTCTCGAGCATGTAGGGGAGGTGCTGGCCGTCGAGTTCGCTGGGCCCCCACGCCCAGACGATTTCGCCGCTGGGGTAGTCGATGACGCCGATGACGTCGACGCTCCGGTAGGAGAAGACGATGTTCCCCGGTTCGAAGCGGACGGGGCCGTCTCCCTCGAGTTCTTTCCGGTAGGTGTCGTTCTCGGGGATGAGCTGGAGCGTGTTGTTGTGGGCCCAGTCGAAGGAGTAGTCGTTCTCGATGCGGTCTTCGACGAAGGCCCACTCGTCGTCGGGGAGAAGTTCCCGGATCTCGTCGACGTGATCCTCGCCGAACCACTCCCAGTGGAGGTTCTTCTCCCGGTCGATCTCGACGATGTAGGGGTTGCGCTTCAGCTCCGGCCCGAGGTCGGGCACCATGTTGTCGGTGATGGTGTGACACATGAGATGGCCGTTGTCCATCACCTGATAGTCGTGGTCGATCCGGCAGTGGTACGACCAGACGACGTTGCTGTCTGGGTCGAGTTCCCGGAGGCCGGCCTGGGAGAGATCGGATCGATCACGTGTCGGGTAGAGGAGGTTGCCGTTCGGGAGCAGCCGGGTGTGTGACTGCACGGCGGTTTCGACCTCCCAGCGGTGGACTGGCTCGCCGTCCATGTCGACGAGGTATACCTTCCCCTTTCCGTCGGGGGCCTCCTCGGGAAACTGGTACGTTTCGTTGAAGAGCGTGTAGCCCTCGTAGTACTGCTCGGCGTCTGCAATTGTAACTCCTGATGGCATGCGTGCTACCGTGTTAGCCGTTCCCAGCCCAGTGTGATAAGCGTATTCCTCCGGCTTGTCGATTCCGTCTCGGGCGTTCGATCGTTCTACATGTTCGGGTCGTTCGATGCGATTAGCCCGTTCACCGTTCATTGTACTCTCGAGTCCCGAACGTGGCTAACGAGTCCGTTCAGCACGCTCGAGCACTGAACGATTTCCGGGAGGAAAACCCTTATCAGGTACTGTCTGGGAGATGCATACAATGGGACGAGTTCGCCTTACCCGTCGCCAGTATAGCGTCGCAATCACCTCCGGTCTCGTCGCCGCGCTTGCCGGCTGTCTCGACGGAGACGATGCGGACGACGACCTCGAGCCAGCGGACGACGATGACGCCGTCGACGACGATCAGGAGGACGAGACCGATGGTACAGATTCGGACGACGAGCAGGATGCGGACGACCAGGACTCCGATGACGATGCGGCGGCCGACGAAAACGACTACGGCGCGGTCGGTGAACTCACCGTCATCCTCGAGAACGAAGACGGCGATCCCGTCTCGGACGGCGTCGAGGTGCAGGTCATGCACGACGAGGAGGGCGTCGGTGTCGTTACCGAGGAAATCATCGACGGCGTCGCCCAGGTCGAACTGGTCGAATCTGGCCCCTACACCGTCCGTGCGGAGAGCCTCACCGACGAGTTCGAATCGGTCGAGGAGGGCATCGAGGTCGAGGGCGACGAAGAGATCACGCTGGTTCTCGAGGGTGCGGCGGGTGACGAGGACGTGGATGAGGACGACGGCGAGGAAGAGGACGACGGGGAGTAACTCCAGTGCGCTCCGCGTAGCGTCGGTCACGGGGAGTTCGCTCGATCGGTGATCGACCCAGAGCTAGACCGCTCGAGCGGACTGACTCGCGGGCCAGTTTTTCGATTCACCCTTTCGCCACGTTCGTCCGTTCCCGTCTCCACTACGACCACTACCGTGTCCGCTTCGTCCGTTCCCGTATCCGGTTCGCCCGCTCCCGCCCCGCCAATCGGTGTGACCGATGGACTCATGTACCAGACCACGTATGTAGCAAGTGATCTAGCACCCCATCGACGGGGTGTCTCAGCACCAATGACCAGGTTAGCACTCAACGGCGGCCCCGAGGCGGCCGCGGGGCTCGATATTCCGCGGTGGCCTCAATGTACGGACACGAGCAAAGAATACGTTCTCGATGCCCTCGAGTCGGAGAAGTGGTGTCGAATCATCGACGGGGCGGACTGGGTCGACCGGTTCGAATCCGAGTTCGCCGACTATCACGACGCCGAACACGCGATCGCCGTGAGCAACGGGACGGTCGCGATCGAACTCGCGTTGCGCGCGTCCGGATTGCAACCCGGTGACGAAGTCCTCGTCCCGGCGTACACCTTCATCGCCACCGCAAGCGCGGTCGCCTGTATGGGCGGCGTTCCGAAGTTCGTCGACGTCGACCCCAACACGTTCAACATCGATCCCGAGTCCGTCCGGGAGAACGTTACCGATCGGACGGTCGGGATCGTCGGCGTTCACTTCGGCGGCTATCCGATGGACATGGACGAACTACTGCCGATTGTCGAGGAACACGGCCTGTTCCTCATCGAGGATTCGGCTCACGCGCAGGGCTCCGAGTGGCGCGGACAGCGGGTCGGCACGTTCGGCGACTTCGGCACGTTCTCCTTCCAGCAGTCGAAGTCCCTGCCGGCCGGCGAGGGTGGTATCGTCGTCACCGACGACGACGTCCTCGCCGAGGAGGCTTCGCTCGTCCACAACATCGGCCGCCCCGTGGGCGCGGGATACAAACACACCATGCTCGCGTCGAACTACCGGCTGCCGGAGCTACAGGGGGCGCTTCTCTGTTCGCAACTCGAGAAACTCCCCGACGAAAACCGCCGTCGCCAGGAAAACGAGGAGCGCCTCGTCTCGGAACTCGACGTGATCGACGGTATCCACACGCTACGGAGAGACGACCGAATCACGAACCGCGGCTACTGCGTGTACAACTTCCGCTACGACGCGGACGCGTTCGACGGCCTGTCGCGCGATCGGTTCCTCGAGGCCCTCAGAGCCGAGGGCGTGCCGGCCAGTCCGGGATACGGGCTCCCCCTCTACAAACAGCCTGCCTTCTCTCGCGAACAACTCGGGACGCTCGTGCCGCCGGACACCGAGATTCCGGTCAACCGGCACCTCCATCTCCCCGGCGTCGAGGAGATCATGGAGACGAACGTCAGGCTCTCCCACACCGCGCTCCTCGCGGAGGGTGAGACGATCAACGCCATCCCGCGAGCGATCCGCAAGATACAGGAGAACGTCGATCAGTTGCTCGAGTCCTGATGGTGATTGGTCGGTTTTGTCGAGCACCGATGATACCGGTTATCGAGCCGTGACGTCACCGGCTCCCGATCCGTCACCAGCCGTCAGTATCGAACACTGTAGATCACTATCACGCGCCGTGTGAACGAAGCACTTATCATGCCGCGGTGTCACTCGTCTGTGTAATGTCCAGCGGTTCACCGTTAGTGTCCACTGATCGGTCGATCACCGAATCGAGACGCCTCGTCGAACGCGCCTCGAAGGTCATCCCGGAGGCGACCCAGACCGGGAGCAAACGCCCTACGCAGTTCGTCCAGGGCGTTTCGCCCACCCACATCGTACGTGGGGAAGGAAGTCGGCTGTGGGACGCCGACGGCAACGAATACGTCGACTGTAACGCCGCGCTCGGCCCGATTCTCCTCGGCCACAACTACCCGGCGGTGACCGACGCGGTGAAAGCCCAACTCGACGACGGGACGATGTTCAGCATGGAACACCCACTCCACGTCGAGGTCGCCGAACTGTTCACCGAGGTCGTCCCCTGTGCGGAGATGGTTCGTTTCGCCAAGAGCGGCAACGACGTCACCGCCCTCGCGGCGAAGGTCGCTCGAGCGTCCACCGACCGGGACGTCGTCGCCACGCAGGGCTACCACGGCTGGCCCGATGTCTGGATGGGGAACAAGCCGGGGCTCAACGCCGGGGTTCCCGACGTGGTCGGCGAGTACACCGAGGAGTTCGCGTACAACGACATCGAGAGCGTCGAGCGAATCTTCGAGGCACACCCCGATGACGTCGCTGCAATCGTGACGACGCCAGTGAACCTCGAGATGCCCGAGGACGGTTTTCTCGAGGAGCTTCGAGAACTCGCCGACCGGGAGGGAGCACTGCTCGTCTTCGACGAAGTGCTAACCGGGTTCCGGTTCGCCCTCGGCGGCGCCCAGGAGTACTTCGGCGTGACCCCCGACCTCGCGTGTTTCGCGAAGGGGATGGCCAACGGCTATCCGATCTCCGCACTCGCCGGGAAGCGAGAGTACATGGAGGTTCTGAGCCGTGGCGACTTCTTCTACTCGATGACCTACGCCGGCGAGGCGGCGTCGCTGGCGGCGACGAAGGCGTCGATTACCGTCCAGCGCGAGGAGAACGTTCACGACCACATCTTTACCGTGGGCGAGACGCTCATCAACGGCTACAACGAACTCGCCGCCGAACTGGATCTCGGCGATGTCACGCAAGCGAAGGGGCTCCCACCGCGGTTCGTCGTTCAGTTCACGGACGACGAGGGCAACCACGACCAGCTCGTCCGGAGCCTCTTCATGCAGGAGGCCCACAAACGGGGCGTCCTCTACACCGGCGGGCACATTCCGACGTACAGCCACACCGACGAGGACGTCGAGTGGATCCTCGACGCCTACCACGAGGCCCTCGAAATCGTGGGGGACGCTCTCGAGAACGACGACGTCGCCTACAGACTCGAGGGTGAACCAGTCGGCGCGACGCTGCGTCAGCGAACCGGCGAAAACGACTGATACGGAACAGACTGGCGGATTTTTTGTGACCCGTATGGGCAGCAGTGCTCGTTCGAGCGGTTAGAGACACGAGTGAACGGGTGGCTCGAGTGCCGATCGATCGGCTCGAGTCATCGGTGGTTTGGCGCTGACAACGGTCGACCGGATAGTCGCTCACACCGGACACTTGAGCGGGACGACGAAGCGCCGACGGCCGACCACCGTTCATCGTGATCCGGGCCCGATCACCGGCACGTACGTAGGTTTATTAACCGCGACGTCAGACGAGTGGATACGAATGGCAACCGCTGACGAACAGCCACGCGGAGACGACAGTGGGTCGGACGGAGGCGACGAGAGCGCCCCCGAACGACGCTGTGACGGAGGACGCACCCTCGGGACACGTGAACACGAGTGGCGGGTCGGCACTGCAACCGTACCGATCACGCCCAATGAAGACGAGCCCCATCGACTCATCGGATTCGGCGCCCGCGAGGGTCACATGGACGGCGTCGAACACGACATCTACGCGCGAGCGGTCGCGTTCGAGGACGGCACCGGACGACGGATGGTTCTCGTATCCTACGAACTGCTGTTCGTGTTCGAAACGCAGCGTGCGCTCCTCGAGCGCGAGTGTGCCGAACGCTGGGATCTCGAACCCGAAGCGCTCCTCATCAATCCCAGTCACACCCACTACGGCCCGGACTACGACGTTCACGAGGAAGGGCTCGAGGAGGACTACGACCGGGACGACGACCTCGTCGCCGCCTACCGCGAGTTCGTCGACGAGCGACTGCTCGAGGTGATCGGCGCGGCGCTCGACGACCTCGAACCGGCCTCGCTCGCCTCCCACCGGGCGAAACTCGCCATTGCGATGAACCGTCGCCGCCCGCTGGAAGGCGGGATCGGATTCGATCCCACGCCCGACGGGCCGGTCGACCACGACCTGCCGGTGCTCACCGCTAAAACGGAAGGCGGCGAGGTGAAGGCGCTGCTGTTCGGCTACGCCTGTCACCCGACGGTCGGGATGGCGTTCTGTAACGAGGTCAACGGCGACTGGCCGGGGTACGCGATGTCGATCCTCGAGGAGGCCTACCCGGAGGCGACGGCCGTCTTCGTGATCGGCTGTGCGGGCGATCAGAAGGCCTACCCGCAGGGGAGTCGCGAACTCGTCCGCCAGCACGCCCGAACGGCGGCGACGGCGGTCGAACGCGCGCTCGTGACCGAACCGCGGCCGGTTCGCGGGCCGTTAAAACTCGCGGCGGGAGGCGTCAACCTCGACGTCGAGAATCCCATCGAGGACGACGACGGAACCCAGATCGGGATGGAGGTAACTGACCACCGGCCGTACCCCATCCAGGCCGTCGGCTTCGGCACCGACCTCACCCTGCTCTCGTTGTCCGGGGAGGTCGTCGCCGACACCTCGCTTCGACTGAAGGACACGCTCGAACCGCCGCTGTGGGTGGCCGGCTACGCGAACAACACGGGGTATCTGCCGACGAAACGAATCCTGGCCGAGGGCGGATACGAATCCTGGCAGTCCTTCGAGGACGGCCACTACGCGCCGTCGACCGCCGAGCGAATCCACAACAAGGCAGTTTCGCTCGCCGAACGCGTTGGGGCACAGCGGAGGGAGCGACCGTAATGTCCTCGAAAGACCGGCGCGGTACCCGCTACCGCACGGAACCGGGCCCACGCGTTTCGACCGATTTCACCTACCGCGGAATCGACGCCGCGATCCTCGAGAACGAAGCGCTTCGCGTGATGGTGTTGACCGGCAAGGGAGGCGACCTGGTCGAGTTCCGTGACAAGCGGACGGACGTCGACGTCCTCTGGCGAACGCCGCACAAGTGGACGGCCCCGAGCGACCGGTACGTCCCGTCGACGAATACGACCTGGAACGAACACTATCCGGGCGGCTGGCAAGTGAACCTCCCGATCGCCGGCGACGGGATGGAGATCGACGGCAGCAGCTACGGCCAGCACGGCGAGAGCGCTCTCCTCCCGTGGGACGCCGAGGTCGTCCGTGACG
The DNA here is from genome assembly GCF_023973145.1 of Natronosalvus vescus. Taxonomy (NCBI): domain Archaea; kingdom Methanobacteriati; phylum Methanobacteriota; class Halobacteria; order Halobacteriales; family Natrialbaceae; genus Natronosalvus; species Natronosalvus vescus. The sequence goes on from NZ_CP099546.1 coordinate 327,712, forward strand.
ACGGCGAGGCCGTGACGCTCCGGCTCACCGTCGAACTCGTCCGGTATCCCTTCTTCGTCGAGCGTGAGTTGACGCTGCGGGCCGGCGAGTCGAGCCTCCACATCGACGAGTCGGTGACTAACCTCGGCGGGGTGTCACTCGAGTACGTCTGGCAACAACACGTCACGCTGGGGGAACCGCTACTCTCGCCGGCCGCACGGCTCGATCTACCCGAGGCGACCGGTATCAACGCACCGTACGGGGACGGCTTCCCGAACGCGCGACTCGAAGGAGACGTGGCCTACGAGTGGCCCCACTCCCCGGGCGCGGACGGTGGCACCGTCGACCTGCGGGACATTCCGCCGCGGTCGGCGACGGTTCACGACCAGTCCTACGCGATCGATCTGTCCGAGGGCTGGTATGCACTGACCAATCCGGAACTCGATTTGGGATTCGGTCTGCAGTTCCCACACGAGACGTTCGACTGCCTGTGGTACTGGCAACCCTTTGGCGGCTACCACGAGTCACCGTGGTTCAACCGCACCTACAACGTCGGCCTCGAGCCGACGACGCGTTATCCGGGCGACACACTCCCCGGCGACCTCGGATCGAACGACCCCCGAGACGTTCTCGATCCCGGCGAAACCGTCGACGCCTCGTTCACCGCCGTCACCTACGACGGCCTCGAGGAAGTGACCGGCGTCTCGCCCGACGGCACAGTCGAGGGTCGATAGCGGAGCCGGTACATCGTTTTCTCACCACGAGGGCACCCCACGTCCGTCGATCGCTACCGAACGCGAAAGTTAATGCCGCCGGGTCGGTTTGTACCGTCCAATGAAACGGTATGAAACGGATCTTCGGGACGACGTCCTCTTCCTCGAGACCGACGAGGGCTGGATCGAGGTCGGATCGATGGCCGACATCTGCGAACTCGTCGGCGGGGAGACCTACACGCTCGAGTACGACGAGCACCAGCGGACGGTGTCGTGGCTGGACACGGACGAGGACGGGACGCTGACGTTCGACGTCCGTGAAACCCTGGCCGAGATGAGCTACGACCGGGAGTTCGTCGCCAACATCGAATCGATCGACGCCGACGCCACCGACGGGGAATACCCGCTTCGGGCGTCGGTGTTCGCGGATCTGATGACGACCATCTGGGATTCGAAAGGCGATCTGTAGCGTACGGGTACCTGGACGAAATTTCGCAGTATTCGACTCCGAATATTCAAAAGTAACTACCCATCCCGAACGAGAGCGCCGAACGGTGGTGATTCGAGGGGCCGGTTCGACCCGACGTCACCAGAGCAGGCGAACCTGGAACGTATCCTCTCGAATTGCCATTCATTATTCAAGTATGATATACTCCATAGTCAGACACTCCGACTACCGCAGCACCCACGCCCCGTCGCCAACCGTCCGCTCGCCGGGTTCGCTCGAGGCATCCTCCGTGGTTTCCGCTGGTGAACGCCGATACCGCAATCCGGACTCCTTCAGAAAGCGCCGACAGCTCGGGATCGAGTACTCGACGTCGTAAGTCTCCTGGATCCAGTTCTGAAGGAGCGCAGGCGTCCACGCCAGTTCTTCGTAGCCGACGTCGGTCGGCGGTTCCCGAACAGTTCGTTCGAGTATTTCCTGTTGTTCGCCGGAGAGTTTTCGAGGCCTTCCGGATCGATGACTATCGTACACGGCCTGCTCGAGCGACGCCGCATCGAGTCGCGTGAGCCAGCTGTAGATGGTTCGCCGTTCGACGCCGTACCACTCGGCGAGTTCGGTCTGTGTCACTCCGTTTTTGTACGCGATGGCGGCCAACAACCGTTGCGTCGGTTTCTTCCCCTCGACGGCGTCGAGGGCGGCTTGCAGTTGTTCGACGGTAATGTCCTCGAGGTGATCCATCACCTGTGGTAGAATCTGTGAGTAAAAAGTTTTAATGGAAAAGATCGGTGGTCGGGCTCCGCATCGTCGTGTACTGCTTACGAAAGCTGCTCGCCGACGATCTCGTCTGCGAGTTCGATGAACGCCTCCTCCTGCCCTTTCGGTACCGTCGCCCCGGCAGCAACGTCGTGACCGCCGCCATCGCCGCCGACGGCCCGGGAGGCCTCCCCCATCACGACCGAAAGGTCGAGCCCCTCGCGGACGAGGCTGTGGGTGCCGCGAGCGGAGACTTTCACCTCCTCGTCGTTCTTGTCGGCGAAAGCCAGGATCGGCATTCGCCTGCTGATGCCGGCGTTGCCGACGGCCATGCCGGCCACGATACCGACGATCGTCTCCCGAATCCGGTCGCCCGCGTGGAACCACTGGACGTGATCTTCTTTCGTGACGCCCTCCTCGGTGACCAGATCGATGCCGTTCGAGAGGTTTCGGCGGTGTTCCCGAAGGAGCTGGCGGGCGCGCTCGAGCGCCCCTTCGCGATTGCCGAGACAGACGCTCAGCCCGACGTCTGCGCGCTCGTATCGGGCGGTGGCGTTCAACAGCGTGGAGAACTCGCTGGCGTCCCGGAGTTCGGTGCCGACGGGTTCGGCCGCGAGGACGTAGCTCGTCCCGACGAGGTCGTCGATTTTGTGGGCGGGAACCCCGCTCGTTACGGCCTTCTTGACCAGCGCGCTCGCGACGACCTGTTTCTCCTCGCTTGTGAGGTCGGCCCAGCAGCGCCAGTCGCCGTCGCGGCGCAACTCGAGGTCGAGGCCGTCGAGGAACCGAAGGGAACCGTTCCCGTCGTTGGAGATGCCGGGTATGTTGACGTCGCTGGCATACTCGAGCAGTTTCGGGAGCGGACGGGTCTGTTTCCCGTAGAGTGCGAGGTCGGTGGCCGTCTCGAGAACGCCGGCCTCGACGCCGTCCTCGACGATGGACGCGTTGGCACCGTGGAGCTCGCCTCCCGAGGCTTGCATGTCGCCGACGGCCCCGACGACGGCGAGAGCTGCCAGGTCGCGGTTGTCCGACCGGGCGGTCGTCGCGACGGTGCCACCGTCGGGTACTGTTTCTCTCTCGTTGGCCGTTGAACTGCTTCCGCCTTCGGACTCGCCCTCAGACTCGGCCTCCGCCAGCGCTCGAGCGAGGACGTAACTCGCGCCCGCCCCGGAGAGTTCGGACGCGCCGTTGATCCCGAACAGGAGCGGGTTGAGGTGGAGGTCGGTGTCCGTCTCGGCGGGCTGGTGGTGATCGGCGATGACCGGGGTGAAGTCGCCCGCCGCCTCGTACTCGCCAATGACGTCGAGCTGGCCGCTGCCGAAGTCGGTGAACAGGACGGTGTCGTAGTCAGTGTCGGCGATGGCCGCGATGGCGTCCTCGTCGAGCTGTTTTTCGAAGACGGTTTCGAACGGGAGGCCCGCTCGCTCGAGCGCGCTGGCGGCGATCGCGGCGCTCGTCAGTCCGTCGGCGTCAATGTGGGAGGCGAGGAGGACGCGGTCACTGGCGAGCAGGTGCTCGGCGCAGGCGGTCGCACGTTCCTCGAGGGCTGGAATTGGGCCTGCCATCGGTCTTGGCTGGGGATTGGGTCGGCTTCTGGTATAAACCTGCGGTCGCAAAAGGGCTACAGCCCTATTCGTGGTAGGTCGGTGCCGCCGCCTCGACCGTCTCACAGGCCAGCGCGTCGAACGTCGCCTCGCTGGCGACCAGGTCGACGTCGATACCAGCATCGGCGGCGGTCTCTCGTGTTGGCTCTCCGATGACGCCGACGGTCGCTTCGGTCAGCCCCTCGAGCGCTTCGTCTCGGTTCCCGCGTTCGTCGGCGGCCTCGAGCCAGTGTTCGACCGTCAGCGAGGAGGTGAAACAGGCGGCGTCGAGGGTGCCAGCGGCGGCGCGTTCGGTGGAGTCGCCGCTCCCGGCCGGTCGGACGAGTCGGTACAGCACGGTTTCGTGGACGTACGCGCCTGCCGCCTCGAGTCCATCGAGCAGGACGGGGCTGCCGTGATCGCTGCGCGCCACCTCGACGCGAGCGCCGTCGACGGCGCCCTCGAGGGTGGCGACGAGGCCGCTCGAGGTGTACTCCTCGGGGACGGTATCGACGTCGTAGCCGACTTCGCGGAGCGCGTCGGCGGTTCGCGGCCCGATGGCACAGACGGTCGCCTCGCCCGGTTCCCAGCCGGCGTCCGCGACGAGTTCGGCCCCGGTTTTGCTCGTCAGGACGACGCAGTCGGCATCAGTCCGGGGAGGGGAACCAGTTGGCTCGACGGCGAGCATCGGATCCGGGACGGCGGTCGCGCCGAGAGAGTCGATCAGTTCGACGGCGTCCTCGAGGCGCTCGTCGTCGGGGCGGAAGACGGCGACGGTGAGATCCCGCACGCGTCACACCTCCTGCTCGTCGCTGTCGGCATCCGTCGGCTCGTTCTGAAGAAACTCGAGCACCGACTCGCGGGTGCCGGCGACGTCGCCGATGACTGTCACCGCGGGCGGTTCGATGCCTGCCTCGTCCCGAACGTCCACGATGGTCTCGAGGCTGCCCGTCGCGACCCGCTGGCCTGGCCAGGTGCCTCGTTCGATCAGGGTGACCGGCGTCTCGGGGGCCATGCCGGCCTCGAGCAGGGCAGTGGTGTAGTCTGGCAGTCGGCCGACGCCCATCAGGACGACGATGGTGCCGCCAGTGGCAGCCAGGGCGTTCCAGTCGACGGTGGATTCGTCTTTCGTGGGATCCTCGTGGCCGGTGACGAACGAGACCGATGAGGCGTGATCGCGGTGCGTAACGGGGATGCCGGCGACGGCGGGGGCCGCAATCGCGGCGGTGACGGCGGGGACGACTTCGAACGGAATCCCGTGTTCGGCGAGGTACTCGGCCTCCTCGCCGCCGCGACCGAAGACGAACGGGTCACCGCCTTTCAGGCGGGCGACGCTCTTGCCCTCTCGGGCGAGTTCCACCAAGCGTTCGTTGATCGCCGACTGCGGAGTGCGCTCGCCGCCGGCGCGTTTCCCGACGTCCTCGGCGTCCTCCGGGAGCGAGTCGAGAATTCGTGGCCCCGGAAGCTTGTCGTGGAGGACGACGTCGCACGTCTCGAGCAGGCGGGCGGCTTTGACCGTCAGGAGGTCGGGGTCGCCGGGCCCGCTGCCGATGAGGTAGACGGTGCCGGGTTCGGGTTCGGCGTCGGTGGTCGACGTGGCGTCACTCATTCGACGTCCCCCTGACGAGACGCGTTTCCGTCGCCACCGTCAGCATCACCCGCTTCGCCGACGTCCGCGCCGCCGTCGCCGGCGTCGTCCCCTCGAGCGGCAGCGATGAGGTCGGCAGCACCGCGGTCGGCCAGGTCGGTCGCGAATTCACTGGCCGCGTCCGCGTGGGACTCGATGGGAAGGTCGCGGCTGCCGACGACTGACTTCTCGCCGTCCTGGTCGAACACCTGGACGCTCGCGTGGACGTACGCCCCCTGGACGACCGCGTAGATGCCGATCGGGGCGATACAGCCGCCGCCGAGTTCGGCCAGAATCGTCCGCTCGACGGTCGTCTCGACCCGGCTTCGCGGGTGGTCGATGGCCTCCTTGATCTCGCGAGCGGTGTCGCCGTCCTCGGCCGTCACGGCTAGGGCACCCTGTCCGGGTGCGGGAACGAACGTCTGGGTCGGGAGGGGCACGTACTCGACCTGGTCGGTCAGCCCGCTGCGGTCGAGCCCTGCTTCCGCGAGGACGAGCGCGTCGTAGTGGACGTCGACCTCCCGGTCGAGTGCCCGCTGCTCGAGGTCGGTGAGGCTCGCGTACCAGTCGTCGACGGTGACGGTTTCGTCGGTACCGTCTTCGCCCTCGCCCTCGCCGTTGTCGTCGTAATCCGGCTTGTAGCTCCCGGTGTCGCCCTTGCGGTTCGCGTCGGCTTCCCGACGCCGCTCGCGTTCGGCCTGCAACGCCGGCGCAAGTACCTTCTCGAGGCGGGTGTCGACGTTGCCCCGAATCGGTTCGACCTCGAGGTCGGGGCGTTCGGACAGGAGCTGTGCGCGTCGGCGGAGGCTCGAGGTGCCGACGACCGCCCCCTCGGGCAGTTCCTCGAGCGTCGATCCGTCGGGGGTTACCAGCACGTCGCCTGGTCGGGCGCGCTCGGGGACGGCCGCCGTCACCAACTCGGCTGGCTGTTCGGTCGGCATGTCCTTCATGGAGTGAACCGCGCCGTCGACGTCACCCGCGAGAACGCGTTCGTCGAGTTCGCGGACGAACGCGCCGGTTTTCCCTAGCCGGTGGATCAACTCGTCGCGGATCTGGTCGCCCGTCGTCTCGACGGTCTCGAACGCGACGTCGTAGCGGCGGTTCTCGAGGCCCTCGCCCACGAGTTCCGCCTGCCGTCGGGCGAGCCTGGAGCCTCGTGTCGCCAGCCTGAGCGTCCCCTTGGTTCTCATATCACCCAGTCCGAGCCTCGAGTATGAAAAGCGCACGCTCTGGACTCGCCGTGTCGGTGGGCTGACCCCCGTTCGATCTGTGAGCCGATAACGAGTTCCTGCAGGCTGAAAGGCGATGTCGTTTCGGTCGGCTCGGCCCCTCGTGCCAGGTCGCGACTCGAGTGGCCTCCGAGACCTCGTCGAGCGACCGGTCTTGAGTGGCACCCGGATCGGTTACCCGCGATCGCAGCGCCGTGGATGGTGCCCTCGTCGCCGTCCCTCGCCTCGACGACGAGCGGTGGCTCACGACGGTCGCCTGGCCGCGTCTCAACGACGTTCTCTCGCGCTGTCCCTCGAAAATGGGTCTCTCGAACGGTCATCCCTCGAGTTCGATAATCACCTGATCGTCCTCGACGACGACCGAACACCCCTCGTAGGTGAACGCGATGGTGCACTCCCTCGAGCGTGTCCCGGTCGACGAGAACAGTGCGTCGAGTGCTTCGGGATCGATGGCGTCGTACAGCGGTGGCAGCGCCTCCGGCCGTTCTGCGGTGGGGGCGGCCGTTTTACCGGTGGCGGCTGCCACGGCAATGACGACTGCTTCACTCGGCGATTCGTCCGCAGGGCGGTCGTACCGGTGGTGGGGGGTTCCGGTCGAGCCCCCGGTCTTCTCGAATCGTGACACTGCTACACCTAGTGTATATTGACAAAAAAGCCGCACTGTTGACTATGTAACCCCAACATGATTGGTCATGTCGCTTTTACATCGACGCACAAACTGATCTTATGGGATTGATTGCTGAGTTCTCTGTCGAACTCCCCGCTCTGTGTCACACCTCCACTGCTGTCCCTACGATGCGTCTGTCCGGTATCGATATCGTTCTGGACGACGATCGGCCACACAAATTTGCCTTCACGGCGTACGGTACCCGTTTTTCCGAGTTCGAGCGCGCGCTGACGACCGATCCAACCGTCTCAGAGCACACCGTTCTCGCGAAAGGTGACGATCGGAGCCAGTACGTGGTAACCTACGACCAGTCGACGGTGACCCAGGGCACGTATTACGTCGCAACACAACAGAACATCGTCTACGATCTGGTTTTCCTCCGGGACGGCGAATACACCGTTCACGCCCAGGTGCCCGATCGAGACGCGCTTTCTCACCTCCGCGAGCACTGTTCGGAACACGACATCCCGTTTCAACTCGACCGACTCTATCGATCGGAGGGGGTGTCCCTCTCTGCAAACGAACTCACGGCGTCACAGCGCGAAGCGCTGGTGGTCGCCTACGAGAACGGCTACTTCGATTCGCCGCGGGTGACGACGCTCGAGGCCATCGGTGACGAGATCGGGATCTCGCGGCAGGCGGTCGCCGATAGGCTTCGACGCGGGCATCGCCACCTGATCGAGTCGATGCTGATCAGCGATCCCGATCTCGACCTCGAGGAGATGTGACGGGCGATTTGTGTGCGTTCTAGTCATCGAGGGGCAGATTCGAGTGTTTCCACGATAGACACCCCTACTCGAGTTCGTCGACCAGCGGATAGGTCGCCTGCTGGGCGGCCGACAGCAGGACGCGGTCTTTCTCGTAGCCGTGGGCGATCGATTCGACCATGCCGTCGCTGTCGGTGAGCGGCAGCTGGCGGACGCGCGTCCCTCGCTCGTCTATCTCGAGGACGAGCAGCGCGTGGGGGAACGAGGAGACGGCGGGCACGGTCAACTCCCTGACGCCGTCTCCGTCTTCGATGGCCGGAAAGTGGAGGTGGCCGGTGATGACCAGGGCGACGTCGTGGGCGGTGAGTACCTCGAGCAACGGCTGAGGGTTGGTGAATCCCGGGACGTACCCCTCGACGGGTAACCGCTCGCTCCAGCGGTCGTAGAGCGCGCCGGTTGCCGGAAGATTGTGGTGGACGGCGACGATGGTCGCGTCCGCGTCGGTCGCCGCGAGAGCCTCGTCGAGCCACATCAGCGACTCGGCGTCGATGCGTCCGTCCCAGCTTTCAGCGGGCTCGCCGGGTCGTGCAGCGTGGCTGTCGAGGCCGACGACCTCTAGTCCGCCGATACGAGTACGGAAGGGGAGGCTTCCGGGGGTGTAGCGCCGTTCGAAGGACGCGACCGAGGCCGTCTCGTGTTCGTCGAACGTCGTCGGCTCGTCGTGGTTGCCGGGAATCGCGACCATCGGTGGCTCGAAGGTGGCGAGTTCGTCGAACCGATCGAACTCCTCGGGAGCCCCGTTCCGGGTGAGGTCGCCGGCGACGAGTACGCCGTCGACGTCGCGTTCGTTGACGCAGGTGACGGCCGCCTCGAGGTGCCGCTCGGTGCGGTGAAATACCTTCCAGGTACCCGTTGCGTCGGTTGCGAGGTGGATGTCGGAACAGACGGCGAGCGTGATCGGGTCGGTGGTTCGCGGTCGCTCGAGACGAGCCAGCAGGTGTCCCGCGTGGGGTCGGGCCATCGGGCATAGCAACCACGTGGAAGGTGAAAATGGGTGTGGGCTGGTTCGCTGGGTGTTCCAGTTGTTTTAGTTGGTTCTCGGTTTCCGCTCTCGGCTAGATAAGCCCGCTGATGAACGCCAGTCCCATGACGATGAGCACGGCGGCTGTGAGTGTCGGGAAGTGTCGCGTGTAGCGTTCGACGGTCTCGCGATGGCGTTCGTAGCCAGCGATCAGCAACAACGTCGGCACGATGATTGCGACGATGACCGCCAGCGAGTAGACGAGCATCAACTCGAGACAGCGCTCGGTGCCGATACAGATGGCCAGGATCTGGATCGGCTCCTCGTGGGCGAATCCGAGCACCAGTGCGGTCGTTCCCAGGGTGAACAGCCCCCGCTCTGCGTGGGATTCATCGAGGTGCTGGTGGCCGTTTCCAGGGAGGAGTGAACGGAGTTGAGCGAGGCGGCTCGAGTCGTGTTCGTGGTGGTCGCCGTGTTCGTGTTCGTGGTGGCCCCCGTGGTCGTGGTTGTTGCCGTGTTCGTGTTCGTGGTCGTGACGATGGGCGTGATCGCTGTCCTCGTGGTGGTTATCGTGACCGTCGTGACCGTCGTGTTCGCCGTGATCGTGCCCATCTCCGAGGTGCCCATGCCCCCCGTAACGGTACTCGTAGAGTCCGAGCAGGATCAACAGCGTTCCGGCGATATATTTCATCATCGGCCCTTCAGCGAACGCCGCGAAGCCACTCACCCAGAAGTACGCGAGCACTAACACCACGCTGCTGACGAGGTGGCCGACGCCGAGAATAAGCGCCGCGACGAACCCGTGAAGCCAGCGTCGGGGTCGCTCGAGCGCGTACGTTGCGGCGATCGGCCAGCCGTGATCGGGTAAGACGCCGTGGATGAACCCGATGGCGATGACGCCGGCGACGACACCCAGTTCCATGCGTGAGCGTGTCGGCGCGGACGCTAAATCGTTTGGTATCGTGACGGGTTGCTATCCCGGGGTCTCGGGGGATCGAATCCAGGGAGCGGTCACGACCACGTACACGGCCGCGCCACCAACGAGTATCACGTAATACGCCCAGCGGGGCCAGGCCGTCGAGAGAAAGAGGAGCGTGAGAAAGATCGTCCAGAGCCCGAGGACGACCAGATCAGTGAGCAGCCGAGCACCTCCGAGGAGGTACCTCGAGAGCGTTCGGTCGGTCGATCGGGAGCCGGTGGAATCGGTCGGTTCGGAGTCGGTGGAATCCGTGATTTCGGTACGTACCATCGTTAGAAGTGATAGCCGTGCTGTTCGGTGAGGTGGTAGGCGGCGATTCCCCAGACGTAGCTCTGACCGGGCCACCACGTGCGGGCGTTGTTGAAACCGGCGATCAGGACGCTGTTATCGTCGCCTTCCGGATCGGCGTGGAAGCTCACCGATCCGCTGTCGCCGTCTGTCATGTCGGTTTCCTCTCCCCATCGAAGCTGCCCCCGACGACAGATCGAACTCGTCACACAGGAGACGGCGTCAATCCCCTGGATGTCGCCGCTCGTTTCCCCCGTTAGCGCGCCGACCTTCCAGAGCGGTTCGCCCCTGGCGACCAGGTCAGCGAGCCCGAACCGGGTGTACTGACCCGTGATCTCGTAGCGCGCCTTCCCCTCGATGGTACTGCTCGGTTGGTACGCCCCCAGCGGCTCGATCGTCGCGACGTCGGCGACCGGGTAGCTGCCGACGACGGTCCCGAGTTCGACCCGCGACCCGTCCGAGAAGGGAAGGGTGACGAGTTCTCCTTCGGGGGCGTCGGATCTCCCAAAGGCGTGTTCGGCGGTCGAAAAGTATCGTTCTTGCCCCTCCGGATCGTACAGCGCCGGGCCAAGGGTTGCCATACTGTCCGCGGTTTCACAGGCGTATCCCGCAGGAATCGCCGGGTTCGAGTCCGCTCGAGCGAGCCGCGGTTCAAGCACGGATCGATCCTCCTCGAGATTGTCGAGGTTACGGATCGCCTCGAAGTTGATCGAGACGCCGTCGGTAATCCGCTCGAGTGCTTCCCGCATTTGGGCCGGGTTGACGCTCACTTCGACGGTGATCGAGGCACTCTCGTCGCTGTAGCTCCCGGGGACGACGGCACTCCCCAGGTAGCCGGTGATCGTCGACTGGGCGAGCAACTCGTTGTATTCGAACGCCTTCGAGACCCGGTCGTACCATGCCGCCGGCACCGACCGCGTACGGGTCTCCATCGACCAGGGGTCGTCCGGATCGGCTCGAACGAGAGCGGTGACGACTGGCACCTCGCCGTCGGGACTCGAGAGGAAGTCTTCGACCCCGAGAAACTGTGCGAGTCCGAGGGTGTATCCGGATGCGACGAGGGTTCGGAGAAACTCCCGACGATCCATACCGCGTGCGAGGCGCTCGCGGATCGACGCTAGTCGCTGTCCGGTCGTCTCATCACTGTCAGGAACCATCGTCTCGAGGGCCGCTCGTAGATGACGCTCCGACAGGGATAGCTAATTCTCCCGTACACCGACTGGTCGCTCGTTCAGATCATCCAATCGATACTTAACTACTGTCTGTATCAAGCCCAACACAAAGGATTGGTGACGCGAATCGACATGGTGTCTCCGTGCTGGTGACCACGGGGACGCATGGCGCGAACCCCGGTTCCCCCTCGAACCGGGTTCCGTCTCTTCTCCCCTTTCCTGCCGATCAGCGCTCGACCCACAGCCGACCGTTGGGCGAGACATACAGCGAATCGTTCGCATTTCGGTTCCGATCGACGCGCCACACGTGCACACGTGGTGGGGTCGCTCGTGACCACAGGAGGTTGCATCTCGAGTAGGGATCCGTTTCCTGCGGTCACCGCAAAAGGGAAAACGGTTTTTCCCCGCTCCTCGCAGAAATTGCCATGGACGTTCGTATCGGATCGGGTGCATCCGCGGAGGAAGCGTCGGCGATCGGGGCGGCCCTCGCCGAGTACGTCGGCGACGAAGTCGAAGTGTACGTCGGTGATGGCGAGGAGCCCGCGGCCGTGGCCGAACCGCCGGAATCGGCGACGACCGACGACGGCAGCGAATCGCCGTCAGAACCAGCACCAGCCGCCGACCTCGGGCCGACCGAACGCGAGGAGAAACTCATCGAAGAGATCGAGGAGATCCTCGAGGGCGGCCACGAGAAGTACAAAGAACAGCTCCCCGATGAGGGGAAACTGTTCGTGCGCGACCGTCTCGACCTCTGGTTCGACTCCGACGGCAGCGCGTTCCTCTTCGAGGACGGCCGGTTCGCCGAGTTCGACGCCGACGATCGCCTGCCCGCGGACGCGCTCATCACGGGCGGGGCGACGTTCGAGGGCCGCGACCTTCACTTCATGGCCAACGACTACACGGTCAAACGCGGCTCGATGGCCGCGAAGGGGGTCGAGAAGTTCCTTCGGATGCAACAGCGCGCGCTCAAGACCGGGCAGCCGGTGCTGTACCTGATGGACTCCTCGGGCGGTCGGATCGACCAGCAGACCGGCTTTTTCGCCAACCGAGAGGGGATCGGCAAGTACTATTACAACCACTCGATGCTCTCGGGGCGGGTACCCCAGATCTGCGTCCTCTACGGGCCGTGTATCGCCGGAGCGGCCTACACCCCCGTCTTCGCCGACTTCACGATCATGGTCGAGGGGATGTCCGCGATGGCGATCGCCTCTCCGCGGATGGTGCAGATGGTCACCGGCGAGGAGATCAGCATGCAAGAACTCGGCGGCGCGCAGGTTCACTCCAGCGAATCCGGCTCGGCCGACCTCGTGGCGACCGACGAGGAACACGCCCGGAAACTCGTCGCCCAGCTGATTACCTACCTTCCCGACAACGCCGACGAACAGCCGCCGCAGATGGAACCTCGAGCCCCGTTGCATAGCCCGGAGGGAATCGACTCGATCGTCCCCCAGCACCCGAACCGGGGCTACGACATGGTCGACGTCATCGAGCGCGTCGTCGACGCGGGGAGCTACTTCGAACTCAGCCCCGACTACGGCAAGGAGATCATCACCGCTTACGCCCGTATCGACGGCCGTCCAGTCGGCATCGTCGCCAACCAGCCGGCCCACCGCGCGGGCGCGATCTTCCCCGACGCCGCCGAGAAGGCCGCCGAGTTCATCTGGAAGTCGGACGCGTTCAACATTCCACTGCTGTACCTGTGTGACACGCCCGGCTTCATGGCCGGCTCCCAGGTCGAGAAGGATGCCATCCTCGAGAAAGGGAAGAAGATGATCTACGCGACCTCCTCGGCAACCGTCCCCAAACAGACCGTGATCGTCCGGAAAGCCTACGGGGCGGGGATCTACGCGATGGGCGGGCCAGCCTACGATCCAGAGAGCGTCATCGGCCTCCCCTCGGGCGAAATCGCGATCATGGGGCCGGAGGCGGCTATCAACGCCGTCTACGCGCGCAAGCTGTCGGAGATCGAGGACGACGACGAGCGCGCCGAGATGGAACAGCAACTACGCGAGGAGTATCGCGAGGACATCGACATCCACCGGATGGCCAGCGAGGTCGTCATCGACGAGATCGTCCCCCCGAGTTCGCTTCGGGACGAACTGGCCAATCGCTTTGCGTTCTACGAGGGCCTCGAGAAGGAGTTGCCGAGCAAGAAACACGGCACGATTCTGTAGGCGTCGTCGGCTTTGGAGTCCTCGAGTTGACACGCTGTCCGCCACACTTTGGCCCACTGTAGGGGATCGACAACCCTGGAATCATCAGGGTAACTTTCTGCTTACTCCGCAGTAACAGCCGCTTACACGCTCACTCGAGGCTCCATAACAATAGCCCGGATCGCGGTAGCCGTGAACGCTCTCGGTGGCTGGGATCGACGACGATGCGACGCCGGTTCGACTCCGGTGGGGAGCGTATGCGGTCTGACGGCCTCCAGTGGCGATGGCACCGCCGCCTCTCGATCGACCTCGAGCAGATGGACGACCTCGAGCGCCTGCTCTGGGTCGTCGTCGGCCTCTCGCTGGTCGGCGATCTGGTGACGACGTTCGTCGGGCTACACCTCGGGCTGGCGGAATCGAACCCCGTCGCCCGCAACGCGATCGAACAGTGGGGGGTCTTCGGGATGCTCGCGCTGAAAGGGTTCGCGGTTGCCGTCGCCCTGCTCTGCCGGACGGTGCTCGAGCAGGCCTACCGGCCGATCATCCCGGCGGCGCTGGCGCTGCCGTGGGTGCTCGCGGTGTGTATCAACGTGTACATGATCTCGAGCGTGATGTGACTGCGGTGTGTGCGGTCGCCGGAACGGTGGCAGGCACGTTCGCCGGTGTGGTCGCCGATCACTCGTGATGCAGTCGCCGATCGCCCGCGATTCGGTCACCGATCGATCGTAGCCGACTCCGGAATCCGCACCGTCACGTCGGGCTGATTGTCCTGATACTCTTCTCTCGAGACGGTGTACCGGTACAGGGTCGCGGGCTCGCCGTCCTGGACGCGCCAGTTGCGCACGCGTCCCTCACAGCCGCCGCCACGAGCCTCAGTGTAGCGGGTGATCGCCCGTCTGGAGCGCTCGTTCCCCTCGAGTACGGTGACCGTGACGACCTCGAGATCCAGGTGTTCGAACGCGAGTTCCATGAACGCCGTCGCCCGCTCGCCCGAGTAGCCCCGTCCCCAGAAGGGTTTGCGCAGCCAGACGCCGAGGGTCATGGTTCGCGCCTCCCAGTCGATGCCGAACCCCGCGTCTCCGGCGAATTCGCCGTCACCGTCCTCGCCCGAACGGGGGTAGATGGCGTAGGAGCCGCCGGTCGATACATCCCACTTCTCGCTGACGTACTCGAGGAACTCGAGGGTCTCCTTCGGCGTCCGGTGGGGATCCCAGGTGAGGTACTCGGTGATCTCCTCGATGTCCGGATCCGACGAGCAGATCGCGTAGAGCGCGAACAGGCCGTCGGCGTCGACCGCGTCGGTGTGGAGCGCCTCGAGGCGAAGCCGATCGGTTTCGATCGTGCCGGGAAACAGCGGGTGGTCGTCGGTCGTCGCGGTCGTTTCGGCGGCGATGGGGCCGACGGTCGGTTCGGCTTCGGTGCTGACTTTGCTGGCTCGAGTCGTTCGATCCGCGCCTCGAGCAGCGTACTCCTCCCCTCGACTCGCCTCGAACTCCTCCCGTGCGATCGTATACCGGTGCAGATCGACCGGCTCGTCCTCGAGGGTGCGGACGTTGCGGAGGTGTCCCTCGTACTGCCCGCCCGCGCGGTCGACGTACCGGTCGATGGCTCGCCGGGAGCGCTCGTTGTCGGGCAGACAGGAGACGGCGACCGCCTCGAGATCCAGTCGGTCGAAGGCCACCTCGAGCAAGGCACGAGCGCGTTCGCCGGAGTACCCCCGTCCCCAGAAGCGTTTCCGGAGGACGATGGCCAACTCGGCCAGGTGGCGATCCCAGTCGACGAAGATGGTGGTCGTCCCAGCGAAATCGCCGGCCCCGTCTTCGCCTTCTCGGGGACGGATCACGTACGTCGCCGCCGCTCCCTCCGCTCGCTTCTCGGCCACCGACTCGAGGAACTCGAGGGCGTCGTGTGGTGTCTCGTACGGCGAGAGCGGGACGTACTCGAACACCGATTCGTCCTCGAGGCCGTCCCGGGCATATGCGGCGTACAGTTCGTCGACGTCGATGCGATCCGGATCGGCCGCCTCGAGACGCAAGCGATCGGTCTCGAGTCGATCCGGGAAGAGCGTCGTCATGCCCGTTCGGAAGTGCCGTGGGGTAAAAGTGGTAGCCCAGGCATGCGTGATTTTGACACGCTCTCACCCCCTGTTGACGATAACTATAATCTCTATGCCAATTCACTACAATTTTTGCAGTAATACAGATGGCCGTTTCGTCACCGTTTGCTGGGGCCTCGAGCGTCGCGTCCACCGAGGCGAGCAATGCCGGCAAGAGCGACGAGCGTGGCGAGTAGTACCCCTGCACCGGCGACTGCCGTAAATCCGGAAATCGGATCATCGCTCTCGTCGGTCACCGCTCCATCGGCATCGTCGGCTTCAGTACCCGCATCGGCGTCGCTTTCGGAACCACTCGTTCCATCGACTCTGCCCTCGTCCGTGTCGTCGCCACCGTCCGTCTCGTTCTCGTCCGCCGTCATCGACTCGAGGCTCTCTCGATCGCTCGGATCCGGATGATCGAACGGTTCGTGTGGTTCTCCACCGCCGTCGACCGAGACAGTCACCTCGCGATGGTGGATCGCTAACGGGAACTTTCGCTCGAGGTAGACGCCCGAGTCGCCAAAGGAGAGCGTCGTCTCGTGGGCGGGGGCGTTCTCGAGCACGCGGACGGTTACCGTTGCCACGCGATCTTGTCCTTTGGCACCGTCGGCGACGGGATCACGTCGTTGCTCGAGGATCGCTGTACCGGCCTCGTGGGCGATCACCTGTTCCTCGGTGATCTCCGTCTCGTCGCCCTGCTCGAGCCAGTCGCCGGACTCGATGGCGACGATCTCGAGGTAGTCGGGATGGTACTGGCCGACCAGTTCGAACGAGGCGACGCCTTCGCCGCCGTGGCCACCCTCGCTTCGCATGACGACGTCGACTTCGAACGTCTCCCCTGGTTCGGCTTCGACCTCGTGGGGCGTCGGGTCGATCACGGCGAGTTGGTCGCCTGCGGTGACGGAACCGCCCCCGACTGCGACGATGGCGAGCAGCCCCACCAGGAGGACGGCGACACCTACCCCGGCGAGGGCGAGACGCCTGGCACTGGTCATCTCGAGATCACCGTCGACATCGACGACATGTCGCGAAACGCCGTCTCGTATCCCCGGTGGCGCGAGACCTGCGGCGGGGTGACCACCTCGAGGTCGAGGTTGGCTCCATCGGGTTCGGACTCGAGGACGACGCCGTAGTGGTGGCCGAGTTCGTGATCCATCGTCTCCGTGAGCGCGTGACCCTCGCCCTCGACCGTCACCTCGAGCGCCATCAGCGGGAGGACACAGCGGTTGTAGGGCGTTCGCGGGGAGACCGCGAGATACCAGCCGTCGTCGGCGAACCGGGTGTCGGACTCGAGGAGCGTGATTGCGAACGCGGCGTCGCCGCTCTCGAGGGTGTCCTGGTAGGTGCCGGGGAGGTCGTCGACCGGCGGGAGGGCGGAGTAGGGGATGGCGTGGCCGTCGTCGTGGTGCTCATCGCCGTGATCGTCGTGCTGGTCATCATCGCGATCGTCGTGGTGGCCGCCGTCGTCGCCATCACCGTGCCCCATCGGCTCGAGCGCCCCTCGCTCCCCCCACTCCTCTTCGGGGAAGTACTCGATATCGGTCGCCAGCGCCCGCAACTCGTCGTCGTACTCGAACTCGAACGCGAACTCGACGGCCTCCTCGAACCGTCCCTCGAACGCCCCGGTCTTGTGGACGCCCACGGGATTGATCCGACCCTCGACGCGATAGCTGCCGTCGCCCTCGAGGGCAACGTTGTCGCCGAAGTGAAACCCCATCTGCTGGGAGATCATCAACCAGGGTCGGTTCTCCGTGAGGAACTCCCCTTCCCGATAGAGTTCGAAGACGGGACTCGAGTCTAACGGCAGCACGTGGCCGGTCTCGCGATCCCAGGCGGTGACCATCAGGTGGACGTCGTCCTCGGCGGTCGGGTCGACGCGTTCGACGTCGGTTCCGTCGGTAAGCCAGAACGGGTGCGGGTAGGTGAGCATCGGCCCGATCAGGTAGTCGCCGGCCTCGACGGGCTCGAGCATCCGCATCCGCTCGCGGTGGGTCGGGAGGTAGACGGCCTCTGGTGGGTCTTCGATCTCTGGAAACGCGAGGATGTCGTCGTTGCTGTCGCTGTCGCTGTCGTCACCGTCGTCGCTCTCTCCCTCTGATCCACCGTTCGAGTCGTCGTCATCGCCACCGAGACAACCAGCCAGGGCGAGCACACTGGCGCTGATGGCGCTAGACTCGAGCAGGCGACGACGCGAGACGTGACGATCGTCGGTCATTCGATGGGTGAACTGAGTCGATTGAGCGGCTTACCGTTTGTCTTTTCGGCACCCTTTCGTATCGACCGACATCGTTTCGGAGTGTTCGGGACGGTACCCGTTCGGGTCGCGTTCGCCGCGTCCCGGATTCCACGGTCGTTCGACTCCGCTCACGTCCTGAAAAAGCGAACAGCTTCGTGAAGCGATAGTCATAAATTGACGTCTTCGAGGGGCGATGAACCCGATCCTCGAGCCAACCAAAATCAGGTGGGCGACGAACGAACAATCGACCCGTCCGAATCAGCCCTGCACCTGGTCGTCCTCGTCAGCGCCGCTCACGCGCGAGTAGAGGTACGCGCCGCCGGCACCACCTGCGAGCGCCGCGAACGGGCCGAATCCGGGCGAGCCGTCCTCGACGTCGTCGGCACCGTCGTCTTCGACGACGACGTCCTCATCGTCGTCAGTGCTGTCATCGTCCGTCCCGTCGTCATCGTCGCTACCACCCTCGCCATCACCTTCCGAAGCCTCGATCACCGCCGTCGCCTCGAGGCTCGCCTTTAGCTTGAAGAAGTCGTAGCCATCGGAGGTGGGGACGTCGAAGCCGTAGTCCCAGTGGTCGGCGTCGGGATCGTAGCCGCCGAACACTCGAAGCGCCGGTTCGTCGACGCTCGCGGCGAGCGAGGTCAGCTCGCCGGTGTCGAAGCGAACCTCGACGGTGTCGCCGTCGGCCGACGCCCCGGTCGCCTCGAGATCCTCGCCCGTACGGACGACCGCGCGGAAGGAGTCCTCGACGATTTCCGTCCCGCCCTCGGGGAAGGGGAAGGAGACGACGAGTTCCCCGCCATCGAGGTCGACGGATGCCTCGCCGACGTCCTCGTCGACCCGGATCATCCGGTTCTCGCGTTCGGGTGCGACCGTCCCCCACTCCTCGAGCACCTCGAGGACGTACGGACCCTGGAACTGGCCGGAGTCGTGGACGTGTTCGGCCTCGCTCAGGACGGGATCGTTGCCGACGACGTAGTCGTTGTTCGCGAGGTAGTAGGTCTCCTCGGGATCGACGGGTTCGCCGTCGACGAACACGTTATCGATCCGGGTCTCGTCGTGGTGGCCCCACCACTCGTAGGAGACGCCCGAGACCTGAATCGCCGGCTGGGTACCGAAGGAGTCGTCCGGGTGCGGTCGGACTTCGCTCTCGAGGTACTCGACGAGTTGGTCGCCGGTGACCTCGACGACTTCGATCTCGTTGGGGAACGGCAGCGTCTCCATCACCTGTGCGCCCGTGATCGGGCCGGCCTCGTAGTAGCCCCCGCGGATACCGCCGCCGTTCTGGACGGCGACGTCGACTTCGATATCGGCAGTCTCGCCGATGGTCGCCATCGCGTCGGTGATGAGGTTCCCGAAGCCGGTCTCGACGGCGTAGTTGTCGAAGGTGCCGTTGAGATCCGTCTCGCTCTCGAAGAACGGCTGGCCGAGGCGTTCGTCGAGGTCGCCCTGCCAGTGGTCGCTCAGCTCAGCGAGGGTGGGATCCTCCGCGATGTCGTCGGTGTGGATGGCCGTGATCTGGTCGTACTCCGCGACCTCGTCGGCGGGCTCCCAGTCCGGTGCGAGGAGGTCGACGCGCTGCCAGTCGACGAGGTCGCCGTCGGCATCGAGGGTGATCGAGCCGACGTGGTTGAACTCGTCGCCGAACTCGCTGATGACCGTCCCGTCGAGGATCTCCGGTTCGTCGTAGACGACGCCGGAGTGTGAGCCGACGATGGCGTCGAGTCCGTCGACCTCCGCGGCGAGCGTGTCGTGGACGTTCGTGTTCACGTGTGAGGCACAGACGACGAGATCCGCACCCTCCTCTCGGAGCGCGTCGGCCGCCTCCTGGGCCCCCTCGACGTAGCCGAGCACCTGCCAGTCGGCCGGGTAGTCGGTCAGCGTGTGGAAGTTCGTCGACACCAGGCCGAAGACGCCGAGAGTCAGATCGCCGGCCTCGAGCGTCACCCACCGCTCCGTTCCGGGTACGGGGTCGCCGGCGTCGTCGAGCAGGTTGGCGACGACCCAGGGGAACTCGCTTTCCTCGAAACGAGCCGTCGCGACGTCGGCCCCGAAGTCGTACTCGTGGTTGCCAACGCCGACGGCGTCGATGTCCATGTAGTTCATGGCCTCGATCATGTGCTCGCCTTCGTACTCGAGGCCGAGCATCGAGGGGGCGATGTCGTCGCCGTTTCCGAGAAACAGCGAGTTCTCGGCGTTGCCGAGTACCTCCTCGACGATGGTGTAGTACCGAGCGATGTTGAGGTCGTGTTCGTTGGCGTCGCGGAATCGTCCGTGGAAGTGGGTGTCGTGGACGATGGTTACCGTCTCACCGCTTGCGGCAACGCTGGCACTCGCGGGGACGAGAGCGGCGAGTGAGGCACCGGCGGTCGCGCCGAGAAATCGGCGACGGCTTCGATCGACCGACGGTGTCTGTTTGTCTTCCGAACTGGTATCGAATCGTGAACGTTGACCCATGAATCACTGCTGTGAAACGAGTGCCTAATACCTTTTCAATTCAACCCTGTCCTGTTGGATTTCTTTATATTCCAGTCCGATGAATCCCGGTTCGGCTGGAAATTCCCGACTGAACTCGGCGCACACTCCGGGATCGCAAACACTCGAGTACGGCCAGTTATCGCGAACCCGTTCGTTCGCATACGGGTCGTTTCCGTCTGTCTCTATTCGTCTCGTGCGTTCTCGAGTCGTATTCCATCCCGGTGACGGCCTCAGCCGTCACGCAGCGATCGATGCTGCCCGGTACCCAGTGGCTCAATCCGTCCAGGCAGTGCTTGCAACCACCCGGTTTTTCCGTTTGCTTCCCCTACAGAACGGTATGTTACTCATACGCGGTCGTGCCGGCGGCACCGAACTGACCGGTACGCTCTACGAACGGGGCGAGCAGGCTCCGTCGTTTCGTGGGGCCCCGGACGAAGGGGCGGCCTACGTCTGGATCTGCGACGAGTTCTACGAGGTCGACAGCGGCGGCACCGTCCAGATCGTCGACGGCCGCGAGATCCACCTCGCGTTCGAATCCCCGATGCCACGAGGCTTCGACACGCGCGAACAGGCGCTCGAGGCTGCGAAATCGCACATTCGAACGCAGTTCGCCCGCATCGGCGTCGACCCGGGCGCAGTCGAACTCGAGGTCGAAAAGGACGCGCCGGCGTCCGTACTCGACGACCCGATCGAAGGGGACGTGCCGTAACGCTCATCGAAGGAGACGGCCCGTCACGCCGACCACTCAGGCGAATTCGTCGCCCCAGCGCTTGTCGTCGTAGCTGCGGCGTTCGACCGTATCGAACTGGCGCTCGAGCGTCTCACGGAGCGACCGCTTCTCGGTGGCGCTGATCCGGGCGAGTTCGTCGGCCTTTTCGATGATCCGTGGCGGCCCGTGGGCGATGGCGACGTCCTGTAAGAGCTGTCTGGTCAGCCGTTCGCGTCGCTCCTCGTCGCGGACGATCGCGCAGGGGGCTTCGACCCGGTAGATCAGGTCGTCTCGAGGATCGTAGATCACGAAAAACGCCACCTCGTAGGCCGCCGGCTCGAGCTGTCTCTCGACGCCGAGGGCGTCGCCGTCTACCGAAAGCGGCCTGTCGACCCCTCCACGAGAACGGAACCAACCGGTGTAGGTCAGACTCGACTCGTCTCGCTCCCACCGGTCGTCGCCGACGTCCGAGACGTACTCCCCGCGCTCGAGAATCCGGGTGAAAAACGTCGAATCGTCGCTCCAGGGGGCGTCCGCTCCCTTCGATTTTACCGTTCGGGTGATGACTCGCGTCGCCGGGTTCTTCACGAAGCCAACGAGGGGAACGTCGCGCTCGACGAACGTTTCGACGAGTCGAACGTAGTTCTCGAGCACCTGCTTCGGACGGGCGTTCTCCTCGAGAAACGTCGCGAGGTCAGGATGTTGATCGGACCAGCGCAGGAGCCCACGCGGGTACAGTGGCCCGTCGAGAACGAGCAGGTCGGTGACGTCCTCGGCGTGATCGCGGGCGTGTTCGCTCTCGGCCAGATAGAGTGCGAGTGCGTGGACGACGCCTTCGGCGAACCGCGGGAGTGGCGGGATTTTGACGGCCCGTGATTGGCTGTACCCCTCGTCGAACTCGTCCCAGCTTTCGTCGACGTGGGCGGTTGGGTCGTTCGAGTGTACGGTCGCGACGACCGTTCGCGAGCGGTGCAGGTCGAGGTTCGAGGGGGTTCGACTCATCGCCGCCTGGGCGATATCGATCACGAGGCCGTTCTTGAACACCGTCGGGTTGATCGTCCCCGCGTCGAGTCCGTGCTCGGTGGGGAATGGACGCTCACAGAGCGCGATTCCCTCACAATCGACGACGTGACGCGAGACGGTCTCGAGTGGCTCGAGTACCAATCGCCCAGTGTCGTCGACGAGCGGATCGAGAAACTCCGACCAGACCGTCTCGGCGAACTTCCGGTGATCGCGCTCGTCGGCACCGTGGTCGATCCGTTGGGCGAGACGCGCGATGCCGTCGAAGTGTACCGGATCGAGTGTCATGCCCGACTCCACCGAAGCCACCAGCAAAAAGCCAGTGGTCGGGATCACGGTACGGTCGTGGTGCTGCACAGCCGACCGATCTGTCAAACCGACACGCTCGAAGGATTTTCCGCCTGCTGATGTTCTCGGATATAGTCGACCACGAAATCTACGACAAATATAATATAACAAACATGCATATCTATCTGTCACCTTGGGTCGATCGGTTCGCCCACAGAGAGGTTCTGTACGCAGGTTCAGAGCCACCACGGAGTACTGCTCGACTCGAGCGCGGACGTCCTCCGATGACGGCGAGTTCGCGATCTACTAGCGGGAACGGGCTGAATCACAATACGAGTATCGCTTCGTACAATCTCGGCTTTCGGTCGTCTGTCTGGCGTTAGACGATGCTGACACTGTACCCGTTCGAACGTCCACACCGGCTGGTTCAGTCGATAAAACTGGCGATTTGGCCATACGAAATTGTGCCCCGGATAACTCGAGACGGAGCGAGGTTTCTCGCCACCAATTTTGGTTAATAAATACGATACTTTTGCACTTGTGTATGGCTTCGGTTAGTATTGCTGTGAGCGGTAGAGGAGACGAGAGTTACACCTGTAGGGGTGTAATATCCGTCTACGAGGACACACTTCCGTCCGTGAATATCACGTTCGGTGATTAACCACGCTCATCGGACAAAATGGTCGCTGCCGATCCGTTCAGATCGACGTAATTCGCGTATACCCCTCGTCGAGCGCCTCTGCGTCCTCTGGAAGCAGCGCCGTCACGACGGTCTCAGCGTACTCGCTGAAGTAGTCGACCAGGCGGGCGATTCGGTTTGAGTCGATCGCCTCGAGCGAGTCGAGCAGCATGAACGGTACCTTTTCGTACACGTCGTGAACGAGGTACCCAGCGAGCGCGAACACCAAACCTGTCACTTCCCGCTCACTCTCACTGAGGTGATCGATCGTGTCCTCGTAGGTGTGGCCATCCTCCGCCTGCCTGACGATGTGGAGCTCGAACGTCGGCCTGTCGACGTGCCTGCGCCCCTCCCTGACCGTCTGCTCCGTTCGCTCGATCCAGATCCGCTCGATGTTCTCGTACTCGAGCACGTCGAGGACGGCAGCCATGTGTTCGTTGAACGCATCCACCGATTCGCGCTCGAGGCGGTCGATCCGCGTCCGCAAGTCGGTGAGCCGCTCCGAGACGGCGTCCCGTTCGGCCTGGAGGTCGTCGACGCGCTTGAGTTCGTCCTCGGTTTCTTCGATTTCGGCTTCGACGTCTTCGAGGTCGTCCCGGAGCTGGCCGAGACGGAACTCGAGTTCCGTGACGTTCTTCTGGCGGTCGAGCGTCTCGCTCTCGTCTTCCTGCTCGAGTTCTTCGACCGTCTCCTCGAGTTCTTCGACCGTCTCCTCGAGTTCGTCTTCCCGTTCCGTCAGCGTCTCGATGCGAGCTTTCCGATCCTCGATTTCGGTTTCGGTCTCCTCGAGTTGCCGATTCACCCGCTGTCGGCGCTGTTTCGTCTGGCGTGCCTCACGGAGCGTTTGCTTTCGGTCGTCGATTTCCTGGCGAAGCTGATTTCGTTCCTGGACTTTCTCCTGTCTGAGCGAGCGAAGTCGGTCGATGGTCGCTTCGATCTGTGCAGTGTCGACTTCGGTTCCGCACGTCCAGCAGACGACCGTCCCGTCGTCGGCTAACAGCTGGTCGGTGAGTTCGCCCTCCTCGTCGTCACTGAGCGCCGCCGTGATCTCGGGGTTCGTCCCATCGAGCATCTCCTCGTTGAACTGGATGATGCTCTGGAGCTGTGTCGTCTCCGAGTCGAGGTTCGAACGCTGTTCGCGAAGCGTCTCGAGCTCGTGTTCGATCGCGTCCGGATCCGTCTCGAGCGCATCCGGCAGTTCCTCGAGCTCCGCCGTGAGATCCTCGAGTTCGGATTCGAGCGTGTCGATGCTCCGTCGCTCGGTTTCGAGCTGGAACTCGGTCTCCTCGAGGTCGCCCCGAGCCGACTGGAGCTCATCGAGTTTTGCGTCGAGTTCGTCGTCGTCTTCGTCGTCGGCCTCGGCTTTCTTCGCCTCCAGGTCGGCGCGGCTCTCCTCGAGTTCGGCCTCAGTCTCCTCGACCTGCTCGCGGAGCGATTGGCGGCGTTCCTCGAGCGAGGGGAGGGTGGACTTCATGGACGTCACCCGGTCGATCTCCTCGTCGAGTTGGCGCTTCTCGGTTTCAGCCTGGTCGATCTGGGCGGTGATCTCGTCGACGTCGACCGGCCGCATGATCACTTCGCGTAGATCTTCTTTCTGGCTGACGGCCCGGCGAGCGGTGTTCGACTCGAGCAAGAACGCAAAGAGATTCGCCAGCGTCGGGTCGTCGAGATACGGATTGCCTGAGCTGACGACCTGGCCGCTTCGCCGTTCGAAGTGACGTTCGTACGTTTCGCCGCCGATCTCGAGTCTGACTGAGCCGGACTCGGCGTCGGCTTTGAGCGAGACCTGATCGCTGCCGAGTGCGCCCATGATCGACTGCAGAAAGGAGGTTCGGTTCGTTGCATTTCGCCCGGTGAGGATGTTCACACCGGGAGATAACTCGACCGTCGTCGAGTCGATTCCGCCGATGTTTTCCACGGCGAGCCGTGGTCGGGTCGTGGTTTCCCCTGAACTCATTATCGACCCTTAGAGAACGATGTACTTATAGACCGTCCCTTTTTCCGGGCGACCGTATTGGAACGATTATACAGAATCGAGGAGAATACCTGACCCTTTAGGGTCAGGATGAATCCGACAACACCTCCACTGTCCACCGTCGATAACGAGGCCGGATATCCACTATTCACAATCCAAAGCTTTACAATAAGATCAATTATAAGCTATTATATAGGCGTTCAGGGTGTTGGAAGTCCATCGTACACATCGAGCGAAAATCCTCAACCACTCACAAGTGGAACGGATGCTCGACCGGCACGGATGGTCGGCCAGTAAACTCTGGAACGTCGCTACCTACCACTCCCGGCAAGTATGGGAGGAGACGGGCGAGATTCCCGACCACGGCGATCTCAAAGACGAGTTGAAGACTCATCCAAAATACAAAGGACTGCACTCGCAGTCCAGTCAGCGCGTTCTGGAGGAGCTCGCTGAATCCTTCAACTCGTGGTACGGAAAACGCAAATCCGATGACCGCGCATATCCGCCCGGCTACCGCAAGAAAAACTACTACGACTCACAAGGCCGGCGCGTTCACGAAGAACACCCGCGTAGCAGGTGACGTGGAAACAAAACGGCATCCGCCACGACTCGAAGAACAACCGTTTTCGGCTCTCAAAAGGCGCGAATCACAAGGAACACCCAAAAGCGTGGGAGTACATCCTCATCGAGTACGAAACCCGCCCTGGCATCACCGTCGAGAACGTACAGCAGGTTCGTGCTGTCTACGACCGAGCGAAGGGGCGGTGGGAACTGCATCTCGTCTGCAAAGACGGGATCGAGACGCCCGCTGCACCCGGCACCGAGTCGGCTGGTGTCGACCTCGGTATCTGTAACTTCGCAGCGGTCGCATACAGCACCGAGCAAGCCGACCTCTACCCCGGCAACCGCCTGAAACAGGACGGCTACTACTTCCCGAAAGAGATCGCCAGATGTGACAACTCAGGTGGCAAAGCAGCCACCAGACACCACCACACGTGGTCGGAACGCCGCACCCACTTCTTCCACAGCCTCGCAAAACACATCGTAGAGACGTGTATCGAGCGTGGCGTGGGTCGAATCAACGTCGGGAAACTCTCTGGTGTTCGAGAGGACGAGAACGGTGACTCGAAAAACTGGGGTCGCCATGGCAACCTCGACCTGCACGGGTGGGCGTTCGACCGCTTTACGAAGATTCTCACCTACAAAGCGAAGGTTGCGGGTATCGAGGTCGTAGAAGTGTCCGAACGCGACACGAGTAAGACGTGTTGTATCTGCGGGAGAGAAGAGGATAGTCAGCGTGTCGAACGTGGACTGTACGTCTGTGAGGGGTGTGATGGCGCGTTCAACGCTGATGTGAACGGGGCGGAGAACATCCGTCTCGATATCAATGAAAGTAACTCCGAGTCTTCGGCCAGTTTGGACGAAGATAGGAGTACCGGCTGGTTGGCACAGCCCGGAGTCTACCTTCATGACCTCTCCCGAGGATTCCAACCTCGGGCAGAGGTGGTAGACTGCAAACCCTAATATCCCAACTCAGCGGTGCGAAGCCGTGGGATTCCTCCGCGTTCCCGCGGAGGAGGATGTCAAAACTCCGTGCCGTGATCGCTGATCGACGAAGGGTTACTCCTGTCTACACCGACACCCACCACGCTCGAGAAACGTCCCGACGTCGTACTGTTCGCCACAGTCTTCACAGAGAACGTTCACGTCGACGAGGACGGAGACCGACCCGCTCTCGAGGGCGTCGGTTTCACTGTATCGCGCGATGGTGTCTTCCGTTACTGCGGTTAGCCGACTCGAGAGGCGCTGGATGGAGTCGGCATCCCGCTCGAGGCGATCCTCGAGGGACGTCCGCTCTGAGGGCTTCTCGGCTCCTCGATCCGAGGTCAGATAGGTGTGGACGGCCTGGTGGGAGACGAACTCCGTGCGGAGTGTGTCGACGTCGATGCCGGCCCGCTCGAGTTCGCGTTCGGCCTGTATGCGCATCCCCGCACTCACGTCGTCGTCGGTGAGCAGTCGGTGAGTGTTCTCGACTTCGCCGTCGAGCGGAGAGAGCCCAGCCCGATTCATCCGCTCGTCGAGCAATCGTTCGTTGAACCGGGTCGCGAGGGTTCGCAGACTCTCGCGCTCGTAGCCCTCCCCGAGCCACCGGTGCTCGAGCTCCTCTCCAAGGGACTCGAGGTCGTAGGTCTCGACGAGACGGGCGATTTTAGTGGGCATACCCCCACCCCAACCGGCACGGTCGATCGATCATTAGCAGCCAATGGGTGGGTTTCCTACGTGAATTTATCGACTGCGCTGGATGACGTCGTGAACGTCGGCTACCGCTTCGATGTGCGCACTCACTCGTCGTTCCGTGTCCTAACCTCTCCAATCACACAACTACTTCTTAAACAGACATGTCTGCCACTCACCCAATCGTCGAAGTAGCTGTCTGATTACTGTCCGTATTTTCTACTCCCTTCTACATCCTGTTCTCGGGGTCTAACTACCGTTTATTCGAACGCTCCTCTCTGTCCAATCCAGCTCACCCGAAGATCGGCATTCGATGGGCTCGTAAATGAGTGGAACGTGGGGTGGCGTCCTTATTCGGCGTATGCCGTCGCTATTACCGAGCGATCTCACGGTTGGCTCTCAGATCGGTGAAAACACCTCTGGAAACAAACCATTGGTCTAAAATATCGAATTTATGACTTACTCACCAGTCGACGCTCAACGTCCCATCGCCGTGGGGATCGGGCGCAATCTCTTCGTCGGTACGGCGATCGACCACGTGAATGCAGCCGTCGCCCTTCTTCGCCGGGCAGACCTCCGCCGCGCGGACGTTCTCCTCGAGTTCGTCCTCGCCGATGAAGTACGAGTCGACGCGGGCGAGGCCGGTGGCCAGATCCATCTCCCAGTTGTCGCTCACTTCGGCACACTTCCCGGCCCCGAAGCACTTGTTCGCCTCGAAGATGATCTTGTACGGCTTTTCGTCGACTGGCGGCCCGTCGCTCGAGCCGACCTCGCTCGGTCGCGGGCGGTCGTCTGTCTCGCTCATTACCCGTCTCTCGGGACGCGGTGGTCTTTCGCGTTACGGTCGCCCGGCGACCGTGCCTGTTCCGGGGGACAGACACCGCTCGAGATCGGGTTCGGGGGTCGACGGTGGTTCTCGAGTGCTCTCGGATGTCACTCGAGGGGCCATCCGGCTGAAAATCGCAACGATTGCGGAATTACTGGTCGACAGTGACCGACTCGAGCAGGATGTCCTGCTTCGGTCGGTCGTTGGCGTCGGTGTCGGCCGAGCCGATGTCGCGGACGACGTCCATGCCGTCGGTCACTTCACCGAAGACGGAGTGGCGGCCGTCGAGGTGGGGCGTCGCGTCGAGGGTGATGAAGAACTGCGACCCGTTGGTGTTCGGCCCGGCGTTGGCCATCGAGAGGGTTCCGGGGCCGTCGTGGGAGAGGTCGTCGTGGAACTCGTCGTCGAAGGTGTAGCCGGGGCCGCCGCGGCCGGTGCCGGTCGGATCCCCACACTGGATCATGAAGCCCTCGATGATGCGGTGAAAGAGCACGTCGTCGTACAGCGGTTCGTCGGTGACCCGCTCGTCGGTCTCCGGGTGCGTCCACTCGCGCTCGCCCGTCGCGAGGCCGATGAAGTTCCCCACCGTTCGGGGGACTTTCTCTTCGAACAGTTCGACGGTGATGTCGCCCTCGGTGGTGTGGAGCGTCGCTGTCGGATTTGCCATACCTCGCCGGACGAGGGGCGTGGTGAAAACAGTGGTGGTCTCGCGGCCGCTATTGTCGGGGCCTGAACGCGATCCGGGTGATCAGAACGCGCGCAGTTCCTCGAGCACCGCCGCACCACTCCCGTCGGCGATGACGTCGCGAGTCCGCTCGAGCCCGTCCTCCAGGTCGTCGACGTCATCACGGGCGAACAATCGGAAGGCGGCGTTGAGCGCGACGGCGTCGGCGAAGTGATCGTCTCGCTCGCCGGCGAGGACGGATTCGGTGATCGCGGCGGAGTCGGCGTCGACGTCGTCGACCGCGAGATCCTCGCTCTCCATTTCCATCCCGTACTCGGCCGTTTCGATCTCGAAGTCGTCGAAGTCGCCCTCCCGCCAATCCGCGACTTTCGTGTACCCTGGCCGGATGTCGTCGTAGCCCTCCATCCCCTGGAACATCAGGACGCGGGAGAACTCGAGTTGCTCGCTCTCGGCGACGAGGTCGCACATCTTCTTCGCGAACGCGAGGTGGTAGAACGAGCCGAGGTGGACGTCAGCGTTGGCCGGGTTGGCGACGGTTTCGATCGTGTTGACGAACGTCCGGACGCCCATCCGGTCGCGTCGCTCGTACAGGTCGTGGATCCCGGGGTTGAAGTTCGGCTGGTAGTAGAAGCCGAAGCCGGTCTCGTCGACCATCTCGGCGGACTCCGTGGGCTCGAGTTCTGTCCGGACGCCGAGTTCGTCGAGGACGTGCTTGTACGCCGTCGCCTTCTGGGTCGGAACGCGGTCGCCGGAGTGGGCGACGACGGGAGTTCCCGCCGCGGCGGCGACGATGCCGGCGGCGACGCCGAGGACGGCCGTGGTGTGTTTCCCGTCGTAGTTCGCCCCACAGTCGACCGGGTCACAGTCCGGTTCGGCGGTCACGACGCTCTCCTCGCGCATGACGTCGGTGAACGCGGCCAGCTCCTCGGGGGTGTTCTTCTTCCAGCGGTTCGCCAGCCAGAACGCCCCCAGCGTGGTGTGATCGGGCTCGCCCGCGAGGATGCGCTGGAACGCCTCTCGAGCCTGCTCACGGTTCATATCGTCGGCCGACTTCGGGCCGGAGCCGACGAGTTCGGTCAGCAGGCGTTTCAGCGGCCACTCGCCGAATTTCTGGGTAGCCTGGGTCATGTCTCGAGGTTCGAACGGACGGGGGAAAAGCGTCCCGTTTTGGGTGGAGGTCGCCCGCTCGAGGACGCTGCTCGAGTTGTGATATCCGTGTCGAACCGACACTCAGAGCGTGGTACTCGATTCCCGACGCCCCGTCAGCGACGTCGGCTCGAGCCGACAGAACGCGAAGTCGATCTCCCGAGGATGCGTCCCGAAGATGTCGATGAGGGGGATCTCGACGCGCTCGAGGCCCGCGAGGGCGTCCGTACCGATCGATTCGCGTTCGATGTCCTCGAATCGGCCTTTGGCGACGACGCTCCACCACCTGTCGTTCGTGCCACTCTTGTCGTTCGTACCGTTCTCGCTCTTCCCGTCGATCGCCGCGTCGTCCGGGTCGTCCGTGTCGTAGGCGACGAACGAGACCGCGTGGCCGTCGAGCGTGTTGGGCGGGTGGTTCGGCGACGTTGCGAGGCGAAAGTAAAACGTCGACTCGAGGGGGTCGTACCCGTAGGACACCGGAATCGTCCGCGGAGGTTCGTCACCCTCGGTCGAAAACGACAGCACGCCCGTGCCGCCGGTGCCGAGTACCGACCGCAGTTCGGCGTCCTCGAGTTCGGCGATTTCGATGCGGGACATAGGTCTCTGTTTGCGCTCAGTGGGGATAATTCCCGTGTGCCCCCGGAACCGGCTTGCACCCGATCGGAACGGTTTGCGGATAACTGGCCGTCGTCTCTCTCGCCTGGGTATGCCTACACCCGTGCCATCCCAGCACCTGCCCACGGCTCGAGAGACCCGAAAGCAATAGGTACGAACCCTCCCTAGGCTCGCCAATGAGTTCCCGTCCCCGGCCCCGGTCGACGCTGGACGACTGGCGCGAGGCGATCGACGACGTCGACGCCGCGATCATCGACGGCTACCAGAGCGGCTTCCCCATCGCGGAACGCCCCTTTCGAACCCTCGGCAAGGCCCTCGAGATCGACGAGGACGACGCCCTCGAGCGCGTCCAGCGACTCCGCGAAGCTGGCGTCTTCCGGCGGTTCGGGGCCGTCCTAAATCCGCCGGTGATCGGCTCCTCGACGCTGGCGGCGGTCAAGGCCCCCGACGACCGATTCGACGACATCGCCGAGGTCATCAACGGCTACCAGCAGGTCAACCACAACTACGCACGCGATCACGAGTGGAACATGTGGTTCGTGGTGACTGCCGGTTCCCGGGCAACCCGCGATCGCATCCTCGAGGAAATCGAGGAGCGAACCGGCTGTCCCGTCCTCGTGTTGCCGATGCTCACCGACTACTACATCGACCTCGAGTTCCCGGTCGTCAACAGCGACAGTTTCGCGCGCGAATCGCTCGAGTCGGGCACCGACGCCTCCGCCACCCGGATCAGCGAGGACGCGGCCGGCGACCTCTCGCGGTTCGACGCCGCATTACTCCTCGAGATCCAGGACGGGTTCCCGCTCTCGAAGACGCCCTACGGCGATATCGCGGCTGCCCTCGAGACCGACCTCGACGAACCGGTCGCCGTCGACGACGTCCTCGAGGCCGTCACCCGCCTCCAGGACGACGGCTGTATCAAGCGAATCGGCTGCATCGTCAACCACATGGTGACGGGGTTCGACGCCAACTGCATGGTCGTCTGGGACGTCCCCGACGACCGTCTGGACGAGTGGGGCGAGCGGGCTGGCTCGCTCCCGTACGTCACGCTGTGTTATCACCGGCCGCGTCGACCCGACCTCGAGTGGCCCTACAACCTGTTCACGATGATCCACGGCCGCGATCAGGACGCCGTCGACGCGAAGATCGACGAACTGGCCGACGACTACCTCCCGGTCGAGCACGAACGGCTGTACTCGACGCAGACGTTGAAACAGACCGGCGCCCAGTACGAGTCACTGGTCGGTGAGTGACGGCCCGACGCCTGCGGCCTGCCCTCCCCCGAGGAACGCGACTCTCGTCGTCCGCCGTCCTCGAGTCGCGTTCCCGGCCTGGACGGATTGGCGGATTGCTGGATTGCCGGGCGGTGAAAGCCCCGGGCGCGTGCTGGCACCGCGCTCGAGCACCGGCGAGAGCGCGCGGTTGACTGCGCGCGAGGGGCGAGTGAGCGACCGCCGGGAGCGAACGAGTCGGCTGGGGAGGGTGAGGCCGCGTTGGTGGGGGAGTGGTCGGGATCGTTGTCGCCGCGTCTCGCGGGCTCTGTAGCAGGCGATCGGCAGGACAGTGCCTTCATTGGGATTCTCGAGAACGGTTCTCGACGCACGACACACCACTCGTAACGCACAATTCACGACCACTCGCGGGAGACTGGAGCGAGTCGCTCGAGGCACACGCTACCCACAACCGACCAGCGTGACGGCGAGAAAAACCGCACGAACGATCCGAAAGACGGTACAGAGACAGCAACGAGTGGAGTGTAATTATCGACCGGCGACGTACAGCATCGGCCCGATCACGACCAGGGCGACACCGATCAGCCGGAAGACGATCATATCACCCGTGGCGCTCACCGGCGTGAGGACGAACAGCGTGCCGACCAGGATCAGGTTGAGTCCCATGATCTTCATCGACTTCAGCGGCAGCGTCCCAAGAATCGCGAGCACGAGCAACCCCATGAGGGCGTGGCCCATGTGCAACTCGAGCATGATATTGTCGATTGTCTGGAGAGGTACCTCGATCATTCCTGTACGTATCTCCCCACGATTCGGCCTTTAATACTTCGATTCGGCTGTTGTCCGGTCATCGTCCCCGGAGCCCGTCCGCGAACCGTCACTCGAGGGCCAGGGCCGCATCCACGAACTCGATCGGCGTCTTCGGCAGATCAGCCCGCCGTTCCCGGGTTGTAAGCTGCGTCCGACAGGACGCACCGGGGGCAACGACCCGGTCGCCGTCGCTCGCCTCCACCTGCTCGAAGAGGATCGAGCCGATGGCGTCGCTCATCGAGGCGTGTTCGGCCTCGTAGCCGAAGGAGCCGGCCATACCACAGCAGCCCGAATCGAGCGGATCGACCGCGTAGCCCGCCCGGCGTAACACGCCGACGGCGTGGTGATCCTTCCGGGTCGCCTTCTGGTGGCAGTGGCCGTGGTAGGTGAGCGACTGTTCGGCGGCCTCGAGCGCGAACGAGAGGGTCTTGTCCAGCCCGAACGTATCGAGGTACTCACAGACGCCGTAGGTGGCGTCTGCGAGCGGCCGTGCGTCCTCGCCGAGCAGATCCAGGTAATCGGACTGGAACATGACCGCGTCGGAGGGCTCGACCACCACGACGTCCCAGCCCTCCTCGACGGCGGGCTCGAGTGCTGTGAGGTTCTCCCGAGCCGTTTGTGCTGCCTGATCGAGAAACCCCTTCGAGAACGCCGGGCGGCCGGTGTCGCCAACCTCGACCCCATCGCCGTCGCCCGTGGGGACGTCGACGTGGACGCCGGCGGCCTCGAGCACCCGAACGGTCGCCTGCCCGGCGTCGGGGTTGTTGTAGGTGGTGAACGTGTCCGGGTAGACGACGACGCGGCGGTCGGCCTCGGCAACCGGCACCTGCGAGCCGCCACGCGCCTCGAACCAGTCGGTGAACGTGTGCCGGTAGAACCGCGGCAGGGGCTTGTCGGCGTTGATCCCGACCGTCCGCTCGAGGAGCCAGCGCGCCCCCGGCAGCTTCGGCCCGAGGTTCGACAGCGGCGCGAGCCGCGACCCCAACGCCGAGAGCTCGTGGACGTTCGCGAAGAGTCGGTCGCGCAGGCTCGAGCCGTGTCGTTGGTGGTGTTCGTGGGTCACCTCGGCTTTGAGCTTCGCCATGTCGACCTCGCTGGGGCAGTCGGTCGCACAGCCCTTACAGCCGATACAGAGGTCGAGCACCTCCGCGAGGAACTCGTCGGAAAACGCCTCGTCGCGCTCGAGCCCGCCGCTCATCGCCTGGCGCAGCGCGTTCGCCCTGCCGCGGGTGCTCGTGATCTCCTCCTGACTGGCACGGAAGGTCGGACACATCACCCCGCCGGTGGTCGACTGGCCGCCGCGACAGCCGGCACAGCCGTGACAGAGTTCGACCATGCCCTGGAAGCCGTTGTCGACGTCCCACTCGAGCGCGGGGTCGAAGCCGGCCTCGAACGCGTAGTCGGGGCCGAAGCGGTGGTTCTCGGTCATGTCGGTCGGCTCGTCGTCGCGGAAGACCACCTGCCCGGGGTTGAGCAGCCAGTCGGGATCGAACGCGGTCTTCAGGCGCTGGAAGGTCTCCCAGAGTTCCTCGCCGTACAGCTTCCGGTTCCACTGGGTTCGCGCCCGGCCGTCGCCGTGTTCGCCCGAGACGGAGCCGTCGTACGCGACGACGAGGTCGGTGGCGGCGTCGGCGAGCGACTCCATGTTCTGGAGCCCGTCTTCGGTCTTGGTGTTGACCAGCGGGCGAATGTGCAAGACCCCGGGGCCGGCGTGGGCGTAGAAGCTCGCGTACGTGTGGTGCTCCTCGAGGACGTCCTGGAAATCGGCGACGAACTCGGGGAGGTGTTCGGGCGGGATCGCCGTGTCCTCGATGAACGCGACGTGTTTCTCGTCGCTCGTCCGCGAGAGGAGGATCGGGAGCCCGGACTTACGGAGCTTCCAGATCTGCACCTGGTCGGCCTCGTCGTAGGCCTCGATGACGCCGAACGCGCGGCCCTCGACGTCGAGGGCGAGGCGCTGTTCGGCGGGATCCGGTTCTCCGGTCGGCTCGGCTTCGGGGTGGCGATCGGCGAGCAGGTTCGCCACCTTCCGCTTGCCGTCGAGGTCGTCCTCGGCGTAGAACTCGACGAGCAACACCGCCCCCGTCCCGTCGGGGAGCATTTCGGTCACGTCGGTGAACTCCGCGGTCTCCTTCGCCAGGTCGATCAATACGTCGTCGACCAGTTCGACCGCCGCGGGGTCGTGTTCGACGATCGGGGCCACGTCGGAGACGGCGTCGATCACGCTCTCGTAGGCGAGCAACACCATGCTCTTCGTCTCGGGAATGGGCTCGAGCGAGACAGTCGCCTCGGTGACGATCGCCAGGGTGCCTTCGCTGCCACACAGTAGTTTCGCGAGGTTGATCGTCCCGCCCTCGCTGGTTCGCTCGCCGATTCCGCGTTCGCTTCCGCGGGCATCCTCGAGCAGCCAGTTGAGGTTGTAGCCGGAGACGTTCCGTTTGAGGTCGGGGTAGGTTTCCTCGATCAGGTCGCCGTCTTCTTCGAGGATGCGGTGGACTTCGGCGTAGATTCGGGCCTCGAGGTCGTCGCCATCGGCCAGCTCGGGCAGTTCCTCGAGGGACACCTCGCCAAAGCGGGTGACGGTGCCGTCGGCGAGGACGACCTCGCATTCCTCGACGTAGGCGTCGGTCTTGCCGTACTGCAGGGAGTGTGCCCCGGTGGAGTTGTTGCCGATCGCGCCGCCGATGGCGCTCTTGTCGCCCCAGGCCGGGTCGGGGGCGAACTTGAGGCCGTGGTGTGCGAGGCGCTCGTTGAGTTCGCCGAGGATGGTGCCTGGCTGAACGACGGCCCGCCGGCTGTCGGGGTCGACCGCGAGGACGTCGCCCATCTCGCGGGTAAAATCGAGGACGACGGCTTCGTTGACGGTCTGGCCGGCGAGACTGGTGCCGCCGCCGCGGGGGAGAACCGGAATCCCCCGGCGAGCGCAGTAGGAGACGGTCGCCGAAACGTCGGCGGTCGAGGTCGGGAAGACGACGGCGATCGGCAGCATCTCGTAGATGCTGGCATCCGTCGCGTACAGGTTTCGCGAGTACGAATCCGCCCGGACGTCGCCGTCGACGACGCGCTCGAGGTCGGCCACGAGCGCGGGGCGGTCGACGTCGTCGCTCCGGTAGTCGTAGGTCACTCGGCTGTCGGTCGCTGGTTCGTCCGGTGGTGGTGAGATGTGCCCTGACATGAGACAGCTGCCTCGAGGATGTGTGATAGAACGGTAGTGGGCGATATGCTTAAAAGTGGGTTGCCGGGATACCTCGAGCAGGGATCAGGATGCGCAATCGTCTCGAGCGCCGTAGCCTCTCGAACGCCCGCTCACCCAGTTCGACGTGATAAACCGTGGTATACACTTATTATCTCGTACAGGTCACATTGCGGTGAGTGTTCACAATGAACACGAAACAATCTCATTCGTTCGGTCGGCAGGTCGGTGGTAACGCATGGTGATGGACGTCATCCTGGCGGCGCTGCCCTTGCTGGTCGTCGCCGTACTGCTGGTTGGACTGCTGTGGCCGGCGACCCGGGCGATGCCCATCGCGTGGATTGTCGCCCTCGTCGTCGGGCTCATCTGGTGGAACAACTCGCCGACGTGGCTCGCGAGTGCCTCGATCGTCGGCGTGATGACGGCGCTGACGATTCTGTGGATCGTCTTCGGCGCGCTGGTGTTGCTGTACACGCTGATGCAGGCCGGTGCATTCGATCGGATAAACCGCGGCTTCGCCGCGGTGTCGGAGGATCGACGCGTCCAGATCGTCCTGCTCGCGTTCTTCCTCGCAACGTTCATCGAGGGGGCCGCCGGGTTCGGCACGCCTGCGGCGGTCGTCGCCCCGCTGTTGCTCGCGCTCGGCTTCCCGGCGCTGGCGGCGGTGATCGCGGCGCTGATCGGTCACATCATCGCCGTGACGTACGGCGCGGTCGGAACGCCGATCATCGTCGGGATCCGCGACCCGCTCGAGGTCTACGAGGACGAGATCGTCACCGACGGCGGGATGACCGTCGCCGAGTACTCGAACGAGGTCGCGGCGTGGGCGGCGACCTACCACGCGCTGGTCGGGTTCGTCATGCCACTGTTCGCCGTCGGGATGGTGGTGTACTTCTTCGGCCCGCGGGAGGAACGCTCGATCAAGCCGGCTCTCGAGGTCGCCCCGCTGTGTCTGTTCGCCGGCATCGCGTTCGCGATTCCGTACTGGCTCTCGGCGTGGTTCCTCACCGCCGAGTTCCCGTCGCTGATCGGGGCGATGGTCGGGGGCGCAATCACGGTGGCCCTGCTGCGCGCCGGCTACTTTCAGCCCGAGGACGAGTGGGACTTCCCGCCACGCGAGGAGTGGCCCGCCCACTGGGTCGGAACGATCGAACCCGGTGCCGAAGGGGTAAACGGCCCCGACACGACCGGCGGTTCGTCGATGTCGCTGTTGAGGGCGTGGTCGCCGTACATCTTCCTCGTCGTCCTGCTCGTGATCACGCGAGTCTGGGATCCAATTGCCGAGTTCCTCACCGATGCAGACTTCGGTGTCGACGTCGCCACTCCCGTCGGCGAGTTCACGATCGGTATGGTTCTCGCCTGGGGGGACATCTTCGGGCAGGGACTGTCTGCGGACATCGCGTGGGTCAACGTCCCCGGGTTCTGGCTGATCCTGAGCGCGCTGATCGCGATCCCGCTGTTCGGCATGAACGGCGGGCAGGTCAAGGAGGCCTGGAGGGAGGCCGGTGAGAAACTCGTTTCGCCGTTTATTGCCCTCGTGTTCGTCATCGCGATGGTGCAGGTGATGCTCCTCTCCGGTCAGGCACCCGGGGCGGCGTTCGAGGACAGCATGATCGAACTGCTGGCGATCGCGACCGCGAACTTGTTCGGCCCGGCCTACCCGTTCATCGCGGCGCTGATCGGCGGCCTCGGAGCGGCGATGGCCGGTTCGAACACCGTCTCGAACATTACCTTTGGCGGTTTCCAGTTCACCGCCGCCCACGAACTCGGTATCTCGAGTCAGATCATGGTCGGCACCCAGGCCGTCGGTGGCGCGGTCGGCAACCTCGTGGCAATCCACAACATCGTCGCGGCGCTGGCGACCGTCGGTCTCGTTGGCCAGGAGGGGCGCGTGATCCGGTTGAACCTGATCCCACTGTTCTACTACGCGATCTTCGTCGGGTTCTGGGCGATGCTGTTCGTCTACGTCATGCCCGACGTGCTCCCGGCGGTGTTCGACGTCTACTGACGGCGTCACCGTCCCGCTGGTTCCGGGTTTGATGGATTCTCTCGAGGCGATCACCGGGCCACTACGGTGCTGAGCCACTGAAGCGGGGCGCTCGTTGTGCGCTCGAGACCAACTGTGAATGCGAATCCGTCGATGGGTGAAAACCGCTCGAGTGGTCGCCGACGCGGGTACTTGTGACCAACTCGATTAAAATCGTGTCCCGAGTATCGTGTACCCGTATTCGCAGACCTCGTTCACTCGCGCTCGCCGGCCCCGAGCGCGCTCTCGCCGACTTTTTCGTGGCCCTCGATGATCTCTTGCCCGTCCATGTACGGACGCAGCGCCTCCGGAATCGTGACCGTCCCGTCCTCGTTCTGGTAGTACTCGAGCACCGCCACCATCACCCGGGGAAGCGCCAGCCCCGAGGCGTTGAGCGTGTGGAGGTACTCAGCCGATTCGTGGCGCTCTGGGCGGTAGCGCAGGCCGGCCCGACGGGCCTGGAACGCCTTGAAATTGGAGGCGCTCGAGACCTCGAGCCAGCGCCCGCCTTCCTCGGGGCCGTCGTCCATGTCGTCGCCGGGGGCCCAGACCTCGATGTCGTACGTCTTCGCGCTGGCGAAGGTCAGGTCGCCGGTACAGAGCTCGAGGATGCGGTAGGGGAGCCCGAGGCGCCTAAGCACCGCTTCGGCTTCCTCCAGCAGGGCCTCGAGTCGATCGACGCTCGTTGCCGGTTCGACGAAGTTGACGAGTTCGACCTTGTTGAACTGGTGGACGCGGACGATACCGCGGGTCTCGGTGCCGTGTTCGCCAGCTTCTCGGCGGAAGTTCGGCGTGTAGGCCTGATGTTTCAGCGGGAGGTCGTCCTTCAGGAGGATCTCGTCGGCGTACATGTTGGTGACCGGCACCTCTGCGGTCGGACAGAGCCAGAGGTCGTCGTCGCCGTACTCGTCCTCGTTGCTGCCGCCGAGGCGGTAGGCGTCGTCGGCGAACTTCGGGAGCTGACCGGTGCCCCGCATCGACTCGCTGGTGACCGGAACCGGCGGGAAGACGTCGACGTAGCCCTGCTCGCGGTGGACGTCCAGCATGAACTGGATCAGCGCGTGCTCGAGACGAGCGCCGTCGCCCTTGAGGAAATAAAAGCCCGACCCCGTCGTTTTCGCCCCACGGGCCTCGTCGATGATGTCGAGTTCCTCGCCGAGGTCGTAGTGCGGGGTAACGTCCTCCGGGCGCACGCGCAGGTCGTCGAAGCCCCAGCGGCGGTGTTCGACGTTGTCCGT
Organism: Natronosalvus vescus; assembly: GCF_023973145.1. Taxonomy (NCBI): domain Archaea; kingdom Methanobacteriati; phylum Methanobacteriota; class Halobacteria; order Halobacteriales; family Natrialbaceae; genus Natronosalvus; species Natronosalvus vescus. The sequence goes on from NZ_CP099546.1 coordinate 366,514, forward strand.
CTCGTCTTCGCCGACCGGAACGCTCTCGTCCGGCAGCTGGGGGAACTCGAGCAGTCGCTCCTCGAGTTCGGCCTCGAGTTCGTTCGCCCGAGTTTCGACCGCCTCGATCTCGGTTTTGAGCGACTGGGAGCGCTCGATGGCCTCTTCGGCCGCCTCGTCCTCGCCGGCCTGTTTCAGCTCGCCGATCTTCGAGCTGACTTCGTTGCGTTGATGGCGAAGGTCGTCGCCGCGGGCTTTCAGGTCGCGCCACTCCTCGTCTGCCGCGAGGACGGCCTCGAGGTCGACGTCGTCGGCCCCTCGATTCTCGAGGGCCTCGCGAACCGCCTCGGGCGTCTCACGCAGGGTCGTCCGGTCGAGCATTGGCCGTCGATTCTGTGCGGCGGGCAAAAACCGTGTCGGATGTGTGCGGTGCCGAGACACGCGTGCGCTGGGTCGGCCGGCGAGGCGGGAAACGTTTTTTTCTCCGCGGTGGGAGGTACGGACATGGATCCACTCGCGGACGAAGCACCGTCCACGCCGATCGAGTACGAGCCGGTCAGCGTGAAGGACGTGCTGATCGAGATGAAAGACACCGCCGAGCTCTTGATAGATCTCGCCTACTCGGCGGTGTTACACCGCAACGAGGATCTCGCACGGGAGGTTCTCCGCCTCGAGTCGCGCATGGATCTCCTCGAGATGCGCGGCCGAATGAGCCTCATGATGGCCGCGCGCAACCCGGACGACGCCGAACAGCTGGCCCCGGTGCTCGGGATCGTCGCGGCTGCCGACCAGATCAGCGACGCGGCCGGCGACATCGCGAAGATCGTCCTCGAGGATATCGGCCTCCCGGATGCGATGCGGGCGGCCCTCCCGGAGGCCGTCGAAACGCTCGTCCGGGGCGTCGTGACGACGGACTCGACATACGTCGCGCGCACGCTCAAGGACATCAACCTCGAGTCCGAGACGGGGGTGCGGGTCATCGCGCTCCGGCGGGGCACCGAGTGGCTGCTCAATCCCGGCCCGGAGACGACGATCGAGGCAGAGGACGTCGCGTTCATGCGCGGGCCCGACGCGGGCATCGAGGAGGTCTACGAGACCATGACGGGCACGCCTCACGAGCCGCCGGTGATCGACAAACCGGATTTGCCGGATCTCGAGCGGGCCGTCGACACCATCGTCCTGATGAAGAACCTCTCGGAGCTGGCGGTCGACCTGGCCTACAGCAGCGTCCTCTTCGACAGCGAGGGGCTCGCCGAGGAGGTACAGAACCTCGAGGTGGAAGTCGACGCGCTCGAGTCGCGGTTCGAGGCCTGGACGCTCCAGGCGGCCGCCGACGCCGAGGATCCGGTTCGCCTCCGTGGGTTGATCCACCTCGGGAGTGCGACCGAAGTGATCAGCGACGCCGCGGTCGACATCAGCGAGGGCGTCTTCCGCGACATCGACGTCCACCCGGTCGTGCGGATGGCCGTCGAGGAGAGCGACGAGATCATCGCCCGCGTGGTCGTCGAGGCGGGGAGCGAACTCGAGGGTCGCACGATCACCGACGGGATGCCCGAGACGGAGACGACGATGTCCGTGATCGCCATTCGCCGACCCGAGGAGGGGTGGCTGCTGGTCGGCGACGCGGATGCGGACGTGCGGGCGGGTGACGTCTTGATCGCGAAGGGGACGCGAACGGCTGCGGCGGCGTTCGACGAGCTGTCTCGAGGCTGAATCCTCGACGTCACTGATCGTCGGGTGCTCCTTTCTCACTGATCGTCGCACTCCTTTTCCACTGATCGTCCAGCCATTCCGCCGCCAGTAACCTTACCGGTGAAGGTCGACGTAGTCGCCCTCGAGGAGTGCAAACTCTCGCCGACGGCTGGATCGTTGATGAGTTCCTGAAGGAACGACGCGTTATCACGTCCAACGGTTCGAAGCTCGACGGTCGTTCCCTCGAGAAAGTGTGGGCCGGTGATTCAGTGGCGACATTCGCCCGGTTCCTCGAAGATCTCTATCCCGTGTCAGTAGTTGGCGTGGCCGACTACATCGACTCCGGCGCTGCGACCCCCAGCACACCGAGCGCGTTCGCGATGGTGTGCCTCGAGGCCGCGACCAGCGCCAGACGGGCCTCGCGCACCTCGGGGTCGACGTCGTCGGCGAGGACGGGACACTCCCGGTAGAAGCCGTTGAACGCCTCGCCGAATTCGCGGGTGAAGGTTGCGACCTGGTGGGGCTCGAGGTCGTCCGCCGCCTCCTCGATCACGGCGGGGAAGCGGGCGATGGTCTCGAGCAGGTGGCGTTCAGCGTCGGTCTCGAGCAGATCGGCATCCACCTCGGTCTCGACGTCGCCGTCGACGCCGATGCCGGCTTCGTCCAGAATTCCACAACAGCGGGCGTGGACGTACTGGACGTAGGGGGCCGACTGGGCCTCGAAGTCCAGCGCCTGCTCCCACTCGAAGGTGATCCCCTTCGTGGGTTGCTTGGAGACGATGTCGTAGCGAACCGCGCCGATCCCGACCTGGTGGGCGATCCGGTCGACGTCCGCGTCGTCGAGGTCGTCGTCGCGGATGCGGTCGTCGAGGCGGCTCTCGACTTCATCGCGGGCGCGATCGATCGCCTCGTCCAGCAGGTCGTCCAGCATGATCCCCGTCCCGCGGCGGGTGGACATCCCCTCGCCGCCGGGGAGGTTGACCCACGAGAAGTGGATCGAATCCAGGGCGTCGGTGTCGTTGCCCAACAGATCGAGGGTCGCCTCGAGCTGTCTCGCCTGGAGTTTGTGATCCTCGCCGAGGACGGTCACCGCGCGGTCGTATGTGTCGAACTTCCACTCGTGGTGGGCCAGGTCGCGGGTGGTGTACAGCGAGGTGCCGTCCGAGCGCAGGAAGACGAGCTTCTTCTCGATTCCCCACTCCTCGAGGTCGAGTTGCCAGGCGCCCTCCTCGAGGACGGCGTACTCGGTCTCGCGGAGGCGATCGGCCAGCTCCTGTGTGCTCCCGTCGCGCATGAACCGGGTCTCCTTGACGAACTCGTCGAACTCGGCGGGGAGGCGCTCGAGGCACTCGCGCATGCCGCCGAGCACCTGGTCGACGACTGCCTGGACGCGCTCGTAGGTGGCTTCGTCGCCCGCCTCGAGGCCCTGGAGGATGGTCTGGATCTCGGCTTCGGCGGCCTCGACGGCTTCCTCGTCGGCTTCCTCGAGGTAGGCGTTCCCCTTCTGGTAGTATCGGACGAGATCGTACTCGATGCGGTCGCGATCCGAGTCGGACTCGAGGTCGTCCTCGCCGAACGTCTCGTAGGCCCAGGTGAAGACCGCCATCTGGCGGCCGGCGTCGTTGACGTAGTAGTGGCGCTCGACGTTGTAGCCCGCCACCTCGAGCAGGTTGGCGACGGCGTCGCCGACGATCGGGTTCCGGGCGCGGCCGACGTGTACAGGTCCAGTCGGGTTCGCGCTGGTGTGTTCGACGACGACCGAGGTGTCGCGGTCGGGGAGCGCGCCGTAGTCGTCGTCGGTGCCGGCGGCGAGCGTCTCGGCGAAGTAGGCGTCGCTGGGCAGGAAGTTGAGGTACGGCCCCTGGGTCTCGAGGCGAGCGACGTAGGTGAGGTCGTCGACGTCGATTTCGTCGGCGAGCTGGGCGGCCACCTGCGGCGGGGTGGCTCCCATCTCACCGGCCAGCCGGAAGGCGACGCTCGAGGCCAGGACGGCCGGCACGTCTTCGGGTGGCTCTTCGATCCCGAGGTCGTCGGTCGGAAGCTCGAGGCGCGAGAGTGCCCCCTCGAGGGCGGCCTCGACTTCCGTGCGTAGGGCGATGAACATACCTGCCGTTTTCGGGGCGCGAGTAAAGGGATGTCGGGTTTCAGTCGGCTCGAGTAATGTCAGGTTTCGATCGGCTCGAGCCGTCGCGCGGCCGCTATTGCTATCGTTTCTATAGCGAATACTACTCTATCTAAATCTATTGACTTCAGAAATTATAGTTAACCCATTGCACGGGTTTCAGTCATCGAACTCGAGGCCGGTTATCTCGAATCTGGCTCCGCCGTCGTCGGCGTCCGTGTCGGTGACCCGGATCGACCAGTCGTGGGCGGTGACGATCTGGTCGACGATGTAGAGGCCATAGCCGGTGCCATCTATCGAGTCGGTGTAACCGAGGTCGAACACCTCCCCCTTCTTCGAATCCGGGATACCCGGCCCGTCGTCCGAAACGGCGATACCGTTTCGGAGGCGCTCGAGGCGAACGCAGACCCCGACGTTCGCCGACGTGTGTCCGTGTTCCATCGAATTCCGGAACAGGTTCTCGAGCGCCTCCTGCACCCGCTCGGCGTCGCCGTAGGTGGTTCCCTCGAGGTCGGCCCCCAGGTCGAGGACGGCGTCGTCCGTCGGAACGGATCCCCACGCGCGCTCGACGACGGCGACGAGGTCGATCGGTTCGACGATCCGGCCGTGACGGGCGAGTTCGAGCAGGTCGTCCGTGAGTCGATCCATCCGCTCGAGCGCCGCTTCGATCTCGTCGGCGTGAGCGGGGTCGCCGCTCTCGCGGTAGGCCTCGAGGTAGCCCTCGGCCGTGGCCATCGGATTGCACAGGTCGTGGCTGGCGATGCTCGCGAACTGTTCGAGGCGCTCGTTTTGGGTCTCGAGACGCGCTTCGCGCTCGGCCCGGTCGAGGGCGACCTCGATGTTGGCCGCGAGAATCCGCGCCAGGTCGACGCTGGACGCATCGAGTTCCTCGCTGGTCGTCTCGAACCCGAGGACGCCGTGGCTCCCGAGGGGTAACAATACGACGGCAGCGTCGTCCCCAAGCGTCGTCGTCGAGCAGTCGCGTCTCGCTCTCACGGTGGGTTCGCTCGAAGGCGTCGCGGTATCGGTCGAACACGGATTCGGTGCCGCGGGCCATCTCGAGGCGGCCGTCGGTCGTGAGCGCGATACAGAGCCGGGGCAGGTCGGGAATGTCGGCGGCGATGTCGGCCGCGACGTCGGCGATGTCGGTGCCAGTCGTCGCCGAGACGAGGTCGCGACTCGCCTCGTGGAGGACGTTCAGGATCAGCTTTTGTCGCTGGGTCTTCGTGACGTCGCGGCTGCTACCGAGGACGCCGACGACGTTCCCGTCGTCGTCGTAGCGGGCGGCTTTTCTCGTTCGAACCCACCGGTCGCGCCCCTGTCGGTCGACGTAGTGTTCGGTCTTGTTGATCACCGACTCGCCGGTGTTCATGATCTGGAGCTCCTCCTCGAACAGTTCGGCGGCCAGCTCCGGCTGAAACAGCTCGAAATCGGTGAGCCCAACCATTTGTTCGCGGGTGAGTTCGTACTCCTCGGCCGTCACGCGGCTCACGTCGATGATTCGGTGTTCGTCGTCCTTCAGGAACACCTGGTGGGGGAGGTACTCGAGCAGGGACTCGAGTCGCTGTTCGGGCGGCTGTAACGGCGCCCCCACGCCGGCAGCCGACCGGAGTCGCCGTTCGATGAGCGCGGGATAGTCGGTGCCGACACAGAGGATGTCTGCCGCGCCGGCCCTGAGCGTCGCGCCGACGGGCTCGAGTTCGTTGACGAGCGAGAAGACGACGACCGGAATCCGGGGGCCGACGCGGTCGACGACTGCCTCGAGCTGGTCGACGCCGTCGACGTCGCTGTCGTGACAGACGACGATACAATCTGGGACGTCCTGGCGTGACGACACGGTTGGATTCGGTTGGCGTTCGAGCCCTGCCGGCTGGTCGACGACGTCGACGGCGATGGTCGGGGCGTGTTCCCGGAGCGTCCGGGCTCACGAGCGTGACGGCGACCGGGCCCGCGGTGTGTTCCATGGTGACTGTGGTCTCTACGCATGCTCTGTCCCCTGCGGTCAAAATAGTAGCGCCCCGTCAGGTTCGTCGTGGGCGAATGTGTTCGTTTGGTGGGCGTCACACTGGTTCGAGGCGGAAGCCCACGAGTTCACTTGTGGATACTTGACCTATCGCTTCGCGCACCCCGTCTGCATCCCCTCGCTGTTGTACGCCGAGCCGAGGCGTCCTTGCGAATCGATCGCGATCACGCCAGCGCTCGAGCCCGTGAGTTCGCCGAACTCCTCGATGGCGAGGTCGGTGGCCTGCTGGGCATCGAGTCCGCGCTCAACGTGGCGGGCGACCCGTCTCGAGAGGGTGACGCGGGCGATGTCCTCGCCGGCTCCCGTCGCGCTCACGCCCGCGGCCGGACAGCAATAGAACCCGGAGCCGACCTGTGGAACGTCGCCAACTCGGCCCGCGAGGGCGAGCCAGCGCCCGCCCGTCGAGGTCGCCGCAGCGAGGCGCTCGCCGTCGAAGGCAACCGCGCCGACGGTGTCGTGGTCGTGTTCGTCGCCGACACCGGGGGCCGTGTCCGACCCGTCCTCCTCGTCGCGTCCGTCCGGATCCGTTCGCCCGTACTGGTCGCGAATCCACTCGAGCTGAGCGCGCGGATCGTCCCCGGGAGCCTCGAGCTCGGCCCACTTCTCGCTGGTGCGTTCGGACCAGAGGTCGGCGCCGGTCTCGATTCCGTAGGCCGCCGCCAGCGCGACGGCGTGGTCGCCCGAAACGAACCCGTGCGGGGTCTCTTCCATGACGAGGCGGGCCACGCTCACGGCGTGTTCGACGTCGGCCATCGAACAGGCGGCACCGACCGCCCGGTCGCTGGTCATGATGCCGGCGTCGGTTCGGATCCGACCGTCGCTCTGGACAGCGCCTCCAACTCCTGCGTTAAAGCGCGGCGAGGACTCGAGGACGTGAATCGCGCGTTCGACGGCGTCGACCGGCGTTTCGGCGGCAGCTCCCGTCTCGGCCGCTTCGTCGAGGACGGCCTGTCGTGGCTCCGGTTCTTCCGGCGTGCCGCCGGCGCCGCCGTGGACGATCACCTGCATCTGTGGCTGTGCGGGCATCTCTACTCAGGCGATTTCGCGGCACCCAAATGATTCTTTGTATACGCGCCGTCGTTTTCCCACACACTTACCATACCGGCTCGAGTATCGGTCGGCGATGAGTCCGATCGCGTTCCTGGTCGTCTTCTGTGCGGTGATGGCCATCGTCGCGGCCAGCCGTATCGACTGGTCTCGAGGCCCCGAGATCGGCGACACCGAGGGGATCGCACTCGCCGTTCTCGGACTGACGCTCCTGTCCGCGCTCTGGCTTTCCGTCGACGAAGGGTGGCTCGGCCTCTCGATCCTGTCGGTGCTGGTCGCCGTCGTTGGTACCGGGGCGCTGGTGTGGGGGATGGTCGTGATCTATCACTCGGTGCCGTCCGAGCAGCCATGGGACGGTCACCGCGAGTGACCACCGTTCGAGACGTCTTGGAACCGCTCGAGGATGCTTGCTGTCGGTTCAGCCGTCCAGTTGGGCGGCGAACGACTGTGGTCGTACTACCTTCCAGCCAGCGCTAAATGGGAGGCCTTTTACCCCAAGGTAAACCACCTAGGAACGATCATGAGCTACGAGCAAGTCGAGGTCCCCGAAGACGGGGAGAAGATTACGCTCGCCGACGAGGAAACTGGCGAGCTCGACGTACCATCGAACCCGATCATCCCGATCATCCACGGCGACGGCATCGGCACCGACGTTGGGCCCGCGGCCCAGAAAGTGCTCGACGCCGCGGCGGAGGCGACCGGGCGATCGATCGCCTGGATGCGCGTCTACGCCGGTGCGAGCGCCCGCGACAAGTACGACGAGAACCTTCCCGAGGACACCGTCAACGCCATCCGCGAACACCGCGTCGCAATCAAAGGCCCGCTGACGACGCCCGTCGGCGCTGGCTTCCGCTCGCTCAACGTCGCGCTTCGCCAGACGCTCGACATGTACGCGAACGTCCGACCGACCTACCACATCGACGGCGTCCCCTCGCCCGTCAAATCGCCCGAGAAGATGGATATGATCACCTTCCGGGAGAACACGGAGGACGTCTACGCCGGCGTCGAGTGGGAAGCCGGCACCGACGAGGTCGAGCAGGTTCGCACGTTCCTCGAGGAGGACATGGAGATCGCCGACGTCATCCACGAGGGTCCGGTCGGCATCGGCGTCAAGCCGATCTCCGAATTCGGTTCCAAACGCCTCATCCGCGAGGCCATCGACTACGCCATCGCGAACGACCGCGACTCCGTGACCCTCGTCCACAAGGGGAACATCATGAAGTTCACCGAGGGCGCGTTCCGCGACTGGGGCTACGAACTCGCCGAGGAGGAGTACGGCGACGATGTCATCACCGAGGACGAACTCTGGGAGGAGTACGACGGCGAACAGCCCGAAGGCACCGTGGTCGTCAACGACCGCATCGCCGACAACATGCTCCAGCAGCTCTTGACCCGCACCGACGAGTACTCCGTCATCGCGACGATGAACCTCAACGGCGACTACATGTCCGACGCCGCCGGTGCCCAGATCGGCGGCCTCGGTATCGCCCCCGGGGCGAACTTCGGCCACGGGCGCTGTCTCGCCGAACCCGTCCACGGCAGTGCACCAAAGTACGCCGGCGAGGACAAGGTCAACCCGACCGCGATGATTCTCTCCGGCCGTGAGATGCTCGATTACCTGGGCTGGAACGACGCCGCCGACCTCGTGCGCGACGCCGTCGAGGAGACCATCTCGTCCGGGACGGTCACCTACGACCTCCACCGCCAGATCGAGGGCGGTACCAAGGTCGCCACGAGCGAGTTCGCCGACGCCGTCGTCGAGAACATCGAGCAGCTGTCCTAAGCCGGGTTCTCGCGAGCAGACCTCGTTTTCTCTTTTTCATCTCCTCGAGGCCCCCGTCTGCTGTTTCGTTCCGACCTCGAGGCTCCCGTCTTCCAGGGGCCGAGGCTCTCTGGCCGTCAGGCCTCGAGGGTTCTCGACCGTCATGACTCGAGGCCTCCCGACCGTCAGCTCTCGAGTCGCCCCAACGAATCCCCGCGCCGAAACTCCTCGTTTTCGCCGACTACGATCGTCTCGAGCGTGCCCGTCGCCGGTGCGGGTACGTCGACGCTGACCTTCTCGATCTGGATCTCACAGAGGGTGTCACCCTCTTCGACGGTCGCCCCCTCGCGAACGAACCACGTCGCGACGACGGCTTCGTCCACTTCCTCGGCGTCAGCGGGCCAGAACGCCTCGGAGTCGATGTCGACCGTCATTCCTGGATCGACTCGATGGCGGCCGCGATGTCGTCCGTGCTCGGCTGAAACTCCTCCTCGAGCGGGCGGGCGTACGGGATCGGCGTATCGGGGGCCGTCACCCGGTCGACCGCCTCGAGGTCGTCGAGGGCCCCCTCGGTCGCTCGGGCGATCAGTTCTCCACTGACGCCGTAGGAGTGGTAGTCCTCGTCGACGACGACCAGCCGCCCGGTCTTGCGGACGGACTCGAGGACAGTCTCGGTGTCGAGGGGAACGAGCGTTCGGAGGTCGATCACCTCCGTCTCGATGCCATCCTCCGCGAGGCTTTCGGCGGCCTCGAGCGCCCGGTGGACGTGGAGGCCGAGAGTAACGACGGTGACGTCGTCGCCCTCGCGTTTGACGTCGGCCTCACCGAACTCGATCTCGTAGGGCTCTTCCGGAACGCCGGTTTTCGGCCCCTCGGGGGCGGGCATCCAGGCCAGCCCCATCAGCCGCTTGTGGAACATGAAGACCACCGGATCGTCGTCGCGGATCGCGGCGTGCATGAGCCCCTTGGCGTCGTACGCCGTCGACGGGACGACGACCTTCATCCCGGGGAGGTGGGCGAAGGTGCCGTACAGCGTCTGGGAGTGCTGGGCGGCGTCGTTGTAGGTGCCGCCGACGGCCGTCATGAGCACCATCGGCACCGACACCGAGCCCCCGGACATGTAGGCGGTCTTCGCCATGTTGTTGTAGATCTGATCCATCGCGACGCCGAAGAAGTCGACGAACATCAACTCACAGATCGGGCGCATCCCCTGCATCGCCGCGCCGACGCCAGCGCCGATGAACCCCGTCTCGGAGATCGGCACGTCCATGATCCGGTCGTGACCGAAGTCCTCGAGCAGCCCCTGGGTCGAGTCGAAGATACCGCCGTAGTCGGCGATGTCCTCGCCCATGACGAAGACGTCCTCGCTCTCGTTCATCTCGTGGGCGATCGCTTCCACCATCGCCCGGCTCATCGTTAGTTCACGGCTCGCTGCGTCAGGATCGGATGCCTGCGTCTGAGCCATCAGTCCTCACCACCGTCGGCCGCGGCGAGTTTCCGATCCGCCCGTTCGGGCCACCCCTCGAGTTCGTCCGTGAAGACGTCGTCGTACGTCTCCCCGGGATCGGGCTGGGGCTGGTCTTTCGCCCACTCGATCGCCTCGTCGACGCGGTCGTGGGCGCGTTCGCGGATCGCTTCGAGGTCGTCGTCCTCGACGCCGTGCTCGCGGAGTCGGTCGGCGAGCCGTTCGATGGAGTCGCGTGCGTGAGCGGCGTCGACGTCCGCGTCCGCGCGATAGGCCTCGGGATCCCCCATGAAGTGCCCCATCCGTCGGTGGAGTTGCACCTCGAGCAGCGTCGGGCCGTTTCCGTCTCGAGCCCGGCCGATCGCGGTTTCGGCGGCCTCGTACACGGCGACGGCGTCGTCGCTATCGACGCGCTCGCCGCGGACGTCGAACCCGTCGGCTCGCCGGGATCCATCTTCGACGTCTGTCACGCGTGCTTTGGGCATGCTGATCGCCCAGTCGTTGTCCTCGATGACGAACACGACGGGGAGGTCGTGGACGCCGGCGAGGTTGAGCGACTCGAGGAACCCGCCCTGGCTGATCGCCCCCTCGCCGAGGAAGGCGACGGCCACGTCGTCCGTATTTCGTTTTTTCGCCGCCATAGCCGCCCCGACGGCGGGGGGACAACCCTGGGCGATGATGCCGCTGCAGGCGAAGTTCACGTCGGGATCGTACAGGTGCATGTGCCCGCCTTTCCCCTTCGAGAGTCCCGTCTCGCGACCGAAAATCTCTGCTGTCATCCGTTTCAGATCGACTCCCTTCGAAATGGCGACGTGATGGGGTCGGTGCGGAGCCGTCACCGTGTCCGAGTCGCGGAGGTGGGCACAGACGCCCGCCCCCGACGCCTCGTGACCCGCCGCCAGGTGTAACTCGCCCGGAATCGGGCCCGCGGAGATGTCGAACGCGGGCTGTTTCCCCTCAAGGTACTCCTCCTGCAGTCGCTCTTCGTAGTACCGTGCCGTGACCATTTCCTCGTACATCCGTTGTAGTGTGTCATCTCCTACCATATGCAGGGGAACGCACACCAAGGAGGTGCTTAAAGGAGGTGCCGCGCTGCCATCCTGCGGCAGTCGGCGTCGTGATTGACGACACTGCAGCCCGAAAAAGTGCGGAACCGACAGCGCTCTCCCCGAAGCTCTGAGAACGAATACCGTCGACTCGGGAAGCGACAGCGTTTGTCTGCTCGAGCAGCGACCACACACAGTCTCCAGCCGAAATCGCCCACAATCGACCAGCGTGGGGTTCCTGGCGCGATAATCTCCCGGGTCAATCCGGTACAGGTCGGTGATGAAGTAATAAGTTTTAAACTAACGGGGTTAAAACAACGAGAAAAATGTCGTCAATTCTTGGGGTGCTGTTCAACCTGCTCACGTTCCCCGGACTCGTCTTGAACGGATTCGTGCAGAACTACTACGTACAACGGTACAGCGTGCCGGTCGAACGGCTCGACGCCGACGCACTCGAGAACCTGGACGACGACGAACTCGAGGAGCGACTCGACGGTGTTGACGCCAGCCTGGATGCGGACGAGTCGGGCGAAGTCGTCGTCGACTTTTACGGCATCGACGACTACCGGAGCGCGTTCGTCGTCACGCTGGTGCCGTTTTTCGTCTGCTCGATGGTTGCGTTCGCCACCTTCGTCCTCGCGGTGCCGCTCCTCGAGGGGGAGGTTCGGCTCTGGTGGCTGCCGTTCTGGCTCGGTCTCGCCGTCGGCGCACACACGTTTCCGAACGCCGTCGCGACTGACGCGCTCTGGCAACAGTCCCGGTCGACCGGGAGTCCGCTTCGGTTCGTCGGGTATCCCGTCGTCGCGGTTTCGAAGGTCGTCAACGCCCTCCGATTTCTCTGGATCGACCTGGTTTATGCGCTCGTCCTCTTTATCGCGGCGAAAGCGCTGATCGGGGCGCTCGTTTTCTGACCGACAGTCGACTCCCTTCTCACGGACGAACCGGGCCGCCGTTCGGTTCGGTGCCGATCACCGTTCCTCGTCGGGGACGGCGTCGAGCCCCGATAGCTCGCCGGTTCGCTCCCGTCGGATCAGGTCGCGGACGAACAGCCGACACTGGCGAACGAGGTCTGTCCGGTCGTCGTAGGCGTAGATGCGCACGTCCCAGCGATCCCTGACGGCGGCGATCATCGCGCTGCGGACGCCCGACTCGTGGACGAACATGACCCGCTCGCGGTGTTCGTCGTCTTCGTCGCCGGCGTACAGCGCCTCGAGAACCGCGCCGACCTCGATGCCGACGCCGAGGTTGTCCCCCATCGCAGGCACGACGTAGATCACGGCGTTGCTCGCGCGGGCGAACGCGATGGACTGGGCGGCCGCGTCCAGCTCCTCGAGCGGGACGTCGACGTCGATGGCGAGGAAGGCGTTGACGCCCGCCTCGGTGCGGAGGTGATCGCGTACCTCGAGCATGAGATCGAGGGCTACTTCCTCGCGCTCGGGTTCTCGGGAATGTTCGGTGCGACTCGCCGCCGTGAGTGCCCCGAAGTCGACCGACGCCGGCACGTCACCGGGGTCGAGGGTTTCGAGCGCGCGCTCGAGGTCGAACGCCTTGTACGGTCCCATGAGGTAGACGAGAAATTGTGGGCGCGGGAGGTCGCCGAGTTCGTCGATGATCCGGTCGCGCATACCGGTGGTGCTCGTCGGTCTTATATAAATGCACGCCGTTTCAGCAACGACTGACTCAGCAAACGCTTATGCGGGTGGGGAACCGACCGTGAACCATGGCCCAGTCCGATCGCACGAGTCGGCAGTTCGGCGACGATATCCTCCCCGAGTCGAGCGTCCTCTCGCTCGAGGAGTACCTCGCAATGCAGCGGGCGATCGGAAACGAATCTCGGTTTCGGATCCTCAATCGCCTCGTCGAGGACGGCTCCCACAGCGCGAGCGAGCTACGAGATGCCCTCGAGATCCGGTCGAACACGTTGCACTACCACCTCGACGAACTCGTCGACGTCGGCCTGGTCGAAAATCGGAAACGGAACGAGCCCGATTCGAGCGGGCTCTACTCGTACTACCGGGCGACCTCCCTCGGCGACGGCCTGCTCACCGAGGGGGTTCGAGAGCTGATGGCCCGCGAGTGGGACGCCCTCGAGCGCTATAGCTAGCCGGCTCGCTCGTTGCTCGTATGTCGTCGCTCGTCGCTCGCTTGTCGTCTAACTCACGTCACCGGTTCGGATTGCCGCCCGCCGGATCACTCCTGCCAGCTTGGATTCTCTCGCGGCGGGTCGAAGATGTCCACGCCTTTCACCGTCTCTTCGCCACGATTTTCGGCCGCGTGTGGCTGGTCGCCCGGAATGCCGTAGGCGTCGCCGGGGCCACAGACGATTTCGTCGCCGTCGGTCAGAAACGTCAGTTCCCCCTGGTAAATGAACCCCGTTTGCTCGTGGGGGTGGCTGTGTTCCTCGACGGCAGCGCCGGGTTCGATTTCGAAGTGCTGGACGTTCATGGAGTCGGTGCCTGCCATGATCGCGAGGTGGACGCCCTCGGCGGCTTCGGCGGTCTCGACGTCGGACAGTGAGACGTGTTCCATGGTGGAACGTTGACGGCTAGCACGGTAAGGATTGCTGCTGCGGCAGCGTGCTCGAGTGGCGTGTCGTGTGGGGAATGAACCGGATGTCACGTGACGTAAAGCTCACTCGAGTGACAGCGATCTGAGACGAGGTGGAAAGTGGCGACCGCGGGAGCTATGTGACTGGCAGCAGCCAACGGCATCATGACTGATCGTCCTGCGTCCAATCGAACCGGCGCGCTCCACCACCTCGAGTTGTACGCCAGCGATCTCGACCGGTCAGTTGCGTTCTGGTCGTGGCTGCTCGCGGAACTGGGATACGAACCGTACCAGGAGTGGGAGACTGGCCGGTCGTGGAAACTGGATTCGACGTATCTGGTGCTCGTCGAGGCCGAAGCACGCTTTCGGGACGAGGGATACCACCGTTGTCACCCCGGACTGAACCACCTCGCTTTTCACGCCGAATCGCGCGACTACGTCGACGACCTCACCGAACGGTGTCGAGACCGGGGCGTTCCAATCCTCTACGAGGATCGCCATCCCCACGCGGGCGGGCCGGATCACTACGCGCTGTACGTCGAGGATCCCGAGCGGATCAAGGTCGAACTCGTCGCACCGAGCGCCTGAGTACGCCCGCGAAGGTAGCGAAGATTCAACACCACGCGGTGCGGAACCCAGGATATGTACGCCGTCGTGGGCTGTAGTGAGTGCTCACACCTCTGGTTGATCGAGGGTCGATCGAAGACCACCCAGTGTCCCCGGTGTGGCTCTCGCCGCCCGTACGAGCGCCGAAAGAAGTTCGTCGAAACCGACGATCCGGATCACGCTCGAGAGGTGCGCGCGTCGATGCTCGCCACCCGCCAGGGTGAGGGCGACGCCTTCGCCCGCGTCGATTCGTTCGCCGACCTCGAGTCTCAGGTCGAAGCGGGAGTCGTCAGCGACGAGACCTACCTCGAGGAGTCGGGACTCGACCCCGAGGAAGTCGCGGCGGCCGGCGACCGCGACCCCCGCCAGCCAGCCCGAAGCGGGAACAAACGTGAGATCATCGAGGCCGCGCTCGCCGACCTCGAGACCCCGACCGAGGACGAAATCGTCGCCTACGCTGGTGAACGGGGACTCGAGGCAGGGGAGGTGCAGAAGGCCCTCGAGAAGCTGGTTCGAAGTGGCGACGTCAGCGAGAGCCGTGGGGAGTATCGGTTGCTGTGATGTGATGTGGTGTGACGAGTGTCGTTTCGAGGGCGTCCGTGACCCACCTCGTCACCGTCGATCGCTATCCCTTTCCCCCCTCGAGTGCTTGTCAACGGCATGACGGAGACGCTCGAGGTGCAGGGGACGGTCGTCGGGATCGGACTGCTCGCGGCGGTGCTCGTCGTGGCGTTCGGGACGATCGTCAGCGAGACGATTTTTGGGGTCGACACGTTGACCGTGGCGATGTGGATCTTCGCCGCTACGTTCGCCGTCATCTCGTTGCTCCACGCCTGGGTCGGTCAGTACAACTTCGCGTGGGGACACGGCGGCGCGGCCTTCGGGTGGGGGCTCGTGTTGCTCGGCTCGAGTACGTTTCAGATCGGGCTGGGCGTTGCACTCCTCGTGCTCTCCGGGATCTACATCGCGCTGCTCAGTCGGCGTGCGACTGCACAGGCGACCTGAGGCCACCCCATCCAACCCATACTGTTTGTACCGGGTCACCGGCGATTACCGACCCGCTCGGGCAATTGCCGGGAAGCGACTACGATAGACCGTCTCACAGTACCCCGATCGTGGCCGCGATCGACAGCACGAGGGCGACGATCGTGACCACCAGTTCGACCAGTATCAGGTACTGGACGAATCGATGCTTCTCGATTCGTGGGGACGAACACTCACAACTCATTGGTGGTGCGTCCGCAGGTGCTCACCGAACGGACGCATCCATGGCTACCGTCCGGTCGGCAAAATACCGTCGCCAACACCTCAGGGTGAAAGTGAAAGTGAATAGGAAAACGCGTTTATTGACTGGAACAGGGTTCCGAGACACTGTCCCATCACATTTTTATCCCGGCTGTTTTCAGTGAAACTGATACGGCGTCGACACCCAGTTCACCAACGACGGGAGACGCCACCGCCGGTTCAGTCCTGGGCGGATACCGACCCGGACTCGCGCAACTCCCAGCCGCGTTCGGTTCGCTGGACGAGTCCCTCGTCGGCCAGCACCTCGAGCAAGTCGGCGATCACTTCCCGCGGCACGCCGACGTCCCGGCTGAGGTCGCCGATACCTTTGGGTTCGTGACGAATACTCGCCAGCACGTCCGCGTGGATTCGACTCTCCCGGCCGACGCCAGCGGCTTCGGAGATGTTATCGAGCGTCTCACAGAGTCGACCCTGTACCCACCGCTGGGCCAGCGAGAGTTCGTTTTCGAGGCGCTCCAGGTCGTCGAGCGTCGACAGCAGGCTGTCGAGGTCGTCTGTCTGCTCGAGAGCGATATCGAGCGAGAGATGTCGATAGGTGGTGATGTCGACGGTGTTGTTCCGTGGATAGGCGCTCTTGCTGTCGAAGCCGTACGGCGAGAGGTTGACCTCGAGGCGAACGTTTCGGGCGATGTGAAAGTACTTTCGCCGCTGATCGTCGACGTGGCTCTCGATGAGGCCGGCTTCCTCGAGTTTTCGGAGGTGGCCGATGACGGCCTTTGGACTGACGCCGAGATACTCCGAAATCTCTGTGACGTAGCAGGGTTTGCGCGAGAGAAGGCGAAGAATTCGTCGCCGGTTCTCGTTTCCGAGCAGATCCAGCAACGCAGCGGAGTCCATCTACCCGGTCTTAGCGATGGGGACTGAAAAGCGTGTCTGCTCACTCAATACCACAGCGGTCGCCGTAGTAATCGAAATATAGTAGCCACTGCACGTCATTGTACACCTGATCGCCGATACGTCTGGTGGTCAGTGTGCAAATCGGTTCAGTTGGTACGATCGCTGTGGGACACCGTCGAATCCGCTGGGTGGAACGAACAACTCGATGCGGGTAGTCGCTGGTTACTCGTCGAAGTCGGATCCGTCATCGTCATCGTCTGGTTCCGACTCGTCGCCGTCGTCGCCGTCGCTGTTGTCATCAGTCGACTTTTCGGACTCTTTGGCTTCGTCACCGTTGTTCGACTTTTCGCTCGAGTTGTCGTCAGTACCGTCACCGTCTCCATCCCCGGAAGCGTTCGGCGTGTCATCGGGCGGGCCAGCGCTGTCGTTTCCGCTGTTGTTGGATTGGTTTTCACCGGTTTGGTTGTCGTCGACTCCGGGGCTATCGTTCTGTCCAGGTGTCTCCTCACCCGGGCCTGCGTCGTCTGGTGGGCCGCGTGGCGGGTCAACACCCGCAATCTGCTGGGCTCGTTCGGCGACTTCCTGCCCGCCGAGCTCGGAGGCGTTCTGCCGGAGCGTGTTGAGCTCAGTTACGTTGACGCCAGCCCCTCTCGCTCGCTGTTCGGTCTGCTCGAGCGACCGGTCGATTCCGGCGAGCTCGACGGTGATCCGCGTCATACGTGTGTTATACTCGGACGGATGGAGGTCGTCTCGCTGTTCACGTAGTTCCTGGTACTCCGCTTCGAGTTCCTCGAGTTTGGACTCGTGGGCTGCTGTTCGCTCCTCTATGAGCGCAGCACGTCGGTCGTCGTCACCCTTTTCGAATTTCGCCGTAAATATTCCGTCATCAACGGTGTGTGCGGCGTTTGCCGTGTTCGCTTGCATGAACGTCGAGACCTCGTCGCTCACCGACTGGGACTCGTCGTCGGTATCGTGCTCGTCGGTCATCCCCCCAGTGGCGGCCACCGGTGCAACCAGGAGCCCGATGACTGCCAGCAAAGCGAGGCATACCACGGCGCGGTTCGTTGGCATTACCTGATCGATACCCGTTCGGTGGTAAAAAGCCGGACTTTCGTTTGCATCGTTCAGGCTCCCCGTGGAACCGTTCGAACCGTTTTGAGCGTTCAAAACGCCAGACGGCGGTACTGTATGTAATGTGGCAATTTCCGGACAGAAGCGTCGTTCGCTTACCGAAACGAGACCATCGGTGGGCGATCACGCAACGCGGGACGGTCGAGCCGTTTCGGCCACCGAAACGGGAGGCTCGCGCTGGCGAGTTCCCCCGAGTGGAGGCCGATTTCCCCGCCAAAAGGACGCTGAAAGCGCTCACTCTTAAAGGTACTCGCAGAATAGTTATGTGGCACCGACGCATGGTGGTAGTTAACATGTTCGAGGCTTTCTCCGGAAGCTACTATCTCGGACGTCTCTACGTGACGCCGACTAGCGGCGATCACGCCCGTATGGAGCGGACACAGCACGAACGCATCAACGAAGCCGTCTACGCGACCGGCGACGGAATCGAACGCCTCGATACCCCGCTCGTGATGAAACTCGAGACCGGCCACTTTCCGGTACACGGTGACGAGGCCGTCCCCACGAATACGCTCGCGGTTCCCGAGTCGTTCCTCGAGGGAACGCGTATTCGGAATCCGCCAACGTTACGGGAGGTGTTTCTCGCTCGCCGTGAACGCGCCAAACAACTCCTGGGGTTCGGCTTTGGCGGCGTGCGGGAGCAGTGGGAGCTGCCTGACCCGAGGTGGAGCGACGACACTGAAGACGAAGAAACCGGGACGTAAAAGTAGGTCCCGTTCGCGTATTCGCTCGATATCGCGATGATCGATAAGCTGCTCGGGCGGGCCACACTCAAAGCCCGTATCGACGAACTCGAGGACGAAAACGAGGGGCTGCGCCGACGCTACGAGGCCGAATCCGACCGTCGATCGGAGGCCGCAACTGCTCGACAGCGGGCCGAACGCGAGCAGAACCAACTCCAGGATCGCATCGCCCAGCTCGAGGGTGAACTCGAGCGCCTCGAAGCCGAGCACGAACACGCTCGCGACGATGGCCACGCGGTCGAGCCACGTCGGCGGGATCGGCTCCGTGGCGCGGAACTGACGGCCGTTCTCGACCGCCTCGAATCCGTCCGAACGGAACCGGAGGGTGCGTTGACGGCGACGCTTCCGGCGAACTGGGAGCTCTCGGACGGCGTCCCCGATCCGCTCACCGACATCTTCGGCGACCGGACTGTCTTGCTCGAGGATGTCGCGCCGGCCATCGTGTACGCTGACGATGCTCAACTGATCTCGGTGGCATTGTCGCCCCCGATCGATCCGTCCGTCGCCGAGTCGGGGTCGGGGCAGTCAGGGAAGCCCGCAACGGCAAACCGACGGTCGGCTAACGCGGAAACGATCACTCTCGAGTGGGGAGACCGCTTCCAGGTTGATCGATCGTGGTTCTGTCCCCAAGGGGAGTTCACGCTGGCGCTGGTTCGCGCGGATCTGTTCGCCCTCGGCGTCTACGACGGCGACGAACGGATCGATTACCACGGGTTCGAAAGCGACGTCAAAGGCAGTCACTCCAAGGGCGGCTTCTCACAGGGGCGGTTCGAACGAATTCGGGAAGGGCAGATCGCCGATCACCTCGAGCGCTGCCGGGACGCGCTGTCTTCTCACCGGACGGATCCGCTGTACCTCGTCGGCCAGCGGGAAGCGATCTCGAGGCTGGTCGAGAACTGGGGCGTCGATCCCGAGGCGACCGCTGCGGTCGACGCGACGGGGAAGCCGAAATCGGCGCTCGAGGACGCGTTTCGCTCGTTTTTCACGACGGAGCTGTTGGTCGTTTGAAGTGACGAGAGTGGTGTTGCCGTCGAGGGAGTCGGTGGCCGGTTCACCTACCCACCAACTTCGCCGCGGGGTTCAGGATTAAGTTCCCCCTCGTCCTTGCCCCGTCTATGCGTGTCGCAATTCTCGCTCACGAAAAGTTCCCCGACCGGGCCAAGACGGCTCTCGGTGTGCTCCGGTACGCCGATTACGACGTCGCTGCCGTCCTCGACCGCGACAGCGCCGGTCAGCGCGTCAACGATCTCGTCCCGGATGTCCAGGACGCCCCGATTGTCACCGAAATGGCCGACCTCGAGGCCGACGCTGTCGACGCCCTGCTGATCGGAATCGCACCGGTCGGCGGCGGGTTCGACGAATCCTGGCGGGCGGACGTTCGGACGGCGCTCGAACGCGGCTGCGATCTCATCTCCGGGTTACACTACTTCCTCGAGGAAGACGAGGAGATCGCCGCGCTGGCCGACGAGTACGGCTGTGATATCTGGGACGTCCGCAAACCGCACGACGACCTCACCGTCGCCGAGGGGATCGCCGACGAGGTCGACGCGAATGTCGTGTTGACCGTCGGCACCGACTGCGGGGTCGGCAAGATGACGGCGACGATGGAATTGGCCCGGGACGCGAAAGCGGCGGGTTACGACGCGGTCGCGATCCCGACCGGTCAGACGGGGATCATGATCGAGGGCTGGGGCAACCCCGTCGACCGCGTCATTAGCGACTTCACCGCCGGATCTGTCGAGGAGATGATCATCGAGAAGGGCGACGACCACGACTACCTGTTCGTCGAAGGTCAGGGGAGCATTATCCACCCGGCGTATTCGGCCGTCACCTGCGGGATCCTTCACGGATCGATGCCCGATGCAATGGTTCTCTGTCACGACGCTGGACGGGATGCCCTCGCCCACGGATTCGACGTGGCGATTCCTTCCGCCCAGACCTATGTCGACCTCTATGAAGGGCTGGCCGAGCCAGTCAAACAGGCGCCGGTCGTCGCGGGCGCACTCAACACGTACCGACTCGAGGACGACGACGCCCGCGAAGCGGTCGACGCGTTCGAGGCCGACCTCGGCAAACCGGCGACCGACGTCGTCCGCTATGGCACGGACGAGATTCTGGAGGTGCTGCTATGACTCTCGAGGCCTCGTTCGAGCGCGTCGTGATGCCCCTCGAGTTCCCGTTTACTATCGCTCGAGGGACGGCAACGGAGGCCGAGAACGTCATCGTCACGATCGAAGACGACGCAGGGAACGTCGGCATCGGTGGCGCTGGCCCCTCCGCGCACTACGGCGAGACCGCGGCGACGGTCGAGGCCGTGTTGCCAGACCTGCTCGCGGTCGTCGAGGACGTCGGCGACCCTCACCAGCTCGGGTTGATTGAGCGACGGATGCGCGAGACCATCGAACGGAACCCGGCCGCTCGCTGTGCCGTCAGCATCGCGCTCCACGATCTCGTCACGAAACGCCTCGAGGTGCCGCTGTATCGCTACTGGGGGCTCGATCCGTCGGAGACGGTCGAAAGCTCGTACACGATCGGGATCGACGACACCGAGACGATGCGTGAAAAGACCGAACTCGCCCTCGAGCGCGGCTACGGCACGCTCAAGGTCAAACTCGGCACCGACCGAGATATCGAGATCATCGAGACGATTCGCGACGTGGCCCCCGACGTTCGCCTCTACGTCGACGCGAACGAGGCCTGGACGCCGCGGGAAGCCGTCCGGAAGATCGAGGGGCTGGCGTCCTACGAGCTCGAGTTCGTCGAACAGCCGGTGCCCGCCGAGGATCCCGAGGGACTGAAATACGTCTACGAGCGGGCGGCGCTGCCGATCGCGGCCGACGAGTCCTGCATCACCGTCGAGGACGTCCCACAGATCGCGAACCGGTGTGACGTCGCCAACCTGAAGCTGATGAAGTGTGGCGGCCTCCGCGAGGCGATGCGGATCATCCACACCGCCCGTGCCCACGGCCTGCAGGTCATGTGCGGGTGTATGTCCGAGTCGAACGCGTCGATCGCCGCGGCTTGTCACCTCGCGCCGCTGCTCGATTACGCCGACCTCGATGGCTCGCTGTTGCTCGCGGAGGATCCGTACGACGGCGTCCCGCTTCCCGGTGGCGAGATCAATATCGCGAGCCTCGAGGGAACCGGAACCGGCGTCGTTCCATCACGGTAGCGCCGGTCAGGAGGCACCAGCAGACGCTGACGAGCAGTATCGCCGGATAATGGCCGTTAGCGGGTGGAAAACTGCCGTCGACCGTCTTCTGACACAAACCTGTGTGAGTCATCAAAACACACTCTCAACCAACACTACCTGTGTGTTAACAGTGAACAAGATATTTGTGTCTGTGCGAAGTAGTGGAACTTCCCATGTCTCTCGAGCCACCCCGCCCAGAGAAACAGGTCGTCGACCGATGGAACCGGGCTTTCGAGGTGCTCTCCGCGGAACCTCGTCGGCAACTGGTGACCTCGCTTATGGATGCCGAACCGGACGACCCCGTTTCGTTGCCATCAGCCGCACAGTCGCCGGTTCTTCCGGCCGATTCGGAGGAACTCACGGTACGGTTGCATCACCAGCATCTGCCGATGCTCGCCGCTCACCAGTACGTCGAGTGGACGCACGAACCCTTTCAGGCGTCCCGCGGCGACAACTTCGATGAGCTAGCCCAGATCCTCGAATCGCTGTATACGAACGCCGACTCGCTTCCGGACGACCTCGTTCACGGGTGTTCTCGGCTCGAGCACGAACGTAGCGACCTCGAATAGCCGGTCGAAGACGACGGGTGGGGCGACGCCGGTGCGTCGTGAAACAGTCTGTGAGAGGCGTGTCAGCGCTCGAGAGACCGACATGGCTTTGCCACCGGCGGCACAAGTGACGGATATGAACGACCCGCAACTGCTTATGACCGCTGTCCTCGTCGTGGTTGTGCTGTTTTGTCTCGCCGCGATCTTGTACATCTCGATCGTGTGGGACTAGGGATTCTGGCCCGTCACTGACCGTCAGCGATTGCCCGGTTGGTGCGACCGAAAGCGAGTTTTACTCGGTCTGGTCGTCCGCCGACGCCTCGAGACTCTCGATGATCGAGCGGTCGGGGTCTTTCGTCGGCAACATCGGCCCGACCGAGGCGGTTCGTCGCGTCACCGTCGCGGTACGAAGAATGTAGACCGTGAGGAGCGCGAGCGGGGAGAAGACGACCGCGAGCAGGCCGCTTACGACGAACGGGAGGCTCGTTAGCGAAACGACTGGCCCCGTCCGACCTGCATACAGAAAGCCGATCAGCATGGCGGACGTGATCGCCGGCACCCCAATCACCAGCGTCAACTGTGAGAACCGGGTCAGTTCCCGCTGGAGGTACGTCGTCTTGAAGTGCTCGCGGGCGATGAGGAACAGTTCGAACGTCTCGATCAACGCTCGCAGATCCTCGCGAGCGGCCGGTGAAAGCGCCGATTCGTGGTGGGCGAGGAGGTACATCGCCCCGTGGTGTTGCATGGCCGCGTCGTACTCGATGGTCGCAGACACGGCGTCGAACGTGCCGAAGGCGGCCGTCGAGAGTGTGTCGTCGACCCGTTCGATGCTGTCCTCGACGGCGTCGATGTATCGCTCGAGTTCGCTGCGGGCGTTTTCGTCAGTGTCGTCGGCGTGACCCCGAAGACTGTCGGTTCGCTGGTGAATCCGGTCGGTGAGCGCCCCGAGCAGTTGGGAGGGGGTTCCCGGCGCGATGGGCGCGTCGATCGCGTCGGCGACGTCACTTCGGAACGTCGTCACCTCTTCGATCCGGTCGGCGGCCCGACCGGCCGAGGAGAACTCCTGTGAAAGGATGAGTTGATTGATCGAGACGACGATGGTGACGAGCGAGAACGTGCCGGCGACCATCCCACCCGCCAGTCGCGTGACCGAATCGTCGTTAGTGAACGCGATGAAGCCGAACGCGTCGAGCGCGATGAACAGGACGAACGCGCCTGCAGAGAGACTGAGAGCGAGAAACAACCGGTTAGCGTCGATGAGCACCCATTCTCTGACTCGAACGAGCGCGCTGGTGGTCGACCCCGAACCGCCTGTCACGTCGTCGGCCGATGCCGTGCCATCGCCGGGCATAATCCGTGTTCACCGAACGCGTGGAAAAACCTCGTCGTTGCACATGTTGTGCGGGCGTCTCGAGCGAGTGTTGTCTCGCGTTAATGCACCGTTGACCGCCCCATCTTCCGTCTACGTATCGTCGTTTAGTCGTCTTCGTCAACGCACCGTTGGCCAGACTGTTCCTCGTCAACGCATCGCCGTTCGCACCGCACCCTCATCAGCGCCCCTCGAGCGGTCATCCCGTCCTTCGCCATTGTCTCGTCGGTCGTCCCGTCCCTCGAGTCAGCACCCGGACGAGTGCAGGCCCCACACTCAACCGAATCGACGCTGAGATACCTCCATGGCGGACGACATTCGCTCCCGACGACGACTGCTCACGACGACGGGCGTGGCACTCGGGTCGACGCTCGGCCTCGCCGGCTGTCTCGGCCGCGGCGGCCCGGCCTACGATGGCGACGGCACCGAACCAGGTCGAACCCCGGTCGACGCCGACGGCGAGGCCCGAACGACCGAGGAGATGGCAGCCGCCTCGGCGCTCGCCGTCACGGAACCAGCGGAGGGCGTCTCCCCCGTCGAGGGAATCGAGATCGCCGACCACGCGTTCGTCCTCGAGGACGATTTCCGCGGCTCGACGGTACAGGGACGGCTCGAAAACACCGGCGACGATCGGCTCTCGGTCGTCGAAGTTCGCGTACGTGTGTACGACGAGGCGGGGGCCCAACTGGGGCTGTATCTCGATCGCACCAGCGATCTCGAGGCCAACACTGCGTGGTCGTTTACGGTGATCCTGCTCGAGGCACCGTCGGATATTGCGTCCTACGATATCGCTGCGGTTGGTGCACCGGCGTGAACTCCTCCCGGGTACTGACCGCGCGTCGATTTTAGTTCTCAGTTTCCTCCTGGAGATCCTCGAGTTCGGCGTCGACTTCGTCGTCGTTCACTTCCGTCTCGAGATCCTCGAGTTCGGCGTCGATGTCGGCATCGGTTTCGACGTCGGCGTCGACCGCCTCCCCCTCGGACTCGGCTTCCCCACCGACTTCCGCCTTGAGCGTCTCGAGTTCGGCGTCGACGCCGCTGTCGGTCGAGAGCGCCTCGAGTTCGCGGTCGATGGTGTCCTTGTCGGACAGCACGTCCTCGAAGGCACCCGACTCGTGGAGTTCGTCGAGCGCGGCAGCGCGGGCCTCCATGTCCTGGGTGCGCTCTTCGGCGCGTTCGATCGCGCGCCCGACGTCCTCGAATTCCTCTCCCGTGGCGGTCATCGCCTCCGAAACGGTCGAACTCGCCTCCGCGGCCTCGTAGCGGGCTTTCATCGTCTCCTTCTTGGTGCGGAACTCCTCGATTCGGCTCTGGAGTTCGTCTTTCTGCTCGATCAGCCGATCTTGCTGTTGCTGGAGATCGGAGATCTGGCGCTCGAGCTCCTCGATCTGGTTCATCTTGGCTTTCTTCTTCTCGAGGGCGCGTCGGGCCAGATCCTCACGACCTTGCTGGACGGCCGTGCGCGCCTGGCCGTTGTGTTTGTCGACGTTCTCCTCGAGGCGGCGCTTTTGCATCTCGAGGCGCTTTTTCTGCGTCGTCAGATCGGCGATGCCACGTTTGACCTGCTGGAGCTGATCGCGCATCTGCTCGTAGGAGTAATCGAGCGTCTGCGTCGGATCCTCCTGGCGGTCGAGAAACGAACTGATCTTCGACCGGATGATGTAGGACGTCCGAGAGAGGATACCCATACGTACTACGTGTCCCTCGTGGCTCTTAAAAACTTCACATCGATTACAGGCGAGCAGAACCGTCGGGGATTCTCTCGAAGACGGTCGACTCGGGCATCCGGTCAACGGGAAAGACGCTATCGACTCCTGGTGATCGCGAGTCGTTATCGTTCGCCGTGGTCGTCGTGTGTCGCGCGAGTGACCGCCGCTGAAGCTGTGCCCGGCCGTGCAATCAGCCAGGGATCACAGGGCTGCCAGGTTTCGACGATCCGGTAGCCCGCGAGTCGGACGACCATCGTCTTCCGGTTCGGCGGCGTGTTCCCCGTCGCGGATCCGTGGGACTCGATCCAGCTAGCCTCGTCGACGTTCCACTGGCAGTAGACGACGCCGTCGCCGCTGGCGAGGCCGTCGATGTGATAGGTGAGTCCGGGAAACGCTGCCCTGGCAATCTCCGCGTACGTTTTTAACGCATTCCGACCGACGAGAGTACCCCAACTGGTTTCGTAGGCGACGTGATCGTCGGCGACCAGGTCGTCGATGGTCGTCGAATCATCTCGGTCGATCGAGCCTCGGCGTACTGCTGAAGATATCGTCGCCACACCTCTTCGTGATCGATTTCCCGGCCTCTCACCGCTCGGTGGTTACGCTGTTCGCCGTCAGTGCTGTATTGGTCGCCACGCATGAACGTGTCATTCCCCAGGCTGGTTCGACGGGCGCGACGATAAGATTGCTATCTGGTAACAATTTTGCACCAACGGACTTGTGTGCAGCCGTTGCAAGGGCTCACGAGTTGCTCGGATCCCAGCTCGGGCTGGTCGTGTCACTACAGAGCACCTCGAGGCGGCGATTCCCTACTCATACGGCCCTCAGGAATGGTCGTCGGAACAGTCCGACCATGAAATACGAAAAAGCGGCGTTCAAGCCCTTCGAGTTCGAACGGGCGGCTATGTCATCGTCCACGTCCGCGTCCATCGTCGTGCCCGGCGCTCGAGACGTCCGTGGGACGCTCGAAGAGCCAGGGACGGATGCGTCGCCGTCGGCCATCGTCGTCGCCTGCCCACCCCATCCCCAGCACGGCGGGAACCGAAGCGATCGACGACTCGTGGCGGTCAGCGACTGGCTCGTCGACCACGGAATCGCCTGCCTCCGCATCGACTACGGCGAGTGGGACGAGGGTCGGGGCGAACGCACGGACGTCACGAACGCGATCCGTTGGGCGGCCGAGCGCTACGACCGTATCGGCGTCTTCGGCTTCAGTTTCGGCTCCGCGCTGGCGCTGCTCGCGAGCGGCGACGACCCTGCCGTCGAGGCGGTCGCCGCCCTCGCCCCACCGACGCGCCTCAACCCGGATCTCGAGGTGTTGCCGGCGCTCGAGTCCCTCGCTATCCCGGTGTTGATCGCCTACGGCGTCCGGGATACGACAGTCGACTGGGAACCGGTCGTCGATCTGGGGGAGGAGCGCGACGACCGCGTGCTCGAGTGGTCGGCCGATCACTTCTTCATCGGGCAACACGAGGCGATCGCCGCCGACATCGGCTCGTTTTTCGCGGAGACGATCGGTTCGACAGACGCAGACTGAGCCAACGAGTGCTCGAACTGCTCGTTGGGGATAGCGGCGAGAAATTCGTCGCGTCACTCGAGCCCATGGTGTGTGACGAGGGCCACGTAGCTCGAGGCGCTGTGAGCCCTACGTCGTCCGGAACGCCCGATCGCCCGCGTCGCCGAGACCGGGGACGATGAAGCCGTCGTCGTCGAGGTGATCGTCGATGGCGACGGTGAGGAGGTCGATGTCGGAGAACTGCTCGCCGACCCGCAACAGCCCTTCGGGTGCCGAGACCGCCGAGAGGACGATCAACTGCTCGGGATCGGCGGAGTTCTCGACGACGTGCTCGAGCACGGCGTTCATCGTGCTGCCCGTCGCCAGCATCGGGTCGGCGACGATGACGGTGTCGTCGGGAGTGATCTCGGGCAGTTTGACGTAGTCGATCGTGATCGGGAACGTCCCGGTTTCGTCCCGGCCGGCTTCCTCGTCTCGACTGGCGCTGATGACACCCTGGCGGGCCCGTGGGAACGCTTTGAGTAGCCCTTCGACGAAGGGTGTCGCCGCCCGGAGGACGTTGATAATGACGATGTCGTCGAGACCCTTGACGCGCTCGCCCATCGTGGCCTCGAGGGGCGTCTCGATCTGAACGTACTCGGTCTCCATTCGGCCGTCGATGATCTCGTAGCCACAGATGCGGCCGAGTTTCACGAGCCCCTTCCGAAAGCTCACCTGTTCGGTTTCGACGTCTCGCAGGCGCGAGAGCGTGTCCTTCGCCAGCGCGTGGGTGACGAGGTAGGCGTCACCACGGTCTTCGATCGGCATACCGGTACTCGGCGGTCGATCCCATTGATCTTACCGATCTCTCAGAGCGACTCGAGGTGGGACGAAGCGATCGGAGTGCCACCGATCGGAGAGAGTGCACGTTCCAGTCCCGAAACTCGAGGGACACTTTTATGAGTCGTTTCTCCTGAAGAGAAGTAATGAGCGAACGGAGCTTCCGACGTACCCTGGTCGGTGTCGTCCTCGCTGTTGCCCTCGTCACGGTCGCGGGTTTCGCGATCGCTGGTGCAGGCATCGGTGCGGTCGCCGGCGATGGGACAGCGGGAACGACCGCCGACGACCCGACAGCGCTCGAGCAGCCAGCGGCGCTCTCGAGTCAGCCAGCGGCGAGCCAGTCACCGCCACCCGTCGAACCGTGTGCCGCCGAACCGCCTGAAGACTTCGCCGCGCCCGAAGACGGCAACGACACGATCGGCTGGTTCGACGGCTACTGGTACAACCAGCCACTCGAGATCGACGCCGACGACGGCCTGACGGAGGCGGAACTCGAACAGGTGAGCGCTCGGACGGCCGCACGGTTCGAGGCACTGCGCTGTCTCACGTTCGAGTCGATGCCACCGGTCGAGATCGTCGACCGCGAGGAATTCGCCGAGCAAACCGAGGCCCAGTACGGCGAGGTCGACCAGCGCACCAGCCAGTTCGACAACGCCCAGTTCGAGACGCTGTTGCTCATCGGCAGCGAGGAGGACGCAATTGAGGTACGCCAGCAGGATCGCAGCGCGACCGTCGGCGGCTACTACGACTTCGTGAACGACGAAATCGTCGTCATCTCCGACGATCCCAACCAGTTGCAACTCGACGAGGCAATCCTGGCTCACGAACTCGGCCACGCCCTCCAGAACCAGCACTTCGATCTCGCGCAGTACACCCGAGACACCCGCGATCTCGACAACGGCAAACTCGGCGTGATCGAAGGCGACGTCCACCGCGTCGAACAGCGCTACCTCGAGTACTGCCAGGAGGACTTGTGGAACGAGCCCTGTATCCTCGACGATGCGGAGGACGAGGGGGACGCCCAGGAGCCGCCGAACTGGGGGCTGTACTTCATGCAGTTCCAGCCCTACAGCGACGGTCCGTCGTTCGTCGACCACGTTTACGAGGAGGGCGGCTGGGACGCCGTCGACGCCCTCTACGACGACATGCCGCGCTCGTCGGTCGAGGTGATATACCCCGAGCACTACGGCGAGTTCGAGACGGCCGACCTCGAGGTCGCGGATCGCTCGAGCGGCGACTGGGAGCGCCTGACGTTCGAGGACGGCCCCGACCACAACGTAATCGGCCAGGCCGGGCTGTCTGCGATATTCATGGATCCCGCCTACGACGGCACGCCCATCGTCGACCCGAACACGTTCCTGAACATCGATCCCGAGACCGGCGACATCGACCCGTCGAACCCGCTGAACTACGACCTCGAGGCGACCAGCGGCTGGGAAGGTGACCGGCTCTACGTGTACGAGAACGACGATCACACCGGCTCGGTCTGGAAACTCGCCTGGAGCGACAACAGTGAGGCGGCGACGTTCGTCGACGCCTACGAGGCCCTCGTCGACGTTCGCGGCGGCCAGGCCGTCGACGGCTACGCCCACACCTACACCTTCGGCGAGGGTAGCGAGTTCGATATGGCCCTGACGATCTACCCCGATGACGACCGGGTCTGGATCGTCACCGCGCCGACCGTCGATGCCTTGACCGACGTCCACGACGACGTCGAGTTGGTCGAAGCCGGCGAGAGCCCGCTCGAGGACGACGATGCGGATGATTCCGACACCGACGCCGGCAACGATTCTGACGCCGACGACGACACCGACGCGGACGACGACGCTACCGGGGACGACGGTATTCCCGGGTTCGGCATTGTCGCCGCGGTGAGTGCGCTGCTCGCCACGGCCGGGTTTGCGATGCGTCTGGGCGGTCGGTTCCGCCTCGAGTAACCGAGGGTACCTACCTCGAACAACCGAACAGCGATCATCCCGAGTACCCGAACGCAGCCACCTCGAGTAACCGAGACCACCAACCTCGAGTATCCGAACGCAGCCACCTTCAGCAACCGAACGCAGCCACCTTCAGCAATCGAACAGCACAACGCCTTTTTCATCTGCCGCCCTCTCGAGACACCAATGCGCGTTCGTCGCCTCGCCGTCGCTGTCGGTGTCGTCTTCCTCGTCGTCCTTGCCGGCTGTACGGCACCCCTGTCGGTTCCGGACGACCGGCCGGGCGATCCGGATCGCGAACTGGGGAACGTCGCGGGGTACAATGCGACCGACACGATCGAAATCGACGATCCGAACCGTCTGAGCCACGCCGAACTCGAGGCCGTGACCTACCGTGCTATGGCCCGCATCGAGGAGATTCGTGGCCTGCGGTTCACCGAGGACGTGGAGATCGAGGTGTACACGCGTGCGGAACTTCGTGAGTACTTCGATCGCGGTGACGAACCGGCCGACGCCTTCACGAACGAACTCTGGCGGGCGGCGTTCGTCGTCGACGGCGAGACCGACGTGAACGACGCGTTCGATCAGCTGTACGGTGATGCGGTTCAGGGTTTTTACGTCGATAATCGGATCGTCATCGTCACCGACGACCCCGACACGATCCGGATCGATCGCGGAACGCTGGTGCACGAACTCGTCCACGCCCTCCAGGATCAGCAGTTCGGGCTCGAGCGTCAGGGACAGACCCTCGACGAACGCCGGGCGGAGAACGGACTGATCGAGGGCGAGGCGAACTACCTGCCGACGCTGTACGACCAGCGCTGTGGATCGGAGTGGGAGTGTCTTCCCGACCTGGAGCCACTGGAGGGGGCGGAAGCGGCGTCGGCGGGCGAACTCAATGTGGGGCTGTTCCTCTCGATCTACGCCCCCTACTCCGAGGGGCCGACGTTCGTCGAGCACCTCCACGAGACCGGCGGATGGGACGCTATCGACACCGCCTTCGAGGATCGGCCGGTCAGCACCGCCCAGATTATACACCCTGAACGGTACCCCGACGACCGGCCGGTCGAGATCGACGTCGCGGATCGCTCGAGCCCCGGGTGGGAGCCGATAACGGACGAGGACGGCGCGGTGCGAACCGAGACGGTGGGTGAGGCGACGCTGTTCGCCGCGCTGTGGTCGAACGGCGCGCTCGAGCACTCGATCACGGCCGCCGGCACCGACCTATCGCCGTACAACTACTCGCATCCGACGACGGCGGCGTGGGCGGGTGACACGTTCGTCACTTACAACGAGACGGACGGGCCGGAAACCGGTCACGTCTGGGTACTCGAGTTCCGGGATGCCGGGGGTGCCGACCGATTTGCGGAGGCGTACGAACGCCTCCTCGAGAATCGGGGTGCCGATGCCGTCGCGGACGCCGATGGGACGTACCGAATCACCGACGAGGCGTTCGTTGGCGCATATCGTGTCACCGTCGACGACAACCGAGTCGAACTCGTCGGCGCGCCGACGGTCGCTGACCTCGAGGCGATTCGACCACCCGAAAACGGGACGCTTGAGGCGACGAATGCACCCATCGTATCCGCCCCTGCGCGGAACGCGGTTACCGCAAGCGTTCCCACTGGAACGGTGTCGCTGGCAGGGTAATATTGCACTCGAGTCTTCGTACCTCGTAGACTTCGTGGGACACCCCCACTAGTTTCCGACGAACACGTTCGGCCGTATTCCCGCCGAGAGAGATTCTGGTTGATCTTATATCCTCTGTAGGCTCCGAGTGGCGCCTGTAGCGAGTGGGTGCATCTCGATCACTCCTCCACACCAAACCATGACCGATCTCCCTGCAACCGATACGACGGAACCGACCACAGACGCCGACGACCGCGATCCACTGTTCGCGCGGATTCCACGGCGTGACTTCATGAAAGCTGGCGCGGCGACCGGCGCACTGACAGCGCTCGCCGGCTGTACAGGCATTCTCGAGGGCGACGGCGGCAACGGCACAGCGGCCGCGAGTTCGGCCGATCATACCGTCCCGCCCGGTGAACTCGACGAGTACTACGCGTTCTTTTCCGGGGGCCACTCCGGCGAGGTACGCGTCTACGGCGTCCCCTCGATGCGCAGTCTCATGCGCATCCCCGTGTTCAACCTCGAGGGCGCTCGGGGCTACGGCTACGACGACGAGACTCGAGAGATGCTCGAGGACGCCGGGGGCTACACCTGGGGTGACGTTCACCACCCCCGCGTGAGCCAGACGGACAACGAGTACGACGGCCGATGGCTCTTCGTCAACGACAAGGCCAACGGGCGCCTGGCCCGGATCTGCCTGAAGTACTTCGAGACCGACGCCATCGTCGACCTGCCGAACCAGCAGGGGACACACGGCGCCTGTGCGCTGATGCCAGACACGAAGTACATCTTCGGCGTCGGCGAGTTCCGCGTCCCGATGCCCAACGACGGACGGGATCTCGACGACCCGAGCGCGTACACGTCCGTGCTCTCGGCCGTCGACCCCGAGACGATGAACCCCGTCTTCGACGTGAAAGTTAGCGGTAACCTCGACAACGGCGACTCCGGGAAGAACGGCCGCTGGTTCTTCTCGACCTCCTACAACAGCGAGGAAGGCGTCACCGAGCAGGAGATGACCCAGGCGGATATGGACTGGGTCACCGCCTTCGACATGCCCGCGATCGAGGAAGCCCTCGACAACGGCGACTACGAGGAAATAAACGGCGTCCCAGTTATCGACGGAACGAAAGACAGCCCGCTCAACGACGCCGACCGGCCGATCGTTCGGTACGTCGACGTGCCCTCGAACCCCCACGGCGTGACCGTCACGCCCGACGGGAAGTACGCGATCGCGTCCGGCAAACTCGACAACACGTGTACGATCATGGAACTCGATCTCCTCGGCGAGGTCGACGACCCGAACGACGCCATCGTCGGCCGACCCGAAGTCGGCATGGGGCCGCTCCACACCCGATACGACGACCGTGGCCACGCGTACACGTCACTGTTCGTCGACTCACAGGTCGTCAAGTGGGACATCGAGGCGGCCGTCGAATCCGAACCCGGGAGCGACGACGCGGTCATCGAAAAGATCGACGTCCACTACAACCCTGGCCACCTGAACGCCTCCCAGTCGTTCTCCTCGGATCCGAAAGGCGACTGGCTGATCTCGCTGAACAAGCAGTCCCTCGACCGGTTCCTCCCGGTCGGGCCGACGTTCCCCGTGAACGACCAGCTGATTTACATCGGCGACGACGAGGAGGGAATGCAACTCGTCAAGGACACGCCAACCTACCCCGAACCCCACGACGCGACGATCGTCCACCGGGACAACATCAACCCCGAGACCGTGTACGATCCGGACGACCTCGCGCTCGAGCCAGTCGGTGGCGGCGACAACGACATCACCCGCGAGGACGGTCGAGTCGAGGTCAGGATGATCAACCAGCGAAACCAGTTCGGTTTCCAGGATATCACCGTCCAGGAGGGTGACGAAGTCGAGATCACGACGACGAACATCGAAACCAGCGAGAACATCGTCCACTCCCTGGCGATCCCACAGTACGACATCAACGTCAAGACCGCACCGCAGGAGACGCGAAAGGTGACGTTCACGGCCGACAAGCCGGGCGTCTACTGGATCTACTGTGCGTACTTCTGCAGCGCGCTCCACCTCGAGATGCGCTCGCGGCTCCTGGTCGAACCGGAGGACTGATCGCCGATGGCCCGATCCGGACGACTCGCGACGATCGCCTCGCGCCTGACCGAACTCCGGCGGGCCCTTCCCCTCATAGCTGCGGCGCTGTTGTTGCTCGCCATCGCGTTACCGATGTGGCGAATTACGCTGACCGCCCCGCAGTACCCCGGTCGGGCGCTACCGGTCGAACTGTACGCCTATCCACGACTCGGCGGCGAGTACGCGGAGGTGCAACTGCTCAACAGGTACGTCGGGTTCTACTTCCCGGATCCGGTGTTCCTCGACCCCAACTACGAGGTGCACGAGAAGGCCGTCGCCGTGCCCGAGTGGTCGATCGGCCCGCTTCCGTTCATCGCGGTGGCCGCCGCCGGCGTGTTCGTCGCGCTGGCGCCGACCGCCCGAAAGCTCAAACTCGGCCTGACCTGCCAGCTGATCGGGACGATCGCCGTCTTTGCCGGCATGTTCGCCATCATCCAGTACCGACTCCACCAGGTCGGCCACTCGCTGGATCCGGACGCACCGCTACGAGGCGTCGAGGGCTTCACGCCTCCAGTACTCGGCCCCTACGAGATCGCGAACATCAGCGGCAACGCCTGGTTCGGCCCGGGCGGCTACCTGACGATCGCCGCCATCGGCCTCCTCGTCGTCGCCTTCCTCCTGCGCGACTCCGAGGCGACGCTGCGGGACGCGCCCGAACTCGTTCGCTCGAGTCTCGAGCGGCTCCGAAGACGGCTTCGCCGCGGGGAAGACGAGTACACCGACACTGACGACCAGCCTGCTGGGACGTTCCACGCGCCAGCCGACGAATTCGAGGCACCGTCGACTCGACGCACTGACTCGAGCGACGCCGACCCGATCGACAGGGGAGGTGAGCGCTCGTGAGAACCGACGCCTGGTTCGCCGGTCTCGCCGTAATCGTTCTAGCGCTGCTCCTCGCCACGGCGCTCGTCGCCGCGACGGGCGCGTCAGAAAGCGCCGAGAGCGCCAGCGACTGGACGCCCGACGTCCCAGACATCCACGACATCGACGAACCTACCGAACCCGGCGTCGCAACCCTCGACGGCGAACACTTCGACTCCGTGCAGGCGGCGGTCGACGCCGCCCAGCCGGGTGACACCGTCGTCCTCGAGGGCACCTTCGAGGAACACGTCACCGTCGAAACCGACGGCCTGACGATCGTAGCGGCCGAGCGAGACGGCGCCGTCATCGACGGCGGGGGTGAAGGAACCGTCGTCGCGATCGAGGCTCCGAACGTCACGATCGAGGGCGTCTGGATTCGTGACACGGGTCACGAACGCAATGGCGAACACGCCGGGGTCTTCGTCAACGGCTCCGACGCGACCGTGACGGACGTCCGACTCACCGACGTCAGTTTCGGCGTCTGGATCAACGGCGTTTCGGACGTCACCGTCGAGGGATCGATGATCGCCGGTCGAGAGGACGTCTTCCCGCTCACCGACCGCGGTAACGGCATCCACCTCTGGGACGCCGACGACGCCGTGTTACGAGACAACTACATCACCACCGTCCGGGACGGCATCTACTACTCGTGGTCGGAGGGTGTGCTCGCCGAGAACAACACCATGTGGGAGATGCGCTACGGCGTCCACTACATGTACTCGAACGACAACCACCTCGAGGGGAACGTCGCCGCGAACAATGACGTCGGCTTCGCGTTGATGGTCTCGGAGAACATCACGCTCGTCGACAACGTCGCCGCGAACAACGATGGCACCAGCGCCCACGGCATCCTCCTCAAGGACGTCGAACGCAGCGAGATTCGCGGGAACGCCGTCGTCGCCAACGGTAACGGCTTCTACATCTACAACGCCCAGCACAACCGGCTCGTGGACAACCTCGTCCTCGAGAACCCCGTCGGCGTCCACGCGACCGCCGGCTCGAGCGGCGGGGTCGTCGCGGGCAACAGCTTCATCGAGAACGACGAGCAGGCGTTCGCGACGACGACCGCGCAGATCGCCTGGAACGACTCCGACCGGGGCAACTACTGGTCGGACGCCAGCGCCGTCGACCTCGACGGCGACGGCACCAGCGAGGTTCGTCATCGACCCGCGGGAACGGTGGAACGACTCGTCCACGATCGGCCGCAGGCGGCGGTGTTCGCGGAGAGTCCGGCGTTCGACGCCGTTCGACTGGCCGAGAGTTCGTTCCCGGTCGTCGAATCCGCGGGCCTGATCGATCACCACCCGCTGGCGGAACCGCCACACGACAACTGGAGGGACTACTATGCAAATCACGATCACTGATATCCACAAACGATACGGCGACGTCGTCGCCCTCGACGATCCTTCCTTCGAGATTCCGTCGGGATCGACGTTCGGCGTCCTGGGGACGAACGGCGCGGGAAAGAGTACGTTATTCGGCCTGCTGGTCGGTCACGACCGGCCCGATAGCGGAACGATCGACGTCGGCGGCCTCGACGTCGAGGAGGCGGGACACCGCGTGCGCGAGCGCGTCGGCTTCCTGCCCGAACACAGCGGTTTCCCCGGCTCGTTGACGGGACGGGAAGTCCTCTCGACGCACGCCCGGATTCGCGGCCTCGAGAACCGCGACGAGCGGATCGAGGACGTCCTCGAACTCGTCGGGCTTAGCGATGCCGCCAATCGAGCGGTTTCCGGCTACTCGAACGGGATGGGCCGTCGCCTCGGACTGGCTGCGGCCCTGCTCCCGGAGCCACCAGTACTCGTTCTCGACGAGCCGACCGCCGGACTGGATCCGCGTGGCGTCGCGGCGTTTCACGACATCGTCACGCGCATCGGAAACGAGACCGATACCACGGTCGTCCTCTCCTCACACGTACTCAGCGAGGTCGAGTCCCTCTGTGATCACGTCGCGATCCTCCACGACGGTCACCTCCACGCCAGCGGCTCCGTCGAGGCGCTGTGTGCGACTGGCGACACCGCCACCGTCAGCGTGGCGACGACGAGTCCCGACGCTCGCATCCACCTCCTCGATGAACTACAACTCCGTGTCGAGGATCTCGAGGTCGTTCGCCACGACGGCTCGAGTGACCGACTCGAACTTCGTTGTGACCGCAACCGGGCGTTCGATCTCGTGGCGCACCTCGAGTCCGACCTTGTCGAGCGCTTCGAGGTGCGCGAACCCGGGCTCGAAGCGGCGTTCCACCGGGCGATCGATGGGGAATCGGTCTCGGAACCGGTCTCGGAATCGGTACCGGTGGCCGACGAACCGACCAGGGACGACGAGGTTCGGAGCGAGAGCACCGAACCAGCAGGAGGGGACACCGTCCTCGCCGAAGGGGACGCCGCCCCCGCGGAGGTGGGCCGATGACCCTTACGAGCGAGTACGAAGGTGACCTCGAGTCGGTCGAGCCGATCGACACGGCTCACGCCGACGAGACCACGTCCACCACGACGACGGCGACCTCGAAAGCCGTCGGCCGGCAGGTGCTGGTGCTCGCCGAATCGGAGTACCGACTGGCCGTCCGGAGTCGCTGGGCGGTCGCGCTGACCGGCATCTTCGCCGCGTTCGCCCTCGGGCTGACGACGTTCAGCGGCGCGAGCGTCAGCCCCGAGGGCTTCGACCGAACCGTCGCGAGCCTCGCGGTGCTGGCGGTCTACCTGGTTCCGCTGGTCGCGCTGGCGTTCAGCTACGACGCCATCGTCGGCCGGGAGGAGAGCGGCTGGCTCCAGACGCTGTTCTCCCTGCCCGTCTCGCGGGCCTGGATCGTCCTCGGCACCGGTCTCGGCCGAGGCGCCATCCTGACCAGTGCGACGATCATCGGCTTCGGCGTCGCGGGCGGCTTCCTGCTGCTCGAGTTCGGCCTGGCCGGCTTCGACACTTACGTCGCGTTCCTGCTCGCGACCGTCGCGCTCGGCCTGGCGTTTCTCGCCCTCGGCGTCCTCCTGTCGACGCTGGCGCGCGAGAAGACCCACGCGCTCGGCTTCGCCTTGCTGGCGTGGGCGTGGTTCGTCCTCGTCCACGACCTGCTCGCACTGGGCGTCCTGTCGGCGTTCGACCTCCCCGACGCGGCGCTTTCGGTGCTGTTACTCGCCAACCCGACGAGCGTCTTCCGGGCGCTCGTCCTCGGCAGTCTCGGCGCGGCTGGTGACGCTGGCTTCGCCTCCGTGCTCGCGGAGGCCGGCCTGTCGACCGGTGTCCTCCTCGGGGCGCTCCTCGCCTGGATCGTCGTGCCAATCGCGCTCGCGGCTGTCGTTATCCGCCGTCGGAGGGTCTAATCATGACTCCACAACACAATCGACAACACCACCATCACCACCGCCACGAGACACTCTCGCGTACCGACCAGAACCATTCGAGCGGCTTCTCGAGGCGTCGATTCCTCGCTTGCACAGCGATCGCGACGACGGCTGGGCTCGCGGGCTGTCTCGGCAACGACGACGATGACGCCCCGCCCGCAGAACCGATCGCCCTGACCGGCGGCCGCGAGTGTGCCGTCTGTGGCATGGTCATCGAGGATCACTACGGCCCCGCCGGGCAGGTGTTCTACGATGACGATGACGACGACCCAGTCACGTACGACAGCCTCACCGAACTCCTCGTCCACCACGACGAACAACGCCAGCGTGGCACCGACGCCCGCGGCGTATTCGTCACCGATTACTCGAGCGTCGACTACGACCTCGAGGAACAGGGCGGCTCGCCGTACATCTCGACCCACGCCGAACAGGAGGCGTTCGCGGACGCGACGGAACTGTTATATCTCGTCGACAGCGCGATACATGGCGCGATGGGCCCCGACCACGTTCCGTTTTCCAGCCGCGAAGACGCCGAGGCGCTTCGGGAGGACGTCGGCGGCGAAATCCGCGAGTGGGACGACCTGGTCGAGGGCTGACTCGAGAGCAGGGTTAGCGCAGGCCGAGATCCATCGTCCCGTCGCGCGTCCCAACGTCGATGGTACCGTTTCGATGGACGACGATGCCGAATCTGAGGAGGGTAATCCTGAGAACGGGATCGGTGGGCGATCCGCCGTCGCCCACAACCTGACTCTCGACGTCGAACGTGATCGACTCGAGCGTCGGTGAACCGGCGGTGATCGAGTCGACAGCATCCGACGGTACGCCCCTGATCGTTCCCTCGACGGCGAACGCGATCGCCCCGGGAGGGCCGGCGTTCGAGTGAGGATCGTCGGTCGATTTTTCGTTCGTGAGTGAGAGGTCGTCGACCCCGGGCGTTTCGATGCCGACGTCCACGGACTCGAGGCGAAGCGAGGCCTCGGATTGCAGGTCGGTCTCGATGGTTCGTGTCTGGTCGACGGTAATATCGATCCGTGCCGGTTTCAGGGACGCACCCTCGAAGGCACCCAGTAGTTCCGGCGTCATCGTGATCACTCCCTCGGCTGCGACGTCGAGCCGATCCGGTGGTCGAGCCTCGATGGCTTCGCTGGTCACCCGAATATTCTGATTTGCGTCGATATCGACTGTGACACTCATTGGTTCATAGCACCCCTACGCTATTCGGGACTACACGGCCCAGGGGCGAAATACCGTCGTGCTGCGCACAGACAGGTTCGATTCGGAGAATGACGTCGAACCAGCGAGTCGTCCTCCCTCGAGTGATGCTCGAGCGTCTACGCCCTGCCGGTTGATGCCGATCAGTGTCGCCGTTCGATACCGGACGCCATCGCCGCCGGTTCGATTATCGGAACCGACGGTATGCCCGAAGGAGCACCGATGCGACCGTTCCGACGCCGGGCACCCGTGATGAGAGCGCCGCGGCACCGAGTAACAGCAGTCCACTGAGCCGTCGCCCCTTCGAAAATTCCATGGCTGCATCGATCACTGTCGTCACCGTACTCGCGTTTTTCAGCACGTCCGTCTGGTTGCTCGTTGTTGCCATCGGTATCGAGTCGGTCAACGATTCCCGTAAGAAAACGCGGCCGGCTTGCAGGTGCTGGGTATTTCGACTGCGTTTCCCAGCCGTCGCTTCCGAGACTCGAGGCGACCCCGTCCGAACAGCGTGCCGAGTCGAAGAGAGTAGCTTTAACGCGCTCGCCCGGCAAGCGAGCGTATGTCGAATCCGTTTGGAATCGTTTCCACTGAGGCCATCCTCGAGGGGCAGGCGACCGACGCCTACTTCGAGCGAACCAGGACGACGCTCGAGCACGCGGGCCGGAACCCCCACGTCGTCGCCGAGGTGACGGCGGATCAGTTCCCGACCGGGTCGTTCGAGGTGTTCGCGGGCGTCCACGACGTCGCCCGGCTGTTCGAGGAACGACCCGTCGACGTCGACGCTCTCCCGGAGGGACAGCTGTTCGACGGCGGGCCGGTGATGCGCATCGAAGGGAACTACCTCGACTTCGCCGAACTCGAGACCTCGCTGCTCGGCTTTTGTTCCCAGCCCAGTGGATTCGCGACGGGTGCGCTCGAGGCTCGCCTCGCCGCGCCCGACTCGCTCGTGCTCTCCTTCGGTGCTCGCCACGTCCACCCCGCGATCACGGGGACGGTCGAGCGGGCCGCCCTGCTGGCGGGGCTCGACGGTATCTCCCACGTCGCGGCGGGCGAGTT
This sequence comes from Natronosalvus vescus, assembly GCF_023973145.1. NCBI lineage: Archaea > Methanobacteriati > Methanobacteriota > Halobacteria > Halobacteriales > Natrialbaceae > Natronosalvus > Natronosalvus vescus. The sequence continues at coordinate 406,122 of NZ_CP099546.1, forward strand.
GCTCGGCCGGGAGGCCGGCGGGACGATGCCCCACGCGCTCGTACTCGCCTACGGCGAGGGAAACCAGGCAGACGCCTGGCTGGCGTTCGACGACGCCGTTCCCGAGGACGTCCCGCGGATCGCGCTGGTCGATACGTTCTGGGACGAGAGTTCGGAGGCGCTGCTGGCGGCGGAGACACTCGAGGGTCGCCTCGACGGCGTCCGCATCGACACGACGGGGTCGCGACGCGGGGACTTCCGTCACATCGTCCGCGAAGTACGCTGGGAGCTCGATGCTCGAGGTTACGAGGACGTCGACATATTCTGCAGCGGCGGGCTCACCCCCGACTCGATTCGGGAACTCCGGAACGTTGCCGACGGTTTTGGGGTCGGCAGCCACATCACGGGCGCCGACAGCGTCGACTTTAGCCTCGACCTCGTCGAAATCGAGGGTGACCCGATCTCGAAACGCGGGAAGCTATCGGGGGACAAACAGGTGTATCGAACTCCCGACGGCGGTCATCACGTCCGGTTGGCCGATCAGACCGCCCCGGAGAACGGGACGGCGCTGCTCGAGCCACTGGTTCGTGACGGGGATGTCGTCCGGGAACCTGATCTCGAGACGGCCACAAAACGGTGTCTCGAGGACGCCGCTACCGTTGGATTCGGTCGCGAGTAGACGGGGGATTCGACGGCGACGGGAGACCTACAGCTCTTCGATGCTCCCATCGCTCGAGCGCTCGCGGAAGACCTGTCCCTCGAAGAGGGTGACGACGACGTCGTCGTCCTGCCAGGCCATCGGCGGGAGTCCCGCCTTCCGGCAGGTGCGGTCGAGGTACTCGCGCTCGCTCCAGCCGTTTTCGACCGGCACCGTTGGGTACAGCCAGCCTGTTTTGCCCCCGCCGTCGACGGCGACGCCGTGCGTGCCGAGCTCGAGGTCGCCGAGGGGGTCGTCGGTGAGGAGTACGTTTCTGACGGTACAGACGGAGACGGTGAGGTTCGAGAGCTCCGAGGGGGTTACCTCCGAGCCACAGGAATCCTCGCTGGCGGCCTCGATCGCCGCGTCAACGATGACGTGACCGAGCTGTTCTCCGGAACGATACCCTCCCGCACAGCCACGGAGACTGCCGCGCCCGCGCGTCGACTCGAGGCGGACGAACGCGCCGGTGCGTTCGTAGAACGTCTCGCGCATGCTGCCTGGATGTTCTCGTTGGCCGTGTCGTACGAAAGATTCGACGGACTCACGCGCGAGTTCGACCGCACGCGCCCCGTCTTCATAAGAGAGGTCTGCACCCTGTCGCTGGGACATACACACGAACAACGTCGTTGTTCCCCTAAAGCGCTTCCATTCGTGTGGGTGGATGTACACGATCGTGAGTAATTGATCCATAATCGGCTGACTTCGTGGGGGTCGACGTAATTATGCGGAGCGTGACCCGCTCGAGGCGGAGCGCAATTGAAACAGTGTGTACCCTGCAGCTAACCCGATACTCGAGGCGGTAGTCCTCAATTGTCCGTTTCGCCTCGCGCGCGATTCTGAAAGAAAGCGGGTGTTACTCCAGCCGAGTCAGACGGCTTCGACGCCGGTGTTGCCGGTGCGAATCTGACAGGCGTCGTCGACGGGGATGACGAAGATTTTTCCGTCGCCGGGTTCGCCGGTGTTCGCCGCCTCGCGAATCGCCGCGACGACGTCGTCGACCGGGATGTCGGCGACGGCACACTCGATTTTGATCTTCTGGTGGAGGTCGACGGCGTACTCCTCGCCGCGCCACTGCCCCATCTTTGCGGGCTGAGAGCCGCGACCGGAGACGTTCGTCACCGTTAGCGACGGGGCACCGACGTCGGCGAGCGCCTTCTTCACCGCACTGAGGCGGTCGGGGCGGACGATGGCGGTAACCATCGAAATCTCGCTCGTCACGGCGGTGCCGCCGTCGGCCCGCAGCGCGCCCCCGTCGGTCGCCAGTTCCGGCCGGCCGAACTCGGGGTAGGTGTCGACGCCGTGTTCGCTCACGTCGAGGCCGTCGCGCTCGTGTTCGGGCGTGACCCGCACCTGGCCGACGGCTTTGAACGCGCCGAAGATGGCCGCGGTCGCGACAACCGTCCAGAGCGTGAGGACGACGACGCCGAGAACCTGGGGGGCGAACGCGCTCGCCTCGATCGAGAGGATACCGCCGGCGATCAGGCCGCCGCCGATCGCCGTACCCTCGAGCGACCACAGTGGGTAGAGGACGAGCCCGAGCATGCCGGCGCTGCCGTGGACGGGGAAGACCGCGCAGACGTCGTCGATCTTGAGACGTTTTTCGACGAACGAAAACACGATCGGGAGTTGTGCCCCGGCCAGGAGGCCGATCGCGAGCGCACCCATCGGCGTGATCAGGTCGGTCGGACCAGTGACGCCGACCAGGCCGGCGAGCATGCCGTTGGCGGCGTACAGGGTGTCGACCTTGCCAGTGGTGTACAGCGACACGGCGGACGCGCCGAGGGCACCCATCCCCATCCCGAGAGCGGTGACCATGGCCACGCTGCCGACGTAGGCGAAGTCGCCGAGGACGACCGACCCGTTGTCCATCGAGACGACCGTGGCGGCGGTGCCGACGTTGAACCCGAACCAGCCGAAACAGAGGATCAGCGTGCCGAGGACGGCGAACGTCAGCGAGTGACCGGGGATGACGTTGCTGGTGCCGTCGTCGGTGAACTTGTCCAACCGGGCGCCGATCACCCACGCGGCCGTGAGTCCGGCGACGCCGCCGACGCCGTGGACGACCATGCCGCCGGCGAAGTCCGAGAAGCCCAGACTGGCGAGCAGCGGCGCGTCGGCACCGGGCGCGTACCAGACTAATCCAGCGGCCACCGGGTAGATGACCGCGGCGAGTAGGAAGGTGTAGGTGACGTACGCACGGAGTTTCGCCCGGCCAGCTACCGCCCCGGAGACGATGGTCGCGGCCGTCATCGCGAACACCGCGCTGAACAGCCACATGACCCAGTCGAACGATTCCGCGCCGAACATCGTCAGCGGGCTCGAGTCGCCCCCGACCAATGCCGCGCCGACGTTGTTGGCGATCCCCATCCCAATCAGGAAGAAGACGCCGATGCCGACCGCCCAGGTCAGCATGTTCTTCGTCAACTGGTTGGCAACGTTCTTCGAGCGAACCTGGCCCGCCTCGAGCATCGCGAATCCGGCGTGCATGAAGAAGATGAGGAACGTGACGACGAGCGCCCACACGAGGTTCATTCCGGTCACGAGCGTCTCAAGATCGGCGGTCGTCGCCTCGAGTGGAATGGACGTTAGCATACGTTCATCTCCGTGTTTCGTCCACCGAAACCGGATCTATCTGGACGAGTGTTCATCAATTCTGACCTATCCTTTGCGTTCATGCTTCGTATCACGGTTGATTCGGATGAGGGTGGATTGTATAAGGGTTAGTGTTGACGTTTGGTCACATCTGGGGTGTATTATACGGATGTCGCAGAAATACGGTGTCGTATAATGGTGTATAAGATATCTGTTCGCCCACTTTTCGGTACGAACGGACAGCCGTTGTTGACGAACGTCGACACCGATACGAGCGGGTGTGAGGCAAACGTTGCCGAAATCCGTCGATTGGCGGAATGCGCCTCGTCGAACGCGCTACTTCGACCGCTCGCGCGGCAGTATTTGCGAGCGTCCGGACGTGATCGGACTGTCGATGGACGTTCGGTCACTCTCGCGTGTTGCGGACGGTAATGCAGTGCTCTCGAGTACGGGAGACACGGCTTTACCCGTTAACTGGGTGTCACTCACGCCACCTAACAGAACCCAAATAACCGCCTCGAGTCGACGCACTCACCGACCCGTCAGCACAATTCCGCGACGTCCTCGGCGAAGTAGGTCAGAATCAGATCGGCTCCTGCCCGCTTGATCGACAGCAGCGACTCGAGCGCGACGGCCTCGAGGTCGAGCCACCCTTTCTCGGCGGCGGCGTGGAGCATCGCGTACTCCCCGGAGACGTTGTAGGCGGCGATGGGATGGTCGAACTCCCGGCGGAGGTCGCTCACGATGTCGAGATACGGGAGGGCGGGTTTGACCATCAGCACGTCCGCTCCCTGTTCCACGTCGAGGAAGACTTCCCGAATCGCTTCCCGGCGGTTAGCCGGATCCATCTGGTAGTGTCTTCGGTTGCCGAAGGCGGGTGCACCGTCGGCGGCGTCCCTGAAGGGGCCGTAGAAGGCGCTCTCGTACTTGGCCGCGTAGCTCATCACCGGGATGTCGGTGTGCCCCTCGTGATCGAGTGCGTCCCTGATCGCGCCGACCATCCCATCCATCATCCCGCTCGGGGCGACCATCTCCGCGCCCGCCGCCGCGTGGGAGACGGCGATTTTCTCGAGCCTCTCCAGCGTGGCGTCGTTGTCGACGGTGAGGCCGCGGCTGGCGGTGGAGTCGTGCTGATGGTCGGTGCGGTCGGTTCGGTGACCGGGTTCGCCGTCGTGGTGGTCGTCACCCTCCCCAACCCCTGGCTCGAGCGGCCCACAGTGACCGTGATCGGTGTACTCACAGAGACAGACGTCCGTGATCACGTAGGCCTCGGTCTCCGCGGTGATCCGCCGTGTCGCCTCCTGGACGACGCCGTCTTCGGCCCACGCCCGCGTCCCCTCGGAGTCTTTCGAGTGGGGAATCCCGAAGAGCATCACCGCCTCGACGCCGGTCTCGAGTACCTCTTCGACGCGGGCGACGGCGTCCTTGATGGGCACACGCTCGTGACCGGGCATCGACTCGATGGGCACGCGCTCGTCGGTCGTCGCGTCAACGAACACGGGGGCGATGAAATCCGACGGGGCGAGAGTCGTCTCGCTGACGAGCCCCCGAATCCGATCCTTTCGGAGTCGCCGGGGACGGTGTGTGAGATCCATACGCGACCCTACCAACGGAACGGGCAAAAGCGGTGCGCTCGAGCGGTGCGGTCTGTCGACCACCAACGAACCTCCGAAGTGGGGGCGTCTCAGAACACTAAAACGCCGATTTGAGTTAGCCGGAAACTTATGCCTGAAGACTGAGTTCGCTCGAGTATGAGACGCCGACGATTTCTCGCAGGGATGGCGGGTGCAAGTGCCACCCTCGCGGGGTGTACGGCACTCGGAAACGGTGACGATCCGAGCGATCGCGCCCCCTACGGAAGTGCGGATCCGGACTGGATCGACGACGGCGACGATGTCGACGCGAACGGCGATGAGGAACCGCCCGACGACGAGGGTTCCGAGGGCCCCACCGTCTCCCTGTTCGACGAGCCGACCGTCGTCGACTTCGAGACGGCACCCCTGACGGCGGCCGTCATCGACGGATCGACGTTCACGGCAGACGGGCTCGCGGTGGCGGTCGACTTCGAAAGGCCCGCGACCGCAGCGAGCCCCGCGACGCTCACCGCAACGGTGGCCAATCAGCACTCCTTCGAGCAGACGTTTCGCTCCCGTCGTCTGCCGGGACTCGATTCGCCGACGATGTTGCGAAGGCGAGACCCTGATCGCCACGTCGTCTTCCTCGCGCCGACGCCCGAGCATCCCTTCGCCGAAACGACACCGACGTACGACCGGGACGAGAACGGGCGCTGGCGTCTCGAGTCCACCACTGGGGAGTGGTTCCCGGAGACGATCACGCTCGACCCCGAGGAGACGGTCGTCGGCGAGTACGTCCTGCTCGGTCACCCCGACTCGACGGAGCCGGCGATCGGGGCCGGTCGGTACCGGATCGGGCGTGGCGACGGCGGGTTCACGATCGCGTGCTGGTCGAGCGAGCGACCGGGGCCGGAGACGACGTCGACGTTCGAAGGGGTGACCGTGCCGTCGTTGCCGGACGATCAGCCCGACCCGTCGGTTCCCGAGACCGGCGAGAGCGACGAGAACACCGGAACCCGCTGGTTCCACGAGGCGACCCCCGAGACCGCAGTCTTCCTCGAGGCCGACACGGAATCGATCACCGCCCCGGGGTCGATCACGTTCTCGCTGGTCAACCACGGCCGGGACACGCTGCAGGGCAATCCCTACCACTGGCGGCTGTACAAACTCGTCGACGGCCGGTGGCTTCCGATCGAGCCGTGGGGGTGGCCGATGCCGATGGGGCGTCTCTCACCCGGTGACGTCCACGAGTCCACGCTCGCGTGTTACGCCGGCGAGCCGGTGGCCTGTGACCACGCCCGATCCGTCGGACACCTCGGCGGTGGCCGATACGCCTACACCGCTGGCTACAGCGGGGGCGCCGAATCAAACGCTCACGCGGCGATATTCGACCTCGAGGCGCCCGCGGTCGCCGTCGACCTCGAGGACGACGCGGTCGTCGACCGACGCGACGAAAAAACCGTCGTCACGCTGCCGGAGTACGGTGAGGGTAGACAGCCCGCGACGATGACGGTAACTCACTCGAGCGACGACCCCGATCAGCAACTCCTGCCGGAGCAACTGTACCGGCAGCCGTTCCGGAGCCTTCGGAACACGCTCCCGGCGTTCGAGTCGGGCGTGCAGACTGTCCACCTCCGGGCCGACCGGAACGTCGTCGGACAGCCGTTCAGGGAAGCAGACACGGATGCACACACGATTAGGTACGAGGACACGGTCTTTGAGGTGTCGTGGTCGCTCGAGGACGAGTAAACGGCTGAATTCTCGGTCGCGTCGTACACCATACTCAGATCATGGCCTCGTCACCCACCTCGGGGTGCGCTCGGACGAACCTCACGAGGTCGTCGACGTAGGCGTGAAACGGCGGACACTCGATGCCGGTGCCTGCAAGCGCTCGTTGCGTGTTTGGACAGGCATAGCGCGTCGGGTGGTCGAGGTAGTCGACGGTTGCCGGCTCGGCCGGCAGCCCTGCCGACTCGAGGCCCGAGAGGACGGCTCGAGCGACGGGCTTTGGGGTCGGCACCGAGACGACGCGGTGACTCATCGCATCGGCGAGCGCGTCGACGAACGCCGGCACCGAACACGGGGCGGGATCACACAGCTGGTAGACCTCGCCGACGGTATCCTCGCGAGCGCTCAGGTGGGCGATGGCGTCGATGACGAAATCCTGGGGGACGACGTTGAGTTCGGCGCCACTGGAACCTGGCAGGGAGACCGCGAACGAACACGCTGCGGGCTGGGACAGGAGGAGACGGAGAAGGTAGTACGGGCCGTCGTACTTCCCGGTTTCGCCGGTTTCGCTGTCACCGACGACGATCGCGGGGCGGTAGATCGTCGCTGGAAGCCCCGATGCCATGCGCTCTTGCACCGCCACCTCTGCCCGGTACTTCGTCTCCTCGTAGTGGTTGTTGAACGACTGGCCCTTCTCGAGGTGATCCTCGGTGAAGACGCCGTCGTAGCGGCCGCTGACGTAGCAGGTGCTGACGTACTGGAACCGGTCGACTTCGAGGGCCTCGGCCGCGTCGAGGACGTGTTCGGTGCCACGCACGTTCACCGCTTCGGCCAGGTCAGCGTCGACGCCGAGGTCGTAGACGGCCGCCAGGTGGTACAGTTCGTCAACCGTCGAGAGCGGCTCGAGCCCACCGCCTTCGTCCAGGCCGAGATCCGGCTCGGTGATGTCGCCCTCGAGCAGCTGAATCGCGTCAGGATCGACACCGGCATCGCTGGTGAGCGCCCCGGCTCGACGCTCGGCTTGCTGTCGGTAGCGTGACTGGATTAGACAGGCGACCGGTTCGTCGCCGCGGGCGAGCAACCGCTCGAGCAGCGCGGAGCCGAGGAAGCCGGGGAACCCGGTGAGCATCACCCGCGGATCGCGGGGATGGCGTCGCGGCCGGCTTTTGCTTCCAGCGCCGTCGCCGATGTCGCTCATCACAGCCACCTCGAGAGGCGCCGTCTGACGTTGGTCGCCGCGAGCAACGACCGGGTTGTCCACGTCGCTGGCACTCCCGATGGCGGCGCGAGCGACCCGATCCGCGAGCTGGCGATCGTCTTGGACTCGAGATACCGTTCGATTCCCTCGGGGCCGTGACGTCGGCCCAGCCCGGAGTCGCCGACCCCGCCCATCGGCGCATCCGTAGCCGCCCAGCCGGCGATGTAGGCGTCGTTGACGCAGACGGTACCGGCCTCGATTTCCTGGGCGAGCCGACGACCTCGTTCGCGGTCACCCGTCCAGACGCTCGCGTTCAACCCGTAGTCGCTGTCGTTTGCTGCCTCGATCGCCGCTCGAGGACCGTCGACGGGGGTGACGGTGACGACGGGGCCGAAGGTCTCCTCCTGGGCGACTCGCGCGTCCGGATCGACGTCGGTCAGAATCGTCGGCTCGTAGACGAACGGACCGACGTCCGGGCGGGCCCGCCCACCGGTCAGGACGGACGCCCCGCGGCCGACGGCGTCGTCGACGTGCTCCTCGACGCGCTCGAGCTGGGCGTCGTCGATGAGCGAGCCGACGTCGGAGCCGTAGCCGACCTCGGTGCCGAGGGACAGACGGCGGGTTTCGCCGACGAACGCGTCGAGAAACCGCTCGTAGATCGCGGACTCGACGTAGAGGCGCTCGGCGGCGAGACACAGCTGTCCGGCGTTCGTGAAACAGCCCTGGACGGCGCCGCGGGCGGCCTCTTCGAAATTCGCGTTGGCGAGGACGATCATCGGGTTCTTCCCGCCTAACTCGAGCGAACAGTCGATCAGGTTCCGTCCGGCCCGTTCGGCGACGGCGCGGCCGGTTTCGGTGCTGCCGGTGAACGCGACGTAGTCGACCCGATCGACGAGCGCCGGGCCGACGACCGATCCGTCGCCGGTAACGACCTCGAAGACGCCATCGGGGAGGCCCGCTTTCGCGAGCAGTTCGGCGAGCGCGAGCGCGATGAACGGCGTCTTTTCGTCGGGCTTCAGGACGACGGCGTTGCCCGCGAGCAGGGCGGGGACGGCGTCGGTGATCGACAGGGTCAGTGGATAGTTCCAAGGGGAGATGACGCCGACGACGCCGACCGGCTTCTTCGTCACCGTCGCGTCGGTCGCGAGCGGAAACGCCCCGTCTCGGGTCTGGTCGGCGAGAATCGACTCAGCTCGGCTCGCATAGTATGAACAGGTCGTCGGCACGTCGAGCAGTTCCTCGACGGCGTGGGCACGGGCCTTCCCCGTCTCGAGCTGTACCAGATCGAGCAGTTCCTCGCGTCGCTCGAGTACGAGGTCGCCGAAGTCCTCGAGGATGGCTGCCCGTTCGGCGGGGTCGAATTCGATCCACTCGGATTGGGCCGCCTGGGCGCGGCTGACGGCGGCCGCAACGTCGTCGTCGGTACAGCGAGGGATCTGCCCGATTGGCTCGTCAGTGGCGGGTGCCGTGACGGTGATCGGCTCGCGTTCGGGGGCGTCCGTGGAGACGCGACCGGTGATTTCTTCGAGCCATTTTTCGTTCGTCATAGTCCGCTCGAGGTGTCCCGGTAGCGACGGCACTGTCATGTCAGGGGGTATGAATTGGAGCGACCTGTAGCTATCGTAGTGATGGGGTGTTCGCTCCGCTCATAGCAGGCGCTCGGGGACAACCGACCGGCCCGAGCGACGCACGCTGACGACGGTGGTCGACACGAGTGACCCACACCGGTGTCGGAGAGCGGCACAGACGACACGCCCTCCCAGAATGGGTTCGACGCGTGTACCAGACGGGCTTTACCCATCGGACACCGATTCTCCGTATGCGCGAACACGAGTCCACTGTGTCGCTGCCGGTGTCTCGACGACGCTTGCTGGCGCTTGCGGGCGTCGGAACCCTCGGTGCGGTTGCCGGCTGTCTCGATGACAACGACACACCGGACGCCCAGGAGTTCACCGACGAGGACGCCTGCCAGAACTGTGGCATGCTCGTCACCCAGCAACCCGGGCCCAGCGGGCAGGCGTTCTACGACGACCACCCCGACCTCGAGGACGGGTGGGCCCCCTTCTGTAGCGGCACCTGCACCTACGGCTGGACGCTCGAGCAGGGGAACGCGGGCAACGATCCGCTCGTCACCTACCTCACTGATTACGCCATCGTCGACTGGGGGGTCTCCGACGACGGCGACCTGCGTTTCATCTCGGCCCACCACGACGGCGACGAGCAAGCGGACGCCACTGATCTCACGATGGTCACCGGAAGCGAACTTCGAGGGTCGATGGGACAGGATCTGATCGGCTTCTCCGATACGGACGAGGCCGAGGCGTTGCAGGACGAGTACGGCGGCGAACTCGTCATCCACGACGAGGTCACCCTCGAGCTGGTCGATAGTCTCGGCGGAATGTGAGCGGAAACGGTGTGCTTGCTTTCGCTGGGGTGGGCAATCGGCGACAAATTGATGCCCCGTTCCCTACGAGGTGTCTCGAACGCTTCGTTACTCGGTCGATTCGTCGGTTCGGGCCCGGCGGCGAAGCCACTCGAGTCCGAGCGCGCCGCCGATGAGCCCGGCACCGGTCGTAAATCCGGGCGAGCCGTCGGCCGGGAACGATGCGACGTCCGACGTTTCGACGCTGTCGTCCCCGTCCCCTTTCCCGTCGCTGTCGTCCGTCGCACTCTCGTCCGCGTCGTCTACGGAGCAGCCGACGCTGTCGTTTTCGTCGTCCTCACTCGAGTTGTCGTCTCCGTCCTCGTTTGGCGTTTCGTCCTCGCTCGTTGACTCTCGGAGGGCGACGAGCTCGCCATCGTGGTCGACGTACAGGGTTTCGTCGCTGATCGCCCGAATCTGCCCGATCGGGGCATCCGTCGTCGTCAGTGACCAGCGTTCGCTTCCGTCGTGCTTGTCGAGGGCGACGAGCGCCTCATCGTACTCGCTCCACTCCGCTTCGGCGTCTCCGAAGTGCACGTAGACCGTGTCGCCACAGACGACGCCCTGTCCGGCGTTGTACGCACTCGAGACGTCCCAGCTTGGATCGTCTCCCTCGGGGGCGCTCGCGAAGAACGAATGGTTGTTCCCACTGACGTAGATCTCTTCGCCGAGAGTCGTTTCGTGGCGGGTTTCAGACCAGATCAGTTCCTGCAACTCCCCGGTCTGTGCGTCGTGGACACCCTGCTCGACGTCCGACCACCAGTCGACGATGACTGCGTTCGAATTCGCGTGAATCGGCCCCGCGAAGTCCTGGTAGACCTCCTCGTCTCGCCAGACGTCCTCGCCGGTCGTCGGCTCCACCGCGTGGACGGTTCGTTGCGTCGCGGCGTACACCACGCCGTTCGCGGCGGCGGGAGATCGGTTGAAGCCGAACGTGTACTCCTCGTCGCTCCCGGGAGTCGTGACCGTTACCGAATCGCGTGCCCACCGCGTCGAGCCATCGCCGATCTCGAGGGCGTACAGCGCGCCGTCGGCGACGACGTAGACGCCGCCGTAGCCGACGGCGTGTTCGCTCACTTCCCCGTCGCCGGCCAGTTCGCGCTCCCACCGAACGCGCCCGTCTTCGCGGTCGAGCGCCACGATCCCTGCTTGGTTTGCGAGGACGACCGTCTCACCGATGACGGCCGGATTGGCTGCCTCGACGTCGGCGTTCGTCCAGACGACCGTTCCGTCCGCGGCGTCGACGGCGATGACGCCCTCGGCGCTCGAGGTGTACACCGTGCCGTTGGTGATGGCGACCGAGCCGTCGTGATCGACCGACCAGGCGGCATCGAGCGCCCCGGCGTCGAACTCGTAGGTGGCGTCGACGTCTCTCGTGTGGCCGGGGTCGCCCCGGTAGGACGCCCAGTCTTCGTCCATCTCGGGCATTGGGTCGATGCTGGGGTCGAGGAGGGCGTCGGCGTCGCCAGCTGTGGCACCCGCTGTTGTCGTCGAGGCGAGACCGATCCCGGCCGCGAGTGTTGCACCTGTCGTGAGAAATGTGCGGCGATTGTACGTGGACATGTGATGGCTGTGTCACGCCGCCCTCAATACTATCGGGCGTATAGCGGACGATCCTACTTTCGAAACTGTTGCAACACGAAAAAACCGGCGATAAATCAGCCATGGCTGTCGAAATTGGCTCTCCATCGGGAGGCGATGGCCGGTCAGACTCGGTCGACGGCGACGGTCGCGACCGCCAGCGAAGCGACCGTCCACAGCGCCAGCCCGAGCAGGCTCGCAATCGGGGACGCCGTTCGCGGCCCCGGCCCCGAGGCGGCGATCACGGCCGTCTCGAGGACGAGTCCACGGAACGCGCTGAGGGGGCTCAGCGCCAGCGTGTAGATGAGCGATCCGTCACTGATGAACCCCGCCGAAAATCCGTAGACGATCGCGAGGTCACCAGCCAGGAGCACTCCCAGTAGCGCGATCACCGTCAGTGCGAGTGCACTCCTGGCGGTACTCGCGACCGCCGAAATCGCGACCGCGACGGCGAGGACGACGAGCCCGAACACCGCGGCGAGGACGATCAGCCGGAGGAACAACAGCGGCGAGTCCGCACCGGCGTGGGTCGCGTAGATGCGGATCGTCTCCCGCTCGGTGAGGGCGACGGCGGCGAAGACGGCCAGCAGCGGCCCAACGATGGCGACGACCAGCCCGGCCGCCCGCCCGACGTAGACGCCGAGGACGACCTGCCAGGCCGAGACCGGATACGTTCGCAACACTTCGAGTTCTCCGCGCCGGGTGTCGGCCAGGATCGCCCGGTAGCCGAAGGCGACGGCGACGATTGGGACGAGCAACTCGAGGGGCGTCAGCAGGTCGACGATGGTGGGGACGTAGCCGGCCCGAACGCCGCCACCGGCCCACGCGACGCCGAGGAGAACGACGGTCAGCGACGCTGCAAGGACGGAGAAGGTCGGCGTCCTGGCGACGGTGTGGAGTTCGCGGCGGACGATCGTCGAGAGAATCGAGACGGAACCGGGCGCGTGTTCGTGGCGTCGGCGCGCTGCCTTCGGCACTGTCTCGTCGGGTTCCTCGAGCGCCGCGGACCCGGATCCGGACTCCGAGCTCACGTCGACTCACCTCTGACCCGAACAGTTCCGGCCTCTCCTACGACCGAGGCTTCGTAGGCCTCGAGAAGCGACGTCACCTCGAGTTCGTCGACGATCGACGCCGGCGCCCCCGTCTGTACGAGCCCGCCATCGTCGAGCAGCGCCACGGTGTCGGCGTGGCGGTCGACCAGCTCGAGGTCGTGTGAACTCACCAGGACGGCCTGGCCGCTCGCGGTCAACTCGTTCGCGACGTCGAAGACGTGCGCGCGCATCCCCGGGTCGAGCCCGCTCGCGGGTTCGTCCAGGACGACCACCGGCGGGTCGCCGATCGTCGCCTGTGCGATGCCCAGGAGCCGGGTCATCCCTCCCGACAGCGCCTCGACGTTCCGATCGGCTGCCGCTTCGAGCCCCACGTGCTCGAGATGGGTCATGGCGACGTCGGCGTCGGCACCGACGAGTTCGGCGTAGAACGTGAGCGTCCGCCGGACGGTGAAGCCGGGGCGGAACGACGGCTGCTGGGGGAGGTAGCCGATGTCGCGAGCCACGTCGGGGCCGCGATATTGCAGCCGTCCCGCGCTCGGACGGAGAAGTCGGGCCATGATCCGGAGCAGCGTCGTCTTGCCCGAGCCGTTCGGCCCGATCAACGCCGTCATCTCCCCGGCGGGGACGCCGAGTGAGACGCCGTCGAGCACGTCGACGCTGCCGTAGGCGTGCTCGATGTCGCTCGCCTCGAGGATCGCCTCGGATGGCTCGGTCGTCGCTTCGGTGGATGTGTTCGGTGTCACGGGTGGGATTTGCTGTGTGATGCTGTTGCGTGGGGTTTACTGTGTGATGCTGTTGTATGGGGTTGCTATGTGGGATGGTCGGGTTCTCAACTCTCCAAGGTACTGCACACGTACGTATCGTACACGAAGTCGGTGTCGTCGAACAGGTCGGGATCGGGTGGCTCACAGAGCGGTGCCGTATCGACGACCTCGCCTTCGCGCATTCCGGGAACGGTGCCCGCGAGTTCGCCACGTACCTCGAGCGCGAGCGACTGGGCGAGCGTCGGCGTCCCATCGACGGTGTGAAGCGCTCCGTCGACCGGCGTGGTCGGGGTGTACGGGCGGTCGATTACGGTACCCTCGGTTATTCCGACGGCTCCCTCCCAGTAGTTTCCGGCGCCGTCGTGCGTCCAGACGCGGAGCGGCCCGGTGGTCACCTCGGCGTGGACGTCGTTGTCGATGAAGGCGTTCCCGACGACCCGACTCGTGGGCACGGTCGAACTCGCGAGGACGCCGCGCTCGTTCCCGGCGACGAGATTTCCCTCGTACAGCGAGTTGTCCGCGTTCGTCGTAAAGCCGACGCCGTTGTCTATCAGGACGTTTCGAGCGACGTAACTGTCGCTCCCGCTCATGCGGATGCCGCTGGGGGCGTCCCGGACGTCGTTCCCGACGAATGCGTTCCCCCGCGGGGCGGTCATCACGATGAGGCCCGCAAGCTCCTGGTCGCGCACGTGGTTGTCCGCGACGAGCGCGTCCGAGGTGTGCATCAGATGGACGCCGAATCGCCCGCCGAGCAGCTCGTTGTCCCTGACGACGATGTCGTGAGAGCGGTGGGTGTAGACGCCGTCCCTGCCGCCCGTGATCGTCGACTGCTCGATGACGCCGGGCGAGCGCATGGCCATGACGCCCATGAACCCCTCCCGCCACTCCTCGCTCCCGGTTATCGTCGACGATCGGACGACTGCGTCGGGGCTATCGCGCAACAGCACGCCGTTCGATCGGGTCTCGACCGTCACGTCCTCGAGCAATACGCCCGGGGCGTCCACCACGGCGATCGCGGCGTCGCCGTGGCCGTAGCCCTGCTCGACGTTGCTGTCCCAGGTGTCGGCTGCGATGTCCGCGTCGGGATCCATGAACCGGTCGCCGACGCCGGTGACCGAGAGGCCCGTGATGGCGACGCGGTCGTCGTTCACGGTGATCACCGAGCCGTTGCCGTCGCCCTGGACGAGCGGGTCACCCTCGCCGGCGAGGGTGATCGACCGGTTGATCTCGACCGTTTCGTCGTACGTTCCCGCGGGCACGACGACCGTCGTTTCTGCGGGGGCCTCGTCGACAGCGGCCTGGATCGTCGGCGCGTCCTTGCCGACGACGAGGGAGTCGGGTCGGTCGCGAAGCTCGTTCGAGCGCTCGACCAGTTCGTCCGCCGCAGCGGCCTGACCGTCGACGCGGTCGCGGACGTGGCTGGCGTCGTCGACGTCGAACTCGCGCTCGAGGACGGCCTCCCAGGGGACGACGGTGCCGCCGTAGGTGTCGGCGAAGGCGGCCGCGTCGTCGGCCTCGGAGAAGGGGATCGCGGTCTCGCCGGCGGGGGTTCTGGCCTCGCTGTCGACGACGAAGTGGGCGCGTTCGGCGTCGACCCAGCCGCCGAACCTGTCAGTGACCGGGTATCCCTCCTCGGATAGCTCGAGCTCGGTCGGGCTGTAGTCGCTGACGTACACCGCGAGCGGGTAGCCAAACTGCTGGTCGTGGGCGGGCTGTCGGCTCGTGGTGACGAACGTCTCGACGCCGTAGTAACCGACGACGTACTGGTACTGCGAGTAGAACACCTGGACGCGCGGAAGGTCGACGTCCTCGGGGAGCGCGCGCTCGTCCTCGAGGGTGAGTCCCATCGAGACGGTGTCGTCGAAGTGTACGGGGTCGGGGTCGCTCGCACCGACGTCCACGACGAAGAGACCGACGATCGTGAGACAGACGAGCCCGAACGCGAGCCCGATCCAGACTACTCGCGGAATGTCGTCCACGCGCTATTCTACGTGGTGGGCGAGCAAATACCGTCTGGTTCGCTCGTCGAAAAGGCCTGCGAAGCGGGATCGCCGACGAATTTCCCCGACCAACTCGGCAATAATTGCAACGAGATAGGAGGGCTTTTCACGACGTCCTGTGGATAGAAAACTATGCTCGATTACGTCTCCCTCGAGGCCGACCTCGACGCCGAAGAGCGCCTGATCCGGGACAGCGCCCGGGAGTTCGTCGACGACCGGGTTCGCCCCGAGATCGGTGACCACTTCGAAGCCGGCACCTTCCCGACCGAGTTGATCCCCGAGATGGGCGAGATGGGTTTTTACGCCCCCAACCTCGAGGGGTACGGCTCGCCGGGTGTCTCGGAAACCGCCTACGGATTGCTGATGCAGGAACTCGAGGCCTGTGACTCGGGGCTGCGTTCGATGGCCTCCGTGCAGGGCGCGCTCGTCATGTACCCCATTCACGCCTACGGGAGCGAAGCCCAGAAGGAGGAGTGGCTACCCAAACTCGGCTCCGGTGAGGCCGTGGGCTGTTTCGGGCTGACCGAGCCAGAACACGGGTCGAACCCGGCGGGGATGGAGACCTACGCGGAGAAAGACGCCGACGGCTACGTGCTGAACGGCTCGAAAACCTGGATCACCAACTCCCCAATCTCGGACGTCGCCGTCGTCTGGGCGAAAGACCGCTCGAGCGAGGCGACGGGCGGCGACGCGGTTCGAGGCTTCCTCGTCGAGACCGATCGCGACGGCGTGTCGACGAACAAGATCACCGAGAAGCTCTCGTTGCGCGCGTCGATCACCGGCGAAATCGGTCTCAACGGCGTGCGCGTCCCCGAGGAGAACGTCCTACCAGGAGTGCAGGGGATGAAAGGGCCGCTGTCGTGTCTCACCCAGGCGCGCTACGGCATCGCCTGGGGCGCTATTGGCGCGGCTCGAGACTGTTTCGAGACCGCCCGCGAGTACGCGACCGAGCGCGATCAGTTCGGGGGACCGATCGCCCGATTCCAGCTCCAGCAAGCCAAGCTGGCGGAGATGGCGACCCAGATCACGCTCGCCCAACTGCTGGCACACCGCCTCGCGGAGTTGAAGGAACGCGGGGATCTCCGTCCCCAGCACGTCTCTATGGCCAAGCGCAACAACGTCCGGATGGCCCGGAACCAGGCTCGAGTGGCCCGCGAGATGCTCGGCGGTAACGGTATTACAACGGATTACTCGCCGATGCGCCACATGGCCAACATGGAGACGGTCTATACCTACGAGGGTACTCACGACATCCACACTCTCGTCCTCGGCCAGGATCTGACGGGCTACGCCGCGTTCGAGTAGCGACGTCTGGTTTACTATCGCTTTTGTATCCTCACACTATAAAAATTGAAGTGCCGGGTTGTGGACGACTCGGTGGCCCACGGCGTGTCAGACGCACGCTCGAGGAATACCTGGCTTGATGGCCAGTTATTTCAGCATCGAGCGGAGGCGAGCGAGGAGCCCTGGGCTGGCCGATTCGGTTCGGTCGGTAGCGGTTGTGTCGGTTTCATCGGGGGCTGCGGCGTCAGCGAAGGCAGCTGTCGTATTGGTGCATTCGGCGTCAGCGGCGGGAACGGCGGTCTCGGCGTCGTCCCCTGTCCCGGCATCGGTAGCAGTCTCGGTAACCGCCTCGAGGATGTACTCGTACTGGTCGATCAGCGCCTGATTGCGTCGGCGCTGGTCGCGTAGCGTGCGCTCGAGGGCGGCGATGCGGGTCTCGAGGTGCAGTCGTTCGATTCGGATGGGCAGGGCGACGGTATCGGCGTGTGGGCGCTGGTGCTGTGAGTCGGCGGCTGCAACGGTCTCGGGTTGGTGTTCGGCGGCGCGAGCACGATCGATCGGGAACGTGTCGGCGGTGGCGGCGTCGACGTCCGATTTCGAGGTGTCGTCGGCTGGGTGGGTAACGGACATCGGATTTCGGGGTACCATGGCCCAGCCTAAAAGGTTCAGTCAGTCGCTCGTCAGACGCGTCCGACGGGCGTCGCTCGCCCGACGGACGGACTGTCAAATTGGCTATTTGTCTCCCGTCAGTACTGTGAGTACTCCCTCGGTGTCGGCCGGGACTGGCTCGGGCTCGCGACCGGCGGCCGCGGCGGCGTCTGGATCCTTGAGCAGGTGGCCGGTGGTGAGGCAGGCGACGCGTTCGGCGTCGTCGACGACGCCGCGTTCGCGGAGTGCTCGCAGGCCGGCCACCGAGGCTGCGGAGGCGGGTTCGACGCCAATACCCTCCTCGGCCAGGTCGCGCTGAGCGGCCGTGATCTGCTCGTCGCTGACGCTGATCGCGGTGCCGCCGGTTTCCCGTATTCCGGGGAGCGCCTTGGGTGCGTTCACGGGGTTGCCGATGCGGATGGCCGTCGCCCGCGTTTCGACCTCGTCCCAGCGCCGTACCGCGTCGGCTCCCTTCTCGATCGCTTCGACCATCGGTGCGGCACCTTCGGCCTGAACGCCCGTCAGTTTCGGGACGTCTTCCGGTTCGAGTTCGCCCGCCTGGACGAGTTCGCGGAACGCCTTGTACAGTGCCGACGTGTTGCCGGCGTTGCCGACGGGGAGGACGATCCGATCCGGCCACGCGCCGTAGTCGTCGCGAAAGCCCTCGAGGATCTCGAGGCCGATGGTCTTCTGGCCCTCCAGTCGGAACGGGTTCAGCGAGTTGAGCAGGTAGGCCTCCCCGCGAGTGGCGAGTTCCTGAACGATGTCGAGACAGTGATCGAAGTTCCCGTCGACCTCGAGAATGCGGGCCCCGTGGAGGCTCGCCTGGGCGATTTTCCCCGCAGCGACCTTCCCCGCCGGCAGGAGGACGAGCGTCTCCATCCCGCCCCGGGAGCCGTAGGCGGCGAGGGCGGCGCTGGTGTTGCCCGTGGAGGCACAGGCCAGCCGATCGACGCCGAGTTCCGCCGCGACCGCCACGCCGACGGTCATGCCGCGATCCTTGAAGCTCCCGGTGGGGTTCATTCCCTCGTGTTTGATTCGCAACGACTCGACCCCGAGGTCGGCCTCGAGTCGTGGCACGCGATACAGCGGGGTGTCGCCTTCTTGGATGGTGACGTCGACGTCGAGGGGGAGCGCCTCGGCATATCGCCAGACGCCACGCCCCGAGAAGTCATCGAACGTCGGGAGGTCGGCGTAGCGAACCTCGAGCAGGCCGTCACAGGAGTCGCAGGTGTATCGGATCGTTTCGAAGGGTGCGAACGTCTCACCACAGGCGATACACGCGAGCCAGGTGCCGTCGGCTGCCACGTCAGGCGGGGAAGCAGGCTCGGCCGTAAGAGAGAGGGAACGGGTGTGGCTGTCCTCGGTACTCATTACCCGCCGGAAGGGGAGCGAGGGGGAAAAGTGGGTGGATTGATGCGGATGCTGCCAACGCCGTGTAAAGAGTGTCGTACCATTGCACCGCCGATTGCCCGCCGACGGGTCGGCGATCGGCGTCAGTGACTACCCTATCACCCGGTTCGTTCGCCGTCGAACTCGTCGATCACACCGTGGACGGTTGCCACCCAGGCGTCGAGCGCTTCGTGGAGGATCTCCTTGGCTTCGGGCAGCGCGATCGCCGTGTACTGGTAGATGTAGCCGCCGCCGTCGAGCAGCCGTCGATCCCGGTGAGCGAGGCCCCGATCGATCAGCGTCGACAGCGACCGGTTGACCGTGCTTCGGTCACGGTCGAGTGCGGTCGCGAGTTCCTCGATCGTACTGCCCGGGTACTCGAGTAACACCAGATAGGTGCGCGTTTCGTGGTCTTCGATCCCGAATACGCAGCTCATGACCTCCCGAAACGGGGGGTCGGATTGCTCCATCAACGCCCCGAGCCGATGGCGTGGGTCTGTGGTCATAGTCCTCCTTGGGGATGTTGGGTAAAAATTCCACCTCCGTTCGACCCGCTTCGACAGCGACAGCAACGGTGCCCGGTCGTTCACGATCCCGATTTCGGTGATTCGTTCGTGTCTCCATCCGAGGCGTAGCCCATATTCCGGATGCACGTTCGCATTTCTTCGACGCTCTCGTGGCGGTGAAGCCGGGTCGGCGTGTCACAGTAGTAGATCCCGCCGTCGACGCGAAGCGTAACCTCGTGTTCGCTGCCGAGCGTCTCGAGGGTGACGACGACTCGATACCCGTCTTCGAGCAACTCGAGGATCGTTTCGGTGGATCGCTCGCCAGCGGTGATTCGGAGCGGTTCCGTCATTACGGCCGCATTCGTCGGGGGCGAAAAAAGCGCTTCTCCTCGTCGGGCGCGGCTTCGGTGTTTCGTTGGCTGCCCTGCTCGACCCCTCGCGGTCGGCCTCACTCACCGTCCCGTATTCCACAGCCTTCCTCGCTCACCGTTGCGTATCTCGCGTCGTCATCGCTCCCCTCGGAGCGTCTCGCGGTTGTGCAGCGCCGATACCGATCCGCCACACGCATACGTTCGAACTCGACGTCCTCTCGATCGCATGGCATCAGATACCACGACCCAAACTGCCGTCTCGAATCGAAACGCGCTCACACCCTGGCAAGCCGGGGTCGTCGGCGGATTGCTCGGCTCCATCGCGTTCGGCGCGATCATGGTGTTCGTTATCCCCGATCCCGTCCTCGAGGTCGCGATTCCGAGTATGTACGGTATCGAGGCAACCCCGGACAGCCCGGCTGAGGGCGCTGGCTGGGTGATCCACCTGTCACACGGTGCCGTGCTCGGCGTCGTGTTCGCAGCCATCCTGTCCATCGGAGCCGTCCGAACCTGGGTGGACACAGTGCTCAAAACGGCGATCGTTGGCCTCGTCTACGGCGTCGTCGTCTGGGCGGCTCTCGCGGTCGTCGTCATGCCGATCTGGCTCGATGCGGTCGGGTTCCCCGGTGCGCCGCCGCTGCCGAATGTGGCTCCGCTCAGCCTCCTCGGTCACGCCCTCTACGGTGTCGTGCTAGGCATCGCGTACGCGTTCCTCGAGCGTTAACAGGGACTGTTGTAACCCTGTCCTGTCGATCGCCCAATAGGGGTCGGCGGCCAGCGGTACGTAACTCCAACGATCCCTAGAAGATTCGCTGTACGGGCCGGGAGAATACGACCCGAATCGCGTCGCCCAACCCCCGTATCCACTTCGACACACACAAATCCGGGCACCCCATCGCTGTAGGTACATGAATGCAATCGTCGCCGGCCCCGACGAAGAGGGGATTGCCGACGCACTCGAGGCCGCTGGCGTAACGGTCACCCGTCTGAACCTCGACGGGCACGTGACACGCCCGATGCTCGAAGAGGCTGGTATTCTCGAGGCGGGATTGTACGTGCTGACCGACGTCGCCGAATCGACGACGATTCCGATCGTGCGTGATCTCACGGACGAGATCCGGACGGTCGTCTACGATCGGAATACGATTCCCGAGTTCGTCCGTGGCCAACTCGACCTCGCAGTTGACCCGCGACTGATCGATCCGGAGATGCTCGCTAGCGAGCTCGTCACCGATCCTGACGAGTAACCCGAGGAACCGTTCGTGGATTCGGGTCGACAATTGACACGTCCGAAAGGCCGATGCAATTAAACAGCTATGATCAATTGTGTTGTTTGTGGAATACCGGTGGTATGAACTATCTCGATGGTGAAATCGGCCGATTAAATCCTGGTTAAGTGTGGGGGAATCCCACCGAAGTGGCTGGACTGACACCCCAGTTGAAGTAACCTCCTCTCGTTGCGTCTGATGGAGGTCGACGGGCGCACCCACCACCCACAGGCACTCATGCCTTGACCCCGTGACTTCCAGCAACCCACCACAGCACCCTTCCCCACCATTGCCGCGCTGTGTGTGCGGACGCGGGCCTGCACCTCCCTCGTCCCGCACACGGC
Source organism: Natronosalvus vescus (assembly GCF_023973145.1). NCBI lineage: Archaea > Methanobacteriati > Methanobacteriota > Halobacteria > Halobacteriales > Natrialbaceae > Natronosalvus > Natronosalvus vescus. The sequence goes on from NZ_CP099546.1 coordinate 427,525, forward strand.
TGTCGACGGTGGAGGCTCTGCACCGGCCTCTTCCGTCCCTGCAATTTTCCGTTCTCGAGCGACTATTCGTCCTCGATCCAGTAGATCCACCCTGGCCTCAGCCACCCGCTTTCGTCGATCACCCGCCCTCACGCCCGGCCGATCACTCCCCGAGATCGACCTTGAGGGACTGCAATACCGGAATCTCCTCGAGACGCGCCTCTGAGAGACGATCCCAGTCGATTCCAGACGGCTTCGTCGACGCGTCGGGGCGGATCACCCGCTCAGGCGTGACGACCAGATCCATTGGTACGTCGTGGTCGTCGGCCTCGATGTCCTCGCTCGAGCGGTGCTGGCGCTCGTGAATCGTCGTCGCAACGGGCGTCTCCGCATCGACCAGTCCCAGTTCTCGGAGGATCGCGTACTCGAGGTCGCTGTACCCCTCGCCCTTGCCAATGCGCACGCCGGCTTCGCTCACCGCGACGCTTCCGGAGACGATCAGGTCGATCGGTTCGACGTCCGCCGGCACGACCTGCACGCCGTGTTTTGACGAGCCCGACACCGTGGTCGCCTCGTCGTAGTCCTCGGGGTCGAGGACGTTCGGGTCGAGCTCGAGAAAGCACGCTTCATCGCGTAGACGTGGCACGGCCATGTAGACGGTTTTCCCCGCCCGAAGCGCGCGGCGGCGGACGGGAAGCTGTGGAGCGTCGGGGTTCGCCTTGATCGTCTCCGCCTCGCGCCACTCGGGCTGGTCGGCCAGGCGGCCGGCGGCTTCGCTCGCACCCGCGAAGTTCGGGATGCGGCCGTGGGGTGGAAACGGAAATCTGGCCGTTCCGCTCCCCTCGAGGTCGTCCCACACCGCCTCGCGAATCGACTGTTTGTCCATGACGGCCGTGGGGCCTCCGCGTAGTTGGTTCCTTCCCTCAGTTACGGGGGACGAATTCGCTGTGCGATCGTTTCAAACGGATCATTAGTGCCGGCGTGACCGGAATTCCGGCAAGCATACACAGGTGGGAAACCCTTATGCGCAACGGGCGGAAAGGGTCGATAACGGTATGACTGTTACGCTCAAGGACTTCTACGCGGATTGGTGTGGCCCCTGTAAGACCCAGGATCCCATCCTCGAGGAACTCGAGGACGACTGGGACGGCCGGTTCGAGGTCGAGAAAGTGAACGTCGACGAGGAACAGGACGTCGCCAACGAGTACCAGGTTCGGTCGCTGCCGACGCTCATCATCGAGAACGACGACGGCATCGTCGAGCGCTTCGTCGGTGTCACCCAGCGCGAGGACATCGAAGACGCCCTTGAGAGCGCTGGCGCGTAGCCCTTCTCGGATTCGAGTTGTCGTCACGTCACGAGCCGTCGGTTGCCGCTCACTCCTCGAGTGGCTAAACTGGATGAACCAAATAAACGATTCGTGAATTATCTGGAGTATCTGACTGTTATAGGGGTGGTGCGTTCAATTGATCTCGTAATGCCCCCATCGGATCGATCGGAGACGACAGCTCGAGACCAGCCCGATACCCACACACAGCGACTGAAACGCCGGACGTTTATCGGCGCAAGCGGCGGTGTCGGTGCAACGCTGCTCGCTGGCTGTACCGCAGAAAGCGACCCGATCGGTGACGATTCCGACGCCGAATCGCCCGATAGCGACTCGTCGACGGACGACGACTTGAGCGGCGAGAACGGGTCGTCCGGGAATTTCCGCCTGCTAATCAGCGACCTTCCCGCCGACATCGGTGACTTCGACTCACTCGATGTGTCGTTCGACCGGGCCCGGATCTTCAGAGCGGGTGGGGACGACGAGGACGAATCAGCTGACGATGACAATGACGATGCTGCCAGCGCCTCCGACACTGACGAGGCGGATGACACCACTGGCGATGACGACGGTGGTGACGACGAAACCGACGGGGAAGCCGACGGTGATGCTCGAGATGACGAAACGAACGGCACTGGTGACGGCGACGATGACGAAACCGAGGACACTGGAAACGACTCGAACGGACGCGGGTTCTTCGAACTCAACCTCGAGGGTGCGACCGTCGACCTCACCCAGGTCGTCGGCGGCAAGGCGATGAAAGTCTTCGACGGCGACCTCGAGCCGGGCCGGTACAACAAAATCGAACTGTACGCTGCCGATATCGAGGGTATCGTCGACGGCGAGGTTGCGGACGTAAAGATCCCGAGCGAGAAGCTCCAGATCGTCAAACCGTTCGAAGTGACGGAAGAGGATCCTGTCACGTTCGTCTTCGACATCAACGTCGTCAGGAAAGGCCACGGCGGCTACAACCTCCTGCCGGTTATCACGAAAAGTGGCGTCGTCGGCGAAGACGTCGACGTCGAGGAGATCGATCCGGAAGACGATGGCGACGGCGAAAACGAAGACGAGACCGGCGACGACGATACCGTAGAGGAAGACGACGCGGCTGACGACGCTGTCGAAGACGATGGGGAACAGTCTGACGCGCCCGGGGAAGGTGAGGCGGACGACTCGGACGAAGACGACTGACACACAGGCGTCCTCGAGCCCGACTTATCACTGCGAGCCTGACTGACCGCTCTCAGCCCGATTGCTGATCACGGTAGCAACCGCTCGAGGCACAGCCAACAGTCAAATACCGGTCTGGCCCTCGAGAACACGGATCTGGTTCGGTTCGGAAATCGATCGTCGACCGGTACCTAGTGGAACCGGACGCCGACGTCGCGCATCTCGTCGTTGTACCGGGCGATGTTGATCACGAGTGGCGTCACGCTCTCGACCTCGGCGGCATTGGCGATCGGTCCGACATCGAGCGCCCGGATCCCGTCGATTTCCTCGGCGAGGCGGCCAACGGTCGCCTTCGCGTCCGCGTCGTCACTCACGAGGAGCGTATCCACGCCGAGATCGACGTCCAGATTCGAGAGTTTGGCCGCAGCGAGGTTGTGGAACGCTCCCACCACGGGTACCTCCTCGGGCGCGCGCTGGGCGACCAGCGCGGTCACGCTCCCCGTCCCCGGTGGGTGGTAGTGCAGCCCATCCTCGTCGCCTTTCATCCCGACTGCGGGACTCACGAGAATCGTGTCCGCGTCGAGTTTCTCGGCGACCGACTCGACGGTGTCGCCGACGTGATACGGCGGGACGGCGAGGACGACGATGTCCGCCCGGTCGGCCGCCATTTCGTTGACGAATCCTTTGACGCTCGCCTCGATGCCGCGTTCCTCGAGTTCCTCGACGTACGCCGTCGCGCTGTCTCGCGCCTTTTCGGGGTCTCGAGAGCCGATCAACACGTCGTGGTCGGTGTCGTGCGCCCAGCGCAGCGCCAGTCCTTCGCCGATGTCGCCGGTTCCACCGAGGAGTGCGATTCGCATACTACATCGTCGGTGCGCCAGCGGGGTTAATGATTAGGTCTTCGGTCGCATCTGCCGGGGTCGTCACTCGTCGGCTGGAGCGTCACACTCACGACACGACCACGAACGGAAGAACTCAGTTCTCGAACCGTGCCTGCACGAACGGCTGGACGTCGTCGATGTCCGAGAGGCGAGAATCGGAGATCAACACCGCCTCGGTCTCCTCAAGGGGCACCGAGAGGCTGATCTCTTTCGTGCGGCCGTAGCGCCCCTTGGAGACGACGACGGCGTTGACGATGCCCAGCATGTCGAGTTCGCTGATGAGGTCCGTGACGCGTCGCTGGGTCAGGATGTCGGCGTCGATCTCGTCACAGAGCCGTTTGTAGATGTTGAACACCTCACCGGTGTTGATGCTGTGAACGCCGTTTTTCTCCAGCGAGATGATCGAGAAGAGGACGAGTTTGCTCTGGGTCGGCAGGGTGCGGACGACCTCGACGACACGGTCGAGTTCGATCTTGTCCTGGGCCTGGCGAACGTGCTCTTCGACGATGGTCTCAGACTGGGCGCGCTCGGCGAGTTCACCCGCGGTTCGAAGCAGATCGAGCGCGCGTCGGGCGTCCCCGTGTTCCTGGGCGGCGAACGCCGCACACAGTGGGATGACGTCCGGCGAGAGAACGCCCTCTTTGAACGCGACCTCCGAGCGATGCTGGAGGATGTCGCGCAGCTGGTTGGCGTCGTACGGCGGGAAGACGATCTCCTCCTCACCGAGGCTCGACTTGACCCGGGGGTCGAGGAAGTCAGTGAACTTCAGGTCGTTAGAGATGCCGATGATCGAGACCCGCGAGTTCTCGAGTTCGGAGTTCATCCGTGAGAGGTTGTACAGGGTGTCGTCGCCCGACTTCTCGACCAGTTTGTCGATCTCGTCGAGCATGATGACGACGACCCGTTCGGAGTAATCGACCGCGTCGAAAAAGACGCTGTAGACCCGATCGGTCGGCCATCCGGTCATCGGTACCTCCTCGAAGCCGTCTCGGTCGGCCTCGAGGGACTCGATTTCCGCCTCGACATCCTCGGCCGTGTCGAAGGGCTCCTCGGCGAGGGGGTCGGTCTGTGCGTGTGGCGTGGACGCGTCGTCGGCTGCGTCGTCGGATGACGACTCGACCTCATCGCTGGTTGATTGGTCGTCGACGTCGTCCACTGTGGCCGCTTCGTGCTCGGTTTCGCCGTCCGTTTCGACTGCCTCCCGGAGGGACTCGAGTTCCTCGATGCGCTCGTCGATGCGCCTTTCGTTCTCCTCGATGAACTTGTTGGCGAGCTGTGCCAGGACGCGATACTGGGTGTCCGTCACCTCGCAGTTGATGTACTCGACGTCACAGGGCACGCTGTACTTCTTCGACGTGCTCTCGAGTTCCTTGCTGACGAACTTCGCACTCGCAGTCTTTCCCGTCCCCGTTTTTCCGTAGATCAGGATGTTCGACGGCGTCTCTCCACGGAGCGCGGCGACGAGAATCGTCGCCATCTTGTTGATCTGATCGCTTCGATGGGGGAGTTCGTGCGGGGTGTACGATGGTCGTAGCACCTCCTTGTTTTCGAAAATCGGTTCGCCGCTCAGCAGGTCGTCGAACAGGCCCTGATTCGACTCCTCGTCGTCTCCATCACCCTCGAAGCTCATCGTGAACCCGACAGGTGTGTGTGGGTCTGTCGTCCGCCCTGTATCTGGTGTGTCTGAGTCCTCGTCTGACATTCGTCGTACACATACCCCCTCGTTTCGTGTGGAGCGCTCCACCCAGAACGACACGAAAACCCCGTTAGGCGCCGGTTATCGCATGTCCTGTGTATGGCCTCTCTCTTACGGAGTCCAGTTGATGCAAACGAACCAGAGGGACACATAGGTAATAAACGCTTCCCTTCAACGCGAGTGACTCTCTGGTTCGGGCTAGTCCGTACGAGTTCTGTTGGCCATCGTCGATTATCCGAAACGGTCAATATATCCCTTCTAGAGCAGTAATTCGGCAGAATTCAATTATGCCCGTTCATCAGAACGTGAAATTATGTGTGGGTTTACTGTTCAATTCCGAGATGTGATCCCCGAATCGGTATGCTAAACCCTCCGTTTCACCTGGAACGGCACACTCGTACCGACCGATGCGGTGTAAGCGACGCTTCAGATGGCCGATTGTGGGTCGCGGTCGTGGTTGCAGGCGTTTCTAGAGATCAGGATCGGATGTATCCGAAAACTGGTCGACCGCGTCTTGTGTTTGTCGTTGTGCGTCGTCGTACGCGGCTCCGAGTGCGATCAGGAACCCGACGATGGCAGTCACGATGGCGATGGCACCGACCGCGACGACGGCGAGTGACAAGACGGGCCCCGAGAGCACCTGTGCGGACGTCAGGAGGGCGATTGCGGTCACTGCCGCAATGAGAGTGACCAGACGACCGAACCGACCGGTATCGAATCCGTCTGACCCACCGTCGTCGTTCTCGAGGAGTTCGTTCAGGATACCCCGATAGGCACCGTCGCCAGTGGCGTCACCGAGGGAATGAATCGAGTGCGCGACCCACAACCCGGCGGTGAGATTGAGCAAGGCAACGAAGGAGACGACCGCTACCTGACCCTCGAGGAATATTCCGATCAAAACCGCATTTGCGAACGTGAGCGTCATCAACCCGTGTACGAGGAGCGAACGGGTGCCAAAGTCCTCGAGCGCTGTAATGTGTGCTACTCTCATGCTATCCATAGACATACAGCGGGTATGGCGTTGCTCCCTTACAGTGTCGGTATCGAAGGGGTGATCTCCGATGGCACTGGAAGCTTTCTACGGGTTTAGTACGGAAATTGCCACGCTGACGGACACCCACTTCGGGCAACAGCCACCCCTCGACGTTCACTCGTACAATTCGTCTACCAGCTCGACACCGGTGAACTCGAGTCGCGCTCCGCCTGTCGCCCCTTCGGTCGCGCGAACCGACCAGCCGTGGACGCCGACGACTTTGTGGACGATGCTCAGTCCGAGCCCGGTTCCAGATGGTGAGTTGGTGTAGCCCTTCTCGAAAATTCGTTCGCGTTCGCCCACCGGAAACCCGCAACCGGTGTCCTCGATGTAAAAGCCGTCTTCGAGCGGCCCGATCGTCACCTGGAGTGGCTCTGACTGCGCTTCGGCGCTCTCGCCGTCCCTAGACTCGCTGTTCTGCCCCGACCTCTCGTGACCGACTGCGCGGTCGCGACCGGTATTCACTTCGGAAGCCCCGTGCTCGACGCTGTTTCGAAAGACGTTCTCGAGCAACTGTCGAATTCGATCCGGATCGCCGATGATCGTTTGGTGTGTTTCGACGGAAAGGTCGGCGTTTGGGGTCCAGACGTGCATCCACGCCCGATTCGCCAGCTCCCCCAGATCGACCGGCGACTGGGCCTCGAGCTGTCGACCGGTGTGTGCGAGTTGCACCAGGTCGGTGACGAGTTCGTCGATCCGGTTCGCCGCGCCCAGCACCTGGTCGACGTGCTCGATGTCGCCCGTGTTGATCGCCAGATCTGCGCTCCCTCGAATTTCCATCAGCGGCCCCTGTAGATCGTGGGAGATCATCCCGGTGAAATCCTCGAGTTCCTGGAGCGTGATCAGCGTACTGCCCGACTCGGTGCCCACGCGGCTCGTTCGGATCTCGACGTCGCGGTCGACCCCATCGATCGTGAACGTGTGCTCGGCGACTGTCGAACCGTCCGTGCTGGGGAGCACGTCGGGCGCTTGCTCGCCCAACAGCGCCACTGGCTCCCGGCCGAGGATTCGTGCAGCCGATGGGTTGACGTCGACTACCCGGCCGTCCGCATCGACCACGACCATTCCGAGCTCCATCCGTTCGATGAGTTCCTTCCGGCCGAGCTCGCGCGTCGCCGGGATCAGTCGAACGAAATCGTAGCGAACGATGATGCCGACGGCGATCGCACTCGTGAGCAGGATTCCGAGCGGTGTGATCGCAAAGCCGTTTGGTGGGACTGGCAGGAAGAAGAGCACGTCGGCAACGATGCCGATCGAGATTGCCCCCGCGAGGGTGATTGCCTGCCACCGGTAGACGTGGTCGGCGACCACCGCGTATCGGACGAACGCACCGACGGCGACCACTGAGAGGACGAACGCGTAGGCGATCCAGGGGACGGCGATGAGCCCGTACTCGTATGCGACGTGCTGGGGCGTCGACGCTGCCGTCACGTTCGCATAGAAGCGTCCGTGGAGGTCGTCGGTCAGCGCCAACAGGAGTGCCCCGAGCGCCGGAAGGGAGATCAGGACGCGACGCCCTGGCGTCAGCCACTCGTCGTAGCCGGTGTACTCGAGCGCGAAAAACAGCAGTGCGACGGGGATGATCGTGATCCCGACGTACCGGATCTGGAGCAACGTCGCCGAGACGGTGAACGACGTCGTCGCGTAGTTGAGCCCTGCGGTGATCATCCAGACGACGTCGCCAACGAGAACCACGACGAGCCAGATAATGCCGGGTTGCTCTCGACGACGATAGGCGAACACGGCGAGCCAGATGCCAATCGCCGCACCGAATAACTGGACGAGTGCCAACAGCGTTAGCGTCATTGTTCTGCCACCACCACACCGGTCGTGTGCCTCGAGTAACCGGAGTTATCGTCAGATTGGACTACAGCTAAATGTACGTTCTGCTCGAACGACTGACGCGTGGCTATCGCTCGGAGACTCAGGCGGACGATTCGGGCAGAAAATTGGTGGGTTGGGTGGGGCCGTTACGGCATCATCGCGTCCGCTGTCGACTCCAGCCTCGCATCGACAACACGATCAACAGGAGAGCAAACACGGCGACGAGGAGCCACTGGCCGGTCCACGTCTGGGTGAACTCCGCGAACATTCCGAGGAGATCCAGCCCAAACGCTTGCCCGAGGGCAAACAGCAGCAGGATGAACCCGACCAGTGCGAGCGCGATCCGGAGGAGACTCCGGGTGATCATTGTCGCCTCGGACTCGGGCGACTGTGACGCGTTACGCGTGTCTGACTCGGCCTGGTGTGTATCCTGGGCCATGTGCGACTGTTTACTGTCCCCCATTACTATTATTGGCGCGCTAGCAACTGTTCGAATTCACAAAACAAACCGTGACCATCACGAAACCAGCCAATAACGTCGCTGAAGTGATCTACTCGTTCCGGCGATTCTCCCTCGTCTGGGCGGACGTGCAGGATCTGCTCGCCGTCGGCTCTTCGGTCTGCGGTCGTTCGCTTCGCCTTCGGTCTGGATCTCGGAATAGACGCCTCTCGGGTTCGAACCGGCACAGCATCTCTTCAGAAGCCGTTTCAACTACTTTCTCTGGCACCCGCGGGCGGCCCGGCGGTAGTCCATACTGATCCAACTCCAACTCTGTCCAGCCTCACCGGTACATTCACGCCGTGTCGTGGTGCGGGCGGAACCCGAACCCAGTCACGCGGTGGCTTCCATTTATACCCAGTGGCGAATTCAACGATGCCGTCGCCCAGGAATCACTCGAGGTGCGGAAGGATCTCCTCGCGAAGATACTCCAGATACTGGGCCGAGTCGAACGACGATGGCTGATAGAGTTCCACGTAGCCGCTTCGAGTCGCGGTCATCTTCACATCGGCTCCATCGAATTCGTACGAGAGCCCGACCTGATTCAGTCTCGAGTCCGCCAGAATACTGTCCATACTGTCCCGGAGATCCTCACCGTGAAAGACGCCGTTCGTCCCGTTCTGTCCGGTTCCGAAGAAGCCCGCTTTCCACGGCGTCGCGTCCGCGTGGGCGGTGAAGAACGCGTCGACATCGAGCGAAACGCGCTCGATGTCCGTGCCGGTCTCTTTGCCGATCAACTCGAACGCGAAGGCACTATCGCCGCTGTTTACGGCGACGAACTCGCCCGGAACGCCGACGAACTCGGCGTAGCGCGTGACGATCTCCTCCTGTTCGGCGACGTGGATGTCGCCGTTTTCGATGCTCGTGACGGTTTCGTTCACGATCGCGTCGATAGCGGCCCGCCCCTCGAACGCCATGTCGCCGCCAGGGAGCGAGAACACGCGATCGATCGTGAGGCACTGCTCCAGTTCGTGGCCATCCTCCGAGATCGTCTCGGTGAACGAGTCGACGACCTTGAACGTCCCGTCGACCAGCCCGAGCACACCTGCTTTCATACACAGGTATCAATTTTCATTCCACTTTAATGATTGATATTCTGCCTTCCGAATCGGTGTCGTATCCGAAGGTGGCGCAGTGTATCGATTTCTGCTGTACACCTGCATCGGCGACTCGAGTGTGACAGGGCCGTTACCCCGGAGGACTGATCCGATTGGATGATCCTGCTCGTTCGAACTGCTTCCTGTTTGAAGCTGCCTGATCTGGCTCCCGTGGATTGGAACCGTTTCGACGACTTACCGACCCTCCGTTGAACAGGTGTAGCGGATTCGAACTCCGAACGATTCACTGCCGTTCGTTTGTATTCTCATTCGCTTCGCTATCCTCGCACCGTTTCGGCGTGCTCCAGTTGGTCGCTCGGGCATTCCCTACACCTAGTATGAGCGTGGCGCATTCGAGACGTAATGATGGAGAATCAATCGTTCCAACACTGGTTCCGGGGCACGGACGGGAAGTCGACCGGCCACTCACGTCGTCGATGGTTCTGTCGCCCAAATTCGACTGCGTGATGGTGTAGGCGATAGCACAGCCGAGAACGATGATGGACTCATTCGGTGACGGTCACCGTTCCAATCGACTCTCTGTCACCGGCACTGAGCGACTCATCAACCTCTATTTGACCCGCCAGGTCGTACTCGCCGGGTTCGTCGAAAGCGCGGGTGAATTCGTACTCTGAACCGCTGAATCCGACGCAGTCCGCACCGCCGTCGATCGTTCCCTCGCGCGTATCGACCGCCTCACCGTCGACCAACAATCCGGCCGTAAACGCCGCTTCGCCGCCGAAGGTCGCCACCCCGAACGTCACCGACACTGACTCGCCGACGGCCACGGTCTCGGGCTCGAGGCTAGCGTCCGCCACGTCGAGATCCGTGTTGTCCAGGTAGTGGTTCACCGAGAGGGATTTTCCGCATGAACCTCGCCGTCCGGATCGCGCACTCTGACTGTTCCTTCCCTCACGCTGGAGGGTGCCCGCTCCGTGAGGTCGACGCTCCAGTGTCCGCGTTCGTCCGGCTCTGTAGGGATTTCCCTGACGACTTCTCCCCCATCGACTATCTCGAGCGTCAACGCTTCGTTGCATTCTTCGGCGCTTCCACTGACTGTGCCCTGACTGACCTGGCCGCTGTCGCACCAGTACTCCACGCTCAACCGTGCGCTGGAAATGCTCGCGTCCGTACACGTCTGTTCGGACAGGCAACCGGCGGCAACGAGGAATGGGGAACAGGCCAATCCGAGCAAATCACGTCGATTCATTTACCTGTCCAGGGTACCGGGGTCGATAATAAATACTTTCTGTCAGCTATTCCGTTCGGAGCCCGTGACAGTTGTTAAGGCGTGTAACCCAGGTAGGCCGCTTCGTCCGTATTCGTTATCGCTCGAAGGAAATCACTGCCTCCCGATCTGTGCCAGGAAGCGACGTCCTCATCGCTCACTTGCGGGAACGGGGACAGCTTGCTCTTCAGTCAAGTGCAGTCGCTTCTCGAGTGAGCATCGCGTAAAAGCCGGATGCCGCCTCCGTTTATGAACCACACCGAGACAGTCCGGGTGTATGGCTCGCTTCGCTCGCCATTCCGGGCTGTGACTCGTCTGGTTCAAATCCGATCGGATCGCACACTCACGGCTCGCGAGTTTGCTCGCCGTGAGAAGTCCGCCTCCCGGATTTGAACCACGCGAACACGGTCGCTCGCTCCGCTCGCGCTGCGTGTTCTCTACCTCAAATCCGATCGTTGGCAGATTTCTCCGCTCAGGGTTCGGTCGCGTCGCTCCCTCACAGGTTCGCGGAGAAATCATGCCGCCTCCCGGATTTGAACCGGGGACAGCTCGATCTTCAGTCGAGTGCTCTCCCAGTCTGAGCTAAGGCGGCTCACCTCAACGTCCGTCGATGATATAAAAAAGGATTTCGAATGCCGTTTTTCCTCGCTACCATATCCCACTAACGGCTTCCATTACCATCGCCACAACCGTCATTGCTCGAGTCTCACTACACTCATCAGACCCGATAGTGGCTCGTTACGCCACTGTATGTTGGAATTTCGGATATTCAAGACACCCTTTTCTGGGCAGCACACGAACATACCGTTCATGGAAGCGCTTCCCTCGAGCGAGGCAGACGAGCAGCTCACCGCTGACGTGATCCTCGAGCTGCTCGCCAACCGCCGTCGCCGATACCTCCTCTACGCGCTTCGTGGCCGAAACGAGCCGATCGAGCTATCGAAATTGGCCGAACAGGTTGCCGGCTGGGAGCACGACGTACCGCCCGACGAGGTCGCGAAAAACGAATACAAGAGCGTGTACGTCTCGTCCGTCCAGTGTCACGTCCCGAAGCTCGCCGATGCGGGCGTCGTCGACCACGACGCGGACAATCACACGGTCGTCCTCGCCGACCGGTTCGAGCAACTCGAGCCGTATCTGCGCGTGGTCGTCAAGGACGAACCCGAGAATTCACGCCTCTACGACGCACTCGAGGTCGAAGGTGGCGACGGCTTTTTCGGACAGCTTCGCCAGCGACTTAGCTCCTGATTTGCGTCCGTTGGGTTGTCCTCGCCTTCGCCCTCCTCCGCTCCGACGTCGCTCTCGCACTCGAGCGCCAGCGTCGGTCGTCACGGACGCGACGTGACCCACAATTCGCTGGGACAGGCAGGCGTCGTCGCTATCCCTCGTGGACGGCGCTCGGGCACGCAGACGCTGCCATTGATCCGTCTTCGGCCATGTGGGATCATCGAACGTGCGTTTGGTGGCTCGAGCGGCCTGGACTCTCTTGCTACGCCCGGTAATGGTCACGTATCTCGCCCGTCGTCCCGTCGTTCACGGTTCTGGGTTTTCTTGGTTGTTAGTAACGGTCGTGCGTGTGGGCTCGAGCGGGTTCGAATCTCTCCCAAACGGTCGCTCTCGCCTTCGCTCAGGCTGCGTTTTGCAGGGTACGAACCGGCCCCACGTCACGGTACTATCGCTCACGGACGTGTTCGCGACGGCGACAGCGGGCTCGGGCGGGTTCGAACCTCGCCCAGACGGTCGGCCTCACTTCGTTCGGCCGCTGCGACTGGTCTGGTTCGAACTGCCCTCAAGACAGATTGCTGTCGCTCGCGGGTTGCTCGCGACAGCAATAGTGGGCTCGGGCGGGTTCGAACCACCGACCTCGGCCTTGTAAAGGCCGCGTCATAACCAGCTAGACCACGAGCCCGTATCCGAGCAAAACCGCCCCGTTCGAATAACCTTTACTTTCTCGTGTCGGAGGTGTCCACGAGATGGTGTCCCTCAGACGCGCTTGGTCGGCCCTCGTCGTTGGGTTCGTCCTCCTCGCCGTCGTCTACGGCCTGATCCAGCTCTCGATCCTTCCCGTCCCGTGGACGGACGACACCGCCGAAGTCACCGTCGTCGGCGACGACGGAACCACGAAACTCGTCGTCGAGGTCGAGGTCGCCGACACCTGGGAGGAACGCTACACTGGCCTCAGCGACCACGATTCCCTCGAGCCAGGCACCGGGATGCTGTTCGTCCATCGCAATGAGGACGAACGAACGTACGTGATGCGAGACATGGACTTCGACATTGACATCATCTTCATCGGTGCCGACCGCGAAATCACGACGATACATCACGCGCGCGCACCAGAACCGGGGGAGGACGGCGAGGAACTCCGCTATTCGGGCGACGCACAGTGGGTGCTCGAGGTACCTAGTGGCACGGTCAACGACTCCTCGATCGAGGTCGGTGATCGGGTCGAAATCGATGACCTCGACGCCGATGGGTAACCGCGCGCCCGAGTAGTTGTGTGGTGTGGAAATTCGGTGTACAACCCAATCTGGTGTCGACGGTATCGGTTCGCTAGCCCTGTTGCCGGCAAAGTAACCCGGGTTTACCCACCGACCGTCGTTCATATTTCGATTCGTAGGAAACGTTTATTGCTGACCAACCATTCAGCCCGAGCAATGAGTAGTGTCGACTGGGATAAAGATGATCCGTTCGAAGAGCAACGGGACAACATCGAGGATCCGATGCGTCGATTGCTTTTCGAGTACGGGCGTCCCTACTGGTTTTCGGTGACGGTCGGGATCTTCTCGAGCGTCTTTGCACGAGCGTTAGACCTCCTTCCCGCACTCTTGCTCGGTGTTGCGATCGACTCCATTTTCGGCGACGCGGTGTTCGCCGAACAGATACCGCTGGTCGTCTTACCCGAGGCCTGGTTGCCGACGGGCCAGACAGAACAGTTCTGGTTCGTCGTCATCGCCATCGCGGGGTCGTTCGTCCTCGGGGCACTCTTCCACTGGCTGCGCAACTGGGGCTTCAACTCCTTCTCACAGGACATCCAGCACGACGTCCGGACGGCTGCCTACGACAAGATGCAGCGGCTCGACATGGAGTTCTTCAGCAGCAAGCAGACCGGTGAGATGATGTCGGTGCTCTCGAACGACGTCAACCAGCTTGAGCGCTTCCTGAACGACGGACTGAACTCGGCGTTCCGGCTGGTCGTGATGGTGCTCGGCATCGGCTTCCTGCTGTTCTGGCTCAATCCGCAACTCGCGCTGATCTCGCTCGCACCAGTGCCGTTGATCGCCTTCTTCACGTACATTTTCGTCAAGAAGATCCAGCCGAAGTACGCCGCCGTGCGCTCGAGCGTCGGGAAGGTCAACTCGCGGCTCGAGAACAACCTCGGCGGTATTCAGGTGATCAAAGCCGACAACACCGAGGAGTACGAGTCAGGCCGGGTCGACGACGTCTCGCGCAACTACTTCAGTAAGAACTGGGAGGCGATCTGGATCCGGATCAAGTTCTTCCCCGGACTGCAGTTGATCTCGGGGATCGGATTCGTGCTCACGTTCATCGTCGGTGGCTACTGGGTGTTCACGCAGACGGCTCCGGGGCCGTTCACCGGAACGCTCCAGACGGGGACGTTCGTCATCTTCATCCTCTACACCCAGCAGCTCGTCTGGCCGATGGCGCAGTTCGGCCAGATCATCAACATGTACCAGCGCGCGGAGGCGTCGAGCGAGCGCATCTTCGGACTGATGGACGAAGTGGGTCGGATCGACCGCGAGGAGGACGCCGATCCGATCGACGTTTCGGACGGTCACGTCGAGTACGATCACGTCTCGTTCAGCTACGCCGAAAGCGGTGAGTTCACCGAGGAGAACACCGAGAAAATCATCGACGACATCTCCTTCGAGGTCGGCGGCGGCGAGACCGTCGCGCTCGTCGGTCCAACTGGGGCTGGAAAGTCGACGGTCTTGAAACTGCTCTTGCGGCTGTACGACGTCAACGAAGGAGCGATTCGCGTCGACGACCAGGACATCCGTGACGTGTCGCTGGCGAGTCTCCGCCAGTCGATGGGCTACGTTGGCCAGGAATCGTACCTCTTCTACGGGACGGTCAAGGAGAACATCACCTACGGGACGTTCGAGGCCACCGACGAGGAGATCGTCGAGGCCGCCAAAGCTGCCGAGGCACACGACTTCATCCAGAACCTGCCCGAGGGCTACGACACCATGGTCGGCGAACGCGGCGTGAAGCTCTCTGGCGGTCAGCGCCAGCGGCTGTGTATCGCCCGGGCAATCCTCAAGGATCCCGACATCCTCATCCTCGATGAGGCGACGAGCGACGTCGACACCGAGACCGAGATGCTGATCCAGCGGTCGATCGACAAACTCACCGAGGATCGGACGACGTTCGCCATCGCTCACCGCCTCTCGACGATCAAGGACGCCGACCAGATCGTCGTCCTCGAGGGCGGAGCGATCGTCGAACGCGGCAGTCACGACGACCTGCTGCAAAACGACGGTCTTTACGCACACCTCTGGGGCGTTCAGGCCGGCGAAATCGACGAACTGCCGGAGGAGTTCATCAAGCGTGCCCAGCAGCGGACGGCACGCACGCAGGCTCGACGCGGGGACGACTGAGCGCTGAGCGGTCAGAACGACTCCTGTTTCCCCTCGAGATCCTCGCCCGATGGACTCTCTTCTTCGCGCTCCTCGCCGGGAGCGGGCGGCGTCCGATCGCTGTAGTGTTTTCGTCCAATCGCTTCGTCACTGACCATGTTCATCACGGCCTGTTCGATCTCGTCGTAGGAGGCGTACTCGTCCTCGTTGAGCGGGCCGATGAGTTCCTCGAGGGTGGCCGTCTCCTCGCCCATTTCGAGTTCGACGTCGCCGTGGTTCTCGAGCAGCGTGTCGTGTTCGATCGGGTAGTCGTGATCCTCGAGCGCCGCCTGCAGGTCGCCGAGTTCGATGCCGAGTTCGCGGCTGTCTTCGCTCATGGGGGCGGATTGAACGACCATCGAGTTACGGTTTGAGCCTGCGTTCGCGTGCCCGGCGTTCATACCGTCGGGTTCGGCTGCCGGAAACGTTGTTCCCGGTGGGATCGTCTGGTTCCGGCCGCTCGCGATGGGATCACCTGCGTCGTCACGGGCACAGGTACAAGAGGGGAGACCACTCACGAACCGGTATGGATCTCACTGAGGCCACTTGGGCCGAGGTCGCCGACTGTGACACCGACCTCGCCGTGGTTCCGGTCGGCAGCACCGAACAGCACGGCCCGCACGCGCCGCTCGGAACGGACGTGCTCGCCGCCGAAGCGGTCGCCGACGCCGCCCTCGAGCGGTTCGAGCGGGAGGTCGTCCGTGCGCCGGCGATTCCGGTCGGCATCGCCGAGGAACACCGACACTTTCCGGGGACGATGTGGGTCTCGCCGGACACCTTCCGGGCGTATATTAGGGACGTCGTCGACAGCCTCGCCCACCACGGCTTCGACCGCGTCGTTCTCGTGAACGGCCACGGCGGGAACGTCGATGCCCTCCGGGAGGTGACGGCCACCATCACCCGGCACGACGACGCCTACGCCGTCCCGTTCACTTGGTTCGAGGCCGTCGGCGAGCACGCGAGCGAGATGGGACACGGCGGGCCGCTCGAGACGGCCCTGCTTCGCCACTGTTATCCCGACCTGATTCGCGAAGACCGACTCGAGGAGGCACGGGACGGCGGCGCGGAACGCTGGGGCGAGTGGGTAAGTCACGCCAACCTGGCGGTCGACTCGGTGGAATTTACGGAAAATGGCGTCGTCGGCGACCCGACGGCTGGAGACGCCGATCGCGGGGCGGAGCTGCTCGAGCTGGCGGCGTCCTCACTGGAGCGATTGCTCGAGGCGGTGGCGACGCGAGACGTTTCGCGGCCGGAGAGGCGATAGCGAGGAGCTGGTGTGGGGCGTTACTCGTCGTCTTCGTCTTCGTCGTCTCCATCGGCTTCCGCGAGCGTCCCGCGAAGGGCCGGAATCGTCGCCGTGAGGTCGCCGACCTGTTCGCCAGCGCTGGTGATGTCCTCGAGGGCGGTTTCGATCGCTTCGATCTCTTCCTCGAGGTCGTCGGCGTCGTCGAACGCGTCGGCGCGTTCGCCCATCGTGTACCACTTCTTGGCGTCTCGCAGGTGATCCTCGGCGTCACCGACGTCGAGCGCGGATTTGAGCCCGTTGAGGACGCCCAGCACGTTCTCGGCGTCGGTTTCCCAGATGTCGTCGGCCGCCGGGAGCGCCTCCCAGGCGGCCGCCAGCGAGGCCTCGACGTCCGAGCGCATCTCGCTGGCCGCTTCCCCGAACAGTTCGTCGTCATCCAGTGAGGCTTGACTCATGTCACCACGTTCACTGCCACTCGGGTTAAAAGGTTGCCCGAAAGTGAAAGTGAAAACGCGGTGAATGGCCACTCTCCGTGGGGATCAGCGGCTGTAATTCGAAACTGTCTATATCTCTCATAGGGGTCGCTGTAGTTACGTACCGCCGATCGCCCGCCAGAGGGTCGGCGGCGGGCGGTACATTGGTACACCATTCCCTATCAATCGCCGGACGACCGGCGACGGCGATCACGTCGCCATCGTTTCGTTGTCTTCGTTCGAGTGCTCACTCCCCTCGCTCGAGCGCTCACCGCCTTCGTTCGAGGATTCGATGGTGACGTCCGTATCCTCGACCTGATCTGTCTGTCCCGTTCCGAGGAGCTTCGACGTACAGGCCTCTGCCGTCGGCTCGAGGGACGTATAGAGGACGACAGCGAGGGCGACGAGCAGGGGGAGCGACAGGATGAGGAACACGATGTCGTACGCCCAGGAGACGCTTCCGAGCAAGGGTTGCACCGCGTCGGCGAGTCCCCGGTGGGCGATCAACACCGCGACGAGCACCGTCGTAATGCGGACGGTTGTTCCGGCCTTTCTGGTGAGACCGGAGGGTTCTCTCAGACTCGACCGGACGAGTCGCTCGAGCGCCGGAGCGAGGATCACGAGGAGCGCGACGACGGCGATCGTGGCGACGGCGGTGAGCGCTGCGCCGATGGTCACCGGCGTGCCGGGGACGAGCCAGTTCGCCCCCGGCAACAGCGAGGCGAAGCTGACGAGCACGATCACGGCCGCCGCTGCGAGCGTCACCGTCGTTATCTGACGGACGGTGTCCGGTTCGATTGCGGTTGGGGTTGATGCGCCTTCGGTCTGCATGGTTAGCAGTGTCGACCAGCAATCGACCCAAAAAAGCGCAGTATCGTTCTTCAGGTTCGATCCGTTTCCGCTTCGTTCACGACCGTTTCCGTTTTACAACCGTGTCAGTGGATCATAGTGACCGCGAATCTTCTCGTTATCGGCTGATACACCCTTCAGAGCACCGGATGTCGTCGTTTTCTGCTTGCTCGAGTGGTATCGTCACCCGCGTGTGCCGGCGTTATCGTCCGTATAACCGTCGTGAACGTCGGTAGCGGGCGTGTGGCTGCCCAGATGGCCCACGTCCGCTACTCGATTAGCGCTGCCGGACGGACTCGAGGCGCATCAACGGGTAGCCGTCGTCCATCGCCATGCGCGTCACGACTTCGACGTCGTCGTAGTCGACGACGATCTCGACCTCGATGAACCGCCCGGTGAGTTCGGTGTAGTCGGCCGACGACGCCTCGAGCGCTTCGGTGAGTGCGTCAGTGCGAACGTCGACGGTCACGCTGGCGCAGTGGGGCTGGTTCTCGATGGCTGACTCCATCGCTCGAGCGAGGCTGTCGACGCTTTCGAGGCTGATGGGGGTGCCCGCAAACTGGTGGTAGAGGGAGCCGAACTTGATGCCTGCCTCGAAACAGGCCTGTTCGGCGGCCCTCGGGCCCTCCTCACCGTTGTGATCGCTGGTCATACGCGTCGTTCGTCCGGCAGCGCCGTGATCGTTGTGATCTCGTCCGGTGATCTCGAGGGTTCGTCACCCGAACTCGCGTCACTCGACCCAGGCTTCGAGACAGTCGTCGGTACAGAAATGATCGTAGGTGGTCTGGCCGTCCTCGACGGCCGTCACGACCCGATGAGTGTGTTTCTTGGTGATCGCGTCGCCACAGACGCGACAGGTCGTGTCGGTTTCTCCACCATCGGTGTGTAACTCGGCCATGTGTTCCAGCACCTGCTGCAAGTTGAAGGGTGTGACACACTTGAACACGCCTGTTGCGGCGGTATCCGCCACGGCCGGAATTTCAGTGACCAGTTGCTCAGTTCCGAGGCGTCAATCGCCGGACGGCGGGTTCGAAGGCGGATCGTGGCCACTGATCGTAGCCGCTGTCCTCGAGCGGTCTCAACTCCCCCGTGGCGTCCGTGCCAACGCCACCAGCAAGGCCGCGAGGGCGGTGAGAGCCACCAGCGAGCCAAAGCCGGATAACCCATCCGCGTCAGCGTCGTCGGTCGAGTCGTCCGTGCCGTTCGAGTCGCCCTGACCCGACTCCGTGTCGCTCGATCCGTCAGTAGCACTGTCATTCGCATCGTCATCGTCGCCAGTGTTCTCGTTACCGGTTGCATCGTCGTCACCTTCACCGGGCACACCGGAGGTATCGTCGTCTTCGCCGTCGTCGCTGGAGCTGTCGTCGTCGTTCGTTTCGTCGTCACTGTCAGCGTTAGACCCGGAATCGTCGGCACCGTCGTCAACGGGAGCGTCCCCGGTCAGTTGTAACACGACGACCACCTGTCCGTGTGAGAGCGGTTCCTGATAGACCCACCCGCCGTCAGCGTCCTCGTAGGGGACGGCCGCCTCGAGCGGATCGAGGTCGGTGTCCCAGGCCTGGTCGTCCTGCTGGATGTAGCCGATGACCTCGATGTGGTCGGCGTGTGCCCCATCGATGACGGCCTCTCCGTAGGTGACCTCGTCGCCGTCGTCGTCGAAGCCGTGGAACTCGATGCAGTGACTGTCGAGGTAGCCGTCGCCCTGGGGGACGTGATCTGCGGTGCCGAACTGATCGGAATCGAGCGGCCGGTCGTAGTGGTCGGTCAGGGGGTACTGCACCGTCATCGGATCGGCACCGGAGTGCCAGTCGAGCGAATCGCCGGTCGGGACGGTGACGGTCGTTCCCGGCACCGACTCGCCGACGATCGGATCGCCGGCCTCGTTCAGCAGGGTAACACAGATCTTGCCGGAGCCGTCGCCGAGATACGGGCTTCGGTACTCATCGCGCGGGTTGATGTAGCTGATCCAGCTGCCGTCGGCGGCCTGGGCTTCGAACCACTCATCCCCGGGTTCGGGTACCTCGAGTTCGGCCGCTTCCTCCGAGACGGTATCGTTCCCGGGATCGCTGGCAACGGGCGCGAGCGAGCCACTCGAGACGAGGAGTCCGGTTGCGATGGCGGCGATCACGAGGGATGCGCCGACGGCGAGCAGTACGGTACGCCAGGATCTGGATGGGGTGTCCATAGCGATGATCTGCCCCACCCAATGACAATCACGGATTTTGGTATGTCACGAGTACTACACCGTACGGCCTTCGTACCAGACGGTACGGGGTGCCTTCTCGGCACCGTCGCCGACGACCGTACTGGGTAGCGTGATCGCTCGAGGGGGATGGGTTACAACAGTGGACTGGTCGCAGTCACGACTCGGTGGGATGTAGTAGCCACTGAAACGATTCACACAGCGATCGCAGATGCGTCTTGCGATCGTGTGTGCAGTGACTTTCAGTGGCTACTATAGCAACCAGCAGTAACGCGAGCTATCGCTCTCGGTCGAGTTGAATAGTAGAATGTGAAACCGAGCTATTGAACGGGTGCCGTATTACAGGCGGGTGACGTTCGTCGCGCGGGGGCCTTTGGGGGCCTGTTCGATGTCGAATTCAATATCAGTGCCTTCTTCGAGGTCCGGACCGCCGACGTCTTCCATGTGGAAGAATACGTCATCGTCCGCGTCGTCCGTCGAAATGAAACCGTAGCCGCCTGTGTCGTTGAAGAAATCAACGTTGCCTTTCGCCATTGCGACTAAACACAACGCCGATACGGGGATAAGGCTTGCGTGGGTGGTGTTCACGCGACCACTGCTTACGAATATTCGAATCGGCGCTTTCCGAGAGTCGTTCCGCTGTATCCCCCATTGTGATCGGAATCGTCCGGTAATACATCCATTCTCGATATGAGGGGCGGAACAATATTTTGAGCTCGATCGCTCGAGGGTCGAGGCACTGTTGCCCGCGATGCTCGTGATACCGTTCCCCACGGCACGAGTAACGATGGTCGATTACGCAACGACGACCGGCTACGTAGCGTCGACCGACTCGGCCGGCGAGACGCCATTTTCGACCCGAAACGACCCGACGACACGAACCACCGCCGAATCACTACAGTTTAGCCCCTTCGCTCGAGAATACCCGGATAATGTCTGAATATGATCGTGGGCCGGGCGTCCCGCAGGTGGCGTTGATTGCGCTGTTCGTGACGGCGCTGATCACGGCGCAGGTGACGGCGGCGAAGGTGCTGGCGTTCGACCTCCCGTTTTCGCTGCCGGTGACGGGTGCCCAACTCGTCTTGCCCGGGGCCGCGCTCGCCTACGCGCTAACCTTCCTCGCGAGTGACTGCTACGCCGAACTGTACGGCCGGCGGGCCGCCCAGGTCGTCGTCAACGTCGCGTTCGCGATGAACTTCGTCCTGCTGGTGCTCGTCTGGTCGACCATCGCGGCTCCCGCATCTCCCGCGAGCGTTGATCCCGATATGTTCGAGACCGTTCTCGGCGCGTCGACGAACATCGTCGTGGGCAGCCTGCTCGCCTACGTCGTCAGCCAGAACTGGGACGTCTGGGTGTTCCACGAGATTCGCGATCTCACCGATGGCGACGCCCTCTGGCTTCGAAACATCGCCTCGACGGCCAGCAGCCAGGCCATCGACACCGTCATCTTCGTCGGCATTGCGTTCGCGCTCGCGCCGCGGGTACTCGGCGTCGGCCCCGTTCTTCCAGGCGGCGAGCTCGCTGCCCTGATCGTGGGCCAGTATCTCCTCAAACTCGCGATCGCGTTCCTCGATACGCCGATTGTCTACGCTGTCGTGGGCTTCGTTCGCTCGCGGGACGACGGCAAGTCGACGCCCGCCTGAGGTCTGGGGTGACCGAGTAGTCACCCTGACAGAAACACTATAAAAATAATAGTATATAATTACACCTTCTATATTTTTGGCTCGGCACCTGACATGGTTACAATGTGATCGTGTACGCCGTTTTGCCGCGACACGGCCAGTGGCTGGGGATCTGGTGTCCGTACTGACATCTCGAGTCAAAACGGGGAGATTTAGTGGCTCCCTCGAGACGAGTTAGGTATGGATGAGCGCGTACGCGAACACGCATCGGTACTGGTCGACTGGAGTACCCAGATCGAATCGGGTGACGACGTGGTTCTCTCGGTTGGCCCGGACGCCCACGAGCTGGCGGTTGCCGTCGCCGAAAAACTCGGTGAACGGGGGGCCAACCTGCTCGCCACCTACGACTCCAACGAACTCCAGCGGGCGTACCTGCGCGCTCACGATGGCGAATTCGAGGGGAGTGCCGAACACGAACTGGCCCTGTACGAGGAAGCCGACGTCGTGCTTTCGATCGGTGGCCAGCGAAACACCGCCGCGAAAGCCGACGTTCCTGGCGAGACGCGCCAGGCCTACCGGAAGGCGAACGCGGCGATGCGCGAAGCGAAGTACGACACGCGCTGGATGTCGACGGTGCACCCGACGCGCTCGCTCGCCCAGCAAGCCGGGATGGCCTACGAGGAGTACCAGGACTTCGCATACGACGCTATCCTGCGGGACTGGAAGTCGCTCGCGGAGGAGATGTCGCGGATGAAGGATCTGCTCGATGACGGGTCGGAAGTTCGCGTGGTCAAAGACGGCACCGACCTGACGATGCGCATCGACGGTCGGACGGCGGTCAACAGCGCGGCCTCGGTCACGTACGACTCCCACAACCTGCCGAGCGG
Source organism: Natronosalvus vescus (assembly GCF_023973145.1). Classification (NCBI taxonomy): domain Archaea; kingdom Methanobacteriati; phylum Methanobacteriota; class Halobacteria; order Halobacteriales; family Natrialbaceae; genus Natronosalvus; species Natronosalvus vescus. The sequence continues at coordinate 450,177 of NZ_CP099546.1, forward strand.
CGAGGTCTTCACCGCGCCCTACGCGACGGCGGGAACCGTCCTCTTCGACGTACCGATGACGATCAACGGCGAGGCGGTTCGTGACGTCCGCCTCGAGTTCGAGGACGGCGAAGTCGTCTCGCACGAAGCCAGTCAGGGGGAGGGGGTGCTGACCGACATCCTCGAGACCGACGCTGGTGCCCGACGGCTGGGCGAACTCGGCATCGGGATGAACCGAGGCATCGACCGTTTCACGAACAGCATCCTCTTCGACGAGAAGATGGGCGATACGATCCACCTGGCGGTCGGTCGGGCCTACGACGCGTGTCTGCCCGAGGGCGAGACGGGGAACGATTCGGCCGTCCACGTCGATATGATCACGGATATGAGCGAGGACTCGTGGCTCGAGGTGGATGGCGAGGTCGTTCAGCGGAATGGTCGGTTCCGATGGGAAGCTGGGTTCGAGGGGTAGTCCGTGTTTTTGGTGCAGATTTTTGCCGGGCGAGCGTGTGAGCCCGCTCTCCACTTGTTCAGGCGCTGCTCGAGCGGTGCTCTCCCACTTTGCTCGAGCGACTGCGATCACGACCGGTACTCCCGCTGCTCGAGCGAACCGATCCACCGGTAACGACTCCCTACGATTCTGTGTCCGGGCGTCGTCCTCATCATCCAGTGCATACTCTTATTCGGTGCCGACGTCCGATCGAGTGCCGCCGAGATCAGCGGCGGCGTCCTGTCCGAACCGCTGTGTGATCGACGCGCACTGCTCCAGCGGCGGTCGGGTGCCGATTCGCCGGCGTATCGTCGGCGGCGCCGGTGTCGATGGCTCCCGTCCGTCCCAGCGTACCAATGGCGGCTGCCCGCCCTGCCGGAGGCGGCACGTATCCGGCTTTTTTACTGTCGAGTCCGGATCAACACGGAGTCAGGGAGCCAGCGAAGCGTGAGTACTGAGCGAGCCGCGAGTCTCGAGAGCGTGAGGCGTGAGGACTGCGCGGTCGTGTGAGCACCGAGAGTTATACCTCCGAGCCGCCTACCCCCTCCCATGCGCGAGGCGCTCCGTGCCGGTATCGCCATCTACAACGAGGGCTACTACCACGCCGCCCACGACGCCTGGGAGGCCCACTGGCTCGAGCTCGAGGCCGGAACCGACGACGAGCGACTGCTTCACGGGTTGATCCAGTTCACGGCGGCGATCTATCACGCCCGGAATCGTAACTGGGCGGGCGCGGTCGGACTGGCCTCGAGCGCGGGTGCGTACCTCGATGGGCTGCCGGCGGCGTATCGCGGCGTCAACGTCGCCGCCGTCCGGCGAGCGCTCGAGACGCTCGCGACTGACCCGGCGGTGATCGAACGCCGGTCGGCCCCACCGCTCACCCACGACGGTGAACGCCTCCACCTCGCGAATCTCGACCTCGAGGCGACGTTCCTGGCGGCCGGGGTACTCGCCGAGGAACTGGGCTACGACGAGGGCGTGATCGACGACGGCGTCGCCTACGCCCGCACCGACCTCGAGGCGGGATACGAGACGAGCCCGTTCCTGACACTGGTGGCCGATTTCGTTCGCGAACCGGGCGACAGGGCGCTGGTGTTCGACCGACTCGCGGGACACGTCGAACGACGGCGTGCAGAGGCGGCGGACGTCGAGGGGCTGTTCGACCCGTAACGCCCGGCGAACGCGATACGTTTTTCCCGCCGCCACGTACTTGTCCACGCATGTATCGTTCCGGTGCGTTCGTCGCCGAACACGTCTCGCCGACGACCGACGAGCAGGTACAGCCAAACGGCGTCGACCTCACCGTCGACGTCGTCTTCGAACAACTCGAGCCGGGGCGGATCACCCGCGACGACAAGGAGATCGGGGATCGCGTCGCCCGACCGCTCGAAGAACTCGACCGCAAGCAGCCCGACAGATACTACCTGCCGGTCGGCTCCTATGTCGTTCGCTACGGCGAGCGCATCCGCATCCCCGAGGACCACGTCGGCTTCGTCTACCCGCGCTCGTCGCTCATGCGTAACTCCTGTATGCTCAACACGGCGGTCTGGGACGCCGGCTACGAAGGCCGCGGTGAGGGGCTGTTGCAGGTACACCACGACATCGAACTCGAGCGCGGCTCGCGGGTTGCACAGCTCGTCTTCGCACAGGCCGATCACGAAGAGACCTACGACGGGAGCTACCAGAACGAAAATCTCTGAAACGGTCGGTTGTCGTCTCTTGCCGGTGAGACCCGACACCGTGTGTGGTCTTACCCGTAAACAGTTACAACCGACCGTGTGAGCGGATGCGGGTTGGCGCAACCGGATCGGTCGCGAAAATGCTGGCTTCGAACGTACGCCGTCACCGATCTCGCGGCGTCATCCCGAGGACGTTTTTGGACATCGCCACCGGCTGGCTCACCGCCCGAACCGCTTCGCTGGCGGTCGACCGAACGCGTCCCCGCGCCCGGTGGAGCGGCACCACAGCTCGTTTTCCGGCTTCAGCGGCGACGTCCCAGCTCACCCGCTCGACGAACTCCCCGCGCGAGCGCGCCCACCGGCTCGGGTGCGCGAGGACGTACAGTCGCGGACAGGCACCCGACTCGAGCAGTTCGATGAGGTCTTCAGTCGTGTCGATCCGGCCGGCGGTCGGATCGACGACCCCCCAGTGACGACCGGTATCGGAAACGTACGTTGGCTTCTGCGGATCCGCGTCGTCCGTTTCGATCGAGCCGTAGGCGATTCCGGTGAGTCCGTACCGTTCGGGTGGTCGCGCGTCGTCCCACATATCGGTGTTGAGATGGGGCGAGAGCGGACTCCCGTGTGAGCACGCCGTCGTCACCTCGACGTGCTCGCGAAATCGATCGAGGTTCCGCTCGAACTCCTCGTAGGCGAGTTCCCGATTGCCCTTCGCCCGGGCGAGGTCTTCGTAATGGTACCCGACCTCGTGGCCGAGATCCACCAGGGTGCGAGCGAACTCGGGACTGAACGTCGAGGTGCGGAGGTAGTAGGTCGCCTCGACGTCGTACTCGGCCTCGAGGTGGGCCATCGATTGGGCGATGCTCGGTCGCCGGTCGACGTCGTGGCGAACGATTACGTACCGTTCGGGGAGCGTCTCGGTCTCGAGGAACGAGGCCACGGAGTACGTCTCGTAGCCGTACTCGGTCAACGTCTCGAGTACCTGCTCGTATACCTCGAACGTGAAGTCTCGAACGACGAACTGTCCGTCTCCGATGAGAGCCATGTGCGACTGATACTCGCCCTCCGTGATAATTATCGAGTGGCTACCATTGGGCTGGGCGACGGTACGGCCACCGTTCTGGCCACGCGAGCGAGTCGACGAGGTTGGTCTTTTTATCGACCGAACCCCTCGGTCAGCGCATGATGGCCACGACGCACGTCTTCGTCGGTCTCGTGCTCGTGGCTCCCGTGGCCGTCGCCGCTCCGGATCTCGCGACGCCGCTCGCCGTCGGGGCAATCGTCGGCGGCCTCCTGCCGGACGTCGACCTCGTGTTGACCCACCGGAAGACGTTTCATTTCCCCGTTCTCGGCGCGGCTGGTGCCGTTTCGGCGGCCACCCTCGCGGCGGTCGCACCGTCACCGTTCACTGCGGGAATCGCCGCGTGCGCAGCGAGCGCCTGGATTCACGCCGCCAGCGACGCCCTAGGCGGCGGCCCGGAAATGGATCCCTGGACGAACCCGAGCGACCGCGCCGTCTACGATCACGCCCGAGGCCGATGGATCCGTCCCCGTCGATGGATTCGCTACGACGGTGCGCCCGAGGACGCCCTACTGGCATCCGCGCTGGCCGTTCCGGCGTTCGTGGTGTTTTCCGGGCCGATTCGGACGGTCGTCGCCGTCGCGCTGGCGGTTTCACTCGGGTACACGCTCGTTCGCCGTCGATTGGTCGAGTGGACGCCGGAGTGGCTCGAGTGACCCTCGCCATCCACGTTCCGTTCGAATGACTGTCACCCCCGGCGACGAGTCGCAACGCTGATACGGTTCGTCTTCGAGGGGCCGAGTATGCCGATCGATATCGCCTCCAGGCTCGCCCACCTGGTATTTGCCGCCGTCTGGGCCGGCAGCGTCTTCTACGTCGCGTTCGTGATCTTGCCGCTGGCTCGAGATGGGGCGTTCAACACGACCAAACCGCTCGAGACGATCTCGACGAAGCTCACGACGATTTCGCGTGTGAGCGCGCTGGTGTTGTTGTTGACGGGAGGGCACCTCGCTGGCACCGGATACAGCTTCGATGGTGACGGCGCGCCCGGGCTCTTCACCTCCGCCAACGGCCAGCTGGTCGCCCTAATGGTCGTCCTCTGGTTGGCGCTGGCCGCTCTCGTCGAAATCGGTGCCAAGCGCTTCGAGTCGGGACTGAACGGGAAGAAGCTGCGCGAACCTGCCCACCGGGCACTGCCTCTGTTTCGTGCGGCGGCCGTCGTGGCAGTCCTGTTACTCGTCGTGGGTGGAATTATCACGACAGGGGCTGTACACCGCCTGTAGCGCCTCTCGAGTCCGATATCTGTGCTCCTAGTGGTCTCGAAATCATGTCACTGTGATATATTCTTACGAAAGATACTTAGTCAATTGCTGTTAGATAGCGCTATGATGATCAGGGGTAAGGACATTGCCGTGTCGATGCTCGTAGTGGGCACCGCGGCCGCGGCTGGCTATCTCATACGGTCGCGCGAGCGGCCTACCGCCCGCGCCCGATCGAAGGCCGACGTTGGCGCTCGAATCGTCGAGGAAATCCCGGAGAACGTGACGGTCGTCGATAGCTCGAGCCGTCGACTGCGGGCGCTCCCCGGTGTCGGGCGAGCCATCTCCCGCGCGATTCGTAACGACGCCCGTGAGGAGTGGGAGCACGTCACCCTCGAGCGGGAGGGCTCCTGGGAAATCGTCGATGCGCTTCGCCGGTCGCTACCGTACTACGAGAGCGACGGCGACGGCGACGGCTACAACGGCGTCTACGTCCGCCACGAGGGGCGGATCGTCGTCCTCGACGCGATCGGGTGGGCGCGTATCGAAGAGGAAGAGCAGGTACAGTAAGCGCGGTTTTTGTTTATTTACGCGTTCGAGTCGTCCTTGAGCATCGCCTGCAACCGTTCGCGCTCCGCACGAAAGGACTCGAGGTCGGCCTCGACGTCTCCGTTCGCGAGTTTCTGCCGTTCGGTCGCCGAGAGCTGATCACGTGCAGTGGCGGCGACCTGAAGCCGGTCGAAGTCCTCGTCGCGGGTGAGCGCTCGCACTTCACACAGGCGGTCGACGACGTCCTGGCCGCCGATACGTTCGGCCAGCGGACGGCTGTCACGAATCGCGTAGCGTAGCGTAACCGCGTCGCTGGGCGGCCACTCGAGACACAGTGGGGTGGCGTCGATCCGCTCGAGGTACGTTTGCCGGGTGGCGACGCGGCGCTTGAGTTGGTCGGGGTCGTCGACGTAGTGGCTGAGCTTCGAGCGCGAGTGGTCGGCGTACTCGAGTAGCGTGGGGATCGGATACTCGCCGGCGTCGGTTTCGGCGACGTACTCGCGTAGCTCTGCCGGCGGTCGCTCGAACGGGACGAAGGGGTGCCAGCGACTGCGCTCGAGACAGTCGAAGACGGTGCGTGCGGACTCGTCGTACAGATACGTTTCGAAGGACTCCTGGATCGCCTCGTTGTACACATCGATCGGCTCGTGGAGGCGCTCGACGGGCGCGTCGATGTCGACGTCGGCGAGCGTGAGGAGTCGCTCGTGGTTATCGATTTCGTCATCGAGGTCGGACAGGCGATCGCTTACCGCTTTCCGCGCGGCGACCAGTTCCTCCCGTGCCCGCTCGCGTTCCTCGAGGAGGTCGGCGACCGCTTCGGCTGGCTCCAGGGCACCCTGTGCCCGGTCGAAGTCCGACTCGGTGAGGCGGCGTTTGTCGATCGCGTCGAACGCTGCCTCGAAGGCGTCCCGGTGTGGGAGTTCCGCGGGTAGCCCTTCGACGAGGGTCGAAAACTGGCCCTCGAGCTGGATGTAGTGTTTGAACGTCTCCCGGCCGGAGCCGCTGGCCCGGTCGACGTAGTTCTCGAGGAGTGTGGTGGCGTTGCGATAGGCTTCGGCACCCGTTTCGACGGTCTCGAGGCCACCGGCGTCGTCGATCTCGCGTTCGATCGCGTCGACTCGCTCGCGGGCGCGCTCGAGTCGGCTGGCTGGGTCGTCCTCCGTCGCTGGGTCGGTGGCAGCGTGTGACATAGAGTGCGTTGATATCGGTCGCAGCAGTTACTCGTCGTAGACGGCGTCGGGATCGAACACTCGTTCGCTGACGTTCTCGCCGTCGATCGTTCGATAGAAGCACGAGCGGTGGCCGGTGTGACAGGCACCGCCGGCCTGCTCGACGCGGTACAACAGCGCGTCGGCGTCGCAGTCGACGCGCACCTCCCTGATGGCCTGGGTGTGGCCGCTCGTCTTCCCCTTCTGCCAGAGTTCCTCGCGGCTCCGGGAGTAGTAGTGGGCGACGCCGGTCTCGAGGGTCTCCTCGAGCGCCTCGGGGGAGACGTAGGCGAGCATCAACACGGTACCGGAGTCGGCGTCCTGGGCGATGGCGGGTACGAGGCCGTCCTCGCCGAAGTCGACGTCAACCGTGTCGACCGTGTCGACAGCGGCCGTCCCACCGTCGGTCACGGCGGGATCGTTCCCGGCAACATCGTCGGTCATATCCGAGTGAAAGACCGTCAGGGCTATGGGTCTTTTGCTGGCCTCGATTTCTACCGATCCGTCGACGCACACTCGAGGCAACGCGCTCAGGAGGATACGTCGATGGACGTCCTGAACGGCCACAACTCGAGGGTTCCGTAACAGTTCACAGGCTCAACGGGATACGACCTTCCCCACGGCAAACACCATTACCCCCGTGGCCCTTCCTAGGACTATGAGTTCATCCGACAGAACCACCGTCGAAGACGTCATGTCCTCGCCTCTGGAGACGATTTCGAAGGACGCGACGGTCATGGAAGCCGCACAGCGCATGCGCGAGAAGGACATCAACGCACTGGTCGTCCCGACCACGCCGCGAGCGATCATCAGCAGCACGGACGTCCTCGAGGCCGTCGCCGACGGCAAGGACGTGTCGACGTTGACGGTGGCCGACGTAATGACGACCGACGTCGAGACCGTCACGCCGGATCTCTACATGGAGGAGGTCGCCGCGATGATGACCACCTACGGCATCAAACACCTCCCGGTCGTCGACGACGACTACGTCGGGATGGTCTCTTCGACGGACGTCACCGCCCACCTGTCGTGAGCGGTCGATAGTCCGCCTCGCTTCGCCTTAGCGATTCGTAGAAGTCAGGGTCGTCACAGCAATTCCTGGAAGTCTCGAACCACTCGAGCGGGGGCGTTGGCGTTCGAGTGTCCCGATTGTCTCTGGAATCGGTTCAGTTCCCGCCGACGCGCCGCTCGAGGAAGTCCGCGAGCAGCTCGAACATCCGCAGTTTCTGTTCCTGGTCGGAGGAGGCGTGACCCTCCTCGCCCAGTTCCTCGTACTCGAAGTCCTCGCCCTCCTCGTAGCCGGCCTCGAGCATGGCGTCACGGAAGATTCGCGCCTGGGAGACGGGCACGCGGCGGTCGTTGACCCCGTGGACGAGGAAGATGGGGGCAGCGACGTTCTCGACGTGGGTCACCGGGCTTCGCTCTCGGTAGAGGTCGGGATTCTCCTCAGGCGTGCCGAGGTAGGTCTCCATCAGCTCCGTCCGGAAGTGAGGCATCGTGTTCTCGAACATGTCCTCGAGGTCGGTGAGGCCGATCCAGGCGACGCCGGCCTCGTAGAGCTCGGGGTACTGTACCATCTGCCAGTAGGCCGAGTAGCCGCCGTAGGAACCGCCGAAGACGACGATGTGCTCGTCGTCGAGCCAGTCGTTCTCCGCGAGGACGTGTTCGGTGGCGACGGCGACGTCGCCCTGTTCGGCGCCGGCCCAGTCGTCGTGCAGTTCCCGGACGAACTCGCGGCCACGACCGGTCGAGCCGCGGTAGTTGATCTGCAGGACGGAGTAGCCCAGCGCGGTCAGCACCTGCGTGTAGAGGTTGAACGCTTTCGTACTCCGGGCTCGCGGCCCGCCGTGGGGGTTGACGATCAGCGGTGAGGGGCGCTCACCCGAATCGTAAAACAGCGCGCCGATCTCGAGTTCGTCGTACGGTTCGTACTCGACGGCTGCCTGCGTCGTTTCGGGTACCCCGTCGGAGTCGACCCGAAGGTACTCGGCGTCGGCGAAGTCCTCGGGATCGAACGGGCCGTACTCGGCCTCGAGCAGCGTCTCGTAGCTGTCGGTTTCGAGGTCGTAGACGAGCAATTCGGGTCGCCGCGTCGGCGTCGTGTGCTGGATGAGAACGCGGTCGTCGTCGATGACGACGTTGCCGGGGCCGTACCCCCCGAGCGAGGCGACGCCATCGGGGACGTCGAGTTCGCGGCCCTCGCCGGTCTCGAGGTCGTAGACGACCGGAACGGCGATGGCGTCGCGGCTCCGGGTGACGAGGATTCGCTCGCCGTCGGGGAGGAACGTGCTCCCGCTCTCTTCGAACTCGCCGGTTCCGTACCACTCGATCGTGTCTGTCTTGAGGTCGTAGACGCCCGCCCGACCGAGATCCTCGCTGTTGTCGCTCACGAGCAGTCGGGTGCCGTCGGGGCTCCAGTCGTTCGCCCCTGCTTCGGCGCCGTCGTCACCGATCTCGAGGTTGCGCGGGTTCGAGCCGTCGACGTCCATCACGTAGACGTCCTTGTTGTTGTAGTCGTCAGACTCGTTGGTCGTAAATGCCACTCGATCGCAGTCGGGCGACAGCGTCGCACCACCTGCGGCCCGCTCGTACTCGGTGACCTTCGTGGTCTCGCCGGTCTCGAGGTCGTGGCGATACAGGTTCATCTGACCGTCCCGGGAGGAGCCTAACACGAGCGTTCGGCCGTCGTCGCCGACGTCCTGGATCGCGACCTGCCCGTCCATCTGTACGATCGGTTCGACCGACCCGTCTCGCGAGAGGGCGTGGATGTCGTTTTGCTCGTTGCCGCCTTCGTCGAGGTGAAAGAACACGCGGTCGCCGTCGGTACCCCAGGAGACGTACCACCTGGCGTTTCGGGGAACTTCGCCAGCGGACCACTGCTCGAGGTCGCCGCTCTCGACGTCGAGTACGTGGAGTTCGTTCCGGCCGGAGATGTCGTAGTAGAGGGCGATTTCGTCACCGTCGGGGGACACCGTCGGATGGGCCATCGTCGGGAGCCGTGCCAGTTCTTCGAGCACGTCAGTCTCGGTAGCGTGTGCCATAGACGGTGGTCTCGCGGCACCCTCTTTAGAACTTGGAAATCCGTCACGTTTCGCCGGTTACGGCCGGTCTCGTCACTGATTTTCGAGCGCGTCGCCATCGCGACGGAACCTGGGCTCGAAAACGAATCTCGATCCCTCGAGCGTCTTCGTCGACGAATCACCTTCGACAGCTGTCCGTTCCGATCCGATGATCGTACTGATCCACGCGAAGCGACGACTTTTTGCGTCACGACGGCAGCCTCGATCCATGGACGACGAGACGGTCGGCATCGCGCTCGTGCTGACCTCGGCCATCGGCTTCGGTACGCTGGGCATCTTCGGCGTGCTCGCTGCCGATGAAGGGCTCTCGATTCCGACCGTGCTCGCGCTTCGCTTCTCGCTCGCGGCGGTCGCCGTCTGGGCGGTGCTGTGGTATCGTGGCCGGTTTCGCCTCCTCCGTGGTCGTCTGCTGGCTGTGGCCTTCGCCCTCGGAGCCGTCGGCTACGCCACCCAGAGTGGGCTCTACTTCCTCGGGCTCGAGTTCATGACCGCGGGAATGGTCGCCATCGTCCTCTACACCTACCCGGCGTTCGTCGTCTGTCTCGTCGCGCTCACGAATCCCGATCGAGTGACGAAGATCGTTCTCTTCGCGCTCGGACTGTCGATCGGCGGCGTGGCCCTCATCACCGGTGTCGACCCGGCTGGGGCCGATCCGCGGGGGATCGTGGTCGTGCTGGGCGCGGCGCTCGCGTACTCGCTGTACATCGTGGTGAGTCAGCGGGCGCTCACGTCGGTCGACGCCGAGACGTTGACGGCGTTCGTCCTCCCCGCAGCGGCGATCAGCTTCGTCGTCTTCGGGATCGGGACGAACACGCTCGCGTTGCCAGGGAGTGTGACTGGCTGGGGGGTCGTCCTCGCGATTGCACTCGTCGCGACGGTCGTTCCCGTCCTCACGTTCTTCGCCGGCCTCTCGAGAGTCGGAGCGAGTAGAGCGAGCATCATCAGCACCGCCGAACCGGGCGTTACCGTCGCCCTCGGTGCCCTCGTCTTGCACGAACCGGTCACGGGGGTCACGGTTCTCGGTGGAACCCTCGTGATTACCGGCGTCGTTCTCATCCACCTCGAGGGAGCGTGACGAGAGGCGTTCCTCGAGCGATTTATGATCGACCTTCACCGTGTTCGTCGGTGATCGCGCCTCGCCGTGCTTATACCGCTCGCCGGCCAAGAGCGCTGATATGGATCCGTTCGAGACGCGACCCACTCGCGAGGCCGAAATCGTCCTCGTGGGCCGGTCGAACGTCGGCAAATCGACGCTGATGCGCGAGATTACCGGTCATCGCTTCGACACCGGTGGCAAACCGGGCGTCACCCGTTCTCCCAACCACTACGACTGGGCGTCCGAGGACTTCGTCATCACGGATTTACCCGGCTTCGGCTTCATGAGCGGCGTCGAAGCGGAACGACAGGAACAGATCAAGACCGACATCGTCCAGTACCTCGAGACGTACGCCGACTCGATTCTCGTCGGTATCCTCGTCGTGGACGGCAAGAGTGCCGTCGACATCATCGACCGCCACTCCGGCCCCGACGAAATCCCCTACGACGTCGAGATGTTTCACTTCCTGCGCGAACTCGGCGTCCCGACCGTCGTCGCGGTGAACAAGATGGACAAAGTCGACGACCGGGACGAACGCCTCGACGAACTCTGTGACCGCCTGGGGTTGCACCCGCCGTGGAAACAGTGGCAGGACACGATCGCCCCAATTACGGCCAAACGCGGGCAGATCGATGCGCTCAACGAAGCCGTTCGAACGCACGTGCACGAACAGAATCGGGACGACCTCTTCAAGTTTTTCTGATTCTTCGTCGAACGGTTGTTTTCACACTCGATACACGTCGTCGAGAACGGGATAAAAAAGCCAGCAGTGTCCGATGATCGGGGAGAACTGACCGGGTTCGTTTACTCGTCGTCGCGCTCGCTGTCACCGATTGCGTCGATGACGAACTCGAGTTCCGCGTCCGCTTCGAGCGTGACTTCCTCTTCCTGGGTTTCGAAGTCGTTCTCGCTGTACTCGTCGGCTTCGACTGTGACGAGGTAATCAGCGGGTTCGAAGGTGTCCTCGATCGTTCCTTCGGCAATCTCCGAGCTAAAGTACTTGTCGGAGCCGATGTCGTCGACGAGTTCGACCGTCACGATGACGCCCTCGGAAACAGTGTCGCCATCTTCGTTCTCGAGACGGATCGTCAACGTGTACTCCTCGGTTTCGTCGCCGTCGCCGTTGCCGTTGCCGTTGTCGTCGCCGTTGCCGTTGTCGTCGCCGTCGCCGTTGTCATCGTCGTCGCCGTTACCGTTGCCGTTGTCGTCGCCGTTTCCGTCCATGTCGTCCGTATCGTCAGTGTCGTCGCCATTGTCGTCGTCATCGCCCATACACCCTGCGAGCGGCAGGGTAACGGCTGTGGCGAGACCAAGTCCGAACGTCCGGCGGCTAAGTTTTCGTGACATATCGAAACGAAACACCATTGTTGCAATAAGTCTTTATATCTAAATTCTGAGAACTAATGACTAGCATAGGCTGGATGCAGTGTGTTATTCATGGCAATAATATTGGAACGTGTGTGATGGTGACACGATTGATGGTGTCATTACGCATCGTTTCCGTTCGGTTTGTGCGGGTAACTGACGTTCAACTCACGCTTCGTGGCCGAGTGCTTTCGTCATCCGCAGGCACTCGAGGACGACACCACCCGTCGATTCGTGGTCGACCCACTCGAGGCCCCGCCAGCCGTGGCGTTCGTAAAAGTCGACGGCGTTTTTCGAGGACAACAGGGTCAGCCGCTCGAGGTCGTCGGCTCTGGCCGTCGCCTCCAGGTGCTCGAGAAGCGCGCTTCCGCAGCCTGCTCGTGCGTGATCGGGGTGGACGTAGACGGCTTGCACCTCCCGGTGCTCGGAGGCGAGGTGACCGAACCCGACGACGGCCCCCTCGTGGGTGGCGACCACGAAGTGGTCGTCCTCGCTCTCGACCGGATAGCCGTCGGGATCCTTGTTTGCGGCCCAGGCGTCCACCTGGTCGGGATCGTATGCAGTCGCCCCCAGTTCGCGGATCGCAGCGAGATGAACGGCGACCAGTGCCTCGCTATCCTCAGGGCGTGCGGGTCGAACGGTGACCATGCTGCGATGGATGGTCGCTACGGTACAATCGGTGTCGATCGGGCAGGTAGATCTGTCAGACCGGCCCAACCGACGCGACCGGGTTAGACGACCCGGTTCGTAAACGCTTCGCCTGCCTCGAGTCGACGGACGTTCTCACGGACGAGGTCGCCGATGTCGTGGGCGTAGTCCCTGGTGTACGCGCCACAGTGGGGCGTGACGATCACCTCGTCCATCTCCCACAGCGGCGAGTCTGCGGGCAACGGCTCGGTCTCGAAGACGTCCAGTGCCGCCCCAGCGATGGCACCGGTCTCGAGCGCCTCGATCAGCGCCGATTCGTCGACGACGGGGCCGCGACCGACGTTGACGACGTAGGCGGTTTCGTCCATCGCCTCGAAGACGGCGGCGTCGAACAGGTGATGAGTCTCGTCGGTCAGCGGCAGCGTGGAGACGACGAAGTCGACCCCGGAGACGGCCCCGTACAGCGCCGACACCGGTTCGATCTCCTCGAATCCCGGCACTGGTTTGGGGGTGCGACGAACGCCACGCATCGACACCCCGAGCGCGCCGGCGACCTCGGCGACGCCCTGTCCGAGCGTCCCGGTGCCGACGACGCAGGCACTCGTCCCGGGGAGGGTGAACGCCTCGTCCCAGTCGGGACGCTCCCAGGTCTTCGACTGCTGGTGGGCGACGTGGCGGTGGAGCCGACGGGAAAACGCGAGGAAGAACCCGGCGACCGTCTCGCCGATCGTCCGGTCGTGGATACCCGTGCTATTGGTGAGAACCACGCCTCGATCGTCGAACGTCTCCGCCGGGAAGCGGTCGACCCCGGCCTGAATCGAGTGCACCCACGCGAGGTCGGCGAACGCCTCCCGATGCTCGAGCGTGACGATGGCGTCGCAGTCGTCGACGTCGTCGTCGCCCACGACCGAGACTGCTACGGACAGTTCCTCGAGGTCGCCAGCCAGCACCTCGGGCGGGAAGACGGCGTCGACGGAGTCGTGAATGCCGAGGTGCTCGAGCTCGATAGCTGGGGCGTCATCGTGTGACATATCGGTCGGTACGGGCGTCGACTAATTCAACCTTCGTCCGAACGAGAACACGCCGGTTAGAGCGTGGGCGGCTCGGGTTTAATTCCCTCGTCACACGGGGCTCGGTGGGGGTAACTCTTCGTCACCGCCGCCCATCTCCCCTTCGCCCCGGAACGGTTTCGGTCTATCGCTTCCCGCCGCGGGCGGCGCCGACGTCGACACTTATGCGAGCCAGCCCTCGAGCTCGCGCAGTTCCTCGACCAGCGAGTCGACGTCCGCCGGCTCCAGGGCTCCCCGTTCGGTGACCACTTCGGTGACGCAGTCGGCGGGCGTGACGTCGAACGTCGGATTCGCGACGTCGACGGGGGCGTCGCCGTCGTAAACCGTTGACCGTGAGCCGGACTCGAGGGGTACCTTCTCCCGGGTGGTAACCTTGTCGCTGGCGGTAACGACGGTGACGGGGACGTCCTCACGGTCGGCGGCGACGGCCAGTCCGCGGGTACCGGTCTTGTTGATGACTGCCCCGCCGGCGTGGATCGTGTCGGCGCCGACGACCACCCTATCGATCTCTTCGCGCGCGAGGAGCGACGCGGCTGCGGCATCGGTGTGTACGGTGACGGGGTGGTCGTCGACGAGCGACTCTGCAACGGCAACGCCCTCGAGCCCGGGCCTGGACTCGGCGACGTAGATCCTGCGCACGTCACTCGTTCGGAGGGCCTCGAGAACGGTGCCCGAGCGCGAGAGCGTCATCACGGTTCCCTCGAGACGGTCGCTCGCCTCCCGTGCGGCATCGGTGTCGGCGGTGGCTGCACGGTCAATTCCCTCGATGGTTTCCTCGAGAACGGCGTCGGCGCAAGGAACGGGATCTTCAGTCGCGCCGTCGGCCCCCTCGCCACCACGGGTCTCGGTAGCGTCCGAGAGCGCCGCCGCCATTGCCCGATTGATCCGGTTGCGCAGGACGGCCATCGACGGCCGAACTTCGAGAACGCGCTCGGCCAGCGCCGTCAGTTCGTCCCACTCCTCGACTGGGTCGGATGCGCCGCCTTCGCGTTCGTCGACGAGGATTGCCGCCCGGTCGCGCACTACCTCGAGCCCTCGCAGTGAGAGCCAGGCCGCGCCGTGGTCGTCGTCCGCGGCGATCGAGCGAACGGTTGGGGCGACCCGCTCGTAGGCGTTCCAGAGGCCGGGAACGGTGTTCCCGTTCACCTCGTCGTCGACGAGCATCGCCGTCGGTGACACCCACTTGACCGCGTCGTGTTCCTCGCTCAGGTCGACTTCGCGCGTCTCACAGTCGAACAGGTACGGATGGACGACCCACGTCCGACCGTACTCGGCGTCCTCGACCTCAAGTTGCCGCCCCGATCGGACGAGCGTCGACGTGTCGGACTCGAGCCCGGTCTCTTCGGTAATCTCGACTCGCACCTGTTCGTCGGGGTTCCCCTCGGCGAAGCCGGAGACGCCGCCCCACTGGCCGGTGTAGGTACCGACCGCGTCGCTCCGACGCGCCAGGAGTATCTCACCGTCGTGTCGCAGGAAGGCGGTCACCACGTGGTCTTCGATCATACTCGGGTCGAGGGGCGAGTGGCAGGAAGTGGTTTCGGACGGCTGTGGAACGTGGCGACAATAGAAGTGGACGACGATGGACGACGATAGAAGCGGTCAACGATGGTGACGACTATTACACTACACTTTCTATAGCAAATGCTATCCTTTATGTAGTATTTACTATCTATTCTGTAGCATTGTGATTGGGCCTGCAGCATCGACACGACGCTACGGTTCCTCCCTCGATCGAGCAGTAACCACCGGGAATCGGCGGTCGACAGTCGAGTGACACTCGAGGAAGCGGCGAGTCCCTCCCCGGCAACGAAGGCACTCCGGAGACCGATGTCGGTGCCTGTCTCCGGTGACGGTGCGTTTTTCACCCCGCTCGCCCACCACCTCCGTATGGAACTGCACGCAGTCCCGGATCTCCCCGAGATCCGACCCGGCGACGACCTCGCCGCCCTCATCGCCGAACGGGCGAACCTCGAGCCCGGGAACGTGCTCACGGTCGCGAGCACGGTCGTCTCGAAAGCCGAGGGGCGCGCCGCCGACCTCTCGGAGTTTCCGGCCGGCCCCCGCGCCCGCGAGATCGCGAGTCGGCTCGAGGAACTCACCGGCGAGGAGAAGGATCCCCGATTCGCCCAGGCGGTGCTCGAGGAGAGCACGGAGCTGGCGATGGATGCGCCGTTTTTACTCACCGAAACGCGCTTTGGCCACGTCTGCGTCAACGCGGGGATCGATCGGTCGAACGTGCCCGATCACGACCTGCTGTTGTTACCGAAACGGCCGACGGAAAGCGCCCAACGGATTCGTCGAGGGCTCGAGACCCGCGGTATCGAGGACGTCGCCGTGATCGTCACCGACACCTGCGGACGACCGTTTCGTCACGGCCAGCGCGGGGTAGCTCTCGGTTGGGCCGGAATCTCCGCCAGCCGCGACTGGCGCGGCGAACACGACCGGGATGGCCGCGAACTGGGAGTTACCGTCCAGTCCGTCGTCGACGAACTCGCGTCGGCGGCAAACCTCGTCACTGGCGAGGGAGCGGATGGTACCCCCGCTGTCGTCGTCCGTGGCTGGTCGTTCGGCGACCTCGAGGGGAGCGACAACCTGTTTCGCGACCTCGAGGGCGATTTCGTCCGCCAGGCGCTGCGCGAGTGGAGGTTCGAGGGCTGATGGACGGGGACACTCGAAAGCCGACCTGGGGGATCGAACTTACGCCCGAACACCCACCCGCCCGACTCGCGAGTCTCGCCGCTCGCGCCGAGGACGAGGGGTTCGACGTCGCGTTCGCGAGCAGCCACTACTTCAACCGCGATCCGTTCGCGACGCTTTCGCTGATGGCCGAGGCGACCGACTCGATTCGACTCGGCCCCGGCGTCGTCAACCCGTTCCAGGATCACCCGGTTCCGCTGGCGGCCCGGGTGGCCACCATCGACGAGGTGAGTGACGGCCGCGGCGTCTACGGCATCGGTGCTGGCGACCGCTCCGCGCTTTCGAACCTCGGCATCGAACACGAGCGCCCACTTCGGCGCGTCCTCGAGTCGTTCTCGGTGGCCCGCGACCTCTGGGCCGGCGATACCATCACTCACGAGGGCACGTTCACCGCTCGCGACGCGTCGCTCAACCTCGAGCCCCGCGACATCCCGGTGTACGTCGGCGCGCAGGGGCCGCACATGCTACGGATGAGCGCGAAACACGCCGACGGGGTGCTGATCAACGCCTCCCACCCGCGCGACCTCGAGTGGGCGGCCGAGCAGGTCGAAATCGGCCTCGCAGATCGGCCGGACGACCGCGGTGCGTTCGAGTCACTTGCGTTCGCCAGCGTCAGCGTGGCCGACACGGACGACGCCGCCAGGGAGGCCGCTCGACCCCCTGTTGCGTTCATCGCCGGCGGGGCGGCTCCACCGGTGATCGAACGCCACGGCCTCGACGTCGAGGCCGTCGAGACCGTCCGCGGACACCTCGAGGCGGGCGACCTCTCGGACGCGTTCGCGGCCGTGACGCCACCAATGATCGACGCGTTTGCCATCGCGGGGACGACCGAGACGGTGGCCGATCAGTTCGCGGACGCACTGTCCTTCGTCGACGGGATCGTCGTGGGCTCGCCGCTGGGGCCGGATCTCGAGGCGGCGATCGAGAAAGCGAGTCGGGCGCTCAGGGTCGCACAACGGGTGTGAAAAGATCGTTCCGGCGGTTCTCTCAGTCGAGCGAGAAGAGACTGGCGATCCCACCGAGGGTCAGGACGCCGAATACGCCCATAGAGACGGCGATGATGACGGTACCTGCGAGCACGAGCAACGGTGCGACGCCCTCGCCCATCGCGACGTCCGCGAAGTACTCGTTCATCTCGATGAGGTTGTCGATGATCGTGTTCAGTAGCGCGACGGTAGCCATACGTGATCGTTCTCACCGGTGGTACTTGGCGATACCGATCGCTGGTGCTTGGCGGGAGTCTCGAGGTCAGGGAGAGCGGTGACGTGGAAGCGGGCGCTCGAGGTCGGAGGCGGGCGGGTGCGTGGAAACCCCTAAGCACCCGCCGTCCGTAGCCGCCCACGTGACCGAGGATCGCTCGCTTTCGGATTTCGTGAACGCAACCGGTGCCAAAGATAGTTCGGGCGGTTCAGGCGGTTCGGACAGGTCGGACGAAGACTCCGGTGGCGACCTCGAAGGCGCCTCCCCCGATGCGGAGCCCGAAACGGACGATCACGCCACATCCACCGATCCAGGGCCTGGAACCTCCGACGCCGACTCGGGTCTCTCGACGTACGCGTGGGGGACGTACACCTGCCGCTCGTGTGGCGAGACGGTCGACCACGTCTGGCGGGTCGAGGACGACCTCGTCTGCTCGAGGTGCGTGCAGTGGTGAGCGGTAGTCTCGACTCGGCAACCCACCGCTGACTGGTCGGACGCTATCGATAACGAAATCTGACCGTCTCGTTGCCTACCAGCACCTCCAGAAGGTTTATGTCTTCATCGTGAGTGTGTACAGACGCAATGGCGAAAGGTACGGTCGCATTCTTCAACGACACTGGCGGTTACGGATTCATCGAAACTGACGACGCGGACGACGACGTGTTCTTCCACATGGAGGACGTCGGCGGCCCTGATCTCGAGGAGGGACAGGAGGTCGAGTTCGACATCGAGCAGGCCGACAAAGGCCCGCGCGCGACGAATCTCGAGCGACTCTAAGTCGATCCGAGCCAGACGGAGGTATCGTTTTCTGATCGCTACGTGGTGAGTGCCGACAGTCGTTTTCACTGACCGAACGCAGGTACAGCTATTTCCCGCTGGAGCCCCGAGAGTGAGTCACACGAATCTCCGAACCCCAGCCGGCGTGTGACCCAGCCGGCGTCCTCGTTGAATCAGTCACAAATTGAAAGGCACAAAACATATGTTGCCCAATCCCAGAACAGGGAGTAACGAGCAGACGTCCAGGGTGTCCCCGCGCCGCTGGCGTCACGACATGGAGCTATGACCGACGCCAACCTTCCACCGCAAACAGAAGCCTCGAACCGCCCCGGAGCCACCGATCCGTTGCCCGTCGAGACGGTCGCCGAACTGATCGAGACCGTTCACAACAACGTTACCCGTGTTATAGTGGGTCACGACGAAGAGGTCGAACACGTCATCACGGCGCTGCTAGCGCGCGGTCACGTCCTCCTCGACGACGTTCCCGGCGTCGGCAAAACGATGCTTGCCCGGTCGATCGCCCGGTCGATCGACTGCCGATTCCGCCGAATCCAGTTTACGCCTGACCTCCTCCCCTCGGACATCACCGGCGTCAACGTGTTCAACCAGAAGACCCGTGAGTTCGAGTTTCAGGCCGGTCCGATCTTCGCGAACGTCGTCCTCGGCGACGAGATCAACCGCGCACCGCCGAAGACCCAGTCGGCGCTGCTCGAGGCTATGGAGGAACTGCAGGTGACCGTCGACGGCGAGACCCGTTCGTTGCCGTCGCCGTTCGTCGTCATCGCCACCCAGAACGCCGTCGAACCAAATCGCACGTACGACCTGCCGTTCGCCGAAATCGACCGGTTCATGAAGAAGCTCACGCTCGGCTATCCGGACACGGAAGAGGAGACGGAGATGCTCGGGCGAACCGTCGGGAACCATCCGATCGAGGCACTCGAGCCCGTTGTCGACCTCGAGTCGATCGTCCGTGCCAGAGCGACCGTCGCCGGGGTCGCCGTCGAAGCCCCCGTTCGAACGTACGCGAGCGAACTGGCCGGCTACACCCGTGAACACGCCCAGATCGGCGCGAGTCCGCGTGGAACCATCGCCCTCCTGCGGGCCGCCCAGGCGCGAGCGATTCTCGACGACCGGGAGTACGTCATCCCCGACGACGTGCAGCACGAGGCTCCGTACTGTTTCGCCCACCGGATCAAACCGGCCTCGAGTTCGGGCAACCAGGAGCGAGACGGCGTCGCCATCGTCGAGGACGCCCTCGAGCGCGTCCGAGTGCCATGAGGTTGTCCAGGCGCGGCTGGGCTGCTCTCGGCGTGATCGCGTTCTGTCTCCTCATGGGGGCGCAGTTCGGGTCGCGGGCACTCGACGCCGTTGTCGCACCGCTGGTGCTCATCCTCGCAGCGGGCGTCGTCACCGCTTACCGCACGACTCGTCCAGAGATCGATCGACTTCCGATCGAGGAGGGCTATCCCAACGAACGCCGGACGGTCGAACTCGCCGTCGAGGTCGAAACGCCGCTGTCGGCGACCGTCGTCGACGCCCTTCCCGACGGTGTCTCGGCCGTCGACGGACGGAACGCAGTCGAGACCACGTTGCTCGACGGCGAGCCCATTCGCTACGAGATCGACCTCGAGTCCCGCGGTCAGCACGCGGTCGGCCCACTGACGGTGACCATCACCGATCTGTTCGGCCTGGTCGAACGCCGGTTCAGGTACGCCCAGACGAGCGACGTCCTCGTCTACCCGCGGGTGTACGATCTTCGAGGCGGCGCGAAACACGACCTCCAGTTACTTCGGGACGCCGTCGGACGGTACGACCGCGAGGAGTTCGATCACCTCCGGGAGTACGAGCGCGGTGACTCGCTCCGTGACATTCACTGGAAATCCGCCGCCAAGCGCGCCGACGGCGAACTCGTCGTCAAGGAGTTCGTCGCAGATGGCCGCGTCGGCTCGGTGGAACTCACCGCCGAGTGTACCCCCGGCTACGCCGACGACCTCGCGACGGCCGTCGCCAGCGTGGCGACCTACCTCCTCCGGGAGGAGGTCGCCGTTGGGGTCGCACTTCCGGAGGCAACGCTCGAGGCCGAAACCGGGGAGCGCCACCAGCTCGAGATGCTCCGACGGTTGGCCGTTCTCGAGCCTGGCGAGGCCGACGACCGAGCGCGAACCGGCGCGGACGTGTTGATCCAGGCGGATACGACCGGTGTGGTCGTGATCGTCGAGGGCCACGAGATTCCGTTCGAGCGACTCAGCGGGCGTATTGACCCGGATACGGTTGCGGGACGGGGTGCGGACGAATCGGCGACCAGCCGGGAACCTGGCTCGAGCGACGATCGATCGAACGCGGGAACGGGAACGGGGGTGTCGGCACACGCATGAGTACCGACTCCCGAACCGTCCCCCGAACGGTATCGACGTCGCTCGAGGAGACGGTCGACGCGTCGGTGTTCAGAACGCTGGCACTGGCCGGCATGATCGTGTTGACGGGCGCGTACGTGCACGTGCTGGCGGACATCACGCGAACGGTCGGTGGTACCCAGTCGCTGTACCTCCTCGTCCTGACGATGGCCGTCACGGCGACGGTGCTCGCCCACGCGATCCAGCCGCGAACCGCTCTCGCGATCGGGCTCGGTGCTGGAGCGATCGGCTTTCTGTACTACCTCGAGGCGACCGGTCACGGGGCTGGTGCGATGATCTTGCAGGCGGACACGTTCCTCTCGGATACGATTACGCTGGCGACCGGGATGTCGATTCTCCAGATGGTCGAAGCAGGAATATGGACGCTCGGGTTCGCTCCGGGGCCGGTGTTTCTGTCGTGGTATCTCGTCATGCGCGAGCGCTACGCGTTGAGCGTCGTTCCGGGTGGAATCGCGCTGGTCTTCCTGGTGTTGACGACGGACGCGACGACCGGGGTGACGGTCGTCGGCGTCGTCGGCGGCATCGCCGCAGTCGGTTTCGGTGAACTCGACCACCGTGGCGGGACGATCGCCCAGGCGGACGTGCTGGCGATTCTGTTCGCGGTGATCGTCGTCCTCTCGATGACGATCACGTTCGTCCCCGGTGGGGCAGCAAGTCCGACGTTCCTGGTCGACAGTGGCCCGAGCACGCTCGACGGCGCGATCGACAGCGACCCGGATCGGACGTCGATCAGCGGGTCGGTCGATCTCTCCCCAGAGGTTCACTTCACGGTCGTGAGCGAGGAACCGACCTACTGGCGAACGGGGGTGTACGACCGCTATACGGGCGACGCCTGGGTCAGAAGCGGGCCAGACGATAGCTACAACACTGCTGGACTACCCACACCGGAGGGCGAATACGACACCGTCAGACAGACGGTCACGATCGAACGCCAACTCCACGTGATGCCCGTTTCGCCCCACCCGACGGCGATCGAGGGCGACATCGCCGAGCACGTCAGCGTCACCGATCACGGCCAGCCGATGCCCGACGGCCCGGTCATCGAGGGCGACACCTACAACGTCGAGAGCGCCGTCATCCGGGCCGACCCCGAGGAACTCACGAACGCGGGCACCGACTACCCCGAGCACGTCACCGACTACTACCTCCAGACGCCGGAGACGCTCTCCTCGGAGTTCGAGACGGCAACCGCCGACATCGTCGGCGACGCCGAGACGCCCTATGAAAAGGCCGTGGCCATCGAGCAGCACTTCCACGACGAGTACGACTACTCCCTCGAGGTCGACCGCCCAGGCGGCAACGCCGCGGAGGAGTTCCTCTTCGAGATGGACGAGGGTTACTGCGTCTACTTCGCGACGACGATGGCCCAGATGCTCCGTGCAGAGGAGATCCCTGCCCGGTACGTCACGGGATACACGTCGGGTCAGCAGGTCGACGATCACGAGTACGTCGTCCGCGGCCTCGATGCCCACGCCTGGGTCGAGGTGTACTTCCCCGAGCACGGCTGGGTCGCTTTCGAGCCGACCCCGTCGTCCGAGCGCGACACCACCCACCAGGAGCGCCTCGAGCAGGCTCGCGAGGACGGCGAAGCGAACGTCGACACCGATACCAGCGAGGACGTCCCGGCTGACGGTATCGAGGACGAAGAGCCCGACATTCCGGAGCCTGACGACGACTTCGAAGACATCATCGATCAAAACGACTCCGACAGCAATCAGTCGTCTCCGGGCATGACGCCTGGATACGAAGGACTCGATCCGGGTGGCGAAGGCGGGACGACGGACGGGAGCGATCTGCTCGAGCCAAGCGACCCCGGATCGGGGCTCCCTGATTCCGATGCGGGCACCGACGGGGCAGAGGAGGAGGACGAGGGTATCCCCGTCGCCCCCGGTGACCTCCTCCTCGGCGTCGCGCTCTTCATCGGCGTCGCTGCCGGCGTTCGCCGCTCGGGAGTTCCCTCCCTGGTCAACCGGGAGGTACGGCTGTACTGGCACGGGTTCCGCGCGGATCCGGTCGCCGACACCGAGCGGGCGTACGACCGTCTCGAGGTACTCCTGGCCCGGCGGTACCGCCCGCGAAAACGGGGGGAATCACCGCGACAATATCTGGAATCGCTGCGCCTGTTCGGCACCGTCGATCCCCGCGCCCGACGGGTCACCAAACTGTACGAACAGGCCCGATACGGTGGCGGCGTCGACCGCGAGGCGGCCGACGAAGCCGTCTCACTGGTCTCCGAACTCGCGCGTGAACAGACGCCAGTCGTGGGACGGCTGTGGCGGTGATTGGTTCGGGTGGCCAATCGAGTCCGTGGGTGTGCTGGAGTCGACTCCTCCGAGCAGTAACCGGTTACTCATCGCCGACTCGAGTTGGCTTTGACTCGAGTCTCGATGCGTGCGCCTCGAGCGTGATCTGGATGCCACTCGCGGCGTGTCGATTTCGTCGGTCGTGAATTTCTCGCGTGGAGCGTGCCGAAGCGTCTGTCGCCCGCTTACCAGAGCTGTGCCTGTGGCGTTCCACACTCCTCACAGAGTGCCGCCAGGTTACCTTTGTACCGGTCGCGAACCAGCGATCCCGCTCGACAGCTCGGACAGCGTCTCCCTTCGAGCGCGCTGAGTAACTGTCGGCCGTCGCCATTGGTTGCTGCCATTACACGATGGACAGTGCGTTCCCGAGAAGTCCTTGGCCTTGCCAGTGCCGGCCCTGGGCTGCTAATCGACACCCGTGAGGCACTGATCGATACCCGTAAACTCGAGGGGGCTCGAGTAACCCTATGCGCCACTTCGTGTTGCTGGCACATGACGTCCCCATCGACGGCGAGTTCTCCCTCGACGACCTCGCGGGCGGAGCGGGTCGACTCGATGCCATCGCTCGCTCGATCACCGCGTCGTTCGTCACCTCACACGGCATTCGAACCGACGTTCGAGTACACGTCGTCGTCCGGGATCAGTTCACGATCACGTTCGACGGCGCTGAACTCCGGCGGCTCAACCCAGACGAACGAAGCACGGCGGCGCTGGTCAGAAACGCCCTCGAGCAGCGCGAGGAAGCGATCGGCGCACTGCCAGCCGAACCAGGCCCGGGGATCGAACTCTATCGACGCGGGTTCGAGGCGACACTCGAGCAGGTCGGATCGGCGGGAACGGTCGTCCAGCTTTACGAGGATGGGGAGGCAATCGTCGACGTGTCCCCGGAGACGCTCGTCGATCCCGTGTTCGTCCTCTCGGATCATCACGACTTCACCGACGAGGAGGCGAACGTGCTCGAGACAGCGGTCGACCGGCGACTCCGACTCGGCCCGACGGTGCTCCACGCCGATCAGGCGATCACGGTTGCTCACCACTATCTCGACACGGACGGCTACGCGCAGTTTTGAGGTTTCAGCGTGATTTTTTGAACTTGGTCACGCACCCGATTCGCGAACGTGAGACGAAGCGCAAAGCCCTAAACCCCACCAGCGAATGTACTCATCGAACCCGACATGTCCACACGGAAGCGCCTCGTCGTCGTCTGTGGTCTCCCCGGCACCGGAAAAACCACCGTCGCGGGCGAACTCACCGACCGACTCGAGGCCGACCTCGTCCGTACCGACGTCGTCCGCAAGGATTGTTTTCCGGATCCCGACTACACCCCCGAGGAGACGCGTGCGACCTACGAGGAGACGCTTTCGCGGGCCGCCACGACGCTCGAGCAGGCGGGAGTCGCGGTCGTGGATGGCACGTTCCGGCGGGAGTCCCTACGCGAGCAGGCACGCGCGGTTGCCGAGGCTGCCGACGCCCGGTTCGATCTGGTTCGGGTGACGTGTGAGACGGACGTCGTCCGGGAACGGATCGCCGAACGGGAGGGTGATGCGAGCGATGCGGACTTCTCGGTCTACACGCTTCTCGAGTCCGAGTTCGAGCCGCCCGAAGAATCGCATCATAGCATCGATAATTCGGGCTCGCTCGAGACGACCCTCGAACAATTGTCGGCGATCTGTGCGACGCTCGAGGCTCGTGCGCCCTGATTAGTATCGAAATCGCCACTATTCGCAAACGTTAAACTGCCAGCTAGCCTGCCCTCGAGTGCGGGCCGGTGGGGTAGCTTGGCATCCTTCGGCCTTCGGGTGGCCGTAACCGCAGTTCGAATCTGCGCCGGCCCATCATTCTTTCCGCATTTCACGACGACGAGCGGAGCGAGGAGTTCGAAATGCGGGCGATGATGACGTCGTGCAGATTCGAGCAGGGAAGTCGCAAGCGCTCGAGCGTAGCGAGAGCGACCGTCTTCCCGTGTTCGATATCTGCGCCGGCCCCTCGTCTCGGTATATAACTGAAAAATAGGTAGTGACCCAAACGACGAAGCTGGCAATTGGGCTCTCGAGGAGCGTTCCGATACGCGTCGTTGACGTGTGCGATATGCTTCGATTTATGTAGCTATTTGATATACAAATCGAAGTAATTGTGGTGTGTTGTGAGCTCTTCTCTTCGAAGCCAGTCGCCTTCGAGCAGCCGATCGTGCCAGTTCCTTTTGATGGGTTTGTCAGAACGCCCTAATGGTGACTACTGGTATCACGGAACGGAGCCACTGATGCCAGCACGCGAGTCACTCGAGTCACGAACCAGACGAGCCGTTCTGCAGGCCGCTGCGGGCGCGTTGGGCGTCGCAGCCATCGGCAGTACGGCGGTAGCGCACAAGGAATCGACCAACGGCGGAACCGGCGATCAGTTCGACGGAGAGCGGCGAGACGCCGCGGCGAACACCGAAGTCGTCGGCTACCACAGCGCCGGCGGCGTCGGCTCCGCCTCCCTCGCCGGGCGACCGGAGGATCCCCACTACGGCGGGTTCAGCGAACTCCGGATCCACGACGACCTGGCGTTCGCGTCCGTCTTCTCCTCGCGTGACGAGACGCCGGACAGGGGGTTAGCGATCTTCGACGTGAGCGACTTCACGCGAGCCGAGTCCCGGAGCGAACTCGAGTCGGTCGACATCAACTGTCTCTCCTTTTTCCGGAACGAGAACGACGCCGCGGCGGTGATGGACGTGAAAGTGAGCGACGACGGGCAGTACGCGTTTCTCTCGAAGCAGCCGCTCACGGCGCTGTTCGGGGAGGTCGACGGCTCGAGCGGGACGGACGACCACGACGGCGGTGCCGACGCGGCGGCACTCGAGGTCGTCGACGTCTCCGATCCGGGGAACCCCGAGTTCGTCACCCAGACGACGCTCTCGGTGTGGACGCTCGGGCCGCACAACGCCTGGTACCACCAGATCGGTGGCCGCGAGTACGTCTTCACCGCCCACGGCGAGGACGGCGTCACCGGCGGGATCAACGTCTTCGCGTTCGACCGCGAATTGGGGACGCTCGAGCACGTCAACTGGTGGAACTACGACAGCGAACTCGCCGAGCCGGAAGTCGGCACCGAGGGCGGCTCGACCTACGTCCACGACGTCGTCGTCCAGGACGACCCCCGGTACGGGATTCCGATCCTGTACGACGCCAACTGGGACGCTGGCACGCGGCTTCTCGACGTGAGCGATCCGACGGACATCGAGGAACTGGGGGTCTTCGAGATGGAGCGCGCCCACCACACCGTCCCCGTACCGACGCTCCTCGGGGGCAAGCGCGTGTTCGTCGCAGGTCACGAGACGCCCGCGAGCCACGCGGATCAGGGGCACGTCCGCACCGACGGCGAGTCCGGTCACTACTACCTGGTTGACGCTGACCCGCTCGACGCGGTGATCGAAGGCGAGGCCGACCCTACCTATCTCGGCATCTCCTCGACGCTCCTCGAGGACGGCGTCGAACCGGCGAGTCGAGAGGCGTTTGAGATGTACGATCCGGAGGCGAAACCGGCGACCGAACTCGACCACTGGATCCTCCTCGAGTCGACCGATCAGACGTTCGACGAAACGCCCGGCTTCGAACACGAAGCCGCGGACGACGACTGGGAGTACGAGGGCTTCGACGACTTCAACCTGAGTGCACACAACCTCGATATCGACACGGACGGCACCGTCGTCGCGGGCCACTACCACGCCGGCACGCGGTTCCTGCGGATCACCGACGACTTCGACCTCGAGGAGACCGGCTACTCCCGCGTCGGCCCCGACGTGCCCGAGGACGCGACGCTCGGGGAACTCACGACCGGAACCCCGTTTCACTGGTCGGCCGTGATCCGGAACGGCGTCACCGTCTCGAGTGGGATCAACGGGGGGCCACAGACGATCGCTCACGACGAGATCGAGGTGGGTACCGACACGCCGGTCGACCTCGAGATCGAACGCGAGGCGGACGCCTCGCTGTTCACCGCCGGCCAGACGAGCCAGGTTCGCGTCCACGTGGACGCTGACGAACCCGTCCGCGTCCGGGATCGGATTCCCGTCGACTGGGAGGTCGTTGCCGGGGACGTCACCGTCGAGGAGCTCGAGGGGTACCGCACGGTCGTGACCTTCGACCACGAAGTCGAGGAAGGGACGCTCCGGTACTACGTGGAGGTTCCCGACGACGCCACGGGCCAGTACGCCGTTGGCCCCCTCGAGTACGCCCGCCCGGATGTCGACGCGCCGTACGGTGGGGGCGTCTCGGTGAACAACCGACTCTGGCGCAAGGAAAACGGCGAAGTCGACGAGGCGACCGTGCTCGGACTGGATCTGTGATGATCTCGGGGAGTGCGAATCGGCACCGCTCCTCGGTGTGATCGTCGAGGCTACTCGCTACTGTCGCTCCGTACGTCTGCTCTTTCACCTACTCCAGCCACTTACTCCTCGAGGCCACCGTATCGACACCGGGACTATACAGATAGCGGGGCTCGCCATCGGGTTTCGTGAATCCGTTCGCCTCGAAGAGCGTGTTCTCCTCGAGGACGACGTCGACGTCGTAGAGCGGCCACTGTTCGTGGTCGATTTCGGCGTATCGAAGCGTGCCATCCTGGGCTTCGGTGTAGTACCGTCTCCGGTCAGTCAGAAAGCTCGCGAGGGTTCCAGGGGCAGCGTGGAACGCGGTTCCCGTGGGCTCGTAGCTCGCCCGAAAGTGAACCGGTCTGGAACCGGGGTGTCGTCTGCGACTCCGGAACCTGATGCGACCGCTGCTTGCACGGATATCGATACTGGCGTAGTAGTACGGCAGGTGATGGAAGAGCCTGGCGCCGAGGACGGCCAGCAACCCGTCCGCATCGAGGCTGAAAAAGTAGACACCAGGGTTGGCGCCGTAGCGAACGTAGGTGCGAAGGTTGAGTTCGGGGAGGCCGATCCCGATGCCGGCCGGGGCGACTCGAGGGCGGACGTCGACGTTCGTAAAGGGAACGACCGAGAGCCAGGCCGCCCCGTCGAACGCCTCGAGGGTGAGGGCGTCGGGGACGGCCGGTTCGACGAGAGCAGGGTCGACTGGCCAGTTGGCAAAGAGCAGGTGACGCCAGCCCATGTGGAGGGAGACGACCATCGTCTGTAGGTCTTCCACGCCAGGGGACAAGATGGTGTCACCAATTTTCGGGAATCACGACCGTCGTCTGTGGTCGATACAGCCGAAGTCGGCGTCGCTGAGACTCGAGTCACAGCCAAGGGACGTTACTCGAGTCACTTTCGCGATTTTCCTGTCCACCCGACAGAAGCTGTACGAATCGTCTCGAGCCCGACTGATAAACTATCTTTGTTATAAATTAGTAGATTTACTAGGCGAAAAACGGAATATAATGTCACTCGGATATTATCCTATGTTTACAAACATAGAATTTTATATACTGTGATGTTGGATGTTACCTCGAACCATGGCAGAATATCACGCACATGGCTGTACCGACACGGAACACACCGGTAGCTGCGGGCAACCGGCTGATATGGACTGGGTGGAGACGAAGATCGATCGACGAAAGCTGACGCTCACGCCTGAGGAGTTCGAGGAACGGGCTCGAGAACACGCCAGAGTACCGGAAGACGAGAACCCTGGCGGTGACGGACTCAGCCGACGATCGGTACTCGGCAAGGCGGCCGGAGTCGCGGCCGCCGGCCTCGCCGCTCCGGTCGTGCTCTCGGGGAACGTCGCCGCCCACGGTACCGACGAGCCGATTTACACGACCTCCAACCTGAACATCCGCGATCACCCCAGCCTCGGCGGAAACGTCGTCAAAACCGCTGAGGAGGGGACGGGCATGATCATCGATGGTGGCCCATGGGACAACGACGGCTACCGCTGGTGGCAGGTGCGGATCAACGGCTGTGGCAACGATAACAGTCGCGTGACGGGCTACTGTGCCGAGGACTGGACGGCCCATCCCAACTTCTCGTACGGAACCTGGGGGTACGTCTCCTCGATCTGGGGCGACGACCGCTCCCACGGCTACCACCGGGGAATCGACATCGCGAACGATTCTGGAACGGCGATCTTCTCCAGTCGTCAGGGTACCGTCACCTACGCCGGCTGGGCGAGTGGCTACGGGAACGTCATTTACATCGACCACGGCGGCGGGTTCGAAACACGGTACGCGCACCTCTCGAACTTCCACGTCAACCAGGGCGACTGGGTGAGCGCTGGTCAGCGTATCGGGGACATGGGGTGTACGGGGAACTGTTCCGGCCCGCATCTCCACTTCGAGGTTCGCGTGAACGGATCGGATCAGAACTGGCCACAGGTTCGACACGCCCAGCAGTGGCTCAATACGGCTATCCCGCGAGATTGGGGACTCGGTGCCGTCTATCCGGGGTATCCGTACTGACAGCTCGAGTTCGAACACGAACGGCACAACCCCGTCAACGCCCGCCATAACGGCGGCTGCTGACGCTATTCGCGTGTCAAAGGTTACTTACCCACGGCTCCGCTCTAGAGAGACAATGAGTCAGGAGGGCGACCAGGAGGGATCCGACCGGAAGAAATACGAGTT
Organism: Natronosalvus vescus; assembly: GCF_023973145.1. Taxonomy (NCBI): domain Archaea; kingdom Methanobacteriati; phylum Methanobacteriota; class Halobacteria; order Halobacteriales; family Natrialbaceae; genus Natronosalvus; species Natronosalvus vescus. The sequence continues at coordinate 479,555 of NZ_CP099546.1, forward strand.
CCGGAAGGTCATCGAAGATCTCAACAATTTCGAAGGGTCGGGCACGCAACTCGTGACGATCTACGTCCCCGAAGACCGACAGATCAGCGACGTGGTCGCACACGTCACCCAGGAACACAGCGAAGCCGCGAACATCAAGTCCAAACAGACCCGGACGAACGTCCAGGACGCGCTGACGAGCATCAAGGATCGACTGCGCTACTACGACAACTTCCCGCCGGAAAAGGGGATGGTACTCTTTTCGGGTGCCGTCGACTCCGGTGGCGGCCAGACCGAGATGGTCACCCGCGTCCTCGAGAGCCCACCCCAGCCCGTCGAGTCCTTCCGCTATCACTGCGACTCGGACTTCCTGACTGACCCCCTCGAGTACATGCTCGAGGATCACGGATTGTACGGTCTGATCGTGCTCGACCGGCGCGAGGCGAACGTCGGCTGGCTCAAAGGAAAGCGCATCGAGCCCGTTAAATCCGCCTCCTCGCTCGTTCCCGGCAAGCAGCGAAAAGGTGGCCAGTCCGCCCAGCGGTTCGCCCGCCTGCGACTCGAGGCGATCGACAACTTCTATCAGGAGGTGGCGGGAATGGCGAACGACCTGTTCGTCCCGAAGCGCCACGAACTCGACGGCGTCCTCGTTGGCGGACCCTCCCCGACGAAAGACGAGTTCCTCGACGGTGACTACCTCCACCACGAAATCCAGGACACGGTGCTCGGAAAGTTCGACGTCTCCTACACCGACGAGTCGGGACTCAAGGATCTCGTCGACAACGCAGGCGAGGCCCTCGCCGACGCCGAGGTGATGAAGGACAAAACGCAGATGGAGCGCTTTTTCAAGGAGCTTCACAGCGGGGAACTCGCCACGTACGGGTTCGAGCAGACTCGCACCAACCTCGTGATGGGGTCGGTGGAGAACCTGCTGATCAGCGAGGATCTGCGCAAGGACGTCGTCACCTTCGACTGTGGTGACTGTGGCAACACCGACTACGAACTCATCGACCGACGAAAGGCGACGCCGTCTCACAGCTGTAGCGAGTGTGGGAGCGACGTCGAGGCGACCGAGGACGACCGCGAGGACGCGATCGAGCACCTGATTAACATCGCCGAACAGCGCGGCACCGAGACGAAATTCATCTCGACTGACTTCGAGAAGGGCGAACAGCTCTACAACGCCTTTGGCGGGGTTGCGGGTATTCTGCGGTACAATACGGGCGTCTAACAGACTCCTCACTCGTCGGTGGGCGTCTGAGTCGTCGCCTTCGGCTACACGATACTACCGTCTCGGTTACACCGCACTCGAGTCGCTCGCCGACCATCTGCTCGCAGGTCACGTGACCGAGACCTTTTCCTCACGGCCACTCGTGGCCCTACTAGATGGCGTCTCCATCACGCTCCAATCCGCTCGAGACGATTTCCCGCCGGTACGATCTGTTAGCGGCACTCGAAGCCGACCCGGGGACGAAAGCCGACCTCGAGGCAACGACCGACTCGTCGAGATCGACGGTCGATCGGGGCGTTCGCGAACTCATGACGTTCGGCTTACTCGAGCGAGACGAGGGGCGACTCCGGTTGACTATGGCCGGCCGACTGGCACTCTCGGCGTTTCGGGACGCCAGAAACGCACTCGAGTCGGTCGTCGACGTCAGTCACCTTCTGGCGGCCGTTCCAACTGATGCGCCGCTGTCGATGGCGTTGCTCGAGGGAGCGACGATCCACGAACCCTCCCGTCTGACTCCGAACCAGCCGCTCGAGACGATCGCAAACCGGTTACAGGATGCCGTTCGATTTCGCGGCATTGCGGCGACGGAGCCGATTCCACAGTTTCGACGGATTTTGACCGAACGAACGATCGCTGGCCACCTCGACGCGGAGGTCGTCTTTACCGACGAGTTGCTCTCGTTCGTGCTGGACGACCACGGCGCGTCACTCGAGCGAGTATTTCAGACGGGTCGATTCCACGGTCACGTCGTCGAGTCGATCCCGTACGGACTCGTGCTGCTGGAGACGACGACAACCGCCTACACGTTCGTCGTGGTAACCGACGACGGCGAGACGGTGGGCGTTATCGAGAACGATTCGGAGGCAGCCTACGAGTGGGGGAGCGACGTGTTCCGACGGTTTCAGGCGGCAGGGGTTCGACTGCCGTCCGGTGGGGAGACGTAGCGAGTCGGGTGTCCTGGGCCGACGCGCTCGAGGATCGGGGCCTCGAGATCAGCATGCCCGAATCAGCATGCCATAGGAAGAACGACCCGTCGGGTGATTTTTCACTATAGGCTGTGAACGACTCGGCAATGAGTGCACAGGCATCTGCCTGGGACGTGTATCGACAGGCGCTTCCGGTGATTCTCGTCAGTCTCGTTGCCGGCCTGTTTGCCGGCACGATCCTGGGTAGTGAAACGATGCGAAACGGGATCGAACGCGTCCCGGGAATTCTCGTTCTGTTGCCCGCGTTTCTGGCGACTCGAGGCGGCGTCTACGGCTCGCTCGGTGCCCGACTCTCGAGCGGACTCCACCAGGGACTGATCGAACCCCGGTTCACCCTCGATACTCGCCTCTCGAACGCCATCGTCGCCTCGTTCATCAACGGCATGGTCGTCTCCGTGTTCATCGCGGTCGTCGCGTTTTTCGTTCTCGTCCTCTTCGGTAGCGGCGGGAGCCTGCTCCAGCTCGTCGGCATCATGGTCGTCGCCGGGTTCCTCTCCGCGATACTCATGCTGTCGACCCTCGTTACCGTCGTCTTCGTTGGCTACCGATACGGACACGATCCCGACAACATCGTCGGGCCGCTCGTCACGACACTCGGCGACGTCTTCGGCATCGCCTTCTTGCTCATCGCCATTTACCTCGTCGGGTTGTTCCTATGAGAGACGAGTACGCCGGGGACGACCTCACCGGAATGAGCGAGTCGCTGGGCGACCTCTACGAAGAGGTCACCGGCGCGGACGATGACGACGATCAGTTCGGGCTGGGGGACGACTGGCGGATCGGAACGATGGTGTTCACGATGGTGCCGTTGCTTGCAGCACTATCGCTCCTCCAGATGGTTTCGGGAACCGTCCTCGACACGTTCGAGGAGGTTTTGCTCACCAACCCCGCGCTCTTGATTCTGGTTCCGGTACAGATCGGGACGGCGGGTAACCTCGGATCGATTATGTGTTCTCGCCTGTCGACGCAGTTGCATCTCGGGACGTTCGAACTCTCGCTCGACAACCCGGGCGTTCGAGCGAACGCCGGGGCGGTGCTCGGACTCGGGTTCACTGTGTTCGTGCTCGTCGGCATCGCTGCCTGGGCGATTGGACGAGTGCTCGGCGGCACGCTCTCGCTGGCGGCAGTGCTCACGATTTCGCTGGTGAGCGGGATGCTCCTTTCGGTGTTCGTGGTCGTCGTCAGTGTCGTTTCGGTTTCGACGTCCTACCGGTTGGGGTACGATCCGGACGATACGACGATTCCGGTCGTCACGAACGTGTGTGACATCACCGGCGTGCTCATCCTCTTCACCGTCGTCACGATCGTCCTCTAATACCGATTCGTGGACGTCGTGAGACACTCGAGCGGAGACGTTGGCGTTGGTGTTCTAGCCGTACAGCAATTGCTCGAGCTGGTGGCGTCGACGCTCGAGGTCGATCGCCGGCTCGACCGACGGCTCTGCGAGCAGCCGATCGAGGGCCAGTAAGGGGTCGGCCCCGGCCCGTTCGACGGCCTCGAGTGCGTCCTCGAGGGCCGAGCGGTTCGTCGCCAGCGACGCACACAGGCCGATCGCGAGCGCGAGCGCCACGCCGGCCTCGCCGGTTGGGAACGACGAACTCAGCCGATCGAAGGCCACATCGTCCGTCGTGTCGGTGTCGGCGACCGGTTCGACGCGGAGACAGCGCGGACAGATCGCCGCCGCGTCGGCTTCGTCGGGCGCATATGCTCGAAGCGACGTGGGGACGGCGAACGAAATCGGGGTGGTGTCACAGTCACAAGAATACATCATCGAGAGAAAAACGGTGTTTCGCGGAGGTATTCGGTTGGGCGTCAGTTGGTTCCCGGGACGCCGCTCGCGGTTGCGGGTTCGCGCTCCTCGGCGTCGCGGAGGGCCTGGGCGGCTTCTTCCTCTTCTTCGGCTTCTTTCTTCTCTTTGATCTTCTTCAGCCGGAAGATCTCCTCGCGCTCTTGTTCCTCGAGTTTCTGCTCGATGAACTCCTTGTTCTCGTAGAGTTCCGGGAGGAGTTTGAACTCGAGGGCGTTGACGCGCCGTTTGGTGGTTTCGATCTCCCGGAGCATCTTCTTCATCGCTGTCTCGACCTCGGCGGCGAGGATGATGCTCTGGAGGAGCTCCTCGTAGGCCTCGGCGGCCTCGTCGATGCGGGCAGAGGTGCCCATGATCCCGTAGCCCCGCTGGTCGAGGCTCTTGGTCACTTTCGAGGACTCGATCTGGGGGACGACGACGCCCATGATGTTCTTCGACTCGGTCGTGATCTCGGGGTGTTCCTGCAGGGCCGCCGCCGCGCCACGAACGGCGACGTCACCCTCCATGGCCCGGGCCATGTTGATCGTCTTCTGGGCGCGCTCGTAGTCGTCCGAAAGCTCCCCGCGGACGTCCTGGGCCTGATCCAGAATGTCCATGAACTCCATGATGAGCCCGTCACGTTTCTTCTCGAGGGTTCCGTGCCCGCGCTCGGAGAGGTCGATGCGATCTTCGATCTGCATCAACTCTTTCCGGGTCGGTTTGACGTCCTTGGCCATCTTGTGGGGTGGTTGCGCCCGCAGTCGGATAACTGTTTACAGTTGTGTTCGCCGACTCACCGGCGGGCTACCCCGATTCATGCGAGTACTATCGTGGTCCTGCACGTCAGTGTACATCTGCTTGTCAGGCGTATCGACGATCAGTGTGTACATCGTTTCAGTTGGTACTATTGTCGTCTTCGGCCGTGAGCGCACGCTCTCGTAGCTCCCGTCCCCGTTCTGAATCTACCTCGAGGTCGGGAACCGGTGTCGGCCGTCCATCGGTATCGATCGCGACGTACGTGAAACTCGATTCCGTCGTCTTCTCGGTCGCCCCCGTCCGGGGCTCTTCGCGCCAGGCACGGATGCGAACACGGACGCTCGAGGTACCGGCGGCGTACACGTAGGCCTCGACGAGCGCCGTGTCGCCGATCCCGATCGGTCGCTCGAAGTCGAGTTCGTTCACCTGGGCGGTCACGCATGTTTCGCCGGCAAAACGCATCGCACTCATCGCGCCGACCTCGTCGATCCACTTCATCAGGTTGCCGCCGTGGAGGGTCTCGTTGTTGTTCGCGTGGTTGGGCTGGACGCGAAATCGGTTCCGGATGTGGGTGTCGAGCACCGTTGGCATGCCTTTCGATACCACGGCGTTGATAGTGAGCGTGTGGGTGTGGTGTGTAGATGCGGTATGTGGTGTGAGGGTGTAGATGTAGTGTGCAGTGTGGTGTGTAGATGCAGTATGCAGTGTGAGGGTGTGGATGCGGTATGCGGGTGACAAACCGGTACTCGAGCGATGGCACGGCTCGGAACGACACCGCGGCTCGAGCTAACGGATTTCTCGACTCCCCGTACCGAGTCCTCAGCTATCCCGACCCAACTCAGCCAGCAGATGGCCGACGTGAATCCGGTCGCTCGCTCCTTCGGTCATCTCGAATTCGATGTCGGCGACCAGCCGGTGGATACGCGCCAGTTCCCGACCCTGGTAGCGCTTTCTCGCCACCGACAGCACCTCCTCGAGCACCTCACCGCCGTCGAGGCCCTCGTCCACGAGGAGGTCGTCGAGGGTCGAGCGGGCGTCGGTGAACGCCCCAGTTTCGGCGTCCTCGAGCATCGACTCGATTTCGTCGGCGTAGCCGACCGTCCCGATCGTCTCGTAGGCCGTCGTCATCGTGATCTCGCCTTCGGTCTCGGCGGTCGTCTGGGCGGCCAAGATCGCCTGTCGGAGGTTCCCGTCGGCGTAGCCGGCGACGAACTCGAGGCCATCTCGTTCGTAGTCGACGTCTTCGGCCTCGACGATGCGCTTCAGGACGGTCACGGTCTCTTCGCTCGTGGGCGCGCGCATCGAGACGGGGAAACACCGCGAGCGGATCGGCGGGATGAGTTTCGTGGGCTGGCGGGTGGCGATCACGAACTGGGTCGTCCGGTGGTGTTGCTCCATGATCCGGCGCAACGCCTGCTGGAAGTCCTCGCGGACGTCCTCGGCGTTGTCGAGTAGGACTGTCTTGTAGGTGCCCGACACGGGGGCGTAGCTCGCGGACTCCTTGAGGACGTGGTTGATCATGTCGCGTTTGGACATCGCGGAACGGCCGGTCAGAAAGCTCGCAAAGCGGGGATCGTTCTTGATCTCGGTTTTCGTCCGGCCGAAGAAGTCGGCGACGTTGATGATGATCAGGTCGTTGTCCGGATTACCGCCGGACGGGGTCTGGCGCTCCCCGGAGTCGTCCACGGACGACTCCGGAACTCCGTGGGCTGCCGCCGCGAGTGCCTTCGCCGCCGCCGTCTTCCCGCTTCCCGGCGGGCCCTGGAGGATGAGGTTGATCGGCTCCTCGACAGCTCGTTCGAGATAGCGTCGGGCGTCGTCCTGTGGCAACTCCTCGAGGGTCGGCGCGTAGGTCTCCGTCCACAGCGGCGCGTCCATCGAACTGGCGTAGGGTCGGTGGCGGTAAGAATCGGTCGGTTACCGCTGGATGTCGTAGGTGTTGTTCCAGGCGTGGCCTGCAGCGCGAAATCGGACGCAACCGCCTGTTTTCGCCATCAGTTCGGGCCTAGAACGCCACTAGTCTTCGGACAGTTCGTCGTCGCTCGAGGTGATCGCCGCTTCGATCCGGTCGCCTTCGATGGTGATCGGATCGGCGTCCGGGAAGCCAGTTTCCTCGTCGTACCCGCCGGGTTCGCCGGCATAGAGGACAACGTACAGCGTCTCGTCGCCGGCCTCGGCGTCGAACTCGATGGTGACGTTCTCGTTGTCGCCGGCCGAGAGATTCTCGCTCGTTCCACGCAATGCGTTATCTTCGTTTTCGACGGTCAGGAACCCGTCTTCGGGGAGCGACGCGTTGACGACGGCAGCCGATTCGTTCGCTTCGAGTATCTCGAGTGACGGTTCGATGTCGTACGCCACTGCGAGGACGCTCAGCGCGCCGTGGCCGGTCGTGTAGACGCCGATGGTTCGGTCGCCGGGTTCGAGGTCGGCAGTGTCGATCTCGAAGACGACGGTGCTGGTCTCCTCGGCCTCGAGTTCGACGATACTTCGCTCGCGAACCTCGCCGTCGACGCGCAGGTCGACGTGTTGGCGGGTCTCGACGTCGGTTGGGTTCCGAATTTCGGCACGGATCTCGACCGTCTCGTTGGTCGTTGCCGTCGAGGGAACGTCGATTGATTCGACGTGGAAGGAGTCCGTGGCGATGTCGGTGTCGTTGCTGGTGAGGGTCACGCTCGCCCGATCGCTTACGGGATAGCCGTTTTCGATGTAGGGGCGGTCTTCCTCGCCGTCGCTCGTTTCGAACGCGTAGGTGCCATCACCCGTCGTATCCTGGTGAACAGTTGCCGTCAACTGTCCGAGCAAGTCACCTGAATCGTCCTCGTTTTGCTCGATTGTGACGTTCTCGTGGCTTCCAGCCCCGAGATGTTCGGAGACGGCGACGCGCTCGCCGGCGCTGTTCGTGATCACCACGAATCCGCCGTCCGAGAGCGACACTGATTCGATTTCGACATTGGTGCCGTTGGTGGTCTGATCCTCGAACGTGATCGTCGCTTCGGGTTGGTCGTCGACGCCCATGATCGCTGGTGCCTGTCCGATGACGACGACGGCCGCGACGACGACGGCGACTGTACCCAGTATCGCGACGAGGAGTTTGAGGGTGCTGAATGTAACGCTCGGACTCATCGGGTGTGACAGTTATGGTACCGTACAACGGCATCCGGGTAAAGTGATTCGTTCGTTCCACTGGTGAACGCTCGAGTAGTTGTCAGTTACTGGTCGTCGGACGATTCGAACACACTCCGGTGATCGAGGGTGTGTCACTCGTGGTCTGGCGTCGGTTCTCCCTGGTCGCCACCTGGAATCAGTTGTATGCTGCTCCTGTGCGCACCTGCGGTTCAGCAGGCGTACGCGACACGTGGTTTCCCGGGGCGTCCTCGAGACGAGTCCTGATCCGAAGCGGGTTTAATCGACGCGGACAGAGACGGTGATGATGCAACTGTCAGTCACCTTTCTGGGGACGAGTGGCGCGATTCCGACCACGACGCGGAATCCGAGCAGTCTCTTCGTCGCCCGCGAGGGTGACCAGTTGTTGTTCGACGCCGGGGAGGGAACCCAGCGACAGATGATGCGCTGTGGAACCGGCTTTGCCATCTCCCACGTGTTCGTCACCCACTGCCACGGCGATCACGTCCTGGGCATCCCTGGCTTGCTCCAGACGATGGACTTCAACGACCGGGAAGACCCCCTGTCGATCCACTGTCCGCATGGCACCCGCCGCCAGATTCGCTCGCTCGTCTCGCTACTCGGCAATCGCCCGTCGTTCCCGGTTCGAATCAACGAAGTGAGTGGCGGCGACCTCGCCTACCGCGGCGACGACTACGAGGTTCGGACGTTCGACACCGATCACGACACCAGGTCGATCGGTTACGCGCTGATCGAGGACGAGCGAAAGGGTCGGTTCGACCGCGAGCGCGCCGAAGAGCTGGGCGTCCCCGTTGGGCCGGCCTTCTCCCGGCTCCACGAAGGCAAGTCGGTCGAGCTCGAGAACGGTACCGTCGTCGAACCCGAGCAGGTCGTCGGCGACCCGCGACCGGGCCGAACGGTGGTTTACACCGGCGACACTCGTCCCACGGAGGCGACCGTCGACGTCGCAGACGAACCGGATCTCCTGATCCACGACGCGACGTTCGCCGACGACCGGGTCGACCGGGCGGCGGACACCGCCCACTCGACGGCTCGTCAGGCCGCCAGAATCGCAAATCGAGCCGGTGCGAAACGCCTCGCCCTCGTCCACCTCTCCTCGCGGTACGCTGGCCGTTCGAGCGCCCACCTCGAGGAAGCCCGTGAGGTGTTCGAGCGCGAGGTATTGATCCCCGACGACGGCGACCACCTCGAGATTCCACACCAGGACTGATCCAGTACCGGTGCTCTCGCCCTCTCGAGTAGCCATCGGGATCGCTCGAACTCGATGGGGACGAATGCACCAACTCGAGGCCTGGCACGGACGTGGTGAACGGTTTCATTGTGTGAAACGGTCTTATTCCCGGGATAGGCACAGTTTCATACTGTCGTATTCTCATTTCAAACCATAGTTATGTAACACAACGTGCTTCGAGAAGCCATGGTGAGTCTTTCGTGCTCGAATTCCTGAGTCAGTTCACCGACATCATCTTTCCAGCCGTATACATTCTGTTCTTCATCGGAACGCTTGGCGTGCTCGCGCTCGCCCACTGGGGAGTGGCTCGGCAGGTCTGGCTGGCGGGCTTCTTTGCCACCCTGATCGCGGTAACGCTGGTTGGGATGCCGCTGTTGCCCGTCGTCGAGATGCACAAATTCGCCCAGCCCTCCGACGAGGAGGAAACGTACTACGAAATCCGCGTCGTCGACGCTGCGGGCAACGAGATCGAACTCGACGACCGTGCAACGCCGCCGATGACTGGAACGCGAACGTCGACGGTGGCTGGCGAGATGGCCAACGATTACACCGACGAGGAACGCCTCGAGTTGGGTGGATTCTACCTCGAGGCGATACAGGAGTATCGGGGGATGATCGAGGCGGGCGGGCCGCCGGCCTACGAGCGCCTGCAGCCGCCACGGTACGTCGACGACCACCAGTGGACGGCTGACGAACTCGAGGACTACGAGGAGTTCGAAGCCATTCACATCTACGAGCGAACCGTGATCTACACGGACGACAACACGGCCGTTGCATCGAACGAGGAACGCCACCGCGTCACGATCGACGTGGCAAACGAGACCGTTACGGAGCCTGAACAGACATGAGCGCGTTCATCAACTATTTTGCCGACGAGACCCGATCATCCCCAATCAACCTCGCCGTCGTTCGCGTCCTCGTGGGTGCGTACGTGCTGTGGCGGGTCGTTTCGCTCGACTGGGGGTTCTACCAGGAGTGGCCCCGTCACTTCAACCCACCAATTGACTTTCTGCACCAGGATCTCTTCCTGACGATGTTGGGCTACCAGCAGTGGGTCGTCGCCGCGTTGCTGATCGGGTTCATCGTCGGGTACCGAACCCGTTGGACGGGCGGACTTTCGAGTCTGCTGTTGATGCACATGCTGTCGGTCAAGTCGACGCTCTATCTGGCTGGCACCGTCGAATCGCTGTTCGTCTGTGCGTACATCATCCTCATGTTCGCCCTGTTCCACGACACCGACGACGACGTCCTCTCGGTCGACGCGATTCGTCGAACGGGGGAACAGTCTCTCGAGGAGTTAAACGCGTTCCTCAAGAGCGATCCTGAGCGGACGTACCGCGTGCGCGTGCTCAAGTGGAGCCTTCTCGCCGTCGCCATCATCTACGTCGGGTCGGCGTGGGGGAAGTTCCTGAACGGCCCAATCGACATCTGGCTGTCGGGTGCTAACCTCCAGCGTGACATCCTGTTCAACCGGGAACTGACCGGTATCGAACGGCCGCTCGCCGTACCGTTCGTCGAGAACGAACTGTTGGCGTGGATCGGTTTCGTCGGCACCGCGCTGGTACAGGTGTCGCTGCTCGTCGCGGTCGTACTTGGGGTATCGATCACGCTGCCCGTACTCGGCCTGATCGGCTTCCATCTCTCCGTCATCGCGATGCTCGGGCTCTACTTTATCGACATGATCCTCGTCCTCTCGCTGTTTGCTGCCTGGGACGTCGCTTATCGACGGCTCGCCGCGAGCGAAGACGACACCGTCCAGGTGGTGTACGACGAGCGCTGTTACTTCTGTGCTCGCAGCCTCTACCCGTTCAAACACCTCGACGTCAACGACTCGGTGCAGTTTTACTCCCAGTCCGACGTCCCCCGTGAACTGATCGATCGGGACGACGTCGACCTCGAAAAAGAGCTGTACCTGTTCCACGACGGCGAGGCCTACGGCGGCTACGAGGCGTTTCGACAGCTGTTCGCGCAGTTCCGGGTCTTCCTCCCGCTGACGCTCCTGATGGCGTTGCCGCCGGTCAGAATGGTTGGAAACCGCGTGTACGCCTACATCGCCCGCAACCGAAGTCGCCACTTCGTCTGTAGTATCGACGCAGAGCAGTCCTGATCGAGTCGACCCGCGTCGGATTTATACCTCGTTCGCCCCTATGGCCTTCCGTGAGCACGCGAACGAGTGCACTCGACGCGGTCGTCTTCGGCGTCGACATTCAAAGCGGCGACGTCCGCGGCGATGCCCCTTCCTATGCACTGGTCGTCTACGACGGCGACGAGGAGAACCTCGAGCGGGACGTGGTCTCCCATCGAAAACTCAGACGGTTGATCGCCGACGAGGAACCGGCGATCGTCGCGACCGACAACATGTACGAACTCGCCGCCGACAAGGATCAGTTGATCCACTTTCTGGGGTCGCTCCCGACTGGCACGAAACTCGTCCAGGTGACCGGCGACGAGCGTCCCGAATCGCTCTCACGTGTCGCCAAACGCCACGGCATTCCCTACGCCAAAGAGCCGATGAAGGAAGCGGAGGCGGCCGCCAGGCTGGCCGCCCACAACGTCGGCTACGAGGTCTCGGCGTTCACGAACACGACCGAGGTCAAAGTGTCCCGAGGGCGCTCGACCGGCAAGGGCGGCTGGAGCGCCGACCGCTTCACCCGACGTATCCACGGCTCGGTCAAACGCCGCGCCCGAGAGGTCGAAAACTCCCTCGAGGAGGCCGATCTCGACTTCGAACGCGAGGTCAGGGAGGCCTACGGCGGGTTCGCCAACGCGGTGTTCACCGTCGAGGGACGGCCCGCGGAGATTCCCGTGTCGACCGAACGATCCGGTGACGTTCGGATCGAGATCGAACGCGAACGCCGCGACGGGATCGAGTTCCGCCCGCTCGCGAAGCGTCGCGATCACGTCGTCGTCGGCGTCGACCCCGGTACGACCACCGCCGTCGCCATCGTCAGCCTCGAGGGGGAGGTACTCGACGTCTGGAGTTCGCGCACGAACACCACCGCGGAGGTCATCGAGTGGATCGTCGAGCGCGGTCGGCCGATCATCGTGGCCGCGGACGTGACGCCAATGCCCGAAACTGTCGAAAAGATCCGTCGGAGTTTCGATGCGGCGGGGTGGACGCCCGATCGGGATCTGCCGATCGACGAGAAACAACACCGCACGCGGGACGACCCCTACGACGACGACCACCAGCGGGATTCGATGGCTGCGGCCCTCTACGCGGTCGACGATCACGCCGATCAGTTCGACCGAATCGACCGAAAGCTCCCGCCCGGGATCGATCGCGGGCCGGTCATCGCACGGGTGGTTGCCGGCGGTGAAACCGTCGAAACCGTTCTCGAGGATCTCAGCGAGGACGACGACCCGGACGAGGAGGACCCCGAGCACCAGCCCCGAGAGCTTACCCCTGAGGAGCGCCGAATCCGAGATCTCGAGCGCCAGGTCGAGCGCCTGGAGGGCCACGTCGACACCCTCGAGGGTCGCATCGACGACCGCGACGAACAGATCGAAGACCTCGAGGCCGAACTGGCGGTCACGCGTCGAGAAGAGCGCCGCAAAATTCGGAAGGAACGCGAGGTGTCACGGCTCGAGCGAAAAGCCGACCGTCTCGAGACTGAACGCGACGACGCTCGAGAAGAAGTCGAGGCGTTAAAACGGAAGGTCGAGCGGATGAAAGCGTTGTGGAAACTCGATCACTCGAACTTCGCTGACGTCTCCGAAAAACAGGCCGGGTTGGTGCCAGTGAAGGTGGTCGAGAAGTTCACCAAGGGGGCGATTCGGGAGGCCAACGACGCCTACGGCATCGCGGCGGGCGACGTGGTCTACGTGCGCGATGCGAGCGGCGCTGGTCGCTCGACTGCGGAGCTCCTGGCGAACTTCGAACCGCGCGTCATTCTGAAAGACGGCGGTCTCTCCGACATCGCGGAGGCGATTCTGTTCGACCTCGAGATACCGATCGGCCCCGCGGACGACGTGGCGATGCAGGAAGTCGACGAACTCGCGGTGGCTCGCGACGCCGACGTCGAGGACGTCATCGCCGACTGGCACGAGCGGGCACTCGAGCGCGAGCGCGACCAAAAGGCACAGCTCGTCGATCAGCTCATAAGCGAGCACCGGGCCGGCGACAACGAGGTTTGAGTGATCCGACCGCCGCCGGTCGTCCCTCGAGGTGGTCTCACACAGGTTAGGCCATTCCCCAGGACGAGAGCATGCCCGTCACGATCGATTTAATGAGGAGGCCGACACCGGCGAGCATGAGTGCGATGCCGACGGCGATCAGGATGTTTTGCGATCCGATCAGGGCGATGCCGCCACCGACGAGCAGGATGCCGAGGATGCCGAGCGGACTGAGGTTGTTGCGCATATCCGTGCTGATCAGCCGATCATCTTAATGACGATGGTTTCGCTGCCGCTCGAGAGGGCGTGAGACGGGTCGTGGTCAAAAGCGTGAGATGAATCGTGGTCGAAAGCGTGAGACGGATTGCGGTCGATAAACCGAGGACGGAATCAGAATGTAGTCCCCTTTCAGGCGTCGACTGACGAGTGAAATCGGATGACTGACATCGATTCACTCATCTGTTCAGGCTTGGAACGCCACTAGCCGGAGTCGTCGGCCTCGTCACTATCGCTGTCGTCGCTGTCGTCGGCATCCGAGTCGTCGGAGTCGTCATCGTCGAAGTCGTCGTCATCGTCCGTCGACTCGAGTTCGAAGAGGACGAGCTCGTCTTCGCCATCGATTTCGATGGTCGTTTCGGCGTCTTCATAGCCGTCGGCGGAGACGCTCACGCTGTACTCGCTATCCTCGAGCGTGAACTGGACGACGCCGTTGTCGTCCGTGGTGCCCTCTTCGCTGTGTCCGAACAGTGCTGCGTCCTCCTCGATTTCGATGGTGGCGTCCTCGATGGGATCGCCGTTGTCGTCCTCGACGATCACGGTCAGTGTGGATTCGTCGTTGGAGTCGTCGGAGTCGTCGCTGTCGTCGCTGTCATCGCTGTCGTCGGAGTCGTCGCTGTCGTCGGAGTCGTCGCTGTCATCGGAGTCGTCGCTGTCATCGCTGTCATCGCTGTCATCGGAGTCGTCGCTGTCATCGCTGTCATCGCTGTCGTCGCTATCGTCAGAGTCATCGGATTCATCCGAGTCGTCGTCAGGCTGCTCACCATCGTCGGCACCGTCGTCTGCGTCATCAGTCTCGTCGCCGTCATCTGCATCACCGCCGGCGTCGTCATCGACGTCTGATTCGTCGCCGCTGCTATCGTCGGTCGGCTCCGTTGACTCGCCGTCGTCGTTGTCGTCGTCTCCAGGTGACGATGCCCACGGCGGTAATTCGTCGCCGATACTGCTACCGGCACCGGCGATTCCCGACCCACCGGCTGCGAGTACGAGCCCGGCGAGGAGAAACACGACGCCGACGGAGACCAGCAACAGCTGTACGCCGGTCTGTATCGATCGCGTCTCGGATTGTTGTTTGGTGTCGTGGTGAGACATGGTTATGGGAGGTGTCGTCTCGTTTCAGTCGTAACCGACTGTCGCGCTCGGACGCTAGATCGGATGCTCGAGCCGGTCGCTGTCATCAGTAGAGTTACTACCGTCTGAGGGTTTCATTATACGGCTGATAAGGTCGTTTGTGAGGCAGAATAGGGCTGTTTAGCCATCACTTAGGGGGACGGAGGTCAGCGGGAACCGTGCCCGTGTCCTCCTGGCTGGTGACGCAATGCTCACTCGACGGTCACGCTCTTGGCCAGGTTGCGGGGCTTGTCGATCGGCCGCTCGAGCAGGTCGGCAGCGTGGTAGGACACGAGCTGGAGCTGGACGTTCGCGAGCAGCCCCGCCCAGACGGGGTGGGTGTCCGGTATCTCGAGGGTGGTCTCAGCCACGTCCGCGATCGGGTTGTCCGCGGAGCCAACGGCGATGATGGGTGCGCCACGACTCTGGGCTTCGATGGCGTTCGTCTTGGTCTTTCCGTCGGCGTTGCCCGTACAGATCGCGAAGATGGGCGACTCCTCGGTGACGAGCGCGAGCGGGCCGTGTTTGAGCTGTCCGGCCGCGAACCCTTCGGCGTGCTCGTAGGTGATCTCCTTGAACTTCAACGCGCCCTCGAGCGAGACGGGGTGGCCGAGTCCGCTTCCGATGAAGAAGTACGACTCGCTTCCGAGGTACTCGCGGGCGAGCTCCTCAGCGTGGGTCGACTCGAGGATCGTCTCGACGTGTGCTGGCAGGTCGGCCAGCGTCTCGAGCATCTCGGCCTGGTCGCCGGGCGGGCTCGCTTCCGGAACGTCCTCGGCCAGGCGCTGGGTGAGCAACGCGAGGGTGACCGCCTGGGAGGAGAACGTCTTCGTCGCGGCGACGCCAACCTCCGGTCCGGCGCGGATGTAGAGCGCATCGTCCGATTCGCGGGCGATGGTCGAGCCGACGACGTTGGTGACCGCGAGCGTACGACCCCCGCGGTCGGCCCCTTTTCTGACGGCGTCGAGGGTGTCTGCGGTCTCGCCACTCTGGGTGACCGCGACGACCAGCGTGTTCTCGTCGACCGGCCCGGTGGCCGTCTCGTACTCACTCGCCCGGATGACGTCGGTTCGAACACCGGCCGACCGAAGCAGCTGGGAGCCGTACAGCGCGGCGTGATAGGAGGTGCCACAGGCGACGAACTGGACGGTGTCCACGTCGGCGAACGTTCCCGGCGGGAACTCCTCGAGGGAAATCTCGCCGTCGTCGACGCGGCCGTCGATCGTGTTCGCGAGCGACGACGGCTGATTGTGGATCTCCTTGAGCATGTAGTGATCGTACTCGCCTTTTCCAGCGTCTTCGGGATCCCAGTCGACGGTCTCGACTGATCGCTCGACGGGCGTCCCCTCGGCGTCGGTGAGTCGGTAGGAGTCGGGCTCGAGGACGACGACGTCACCGTCTTCGAGGTAGATTACCTCGTCGGTGTGATCGAGGAACGCCGGCACGTCACTCGCCAGGTACCACTCGTCGGCACCCAGACCGAGGACGAGCGGCGACCCCTTTCGGACGGCGTACACCGCCTCTTCTCCGTCGACGATTGCAGCGATCGCGTAGCTGCCCTCGAGGGTATCGACGGCGCGTCGCACTGCGGTTTCGGTGTCGTCGGTCTCCGAGCGGTACTCGTCGATGAGGTGTGGAATGACCTCGGTGTCGGTATCGCTCTCGAACTCGTGACCGTTCTCCTGGAGTTCGGCCTTGAGCTCGTCGTAGTTCTCGATGACACCGTTGTGGACGACGGCGACGTCACCCGCCGAGTCGGTGTGGGGATGGGCGTTCTCGTCCGTTGGCGGCCCGTGGGTACTCCATCGGGTATGCCCGATCCCCATGTTTCCGTGGGGTTCGTGATCGAGGGACGATTTGAGGTCGGAGACCTCGCCCGAACATTTGTGGACTTTTACGCCGGATCCGTTCTGGACGGCGATTCCGGCGGAGTCGTAGCCACGGTACTCGAGGCTCTCGAGCGATGAGAGCAGCGTTTCCGTCGCGTTGCCGCGACCGATGCGGGCGACGATCCCACACATCAGTGGGTCACCTCCACGCGGGCGGACGCGACATCCCATGACGTTACACCAGAGAGACGACTCGCGGCTGGGTTGGCCACGGGGCTCGTGGGCGCAGTCGGTGCGAATCGATTCGACACAGCGGTCTGGGTTTCGGTGCTGGAGTGTGTCATGGTTGGCTACTACCCATCCATCTTGCCCGGTATCGGGCGGTTGGGTATCTATTCATGCCAACACGGACAGCACCCTTTACTATAAGACGGATAAGGATCTGCCACTCTGTTTTATACCGTCGTTAGCACCTCAGTGGCCCGATTACCGGCGTCTTCGTATCCGGTGTAGCAGCTATCAGGTGTTCCGAGGCGTGATCACTCGACAGACGCATCGTTTCTATTCAGGAATAGTTGCAGTGAGCACGACGGTCGGTATTTCCGACCGAAACTGGCAGTTTCTGGATCGCTGTGCATGCAGGAGGTGATCGTCGGCGACCTTGCACGATGCGGTGTGTCGATTCCGCTCGGATCTGGGAGTCGAGTCGAGATGGTTGCGCCCAACCAGTACTGGGTGTACCGAGGGGGTGTTGCTGGCGATGGACGGGTGGTGTCGACCCTGGTGGGACGACGTCGGTCACGACTGTGTATCGTAACCGCGATCATCTCGACGACACTGTTGTCTGTAGCTGGTGGCTCTCCGGGTCGATTTCAGCCTCACCCGGCACGCGACGGTGGGCGCTCGAACGGATCTGGCCCTGTGGTGGCGAGGTCGACGCACACCAGCTCGCTCGAGTCAGTCAGCGCTCGGATCCTGACTCTGCGCTTTGGTGTATTATAGTAGCCACTGAACGTCACTGCACACCCGATCGCAAGACGTGTCTGCGATGGGTGGATAAATCGCTTCAGGTGGTACTATAGCGGTAGCTCTCCGCTGTTTGTTGTGTTAACGACAGTCTTCGCGGCTGACCGTACTCTGTACGGTCGTAGCTGGTCTCCGATGCCAAACCGTGTTCGGACGCGCCGGCACGAACGTCTACTCGAGGGATCGAGTACGCAAAAAATAGGGGTCGGTGGTGGTGGAAGTGGTCGTAGCGTGTCACACGGTCTGTTGTAGTCGTTTACCGGTGGTTGCCGACACTACTGGCAAGCATCGGTAAACCGGTACAACGACCCGTATCAAGGGTCGGTGGTGTGACAGGGGTGGTGTGTCGAGACTGTCGTTCCCCTGGGGACTGAAGATGGGAGGACACCTCGACGCTCGAGGTGGCCCCCGTGACGGTGGATGGTGAGTGTGGGTTGGTGCGATGTACCCACGGTGTCAACGTGGCCTACGGGAGCGGCTTCTCGACGTTGAGTGGTGTGTCGTCTGTCGGCTGATCCGCGAGCGAGATGACGTTCTCCCGTCCTGCGGACATTTTGTCGATCATCCCATCTTCGTGCATCTGCGAGACGATCCGGCTCACTTTCGATTTCGACCAACCGGTCTCGGTGGTGATCTGGTTTTGCCGGATCTGGCCCTCGTTCTCGACGAGGAGCCTGATTACTTCCCCTTCGTCGCTCAGGAGCTTCGACGGTGTCGAAGCCGAGACGACGTGCTGAAACGAGTGATTGGTACTGATCTGGTGGTCGTCGGGGTCGTCATCCGATCCCGTCGAAAACGACACCGGAACGGAGATGTCGAGATCGAATCGGGACAGGACGTGCGCGAGACGAATGCCGACGAGGCCGCCGATCAGCAGGGACAACACCGTAACCAGGACGACATCCCAGACCGATGCGACGGGGCTCGCGAGGAGCCATTGCATCGCTCCGTCCGATCCCAGCGGCTCGAGGAGCCAGCGAGTAAGCGTTGCGCTCGTTCCATCCCCCTCAAGGATGGTGCGTGCGATCGGAGTTGCGTCGCCAAGGTCGCTGAGTCGACCTATCGTGGTACTGTGCCCGGCGGCGACATGGGAAGTCGAATCTATCATGGTACGGCGTTTGTGCGGTCACCGCGCAGGTCAGGGGTGGGAGCTGCCCGCGCCAACCGCACTCTCTTCTCAGTTCCATACCCCCTTCATTATGGGTTTACTCAGGCCCGTTTAACAGCCTGCTAAGCCTGCGACGGGGCTAATTTGCGAGTTTTCGCCTGAATCCGGCGACAGGCTCCCTCTCGGCGGTGTTGTGTCGGGGCTAGTCTGGCTGCAACGGTTTTACCGGCGCTATAGTAAACGGCTGAAAGACTGTGGGATGGTGATGAGGAATACCCGCTTCGGCGGGAACACACGAAAACCGGTTCGCTCGCGTGATCGAGCGCGACCACAACACAGATACGAGGCACCATGACCCCACCACTCAGCAACACCGAACGACGGACGGACGACCGAGCACGCACCGGGCAGACATTCCATCGGGACGCAGAACGTAAAACGTTCGAACACACCGAACCGGACTCGGACTCGGGCGTGCAACGTACCCGCGAAGCAACCGTCTGTGTCGTCGGACTCGGCTACGTCGGGCTTCCGCTCGCGGTTGGCTTCGGCGAGGCCGCGTTCGACGTCATCGGTTTCGACGTCGATGACGAGAAGGTCGACACGCTCCAGGACGGGGTCGACACGACCGGCGACCTGTCGGACGAACAGATCGAAGAGAGCGGCGTGACGTATACGGCCGATCCGACGACGATCCAGGAAGCCGACTACGTCTTCGTCGCCGTCCCGACGCCGATCGACCGTGACGGCCACCCCGACCTCGACTACGTCGAAAGCGCCGCACGCACCGTCGGCTCGAACATGACCGCCGGAACGACGGTCGTCCTCGAGTCGACGGTCTACCCGGGTGCTACGCGCGAAGTTCTCATGCCCGCACTCGAGGAGTCCTCCGGCTTTGACGCTGGTGAGGATTTCTTCGTCGGGTACTCGCCCGAACGGGCGACGCCCGGTGACGAGGAACACGGGCTCGCAGATGTCGTCAAGGTCGTCAGCGGCCAGAACGAAGCGGTGCTCAACGACGTGGCGGCGCTCTATGAGTCGATCGTCGACGCCGGCGTCCACCGCGCAGCGTCGATCGAGGTTGCTGAGGCGAGCAAAGTCGTCGAGAACACCCAGCGCGACATCAACATCGCGTTCGTCAACGAACTGACGATGGCCCTCGAGGAGATGGACGTCGACGCCCACGCCGTCCTCGAGGCGGCCGGGACGAAGTGGAACTTCCACGACTATCGACCTGGACTGGTCGGCGGTCACTGTATCCCGGTCGATCCGAACTTCCTCGCCTACCGCGCCGAGCAGTCGGGATTCACGCCCGAACTGATCCACGCGGGCCGAGAGGTCAACGAATCCGTCCCCGCCCACCTCGCCGAGATTACGATCAAGGCGCTCAACCGCTGTCACAAGACGCTGTGTAACAGCCGCGTGCTGGTACTCGGCCTCGCCTACAAGCCGAACGTCGACGACATCCGGAGTTCGAAGGTGTCGAACGTCATCGCGCAACTCGAGGACTACGACGTCGACGTCGAGGGCTACGACCCACACGCCGACAACGAGATGGCGCGCGAGGCGTTCGGCATCGAGATGCAAGATCAGCTCTTGTACGAGGGATTCGACGCGGTCATGGTGGCGACTCCTCACGACGAGTTCGCCGCACTGGATCTCGAGGCTGTCGCAGCCGACCTCGCGGAGCAACCCGCCTTGATCGACGTCACGGGGGCGGTCGACGAGGCAGCAGCCGCTAAGGCTGGGTTCGTCTACCGGAGGTTGTAGTCCAATGTCCCTTCTCGATTACGACCGCTCGCCAGCACTCGCGACGACGTCAGCGTTGGCGTTTGCGTCCGTCTCCGCTTTCGCGTCTGTGTTCACGTCAGCGCTCGCGCGAGCACCCGTGCTCGAGAGGGCCTGGCCATCGACACTCGCTTCGTGGCCACCGACACTCGCTTCGGACAGGGGGGTGACCAACTGATGCGCGTGGTCGTGACGATCCAGCACCCTGGACACGTCCACTTCTTCAAACACGCCATCGAGGAGATGGAGGGGCGTGGCCACGAGGTGTACGTCTTCGCCCGTGAGAACGAGGTCGCCGTCGACCTGCTCGAGGCCTACGACATCGACCACGAGGTGCTCGCTGGAGAGTCGGACTCGTTGCTTTCACTGGCGACGGTACAGGCAACGTACGAGGCCCGGTTGCTTCGGCGTGCCCGGCAGGTCAAACCGGACGTCATCACGGCGATCGGTGGCGTTGCCGCCGCCCACGTCGCGACGGCCGTCCGCGCCAGGAGCGTCGTGTTCTACGACACGGAACACGCGAGCCTCATCACGCGGCTTGCTTATCCGTTCGCGGACGTCGTCTGTACGCCCTCGTGTTACCGGGGTGACGTCGGCGCGAAACACCGTCGCTATCCCGGCTACCACGAACTGGCCTACCTGCATCCCGACCGATTCGAACCCGACCGCTCGGTGCGAGACACCATCGACTGCGATCCATCCGACCCGCTCGTCCTGGCACGAATCAGTAGCTGGGGTGCGTCCCACGACGTCGGGCAGGGCGGCTTCGAGAGCGTTCGCGACGTCGTCGAGCGTCTCGAGAACGCCGGGGCCCACGTCGTGTTGACGGCGGAGGGAGATCTGCCGGCCAGCCTCGAGTCCAATCAACTCACAACGGCTCCCGAACGCTTGCACGACTGGCTCGCCGCAGCCGATCTCGTGGTGAGCGAAGGAGCGACGACGGCAGCCGAAGCCGCCGTCCTCGGAACACCAGCGGTGTACGTCAACTCCCAGGCGCTCGGCTACACGACCGAACTCGAGGCCCAGTACGGGCTCCTGTTCGCGTTCTACGACGAAACCCGTCACGCGCGTGCGCTAGAAAAAGCCGTGTCGATCCTCGAGGACGACGACACCGACTGGTCGGCTCGACGGGCCGCCATGTTAGACGAGCGTATCGACGTGACCACGAGAATCGTCACCGAACTCGAGACCGCTGGTCAGGAACGCGTATCCGACCGATCGCCGGTTGTTGCGAATCCGGGGTAGATAGATGAACGTGTTACAGCTCGTCACGTCGCCGCGCCCGTTCTTCGACCAGCAGGTGTCGACCCTCGAAGCACGGGGCGTCGAGTGTACCGTCCTCAGCGTCCCCGGCGAGTACAACGGCGACTCGACGCGTGGCCCACTCGAGTATGCGCGATACTATCCACAGGTTCTCGGGGAGCTTCGTTCGGGTGAGTACGACCTCGTCCACGCGAACTACGGGCTCGTCGCGCCGTTCGCGCTCGCCCAGCCGAAACGGCCGGTCGTCCTCACGCTGTGGGGTACCGACCTGATGAGCGACCAGGACTGGCTGCGGACGATCACCCGGCAGGGCGCTCGGTTTGCCGACGCCGTCGTCGCCCCAAGCCCGGCGATGTCGGCTGCACTCGAGGTCGACCACGAACTCATCCCGTTCGGCGTCGACACCGACCGGTTCAGGCCTGTTTCGAAAGCGGAGGCGCGCGACCAACTCGGCTGGGACACCGACGAACCGATCGCCCTCTTTCCGTACGACCCGTCCCGTGAGGTGAAAGATTACCCGCGAGCCCAACGGGTGGTCGAACGTGCCGACGCCGACGTCGAGTTGCGGGCGGTCACCGGGGTGCCACACGAGGAGATTCCCTTGTACATGAACGCGAGCGACCTGCTGTTGGTCACCTCCGAACGCGAGAGCGGCCCGATGGTCGTCAAGGAGGCCGCCGCGTGTAACGTCCCGATCGTCTCGACCGACGTCGGCTTCGTTCGCGAAACGGTTGGCGACGTCACCGGCTGTGTCGTCAGTGACGACGACGCGGCACTCGTCGACGGTATCGAACGGGCTGCCGAGACGTCGATCCGACCGGACGCACGAGGTGCCATCGACGGACTGAGCCTCGAGTCGATGGGTGATCGGCTGCTCGAGCTGTATTACGACCTGCTCGAGGGGCCGGTGGACGGCAGCACCGATCAGGCTGCGGGGGTGACCCAGCGTGCTTAAGACGATCGATCAGTTGCGACCGTTCAGACTCGACACCGTCGCCGCCATCGCGGGTCTCGCGCTGGCACTGGCGCTGTTACCGCTGCGGCTGTTCGCCTCCCAGATCTACCTCGAGACCGTGCCGATCGTTCTCGGGACGGCGTGTGGGTTGTACCTGCTGTCGCTGTACCACCAGGGGAACGTGACGTCGCTGCCGACGCTGCCAGGGTCGGTTGCGATGACGCTCCCAACGGTCGTGTTGGCTGGTATTTCGGCCATGATCGTCCTTCCGGTGGTGCAGGGTGAGCGTACCCTGTTGTTTTTCGCGCTCTCGAGTCTCGTCGGGACGCTGTTGCTCGTCCAGATCGTCTTCACCGACGACGAGGTGTTTAGCGCGGGCCAGATACTGTTTCAGCTCGTGTGTTTCGCGCTCGTCTTCCGGTTTACGGCGCTGTACGTGACGCCAGGCTACATCGGCATCGACATCTGGACGCACATGGAGCTGGCGAACGCGATCCATCAGGAGCGTTCGCTGGCTGCGATCTCCCACGATAAACACTTCGCGTCGCCATTGTATCACCTGCTGGTCGTCACGGCGTCGTTCCTGTTCGAAGTTCCCCTGCGAACTGCGTTGTACCTGTCCGTCGGGCTCGTGATGCCACTGTCGATTCTGCTGGTGTACGCGACGACGAACCTGCTGGTGCCTGGCCGGTGGGCGACGCTCGCGGCGGCGCTGTATGCCTTCGCCAGCCACGTCTCGCTGTGGGGGATGCACATCATCCCGACGAGCCTGGGACTGGTTTTCTTCCTGGGGCTGGTGTACGCGTTGATCCGAGTCATGCGGATCGAGTACACGCTCCGGGACTTCTCGTTGCTCCTGGTGTTGAGCATCGCCGTTATCCTCACCCACCAGGTGTCGACGTTCATCATGCTCGTACTCCTGGTCGCGGCGTTCATCGCCCAGGTGACGTTCATGATCGGCCCGTTCGGCCTCACGCGCCTGGACACGAGCGTGTTCCGGGCGAAAAAGCCGGTCAACCTCATCGGGCTGGTCGTGTTCAACTTCGGACTGACCATATTTGTCTGGTCTCTAACACCCTATCGCGAGCAATCGTTCCTCGCGACGGTGTTGAGCTTCTTCGGACAAACCATCGAAGAGAGCGCTGGTTTCCTCAACATTGCGAGCCAGACTGACAGCGATTCGGCAGAACAGAGTGCCGCGGCGGCCGATCCGTCACTGCTCGAACAGGCCGTCCCCTACACCGACGCGGCGGGCTTCCTGCTCTTGCTGGGGCTGACGTTCGCCGGCTGTCTGTACGTCGTCCACCGACGTCGCGCCGAGCAGTCGGTGTTCACGCTGTTGCTCGCGGCGGCGTTCATGCTGGTGTTCGTCCTCGGGTTGCCGATGTTCGGCATCCGGAATTTCATCCCGACCCGGTGGTTCGCGTTCCTGTTCGCGCCGATGGCGATCCTCGGCGCGGTCGGGGTTCGCCTGCTGGTACGGGATCTCAACCCGGCGTTCGTCGTCGCCTGTCTGTTACTGGTCGTCCTGGTGTACCCGGGGGCGATGATGCTGGCTGTAGAGAGCAACACCGAGAACCCCGTGTTCTCGAGCCAGCACGAACGACTGGCCTACGACGAATCCGAACTGGTCGCTGCCGGGTCGATCGCCCAGCTGACGGGTTCACCCGACGGACAGGACATTCGCCAGGATCAACGGCTGTACACTGACCACCCCTATCAGACGTTGATCAGTCGAACCGGGGCGTATCAGTCGACGATGGCAGGCACCGTCCCCACTGATGGTACTGCCGACCACGAGTACACGCTGTACCGAACGACGCAGTCGTCCGAAAGCGTCTACTTCCAGGACGAAGACGGGCACGCCCAACTCGGTACCATCGACCGGGCACAGCTCTGTCGACCCGACCAGGCAACGGTGTACACGAACGGTGACGTAACGCTGTGTACGCCGTCGCCGGTCAGCAGCTAGCGATCGCGTTCGCGATCGGGTTCGTCTTTTTGAACGGAGGCTGTCACTCGAGACGGTGTCGTGACCACTGGACAGACACGGCCGGCTACTGCCACGAGTGACCTTTTCCGATTCGGTGCGGAAGTGTCGCCGATGTCTTCACTCCACTCGTTTCTCGCCAGTGGTGCTGGGTTGGGGCTCGGGGCCGCTGCCGATCCAGTTACCAGCCCCGTCAGAAATGTCGACGCCGGTACCCTGCCCGAGGCCGTTCCGTTCGTCGACGATCCGTGGGTCGTGGCAGCAGTCGTCGTCGTTATCGTGTGGGTCGGCTCGGGGATCCTCGTCAATCGCGTCCGTCCGCAACTCGAGGATCGACTTCGTCCGTCGACCGCGAACCTCGGCCTGGTTGTTGCTCGTATCGCCGTCGTCCTCTATGCACTCGTACCATTTGCCGGGTTGCTCGGCTTTCGTCCGCGGAACGTCCTCCTCTCCTTTACCGTGCTCTCGCTCGTCCTGGGGGCGATACTCGCCCCGGTCGGTCGAAGCTACGTGAGTGGACTCTTCATCCTCTTCAACCGGCCCTACGAGGTGGGGGACGTGGTCGAACTCGTCGAACGGGAAGAGCGCGGCTACGTCGACGATATCACCCTCGGCTACACGAAGCTCACGACGCTCGACAACTCGTTTCTGGTGGTGCCAAACGAGACGATGCGCGAACGCGACGTCCGGAACCTCTCGGCGGTCGACGAGCGACTCAGGGAGACGATCTCCGTCTGCATCACCTACGAGAGTGACCTCACTGACGCCTGTTCAATCCTCGAGGACGCCGCTCGATCGGTCGACGGCGTCATCACCGGTGGGCCTTCGATACGGGTTGGCCACACGCCGTTCCCCGCCGAACCGACGACGCTGCTCGAGTCGTTCGGCGACCACGGACTTCACCTCGTGTTGGCGTTCTGGATCGATGACCCATCCCTCGTGGCTGGGATTCGATCCGAGGTTCGACGGGCTATCTGGGACGGTGTCGTTGACACCGACGTCGACATCGCCTACCCACACACGCACGTCGTCTTCGACCAGACCAGCGGTCGAGCCAGGATCGATCTCGGCACATCCGATACAATCGATTCGAACGGCGAACTGTGGGCGGGGTCGGCGTCGCCGCGGGAGTGAACGGTATCGCGGACGATAGCCCCGAACCACCCACAGTCCGGTTATTGAATTCGGTCGGAAACCCACCACCACAGATCCGAGACGAACGGTGCGCCATCGGAGAGCCAGAGCACGACGATTCCACCCCCAAGGCCGATCTGGAGCAGTACCTGTGTCGTCAGTCCATCGCTGAGGAGGATATTCACGTACCTGGCGAAGTAGACGACGAAGTGATCGAGAAGGCCACCGTGATCGTTCGCGGGTGGTGACGCGAGCGGCCACAGTACGACTCGCGGTTCGATACTCCCTCCGCGCAACCATGGGTAGAGCACGTCCGTAAGGAGGTGGGACAGATACGCGATCGAGAAGGCGATTGCGATCGGACGGTCGTTCATCCGGACTGCCAGCAGGGAGATACCGAGACAGACGAACGGGGCGACGAAGATCGAGTGGCCGATGGCGTATCCCGTTTCAGTAATACCGAACGTCCAGGCCAGCGGCTTGTCCACGAGATCAGGTACCTGCGATCCGAGGACGACCGCGGCTGTTTCACGACCCGTTGGTGACCGTCCGCTCACCAGATGTGCGTACAACGAGTAGCAAAGATAGGCAACCGCAAGGTGCTCCCACGGCCACATCCTACTGAACCACGATCGGCAGGTGAATCACCCTGTAGGCGTTTTCGCTGTTGGGGTCGTCCGGTGGGTCACCTTCGTACAGCAACACCGTCAGCCGGAGATCGTCGCCTTGCATCGTCGGCGTTACCTCGAGCGTCTGGTGGTGTTGCTCGCCGTCGGGGACGGTTGCCGATGCGTGTTGCAGCTGTTCGCTCTCGTGGACGGTCGCTTCGTCGCCGTCGTAGCTCACCTGCTCGAGTAACACGACGGTCGTGTACGTCCGTTCCTCGTGTTCGTGGTTGGTTATCAGAACGGGCAGTTCCTGTGTCTCGCCAGCGGTGTACGTCGACTGGTACATCGTCTCGGTGTCGCTGGTCACGTCTTCGGTATCGACGGCGAACTCGGTGAATCCGTCGTGTTGGGGTGGGTTGGCGACGGCGAACCCGGCAGTGGCGACCAACAGGAGTAATCCGATGGCGATGCCGACGTTGTACGGTCGTAGGTTTCGCTTTTCGGACGGTGGTGACTGTGTCTGGGTGAAAAATGGAACCGACAACGGAAGGGTTGGCGTGAACCGTTGATCGGTCGGATATCGGGCACGGGCGATGATCGCAAGTACTGTCAACCCAATGGTGAGTGCTGAAATCCCGAAGATCACTGTTTCGGGCGCAAAACCCCTGGGGGTAACGTGCGTGAAAAGGGCAACTACGGGAACGAGGAATACGCTACATACCACTGACAGGACTAGCCGTTCGATTAGCTCGAGTCCACCGGTGACGAGCAGGGGGTTTCGAAGGCCGGTTCGCTCCGCGTCGAAGGGGTAGTACTCCTCGGACGGGTCGTCCGGAAACAGTACTGAAACCAGGGCATACCCCGGTAAAACGAGGAGTAGCGGCAATGCAATGACGATCCGTCCAACGCCTGGAACACCGAGTAAGAGGCCGAACGAAAGGGCACCAGTCACCAGGATGACGAGCGCCAGATCGAGGAACCACCAGTTCGTATCGCTCATACGCGTCGTGTAAACGAGGTGCTGGGGGATTATTACAGGCTCAATAAGTGGTGACTCGAGTGTGGTGTTGTCCCGTTCTCGTGAACCATCTGTCTGATAACTGACGACGTTTCGATACCGGCCGAAATTCAGTGCGTTGAACCGTCTCGATACGACACGAACGGTTACAAAACAATCGTTAAATTCCTCTTGCTATTCTGTGATGTATATGTTTCTGCATTTGAAAATTTACATCGGAAACTGGCGTCTCAGGGTCTGTGTGGCAGATATGAAAGGTTGTGAAACAAGTTAAAGGGTGCTTGAGGTGGGGATAAAATCAGATGAAACGTACTGTTCAGCAGTGGACTATTTCTATCCTTTATTACCTCCCCCTGATTTGTGGAGACTGGTGCGATGACGTCTACACATATCAGCCCTGAAGAACAGACCCGAGCGGAACCGGCAGAGACGGATGAACCGATGTCGTCTCCGCAGGATGACGACGAGCCAACGGAGTCGTTCTCCAAGGACGAACTCTTCCACCTCCTACAAAACGAGCGCCGTCGTATGGTTCTCGAGTACCTGCGCGGTACCGAAGGCCCCGTTCGTATGCGCGACGTTGCAGAGCAGGTCGCTGCGTGGGAACACGATACGGATGTTCAGAACCTCACTTCCACGCAGCGCCAGCGAGTTTACATCCCGTTATACCAGTCCCATCTGTCGAAACTGGATGAGGCAGGTATTATCGACTACCAGAAAAACCGCGGGATCGTCGAGCGCAAACCGGCAGCTGACTACGTCGATCAGTACCTGCAGGTCGAGCCCGCGGAGAACACGACGAGTACGTCGCCGTCGGTCGGAACCGGTTGGGACGATTACTACCTCGGTGCAACGGCCCTCTGTTACCTCGTGTTGCTCGGGGCCGTGTTCGAGTTGCCGTTCGTCTCGCTGCTCTCCGGTATCGGCCTGAGCGCGCTCATCTTGCTCCTGTTCACCGTCCTGACGGTGCGCCGATTCATCGAGTAACGACGACGTTTTGTTCTTGACGAACGCTCGACCCCATAGCTGGTCGTTTCGCTATTTCGTCCGCGTGCACAGTGATGATTCGACTCTGCGACTCGCTGTTCCGACAACGTATCGATGCGAGGTCGCTCACACGCCGACGGTCATGAACGTAACCATCACGGCGGTTGCGAACGCCAGGCTGAGAAGAGCGACGATAGCAAAGAGGAACCCAATGGATATTCGCCCAAGCGAGGAGTCGAGCAGCCAGTCCTCGTCTCCCGATACCGGGATGTCGACCGTCCCCATCTGTGGATCGAACTCGATGTGACCGTCGGTGTCGAGTTGAGGGAGCCGATTCTGGTACAACTGTTCGTGAATATCCGCCCAGACGGAAACTGGTGGACGCGACGGCCGAAGCAGCTGATCCGTAATTTCGTCGACGGTCACCGGCGTGTTCATCCGCTCGAGAGCGGTCACGAACGCGTCGTCGGAGGATGGGATGACATCCTCCGGCTCGATCGCTGAAGCCGGCTCACGAGCGGTTGTAGAGTTCTGGTAGATGGTGACGTCGACCAGCTGCTCTGTTCCCACGGTGCTGGCAGTGGTTTCGTCTGAAGAAGGGTCTGACGAGGAACGAAACCTGGATGGCGTCAGACGCATATTCCAGGTGAATAGATCCTGGGATATAAGTATTCTCCCGGTTGAGCGAATTAGAACGATTTATGCAACCCGTTCGGTCCGTTTCTCGGTAGACGTTGCCGGCTCTTCTGGATGTATCCAGACGGGCGCGACAGCACGAACACAGGGTGCGTGTCACTCCGGTGTATCGGGATCGAACTGGTGTGTGATGACCACCCGCGCGCAGTAGCGATCAGTTCAGCGGGTAGCGGATACGGCCGTCCGTTCGGCAGGCTGGAGCCACGGGAGTGACGCCGCAGGATCCGTCGACCAGTGCTCGAGCCACGTTCCAATGTCGTTGATCCGCAGTTTGTGTCTGGCAGGGAGGGTGTGAACGTGCTCAAGGTCGGGAAGCAAGCGTTGGTCGAGATTGTACTGCTCGAACAGGTGTCTCCGATCCGGCCACGGTGGCTCGAACGAGGTGATAAATGGCGTCTTGCGGCGGACGAATCCTTCGACTTCGTTGAGGAGTGTCGTCCGATGTGGGCGATCCGGCGGATGGTGACGGAGTAACTCCGGATCGATTCGCTCGCACGCTCGAAGGAACGTCTCCGTCGTTCGGTGGGCCGGTGGCGTCTGGAGGTGCCACTCGAGCAACTCGATGTCCGTGGCCAGAAACGAAGCGAAGAAGTTGTCGGCGAGGTGGTTGTGGAAGGGAACCGACGGCTGGTTGGCGATTCCACAACACGTCAGATTGTTCTGTGTCGTCGCTGCTCGGTGGCTGACGCTCTCGACCTCGTTTCCGACGGCCTCCCTGACGAACGCCTCGGGGTCGACATCAATTGCGAGTCGGTCGGTCAACTCACGGCTCGCGTCGCGATCGTAGCCGTACTTCTGGAGCAACACGTCGACTGGGTTGGGATCCGGATCGAGTCGTTCGAACGGAACACGCTTGCCGAGAACGTCGACCCCGTCCTGGGCGGTGAAATGGCCCCGGTAAAACGTGTCAGAGAGCAGGCCGTGATAGATGGTGTCGACGGCCATCTCGTCCGTGTATCCTGCGTGGTGGATGTGGAGTGACTCTTTCATTCCCTGTGAGTACTGTACCTTCGACCGGTCGGCGTACAGATACCGGTCGTCGGGCTGGAACGCGACGTGGTCGACACCGTACTGTGTTGAGACCCGTTTTGCACCGGCAACCTCCTGGGCGTCTAGTGAGCCGACCGTATAGCTGACCTCGAGATCCGGAATCGCTGAGAGGAAGATTCGCGAGTCGTATCCTGCAGAGAGGAGCAATCCCTTTCTGCCGGGAAGAATCGATCGCCGATCAAGCGCACGCTCGAGGCGGGAAGCGAGTTCCTCGACGTAGTTGAACTCCCGGGGGCTGTAGACGAACCGATCGAACGAATCGACGTCGGTCGCCGTCAAGCGACTGTCGAGTGGCAGTCGATGCATGCCCTCAACAGCGGTCTTCGTCCCAAGAATTAATCCGAGGTGGAGGAACTCGAGCACCCCCTCTCGACGTGGTGTCGGCTCCCCGAGCGTGGCTGCGACGGTCGCTGCGTCGGTGCCGAACAGCCGAACGCCCGGTTCGTTCGTGTAGAAACACTCCCGTGACCGAACCGGGTCAGTCGCGACGAACGCGTCGCCGTCGGCCGGGTCGACGACGGCGAGGTAGGAGCCGTTGAAGCTCTCGAACGCGTCCGGCCCGTCGGTCTCAACGCGTTCGAGCAGCCATCGAGCGGTGTTCGTACCGCCGCTCGGGGCGTAGGCTTCACCCCAGACGACACACGTGCCAGCGTCGCTCTCGTATCGAGCGGACCAGCCGGGGGTTCCCAGGCCTGGATCTCTGATGCCGACTGTGATACTCGAACCGGTGAGCACCGCGTCGAACTCGCTTACCGATCTGAATCGTTCGAAGGTCTCTCTCCCGCCGAACACGCCGAAAAGTTCCTTGTTCATACTCAGGTCACTGTGTGTGGTGTGCGATTGGCGGACACGTACTGGTAGTTGCCCGCACGCACGGTCACGTTGATGGTATCTGTGCCGGTTTCCCCATTTACTATAACGTCGTTAAACGTCGTCTCCAGCCGTCTCTGATGCCTTGCCTGTCGACACCTTCGGAAACACCGGTTAGAATACTCAGTGATGGCGATAACGGTCGGTACGGCGGTCACAGGTCAGGGTCTATCGGATCTATAATAATAGGGGCTCTGTCGGTATGGCTACGTGTCCAATGAAACGAGATCGATCGACCCGCAGACGGTTCCTGACTGCATCGAGCGCTGCCGCACTGACTGTCGGTCTCGCTGGGTGTACCAGCGATTCCGAACCCACGGACGACGATGGCAACGGATCCACGACCGACGACACCAACGGCAGTACCGACGACGTCGGGGACGACGATAATGGCGAGCAGGACGGCGAAGAGGACGGTGTCCCACCGCTCGAGACCCAGTATCACCCCCGAGAAGAGTATCGCCAACCCGGCGAGTCGCTCGACAATTTCGAAGATATTGACGCGTGGGAGATCGTCCGCGGGGAAGGTGAGGCCGACGAGGACATCGTTTTCGACGGCTCACAGAGTCTCAGGCTGACCGCCGAGGACAGCCAAAACATCGTCGTCCAGCGCGACCTCTCTGGCGAGGATCTGACCGACGTGGATCTGTCGTTCGCGGTTCGAACGACGACCCCACAGAACATCACGATCAACGTCCGCCTGGTGGATCTGTACGGTAGTCAGGTCACGTACTCTCTGCGTGAGATCACGTATCGTGACCCCGACGTCGGCTGGTTCCGCTCGAGCCCTGGCGTGTTCGAGGCGGACGAAATCGAGCCGATGATGGACGATCTCGACCGTATCGAGATCCAGGTACTTCACAGCATGGAGGAAGCCGAGGTGTGGATCGACGACCTGCGCACGCACGAGAAACCCGACCAGGGGTACGTCATGTTGGTCTGGGACGACGGGTTCAGTGACTACTACGACGTCGCTTCCCCGATCCACGACGAGTACGAAGTACGGACGGTTCAGGCTCCAGTTCCGCAGTGGTCTGAGGAACGTCGTGACGGTATCATGTCCGTCTCGGAGCTGCAGGAACGCCAGGAAGCCGGTGACGAAATCGTCGTCCACGGAACGCACAATGAACTCCACGAGGTCGAGAGCGAAGACGAGATTGTGGCCCGTCTCGGCGGCGACAAGCGCTGGTTCATCGAAAACGGCTTCGAAGGCGCGAATTACATCGTCTACCCGTACAACAGCTTCGACAAGACGAGCCTCGAGCACATCGGCGAGTACCACTACTGTGGCGGGTTCAACCAGGCCGGGAACGTCAACACGACCGGCGTCTACGGCTTCGATCCCCTGGTGTTGCCACGAACGATCGGTCACGACCTGGACATCTCGAAGCGGTGTGTCGACCTCGCCGCCGAGCACAACCAGTGTACGATCCTGAACTTCCACACGTTCGACGCGGACAATACGATGCCCGAGGACGACTACGAGGAGTTGATCCAGCACATCGTCGACTCAGACATCGAGGTCATCACGTTCGACGACCTCTGGACGATGCGGACGGAGAACCATTGATAGGCCGAAGTGAATAGGCCACCATCACCGCCGACGTACCACACTGGTCTCGCCCTGTCGCCTCGAGACCGACCGGCTGACTCGAGTCACCGAATCTTTTTGCTCGTGGTATGTGAACTCCGTGGCATGTCGCTACGGACGCGTCTGGCGGTACTCACGCCGCTGATTGCCGTTATCACGCTCCCGGTCGCGATGCTCGCGGCCATATTCGCCGGGCCGACCAACGCACTCGCGGTCGTGATCGTCGGCTGGCTCCTGTTGACGCCCGCGTCGGCGATTCTGTTCGGTCATCCTGGCGATGCGTTCGGCACCGCCGATCTCGACGAGGAGATCGAGTCGGTAGTTCGGGAACGAGTGCGAGAGCGCCTCGACGGGCAGACGACGGTGGACGAAGGGACGGAAACCGACCCACTGGCGACCCTCCGGGAGCGCTACGCGAGTGGGGAGATCGACGACGTCGAACTCGAGCGTCGACTCCACATCTTGCTCGAACTCGACGACGCCGATGCCGACGACGTGGCCTCCATCGAGCGAGTGAAGACGACGCTCGAGCCTGATCTCGAAACGTGAGCCACCGCGATGCTCGAGAGGCGGGCGTCGACTGTGACCGTACTCGAGGGTGGGATAGTGAAAGTGACGTGACTCGAGGGACAGACGCTGAAACGGTGCGACGTGAGAAACAGACACCGAAACGCAGTGCCGTCCGTCACGACGACGAATCGCCTGTAGCGCTACGTCGTGCTGAGGGTGATCTCTGCCGTATCGGAACGACCCTCGTCGTCTTCGACCCGAAGAACGATCGGATACTCCGATTCCGCAGAGACCGTGACGTCGACTTGACCGCCCGTTTCGTCCGGATCGTCGTCGTCGGTGATGTACCACTCGTAGCTCACGATGTCGCCGTCCGGGGCATCGGAACAGGTTCCATCGAGTTCGACAGTATCACCCGACTCGAGCGTTCGCTCGGCGGCGTCATCGGGGATCGTTCGAATCTCGGCGGTCGGTGATTCTCCAGGATCATCGTCCGGTTCTTCGGGGTCGGTATCCGGTTCGGTATCCGGTTCTTCGGGTGGCTCATCGACGTCAGGGTCTCCATTATCGCTGCCATCGGGGAACAGTCCGTCGGCGACCAGGCGTTCGACGAGCGCTAGCTGCCAGTGGACGCGCGTCTCGAGGTCGATATCAACCGATAACGTCTCGACGAGGAAGGCGTCGGCACCCAGGTCGCGGGACGCCTTGTGGACGAGCAACCCGGTCGGCTCGGTGTTGGGGCCCGTAAAGCCGCCCGTCATGAAGGCGAGTTTGTCGTCTTCGACGTACTGCTCGTTCACGTACGTGATAGCGTCGTCCGCGGCCGTCGTCACGCCCTGCCCACCGGAGTGGAAGATGGCCTGGCCGACGCCGTCGACCGGGTCGCCGGCGTAGATCCCGATCGATTCGTGGAGGTCGATGACGACGTCCGGGTCGTACTCGAGCAGCACGTCCCAGATAGCCCGGGCGAGTTCCGTTCCCGGCTCGCCGCCTTCGGGGAACTGCCGGTTGAGGTCGCGGCCGTCGGCGTCAGTTCGCGTGCCGTGTTCGATGGCGACGGCGTTCGCCTCGGGGATGGTGATGAGCGTCCCTGCTCCGATTTCCCAGTTCGCGATTTCGCCTGCGGCGACGTAGCCTGCGGTCTCGTTTCCGTGGATACCGCCAATCACGACGACTGTAGGCCCCTCCTGTGGCCCATCGGTGACGTGGACTGTGGTCTCACGGTCAGTCCCCGGCATAATTTCGAAAGACTCCCGAGAGAAGTCGTCGGTATCGCGTGCATGTACAGCGCCGACGCCAAGACTCGCGATCGTACAACTACCAGCTATGGTCAGGAGTGACCGTCGCGAAAGCAAATCACGTGGCATTCCACCCCTCTCTCTCGCCACGGACGTATTTACTATCGCGACTGTAACCGGTAAAATGGGGTGTGAACGCTCGAGCGGCCATAATTGGATCGATCGGTGTTTATTTCACAACATCCTGTTCGAATTTCAAACGGTTGGGTCACCGTGAATCGATGTTCGTGTCTCGAGCGATCCGCTCCGTCGGCGAATTTGTCGATCCGACCCGAAGGGCCGTGTCGGGATCGTTTTCACCGATTGAAACCGTTCATCGACGTCCAACGGTACATACCACCCGGAAAGCGGCTATTCTGCGGTCGACGTTGCACCGACGAGCGCCTGTCGACCCAAGACGGCTGCTACGAGGACGAGGAAAACCGAGGCCACGACCGGGAGCGGACGCCGCCGAACACCCGTTCCGGCGACCCAGAGGAGACCGGGGTAATGACGCGCGGAGACGGCCGCCCGTCGCAGATGCCACGCACCTCGTAGCAGTCGCCCTTCCGCGAGATACCGTTTCGCGATCACGAGCTCGTGGCTCGCGTACACGTCGTATCCCAGGGTCTCGAAGTACTCGACGGCGTCTTCGTGTTTCTCGAGGTACTGACGGTCGGCCCTGTGGACGACGTTTGCAGGCGGGTGGCCGGTTTCTTCGCGAATCACGAGCGGTTCGTCGACGTAGGCGAGCTTTCCTTCGTACAGTACTCGAACGCAGAACTCGGGATCCTGGAACCGGTCGAGCGACTCGTCGAAGCCGTCGATCTCTCTGGCGACGTCCGTCCGAACGAGCAGTGTCGAGCCGGCACCGGGCTGTACCGCGTCGGTGAGTATCTCTCCAATCAGTTCCTCGTCGCCCTCCATCGTCGGTTCCTCGTCCGTTCGCGACAGCGCGTCGGCGATTAGCCCCCGTACGTGTCCGGTCGTTCCCGATAGCTCGTAGGCCGTATCGCAGTAGACGCCGACCCAGTCGGCCGAACGGCCCTCGAGGGCGTTCAGTTGTTTCTCCAGTTTCTTGCGGTGCCAGTAGTCGTCGGAGTCGAGAAAGGCGACGTACTCCCCACGAGCGTGGTCGATGCCCGTGTTCCGGGCGACGTTGGCCCCCTGGTTCGTCGCGTGAACGACGGGGCGAACGCGAGGATCGTCGTAGCTCGCTAACAGCGACGCGGTGTCGTCGGTCGAGCCGTCGTCGACGACGACAACCTCGAGATCCTCGATCGTCTGTTCTAGGGCACTGTCGATGGCGTGTGAGAGCGTGGCCGCTCTGTTGTACGTCGGGATGATCACGCTGACACGTGGCATTTTCCGGTAGTTTAGGGACAGCGGGGATTATTATGCTGGCGCTAAGCTGCAGGATGGCTCATCGGTCGTCACGAACGCCGCTGGGGAAGTCGTTGTTGCTGAGTGCGACGCTCCCCGAGTTGCTGAGTATGCGTAGCGAGACGCGATCAGCATACGATTCGCTGTAGCAGTCTTCGATTACCACGTCGTCCGAGCCGTTGACGACGATCGGGATGTGGTTCGTCCGGAAGTCGCTGTTGGCGACGCGGTAGTTATCGCCCCGGAGCTCGAGGCCGCCT
This sequence comes from Natronosalvus vescus, assembly GCF_023973145.1. NCBI lineage: Archaea > Methanobacteriati > Methanobacteriota > Halobacteria > Halobacteriales > Natrialbaceae > Natronosalvus > Natronosalvus vescus. The sequence continues at coordinate 515,513 of NZ_CP099546.1, forward strand.
CGATCTTCGCCGGGTTGATCGATAGAGAGCCCATCGAATTGACAGTCGTTCCGTTCGCAGTAGACCGTGTGCCGAATGGGTGATCCACTCGCGTCTCCCGTGATGGCGACGTCTCGAAGGCTGACCTCGCCAGCGTCCTCACCGAGGATACGGAAGGCGTACCCGCTGCCGTCGATGTCGAGATCCACGTTTTCGATCGCCGTCGGGCCCGCTTCCGGATCGATCCGGATTCCCGAGTTACGGCGATTACCGATCGAGATCCGCGCGTTCGAGATCGATGCCTGGTCGACGCCGTTCATCACCCTGATCGCGTCGCCGTTGGGCTCGGGCATCCTGATATCGACGCCGTCGATCTCAAAGCTGGTGCCGTAATCGAGCCGGATCGGATGCTGACGAGTCGCCCGCTCGGGATTCTCGTCGACGACCACGATCGCGTCCCTGATCGTCCCTCGCGGCCCGGACAGGCGGATCGAGGCGGTATCGCTGTTCTCGAACCAGCCACCTCGAACGTCGACCTCGCCGTACTCGGTCGATTTGTAGAGGCCGGTGTCGGGGAACCCGCCGAGCGTACAGTCCCTGAAGACGAGCGTTCCGCGATGGTTGTTGACGAGAATTCCCGTCGGGCCTTTCCACATATTTCCACTGTTTGGGGTATCCTCGACGTGACGGCCACCGTCGAACGCCCGGAAACACTCGACGCGTCCGTGGCCACCGGGCTCGTGTATGTTGAACAGGCCAGGCCCCCAGGTGCCGCTGTCGTGAACGCCGTAAATCGAGACGTCTTTCACGAGGAGCCCGTCTTCGACCTCGGCGTTGATTACGCGGATTCCCGTATGCTCGGCAGTCTGATCGACGGCGAACCCCTCGAACCGGAGATCGCGACCGGGTCTCGAGGCGGTTCCCAGCCTGAACAGTCGATACTGGGGGCCGTCGAACTCGTGGTAGTTCGCCGGCACCAGCGTCGCGTTCTCGCCGACGAACCCGACGTTCTCGAAGTTGGTGAACCGGAGCTGTTCGTCCATGTAGTAGCGCCCTTCCGGGAATTTCAGGAGCGTGTCGTCACCAACCACGTCTCGCAGAACTGGAGTAATGGATTCCTCCCCCGTATTGTCCGCCCCCGCGTCGGTGACGTCCACAACGGTTCCGTACTGCTCGTCGTCGTTCGATGCGGCCGCCGCCCCCGAGACAGAAAGCGCAGCGCCAATGCCAACGATACAGCCCTTCACATACGATCGCCGACCGAGTCGACCCGTTCGTGATTCGTTCGAACTCACGGAACTCCCTGTGAAGTGGGATCACTTGGCTATATTCTCGGTAATACCGGCGCAAACATTGCAGGAATCAAACGATCAATCCACGACCACTTGAACTGTGGCTCTCACAGCGAGGTCGGTGGGAGGCTTATTTGGTCAGTAAATGCGACCAGGCGGTCGAATGAGGGTGTCTACCGGCAGATTTCAGTAATGGTGCTATGATCTGTATAAGAAAGGTCGGATAGTACGAAGTGAGGGTCGATGACGTACAGAAACCGACGATCGTTCGTTACCGCCGTTGCAGCGACCGGAACGTTGGGGCTCGCAGGATGCCTCTCGGACGCGAGCGAGTGGTACGGCGACGACGACAACGACGACGACTCGACCCCCTCCGAAGGAGACGACGACTCGTCACCGTCTGACCCGTCTGATCCATCAGACGACGGTGATGACTCGTCGGAACTCGGGCACTTGCCGGGGGACTCCATCGACGACTTCGAGTCACTCGACGAGTGGGTGACGATGCTCGACGCGGGCGCGCTCGAGGCCGCCAGCGACGACCCCTACGCCGGCAGCCAGTCCGCCCACCTCACCGCAGATGAGGGGACGAGCTACGCCGGAATCTACCGGACGTTCCCCGGTGGAACCGACCTGAGCGACTCCAACTTCTCGGTCGCCGTCAAATTCGCCGAGCAAGAACAGCTCCAGCTCACCCTCGAGGTGTACGCACCGAACTCCCGGAACACGCTCACGATGCGTCGGACGCTCACCGGGCCTGCTGACAGCTGGGTTCGCGTCGACTTCGGTGTCACGAGCATCGATACGCAGCCGGATCTCTCCGACGTCCGCGAGGTCAGGCTGATCGCCCGCCGACGCGGGAGCGACGAGGGGCCGATCGATTGCCAGCTCGACGACCTGCGTGCAGTCGAACGTCCCGAGCGGGGCAGGGTGATGTTCCTGTTCGATGGCACCCTCGAGTCCCACTACACGCACGCGTTCGAGCACATGAACGAGTTCGGATTCGGCGGCGTCGAGGCCGTCATTCCGGAGGCCGTCGGCGAGGACGGCCGGCTCACGATCGACCGGCTCGACGATATGAGCGAGGCTGGCTGGGATATGGCTGCCCGCCCGCGAACGGGTGCGCGAAACATCCACGAGTTCACCCCCGAAGAACAGGAAGGGATGATCCGGCGCACGCGCGCCTACCTCGAGAACCGCGGGTTCGAAGACGGCGCTGACCACTTCGTCACGCCTCGAAACCTGCTCGGCCCAGAGACGATGGAGCTCGTCCGGGAGTACCACGAGCAGGCGTTCCGCTACGGCGGCGGCCCGAACGGGCTCCCGCTGACCGACCCGCACAACCTCGGCGTCTTCTCCGGGGCAGCGGACGAAGAGACCAAACAGTACGTCGACTACGCGGCCGACTACGGCCAGCTCGCCGTGCTCCACTTCGAGGAGATCGGTGAGGACGGCCTGAGCGAAGACGCGTTCGTCGACCTCCTCGAGTACGTCGAGGAGAGTGACGTGGACGTCGTCACCGCGACCGAACTGCTGGAGGGCGAATAATCCACCACGCCTGCGCAGACATCCACATGGACATGGTTCACCACACCGGAGGCGACTGATGTATCAAGATCACACGATTGGCGTCGTCATCCCCGCGTACAACGAGGAGGGGTTCGTCGGTGACGTCATCCGCGAGATGCCCGACTACGTCGACCGGCTGTACGTGATCGACGACTGCTCGACCGACGGCACCTGGTCTGAGATCCTCGAGGCTGCAGCGGCCGATGACGGCGCCGACGCCGACGCCGACGCCGATGCATCCCTCGAGGACACCGAACAGTCGCTCGACCGTCCGGCCGACGAGGAACCCCGTCCCGTCACCGACGGCGGGGCCACGGCGCTCGCGACACGCGCCGAGGTCCACGACCCGGTCGGTCGGGTGTACCCGATCCAGCACCGGGAAAACCTGGGTGCTGGCGGCGCGATCAAGACCGGCTACCTCGCCGCCTACGTCGACGGGGCTGACGTGACCGCGACCGTCGACGCCGACGGCCAGATGGATCTCTCCCAGTTGCCACGACTGCTCGACCCCATCGTCGAGGGGAAGGCAGACTACGCGAAAGGCAACCGACTCATCAACGGGGAGTACCGGGCTGCAATGCCACGATTCCGGCTCTTCGGGAACGCGATACTAACGTTCCTGACGAAGATTGCCTCGGGCTACTGGAAGACGATGGATCCACAGAACGGCTACACGGCCATCTCCCACGAGGCGCTCGAGGCGGTCGATCTCGAGAACCTGTACGAGTACTACGGCTACTGCAACGACCTGCTGGTCAAGCTCAACGCCAGCGGGATGCGCGTCGCCGACGTGGCGATGCCGGCCGTCTACGGCGACGAGGAGTCGAGTATCAGCTACGGGGAGTACATTCCGAAGGTGTCGACGATGCTCCTTCGGGACTTCCTCTGGCGGCTCCGAACGAAGTACCTCGTCCGGGACTTTCACCCGCTCGCCCTGTTTTACCTGTCCGGGGCGGCGGTCGCCGGCATCGGGCTCGTCGGGCTCCTGTGGACGATGCTCACGACGCTGTCGCTCGGCTTCGTGCTGTCCTCGACGAGCTTGCTGGTGTTCGTCGCCGGCTGGGCGCTCATCCTGTTCGCCATGGTGTTCGACATGGCCGAGAGCGAGCACCTCGAGATGCAGGTGTAAATTGGTTTTTCGCGGTATCTGGTTCAGCGATTTAAGAGTGACATCTGGTTCAGCGACTCGAGAGCGTCACCTGTTTTTAGCGACTCGAGAGCGGCGCGACCGCCCCGTTTTGAATGCCGTACGCTGGTCGGCTGGGCTGCGATAGTAACCACTGGCACGTCAATCTACATCCGATCGCCAGCCGTCTCGGTGATCGGTGTACCGACTGGTTGAGTGGTGGCGTCATTCCCACGAGTATCATAAGCCCCTGACTCGAGTATCAGGTCTGGACGAGCAGCGTCTGTTTCCGGGTAGGGTGTCGGCTGCTGGGCAAACCCTTTGTGCCTTCCACGGAATGTAAACCACATGAAACAACCGGAGTGGTTCCGGTCGCTTCCGACCTGGGCCAGGGTCATCGGTGGACTGCTCGGTCTCCTGGTCGTCATGACTGGGCTCTCGATGGTACTTGGTGTCGTCTTCGCCGGAATCGCTCTGGGGCTCGAGTTCGGTAGCGTAACGTTGGGGCTCCTCGCTGCCGTCGTCGGGTTGGTACTCGTCCTCGTTCCAACCGCCGCACTGGTGATGATCCGCACCGGTGACGACCGTGGTGTCGACGCTGGAGACGAGGTCGAAACGCTCAAAGAGCGATATCTCGCCGGTGAGATCGACGAGGCGACGTTCGAGCGACGCGTCACCGAACTGCTCACCGCCGCAGATGCATCCCAGGAGTCGGCCGCGACCGATTTCGATGGGCGGGACGTCGAACGGATGCCGAAGCGCGAACGACAGTGAGTCGACGCACTATTCGTGTCACACAACCTACTTATAATCGCTGCCAGTTGTGGTAACTGATGGCTGGCGACACGGATACGGAGGTGGAACAGTACGTCGGATATCCGCGCCAAACGGTAGTTCTCGAAGCGGTTCGAATCGCCTATGCGATTGGGATCAGTGGTGCGGTAACCGTGGTGATCGCACTCGGCTGGTACTGGTTCGATCCAGGCGTTTCTCCGGGAGCAGAGCGGATAGGCGTATTGCTCTTGATCTTCTTTCCGACAGCGTTCGCTCTCGGACTGTACACGTACGATCGGCGCCACAGACGAGATCTCGTCATTGCCGACGCAGTAGTGCGTGTCGTCAGACCATTTGCCGCACTGATCCGACTTCTCCGGGGCGCCTCGTAATGCGAGACACACTCGAGCTCGAGCAATATAGTAGCCATTGCAAGTCAATGCACATTTGATCGCCAGACATGTCGGCGATCAGTGTGTAAATCGTTGCAGTTGTTACTATAGCACGGCGTAGGCTCCCCTATCGGATCTCTCATCCGGTTGCGAGACGTGGTGCGCTCGCCGGTGACGGCTTTCGATCACCGGAATCAACGGCTTCGTCGGTACGTGACTGCCATACGTTGATGCTTCTTGGTCGGAGAGAGCCGTCGTCTCGCCTCGGGCAAGTCCATCCGACTGGTTACACTTTGAATTTTATACTAATACACTACAACATGTGTGCTATTGTGTATCACCGTTTCAGCCAATTCTCGGGGGACGGCACCGACGTTCTGACAGGAACCGTTCTTGCGGTGAGACCGCGCGGGTTGATCGGTGTGAGATGACGGGTCGAAATCGGCGACGCAGAGGCAACCCGGGAGGGGCGACGACGTGTCCGACTCAGGGTAGAAGTCCGTTGAGCCACGGCCCGATGAAGCCGAGAACGAGTCCAGCGACGAACAACGAGAGCCCGACCGCGAACAACAGCCCCTGGAGCACGCTTGGCGGCGAGGAGACACCACGGGTGCCCTCGAGGCGGCATTCGATCGTTTTCGCTCGTGACCCAACTGGATCGGGGAATTCCGACAGGATCGTAAACGGTTCGGCGAGATCGAGGGCTCCCATGAGGATCGCGAACGCGAGGAAAATGCCGAGGCCGACGGGCGGAACCACGATGAGGGCGACCCACGGGTTGGTGATGGCCGCCGCGAGCGCGAAGATGGGGAGTCCGGCGAGGCCGGTGGCTGCGATGGCACGGCTGAGTCGGGCATCCGCCAGCGGGTCGAATCCGACCAGGCGGGCGCTCCAGACGTGGAAGACGAACATCGATCCGTAGCCGACACTCGTCGCGATAGCCGCGCCGTGCATCCCGTAGCGCGGGATCAGGAGGACGTTCAGGATGACGTTGATTCCCGCAGCGACGCCCGTCGCCGCAACCGGATATCGAAGCGTCCCGTTGCCCTGTGAGACCGCGAGCACCGGGCGTGCGAGGGCAAAGCCGAGTGCACCCGGGAGCAACAGCAACAGCGGGGCGATCGCCGGAGTGGCGTCCGAGCCGAAGTAAATCGGCACGGCGACGTCGGCCAGTGCAGCCAGCCCGACGGCCATCACGGCGGTCAGCAGGAACGTATAGCGCGTGGTTCGTGACGCGAGCGAGCTGATCTTGTCGTGGCGGTTCTGTGACCAGAGTTCAGACGTCGAGTGGACGTACACCGTCTGTAACGCCAGCGGGACGAACCAGAGGAACTCCGCGAGCGTCAACGCGGCACGGTAGTTCCCCACGTCCGAACTCGGGCGGAACTGCTGGAGCATCACGATGTCGATGTGATACAGCGACATCAACAGGAAGACGAGAACGATGCTCATCGAATTGAATGTCAACATCTCCCGGCGGGGGAACCTCGCCGGCGGCTTCGACCTGATACAGGCCAGCGATTCCCGTCGGTGGATGAGTACGAGCCCGATTGCCCCGACGAGCAGGCTCCCGATCAGATGGCCAGCGAGTGCGCCGACGACGCCGAATCCGACGTACACGAGCGGGATCGCGACGACGACGAAGCCGACGGTGTCGAGCACCTTCAGCGGCTCGGAGTAGCGCTCGAGTCCGAACCCCATCAGGGTTTTCCGGGCGTAATCGCGAAACTGCGCGGTGATGACGAGGACAGCGAGCACGACAAAATACAGCTGATACTCCGGGCCGAACGCCAGCGAGACCAGTTCGAAGTAGACGGCGACGAGCAACAACAGCGCGCCGACGCCGGCGAAGAGGATCGCGAGTCGAAGGTAGAATCCAACGACGTAGCCACTCCAGTTGTCGGTCTTGCGATCCTCGGCGAGGTACTTTCGTACTCCGTCGGTGATCCCGGAGCTGACGAAGATCATGTAGATGGCGAACACCGAGAGGACGAACGCGTAGTCGCCAAACCCGGATGGACCGAGGAGCCGGTACAGGAGCGGCGTCGAAAGTGCGGTGACGAGAAGGACGATAACCTTCGCGCTCACGACCGAGAGGACGCCGCTAGCGATACTCCTGTTCACGGTGTCATCCCCCCGTACCAACACGACGACGTGACGACTCCTCGTCGAGAGACCCGCTGCACGCTCACAATATTTTGACAAGGGGTTCCGCCGGGCCTTATTATAGGGCTGTTAAAGGACTCGAGCGGCAAAAATCGAAGCAGGTTGCGGTTTTTGTTGGCCTACTCGAGGGTGTTCGCCCAGGTGTCCACGCCGCTCGCACCGAGGTCACGAATGCCGTTGACCAGTCGGTTCTTCCTGAACGAGGGGTTGCTCGAGGAGGAGTACAGACAGACGGCGTGACGGCCGCCGGTGGACTCGAGGTCGGAATCACGCACGAGGTTGTCAGCACCGATGTCGATGTAGGGGTACTGGCTGGCCCGGAGCGTACTCCGGTAGACGGTCGTGTCTGCTGCCGTGCTGACGATGGCGTTTCGACTCGCTCCATCGCGCCCGGGCTGGGCAATGTCGACGTTGCTGAACCGGCAGTTGTCCCGTTCGACCCGAACTCCGTCGCGGAAGCCACTGGCGTCGCCAGCGCGCCCGGAGACCGAGAGGTGTTCGGCGAGGACTCGATCGTTCGTATTTCCGCCACGGATCCACAGCGGATAGCCGCCCACAGTTTCGTGGACGATTTCTGAGTTCGTGATTGTGACTTCGCCACACTCCGGCGAGAGGACGATTCCGTGGTTGATGTCGTTGCCACGCATGTCGACTCGAACGCGCTCGATACGAGCGCTTTGACAGGAGTTCATCGTGGAGATCGCGTGGCTCGTCGGCATCGGCGACGACACTTCGACGGCAGCGCCGTATATCCGGATGTTATTGCCGTTTTCGACCCGGATTCCCCGTTGCGTCTTGTCCTCCGGGCGGGTGTTGTCGACCCTGATCGTTGGCCACCTGATCTCGCTGTTGTCACCGCCGACGCGGATGTTCGCGCCATTGCTGTTCCGGTAGAGTCCTCCGAGGACGCGTACCCGGCCACCGCCACCAACGGCGTAGAGACCGTTGTTCGGGAACGCCCCAACGACGCAATGTCTGAACGTGAGGGTGCCTTTGTTCTGGTTGGCCTCGATGCCGATTGGGCCGCGCCAGCGGTTACCGGCGTTCGGCGTGTTGTTGATCCAGGCAGCGCCGTCGGGTGCTCGGAACCGTTCGACGATCCCGCTCCCGCTCGGGTCGGTGATGTTGAACAGACCAGGGCCCCACGTTCCGCTGTCGTGTTGGCCGTGGATCGTAACGTCACGCACGGCCATGTCCTGGGAGATATTGGCCTCGATGACACGGATTCCCGTATCTGGGGCCGTCTGATCGACGTCGAAGCCCTCGAATCGGAGCCGTCGACCCGGCCTGTACGTGACGCCGAGACGGAACAGCCGGAACCGCGGGCCGTCGAAGTCGTAGTAGTTCGCCGGCACGAGCGTCGCGTTCTCGCCGACCATCCCGAAGTTATCGAATCCGGTGTACCGGAACTGTTTGTCCATGTAGTACCGGCCTTCGGGGAACACGAGCAGCGTGTCGTCCGCTCGCAGATTCTCCAGAACGGGAGTAATCGACTCCGATCCCGTGTTGTCCGCACCCGCTTCGACGACGTTGATGACGTTCGAGTAGTCGTCGTAGTGGTGTGAGTACTGTCCCGTCGAGGCACTCGCCGTCGAGGCACCCGTCGTCGAGAGCCCGAGCAGCGAGGCACCGGCGACCGCCATTCCCCCCATGAACGTTCGCCGTGATCGACGGCCGATCGAAGATTGTTCGGACGAGTTGTGCGTGCAGTTTGAATCGATCGAGTGAGTTTCAGTCAAATTCTCAGAATCTGAGTCTATCGAGCCGCTTCGTTTCACCATTGATATTCACTTTGGTTAGAGTAACCTATCGGGCCAATAAGTACGGGTTCGGATAGACAGCCTTTAAGTACTATATGTAGACTCCCCCACAGATCCATGTTATACTATCCCACGAATGAAACAGTTGAGCCGTGTGGAATTGGAACATATGGGTTCTGAAAACGCCGATATCGCCTGCTGTCTGTGATTGGTTATCTTGGCTATAATCGCCTACGGGACAGAACCAACCGACATTAATCGACAATTTTCACACGCTGCAGTGGCGGCAACGATACCACCATCGGAACGACTGAACCAATGTACACACTGGCCAGGCGCAGTCTTCGATCGGGTGTGCAGTGATTCAGAGGGTAACGATGTACCGTCGATCGCCCGCCAAGGGGTTGCCAATCGACGGTACGTGACTCCAACGATCATCTCGCTCCTGCAGGCGGCCGAATCGATCGTTAGTCAGCGGTCGCTCCTGACCGCTCACAACCGTGCCGTAGCGCTTGCCAGCAGCGAATTTTGTTCTGACCGCCAGTGTACAGCAGACGCAGTTACCGGCACGGTCAGGAGCCGGTTCGGATGGTATTCGGATACGACCGTCGTCGAACGAACCTGCCTCGCCAACGGGCACCTGGCTATAGTAGCCACTGCAAGCCATTGCACACCTGATCGCCAGACGTATCGGCGATCAGTGGGTGAACCGTTTCAGTTGTTACTGTAGCGCTCGAGTAGTCGCAAACGTCGGGCTCTACAGTACCGATAGTCGCCCGCTGACTGCCGGCATCAGGCCGCAGCTATCGAGTATCGGTTCGGTCTCACGTAATCGGCTGCGAGAAAATCGCGGTCAGCGGTGATTTCGTCGACCGGGTGTTCGATCGTTCTCGAGGGTGGCGGCGATCAACTCGGCGACGGCACGACGATGGCGCTGTGAGACAGCCGACGTGGAGATGCCGAGCTTTTCTGCCAGGTAATCCTGTGACACCGCTCGTGGAATCTCGTAGTAGCCGGCGTAGTACGCCATCGAGAGAATCTCGTGTTGTTGTTCGGTGAGAAAGTAGGTACCGTCGTCAGAGACCATCGAATCGTAGAGCTGGGTCATCCGGAACGATATCGAGTGGCTTCGACAGTAGTCCTGAAACGCGGTCAGCGCGTCGCGGTCGGGCATATGGGTTCGTACCATCCAGTCATCTTCGCCGCTCGTAATCCGGAAGACGAACACCCCATAGGCGGCGCACTTCTCTGGCAGTAAGTCGAGATCCGTCTCGACGGTGATTCGATAGATTGCCCGGTTTTCGAACGTGGCGACGTGTGTCGGGTTCGACACGGTGTGATCGTCCACCATCGTCTCTTCGATGGCATCGTATTCACCGCCGAACACGGACACGAAACACAGGTCGTTCTGGGCAGCCGTGGCACTGTACTCGTACCGAATCGTCACGTCAGGATGTGTCTCGATCGTCGGCATTAACACGAGATCGGGGTGATCGATCGAGAGGGTTGCAACGAATCCCATGGCCACTTGTGTACATCTTGTCCAGTTATGAACAAACGCTCATACTTATACGGCGAGTAACCACTGTTGCAATGGTTGCACGTATCACAAATCGATAGCTGGCGTCGCATTCTGGCAGTCATTGCACCCTGATCAGCATCCATTGCGTCCCACGCCGACTCAATACAAACCGATTATTCCTGCTCCGAATCAGCAGGATACGTTGGGGGTCGCTGTTCAGTTCATGTAGCCCAGGTCGGCGAGTCGCTGTGTGACCGCCTCGTCGGCGTCGTCTCGAGGCGTCGATGTCGCCCCTTCGTACTGTTCGTACGACTCGGCACCTATGGCGTCGACGACCGGAATTACGTCGCCGTCCATCCGATCGCTGTGAGGGAGTCCAAACGCCGCCATGATCGTCGGTGCAACGTCGAAGAGGTGTGCTCGATCGATTGGCGCAGCCTCGTCGACGCCCGCTCCCATCGCGGCGAACACGCCGTCGAGTTTGTGGTTCCACGGCTCTGCCGGAGCGAAGTACTCTCCGTGGAGTTGCTCCGACAGCGCGTGTTCGAAGTCGGTCGGGATCGTCACGATGTCGACGGTCTCGTCTTCGTGCTCGCCGTGGAAATACGCCTCACGTGGGGCGACTGTCTCGAACACGGGTTCCCCTTCGGGCGTCGTCACGCCCTCGAGCGTCTCGATGAGATCCTCACGAACCGACTCGTACTCCGTCGGCGGAACGACGCCGTTTGGCTCACGTCCCTCGAGGTTGATTCGAACGCCGAGTTCGGTTCGTGCACGGACGTACGCCGTCGACGCTTCGAAATCGACCTGTTCGTTCGCCGTTCGCGAGACGTTGGTCGGTGCGTACTTGATCGCGACGTCAGCGAGGCCGACCCGCTCGAGGGCGACTCTGGCGCGACGTGCGGTGAGTCCGAATCGAGCAGCGATGGCGGCGGCACGTTCGGTCATCGTCGGTTCCCAGCTATCGCAGTTTTTCCCCTCGCGAAGCTGATTGCGCATCGGCGTCCACGACGGCATCCCCTTCCCGCCCGTCGTCGTCTCGACGTATCCTTCGTCACGGAGGAAATCGTTGATACGGAACTCGTAGCCCTCGTACGGCCCCATTCCGTGATCGCTCACCAGGAAGACGGTGTCGGGATCGCAGTGGTCGAGAACCGCTCCAATCTGTTCGTCGGTCGCTTCGTACACCGTGTCCACGCGTTCTTCGTCACCCTCGAACTCGTGAAAGACCGTGTCGGGCTTTTGAAACTGAACGAAGCCGAAATCCGGGTCGTACTCGTCAGCGAGGTACCGGAACGCCTCCCCGCGCATCCGGATCAGCCGCTGGTACTCCGCGATTTTCTCGTCGTCAGACACCGAGTCGTCGTCGCGGGCGTAGTTTGGATAGACGCGATACTCACCAATGGCGTCGCGAACGTCCTCGAGCAGTCCCGATGGGTGACAGTTCGGATCTTCGGGACCGATGAACCCCGGGATCAAGGCACCCTCGAAACTGTCCGGTGGGTGAGTGATGGGTGCGTTGACCACGACGCTCGAGTACCCGTGCTGGTTGAGTAGCGTCCACACTGGATGTTCATCGACGTCGTCGCTACTCGTGACGTGCCAGTCGTAGCCGTCGTAGCCAACGAACCCGATGGCACCGTGTTTCCCCGGATTGACGCCCGTGTACATCGATGGCCAGGCGCTCGGCGTCCACGGCGGGATCTGTGACTCGAGCGGGGCACTCACGCCCGTGGTACACAGGTGTTCGATGTTCGGGATTCGATCGGCTTCGAAGAGGCGTTCGAACACTGGCAAACAGCCCGCGTCGATGCCGATGAGAAGCACGTCCATCCCGTCGGTTCCGTTCCGTTTGGTCGATACGTCTCCGTTTTGAGGGGGCTTCCGAGTCATCGTATCATCTGGTTGCACTCCTGTTCGTCCACTGACCGGTCGATTTCCCACTCACCGATCTGTTACGAACGAGTTCCTGTGCGAACCGGTTATTCACGAGAGGACGAAACAACCCTGCACACTTCATTATCGAGCTGTTAAACGGCGATAGAGCCCGCGTAGCCTGTCCCACGACCGACTGGTAGGATCGTTCCAATCGAGACACTTAACCGAGTTCCGACCCTACCACTCAGTGGGAGAGAGAGCCTGGCTGCCGCGATGGCCGCCCCGAATCGGGTCGGCCACCAGACGCGAGCGACCTGTTCGTTCGCGCCCGCGAGGAAAGTCCCCCCACCCGTTGGGCGGGTGACCGGACGCAAGTCCGGAGCGGGAGACCGCTGGCTCTGGAACAGAAACGACACGTCTCGGCCCGATCGATGATGCGTGCGAACCCAACCGCAAGGACGGGGAGTCAACCCGCAGAGAGCGCGCGGTCGTGTACCGACCGCATTAGGTGAGGCGGTGATACCGCCACACAGACGGCCGAGGATCGATGGAACGGCGAACCCTCACCGGTGCAAGTTCCCGTCGCAGGTAGCCCGACAACGCCGCGGTTCGCCGCGGGCGACGCGAACGCTCAGCCGAATGCCGGGATGAACAGAAGGGGGCTTACTCCTCTCACCTATTTCCTCCGTCGAGTGACGACATCCCCTCTCGAGCGACGCGCTCGAGTGTCGACTGCCCACTGCCGACTGCCGTTCGCGAGGAGCGTGCCATAACGCTCGAGCTGGTGCACTCGTCGACCGATGCCGTCGCTGGTTCGGCTCTCCGCACCATCACAAAGCCGGATCTGGCTCAAACCGTCGACAACGACACGTCGATCCCCGTCTCGTGTTCGACGTTGTCGGTGATCGGACACCGTGTTTTCACGCCCTCGAGCCACGCCTCGAGTTCGTCGTCCGTTGCCTCGGCGTCGATCTCGATGTCGACTTCGATCCCCTGGAAGCCGGGCCGGGCGTCGGTCTCCTCGCCCCTGTAGGCCGAATAGTCGACGCCACCCTCGACGGTCACTGACAGCGACTCGATGCGGATATCCATGTCTCGTGCGACCATCGTCCCCGTCGAATTGAGACAGCCGGCGACCGAGCTGAGCATGTACTCGACCGGGTTGACGTCACGACCGATTTCGAACTCTGCGTCGCCCGTGTCGACCGCCATTCGTTTCGGGCTGATGCGAGTTCCCTCGAGCGTGTACCACGATAGTGCCGACTCGTCGTCTTCGTCTACCATACGTGGTCGTTTTCACGCCGTCGAGTAATGTGTTCTGGGTGGTGGCGGCGACACTCGCGGATGGTGTGCGTTCGTCGATCAGATCCCGTTTAGACACCCTGACAGAGTCTATCGACCACGATGCGGGCACTGGGAACGTAACGTCGCGAACAAAGTGAGCGTCCTGACGGAGATTTGAACTCCGGTCCCTGGCTCCGCAAGCCAAGAGGATAGTCCACTACCCTACCAGGACTCATATCCAAGTAACCCGGAGTGCGTTAAAGCCCTTTCGAAAGACCGGTGCCCACCGTCTGGTGATTTTGGGGCGTGTTCCCGCTATGCACGCACCTCGAGTGAGCGTCACGCGTGACTGAACCCCTGTTTCCTCTCGACCTTCACTCGCCTGGGAACCCTATCGTGTTGGCCACGTATCCTGTACCCCTCCCCTGTGAGGCTTATTTGACTGCTAACGCACCGATGAACGGTCATAGGCGGACGCTGTGGCGGCGTGACGATCTCGAGGGAATCGTTGATCGATAAACGCAACGGTAGAATGGTCGAATTTCGTTCGTTCCCTCGTCGAAACGGAGCCGTGATCGCGTGATTCAGCATCTATGCACGTTGATTGTTGCGGCGTGTGAACGGCTGACAATATCTTCGGCCTACTCCCGACGCCCAAAACTGAAACGGTAGCCTGCGGATCGTTTCGACGGCGAGACAGTCTAAACTGGCTGCAATTCGAGTCAATCACGGCGGACGGTGACCGTCGCTTATGTGGCACTCCGTTGGCCCACCAACTGGCACTATGCCAGACAACCCACTCAGCAGACGTCGATTCGTAACCGTAGCTAGCGCATGTACGGTCGCCGCACTCGCGGGCTGTACTGATGAAGGCCCTGGCGACGAGATTGACGACGAGGGCGAACCGGTTGACGACGAGGATGGGCTAGATGACGATGTCGGCGACGACGAGGAAGACGACGACTTCGGCGACGACGAAGAAGATGACGGTGTCGGTGACGATGAAGAAGACGACGACTTCGGCGACGATGAAGAAGACGACGATGTCGGTGACGACGAAGAAGATGACGGTGTCGGCGACGACGAAGAAGACGATGGTGTCGATGACGACGAAGAAGACGACGGTGTCGGTGACGACGAAGAAGATGACGGTGTCGGCGACGACGAAGAAGACGATGACGACACCACGGACTGAGGGGACTGCGTTCGACTACTAACAGATCGAGACTTTTCTTTTTATCGTGCGTTCGAGCCCTGGCTTCGCTGAGACTTTAAATACGAACGCGAACCAGTACCGGTATGAGCCGACGACGACCGAGAGCGCGACGCTCCCGACGACATGCCGATCAGGGGCCTTGGAAGAGTGGTGAGTCATAGTGATTCTTGGAACTGTTGAGACACTCGAGGCAAGCCGTCACTGCTCGCGTGTCTCAGGATCGCCAAGAATCGCTATCAGTCGGACGAACACTGCTACCGGTAGTTCGAGGAATGTTCACTGGTGCCGACAGCAAATGGACAATGCTTATGCGCGGGCTACCCATGCACGAGCATAGAATGAGCGAGATCGAGGGTATTTACGAAGACCTCGAGGCTGACGTCTCCCTCGAGGAGTTTCGCGAGGCCGTCGAGGCCAAAGTCGAGCAGATGGGTGGGCTCGCCGACGAGGAAACGGCGGCGATGCTGATCGCGCACGAACTCGGCGAGAGCGAGGTCAACGGGGTAGCCGACGTCGAACCCGGGATGGAGGAAGCGAAGTTCGTCGCCAAGGTGGTGCGCATCGGCGACCTCCGAACGTTCGAGCGCGACGGCGAGGACGAAGACGGCCGCGTCGTCAACGTCGAAGTCGCCGACGAAACCGGAAGTATCCGGGCGGCGTTCTGGGACGAACACGCCGAGGCGGCGATCAACGAACTCGAGGAAGGCCAGGTATTGAAGATCAAAGGCCGGCCGAAGGAGGGCTTCAGCGGCGTCGAGGTCAGTGTCGACGACGTCCAACCGGACGACGAGACTGAGATCGACGTCCAACTCACCGACACTTACACCGTCGAGGCACTGTCGCTCGGCCTCTCGGACGTGACGCTCGTCGGCGTCGTTCTCGATACCGATTCGGTTCGAACGTTCGACCGGGACGACGGCTCGACGGGTAAAGTCTCGAACCTCACTCTGGGCGATTCGACCGGCCGGATTCGCGTGACCCTCTGGGACGAGCAGGCCGACCTCGCCGACGAGTTCACCCCCGGGGAAACCGTCGAGGTCGTCGACGGCTACGTGCGCGACCGTGACGGCGCGCTCGAGCTCCACGTCGGGAACCGCGGCGCGATCGAAACCGTCGACGAGGACGTGGAGTACGTCCCCGAGAGTACACCGATCGAACAACTCGAGATCGGCGAGACCGTCGACATTGCCGGCGTCGTTCGCTCCGCCGATCCGGTGCGGACGTTCGATCGGGACGACGGCTCCGAGGGGCAGGTACGAAACATTCGCGTCCAGGATGCGACCGGCGACATTCGGGTCGCGATGTGGGGCGAGAAAGCCGACGTGGACGTCGGCCCCGGTGACGAGGTCGCTCTCGCGGACGTCGAGATCAAAGACGGCTGGCAGGACGACCTCGAGGCGTCGGCCGGCTGGCGATCGACGGTAACCATCCTGGGTGACGGCGGTGGCGGTGACGCAGGCGACGCGAGGGACGACGAGTCGACCGGCCTGTCGGCGTTCACCGATGCAGACGGCGGCGCTGAATCGGCGTCAACCGATGAAGAGACCGAGGCCGATTCTGCGTCACCGGCTCCCGATCCGGTCGAGGACGGCGACTCGGACGAACCGATCGAGTTCACGGGCGTCGTCGTTCAGGCTGGCGACCCGGTCGTCCTCGACGACGGCGACACGACGATGAGCGTCGAGACGTCTGCCGACGTCGGACTCGGTGAGGAAGTGACCGCTCGCGGACGAGTTCGTGACGGGCGGCTCGAAGCCGATGACGTCTTCTAGTACCGTTCCAAACGTCGACTGTTGGGTAAACTCGGACGACCACAATCGATTGCACCCACCAGTTCTGGTTTGGAACGCCACTAGCGAAGACGGCCGGTCGCCTGTACGAAAAGCATTAAGAAGGTCAACTTCGGCTATCTGTGTATGAACGTCGAACTCCCGTTCGCTCCGGTGGACACCATCATCCGGCGAAACGCGGGGGAACTTCGGGTAAGCGCGGGCGCGTCTGAGGAACTCGCGAAGGAAATTCAGGTTCACGGGGCACGCCTGGCCGTCGACGCGGCCGAACGCGCGACGGCCGATGGGCGAAAGACGCTGATGGCCGAAGACTTCGAGGTCGAAACGCTCGTCGATAAAGACACACTCGAGTTGCCGGTTGCACCCGTCGATCGGATCGCACGCATCGACATCGACGACAACTACCGCGTCTCGATGGACGCGCGCATCGCACTCGCGGACATCCTCGAGGACTACGCCGATAACGTGGCACGGGCCGCGGCTACACTCGCTCACCATGCCGACCGCCGAACGATCACGGCGGACGATATAGAGACGTACTTCGCCCTCTTTGAGTAACCATATGCGATTTGGGTATAGCGCCACCTGTCTCGACCACGACCCCGGGCCGCGCCATCCGGAGACACCGGATCGCCTCCGGGCGATTCGAGGGGGGCTCAAACACAAACACGAGGTCGAGTACGTCGAGGCCGACCCCGTCTCGATCGATCGTATGGCTGGCGTGCACGACAGGAACTATCTCGAGGACGTCCGTGCGTTCTGTGCCGATGGCGGGGGCAACTGGGATCCGGATACGACTGCCACCGAGGAGACCTGGGATGCCGTCCGGATGAGCGCTGGACTCGCCTGCTGGGCAGCCGAACGAGCGATCGAGGGCGACGACGGACGACAAACGCCGTTTTCGATTGGGCGGCCACCTGGTCATCACGCCGTGGTCGACGACGCAATGGGATTCTGTTTCGTCAACAACGTGGCCGTCGCTGCTCAGTACGCACTCGACGAACACGGCGTCGACCGGGTGGTGGTCCTCGACTGGGACGTCCATCACGGGAACGGAACGCAAGATATCTTTTACGACAGGGAGGACGTGTTCGTCGTCTCCCTCCACGAAAAAGGGCTGTACCCGGGGACGGGTGAGGTCGACGAAACCGGTCGTGGAGCGGGAGCGGGAACGACGATGAACGTCCCGATGCCTGCGGGGGCCCACGACGGCGACTACTGTGCGGCGTTCGACCGGGTGATCCTCCCGCGCTTGAAGACGTACGACCCCGATCTCGTCCTCGTCAGCGCTGGCTTCGATGCGCATCGCCACGATCCGATTTCGCGCATTCGCCTCTCGACGGAGGCGTACGCGCTCATGACCGATGGGATACGATCGTTCGTCGACAACGTGGGCGCTGGACTGGCGTTCGTCCTCGAGGGTGGCTACGGGCTCGAGGTACTCGCCGACAGCGTTGGCCTGGTTCACGAGACGTTCGACGGACGCGATCCACTCGGCCCCGACAACGGTGTGAGCGACGACGTCGATGCGTTGCTCGAAGCGGTATCCGTGACACACGGACTCGAGTAACCCGGGCCTCGATCCGTTCGGTGACACGCGTCATCAAAACGTCACGTCGGGGGCCAACAAACTCATACGAACTGGATGGGTAGGGAATTCGTAATGCATCGCAGAAATGTCCTCACGGGGGCAGGTGTCGTGGGGATTGCAAGTCTCTCGGGATGCCTGGGTGTGCTGGGACTCGACAGCCACGAATCGAAACCGGCCGGCGTCGACGAAGGTGTGCTCGCGGATACCGGCTACGAACAGACGAAGGTCGAACCGATCGGAATCGAAGAGGAGTTCGATGCCGTCCTCTATACGGAGACGATTCGGGTGACGAACTACCTGACCGAACACGAGAAAGCTATCGATCTCGGCCCACTGGGTCGCCAGCGAGCAGCCGTGTTCATGGTGTTGACGACGCCGAAGGTCGAAGTTGCTGGCCGAGAACTCAACCCGGTCGAGGATATGTCGACCGACGAACTCGTCTCCCTCGTCGAGGATAATTACGACGACATCGGTGATATCACCCACCAGGGCGACGAGTCGGTGACGATCCTCGGCGAAGGGACGACAGTCTCCCAATTTAGCGCCGATGCACAGTTCGACGGCCAGGACGTGGACGTACGCATCCACGTGTCAGAGGCCGTGCAAACGGACGACGACCTCGTCGTCGCGATCGGTATCTACCCGGAACAGACGCGCGATCAGGAGGGGCCGAACGTTGGCTCGCTCATGGAGGGCATCATCGAGGATGCCCACGACGATTCGTAGTCTGATTTTCTCTCTGCCTCGGATGCACTCGAGATTCGATCACGGCGTAGGATCGTAAAACCGGGCCAGTGCTCGCGGGAACTCCTCGAGTAGTGCGGTCACCTCGTCATCGACGAGGATGTCGTAGCGTTCTTCGAGGGCGGTTTCGACGTGTGCGCCGAGGCTCACGCCGAAGAGGTCGTCGCTCTCGAGAAACGCGATAGCACTCCGATAGTCGCGTTCGCGCTCGACGACGTACCGATCGCCGTCGAGAAACGGGCCGTAGACGGTGTCGTCGTTCGTATAGGCGTCGAAGAACCCTTCGGCGTGGGTTCGGACGTGCACCGGCGGCCCTTCGTGGCGCTCGATTGCGGGTCGTTCGGTGACTGCGAGCTCGAGGTACAGGACGCCCGTCTCATCGGCGAAGGACTCGGCGCGGAACACCTCGAACCCGCGATCGTCGAGGCCACGTCGTACCCCCTCGAGCGATTTTCTGAGCTGTGGATACAGTTGATCGTCGACAACATCGGGGGCATCGAACCGGATCGCGACCGGTGTCGTGTCCCGGCGCTCGAGGTGCGTCTCGAGGGCGTCGACCTCGAGTGGCTCCGGCGGTTCGGCGTCGAAGAGTCCGGGGTTGGGTGCCTCGAGGAGTTCGCGGGCGTAGTGCTGGACGCGGGCGACGTTTTCGGCCGAGCAGACAGCCGCGACGTTCCGTCCGGGGTCAGTCGGATCGATGACGATCAGTGGGTCATCGAACGTGGCCTGTCCGTGGTCTTCGGGATCGAGTTCGACGGGCGGGTGCCAGTCGGCTGCGGCTTCGAGAAACGAGCGAAAGCCGCCGTACTCGACGACGAGGAGTTCTGTCAGGTAGCCGCTGAACCCTTCAGTCCTGAGGTTCGACCCGTAGGCCCCGATTCCCTTGAGAAACTGCTTGGCAAGGCGAACGTCGTCGACGAGGTCGTCGTCGAGGCGCTCCTCGAGATACCAGTTGTGAAACGGTGTTCTGTCGACAGCCGACCTGATGTCGGTGGCATCCTCCAGGCGAAAGCAGGGGACGAGATCCACGTCGAACCCGTCGTACTCCCCTTTGACGTAGGGATGTTCGGCGTACTCCTCGTGCCCTGAGGGCAACGTTTCGTGCCCGACCTCGAGCCCGTACGTTTCGAGCGTCTGGCGGTCGATCGTCGGTGGAAAGCGAACGAAGATGTCGATGTCTCGATCGCCGCTAATCCAGGTGTCCCGCGCGCTCGAGCCGACCTGGAGGACGTCTGCACCGGGACTGCGGTCGGTTGCGGCTGTCGCCGCGCGCTCGAGCAGCGTTGTGGCGGTTGCTCGAAGGATTGCCCGCTCGTTCTCGTCGGGTTCGATCTCCGCGAGCACTGCTCGAGTGACGGCCTCGAACGTGGGTTCCCCGTCAGTGGACGCGTCGTCGGCCTCGTCGGCGTTCGATTCGCCACGGGCCGTGTCGTCGGTCATTACGGAGGCGTACTCGAGCGATGGGGGAAAGCGTATCGACCTGCAACCGACCTCGTATGTCACCGACGAACACGACCGCGGGAAAAACGAAAGCCCTATCAAATCGACCCGACAACCTGCAGATGAGCCGAAGTAGCTCAGTTGGTAGAGCACCTCGCTGTTAACGAGGCGGTCCCAGGTTCGAGTCCTGGCTTCGGCGCTTTTGTTTCGACCGGTACAAATGGTGCGTGTGCTGTGTCTCTACCTGCTGACGTCTTGCTAACGTTCAAGTGACGTCCTTGCGACGTCTAAATCGTGCTCGGCGACGTCGATCCACAGGCACAAGGTGCCTCCGCTCGAGCACTCGAGTACATGGCCGTGCCTGTCACGATCCTCTGTGGGGCCCTCGGTGCCGGAAAGACGACACTGTTGTCGCAGCTACTCGAGCAAGACGACCGCGAGATCGCCGTCGTCGTCAACGACGTCGGCGAGGTGAACGTCGACGCGGATCTGGTCGAGACGCGTACGGATCTCGAGACCGGTGAGGAGGTCGTCGCCCTCGAGAACGGCTGTATCTGCTGTAGCCTCGGCGGCGACCTCTCTCGTGCCGTCGTGAACCTCTGGAAACGACACGATTTCGATGCGCTCGTCGTCGAAGCCTCCGGCGTCGGCGAACCCGAGCCGATCGCCCACCAGTTCGTCCGCGGTCCAGCCGGCGGCCCATACGATCTCGACGCTATCGTCACGGTGGTCAACGCCCGCCAGTTCTCCGATACGTTCCTCGCGGACGGCACGAGTGAGCCCCCGACGCAGTCAGAGCCGGACGAGGCGGGGACGCGCCCGTTGTCCGATCTCTTGCTCGAGCAAATCGAGTTCTGTGATCTTCTCGTGGTCAACAAATGTGATCTTGTCTCCGAGACCGAACTGGGCGCGGTCGTCGACGCGCTCGAGGCACTCCAGCCGCGTGCGGCGATTCACACGACGTCCTACGGCGATCTCGCGGTCGATACCGTCCTCGACACCGGCCTGTTCGACTTCTCGGTCGCACGGGAGGCCGCGGGATGGAAGCGGGCGATCGACGGTGACGATGGCCACTCGTTTTACGAACATGATCACGACGACTCCGACAATGATCCCGACGACGACGACGACCACGATCATGGGCTACACCACCAAGACGACCATGACCACGATCATGACGGTCACGATCACGCCCGCGACCACGTCCACCCACTAGAACGATACGGCATCGTCGTCGACACCTACCACCGCGTGCGCCCGTTCCACCCTGAGCGACTGGTCGAGTTCCTCGAGCACCCGCCCGACGGACTGATCCGGATGAAAGGCCTCACCTGGGTTGCTGGCCGCGAGGAGCAGGCAATCACGATGAGTCTCGCCGCGACCGAAACCAGCCTCGAGGTCACCGGTAGGTGGATCGCCAGTTTCTCCGCCCAGCAACAGGAGACCTACCGCGCCAGCCAGCCGGATCTCCCCTGGGACGACACCTGGGGCGACCGGGAAACCCGCCTGGCGGTCATCGGTCACGACCTCGAGCTCGACCCTCTGTTCGACCGGCTCGACGAGTGTCTGGTCACCGATGCGGAACTCGAGGCGGGGCCGGAACGTTGGTCGACGTTCGAGAATCCCACGCCGACGGCGATGAATCGGACGGTGGTGGTCTCGAGTGCTGAGCGGGAGTGTTGGTGATGAGCGTGCGAGTGAGGAGCGCTGACGGCTGATCAGGTGGCGCTGAAACGGGCGCGGATTCCGCCTGCGTGGGATGGCTATTTGTCCCTTCGTTCCCCAGACACGCACATGACTGATCCCGACCGACGAACGACGGACGACCACGGCCACGACGTGATCGACCCGCTGTACGTTGCCATCGTGACGGTATCGACCTCGAGAGCGGGCGACGAAGATCCGGACGACCCCGGCGGCGACACCATCCAGGCGTGTTTCGAGAGCGAGGGCCACGAGGTGCGCCGGCGTGAACTGGTACGAGACGACTACGCCGCCATTCGAACGGCCGTCAGGAGCCTGGTCGTCCAGCCCGACGTCGACGTCGTCGTGACGACCGGCGGCACTGGCGTCACCGCCGACGACGTCTCACCAGATGCCGTCTCGGCGTTGTTCGAACGCGAACTACCCGGTTTCGGCGAACTCTTTCGCTCGCTGTCGTGGGATGAGGTCGGCACCCGGGCGATGGCCTCTCGAGCCACTGCGGGAATTACCGCCGACACGCCGGTGTTCTGCCTCCCCGGGAGCACGAACGCCTGTCGGACGGCCTGTGAACAGTTGATCGTTCCCGAGGCTCCACACCTGGCCGGTTTGGCGACCAAACATCGCGTCGGGACGAACACCCAGACCCAGACGCTCGCGGATTTCGACGGGGAGTGATTTGCTAGAGCGAGGGTGAAACCCGTGTTCGCTACGTGTCGTGACCTCGAGTGCGATACACGGTGCGAAGGGAGGCTGGTCTGGACGGTGACTCGAGCCGTATCAGACAGCAAGCGTTAATTAGCCCGCCCGTTTTCTGCCGACTACGGGCCCTTAGCTCAGTCTGGTTAGAGCGCTCGGCTCATAACACGCTCTCATACGTGAGGGGGTGTGGGATACCGAGTGGTCGTTGGTTCAAATCCGGCAGGGCCCATGGAGATCACGAGCGATTGGAATGGAATGCTGACGGATTTCTACCCAGAGCGAAGCGGGTTCTGTAGTTTAAATTCGGCGGAATCAATGAACTATATGGCTTTAGGCTAAGGGGTTTGGAAAACATATGGATCGACCATCTTTTTGCGAATTAACCGGTAGCCAAATCACGAGTCGGAGTTGGGTTCATTTACCTGTTAGCTGTGATTCGCTGCCGCCGTACCTCATTGATCATCGAAGAGAGGCCAGCCAATATGAGAATTGAGTGATACGTGCTTTGTGAAGAGATCGCGTTGTGGTGAGTTATACGCTCTTTTAAGGATATGAACGTCTAATAGGAGGAACATAATTATTAATACCTTTGGCTGGGATTGACAACCACAATGCAACGACGCGCATTCTTAAAGTGTGGTGCCGCTGGGACGACCGGTTTGACAATGGGGCTGGCAGGGTGTCTCGGGGACATCGGAGGTGGAGACGATTTCCCGTCGGAGTCACTTACCTGGATGATCCCGTGGTCGGAAGGTGGTGGGACGGACACGTATGCGCGCCAGTTATCACCGCACATGGAAGAACCACTGGGGGAATCAATTGAGATCGATAACCGTGAAGGTGCCGGCAGTATGGTCGGATCCGAGTGGCTCCACGCACAGGACAACGACGGTCACACGTTTGGTACCGTCAACAGTCCTGGCTGGGACTTCACCTGGCGAGCGCAAGAAATCGATGATTGGCATCCCGACGACTTCGAGCCGATCAGTTATGCCGGCTTCTTCGGATACACGCTCATCGTTAACAACAGGTACGAAATCGAAACCTTTGACGGACTTCGCGACGCGTACGCCGACGGTGACATCACGGGATTCGCCCACCAGGGTGCGGGGAGTGACAGCCACTTGACCACGCTGTTACTCAGAGAAGAGTACGGCCTCGAGTACGACACTGCCGTTCCGTACGACGGTGGTGGTCCGGCGATGGAGGCAGTGATCTCTGACGAAGTCGCAGCCGGCTTCGCAACTAACACTTCCGCGGTCAACGCAGAGGAGTCCGGTGAGGCGAGCGCGATCGTGAACCTCATGGACGTGGATCTGACGGACGTCTGGCCGGATATAGACCGGATCGACAACTACGGGGACAGCCTGGCCTGGATCACCGAGTTCGGACAGATGCAGGTTGCACCGGAGGGGACACCGGAAGACGTACGACAACAAATCTCCGAGGCCGTGGAGGAGGCCATCAATCACGACGATCCCCAGGCGTGGTCAGAAGACACCGGTAACATCCTCGAGTACGGTGATATGGATGCGGCGGCAGACCGACTGGATGGCACTGTTGACAAGATTGAACAGCGGGTTGACGAGGCGATTGGTGGGTTCGACGAGTTCTTGCGAATGGCAGAAGAAGAAGAATAGTCGTACGACCCGCGAATCGCCGTTTCGACACGGAGATAGTGAGGAGAATACGCCGAAGCGAGGGGTAACTCAATGCGATGGTCTCCGACTGCGCTCACTGACACAGCCGTGACGGACGCCAGCGACGGGAAGACACGGCGTTTGATACACTAACTAGACGATGACTCAAGAGGATACACTGGTAGACGACACGAGGCAGATGGCACAACGGCTCGGCCGGAGTGTATCGAAAGTCCTCGAGAAAGTGTTGCGAGAACCGCCGACAATGGAGCACGTTCTGCTCGTACTGTTTCTGGTCACAGGCGTGTACATGTACGTCGGTGCGGCGAATTTTTCCCCGGCGGCGGCTGAATTTCCGCGACGCATCGCTGCCGCGACAGCCTTGCTGTCGTTTCTGATACTCGCGAGGAACTACCTGCGGATCGTCGCACCGGTCGTGACTGTTGCTCTCGGACTGTATGCACTGTACATCGGAGCAAACGCGTTCACCGAAGACGGAAGCGGAGTGGTGTGGCTCGCTCTCGGTATAGCACTCCTCTGTATCGGTATCGTATTCCGGAATTACATCGGTGAGTCCGCCGAATCGTTCGTCGCCGAACCGATGCAGGTGCTCGGGGAGGAGGACATCATCGAGGACGATGAGGACGACGATCAATCGGACGAACAAGCGGAAACGGAGGAGTCAGGCGCGATGTACGTCTACGACATCGACGATCCGAAGGGGCCTGTCGTCACCGGCATTTTGTGTATCGGGTATATGTTGTTGACATTTACGATTGGGATGCTGTACGCGACTCCACTGTTCGTCATAGCCTGGACACTCTGGGTGAAGATGGACAGAGCAAAAGCCGTCGCCCTCGTCCTCATCAGTTTCGTCTGTGCGTATCTGTTCTACGAACTGATCCAGTCGGACATCGCCGAAGGCTGGGTCACCGGGTTCGAACCCCCACCACCTGACGTCTTACTCGAGCTGTTGATACGCTTCCTCAGCTTCCTCAACTGGGGTGTGTGGTTCGTATGAGCCTCGAGACACTGATCGACGCCGTCGCCGTGTTATTCACGTTCGAAACCATGCTCTGGGTCTTCCTGGGGGTCGTCATCGGCATCATCGTCGGCGGTCTGCCTGGTCTCGGCCCACCGCTGGGAATGGCGATCATCCTTCCGTTGACGCTCCCGCTCGATGCGGGGAACGCGATCATCCTCCTGGTCGGCGTCTACAGCGGTTCGATGTACGGCGGATCGATCGCTGCAGTGTTGATCAACACGCCCGGTGTGTCGTCGTCCGCGGCGACGATGTTCGACGGGTATCCGATGTCACAACAGGGGCGGGCAGCGACGGCGCTCTCGATTTCGGCCACTGCGTCCGCCCTCGCGGGATTGTTCACCATTACGGCGCTGATCCTCTTTTCGCCGCTGTTGATCGAGATGGTGCTCGCTGTCGGTACCCCCGAGCGTTTCCTCGTCGCGTTACTCGGGTTAGCGATGATCACTGTCATCACTCGCGGTTCGTTCGCGAAGGGGTTGCTCGCTGGGGCGGCGGGGTTGCTCATCACGACCGTTGGTTCGGCACAGCCGATCGCTATCGATCGACGGTATTCGGATCACATTCTGCTGTTTGACGGGATCGACTTCGTCGCGGTGTTGATCGGCCTGTTCGCCATCGCCGAGATGATGAAACTTGCCGGCCAGGAAGGTGGCATCGCGGAGGGCGACGTTGTGATCGACAGGGCTGGAATCACGGAGGGAATTGTCGCAACGGTCAAACGGCCAGTGACGGTAATCAAGTCCGGCATGATCGGAATGATCGTCGGCGCTATTCCTGGTGCGGGCGCGACCGTGTCGAACTTCGTATCGTACTCCGAGGCGGTTCGATCATCATCGGATCCCGACTCCTTTGGTAGCGGGAACGAAGTTGGCGTCGTTGCCTCTGAAGCGTCCAACAACGGAACCGTCGCGGGCTCGCTCGTCCCGGCGATTTCGTTCGGTATTCCTGGGAGTTCGTCGACCGCCGTCCTCATCGGTGGCCTTCTCATGCACGGGTTACAGCCCGGGCCAAGTATGTTTCAGGCAGACGGCGAGTTACAGCTGACCTACGTCATGCTCCTGGCACTGCTCGTCGGGAACGTAATCATCCTCGTCTTCGGGCTCTCAATGGTCACACAACTCGGCTACCTAACGAAGATCAACACGGACTACATCATCCCGATGGTTGTTGTGCTCTCGTTCTTGGGAACATACGCCCTCCGAATCAACCCTATCGACATTCTGACGATCATCATTTTCGGTGTGATCGGGTTCTACATGGTACGGTACAACTACTCGGTGATCGCGTTCGTCCTTGGCGTGGTGCTCGGTGACATCGCCGAGGCGAACCTCTACACCGCGTTGCAGCTTTCGGGCGGTTCGTACATGATCTTCGTGAATCCGTTCGAGTACGGTAGCAGTCGGTGGCTCTCACTCATTCTGGTGATTCTGATCTTCGCACTGCTGTTTGGCCCGTTTATTAAGCGAGGGATTACCAGTCTGCGTTCTGCCTGAGTGATTCGGTCGTTTTAGGGAGACTCAGCTCGTTTCACGGGGCGAGTCTCATCATTGAATATGACTCCCCATCTCCGGACAGACGTACACAGGGTTGTCCGCCTTTCCGAGGCGAGTACGGATCGGACACCGATTACTCGACGTCACCCCGGAAGTGATACAGGTTCGAACGCTCGCAGTCCTTCATCCGTCAATACGACCGCTCTAAGTGCGATAGGGAAAGGCCGACCACGATCAGACCACCAAGTATCGGAATCACTTCAAACACCTGTAACAACGGCATGATAGCGACGACTCGTGCCAACGTATCAGCTAACCGATCAGTATTCTCGATGTTTGGTGCAGTTATCGATCCTGATTACGAACTGTCCTCGCGTTGCTCCTCGTCGATCGACGAAAAACGGCTCCAGGCACCGAGTAATATTACGAGAAAGAGGACACCGAGTGCAACGCGGAGACCGATCTCCTCCCAGCCCGTTGCCTCGGCGTGGACGAGGCCACCCGCCCAACCGCCGACCACGACGGCGAGCCCGGTCGCGACGATAACCATGATCAGGAGCCGATCGGTGGGAATAGCCATCGGTTGATCTATCACCGTGCGCTCGGTAAGTTCGTTCCCTGAAAGTGCCACGCTGGTTTTCGTCCCTTCACACGCGTGGATTCCTATCTCATCTATCTCATCTCAGGACGGTGTGAGTGCCTCGAGTTCACTGCCAAAGTATCTACACGATGATTCTTGACCACCAACTACCCACTGAGTCGTGACGACGGATACGAGGGAAACGCCTCCCGACGAGCGAATCTCGCCGCCGCATAGCCCCAGAGCATCGTTCGTGAATACGCAGTGTGCCCTAAGCTACACGAGGAGCGACACAACGTTGGTAGAGGCCGGTTGCTGTTCTACCACGACCCGATCATTATAGTATTTTGAACTTTACCGGAAGATAAAAATAACCGGGGTTGAAACCACTGGTGGACAACGCGGTGGTATAACCATGAGTGTGAAACTGCGACGATGGCCGATGTGTCTATCTCTGACATGGGAGACGCCGCCCGGAATTATCAGAGTTGGTAATTTCTGGATGAATTTTTTGATGGGTGAGAGATTGGAGGGAGTCAATGGCTACTGAGGAGGTCGACCAATCTTCCCCCGAGACGTCTTCTGACGGTGGTGGGCCGGGGGATCGGTCGGAAACGCAGGATGCACACGAACCGACGCAGGGGTCAGCGACTCGCGTCGGGTCGTACACGTGGGCCGATTTCATGGCTGAGTACGGCTACGAGGACGAGATCTCGATCCTCTATCCCCACGGGACGAGCGGGCCCGACGATCAGCTCGGACTTGAGACTGACGATCGACCAATCGTTCCACACGGGGACGCCTGGGATCGCGTCGAGTTCGACCCGACCGCACATCTGGGCTACCATCCGGACGACGTCCCCGAGTTGCTGGCGGAGGTGTTCCACCCGAACGCCGATACGCTCGAGGATATCTTTTTGCAGTACGTCGATCCGGAGACGACGCCGGTTCGCAAGGACTTCTACACCTGGGAACACTACAAGTGGGAATACTACTACGACGAGGATGGAAGTCGCCCGCGCAAGAGTGACGGCTCGATCGATCCCTTCGACGAGGAAGCGGCGTTGGGGTTCGACCCGGAGGAGATCCACCAGAAGCTTCACGTGGGCGGCCAGGCGGCGATGGAACTGGACGACGTCGTCGAGGAACGAACCGTCAACGTCAACGAGGAACTCGACGAGGACAAATTCTTTTCGACCGACATCGGCGGGACGACGGTCGTCAATCGGTACGACCTCGAGAAGGCCGTCCCGTTCGCGAAAAAACGTCACTTCAGGGAGGTCGAACGCTACTGGGTCAACAAGCCCTACTCGTTCGTCATAATCTTTCACTCCGAGAAGGAAAACGAGAAGAAATACTACGCGATCGAACCATACCTCAACGAGATCGAGGAGGATCTCCAGGAGTTCCTCTCGGGGAAGTTACGAACGGCGATCAAGTACTCCGACGACGGGATCAAACACACGGCCGACGTCGAGGGTCGGCGGGAAGTGATCGAGGAGGAAACCCGTCGCCTGCTGAAACGGTACGACCTCTTCGAGAAAACCGGTGGCAAGACGAAGAAAGGCATTATCGAGTCGCTGCGGACGCTCCTTGACGAGGACGACGAGCGCCCGACCCGGGGATCCTTCCAACTCGATGGGGTCGAGACGCGACCAGAACCAGCGATCCTCGCGGACGACCCGGATACGCTGAGCGAATACCAGGTCGAAAAGCTCCTGTACCTCCTGAAACGGGATTTCCTGGGGTACGAACGGATCGACCCGATCAAACACGACATCAACGTCGAGGACATCTCCTGTGACGGCTACAACTCGCCGGTGTTCGTCTACCACTCCGGGTACGAGCAGATCATCTCGAACATCTTCCACGGCGAGGACGAACTCGACGACTTCGTCGTGAAACTCGCCCAGCGGTCGGGGAAGGGGATCAGCAAGCGACTGCCACAGGTCGACACGACGCTCCCCGACGGCTCCCGTGCCCAATTAACTCTCGGAAAGGAGGTCTCCGATCACGGGACGAACTACACGATCCGACAGTTCAAGGACGTCCCGTTCACGCCGATCGACCTCATCAACTGGAACACGTTCAGCCTCGACGAGATGGCCTATCTCTGGCTCGCCATCGAGAACCACAAGAGCCTGATCTTCGCTGGCGGGACGGCATCCGGGAAGACGACCAGCCTGAACGCCGTCTCGCTGTTCATCCCGAGCAACACCAAGATCGTCTCCATCGAGGACACCCGCGAGGTCGAACTCCCTCAGCGAAACTGGATCGCGTCGGTGACTCGGCCATCCTTCTCAGACGACGACCAGGGAGACGTCGACGAGTTCGACCTCCTCGAGGCCGCGCTCCGTCAGCGTCCGGACTACATCGTGATGGGTGAGATCCGTGGTGAAGAGGGTCGAACGCTGTTCCAGGTCATGTCGACGGGTCACACGACGTATACGACCTTCCACGCCGACTCCGTCGACGAGGTACTCAAGCGATTTACCACCGACCCCATCAACGTCTCGAAGACGATGTTCACTGCACTGGATCTGGTCTCGATCCAGACCCAGACGCGCGTGCAGGGCCAGAAGGTTCGCCGGAACAAGTCGCTCACCGAGATCAACCACTACGAGGCCGAACACGACGAGATCAACGTCCAGGACGTATACCAGTGGCAGGCCGAAACCGACGAGTATCTCAAGATGGGCGAGTCGAACACCCTCGAGGAGATCAAGTTCGACCGCGGCTGGAGCGACGAGAAACTGCAGACCGAGCTGTTCAAGCGCCAGGTCATCCTGGCATACCTGATCAAAAACGACCTCAACACCTACGCTCAGGTCGCCGCGACGGCGCAGGCGTTCATCAACGACCCGGACACGATCATGACGCTCATCGCCAACGGCCAACTCGAGAACAGCCTCGAGGATCTCCGGGAGATGGAGAGCGTGTTGATCGACGTCGATCCGGAGAAAGAGGAACTCGTCCCGCGACCGGATTCGACCACCGAGACCTACAACCTCGCGATGGATCTGCTCGAGCGGGCCGAGGAATCCCTCTTCGAGGAGTATCGGGGCAACGTCCCGAGCGGACTTGCGAGCGCACTCAGTGACGTCGAACCGGCCGAACCGATCGAGGTCGATCGGGCAGATGTCGACGAGTTCGACTTCGGCGGTGACGTCGACGAGGACGTCTCGGACGAGGCGTGGGATCTCGGCGATGGTTCGACCGAGTTCGGCTTCGATTCGGGCGAGAGTCCGTCCTGGCTCGACGACGACGGTGGATTCGGGATGGACGACGGAAGCGACGAGGCGGAGGCAACGGCGACGGCCGACGCATCGCCAGAAGCGACACCCGATACGGCGACACCGACGTCCGAATCACTACCAGAGACCGGGTCTGCTATCGAAGCTGCCGACACTGACACGCCAGTTCCGGAACTCGAGGGCGAGACTGAACCAGAATCGAGCCGGAACGTGGAACCTGGATCTGGATCGAGTGTGGGGGAAGGGTCGTCTTCGCCCCAGCCTTCGCCCTCGTCCCAACCCGCGCCCTCACCGTCGTCCGATTCCGCCCATGCCGACGACGGGTCGAGCGCTCCGTCCACTCACTCGAGTGGGGACGCAGACAACATCGGAGACGAGGGTGGAACCACCGAACAGACCTTCGAGGGGCTGTTCTCGGATATGGGATCGACGCTCGAGCGCCTCGAAGAGGAGCCCGGCCGTGACCCTGACCTCGTGTCAGATACGGGTGACAAGCCTGACACGTCGGACTTCGATGAGATGTTCCCCGATCGTGGTCTCGATTCGATCTTTGGGTCTGAGTCGCCACCGGAACCCGGTGAGGATGCCGGTTCGCCACCGCCGGGGCCTGGTGCGAACGAGCCCCTCGACCTCGATGAGGGTCGCTCGTCGACGACCGATCAGTCGATGACGGCCGCCGAGACGGACGAAACGTTGTTCGAGGAATCGGGGTCGATCTTCAGCGACGACGCCGACGAATCGTCGGACAGCGATGACGCAGACGACGAGTCCGGCTCGATTTTTAGCGACGATTCGGGAGCGTCGTCCGTCGATGACGACGGGGGATCGATTTTCAGCGACGACGATGCTGATGGATCGATCTTCGATGACGACGACAACGATGACGCAGACGGCGAGTCCGGCTCGATTTTCAGCGATGATGAGGAGGAAACGGACACATGAGCTTACAGCGGAGTGATGGCCCTGGCGGCGTGGCCGCCAGTTCGGACGTTCTGGGGGAGACGTTTTATCCCCTCTACAGTCGGCTGTTCGGGGATGACAGCCAGTTCGTCTCCGACGTCGAGTTGAAACTGGCCCAGGCGCGGATGACCGACACGGTCGAGATGTACCTCTCGCGGTCACTCGGCGTCGGCTTCCTCTCGGGGTTGGTTCTCTGGTTGATGGGCTTGATGCTGGGCTACGGGCTGTTTGCGACCGGCGTCGTGCAGGTCGATACGATCATCGGCATGCCCGTCCGGAACCCGACCGTCCTCGAGGTCATCCAGATGACGCGCATTCCCGCGCTCATCCTCGCGACGGGGCTGTTCTTCGGAACGATCGGATTCGCCCTCGGCTTTGGCTCCCTCGTCGCCATTCCGTACTCGCGAGCGTCGGCGCGCAAACGCGAGATCAACATGCTCATGACCGACTCCGTCTCGTTCATGTACGCACTGTCGGTCGGCGGACTCAACCAGCTCGAGATCCTCGAGGCGATGGCCGAGGCCGACGACACCTACGGCGAGGTCGCAAAGGAGTTCCAGAGCATCGTCCAGGAGACCGAATACTTCGACGTCGACTACCGGACGGCGATTCGCAATCAGGCGATCGAAACCCCGAGTGACGACCTCTCGCAGTTCCTGACGGACATGCTCTCGATCGTCAACAGCGGTGGGGACATGGAGAGCTTCCTCGAAGACAAGAAAGAAAAGCACATGCGGACGGCCAAGCAGGAACAGGAGCTGACTCTCGAGACGCTCGAGCTGTTCGGCGAGATGTACATGACGCTCTCGCTGTTCCCGCTCCTGTTGATCATCATCCTGGTGATCATGCAGATGGTGCCAGATGCCGACGTCGATACGAACCTGCTGTACCTGGCCGTCTATGGCCTGATCCCGCTCACTGGAGTCGGATTTATCGTCCTCGTCTCGACGGTCAAACACGACGAGCCCGGCGATGGCTATCTCACGTCGACCTCGGGTGACGACACCCGGATCAGAAGCGCGCAAGAACAGGGCCTGCTCAATCTGGGGCTGATCGAGCAGTACACCGGCAGCCACCGCGTCTTCGACCGGATCAAAAACCGAGAGGGAACTCACGAGACGGTCAACGTCCTCCGCCGGCCCCACATCTTCTTCCGGGACAACCCGCTGCTCACCCTCGCGCTGACGGTGCCGGCGGCGCTCGTCGTCGTCACGATCGCGATGGCCAACGGCTCGGCACCGACGTCGTGGGAGGGCCTGAAACAGCGTCCAGTCTGGGGAACGTTCATCTACGTCTACGCGCCGCTGTACATCACGATGGTGCCGCTGGCGATCTTCCGCGAGTGGAACGTCCTCTCACGAAGGGCCGTGGTAAAGACGCTCTCGGAAGACCTGCGCAAACTCGCGAGCGCAAACGACACTGGACTTACCCTCCTCGAGTCACTGAAATCGGTGTCGGACACCACCTCCGGGAAACTCGCCCGCGAACTCGAGTTGATGCACACCAAGGTTAACTACGGGATGAGCCTCTCGGAGGCGCTCATCGAGTTCAACAACAAGTATCACATCCCGCGGCTGGCACGGACGATCAAGCTGATCACGAAATCACAAGAAGCGTCGAACCAGATTTCGGCCGTGCTCCGGACGGCCGCCCGCTCGAGCGAGAACAACGACGATATCGAGCGTGAACGCAAGTCCCGAACGCGGATGCAGGTGGTCATCATCATCATGACGTTCATGACGCTGCTGGCGGTGATCGCCATCCTGCAGACCCAGTTCATCGGGACGATGGCCGGACTCGAGACCGGTGGAAGCAGCGACGTCGCTGCCGACGGTGCCGGGAGCCAGTTGGCTGACGCCGATTTCAGTGAGAACGTCGACATCGACTTGCTTTCGGTGTTGTTCTTCCACGCGGTGACGTTGCAGGCGATCCTCTCGGGGTTCATAAGCGGCTACATCCGCGATGCGGATCTCCTGAGCGGGTTGAAGTACGTGATCATCCTCTCGACTATCGCCCTCATTGCCTGGGCACTGGTGGCATGAGATGAGCAAACGGCGTCCACACACGAACACGGTCTCGATCTCGCTGGCCGATCGCGGCCAGACGACGCAGGATTTCGCCGTCGGTATCGGTATCTTCCTGCTCGCCGTGGCGTTCGTCTTCTCGTTCGTCCCGACGCTCATCACGCCGTTCGCGACCTCGACGGCCTCGGAGACCGCACAGGCTGACCGGATCGCTGACGAGATCGTCGCCAACTACTCGGAGGAACCAAACCAGCTCGATCTGACGGCGCTCGAGTCGGCGAACGTGAGCGAGTTGGGCGTTCGGGCAGTCGACGACCACCAGATCGATCGGGTGAACATTACGGTAGTGAACACGAGTGATGGCGGCGGGACGTTCGCCCATCCGGAGGATAGTCCGTACACCGACGAGTCGGCCGGGAGTGCGACGCGACTGGTGACGGTCACCGAGGACGCCGACATCGAGTGCGATAGGGGCTGTAAACTCATCGTGAGGGTGTGGTAACCATGTCAGGACGTCGATCCCAGGCGAGGAAACCGCGCCCACGAGGTGGCCGGCCGCTCTCGTCGACCGACAGAGGTCAGGCCTTTACCCTCGAGGGGTTCGTGGCGGCGTTCATTCTCCTGATCGCGGTGTTGTTCGCGGTGCAGTCGGTGGTCATCACGCCCTCGACCGGCGGGGCGGTGGATCGAACGGCACAGGCACAGCTCCAGCAGCAGACTCAGGACGCGCTGATTATTGCCCAGCAGGAAAATAATCTGTCGGTGATGGTTCGCCAGATCGAATTCGATAATGACGACTTCGATGGGTTCCACAACGAGACTACCGGTGCCCAAGGCGTCTACTCCATGAGCGACTTCGGCAACGAATCGACGCTCGGGGCAGTGTTGAACCAGAACCTGGATGCGGGCCAGCGGTACAACGTGGAGTTGCACTATCAGTCGCTCGATCCCGATGGCGACTCTCCGGAGCCGATCAAACTCGTCGATCAGGGCTCGCCCTCGAGTACGGCGGTGACGGCGAGTTATACGGTCGTGTTACACGGGAACCAGTCGATCACGACACCGGGTGAGAACAGAACGCTCGCTGATGTCTCCGACCCGGATGAGGAGTACATACCCCATCTAAACGACGGTGATTCCCTCTACAACGTCGTCGAAGTACGGGTGGTCGTATGGTGATCGCTATCGGAGACTCGAGCGGCGACCACGCCGGCGGCCACGACCGCGGCCAACTCGTCCTCATCGCCGCAATCACCATCGCGTTCATCCTTCTCGGCGTCGTCGTCGTGTTCAACGGCGTGCTCTACACCCAGACGCTCTCCTCGAGCGCCTCGACCCAGACGGTGTCGGATACCGATCGGACGATGCTCGAGGTGACCGATGGGGTCTGTGCCGTTTCGCCGAACGGTGAACTCGATGATGCTGCGATGGATGACTTGCAGGATCGATATCCAAGCGTCCGATCGGGGTCGACGGCGGCGGCTGTGACGATCGAATATACGCACCCAGATAACAGCACTGTGAACGTAACCGTCACGTACGCGTCGACCGACCTCGAGTTCACGCGAACGGAGACGGTCGACCTCGAGGATTGCCCAGAGGAGGTGGAGGCATGATCGGCCGTTCCGAAACCGATCGCGCCGTCTCCATCGCCATCACCCACGTCCTCACCATCGCGATTACCACAGTGCTCATCTCCGGCCTGCTCATCTCCGCCGGCAGCCTCCTCGCCGGCGAAACCGACCGCAGCGCCCAGCGATCCCTCGATACCATCGGTGAACGCCTCTCGGGCGAGATCTCGAGCGTCGAGCGGTTAGCTGCTGACGGTGAGGCTGAGACAGTGCGATTGACCGTCGAACACCCCTCGATGGTTGCGTCTGAGAGATACACGGTGACGTTGTACAACTCGACGGACTCCGATGTGTGCGCTGACGACGCGCCGTTGCTCACCGGCGACACCAACTGCATGCACCTTCAAACCCAGAGCGGCAGCGTCGACGTCTACGTCCCTGTGACCGCCGACGTCGATGACGAAAGCTCGGTTGCTGGTGGGACGATTACGATCGTGTATGAGGACGATCAAATCACACTCGAGCGTGGTACCTGATGTTCACACGAGAACCCACTGAAACGGACGAACGCGCAGTCTCCGAAGTACTCGCGTTCATCCTCGTGTTCACGATCGTTATCGGCTCGGTGACGATCGTCTCCGTGTTCGGGATGCAGTCGCTGACGAGCTATCAGGAGGGTGAGCAACTGCGCAATGCGGAGCGGGCGATGGATGCCTTGAGCGACAATTTCAACGACGTGGTTCGCTACGATGGGATTACCACCCGTTCCGGGGAACTCAACCTGCGTGATGGATCGATTACGACGAATCACGAGGGGACGGAGCTGTCCATTACCATAGATGGTGGTTCTGATCACACCATCACGACCGGCGGACTCGTCTACGAAGCCGGTAGCGGTACCGACACCATCGCCTACGAGGGCGGCGGCATCTTCCGTGGGGATCACACCGGGAACGTGGCGCTCGAGCGACCGATGATCCGCTGTACTGAGGACACTGCCGTCATCTCATTGCTCGTGATCGAACAGGAGCCACGGACGTTCCAGAGCAGCGAGATCAGCCAGATTTCGATCAGTGAAACCGACTCGATCCGCCGGACGTACACTAACCCCGGCGATGTCACGATCACCGTCGACGACTCCGACTACAAAATGGGCTGGGAACGGACGCTCGAGCAAGGTGAGTGGGACTGGAACGAGGATGATAGTGAAGCGACCTGCACCCCAGACCGCGTAACCATTCACATCGTTACCGCCGAACTCGACTACTGATCCTCCCAGTCGCCGGTCAACATCACACGATAACCGGCTCGACACCCCAGTGCCTCGATGCGCTCGACGTGTTCTTCGACGGTCCCTGCGGTGTTGAGATGGATGCCGTTCGAGAGCTGCTGGCCCTGACTCAACCGATATGCCTCGTCACGACTGACGAGAACGGGGTCGCCGTTAGCTGCAGGCACGTGGCTTGCTGATTCCGATTCCGATTCCACCTCCGGCCAGGGCAGACGAACGCCCGACAGGCCTCGCTCGAGGAGAAACTCCGTGGCGTGGACGAGCGCACCCGTGGAGGTCGAGTGTCC
Source organism: Natronosalvus vescus (assembly GCF_023973145.1). NCBI lineage: Archaea > Methanobacteriati > Methanobacteriota > Halobacteria > Halobacteriales > Natrialbaceae > Natronosalvus > Natronosalvus vescus. The sequence goes on from NZ_CP099546.1 coordinate 552,584, forward strand.
AATCGCGCCGATCGATCCCTGGTCGCTGAAGAATCTGACGACGTACTCGCCGTCTTTGTCATGGTCGCCGTCTCCGTTGTAATCGCCATCCTCGTCCCGACCGGCGTCGGATGGCTCGTCGTCTCCTCGAGTAGCCGTCCCACCCATCTCCACAGGTGCCTCCTCCTCCTCGATCGTTCGATCCGTGTAGTGGACGGCATTCGACGTATCATCACGGGCAGGTTCGCCGGTTTTTTGTGTCGGTTCGCCAGTCTCGGCGTCTGTCCAAGCGGTCGCCGGCTGAAACGGGCTCTCAGCAGGCGAGGACTGAGCGGCAGTCGACGGCGAGGCGGTCGTCTCCCACGCGAACGCCGCGATGAGTGAGTCCAGAAACCGATCGCTGGCTCCCTCGAGTTCGCGAGTGTACGCCTCGCCGGTGACGTCAGCGAGCAGGTCGACCATGGCCGCTCGAACTGCCTCGCGCTCGAGCGCCAGCTTCCGGGCCACGACGGGCCGTGAGTGGCGCTGCAGGCGCTCTGAGAGCGCTCGCCTGGTGTAGTGATCAGCGAGTGGCTCGAGGGTGTTCGGCTTCCACAGGTCACACCGGTGGATGTCGACTGACGCAGTTCCGGCGAGCAACAGCGTCGTCCGGCCGTTGGTGTAGATAGCCCGGTCGACGCCCGTCGCCCCGAGCAGCGGTATCAGTTCGTCCACCCGATCGTCGACGAGGTCGCTCGAGGCAGCTTCGACGGCGACGAAGAGGGCGGGAACGCTATCGATCGTACAGACGTACTCGAGGGTCGTGCCCTGGAGCGAGACGTTGGTCTGACAGTGGTCGTAGACGTCCCATCCCAGTGCCCGAAGGAGGTCGTCGACGATCGAGCGCGTCTCGAGCAGCGTTGTCGGTGGCATCTCCTCGATCCGTGCTCGCGCGAGGCGACTGAACTGGTGAAGTCGGTCAGTACTCATTTTCTCTCAATCGGTCGTCAGAGGGGATGTTTCGACGGCTCGCTCTTAAAGAACGCCTGTTGTACTACACGTGTTCTCAGTCGTGATAATCGTGGGTGAGGATTTATTGTCGATGGTGACTGTCTACGACCGTATGCTAGGCCCGGCGCGAAAAGTTATTCCAAAATTTATCAGACGAAGCTATGCGTTGAAGTTCGCCATAGTGTTGCTGGTGATTGGACTGTCTGTGGGGGCGGTGGGGTATCTCGGTACAAATGAAATTGCAGGGGAGGTACAATCCCAGGTGCAAGAGGATTCGGCGGAACTGGCCCAACAGGAAGCTAGGAACGTTGACAAATGGAATCAGCTGAACCTTCAAGAAGTACAGTCGCTCGAGTCGGCGATGCCGGCCGACGGTCAGGTAGAGTTGGTCGGCCTCAGATCAGATATCGATGGTGCACACAGTATTCATTACGTCAATCTGAACGACGGTGTCGTCCAACAGAGTACGAACGACGAGTTACACGAGCAACCGCTTGACGCCGTTGCTGAGGAACACCAGCTGCTGTGGGCAGCAGAGTTTTCCCAGGTCGAAGGGAACTACGATAGTAACTCTGATTCCTATCAGGATGACGATATGGTCTTTGGCGAGCCAATCGCTAACCTCGCACGAGAGCCAACGGTCGTCCCACACCAGGCGGCCGATGGGACGCCAGTCTTGAGCTACGTTATCAGTAACGACTGGCGAAACGAGTTCATCGTCCTCTCACTCGAGATGGAGTCCTACGCAGACGAGATGATCTATAACGAGGACGACGGTCGCGTCTCGTTCATCGTCATGGAGGGTGTAGACGGTGAGGAGGACGTGGTCGTGATGGATCCAAGTGGTGAGGCGTTCTTCATGGACTACGACCAGGACGACGTCGATCTCGGTACGGTTGGAATCGAGGGAGAGGTGTTTCCCGGTTCCCAACCAGGTGAGGCCCTCAATGCCGCAACGGCAAGTAATTTCCACGACGAGGAATACATCATCTCGGCAGCACGGGTTACCGAAGACAGTCCGTTCCTGGTAGCGGTGCAAACACCCGAATCTGAAGCCTACGGATTCGTTCAGGACGTCCAGCAGTACGGTATCTACGCCTCGATAGGCGGCATTCTGTTCGTGATGCTCATAGGCGGTATCGTCGGCCGGAACACGTCACGCTCGATAGACCGTCTCACGAGCAAAGCCCAGCAGATGGAAGACGGGGATCTCGACGTCGAGTTCGAGACTCAGCGAATCGACAGCATCGGTCGTCTCTACACCGGATTCGCTACGATGCGTGACTCCCTCAAGGCACAGATCCAGAACGCACAGGAAGCACGCGAGGAAGCCGAACAGGCTCGGGCGGAGACCGAAGCGATCAACCGTCATCTCGAGTCGAAAGCCGACGAGTACCGTGGCGTGATGCAAACGTGCGCCGCCGGGGATCTGACCGCGCGGATGGACGCCGACACCGAGAACGAAGCGATGGAGGACATCGCACACGAGTTCAACGCGATGGTCGGCGAACTCGAGGAGACGACCGCCCAGGTCAAAGCGTTCGCGGCCGAAGTGGCCACCGCATCCGAGCAGGTGACGGCCTCGAGCGAGGAAGTCCGCTCGGCCTCCGAGCAGGTGACGGAATCGGTGCAGGAAATCTCCGATGGTGCTGAGCGCCAGAACCGCAGCCTGCAGTCGGTCAATCACGAGATGAGCGGGCTGTCGACGACGATCGAACAGATCGCGGCCTCCTCGAACCAGGTGGCCGACATCGCCGAGCGGACGGCCCAGACGGGCAAACACGGGCGCAAAGCGGCCCAGGACGCGATCGAGGGCATGAACGAGATCGAAGACGAGTCCAAAACTGCCGTCGAGGAAATCGAGCGCCTCGAGGCGGAGATGGAACAGATCGACGAACTGATCGAGTTCATCACGGAAGTCGCCGAGCAGACGAACATGCTGGCGTTGAACGCCAACATCGAGGCGGCGCGTTCCGGTGACTCCGGTGAAGGGTTCTCGGTCGTTGCAGCGGAGGTCAAGGAACTGGCCGAAGAGACGAAGGAGGCTGCTGAGGACATCGAGTCGATTCTCGGGACGATTCAGGAACAGACCGAGCGGACGGCGACGGAGGTGCAACTGACCAGCGATCGGGTCGCCGAACACACCGATTCGGTCGAGCGAGCGTCCGATGCACTCGACGAAATTGCCGAGTACGCCACCGAGACGAACACGGGCGTCCAGGAGATTTCGGCTGCCAGCGAGGAGCAGGCGGCTTCCACGCAGGAAGTGGTCTCGATGGTCGACGAAGCCGCGACGATTTCCGAGGAGACGACGGCCGAGAGCGAGAACGTCGCCGCGGCGGCCGAAGAACAGACCACGGCGCTGACGGAAGTCTCGCGAAGTGCGAGCGACCTGGCGAATCAGGCCGCACAGCTCTCGGAGGCGCTCGATCGGTTCGACACCGACGCGAACCTCGAGTCGACGGCGATTACGTTCGAGGACGATTTAGACGTGTCACCGGAGACCGACCAACTCCCGCCGGTGGAGACGCCACCAGCGGGACGCGAGGCGCTGCCACCCCAGTCGGACTCGGATGCGCCGTCGCTACCGGCGGAGGACGAGGATGACAGCGAGCAGCACACGGAGTCGAAATCCGACGACGTGTCGATTCAGGACGCGGAGTCTGACGATGTGACCGAAGGAGAGAGCGACCACGACGACGCTGACGAAGACGGGGACGACATGTTCACGTTCGGTAACGACGCCTGAGGCGGAACGTCGAACGGCGGTCGGTGCGGTTTTTTCACGAGACGAGCGTCGGTGGGTACTCGATGTGACGAGCTATCGTAGCCACTGAACGCCGATGCACGCCCGATCACAGGCTGGTTCCGGTTACAAGGCTGGTCTGTGATCAGGGGTGTAACTCGTTTCAGTTTGTACTCTCCGTAACCGGGGAGGCTCGAGTCTCGGAATCTGTTCTGACCGGTCATCGCATTCGGCCATCGCCCACCCGCTGCAAGTTGGATGAACTTTCACAGCAAACGTTTATTACCGTGAGCTTACTCTAGGCAGTATGGTTGGTGCGTTACGCAAGATCGTTCCACGACCGATACGGCGGAGTTATGCGCTCAAATTTGCAATCGTCCTTCTCATTTTGGGGATCACGGTTGGGGTAATTGGGGTCGTCGCGACGGACGAGGTGCAGTCGGAAGTCGAGTCGATCGTTCACGACGACCACGGCACGCTCGCCGTCCAACAGGCACAGAGCGTCCGAAACTGGAACGAGAACAACGAGGACGCCGTCGAGGCGATGGCGCGTTCGAGTGCCATCGACGACGGTGAGTCGGAGGCGGTACAGGCGTACATCGACGACGAGATGGATGAACGCCACGGTAGCGGGCGGATGTACCATCAGCTTCACTACATCGACGTCGAATCGGGGGAGGTTCTGGCGAGCACGAAGAAAGATGAGAACCTCAATCCGGTTTTGGAACTCGAGGGTGAGTGGGTCGAAACCCTCGGAGACGTCGATGGGACGGTCAGCACGGAGGTATACATGAGTGGATCGTACGGCGACAACGAGCCACGAATCGCCTACGTGGCGACGGAGGGTGACGTCGCCGATGGGCACGTGCTGGTCTATACGGTTCCGCTCCAGTTTTACGAACAGCAGATGCAAAGCGGCGATTCCGGCGTGGCGATGATCGTCGACGAGGGGGGAATGATTCTCTTTGCGAGCCCGAGCGGGCCAGGGTGGGAGTCCTACGACGAGGATACCCACCCGCTCGAGGAGGCACGTACGCTCTCGGCAGGCAGCGGGACGGGAATGGTGATCGACGGTGCGTCCGGCGTGTTGACCTCGCGAAGCGGCTACGGCATCAATGCAGATGAGGAGTACGTCGTCGGCGCTGCTCCGGTTCCAGGCACCGACTGGGTTGCCCTCGTTCACACGCCCTCGGCGAACGCGTACGGGTTCGTACAGGACATCCAGCGGTACGGCATCTACGCCACACTGGGCATCGTTGCGCTGGTCGTTCTCGTCGGGGCTGCGCTCGGCTTCAATACCTCGAGATCGATCGATCGGCTGACGGGTAAAGCCGAGCAGATGGAGAACGGTGATCTGGACGTCGAACTCGAGTCGCCACGCATCGACAGCATCGGTCGCCTCTACGCCGGGTTCGACAGTATGCGAACCTCGCTCAAGGAGACGATTACTGAGGCCGAAACGGCACGAGCGGAAGCCGAACAGGCTCGGGCGGAGACCGAAGCGATCAACCGTCACCTCGAGTCGAAAGCCGACGAGTACCGTGGCGTGATGCAAACGTGCGCCGCCGGGGATCTGACCGCGCGGATGGACGCCGACACCGAGAACGAAGCGATGGAGGACATCGCACACGAGTTCAACGCGATGGTCGGCGAACTCGAGGAGACGACCGCCCAGGTCAAAGCGTTCGCCACTGACGTCGCGACGGCCTCGGAGCAGGTGACGGCCTCGAGCGAGGAGGTGCGTTCTGCCTCCGAACAGGTGACCGAATCGGTACAGGAGATCTCGGATGGGGCTGAACGACAGAGTCAACGCCTGCAGTCGGTCAACCACGAGATGAGCGGGCTGTCGACGACGACCGAACAGATCGCGGCCTCCTCGAACCAGGTGGCCGACATCGCCGAGCGGACGGCCCAGACGGGCAAACACGGGCGCAAAGCGGCCCAGGACGCGATCGAGGGCATGAACGAGATCGAAGACGAGTCCGAAACCGCCGTCACCGACATCGAGCGCCTCGAGGCGGAGATGGAACAGATCGACGAACTGATCGAGTTCATCGGCGAGGTGGCAAAGGAGACGAACATGCTGGCGTTGAACGCCAACATCGAAGCCTCGCGCTCGAGCACCGGTGACGAGGGGTTCTCGGTCGTCGCGGGCGAGGTCAAAGAGCTCGCCGAGGAGACGAAACAGACGGCAGAGGACATCGAAACTCGCCTCGAGACAATTCAGGCGCTGACGGCGGAGACGGCCGATTCGGTGACGGGAACGAGCGAGCGCGTTGCGGCGAATCGGGATGCCATCGAAGAGGCAGTTTCGGCACTCGACGAGATCGCCGAGTACGCCGAGGAGACGAATACGGGGGTCCAGGAGATTTCGGCGGCGACGGAAGAACAGGCAGCCTCCACGCAGGAGGTGGTCTCGATGACCGCCGAGGCGACGACCATCGCCGAGGAGACGACGGCCGAGAGCGAGAACGTCGCCGCGGCGGCCGAAGAACAGACCACGGCGCTGACGGAAGTCTCGCGAAGTGCGAGCGACCTGGCGAATCAGGCCACAAAGCTCTCGGAGGCGCTCGATCGGTTCGACACCGACGTCGCCGCGGTATCACTCGCCGACGACGAGGCACTTCCTGAATCGGTCACGATTGCCGCCGACACGAGCGGTGTGGACTCCCTCGAGTCGGACGTGTCGACGGTCAATCCAGCTGGCGACGCCGAGGACGTCGACGACGGCCTCGATTCTGCTGGGACTGCAGGCGGCCGCTCGAACGGATCTGATCGCGATGTGGGAACTGACTCGAGTTCGGCAGACGAGTTCGAAACGGACGGAGAGGACGTCTTCACGTTCGGCGAGCAGGGTGACGACGGCGACGACAGGTAATCCCTCAGACAGCGACTCCGCTTTTGTCGACGTGAGACAGGGCCTCTGATTGACCCTCTGTCATTCTTAGTAGTCACTCGGAATTTCGACGAGTGCAGAAGAGCTGCGACGTGCTCGTGAGTGATACGAACTGCCCCAAACTCGAGTGGCGGCGGTCACGCGTCGGGTATCGATACTAACCGGTGAAGCCGGTACGAACTCTCGTAGTTACCGCCCGTCATTGCACATTGCACACCTGATCGCCAGTCGAATCGGCGATCAGTGTGTCTCTCGTTTCGTAGTGAACGTGGAACTGTCGAGACACTCGAGCGCTACCGTCACTGCCTGAGTGTCTCAGAGCTTCCAGGAATCGCAATCAGTTGGTACGCTCGGATGAGACCGCATCCCGCTGGTAGATTCGAAGCCGTCCCTTTCGCACGTCGAATGCGGATTTGACGTTCGGCGGAATCGTTTCGGCCTTCCCGATCACGAGGTAGCCCCCTGAGCGAAGCGAACGGGCGATGGTCTCGAGCATGGACTGTTTGTGCTCGTTGTCGATGTAGATGAACAGGTTGCGACAGATGACGAGGTCGAACCCCGATTTCGGGCCATCGTTGATGAGATCGTGGCGTTCGAACGTGACGTTCTCGGCGACGGTACTCGTGACCTGGTAGGTCTGTGCGGCAGGATCGTGGTCGACGTACTCCTCGTACTCGGAGAGAAACGCGAGCTGGTCACCGAGGTCGACCGTTCGTGACTCCGTGTAGGTGCCGCTGCGGGCGGTCTCGAGTGCGCTCTCGCTGATGTCCGTCGCCAGGATGTGAACGTTCGATGCGTCGATCTCGTCGTCGTCGTGGGCGAGCATCGACAGCGAGTACGGCTCCCGGCCGTCGGCACACGCCGCACTCCAGACGTGGATGCTCTCGTTCTCGGCCGTCAGCCTGCGCAACACGTCGCGAATCCCCTCCCAGACGTCCGGATTCCGAAAAAAGCCGGTGACGTTGATGCTCAACGAGTCGAGGAGTGCTCGTTGTTCTGCTGTCTCGTTTCGGAGTAACTCGAAGTACTCCTCGTAGCTGTCACTGCCGGTACGACGCATCCGAGAGGAGACTCGACGATTGAGATAGCTCGTGTTGTAGTGGCTCGTGGCGAACCCGAGCTCTGCCTCGACGTATTCGAGGAGGCTGGCGAACGTCGCGTCGACGCTCACAGCTCTGTCACTCCATCTTCGCCGTTAGCCGTTCGGACGGTAAGTGTCCCGGTTCCGGGCGTGAACTCGACCGTTCGTCCGTACTTCCCGCCGACGTCTTCGGCGAGCAGCGGGACGCCGAGTTTCTCGAGTTCCTCTTTGGCGGCGTCGACGTTTCGTTGTCCGACGCCGTCGCCGAAGCTCTCGAACTCGAACATATCGGAGCCGCCGGCGATTTTGGCTTTCACGGAGGTGTAGCTGGCCCCGCGTTCGACCATTCGGCGAAGGAGGGCCCGAATCGCCGTGTCCGCGTACTTGCCGGGTTTGATGTCGCTATTTTCGGCTGTGTCCCCGTCTGGAAGCATGACGTGAGCGAGGCCGCCGATATCCGAATCCGGGTCGTACAGCGCCACGGCCAGACAGGAGCCGAGGCCGTAGGATTTGAGCGTGTCGTCGCCTTCACTCACGACGAGTTCGGAAATACCGACCTGCACCGGCTCTGGAATACCCGGTTCGCTTCCGTACGTTTTCATATGTTTTCGACGTCTCCAAACTCTGCGGTCGTCGGCGTCTCGTCGATACGATCGACGTCGAGGTCGTTGAGCGCTCGCTCGAGGTCGTCCTCGTCGGGGATCGCGTACACTTCACAGTCGAACTCGCGGCCGTCGGCGACGACGTGGGTGTCGAAGACGAACGCGAACTCCTGGTTCTCGCCGAGCTGGATGATGACTGGATCGACGGCGGCGGCCCCGATGTCGTGGATGAACTCGGGCGTCGAGTGGTCGATCGTCGTATCGAGGACGTTCGCCCAGCCGTCGAGGAAGCCACTGGCCATGATGTTTCCAAGCTCCTTGATGGCGCTTTTCCCCATCTCGTCGAACGTCTCGCCGTCACCGTCTGTCTCCATCGGCACCATCGCGTCGACGATTTCGTGGGCGGACTTCTCGTCGAACAGAAACAGGAGGTAGCCACTTGGCGTCCCGTCGAACTCGAAGGCAACGCCGACGAGGCGTTCGTTCGAGACCGACTCCGGAATCGTCTCGAGTGAGACGAAGTTGAGCCGCCTGATCTCGACGCTGGTCTCGATGCCGGTCAGCGTCGTCGCCGTCTTGGCGACCTCCTCGGCCCCCTGTTCGGCCATTCGATCGAACCCATCGAGTTTGTCGTACTCGATCCCGTCGCTCGTACGCAGGCGCTCGAGCAGCCCAGCCATCGAGTCGCGGTTGGGGAACAGGTAATGGCTGAACCCGATCTCGTTGCCGACCGCGTTGATGTGGCTCTGAAAGAGCAAGGCGAGATCCTGTTCGCCCGGGGCTTCTTCGATGTCGCCGAAGAACGGCTCGGCCGTCGCCCCTTCGATGAATTCGGGCGTCGAAACGTCGATGACGGTCTCGAGGACGTCGGCCCAGCCATCGACGAAACCGCTGTTCATCACCTGGCCGACCTCGGTGGCCGCGCTCTTGCTCATCTCGTCGAACGCCTCGGCGTCGGCGTCGGCGATCAACATCTGGACGATTCGGAGGGCACTCTGGCGGTCGAAGACGACGACGGAGTGGCCGTCGAGGCCACCACTGAGTTCGACGCGGATGCCGACTTTGTCGGTGCCGTCTTCGAAGTCGTAGCGGATCTCCTTTCCCCGCATGAAGTTGAGCTTCGTGACGCCGACCTGGGTGTCGACGCCAGTCATCTTCGTCAGTCGACCGGCTGCCAGGCCAGCACCTTCCCGGGCCATTCGATAGAACGTTCCGAGGGCGTTGACGTCGAGTTTCATGGGGTGTGCACGTCGATTCCGTTGACCATCTCGACGAACTCCTCGAGTTCTGGGAAGGCGTAGATCTCGGCTTCGATCTGGTAGCTCGGTACCGAGAGGTCGGAATCGAAGAAGAGGGCGAGATCATCGCCGCCGAGACCCGCCGTTCGGACGACAATGTCGCCGGCGGGGGCGTAGACCAGCTGGGGTGCGGCGATATCGATCGCCCGGCCGAGCACGTCGGCCCAGCCGTCGATGAAGCCACTGGCCATCATGTTCCCCATCTCCTCGACTGCACTGCGGGCCATCTTCCCGGAGACGTTCGACATGTCGTCGACGACGTCTCGAAGCATGATCGCGGTGATCTTCTTCGCGCTCGCCTCCGGGAAGAGGATGAGGATGTGTCCGTGTGGCGGATCGAGGAGTCGGACGCGAACGCCGACGCGTTTGCCGGGCTCGAGCTGACTCTTGATGTCGTCGACGTCGATGAAGTTCGTCTTCGTGACCTCCATCTGGGCGTCTTCGCCGGTCAGTTTGCTCATGTTGTCGGCAACGCCGTTCGTTCCGACTTTCGCCATTTCGTTGATAAAGCTCAGCTTCCGAATGTCGACCATCATCGTCATTGGTTTGGATGCCTCCGTAGGTGTTCGTGCCCGCTGCTTGCCGGATGCGGGCGGGGGGTGTGGGTGGGGGTAGGGTGTGTCTGCATACGCTCGTGGGGTACCGTGCTGTTGGTGTTCATAGTGTGTTTACGTCGAGAATGTTGACGACCTCGCCACGGCCGCGAATCGTTGCACCGCTGATGCCGGGAACGCCACTCAGGAAGCCTTCGAACGGCTTGACGACGACCTCCTGTTGGCCGTGTACGGTGTCACAGCGCAGGGCGATCGGCCGACTCGAGTCGCGGATCCGAATCACCATCCCGCCGTCCGGGTCGGTGTATCGGGGCGTCTCGAGCCGACTCGAGAGGTCGAGGACCGGAACGTCCTCGGTTCCTGACGTCACCATCGGTTCGCCATCGACGGTTTCGATGACTCTCGCATCGTCGATGTCGTGAACGGCCTTGATCGGGATCCCGAACTCCTCGCCGCCGATTTCGAAGAACAGGACGTCGGCGATCGCGACCGTCACCGGGAGTTCCATCGTGACCGTCGTCCCTTCGTTGGGGTCGCTGTCGACCGTAACGGTTCCATCCAGATTCTCGATCGTCCGTTTGACGACGTCCATCCCGACGCCGCGGCCACTGACGTCAGTCACTTCCGTCGCGGTCGAGAGACCGGGATGGAACACCAGGTCGTAGACGTCGTCGTCGTCCATCGCGTCCGCTTCGTCGGCGTCGAGTACGTCGGCTTCGACGGCGGCCTCGCGTAACCTGGCGGGATCGAGACCACGGCCGTCGTCGCTGATCTGGATCGTGACCCGGTCTCGAGCGCGATCGGCGGCGAGCCGGACGGTTCCCTCGCGTGGCTTGTCGGCGGCTTCTCGTTCGTCGGGCGACTCGATTCCGTGATCGACCGCGTTTCGCACGAGGTGAATCAGCGGATCGCCGATCTGGCTGAGGATACCTCGGTCGAGTTCGACGGACTCGCCGTCGATTTCGAAGCTGACATCCTTGTCCTGGTCGCGGGCGATGTCCCGAACGGTTCGTGGCAGGCGATTGGCGACGGTCTCGAGGGGAACCAGTCGCACGTCCATCACCGTCTCCTGTAGCTCGGAGGTGATGTCCTCGAGGTCGTCGAGTTCGTGCTCGATCGTCTGTGGGTCGGCACCTTGATCGATCGTGTCCCGGAGTCGAACGCGGGAGGTCACCAGGCCTTCGACCAGATTCAAGAGTGTATCGACCTGTTCGATGTCGACGCGAACCGATTGGGTCTCGTCGGTCTCCGTATCCGATCGATCATCGGTTGCCCGGGATGGAATCGACAGCTCCGGAATCGGCAACGGTGGTACCGATTCGTAGATACGATCGGGATCGGTGCTCGCCGACTCGGTGCCAGCAGTCGACGAATCGCTGTCGAAGCCGCTCGGTTCCTCGAGGTCGAACGCGCTGTCCGTCTCGAAGGATTCCGTGGTGGGCTCGGTATCCGGAACTTCGTCGAACCCGTCGTCTTCGAAGGCGTCGTCGGTAAAGACGTCGTCCTCGACCCCTCCAGCGTCCTCGTCTTCGAAGTCGGAGGACGCTGCTGTCTCGTCGTCCTCGAAGGTGTATTCGTCGTCTGTGACAGCATTGACGTCCTCGATGTCGTTGGCATCATCGATGTCGTGGACGTCGTCGAACGACTCCTCGACGGGGTCGAACTCGCCGTCCTCCACAGTGGCGAAGTCGTCGGCCGATTCGTCGATCGCGTCGAGTCCGAAATCCGCCTCGAAATCGTCCGTCGACTCGTCGGTCGATCCGAGGGTCTCGAGGGTGATGTCGAGGGGTTCGTCTTCGTCAGTTTTGTCGACGGTTTCGTCGTCACCGATGACCTCGTCGCTGATTGTATCGCCCGGTTCGTCGACGCTGCCGTCCTCGGCCTCGTCGATATCGTCTGCGTCTCCATCATCGTCCACATGGACACTGACATCAGCATCGATGTCGCCATCACCGAAGTCGATCCCATCGAGTGCGGCAACGTCCTCAGGCTCGTCGGTTTCCGACGCCGACTCGAGTCTGGCGTCGGCTGCCGTTTCGTCCTCGAGATCGTCGAACGCGAACGCCTCGAAGTCCGCGTCGTCGGGAACGATCGTTTCGTCGTCTGCCCCTTCGCTGTCCGCTACCGCTGGGGCAACATCTTCCGGTTCCACCTCGTCACTCGACGATTCGTCGCCGATGGTCACGTCCTCGAGATCCTCGTCGATATCGAGGAAGCTGTTGTCGTCGACGTCGACGTCCTCACCGAGCAGTTCGTCCATCCCGACCTCATCGTCGCTGTCGAACTCGTCGAACTCGAGTTCGTCGAGTTCGGCCTGCAACTCGTCGAAGCCGACCATCTCGACTTCGTCTTTCAGTTCGGCGAAAACGGCTCCGGCGTCGTCGACGTCGTCACCGTCGGATTCGTCCGCCTCGGCTGCCGATGTCGTTCCCGGCGCCACCGTATCCTGGCTCTCGGTCGCTTTCGTCTCGGCTGCCTCGTCCACGTCGCTCACATCCGTCGCTGTCGCCGCTGTCTCGTCGTCCGATGTCGTGCTTTCGCCGAGCAGATCGTCGAACGAGCCCGCATCGCCCATCTCGTCGAAGACGTCGAGATCGTCGTCCTCCACCTCCTCGACCATGGCATCGAGGTCGTCGAACTCCGAGAACTCCTCGAGCAGTTCGTCGACGGAAAGGTCGTCCGGGTCGATGTCGTGATCCGTCCCGTCGTCACCGATGTCGTCAGTGGGTTCGGCCGTGATTTCGGCTGCCGAGGTCGTCTCCGTGGCCGCCTCGAATTCGTCCGTCACATCGACGATTTCGAAGGCGGCAACCGCTTCGACTGGTTCGAGCGCGGCGGCGATCGCGTCTTCGCCAACAGCGCTTCCGAACACGGCGTCGAAGGAGGTACCGTACTCGTCGTTCGCGATCGCCTCCTGGGAGGGATCGGTACCGATGAAGTCGAAGGCGTCGATCAGCGCTTCGACGACGAGTTGCCCGTTGTTGACGGACTCGTCGTCGACGATCGACAGTCGCACGAAAAACGCGTCGTGTTCGTCGTCCGCCGGGGCCTCGAACCGCGCGAGCACTTGCTCGATATCGGCCGCCGTGGGCGACGACAACGCCGTCGACTCCGCTGGGGGATCGATGTGTGATCGAAGCGCTCCGATCGTCGGCGACGGATCGCGCTCGATCGTCTTCGACGCGGCCGCTTCCTCGAGCATCGCCTCGAGTTCGTCGACGGCATCGAAGACGGCGTCCATCACGGCTGCGGTCACCTCGATCTCGTCGCGACGGATGCCGTCGAGGAGGTCTTCGATCGCGTGGGCGAGATCGCTCGCCCGGGTGAGTCCCATCGCACCGCAGTTTCCTTTGAGGGTATGGGCGGTACGGAAGATCTCCTCCATTGCCTCGTCGTCGTGGGGGTTTCGCTCGAGGGTGAGCAGGGAGTTGTTCAGGCTCGTGATCTGTTCGTCGCTCTCTTGAGCGAAGTCTGTCCAGTAATCAGTCATCGGTCTCACCGTCCGTGGTAAATACGTCGATCAGGCGGTCGATAAGCGCCGGTGCGGGAACTATCTCGTCGACACAGCCGGTTTCGATCGCCTGCTGGGGGATGCCGAACACCGGACTCGTCGCTTCGTCCTGGGCGATCGTGTACCCTCCGGCGCGTTTGATCGCCCGGATGCCGGCCGCTCCGTCACGACCCATACCGGTCAGCACGACGCCACAGAGCGGGTCGTTCACGCGTGTGGCGGCGGTTTCCATCGTCACGTCGATCGCCGGACGAACGCCGTGGACGCGGTCGCCATCCTCGAGACGGACGCGGAGCGCTCCGTTGACGTTGTTAACGACCTGCAGGTGTGAGCCACCTTTAGCGATCAGTACCTCGCCGGCGCGGACGCGGTCGCCGTCACGTGCTTCGGCGACGTCGTAGGCGCTGATCGCATCGAGTCGATCGGCCAGCCGCCTAGTGAAATCGACCGGCATGTGCTGGACGATCAGTACCTTCGCCCCGAGGTCGACCGGAAGGTGGGTGAGGAGCTGCTCGATGATTCGGGGGCCGCCCGTCGATGCGCCAACGATGACGGTCGGGTTCTCGAGCACCGTGTCATCGACAAGGGTCGCTGTGTCGATGGTCGGCGTGTCCGCCTGCCGCCGAGACGAAATCGTTTGGACGCCACCGTCGTCGGTTACGGTGCTTCCACCGCCTGACGGCGTCACCTGACGGCGCTCGGTCGCGCTCACGGCTGCTGTCGCCCGTGCGAGCGCCAGCGTCGAAATACTCGCTTCCGAGAGCTCTTCGACCTTCTCGACGACGGCGTCGGTGAGGTGCCCGATGTTCGTTCCGCCCGATCCATCCGGTTTCTGCAACACGTCCAGCGCCCCGCGTTCGAGGGCGTCGAGGGTGGCTTCGGTACCACGCTCGGTATAGGCGCTCAGCATGAGAATCGGCGTCGGCCGTCGACACATGATGTGCTCGACGGCATCAATCCCGTTCATGCCTGGCATCTCGACGTCCATCGTGATCACGTCCGGCTCGTTCGCCTCGACGAACGCGATGGCGTCTTCGCCGCTCGAGACGGTCGCGACGTCGTAGCCGGCATCTGTGAGCGCGTTACCGACGACTGTTCGGATGAACTGCGAGTCGTCGACAACGAGTACGCCCGTCATGCCGCGACGACGTCAGCGAGGGCTTTCCGTACGCTGGGTTCCTCGAACGGTTTCGTGACGTAGCCGTCCGCACCAGCTTTTACGGCGAGTTTCATCTTCTCTCGTTGCCCAACACTCGTACACATGATGACCCGCGATTTGGGGTCGAGTTTCTTGATCGCGGCCGTCGCCTTGATGCCGTTACACTTGGGCATCACGATATCCATCATGACGATGTCGGGATTCTGTTCCTTGTACAGTTTGACTGCTTCAGCGCCGTTCGACGCCTCTCCAACGATATGGTAATCCTGCTCGAGAATCTGGCGCAGTAGATTACGCATAAAATGAGAGTCGTCTACGATGAGCACCCCTGTCGACATTCAGTTGTACACCAGACTCCGATAGAGATACAACTACCATAAATGCTGTCTCTCGATTATCACACGTGATAAACGACGGCTACACGCGGGTTTGCGGGGGTATGCGCACGTTTTCGCGTGAGCACGATCAGGAACTCACTCGCGTTTGTTACGCTTCTGAACCGGACGCTAACAAGAGTCTGGAGACGTCGACGACTCCGGTCGCCTCGACCACGACGGTTCGTCCCCCCTGCTCTTGCCCGTCGTCCAGATCCGATGTGGGCTCCTCGAGCAGGAACTCGTCGGCGACCACACCGTCTTCGTCGGCCGGTGTGGATGCCGCCCGACTCGTCCCGGCCGCTCCGAACTGGCGTTGACGGGTTCGTTTTCTCGAGCGGCGGCTCGATCGATCACGCCTCGGCGACGGCTTTCGCTCCCGTTCGTTTTCCTGTTCGATGAGCGCCAGTATGAGCGGGTGTTCGATCGCGCCGCCGGCCACCGTCGGGTCGTCGACCGCGTCCGCCTCGAGGACGTTTCGGGCGGGAATCGTGTGGACGCCGAGCACCTCGTCGACGCGGATCGCGGCCGCCTGCTGATCCGTCGGCCGGTCGAAGACGACGAGTCGCTGGGTCGGCGGCGGTGACCCCTCGACCGGGAAGTGAACTCGAGCGTCGATGACCGCCGCGATCTCCCCACGCAAGTCGACCAGGCCGTCGACAGCCAGTGGCGAGCGCGGGACGCGCGTCACGTCGGCTTCGTCCGGTGGATCGGTGATGGTCTTTACATCGTCGACCGGGAGAGCCAGGCGGTGGTCACCGATGGCGATGAAGAGAAACCGCTCGAGTTCCTCCTCGTCGGTCTGTGTGTCGTCCGCCGACTCTCGGTCGCTCGGGTCGTCGATACTGATCCCGAGGAGTCGGTCAGGAATCTCCGGAGGCATTCTGGTCGACTATCTCAGCCCACCCCTAAAACATTGACTCTGTTACAGACGACCAGCCAGTCTGAGCGATCGCTCTTGCTCGAGTGGTGTCCGCACCCGGAAGGCGAAAGGCCCTTAAGTAGTAACCGTCTATCTCAATTCGGACTAGGTCGGGCAGTTAGGCCCTGCTCAGAACCCACATTATGGCCTTCAGTGGGGACCAAAGCCCGTGGGCGTCCGGTCTGACCTGCCGGGGCCCCGGGAGCTAACGTGGAAGCCTCGTCCGTCGGGGACAGCGGTCTACGATGATCGTCCGCAGGGACGTCCCATCGTCGTTAATCGGCGACAATCCATCAGGCGCGGAAGCGAGCAGTGGATCGCCGGACACCTGTCGCTCGACGGGTCGCGGGGTGGAGGAGGCAACCGGGATTCCCCCGGCAGGAACGCCGGGCAACCGCGGGGTCCGCATTCATATTCCATACCACTTTAACGCGAGCCACAGCAACCGGTGCTGACTCGAGTGTTCACCGTCGACTTCTGCTGAATATGCCGTGACCGTAACATCGTTGGTCCTCGAGACCACTGTCGAGCTATGATCAGTCTCGAGCTATCCGTCCGCCAGGGAGACTGCCCGCTGAGCGCCGCGAGTGCGGCTCAGGACGTCGCATTCGTGACTCCCCACTGGCACTACCGCAGCGACCAGGCCCGCCTCGAGCTGCGGATGCTGGTCGCGGGCGCGAGCCGACGCGATCTCGAGTCTGCCCTCGAAACCGTTCGCGCCCACGACGCGACGACGGCCTTCGACCTGCTTGCGAAACAGGATGCGACCGCGCGTGTCCGGCTCACGATGGGGACGACTGCCGTGATGGGGGCCGTCGTTGCCCACGACGGCTACCTCACCGGCCCGTTTCGCAACGTCGACGGCGTCGAACGCTGGGCGCTCGGCTTCGACACCGAGGCGGCGGTCGACGGCGCACTGGCAGCCCTCGAGCGAACCGACGATACGTGCGAGCTCCGCTCGAGACGGACGATCACGCCCGAAACCGCCCTCGAGGAGGTACACGCCGTCGACGCCGGTACTCGGTTGCTCGAGGCCCGGCGAAGCCTGACGCCGACCGAACGGGAGACGGTCACTCGTGCCGTCACGGCTGGCTACTACGACGTGCCACGGTCGATGACCCTTGGCGACCTGGCTGATACGCTCGAGGTGTCGGATGCGGCCGTCTCGAAGACGCTCCGCCGTGCCGAATCGAAGCTGCTGTCGGCGTCGCTCGCGGACTCGAGGCCGCCCCAGTGGCGAACGTGATGCGGTGGGGTGAGACGGCAAATGAGATCGAGACCGACACCGAGAACGGGAAAGTGACCGACAACGAGACCGAGACTGAGACCGACAACGGGGACGGGAACGAGAACGTGAAAGAAGACGAGGGGGAGGGAGAGGGCATGAACCGAATCGAATCGACGACAGGGATCGGTCGACCCCTGATCCACCCCTACACACTACATACCGAGGGCCCACATGATCGACTCGGACGCGAATCGACGGAGTACCCAGCAGGAACGTGGATCACCATCGAACCCAGCACCAAACTGAGAACTGACACGCTCGAGCACAGGGTTAAGATCCTAACGAGAGTACCCATGGTGGTTACCAACCGAATGCAACCGTGATCCGTCAGCTCCGTCCCGTCCGTTCGCTCGCAGTGTACGTCTTCGCCCTCGCACCTCTCGCCGCCGCTGCGTTCTGGGGCGGCCTCTACGTCGTGAGCAAGTGGGGGTTCGCCTCGATCCCGCCGGTCACGCTCGCGTTCGCTCGCGTGGCCGTCGGAGCCGCCACACTGCTGGTCGTCGTCCGGTTCGCCTATCCCACTCGAGCGTTCTCGAGGTGGGACTGGCTCGGCTTTTTCACCCTCGGTGCGGTCGTCGCCGTCTCCATCGTCACGCAGTTTCTCGGGACGGATCTCACGACGGCCAGCCAGGGGTCGCTGATCACGGTCTCGACGCCCGTCTTCACCGTCCTCCTCGGCGTGTTCCTCCTGGGAGAACGCCTCACCCGCCGCGTGGTGGTCGGCATCGGTCTCGCCACTATCGGCACCCTGCTCGTGCTGTCGGGCCAGTACGACCTCGGGTCGATCACCGGCGGGACGACCACCGGTATTGGCATGTTGCTCCTCGCGAGCGTCACCTGGGCCGCCTACACCGTCTTCGGCAAACCGCTGATCGAGCGCTACTCCGCGCTCGAGACCGCGACGTACTCGGCGACGGCGGCGGTGCCGATGCTCGCGCTTCTGGTACCACTCGAGTTGGCGGTGCTCGGTATCTCTCCGGGAGAATTGACGCTGTCCGTCCCGCTCGCGCTCGCGATTGCCTACCTCGGCGTGTTCGGCACGGCAGTTGCCTGGTACCTCTGGTACAAGGGGCTTGAGTACGTCGACGCCAGCGTTGTCTCCGTGTTCTTTTTCGTCCAGCCGGTCGTCGGCGGGCTGCTCGGGGCGACGTTTCTCGGCGAATCGCTCGGCCCGCTGTTTCTTCTCGGCGGCCTCGTGATGGCCGTCGGGGTGTTCCTGATTGCCTCTACGGAATCAGCGTCGACATTGACGGCGGAAGCAGACGGTGACGATCCAGGCGCGTCGTCGGCGGTTGGAATGTCCGATTGACCATCGTTCGAGGCGACACCGAAACGCACAACCTTCCCCGGTGGTAACTCTCGAGTGCCTTCTTTGCGAGGGTAGCCAAGCAGGCCAACGGCGGTGGGCTTAAGACCCGCTCTCGTAGGAGTCCGAGGGTTCAAATCCCTTCCCTCGCATGTGCGACGAACGTCGGTGAGCGACGAGTATACCGCACGATCGGGAGCTCTCACGATCCCTGGCCGCTCGCAACTACTCGAGCGCCGGCAGCGTAAACGAGAACGTCGCTCCCTCGCCGGGTTCGGATTCCACCCAGATACGCCCGCCGTGGCGTTCGACGATCCGTTCACACAGGGCGAGCCCGATCCCGGTACCGGCGTGTTCCTCGCGGGTATGGAGCCGCTGGAACACCTCGAAGACGGTCGCTTGATCCTCGGGTGCGATTCCGATTCCGTCGTCGCGCACCGAAATCTGCCACGTCCGTTCGCGTCGGTCGGCCGTCACGTGAATCCGTGGCGGCTCGTTTCCGCTGTAGGTGATTGCGTTCGAAAACAGATTCTGAAATACCTGCCGCAATTGGCCGGAATCGCCCCGAACACGGGGGAGCGACTCGACCGTTACGTCGGCGTTTGACTCCTCGAGCTGGATGTGCAGATCCTCGAGCACGTCGTCGACGACTGACTCGAGTTCGACCGGTTCGAGCGGGTCGCCCTGCGTATCGACGCGCGAATACTCGAGGAGTCCATTGATCATATCCCGCATACGATCGGCACCGTCGACGGCAAACCCGAGGAACTCCTCGGCGTCGTCGTCTAACTCGTTGGCGTAGCGATGCTCGAGCAGCTGGAGATAGCTCGACACCATTCGCAGGGGTTCCTGGAGGTCGTGGGAGGCCGCATAGGCGAACTGCTCGAGTCGGCGATTCGACTCCTCGAGCTTTCGCTGGCGTTCAGCCTGCTCGGTGATGTCCTGCGCAATCGTCATTCCGGCGAACACCTCGCCGTCGTCGTCGGTGAGCGGCACCACGCGGATAATCCACTCACGACGTGCGTACTCGCCCTCGACCGCGCTGGTCTCCCCCTCGAGTGCGTCACGGAACGCCGACTCGAGGTTCCGGCCAATGTCACCCGGCCACACGTCACGGACGTGTTTTCCCTCGACGTTGCTCGCCGAAAGCGGGAGGTCGTCGAACCCTCGGCCGGCTGCCAGGGTGTATCTGAGCTCGTCGTCGAACATGGTGACGATCCCGTTGGGAAAGTTCTCGGCGAGCGTCCGGTGGCGTTGCTCGGACTTTTTGAGCTGGCGCTCGCGCCGCTTCCGTTCGGTGATGTCCCGGTCGGAGACGATGATCGAGACGACTTCGTCGTCGCCGTTGGTAACGGGTCTGAAAACCCCGTTGAGCGTGTATTGCTCCCCGTTTGGACGGGTGAGGTCGGCCTCGAACTCAACGTACTCACCCGAGGCCGCTCGCGTGGTCCACTCCCTGACGTCACCCCTGACGTCGTCCCCGCTACCCCACCACGGCGTCTCCCAGAACGGCTCGCCGATCACGTCGTCGAGTTCGGGATCGATGTACTCCATCGCCGTCTGGTTGATGTCCATCACGGTGCCGTCCGGCTCGAGCAGTCCGACGAGGATGTTCGGATCCTCGAAAATCGCCTCGAACCGCCGCTCGGTCTGGGCGTTCTCGATCGCTGTCGCGAGGACGTTAGCGACGCTCTGGACGAAGTTGGCGTCGTTCTCCGTAAACTCCCGTTGGTCGGTCGTGTGGACGCCCAGGACACCCCACGGCTCGTCGACCGAACCGATGATGACGCTGATTCCGCTGACGACGTCGTGATCGATGAGCAGATCGGGTCCGTAGAATCGGGCTTCCGCCTGCATATCATCGACGACGACTGGCTGCTCGCTGAGCAGTGTATAGCCCGCCTGTGAGTCCTGGTCGGTCGGTACAGTCGCTGCTCCGACGATCCCATCGTCCCATCCGACGCCGTGTCGAAGGAGGAGCGATTCCGACTGGGGGAGCAACTCGAGCACCTTCGCGTAATCGGCATCGAGCGTGTCGATGACCGCGACCGTGGCGTCCGCCATCAATCGATCGAGATCGTTCCGTTCGAGTGCTTTCACCCCGAGGTCGGCGACAACCTCCTGCTGACGAACGTAAGTTGCAACGTCTTCGTCGACGTTGCTTTGGGGGACGGAGGGCATTTAATCGCTAGATCGCACAAAACTGTATAAGGGTTCTGCTGGATTTTGACACGCGCGGGATGGCTGCCGTTCCATTCCAGTCGCCGTCTCGAGTCTGCCGGTGTGGGCACAACGCTGAATCGGAACCGAAACTGAAACTGAAACTGATACCGAAACCGGAACCTGCAGGGCGTGGTGTTTCCCGCCCACCGCCGTTCTATCCGCTCGAGATGGTCGGGGCGAACTCGGGTTCGGGTTCGGGTTCGGATCCAAATCGGAATCCGAATCGAAATTCGGATCCGGACGCGAACGCGGGCCCGAACGCAGACGACAAGCGAGCGAATGCTGCCGATTCGACACCACAGGGGTCGCGAATCCGTGCGAACCGGACTGGGGTCGCGGTCACGGTCGTATTCGTCCTTTTCGTAGGAATCCTCCACCTGTTCGATGTCCTTGGCTCACTCCCGCCAGTTCAGGGGCTGGGAATCGAAGCCCTTCCGCTGTATCTCCTGTTTGGCGTCCTCGCGGTCGTTCTCGTCACCTGGAGCGTCGTCCGATTTGGCTCGTTTTTCACCCGGTAGCCTCCGTCACGAACATCCACCAACGGTCGTCGCTCGAGCGCCCGTCCACGGGAGTCGTCACCTCGGATTGTCGTCCCCGAGTGCTGCGATCGTCCTGGGTTTCCGGCTTCGAATAATGACGACGTCGTAGGCATCGTCCGTCGCGACACCACGGCCGACGCTGCTGACCGACGCCACCAGGCGTCCCGCGTTTTCGCTCCCGATAAACACCAGTGTCGCCTCGAGGGTCTTGGCGAGTTTCCGAACGCGCTGGGCGATCGTCCCCGTTGGTGCGTAGCGATCGACGACCTCGTAGCGGAACTCGGTGGCTGGACACAGCGCCGTCACCGACTCCCGGAGGTGGGTGATGATCGTCTCGAGATCGAACGATTCGTCCGTTCCGATCCACGACCGATCCCTGGCGTAGTCGGCGTTGTTCCGTGGAATTACGCTGAATGCGATGACGGGTTCCTCGAGGACGGTTCCGAACTGACTCGCCCGGACGAGTGCGGCTTCGGAAAGCGGCGAGCCATCGAATGGAACGAGCAGGGTCATAGTCGACGGTTGCTCTCGGCACAGATATACCCTCCCGGTAAATCTCACCGGACGGTGGCGATTAGCGTACCAGACCTGACTCGGTCGTTCGTCCAGACTCGGTCGTTCGTCCAGACTCGGTCGTTCGACCAGACACCACTCGCTCGACCGAACCTGACTCGCGACAGAAGCGGACGAGTTCGGATCAGCCGACCCGCTCGAGTCGTAGAAGCCGCTACGTCGATGTCGTCGGCAGCCCACCACACGGCGATTCGATGGAGCTTTTCCCGCCGAGGTCAATCGGTCATCTGTGACGAGATTCGACCTCGAGATCAGGCCGGCGACGCCGACAGACGCCGCGGCCATCGCCCGGCTGTACCGACGAGCTTACCGGAGCGCGGCCGATCTCGGCTATCCCTCGCGAATGACCGAGATCGACGCCGAAACGGTCGCCGACTGGCTCGAGCGAGATGCCACCACGCTCGTGGCGCTCGAGTCGACGACGTCGGCGTCGGTTACCAATGACGACGCCGGCAACGATGCTGGTGACGACGCGTTCGTCGGCACCGTCCGCCTGCTCGAGGAACGCGAGGAGCCGTACCTCGAGCGGTTGGCCGTCCACCCCGAGCGACAGGGTGACGGCGTCGCGACGACACTCGTCGACCGAATCGAAACGATCGCTCGTGAGCGCGGGTACGACTGCATTCAGCTGACGACCTTCGACGAACATCCGTTCCTGATCGAGTGGTACCGCTCGCGTGGGTACGAGCCCATCGAACACCACGAGACCGACGACCGTGAGTA
Organism: Natronosalvus vescus; assembly: GCF_023973145.1. Lineage (NCBI taxonomy): Archaea > Methanobacteriati > Methanobacteriota > Halobacteria > Halobacteriales > Natrialbaceae > Natronosalvus > Natronosalvus vescus. The sequence continues at coordinate 575,348 of NZ_CP099546.1, forward strand.
CGATTTCGTCACGATGGAGAAACCCCTTTCTGCGACGACTCCGGAACCCTGACGCACGAAAAACGGCCAGACACCGTTCGAACGCTCGGTATGGTGACTCTTGGATCTGTCGAGACACTCGAGCGCTACCGTCTCCGATCGAGTGTGTCAGGACTTCCAAGAATCGCTATTACACGCCAGTCCCCGTTCGAAACGACAGGTCGAGCGACGGTGCCGAGTGGGTGAGCGACCCCATCGAGATCACGTCGACGCCTGTGGCGGCGTACTCGGCTACGGTCTCGAGCGTGATCCCGCCGCTGGCCTCCGTCAACAAGCCGCCGTGGTCAGCCTGCTCGAGTGTGTCGACCGCTTCCCGAACGGTTGCCGGGGACATATTGTCGAGGAGGACGATATCGGCTCCCGCGTCGGCCGCCCGAACAGCATCGTCGACGGACTCGACTTCGACGTCGATCTTCGTTGCGAACGAGATTCGGTCGCGAAAGTGTGCCACCGCCTCCTCGAGTCCCATCTCGGCGATGTGGTTGTCCTTGATCATCACCATGTGCGAGAGGTCGAGGCGGTGGGTGTCGCCACCGCCGGCGACGACGGCGCGCTTCTCGAGGCCGCGAAGCCCAGGGGTTGTCTTTCGGGTGGCGGCAATCCGGACGTGAGCTGACTCCTCGCGGGCCACGGCGACGACCCGGGACGTGCGCGTTGCGATTCCCGAGGCGTGACCGACGAGATTCACGGCGACCCGTTCCCCCCGAAGGATGGCTCGAGCGGCCCCTTCGACCTGGAGCACCGTATCGCCAGCGTCGATCGTCGCCCCGTCCGGCACCGCCTCGAGGATGTCGACGCCGAGATACTCGAACACAGCCCGGCCGGCCTCGAGTCCGGCGACGACGCCGGGTTCTTTGGCAACGAGTCGACCGATTGTCGTGCCCGGCACGTCATTGGTGACGTCGTGGTGGCCGAGATCCTCCTGCAGCCAGCGCTCGGTCTGTCCGTCGGCTATCATGGGTGTCAGGTTGGCGTCCCCGCCGATAAACGACCCGTTTTCGCTGATCGCCTCGATCACATTCTTGCCGATCCGCCCGACTCTCGGCGAGCCGATGTCGTGTTCCGGGCCGAGAGATGTTCTCGAGCGTCTTTTCGACGGGTTCGGGACAGGTGGAGGGAAAACGTTAGGTCAGTCTCGCGCCTGTGTCAGTCATGCTAGATGCAATTATCACCCTGTTGGCCGATCTGTTCGAGGAGGTACCGGCCTGGCAGGCGACGCTAATCCTGGTCGGCGTCTCGGTCGCCATCGCGGTCGCCCTCGAAGTGGTCGTCCTCCGGTCGCTGTTGCGATACACCAGTCGAACGAAGACGGAGTACGACTACATCCTCGTGGGCGAACTCAGGATGCCGGTCGTGGTGACCGTGGCGCTCGCCGGGGTCTATCTGTTGACGCAGATCCCGACGGTGAACCAGAATGTGCTCCTGACGACGGAGCAACTGGACATGTTCTTCGGTCGACCCTCGCTCTCGGTGATCATCGTCGCCTGGGCGTTCGCCGCCAACCGGGTCGTCAACCGGTTCGTCGAGGAGGTCAAGGACAAGGGCTCGCGCTTTGACTTCGCGCCAGTCTTTTCGAACGTCTGGACGCTGGTCGTCTTCGTCGGCACGATCGGTGCGCTCATGTCAATCTGGGAGTACAGCATCACGCCGCTACTCGGGGCCGCTGGCGTCGCCGGTATCGCCGTCGGGTTCGCCGCGCGGGACACCGTCGCTAACTTCTTCGGCGGGATCGCGCTCTACTTCGACGACACGTACAAACTCGGCGATTACATCACCCTCGACTCCGGTGAGGCCGGCACCGTCGTCAAAGTCGGCGTTCGATCGACGACGCTCATGATGCGCGACGAGGTGCTGATCACCGTCCCGAACGCTGCGCTCAACGCGTCGAAGGTTGTCAACCAGTCGGCACCCCAGCGTCGCAAACGGCTCAAGGTGCCGATCGGCGTCGCCTACGGGACGGATATCGACGATTTCGAAGCTCTCGTGCTCGAGATCGCCGAGAGCGAATCCCTGGTTCTCGAGTCGCCAAAGCCACGGATGCGGTTTCGGAGCTTCGGTGACTCGGCGCTCGAGTACGAACTCCTGTGCTGGGTCGGCTCGCCCGTCCGGGCGAACAAGGCGCGCCACAAACTGAATCGTGCCATCTACAAAGAACTGATGAACGCGGGGATCGAGATCCCGTTCCCACAGCGGGACGTCCGGGTGATTCCAGCAGACGGCGATACGACCTCGAGTCAGGTACCGGCGGAGACTGTATTACTCGACGATCCCGACTCGAGCGGGAGCGTTCAGGCTGGGGACTAAGATTAAGTGCTCCTGCTCGAATCGACTCACTGACACAATGAACGGCGTGCGGAACTGGCTGCCGGGAGCGATCCTGCTCACGGGCGTATTCTACATCGGCTTCGGCCCGAGCGACCCGTTGTGGCTGTCGCTCGTTTTCAAGGCACTTCCGATGGTGTTGATCATTGCCTACGCAGCCCTCCTGTTGCCACCGCAGCGACGACGGGTACACACGTTCGTACTCGTCGGACTGGGATTCTGTGTGGTCGGCGACGTCACCCTTCACTGGTTTCTGATTGGGCTGACCGCGTTTCTCGTCGGCCACGTCTGCTACCTGGTGGGGTTTCTGACTCGAGCGCGGGCGACGCGGGCTCGGGTTGCGTCAGTCGTCCCACTCGCCCTCTTTGGCGTCGCCATCGGTGTCCCACTGCTGTCGGCGATTCAGAGCGCTGGTGACACGGAACTCCTGCTTCCGGTTGCCCTGTACATCGTGGTGATTTTGTCGATGGCCTGGGCGGCGATTCTGACCGGAAACCGGTGGGCTATCGCCGGCAGCCTGCTGTTCGTCACCTCGGATGCGATCCTCTCGTGGAATATGTTCGTTCAGGATCTGGCGTTTTCAGGGCCGGCGATCATGGTCACCTACTACAGTGCGCAGTTTTTGATCGCTCGAAGCGTCGCTGCGTTTCGGTGATCAGTGCTGTGGATCAGGAGTCACGTTGTGCATGTCATCGACCACGTGGTGACAGCCGACGGAGTCGCGGTTCTCACTCGCCGCTCGAGCGATCAAGAGCGCCGTGACGCTGGCGTTCCTGAGTTCGTAGAGGTCACGAGCCGTTCGCGTCCGAACGTAGGCGTCGACCTCGCCTTTGAGTCGCCGGAGAATCGCGCCCGCTCGAGCGACCTCGTCGTGGGTTCGCTCGAGACCGAGAGCACCGTCCATCGTCTGCTGCAGTCTGGTGAACTTCTCCGCGGCGAACCGCGGTGGGAGGGCGGGATCGCAGTTGCGCAGGTCGGGCGCCTCGACGATTTCGGGTTCGGTCTCGAGTCCTGCGGCGTGCTCGCCGGCGCGAAGGCCCCAGACGAGTCCCTCGAGCAGGCTCGTGCTCGCCAGGCGGTTCGCGCCGTGGACGCCGGTTCGGGAGCACTCGCCCACGGCGTATAGTCGGTCGAGTGTGGTCTGGCCCCGGTGGTCGACCTCGACGCCGCCACAGAGGAAGTGTTCGCAGGGGGCGACGGGGATTCGATCACCCTTCAGGCCGCGCTCGCGACATTTCGCGGCGAGGTCGGGGAACTCGCGCTCGAAGTCGAGCGGAGAGACGTCGAGGACGACTTCTCCCGTTCGCTCGCGTTCCCGGGCAACGGCGCGCGCGACGACGTCCCGCGGAGCGAGTTCGGCGTCCGGGTGGTACTCGTGCATGAACCGTTCGCCGCCGGCGTTCTCGAGCAGCGCTCCCTCGCCGCGGAGGGCTTCGGAGAGGAGGAACGTGGGCTCACCCTCGTCGCCGTCTCGACCCTCGACGCTGCCATTGCCTGCATAGGCCGTCGGATGAAACTGCACGTACTCGAGGTCGGCCACCTCGGCCCCGGCGAGGGCGGCCATGGCGATGCCGTCGCCGGTCGATCCCGCGGGGTTGGTCGACCGGCCGTAGAGCGAACCGATGCCGCCGGTCGCCAGCACGGTCGTTCCGGCGTAGACCGGGTGGCCCGTCGACGACTCGTCGGTCAGCACGCCGTGGACGCGGCCCTCGTGGGTGAGTAACTCGAGGGCCGCGGTGTCGGCGCGAATCTCGACGTTCGCGAGGCCGTCGAGGTGGTTGAGGAACGGGCGCAGGATGTGCGTTCCCGTCGAGGCGTCGACGTGGAGGATGCGCGAGTCGGAGTGGGCGGCCTCCCGGGTGTAGTCGAATTCACCCTCGCTCGTCTCGTCGAAGCCGATCTCGAGGGTCTCGAGCAGCACGTCCTCGACGGCGTCGTCGGCGTGTTCGACCAGAACGTCGACAGCGGCCGGGTCGGCGGTGCCGTCGCTGGCCTCGATAATGTCGGTTTTCAGGCGGTCGGGGTCGCCGCGGGTCGTCGAGATGCCGCCCTGGGCCCAGTCGGTGCTCGCGTCTTCGGGGCGGGTTGCTTTCGTGAGGACGAGGACGTCGGCACCCTCGCGTGCTGCCGCAAGCGCGCTCGCACAGCCGGCGATGCCGGTGCCGACGACGAGGACGTCCGCGGTGTCGGGTGTGCTGGACTCGGTCATGGATTCAGACCTCGAGCATCCGCTCGAGGGCCACCTTCGCTAACTCCTTCTCTTCGGGAGCGACCTCGATGACGTTGCGCTCTCGACCGGCGACCAGTTCCTCGAGCACCCAGGTCAGGTAGTTCGGATCGATCTGACGCATGGCGTTGCAGTCCATGCAGGCGTCGCCACAGAGGGGCACGACCTCGACGTCGGGGTGCCAGCGCTGGAGGTGACGCGTCAGGTGGATTTCGGTGCCGATCGCCCAGGTGTCGCCGGGGTCGGCCTCCTCGACGGTACGACAAATCTCGGCGGTTGAGCCGGCCTTGTCGGCGGCCTCGACGACCTCGCGGCGGCACTCGGGGTGGACGATAACCTTCGCATCCGGGTTCGCGTCGCGAACCTGCTCGATGTGCTCGACGCGGAAGCGTTCGTGCACCTGGCAGTAGCCGTCCCAGAGGACGATGTCCGCCTCGGCGACTTTCTCGGGGTCTTTCCCCGCGGGATCCCAGGGATCCCACGTCGCGATGCGGTCTTCCATCCCGAGTCGGTGGGCGGTGTTCTCACCCAGGTGTTTGTCGGGCAGGAAGAGGACTTTGTCGCCGCGCTCGAACGCCCACTCGAAGGCGCGGTGGGCGTTCGAGGACGTACACACGAGACCGCCCTGACTCGCACAGAACGCCTTCAGGTCGGCGTAGGAGTTCATGTACGTGATCGGGATGATGTCAGTGTCGGGGGCGGCGGCCGTGATCTCCGCCCACGCGGCGTCGACCTGGAGGGCCTCGGCCATCCCCGCCATCGGACAGGAGGCCTCCATACTCGGCAGGATGACGGTCTGGTCGTCGTCGGTGATGATGTCCGCCGACTCGGCCATGAACGTCACGCCGCCGAAGACTACGTACTCAGCGTCGCTCTCGGCGGCTTCGACCGACAACTGGTAGGAGTCGCCCACGAAGTCGGCGTGTTCGACGATCTCCTGGCGCTGATAGTTGTGCCCCAGAATCACCACGTCGTCACCCAGTTCCTCGAGCGCGGCCTCGATCCGCCGCGTGCGTTCGTCGGCTTCGAGCTCGCGATACCTCGGTGGTAATTGCTCGAGCGTATCGTATTTGAAGAGACTGAGTTCGGTGTCCAGCTCCGTTGTTTCCATTGTAACCATTCACGTCACCTGTAGTTGCTACCACATCAGATGCAGGTATTGAAAACATTTTTCCTTCAAAGACCACTCTCGAAAGCCATCGTGATCTCGATCGAGGTGTACTGAGCACCCGGTAGTCGGTAGCCGGTAGCCGGCCTGTTGCCGGATCCGACCGTCACGACGGCCTGAATTGGAACTTTCGCGCTCGTCACCGTAGATGGTGTATGGCACTCGAGGACACCTTCGACCACTTCACCCGACGTGACTGGGATCGAGACGACGTCGACGGCACCGTGCGACTCGCCATCGTCGGTGTCGGCGGCTTCGCGCGCAACCGGGCGATCCCCGGTATCGAGGCGGGACAGTACTGCGAGACGACGACTCTCGTCACGAGTTCACCGGATCGTCTCGAGGACGACCTCGTCGAGGACGTCGACCACTGCATCGATTACGACGCCTACCTCGAGGGGGAGGCCGCCGACGCTTACGACGCGGTGTACGTGGCGACGCCCAATGCCCTCCACGGAAAGTACGCCATCCCGGGCGCCGAACGGGGCAAACACGTCATCTGTGAGAAGCCCCTCGACGTCTCGGTCGAGGCGGCCCGAGATATCGTCGACGCCTGCGAGGCAGCCGGTGTCACCCTGATGACCGCCTATCGTCTCCAGGTCGAACCGACGATCAGACGGGCACGAGACCTGGTCGAATCGGGTGCCATCGGCGACGTCGTCCAGATTCATGGCGGATTCTCTCACCCGCTGCTCGAACACACCGGCCCCGAGACGTGGCGGCTGGATCCCGAACTCTCCGGCGGTGGCGCGCTGGTCGACCTCGGCATCTACCCGCTGAACACCATTCGGTTCGTGCTCGACTGCGATCCCGTCTGCGTCTACGCGAACGCACAGTCGGACGGGGGGCCGTTCGACGAGGTGGACAAACACGTCGCGTTCCAGTTCGTCATGTCGACGGGCGCGACGGCATCCTGTACCGCCAGTTTCGACGCCCACGCCGCCAGTCGGCTCCAGTTCGTCGGCACCGACGGCATGATCTCCGTCTCCTCGCCCTTCGGCGGCACCGTCCCACAGGAGATGGTCGTCGAGAGCGGCGACTTACGCATGGAGTACACCGGCCCGCCGGTCGACGAGGTCAGCGAGGAGTTCGACTACTTCGGCTGCTGTGTCCTGACGGGGACGACGCCCGAACCCGACGGCTACGACGCGCTCGCGGATCTTCGGGTGATCGAGGCGGCCTACGAGTCATACGAGTCAAGAACGGAGATTCGATTCGACTGAGTTCTCGAATTCCTCCCGTGGATCGATGCCCTCTCCTGGGCTCCTTCGGTGGCTTCGAGCGGGCAGCGACCGCGAACCCGCTCGAGCAGTTTCACGGTCGATTCGACGGTTCGTTTTCGTCCGCCGGTCTGACGTGTCGGTTGGTGAGGATCCGTTTGCCCTGGTTGTCGCTTGGAACGTCCAGTCGCGCTCTGCAGTTTTATCTCGATATCTCCCGTACTGGACAGTAGGTACTACTCGCGACGAGGGGCGGGCGCGCCCGCAGGGGGTTTTGTCCGTCTCCTCTCGCGGTAAGCGTTCGCGAGCGATTCGGCACCCCGTGAGCGCATCCGAAATAGCGAGCAACCCATGACAAACCACGATTCGACGAAGACCAACGACCGACACGACGGCCACGAGGGGAGGATCCGCTCCACCAGGCCAACTGATCAGGATTGCCCGTGTTGTCGCGTGTGCGGGTTGACCGCTGGGAAGGGCGACCCCCCTCGAGAGACGCCGACACACCACGAACACGCCTCGATGGACGAGGACGAAAAGGGCAGCGTACACGATCAGGAGATGGGCGACGAACACGTTCACGGGGTGGGCGACGAGCACGACCACGGAACGACAGAGGAACACCGAGACGATCATCGTCACGAGGCACACGTCGACCACGCCGGTCACGAAACGATGTTCAAGCAGCGCTTTTTCGTCTGTCTCGTTCTCGCGCTCCCGGTTCTCTACTACAGTCCGATGCTCCAGGGGTGGTTCGGGTACGCCGCGATCGCGTTCACTGGTAGTTGGCTCGTCGGCCCGCTCTTTGGCACGATCGTCTTCCTCTACGGCGGGATCCCGTTCCTTCGGATGGGCGCTGTCGAGGTGCAAAACCGCGAGCCAGGGATGATGCTGCTGATCTCGTTGGCGATCACCGTCGCGTTCGTCTACAGCGTCGCGGCGATCACGCTGGACATCGGGGAGCCGTTCTTCTGGGAACTCGTCACGCTGGTCGTCATCTTCCTGCTCGGCCACTGGATCGAGATGCGAAGCGTCCGTCGTGCGTCGGGTGCGCTCGACGAACTGGCCGAACTGATGCCGGACACGGCCGAGCGAATGACGGAAGACGGCGACACGGAATCGGTTCGTGTCGATGACCTGCGGGAAGGCAACCTGGTGCTCGTTCGCCCAGGGGCGAACATTCCGGCGGACGGCGTCGTCGAGGAGGGCGAGTCGAACGTCACGGAGGCGATGATCACGGGGGAGTCACGCCCGATCAAGAAAGAACCCGGGGCAGAGGTGATCGGCGGGACGACGAATCGGGACGGGAGCCTCCGTGTTCGCGTCACGGCGACCGGCGACGAAACGACGCTGTCGGGTATCATGCGTCTCGTCGAGGAGGCCCAGGAGAGTCGGTCTCGAACGCAGGTGCTCGCGGATCGGGCGGCAGGCTGGTTGTTTTACGCGGCGATAGCGGTGGCAGCGATTACCGCCGTGGCGTGGACGATCGCCGTCGGATTCGGATTGCCGGTCGTCGAGCGCGTGGTCACGGTGCTCGTCATCGCCTGTCCGCACGCGCTCGGACTCGCCGTTCCGCTGGTCGTCGCGATCAATACGTCGATGGCGGCGAAAAACGGCATGCTCGTTCGCGATCGAATCGCGATGGAGGAAGCGCGGAACCTGGACACGATCGTCTTCGACAAGACGGGAACCCTCACGGAAGGCGAGCAGGGAGTCGTCGATGTCGCCACGACGACTGACTGGGACGAAGACGAACTCCTGGCGGTGATGGCTGCAGCCGAAGCCGACTCCGAACACATGATCGCGGCGGCGATACGTGACGCGGCTCGTGAACGAGGACTTTCCGTACCCGATGTACGAGAGTTCGAGGCGCTCGAAGGACGAGGCGTCCGTGCGACGGTCGACGTGGAAGCTGCTCCAACACCCGGCGTGGACGGTGGGCCCGTACAGGACGGGGAAACGGTCTACGTCGGCGGGCCAAACCTGCTTCGCCACCTCGAGGTCGAACCCAACGCGGATCTCGAGCGGTTCGCCGACGACGCCGGTTCCCGCGGTCAGGGGGTCGTCTACCTGCTCCGAGACGAGGAGGCGGTCGGCGCCGTTGCGCTGGCCGACGTCGTTCGCGACGAGAGTTTCGACGCCATCGACGCGCTCAACTCGATGGGGATCGACGTGGCGATGTTGACCGGTGACTCCGAAGCCGTCGCCCGCGCCGTCGCCGAGGAACTCGGTATCGAGACCTACTTCGCCGAAGTTCTTCCGGACGACAAGGACACGAAAATCGTCGAGCTTCAGGAGCAAGGAAACCTGGTGGCGATGGTGGGCGACGGGGTGAACGACGCGCCGGCCCTCACGCGTGCCGACGTGGGTATCGCCATCGGTTCGGGAACCGACGTCGCCGTGGAGGCCGCCGACGTCGTCCTCGTCGAAAACGACCCTCGAGACGTCGCCCGCCTCGTTCGATTGAGTCGGAAAAGCTACCGGAAGATGCAGGAGAACCTCGTGTGGGCGGCCGGCTACAACGTGTTCGCGCTGCCGCTCGCAGCGGGACTCCTCGCGCCGATCGGGATCCTGTTGTCCCCGGCGGTCGGCGCGATTCTCATGTCGGCCAGTACGGTGATCGTCGCCGTAAACGCCCAGCTGTTACGCCGCGTTGAGCTCTCGGCGTGAAGGCGAGCACATTTTACGATCCATCACCAACGTGCTCCCGTGAAGCGAACGCGCGCCGATGGGGTTGCTCTCATCCTGCTTAGTGTCCTCCTTCTCGCCGGAGGGCTCGTGACGTGGCAGGCCTACCGACAGTGGGTGGCCCTCGAGGAGATGGGGAACCATATGGGTATGTCCGCCACAGCAGTCCACGGCACGCACCCGCTCTGGTACCTCATTGGAACCATCGTTGTCGTTAGCGTCGTCGGTGGCGTGTACGTACTCGTTCGTGAACGACTCATCGACGAAGAGGCGACTACGGCCTCACCTGACGCGAATAAAGGAACCTCTCGTGGGGTCGACCCGACTGACACTCCCATAACGTCTGGCCCTGCTGGTGGTCGGGCGTCGGCGAGCGACGTCCCGGATCGAGACCGACGCGTCCTCGATCTCCTCCCTGAGGACGAACGCCGTGTTCTCGAACCCGTTCTCGAGTCTCCGGGATTGACCCAGATCGCCCTCCGTGATCGGTCGAATTTTTCGAAGAGCAAAGTTAGCCAGACGGTCACCGATCTGGAGAAACGAGGGCTGTTGTATCGCGAACCGCAGGGGAGAACGTATCGCGTCTACCCCGCGGACGATCTCGCGCTGACGGGGTGAAGCCAGGCTCCCGGATTCGGGCGTGATGAACGATCTCCTCGGAACGAAACGGTTAGATCGGTAGAGAAACGTTCTCGGACGATCTCCTCGGTGCGTTCACACCCACATCGGTAACTCCCCGTACGCGTTACTTCCACTCGAGGTATCCAATCATGACGTCCAGAACGAGCGGGTTGATCGTTGCCGTCGTCGTTGTCGTCGCCCTCGTGGGTGCAGTCGGTCTGGTGAACGCAAACGCAGGCTTGGCCGACGAGCGTCCGGGTGACGGTTCGATCGTACATGCCCTCACTCACATGAGCGGTACGTTTACCGGAATGGCTGAACATTCGCACAACCACCACGACCACGACGGATCACACCACGAGACGTGCTCATCCCACGACCACGGCGCTCACCACGAATCCGGTGCACCCCACGACCACGGCGCTCACCACGCCGGTGGTGCCGACCACTGTTGAGCCCGGTTCGAGCAACGGCTCGGTGAACGATCGAATCACGGCCTCCTGGCCGGATATCCGCCGATCCTACCGTTTGAAGTAGCGATTTCGAACGCGCTCGAGGGGGCCTGACGAGTCGTCGTTGCCTGCGGGGTCGGCGGTGTCCGACCCCGCCTCCGCCCCCGACCTCGATTTCGATTTCGATTCCGATGTCGACTGTGTCGACTCGTCGTCCGCAGCCGACCGTTGGCGACGTCGTCGCAGTCGCCGTCGGATCCAGGTGCGGGGCCCCCCGATGCGTCGAACGAAGAAGTTCGGGGCGAACAGGGCGACCAGACCGAACGCGAACAACAGGATTCCAAATGCCAGATCGCCGGATCGAAGGAAGATGGCTCCCGCGACGAACATCGGGCCGGCCATAAAGAGGCCAGCCGCTACCTGCGCCATCCACAGGATCCCCGGTCGTTTCATCGGGTCGACCTTCGAGGGCGGCGGTCTTGACACTCTCGACTCGTCGTCACGTCCGATGGGTGGCTCCAATCGGCCGTTCCCGGATTCTATCATCCCTCGAGACCCTGTCGCCGATGGAACTACGCCACGCCCGCTACAACCCACCGGTATGGACGTCGATGGGTACGAAACCGACCGGGTGGACGGGGTATCGAGGTGCTGACGACGTGAGCTCGTGCCCCAGCGAGAACTCGCCTGCGACCCTCGTCAGGCGATACTACGCCGCTCTCGATAGCCACGACTACGACGAACTCGAGACGATCCTCGCACCCGAGTTCGTCCAGCGACGGCCGGATCGAACGTTCGAAACGCGAGCGGCGTTCGTCCGGTTCATGCGCGACGACCGTCCCACTCCCGACACGCGCCACGAACTCGAGGAACTCGTCGTCGAGGGCGACGGCGACACGGTCGTCGCGCGGGGTCGCGTGATCGACATGGAATCGACGAACGCTGACGCGCCCGGATCCACTGACTCGGACGTCCTCCTCTCGTTCGTCGACACTTTCACGGTCGAATCCGGCCGTCTCGTCCGCCTCGAGACGCGGCTCCGGTAGCGATTCAGGACTCAAACGTACCCTCCAGGCGAACTCCTTCCCACTCGAGATCACAGTCCAGGGTGTTTCGATCCGCCGTGGCGGCCTCGTACTCCTCGCGCAGGATGGTGAACCGGTGCTGGTCGGTCACCTCGCCGTTCGGGCGCGGCGAGTGCTGGCGCAACAGCCCCTCGTGACGGCCACCGTATTTCTCGATGTACTTCTCGATCATGCGCCGGGAGGGGTCGTTTCCGGCCGCACAGGTGGTGTAGTAGGCCTCGAGGTCGTAGCTCTCGAACGTCAGTTCGATGAACACCGATGCGCGTTCCAGCCCGTACTCCCGGCCCCAGTAGGACTCGGCGAGGACGATCTCGGACACCGCCCGCCGTTCGTTCCACTCGGGGCGATAGCCGGTGATGCCGACGAGCGCCCCGTCTTCCGCTTTCGATCGCATCAGATAGCGAGCGATCTCGCGGTCTGCCCACTGCCGTTCGCACTTCTCGAGGAAGGCGGTGACCCGGTCGAGTCGGTTGAATCGGAACCACGGCATGTGCTCGGTCGCCGCCCCCTGCCAGTCCTCCCGCGTCACGAGGACGTAGCACTCGAACGGGTCGACGGTTTCGGGGATCATCGGTTCGAACACGAGGCGATCCGTCTCGATTCGCTCGGGAAAGAGTCCGTGCATCATCTGTATCCGCGTATCAGTTGAATTCGTGGGGTACAATTCCTGACGGTAGTGTTCAGAAACACCGGAACGCTGAAGGGTATTTACGTTCTAGTCGGGAACGAGATTCTGTCTCGCAACGACCAGTCCGGTGAGCGCCGCAGCTACGGATTGGTTCTTCGGAACCCGTACTCGACGTTCAGCCACGTTACGCGTAAATCGCGCCCGACCCGGTTTTATACTGCCCAATAGACACCGTTTTCGACGCCATCTAATTCGATTTCGACACCTCGAGCGTGCTGCTCACTCGTACACCGGCAGGCGCGCCGACCGCTCGGATCCCTCGAGGAACGGTAGCGGCTTCAGGATCGCGGGCACTTCCTCGCCGCCGACGCGAACGGACAATGTACGGCCGTCCTCCTCGAGGCCGTACTCGACCAGGGCCAGCGCGATGGGAGACTCGAACATCGGCGTTCTCGCGGCCCGGGTCACCTCGCCGACGGTGGCGTCGCCGTCGAAGATGGTTGCACCGCCCGCGGGTACCGAGTCACCCTCGAGGGTCAATCCGACCAGTTTCCGGCTCGGTTGGCCGCGATTTTCCACTCGGGAGACGACCTCCTGGCCGACGTAACACCCCTTCTCGAAATCGAGGGCCAGCCGCAGGCCGAGAACGTTCGGGACGGTTCCCTCTAGTTCGCTCGAAAAGAGCGGGGAACCGGCCTCGAGGGTCAGCGTCTCCCAGGTTCGGTAGCCGAACGGGGCGGCGTTCAGTCCCTGGGTGGAGAGGACGTCGTGGACGTCGGCCGCATCGTCGGCGCTGCAGACGACCTCGTAGCTCTCCTCGCCGGCCAGTCCCTCGGTTCGAATCACGCTCACGCCGGCGTCGCCCATCGACCCGCGAACGAACGAAAATCGCTCGTCGGGCGACCCGGGGCCGGTGAGGACGCTGGCGATCTTCTCGGTCGCCGTCGGCCCGTGGACGCCGAAGACGGCGAACTCGTCGGTTGCGTCCCGGATATCGACGTCCTGGATGAACACCTTCTCCGACCAGTCGGCGGCGATGTCGGCGGCCTGATCCGGCGGGGTGAACAGCAACAGCCGTTCGCCGGCGTTGTAGACGTACAGTTCAGATTCGATCCGCCCCTGGGGGTCGAGGAGGAGGGCGTAACAGCCCTGGCCATCGGCTGCGGGAACGCGATTCGAGACGACGTTATCGACGTACTCGAGCCGATCGTCGCCCTCGACGACGAGCACGCCGTAGGCGACCTCGAGCAGTCCAACGCCGTTTCGGACGGCGCGGTGGGCCCGTTCGGGGCGTCCGTAGTGGTCGACGACGCGCCGGCCGTCGCGCTCGAGGAAGGTTGCACCGTGATCGTCGTGGATCGACTCGATGACGCTCGGCTTCATACGTGTCCTCTGGCGTCGAGCCCCTACGGGCGTTTCGGTGTCCCCGCGTGGGCCGACAGAACGTTTATTCCTCCTCGACCGCCTCCTTCAGCTAGAATGGGAGACAGAGCGGCTGTCGACGATGACTCGAGCGTGGACGGACGGCTGTCGCCGCCGCCGTCGTTCGTCGAACAGGCGAACGTCGGTGAGAACCTCCGCGAGGAGTTCGACCGGGAGTGGCCGGCGTGCTGGAACCGGGCCGGGGAGTGTCTCAGCTGGGAGACGCCCGCCGACTCGGTGCTCGACGATTCGGAACCGCCGTTTTATCGCTGGTTCCCCGGGGGACAGCTCAACGCCGCCTACAACTGCGTCGACCGACACCTCGAGTCCGGCCGAAAGAACCACGCGGCAATCCGCTGGGAGGGCAAAGACGGCGAACGCCGAACCTACACCTACCAGGAACTGTTCGTCGAGGTCAACGAGTGTGCGGCGGCCCTCCGCGACCTCGGGGTCGAGGAAGACGACGTCGTGACGATCTATCTCCCGATGATCCCCGAGTTGCCGATCGCGATGCTCGCGTGTGCGCGCATCGGCGCCCCTCACTCGGTCGTGTTCGCCGGGCTCTCGGCGGCCGCGCTCGCGACCCGGATGGACGCCGCCGAGAGCGACTTTCTGCTCACCTGCGACGGCTACTACCGCCGGGGTGACGCCTTCAACCAGAAACGCAAGGCGGACAACGCCGTCCTCTCCGTCGACGCCGACGTGACGACGGTCGTCGTCGACCGTCTGGGCGAGGAACTCACACACGTCCTCGGCTCGAACGAACACGATTACGACGACCTGCTCGAGACCCACGCCGGGGCGACGGTCGACCCGGTCACTCGCGACGCCGAGGACATGCTGTTCCTGATGTACACCTCGGGAACGACCGGCGAGCCGAAAGGGGTAGTACACTCGACTGGCGGCTACCTCGCCTACGCCGCCTGGACCACACGAACCGTCCTGGACGTCAAGCCCAAGGACACCTACTGGTGTGCGGCCGACATCGGCTGGATCACCGGCCACTCCTACATCGTCTACGGCCCGCTCGCACTCGGGACGACGACGGTGATGTACGAGGGTACGCCTGATTACCCGGACCGCGACCGCCTCTGGGAGCTCGTCGAACGGATGGCCGTGGACGTCTTCTACACCGCACCGACGGCAGTTCGGGCGTTCATGAAGTGGGGGACGGCGTACCCCGAGGCGCACGACCTCTCGAGTCTCCGCCTGCTCG
Organism: Natronosalvus vescus; assembly: GCF_023973145.1. NCBI lineage: Archaea > Methanobacteriati > Methanobacteriota > Halobacteria > Halobacteriales > Natrialbaceae > Natronosalvus > Natronosalvus vescus. The sequence goes on from NZ_CP099546.1 coordinate 590,436, forward strand.
GAACCGTCGGCGAGCCGATCAACCCGCGGGCGTGGCACTGGTATCACGAGCACATCGGCGGCGGGGAGTGCCCGATCGTCGACACCTGGTGGCAAACCGAAACCGGCGGGATCGCGATTTCGACGGTGCCGGGCGTCGACGATATGAAACCCGGCGCGGCTGGGAAGCCACTGCCCGGGATCGAGGTCGACCTGCTCGCCTCGGATGGAACGCCCGTCGATTCCGGCGAAACGGGCTACCTGACGCTCTCCCGACCGTGGCCGGGGATGGCGAAAACGCTGTACGACGGTGACGACCGCCACCTCGAGGAGTACTGGCAGCAGTTTTCAGACCCTGACGCCGGTCGCTGGCGATACGCGAGCGGGGACGCCGCCCGGATGGACGAGGACGGCTACCTGACGATTCTCGGTCGCGTCGACGACGTCATCAACATCTCCGGCCGGCGCTTCAGCACGATGGAGATCGAGTCGGCCATCGTCGGCGTCGAGGGCGTCGCCGAAGCCGCCGTCGTCGGCGGCCCCGACGGCTCGGACGTCTACGCCTACGTGAGCACCGAAAGGGGAACCGAACCGGGTGCGGAACTCGAGGAACGAGTCCTCGCGGGCGTCGAACGGGCGATCGGTTCGATCGCGCAACCGGGAACGATCGTCTTCACGCCCGAATTGCCGAAGACGCGGTCGGGCAAGATCATGCGTCGGTTGCTCGAGGACGTGACGAACGGGGAGCCGCTCGGTGATACGAGCGCGTTACGGAATCCGGAGATCGTCGGCGAAATCCAATCGACGGTCCGTGACCAGTAGGTTTCGCAAACTCGACTCAAACGAAATATGTCCCCCTGCTTCGATACCGAGTTCCATCGTTCAAGACCAAAGACGATATGATATCGATCGCTCAATGGATATGCTTTTATTCGTAATAATTGAAACAGCGAACCATGTCCGGTGGCAACGCTGAATCGGTGGCCCTGACCCCGAGACAGTACGAGGGAATCCTCAACGCCGCCGACACCTATCGCGAGGCCCTCGTCGTTCGTCTCTGTGGCGAGGTGGGGCTCCGACCCGTGGAACTCGCTCGCTTGCGCCCCGGCGACGTCCGCCAGCTTCGAGACGATCCGCCGCGGTACGGACTCGCCGTCAGGGACGGCTCACAGGCTAACCGCGGGAAGAGCGGCGCTGACGTCGACGACAACGACGGCGACAGCACCGACGACCTGGGTTCCGAGACGACCGCTCGAATCGACCGAATCGCCTTCCTCCCGACCCACGTCGAACGCGACCTCCGGCGGTACGCAACCAGCAACGGCATCGACGAGGGCGATCGGCTCGTTCCCGTGACGGCCCGTCGTTTGCAGATGCTCGTAGCCGAGGTCACGACCCGGGCCGGCGAGGTGATCGACGATCCGATGGTCGCGTCGACCTCCTCGAGCGACCTCCGTCGGTACTTCGCCCACCGTGCGCTCGTCGCCCACGACGTGAATCCGCGGGCGGTGAAAGCCGCCGGCGGCTGGCACAGCTTCGAGGCGCTCGAGCCCTACCTGCCGGAACCGTCGCCGGACGAACTGGTCGAGGCGTTCGAACCGCTCGAGCGGCCAGTTGGGGGAACGGCCGCCCATCGACACCGTCACGTGGAAGCGCCACAGCCACGGCTCGAGGCGACTGACGGAGATAACGTGGAGGCAGGATCCGCCGTCGAACGTCGTCACCCCGACCCCGAAACACAGCAGGCGGTCACGGCGGCGCTGCTCGAGGCGTCGACCCACGAGGCGATCGAGGAAGCGGTCTGTGCGGCGCTCCTCGAGGGACGCGCCTACGAGTTCGCCTGGTTCGATCGAACGGCCGTCGCCGGGAACCGACGTACGTGGCGGGTCGCAGACGACCGACGATCTGCGCTGGTCGAGCAGGTGACGACGGCGCTCGAGGCGGTTGATAGGGTTCAATCTACCGACTCGGTGCAAACGGTGGATGTAGCGTACCCGGCGAATTTGGATGGTGACATCGATGCCGACATCGGCGACGCCGACGGCGACGGTGATGGCGGTGATACTGTCACCATTCACGAGAACGTCGTCGAGAGCGACGTCTTCGAGGGTCCCGTCGCGACGGTTCCGATTCGTTACGGGGACACCGTCTACGGCACGCTCGGCCTCGGCGCACATCGATCGGACGCGTTCGACGACCGGGAGCGAGCGTGGCTCGAGACCGTCGGTCGGCAGATCGGCCACGCCATCGCGGCCGTCCGGCGGCGCAACCTCTTGCTCTCCGATGCCGTCGTCGAACTCGAGTTCGTCTGTCGCGACGAGGGCTCGTTTTTCGTCGACGCCGCCGGCCGACTCGACTGCCGGTTCGAACTCGATTCGCTCATCCCCGTCGAGGAGCACACGCAACTGTACTACGTCACCGTGACCGGCGCTGGACCGGCGGCGGTGTTCGACCTCGTCGAGACCGATCCCGGCATCGACGACTGTCGCGTTATCGAGACCTACGAGGGCGGTAGCCGGCTCGAGTTCGTCGTCGAGGGCTCATCGCCGACGCTGACGCTGATGGAGTACGGCGTGACGGTTCTCGAGTCGGTCACCGATGGGGGTGCGACGACGATCACCGCCGAGTGTGCGAGCGATACCGATATCCGAACGGTCGTCGACGGCTTGCGCTCGTCGTTTCCGGGGTCGGAACTCGTCGGCAAACGCACCGTCGAACGATCAGTACAGACGGCCCGTGAGTTCCAGCACGACCTGCACAACCGCCTCACTGACCGCCAGGAAGCGGCGCTCCGGGCGGCGTACTCTGGTGGGTACTACGACTGGCCCCGGGAGAGTACGGCCGAGGAAATCGCCGACGCGATGGGCATCTCCTCGCCGACGCTTCACAACCACCTTAGAAAGGGTCAACACGAACTCCTGCGGACGTTTTTCGATGCCTCGACCGTTGATGGCGATGCGAGGGACAGATAGGTCGTCGCGTCCCGCCGGTCACCGCACGTGTCGGTGAACGCGCCAGGCCGTCTGTGTGACCGCGGCAGTACAGTGGTACACCGTTTACTGTTCCCTCCAAGAGCGTGTGGTCGCTCGAAGCGGCCAACGCTCTTCGTGACACCAGCCGATGACTAACCATCTAGACTCACGCTCATTGGCAACTGATATCGGCCGAAAACCCATCAGATCAGTGCGGTTTTCTCGCCGATTCGGTCGGAAAACGTGACAGTCATCGACACCAAACAATTTTGTGCAGTTAAACCGAGTGTGGAACAATGGTTGAACTGATTTCACTCGAGGACTCGATTTAGTACAGTTAGATCCTGTATTTATCCCCGTTATCTCACAGTGTTGGAGTGTACCATGGCACAGGAAGAACCCGAACTCGAGGCGCGGCTAGCTGCGGGCGAAACGTACGAACCGCCGGCATCGTTCGTTGAGCAGGCGAACGTGAACGATCCCGGCATTTACGACGATTTCGAGGAGAACTGGCCCGACTGCTGGGAGCAGGCGGCCGATCTCGTCAGCTGGTTCGACGAGTACGACACGGTGCTCGAGGACGACGATGCGCCGTTTTACCGCTGGTTCACCGGTGGGACGCTCAACGCCTCCTATAATTGTCTCGACCGCCACGTCGAAGACGGCGCGAAAAATCGTGCGGCGATCAAGTGGGAGGGCGAACTCGGCGAGACGCGCACTTACACCTACGGCGACCTGCTGAACGAGGTGGAGGCGTTCGCCGCCGCCCTTCTGGATCTCGGCGTCGAGGAAGACGACGTCGTCACGCTGTACATGCCGATGATTCCCGAGTTGCCGATCGCGATGCTCGCGTGTGCGCGCATCGGGGCGCCCCACTCGGTCGTCTTCGCCGGCTTCTCCGCGGACGCGCTCGCGACCCGGATGAACGCGGCCGAGAGCGAGTACCTTGTCACCTGCGACGGTTACTACCGCCGGGGTGACGCCCTCGATCACCTCACGAAAGCCAACGAGGGCCTCGAGGGCGTCGACCACGCCGTCGACACCGTGGTCGTCGACCGCCTGGGCGAGACACGTTCCCACTCGCTGACCGATCACCAGCACGACTACGATGCACTCGTCAGCGATAACGCGGGAGCCACCGTCGAGCCGGTCGAGCGAGACGCCGAGGACATGCTGTTCCTGATGTACACCTCGGGAACGACGGGCCAGCCCAAAGGGGTCAAACACACCACGGGTGGCTACCTCTCGTATGCGGCGTGGACGTCTCACGCCGTCCTGGACGTGAAACCCGAGGACACCTACTGGTGTGCGGCCGACATCGGCTGGATCACCGGCCACTCCTACATCGTCTACGGGCCGCTCACGCTGGGCACGACGACGATGATGTACGAGGGAACTCCCGACTATCCCGACAAAGACCGACTGTGGGAACTTATCGAGAAGAACACGGTCGACATCTTCTACACCGCGCCGACGGCGATTCGCGCGTTCATGAAGTGGGGCACCGACTACCCTGACGCCCACGACCTCTCGAGTCTCCGCCTGCTCGGAACCGTGGGCGAACCGATCAACCCCAGAGCGTGGACGTGGTACTACGAACACATCGGCAACGAGTCCTGCCCGGTCGTCGACACCTGGTGGCAGACAGAGACCGGCGGGATGATGATCACCACCCTGCCAGGGATCGGCGAGATGAAACCCGGATCGGCCGGCCCGCCCCTTCCGGGTATCGACGCGAAAATCGTCGACGCCGCTGGCGAGGAAGTCGGTGCGGGGAACGCTGGCTACCTCACGGTACAGAAGCCCTGGCCAGGCATGCTCCGGACGCTCTACAACAACGACGACCGCTTCCTGAACGAGTACTGGCAGGAGTACTCCGACGAGGACGCCGACGAGTGGGTCTACTTCCCCGAGGACGGCGCGAAGATCGACGAGGCCGGCTCCATCACCGTGCTCGGGCGGGTCGACGACGTGATCAACGTCTCGGGCCACCGACTGGGAACGATGGAGATCGAGTCCGCCATCGTCGGTGTCGAGGGCGTCGCCGAGGCCGCCGTCGTCGGCGGTGACCACGAGGTGAAAGGCCAGGCCGTCTACGCCTACGTCATCCCCGAGGACGGCTACGAGGGTGGCACAGACCTCGAGAATGCCATCGTCGAGGGCGTCGAGGACAGTATCGGCCCGATCGCCCGCCCCGAGGAGGTGCTGTTCACACCCGAACTGCCGAAGACGCGCTCGGGCAAGATCATGCGTCGCTTGCTCGAGGACATCGCGAGCGGCAACGAACTCGGCAACACGTCGACCCTTCGGAACCCCGATATCGTCGACGAGATTGCCGCACAGGTCGACGGTAACTGAGCGATCACGCGGTTTTCACGAGTCGATTGACGACCCCCAACCCACGTGACACACCCTATGACAGAGAACGACACTCATGATTCGACTGCTGCCGACGACCCGCCGGCCGTCGAACCCGACGGCGGTGTCAGAACGGACGAGTATCTCGACAAGGAAATCAACATCTTCCGCCCGGCGACCCCGTTTATGCGCGATCACCTGAAAGTGATCTGGGGCGCCTTCATCGCCTGGATTCTCGTCGTCTTCGGTCCCGTCACCGGCGCACTGCTGGCACCCGACCTGTTCGCCGACACGACCGTCCTCGGCGGGTTCCCGCTGCACTTCGTGCTGACGGCGATTTTCACCCCGCTCGGAGCGCTGTTGCTCTCGGTTGCCTACGCAATACAGCGCGACCGACTCGACGCGAAATACGACATCTCCCATGACGTCGATTCTCCCGATGCGGACGCCGTCGCCGCCGACGGAGGTGACCACTGATGGCAACCCTGCTGGAGTCGTGGACGCTCGAGGTGCCTGTATCGGTTCTCGAACCGTCGGCACTCGACAGTGCGCTCGAGGTCGTTGCGCTCGAGACCGCCCTCGACGTCGGCGAGTTCAAGCTGATCCCGGCACTGACCGTGGCGGCGATGCTGGCGCTGTTCCTCGGCGTCGGCTACTTCTTCCGGGTCGCCGCCGTCGACGAGCTGTGGGTCGCTGGCCGTTCGATCGGGAGCATCGAGAACGGAATGGCCATCGGCGCCAACTGGATGTCGGCGGCGTCGTATCTCGGTGTCGCGGCTCTGGTCGCCACCGCCGGCTACTTCGGACTGGCGTACGTCGTCGGCTGGACGACTGGCTACTTCATTTTGCTCATCTTCATGGCGGCCCAGTTCCGCCGCTTCGGGAAGTACACCGCACCCGACTTCGTCGGCGACCGGTTCTACTCCGACTGGGCACGCGGCATCGCCGCGTTCACCACCCTCGCCATCGCGTTCACGTACGCGATCGGTCAGGCGAGCGGCATGGGGCTGATGGCCCAGTACATTTTCGGCATCTCCTACGAAGCCGGGGTCATCCTGCTGATGGGCGTTACCATCGGCTACGTCGCCCTCTCGGGGATGCTCGGGACGACGAAAAACATGGCCATCCAGTACGTCATCCTCATCGTCGCGTTCACCGTCGGCCTGTACGCGACGGGGTGGAGTCAGGGCTGGTCGACCGTCCTTCCGTACCTCGAGTTCGGCTCCGAGGTGGCCGAGGCCGCGAGTATCGAGGAACAGTTCGTCGAACCGTTCGCGAACGCGGGCTACTACGCCTGGATCGCGCTGGCGTTCAGTTTGATCGTCGGTACCTGCGGTCTCCCCCACGTCCTCGTTCGGTTCTACACGGTGGACAACGAGCGGACGGCCCGCTGGTCGACCGTCTGGGGGCTGTTCTTCATCTGCCTGCTCTACTGGGGAACAGCCACCTACGCGGCGTGGGGCGGCCTCCTGTACGACCGTGAGGTGACAGACGGCGGCGGCTTCGCTGGCGAGGGCGGGATGTCCGGCGCTGAAGCCGACGCGCTGGTCGTGCTCACGACCCAGCTCGCCGACCTCCCGACCTGGCTCGTCGGTCTTGTCGCGGCCGGTGCCGTCGCCGCAGCACTGGCGACGACCGCCGGGTTGTTCATTTCGGCGTCCTCGGCCGCCGCTCACGACATCTACACGAACCTCTACAAGGAGGACGCGACCCAGCGCGAACAGATGATCGTCGGCCGCGCCACGATCCTGGGCATCGGTGTGCTCGTCACGCTCATCGGGCTCAATCCACCGGCGCTCATCGGCGAACTGGTCGCGATGTCCTTCGCCATCGCGGGCACCGTCTTCTTCCCCGTGTTCTTCCTCGGACTCTGGTGGGAGAACACGACTCGAGAGGGAGCCCTCGCCGGGATGGTAACGGGAATCACCATCTCCTTCGGGGCGATCCTGAACGACACGGCCATCCCGATGTACACCGGGTACGAGGAGGCCGTGATCCCTGCACTCGCTACCTGGCTCCCCGGAACGTCCTCGGCGCTGGTGGGCGTGCCAGTGGTCTTCGCCGCCATTATCGTCGTCTCCATCGTCACGGAGAACCCGCCACGGCAGGTCAAGCGCCTCGTCCGCCAGTGTCACAGCCCCGAGCCGATGCACCGCATGGAATCAGCCGAAGACGCCGCCAGCGGCGGCACACCCGCAGACGACTAACGATGTACGACACCATCCTCATCCCGACCGACGGTAGCGACGTAGCCGAACACGCCATCGAACACGGCCTCGATATCGCCTCGAGATACGAGGCAGACGTCCACGCGCTGTACGTCGTCGACACCACGGCGATGGACATTTCGCTGGGCACCGAACAGGTCGAGCGGATCCGGCGGGGCAAGTTCGGGGAGATGCCCGAGGTTCGCGAGCGAGCGGAGCGCGCCACGGGGACGGTTGCCGAGATGGGGCGCGAACGGGACGTTGCAGTCACGGAAGCGGTCGTCGCCGGCCAGCCCCACCGCCAGATTGCCAGTTACGCCGCCGATCACGACGTCGACCTGATCGTGATGGGGTCGGCCGGCCGTGGGGGCATCAAACGCGCCCTGCTCGGCAGCGTCGCCGAGCGAACCCTCCGGACGACCCACCGGCCGGTGCTGGTGGTCGACGTCCACGACGAATAGGCTCCAGCGGCAGTGCCAGGGTCTCGAGACCTGACGGTGCCGTCGTGATCGTCCGTTTTCGATTTCGATCCAAAAATACGAAAAGTATAGCCAATAACTACACAAGTTATAGTTCATCGATATTCGTCCCCCGAAATCGTCGTCTGCCCGGGCGGGCAATCAGCGGGAAGTGACGACGACAGACCGTCTCAGTCCTCGGTCGCCGCCTCGAGACTCCACACGAAGCCGAAGTAGGCGACGATGCCCGCGAGCATGAACAGGTAGTACGCGAGGTCGGGCCCCTCGAGGATGCGAAAGAGGAGATCGGCGAGGGTCACCCAGACGACGGCGAAGAGGAGGTCGGTGAGAATCCCCCAGCGCTGGTCGCGGGCGGCTGCGAGTCTGGTTCGGAGGTCGGTCATCGTGTGGTTACCGCCCGCCGTTCGGGCTGTTCAGGCCGTCGAACCTGCTCGAGCCGCCCGGATTGGTCACTCTGCTCGAAGCGTTCGGACTGTTCACGTCCGTGCGCTCGCGTACCTGTGCAACGCATGCTGGGAGGGTTCCGTGGCTGTTCGAAAAAGGGTGTCGACGCTCCGCTCCTTCGTTCCCGTACTCGATACCCGCTTACTCCCAGTACTCGGTATCGTCCTCGATCCGATAGTACCCCTCGAGCGACCGTTCGTCCCGACTGCCCGGCGGTGCGCCGACGTAGACCCCGAACTTGTCATCGTCGGGGTACACCGTCACGTCCGGTTCGGTCATCGTCGACAGCATGAGGTATCGAAGCGTCTCCTCGCCGTCGTTGACGACCCGATGGCCGCCGCGTTCGTCCGCCGGGAAGGCCGCGTAGTCCCCGGACTCGAGCGCTTCGTTCCCGTCGGGCGTCCGGAGGAGGCCGCTTCCGGAGAGCACGTACAGCGCCTCCGCGTTCGCCGTGTGGTAGTGATAGGGCCACGAGCGTTTCCCGGGCGGTAGTTCGTACAGGCTACAGCCCAGCCCCGTCGCCTCGAGCGCCCCCGAGAGTTCCTTGCGCCGAAACGTCGCCTCGCCGTGTTCGTACGTCCGCCACTCGAGTTCCGACTCGTTGACCGTTGGCATGGATTCATTCCTCGTTCGGTGGCCAGGCGGTAAATCCTCGGGTCGAACATAGTGGTACACGCGCTGCATCGTTCTCGTCGTGTGCATCGATCGCCGCGGCTTTTTAACCCGGCCGTTGACGGGACGCGTATGGATCGCTCGAGTGCGCTTTCGTTCGGCCGGGACGTCGTCGCCGTCTCCCGCGAGCGACAGCTTTCGGTCACATCCGCGGGGCTCGCGTATCACGTGTTCAACACGCTCGTCCCGTTCGTGATCCTCCTGCTCGTCGCGGTGACGCTCGTCGACTCACTCGAGGTCGCTCTCGAGTCGCTGGAAGCCGATATCGGACTCGAGGCGACGGGGGCGCTGGAGACTCTCGAGGGCGTGACTGGCGACGGCGCGGGTGACCGCTTGCGCGCCGCCGCAATCGCGCTCGTCGTCTTCCTCTGGAGCACCGTTCGCATGTTTCAGGCGACAAACAGCGCCTTTACGGGCGTGTACGGCTCGCGCAAGCACCAGTCGTTCCTCGAGGGGATCGTCAACACCTCGCTCATCACCGCCACGGTCGTGGTTGCAGTCACGCTGGTCGGCATCGTAGGGGTAGCGCTCTCGATCGTCGTCGACGGGACGTGGTTTGCCCTGGTCAGTCCGTTGGTGCTGTTCGGACTCCTCGTCGTCGCCTTCTTCCCCACGTACTACCTGTTTCCCGAGGCCGACGTCTCCGCGCGAGAGGTGCTGCCGGGAACGGTGTTCGCGGCAGTTACCTGGACGATTCTCGCGGTCGGCTTTCGGTTCTACGTGGTCACCGCCGACAGCGTCGCCTTGTTCGGTATCGCCGGGGCTGTACTCCTGTTGCTTACGTGGGTCTACCTCGGCGCGCTCTGTGTCCTCGTGGGCGTCGTCGGCAACGCCGTCCTCGCGGGTCGCGTCGACGTCGATGGGGAGTGGGTGCCGATGGAGGAGCTCTGGTCGCGGTACGTGTGAGCCACCCCGTTCGTGGCCGTCTTCGCGTGCACTCGAGGCGGATTCGTCCTCCCACGCTCGCTCGAACGGGTGCACGCCGTCCGCCTCACCTGTCATCGCTAGCCGTGTTCTCGAACAGCAACTCGAACGCTTTTCGCTCGGCTTTTCGGAGGTGCTGGTGGAACGTCGGCGGTGCCACTCCCATCGATTCGGCGACCGCTTCGCCAGTCGACGTTCGAGGCCACTCGAAGAACCCAGCGTAGTACGCGGCTTCCAGGCAGGCGCGCTGTCGATCGGTGAGGGCTCTGACGAGGTGATGCTGCATTCGCGTTGGATCGTCGCGCGGTCGCGTGACCTGTTTCCGGCGGAGCATCTCCGCCTGTGGGTATTGTTCCGTGATGGCGTCGGTGACGCCCCGAACCTCGGCCGTTGGCGCGAGGTGGATTATCGTCTGGATGTCGCCGTCTTCGATGACGGCCCGTTCGACGTAGCCGCCGAGGGATCCAACGGTCGAAATCACGGGCGGATCGACCATCCGAAGTTCGAACCTGGTCGAATCGTCCGCCGAAAAGGTGGTTACGCCCTTCCAGTGTGGGTGGCGCTCGACGAGGGTACTCAGGGTGTCGGTCGCATCCGGCGTTGCGTTGCCGTAAACGAGGAATTCGCCGTCGCCGAGGGGAACCGTATTCTCGAGCGTGATGGTTCCCTCCATCCCGACCGGCCTGTCGAGGTCAGCAAACGCGTCCTGGATCTGGAACTCGAGTTCGACGAGGTCGTCGCTCAACAGTGCCCGTCGTTGCTCGGCGGCGGCTATCGCGTGGCCGATGATCGTCCCGAGGCGACCGATGATCGCCGTCTCGTCGGCGTCGAACGCGTTCAGTCGGTCGGCGTACACGCCGAGCATGCCATACACGGTTCCCTCGTGAACGATTGGAACCGACGCCATAGCAGTGAATCCGTACTCAGCCGCGGCCTCCCGCCACGGTTCGAACGATGGATCCGAGAAGACGTCCTGGATGGCCTGTGTCTCCTGTTCGCGGATGGCCGTCGCTCCGGGGCCCTCGCTCGTCGGATCGTCCGGATCCATCGAGATCGTAATCTCGTCGACGTAGCCGCGCGTCTCGGCGGTGGCACGCGGTGTGATGGTGTCGGTGGCCGCGTCGACGGCGGCCAGCCACGCGAACTCGTAGGCGTCGGCCGCCGCCAGTGCGTCACAGGCGGCCTGTTCGATCTCCCCCCGAGTCGATTGCTCGATGACGGCGTCCGTGATCTCCCTGCTGACCTCGTTGATGCTGTTGAGCGCCGCGAGTTGTTCGCGCTGGCGCTCGAGTTCGTCTTTGTACTGCGTTCGTTCGGTAACGTTCTGTGACATTCCCAACGCGGCAAAGACATCGCCGTCGTCGTCGCGAACGGGAGTGAAGTTGAACTGGTACGTGTCGTCTCCAATCTCGCTCTCGAACTGTGACCGCTCGCCGTCGAGGGTCGCTTCGTAGTGTGGTATGACGACATTCGCGACCTCTTCGGGGAGCGATTCACGTAGTGAGGTTCCCTCGAGTTCCGCTGCCGTCATATCCGAATCACCCTCTAGCGTCCCACCGAACGCGACGTATCGAAGGCTGGAGTCTACCAGTGCGACGACGCCGTTCGGGAAGTGATCGATGAACGTTTGATAGCGGCGTCTCGACTTCTCGAGTTCGCGCTCGCGCTCGACGCGATCACTGATGTCTCGGACGACGCCGACGTGACCGGTTTCGTCGACCTCGACCGGCAACAGGCCGATACGACTCTCCACGACGAAGGAGGCTCCGTCGGCCCGGTAGAGTTCTTCTTCGAGGACGGCGATGTCCGTATCCCCCAATTCGAGTTCGGTCTGTTTTTCGTTCGCGATTTCGACGAAGTGATCGTCAAACGTTGTTTCCGCGTGGGCACCGAGGAGTTCCTCCCGATCGTATCCCGTCAACGACGCAAACGCATCGTTGACCATCGTGAATCGGCGGTCGCTGTCGAGGACGTAGATTCCCTCGTCGACCGTCTCGAAGATTCGCTCGTATTGCTCTAACGTGCGCTCGCGTTGTTTCTGATCGGTGATTTCGCGGAAGTACACCGAGAGTCCGCTCTCGGACGGGTAAATGGCGTTCGAGAACCACCTGTCGATCGGATCGTAGTAGTCCTCGAAGACGGCCGGTTGCTGGGTGTCCCGCGCCTCGTACAGCGCGCGTTCGAACGGATCGGTGAGAACGACCTCGTCGCGAATGTCTTCGCCGACGGCGGACTCGTCAACCCCCAGGACGCTCGCCGCGTGGTCGTTCAGGTAGCGAAACTGCAGCCGATCGTCGAGCGCGTAGAACCCGTCGGAGATCCGCTCGAACACCTCGTCGAGTTCGGCCTGGAGCTCGTTGCGCTGGCGCTCGAGTCGAAGCTCCATCCGTTTCAGGTCAGTCACGTCTTTCCCGGCAACGATGACTCGTTCGACCGCGCCGTCGTCGTCGAACAGTGGCGCTGCAGTGAGCGACACCCAGTGACGATTGCCGGTCGGATCCGTGTGTTGAACCAGTCGCTCGGTGATCGGCTCCCCGGTTTCGATCACGGTCGGAACCGGGTGCTCCGCCGGCGGAACCGCCTTCCCGTCGGCGTCGTAGACGTTCAAATCCTCGAACGTGACCGTCGGGAGTTCCGGCTCCTCGATTCCCAGTGCGCGTCTCGCCCGGGAGTTCATCCGCTCGAGCGACCCGTCGTCCTCGAAGACTGCAAGCCTGATCGGGGCAGTCTCCAGCAGTCGTTCCGAGAGTTCGCGCTCGCGGTGAACGGTGTCCTCGTGTTGGCGGCGATCGGTCATGTCCCGCGTTACCTTGGTGTACCCCTGCAGCGACCCGTCCGCGTCGCGGATTGCCGTGATGGTGACGTTCGCCCAGAATAGCGAGCCGTCGGCTCGAACACGCCACCCTTCCTCCTGTATCGAGCCGCGTTCGGCGGCCGTGTTCAGGTTCGCCTCGGGAACGCCGTCGTCGCGGTTCGCCTCTGTGTAGAACGTGGCGACGTGTTTTCCGACGATGTCGTCTTTCCCGTAGCCTTTGATCCGTTCGGCACCAGCATTCCAGGTCTGGACGTACCCCTCCGCGTCGAGCAGGAAGATTGCGTACTCCTCGACCGCATCGACCAGTGCCTCGAACTGGACGTGCGCGTCTCGAGGCGACCCCACTCGCGGTTCCCGATCCGTGACGTCAGTACCGGTCGATTCTGGTCGAACCGTCGACTCGCGACCCTGTTCGACACGGGGCGTCGCCGACGGTCGCCACCAGACGCGGGCGTTTGCACCGACTTTTTTGGTTTCGAGCCAACCGTGTTCGACCAGCTGCTCCAGTCGAGCGTAGGTACCTCGATGCCCGAGGTCGTGCGATGCTGCGACGTCCGAGGTCGTGAGCGGTTCGCCACCAACCTCGAACGTCGTGAGCGTTTCCTGGAGGTGGGCAGTCAGCGGTTCCGATCCCATTGGCCTGTATGCAGGCTTCAAGCGTATTAACATTCCGTCGACGGAACTGACGCGGTAGATACGCGTGATGCGGCCGGAGAATCCGTGTTGTGAAGCCCGTTTACCTCGTCTGTATTCGCGTGTTCGAAACCGCACGGACACACCAATCGAACGCACCTAATCACTTCTAGTGTCCCCTTATGCATCTTGAGGGTTATCCCATATATGTATCAACGCTGAACGACTGCCTCCCTTACCATGTCCCATACTCCAGATAACGTGGCCGAAAAACCGTCGAGCGAGTCAGAACTGAGCGCCAGTGACCGGCACGCACTCCTCACGTCGGATCGACGGCGACTGATACTCGACGTCCTCTCGGGGACGACCACCCCGATCGAACTCAAGGAACTCGCTGCTGGAATCGCCGCTCGGGAGGACGGGATCGACGCTACGGACGCGGCGATACGGAACGTACAAATCGACCTCCATCACAACCATCTCCCTTGCTTCGATGCGGCGGGACTCATCGTGTACGACGCCGACGGAACCGTCGTCGACCCGTCACCCCTCGCTGACGTCCGGTTTACCGTCCGGTTCGACGTTGGAGCAGAAGAGTCGTAACCGAGTGCTCCTCGCCTGAGTACGTCGATAGGGACGGCAGCGGTCGATTTTTTGGGTCGGCTCTTTAGTTCGTCACAGCGTCGCGCCTCGCATCGGCGGGGCCAAAACGAAACCACCTAACCTCCGCCACCACTGGGTCGAGCTATGAACGACACCCCCGAGGTCGTCGTCCTCCGTCTCGGTCATCGCCCCGGTCGGGACGAACGGATGACGACGCACGTCGGCCTGACGGCTCGAGCGCTCGGTGCCGACCGCGTGCTCTTCCCCGAGAACGCCGGCCAGTCGCTCGAGACCGTCGCGGACATTACCGACCGATTCGGCGGTCCGTTTGACGTCGACCTCACGGACTCCTCTCGCGGCGTCGTCCGGGACTGGGACGGCGTGGTCGTCCACCTCACGATGTACGGCGAGCGTGTCCAGGACGTGGAAGCCGAAATTCGGGCCGTCCATCTCGAGGATGACGAACCGCTCCTGATCGTCGTCGGCGCGGAGAAGGTTCCGTTCGACGTCTACGAGGAAGCCGACTGGAACGTCGGCGTCACCAACCAGCCCCACTCCGAGGTCGCGGGGCTGGCCGTCTTTTTGGATCGACTGCTCGAGGGTCGGGAACTCGAGCGCGAGTGGACGGATGCCGACCGGCGCGTGGTTCCGATGGAGACCGGGAAGCGGGTGGTGTCGGCGGACGAGGAGTGATCGGTCGGCGGACTGTTCGAGTCGCCCACGGCACTTTCGTCGCCCCTTCGAGCCGTCCGCCTCGATGCCGGCTCCACGTGAGGTAGTGCCCACCACCGAGTAACAAGACTTAATGGCCGTATGCGATTATAACAGGCTAATGGCTTTTGAGGACCTGCTCGAGGATCCGGTCATCCAGAAGTACCTTCACGAGCTCGTCGGTCCAAAGGGGATGCCCGTCGCGGCGGCACCGCCGGACGGGGAGGTTACCGACGAGGAACTCGCGGAGAAGCTGGATCTCGAGCTCAACGACGTGCGGCGAGCGCTGTTCATCCTGTACGAGAACGATCTCGCCACCTATCGTCGCCTCCGCGACGAGGACTCGGGCTGGCTCACCTACCTCTGGACGTTCGAGTACGACAACATCCCCGAGAACCTCGAGGAGGAACTGTACCGGCTCCACGACGCCCTCGAGGATCGCCGGCAGTACGAACAGAACCACGAGTTCTACCTCTGTGAGATCTGTTCGATCCGCTTCGAGTTCGGCGAGGCGATGGACTTCGGCTTCGAGTGCCCCGAGTGTGGGTCGCCAGTGGAGTCGATGGACAACAGCCGGCTCGTCCACGCGATGGACGACCGTCTCGATGCACTCGAGGACGAACTGAACATCGACGTGGAAGGCTAATGGTCGTTCTGGCAACCAAAATCTACGTCGAGGGAGACGCACGCCAGCGCGCGCTCGACTCCCTGCGATCGCTCGTCGACAACGACATCGGCGACCTCGAGGTCGAGTTCGACCTGGGGATCCGCCACGACGACTTCCCCTCCGTGACCATCGAGGGCGAGGACGCCGTCGTCGCCCGCAACGTCCTCCGGGAGGAGTGGGGCGAGATCGTCCCCGACCTCGAGGCCGGGGAGACCTACGTCGGGACGCTCGAGCGCTGGGACGAGGACGGGTTCGTTCTCGATGCGGGCACGGCAGTTCGGATCCCGACCGACCAGCTAGGGCTTGGGCCCGGTTCCCCCGCACAGATCCGTGAGCGGTTCGGGTTAGTCCAGCACCTGCCGATAGAGTTCGTCTACGGCGGCGCTGATGGCGACACCGATGACGGCGAGGATGCCCCCTCTCGCCTCAGCGACGCCGAACGCGACCACCTCTTCGAGTGGTCTCGTGGCGACGGCCGACTGAACGTCAACAGCGCGACACGCGCCGAGGTGCGAGCGACGCTAAACCGCGCCGGCCACGCCCAGGATTACGTCACGGTCGAACGTCTCGGTTTGCTCGAGCAGAGCGTGATCTGCACCGACGACACTGATCCGCCGGGACTGCTCGCGAGTATTGGCTCGTATCTGCCCGCTGAGTTGCGCTGTGTCGTCCCCTGACCCTGACCCGCACCAATGGACGTGAACGTTAACCGCCGCCTCCTCCTCGCAACCGCCGTCGTCGCACTGTTGATGGTGACCGCCGGCTGTTCGATGATCTTCGGGGGCATCTCCGATGAGACGCTCGACGAAGAGCAGGACTACGACGACCTCCGGGATCGGGAGGCGAACGTCACCATCGAGGTTGGCAGCGGTGGCATTATCAGCAGTGGCGAGTTCAGAGCCGTCTACGACCTGAACGATACCGAGGAACTCTCGCTGTACCGGTCGACCTTCTACCGAGAGAACGCTCTCGACATTCGTGCCGTCCGTTACTGGTATCCGAACGGTACGGAACTCACCGGCTCGGAGATCCACGTCGACCAGGGCCGCTCGAGCACCGAGGTACGCGTCCCCGACAGCAACGGGACGCTGGCGTTTACCGGCGACGCGGGCCAGCGAACGTTCTACCTGCCTGCCTTCGTCGACGACTCTTACGAGGTGATCCTTCCGGAGGGGTATCGAACGACGAACTACCTCTTCGGACAGGTGAGTCCAGGCGGGTACGACCGCGAGGTGAGAGACGACCGGGAGCACCTCACCTGGGAGCACACCGGTAGCTCGCTTTCGATTCGGTTTTACCCGAGTCGGGATATTCCAATCTTTATCGGGGTACTCGTCCTGGTCACCACGCTCGGCGG
This sequence comes from Natronosalvus vescus, assembly GCF_023973145.1. Taxonomy (NCBI): domain Archaea; kingdom Methanobacteriati; phylum Methanobacteriota; class Halobacteria; order Halobacteriales; family Natrialbaceae; genus Natronosalvus; species Natronosalvus vescus. The sequence goes on from NZ_CP099546.1 coordinate 607,256, forward strand.
TCTCGGCGTCGCCTACTACTACCGGCAGGTCAAACGGCTCGAAGAACAGCGTAAGGAGATGGGAATCGACGTGGAGATGGATGACGACGACAGGAAGCGACCACCGCCGGGGCGCTGATCGGACGTACCCGCTCTGGATGATGGCTCGCTCTCGTAGGGAAGGTTGTGGACACGTCCCGCCGACCAACGACCGCCGTGGCGAGACCTCGACGATATATTGTCACCCTCTCAGACGTTCTCTTTAAATCCTGGCTGCTGCTCCTTCTCGAGTCGTTGACAGCCGAGTATCAGCGACTCCGGAATATCGTCGGCGACGCTGTATAAGGCTTCGAACACGATAGCGACCTCCTCGAATTTCGGCCCGCGAGACGCAACGAAGGGGTCGTTCTCCCATTCGATGAACCCTTTGTCGGCCAACATCGGCAGGTGGCGGTGATACAGTTCCTGTCGAATCTCGTCGGGATCGCCTGGGACGTTGGGATTGATCGCACTTTCCGGGAGCGGAACGGATTGATCGGCCGGGGCGTCGAGCAGCGAGACGACGAGCTGGCGGCGCGGCTCGGCCGTGATGGCACTGAAAACTCGATCCCACCCTTCGATGGTACGGTGCCCGTTTTCGATCCGTGTGTCCAGTTCCATCATGCCACGTTTTTGGCATACGACCGTATAAACAGTTACCCTAACGACACGATTGATGACTGGTCAGGACGTTGCCGATTGGCGTCGAACGGGTGCGGTCTGCTCGTGCTCCACCGGCAGCACGGATCACGCTGGACTCTCCTTCGGTCTCTGGATCTCGAATGCATCCGACGGATCGTTGCAGGACTCGAGCCGATCAGGACAGCGAGAGGCCGCGAATCTCGACCGAGGAACCCTCCTCGACATGACCGATGATCGCTCCGTCGGTCTCCTCGAGGAGGGTCTCGGCGTCGGCTTCCTCGAGAGCGACGATGAATCCCGTACCCATGTTGAACGTCCGGTGCATCTCCTCGTCGCTGACGTTCCCTTCCTCGGCGATGAACTCGAAAATCGGCTGGATCGGGTGAGGGTTGTCGATCACGTACGTTCGCTCACCCATCCGGAGGAGGTTCGTCCACCCACCGCCGGTGATGTGGGCCGCCGCCCGCACGTCGTGTCGGCGCATCGGCTCGAGCAGGTCGGTGTACAGTCGGGTCGGGCGAAGCAGTTCCTGGCCGATCGTGACCTCCGGGTTCAGCGGGAAGGTGTCGTCGTAGTCGTGGTTCCGGGTTACGGCTTCCCGGGCGAGGGTGAGGCCGTTCGAGTGAACGCCGTTGGAGGGAAAGCCGACCAGCACGTCACCGACGGCGGCTTCCTCCTTGAGGATCTCGCCTTTGAGCGCGAGACCGGCACAGGTGCCCGCGAGGTCGAAGCCGGTGATGACCTCGGGCATGACCGCGGTTTCGCCGCCCAGCAGGGTGAGGTTCGCTTCCTCGAGGCCGACGGCTAACCCTTCGCCGATTTCGGCGGTCAGGTCGTCGTCGGGTTCGTCGATCGCCAGGTAGTCGACGAATGCGACCGGTTCGACGCCCGCGGCGACGAGGTCGTTGACGTTCATCGCGATGCAGTCGATGCCGATGGTCGAGAAGTCCTCGATAGCCTCGGCAACGAGTAGCTTGGTGCCGACGCCGTCGGTCGCTAGCGCGAGGTAGCGGTCGCCGATGTCGAGCAGGCCGGCGTACTCCGTTTTCAGGCCGCTGCCGAACGCCTCGAGTAGCGCCGCCGTCGCGTCCTCGCTGGCGTCGATGTCGACGCCGGTGTCGGCGTAGGTGAGTTCCTGACCGTCCGCGTCGTCGCCGTCGATCGCCTCGCCGGCTTCGTGTTCGTCGCCTCCCGTCGGTGGTGCCTCGCCCTCGTTGCTCATGCTCGAGAGAGCACGGGGCTGAGAGAAAAGAACACCGGTCTTCGATTTCGATTTCGTTTCCGTTTCCGATTTTTGGGTTCCAATTCCACCCCTCAGAACGGCTCCGAGAGATACGCCTTCGGCACCGCGTTCCTGACCGTCACCAGCGGGTCGACGACTTGACTGATCTCGAGGCCGCCGACCAGGCTCGAGAACATGTACGCCTCGGTGTCGTCGAAGCCGTGTTCAGCGGCGAGCAACGCGATGGCGTCCTGATTGGCGAGTTCGCACGCCTCCTCGAGCGTCTCGGCGCTCGCGAGGGGCTTCCAAGCGTCGTCGGTCTCGACGAGGGGACGCTCGAGGGCGACGGCGGGATCGCTAACGACCTCGAGGGTGACGTCGATCTCGGTGGCGATCTCGGAACCGGTGCCACACATCTCGCCGTCGGCCATCACCGCCTTGCAGTCGCCCATCGCGAGCATGGCGCCATCCTGAAAGACGGGGAAGTAGACGGTGTTCCCCGTCGTGATGTCGGTCGTATCGAGGTTGCCACCGTGATCGTGGGGTATCAGCGTGCTGTACCCCTCCTCGTCGTCGCGAGTAGCCACACCGATCGTGCCGATCACCGGATCGACCGGTACCTCGAGGTCGTCGAACGACAGGGTTCCGTCGTCGACCGGCGTCATCTTCGAGCGCGGCGACTCGACATTCTCGTGGCCGTCGAGAAGCCCAAACCCGTCGATCGTCACCACGCGGCCGGCGGGTTCGGTGATCCGGATGTCGTCGATGTGGACGGCGAGGAGGTCACCCGGAGTCGCTCCGGCCACGGCGATCGGCCCCGTTGCCGCGTTGACTTCCTCGGGAACGGACTCGAGAACCTCGTCGTCGTCCATTACGGCACCCTCGAGGCTGTCCGCGGTCTCGACGGTTACCGAATCGCCGGACTCGACGGTGAGCGCGGCCTCGAGATCGGGTGTGAACTCGTAGATCTTGCTGTCCTCGTAGCCGATGGTGTGGTCGGTTCCGGACATAACTCGAGTGGACGGAGGGGCGCGTTCGGTATCAAACCGCATGGTTCCAGCCCGTCCGGTTCAACAGGTATCGGCGGGTGGTGAGCGGTGGCGGGTGTTCGGCCTCCGGCTTCCGCCTCTCGTCGCCAGTCTGTTGCTTCTCGTCGTTAGTCGGTCACACCTTGTCGTCGGCCGCTCACACTCACCCGTCTTCGAAGGTCTCGACCAGTTCGCCGTCCTCGAGCGGATCCGGCGCGTTCGCCTCGTAGGCATCCGGCTCGAGCGTCCCCGCGTCGTCGTACGCAGCCCTGGCGACCCCGCTCTCGTCGATGGCGTAGATCACCCCACTGAAGCCGAGGTCGGCTTCCCAGACGCCGCCGTCGTCCGCACCGGCCGTCGCGCCGGCAGCGCGCAGGAAGAAGACGATCAGCACGTCCTCGTACCAGTCGAACTGCTCTCGGTTCTGGATGCTGTGACCGATCCTGAGGATGTGACTCGACCCAGCGCGCTCACACAGCACGTCGTGGGTGACGTATGCTTCGTCGAACGCCTCGAGGTACGCGATCAGGTCGGCCTCGTCGCCTGTCGCCGGCGGATCGGGGTACGGGATCGTTTCCGCCGTTTCGTACTCGTGCGTGTCGTCCGCGTACTCGACCTCGATGCGTTTCGATTCGCGCTCACACTCGGGCCGTGTCACTTCGCCGTCGAACGACTCGCGAACTGGAACACCCGACTGATCGACGAATCCGGACGACTCGTCGTCGGTCGCGTTCCCGGTGTCTGATTCGTTTCCGTTGCCACCGTCACCTCCGCTCTCGCCGCTCGAGCGACCCGCTCCGTCGTCCAGGCAACCCGCACCCGCCGCTGCACCGAGGGCTGCCAGGAGCGCTCGTCGGTTCATACCTGTCCGTACGAAAACAGGTGTGAAAAAGGCGACCCAGACTGAAAGAGTGGTTTCAGCTTCCGGCGAGGGTCAATCTCGCTCAGAACTGCAGCCCGAACGTCAACACGAACAGCGCGAGCAACCCACCGCAGGTCGCGAACGTGACCGCGAACACCGGTTTGCTCCAGGTGAGCACCGACTTCCCGTCGAGTGGGCCGAACGGGATCATGTTGAAGGCGGCCAGAAACAGGTTGATCAGGACGCCCATGTAACCGATCCGCTCGAGGAGACCGCTCTCGAGTGGCGACCCCAGGAACATAATCGGGAGGAAGAGGCCGGCGAGGGCGACGTTCGTGACCGGGCCGGCGACGGAGATCAGGCCGTTTTCGCGGTCGGTGATGCGCCCGCGGTGGTAGACGGCACCCGGAGCGGCGAACAGAAAGCCGACCAGGGCGCTCATCACTGCCAGAAACAGCATCTGGTAGTCCGCCCGGAACGCCGCGACCTGCCCGAAGTGAATCGCGACCACTTTGTGTGCAAGTTCGTGCAGCAGGAAGGCGACGCCGACGGTAACGAAGCTCAACCCGACCATCGTCGCGAACCCCTCCGGTGTAGCCAGTCCGCGGTGGATCGGCGCAAGCAACAGCGCGAACGCGACGCTCAGCGTGATCCACGCGACGGCGAGGTCGAACAGCTCCTTGTCACTGAACGAGAACGGCGACTGCTGACTGTAGCTCACGTGAGCACCTCGCGGATGAGCTCGAGACTGTTTCGGGCACCTTCCATGAGTTCGCCCATCAGCGCGTCCACGCCGCCGAGTTCGCCGCCGGCGAGCCACGGCAGGACGACCACCGGGAAGAGGAAGGTCGCAATCATGCTCCCGACGTTAGTCAGGGCGACGATCATGATCAGACGGAACAGCGGCACGTCGAACATCTGCTCGATTGCGTCGGTGATGGGCTGGCTCGTGTCGCCGGCGATCTCGTTCAACGTCTGGATGTCAGTGACGTTCACCGGGCGGTGTCTGAGTTCCATGTAGCCGGCGAACCAGCCCGGTGCGAGCAGGGGGTTGATGCTGGTCAGCCAGGCGACGGCACCGCCGACGCCGGCACTCGTCCACCGGGCTCCGGCCAGTCTGGCAAGGGTAAACGCGAACACGCCGTTGAACAGGAACCACGCCAGGAAGATCTGGAGCAAGAACACGTCACGCACGCCGGCCATCAACAGGAGGAAAAAGAAGCCGACGAATCCGATCATCACGAGGTAGCCGAGGAGCTTGGCAATCGAAAATCGACGACCGGAGTCCGTCCCGGTGAGCGTGTCCATCGGGGGCAGCGTCTCGGGATTGGCGAGGAAGCGATCGATGCCGGCTTTGTGGCCTGCGCCGACGACGGCGACGACGTTGTACCCCTGGGAGCGAAGCGCGTGAAGTTTGTGGGCGATAAATGCGTCTCGTTCGTCGATCAGGGCGTTTGCCCCGCGGGGGCTGAACCGCCGGAACTCCTCCATCATCGCGGCGACCACGTCGCCGTCGGTCATCTCCTCGATGTCGATCTCCTCGACATCGTCTACCTCTGCGCTCATCGAATCGAGCAGCAGGCCAACGGTCGCGCCGACGACCACACCCACGCCGAGACCCGCGAGGCCGCCGACCGTTCCCCGGAGGGTCAGGTTACCGGCACTCTCGAGGGTACCGGCGCTAAAGGGGCCGACGAACGTCTCGGTGGCGACCAGCGCACTCATCGCGAGAACGCCGAGAATCGCCCCGGTGAGTACCCGGAGGGACGACCCGCTGAGAACCCCTCCGGTGTACTCGCCGGCGTGCTCGAGCGACGGTAAAAACAACAGACCGATGGAGAGACCGCCGACGACACCGATGCCAACGGCACCGACGTACTGGAGGGTAGTCAGGTCAGTAACGCCCAGCGCAACGGTGCTTTCCAGGGCAAACCATGGACTCATCACGGCGCCGAAGAGGACGCCGGCGAGCAGGCCGAACACCGCTCCGAACGCGAGCGCAAGCGTTCGTGGGTCGGTAATCCCGATGGCGAGGCCCCCGACCATCTTGAGCTTCTCCGTCATCGTCAACCGCGCCCAGAATCGCTGGATAGTGACCTGGATGTCGCGGTCGACGAGGGCGACGCCGTGGCCGTTTTGTTCGGCGGCCTCGATGGCTGCTTTCATGTCCGCGCCGGGCTCGACGTCGAACTGTTCGCCCAGCCGCGACTGGACGTACGAGAGCATCCAGTAGGCTAAAAACTGAAAGACGGTGTTCCCGCTGAGGAGATCTTTGGCTTCGATGTCGTCCGGCGTCCCGCCCTGCATTTGGCGGTAGCGACCTTCGTCGAGTTCGACGGCGACCACGTCGGGGTTTTCCTGCTCGACGGTGTCGTGAACGTCCTCGACGCTGGCCTGGGAGACGTGAGCCGTGCCGAGGACGAACACGGAGCCGCGATCCCGTTCCGGGGGATTCGCCCGGTCGGAAACGGTCGCGTCACCTGCATCACTCATTGTCGGGTACACTCGCCGACGACTTTTACCAGTATCGAAGCGTGTCACTTTTTTGTGTGACCACCGCTGTCACTCGTGTGCGCGCCGTGTGGGCAAATAACGGGGGAGAACGACTACGAAGACTGATTGTACCGCTTCCGAAAGAGTATGCCATGACCGACCTGCTCGAGACACTGATCGAAAACCGCGAGATGGTACAGCCGACTCACGCGAACAACCTCGAGACGACCCACGGTGGCAACGTCATGCTCTGGATGGACGAGATTGGGGCGATGTCAGCGATGCGCTTTTCCGGGGAAACCTGCGTGACCGCACGGGTCGATCGGATGAATTTCGAGCGGCCGATTCAGGTGGGCGACGTGGCGTTCATCTCGGCGTACGTCTACGACGCAGGCCGAACGAGCGCGAAAGTGCGCCTTCGCACGTACCGCGAGGATCTACGAACGGGTGACCGGGAGAAGACGACCGAGTCGGTGTTCACGTTCGTTGCGATAGACGAAGACCGCAAGCCAACGCCGGTGCCGGAGCTGACGGTGAGCACGGATCGCGGCGAGCAGTTGCGACAGGAGGCGCTCGCGTACGATTCCGACGACCGGTGACCCTCGATCCCTGACCGCCGATCACTGGTATGGGACGACGCTGTGTAGGACGGCGGATCATCGTGCCCACTCGAGGTCACGCGAACCGAACCGTTTCCGTCTCCGGGTCGATCGTCAATCGGCCACCGATCGGGATCGGCACCGTCGGCCAGGTGTGGCCGAACTCGATCCCCTGCACGACCGGGGCCTCGGGATTGTACACCCCGAACGCGTCGCTGATCGCCTCCCGCTGGCGACGACGATACTGCCTGCGCCACTCGCTGGGTCGATCCTCGCGGTGTGAGCGTGCCGGCGGCCGGCCGACCAGCACGCCCGAAAATCGCTCGAGGAGACCGCGCTCGCCCAGTGCACGGAGGACGCCGGCGACCCACTCCGGGTCGGGAATCTCTTCTGAGGTCTCGAGTGCGAGTACCGTCCCCTCGAGGGTTGTCGGCTCAGGGAGGTAGCGATCGGCCAGGAACTGCTGATCGAGAATTTCGAGACAGCCACCCCAGACGCGCCCTGAAATGCGCGTTGAACCGCCCGACCAGTGCCAGTCGGGGCTCGGTTCCGTCTCCCGAGGTTCCTCGAGAGCGGCCGGATCGTCCCAGTTCCCCGCCTGATCGGTGAAGCGCTCGGCTGGCTCGAGCTGGCCGATCGACTCCTCGAAGAACGCTCGTTCGGTGTACTCGATGGTGTGCTCGAACAGCGAGCCGTCCATCGCAAGTTCGCTCATCACCGACGGGCCGTAAAAGGAGATGATGCCGAGATTCCACAGGTACAGCGCGAGGTTGGTGTTGTCGCTGTAGCCAAAAAACCGAGTCGGGTTCGCCCGAAGCACCTCAGGCTCGAGGTGTCTGAGCATCCGAATCTGGTCGTTGCCACCGATGACGGCGATCACACCCCGAATCTCCGGGTCTTCGAAGGCGTCCACGACGTCGCGGGCTCGAGCCGCCGGCTGTTCGAAGAGTTCCTCGTTCTCCATCGAGGCCGTCGGGAACTCGATTGGCTCGAGGTCGAATACGGTTCGCAGGCGCTCGAGCCCCAGTTCGTAGACGTGGGGCACCTCCGGGGCGGGGTTCGATGCCGGGGCGACGACGGCGATTCGGTCGCCACGCTCGAGCGGCGGCGGAATGACGAACTCGGATGTGGTCGTGGTCATAGCGCTACTGTTCGCGAGCAGGACAAAATATGCTGGGTTGGTGTGGGAGGCCCTGTCAGATACTCCTACGAGCAATCGGAACCGCGGGGCACCCACCTCGAAAGCCCCACCCGAAAGGGTTGTTCGGCCGGTCGACACGGGCGGGATTGAAAGGGACTTTCGTGGCGGTAACATCGCTTTCAGCCCTGAGGGACCGTACTCTGACCATCTCCGTCGGCGTGATAGGGAGGTGCATCTCACTGTCGGTGTGGGAGGCAGTTGCACCCGTCAGGGACGAATTGGGTCGATAGCACCCGACAACTTGATCCTACCGCCCTCCAGCAAGGACGCCCTCGAGTTCGGCCAACGAATCGAGCACGTACGTCGGTTCTTCTTCAACATCGGCGAGGTCGTCTCGCCCCATCACACCCGTCGTCACGAGCGCGGTACCCATCCCCGCCCGCCGGCCGAGTTCGACGTCCGTGTTCAGCCGATCGCCGACGATCAGCGTCCGTTCGGGCTCGCTCCCGAGGCGCTCGAGGGCGGCGTCGGCGGCGATCGAAGACGGTTTGCCGAGGATTGCATCGACCGACTGGCCGGCGATCGCCTCGAGCGACGCGATTATCGCCCCCGACCCGGGACTCATCCCGCCCTCGGTGGGGATCGTCACGTCCGGATCGGTGCCGTAGAAGGCGTCGGCGGCCTCGAGCGCGACGAGCGCTCGCTGGAGGTCGTCGTAGGACAGGTCGCGGTCGATCGACCCGAGGACGACGTCGGCGGCTTCGGGGTCGTCGGTAACCGTGAGCGAGGCACCCTCGAGCACATTTCGAAGCCGACGCTCGCCGACCAGAAACACCGCGTCGTCGGGATGAGTGCGGGAGAGATACTCGGCGGAGACGGTTGCGGAGGTGAGGACGTAGTGAGGGTCGACCGCGATGTCGTGCACGGATAGCCGCTCGCCGTAGTGGGCCGCCCCGCGGGTTGGATTGTTCGAAAACAGCAGTCGATCACAGTCAGCGTCCCCTATCGCTGTCAATCCCTCGACGGCACCAGGAATGAGCCGTTCGCCACGGACGATAGTGCCGTCGACGTCGAGGATGACTGCGTCGTAGCTCGTCATGTCCTGAGTGAGGGTCGCCAGCGGGTTGAGCGTTCGGTTCGAGACGCTCTCACTGCCTCGACTGGTCGGCGCGATGTCCTGGGAAACCGGGTGCGCGTACGAATTCTTATTCGACACCAGGGCATAGGATCGCCCATGACACTCGAGGTCGAGGCACCCGATCCGCCGGAGCTGTCGTACGTCGATCCGAACGAGTACGAGGACGCGACCGTCGTCGGCGATCCCGACGATATCGACTACCGGCGCGAGGAACTCCAGGGATTTCTCGAGGACGGGGCCTGGGAGGAGGCGTTCGAAATCTGGCGAAAGGACGCCGACTTAGCACCCGAGGCGTTCGATATCGCGACCGATCTCGACCTCTTCTCGCAGTTCGACTTCTTCTGGGACGATTTCGCCGACCGCGTCGGCTACCACGCGCCGGGGATTCCCGAGGACTGGCGCGAACGCGAGTATCACCCGGGACTCGACTCCTGGGGGACGGTCTCTTCGATCAACGCCGAACTCACCGAGTTCGGACAACTGGTCTGTGAGATCCTGAAAGACGAGTACATCGACTGGGAAGCCGAGTACGAACCGCCGGAGGATCTGCCGGACTTCGACTGATTCGGTCGATTCCCGGGGCCGTTGACAGGGTCGATCGAACGGTTCTACTCACTCGCCGGGCATTCGAGCCGCCACCGCGACGGTCTCCGGTCGGTTTCTCGCCTCGAGAATCTCGAAGCCGGCGGACTCGAGGCCATTTCGGACGTCCGCGAGGGAGAACCGTTCGTCCGTCGAGGGGCCGTCCTCGCCGTCTCCATCGGCCGACCAGTCGACGATCGCCAGGCGGCCGCCGGGGCGGAGCACGCGAGCGAGTTCGGTGAGCGCGGCGTCTTCGAAGGTCTCGAGAGCCGCCGAATCTCCTGCCTCGAGATCCTGGATCGTCGGATCGGCGTACTCGTGGTGGGTCATCGTGGAGTACGCGGCGTCGAGGTGGTCGTCGTCGAACGGGAGCGAGTCGATTCCAGCAGTCACGCAGTCGACGTTCTCGGGCAGCCCCTTTTCGCGGTAGAACCCGTGCATCGCCGCCTGCACGTCGACGGCGTAACAGGTGCCCGCGAAGGGGGCTACGTCGTCGGTGTAAAAACCGGTACCGGAGCCGAGATCCGCGACCCTCGTCTCGCTGTCAGCCTCGAGGTCGAGCATGGCCAGCAGTTCTTCGCGCGAGCAGAACCGGTACCGACCGGGATCCTCGAGTGCGTCGGCACGGTCGGTCGGGAACGTGTGAAACCCCGACATTACTGAACCTCCGGGGCGACCTCGTTGCCGAGGCGTTCGATACACGTCCGCATCGCGTCGGTGTCGGTGCCGGGGTGGTAGGTGCGAAAGATCATGTGGATGTCGTTACCGAGGGCCTCTCGGTAGGTCTCGAGTTCGTCGATTACCTGCTCGGGCGTGCCGAAGATCGCCTGGTCTTTGAGTTCCCGTTTGCGGTTGGCCGACAGTTCGTCGACGGGTTCGCCGGAGAATATCTCGGCGTAGCGGCGCTGAATGTAGAGATAGCCCTCGCGCATCGTCTCCCAGGCGGCCTCGCGGGAGTCGCCGACGAAGCCGTGTTTGATCAGGTAGATGGTGAAGTCGCCGTCGATCCCCTCCGATCTTCGAACCGAGCGGATGTCCTCGACGCGTTTCTCGAGCCCGCGAAGCGAGAGCGAGGAGGGCGCACACCAGGCGTCGGCGGTGCGGGCGGCGCGACGGACGGCCGGTTTCGCCTTGCCGCCGAGCATGATCGCGATCGAGTCCTCGGGTTTGGGCGTGACGGTGACGTCCGGGGAGACGTCGTGGAAGTCGGCGTCGTATCCAAGTGGCCCGTCGCTCCAGGCCGCCCGGCAGAGTTCGACCTGTTCCTCGAGGCGGTCGACCCGTTCCTCGCGGGGAACGCCGAAGGCGTCGAACTCTCGAGGGTTCGAGCCGATGGCGAGGCCGAGGGTCAGCCGACCGCCAGAGAGGAGGTCGACCGTCGCCGCGTCCTCGGCGAGTCGAACGCCGTCGTACAGCGGCGCGAGGGCGATGCAGGTGCCGATTTCGACGTCGTCGGTGGCCGCTGCGAGCGCCCCCAGCGTGGGCATCGTCGCCGAGAGGTAGCCGTCCTCGGCGAAGTGGTGTTCGGAGACCCAGGCGCTGTCGAGGCCGGCGTCGTCGATCGTCCGCCCCAGCTCGAGCACTTCGTCGTAGAGGTCGCTCATCGACCGATCGTCGTCGGGTCGTCGCTGGCAGGTGAACAGGCCGGTGCCCAGTTGCATACCGCAAAAATTGCGCGAGGGAGGTAAAGTCGTTTCCACACGATTGTACCCGTTTCGGGTGGCCACCTCGGCGTCACCGTGTTCCTCACTGGCATCAGTCCGGTCGTTAGCTCGGGTTCGCGTCGATGGTTCCGGACACGTCACTCGCTCGAGCGAGTACGCGAGCAACCCGGATCGGCTCCGGACGGCCGCCTTCGGGGGTGAACGCCCGGACGACGCTGGCAGCCACCTCCGGCTCGAGGCCGACGGCTCGGACGTAGACCGTCTCGTTTTCAGTCGGCCCGTCGTCTTTTCCCGCCTTGTCATCCAGGTCGACCGGGTGTCGCCTCGGCAACGCGGCGTATCGCTCGAGCCGCGTCTCGAGTTCGGCCCCGGAAAACGCCTCGCGGAGTCCATCTTCGAGCCCTTCACTCGCTTCGAACGTGACCGCGAGGACGGGGAGACCCGTCCGGTCGGCGAGTTCCTCGAGGTCGAGCAGGTTGTACCAAGCCGGGGCGACCGCCCCGACGAACAGCACGCGAACGTCGGGGCGCTCGAGGGACGCCACCAGCGAGCAGATGCGCTCGGTGGCGTCGAGTTCGCCGACGGTGCAGCGATCGAAGGCCGCACCGTCGAGGACGCGATCGGCCCTGACGACCGCGCCTGCAAGCGTGCTGTGGTCGGCATCCGGACGGTACGATTCGGCCACCCCGAGGGCTCGTGTCCCGCGCTGGACGTTCATCGCAAACGCCTCGAGCGGTGGCTCATCGTCACCAGCAACTCACCCGTCGTCTTTGATCTCCTTGAGCCGATCGAGCAACTCAGAACTCGAGGCTCCGTTCTCGAATTCGATACTGCCCTGGTGGTTGGTTTCATCTGACTGCACCGCGTCTTCATCGTCAAAATCAGCGTCTACGTCTCGTTGTTCGGATTCGTCGTAGCTGCCGAATCCCATGATAAAATGTAGGGACTGTACCCCAATAAGTCCACTGGCGTCCGTCGGAACTGCTTCTGTACCCGAGCCCCTACTCCGACTCGAGGCCCCGACACCAGCGTTTTTGTCCGTCGGCACGGATCGTTCCTTATGGCGGTTCACCACGTCACCGAAGACGCCGAAACGTTCACCTGCAACGCGTTTCTGGTCACCGGCGACCGACCGACGCTCGTCGACGCCGGCGCGATGGACGGCGTCGCCGACGCCGTTCGCGAGCACACGAACGATCTCGAGGCGGTCGTCCTGACCCACCAGCACGGCGACCACGTCGCCGAACTCGAGGCCGTCGTCGACGCGTTCGATCCCGAAGTGTACGCGTTCGCCGACCACCCCCTGCGAACCCACGCCATCGAAGACGGCGACGAGGTGCAGATCGGGGACGAGTCGTTCGCGGTGATCCACACGCCGGGTCACGCCGACGATCACGTTTCGCTCGTCTCCGAGACGGCGGTGTTCAGCGGGGACGTCGTCGTCCACAACGACGGCGCGTTCGACTACGGTAGCTTTGGACGGACGGACATGGCCGGTCAGTCCCGGGAGACGCTGATCGAGAGCATCGAACGGTTGCTCGAGCGCCTTCCTAAGGGCGTCGAGCACCTGTATGCTGGTCACGGGGATGTCTTTCACGGCGACGTTCGAGACGTGATCGAGACGGCGCTCGAGCGAGCAGAAAAGCGGGAGCCGAAGTATCCGGACGAGTAATCGGTTCGACGTGACCTGCCGTCGGCAATTGGTGGTGCCACCGCTCGGTGGCGACTGATTAGTGGATAGGAGAACCGAGAGATCGATCAGGCTGCGCGGGCTTCCTTCGCCTTTGGGCGGAGGTTCTTGTAGCCGCACTTGCGGCACTTCTTCGCTCGCGGGGAGTTGCGAGCGTTACAGCGCATGCAGATCATCTTCTCGAGCGTTCGTTTTTCCGCGGCGTCGAAACTGGCCATACCGTCCAATTGCCGGTGAGCCATATAACGGCTGTGATCCCACCCTGCTGGCAGCCGAAGCGGTAGCCTTACGGTTCGGTCGGCCATCGCCATGCATATGCCAGACGGCGCGCCTCCACCTCGAGCGGCCCGACTCGCTCATCGCGGGCTCCAGGCGATGGGGGTCGGATTTCTCCTGTCCGGGATCGGTGTCGCGTGGGTGCTCCTTCGGCAGGGCGCGCTCACCGTCGGGTTCGTGGCACTCCCGCCACTGTTTCTCGGAGCGATCGGACTCTCGTTGCTGGTCGCGGCCCGGCGTCGAGCGCTCGCGTGGTGAGATAAGCGGCCTCCGATCGCCCGACAATCACTCCTCGTCACCGGCCGACAGTCACTCGTCGGCGAGGTAGTCGTCCTGGACGGCGACGACCTCGCCCGAGTCCGCACAGTCGGCGTACCGCCTGAGCGGTTCCTCGTTGAGCGTCAGGAAGGTTTCCCCCCAGCGAAACGGCTCGAGAAGGTCGGCTGCCGCCTCTTGTTCCCCGAAAATACAGAGGGCTGATGCCAGCGCCTCCGCAGTCGTCAGTTGAAACGGTCGCCCGTAGTTGACGGGGTTAGCGGCGACGAGAAATGGCAACGCACGATGGATTCCGGGCATCGAAAACGCCGCCTCTTCGGCGGATTCCCAGGAGCAATCGAGGGCCACGATTGTGTCGAGGGCGTCGTCGGTGTCGGCGGGCGACAGCGCCTGCTCGGCGTGGGGGTTGAGCACGACGCCGTAGGGAACCTGGCTCATCGACCGGTGAAGGATTGCCCGGTCGAAGCGCTCGAGGCGACGCGCGGTGCACTTTTTCGGGTCGTCGTCGCCCTCGTAGTAGACGTGGCACTCCACACCGAGAAATAGAAACCGCGTATACAAACACGTTGGTATCCGCAAGAAACGGATGCCAATATCCGTTCACGCCTGAAATTCGTTGAGAAATGCTGGAAAATGTTGATCTATTTATAACTGGTCTTGTAAATTATCCAAAATTCGAAACCGACGACGAGACATTTATATACTTTTACCCAAACCTATTGGGTGTAGCAATGGGAACACATAACACATCACGCAGAACGGTGCTCAAGGGTGCGGGGGCGGCTGGGGTAGCAGGCCTCGCAGGGTGTCTCGGTGGCGGTGACGACGACGGCAACGGAGACGTCGACGGTGCCGACGAACTCGGCGAACAATTTCCAGAGATTCACTTCCTCGTACCGACTGCAGGCGTGAACGCGTTCCGGAACGAACTCGCCACGATGGTCGCGGAGAACTGGGAAGAAATTGGCTTCGAGGTCAATCTCGAGGAGCTCGAGTTCGGTGCGCACGTCGATCAGGCAGTCGTCCAGCAGGACTTCGACGCATCGCTCCTCGGCTGGGGTGGAACGCCGGAACGGATCGACCCGCACACGTTCATCTTCGACATGCACCACTCCTCGACGACGGGGGAAGGTGGGCGGAACACGCCGGGCTACGAAAACCCGGAGTACGACGAACTCGCGGAACTGCAGGTGACGCAGGTCGACGAAGACGAACGACAGCAGACGGTGTACGAGGCGCAGGAGATCATCGCTCGCGATCAACCGCGTACTTACGTCGCGAACGAAGGCGGCTTCCACCCGTACGCCAGCTCGCGCGTCGAGAACGTCGAGGCGGGGCTCGGTGAAGGGTTCAACTCGTTCTGGAATATGATTTCGGTCACGCCAACCGAAAGCGATACGGTTCGCTTTGGCTACCCCTCCGAAATTATCTCGCTGAACCCGATGCAGGATCTGGCGACGCCGGACAGGCAGTTCGTCCGCCTCATTTACGATCAACTGTACCGGATCGGCCCGGACGGGATGCCGACGCCGTGGCTTGCCGTCGACGAGCCCGAAATCGAAGACGACGGGATGGTTTACACCGTCGAGGTGCGCGACGACATGACGTTCCACGACGGCGAGGATCTCACGATCGACGACGTCGAGTTCACGTACGAGATGTACGCCGACTCGCCGACGTACGGCTCGCTCGTGGAGAACATCTCGGAGATTGACACCTCCGGAAACGAGATTACCTTCCATCTCGATGAACCGTTTGCCCCGTTTACGGCGAACGTTCTCGGCCAGGTGTACATCTTCCCCGAACACATCTGGGGCGACGTCGAACCGGACGATCTCGCGGACTTCGAGGACGAGAACTGGGTCGGCAGCGGTCCGTTCCAGTTCCAGGACTGGGAGCGCCAAGAGGAACTCCAGCTCTCGGCGTTCGACGACCACTTCGAGACGCCGAACGCGGATACCTTCATCCGTATCCCCGGTGCGGACGTCTCACAGCTCGTGGGCGACCTCGAGGCCGGCCAGCTGGATATGCTCGGTGCGGTTCCACAGCCAGCGGCTATCGAGCGCGTGCGAGACGACGACGACCTCGATATGGAGGAGTTCGCGGCCGTCGGTTACGCGAAGATCGCCTACAACATGCGCCGCGATCATCTGGACGACGTCAACGTTCGCCGCGCACTGTCCTACGGTGTGCCCAAGGAGGACTGGGTCGAACTCGTTCGTGACGGCATGGGAACGGTGACCCACACGACGATCTCGGAGGCCGTCGAGTTCTGGCACAACCCCGATGTCGAGCAGTTCGACGAGGATCTCGACGCTGCACGAGCGGAACTCGCCGAAGGCGGATACGGCTGGGACGACGACGGAATGCTCCACTACGGCGCAGACCAGTAGGCGAACTGCCATCTTTCATGAACGTCTTTCACTATAATCGAATGGTCACGACGACGCACACGAGACGGGGGGAGCGATGGGGCTGAGAGAGTTCGTCATCAGGCGCGTTCTCCAGCTCATCGTGACGTTCTGGGCGTTCTTTACGATCCTGTTCGTCCTGTTCCGGATGATGCCCGGCGATCCGACGTCGATGTTCATCCTCGACGGGATGACACCGGAACAGCGCGAACAACGGATCGCCGAACTCGGGCTCGATCAGCCACTGTACGTTCAGTACGTCGAATACGCCAGGCAACTGCTGACCGGAGACTTCGGCCAGTCGTTCATCTACCGCGACCCGGTCATGGACATCATCGTCGTCCGGTTCATGAACACGATCGTGCTGATGGCGACGGCGCTGTTTTTCGCGTACGTCATCGGGATTACGTTCGGGGCTCTCATGGGCTGGTGGCGCGATTCGAAGTTCGAGCGCGGTGGCATCGTTGTCGCGCTCATCGCTCGATCCTCCCCCGAGTTTTGGGTTGGGATCGTCCTCCTGTCGGTGTTCGTCTACTGGCTCGGCTGGTTCCCCTCGAGCGGAATGCGAACCACCGGTGGCGAACTCGGCGGCGGCTTCATCGCCCGATACGGCTCGGTCGATTTCCTCCGCCATCTGTTCCTGCCAGCCTTGACGGGCGCGATCGTCTATCTGGCGACGCCGACGCTCCTGATGCGGAGTACGATGCTCGACGTCCTCAACGCGGACTTCATCGAGATCAAGAAAGCGGAGGGGCTACCCGAGCGAACCGTCCTGTACAAACACGCCGCCAGAAACTCGATCTTGCCGGTCGTGACGGTCGCGGCGATCGCCACAGGTGCGGCGATGGGCGGTTCCGTCGTCATCGAGACGGTCTTCAACTGGCCCGGCATGGGGCGTGAGATGGTGCGCGCGGTGAACAACAACGATTACCCGGTCGCGATGGCCGCGTTCTTCCTCATGGGATCGGTCGTGATCATCATGAACTTCGTCGCCGACCTGGCCTACGTCTACCTCGATCCGAGGGTGGAGTACGAATGAGCACTGAAACGACATCCCCCATCGACAACGCGATGGGCAAAGTGGGGAGCAGCGTCGACTTCGTTCGGGACAAACTCGAGGTGTTCGAGGGTGACCGACTCGGGCAGATTGGCCTGGCCATCCTGCTCGTGTTCGTCTTCGTCGGCATCTTCGCCCGACCGATCACGATCGACTTCCTCAATATAACGATTCCGGGGCTCGCACCCCACGATCCGACCGAACGGGGCATCGGTGGGCGACTCGAGAGTCCGTCTGCGGCACACCCGCTGGGGACGACCGAC
The DNA here is from genome assembly GCF_023973145.1 of Natronosalvus vescus. Lineage (NCBI taxonomy): Archaea > Methanobacteriati > Methanobacteriota > Halobacteria > Halobacteriales > Natrialbaceae > Natronosalvus > Natronosalvus vescus. Next base: position 624,618 of record NZ_CP099546.1, read on the forward strand.
CTCGGTCGTGACGTCCTCTCACAGCTCATCGTCGGCACGCGCGTGACGCTGGTCGTCGGCACGCTGGCGGCGTTCATGGCGGTGTTCATCGGCACGAACATCGGCCTCATCAGCGCCTACTTCGGCGGTATCGTCGACGACGTGCTCATGCGAATCACGGACATCGTCTACGGCTTGCCGTTCTTGCCGTTCGCGATCGTGCTCGTCGCGATTCTTGGCAGCAGCATAGTCAACATCATCGCGGCGATCGTGTTAATCCTGTGGCGCTCGACGGCACGTGTGATCCGGTCACAGGTGCTGAGTCACAAGCAACGACCGTACGTCGAGAGCGCACAGGCGATCGGTGCCAGCAACGTCCGAATTATGTATCGGCATATCCTGCCGAACGTCCTGCCACTGGCGTTCCTGTACGCGGCGTTCGCCGTCGCCTACTCGGTCATCGCCGAGGCGAGCCTCGCGTTCCTCGGCTTTGGCGACCCGAACATGCTCTCGTGGGGTAAGATGATCTTCGAGGTGCGCACCGCCAATGCCGTCCGCGAGGCGTGGTGGTGGGTCTTCCCACCGGGTATCGCCATCATGCTGTTCGTGATGTCGGTGTTCTTCATCGGCCGCACGCTCGAGAAAGTGGTCAATCCTGAACTGAGGCATCAAGAATGAGTTTACTCGAGATATCCAATCTGAAGACGTACTACCGGGCCGACGACGGCTGGGTTCGGGCGACCGACGACGTCTCGCTGTCCGTCGACCGCGGCGAAACCGTCGGGCTGGTCGGCGAAAGCGGCAGCGGGAAGACGACGCTGGCGAAGTCGATTATCCGACTGTTCCCGAAAAACGCCGAGATCGTCGACGGTTCGATCGATTACGACGGGACGGAGGTCACCGACCTCTCGGACAGGGAACTGCGCAAGCAGATCCGCTGGTCTGAGATCTCGATGATCCCCCAGAACGCCATGAACGGGTTCGACCCCGTCTACACCGTCGGCGAACAGATCGTCGAGGTCATCCGCTACCACGAAGACGGTACGTCGAAGCAGGAGGCCCGCGAACGGGCCAGGGAACTGTTCGACGACCTGGGTATCGAACCCGACCGCGTCGACGACTACCCCCACCAGTTCTCCGGTGGCATGGCCCAGCGGGCGATGATCGCGCTCGCACTCGCGCTCGATCCGAACATGATTCTGGCCGACGAGCCGACTACCGCGCTCGACGTGGTGATTCAGGATCGCATCCTCGAGACGATCAAGGAGAAACAACGCGAGATCAACAGCGCGATGATCATGATCACCCACGACATGTCGGTGGTCTCGGAGACGTGCGACCGAATCGCCGTCGTCTACGGCGGCCGCATCGTCGAAGTCGCCGACGCGGCGACGATCATCAAGAACCCGCGTCACCCCTACACCCTGGGACTGCGAAACGCCTTCCCGGACATCAGCGACGACGATCAGGAGCTGATCTCGATCCCAGGAACGCCGCCGGATCTGGTCGACCCCGACGAGGGCTGCCGATTCGCGCCGCGGTGTCCGTTCGCCGAGGACGACTGCTGGGAGGTGACGCCCGAACCCGAGGAGTACGAGGACGAGCACCTCGTCGAGTGCCACCGCGCCGACGAGATCGAATATCTGCAGGAGGAAGCCGGCAAGAAGGAGACCTGGCTCGAGCAGGATATCGGGAAGGATGGCGACCTAGCACCCGGGAGCCGAGTCGATGCCGATGCTGATACGGAGGCCGAGGAGGTGACCACCGATGACTGAGGGCCGCGAACTCATCAGTAAACCCGAGTCGGAGCAGTCGTACAAACTCGAGGTACGCAACCTCGAGAAACACTTTCCGGTGAACACGGGCCTCATCTCCCGCATTTTCCGGGGTGAAAGCGACAAGGTCGTCAGAGCCGTCGACGGCGTCTCTCTCGGTATTCGTGAGGGTGAGGCGTTTGGATTGGCCGGCGAATCCGGCTGTGGAAAGACGACCCTCGGCAAGTCGGCGATCCGATTGCTCGAGCCGACGGGTGGAGAACTCTACTTCGATGGGCAGGAGATCACGGACGTCGGGGGAGCCGAACTCAACGCGTTCAGACGCGAGGCCCAGATCATCCACCAGGATCCCTACCAGTCGATCAACCCCCGATTTACCGTCTACAAGTGGGTCAAAGAGCCCCTCGACGTGCACGACATCGGGACGGCCGAAGAGCGCGACGCCCGGGTGTACGAGGTCATCGAGCAGTCCGGCCTCGAACCCGCCGAAGCGTACGTAGACGAGTATCCGAGCGAACTCTCCGGCGGCGAACGCCAGCGCGTCGGCATCGCTCGAGCGCTCGCCCTCGAGCCGTCGTTCCTGCTGGCCGACGAGCCGGCGAGCATGCTCGACGTCTCGATTCGAGCGAGCATCCTCGACCTGTTCAGGCGGCTCCAGACCGAGCTGGGACTGACGGCGGTGTACATCAGTCACGACCTTTCGTTGCTCAAGCACATGTGCGATCGGATCGGGATCATGTACCTCGGCGAACTCGTCGAAGTCGGCCCGGCCGACGAGATCATTAACAATCCCAAACACCCTTACACGCAGGCACTGGTGTCGTCGGTGCCGCGTATCGATCCGGACGTAGATCGGGAGCGAATCGAACTCGTCGGCGAGGTGCCGGATCCCGTCGACGTGCCGAGTGGCTGTCGGTTCCACCCGCGGTGTCCGAAACTCGTCCAGCCCACGAACTACGCGTTCGACCAGGATCACTGGCGAGCGGTCGCCAACTTCAGACGCGACCTGCTCGAGGACGACGTGACGATCACGAGCGAAGCAGCGGAGGTGACGCCCGAGCGGATCCGTTCGTCCTACGAGATCCCGTCGACGCTCTCGGATTCGGCTGCCGAACGCGTTCTCGCCACTGCGCTAACGGAGGTGGCCAACGAGAATCACGAGGTCGCCAAGGATCGCCTCGAGACCGAGTTCGCGACGCCGTGTGAACGTCCGCCGATCGAGATGCACCAGGTGACGCCGAATCAGCAGGCCAAGTGCGTCCTCTACGACGACGTGGGCAGTCGTCAATAGCGTTCATTTTTCCAATCGGGGCGGTGGTCACCGCCCTCGAGTGCGTCGCAGATCCGAGCAGCGAACGGCGAATCCTGCAGCGCAATCGGTGTACCTCGAGCCAACGCGCATTCGGTCTGCTGTAGTCTCATACCAGCGATTGCCCTATCGGGTCGGCAATCACCGGTAAAAAGTTACAGCAAACCGTATCACTCCTCGTGGATCGTCTCGCCCCGGTTCAGTCGCGAGGCGATCCGGAACGTCTGTTCGGCCTCCCGTCGCGTCGGGAAGTGCGCTGCCATGTACCGGGCCGTCGCGACGAACGGCATCCGTCGCGTCCGCTCGTCGACAGCGGGGCCGCTGGCGTCACCCTCGAGATCGCTCGCGCCGCCCTCGAGCAGATCGAACTGGCGGAAGGCGGCCTCGACGTTCTGGAGCGTGTGGAAGCCGGCGTCCTCACGCAGGAGGCCGTGGCCGAGCGTTCGCTTCAGTTCCGTGGGGTCGCCGCCACAGTCGAAGAACTCGCTGACGAGCCGTCCCGCGTCGTTCACGCCGCCCTCGCGGTCGAAGGTGTCGAGCAGTTCCTCGAGGACGTCCTCCGGTTCCCGGCCCGTCTCGTTCTCGCCGGGGGCCGACACCGGCGCGGGCGGGGTGTTGAGGAACCGGTCGAGGTAGACGTTCAGGGCCGCGTCGAAGACGCCGCGGTAGAGGGCGACGGCGTCGGTGCGACGCGTGCTCTGGTGGACGGCGTTGGCGTAGGTGAACGTGTGGTGTACCGTGTTCCAGTCCGAGAACTCGTTGGCGACCCCGAACTGGGCGACTCGAGTGGTGGCCGCCCGCGTGACGGCCGCGGCCAGCTCTTCGGTCGTCGCCCCCGCCAGGATGGCGTCGGCGAGGGCGTCGACGATCGCCCCGGGGTCGTCGCCGAGCAGGATGTCCTGGAAGTCCGCCGGTGGCTCCCACCCGTCGCCCGCCTCCTGGGCCGCCTCCCCCTCGGCTGCCAGCGCCTCGAGGCCGCTCGTCTCTGTCACGTCGCCCCCGTAGACGTCCTCGAGCAACGCGACGAGGTCGATCGGTTGCCGCCACGAGGAGCGCTCGTCGCTTCGGGCGGCGGTCACGAGGGGGTCGACGAGGGAGGCGAGGACGTCGGCGGCGAGACTGGCGTCGTCGGCGGAACCGTCGTCCCAGGCCCAGTCGACGTGCTCGAGACTTTCGAACGCCGTGTTCGCGAAGTCGAGGACGTGGCCGGTCGACAGGTATGGGTGGTCGGTCGCGCCGGTGAAGACGATTTCAGCGACCTCGCTCTCGGTGTGGCCGGCGGCGATCGCCGTCCGAAGACAGCGCTCGGCCCCGTCGGCGTCGCGAACCTCGACGCAGTCGCGGAACCAGCCTTTGAGCCGATCGAAGGCGACGTCGCTCGTCGAAAACGACGGCTGGTCGAAGTTCGGTGGCTCGCCCGCACAGTCGCTCGCGACGTGGCGAACGCCGGTGTAGAGCGCTCGCTTTCGATCCTCGGGTTCGAGGTCGTCGACCACGTTCGCCAAACAGCCCAGGATCGTCGCCCCCGACGACCAGCCCATCTCCCGGTAGCGGGTGGCGAACTCGAGGGTCGTCGCCATCGGCTCTCGGTAGTCGACGCCGGCGTCGAGCAAACCGATCGTGGATTTCCCGATCACCAGCCTGAGGTTCTCCTCGAGCCCCGTCTCCAGCCGGTCGGCCCAGTGTTCGGCGGGCGCTTTCTCGAGCGGCGGATTCGGATCGACGTACACCGTGCCGTCTCGCACCTCGACGGGGTAGGTTCGGACGTCGTCGGCCCACGGATCGAACGTATCGCCACACGAGAGTTCGAACCGGGCGTGGTGCCAGTGACAGGTGAGGATGCCGTCGTCGACGCTCCCCTCCGCGAGCGGAAAGCCCATGTGCGGACAGCGGTTGTCGACGGCTCGAACCTCGCCATCGTGGTAGAAGAGGGCGATCGCCGTGCCGTTTTTCGTGATCAGTTCTCGTCCCTCCGCTTCGAGCGTCTCGAGGTCGACGGCCTCGAGGAAGCCCGTGGTCTCGGATGACATACGAGAAGGATGGACGAGGAGTCCTAAAGGCGTTCCCTGAAGCGCAGTTTTGTAACCGAGCTGATGTTAAGCCGTCATTCGCCGCGACCGTCGTAGACGACCTCCCCGTCGACCATCGTCAGCGCGACGTCGATCTCGTCGATTCGATTCGGCTGTTCCCACGGTGACTCTTCGAGTACCACTATATCGGCTCGCTTGCTGCGCTCGAGCGTCCCCAGTCGATTCTCGTCGAATCCGGCGTAGGCGGCCCCGCTGGTGTACGCCTTCAGCGCCGCCGTCACCGAGAGGCGCTGGGCCTCGACGGGCGCGTTCACCGCGTACTGGACGCCCGCCAGAGGATCGAGGGGCATACAGTCCGAGCCGAACGCGAGGGGGACGCCCGCCTCGAGCACCGAGCGGAACCGATCCAGTTGCCGTCGACGCGCCGTTCCGAGACGCTGGTCGTACATCCCGCCTTCCTGTGCCCACTGGAGGAAGTTCGGCTGCATCGAGGCCACGATGCCGGGGTCGGCCATCCGCTCGAGGTGGTCGTCGCTCGCGAACTCGAGGTGTTCGACCCGGTGGCGGGCCGACGCGACGTTCGGCGTGGCCTCGAAGGCAGAGATCGTCTCCTCGATGGCCTCGTCGCCGATGGCGTGAACGGTCAGCTGGTAGTCGCCGTCGTGGGTCGCATGCGTTGCGATCTCGGCCAACTTGTCGGGGTCGACGACCCACTGGCCGCGTCCGTCGCCGCCGCCCTCGTTCCCGTTGGCGTCGCCGCTGCCGTCGCCATGGACTTCACCGTCGCCGTCGCGTCCCTCCGGCAGGTCGTCGTACGGCTCGAACACTTTCGCCGTCCGGCTGCCGAACGTCCCGTCGGTAAAGGTCTTGATCGCTCCCGTCTGCACGAACCCGGAGCCGCCGTTGGTCACCAGTCCCGTCTCGAGCGCGCTCTCGAGGTGGTCGCTCCAGTAGTCGATTCGCACCCGGCAGGTGAGGTCACCCGCCCGCTCGAGGTCGCGGTACACCCGCGGGGCGTGGGAGTGGCGGACTTTGTCGTGGACACCGGTCACGCCCAGCGCGTTGGCGTGGTCGATCGCCGCGGTCACGAGATCTCTGGTCTCCTCGTAGTCGGCCTCGATGGCGTCCCAGACGGCTTCCGTGGCTTCCTCGACGACGACGCCCGTCGGGTCGCCGCCCTCGGTTTCGACGTCGTAGTCGGGCATCGCGTCGGCGAGTCGCTCGAGGGCGACGCTGTTGAGCGAGGCGTTGTGCATGTCGACGCGCATCGCCACGACGGGCCGGGTTTCGCTCACGGCATCGAGGTCGCTAGCACGGGGGTATCGGTTCTCGGGCCACTCGCTCTCGTCGTAGCCGAAGCCGAGGATCCACTCGCGGTCGTCCTCGGCCTGGTTGCTGAGGGCGTCGATGGCTTCGTCGAGCGTGTCCGCACTCGACAGATCGGCGTGCACCAGGTACTGTCCGAGGTGTTCCATGTGGGTGTGGGCGTCGATGAACCCCGGGAGGACGACGCGGCCACCGCAGTCGATGACCTCGGTCTCGACGCCGTCGAGGAACTCGACTTCGTACTCCCGGTTGACGCGAACGATCTCGCCATCGCGAATCGCCAGCGCCTCCGCGGGTTCCGGCTCGGGTTCGTCTGGGTCGCCGCCGCTGGAGGGATCGCCTGTGAGAGGGTACACCGCCGCGTTTATCAGCACCGTATCGGCCGCTCTGGTCATGTTCGAGGACGGGCGCGGAGAGGTCAAAACGATTGGGAAAGCGGGTGGCGCTGTTCTCGCTCGCTGCTCGAGCCATCGCTCACGGTCAGCACCCGACCAGCAGTCGACGCGGACGCACAAGGAAATCTAGCCAAACCAACACCATTTAACCCACGCGGCACCAACGCGAACCCATGTCCCCAGCTTCGTCCCTCGCGATCGAGACCGACGGCCTCACCAAACGCTACGGCGAGGAGGAGGCCGTCGCCGACCTCGACCTCGAGATCCCAACGGGTGCCGTCTACGGCTTTCTCGGCCCGAACGGGGCCGGAAAGACGACGACGATGCGGATGCTGACGACGCTCACCCGGCCCACCTCGGGGACGGCACGGGTCGCCGGTCACGACGTGACCGACCGGGACGCCGTGACGCCCCACATCGGCTACCTTCCCGAGGAGCCACCCATCTACGACGAACTCACCGGTCGCGAACAGCTCGAGTACGTCGCAGGGCTGCGTGACCTGCCAGCGGAAGCGGCGAGCGAACGCATCGAGTCGCTGCTCGAACGCTTCGACCTCCTCGAGGACGCCGATAAGCGTATCGACGCCTACTCGAAGGGAATGCGCCAGAAGGTCGGCGTGATCCAGGCCGTCCTCCACGAGCCGGCGGTCGCCTTCCTCGACGAGCCGACCAGCGGCCTCGATCCTCGCGCCGCGCGGACGATGCGCGAGACCATCGCCGACCTGGCCGACCAGGAGATGACCATCTTCCTCTCGACGCACATCCTCTCGGTCGTCGACGACCTTGCCGACACCATCGGCGTCCTCCACGACGGTCAACTCGTCGCCGAGGGCGACCCCGAGGCGTTGAAGTCCCGCGCGGAAACCGGCGAGAGCCGGAGCCTCGAGGATGCGTTCCTCGAGATCACGCAGGACGCCCCCCGTCCTCGAGGGGAGGCGGTTTCGGCCGATCAGTCCTGACCATTCTTCGGCCATCCGGGCCGGCGTGTCCGTAACTACACCGATTTCTATCAGTCGACGTAGCCCTCGAACCGCCTGATCGCGTAGCGATAGGAGAGCGCCGGCGCGGCCAGGCCGAGCGGCAGGGCGACCCACGCGGCTCCGGCGATGACCGACGCGGGAATCGTCGCTTCGAGAACTGGTGCCAGCCCGACGAGTGCCGACAGCATCGCGGCGATCAGGTCGGCGGCATCGGCGTAGATGACGGCGGCGGCACCGACCGGGACGGTGAGTCCCAGCGTGTACACCAGGAACGCCGTCTTGCTCGGCATCACCGCCTCCCGCTTGCTCGAGAGGCGAACGCTGCCGAATCGGGGAAACAGCGAGCCGACGCCGATCGCGAGCGCTGGGGAGACGAGGACGCCGACGACGGTGCCGACGACCAGGAGACCGGTCTGAGCGAGCGTAAGCGGGCTCACGAGTCCGACGCCGAGGCTCACGACGACGGCGACCGGGAGCGCGACGAGCGTGCTCGCGACCACCTGACCGGTGACCGCCGCCCGTCCCGATATCGTCGACGTGAGGACGACGGGTCGGGCCCGGCCGAGGTCGCCGAGCGGGTTGAGCGTGAAGAGCGCGCCGGCACCCCAGACGACGTACAGACTGACCAGGACTGCCAGATGGGACGGGATCGTCCCCGTTCGGGCGATCTCATCGACGAAGAAGGCCGCCATGAACAGCGGATAGGCGACGTACAGCAGCCGGATCGGTGCCCGCTTCGTTCGTCGGATCGCGGTGATCGCCACCGTTCGAACCGGCTGGCTCAGCCCCGGCTCGAGCAGGCTCGAGAGCCGACTCGAGGACGGTCGATGCGTGGACGTCGTCTCGGAGTCGTTCCGGTAGGGATCGGCGTACCAGTGGACGGCTCCAATTCGGGTCGCCGCGGTGACAGCGAGGCCGGCGAGGGCGACGGAACCGATCAGCGAGACGGCGAGGTGTGATGTGGAGGGAGAGACGTTCGGCAGGCCGACGAGCAGCAGGTGGCCGGGCCAGCCCAGCGGACTCTCGCCGAACAGGTCGAAGAGAACGATAGTGACGCGGTCGAACCATCCCATCGCGATGGTGCCGAAGTACGCGACGCCGACGAGAACCAGCAGCGGCGTGCGGAAGCGAGCGATCGGCTCGTAGACGGTGATCAGGTGACGGATGCCGAGGCCGACGGCGAACCCGACCGGGAACGTCGTGGCGAGCAGGACGAGGACGACCACCGGGCCGACGACGGCGGGCCAGACGGTGCCGGCTCCGTAGGCGAACGCGCTCGAGAGGACGACCGATATCGGGAGCAACCAGATCCCGAACACGAGGAGTTCGGTACAGATCAGCCCCACGACCGTATTTCGGAGCGGCGTCGACACCAGGATGCTCGAGGGGTGATCCAGGTCGCCGACGGCGGTGACTGTCCGAATCGTCGCCAGGGTAGCCAGTCCGAGCCAGAGGAGAGCGACGCCACCGGTCGCGATCTCGGTCACGGTGATGACGCCGAACGCCTCGACGGTACCGTCGGCGACGGCTTCGCCCGCGACCGGGAGGAGCAACGCGCCGAAGACGAGCACTGGTCCGAGTCCGAACAGGACGGCGAGCGCCAGAAACAGGAGTTTGGTTCGATCGCCGACGGAGACGCGTGCCTTTCGCCGGAACTCCGTCGTCGCGATGGTGGCGGGGACGAACGCCACGGTCACACCTCGTTTGAGCCGGCAGAAGGAGGCGCTATTAGATCGTTCATGGGTTGGCCTGCGACCCCAGTGCTCCTAAATCGTTCGGTTGTTTGTCACCTTTGGTGGTGATTCTGTGGGAGTAGGGCGTTCGAATCGAATGACGGTGGGAGGGGCAGTTGAAAACAGTCAGGGGCCGCTCCCGAGGCCCTGACCGAGGTCGCCGTCTAACCGCTACTCGAGGTTACCCTCAATTTCCGCACGAAGCGTCGCCATGTCGACGACGCGTTCGGCGTGGGCGTTGTGCTGGTGGATCGACTCGTCGTTGGACTGGGACATTCGGATCACGGCGTCGTCGGGGAGGTCGGGGAACTGCTCGAGGACGCCCTCGGCCATCGCCCGAACGCAGTCCTCGACGAACTTCGCGTCGCTGTGGGCCTCGAAGGTCATGTGATCCTCGTCGGGTCGCTTCGCGAGGTTGTAGATGTGGGCGCTCATCGAATCGCGGGCGACGTCGATGACGTCGTTCAGGTCGACGTCGGGCGCACCGTCCGATTCGATCGTCAGCGTGGCATGGCCGCGCTGGGAGTGACCCGGTTGCGGAATCTCGTCCAAGAACTCGGTGATCTTCTCCTCGGGCACCTCGAGATCCTCGAGTTTCTGTTTCGCCCGGGCGACAGACATCCCCTGCGAGCAGGGACAGACGGTCATGCCGACGACATGGGCGCCGATCTCCTCGCGGGTACCCTCCTCGGTCGCCGTCGCGGAGGCGATGATGTCGACGGTATGCTGGGTCTCCCTGTCGCTGGCGGGGGTTTGCTCGCGGCGGATAAACTCCGCTTCCATCGATACCTCCGCTCTGGAGGTGTAGTCGTGTTTCTCGAGCAGGCGTTCGGCGGCGTCGCCACAGACGTCCTCCGCGCGGAGGGCTTCCTCGCGGGTGGCTTCCTCGAGCGTCTCGTCGATGACCTCCATGTTGCGGCTCATGTCCGCGCCCTTGCGCCAGGCGGGGAGGTCGACGAACACCTCGAACTCGGCGGTGAACACGAGCGGGCGTTTGTTCTCTCGAGCGATCTTGACGAGCTTTTCGACGCCGGTGACGCCGACCTGGCTCAGTCCGACGGTGACGTCGGGGGCCGTCGCCTGCACGTCCGGAAGCTGGTGACTCATTGCCGATACTCGGGCCAGAACGTGATTAGGCCTTTCGGAAGGGGTGAGCCGCTCGAGGGTCTGGTCTCCTGTGGTCGAACCAGTGCTCGGGAGTCATTGATGTGGTGTGTTATCATCCATCGTCCATTTAAGTCATTCTCGTCACAAGGAGTAGCTATGAAGGGCATTTTGGCAGTGGTCGTACGTACGAAGAAGCCCCTGCTATCCAGCGTGAACCCATATCGGCTGCTCTCGCCCTGGATTGAAGTAGATGTTCGCTTTGAGAGCTGATTGCTCCGACCCATCGTACTCTACCGGCCACGGGAACTCGCGTTCGTATTCGTCACTCACCGTAATGTGGAGGGTTGCAGGAATCCCGTCGAACGGTATCCGTTCGTCGGCTGTAGACGCATCTAGCTCGACGGTCATATTCTCGAACGCCTCCGCTGGACGTCGCCCTATTCTAATGATGAACGTGTGATCCTCGTCAGAATAATTGTAGACGCCAATCGAATACTGTCTCTGCTCGTCGTCAGCGATGAAATCTATCGCAGAACAACCTGCGAGCGGAATCGTCAAGCCTGCCCCAATACCTGTCAGCACTGATCGACGTCTCATGTCTCTTGGTTGCTCTCCTCTCGTAAAATAGTCACTAAGTTAATTTAAATTATCGTTCCCAGGTAGAGATGGGGTACAGGTTGAGACCCGCATCGACAACGGACAAGGAGTGATTGACTACAACGGCCACAGTCGAATCCTCGAGAATCGATACGGTGTGGCGCGTAGACGAGCGGCGACGCCGTGACGACGGGGTTAAGGGTGTGTGGTGAGTAGTCTCGGCGAATGAGTACTCCGGCGCTCGAGGTCGTCGAGTTTCTGCTCACTACGAGCATCTACTCGGACGACCGTTCGCTCGACGAAAACGATCTCCCGCCGGCGATCCGACGGGTGTTCTGGACTGGTGGGTCAGGTGGATCGGACGACGATGAGGACGACTCGAGCCACACGCGAACGGGCCGCCACCACGGCGGCATCTCGCGCCCGCTTTCGGCGACCAACACGACGGCCAGGGACGCCACCGGCGTCGACCGCCCGTGGAACGCCGTCAGCGACCTCATGTTCACCGAGCGGGACGACTTCTCGGGAACCATCTCGCTGACCGAACGCGAACTCGCCGAGCGGTGGTACCTCGAGCGCACCGACGAGGAACGCCTCCTCGAGAATCCCACGCTCGCGAAACACTTCGAGGGCCGGGACGACCTCGGATTCGAAGTCGAGTACGAGGCCGCCCGCGAGCAAAACCGCCCCATCCAGGCCGATCGGGTCTGGATCGACGGCCTGCTCGAGGAGTTCTTCGCCGACGAGGAGGACGAGGAGATGCTCGACCTCGTCGAAGTCCGCGCACCAGAAGAGATCGAGATGACCCTCGACGACCTGGTATTGACGCCGGATCAGGAGGCCGAAATCGAGAAGATCGCCAAGGCGATCGAACACCGCGATTACCTCGCCCAGATCGGCCTCCGCGAGATCGGGAAGTTGCTGTTCGTCGGCCCACCGGGAACGGCCAAGACGTCGACGGCGCGGGCGCTGGCCCACGACATGGATCTCCCGTTCGTCGAGGTCAAACTCTCGATGATCACGAGCCAGTACCTCGGGGAGACGGCGAAGAACGTCGACAAGACGTTCGAGGTCGCCAAACGGCTCTCGCCGTGTATCCTCTTCATCGACGAGTTCGACTCCGTCGCGAAGACCCGCCGGAGCGACGAACACGCCGCGCTCAAGCGGGCGGTCAACACGCTGCTCAAGAGCATCGACAACGTCTCGCTGATCCAGGATGACGTGTTGCTCATTGGGGCGACGAATCACCCCGATCAGCTCGACGCCGCCGCCTGGCGACGCTTCGACGAAATCGTCAACTTCCCCAAGCCCGACACTGGCATGCGCGAGGGCATCCTCCGGGTGATTACCCACGCAATGGACATCGACGAGTTCGATCCAAAGGCGATCGCCGAGGCCACGGAGGGGTTGACCGGCAGCGACCTCCGGATGGTGCTCCGGGAAGCCGTCCTCGAGGCGCTGACCGAAAACCGGACGACGCTCACCCAGGACGACCTGCTCGAGGCCGTCGCGGACTTCGAGGAACGGGACAACCTGAAGAACATGGACATGATCGACGGCGACCACGACACGCTGGTGGCCGGCGGTGATCTGGGGGCGGCGAGCGATGGTGGGCACGACCATGGCCACGATCACGGGCACGACCACGACCACGACCATTGACGACGACGCGTCAATGACTGTTATCCGTCGATGACGGCTGCACGATTCTACGGGACTGTCACGTAACCGGTAATCGACAGGCACGACTCGGAGGGACGTCAGTTTCCCCAAACGAACCGTCAGTCCGCACGAGCCGTTAGTCCACAGACAGGGGCACTCGCGGCGAGCGATCCCAAATCGACCACCTCCCTTCGTTCCCGACCGACAGGATATTGCCAGTCGACACGCCTCTGACCAGTAGTGAAGCGAAACGACCGTGCGATAGCCGCCTTTACCAGCCTCGGTCACGGCACTTTTCACGGCCTGGAGCTAGCGATTCCGTTGTTCGTTCCGTTGTGGCTCGCCGAGTTCGACGCTTCGCCCACCGCGCTGGGTCTCGTCGTCGCAATCGGCTACGCCCTGATTGGCTTCGTCGCGCCGCTCGCGGGCGTCCTCGCCGATCGGTACGGATCGAAGCGAATCGTTCTCGTCTCCATCGGCGGGATGGGACTCGCCTTTAGTGCCCTGAGCGCCGCCAGTTCGCTCGCCACGCTCGCTGCCGTGCTCATCGTCTGGGGAACCGCTGCTGGCCTCTATCACCCAGCGGGACTCTCGCTCATTAGCCGCGGGGCGACCCGTCGAGGTTCCGTCCTCGCCTGGCACGGTGCCGGTGGGAATCTCGGGATGGTAATCGTTCCCCTCGCCGTCGTCTTCCTGTTACTCGTGGTCGACTGGCGAACCGCCGCCGTCGTCCTCGTCGTCCCCGCTGCACTCTGTGTCACCGTCGGCTTTCTCCTCGAGTTCGAGACCCACGAAATCAGGGACGAACACACGAAACCGTCCGATTCTGCCACCAGAGTCCACACGTCACTTCGCCGGTTTCTCAGGGATACCCGAACGCTCTTCGTCGGTGGCTTCCTGCTCATCCTTGCGATCCAGATGGTATACGGGACGTACTATCGCGGCATATTCACGTTCTTGCCGGACGTCCTCGGTGATTTGCCGGTCTTCGCACCCGTCGCCGTCGGCGCTCACGAACTCGAGGCGAGTCAACTGGCCTACTCGGGGCTCCTGCTTATCGGCGTCTTCGGCCAGTACGCTGGGGGAATGCTCAGCGACCGACGCCAGCCCGAGTGGGTACTACTCGCGACGGTGGCCACGCTCACCGTCGCGTCGCTGTTGTTCGTCCCGGCCGCTAACGCAGGACTGCTCCCGTTGCTCGTTATCTGTGCCATTCTCGGGTTCTGCATCTACGCATTCGCCCCGGTCGTCCAGATCCTCGTCGCTGACTACGTCGCCGATCACCAGCACGGACTCTCATACGGCTACGTCTACCTGGGAACCTTCGGGGTCGGCGCTGGTGGGGCCGCTATCGCTGGAGCCACCCTCGAGTGGGGTGGCACGACCGCGCTGTTTGCTGTTCTCGCCGGTCTCGTCGCGTTGTGTGCGGTACTCGTGGGCGGGCTCGTCGCCGTGGCACCAGCTAGCCAGTAGCTCGTCGCTACCAATCACCTCGAGCGGTGGCTCGACCTGCCAACCCGAAAAACCATCACGAACGTTTTGACGGATTTGTCAGTATCCTCTTGAAGGCGATTGTCGTGGTTCCCTGTATGTCACGGCAGCCAGTCGATCGACGATCAGTACTCAAAGCCTCCGGTGCGCTCGCCGGCGCTAGCGTGCTCGGCTTGCTCGGAACGACACCTGTCACGGCGACCGACGGGATCGAATCTACGAGCGGTGAGACCGAACCGCGATACGACCTCGCCGATCCGGAATCGCAGTACGTCGAGGTCGAGTTCACCTTCGAGAACCGCGACGGCAAGGAAGTGACGGAATCTCCCTCGCTGTATGGCGAGATTATCCGGCCAGTCGACTCGAACGGGGAGATCGTCGAGGACGTCCCCGTTATCCTGACGTACTCGCCGTACAACGACCTCTACCAGGCGCTCAACGGCGGCGACAGTCCAGCGAAAGACGGCATCGCGGAGTTCTTCGTTCCGCGGGGGTACGCTCGAGCCCAGTTCGATCTCATCGGGACGCGCAACTCGGGGGGTTACTACGACTACGGCGGCATCCGCGAGCGTCTCAGCGGAGCCGAACTGATCGACGCCCTCGGCGAGATGGACTGGACGAACGGGAATATCGGCATGATCGGGGGCTCCTACGACGGGACGACCCAGTTGGCGGCCGCCATCGAGGCGCCCGACCACCTGCAAGCGATTATCCCGCAGGTCGCTATCGACCGCTGGTACGACTACCGCTTCCACGGTGCGTGCCCGTGGGACACCTACGGCACGCCGACGCTGTTCGACTTCGGGTTCGGATTGCTCCCGCCGGCGGCCGTCGAGTACCCCGACGAACTGCTCGACTCGCTCACGACGCGGATCGAACCAGGTGAGCGCCTCGAGCACGAGATTCGTTCCTACGAATACGATCCGCCATACGACGAGTTCTGGACGGAACGGGACTACCGCCGCCGCGCGGATCGAGTCGAGTGTGCGGTCATGATGGAAGCCGGCTGGGAGGATCGCAACGTCAAGCGGTGGGGGACGACGCGGTTCTACGAGGCGCTGCCCGACGACCATCCGAAACGGCTCGTGGTCGGCGACTGGGGACACGCCGCCGGTCAGTATCCCGACATCGCGGCCCTCTATCACGGCTGGTTCGACCACTGGCTGGTCGAGGGCGTCGAGACCGACGTTATGGAACTTCCCCCGGTGGACGTCCAGTCGGCGTCTTCGCCCCGAACGCAGTTTGAGACGTGGCCGCCCGCCGATAGTCAGACACTCGCGCTCCCGCTCGTTCGCGACGATCCCGGGGCCGGCGAACTCGAGTTGCTCGGCACCGGCGTCTCGACGTTCGAGGACGGCTCGCCGCCGATCGAGGAGGACGGGATGTTCGCCGAGCGCGCCTCCGGCGACGACCACCTCATGTTCGAAACCTCTGCACTCGAGGACGACGTCCGCATCGCTGGCCGCCTCACGGCCGACCTCCTCGCGGCCTCGGACGACGACACCTGGTTCACGGCCGTCGTCTACGAGCGTCGATCCGACGGCAGCACCCGCATCTTCGCCCGCGGGTTCTGGAACACTCGGTTCCGCCGCGGCATCGACGAGGAGTCGCCAACGCCGACCGATCGAGCCTACCGCGTGCCGATCGAGTGCTGGGACATCGACTGGACGCTCGAGGCTGGCTCCCGGCTCGGTCTCGTCGTCGCCTCGGACAACGCCGACTGGGTACGACACGATCCGGATCTCGAGGGGACGAACCAGGTCGTCCTCGGGGAATCGGCCCTCAGGATGGACGCCATCGTCGACGACGTCGATGCGCCGACCTTCCCCAACGCGACGCTCGCCCGCGACCAGGACGCCTCGGTGTACACGGCCGGTCAGACCGCCCGCGTGACGATCACCGTCGAGGAGACGACCGAGGAGGCGCTCGTTCGCGACCGCCTCCCCGACGGGTGGACAGTGCTCGACGGCGACGACCACACGATTACCGAACTCGAGGGCGCGACCTACGTCGAGTTCGAGGAACCCCTGAACGACGGGGAATCGGTGCGCTACTATGCGGAAGTGCCCGGCGAGACGGGCGACCACGAGTTCGGCCCGCTCGAGTACAGTGCGACCGGCGAACTCTGGGCGAGCGACGCTGATACGTCGGCGGCGGTGACGGTACTCGGGCTGGATACGAGTCTCTAACGGGACGGTACCAATCCGTCGCGGCAAACCGTCGCGGGTAACAGCCTTGTGCCCCACGCCCGTAGCCATCGGCGATGAGGCAGGTGTTATGGACGTGCCGGTCGAGAGGATGTCTCGAGGGAACGATGGAGCGATCGTCGATCCGTAGCTCCGTCAGCGCGGAGAGGTGTCGGTGACCCATGCGCGTCACGCTGCTCGGAACCGGCGACACCACCGGCACGCCGACCGTCGGCTGTGACTGTGAGACTTGCCAGCTCGCCAGGGAACGGAACCTCGAGCGCACCCGATTTTCGGTGCACGTCCAAAACGGGCGGACGGGCGAGTGTCTGTTGGTCGACGCCAGCCCGGACTTTCGCTACCAGTTTCTCCGGGACGGCGTCGCCTTGCCGGACGCGGCGATCATCACCCACATCCACTTCGACCACCTCGACGGGCTGGGCAACGTGTTTCGGCTCCTCCGCGACATCGACGTTTACGCGGCCGACGAAACCGACCCCCAGACCGGCCAGAGCGTCGCCGAGACGATTGAACGCGACTATCACTACCTCGACGCGGTGACCGTCGAGGCGCGACCGCCGCTCGAGCCGTTCGAGACCTGCGGCCTTGAGGTGACCCTGGTGCCGGTTGTCCACCCACCGCTAGTGTGTTACGGGCTCGCGATCGAAGACCCCGAAACGGGTGCGAAGCTCTCGATCACCGGCGATACGACGTACGCGATCCCCGACGAGTCACGGGCGGTGCTCGCCGATCCCGATCTCCTCCTGGCGGAGGCCATCGTGCCCGCCCACCTCTGTGACAAACATCCGATGGGCGGCCGAGACGAAGGCCCCGACGGCGTCCCGCGAACGTTCGGGACGAAACACATGACTCGAGAGGGAGCGCTGGCACTGGCGGACGAGCTCGAGGCCACGAAGACGCGGCTGGTTCACGTCGCACACTTCTATCCCGCCGACGAGGCGTTCGAGGAGCCGCTGGCGATAGACGGCGAGCAGTATGAGTTGTAGCGCAGAGGGAGTCCGGTGATCTAAGAGAACCGATCGAGTCCCGACTGTCGTCGTCGTTTTCCTGCCGGGTCGGCGACCCACGATGTCCACCGGTCGCGTTCGGCTGTGAGATTCACGTCGGGTTCATCCGCAGATTCGTAGCCGGGACACGCCGATCCGCAATCGGCATTCGCGTCGACAACTCGCTCCGCCCACTCGCAGTACGGAAGGGTCGCCCCATCCTGCTCGAGCGGCGTACACCGCGCACAGGCCGGGAAGCCGTACGTCCGCCACCCTTTTCCGTATGCCCGCTCGGCGATTCGCCGCCGGATGCGGGCTTTCTCGGACGGCGAGACGACCGCGATGTCGGTGCGGCCTGGCTGGTACTCGAGCGGCTCGATTCCCGATTGATCGACTGGAAGCGGCGTTGGCTCGCGTATGACCTCGATCGTGACGGAGGCGATACCTGGCTCTCCTGGTAAAAATCCACTTTCTATAGTATTAACCTCGAAATCTATAGTGTTGAATTTCGATAGATCGGTACGGCCACCACCATCACCGCTACCTTCGTCGCTGTTTTCGTCTCTACCCCCACCGCTGACTCTACCTTCGACGCCACCTCGAGTCCCCCGGTGCACCCGCCAGACGCCGACCTCCTCGGGAATTCGGTTGAGATGTGCTCGCGTCACGTAGCTCTCGGTCGCCAGAATCGCCGCATCGACCAGCCCCAGGCTCACGTCGAGTCGCAGCTGGGCCTCGAGGTCGCCCGGCCGGCCGAGGTCGGGCTTGTTCTCGATGCCGATCAGCGACCCATACCAGTCGGGGTAGCGGGCGACCTGGCGGATGTACTCACGACCACGGCGACGTTCGGCCTCGAAGAACCCGATCTCGAGGGCGCGGTCGACGACTCGGCGCGCCGTATCTGGATGGCAGTCAAAACAGTCCTTCCAGTAGCGGGCGCGCCCCGTCCCGACGTCGGCCGCGAGCGCCAGGTCGGGGATTGCCTCGGGCGTGATCGCCGTCCGCTCGTCGAACTCGGGGCCGGGTTCCACGCAGACGATGTCGAGAATCCGTCCGCCCGGGTTGGCGACGCTGCCGCCGAGCTGGCGGGCGAGGAGTCCCAGCCCCTCGTGCCGGCGCTCGAGGGCCCCACAGAGCTCGAGTTCGAACGCAAACTCGCTCACTGTCTCGTCTGGGGGCGCGTCGGACATAAGCCTGTACCGTCGTCTCGAGCACGTGACGCCGAATCGCCTAGACCGAGAAAGGCGTCCGCGCCGTACAGTCGTGATTGTTCGCGTTTAACTCGCCGACGGCGGTGTACTCGCCGGACTCGAGTTGGTCGCCCTGTGCCTCGTAGGTGGCCGTCTCGCCGGCGACGAGCTCCTGGCTGGAGAGCACCTGGGTGAACATACGGGTGTCGGTGAACCGCCAGCGTTCCTCGCCGTCGGATTCGACGGCGAAGTCCGCCTTGCAGCCGTTTCGAAACTGGAACGTGACCGGCTCACTACCCGTATTCTCCACCACCAGCGAGAACGTCGGGACGCCGTCGGTGACCGAGACGTCGAGTGTGCCCTCGAGTGTCATAGCTCTCCGTTCGTCCGACGACCCTATATTCCTTGCGCTGGAGACGAAATAATGGCGGTGGGAGGTCGAACGTCACGACTTTCTATCCCGGATTCGAAAGATGGGTGTGTACGTAGTCGGGTACGAACCCCGCCGGCCGGACGCGAACGCTGATAGGTCGGGAGCGAACGTTGATGGGTCGGGAGCGAACACTGTCGAGAGCCGAACCGACAGCGAGCTTGGAGCCGATAGAACGCCGGACTCGCGCCTCCCCGCTTCAGCGAGCTACCTCAAGGCGGCCGCGCTGGTGCTCAGCGACGCGAACGGGACGCCCACATCTGTGACTCGGCTTCCCCTCGAGCCCGGCACCACGCTCGAGTACACCCTGGGCGATCGCCAGTGCGCCGGATCGCTCGAGGGGGACGTCCACCATCCCTGCGACCGCCCAACTGCACCGTACTGCTCGTACCACACCACCACGTGGGTCTGCGCTCGCTGTACGGGTACCTGCCTGAAAGACGAGATGGACTGTTACGAGGAACACGCGGTCTACCTCGCAGCGTTCGCCCCGGATACGTTCAAGGTCGGGGTCACCCGGAGTTGGCGACTCGAGACCCGCCTCAGAGAGCAGGGTGCCGATCGGGCGGCGCACGTCCACACCGTCTCGAACGGCCGGATCGCTCGCGAACTCGAGGCCGACATCGCCCGGGAACACGGACTCGTCGATCGAGTTCGAACCGACGCGAAACTCGAGAGTCTGGCGGCGACCGTCGACGACGCCTGGGAGTCCCTCCTCGCACGCGAGGCGTTCGACGTCCTCGACCGGGTCGACTTCGAGTGGGAACTCGACCTCGAGCGCCAGCCGGTTCGGGAAGTCATGGCCACGGGCACCGTCGTGGGGACGAAAGGCCGGCTGCTGGTGCTCGAGCGCGGCGGGACGACCTACGCGGTCGACATGCGCGATCTGGTCGGGTACGAACTCGAGGAGGCGGGGCCGGAGTCGACGCGTCGGCTCCAGTCGTCGCTGGGCTCGTTCTCGTGATCACTCGAGCTATCGCAACAGTGCGAGCACCAGTCCGAGCACACTCAAGACGAACACGAGCGCGATCGCGAGGACGAGCGCGGCCAGCAACAGCTCGTCGCTCACGTCGAGTACGTCGATCACCGACAGTGTCGTCCACGCCATAGCCGGTGTGCGCAGTCAGCGCTCCTAACTGTTGTCCTGCGCGACTGTAACTCCCGAGATAACAATCCTTTTCCGACCTGCTCGAGAACTTCGGGTATGGCAGACGAACACGACAACGACGCCGACGCTGGCGAGGAAGCCGGTGAGGAGAGCGAGGAGAAATCCTTCCGCGAGCGCGTCGAGGAGATCCGCGAAAAACGCGAAGCGGAAGCCGAAGAGGGTGAGGGGCCGCCGGAGAGCCCGTTCGGCGGTGGCGGCGGCCCGGGAGGCATGGGTGGTGGTAACCCGCTGGCCCAGATGATGGGCGGCATGATGGGTGGTGGCCCAGGCGGCCCGGGTGCAGGCCCAGGCGGCGACTCCGGCGTCGGAAACGAGGAACTCGTCCGCGAAGTTCGACAGGTTCGGGACGAACTGCGCGACCAGACCCGTGCACTCAACCGGATCGCAGACGCGCTCGAGGACGACTGAGAATCGCTCACAGGCTACTTTCCGCCGTTTTCCGTTTTTTCGCACGTGCCGTCATCCTACGATCAGTGTCGACTCCTGATCCGATCACTCAAGCCTCTATCGAGTGCCGACACCCCCACTCGAGTAGCGACTCGTACAACTGACCCTCACTCGAGCAGCGACTCGTACAATTCCCGCACCCGATCGATCGATCGATCCACCCCGAGCGCCTCCCGTCGCTCGAGGCAGTTCGCCGCCAGCTGCTCTCGGTGCTCGAGCACGGCCCGAATCCCGTCCCTGAACGACTCGAGGTCGCCTCGCTCGTAGTGGATCCCGGTGACGCCATCCTCGACTGTCTCGGTGAGCGCGCCCGCATCGACGGCGACGACGGGCGTTCCCGTGGCGATCGATTCGAGGGCCACCAGCCCTTGGGTTTCGACCGGGCTTGGGAAGGCGAAGGCGTCGAGGCTGGCGTAAAACGCCGGCAGTTCCGACCGCTCGAGGAAGCCGAGAAACCGGGCGTCGACGCCACGGGCGGCGGCGCGTCGTTCGAGTGCGGGACGGGCGGGGCCGTCGCCGGCGAGGACGAGGGTCACCGCCCGGGATTCGACCGCACCGCCGAACCCGGCCACGGCGTCGATCAGTTCCTCGAGACACTTTTCGTGGCCGTGGCGGCCAGTGTAGCCGATCAGGAGCCGGTCGTTTGCTGACTCGAGTCCGTGGTGCGCTCGAAACGACCCCGCTTCCTCGGGTACCGGTCGAAACCGCTCGAGGTCGACGCCGTTGGAGACGACCGCCACCGGCGTGGAGATGCCGACCCGCTCGCGGACGTGCTCTCGGGCGGCCCTCGAGGGGGCGATGACGAGGTCTGCCCGATCGTAGAACCACCGTTCGTACGCCGTAGCCGCGGTTTGCAGCAGGCGTGTGAGACGACCCCGGGGTGTGACGTAGCCGGCGTACTCCGCGGCCGGCGTGTGGTAGCTCGCGACCAGCGGGATATCCTGCGTTCGTGCGTAACGACTCCCGGCCAGCCCGAGTGCGAACGGCGTGTGCGCGTGCACCACGTCGGGCCTCGAGAGCCCGTTCGGAACGGTCGGCTGGCCGAGGCGGAACCCGTCGTAGAACGGAAACGGAAGGCTCCTGACCGGAAACTCGAGGTCGCCGGGGTCGTAGTCGCCGTCGGGGAAGACAACCGCCATCTGGCCGCCCAGGCGGTGAAAGCGTTCCTGCCAGGTACTGACGGTGTAGGTGACGCCGTTGACCGTCGGCAGGTACGTATCGGTGAATGCGGCGACCTGGTCGACCATCGTTGCTCGTCTGGCGACTTTCGGCTCAGCGGCTTAAGTCGGTCGTTCGTCGCTGACCGGCGCTAGCGACGACGTGCTCAGTCTCGGCGGACGTACGACCGAACGCGGGTTGCGCCAGGGATCCGCTCGAGGACGGCTCCGTTTCCGATGGCGTCGTAGACCGACCAGCGACCGACGAGATACTTCGAGAGGGTGACCGAGATCCAGGCGAGGGCGATCCCGGCGACGACGTCGGTTGCCCAGTGAATGCCGAGGTACATCGTCGAGATACAGACGCTGATGCCGAGCCAGGCTGCGAGCCAGAACCAGCCGCGGTAGATGTCGCGAGTTCGATACGATAGTAGTGTGACCGTTACTGCTAGCGAAGTGTGCAGCGACGGGAAGACGTTGGTGTTGCGGTTGACCTGCCTGGTCAGGTGCTGGTACCGTGGATACGTGTCGTACAGCAAGGCGTCGATGAGTTCGGGCATCAGGTTCCGGGGGCCGTAGGCGATGATGATCGCATAACAGACGAGGCCGAGCGTGTAGTTGAGCGTGTAGGCGGTCAGTAGCTCCCGCAACGGGCGCGTGTTCGGGAGCATAAAATACGCGACGACCGGGAAGATGAGCAAGAAGATGTAGCCGTAGATGTAGATGAACGAGAAGTACGCCGTGAGTTCCGGCGTCGCCTGTGCCTGCAGAAAGAGGATGAAGTCCCCTTCGATGTCGTAGATGACCGGTTGGGTTATCTCCCAGTCGATGAGCCAAGAGACGTCGGGGAGGTTCTGCCTGGCAACGCTGTTGAACAGCAACACCGTGACGAGCACGACCGTCACGGGAGCCATCGCCTTCAGACGGCCTGGCCACTCACGGAGCGTTCGAACCAGTCGCTGACGGCCGACGAAGAGGGCCGTCGAGAGCACGATCAGGGTCGTAACGAT
The DNA here is from genome assembly GCF_023973145.1 of Natronosalvus vescus. Lineage (NCBI taxonomy): Archaea > Methanobacteriati > Methanobacteriota > Halobacteria > Halobacteriales > Natrialbaceae > Natronosalvus > Natronosalvus vescus. The sequence goes on from NZ_CP099546.1 coordinate 647,597, forward strand.
GATCGCCAGCCGAACGAGCACGTCGACCAGCATCAGGACCTCACCACCAGCGTCTCACCGTCGTACCGATACCCGGCCTCCTCGAACCCCGATCTGGCGGCCGCCGCGTCCAGTTCGCCGCCAGTTCCGTGAAACGGCACGACCGGGTCACCGTCCTCGAACGCGAGCGATTGTGGCATCCACTCGTCGAAAACGGGGGTCGCGATGGGCGTAGCGTACCCCTCGAACACCGTTTCGGCGGCCCAGGCCTTATCGATCAGTCTGGCAACCGCCTGGCGGAAGTACGGGTTGCTACATGGGCCACGACGGACGTTGAATCCCAGGTGGTAGAACTCCTGTGACGTCGTTTGCAACCGACGGAGTTCGTCGGTGTCCTCGAGGTCGCCGAGCGCGTAGGCCTCGAGGGGCGAGATCGTAACGTCGGCGTCGTCGTTTTCGATGAGCGCGATCGCGGACGGGCTTCGGGGATCGATCTGGGCACGAAAGGAGGTGGCCGTTGCTGCCGGGAGGTCGACATCCGGTCTGGTCGTGAAGTGGTCGTCGAAGCGCTCGAGGCTCAGGTGTTCGCGCTCGACGCGTTCGTCGAACCGGAACGGGCCGCTGCCGATCGCCGGCACGTTGTCGACGACGAGTGCCTCCGTGGCGTCCTGGGCCACCCGAACGCCGCGAACGTGTGCCGGATCCGCTCGGGGTTCCCAGATGTGCTGGGGGAGGATCGGGACGGTCAACGCTCGCTCGACGACGGCTTCGGCGGCGTCGACCTCGGCGGCGATCGTGTGGTTGTCCGGCGTCTCGATCGCGTCCGCGTCGATGGCTGACGCGAGCCCGCGATAGTGTGGGGACGGCGCGGGAACGTCGGTCTGCCCCATCGCGGTGTCTGCGAGGAACCGGTACGTAAATTCGACGTCGTCCGCCGTTACCGGCTCGCCGTCGTGGAACGTATGGTCGTCCCTGATCGTCATTTCGAGGCGGCCGTCCTGGTACGTCCACTCACTCGCCAGCCACGGCACCAACTCGTCGGTCTCCGGATCCGGTGTGGCAAGGGAGTCGTACAGCAACTCCATGATCACCGGCTGGTAGCGATACTCGACGGTGAGCGGGTTGACGTTTTCAGACGGGCTCGCGTAAATGACCGTCCCACGGAGGCGTCCCGGCTCGTCCGGATCGGCCTCGGTTCCTGGCTCGAGGTCGAGATAGCCAAGTCGGGTCGCCAGGGCGTGTTCGTTCCAGCCGTCGAAGCGGGTGGTTCGGGCCAGGCGAACCTCTTCGAATCGACAGATGGGGACGAACGGTTGCTCCAGGGCCACGTACTCGAGCAGTTCTTCGACGGCGTCGCGTCGCTCCTCGCCATCGGTCACTCGCTGACGGTCGAGCAGCCGATCGACTGTCGTGTCCGCGACCCCGAACGGATTCTGCCAGCCCGCTTCTTCTGCGTACCGTGAGTACAGCGCTTCGTACAGGAAATCCGGATCGCTGCCGCCCGGGTGACGACCGACGTAGAGGTCGAAGTCGTGATTGATGAGCGTCTCTCGGCGGAACTCCTCGGAGGAACGAAGGCGAATCGAGGTGTCGATGCCGACGGTCTCGAGGTGGTCGGCGAGGCGGCGAACGATCTGGATCGCCTGTCGGTCGCCGTCAGCCGGCTGGGTCGTGATCGAGAGCGAGAGTTGGTCGAGTCGATTTCGGTTGACTGCCGTTCGAAATTCGCGTATGCAGCCGCTGAGGCCGAGTGTAAGTCCGGTTGCCGTCGCTGCGAGCATGGAGCGGCGATCGACCCTTCCCGCGTTTCTAGTCGATGGCTCCGCTACGCTACGCTCGAACTCTGCCTCGCTTGGCCCGGTTGTGGTCACGTTCTCTGCGTTACTTCACCGGTAGCCGTATAACAGTATTGCGCCATCGGTCGGCGAATCGCCACCCGAACGGTTCGCGGCAACCTCACCGACCGTGTTCGTCGATTGCGCGGTCATATACCTCGAGCAGCCGCTCGCCGACGCGTTCGAGGCGGTGTTCGGCAGCGGTTTCCTGGGCGGCTTCGCCGAGACGTTCTCGCAGCCCCGGGTTTGCCGCCAGCCGCTCGAGGGCGCCCCGGAACTCGCGTTCGCTCGAGCAGAACAGGCAGTCGACGCCGTCGGTGTAGAACTCCCGGAAGACGGGGAGGTCGCGGAGGACGACGGCCTTCCCGCAGGCCATCGCCTCGAGGACGGCGATCCCCTGGTTCTCGGCGTGGGTCGGAAACAGAAAGACGTCGCCGGCGGCGAACGCCTCGCGTTTGTCGTCGACCCAGCCGGTGAACGTCACGTTCGGGGGTGGATTTTCTGTCCAGTGGCGAACAACAGGGCTCGCCTGGGGGCCGCTGTCATAGGGGCCGAACCAGACGAACTCGTAGGGCATCCGTACGGCGAGACGGCAAAACGTCGAGAGCCCCTTACGCTCGAACACGTTGCCGACGGCGAAGACGACCAGGTCGTCCGCCGCGAGGCTGAACCGATCGCGCGCCGGTTCTCGAAGGCGATCGACTCCCTCGAGCGAGGCGTGGTCGACCCCGTTCGTGATCGGTTCGATGGGGGCGTCGACCGGGTAGGCCTCGAGGTGGCGTTTCGTCTGCTCGCTGGGACAGCAGACGAGGTCGGCCCGGGAGTACATATAGCGGAGATAGCGTCCGAGCGGCCCGGCGAGCGTGTTCGAGCCACGAAAGCTTCCCCGGAAGTCCTCGCGAGTGACGTGTGCGTGGAGGACGAGCGGGATGCCGTGGCGGTTGGCGTATCGAGCGACGGCAAGCGAACCGGGGCCAATAGCGTTGCAGTGGACGACGTCGTGGACGGCGATGGGCAGTGAGTCACGGAACAGCCTGACGGGAACGCCGGCGAGCGAGCCACCCCACGGATCTGTACAGACCTCAAGGTCGACCGGGTCGACGGGCAACTCGTCGTCACCGCCGTCGGCTCTCGCTCGCTCTCGAAGCCGAGTCAGCGCCCGCCGCTGCTGGGCGGCGGCCGTCCCGATGCCGCTTCGCTGGAGCGCTCTCTCGAGTTCCAGGTAGGTGAGTACGCGCACGGGTTGGTCGTATCGACTGACACAACCGGGAAAGTCGTACCGGTTAGATCTGGCACAACGGCGTTGTTTACGGGTACGTCTCAAACACAACAGCAATAGGCGACCCCCAGTAACAGCGATGTGATGAGCGTCGCCGCCGAACGCATCGACCGCCTCCACGAGCTGGCTCGAGCGGCGGCTGCCGACGGCGAGGACGAACGGGCGAAAGCGTACGTCAGGCTGGCGCGTCGCGTTGCCGAGCGAAACCGGCTGGCGCTCCCGCGGACGTTCAAACGCTTCACGTGTGACGCCTGCGACGCCTACCTCCGGCCCGGCGTGAACGCTCGAGTCCGCCTCCAGAACGGCCACGTCGTCGTTACCTGCGACTGCGGTCACCACGCCCGTTATCCCTACGACCGACACGACGGGTGACGGCTGTACAACGCGACTCGAGACGCCACTGTATCTGGTTCTCGCCGCCGCTTTTGTCTCTTTCACCCCAACGTATTCGGGAACATTGAAACGGACGGCGGCCATATCCCGCGGTATGGACGAACAAGAGCTCAAGCGCCGCGCACACGACCTCGACGTCACCGTGTGGGTCGGCAAGGGCGGGATCGACTCGGTCGTCGACGAACTGAACGACCAGCTCGCGAACGAGAACCTGATCAAGGTCAAGTTCCTCCGGGCGGCTCGAGCGGGCGATCCGACCGAGGAGAAAGCGGCCGACCTCGCTGACCGCGTCAACGGCCAGCTCATCGAGACCCGTGGACACACCGCAGTGATCTATCGATGATTGGGGTTCCCTTGCAGGCCGACGGGGACGACCTCGGTTTTCTCGGTGATCAGCTCGAATCCCTCGTCGGTGACGCCCTGGCGAGTACGCTCGAGAGCGCGATCATCTTCGTTCTCGCGTTTCTCTTCCTCTGGATCGTTGGCCGACTCGTCGTCGGGGCGCTCGTCAAGCGGGCGCTCGATCGGCGCGAACTCGATCGACACGCCCAGAAACCGCTGTTGATGATCACTCGGTTCGCGATTGCGTTCGTCGCCATCGCGATCGCGTTCGGGGCTGCCGATTATGGGAACTTCCTCGTGTCGATGGCCGGCATCGCCGCCGCCGGGGCGCTCGCAGTTGGGTTTGCCATGCAAAGCGTGATCTCGAACTTCGTCGCTGGCGTGTTCATCTACACCGACCGACCGTTTCGCATTGGGGACTGGATCGAGTGGGACAACGGTGATTACTCGGGTATCGTCGAGGACATCAGCCTGCGGGTCACCCGCGTCCGCACGTTCGACAACGAACTGCTGACCGTCCCGAACAGTGAACTCACCGGCGGCGTCCTCATGAACCCCGTCGACGCCGACAGGCTCCGGCAGAAGTTCGTCTTCGGTATCGGGTACGACGACGACATCCAGCAAGCCACCGACATCATCATCGAGGAAGCCAAGCGCCACCCCGACATCATGGAAGACCCTGCACCGAGCGTCCGGCTGACCGAACTCGGCGACTCCGACGTCGGCCTCCAGTCGCGCTTCTGGATCGCCAACCCCTCCCGGGCCGACTTCGTCCGGATCCGCGGGGAGTACGTCCAGTCGGTGAAAGAGCGATTCGACGAGGAGGGCATCGACATCCCCTACCCCGTCCGCACGCTCGAGGGTGCGCTGGGGCTCGAGACCCCGGCGGCGCTCGAGGTGGCGGACGACTGACGTCGTCTTCGAATCCGTTTTTCGTTCCGAAGGGAACACAACGTTGAACAGTCAGCCCTGCCTCTGCTCGAGCGACACGCGATGAACCGACCGCTCGGTCTCGACCCGTTCGCCACCCAGTCGCGCCTCGGTCACGCGCTTACGGTGGGTGGGGGCATCGGAGTCTGCCTGCTTACGTACTTCGGTGCCGTCGCCGCCGTCTACGGCGACCTCTCGGTGCTGGCGCTCGAGGCCAACGTCGAGGCCCAGCGCGTCGGCGGGATGGCCGCCAGCGTCGCCACCTGGACGTACTTCGCGCTGGCGTTCGTCCGGGGCTACGGCGGGCCAGTGTTGAACACCCTGGCGTACCCGCTTGTGATCGTCGTGCTCGCGCCGTTTCCTGCTCGCTGGGCGCTGTACGGTCCGGACGTCTCGGGACTCATCTCGCGGTTCGTCGGCCTCTTCGTCTTCGAACCGATCGTCACGACTGCCCTCGCCGTCGTCCCCGGCCTTAGCTTCTTCATCGTCATCCTGATGGCCTGGGCGTCGCTCATCGGCGAGGAGGCACGTGAGCAGTGGGAACGCCATCATCTCACGCCGTCGTTTTACGAGGCGTTCGTCGACGCGGAGTAGGCACCGGCTCGAGGGCGATTGGACATCTACATCCCAGTCTTGAGCCAAACAGAACCCGACCGAATTTGACCAAATCTCGAGTCCGATACCGAACGCGTTCAAACCAGCAGCGAGATCACGGCCGCGTCGTCGCCCACACCGCCGTCAGTGCGAGCAATACTGCGGGAACGAGCGGGATTATCAATAGCGCGAACAGGTAGCTCGTATCCGGCGGGATCAACAGGATCATACCCGGGGCGACGATAAACGCGAGGACGATCATCCCGACGAGGATCCAGCCCCGGCGGCCGAACTCCCTGTCGATCGACTCCGGGTGGATCGGCTCCTCGAGCCAGGCGTCGTCGTCGCCCGTTCGGTCAGTCGCCTCGTCGCCTCGACGATTTCCGTCCTCGTCGAACGCGTCGGGATCGTGTACATAGCCGGCGTCGTCGCTCGCGGTCACACCCGGATGTTACGAGCGCGTGTGCAAAGCCCTCACGGTTTTACTCGGTCGTTTTTTTTTCGGCGGTTCCGCTCGCGCCAGTCGTTCCGTCACTCGAGTTCGCTATCTGGCTCGACGACGACCTTCCCGAAGCCCTCGCGGTTCTCGAGTAACTCGTGTGCCCGGCCGGTGTCACTCATTGGGAGGACGTCCCTGATCGCAGGTTCGAAGGTGCCGTCCCAGACGAGGGACATTACGTCGTCGACCTGACCGGGCGTCGCCATCGTCGAGCCCAGAATCGTCAGCTGGTTCCAGAAGATTCGTGGGATGTCAGTCTGTGGGCTCGGCCCTGCGGTGCCCCCGCAGGTGACCAGCCGGCCGCCCTTGGCGAGGCTCTTGATCGAATCCTGCCAGGTGCCAGCGCCGATGTAGTCGACGACGACGTCGACCCCGCGTTTGCCGGTCTCGGCGCGTACCCAGTCGGCGAAGTTCTCCTCCTCGTAGTTGACCACGTGGTCGGCCCCGTGCTCTTCGGCGTAACGAAGCTTCGCCTCGCTCGAGCCCGTCGCGTACACCTCCGCACCGGCGTAGTCGGCGATCTGGAGGGCGGCGTGGCCGACGCCGCCGCTGGCCCCGAGGACGAGCACCGATTCGCTCGCCGAGAGGTCGGCCCGGTCAATGAGCATCCGCCAGGCCGTCTGGAAGACCAGGGTGCTCGAGGCGGCGGTCGTCCAGTCGACGTCCGCGGGAACGGGGATCAGGTTGTCCTGGTCGACGGCGGCGTACTCGGCGTGGACGCCGGGGACGTGTTCGCCGACGACGTGGTAGGAGACACACAGCGGGTACTGGCCGCGCCGACAGAACTCACACTCGCCACAGGAGACGCCCGCCGACAGCGCGACGTGGTCCCCTTCCGAAAAACGAGTGACGTTTTCGCCGGTTTCGACGACGACGCCCGCGCCGTCGCTGCCCGGGACGTGGGGCATCTCGAGGTCGAGGCCGGGAAGTCCGCGCCGAACCCAGACGTCGAGGTGGTTGAGCGCGCCCGCTTTCACGTCGATCAGCACGTCCTCGGGACCGACCGTTGGGTCGGGAACCTCGGCGTACTCGATGACGTCGGTGTCTCCGTGGCCGGTGAATGTCACGGCGTGCATACACGTGCCATCGGGGTAATCCGTGAAAAACTTCGTGAGACTGGGCGGAGGGGCGGCCGATCACGTCACTCCACCCGATTGGCCGATACTGACAGCACGCTCGACCACCACACGAGCATCTAACACTATGATACAAACTATATAGTATCTCAGTATGAAAACTATAGTTAAGGTTTTAGACTCGAGCCACCGCCAGGATGTGATTCGCCCAGTCGACGACAGCGGGATCCGTCCGGAGCGCGCGAACCGTCTCCGTGACCGCCTCGACGTGGTCGTCCTCGAGTTCCTCGAGCGGCTGGCGCTCGCCGACGTTCGTCGCGATTCCCTCGAGGCCGACCAGCGCCTGGACGTCGAAGCCGGCGGTTTCGAGGGCGGCCTCGAGTTCAGCCGCCCGGAAGAAGTGACAGCCGGTAAACTCCGGAGACTCGAGATCGTATTCGCGGGCGAAGGTACGGTCGTAGGTTCCGTCGGCGGCAATCGCGTCAACGCCCGGGATGTACTCCGGACTGCGGACGAGATTTTGTAAGACGGCGAGCCGGCTCATCACGGAGATGAACACCGGGCTGTCGGCTCGAGCGACCCGGCGTAGTTCCGACAGCGCGTGCTCCCGATCGGCTGCCTCGACGATGTGTGAGAGCGGGCCACCGGTACAGCAGACGGCGTCGAATAGGTCTCCCCGAAAGGGAAGATTTCGGATGTCGCCCCGCTCGACCGTGACGCGGTCGTCGACGCCGTGTTCGTCGGCTTTCGCTCGAGCGATCTCACACTGACGTTCGCTGATGTCGACGAGTGTCACCTCGTATCCGCGTTCGGCCAGCCAGACCGCGTACCGACCCGCACCGCCACCGGCATCGAGGACGTGGCCGGTTTCGGGCAGGTACCGGGCGAGGTAGTCCGTCGTCCCCTCGAACTCGAGGTGGCCGCCGAGCGTCGCCTCGAGGCGCTCCCACTCTTCGTGTCCGTACTCGTCGTAGTAGCGTTCGGGCTCGAGCGTCGCCAGGCTGTTTTCGTCGTGTACGTCGTGTACGTCGCTCGACCGGACGCCATCGCGCCCGTTCGTATTTACCCCGTTGGGCTCCCTCCCGGACGCTGTTTCGGGATCCGCTTTGGAGGACGATCTCGAGTGAGGCTCCTCGGTCATACGAACGTGTCAAACGGGACACGACAAGTAGACACTGGTTGTGTGGCCTTCGTTAGCACGTCACGGCTGTCGATAGCCACCGCCGCAAGCGTCCGTGTCACGCCGTCTCGTGGGGATTTCCGTGACCGAAACCCTTTATGTACGCCGGTTTTAATCGTGAACAACATGCGGAAAAGTGGGCCGCCAAAAGGACTTATCGCGTATCTCGTCCTCGAGTTGCTCGAGGAGAAACCGCGGTACGGCTACGAGATTCTCAAAGAAATTCGCGACATCAGCGGCGGTCATTGGGAGCCATCGTATGGCTCCGTCTACCCGATTCTGTACAAGTTCGAGGAGAAGGGATGGGCTGAACGGATCGAACGCGAGGACGAACCCGACAGGAAGTACTTCGAACTCACGCCGGAGGGCCAGGTCGAACTCGAGGAACGACGCGAGTCGAGCGCCGAGAAAGCCAGGGACTTCGCGGACGTCATCCTGGGCTTTTTCCACGTCTACGCCGCCTTCTCGACCGACGAGCGCTTCGAGGTACCCGAACTCGAGGACGAGTGGCGCTTCAACGAGGAGTTCAGCGCCTGGGTCGTCGAACAGGTCGTGCGTCACCACGAGTACTACTTCGACACCGAGTTCGAGCGCATCGAGGACACCCCCGAGGAGTTCTACGAGCGCCACGGCGTCGACGACGAGTAAGTTGGATGGCCTCGGGGCGTGACTGCTCCGCCAGGAATTCTCGTCATCGGACAACCGCGCGAGCCCCACACATACCTATTAGTCTGTCTGGCCTGAGCACACAGCTAGGATGTCTGCACAGACGATCGGATTCATCGGACTTGGAATCATGGGCCTACCGATGGCTCGCAACCTCATCGATGCAGGGCACGACGTCGTCGGGCACAACCGCTCGAGCGACCCGACTGCGGAACTCGTCGCGTACGGCGGCGAAGACGGTGGCTCGCCCGCGGGCGTCGCGGAACGGAGCGACGTCGTCCTGCTGTGTCTCCCCGACTCGCCCGACGTCGAGAACATCGTCCTCGGCGAGGGAAACGAAGCGAACCCCGTCATCGACGGCGTGAGCGAGGGGATGACGGTGATCGACCACTCGACCATCTCGCCGACCGTCGCGGAAGCCGTCGCCGACCGCCTGGCCAAGGAGGGGGTCAGCATGCTCGACGCACCCATCTCCGGGGGCGAACAGGGCGCGATCGACGGCACGCTCTCGATCATGGTCGGTGGTGAGGAGTCGACGCTTGAAGCCCACCGCGAGGTACTCGAGGCGATGGGTGAGACGGTCACCCACTGTGGCCCCAGTGGGGCTGGCCAGACGACCAAAGCCTGCAACCAGATCGTCGTCTCCGCACAGATGGTCGGCGTCAGCGAGGCGCTCGTCTTCGCGGAGAAAGCGGGGGCCGACCTCGAGGCCGTCGTCGACGCGATCAGCGGCGGCGCGGCGGGTTGTTGGACGCTCGACAACCGTGCGCCGAATATGATTACGGGCGACTTCGACCCGGGCTTCTTCGCCGAATATCAGTACAAGGATCTCCGCATCGCAACCGCGGCGGGCGAGGAGTTCGGCGCGCCGATCCCCCAGACGTCGGTCGCCCACGAACTGTACAAGACGATGGTCGAAAACGATATGGGGCGAGACGACAACTCCGGCGTGATGCAGGTACTCGAGCTGATGGCCGGGACGGAGGCTCGTATCGACGACTAACGGCGATCCAAGGGGCCTGTCCCCTTTTGGCACTCGATGTATCATTCATACTGTGAAAATAGCTAACATATGGCATGGCGTATTACTGGTGAGCGTTCTTCGTAAATCGGCGCACCCAAACGGTGCCCGTATCGACAGATGCTCCTCGTTACAGAGAGGCAACCATGGCAAAAGCAACAACACCAGACGTTGAACAACTCATGAATGACTACTTTGACTTGCGGAACGGAGATCTCTCGAAGTTGAACGTGCTTTCTGAATCGTTCACATTTTATCTCCCAATCGACGAGATCCACGGCCGGGACGCAGCCGAAGCGATGCAGCACGAGCAGGAGACGGCGTTCCCCGATTTCGAGCTGACCGTAGACGATATGCTCGTCAGCGATGACATCGCCATGTGGGAGTGGACGGTGGCGGGCACACACGAGGGGGAATGGCAGGGTATCCCGTCGACCGGCCGTGAAGTGGAATTCAAGGGAATATCGAAATCAGTGATTTCGGACGGCAAAATCCAGGAAAACTGGGCGTACTTCGACTCCCAATCTCTCATGGATCAACTCGGTGTCACCGAGTAGCGCCCGTAGTTTTTCTTTCGGCCGCCCGCCCGTCAGTTTCGTCATGCATCGTGAATTCCTATTTAGCAACGTGTCTCGAGCAGGTTTTCCGGTTTCAATCGATACAGTCCTTCGTCGTTTGCTACAGCCTAACCCTTCGCCTTTGAGGCGTCAGGCAGGTTGAGGCATTGTGAAGAACACCGTTTCTCCCACCTCGAGTCGAACAGTAGTTGTTCGAAAATGAACTCAGTAGTGACTCGAGTTCGCTCCGGTCAGTCGTGTCTAAATGACCGCTGACCCGTGAACACCATCGCCATCCCGTGTTCGTCCGCTGCCTCGATCACGTCGTCGTCGTTGACCGAGCCACCGGGCTGGATCACCGCTTCGATGCCCGCCTCCGCGGCCGCCTCGAGGCCGTCCGGGAACGGGAAGAAGGCATCGGAGGCCATCACGGCCCCCTCCGCGGACTTGCTTTCGGCGTGCTCCTCGGCTTTCATCGCCGCCAATCGAACCGCGTCGACGCGGGAGACCTGTCCCATGCCGATGCCGACGGTTTCCGTTCCCGTCGCAAAGAGGATTCCGTTCGATTTGACGTGCTTGAGCGTCTGCCACGCGAACACCATCGACTCGAGTTGTTCGTCGGTGGGTTCGTGCTCGGTGACGACCTCGAGGTCGTCGACGGTTACCCGCTGGCCGTCGCGCTCCTGGACGAGTCGGCCGCCGACGATGGGTTTCTCGGTGAAGCGTTCGGTGGGGGTCTCGAGTGCTCGCGGCGAACTGCCGCTCGCTCGTTCCGAGGCGCGTAGCGCCTCGCGCCCAACGTCGAGCACGCGCAGGTTCTTTTTTTCGCACAGGATCTCGAGTGCCTCGTCTGTGTAGCCAGGGGCGACGACGACCTCCTTGAACGAGTCGATGATGGCCTCGGCCGTCTCGGCGTCACACTCGCGGTTGAGCGCGACGATGCCGCCGAAGGCGCTCATCGGGTCGGTCGAGAGCGCGCGGTCGTACGCCTCCGACAGCGTGTTGGCGGTGGCACAGCCGGCGGGATTGGTGTGTTTGATCACCGCGGCAGCGGGCTCGTCGAACTCCTTGATCAGATTGAGCGCGCCGTCGGCGTCGTTGTAGTTGTTGTAGCTGAGCGCTTTTGCTCCCTCGTTCAACTGGTTTGCGTGGACGACGGAGGCCTCCTCGCAGGTGTAGTCGGCGTAGACGGCCGCGTTCTGGTGAGGGTTCTCGCCGTAGCGGAGGGTGTCCAGTCGGTCGCTCGAGGTGAGTCGCCGTGCTGGCAGGCCCTCGTCCTCGTCGGCATCGTCCGCGTCGACTGTAACCTCGCCGGCCTCGAGATCAACGTCGACAACGTCCTCTGCGAACCACTTCACTGCTCGCGGGTACGCGCGGAACTCGCCCTCGTAGAGGACGCGCTCTTTGAGCGCCTCCGTGGTGTCACCGTCGTAGACGGGAATCGGTTCCTGGGTGACGATCGGGCCGCCGTCGACTTCGCCTTCGATCACGTTTCCGTCTCCGTCGGTCGCGTCGGTGACGACGTGTACGGTACAGCCCGTCACGGAAACGCCAGCCTCGAGGGCGTCGCCCCAGGCGTCCATCCCTGGGAACGCCGGCAGGAGTGAGGGGTGAACGTTCAGTGTCGTCGGCTGGGCCTCGAGGAATGTCTCGGAGAGGATCCGCATGTAGCCGTCGAGACAGACCAGGTCGTAGTCGTAGTCAACGAGGGCGGCGGTGACGGCCTCTTCGTGTTCCTGGCGGCTCATTTCGTCCTCGAGCGAGACGACTTCGGTCGGAATCCCGCGGTCAGCCGCGTCATCGAGCACGGGTGCGGCCGCGTTGTTCGTGAGGATCACGGCGACCTCCGCACCGCCAGGCGCTCGATCGGCGATATTCAGCAAATTGCGTCCGCGGTTCCCGGCCAATCCGGCGAGTCGTGTCATACTGGAGGTGCCGACTGCGAACGGCAAAGTGGTTGCGGTCTCGAGCGAGAATATGTGCACAAATGTGTATAAATACCTGGGTGATGTGGCTCGAAAGGACAATCGATGTGCACGGGTGTGGAACGAAATCCGACACGCTTTTGCACACTGCTGGTGCACCCACGGACATGACCGACACGCACGCGCTGTACGCCGTCTCGCCGCTCGACGGCCGCTACGGCTCCCGGACGGAACCGCTGGCTCCCTACGCGAGCGAGGCCGCGCTCATGCGCGCTCGCGTCCGCGTCGAAGTCGAGTATCTGATCGCGCTGGCCGACCTCGAGGCGACGCCCCTCGAACTCGACGCCGACGACCGATCCCACCTTCGCGGGCTGTACGAGGACTTCGACGAAGCGGACGCCCAGCTCGTCAAGACGCTCGAGACGGAGGGGTACGCGGGCTTCGACGCGACCAACCACGACGTCAAGGCCGTCGAGTACTTCGTCCGTCACCGTCTGCCCGAGGGGAGCGACGCCTCGGCGTGGATTCACTTCGGGCTGACCAGCGAGGACGTGAACAACCTCGCCCACCGCCTGCTGGTTCGCGGGGCCGTTGAGGACGTCGTCCTGCCGGCGCTGTTCGAGGTGCGCGACACGCTCGCGGAGATGGCCCGAACCTACCGGGACGTGCCGATGCTGGCACGAACGCACGGCCAGCCGGCCACCCCCACGACGTTCGGGAAAGAATGCGCGGTGTACGCGGCGCGTCTCGGTCGGGCCACCGGCCGCGTGTCGACGGCGACCGACGCCCTCTCGGGCAAACTCGCCGGTGCCTCCGGCACGTACGCGGCCCACATCGCCGCCTATCCAGACGTCGAATGGCGGGCGTTCGCCCGCGAGTTCGTTACGGGGCTGGGTCTCGAGTTCACGTCCCTGTCGACGCAGGTCAACCCCTGTGACGACCTGGCGGCGGTCTTCGACGCCCTCCGGGGGGCGAACAACGTCCTGCTCGACCTCGACCTCGATATCTGGCTGTACGTCTCCGATAGCTACCTCGGCCAGGAGGCTGTCGCGGGCGAGACAGGATCGTCGACGATGCCCCACAAGGTGAACCCCATCGACTTCGAGAACAGCGAGGGGAACCTCTCGAAGGCCAACGCCGACCTCACCTTCCTCGCCGACTACATCACGACCTCCCGACTCCAGCGAGATCTCTCGGATTCGACGGTCAAACGCAACATCGGCGCCGCCTTCGCCCACTGTCTCATCGGGTACACCAAGACCCAGGCCGGCCTCGAGAAGGTCGTCCCCAACGAGCACGTCGTGCGCGAGGAGTTACAGAACACGCCAGCGATCATCGGCGAAGCCGTCCAGACGATCCTTCGCCGTGAGGGCCAGGACGACGCCTACGAGCAGGTGAAGGAACTCACTCGCGGCCGGGAGGTCTCCCTCGAGGACTTTCGTGACCTCTTCGACGACCTCGACGTGAGCGAGGACGTCCGTGAGGAGCTACGGGCGCTGACGCCGGAAACCTACGTCGGCGTTGCGAGCGAGTTAGTCGACGACCTCGAGTAGTGATCTCTGCAAAAAAGACGATTCAGGCCTCCAAGAGGGGATTCAGGCCTTCATCTTTGTGATTTCGTCCATCGGTGGGAGGATACCGAGTTGCTGGAGGAACTCCAGATTGTCGGATTCCGCCCACCGTTCGACGATCAATCCGTCCTCGAGGCGCATCCATACCATGTTCGACCCGGACACCTGTTTCCCCGTCGGTTCCATGCCGCCGTACGATCCATCGTTCGTTCCCTCGAACGTGAAGCGAACGGCGACCGTCTCGTCCTCGGCGATCATCTCCTCGATCGTCACCATCGCATCGGGGAACGCGTTGCGTGCGCTCTCGACGTGACGGACGAATCCCTCGAAGCCCCTCGCCTCCTCGGGAGTGAGCGTCTCGTCCGAGACCGGGTCGTGATTGACGACGGTCTCCGCGATTAGCTCGTCGAGCAGTTCGGTTCGTCCCCTGTTGAAGGCTTCTTCGTAGTACCGCCGTACGACCTCCATGTTCTTCGCTGGTGTAGCCATAGCCAACTCACCGATGGACTCTACGCTTCATAACAGGTTAATGTATTCTGAAATATATCCGGTCGGTCAGCGAAACCGGAGCGTCGCCCGGCCACCGTCACAAAAGCAGCGGGTTGCTTTCCACAGGCATGTGGAACACGGTCTCCAGCCCGAGTGCGGTGCGTACCGAGCAGCGCGGACGAACTACGGGTACTCGACCGCTGTCTCCGCCTCCGATCGTTCCCAGAGCCGCCGTGCAGTCTCCGGGTTGTGAGCAGCGCTCGAGGGCCGTTGGCGCGTTGGGGAGCCACGGACATTGAAGGGGCCGCCCGGGCCGTAGTACGCCCCACCCTCCACGTCAGGGGCGGTCGCGGCGTACAGCGTCGGCAACGCACCCTTCGACGCCGGCTGGGCGAAGAGTGCGTTCGCCAGCCCCATCATCACGAGTTGGAGGCGCGACCCCTTGGCTCGAGCGACCCGGAGCTGCAGGTTCGTGTCGGCGTAGCCCGGATGCACCGCGATGCTTTTCACGCCACGACCGGCGGCCTCGAGCCGCCGCTGTAGTTCTCTCGCAAAGAGGACGTTCGCGAGTTTCGACTGTGCGTAGGCGTCCCAGGGGCCATACGATTGCTCGCCATGGAGATCGTCGAAGTCGATCGACCCCATCTTGTGCATCGTGCTCGAGACGGTGACGACCCGTCCGCCCTCGACCAGGTTCTCGAGCAACAGGCCAGTGAGGGCGAAGTGCCCGAGGTGGTTGACCCCAAATTGTTTCTCGAAGCCGTCCGCAGTCGTCTCGTGCGGGATGCCCATGACGCCCGCGTTGTTCACCAGGACGTCGATCTCGGAGTCTTCCAGTCGGTCGGCGAACGCACGAACGGACTCGAGGCTGGCGAGGTCGAGGTGTTCACGCCACAGGTCGGCCCTCCCGACGTCGGCGTGGATTGCCCCGGCGGCGGCCTCGGATCGGTCGCGACTGCGACAGGCCATCACGACGGTTGCGCCGGCGCGGGCCAGTTCGCGGGCCGTTTCGTGACCGATTCCGCTGTTCGCCCCCGTCACGACCACTGTCGCGTCGGTCACCTCGGGAATGTCCGCGGCAGTCCAGCCCATACGTGGTCGTGGGCCGCGAGCGGTTTGACGGTATGGGTTTCGGAACTCGAGGCGTCGTGACCGATCGCGTCAGGGTCGTTCGATCGTCTCGGAAACGAACTGTCCGCTGTCGTCGTCGTGATCGTGGTCGTTGTCGCGCCACCGCCAGGAACCGATGACCTCCTCCCCGTGATCCCCTTCGAGGCTCACGATCACGTACGACCGATCCGGCCACGCCGCACCGGCGACGTCGGTCTCACTCGGTTCGTGCGGGCCCCGTGGATGGGAGTGATAGAAGCCGACGATCTCCTCGCCTCGATCCTCGAGTTCCTCGAATACGGCGAGTTGCTCCTCGGGGTCGATTCGATACTCCCGTCGTGGTTCCGCGGCGACGTTGCGGGTCGGATACCGGCTGTCGACGCGGCTTCGGTTCGTGTCGAACCCGCCGCCGAAGACGCCACAGCACTCCTCGGGGACGGCCGATCGAGCGTCCTCGACGATGGCTTCCTCGATCGATTCGGGAAGCTCGAGCGTCGGTGCGGTCGTGGTGCCACCGTCCGTGTGGTGGGAGTCTCGCTCGATCACGCTGTCGCCCCGTAATCCGCTCGGAGAACCGACCACGGCACGGCCACGTCAGTCGACGGCCGTTCGTCGAACCGCTCGGGCTGGATGATCGGTGCAAGGAGCTCGAGCGTATCCACGAGTCGCGGCCCGGGTCGGTTGAGGTACTGATCGCCGTCGAGCGCCCAGATGCGGCCCTCCTCGACGGCCGACAGCTCGTCCCACCCTTCGCGGTCGGCCAGATCCGCGAGGTTCTCGGCGGTCTGTGCGAGGTCGAATCCGCACGGGGCGACGATCACGACCTCCGGATCGTAGTCCCGAATTTCGTCCCACTGGCGCGGCCTCGAGCGTTCCCCCACATCGGCCAGCCCGTAGCGTCCGCCGGCCCACTCGACGAGTTCGGTCGTCCAGTGGCCGGCGATCATGACCGGGTTCGTCCAGTCGAAGATGGCTACTCGCGGTCGCTCGCTCGCGTCGATGTCGGTCGTCCGATCCCTGACGGCGTCGATCCGTCCCTCGAGATCGTCGATCACCGTTCGAGCCCGCTGCTCGACGCCGGCGGCCCGCCCGATGCGCTCGACGTCGGCGAATACGTCCGCGACGGAGTGAGGGTCGGTCGTCAGGAGGTCGGGTTCGGCCTCGATCGCGTCGACCGCGCGTTCGATCGCCGCCGTATCGACCGCACAGACGTCGCACATTCCCTGTGTGACGATCAGATCCGGATCGAGCGCCTCGAGCGTGGCGTGGTCGATTTCGTAGACGCCCTCACCGCTCTCGTCGTCGGCCGCCTCGAGCACCTGTTCGTCGATCGCCGCGCTCGAGCCGTCGGTGTCGATCCGTGAGCGGGTGACCGGCGGGTGGTCGAGAACGCGGGGTGGGTAGTCACACTCGTGGGAGACGCCAACCGGCTCGAGCCCGAGGGCACAGGCGATCTCGGTCGCCGAAGGGAGCGTGGTGACGAGGTTCATGCGAGCGGGTTGGGTCTCGAGGGAGAAAAGCGTACGTCGCCGCGGTGCTGTGCTGGGCACTGATCATTGGACACTGGTCACTGGTCACTGATGCCTTGTCTCTAGCCTCTAGTCAACGCCACTAATCCCTGGTCATTCCCCGACGAGCTCGAAGTGGGACACGGCGAGCACCGTTCGCCCGTCCCGTATCTCTCCCTCGCGAACGGCCTCGAGCAGTTCCGCGTAGGCCATCGGAGTCACGCGAATGCTCTCGTCGTGATCGAGTCGTTGCTCGCCCGCCGGCTCACAGCCTCGAGCGACGAAAAAGTGCATGACGGAGTCCGCGAGTCCGTTCGCCGGTTCGACGGTAACCAGCGGCTCGATGGTGTCCGCCACGTGGCCGGTCTCCTCGGCGAGTTCGCGACGGGCGGCCGCCTCGAGATCGTCGTCGTCGGGTTCGGTGGTTCCTACGGGGAGGCCACGATTGATTCGCTCGACTGCCTGACGCCACTCTTCGATGCAGACGACGGTACCGTCGGCGGTGAACGGGAGGATACAGACGCTGGCCGGCTCGGAGAGGTAATCGAAATCGGTTTCGTCGCCATCGGGGAGTCGTACGGTCTGCGTAACGATGTCGAAGCCAGGGCAGGAGTAGGCTACACCGGACTCGCGCGTCTCCCAGGCGAGCGGATCGTCGGGCATACCGGCCGATACGGCGGTCGCTGGGAAAAACGTCGTGGCTCGTGGCCGCTCGAGTGCAATCACACGAGTCGGGCGTTCAGTACCGCGTTCTACGTCGTCAGTTCCGGTCTCACAACTTCCGTGTACTGGCTCTATAACAAAGCCACAGATCGATGAACGTTCGTTTTCAGAGGGTGATCCATGGATCAACTAACAGGTTTCCAACGCGACTTGCTGTACGTCATCGCCGGCATGGAACGGCCGTCGGGCCAGCAAATTCTCGACGATATTAACGAGTACATCGACCAGCCGGTCACACACGGTCGGCTGTATCCGAACCTGGATACGCTGGTCGAAAAGAAACTCGTCGAGAAAGGGCAACTCGACCGACGGACGAACTACTACGCGTTGACCCCGAAGGGTCGGCGCGAATTACAACGACGCCAGGAGTGGGTACAACGATACGTCGACGTCTAACGTTTTTTCACGTTTACGAGCGGCGCGGTGGGTCGAGCCAGCGGGTATCCGTTGTATCCAACGGATTGCCCGTTTCGACCCGGTATTTCCGAGGTGTCGTTGCTGTAGCGACGCTCATTCTATCACCTCATATCGGCCAGCTACTCCACTCGAGTGTCGGCTTCCGGGCGGTGACTGATTCGATACGTGACGGGTCACCCGACTCGCGATCGCGTTCCCAGTTCGAGTAGTGATTGCGCTACTGGCTCCGTGCATCACGCCCGAAAACTGACGACGGAGCCGTCTCGAAATCGAGCGTCAAAACGGGGCGGCCATCCGTTTCGTTCAGGTGTCGTTGTCGTCGTTGTCGTCAGTGTCGTCGGGTTCCTCGTCCGGCTCTTCTTCGGGTTCCTCTTCTGGCTCATCCGGTTCTTCCTCTGGCTCCTCTTCAGGCTCCTCCTCCTCCGGTTCCTCTTCAGGCTCCTCCTCTGATTCGTCGACCGCCGGTGGCCCGTCGACGGTGAGGTTCACCGAGAACGCACGGTCTTCCTGGTCGGCTTCCGGCTCGAGGTACCCTGCTGCGAAGGCCGTGTACGCCGTTCCCATCTCGAGGTCGACGGTGACGGAGGCGACGGCATCGGTGTCTTCGGCTTCGTCGTCTTCGTCGCGCGCTTCGGTTTCGTCGTCAGCCGCTTCCTCGTCGTCGTACTCATCATCGGTTTCCCTCTCGTCGTTGTCGTCGTCAGCTGCTTCCTCGTCGTGGTCGTCGGTTTCGTCAACATCGTTCGCACCGTCCTCGTCGTCCAACTCGTCGTCACCAGCAGCGGGCACGACGTCGAGCGTGTATGACCCCGCCGGAACGGCGACGTAGTTCGTCCCCTCGCCGAAGGCCACGTTCGCGAACAGCGCCTGTCCGCTTTCGCTCTCCTCGACGTCGACCGCTGGCGCGTCCGGTGCGGCGTGAACCAACCGGACGAGCGAGGAACCAGCGTCGGTGAGAACCAGCATCTCGAGGGTGTCGGCCTCGAGTTCGCCGATCGCGGCGATCGTGTAAAACGCGTTGCCGACCGCGAGCTCCTCGTCGTAGACGACCGTTTCCTCGTCGCCGGCAGCGGTCACCCGAACCGAGTAGGTTCCGGGCTCCAGCTCGAGATACGGGGTCACCTGGTCGTAGGCAGCGTCTGAAACGACTCGCTCGTCGTCGACGTAGACGTCGACTGCCGGGGCGTCCGGGGAGAAGTGAGCGACACGAACGCCGCCCGTGGGGGCCGTTCCGTCGTCCGTTTCGTCGTCCGTCCGCTCGTCGTCTTCGTGTTCGCCCATCGCGAAGACGCGTCCGCCCGCGAGTACGCTTCCCGTGCCGACGACACCCAGTGCTTTGAGTGTCGTGCGTCGTGATGTCCTCATAATGCACTCGATACGGGGGACACTGAACGAATAAAGCGAGCCGTCAGTTCCGCGGATTTGGCCGTGGTTTACACTCGACGCGTCCCTGTAGGCTGTCTCTGTGGCCGAGAAACGTTCCCCTACGCGTGGTCGTTAGTCGCTCGAGCACGGTGACAAATATCCGTCTGCCACTGTACGAACGTGTCCGAGAACAGTCCCCTCGAGGCCGCTATACCCCGCCCAGACCGCGTCTCGCTCCCCCTCAGCGAATGTTGTCGGGAACCCGATTCGACGAGTCGCCCTCGAGGAGCAGGGCGAAGCCGCCATCCTCGAGGCCGATAACGCTCACGCCCGACGTAAACGTTGTGTCCCCTCGTCGGCCGATACACGTCCCCTTCCAGCGCCAGCCGGCGGCGGCCACCGTGAGCGCCGTCTCCTCGAGTCGCCGCACTTCGTCGTCGGGATACGGGAGTCCCCAGTGACTCCCGAGGAGTTCCTCGCGGGCGACGGCGAACTGCCGGACGTAATTGGTGTTCACTGCGATCACGGTTCCGTCGGGGTCGACGAGTGCGATCCCATCACCGACAGCTTCGAACGCTGTCAGCACGTTTCGAGTCAGCGTTCGCTGCCGGTGGTGATCGATCAGCCGACGAATCCGTGCAGCCAACCGGTCGCCGTCCCGTTCCCCGGGACGGTGCTGGATTGCCCAGTCGTCCTCGAGCACCGCGTCGAACAGCGCCTCCGATTGTGGCGCCGTATAACAGACGACGGGAAGCGTCGATTCTTGACGCCGAACGCCCGAGAGCACCTCGAGGGCGGTCGCCGGCGATTCGGGGGCCACGCACACGACGCTTTCGACCGCTGGTGATCCGATCGGTGCCGTCTCGACCGTCTCCGCCGTCTGCACCTCGAGCACGTCGGTTCGACCGAGTGCCGTCTCGAGTGTCGTGATCGGGTCTCCGGTACCGATCAACAGGACGGTCGCTGCGGCGTCAGTGTCCGTACCTGTCGTGTGTTTATCGGTTTCGACGGCTGTCATCGTTGTGAACACCTGTTCGGTACCGGCATCGTCTGGGAACTGCGGCGGAACAGCCAGCGGAACGACCGGGAGTCGACCCCGACGATCGGTTCATGCCGGTGGGTACACCGACCCATCGACGGTGACGGTACCGTCGTGTTGAACCGTGATTTCGCGACCGACATATTCGAAGGTGACCGTACACTGGACGTCGTCTCGAAAGAGTTGATCCAGCGCTTCAGGGTCGACTGCCTCGAACAGCGGTACCTCGAGATCGAGTGGATCGACACCACTGTCTTCGGCGATGGCTTCGATCACGCGCATACTCATCGAGTGGGCGGAGGGTCTGGTGTCAATCTGGGGCATCGTTGTTCCGGCCTAAGTGAACGCGGGGTATTTGCCTAGCCGTTTTATGTGTATCCCCAGCGTATATTCGACACTATATGTATAGCGCGGGCTTGACGTGCCCGACTACTCGGCGACGACACTCAGCGGGTACAAGCCAGCTATACGCGTGATTGCTATCGATTCATGGGACTAATGACAGCACACTGTGATGGCGATGCGAGCAGATCCCTCGAGCGTGTCGACAGCGCCTGGTTCGAACTCCTTTCGGTGGCGGGTGACCCACTGGGTGCGGTCGACAGTGTGGGTGTGTTCGCCCTGTGGATCGCTATCAGTGTGGGTGTTCTCGGACTCACCCGCGAGACGGGAAACGGTGGCGGGAGTTCGGGAAACACTGATGACGGCACGCCGACGGGCGACGTCGACGGAAACGACCCACTCGAGGCGCTCCTCGAGGCGATCGACACGCTCGAGGAAGGCACCTACGACATAGCGGTTCCGACGGAACGAGCGGACGAGTACGGCCTGCTCGGTGACCGTCTCGAGGGGCTGGCGGACTCGCTTCGGACGCGATCGGCCGACCTCGAGCGGTATCGCGGCTACACTGACGACCTCGTCGATGCCGTCGACGACGTGTTCATCCTGCTCGAACCGGACGGCACGATTCGACGCTGGAACGAGAGTCTCGTGGCATCGACGAGTTATACATACGAGGACGTCACCTCGATGAACGCCTTCGAGTTCTTCGGTTCGGACGAACGGACGCGAGTCGAGACGGCCGTCGAGACGGCGCTCGAGACCGGTCACGCTCGGATTGAGACCGACGCGGTCGGAGTCGATGGAACGGTCGTACCCTACGAGTTCGTACTTTCGCGTGTCGAAGACCCCGACGGGACGGTACTGTTGGCTGCGGTCGGCCGTGACGTCAGCGACCGAAACGCCCATCGCCAGCGGCTGCGCGAACGCGAACGGCAGCTTTCGACGCTGATGCACAACATCCCGGGCATGGTCTACCGATGCCGGAACGAGCCGACGTGGCCGATGGAGTTCGTCAGCCAGGGCTGTCAGGAACTGACCGGCTATCGGCCCGACCAGCTCGTCGACGGCTCCGTGGTCTGGGCTGACGACGTGCTGGTTACGGACAATTCTGTGCTCTGGGAGCACGTCCAGGGGAGCCTCGAGACCAGGAAGCCGTTTCAGGTCACCTACGAGGCCGAGACGGCGGACGGCAGGCGACGGTGGTTCAAAGAACAGGGACGCGGCGTCTTCGACGATGCGGGAACTCTCGAGGCCCTCGAGGGAGTGATCATCGACGTTACCGACCGCGTCGAGAGCGAGCGCGAACTCGAGCGGACGAGCGAACTCCTCCAGCAGACGCAGCGGGTGGCGAGTGTCGGCGGCTGGGAAATCGACGTCCACGGTGGGGAACCCTACGACGTCCTGTTGACCGATGAGACCTTTCGTATTCGGGGCCTCGAGCCCGCTGATTCGATTCCGCTCGAGCAAGGGATCGAATGGTACCATCCGGACGACCGCCACCGAGTTCGCGAGGCCGTGTATCGGGCCATCGAGGACGGTGTGAGCTACGACCTCGAAGCTCGACTGCACACCGAACGCGGCGACCAGCGGTGGGTCAGAGTAATCGGCGATCCCGTCAGGGAGGACGGTGAAATCGTCATGCTCCGTGGGTCCCTGCAGGATATCACCGAGCGAAAGGAACGCGAGCGCACCCTGACCCGAACTCGCGAGATGCTCGAGCAGAGTCAACACATCGCCGACGTCGGTGGGTGGGTCATCGAACTCGAGGACGGCGAGCCATCGGTCTGCCAGTGGACGGAGAAAGCCGCCGAGATATTCGGTCTGGAGCCAGAGGGCTCGCTGGAATTCGACGAGAGCATAGCGCTGATTCACCCCGACGACCGAGCCCAGGTTCGAACCGCGTTCGAACGAACGGCCGCCACTGGCGACCCCCACGACCTCGAGGTTCGGATCGGTACCGACACCGGGCAGGTTCGCTGGATCAGGACGATCGGGAAGCGCTACACCGACGACGGTGAGCCGAGCCACTTGCAGGGCTCGATCCAGGATATTACCACGCGGAAAGAGCGGGAACTGGCGCTTCAGTCCCTCCACGAAACGACCCGGGAGCTATTACAGGTCGACTCCATCCCGGCGGCCGCGTCGCTGATAACCGAGACTGCAGACGGGGTACTCGACGTTTCCGGCAGTTGTGTGTACGCGTTCGATTCGGAGACGAACACGCTCGACCCCATCGCGAGCTCCGGCGGATTTAGCGGCTACTGCGATGGAGACGTTTCGATCGGGGCCGGTGACGGAGACTCGGTGCTCTGGGAAACGTTTCTAACGGGTACGCAAACGGTCTTTGATGGGGCAGAGGTTACGAGTCAGTCACCCGTGTTCGGTACCCGTGTCGAGGCAGGGCTGGTCGTTCCGATCGGCAACCACGGCGTCTTCGTGGTCGCTCACGACGACGTGATCGACCACGAAACCCGACGTCTCGCCGAGACGCTCGTCGCCACGATGGAGGCGGCGTTCGATCGCCTCGAGAGCGAAGCCGATCTCCGAACCCGCGACGCTGAACTCGAGGCCCAGAATCGCCGGCTCAGCCGACAGATCCAGATCAACGACATCATTCGGACGGTCGATCAGTCGCTCATCGGGGCATCCAGCCAGGCGGACATCGAACGCACGGTCTGTGATCGGTTGAGCGAGAGCGAACACGTCGAACTCGCCTGGATTGGAGGCCTCAACGTCGCCGAAACGGTCGTCGAACCGCGGGCCTGGGCCGGACAGCCCAACGAGTATCTCGATGCCGTCTCCCTCGAGACCGATGTCGACGAACCGGAACTCGCCGTGGCGACGGCACTCACCGAAACGCCGGCGGTCGTCTCGAACGTAGCCGACGACCTGCGGACACCCTGGCGAAAAGCCGCGCTCACACACGACCTGTCCTCGTGTCTGGCAGTCCCCCTCCGCGTCGATGAGTACACGTACGGCGTCCTCGCGGTCTACACCGACGAACCTGGTGCATTCGGCGACCTCGAGCGAACGGTCTTCAGCGAACTCGGTGAAACGATCGCGAACGCGATCACGGCCGTCGAGGCGCGTTCGGCGCTCTCTGCGGAGTCCCACCTCGAGTTGACGCTGCACATCGACGGCACCGACGACGTCCTTGCCCGCCTCGCTGCGGACGCCAACTGTCAGGTGACCTACGAGGGGATGGGGCGACACAGCAGCGACGAGGTGCACCTGTTCGTCATCACCGAGGGTGCCTCGGCGGCAGCCGTTACCGCGATATTGGACGACCTGGTTACCGTCGTCGGTTACCGACGTATCGGTGGCGGTGAGACGGCGTCGTCGGACGAATCCGAACCCGAACGCTGTCACTTCGAGATCACCGTCTCGGGAACGCCGCTTGCCTCGCGGCTTACCCGTCACGGCGGCAGTCCACAATCCATCCGGGCGACTGCATCGGGTATCGACGCCGTCGTCGATTTACCGACTACGGCCGACGTCCGGGAGTTCGTGGACACACTCGGCGAGACCTACGATCACGTCGAATTGCAAGCACGTCAGCACGTCGACCGGGCCATGCACACCAGAGCCCAGGTCGTCACCGAACTGTTCAACGACCTCACCGAGCGCCAACTCGAGGTGCTCCGGACGGCGTACTTCGCGGGCTTTTTCGACTGGCCACGTGAGAGCACCGGTCAGGACATCGCCGATATGCTCGAGGTGAGCCAGCCGACGATCAACAGGCATCTGCGGTTCGCCCAGCAGCGGCTACTCACACAGCTATTCGAGCGAGACGGGGTCGGAACCGGAGGATCACGATCCTGACCGAGAGAGGAACGCCCAAGGCTATTCACGACAAACGGCCGGATATGGATACACACAACCGCTCGGCGGGATACGGCCGCTCACTCCTCGTCGCCGTCGCCTTGACGATTGGGGGGATTATTTCGGCGGAGTTCCTGACGTTGCCGGCGATTCTGGCCGAACCAGGGCTGATATCCGAACCAGCTGAGACCTCCCGAGAGATTAGGACGGCGTTTTTCGTCCTCAACTTTGCCGGCTTCTTCGTCGCAGGAGCAGCCTACCTCTGGTGGACTGAACGCGGTTGGGGGTTCATCGACATCGCGGTTCCGGATCGGCGCGGGTGGCTCATGTCGATCGTCGGAATTCTCGTCAGCATCGGCTTCGTCATCGGTGCGGGGGTACTGTCGACGCTCCTCGACATCCCGCCGTCGTCGAACCAGGTGATCAACTTCATCGGTGAGGATCCAACGATGGTCTTGATCATGATCGCCATCGTTTTCCTGTTCAACGCCCCAGCCGAGGAGTTTCTCTTTCGGGGCGTCATCCAGAAACGCCTCTACGCCTCGTTCACGAAGCTTCACGCCGTCCTCGTCACGAGCGCTATCTTCGCGCTCGTACACCTCCCGGCATACGGGCTCGTTCCCGGCGGCGAATCCGTCCCACCCTCGGCAATCGCGTTCTCCATCACCATCGTCTTCGGCGGTTCAGTCATCTTCGGCTACCTCTACGCGATCACCGACAACCTCTTCGTTCCCATCGCCGCTCACGCGGGTTTCAACGCTTTCCAGTTCGGTACCATGTACATCGTCCTCCAGTACGGCGACGACGAGGACATCGAGGCCATCACCTCGACGCTGCTCGAGGTACTCCCGGTGCTGCTCGAGGTACGGGCCATCGTCGGGGTGTAGTCTCATACCGTCGAACGATTCTTCGGACGATGTGCTCGAGGTTCGCGTGATGCCGAGAACTCGAGCAGGCAGCAAACGGAAACGCAGGCGAAAACGAACACTGAGAACCGAGTGACATGAGTGTGCGAGACCGTCACGTCACCGATTCTGGCGTTATCGATCCTGTACGCCCCGTACGTGCGTCTGTTCGTGGGCCGGAAACAGCGACCCGATCGAGTCCTGCCCGTCGGCCTCCGCGATGAGCGCCCGAAGTTCGGCTTCGTAGTCCGCCCGGGTGATCTCCTCGCTCGGCCCGACGGTGACGTCGAGCGTCGAGTCCACCAGCCGATCGACCGCCTGCCGTCCGAAGCCCGACAGTGGCGCGATGTAATCGACGTCGTGTCGATCCTCGAGGCTCTGGGCCTGTGCCCGCGAGACCGTCGGCACCCGGTCGTCTCGGCGCGTTCCATCTGCGACGGCGTCGAATCCGGACTCGGCCAGCGCTTCGAGGGCGTGCTGGTGTACCCGCTGGATGCCGTTTCGCGGGAAGCCGTCGGTGCGGATCGTCTCGACGGCGTCGGCCGCCACGTCCGGGTCAAGATCCAGGCGTTCGAACGCGAAATCGAGTGATTCGGCGGTGTCGCGCGCGTACGTCCAGTCGTCGGTAATCCCGAACGTTGCCGTCATCAGGGTGACGTCATAGAAGTTATCGAGGAGGAGCGCGGCGAGTGTCGAGTCCTTCCCGCCGCTGTAGAGCAATCCGAGGCGCATCGGACTCGACGGCTGTGTCGGCGTTGACATCGATGTCTGCTCAACGTCGTTTGATGTCAAAGCTCTTCTTCTCGGGCTGGAGTTCCTTGAGTAGCTGTTGCATCTTTTCGTCGTCGATCTTGCCCTGAATCCGTCCGCTCTGGGCCAGCGCGACGATCTGTCGTTCGACCTGTTCGCCGAACTGCTGCTTGCTCATCTTTACCGTGTTGAGTCGCTTTCGTGCCTCGTCGGTCAGATACTGCCGTAAGAGCGCCTGACGCTGGGCTTCGGCCTGTTGCTGGGCGGCCTCCTGTGCTTCGGCGTTGGCCTGTCCTTGCCCCTGACCGGACTGGGACTCGGCGCGCTCCTGAAGCTGCTCCATCTTCTTGCGGCGCAGTTCATCGAGGTCGTCGTCCGATTGTCCACCGTTCATACACACGTGTTGTTTGGGGACGGAGAAAATGATTACGGACGCGGGCGATCAGGAACTGATGACCGATACTCTCGACGACGTCGTATTCGTTTCACGCAATTGCACCGCTGACGGCGATCCGGCCCACGCTATTGCGCTTCCACTACGGAACAGCGAAAGACGATAAACGATCCCTATCAGGCGTAGCGCTCGAGTTCCGGACGGTCGAGGTCGGAGAGAACTTCGCCGGCGGTCTCGTCGAGGAAGCTGCGTCCCTCGGCGGTGATCCGTCGACCCTCACCGTCGGCGGTCTCGACGTAGTCGAGTTCCTCGAGTTGCTGGAGGATCGTGCGGATGACGTTTCGCGAGCCGTCCGATCGCTTGTCGGGGGCGACGCGGTAGCGGTTCGAGCCTGGTTTGCCGCCACCGTACTCGGTGGCGAGGCGCTGGACGCCGACCGGGCCGTCGTCGGCGACCTTCCGAAGCAGGCTGCCCGCGCGGATCGCCCAGAAGTTCTCCTGCTCTGGGGGCAGTTCTCGATCGACACCGTTCTTCGTAAACGCTGCCCACTCCGGTTCCTCGAGGTCGTCGGCGAGGTTCTCGGCGAGCGCTTCGATGAGCGCTTCCGCCGGAACGTCGTACATCGTAGCCATTGGGGTTTCGTTCCCTCTGGCGCCATTTAAGGGCATCGTTGTCCCTCCACCGCCCCGTCGGTGGTTTCGGGTGACAGTGCCACGCACGTCGACCACACGCGTCGCTCGCTGACTCGGTGACCGGCTTCCGGTTCGCTTTTCGCCCTGCCCTTGGTAGGGGGTGTATGGACGAACGGGCCGCGCTCGCGTTGCTCGAGCGCCACCTCGACCCGGTCGGCGACGACGCCGCGATCGTCGACGATCTGGTGATCACGACGGACATGCTCCACGAGCGGACGGACTTCCCGGCCGGGACGACTCGCTATACGGCCGGCTGGCGGTCGGTGGGGGCTTCGCTCTCCGACGTTGCCGCGATGGGGGCGAGCGCGACGGCTGCCGTTGCGGCCTACGCGGCCCCCGAGTTCGATGCGGACGATCTCGAGGCGTTCGTCGACGGGGCGAACGACGTCTGTGATGCCGTCAACGCGGCCTACGTCGGCGGTGACCTCGACACCCATCAGGAGTTTACCGTGGCGACGACTGCAGTGGGCGAAACCACAGCCCCCGTCCTCCGCAGGGGAGCGACCCCGGGCGACGTCGTTTGTGTCACCGGCTCGCTGGGACGGAGCGCGGCCGCCCTCGACCACTTCGACGCCGACAACATAGAGCGGGCGAACGAGCTGTTCAGGTTCGAGCCACGGGTTCGAGCCGGCCGCGAGCTCGCGGACGTGGCGACGGCGATGATGGACTCGAGCGACGGACTGGCCCGCTCGCTCCACCAGCTGGCCGAGGCGTCAGACTGCGGGTTCGCCATCGAAGGGGCGTCGATTCCGGTCGCTTCGGCGCTCGAGGACGCGCTCTCTGAAACGGGCGCGACCGACGCTGAGATTCTCGAGCGGGCGATCTCCTTCGGCGAAGACTTCGAACTGGTGTGTACGATACCCGAATCGGCTGTCGAGGCCGCTCGAGAAGCCATCGACACCGAGTTGACCGTGGTCGGGGCGGTCGTCGACGCTGGCAAGGGCATCACCCTCGACGGGGCGAAACTCGCGGATCGGGGCTATACCCACGGCGGGTGAGCGGCCCCGTATGCGCCCCCTCGAGACTCGCTTATAGCGATTCGTGGACGTCCTGAGCCACTCGAGCGGAGACGGTAGCGCGTGCGTGTCTCGACAGTTTCACGGAACACTATTAGTTGACGATCGAGACCGGTGCTGGCATGAAACAGAGCAGACCGAGACCGAAGGTGACGAGGCCGAGTGCGACCCGCTTTCGATCCAGGCGGTCGTCGTTCACCGGAACGGCTGGCCCCATCGCGGCGAGTAATACGGCGAACAATCCCCAAAACACCCAGATGAACACCGCGTTGCCGCTGTAGCCGTCGACGTAATAGAGGTACGCCGCCAGGGAGAACAACACGCCGGGAACGACGGCTGCGACCGTTTCCTGAAGGTCACCGACCATCGCTCGCATGATGTGACCGCCGTCGAGTTGGCCCACCGGGATGAGGTTCAAGAACGTGATGAACATGCCGACCCAGCCCCCGATGACGACCGGATTGACGTTTTGCGTCGGATCGTCGGCGTACAGTGGCCGATCGACGGCGGCGGCGATCATCTCGAGCATCGGCGGAAAGCCGAGTCGAATCTGGGTCGCGTCGGGGTCGGCTGCACCCTCCGGGACGGGCACCGGCGGCAGATAGAGGCCGATTACGGTGACGACGACGGTGGCGACCAGCCCGGCGAGCGGGCCGGCGACGCCGATGTCGAACAGTGCTTTTCGACTCGGCATCTGGCCTTTCATCTTGATCACCGCTCCCATCGTCCCGATGAGCGTCGGCACCGGCAGGAAGTACGGCAGCGAGGCGTCGACCTGATGGTAGCGACTCAGGACGTAATGGCCCATTTCGTGGACGCCGAGTACGCCGAGAATGGCGACGGTAAACGGCCACGCGCGCCACAGCTCGAGCGGGTCGCCGATCGGGTCGATGCCGTACCACATCGCCCCCGCAAACAGCGTCGAGGCGACCGTCGCCAGGAACAGAACGAGGTTCGTCCAGGGAATGCCGTCGACGCCCAGCGAGAGGGGCTCGGCGACGAGGACGTACTCGCCGCGTTCGACGGTGAGCCGAACGTCGTAGCCGGCCTCGCGGAAGTCACCCCAGAGTTCCCGCATCATCGGCTCGGGTGCCAGTTGTGGCGTCCCGTAGTAGCGAATCTCGTCGCCATCGACCGCGATTTCGTAGACCGGAAACACCGATTCGATCCGCTCGAGGGGCGGACCGTTCCCGGGCACCTCGGCGTCGGCCGAATTCATTGCCTGCTCGTTCGTCGCCACCTCGTATAAATCGACTGTCGTCGGCGTGACGGCTGTGTCATAGTCTCCCGGGGTATGTCGGCGCTCGACGACGGAGTCCGGTTCTGCTGTGGGTGCTGTAGCTCCGTGTCGAACTGGGGGATAGGAGAAACCCCGACGTCGACTGGTGTGCGGCCAGCGACGACGGGGTTTTGTGCGTGTGATCGTCTCGCCGCCCGCCGGTATCAGCGGACGGCTGTGCGTGAGACGGGCGGTCTGGATGCCGCCTGGGTGATCGTCGTACGCGCCGCGTGTGGAGTAGCGCGTACGTGTGGGACCAATTGCAATTCAGGGGGCCGATGACACGACCCGTTCAGGCTGGAGCGACTCGCCACGTGGTCGCACTCGTGTACGACCACTTTTCGATCTCGAGATCCGTCGCGGATTCCGAGAGCTTGACCATCAGGGCACCGATCTCTTTGGGGGAGAGACCGACGTCGTCCGCGATGAACTTTCCTTTGAAGTACATCTCGCCGTCGGCAGCGCGTTCGCGCAGGTACTGTTTGAGGCGGAGTTCTTTGCCGTCCGTGGAGGGTTGGGCTGTCGTGCTCATCGACAGCTATCCGTACCAGTGGGATGATGTTATAAAGGCGGGTTACTTCGAACTGTTTCAAATGTCTTCAGCAATCCAAGGGGTAACACTCGTTTCACCTGTGTTTTCGATACTGTTAAAGGCGGTGTGAGAGGACAGTAGAAGTTTTAAAACTGCTTCTAACGTATTATTGGACGTTTTACACTCCGTCCACTGTGAAGCGGCCACGGTCGCCATAAACCCAATATATTCGACATATTTACCGATCAGGAACGGTCGTGAACCCAGAACGTCTCTTCGACCGTCACCTCTTTTTTGAACAGAGGTACCTCGTCTTTGAGGCGGTTGATACCGTCCTCGACGGTGCGAAACGCCTCTTCGCGGTGGCCGGCAAGCACGACGACGTGGACGATGTCCTCGCCGTTACGGACGACCCCCGTCCGGTGGTACAGTTCGACCCCGTACACGCCCTCACGCGCCTCGAGGTCGGCCTGCAGCGCCGCCATCCGCTGGTCGGCGACGCCGTCGTACTTCTCGAACTCGAGGTACTCCGTTCGGGCGTCCTCTGGGTCGTCTTTCGCGCGAACGCGACCCGTAAACGTTGCGATGGCTCCGGCCTGATCAGCGTCCTGACGTGTTTTGACCCGTTCGACGAGCGACTCGAGCGTCCGATAGGGATCCGTGGCCTCGAGATCAGTCGCCAGGGCCTCCAGATCGAGATTGTTGGGCGTGCCGACGGTCGCGATCACGGGCGATTTCGAGGGTTCGCGTTCGTCGCCGACGACGACCGTCGGATGGCCCGGTATCTCGAGGCCGATGACGACAGCGTACGCGCAGGTGGGCGCGAGTGAGTCGAGCGCATCGGCGACGGTGAGTTCCGTGCCGGAGGCCGTCCAGTCGCCGTCGGCACCGAGGGCGTACGTGACGTCGCCACCGGGGGTAATCCCCGCGTCGCGAAGCGTGTTGAGCCCGTCGGCGATGGTGGCGTCGTAGCGGACGACGCCGACCCGACCGGATCGCGAGAGTTGATCGACGATCCGGTCGGCCGTGCGCTCGAGGCGGTCGTCATTCGCCCCGCCGTCGATGATGCCGAGTACGTACATATCGGAATGGTGGGTGGCGGACGTTTTGTAGCTGTCGTCGGTAGACAACCCCACACGCGGTGGTGACCGGCGTTGACAACCCTTAAGATGGACTCGCGGTTACACCGCGGTAGTATGAAAGTGGTCGTCTCAATCGGTGGGAGCGTACTCGTTCCCGAGCCGGGTGCGGATCGGGTGGCAGCCCACGCCGCCGTCGTCGAAGACCTCGTCGCGGATGGGTGTCGGGTCGGTGCCGTCGTCGGCGGCGGCGGTGTCGCCCGCGAGTACATCGGTGCCGCCCGCGAACTGGGCGCCAACGAGATCGAACTGGATCAACTGGGGATCGACGTTACCCGACTCAACGCCAGACTCCTCATCGCGGCCCTCGGTGAGGACTCGGTGACCGCCCCGGCTCGAGATTACGAAGCCGCGGGCGAGGCGCTCCGGAGGGGCAACGTCTGCGTGATGGGTGGAGTCGCCCCGGCCCAGACGACCGACGCTGTGGGTGCCGCCCTCGCCGAGTACGTCGACGCCGACCTCCTCGTATACGCGACGAGCGTCCCCGGCGTCTACTCTGCGGATCCGAACGAGGACGACACGGCGACGAAGTACGACGAACTCTCGGCGGCGGAACTCGTCGACGTGATCGCCGGCCTCGAGATGAATGCGGGGGCGTCCGCTCCCGTCGACCTGCTCGCCGCGAAGATCATCCAGCGGTCGGGAATGCGAACGATCGTCCTCGACGGCACCGACCCCGAGCGTATCGCCCGCGCCGTCCGGTACGGCGACCACGAGGGAACCGACGTGATCCCCGAGTCGGCGGGTGAAGAGCCGACCTACTGGGCCAGCGATGCACACTGACGGCGATTCCTCGAGCGCTGGTTCGACGGACGAGACGGACGGGATGGACGACACGGAGAGCCCCTACACCCTCCAACGCGAGCGAGAAGCCGAGACCGACGACGCGTTCCACGTCTTCTGGGCCGACGAGGTCGCCGACCGTATCGAGGCCCGCGACCCCGAGGAACCGATCGTCATCAAGGGCGGCATCTCGCCCTCCGGCGTCCCTCACCTGGGGAACATGAACGAGATCATGCGGGGCTACTACGTCGCCGACGTCCTCCGCGAGCGTGGCCACGAGGTTCGCCAGGTGTTCACCAGCGACGACCGCGACCCGCTCCGAAAGCTCCCGCGCACGCTCTGTGACCTCGAGGGGAACCTCGTCGACCTCGGGGACGTCAACGCGGGCGCGCTGGGTCGAAATCTGGGGGCACCCTACACCGACATCCCCGACCCCTTCGGCTGCTGTGACTCCTACGGCGACCACTTCTCGACGATCATCCAGGACAGCGCCGACGCCCTCGAGGTACCCATCGACCTGGTCTCGACGACTGACCTCTACGAATCGGGCGACCTCGATCCTGTCACCGAGTTCGTGCTCGAGCACCGCGAGCGCGCCGCGGCAGTGCTCTCGAACTACCAGGACAAAGTCGACGCCGACTACGTCCCGTTCAACCCGATCTGCGAAGAGTGCGGAAAGGTGACCGAGACCGTGACCGGCGTCGACCTCGAGGCCGGTACCGTCGACTACGCGTGTACGGACATGAAAGCCGGCGACCAGACGATCGGCGGCTGTGGCCACGAGGGCACCGCGACGTTCCGGGAGGGCAAGATGCCCTGGCGCTTCGAGTGGCCCGGTCAGTGGCAGGTGCTCGGCGTCGACTTCGAACCGTTCGGGAAGGATCACGCCGAGGGCTCCTGGCCCAGCGGCGAGGACATCGCTCGCAACGTACTCGATATCGAACCGCCCGTCCCGATGGTCTACGAGTGGTTCACCCTCGACGGCGAGCCGTTCTCCTCCTCGCAGGGCAACGTTATCCTCGTCTCGGAGGTGCTCGAGTTGCTCGAGCCCGACGTGCTTCGGTACTTCTTCGCGAAGGATCCCTCGAAGGCCCGGGATTTCAGCGTCGAACGCCTCGACCTGCTCGTCGACGAGTTCGACCGGTTCGAGGCGACTTACTTCGGCGAGGTCGATGCCGGCGAGGACGAGCAGGCGTTCGCCGACCGCGTCTACCCCCTTGTGGTCGACGACCCGAGCGCGGATCGAATCCGGCTTCCGTACACGTTCGCTGCCGTCCTGGGGATGACCGACGACCCCGAGCTCCGCGAGGAAATTGCCCGCCGGGAAGGGCATATCCCGGAGGATGCCCCGGAGGAAGCCGTCGAGAACGCCCTTTCCCGCGTCGAACAGGCGCGAAACTGGGCCCGGCGCACCGAAAACGAGTTCGACTACGAACTCAAGCGAACGACGATCCCCGACCACGAGTTCGACGAGGCGACCGAGAACGCCCTCGACGACCTCGCGGCGTTCGTCGCCGAGGGTCACGATGGTGAGGCTATTCAAGGCGAAATTTACGAATCTGCGAAACGTCACGACCTCGAGATCGGGGACTTCTTCGGCGCCGGCTACCGGTTGTTCTTCGACGAAGAGCAGGGGCCGAAGCTGGGCCCGTTCCTCGCGAAGGTCGATCGCAACTTCGTCGTGGATCGGCTTCGACGGGAGCGATAACGGTTCCTTGCGTCGCTCGAAACGCCGTTCGCCACGTTCATCGCTGTCCTAATTACAGATTTTGTAGCCAAAACACTTCAAATAGTGACGTAAGCGGGAGGACGCTCGAGCACGCTATCCCGTAACACGATTTTCGTCGCGCCCAGACAAAACGCCTTTGGCCACGCCTCCCCGAAGACGTACCAATGCAGCATGCCACGTCCGTCGCACTGCTCGAGCTCCCAATTTCGGGAACGCTCACGTGGATCCTCGCCGGGATCGCCGCCTACTGGCTCGCGGTTGTCCTCCTCCGTCAGCAAGGGCTCCTCCCCGACTACGTCAACACCCAGGGCCCGATCCTGACCGTCCACACGAAGCGTGGTCGAGACTTCCTGGACTGGCTCGCCGGCCCCAAACGCTTCTGGCGGGCCTGTGCAAACCTCGGCGTCGGTATCTCCATCGTCGTGATGGCCAGCATGTTCGTCTTCTTGCTCACCGCTGCAATCGCCGCTGGACGGGCTCCTCAGCCCTCGAGCGTCCAGCAGCCGACGAACGTCCTGGTCATCCCCGGCGTCAACGAGTTCCTCCCACTGTCGGCGACCCCCGGCATCGTCTTCGGGCTGCTCGTCGGCCTGGTCGTCCACGAGGGCGGCCATGGCCTCCTCTGTCGGGTCGAGGACATCGACATCAACTCGATGGGCGTCGCGATGTTCGCGCTCCTCCCGATCGGCGCGTTCGTCGAGCCCGACCACGAGAGCAGCCGAAAGGCCTCTCGTGGGGGGCAGACCCGGATGTTCGCCGCTGGCGTCACCTTCAACTTTGTGGTGACCATCATCGCCTTCGCGCTCCTTTTCGGCCCCGTTGCTGGCGCGATCGCCGTCGCACCGGGTGCCGCCATCGGCGGCGTCGCCCCCGGCTCACCCGCCGATGCAGCTGGCATCCAGCCGAACGACCGGATTACCGCCGTCGAGGGACAACACGTCGAGTCGAACGACGACCTCTCCGACCGGCTGGAAGACGCCGGGAGCGGCACCGTCACGGTCGAACTCGATGACGAGCGCACGGTAGAGATGCAACAGTCCCTGCCCGTCACGGCGACGATCGACGGGGCACCCGTCGGCCTCGAGCCCGGCGATCTGATTCTCGCCGTCGACGGCGAACCCGTCGTCACCGAGTCCGGCTTCTTCGACGCTGTCGGCGAGTCAGAGACGGTCACCCTGACGGTCAACCGCGACGGCGAAGAGACCGAGATTGCTGACGCCCCGATCGGTAGCGCCGTCCAAATCTCGGGCGACGGGCCGCTCGCCGACGCAGGTGCCCCCGGCGGCGAACTATTCGTCATCACCGAGTTCGACGGCGAGCGAACCCCCTCGTACAGTCACCTCGAGTCCCTCCTCGGCTCGAACGAGCCCGGTGACGAGGTGGTCGTCGCGGGCTACCTCGGTGGCGAACGGGTCAGCTACACCGTCACCCTCGGCGAACGTAGCGAGCGCACCGGCGGCGGAACGGTCGGCTTCTACGGCATCCAGGGCATCTCGGGCGTCGACGTCAACGACGGCGGCCTCGAGCTGTACCCCGCCGAGGAGTACCTGGCAATTCTCGGCGGCGACGCCGACGGCAGCTTCGGCCACGTGACCGACAGCTTCCTCGGCAAGATCGCGTTCGTCCTCTTCTTGCCGATCGTCTCGGTCGTCGAACTCCTCCCGTACAATTTCGCTGGCTTCACCGGCGGTATCGAGAACTTCTACCAGGCACAGGGCCCACTCGCCGGACTGGGCGATTGGACGGTGTTCGCCGTCGCAAACTTGCTGTTCTGGACCGGCTGGATCAACGTCCAGCTCGGCTTCTTCAACTGCATTCCGGCGTTCCCGCTCGACGGCGGGCACATCCTACGGACGAGCACCGAAGCCGTCCTCTCGCGGCTGCCGTTCGATGCGACCCGCGGGATGGTTCGGGTGGTGACGACCACCGTCGGGATCACGATGCTCGTGAGCTTCCTGTTCATGCTGTTCGGCCCGCAGTTGCTCGCGGGCTGAGGGCTGACGCAGTCTCTGTCTCCGTTTCCGTCTCCATCGGCTACCGAGCCCGCTGATATTTATTGGTTGGGAGTACCTTCCTTCGCGTATGGCACCCGATTTCGAACACGTACACGAACTCGAGCCGGCGACCACCGCCGTCGTGGTCGTCGACATGCAAAACGGCTTCTGTCACCCTGACGGCTCGCTGTACGCACCGGGGAGCGAATCTGTCGTCGACCCCATCGTCGACCTCGTCGCTCGAGCGCGGGTGGCGGGCGCGCAGGTGGTCTACACGCGTGACGTCCACCCGCCGGAACAGTTCGAGGACGCCCACTACTACGACGAGTTCGAGCGCTGGGGTGAGCACGTCCTCGAGGGCTCCTGGGAGGCCGAACTCGTCGCGGAACTCGACGTGCGCGAGGACGACCTCGTCGTCGAGAAACACACCTACGACGCGTTTTACCAGACCCAACTCGAGGGCTGGCTGAACGCCCGGGGAATCACCGATCTCCTCCTCTGTGGAACGCTCGCGAACGTCTGCGTCCTCCACACCGGTGGTAGCGCTAGCCTTCGTGACTTCCGCCCAATTCTGCTCGAGGACTGCATCGGCGCGCTCGAGGACGACCACCACGAGTATGCCCTCGAACACGCCTACTGGTTGTTCGGCGAGGTGGCGCCGAGCGACGCGATCGAGTTTCGGTGACTCGGCATCGACCGGGCGCAGGGGCCACTCCGGCACGCGTTTCGCCGAACGACAGGTAATTGACGGCGGAAACGGTACCCCGAATATGGACGCGGCACTCATCATCCTCGACGGCTGGGGCCTGGGCAGCGAGGACGGCGGTCGGAACGCGGTCGAGGCGGCGCACACACCCGTCGTCGACCGGCTGACCGCTACCTGCCCGTCGGGATGCCTCGAGGTCGCCGGCCGCCGGGTCGGCCTGCCGGACGGACAGATGGGAAACAGCGAGGTCGGTCACCTCAACATCGGCGCTGGCCGGGTGGTCTTACAGGAGTACACCCGGATCGCCGACGCCGTCGCCGACGGCAGCTTTCGGGAGAACGACGCCATCAACGCCGCGTTCGACTACGCGCTCGCTCACGACGGACGGGTTCACTTCCTCGGTCTCGTCAGCGACGGCGGCGTCCACGCCGACCAGGAGCACCTCCACGCGCTGATCGGCATGGCTGCCGACCGGGAGGTCGAGGCCGTCACCCACGTGATCACCGACGGTCGGGACACCTCGCCCCACGGCGGGGAGCGCTACCTCGAGACCCTCGAGGCGGTGGTCGAGGAAGCCGGGACGGGCGACGTTGCGACAGTCACCGGCCGGTACTACGCGATGGATCGCGACCAGAACTGGGAGCGAACGAAACGGGCCTACGACGCCATCGTGAATCGGGAGGCCGACTACGAAGCCGAGTCGGCGGTCGATGCCGTGATTGAGTCATACGAGCGCGGCGAGACGGACGAGTTCGTCGAACCGACGCTCGTCGAGGATGGACTGACACTCGAGGACGGTGATGCGGTCGTCTGGTTCAACTTCCGCTCCGACCGGGCGCGTCAGTTGACCCGCCTGCTCGCCGATATTCGCCCCGAGTGGGAGTTCGAGTCGCACCCACCGGAGAGCAAGGTCGTCATGCTCACCGAGTACGACAAGACGTTCGACCTGCCGGTGGCGTTCCCGCCCCACCAGCCCACGCAGGTGCTGGGCGAGGTGCTCGCCGACGCCGGGAAAACCCAGTTGCGGATTGCCGAATCCGAGAAGTACGCCCACGTTACCTACTTCCTCAACGGCGGCCGGGAGGTCGAGTTCCAGGGCGAGATCCGGGAGATCGTCGCCAGCCCCGACGTCCCGACCTACGACCTGCAACCGGAGATGAGCGCCCCCGCGGTCACCGATACCGCTATCGAACACATCGAACGCGACGATCCCGACGTCCTGGTACTCAACTACGCCAACCCCGACATGGTCGGTCACACCGGCGACTACCGCGCAGCTGTCGAGGCCGTTGAGGCCGTCGACACCCAACTCGGCCGCCTGCTCGAGACGCTCGCGGATCACGGTGCCCACGTGTTCGTCACCGCCGATCACGGCAACGCCGATGATATGGGCAGCGAGGAGGAGCCCCACACTGCCCACACCTACAACGACGTCCCGTTCGTCTACGTCGATCCGACGGCCGGCGAGGTGGGGAGCGACTGGGCCGTCCGCGAGGGCGGGACGCTCGCCGACATCGCCCCCACGATGCTCGAGTGTATCGACCTCCGACAGCCGCCGGAGATGACTGGCGAATCGTTGCTCGAGTAGATCGCTCTTGTCGGCCACACAGCGGACGTTTGGGCTCGATTTCCCCGTCGTTTCCGCTGGAAAGGTCGACTTCGGAGCTCGAGGAGCAGGTTCGAGTGCTCGGTGTGATAAAACCGTTCGCTCGAGTGTCCGCTGTCGTTCCGAACTGATGTCGGACGAGACGGGATTCGAACCACGTCTGAGAACCAGTTCGTTTCGCTCGCGGAATCCCGTGTCTAATTCGAATCTCCCTGTGTCGTTCCCGGAGCTCACCGCCGTCTACGGTAGACTCGGGCGGGACGGGATTCGAACCACGGTCGCAGCAAAGCTGCTCCCTGATTCGAATCCCGCACGATCCGTCAACGGCCTCGCGTCGCTCGGCGCGTTGACGGGCGAGACGGGATTCGAACCCGCGATCAGAAGGTTAGGAACCTCCTGCCCTCTCCGCTAGGCCACTCGCCCCGATAAAAATCCTAGTTCGTTTCCGTTTCGGTTTCCGTCTCTGTCTCCGTCTCGGTATCGAACTCATCGTCGTCCGTGACCGGCTCGGTGTCGACGAACTCGTCTTCCTCCTCGTCGTAGTTTCCAGTCTCGCGCATTTCTTCGAGTTCCTTTTCAACTTTCTCCTGCCCCTTCTTGAACTCGCCCATGGCCTCCCCTGTCGACCGAGCCAACTTGGGGATCTTGTTCGCCCCAAAGAGCAAAATGGCGATGAAGAGGATGATCAGGAGTTCCGGACCCCCGGGAACGCCGGGGATGACAAGCGGTGCGATTTCGGCTACCATCTCTATGCGTGGATTACCCGCTGGCAATTATAACCTTTTTGGACCGGCGGGTGAAGCCGCAGGAAGCGAAAACAGTCGTGTATGGCCCCGCTACTGCCGATATTTTGACCCGAGCGGGATCACCGACGGTTCACACTCCCGGAACGTTGGTATGACCGGTTAATTGGCTGTGACGGCCGTTCGAACGCCTGGCGACTTCGATGAGGCGAGTCCCCACTCCCTCCCTCGAGCGACCCGGTCAGAGGCGTCCGAAAACGAAATCCCCTTGCCGGCCGCCCCGGAGGTACCGATATGGTCGACGTCGGCGACATTGCTCCCGAGATCTCGGCACCGGTCGCAACCGGAGATGTCGAATCGTTCACACTCACCGATCGCCTCGAGGAAGAGGCATCGATCGTCCTCGCCTTCTTCCCGGCGGCGTTCACGAGCACTTGCGCCACTGAACTGTCCACGTTCGAGGATCGATTGGGCCGATTCGACGACCTCGAGGCGACAGTGTATGGCGTCAGCGTCGATTCCCCGTTCGCGCTCAACGAGTTCCGATCCCAGCAGGGACTCTCGTTCGATCTGATCAGCGACTTCGAGAAGGAGCTCATTGACGCCTACGACGTCCGGACTGATTTCGCCACCATCGACGTGTACGGTCTAGCCAAACGAGCCGTGTTCGTCGTCGATGCCGATGGTGTGGTGACGTACACATGGGTCAGCGACGATGCGGGCGTTGAACCGGACTACGACGCGGTCGAGGAAGCCGTTGTGAAGGCTTGATGGGGAACGCTTTGCCAGTGTACTGTCGACCGTGCGCCCAGTGCCGGACGAACGGCGATAGCTGACGACAGATCCCTGTGAGGCGTCGATGGCGTGGACGTGCCGCCAGCGGAGCCCTTTTTTGTGTTCCCGACGACCACTGGGGTATGGAACAGAGCGACCCCCTCGATAGCACCAGCGGTGACAGCGGTGACGGTCGTCGGGTGTACGATCCCGACGAGGAGCACCACTTCCCTGATGAGAAACTGAACACGGTTCTCGAGTTCATCGAGGAAGATACGGAAATTCAGACCTATCTCGAGGCGCAGAACATCAACGCCGTCGACCGCAAGCGGTACAACGATCACGGCGCGAAACACATCGAAATCGTCCGCAACCGGGCGCTCTGTCTCTACGATCTGCTCAAAGCTGGCGACGTCGATTTCAACGGCGCCCGCCAGCAGGGTCTCGAGGAGGCCGACGAGTCGGTAATCGTCGCCCTCGCGGCGACCCTCCACGACGTGGGCCACATCGTCCACCGCAGCGAGCACGCGTACTACTCGATTCCACTGGCTGCGGACATCCTCGATCGTGTGCTCCCTGAGTTTTACGACGTCGCCGATAGCGTCCGGGTGAAAGGCGAAGTCCTCCACGCAATTCTCTGTCACCACACCGCCGAAACGCCCCTGACGACCGAAGCGGGCGTTATCCGGGTTGCCGACGCCCTCGACATGGAGCGTGGTCGCTCGCGCATCCCCTACGAGCAGGGCGGACGTGGGATCAACACGCTCTCGAGCCAGGCGATCAGTCGCGTCTCCCTCCACGAGGGCGAAGCGACTCCCGTGATGGTCGAAATCGCGATGACGAACGCCGCC
This sequence comes from Natronosalvus vescus, assembly GCF_023973145.1. Lineage (NCBI taxonomy): Archaea > Methanobacteriati > Methanobacteriota > Halobacteria > Halobacteriales > Natrialbaceae > Natronosalvus > Natronosalvus vescus. The sequence goes on from NZ_CP099546.1 coordinate 688,152, forward strand.
GGCGTCTATCAGGTCGACAACCTGTTGAAAGCGAAGCTCAAGGGATCGGGTCTCGAGGACGAGATCCGAATCGTCGCGGTCAACACGAACGAGAACCGGGAGCAACTCGTCGAGCGGATCGAGCTGTGACGACGTCGATGCACGGGCTGTGCTGTACTCGAGGCGCTGGTGGCGTCACTCGATGACTGCCGGCGACCGAACCTCGAGATCGGGATCGAACACTCGCGAGGGAGATGACGGCATGGATACTGAGAACGAGCGTGAGGAGGACTGGCCCGACCCATCACCAGGGATTGCCTCGGCCATCGACCGTCGCGGCCTCGCCGTTCGACTCGTGTGTGCCGTTGGCGTCCTGATCGTCCTGCTCGTCCTCACCCGTGGGTTTCTGGACGATTCGCTGGCGTTGCTCTGGACGCCAACGGAACCGCTCGCGCAGTGGTCGATGCTCGTGATGCTCCACGCCTTTGGCTACGTGCTGGTGCCGCTGATGGTCGGCTCGTTTCTCGCGGATCTCCTCCTCGAGTACGTCCTCGAGACGCCGGAAAACGATCCGTAGTGTGCGGTTGCAGGAAAGAGCTATCGTGCGGTCTGGACGACCCGGTACTGCCCGTCGGCGCGCTCGACGTAACCGCGCTCGCGCAGCGTTCCGAGAATCGAGAGTGCCGATCCCTTGTCGACGTTGAGATCCGTACAGAGGTCGTCGACCGTCGCGTCGTCACAGACGGCGAGCGAGAGATAGAGGAGCTTCGCCTGTGATGACTCGAGATCGGTCGGCACTGTCAGGTTCGTCTGTCGAACGGTGGTTTGCATACTACACCGTCCGGAGTTCGACGATATTAAAACTGTGTATCGTCAATCGTCGATAATCCGTCGCTCGAGTGAGCACCAGACTGGGCTTCGGCCACGACGATCCAGAGCGCTTTTGGTGGCGGTGTTCCCACTCGTAATGCTATGGCAATCAAACTCGTAGTTCTCGCGCTCCTGACCGGCTTTCTCGCCGGTGCAGTGTTTGCGTTCGTGGAGGTTCCGATCCCGGCCCCGCCGGAACTCCCCGGCATCATGGGTATCGTCGGCATCTACCTCGGCTACAAAGCCGTGCAGGCAGCTGGCGTCTCGGTCGACTTGCTCGAGGCCGTCGGTCTGTAGCCGGTCGCTCGCTTGAACAACTCGCCCAGGATGCGACCAGCGGTGGTACACTGGTCGAGAACCGCCGTTGTAGCCCGCCGTTCGACTATCGCTTCGTGCAGTAATTGCCGACGTTCTCTTCGACTATCGTCGATGTCACCGTGTGACGAACGCGACGCTCGCTCGGTAGCGTCTCACTGCGTGCTCGTGGGTCGTTGAATTCCCGGACAGTGGCTCGCACGTCGGTGCACGCTGGTCGAAACAGCGATGGAGGAAAGTGGTGTGGTAGGGGTACCCGGGTCAGTGGTCGGACTACTCGAGGTCGAAGCGGTCGAGGTGCATCACCTTGTTCCACGTATCGACGAAGTCACGGACGAACTTCTCCTCGGCGTCGTCGGCACCGTAGACTTCTGAGATGGCGCGAAGCCGGGCGTTCGAACCGAAGAGGAGATCCACGCGGGAGGCCTTCCACTCGACCTCGCCTGTTTCGCGGTCGCGCAGTTCGAAGATCTCTTCGGACTCCGAAACCGGCTCCCACTCGTAGTCCATGGTGAGCAGGGTCTGGAAGAAGTCGTTGGTCAGCGTCTCCGGTCGGTCGGTGAAGACGCCGAGGTCGGAGTCCTGGTAGTTCGCGTTCAGTACGCGCAGGCCGCCGACCAGCACGCTCATCTCGTCGGCCGTCAGCGTCAGGAGGTCGGCTTTGTCCACCAGCAACTCCTCCTGTGAACGGTCGTGATCCCCGTCACCGAGGTAGTTGCGGAACCCGTCGGCGTCCGGCTCGAGCCACTCGAAGGACTCGACGTCGGTTTGTGCCTGCGTCGCGTCGGTACGACCCGGTTCAAACGGCACCTCGACGTCGTAGCCGGCATCGCTCGCGGCCTTCTCGACGGCGGCACAGCCGCCGAGCACGATCAGGTCGGCGAGCGAGACCCTGACGTCGTTGGATCGCGAGCCGTTGAAGTCCTCCTGGATCGCTTCGAGGGTCGAAAGCACCGACTCGAGCTGTTCGGGCTCGTTCGCCTCCCAGTTCCGCTGGGGCTCGAGTCGAATGCGGGCCCCGTTCGGGCCACCGCGCTTGTCGCTGTCGCGGTAGGTCGACGCCGACGCCCAGGCAGTCTTGACCAGCTGGGAGACGGTTAGTTCCGACCCGAGGAGGCGCTCTTTGAGTTCGGTGATCTCCTCCTCGCCGATCAGTTCGTGGTCGACGTCGGGGATGGGATCCTGCCAGAGGAACTCCTCGTCGGGAACTTCCGGGCCGTGGAACCGTTCCGCCGGGCCCATGTCGCGGTGGGTCAGCTTGTACCAGGCCTTCGCGAATGCCTCCTGGAACTCGTCCGGGTTGTCCTGGAATCGCTCGAGAATCTCGCGGTAGTCGGGATCCCGCTTGAGTGCGACGTCCGTCGTCAACATCATCACGTCTTCTTTCTCGGACGGATCTTCGACACCCGGTGCGGCGCCGTCGAGTTCGCCGTTCTGGGTAGTCCACTGCCACGCACCACCGGGGCCCTTCTCGGGCCACCACGTGAAGTCGAGCAGGTTGTCGATGTAGCCCGTGTCCCACTCAATCGGCGTGGCGTTCCACGGCCCTTCGATTCCGCTGGTGATCGTGTCCGCGCCCTTTCCGGAGCCGTAGTCGCTCTCCCAGCCGAGACCCTGCTGCTCGATGGGTGCTTCTTCGGGATCAGGGCCGAGGTGCTCGTCACCGTCGCCTGCGCCGTGAACTTTCCCGAACGTGTGGCCGCCAGCGATGAGTGCGACCGTTTCCTCGTCGTTCATCGCCATGCGACCGAACGACTGTCGAATGTATTTCGCCGACTCTTCCGGATCCGGCTCGCCCTGGGGCCCCTCGGGGTTCACGTAAATGAGACCCATGTGGTCGGCGGCTAGATTGCCCTCGAGGTTGCCCTCTTCGTCGTGACGGTCGCTTCCGAGCCACTCCTCTTCGGGCCCCCAGTCGACGGCCTCGTCTGGTTCGAAGTCGTCCTCGCGTCCGCCGGCGAAGCCGTACGTCTCGAATCCCATTGACTCGAGTGAGACGTTCCCGGCCAGCACCATCAGATCCGCCCACGAGAGTTTGTGGCCGTACTTCTGTTTGACCGGCCAGAGTACCCGGCGTGCCTTGTCGAGGTTCACGTTGTCGGGCCAGCTGTTGAGGGGGGCGAGGCGTTGTCTGCCACCGGACGCGCCGCCGCGGCCATCGCTGGTGCGGTAGGTGCCCGCGCTGTGCCACGCCATTCGGATCATGAGCGGCCCGTAGTGGCCGTAGTCGGCCGGCCACCAGTCCTGGGACGTCGTCAGTACCTCCCTGATGTCTGCCTTCACTTCCTCGAGGTCGAGTGTCTGGAACGCCTCGGCGTAATCGAACTCCTCTCCCATCGGATCGACGGGACGGGCGTTCTGATCGAGGATCTTCAGGTTCAACTTATTCGGCCACCAGTTTTGGCTTGACCCAGTCATCATCGGGCTATTGTTACTTTCGCCTATTAAGATTGCCTAAATCGGAAACGAAGTCTTCACTGAAGACCAATCAATTTTTCGCATTCACGAACTCCGTTCTCGAGGGGTTTCCACACTGAATTACAGCAATACGTAGTTCCCTTCTGAAAACAGTCGGGAACTGAATCTTGATTATTCGATCGATTGGAGAAATTCGTCCAGCGTATCTGTGAGTTCGTCAACCTCTTCCCCGTTAATTTCAGCTGAATACCGGACGATGAACACATCCTTCTCATCAGTGTGGCGAGCTTCGTCAACTTGCTCAATCCCTTTCCAAATCCCTGCGACCACAACCTGGCCGTGTTCTGCGTGGGTGTACGTTTCACCACGATTTACGACCATATCAGAGTCAGAACCCGGCAATTCGTCGGAATCACTCATGTAAATCTGTGATAGCCGCTGGCCCTTGTTTCTGTTGGTAGATGGAATATGTCATTCGCCTGTGCTGAGCGATCTCTCTTCACAAATTGACCCATATCTCGTGTGACATTCGCGCTATGATGCAGCACTCATCGAATAAGTTCCAACTCAACTGTCAGAAACGACGTGATTCACCCAGAGGATGGCTGGAGGAAGGCATCATCATCGACCGCCCCGTCATTACTCTCAGTGCACATCTACGTCGTCGAGTTCGTAATTGATCGCCCAGACGTGGAAATGACGGAAGGCGGGGAATAGTTGCTCAGCTTTCGGTGTCGGTTCGTACTGAACCCGTGGCGGAACTTCGTTGTATTCCTGGCGAACGAGTAAACCAGCCTCAGTCAGTTCCTGCAACCGAACTGAAAGCGTATTCGCAGCGATGTCGAGTGAAGATTCCAGTTCAGAGAACCGTAGTGGGCCGTCGACAAACGCGAACTCCGACAGAATCGCGATCGCATGAGCTTTCCCGAACAGTGACAGCAGATCTTCGACCGTTGTCTCGAGCCGCTTTCGTTGCTTGGACGACAGCGATTCACGCAGGTCACGCGCCTCCCTGGCGGTCAGTCCCAAGCCCAACTGGGGCGACTCTTTATCAGAAGATGCATGCTGAATACAGAGACCCTATGCATCAATCCGCGATACGGTAACCGATTTGATGGCCTTGAACACGGTACCGTCGTACGGAATCCGACACAGCTGACACATGGCAGCCTCCTCTGGCCTATTTGCGGACTCCTGTGGCCGCCATTGACGCGACCGGGAGACGAGTCACGTGACCGCGGTCACGTCAACACATCGACGCAGTTCCCGTTCCAGAACTGGTGACTCTCGATACCGAACCGTTTGGCTCCTGTCGTCGTACTCGAGGAATCCAAGCGTTGCCAACTTCGGGAGTGCGACGTGATGTAACTTCACGGCGATGTGTCTCCGGTTCTCGGTAACCTCATCGTGATCGTGAAGATTCGCGATTAGTTCATCTACCGTGGCGACGTCGCCCTCGCAACCGGCCAGATACTCTACAACCCGGCGACGATATGCGCAGGCCAGCGCCCTGTGAACAGCGGTTTGTGTATCGGTGTCGTTCGGAGGTACGTTCACATCGAGGTGTATCGGCCCACGCCACTTTGGTGACACTATTGTATGCTCAATCCCTTTTTAAGCGGATCAGATCACTCGAAGTCCCTCGCCGACGTGAGCAACACCTGTTGGAGGATCTTTTCGTTCCCTCGGCGAATTCGATTCGAGACGGCCTGTTCGCTGATCTCCAATTCCGCGGCGATATCCTCGAGACTCGTCTCTCGCGGCGTAGCGAAGTAGCCCTGCCGGGTAGCGAGTACCAGTGCCTCGCGCTGTTCTTGTGAGAGGCCGAATCGGTGACCACGCTCGGTCGTTTCGCTCAACGTGTACGTTCGCTCGATGTGAATCGGGATGTCGTGTTCGAGGATGAAGTTATGAAAGAGGGAGAGTTTGTCGTGGTTGGGAAACCGTAGTCGAAAGCTCCACTGACTGTTTCCCCGGGCTTCGAGTACGACCGCATCGGCCACCGCGATCCCCTCGATGAGATCGGTCGGGGCGTCGTGCCATTCGACCCGATACAGGGCGCTGTCGCCCACGACGTCCAGCGACAGGAACTTACTGACCGCTGGATGGGTCTGGACGGTTTCTTCGAACCCGCCGTGATTCTCTCCAGTCGCCCACACGAACGGCATGGTCATGTCCCCCGTCGGGACGATCCGTTCCAGTTCGAGATGCATGGTCTCCGGGCCCGAGAGAACCTCTCCGAGTTTGAAGTCCTCGCCCTCGACGGTAAATTCCAGGATGACGCTCATCACTACCGGCTTCGAGTGCCAGTAATGTAGGGGTTTCCCGACGTGCGGCGATGCCAATTCGTCGATTTCGGCTTGTGTTCCACGAACCTGCTGACACAACTCGTGAGCACCCTCGAGCACACTTTCCCGAGGTTCGATGGGTTTCACAGCCGGTATCGAACGATCCTTGATCTCGAGGGAACAGATGGGCCAGGGCCTACTTTTTGTGCAAGCGCCACCGGTCGATGTACAGGCTCAGATCGTCGCCCGCCCGCTCGAATCGGACGGGCTGTCGGTTACCGGCGGCGGTCACCGCGTAGAATCGACCCGCCTCGAGATCCGCGGGAATCAGCGGCGTCCACGAGCCGTCGCCGATCGGCCCACCGACGCGGAGGCGCAGGATGCCGCCTTCGGGTTCGACCTCTGCTTCTTTGATGGCGCGGTAGGACTCGTACTCGCCCGAAAGCTCCTCGAACCGTTTCTTGCGAGCGAAGAACGGGAGTTTCTGTGGATCCTCGCCGACGAGTGCCGCGAACACGCCCTGGCCGAGCTCTGCTAGCCCGTAGCCAGGTGCCGTGTTCGCCAGCAGGGCGATCCCGACATCGTGTTCGCGGCTGAAACCAGCGTACGCGGTCGAGACGGCGATCGACCCGCCGTGACCGACGAGCGTTTCGTCCGCAACCGTCCGCGTGCGCCAGCCGTAGCCGTACGGTCCCGACGGGGTGTCGGCGTACGCGCCGTAGGCGCGCTCGAGCGTCTCAGCCTCGAGCAGGCGATTCCCGTTGGCCGCGCCGCCTCCAAGGTGCAGACGGAGGTACGACGCCATGTCCGTCACCGGTGCCAACAGTCCGCCGGCGGCGGCGCTGAGTTCCCGGATTGGAACCGGCGTCTCCTCGAGGCCGTCGTCGGTCTTGTGATAGGGCGTCATCCGGTCGTCGAACGCCTCGAAGACTTCGCGGTCGTAGGTCGATCGTCCCATCTCCAGTGGCTCGAGGACGTTTTCGGTCACGTATTCGACGTAGGAGTTCCCCGAAACCGCCTCGACGACGGCCCCGGCGAGCGTGTAGCCGGAGTTGCAGTACATCCAGTGGTCACCGGGGTCGCCGGCAATTTCGTCTCGAGCGCCCTCGAAGTGGGCGAGGAAGTCCTCCCAGGTGCCGAGGGGGACGCCGGCCTCGCCCACCGTCATCTGCCGGGCAATCAGTGCCTCGCTGGTCGCGAGCGAGGGGTAGCCGGAGGTGTGACTCAAGAGGTGGTGGAGCGTGACCGCCTCGGGAACGTCGACGGCGAGGTGATCCGCGACTGGATCCTCGAGTGAGAGCGCGCCCTGGTCGACCAGTTGCAGGATCGAAAGCGAGGCGAACGACTTCGACACCGAACCGATTCCATAGACGGTATCGGGCGTCGCCGGGTCGTTGGATGCGAGGTCTCGAGAGCCGTAGCCGCGGGCGTACCTGATCCCGTCGCTGTCGGTGATCGCGAGGCTCAATCCGGGGATCGTATCTTCCCGGAGTCGTTCTCGCAGCAGGCTGTCGATGGTGTCGGCGGTGGTCGACTCGAGGGGTGATGGCCTTGGCATGGCTACGGTATCGACGTATGCGCCACCTCGTATGAAGGTTCAGGTGTCCTGTATGAGTGGCCGCGATCCGAGTCGGCTGGCCGGGCGGACAACCGGCAACCGCGAACGAGACGGGAGCCCTTTTGAGGCCGCCGGGAGGAGAGCAACCGACGGTGGATCCTGACGACACAGGCGGTGGCAAAGAGGGCCCGATGGTCGACAGCGACGGCAGTGGCGGTGGCAATACCGATATCGATACTGATCCCGAGTCGGCACACGGTGCTGGCGACGATCCCGAATCGAGGTCGACTGACGAAGCGGCCTCGATCGAGTCTGGTTCGACCCCGGAATCGAACGCGGGTGACCCCGTCGAGGATCGCAAAGGGATCGACATGACGACGGGGTCGATCCCGCCGAAACTCGCCCAGCTCGCCTGGCCGCTGGTGCTCGGCAACCTCTTACAGACGTTTTACAACCTGGCTGATATGTTCTGGGTCGGTCGCGTCAGCGCCGAAGCGGTCGCGGCCGTCTCGCTCATGTTTCCGCTCTCGTGGATGTTCGTCTCGACGGCGATGGGGCTGACGGCGGCGACCATCGCGCTCGTCTCCCAGCACGTCGGTGCGGGTGACCAGCGCGCGGCCGACCGCGTCGTCGGCCAGACGATTCTGCTCGCCCTCGCGGTCTCGAGCGTCCTCGCCACGCTCGGCCTGTACTTTAGACACCCGCTCTTGCAGCTGATCGGCGCGCGCGACCAGGTGTTCGTCGAGGCGCTGGCGTACATCGAGGTCATCTTTCTTGCCCTGCCGCTCACGTTTCTGTTCTTCGCGTTTCGCTCGTCGTTACAGGGCGCTGGCGACACGAAGACGGCGATGTGGCTGGTGTTGATCTCGGCGGGAATCAACGTCGTCCTCGATCCGTTCTTCATCCTCGGCTGGGGTCCGTTCCCCGAGATGGGGACGCGCGGTGCCGCGGTCGCGACGTTCATCGCCCGTGCGTTCGCCACCCTCGCGGGCGTCTACATCCTGCTCGACGGGCGCTACGGCGTCCGTCTTCGGTTTGGCGACCTCAAACCGAACCTCGGGATTCAGCGCCAGTTGATCGACATCGGTTATCCCGCCACCCTCGACGGCTGGGCGCGAAGTTTCGCCGCCGTCGCGATGGCGGGGTTCGTCGCCCGATTCGGTGCCGCACCGACGGCGGCGTACGGCATCGTCGTTCGCCTCATGTCCGTGACGTGGTCTGTCGCGGGGGCCGTCGGCGACGCGACGTCGACGGGCGTCGGCCAGAACCTCGGGGCCAAAACCCCGGATCGAGCGGCGACGGTGGCAAAGACGGCAACTGCTGGGACGATCCTCTTCATCTTCGCGATCGCCGCACTCGTCTTCGCGTTCCCGGCCCACGCGATGGGCATCTTCGTCGACGATCCCGACGTGATCGCCGAGGGCATCGTCTTCATCCGGATCAATGCTCCCTTCTGGGCGGTCTTCGCCGGCGTCATGGTGATCCAGGGGGCGTTCCGCGGTGCCGGAAACACCCGAGAGGCGATGGTACTCTCGTTCCTCTCGCGGTGGATTTTGCGCGTCCCGGTCGCACTCGTGCTGGCGTTTTCCTGGGCCGTGACGATTCCCGTCGTCGGGGTCACGATCGTCGCGTTCGACTGGGGCGTCGAGGGCATCTGGTGGGCGTTCTCCTTCGGTATGGGCGGGTCGTTCGTCGTCGCCGTGCTGTGGTTCCGGCTGGGTACCTGGCGTAAAGCGGTTATCGGCGACGAAGGGGATTCTCGAGCAACAGACACGGAGACGGACACGGACACGGATGCGAACGGCCACTGACTGTGAACGGACACGAACAGGGATCCACACACGATCGATGAGTGAACACTGCCTCGAGCCAGGTCGTGGAGTCACCGCCCGAGTCAATTCGTGAAGTCTGTCGGTTCGACTCCGAGCGATATGTCAATTATCTGCACCCTAGCCGCAGACAATATATAACCTGCCGACCGTGTTTCACGCGATATCGATGATCGAGGGGACGCTGTTTATGGCCGGCCTCGTGATGGCAACGGTGCTGTCGGCCGTCCTCGGAGGGATGACCTGGCGGTATCGCCGACGGCCCGGAGCGACGCCGTTTCTCCTGCTCGTTGCCGGCCTCGGCATCTGGACGGGCATGGCGTTTCTTGCGTCAGTCGACCCCTCACCCGAGCGGACGCGGTTCTGGTACTATCTTACGTACGCCGGTATTCCGACCGTCGTCCTCGGCTGGTTTCTATTCGCCCTCGAGTTCACCGGGCACGAGGAGTGGATCACCCCGAAAACAGTCGGACTGTTGCTGGTCGAACCGGTTGCCGTCCAGTTAGTCGTGTGGACGAACGAATACCACAACTTATTCTGGCGGGATCTGCCGGAGAACCCCCTCAACCAGGCGTCCTACGAATTGCTGTTCTGGATCCACGTTCTGTACTCCTACGGGCTCTTGCTTGCAGGGTCGATCATCCTCGTTTCGTTCGTACTCTACTCCAAAACGCTGTACCGCGACCAGGTTGCCGCCATCCTGTTCGCCTGTAGCGTACCCTGGGGAACGAACATGGTGTATCTCTTCACGTCGTTCCCGACTGATTTGACGCCGCTGGCGATCGGCGTCTCCTCGATTGCGTTCGCCTGGTCGATGTTTCGATACGGATTCATGGACGTCGTTCCGATCGCTCGAGACACCGTTATCGACGAGATGAGTGATGGCGTTCTCGTCCTCGACGCCCACTGCCGGATCGTCGATTACAATCGGGCCATTCACCCCTTGATCGCGGCCGAAGAATCGACGCTTGTTGGGAGTCACGTCACGGACGTGTTCGCGTTCGGACGATTCAGGGCCGTCGACGAGGAACCGGGGAACGGTACAGATGCGGCATCTGCGAACCTAGCACTCGAAGCGTTCTTCGACGAATCGATCGAAACGGAACGGACGATCGAGGTCGAAACCGTCGTGTCGGACTCCGGGTCTCCGCGAGCGTTCTCGCTCACGCTCTCGCCGTTCTATGCCCGGAAATCGACACAGACCGGCCAGCTGCTCGTTTCCCAGGAGATTACCATCAGTAAACGCCGGGAACGCCAACTCAGCGACCTTGCGGCCGAACTCGAACATCGGACGCGCGAACAGTCGGCACTCATCGAGAACATCCCGGGGTTGGTGTACCGGATGCCCGAGCCCGATTCAGGGACGTGTTCGTTCGTCAGCACGGCGGCGATGGCGGTGACCGGCTATCCACCGGCAGCGTTCGAATCCGGCGAGCGATCGCTCAACGATCTGGTTCACGGCGAGGAGCGCCAACGCGTCCTCGAGCAAAAGCAGGCGGCGATCGCCGACCGAAGCCGGTACGACGTCACGTACCGCATCCGAACTGGGAAGGACGGAACCCGGTGGGTCAGGGACGTCGGCGAGGGAATCGTCACCGACGACGGAGATCTCGCCTCGGTCGTCGGCGTCATCATCGACGTCACCGAGAACAAAGAACGCGAGCAGTTGCAGGTGCTCAACCGCGTGTTGCGCCATAACATCAGAAACGAGATGAACGTGATCAAAGGCTACGCTGGCATGGCAGCGGCGAACGCGTCCGAGGAAGTTGCTCCGGATCTCGCGGTCGTGAGACGAAAGTCCAAGGAAGTGATGCGGATGAGCGAAAAAGCCCGTATCGTCCAGCAACTGTTAGGCACTCAGTCCGGAGCGAACCGAACGCTGAATCTCGTCGATGCCCTCGCCAACGCGCTCGCCCGAATCGACGACCGCTACGGCGAGCGTGTCAGAGGTCGCGTCGACGTTACCGTCAGCGGTGCGCTCGATACGCACGCCGACGGCGATGACCCGTTCGAGAACGACCTGTTCGTCACTGGCTCCGATCTGCTCGCGGTTGGATTATACGAACTCCTCGAGAACGCCATCCTCCACGGCGGCGACAGCCCAACTCTCGAAATCGACGTTCGAGGCCGCGACGGAACCGCGGAACTCCGGATCGCTGACACCGGGCCAGGGCTCCCGGAGACCGAACGGCGGGTGCTCGAGGACGGGCTCGAGTCCCCGCTCGAGCACGGCAGCGGGATGGGGCTGTGGATCGCCCAGTGGGTTTTCACCCCCGATGCCGACCTCGCGTTCGACGCTGACGACGATGGAACTACGGTCTGCGTCACGTTCGGCAGGTCGGGAACCGATCGGGGGGACGAGGTCGACCGACACCAGGAAAGCGACGGCGTCGGTACGTCGTCTGCCGACGTCATTTCCGAGTGGCTCGTGGATACCGATTCGTGAGACTCTAGGAGCCACTGCACGTCAATGCACACCTGATCGCCAGATGTTTCGACGATTAGTGTGTACATCGTTGCAGTTGGTACTACACCGTCGGTGTGGGTTGTACGTGTGCCGAAGTGACACACGGCTCGCGTGTCGGTAGCTTTCTTATGGATTGTTCGTGAGATAGGAGTATGTACCAGCGAGACTTCATGGAGGGAACGCGCGGCACCCAGGCGGTCGACTGGGAGGAGCGAATCGACGTCGCGCGGATGCGACGCGAGCGCAAGGAACGCGCGCTCGGGCGTCTCCAGGCGACCGACCTCGGTGCGATGTTGCTCGTCTCCGACCCGAACATCCGGTACGTGACCGGGCTGGCGATGACCGGCGGCAGCGGGGCCGACCACTACACGGTTCTTACAGAGGAGGGCGACGTGATCCACTGGGATACGGCCGACCACGCGAGCAACCAGCGGTTCAACTGTCCCTGGCTGCACGACGTTCGGTACGCCTGTCCGGGTCTCGGGAACGTCCCCCGGGCATCAGGCCGCGATTCCGCTCGGGACTTTCTCAAAACCAAGATGGCCGAAACAGTCGCAACGGCCCTCGAGGAGTACGGCGTCGCTGACGAGACGCTGGGAATCGATGTCGGCAACGCTGGGCTGGTTGGGGCGTTCGAGTCCATGGGGGTCGAGGTCGACACAGAGACCGCACCCGCGGTGATGGAGGACGCTCGCAGGGTGAAGACCCGGGACGAAATCGAGTGTCTGCGCCAGGTCGCAGCGATCTGTGAGGCCGGCTTCCAGCGGATCACCGAAACGGCGCGGCCGGGCGCGAAAGAGACCGACGTGTGGGGGGCTGCCGTCGAGGAACTCTGGAAACAGGGTGCGTTCGTTGGCGGGGGTTACGTCACCTCCGGGCCGAACACCTGGCCGAAACACCAGGCGAACACCACCGACCGGATGATCCGGCCAGGCGACCTCGTCTACGCCGACTTCTACAACATCGGCTACCTGGGCTATCGCTCGTGTTACTACCGCACGTTCTCCATGGGCGAACCAACACAGGCCCAGCAAGACGCCTACGAGACTGCTCGAGACAACCTGTACGACGTCCTCGAGCGAATCGAACCCGGCGTTACGACCGACGAGATCTGCCAGGGCTTCCCGGACATGGAAGGCGAGCACGCCGACTGGTACGACGCCGACGAACACTGGCAGATGACGACCAACCATTGGGGCCACGGCCTGGGTCTCCAGCTATACGAGGTGCCGCTCATCTGGCGTGGCCTCTCCCCCGACCACCCGATCGAAATCGAGGAGGGAATGACGATGGCCGTCGAGACCCAGGAGCCAGCCGACCGCCAGGGTGTCCGCGTCGAGGAGATGGTCGTCGTTCGTGAGAACGGCGTCGAGATCCTCAGCCAGTGGCCGGTCGAAGAGATCACGACAATCGATTACTGAGTTCTCGAGCCACGACGGTGGGACTGTTGTACCTTCGAGTCACGGACCCCCGGCCTCGAGCCACGACGATTTTTCATCCTCGTCGACGTACTGCCACTTATGGAGTTCGACGTCATCCAGGGCGACATCGCAGCACAGTCGGCGGACGCCTTCGTCAACGCCGCCGGGACGAGCCTCCGGATGGGGTCGGGTGTCGCTGGCGCGCTCAGACGGGGTGCAGGCCCCGAACTCAACGAAGCGGCAATGGCCAAGGGGCCGGTCGACCTTGGCGACGTCGCCGTCACCGACGCATACGACCTCGAGGCCGAGTACGTCATCCACGCGGCGGCGATGCCCCACTACGGCGACGGGGCGGCGACCGCCGAGAGCATTCGTGCGGCCACGCGAAAGAGCCTCGAGCGAGCGGACGACCTCGGGTGTGCGTCGCTCGTGATACCAGCACTTGGCTGTGGTGTCGCCGGATTCGGCCTCGAGGCTGGAGCCGATATCATCGCTCGAGAAATCGAGGCGTACGAACCGACGGCGCTCGAGGACGTCAGGCTCATCGCCTATAGCGACGAGGAGTTCGAGATCATCGAGCGTGTGGCGCAGCCTCACTCGGCGTGAATCGCTTCCTCGTCGAGCCAGAGATACGTGTTACCCGCTACCGGAAGCCGCCCGGTCACGAACGACATCCCCTGTGGAGTTGCCTCGAGCTGACGCCGGTCGACGCGCTGGGTCACGCCGACGTCGTCGACCAACCAGCCGATGTATGCGCCATCGTCGTCGGTGACGCCGAAGACGAGCAGTTTTGGTTCCGGCGGCCGCTCGAGGGAGGCTACTGGGGGAGAAAACACTTGGAACAGGTCGATCACGCGGATCGTTTCCCCGCCGACGGTAATCTCGCCAGCGTGCCAGGGGTCGTCCGCATCGTCGATGACACTGGCGTCACCAACACCGAGGACGGAGGAGAGCCGCCTGGATTCGACGCAGTAGCGATCACCATCGAGCGAAAACGTTACGATGGTGGTTCGATTGCTCCGATCTCCAGAACTGGCAGTCGCTGGCATCTATTTCCCTCAAACACAGTTGAATAAAATAAATGTACCGGGATCCAAGCTGATGGCCACCGATCTGCCTGATCGAACGCGAGGTTACTCGCTCGTGATCGGCTCCCGGGAGATGTCCTGACAGAGTCGTCGATAGACGTTCTTTTCGAGCAACGCCGTCATCGTGTCGTCGACGTTCGCCCGCAACACCGCCAGTCGATCCTCGAGTTTGGCGTACTCCTGGCTGGATTTGCGCTCGGCGTCGGTTTTCTCGGCGTCGAGCAGCGCCTTCTTCGAGGCGAGTGCGAAGAACTCCTGGAGTTGCTGGTCGTACGTCGAGCGCAACTCGAGCTGGTCGATGGTGCCGAGGAGTTCCGATTTCGACACCGGTTTGACGAGGTAGTCGTCGAACCCCATGCCGATGATGTCGAAGTCAGGTTCGACCGCCGTCACCATGGCGACACGACAATCGAGTTGCCGCTCGCGAATCGTCTCGAGGACGGTGTCACCCGACAGTCCCGGCATCCGCCGGTCGAGGAGGACAATGTCGACCGTCCCGTTGATGGCATCGAGCGCTTCGGTGCCGCTGTAGGCCGTCTCGACGGTTGCTCGATCCTCGAGCCAGGTTGCATACAGTGTCGCCAGGTCTGGTTCGTCTTCGACGATCAGGACGTGTTGGTTGGTGGACATTCGATTCGTACCCCCAGTGTCTACTGGTCGTTGACATACTGACTGTGGGGGGATATCAATATAACGGGCGGTTCCCCCAGTTTCGTTCTCGTGAACCAAATGAACGGTTCGAATCGAGGATGAATGGTGTGGTGGTGCGTTCGGGTGGGCGACTGTATTGCGGGAATCAGCGAGGGAGTGCCGGAGTTGGTGTCGGCGTAGCGGTGGTATCGGAGGGGGCCGGCTACTCGAGTTCGTCCTCGATGACCGACCGCAGTGAGGCGAGTTCGCTGGCGGTGGTTTCGAGCGTCTCGTCACCGACAGTGATCGTGAGCGTCCCGTCGGTCGTCGGTCGACCCAGGTCGATCACTGGCGCGCTATCGCCGATGGCTTCCCGTACAGCATCGGGATCGGTCGTCTGGACGAGTACGCGACCGGGCTGTTCGTGGAACAGGGCGCCAGCAGTGTCGTCACTCGAGATGGTGACCTCGAGGCCGACGTCATCCGTGACCATCTCGGCCAGCGCAACGGCCAGCCCGCCGTGGCTGACGTCGTGGGTCGCGAGGGTTTGTTCGGTATTTGCAACGGTTGCAATCGTCTCGATGCGGGCTGCCGGGTCGTCCGGCAGCGTGGGGAACCGGTCGCTGCCGCCGTGCTGGGCGAGGTACTCGGAGCCACCGAGGGCGAACGCTCCGGCCTCGAGGGCGTCGTCGCCGATGAGGAGGAGCGTCGAGTTCTCGCCATCGTCGGCGTCGTCCGCCCCGACGAGTTCGAGCGGCGGGGCGGTGTAGCCGGCTTTCGTGCCGACCATCGCCAGCGTTGGTGTCGGCGGGATCGGCCCACTCACCGAGTCGTTGTACAGCGAGACGTTGCCCCCGACGATCGGTACCGATAGCTCGGCACACATCTCGGCCAGGCCGTCGACGATGCCCTTGAACCCGCCGTAGACGTCGGGCTTCTCGGGATTGCCGCCGTTGAGGCAGTCGACTGCGGCGAGGGGTGTGGCCCCTTTCGCGGCGAGGTTGGTCGCGTTCTCGAGACCGACTGCGCGGGCACCCGTGATCGGATCGGCGCTCGTCCAGTTGGGGGCCGCCCCGGACGAGATCGCGAGCCCCGTCTCGGCTTCCCGGAGCGCGATGATCGCCGCGTCGTCGCCCGGCGGGACGCTCGTCCGGACGCCAACTTCGTGATCGTACTGGCGGTAGATCCACCGTTTCGAGGCCGTGTTCGGCGAGCCGACGACCGCTTCGAACGCGTCCTCGAGAGCCAATTCAGGCAGCTCGGTCTTTGGCTCGCTCGGTTCCTCCCACGCGAGATCGTTCATCGGAGCGCCCTCGCCGAGGAACTCGGCGTCGACGTCGACGACGGTCTCGCCGTCGAAGGTACAGACGTAGTTGCCGTCGGTAACCTCCCCGATGACCGAACAGCCGAGGTCGAACCGCTCGGCGATCTCGCGAACGCGGTCGACATTCTCAGGCGTAACCTCGTAACACATTCGCTCCTGGGACTCCGCGAGCAGGATTTCGAGGCCCGTCATGTTCGGTTCGCGCTGGTGGACAGCCTCGAGGTCGATCGCCGCGCCGAGGCCGCCTTTGGCCACGAGTTCGCTCGAGGCACCGCCGAGACCGGCCGCCCCGAGGTCGCGAGCCGATTCGACGAGGTTCTCCTCGACCAGCACCTCGTTGGCCTCGATGAGCAGCTTTTCGGCGTAGGGGTCGCCGACCTGGACGGCCGGGCGATCCTCGGTTTCGGCGTCCTCAGCGAGATCCTCGCTCGCGAAACTCGCGCCACCGAGGCCGTCCCGTCCGGTCGCGTTACCCACGAGCACGAGTTTGTTCCCCGGCTCCTGGGCGACGGCGGTGACCAGTCGATCGGCGGTGAGGAGGCCGACGCAGGCGACGTTCACCAGCGGGTTCCCCTCGTAGTCGGGGTGAAAGTCGACGCTGCCGGCGACGGTTGGGACGCCGATGCAATTGCCGTAGTGGCTGATGCCGTCGACGACGCCCTCAAAGAGGTACCGGGAGTGTTCGCGGTCGAACGACCCGAAGTAGAGGCTGTCGGCGAGGGCGACCGGATAGGCACCCATCGATAGCGTGTCCCGAACGATGCCGCCGACGCCCGTCGCAGCGCCGTCGAACGGGTCGACGTAGGAAGGGTGGTTGTGGCTCTCGATGCCCAGGGTGATGTAGACGTCCTCGTCGTCATCAGTTCCGCCGTCTTCGTTCCCGTCGACGCTCCCGTCGGCGCTCGAAAACGAACTCGAACTCGAGGGCACCGCCACGACCGCCGCGTCGTCGCCCGGCCCCACGATGACCTGTTCCCCTTCGGACTCGAACGCAGAGAGCAACGGTCTCGAGGATCGGTACGCACAGTGTTCACTCCAGAGGTTTTCGAACAGTGCCGCTTCGGCCGGGGTCGGCTCACGCCCCAGTTCCGCGACGATCAGTTCGTGATCCGAATCGGCTTCGCTCATTCATCTAAGTGGTGAAAGCCGGTCGGTAAATGGGTTTCTATATCCACGTTCGTGCATCGATTTGGATGTCTCGAGCGAGATGAAACCAGTCTTCTGACCGCTGACCCGGCGAGCAATGTAGACACTCACGAACAGCAACACTTTTTGATTTCGCGAGCCGCGGTTCGAATATGAGTGCCGCCAATTCGACCCAGGAACACCCGTTCGAAAACCCGCTGTACCGCTATGCCGTCGGCATCTCGGGTGCCGCAATTCTCGTCTTCATCGCCGTCTTCTACCTCGAGGGGCTGCTCAGATACCTCGTTCTCGGACTCGCCGTCATCGACGCCGTGTTGGTGCCGAAGATCCTCGAGAAAACGATCGAAGCGGCCGAGTAGCACCCGAACGACTACCCAACGCCTTGTTCACTGCCCAATGCGCCTGTCCGACAGTTTTTGTACGATACCGCCGAATCACCGCGCATGAAGACGATCAAGGACAGCGTCCACGACCACATCGAGGTCGATGGGGTGGCTCGAGACCTCCTCGATACCCCGGCGGTACAGCGACTCCGACACATCGCCCAGCTCGGCACGGTCTCGCTCGTCTACCCGTCGGCAAATCACACGCGATTCGAACACAGCCTGGGCGTCTACCACCTCGCCTGTGAGGCCCTCGACCACCTCGGCATCAGCGGAACCGAGGCCGAACGCGTCCAGGCCGCCGCGCTCTTACACGACGTCGGTCACGGCCCGTTCAGCCACAACCTCGAGACGCTCACCCACCGGGAGACCGGTCGCTATCACGACGACGTCCACGAGCTACTGGCGACCGGCGAAGTCGGCGACGTCTTGCGAGCGCACGATCTCGAGCCCGCCGCAGTGGCGGATCTGGTCGCCGGCGAGGGGCGGTTCGGCCAGCTCGTGTCCGGGGAGCTGGACGTCGATCGGATGGACTACCTCGTCCGCGACGCCCACCACACCGGCGTCCCCTACGGAACGATCGACCACGGTCGCCTCGTTCGCGAACTGCGCTTCGTCGACGGCGAACTCGTCCTCGCGGCGGGGAACGTCCAGAGCGCGGAGAGCCTGCTCGTCTCGCGGGCGCTGATGAACCCGACCGTCTACAGCCACAGCGTCGCCCGGATCAGCAAAGCCATGCTCAGACGCGCCGGCGAACAGTTGCTCGAGGCCGAGGCGACCGACGCCGAGACGCTCCAGCGGATGGACGACCACGACCTGATCGTCGCCCTGCGCTCGAGCGATGCCACGAGCGAGTTCTTTCGGCGATTCGACCACCGAACCCTCTACAAACGAGCCGTCTGGGCGGAGATCGACGACGTTCCCGGCGGGATCATCGAGGCCGATCACGAGGCGATCACGACCTTCGAGCGCGAGATAGCCGACGAGGCCGACGTCGACCCCACGTCGGTCATCCTCGACGTGCCCTCCCGACCGTCCATGAAGGAATCCACGACGCGCGTCCTCGTCAACGGCGAGGTTCGCCAGCTCGGTCGCCAGTCGCCGCTCGTGGACGCGCTCAGGGCCGCTCAGTACTCCCAGTGGCGGCTGGGGGTCTACTCGCCGGCGGACGTGCGAGAGCAGGTCGGATCGGCGGCCGTCGACGTCCTCGGCCTCGACATCGAGGGCCCACTCGTGACCGACGTTCGCGACGGGTTGTACGCGACGCTCGATCAGTTCGTTGGGTAATGCTCGAGTGTGAAAAGGTGAACAAGTGAACAGGTGCGTTCCTCTGCGTGTTCACCCGGTCTGCTGATCACTTTCGGCTAAGGTGTCGCCATCGGCTCCGTGGAGCAGGGAGACGTACCTGATCGCGAGGGCCGCTGCGAGGAGTATCGGCACCATCGTGAACACGAGCGCCACGAACGGCACCGTAACGTCGTCCTCGAGCACCAGAACGACCGTCATCGCCGCGATGGTCGGTGCGAGGAGGGCACCGAACACGAGACCGACGCCAGCGAAGACGTATCCCCAGGAGCGGCCCTGGATGAGCCAGACGGCGCCGACGAGGAGGCCGGGGACGACGACGGCGAGGTCGAGGAAGTGCGAGACGAGCGCCTGCGGCCCCATCTCCTCGACCAGCAGTGGTGGGGTTCCGGTCAGCGTGGCCGGGACGAGTTCGGCGAGCCAGAGGACGGCAAGCCCGAGTGCGATAACGAGCAGGAAGCCGCCGTACAGTCGTTCAGAGAGGTGATCGGCGAGTGACTGGCGAACGCCGACTGGGTCGATGGCGACCGTCCCTCCCACGAACGTGAACAGTGAGAGCCCAAACAGGAGAATGTATCCGAGGAAAAACCGGTTGAACGGCACCTGGAGGCCGACGGACGCCCACATGTAGGTCATGTACGCGAGCGCTCCGAGCCAGACGATGTACCCTCGAAGCGATCCGGCGAGGGCGGTGTACAGACCGAGCGCCAGCGCCGGCACGCCGACGACGAGCACCAGGGCGTCCTGGGCGTAGAACTGCGGAAGCAACGCCGGATCGTAGTGCCCTGGCCGGAAGAGTCCGAGTAGGCTCGAGACGACCGAAAGTACGGCGATACCGATGGTTGCAAAGACGTGCCAGCGGCGGATGGCGTGGGACGTCATCGTGTTTCGGGAGGTTGCACACCTCGAGGGACAATAAAATGGGTTCTCGGACGGTAGGATGAGGAAACACACGTCAATACGACGGAATCGTCACTCGACCGCAACCATTGAACGTCCCCGCGCCGAACCACCGGCTATGGAACTCACCGGAACGATTCTGCAGGGCCCCGACCTCGAGCCCCTCGAGGGGCGAGTCGTCGTCGGCGAGGACGGCCGTATCGAGGCGATCGAGGAGACGGTTGTCGACAGCGAGGACATAATCCTGCCAGCGTTCGTCAACGCCCACACCCACGTCGGCGACTCCATCGCGAAGGAGGCCGGCGGCGGCCTCTCGCTCGAGGAACTGGTCGCGCCACCCGATGGGCTCAAACACCGGCTGCTCCGGGCGGCCAGCCACGAGGAACTCGTGGACGCGGTTCGAACCTCCCTCGAGTACATGGAACGCGGCGGTACCGTGGCCTGTTTCGACTTCCGAGAGGGTGGCGTCGGGGGGGTCGAGGTGCTCCGGGCGGCTGCGGAGGGGCAAGCCATCGATGCCTACGCGTTCGCTCGAGAGTCTCTCGAGGCGATGGAAGCCGGCGACGGTTTCGGGGCCAGCGGGGCGAACGACGATACCTTCGACCGCGAGCGGGAGGCGACGCGAGCGGCCAGCAAACCGTTCGCTATTCACGCGGGCGAGGGCGATCCGAGTGATCTCGACCCGGCACTCGATCTCGAGCCCGAGTTCCTGATCCACGTCGTTCACCCCGAACCCGACCACCTCGAGCGAATTGAGGAACAAGCGGTGCCGGTCGTGCTCTGTCCCCGCTCGAACCTGGTGACGGGGGTGGGCTTCCCGCCGGTCGAAGACCTGCTCGAGCGGACGACGCTCGCGTTGGGCACCGACAACGTCATGCTGAATTCGCCGTCGATGTTTCGCGAGATGGAGTTTCTGGCGAAACTGAGCGACGTCCCCGCCCGCGAGATTCTCAAGATGGCGACCGTCAACGGGGCCGACCTGCTGGGGCTCGAGTACGGGGCACTCGAGGTCGGGCGCGTCGGTCGGGTGCTGGTGCTCGACGGCGACTCCCCGAACCTCTCGGGGGTTCGTGACCCCGTTCGGGCGGTGGTTCGACGGGCGGGCGTCGACGACGTCGAGCGGGTTGTCTTCGCCGAGTGAGGCTATCTGCTGAAGACTCGCAGGAAGGCCAGTGACGCGCCGTACACGAACATGAGTGCGAACGCGGTCACCTGCACCCACGTTCCGATGAGGTACGCAATGACGTCCCCCCGCGGTACCCCGATCGAGGCGACCGCGAGGGACACGAACGAGGTGGCGAGCAAAATAGTGGACGTCCGAGGATCTAACGAGTCGGAAAATCGCGTGGGGTGCTGAGAGAGGTAAACGGCCGCGAGGACGATACCGGTGGCGAGGAACGCAAACAGGACGACCGAGGGCTCGAGCCAGACCGTTTCTATCTCGCCCTGGCACCTGGCGTGTCGGTGTGCGTCCTCTTCGACACACAGCCGGGCCTGGGGTAGGAACGCACTCACCGCGTAGAGGGTGGCACTAGCGAGGGCGATGAGTTCACCCCGGTTCGTCGATCGCGTATCGAACCACCAGATGTTCACGAGGGTTCTAAGATCTGTCTTTCAGTCGGGATCTCTTGAATTTTCGGGTCGCACGGCTCTGTCGGGTCGTGATCGTGGGTTCACTCCACGACTCGAGTGCGCTTTGGGACGCGTGTTCGTTCTTGACCGTCGAGGGAAACTGCGCGAACCACGGCCACCCGAACCACAGGCATCACGTCCCTGCCACAAGGGTCGCCCAACGCACCCAGATATATGTACCCCTCGCCACATCGGTCAGGTATGCAGACACTCGAGGTTACGGACGAACAGTATGCAGTGATCCAGCGGTTGCGAGCGGCCATCTCGGCGGACGTCGTCGGCAAGTACGGCTTCGTACGCGAGCAGGACGCCGTGCAGTTTTTGATCGACAATCTCGACGGCGACCTCGAGGCGGCCACCCTCGTCGATGCCGATGCTGACGAGGTCGGGTCGACGGCGACCGACGACGTTGCGGCGGCGGTCGAAGCGGCGATTGCAGGGGAGGAAACCCGGGAGGGTGTCGAGTCGGTCAGTTACGAAGAGGGCGAGGACGTGGTGGACGAGGATGGCGAGTCAGTCGACGATGAAGACGGATCCGGCGATGTCGACGACGACGAGGACTCGAGCGACGGAGATGACGAATCGGCGGACGACAGCAATGAGTCTGACGACACTGATAGCGATGAGTCCGACGATGGTGACAGCGATGGGGACACTGACGATAACGACGAATCGGCGGACGACAGTGACGAGTCCGAAGACACCGCTGATAGCGACGGGGACGATGACAGCACTGGCGGCGCAGCCGACGATGACGACATGCTCGATCGAATGATGAACCTGCTCGAGACCCACGACGACAAGTGGGAGGAGTCGCCGTCGGGGGACTACCGGTACCGGGTGACGCTGCCCGACGGCTCGACGGATGACGTCCAGACCAAAGACGACGTACGAGCGTTGCTGTTCAAGAATTATTAGCGGGTACGAATCGAGGGCGTGAAATCGACGGGATCGGTACGAACGCCCCACTCACCGGTGTTACAATCACATCGAATCCGCTTCTTTCGGCAGCCGTCCTCGAGCAACTCAGACAGAGGTGATCACTGCACGTTTCCGTGACGCTGCGTTGAGCTGTGGCTCGATCTCCTCGAGCCGATCGGTCGGGTAGACGATTCCTCGAGACTGGTCGTACTCGACCATGCCGAACTGAGCCAGTTTTGGGAGGAACGACTGGAACAGTGGGACGTATGCCTCGAGACGTTGCTCGGTCTCGAGTTGGTCGACCGTCGTTCCCTGTTCGTCGGCAGCGACGTATTCTGCAATCGTCCCCATTTTGACGGGGCCGTTTGCCGCGAGCAGGAAGCGAACCGCTGCTCGCTGTCGCGAACTCTCGAGTTGGGGGGTACCGTCCGTTTCTGGGGGCTCGTCGATACTCCGACGCTGATCGGGTGGGCTGTCGGTACGGGGGCTGGGTGAGTGGTGGTCGTCGTCTGCCGATTTCAATCCGTTAAAGTGCAGTGCACACTGTATCGACGTTTCCACCCTGTGAATCATTTGTGCACCCTTCTCTGCCAAATTTCCGCTCGGTTTGTATGCAAACATCGTAGCCCACTGGTCTATATGGATGTCTAGAACCCCGTGACTATCCGTGTTGACCCAAAATATATTGGTGTGGAGTGTTGGGCTCCCACCTGAAATGGCCGGTCGTCGCCAGTGTTGCCGCGTGGAACAACCCTTTTACACGTCCTCACACTCCTGAGTGGTATGAGTGAACGCGAGGTGCTCGAGTTGCTTCGTGAGAACGCGCGATACGACACGGCCGACATCGCGCGAATGACCGACCTCGAGGAGTCAGAGGTCGAGGCAGCCATTGAGGCACTCGAGGCAGTCGGGGTGATCCGGGGCTACCAGCCGGTCGTCGACTGGGATCGCCTCGAGGACGAGCGCGTCCGTGCGGAGGTCGAACTCAACGTAACCCTTGATCGCGAGACGGGCTACGACGACATCGCCGAGCGGTTGGCTCGGTTCCCGCAGGTGACGGCGCTGCGCCTCGTCAGCGGCGACTACGACTTCGACATGGAAGTCGAGGGCGACTCGATCCGCGAAGTGTCCCAGTTCATCAGCGAGAAGGTCGCGCCGGTGCCCGAGATCACCCAGACCGTGACCCACTACATCATGACCTCCTACAAGGAACAGGGGATCGAACTCGGGGACGGCGAGGACGACGACCGGCTGTCCGTGTCGCCATGACGCTCGAGCCCGCCGATCGTGTTCAGGCGGTCGGCCCCTCCGGAATCCGCCGGTTCTTCGAAATCGCCGAGGAGCGCGACGACGTGATCTCACTCGGCGTCGGCGAGCCAGACTTCTCGACGCCGTGGGCGGCCCGCGACGCGGCGATTCAGTCGCTCGAGCACGGTCGAACCTCGTACACGGCCAACCGTGGTATGCGTGAGCTTCGGGAGGCGATTTCGACTTACGTTGCCGACCGGTTTGCCCTCGAGTACGGCGCGGACGAGGAGATTCTCGTCACCGCGGGTGCGAGTGAGGCCGTCGACCTGGCCTTCCGGGCGTTCGTCGATCCAGGCGAAAAGGTGGCGATCGCCCAGCCGTCGTACATCTCCTACGAACCGGGCGTCATCTTTGCTGGCGGCGAGGTCGTGCCAGTGCCGACGGACGAGGCCGACGACTTCCGGCTCACCGTCGACGCCCTCGAGGATGCGGGCGCTGCCGACGCGGAGTTGCTCGTGCTTTGTTACCCAAACAACCCGACGGGAGCCGTCATGAGTCGGGCTGATCTCGAGCCGATTGCCGAGTTCGTCCGCGACAATGATCTCGCGGTGCTGTCGGACGAGATTTACGCCGAGTTGACCTTCGACGACGATTTCGACAGCAATCACGGGGGTTCCGCCAAACACACCTCAATCGCTACCCTACCCAGCATGCGCGAGCGAACGATCGTTTTCAATGGATTCTCGAAGGCCCACGCGATGACCGGTCTGCGACTGGGTTACGCTCTCGGGCCTGCCGAGGCCATCGCCGCGATGAACCGTATCCACCAGTACGGCATGCTCTCGGCGCCGACGACCGCCCAGTACGCCGCGCTCGAGGCACTCGATTCGTGTGCCGACGACGTCGCGACAATGGTCTCACAGTACGACCGTCGCCGGCGATTCGTGCTCTCGCGCTTTCGTGAGATCGGGATGCCCTGTTTCGAGGCCAAGGGTGCGTTCTACGTCTTCCCGGAGGTACCCGATGGCTGGATGGCGAACGAATTTGCCGAGGAACTGCTGCACGAGGAGGGGGTCGCGGTCGTCCCTGGCGACGTCTTCGGCGTCGGTGGCGAGGGTCACCTCCGGGTGTCCTACGCGACGGGGCTCGAGGAACTGCGCGAGGCGCTGGCGCGGATCGAGCGGTTCGTCGCCGAACACGCCTGACTTCGAGGAAGGGCGGTTGACAGCGCAATTCTGGTCTTCCGAACGGCCGATCAATCGTCGCCGAACTCGCTCAAGAGCCGGTCTTCCGGTGCTGGGCGACCCGGGTGGATGCCGTAGAGCCCCATCGCGTAGAGCGCCGTAATCGAGATTGCACACAGGAGCGTGGCTCCGGCAACCGCTTCGAAGATGGTCGTCGGAAGCACCTCGGAAAGTGCCTCACCGAGCGCGGCCGATCCCGCACTCGATGGCGCAGCCACGATTCCGTAGGGAAGGAAGGCGACGAACGCGACCAGCCACCACCGTTTCGTACTACGGCGCAGCTGATCGAGCGGTCGGTGACTCACGCCGCTTACGATGCCGACGAGTCCGATCGAAATGACGAAGAGCGCGGGAACCGTTCGAACGGAGGGTTCCAACCCGCTGTTAATTGCAACACCGATCGCGACCAGGCCGGTCGAAGCTACCAGCGATGTCGCCGACAGTGTGGAGTGACCCTTGCTCATCGTCACGGCGGTAGTGCGTAATTACACAAAGCTCTCTCGAAGCGCGTATCTGCAGGCTATCCCGACAGTCTCGAAATCGGAACGGAGACACAACAAAGGACGTATTACTGGTGCGGATGAGACGTGAAGATAGATGCCGAACACGCGTGATCGAGTGGGGACGGAGGTGATCGTGTGGTTCTGAGACGATTGTGGAAGCGACACGTACGCGGGTGCCCCGACGACTACCAGGCGTATATCTCCCTCCCAACGGAGCCACAGGAGCCGACACTGAGTGAGGTTCAGACGCTCATCGAAGATATCGAATTCGTCTTCGAAGGACGACTGGACGTCTATGCACGAGTCGAACGGCTCGCGATCGTCACGGATCCGGTTCCGAGAGGAGTGGTGGATCCAACGGCGTTCGAAGCGGTTCTCGAGCAACTCGAGGAGCTGTACGCGGACACACACTCACTCGCCCGGATCGAAAAGTGGCGATCGAGTAATAACCGATTGATCAAAACGTACGTCGTCGTTCCGGTCAAGCCGCTCTTTCCGAGATCCGAGCGCCCGAAACGGACTCGGTCGGTTGTCGGGTGAATTGCTGGCGCAGCGGAATTGGTGTGGCGGTGTACCGCCAGTCGCCGACCAATGGCAGGCGATCGGCGGTGCAGTGTTACACCAACTCTGTCAGTCGTCGGAACCAGCACCCGGGCCGGGCTCAGATCCTGCCTCTCGGTCGGATCGCTGGCGTTGGTCACCACTGTACTCGGTGTTGCTTCGTTGTCTCTCCTCGCCGCCTTCGCCCGACGGCGTAACCGCGTTCGTTCGCCCCATCCAGCGGTCGATGTTGTCGGCGACGTAGTCTTTGCCACCCCAGCCGAGGGCGACGCCGACGCCGATCGCCACGGCGGCGGCGAGACCCCACGCGAGCGCTCGCGCGAATACGTAGAGGATTGTGACGTCGATTCCCATCGTGCTGAGACCGATAACGAGTGCCGTGAAGTAGAGGAATACTCTGGCACCGTCCGCGATCCAGCGGGAGTACGCGGTTCGCGTTGCCGCTCGAGTTCGCTCGATCATGTCACCGACGAAATCGGCCACGACGAACCCGAGAACGATCACGAGCAAGCCCGCGATGAACGCCGGCAAGTACGAGACTGCCGTGGAGATCCACTCGGACAACAACGCGATGGCGAGTGCGTTCGCCGCTGCGAGGATCGCGAGACCGTACACGAACCATTTCGCGAGCTTTCCGAACGTTCTCGAGACGGCCTGTTCTGTCCCCCCGAGGATGCGTCCGAGTGGGGTCTCCAGTACCATTCGATCGAGTTCTATTCCGTCGGCGATCCGCATGACCACTCGACCGGCGAGCCGGCCGACGAACCACCCGATGGCCAGGATGACCAGTGCACCGATCAATCGCGGTAGAAACACCGCGAGCTCGGCGATGGGATCTTGCAGCCAGTCGGGAACCTGCTGTATCGGATACGGTTGATGTTGAACCATACGGTCGGATTCGACCGGCATTTGGCTTTACGGTTGAGCTTGCTCTCGACTGTAAATTTCTACTTAATTATTAATGAAGATTGTCATGGCTACGAATCACCACTTTACCGGGAGGGCTGAAGGACCAGCCCGTGATGAAACGAACGACGAACCGGGGCGGTCGTGTCCGGTACGCAGGCGGCGTCAGTCGCTGAAACCGCGTGCCCATCCGCTGACAAACGCTGATTGACTGCTCGAGGCGATTCAGGCGTGGATCTGTCTGGAATCGAGACTCGCGAACGGTGTGGTACCGTCCGACATATAGGATCACGTGAGTATCGACGCCAGCGCCATTTTCCCGGTTGTCACGAACGACGGACTTCCGAACATGTGATATGGTACCACAATTCGCGAATCTACTTTTCCCTCGCGTGCGGCTCTCATGGTATGCTCGACTACCGTCCCCTTCCCGACGCCCAGCGAGACGTCTTCCACGAGTACGTCACCTACGCGTTCAGACCGGAGGACGGCCCGCCGGCGTACGACCCCGACGAACACGACACGCCACAGAGCCGACTCGGCGCGAAGCGCGGGCTGTACCCGGACGGCGCAGACGAAGACACCGAGCCGCTCTGTGTTTGCAACCACTACTGGTTCGACGCCACGGTTCGCGGGGAAAGTCACCCGACGCCCGGCCTCTCGGCGGTCGCCTCGCCACCGGAACATCGCCGCGGTGGCCACGTTCGCCAACTGCTCGAGGCCTCCCTCGAGGAGTACCGCGAACGAGCGGCCCACTTCTCGATCCTGTGGCCGTTTCGCTACCGGTTCTATCACCAGTACGGCTGGGAGACGACCAATCGCCACGTGCTCCTCGAGTGCGACCCCGACGATCTCTCGTTCGCCGGCGAACGCCTCGCGAGCGACCTGACGGCGTCGACGCGGTATCGCCAGCTCGAGGCCGACGAGTGGGAGACGCTCGCACCCGTCTACGAGACCCACGCCGGTCGGCACGATCTGACCCTCGAGCGTGACGGCGACTGGTGGCGCTACCGGGTCTTCCAGCGCTGGACGACCGACCCGTTCGTTTACGTCTGGGAACGCGACGGCGAGCCGGCAGCGTACGTCGCATACACCATCGAGGGCGACTGGGGCGACCGCACGATGATGGTCTCGGACATCGGCTACGTCGACCTTGAGGCCTTTCTCGCCGTCCTGTCGTTCTGTCGGGATCACGACTCCCAGGTGAACGCCGTACAAGTGCGACTGCCAGTCGACACTCCGCTGTACGATGTCGCGCCAGCGCCCGACGCGCTCGAGGCCGAGTACCAGACCGGGCCGATGGTTCGGATCGTCGACGTTACGCGGACGCTCTCGGCACTCTCGTATCCGGATACCGACGCGAGCGTCACGCTCGAGGTGTCCGATCCGCTGGTCGACTGGAACGACGGCAGGTTTGCCCTCACGGTCGACGGCGGCGTCGGTACCTGTGAGCGGGTCGACGGTGACGGCACGAGTGCTGACGTCATCCTCGACATCGCAACGCTCTCACAGTTGGCCGTCGGCAGCCGGTCGGTGGCCGCCCTCGAGCGAGTGGATCGACTCGAAGCTCATGAATCGGTGCTCGCGGTGCTCGAGGGGCTGTTCCCGGAACGACCAGTGTATCTCGGGGACGGGTTCTGAACGCTGTGTGTATCAAAATTCTTTAAATTCTGCCGCGTTGTATCTGGTCAGTTCAGTTCGAACGTACGGCGTTTTATTCTCAACTCGTTACTGCCTGGGTTTTAACTTCTTTAAGAAAATAACCTCGAGTATGGGTGACAGGAAGCCAAACAACCCGCTATCACCGTACTATCCAACCGAGACTCCCAATCTATCGGGGAACGTCCCCAAATGGATCGCAATTGGTGTCCTATTGTGGCTGGTGTTCTGGGGAGGGTGGATCGTTCTGTCCACGCTTGAAATTGTCCCACCGCCACTGTAACAGCGGTGTCAGAGGAGGTCGACCACCACTGGGCTACGTGTTTCACCGTCGCTGATTACTGAAACTACACTCCTGTCATTCTGCTAATTATTCATCATGGAAAACGCGAGAAACGGCGCTCACTCGTCAGATTCGTAGTGCTCGCCCGCGGCCGACGGCATCCGGGTTCGCCCGACGAAGGTGAGCACGACGAGGACGGCGACGTAGGGTATGATGCCGACGAGCGTCGAGGAGACGCTGTAGCCGGCGATCTGCTGGAGCTGTAACTGCAGGGCGTCGAGACCAGCGAAGAGGAACGACGCGAGGAACGCCCCGACCGGGTTGTAGTTCCCGATCAGGTACGCCGTCAGGCCGATCCAGCCACGGCCGTCGACCATCGTGTCGCCGCTGCCGACGAACTGGCCGGTGTTGAGTGCCAGGCCAGCCCCGCCGATACCACAGTAGATCCCCGAGAGGATGACACCAGCATATCGGACTTTCCGGACGTCGATCCCGGCTGTGTCGAGCGATTTTGGATCCTCACCGCTGGCTTCGATCCACATCCCGAACGTGGTGTGATTGAGCAGGTACCACGAGAACGGAACCGCGAGTATCAACAGGAACACCGGTGGGGTAGCGACGAACAGCGATCCGATGCCGGGCAGCGACGAGAGACCGGGAATCGACACGGTCGAAAACGTGCCGACGCTCGGACTGTTCGTCCGGTTCCAGATGATGATGCTCGCGAACGGCGCGAATCCGAGGGCGATCAGCCAGACGGCGAGCCCCGCGATGATCTGATCCGCTTTGAACTCGATGCAGACGATCGCGAACAGGAGGGCGACGAACGTGCTCGCCGCCACCGCGAGGAGGAGCGCCACCCAGGCGTTGGCGCCGATCGGCGTCGCCGTGAGCGCGTACATGCTGGCGATGGCGCCGAACGCGCCGATGATGAGCAACCCCTCGAGGCCGATGTTGATAACGCCGGTCTTCTCGGCGAAGATGCCGCCCATTGCGGCGAAGGCGATGGGAACGGTGAGACGGAACGCGGAGGCGAGGTACGAGGTACTGATCACGCCCGTGACGTCGCCGAGGAGTTGGCGACCGCCGTCGACGAACAGTCCGAGCGCGAGCAATCCAAAGAGAATCGCCCCAATGGCGAGCCCCTGTCGTCGACTCAGTTCGGAAACCGTCGCTCTCAACTGCGATCACCTCCGTCGGCCGCCACCGCAGTCGGATCGGATCCGAACCCGAAGTGCTTGCCCACCATGCGGAAGAACTCCGGCATCGCGATGAACAGGATGATCAGTCCGCGAAGCACCTCGACGAGTTCGTTCGGCACGCCGAGGGTGAGGTTAATGGCCAGGCTCCCGCTCTTCAGACTGCCGAACAACAGCGCCGCGGGTATCACGCCGATCGGATTGTTCCCTGCGAGGATGGAAACGGCGATCCCGTCGAAGCCGAGCGGCGGGATACCGGCCTGCCAGCGGTACTGAACCATCGTGACGTAGATCGCACCGGCGATGCCGCCGAGGGCCCCCGAGAGGGTCATGCTCGTCACGATGTTTCGTTTCGCGTCGACGCCAGCGTACTCCGCGGCGCTCTCCTGTAAGCCGCTCGTCCGCAGGTCGTAGCCGATGACGGTTCGCGTATAGAGTAAGTAGACACCGACGGCGACCAGCAACGCCCCGACGAGGGCGACGACCGAAAACCGCGAGCCGCCGATCGTCGGCGGCAGTCGCGCGACCGCCGGAATCGACTCCGTCTGGACGGAGTCGGTCGTCAGGTCGCCGACGTGTACCTGGACGAGCCAGAACGCGATGCCGATCGCGACGAAGTTGAGCATGATCGTCGTGATCACCTCGTGGGCGTCCGCGTAGGCCTTCATCAATCCCGGAATCATGCCCCAGAAGCCCCCGACGATCGCACCGACGACGATTCCCGTCGGGATCACGAGGAGGGTACCGAACACGTTGTCCGGCACCAATTCACCGAGGTGTAACACGACGAGTGCTGTGGCGAGCGCTCCGAGAATCATCTGTCCCTGCGTGCCGATGTTGAACAGGCCGGCCCGGAACGCGACGGCGACGGAGAGACCGGTGAACAACAGCAGCGTCGTCTCCTGGAGCGTCTGCCCGAGGTCATTCCACGAACCGAACGAACCGTCGAGCATCGTCCAGTACACCTCGAGCGGGTTGTAACAGCCGTAGCCGGCCCCGGGGAAGTAGATGAACGGGTCGGGACAGTCGGCGACGAACCCCGAGACGAAGACGAGGACGGCACCGACGACGATCGCGAACAGGAGCGACGTCACGCTGATGATGATTCGTTCGGCCGCCGAGGCGTCGACGAGTCGATCGAGCGTCGATCGCCAGTCGGCCCGGCTCATGCGGTCGACCTCCGTTCGCTGACCCGTGCACCGTCGACGTCGAGTCCGGACGGTCGTTCACCGGCCATGAGCAGGCCGAGTTCCTCCTCGGTGACGTCGTCGGGATCGACGACGGCCACGATTTCGCCGTCGTGCATGACCGCCAGTCGATCCGAGAGCTGTGTGACCTCGTCGAGCTTCGAGGAGACGAGCAGGACGGCTTTCCCCTCCGCACGCAAGTCGAGCAGTCGGTTGTGGATGAACTCGATGCTGCCGATGTCGACGCCGCGAGTCGGCTGGGAAGCGACGACCAGAGAGGGATCGCGTTCGAACTCCCGGCCGACGATGAACTTCTGCTGGTTGCCACCGGAGAGCGAATGGGCAGTCGCCGTCGGATCGGGGGGACGGACGTCGTACTCCCTGATGACGTCGTCGACGTACTGATCTGTCGCGTCCCAGTCGATCAGTCGACCATCCGAGAACGGCTCGAGGTGCTGGCGGCCGAGCAGCCCGTTCCGACGGAGTTCGTACTCCATCACGAGGCTGCGTTTCTGGCGATCCTCGGCGACGTAGGCCATGCCGGCGCTGGTTCGGGTTCGCCGCGATTCGTTCGTGATGTCCCGCCCGTCGAAGGTGATAGTGCCGGCAGTCGGTCGTCTGAGGCCCGTGACGGCTTCGATCAATGCCGACTGGCCGTTGCCGTCGACGCCGGCGATGCCGAACACCTCGCCCTCGTGAACGCTGAAGCTGACGTCGTCGGTCGCGACGACCCCGCGATCGTCTTCGACGACCAGGCCGTCGACGTCGAGGATGACGTCACCCCGGGTCGCTGCCGTCTTTTCGACGTTGAGCAACACGTCCCGTCCGACCATCATTCGTGCGAGTTCCTCCCGGGTCGCTCCCTCGGCCGGGACGGTACCGACGAGTTTCCCCTTCCGGAGGACGCTGATCTCGTCGGCGGCTGTAAGCGCCTCGCCGAGTTTGTGCGTGATGAAGATGATCGTCTTCTCTTCTGCGATGAGCTCTTCGAGTATCTCGAACAATGCCTCGACTTCCTGTGGGGTGAGCACCGCCGTGGGTTCGTCGAGGATCAGAATGTCCGCACCTCTGTACAGGGATTTGAGAATCTCGACGCGCTGTTGTTCGCCGACGCTGATCTCCTCGATGCGTTCGGTCGGGTCGATGTCGAACCCGTAGCGATCGGCGAGTTCCTGGGTCTCTTGGTTCGCTCGTTCACGATCGCGAACGATTCCACCCCACTTCGTCGGTTCGTTCCCGAGCACGACGTTTTCGGCGACGGTCATCGTGTCCACGAGCATGAAGTGCTGGTGGATCATGCCGATGCCGACGTCCATCGCGTCGCGAGGATCGTCGAAGGTCTGGGGCTGACCGTCGATTCGAATCGTCCCCTCGGTCGGCTCGTACAGCCCGTACAGGACGTTCATCAGCGTCGTCTTTCCGGCACCGTTCTCGCCAATAAGTGCGTGAATAGTGCCGCGTTCGACTCTGAAGTCGACGTCGTCGTTCGCGACGACGCCGGGAAACCGTTTCGTGATCCCGTCGAGGTGAACGGCCGGCGGGGCGGTCTCGTACTGGCTCGACGGACGATCCTCGGAACCCATCGCTTAGAGGTCGTCGAGGTTATCCGGCACGTTGATGTCACCGTCGATGATCGCCTGACGAGACTCGGCGAGCGCGTCGACGATATCCTCAGGCAGTTCGCCTTCGAAGTCCTGCCCGATGACCGCGCTTACACCCTCCTCCTCGAGGCCGAGGTCGTTCAGTCCGCCCTCGAACTCGTCGTTGATGACGGTTTCGATCGACTCGTAGACGGCGGTATCGACGCGCTTGACCATGCTCGCGACGATCACGTCACTGGAGGCCTCGGCGCTAATCGACTGGTCGTCGTCGACGCCGATGGCGAAGCGTCCGGCGGACTGTGCGGCTTCGAACACCCCACCACCGGTTCCGCCGGCAGCGTGGTAGACGACGTCTGCGCCGCCGTCGTACATACTGGTCGCGATCTCCTGGCCGGTCGAGGGGTCGTTCCAGCTGCCAGCGTAGGCCGATGGCGTCTCGATATCTTCGTCGGCGTACTGTGCACCGGCTTTGTATCCGGCCTCGAATCGCTCGATGAGGGCGATTTCCTCGCCACCAACGAAGCCGACTTCGGCTTGGTCGGGGTTCGTCTCGCCGCCCCCGTGAGCGTACTCGGACGTCGACAGCAGGCCGGCGAGGTGGCCGACCTGGAACGATCCCTCGTGCTCGCGGAAAATGTAGTTCGAGACGTTGTCGGCCTCGACGACGGCGTCGACGAGGGCGAAACGCGTGTCGTCGAACTCCTCGGCGTTTTCGACGAGGTCGGTTTCGTGATCGAACCCGATACAGCAGACGAGGTCGATGTCTTCGTCGTTCGCGAACTGTCGCTGCATCTGGTTCATGTCCGCCGGCGAGTCCGGTTCGGCCTCCTGGGAGGTGATGCCGAAGTCGTCCTCCGCCTGCTGGATGCCCGCGTGGGCCATGTCGTTGAATGACTCGTCGCCGAGGCCGCCGGTCGAGTAGATGATCCCGACGGTGATGTCGGCGCCGGCATCACCGTTGCCATTGCCGTTCCCATTTCCGTTGCCGTCGTCGTCGTCACCGTTGCCGTTCCCATTTCCGTTGCCGTCGTCGTCCCCGACGAGGCAACCAGCGATACCCGCCGTCGTTCCCACGCCCACCGACGCGAGAAAGCTCCGTCGTTGCATACAGTTCACAGAGTGTTCGCTACCGGTTTATAGACTTGGTTTTTCGAAAGCGATGGCGAACTAACGTGACATCGACGAACAAAACGCCCCGTTTAGTTTACAACCCTCACTTGCCACGGTGTGGATCGCCGTGGCGAAACGCGTCCAGCATCATTTGCTGGAACCGATCGCCGTCGACCGATTCGATCACGCGCGTCCGGTGTTCCTCGTCGGTCACGCCAAGTTCGTCGACCAGACTGTAGCCGCGGGTCATCCCTTCGCGGTCGTCGACGGCGACGTGGTACGTGGTCGCCTCCTCGACGATATCCGGCTCGAGGAGCGTCGCGACTGTGAGTGAATCGGGCTGGGTCGTGACGTCGTCGCCGAGCGAATCGTGATCTGACTGTTTGTTGAACTCGCGGACGGCTTCAGTGATCGTGAGATAGAAGTCGCCCAGCGGCGTTCCCATGGCCTCGATCTCCTCGAACACGTCGGTGTCGAACGTCGAGTCGCGGACGGTTACGCCCCAGTCGACCAGCTTCGTCTCGAACGCGTCCAGCACGATTGCGGCCGCGTCGGGATCGACCCAGAAGTTGTACTCCGCCGTGGGGGTGATGTTCCCGAGGGTGTTGACGGCCCCGCCCATGATCAACACCTCGTCGAGCAACGCGGGGAGGTCGGGCTCGTGCTGGAGAGCGACTGCGAGATTCGTCAGCGGGGCGATACAGACCAGCGTGATCTCGCCGGGGTTCTCCCGTGCGCTCCGGACGATGAAGTCGACTGCGTGTTCGTCGGCGGATGGGATCCCCGTGTCCGGGAACAGCTCCCCGCCCAGGCCGCCCTCGCCGTGGATGTACTCGGCGAATTTGTGGTCTTTCTGAAGGGGCGAGCGGACGCCCTCGTACACCGGCACCTCGTCGGCCACGCCGGCCTGCTCGAGCGTGTATTTCGCGTTCTCGACCTGGTTGTCGAAGGGAACGTTCCCCGCACAGATCGTCACTCCCTCGATCTCGACGCGGTCGGAGGTAGCGGCGAGCACCAGCGCCTGTGTGTCGTCGCCGGCCGTATCGGTGTCGATGATGATGCGTGTCGGATCGGAATCGGTCATCCCTCGAGGATGGGTGGACGGGTGGGAAGAGTCCTCGGATTGCAGTCGTCTGTACCCATTTCGGGCATCGATTCCCTCGAAACCGCCGGTAATAATTTCGTCACCGGATCCGGCCGGTGACGGCGCCAGCAACCCGTCACCACGCACACTCAAGTGCTCGAGCGCCCACATGCAGCTATAGCTATGGTTCGCGTTCTCTCAGCTGACGACGTCTCGGCGCTGCTCGACCTCGAGGCCCTGCTCCCGGTCGTCGAGGACGCCTTCGCCGCCCAGTACGCGGGCACCGTCGAGCGACCCGAACGGCCACACTACTCGATCGGGATCGGTCGCGGGAAATCACCGGAAACGCCCCAGGGAACGGGGCTCTGTATGCCGGCGTACATCCACGGCTCGCCGTACGCCGCGACCAAACTCGCGACCGTCTTCGAGGGGAACCCGGAACGAGGACTGCCGACCGTCTCGGCACAGATCGCGCTCACCGACGCCGACACCGGTGAGCCGGTCGCCTACCTCGACGGGACGACCGTCACCAGCGCCCGAACCGGCTGTATCGGCGGGCTCGCCGCCCGCACCCTCGCGCTCGAGGAGCCAGTTACCCTCGGCGTCATCGGCGCTGGTACCCAGGCTCGCTGGCAAACGCGCGCAATAGCCGCGGCAACCCCGCTCGAGCGCGTCCGGATCTACTCGCCGAGTAACTCCCGAGAGGCGTGTGCCGCCGACCTCGAGGAGACTCTCGATCCGTCGGTGACCGTGTCGGCCGTCTCGAGTCCGACTGCCGCGCTCGAGGACACGACGGTTATCGTGACTGCCACGCCGAGCACGGAGCCGGTGTTCGACGGGGACGACCTCGAGCCAGGTGCGCTCGTAATCGCCGTCGGTGCGTACACCGAATCCATGCGCGAACTCGACGATCGGACGATCGATCGCGCCGCACTCGTGTACGCGGACGTTCCGGACGAAGCGCGAGAAACGGGCGACCTTCGGGGGCACGGCGGCCTCGAGATCCACCCTTTCGGCGGGCTGTTCGTAACTGACTCGGACGTTCCTGGGAGCGGAGACGATCCGCGGTGTGCTCCCAACGACGTGATCGTGCTCTCGAGCGTCGGTTCGGCCGTCCTTGACGCCGCGACGGCGACACATTTCCACGAACGGGCGGTAGATGCCGGCTACGGCGGCGTTATCGACCTGTAGGTGTGCCGAGCGTGGTGTCAGATCGCGCTGAAGCGGCCACGACACTCAAATACCGTGTCGGGCAAGTATGAGTCAACACACACTTCGATGAGGGGCGGACGAGTGAGCGTCTGGCGGTTGCTCGAGCGGACTCGACGAGTGGGAACGCTCGCCCGTCCCACGGCATTGGTCGCTGTCAACGCACTATTGCCTGTTCCTGTCACGCCATTTTTCGCTTCCGGCACGCTACTGCCTACTCCCGCCACGTCGATACTTCTCGTACACGGTTCCAACCACTCGGGCACTCAGGGTGATCGCCCGTGACCCTCCGTACCCTCCCGATGATCGACCGCGTCGGAGACGCTTTTTTCGCACTCGACACCGACTTTCGCTTCACCTACCTCAACGAGCAGGCCGAGGCGCTCCTCGAGCGCTCCCGTCAGGAACTGATCGGCCGGGTCATGTGGGACGAGTTTCCCGAAACGGTCGAGACGCAGTTTCCCGACGGCTTTTACCAGGCGATGGACGAGCAGGTGGCCGTCTCCTTCGAGGTGTATCACACGCCCCTCGACACCTGGTTCGAAGCCAGAGCCTGGCCCGCCGAGAACGGGCTGTCGGTCTCGATGCGGGACGTCACCGACCGGAAGGAACGGGAGACGAAACTCGCCCGGAACACCGCCGTCGTCGAGGCGATCCAGGACGGCGTGGTGACCCTCGACGACAACAACCGCATCCTGTCGATAAACGCAACGATCGAGGGCGTGTTCGACATCGACGCCGAGAGCGTTCACGGCGAGCACGTCGAGATGCTCCTCGAGCACGCCAACGTCGACCCCGAGGATACCGTTCGCGTCGGCCGAGCGCTCAGCGACGTCGACGTCGGTAACAGCCAGCTTCGAACCCTCGAGTTGCCCTACACCGATGCAAGCGGCGATGCCCGCGTCGCCGACGTCCGAGTGGTGCCGATCGACCACGGCTCGGCGAACCTGGCGTGTATTGCCCGCGATGTGACCGACCAGCGCGAGTACGAACGGATCGTCACCTCCCTCCACGAGGTGACCCGGTGGCTGCTCGACTCGAACGATCCCGAGGAGATCTGCGCCATCGCCGTCCACGCCGGTGGCGACCTCCTCGATCTCCCGATCTGCGGGGTCTGGTTGCTCGACGACGAATACGGCTACCTCGACCCCGTCGCCGGGACGGCCGGTGCCCACGAGGAGTTCGGTGGCCTCCCACGATTTCGCCCGGGCGAGGGGCTCGTCTGGGACGTCTTCGAGAGCGGTGACCTCGCACACTTCGACGACCTCCTGGAGGTCGAGGGGCTGTACAACCCCGAGACGCCCATCCGCTCGGAGGTGATCGCACCCATCGGCACCCATGGGGTGTTGATGACCGGATCGAAACGGCCGAACGACTTCGACGAGACCGATCTCGACTTGCTCTCGACGCTGGTCGAAAATACCCGGGCGGCCCTCGACCGGGCGATTCGTGAACAGGTACTCAAGGAGCGAAGCGACCAGCTCGAGCGCCAGACCGACCGACTCGAGGCGGTCGCGGACATCCTCTCGAACGACCTCAAACACCAGCTCGAGACCGTCGAGACGGCGCTCGAGGAGGACGACGAACCGGCCGACTGGGAATTCCCCCTCGCCAACGACACCGTCTCGACGACGCTCGACCGGGTCGAACACCTCGTCGACGACGTCCGGGAGTTCGCCCGGAACGCGACCGCCGTTGGCCCGCGCACCCGGATCGATCTCGAGGCGGCTATCCAGGAGGCGATCGACGGCTCGAGTCTCGAGCAGCCCGCGATCGTCGTCGACGCCGACGCCACCCTTCGGGCCGACCGCGAGCGATTCACCCACCTGCTCGAGACGGTGTTCGACGATACGGCGGCCCGCGCCGACGGCCCGGTGACGGTTCAGGTTGGGCTCCTCGGCGTCGAGGATCCCGGATCGAACACGCGGGGCTTTTTCCTCATGGACGACGCGGCCGAGATTCCGCCAATCGATCACGACCGGGTGGTCACGCTCGAGTTCGAAAACGGCGACGGATCGGGTGAACGCGGCCTCGGACTGGCGCTCGCGCGAGCGATCGCCGAAGCGCACGACTGGTCGCTCTCGGTCACCAACGGACAACACGGTGGCACCCGCATCGAAATTCGTGACGTGACGACGCTCGAGCGTCACGCCTAGGGTGTGTTCTGTTTGGGTTTTATCGCCAGGTGTGCGGGTGATGTTCAGATTACATGATGAACCACTTGATGATGCAGTCGAAATTCTTCTCGAGTACGTGTGAGTGGTTCGGGACAAAAATATAGAATTTGTATCTATAAGCTTTATTTCCGTAGTATTAAACCAGCTCGAGAGAGCACCGATCAGTAGCAGGATGGATCCCGTCGGTCGTCATCAACAGCACGAACCCGACTAAATCCATCACCTTTTTTGATTGGACACGACGTCGCTCGAGATGTATGTACAAACACGTCGCGCTGTTGGTTCGGAAGGACGACCTCAACCACGAGGCGTTCGTCGACTACTGGCAGAACACCCACACGCCGATCGCCCGCGACATCGAGGGCGTGACGCGCTACCAGACGGTGCTGCCGACGGAACCCGAC
Organism: Natronosalvus vescus; assembly: GCF_023973145.1. Lineage (NCBI taxonomy): Archaea > Methanobacteriati > Methanobacteriota > Halobacteria > Halobacteriales > Natrialbaceae > Natronosalvus > Natronosalvus vescus. The sequence continues at coordinate 727,001 of NZ_CP099546.1, forward strand.
CACGCCGAGTTCGACGGCCTCGCCGAACTCTACTTCGACACGCTCGAGGAGCTTCACGACGCGCTCGGGAGCCCCGGCTCGCGGGACTACGACCCGACGAAGGAGGTCGCCGCCGAGGCCCGCGCGGACGTGGACAACTTCCTCGACCTCGAGGGACGCCCGCGGTTCATCGGGGAAGAGATCATCCAGAAGGACGAGACCGACGGTGACACGACGGGGCTGTACAAACACTCCGCGTTCCTCGTCCGCCAGGAGGGGATGAGCCACGAGGAGTTCGTCGAGTACTGGCAGGAGAAACACACCCCAATCGCCCGCGAAATCGAAGGCGTCGTCCGGTACGCGACCGTGTTGCCCGCCGATCCCGAAAACGCGGAGTTCGACGGTATCGCCGAACTCTACTTCGAGGATCTCGAGGCGCTGTACGACGCCCTCGGTAGCGAGGGCTCCCGGGACTACGATCCGGATCGCGGCAAGGCGAAGGAGGCCCGCGAGGACGTCGACAACTTCCTCGCGATCGAGGAGCGCCCGCGGTTCATCGGCCAGGAGACGCTGCAGGTCGACCGGACGGACTGATTCGAATGCCAGACGAAACCGACTACGAAACGCAGGTTCGAGACGCCTTCCCGGAACTCGAGGCCATCGCCGACGACGACCTCCGCGAGCAGGTCATCGAGGCGTGGGTGCTCGCGCTCGAGCGCGGCGGCTGGCGCGACGTCCACGACATTCCCTACGCCTGGAACATCCACGAGGTCGACAACGTCGAGCACGTCCGCGGGACGACGAAGGTCGCCCTCGAGTCCGCTGAGATCCAGCGCGAGTTCCACGGTGCCGACCCCGACGAGGACGTCCTGGTCGCAGCCTGTCTGCTCCACGACGTCGGCAAGTGCTACGAGTACGTCGACTTCGTCGACGAGGAACTGGTCGACCCCGACCCGACCTACTGTAGCGAGGAGATCCCCCACTCGATTTCGGGCTACGCGCTGGCCCACGAGGTGGGCTGTCCGCTGGCCGTCCAGCGGGCGATCCCGCACTTCCTTGGCGAGGTGCCGACGCGGACGCTCGAGGCCGAACTCGTCAAGAGCGCAAACTCGGCGAGTTCGAACGCGATCACCCAGGCGACGATGGGGATCACGTTGAAGGAGTGGGTGGCCGAGTACTCCCAGACGACGAAGTAACACCTCGAAGTGGCTCAACGGCTTTCAGCACGTTGAGGGCGGGTAGTTGACTAGTCGATCACGTTTCAGTTGACCAGCGGATCACGTTTTCGTCGGCCCTCGAGACGGTTCCTCGATACCCAACTACCGTCGCAGTTCGTGACGGTTCCTCGATTCCACACCACCCTGTCGTAGACGCTAGAGACGGTTCGTAACGACTCGAGGAACGACCACCCGCCAGACTGTGACTGCTGGAACCGGTGAGTACTCCTGTCTGGCCGGTCGTAGCACCCAGCAGTACCGAATGACGCGAAGCAGGTCGTGGTCGTGGTCGTCGCTCCGGGAGCTCGGCCGTTACGATGCGCTCCTCCTGACGGCACTGATCTGGTTTCTCGCCAAGTTCCTCCGATACGCGTTCCCGCCCCTGTTCGGCCCCTTCCAGGAGACCTACGGCGTCTCGAACACCGTCCTCGGGGCCGCGTTCACCGGCTTCATGCTGGTCTACGCCGCGATGCAGTTCCCCTCCGGCGTGCTTGCAGACCGCCTCGGGTCGGTGACGGTGATCACCGCGGGGGTCGTCCTCGCCTCGCTCGCGGCGCTCGTGCTGGTGGTCGACTCGCCGTTCGTCGTGCTCGTCCTCGCCATGCTCGTGATGGGGGCGGGGACGGGTGCCCACAAGACCGTGGCCGTCCGGTTGCTGGCTCGAGCCTACCCCGCACGAACCGGGCGAGCCCTCGGGTTCCTCGACACTTTCGGCGCGTTCGGCGGCGTCGTCGCCCCGGCCGCGGTCGTCTTCGTCGCGGGGTTGACCCTGTTCGTCGGGACGGGATGGCGACTGCTCTTTTTCGGTGCCGGCGTAGTCGGCCTCGTGCTGGGTCTCGCTTTCCTCACTCGCGTCCCCAGGCGGTTGCCAGGGGAGGCCGTCGGGGCCCCCGTCAGTCGATCCGCATCCGTCGAGTCGGATTCGCCGCGTGACAACGGTGGCAACGGTGACAACGGTAACGCCGATGTAGACGGCGACTCGAGCCCCAGCGAAGCGGATATTACTTCCGATTCGAACTCGAGCACCGCTGATCCCGGCTCGAACAGCACCGAAACCAGCCCGAGCCCCGGCCTCCGCCAGTACGCCGTGCTCTTTCGCGACTACCGGTTCACGGTCTTCGTCCTCGCGACGATCTGTTTCTCGTTCACCTACAACGGCCTGGTCGCGTTCGCCCCGCTGTATTTGACCGACGAGGCGGGACTCGAGGCGACGACGGCGAACTTCCTATACAGCGCTCTGTTCGTCGTCAGCCTCGTTCAGCTCCTCACGGGCGAAGTCAGTGACCGCGTCGGGACGCTGCCGGTGATCGTCGCCGCGCTGGGGCTGGCGTCGGTGGCCATGATCGCCTTCGTCGCCCTGACGGGGCTCGGCTCGGCGCTCGTACTCGGCGCTGCACTCGTCGCCGTCGGACTCGGCTCCCACGGGTTCCGGCCGGTGCGGGGTGCCTACCTGATGGCCGCCGTTCCGGACTCGATCGCCGGCGGGAGTCTCGGCGTCGTTCGAACGCTGCTGATGGGTGCCGGCGCGATTGCCCCTGCCATCGTTGGCTTCCTCTCCGAGACGGCCGGCTTCCGACCGGCGTTCTGGCTCCTCGCAGCGACCATCTGTGTCGCGACCGTGCTCTGTGCGTACCTGCTCGCGACCGACGCGACGACGTTTCGGGGCTCGAGGGCGATGACGTAGGTATAGTCCTGCTGATATGTGGCTTCCGGTGGCGCCGACTACATATACATCCGGTCGTTCGGAAAGTCCCGGCTGTGGAGGGATTGTTCCTCCTGCTGGAGCTCCTGTAACCGGTCGGCGAGCGTCTGATAGTATTGTTGCATCTCCTCGGACTGCCGCCGAAGTTCGCGTTCATCGACGCCGACGCCGTACAGTTCGCTCACCGCCTCGAGCAGTCTGAGCGTGGCGTCGAAATCGGCGCCCGGGGGGTGTGTTGGGGTGGTGAGTACGCCGACGGCGGGGGGATCGTCCTCGAGACTGCGCACGAGTAGTTCGGCGTTGACACCGTCGAGGACGCCGCCGGGAAGGGGATCGACGGTGGACGCGTGTTCCCCCTCGAAGTGGGCGGATCGGAAGTCGGGCGAGCCACTGTAGTAGACGCGGTGTTCCTCTTCTCGGTGCGGATAGGGGGCGCCGTGGACGATACCGATCTCTTCGACACTGGCGCTCCGTGCCCACTCGAGAACGGCAGCGGCAAACGTTTCGGCGGCCCAGACCGGGATGAATCGTTCGCTGATCAACACCGACAGGTCTGTGTCCACGATTCGCTCGAGTCGAATCGGATGGCGGGGCACGCCGTCGGCGATCGGAACGACGTCCGGAAGGCCGCGACTCTCTACTCGCCCGAGCGGTGTCGTCTCTCGATGCTCGAGCAGGTAATCGACCGTCGTGAGTCCTGCCGCTCCGATGTCGACCGTTCCGAGAAGGAGCGTTCGACCCGGTGTGGCGTCGACTCGAGTCTGCACCGTGAACGAGGGAGTTCCTTCCAGCGCCATACGCGTGCTTCGACACAGAGAGATATAGTGGGGGAGGGTGTCTCGACGACCAGTGGGGTGAATAGCCGAAGTGAGTGGGCAGCCGAAAGACGAAGACGACAAAGTTCATGGCGGTTCGCCCCAAGGTGCCGTCGATGCCACGCTGTCCGTCCTGTGATCGGCTCGTCATCCGAAACGAACTGTTCGAGTCCGCGTACGAGTGTCCCTTCAGCGACTGCGGGGCCCCGCTTCTCGGCCGAACGTCGTATCCGGTGTTCGGCCCTAACGACCACGACCACGACCACAGCCACGGACACGACGAGCACGGAGACGTGTCCTCGAGCGAGCACGAGGAACTCACGCACTGACCGCGACCCGGTTCGTCGTGTTGCCGTCGCCCGTCTCTCGTTCGCCGTCCTCGTTCACCGCCCCCGTTCGACGACACCCCACGTGACGACCAGACCTTTTTGCCTGCTCGGTGTACGACCCTCGATGTCGAGCACACCGCCGAACGTCCTGTTCGTTCTGACCGACCAGGAACGCTACGACTGTACGGCTCCGAACGGACCACCTGTCGAGACGCCGGCGTTCGACCGTTTTTCGAGTGCGGGACTGCGCTTCTCACAGGCGTTCACCCCGATCAGCATCTGCACGAGCGCCCGTGCCTCGTTGCTCACCGGATTGTTCCCCCACGCTCACGGGATGTTGAACAACTCCCACGAGGCGGACGCCATTCAGCCGAACCTCCCACTGGATCTACCAACGTTTTCCGAACAGCTACGCAAAGCGGGGTACGACCTGACCTACACCGGCAAGTGGCACGTCGGCCGCGACCAGACGCCTGCCGATTTCGGCTTCGAGTACCTCGGCGGAAGCGACGTCCACCACGACGACATCGACTCCGACTTTCGGGACTACCGTCAGTCCCGGGGCACGCCCATCGATGAGACTGAACTCGAGGACGAGATATACACTCACGGCGATCCGGATACCGGGACGCTCGTCGCGGCGACGACGCCAATCGAGGTCGAGGACACCCGGGCGTACTTTCTCGCTGAACGAACGATCGAGGCACTCGAGGCTCACGCGAACGGCCGTGGGGGCACCTCGAACGGTCGCGGGGATGGCTCGAACGACCGCGACGGCACCTCGAACGCAGCCCATTCGACCCCCTTCTTCCACCGGGCGGACTTCTACGGCCCCCACCATCCCTACGTCGTCCCCGAACCCTACGCCTCGATGTACGACCCTGACGACCTCGAGCCGTGGGCCAGCTACGCCGAAACCTACGCGGGAAAACCCGCCGTCCACGAGCAGTTCCTGCACTACCGGGGCGTCGACGGGTTCGACTGGGAGATGTGGGCCGAGGCCGTCGCCAAGTACTTCGGCTTCGTATCCCTCATCGACGACCAGTTTGGACGCATCCTCGAGACGCTCGAGCGCCTCGGTTTGGCGGAGTCGACGGTCGTCGTCCACGCGTCCGATCACGGCGACTTCACGGGCGCCCATCGCCAGTTCAACAAGGGGCCGCTGATGTACGACGACACCTATCACATCCCGTTGCAGGTACGTTGGCCCGGGGTCACCGAGGCGGGATCGACCTGTGAGGCACCCGCCCACCTCCACGACCTGGCGGCGACGTTTCTCGAGATCGCCGGAGAAGCCGTCCCGGAGTCGTTTCACGCCCGTAGCCTCGTCCCGCTCCTCGAGGGAAACGTCCCCGCCTCCTGGCCTGACTCGATTTTCGCGCAGTACCACGGCGAGGAGTTCGGCCTCTACTCCCAGCGGATGGTTCGCACTCGCTCACACAAGTTCGTCTACAACGGCCCGGATCGAAACGAGCTGTACGACCTCGAGGCCGATCCGGCAGAACTGCAGAACCTGATTGACCACCCCGACTACGCTGACGTGCGGGCGGCGATGGCCGACCGCCTTCGCGACTGGATGATCGAAACCGAGGATCCAAACCGGAAATGGGTACCAGAGACGCTCTCGTCAGCTATCCACGAGTGAACTCGTGCTCGTGGGCTTTCGTCTTGTCCCTGTGTGACCCCCGCGAGCACCCCGACCCCCTGTCAGAGGTACCCGAGATCTGCCAGCCGCTCTTTCGTTCCCTCCCGCATCTCGGGCGGGGACTTGGCCGTCGCTGGGCTGTTGACGCCCTCCAGTCCATCGAAGTGGGACTCGAGTTGGCGTCGAAGTCGGTCGGCTTTCTCCGGTCGCTTTGTGGCGATATTCGTCGCTTCGGTCGGATCGCGCTCGAGGTCGTGTAACCGTTCGAAACCACCGTCGCCGCGGACGTACTTGTAGCGGTCGGTGCGAATCGACTGCAGCCGCCGATCGTAGGTGTACACGTGCTCCGGCAGCGTTCCGAACCGATCCTCGAGGCGTTCGATCGACGGCTGTGGCGAGACGTACTCGGCGTAGACGGCCTCGCGTTCTCGTTTTCGTTCTCGCTGGCTCCGATCGGCCGTCACCAGTGACCGGCCGTCACTCTGGGACTCGAATGCTGGATCGTCGATCCCGACGGCCTCGAGCAGCGTGTTCGGAAGGTCGAGCAACTGCACCAGATCCGTGCGCGTTCCCCCGCCGGTGAACGGCCCGCCGTGGATCAGGAGGGGGACGTGCAACACGGTATCGTAGAGGTTGTACTGGTGACCGAAAAACCCGTGATCGCCGATGTTTTCGCCGTGATCCCCGCAGACGACCAGCAACGTGTCCTCCCAGAGACCGGCGTTTTCGAGCCCGGAACTGAGGCGGGCGAGCTGGCTGTCGACGTAGGCGAGTTCGGCGCGGTAGAGCCCGTGAAGGGCCGCAAACTCTGACTCCGTCAACTCGTAGTCTTCGCAGTCGAACGCGCGCGGATCCTGTCTGATCGCCATCGCCTCCTCGACGTCCCAGTCGTCGGGGAGAAAGTGCTCGGCGAACTCGCTGGGCGGGTCGTACGCAATGTGGGGTTCGATGTAGTTACAGAACAGAAAAAACGGACGGTCGTCCGACCGCTTGTGGAGCCAGTCGACCATCCAGTCCGTCGAACGGTCGGCCCCATCGTCTCCGGTCGGCTGGAGCACCTCGCTGTAGAGGACGTTCGCCAGGTTGATCAGCGGATTGCCGTCGAACAGTCGACCCCGCGTGGCCTCGAGTTTTTCCCGGAGATCCTCACCCCGGACGACGGTTCCCATGTCGACGTCCGACTGAATGTACTGCCAGCCCCGTCGGAGGTCGTCGAAGCCCCGGTCGAAGCCGAACTCGTCGGTGATCCAGGTGTTGTTCGTGACACCGACCGTTTCGTACCCGGCGTCCAGAAACGCTTCCGGCAACGTCCGCAGGCTCGAGTCGAGGTAGGTGTGGCCGCCGTGGGTACCGTGTTCGGCGGTGTACGTGCCCGTGAACATGGCCGCGTGTGATGGCACCGTCCAGGGGGCGGTCGCGAACGCGCGTTCGAACGTCGTGCCCGCCTCGCCGAGCCGAGCGAGCGTCGGCATCGTCTCCCGTGAGACGCTCGCCTTTCGGGCCGTATCGAGGACGACGAACACGACGTTCGGGGCCGTTTGATGGGTCTGTACATCACGTCCGTTGGACTCGCCCGCAGACATACCATCCCTTCCACCACATGCGGGGAAGGCCATCGGGCCGGCGTATGCAGGGCCTACATTCGTCGAGGTACGGCCTCGAGACCGACGAATTCAACACTGAACGGCGTCACCTCCCACGTAATGCGGGCCTATCGCCTCGCCTACGACGGGACGGACTACTTCGGCTTTCAGCGTCAGCCCAACGTTCCGACCGTCGAGGACAAGGTGTTCGACGCTCTGCGAAATCTCGATGTGCTGGCCACTGACGCCAGGAAACCGGCGGGGTACGCCGCCGCAGGCCGAACTGACGCCGGTGTCTCCGCGCTCGCCCAGACGATCGCGTTCGAGGCGCCCGACTGGCTCTCCCCCCGTGCGTTCAACTCGGCACTCTCGGCCGATATACGGGCATGGGCCAGCGCTGAGGCCCCGGCGGACTTTCACGCGACCCACCACGCAACACGCCGGACGTACTCCTACCACCTCTACGCGCCTCGAGACCGGGATTCGCCACCGTCGGCGGTCGCGGGCGCACGACCCGTTGACGACGACCGTGTCCACGCCGCCCTCGAGGCGCTCTCGGGCACTCACGACGTCGCGAACCTGACGCCTGACGACGAGGGAACCCGGCGCACGCTCACGCTCGAGGCCGAACGCGACGGTTCGTTTCTCGAGATCACGGTCAGTGCACCCGGATTCGCCCGCGAACTCGTTCGACGACTGGTCGCACTGGTTCACGCGGTCGCCACCGGGGCGGAACCCCTCGCGAAGATCGATCGAGTGCTCGACCCGGAGCCACTTCCCGGCCACGAGGGGATTGCGCCCGCCCCGCCGGAGCCGCTGGTGCTCACCGATGTAACGTACCCAGTACTCACATTCGAGCGGGACACGGAAGCCGCTCGACGGACGCACGAGATTTTCGAGCGACTACGTCTCGAGCGAACGACGGGGGCTCGAGTTGCAAAGCAACTGTGTCAGGGGCTCGAGTGAACTGGCCGTGCTGGTCAACGGGCCCGCTTTGAGACTCACAAATCTGGGATTCGTTCGAGACTAGAGCATTTGAAACACCATCGATTGGATGGTGTTCGGTAGATTCGACGACCGCCCAAACGGATCGAGTGGTTTCCGATTCGTGATACGTAGTTTCGGTGCGAGATCAATAGGAATCGACGATTTCCCTCGCAATCGGCTTCATTGTCGACAAATCCCTTGCTGTAATGGCTATGTGCGATATTTAGGGCTATATATCACTATGTTACAGTATGTGTGGCTATTTTTTCAGTATCGTACGTGTCTCTGATATTCAAATTAATTAATGACGTCTCTGCAACTGTGGTGGATGCATGGATCAACCAACCACGTACCGTATCCGCCGTGAAGAAGGATTTATCGGGCAGGTACATCCCCTCCACGAGTCACCACCTGGAACTGCCATTCAGTTCACCGAAGACGTGCCGTCGTCTTTCCATGGACGGTCGTAACGCCAGCCCATGCTCTCTGAACCCTGGATCTCCTGGCTTCCGCCGAACGTCCTGAAACTCCTCGTGGCCGTTGCCCTGGGCATGTTTCTCGGTCTCGAGCGCGAGTGGTCCGAGAAGGACGCCGGTATTCGAACGTTCGCGCTGATCACGCTCGCCGGAGCGGTGTTCACGATACTCGAGACGCCTGCACTGTTGATCATCGCCGGAGTCCTCGTCCTCGCCCAGGGAATATTACTCGGGATTCGCGGCGTCTATCGGGACGAATCCGGTCTCTCGTTGACGACATCGATCAGCATGATCGTCGCCTTTGGCGTCGGCATCCTCGTCGCCTCCGGCCACTTCATCGAGGGTGTCATCGTCGCCCTGTTGTCGTCGATGCTGTTGGTACTGCGCCGGGAACTCCACGGATTCGCTCAGGATCTCTCGAAGGAGGAGGTTCGAAGCGCCAGCGAACTCGCCATTCTGGCGTTCGTGGTGTACCCGCTACTCCCCGACGAACAGCTCGGGCCCTGGAACGCGATCAATCCGCGGGTCGTCTGGCTGCTCGTCATCGCGATGAGCGCCATCGGCTTCGTCAACTACATCATCATCCAGAAGTACGGGACTCGAGGCATCGGCGTCAGCGGGTTCGTCGGCGGCCTCGTCAACTCGACGGCCGTCGTCGGCGAAATCGCGACCCGGTCGCGCCGAAACGAAACGTTCGCCGGGCTCGCCGTCAGCGGCATCCTGCTCGCCGACGCTGCGATGGCATTTCGCAACACCCTCATCATCCTCTTTTTCCTCCCGGAACTGGCCCTCGTCATCGGGGCACCGTTGCTCGCGATCACGATCGCTGGAATCGCCCTCTCGATCGTCCAGGGTAACTGGGACGTGGAGTTCACGGCCGAACTCGACTCCCCATTCAGCCTCCAGAGCGCCCTCAAATTCGGCACGCTCTTTCTGTTCGTCCTCGTGCTCTCTGCGGCCGCCCAGGCGACGTTTGGCTCCACCGGCTTCTTCGTCACTGCCTTCTTTAGCGGGCTGATCTCGAGTGGCTCCGTCGCGACGACGGCAGTCGTTCTCGTCGGCTCCGGGCAGCTGTCGGTCACCGACGCCGCGCTGGGCGTCGTCGTCGCCACCTCCGCGAGTATTCTCGTCAAAATCGGGTTTGCGGCGACCGTCGACCGATCGCTGATCAAGCCGGTGGGGGCCGCGAGCCTGGTACTTATCGCCACCGGGACGGTTGCGACCATCGTGCCGTTTTTGGTGGCGTGAGCGCTCGAGGCTAGATCGTGCTGCGTTCTGGAACCCGGAATGTCCGACGGTTACTCGAGTCCCGCCCCCTTCGGGGACTGGCCCGATCGTTCGTCCAATTCGTCGAGACCGTTGGTGACCGGAACCCTCACCGATACGCGAGCGACCAGGAACGGTGAGGGTTCACTCGAGTGAGAGGGGGCGAAGGTTTCCGAAAGTCTGACCTTTTTCCGTGGCAGTCGTGAACGCCGAATCCGTTGTGCCATGGACGGATCCGATCCACACGGCAGCTTCGAGGACATCCGCGACGAGGTCGACGGCGATCCGATGTGGAAGCTGGTCGACTACGTCACGCCCTACTGGCTCCCGCTGACCGTCGGCTTCCTCTCGACGATGATCAACCGTGCGGCACGGCTGTTTCCGGCTTTGATGATCGCGGCGGCGATCGACCTCGTGATCACCGCCTCGGGGAGCGGCGACAGCCTGCTGGCCGCCGCGGGGATCATCCCCGCCGAACCGGTACCGGAAGAACAGGTTGGCGATCGACTGAGCCTGCTCTACTACCTGGGCGGACTCACCATCGCCGCCTACGGGATCCAGTCGATCACACACTTCGGGGCGCGCTACTTCTTCCAGACGACCGCCCAGCGCATCCAGCACGACCTGCGACTGGACACCTACGACCACATGCAGCGGCTCTCGCTCGACTTCTTCAACAACCACCAGACCGGCGGGATGATGGCGATCCTGAACAGCGACGTCAACCGACTCGAGGAGTTCTTCAACAACGAACTCCGTCAGATCACCGAGGCGGTGTTGATCTTCGCGCTGGTCGGCGGCTACATGCTCTACACGGCCCCCTGGCTGGGCGTGCTGGTATTACTTCCGGTGCCGATCATCGCGCTCATCACGACCAAGTTCATCATCTGGATCGAGCCAAAGTACAAGCGGATCCGCGAACTCGTTGCACGGTTGAACACCCGACTCGCGAACAATCTGGGCGGGGCGGCCATCGTGAAGTCCTTCGACCGCTACGACGTGGAGAATCGGCGCGTCGAAGTTCAGAGCGAGGGCTACCGTGACGAACAGATCAGCGCCATCACAGTGCGAAAGGCGTTTTTCGCCTCGCTTCGCCTCATCGTCGGGGCGATGTTCGTCGCCATCCTCGTCCTCGGCGGTCGCTCGGCGATCACCGCGGGTGGGCTCACGGCCGGGACGTTCGTCGTTTTCTTCATGTACCTCCGGGAACTCGACGGGCCGATGACTCGCATCGGCAAGACTGCGAACAACTACCAGAAGGCAAAATCCAGCGCCGAGCGAGTCTTCGGCATTCTGGCGACCGACGCCGACATCCAGTCGCCGTCGAACGCACACAGCCCCGACACCCTCGAGGGCGACGTCGACTTCGACGGCGTCGATTTCAGCTACGCCGACGACGGCGAGCAAATCCTGGATGACGTGTCCCTCGAGGTCGAGGCGGGTGAAACGGTCGGCTTCGCGGGCACCAGTGGCTCCGGCAAGTCGACGCTGTTGAAACTCCCGACCCGGTTTTACGATGTCGACTCGGGAACGGTTCGGATCGACGAGAACGACGTCCGCGAGTACGACCTTCAGACACTCAGGGATCGGATCGGGGTCGTCGAACAGGATCCGTACATGTTCTCGGGTACGATTCGGGAGAACGTCGCCTACGGGGACGACGAGGCGTTCCAGACGGTTCTCGAGGCCGAAGACGAGGTTCCGGCGGGTGTCGACGAACGGATTCGAACGGCCGCGAAGGCAGCCGGTGCCCACCGGTTCATCGAGGAGCTCCCCGAGGGTTACGACACGATGGTCGGCGAACGTGGCGTCAAACTCTCGGGTGGGCAACGTCAGCGCGTCTCCATCGCCCGGACGATCCTCAACGATCCGGACGTGATCGTGCTGGACGAGGCGACGAGCGACGTCGACACCGAGACCGAGTCGCTCATCCAGCGGAACCTGGACGAACTCACCGCCGATCGGACGGCGTTCGTCATCGCCCACCGGCTGTCGACGATCCAGGACGCCGATCGCATCGTCGTCATGGAGGACGGGGAGATCATCGAGGTCGGCACCCACGAGGAACTGGTGGACGCGTCGGGAACGTACGCCTCCCTCTGGGAGTCTCAGACGAGCGAGGAGGAACACCAGGCGCTCGAGGCCGACGACTGACTTCGGCGGTCAGTTCGCCATCTTCCGATCTTCCGAGACCCACAGGTTCAAACGAGTGCAGGTTGGGAACCGTACCATGGTACGGGATGTTCGACCCTATCTGAGCGCTCGCGGGACGAGGGGGCCGTCGATCACGTCGGACGGTCGGTTAGCGTTCCGCACGGACACGACGGGGACGATGCAAATCTGGATCCTCGAGGAGCCACAGGGGTGGCCGACCCAGCGGACGTTCTACGACGAGCGCGTGTCGTTCGTCTCGTGGTCGCCCACGGGCGACGCGATCGCGTTCGGGAAGGACACCGGCGCAGACGAGCACGACCAGCTGTTCCGGCTCGATCCCGACGACGGGACGATCGAGCAGTTGACGGATCGACCGGATGCGATCCACTCGTGGGGCGGTTGGAGCCCCGAGGGCAATCGGATCGCCTTCACCGCCAACCGTCGCGACGCCGCGCACTTCGACGTGTACGTGATGGCAGTCGACGATCGGCCGACAACCGATGAGGCTCACAATCGAGCGATAACCGGTGTCGAGAACGATCCGACACTCGTGTACGAAGGCGAGGGACGGATCCACGTCGCAGACTGGAGCCCGGATGGCGACCGTCTGCTCGTCGGCAAAGCTCACGCGAGCTCCGACGACGACCTCTTCGTTGTCGACGTCGCGACCGGTGAGGGTCGACACGTCACGCCCCACGAGGGGCACGTGCGCTACGGCCATCCGACGTTCGGCCCCGACGGATCCGCGGTCTACTGCGTGAGCGACGCGAACGCCGACACGATGGAACTCGTTCGGATCGACGTCGAGTCACTCGACGTCGAGACGGTGTTCGACGGGGGCGAGTGGAGCGTCGACGAGTTCGCCTTCGACGCCGCCACCGGGCGACTCGCCTTCGCGCGAAACGTGGACGGCTACGCCGAGGTACAGGCGGGTCGGCTGGTGTCCCCTGCGGCGGTCGCCACCACCGAGGTTGAGATCCCTGAGGGCGTCGCGTCCGACCTGACGATCGGTTCCGGGGGTGATCGGTTGGCGATGACCGTTTCCGCGACCGATCTGAACTACTCCATTTACCTCGTCGACCTGGCTGATGCGCTGGTGGGGAACGCGACCGAACGGAATATCCTCGAGGGGAACGCGCCTGAGGGAAACACGCCAGAGGCTGAGCGCTGGACGGTTCCCTCCGCCGGCGGAATCCCGCTCGAGCGATACCACACGCCCGACCTGATCCGCTACGAGACGTTCGACGACCGGGAGATTCCGGCGTTCTTCACCCTCCCCGATGACGCCAAGGGCGAGTCAGGGGAGACGCCGGTGATCGTCGACATCCACGGCGGCCCCCACTCCCAGCGCCGCCCGTCCTGGCGGAATCGTCCCATCAGACAGTACTTCCTCGATTCCGGTTTCGCCCTCTTCGAACCGAACGTTCGGGGCTCCTCAGGCTACGGCCGCGAGTACGCCGCACTCGACGACGTGGAAAAGCGCATGGATTCGGTTCGCGACGTCGCGGCTGGCGTCGAGTGGCTCCGCGATCATCCGGCGATCGACGGCGACTCGATCGTCTGCTACGGGCGCTCCTACGGCGGGTTCATGGTGCTCGCGTGCATCACCGAGTACCCCGACCTGTGGGCGGCCGCCGTCGACTTCGTCGGCATCGCCGACTGGATCACGTTCCTCGAGAACACCGGCGACTACCGGCGCTCTCACCGCGAGGCCGAGTACGGCTCGCTCGAGGACGACCGGGCGTTCCTCGAGTCGATCAGTCCCATTCACAAGGTCGACCGCATCGAGTGCCCGCTGTTCGTCCAACACGGCGTGAACGACCCCCGTGTGCCGGTGGGCGAAGCACGACAGATCGCTGACGCCGTCGCAGAACAGGGTATCCCCGTCGAAACGTGTCTCTTCGAGGACGAGGGCCACCACACAACTAAACTCGAGAACCGGGTCGAGCAGTTCGAACGGATCGCCGCCTTCCTCGAGGAGCACGTGTAGCGAGATCGCAACTCGAGCGTCGCCGACGGTGCGTGGTCAGTAGGAGGGGCGCTGTGCCTGGATGACGCCGGCGAGTTGCTGGTGTTCGTCGGCGAGCAGTTCGTTCAGGTCGTCACTCGTGATGATCCCGGTCAGTTCACCGTCAGAATCCACGACGGGAAGTCGACGAATGCCGTGTTCGCTCATCAGTTCGGTTGCCTGGTAAAAGCCGTCACCCTGGTCTATCGTACACAGATCCGTCGACATGACGGCTTCGGCGGTTACTTCCGTCGGGTCGTCACCCGCGGCGACGACTCGCACCGCCAGGTCGCGATCCGTGACGATGCCAACGGGCTCGTTGCCGTCGGTGATCACGACGCTGCCGATGTCCTCGTCGTCCATCATCGTCGCGAGTTCGCTGGCCGGTTCGTCTACGGACGCCGTGATGACATCGCTCCGTGCGAGATTTTCGATTGGCATCGTTCCAACTGTCCTTCACCGACGACGGTCATAATGCCAGACCCTACTGGTTGTCTGCGGGTATCGTCACGGGTGCTGACACTGATAGAAGCGCTCTGGTTCGAGTCATCGACACTCGGGATGGAACCGTAGTAGTGGCTCGCAGGGTTGCTCTCGGCGAGAATATGGGCCAACTCGGATTTGAACCGAGAGCCTCCACCTTATCAGAGTGGCGCTCAACCTGATTGAGCTATTGGCCCGCTTCGCAATAGGCAGTTGCGTGGAGGGACGTTTAAACGTTTCTTTCTTGCAGACCCGTGAGAACCGCTAGCGAGCGGTGGCGTCGCCGGTGTCGTCACGGTCGTCCTCATCGTCCTCGAGATCGAACCGTGTATCCCTGGTCTCTTCGTGCCCGGTATCGACCGTGTAGGCGTCTTCGCCGAGGTCGACGGTGTCGTCGGATCCGTCGCTGTGCTCCCCTCGAGCGGTTCCCACCGTAAAACCACCGGCGGAACTCGAGGTGCCGCCGGCCCACGAGGCGCGGGCGGATCCCCCGTCTCCGCTCGAGTCGTCCGGGAAGCCGCTCGTCCAGACGACGCCGCTGGCGAGGCCGTCGGTCTGTTTGTCGAGGTAGGGGACGATGATGAACCGCTTGAGCGCCATCCGGATGGGAATCCGCGTCGGCGGGAGTACGAGCAGGAAGCCGATGGCGTCCGTTACCAGCCCCGGCGTCAGCAGGAACGCGCCAGCGGCGATCAACAATCCACCGTCGAGGAGCTGGTTCGTCGGTGGCTTCCCCGCTGCCAGCGACTGTTGTGTCTTCCGGAGCGTTCTGCGGCCTTCGGCCCGTACGAGTAACATCCCGATGAGGCCGGTCAGGACGACCAGTGCGACCATCCCGACCCACCCTAGCACGTCGTACTGGGAGACGACGATGGCGAGCAACACCGCGTCGAGAAACGGGATGAACAACAACGCGAGGATCCACCGAAGCATTACTCGAGATAGCTGCCCGAGGGTGAAAACCCTTTACTCTCTCTGCAGGCTGGCTGGTTCCTCGATCGTCCTCGAGTCCCGAGCGCGAACCACAGGTGCGTACTGAAAGTCCCGAACGAAGGGCTTACCCCACCGACAGCCCACCGATCGGGTATGGAAGACGTCACGCGGGTCGAGTGGCGCGAGTGGGGGACAACGGCGTTCGACGAGGCAGCCGAGCGCGATGTCCCGGTCTTGCTCTCGCTCACGGCGACCTGGTGCGATCACTGCCACGAGATGGATGCCGAAACGTACGCCGTCCCGACGCTGGCGGCGAACGTCAACGATGGGTTCGTCCCGGTTCGCGTCGACGTGGATCGCCAGCCACGCGTGCGCGACCGGTACAACATGGGCGGCTTTCCGTCGACGGTCTTTCTCGCTCCGGACGGCTCGCTGTTGACTGGCGCCGGCTATCTGGGACAGGATGGATTGCGACAGGTGCTCGAGAGCGTTCGCACCATGTGGCAGGAGAAGGGAGCCGACGCGGGAACGATTCCGCGTCCGCTCCGGGACACCGAGACGCCGTCGGGGTCGCTGACGGCCGACGTCGAACGACAGATGCTCGGCCAGCTCACCGACAGCTACGACGAGGTTGCCGGCGGGTGGGGTGAGCAGCCGAAGTTCCCGCTGCCGGACGCCCTCGAGTTCGCGCTCAAGCGCGACCGGGAGATGGCGTTACGATCGTTCGACGCCGTCTCGGCGAACCTGCTCGACGAACACGAGGGCGGGTTCTATCGGTTTGCCACCGAGCGAAACTGGTCGGGGATCCAGCACGAGAAGCTGCTCGATTCGAACGCAGCGCTCGTGCGGGCGTTCGCGAACGCCTACCTCTACACGGGAGCCGACACCTACCGCCAGCCGGCCGAGCGAACGATCGAGTACCTGACGACGACGCTCTGGACGACTGGCGATACGACTGATGCTGACGGAGCTGCTGAGGAGGAGACGACCGGTACCCGAGGCGCGTTCGCCGGCAGTCAGGCGCCAGGCGATCCAGCGGCATACACCCTCGAGGCCAGCGACCGGGAGGCCACCGCGGAACCGCCAGTGGACGGGACTGTTTTCGCGGGCGCGAACGCACTGGCCGTCGACGCGCTCTGTACCTACCACGCCTACACCGACGACGAACGCGTGCGTCGATACGCCGAGCGTGCCCTGACCACACTTCGGGAGGAACTGCTCGAGAACGGCGTCGTCGTGCACCACCGAACCCCACGGGGCGAGGGTGCTGATGAGACGGACACGAACACGGAACCCGATAATGTGATCGAACGCGGCCTCCTCGCCGACCAGGCGCGCGTGCTCCAGGCGCTGACGACCGCTCGAGCTGTTCTCGGCGAGGGGACGGTCGAGGAGGCGGTAGCCGTCGCGGAGGCGACCGTCGATCGGCTTCGCGACGGGGACTCGTTCGTCGACGGGCCGGCCGACGGTGCGGGTCTGCTCGAGCGTCCGCTACGGCCGCTGAACACGAACGTCGAACTGGCCGACGCGCTCCTCGATCTGGCGGCCATCACGGGCGACGATCGATACGAGACGATCGCTCGCGAAACCCTCGAGGCGTTCGCCGGCGCGAGCGATCGGTTCAACGTCCAGGTCGCCCGGTATGCGAGCGTGACGACGCGCGTGCTTGAGGGAACGCTAGTGATCCGCGTCGGATCGCCTGCCGGCTCCGATCTCCACCGGGCGGCCTGCCGGATCGCCGATCACGAGAAAGTCGTCGTCCCAGACGCTTCCGACGTCCAGGATGGCGAGGCGGTCGCCACTATGGGGGATCGATCGACCGCACCTGTGACAACGCCCGCCGAGTTGAGCGAGCAGCTTGCAACGTTGCTGTCGGCGTAATCTGGGCGCCTCGAGGGAACTCGCCGAGCGATCAAACTACCCAAGCGTTTATACTTGTGGATTACCGTGGTAGGGATATGGCCACGTTACGGGATCTCGGACTCTCTGAGTACGAAGCACGGGCGTACCGGGCACTGCTCAACACCGGCCCCACAACCGCAAAAGAGTTGTCCCGCGCGAGCGACGTCCCGATGGGGCGCATTTACGACGTGCTCAACAGCATCGAACAGTACAATCTGGTGCGTAGTCAGACCGCCAGCCGACCCAAAAAGTACGTCGCCGTCGAGCCCGCGACGGCGCTCGACCGGCTGCTGGACGACAAAAAACGCGAACTCGAGGAGAAAGCAGATCAGTACGAGTCCATCGTCGACGACCTGGCTGCGGAACTCGACGCGGCCGAGCCGGTCGAAGAGCAGTTCTGGACGGCCGCCGTCGGCCCCGATGAGACGATCGACCTGTTGCTCGAGCGCCTCGCTGCCGCCGACCGGAACATCGTGATGGTGGCGGCCGACCCCTCGCCGCAGATCGACATCCGAACGGTCGGCGACGACGTGCTGGCGACGCTCGAGGCGGCGCTCGACCGCGGCGTGTCGGTGAACGTCCTTATGAGCCGCAGTCTGGTGAATGCACTCTCGCCGAGGGTGGGCCGGCGCTATCAGGAAGCGTTGCAGGAACGATCGGATTTCGACGTGCGGACGAACGACGACGTGACCGGCTCGTTCAACGTGATCGACGACGTCGAGGTCGTCATCCAGGTACCGAACCCGCTGGGATCGGGCGAGGCCTTCGGGATGATCGATCTGAAGGATCCGGAGTTCGCCGCGGACGTCCACGAGGAGTTTTTACCGCGGTGGGAAGCGGCGACGCCGTTGACGTTTTGACCGTCGTGGACGGCTCGCTCCGGATTCTTCTCTCAGTATTTCCCGTCTCGCTCTGTATGCCTTTCCCGGTCTCACTCGAGTCCGCAGATCGATGTCTCTCGAGTAGTGGCGTTCTCGGCGACGCAGAAGGGCGGTCAAATGAACGCGTGGGTAAAAGCGCTACTCGCCCTGTTCGGCGAGTTTCAGGTACGGGTCGATCACGTGTCGGTCGATCGCAAGCGAGACGAGTTCGGTTTCCTCGTCGTATCGAACGAGGCCGAAATCACACAGGTACGGCAGGTGCCGGTGATGTAAATCGACGAGGATGCGCTGGTACCAGTCGAAGGACGGGGTGTCCTCTTTCAGGGCGATGTATTCGCCGAGATCGCCGATGTGGATTGCCGCCGGCTTCTGTGCGAGATACGAGAGCGTAAACTGGCGTCGTTCCTCCGCAAAGGCCCCGAACAGGTGGGTGGGGGTGATCTCGACGGTCGCAGGTGCTGTGTTCTGCGGATGCTTGGTTTGTGGCTTCATAGTGGCTCTGTACCGTACCTACGCTCTCGCACCGACCAGTCTCGTCGCCAACTTCAGCAGAGTACGTATCGAGGTGTCGCGCGCATCCACATAACCTTTGTTGTGTGGGTCATATCTAGAAAGAAAATGGTTCAGGGACGTTACCGGTCATTCCTCGAGGAATTCCGGTTTGTAGGCCGATTCGTCGTCGGTCTCTATTTTTTCGATCGTCACCGTCCAGGCGGGGGCGGCAGAAACGGGAGATGTGAGCTGCCACTCGCCTTCGACAATTGTACCGCTGCCGAATGCGGTCGCGATAAGCTCCGTCAGCTCGTGTTCGAAACGCTCGATGGCGCTAGTATCGGGGGAGGGTTGTTGGGTCATGATACGGCGAGCACCGACCGATATGCTCACCCCGTTTCAGGTACGGCGCGGAGATAACGTTGTCTCCTCGAGAATCACCGACGGGACTGTCCCGTTCCGGCCGGTTACACGTCTTTGACAGGCCCAGCCGTCGGTGGACACTGGATCGGAGCTCGCCGTACGGATCAACAACGCTTAGCATCCATGCGCCTCTCGTCGTAGGTATGACCAACGCCGAAACCCTCGCCGACCGCGTCCGGTCGGGGGAGTTGCGACTGCACGAACTCGAGGAACACGCCGACCACGACACCGCCGCGGCGGCCCGTCGGCACCTGCTCGAGACCGACACCGGCGTCGATCTCGAGACGGTCGGCGACTACGCCTTCGACGCCGAAGTGGCCGACTCGGCCATCGAGAACATGATCGGCGCGGCCCAGGTACCGATGGGCGTCGTCGGCCCGGTGACCGTTAACGGCGGGGCCGCGAGCGGGCAGTATCACCTCCCCCTGGCGACGACCGAAGGAGCCCTGCTGGCCTCCGTCAACCGGGGGCTGTCGGTGATCGAATCGGCCGGCGGTGCGAGCGCCCGCGTGACGAAAAACGGGATGACTCGAGCCCCCGTCTTCCGGGTCGACGGCGTCGTCGAAGCCGCCGAAACCGTCGAGTGGGTGGGCGAGAACCTCGAGGCCCTGCGCGAGGCCGCGGAGTCGACGACGAGCCACGGGAAGTTGCTCGACGTCGAACCGTACGTCGTCGGCGATTCGGTCTTTCTGCGGTTCGCCTACGACACGAAGGACGCGATGGGGATGAACATGGCCACGATCGCTACCGGCGAAGCGTGTGCGGTCGTCGAGGAGCACACGCCCGCCTCGCTGGTCGCCCTCTCGGGCAACCTCTGTTCGGACAAGAAACCGGCGGCGATCAACGCCGTCGAGGGTCGGGGCCGATCGGTCACCGCCGACGTCGTCATCCCCGGCGAGGTCGTCGAAGAGCGCCTCCACACCACCGCCGACGCCATCGCGGAGGCCAACACCCGGAAGAACCTCATAGGAAGCGCCAAGGCGGGCAGCCTGGGGTTCAACGCCCACGCGGCCAACGTCATCGGCGCGGCCTTCCTCGCGACGGGGCAGGACGAAGCCCAGGTCGTGGAGGGGGCGAACACGATCACGACGATGGACGCCCGGCCGAACGACGGGGACGAGGGGTCGGCCGACCTCTACGCCTCCGTCTCCCTCGCCTCCCTCGAGGTCGGTACCGTCGGCGGCGGCACGAAACTCCCGACCCAGTCCGAGGCGCTCGAGATTCTGGGCCTGCGCGGCGGGGGCGACCCCGCCGGCAGCAACGCCGACGCCCTCGCGGAGGTGTTCGCGGTGGGCGCGCTCGCGGGCGAACTCTCCCTGCTGGCGGCGCTGGCCTCGCGCCATCTCGCGAGTGCGCACGCGGATCTGGGCCGGTAGTTCGAGCGAATCGGTACTCGAGCACGATCCACGTCCGCCATCGCCGCGAACGAAATACTGACGTGACAGTCACGAAAACGTACACGCAACTATGCCGTCCCTTCGCTCGGTGCTGTCGTCGCTGTTGATCATCGTCGCCGGAATCGTCGTCATGGTCGTCCTCTCGACCGTCGTCTTCTTCGTGACGATTTTCGTCGTCTCGACGGGCTCGAGCCTGGCCGGTTACGACCCGAGCGCCGACTTCGTCGTCCTCTCCTCGGCACTGATCGTCGTCGCCGTCATCCTCACCGGCGGATTCACGCCACGGCTGTCGGGCTCGAGCGAGCCAGAAGAAGAGACCACGTTCGACGACCGAACGTTTCGGTGAGCACCCGCGGGACGTGATCGTGCACTCGCTGCCGGCCGGGACGCCGCGGCGAGGACGTTCCGCGACGTAGTGTGGGTACTCGAATGGCTGAACCGAGTTCGAGTATCTGAATACCGTTGAATGTCGGTCAACACACAGGGATCCCCCGTAGACCACGACTCGAGCAGCGGACTCGAATCAGTCGAACACCCAGGAACCCTACTTATAGGCCTCGAACTCCTTCCCGAAGAGGAGGAAGTACGCCGTCCCGAGGAGGCCGATGACCGTGGCGATGGAGAACGCCAGGACGGGATCGCCCGTGATGAGTTCCTCGCCCGTGAACGGGTTCGAGATGCCCTCCCAGAGAACGCCGCCGAGGGCGGCGCTGGGGATGACGATCAGGTTCCGGAGCAGGTAGTACGAGCCAGTGACGCGCCCGCCAGCGCCCATCTCGGCCGGGCCGACGATCAGCGCCTTGTGCGCTGGTAGCCCCGCAAAGCGCAGGCCGGAGAACGCGAACAGCAGCGCGAGCACGCCCGCAGTGGTGAGCGCGCCGATCCCGCCCTCGGGCACCGAGATCAGCATGATCGGGAAGACGGCGTAGACGAGAAAGCCCATCGCGACGATCGGTTTAAGCCCCACGCGTTCGGCGAGTTTGGCCGCTGGAATCATCACGAGCAGCGCGACGGCCATCTCGAGGCTCAACAGCAGGCCGAAAAACGCCGGCGGCGAGAGGGAATCGCCGACGAGCGGGAGCGCGACGGGGAGGGAGAGGCCGACCGCGAGGAAGTCGGTGACGACGAGGACGAAGAAGATGTAGACCATCCCGTTCGCGAAGCGGACGAGGGTGTCCCCGACGAGCAGCGGACGGAGTTCTGCGGGCATCTCGCGAAGATCCCGTTTGATCTGGGCGACCCCCTCGAACTCCTTGCCGAAGGAGTCTTCGCTCGAGTCGTACAGCTGGTGCTGGACGAGCGTGCCGAGGACACCGAAGACGATGGCGACGACGAGGATGAGCTGGAAGGCGAGCACGACGTCGTCGGCGGCGCCGGTGAACGGCGCGAAGATGATGGCGGCGATCAGCGGGCCGACGAGGAAGGCGGTGCGCCGGAAGCTCTCGGTGCTCGCGAAGCCGGCAGCCAGCTGTGCCGGCGGGACGGCCTGTTTGACGATGGCGTAGGTCGCCCCGAGCCCGAACGATTTCCAGGCTTGAGCGAAGACGAGGCCAACGAAGATGGCGACGATCGAGAGCTCGACCGGACCGACCGCGATTCCCGAGAGGAGCGGGGCGGCGAGCCAGATGCCGAAGCCGACCGTCGCGAGAAAGCCGAACGCGGTGAGGGCATACCGCGAGCCGATGCGATCGGAGATCGCCCCGCCCGGATACGGGTAGACGGCGCTGATTACGTTCCCGAACGTGCCGAAGAGGCCAACGGCGATGCCGGTCGCCCCCAGCGCTACCATGTACTCGGCCATGTAGCGATTGGTCATCTGGAAACCGAGACTGAACGCGAACATCGCCAGCGAGAGGACGATAACGTCCCGCTCGAGCGCGAAAAATTGCCGCCAGGCGTCGAACGGGTCTGCCCCGTCCGTTTCGGTGGGCGACTCCTCGAGACTCATGAGCGCTCGTTTCCGAGTCCAGTTCCAAGGGTGTTTCCGTCCCGGCGAGGCCCACGGCGGTGGATGCTCGATCGTCGGTAGTCGATTCCCCATCGAGGGCCACGCCCTCCCTCATCGAGAGACCGAACCAGTAAAGGCGGGGGGCTTCGTCGTGAGGCACATGACGACGACGCTCGGGACGGCGAGCGCGTCACCCGGCGAGATCGACACGGGCAGACTCGAGGTCGGCGAAACTCGAGATGGGAGCCCGTTCAGTCTCCCGGTCGCCGTGGTCAACGGCGCCGAGCCGGGACAGACGCTCTACATGCAGGCGGCGAGCGACGGCGACGAGTTGAACGGCGTCGGCGTGCTCAACCACGTCGTTCCACAACTCGATCCGGCGGCACTGTCGGGGACGATTCTCCTCGTTGGAATCGTCAACTACCACGCCTTCCAGGTCGCCGAACACCGCAATCCGATCGACGACACGAAGATGAATCGAACCTACCCCGGCAACGAGTCGGGCACCTCGAGCGAACGGATCGCCCACGAGACGTTCCAGGTCGCCCGCCGGGCGGATCTGATCCTGGATCTCCACCAGGGATCGACCAGCCGGATGATCGACGAGGTACGTATCCGCTGTGGCAAACGCCACCGGCTCCACGATGCGTGTCTCGAACTCGCCCAGGCGTTCGGCGTCGAGTGTGGACACATCCTCGACCAGAAAGGGCCGGAGGGTCAGCTCGCTCGGGCGGCACCAGGCGAGGGAATCCCGACGGTCGACCCCGAACTCGGCGGCGCAGTCGGCTGGAACGAATCGAGCATCCGGAAGGGCGTCGCTGGCGTCTTCAACGTCCTTCGTCATTACGACTTCCTCGAGGGTGACGCCGAGTTCACCAGGCAGACGCGGGCAACCGGGTTCGAGCAGTACGGAGCGCCGGCGGGCGGCCTCGTCCGATTTGGCCCCGACCTCGGCGACCGCGTCACGGCCGGTGAGACGCTCTTCACGATCACGTCCCCCTTCGGGGAGCCAAAAGCGACCGTCACGGCCGACACCGACGGAATCTTCTGGCGCACACGACGACTACCGCAGGTGGCGACCGGCGAGTACGTCTGCTCGGTCGGCACCGATATCGACACGATTACTCATGCCTAGCGACCTCTACTGCCCTGACTGTGGAACCGAGTACGCGGCCGGCCCTGACGAACCCTGGCGATGTACCTGCGGACACGCCCTCGAGTTCGTCGCCCGCCCCCATCCCGAGGGGAACCCGCTCCCGCTGTCCCGACTCGACACCTCCGAAGGGCTGTGGACGTTCTTCGAGTTCCTCCCGATCGAAAAACACGTCACGTTCCACGAAGGGTTCACCCCGCTCGTGGATGCCCCCGAGTGGGACGCCCAGTTCAAACTCGAGTACGTCTTCCCGACGGGCTCGTTCAAGGATCGCGGGGCGACGACCACCCTGTCCCGAGCCGTGGAACTCGGCGTCGAGAAGGTGATCGAGGACTCCTCAGGCAACGCCGGTGCGTCGATCGCCGCCTACGCGGCGAAGGCCGGGATCGAGGCGGACATCTACGTGCCTGCGGACGTCAAACAGTCGAAGTTGATGGCAATCCAGCGCGTCGGTGCCAGGCCAGTCCGGGTCGAGGGAAGCCGCGAGGACGTCACCGCCGCGTGTCTCGAGGCCGTCGGGGACGGCGAGGGCTGGTATGCATCCCACGCCTGGAATCCGGCGTTTTTTGCGGGGACGATGACGTTCGCGTTCGAAATCGCTGCCCAGCGCAACTGGACGGTACCCGACGCTGTCGTCCTCCCAATCGGCCACGGGACGCTCTTTCTGGGCGCTTACCGCGGATTCAAGCTCCTCCTCGACGCCGGTATCGTCGACCGGATGCCCCGCTTGCTCGGTGGCCAGGCCGCCGGCTACGCCCCCATCGTCGCCGCGCTCGGCGGCGAGACGACCGATGCCGACGGCGAACGAACCGACATCGCCGACGGCATTCAGATCGCCGAACCTGCTCGTGGCACCCAGATCCTCGAGGCCATCGAGGACACCGACGGCGACGCTATCGCCCTCGGGAGCAACGTGCTCGAGACGACGCTCGACACCCTCCACCGGCACGGATACTACGTCGAACCGACGTGTGCGGCGGCTCCGGCGGCCCTTCGACGGTATCGGGAGGCCGGCGTCATCGACGAGGACGACGACGTCGTCGTCCCGCTCACGGGGAGCGGACTGAAGACGATGTAGTGATTGAGTGGCGACCTGATCGCTCTGCTGTGTCCCTCGAGCCGAGGCACTCGATCGTCGTGTTCTGTCTCGGTCGAACAGGTGACAACCGAGAGTAATGTTTTTACAGGCACATATATTTGTGAATCACATGGGTGGACTACCGGGACGCAAGGCCTCAATGCTGGCCGGTCTCGTCGCCGGCGTCTTGCTCTCCGGGAGCGTCGTCGCGTTCCACGTGTATCTTGCAGGCTTCGAACACAGCGACGGACTCGTTGGGGGAATCGCGGCTCTCTGGGTGTTTGGCGGCGTCTTTCTGTTCGGGGCGCTACCGGGGTATCTCTCGGTGCGATATCGGCTGTTCTCACCGGCTGCCCTCGCGTCGGGCGTCTACGTGCTCGTCCTCTACGAGAGCGTCCCGCACGTACTCGACCGCGAGCAATCTGCCGGTGCGGGGCTGGTGACGACCCTCTTCGATCTGTTTCTCCTGTTCTGGTTCGTGCCGCTCGCCGGCGCACTCGTCGTCGGTGCTATCGAATACGCGATTCGCTATGACGACCCGCTGTCGTCGAAGGAGTGACCTGTCACGTGCATTCGTTCCCTCGGTATCAGCAACACAGGTGAACGGGTGTCGTACCGTCGTCGGTATCACCTCGAGTCTCGTTTTGGCTGCCTTCTCAGGCCGTGGGAATGATCAACTAACCTCATGGTCGTGGGTAGCCAGCAACCACTGATGATGAAAACGGGGAGCCACCGATGGAATCGCGAGACCGAGTCGGCCACGATTGGTGTCGTCAAAGCCGTTGCAGCCGCCACGGACGTCCAACCGGAGGCTATCGAACCGCTCTATGGCTCCGTCGACGGCGACGCGCTGAACAGCCTGCTTGAGCGGGGCGACGACGTCTGTGTGACCTTTCCGTACGCCGGGTTCGACGTCGAGGTGAGGGCGACCACGGTACAGTTGACGGCACCCGCCGACGACGGTGGGTAGCGACGAGACGGAAAGGAGGACTGAGCGATGACACGAGGATGAGGACTGAGCGACGATACGATTTTGAGGGTGGCACTCGAGTGTCCACATAATGACTGATTCCGAGGACGACGCACGGGTACCCGTACAGTGTGACGTGTGTGAAACCCGGACGCGAGTCCCGCTGTCGGAGCTCGCCGAATCCATCGAGCGTCACAACGAGGACGTCCACGACGGCGAGCCGATCGCCGAAGTCGACCCCGACCTCAAGGAACAACTGGCCAACCTCGTGGTCGACGACATGGGATTGCTCGAGGAGGATGCCTGAGGGCACCACCGACTCGAGGCTGCGGGATCCGACGACACTCGACTGGCGGTTGCTCCCCGCGGTGATCGTGGTCGGACTTCTCGTCGTCCGTAGTACCCTGAGCCTGTGGGGTGCCGAGTCATTCCCGTGGGCACTGCTCGTCGGTGCCGCCTTTGGGGCGTTTCTCGTGTTCGGTCCGTTCGCCTGGCTCGCCCGTGGGCTCCTCGAGGCGAGTGCGCGGGAAGTCGCCGTTCTCGTCGGGTTCGGACTGGCCATCCTCGCGCTTCCGTTCGCGCTGACGGCGATGCTGGTACTGGAGCTCCCGTTCTGGTTCGCCGCCGACGCGTTCGTCGTGGGGTCGATCCTCGGCGTCGCTGGCGTGTTCGCGGCCGAACGAACTGGCCTTCCGGAGCGGATCGTCAGCGCGGCGACCGTCGTGATCGAGATGGATGATTGAAGCGGGTGCCTGAGTCGGAAATTCATTTATTCGGTATTTATTTGCTCGAGGCGACGGTCGTTGAGTACTCGACCCTACTACGAGAAGCATAGCGACTGACTACACTATTTGTACCAATAGCGGTGGTGTGTCACTCTTCGAGGTTCGTCACCGTCGCTCGAGTCCCAGCTTCGCCTCGCCATCCTCGAGTTCCTCAAGGGCGGAAATGTCTCGAACCCGACCGAAGACGTTCACGGGTGAGGCTGCACGTGGTTCGTCGGCATCGCTCGCGGGGGTAGGCCCCCAGAACAGACACAGCGCGTTGCCGGCCGGCCAGTAAGCGAGGGCACCTACCGGAACGTCAGTGCGGGCGTTCTCGGCCGACACGTCCACCGGAACCGAAACGTACAGTTCCTCACCCCAGCGGGCAGCGTCGCCCGACAGCGGGAGCGCCTCGCCGATGGCGGCGCGGGTGTTTGGGGCTTCGTCGAGCCAGTCGGCCTCGAGGCGGTGTTCGTCGACGGTGACGACGAGGGCTGCGTCATCGGAATCGCTGGATCCGGACATGGATGCGTGTGCGTCCTCGAGTCCCAAAGTTCCCTTCGACTGCAGGGGGCGCCCGTCCGCGAGGCGCCCCTGCCACTGCGTGTCGCGGCGAGCCAGTCCCGAAATCGTTTTGACCTCCTCACCCGGACAGTCGGTATGCCGACGGAACCGGACACCCAATACGACTCCTCGCTCGGGAGCAAGTTTATTTTCGTCACCGGCGGGGTCATGTCAGGTCTCGGAAAGGGAATCACGGCCGCGAGCACCGGCCGGCTCTTGAAGAACGCGGGCTTCGACGTCACCGCGGTCAAGATCGACCCGTACCTCAACGTCGACGCGGGGACGATGAACCCCTACCAGCACGGGGAAGTCTACGTCCTCAAAGACGGCGGCGAGGTCGACCTCGACCTGGGGAACTACGAGCGCTTCCTCGGAATCGACATGACCTCCGATCACAACGTCACCACCGGGAAAACGTACCAGCACGTGATCGAGAAGGAACGCGCGGGCGACTACCTGGGCAAGACCGTCCAGATCATCCCCCACATCACCGACGACATCAAGCGCCGCATCCGCGAGGCCGCCGAGGGCTCCGACGTCTGTCTCGTCGAGGTCGGCGGCACCGTCGGCGACATCGAGGGGATGCCGTACCTCGAGGCCCTGCGCCAGTTCGCCCACGAGGAACCCGAGGAGAACGTCCTGTTCGTCCACGTCACGCTCGTTCCGTACTCGAAAAACGGCGAGCAAAAGACCAAGCCGACCCAGCACTCGGTGAAGGAGGTGCGCTCGATCGGCCTGCAACCGGACGTGATCGTCGGGCGATCGGATAACAAACTCGACCGTGAGACCAAAGAGAAGATCGCCCTCTTCTGTGACATTCCCACCGAGGCCGTCTTCTCGAACCCAGACGTCGAGGACGTCTACCACGTTCCGCTGGTCGTCGAGGAAGAAGGACTCGACGAGTTCGTCCTCGAGCACTTCGACCTCGCCGCCGATGCGCTCCCGCCCGCAGAGCGCACCCGGGAGTGGCGTGACGTCGTCACTACCGAGAAGACCGAATCCGTCGACATCGCCCTCGTCGGGAAGTACGACCTCGAGGACGCCTACATGTCGATCCACGAGTCGCTGAAACACGCCGGCTTCGAACTCGGGGCCGACGTCAACGCCAAATGGGTGTTCGCCGACGACCTCGCCGACGGTCACGACGGAGAACTCGAGGACGTCGACGGGATCATCGTCCCCGGCGGCTTCGGGATGCGCGGCACGGAGGGGAAGATCGAGGCGATCCGCTACGCCCGCGAGAACGACGTGCCCTTCCTGGGACTCTGTCTGGGCTTCCAGATGGCAGTCGTCGAGTACGCACGCCACGTGCTGGGCCTCGAGGGTGCTCACTCCGCGGAGATGGACGCCGAGACGGAACACCCGGTGATCGACATTCTGCCCGAGCAGTACGAAGTCGAGAACATGGGCGGGACGATGCGCCTCGGCGAGCACACGACGGTGATCGAGCCCGAGACGCTCGCCTACGACCTCTACGGAGACACGTCGTGTGCCGAACGCCACCGCCACCGATACGAGGTCAACCCCAGGTACTTCGAAGACTTCGCGGACGAACCGCTGACGTTCTCGGGCACCGCGGGCAACCGGATGGAGATCCTCGAACTGGAGGGCCATCCGTTCTTCTTTGGCACCCAGTATCACCCCGAGTACAGTTCCCGCCCCGGCAACCCGAGTCCGCCGTTCGTTGGGCTCGTCGAGAGCGTGCTCGAGGTCGGTCGCACAGAAGAGGATGCGGACGCAACCGAAACAGACGAAACGGAGGTTACCCACTGATGGTCGACACAGACACATTCGTTCCGGAGGCCGTAGCAGAGATTGAAGACGAAATCGGTGACGCCAACGCCGTCATCGCCCTCTCGGGCGGCGTCGACTCGAGCGTCGCCGCCGCGCTGGCGTACGAGGCCATCGGCGAGCGGCTGACCCCCGTCTACGTCGACACCGGTCTGATGCGCAAGGGCGAAACCGCCCAGATCCGCGAGACGTTTTCGTTCATGGAGAGCCTGCGGGTCATCGACGCCAAAGATCGGTTCCTCGAGGCGCTGTCGGGCGTCACCGACCCCGAAGAGAAGCGCGCGGTGATCGGCGAGCAGTTCATCCGTGAGTTCGAGCGGGAGGCCCGCGACGCCGACGCCGACTACCTCGTCCAGGGGACGATCTACCCCGACCGCATCGAGAGCGAGGGCGGGATAAAGTCCCACCACAACGTTGGCGGCCTCCCGGACGTAGTCGACTTCGACGGCATCGTCGAACCCGTTCGCGACCTCTACAAGGACGAGGTTCGCGAGGTCGCTCGCCACCTCGGTCTCGACGAACTGGTCGCCGAGCGGATGCCGTTCCCCGGCCCCGGTCTCGCCGTGCGCGTCATCGGCGAGGTCACCGAGGAGAAACTCGAGGTCGCCCGCGACGCCTGCCACGTCGTCGAGGAGGAACTCGAGGAGTACGAGCCCTGGCAGGCACTGGCCGCCGTCATCGGGAAGGCAACGGGTGTCAAAGGTGACAACCGCGTCCACGGCTGGGTCGTCTCCGTGCGGTCGGTCGACTCTCGGGACGGCATGACTGCCCGCGCCCAGGAACTCGACTGGGAGACCCTCCAGCGGATTCAGTCGCGGATCACCGGTCAGAACGAGACCGTGGCTCGCGTCGTCTACGACGTGACCCACAAGCCGCCGGCAACGATCGAGTACGAGTAGCGCCGTCGCTCGCGGTTCGTTTTCGCGTTCTACGTTGCCGACGAACCACGTCCGGCGGTCACGGATCGGTCGTTTACTCGAGCAGGCGTCGCCTGATACTCACTCCTCGTCGACGTCGAGCAACGACCGGTAGCGCTCGAGTTGGTGTGTCGGCACGATCAGCCCGTCTCCTTCCTCGTACTCGATGAGCCCGTACTCCTCGAGCAGTGGGAGGTGCGTGCGGTGGAGCGAGACGTGGATTCGCTGGCGAAGCTGATGGATCGAGGTTTCGACCGTTGGATCGTATTCGGCGTCGGCGATGTGGCCGATCACCGTCTGGACGTTCAGGGACGAGCGGGCGTTACAGAGCGTCGACAACAGCGCCCGACGCCGCGCGGAGGACAGTATTCGGGGTATCGCTGCCCGGTTGAGCGAGTCCACGGCCTGACCGAGCGACCCGGTTTCGAGCCTGGGGACGGCGTTGTCCGAGCCTGTTCGTCCGCGCTCGCTGTTCGCCAACCGACGTGCGTGGAACGTCATTGGATATGCGAAACACTGTCGAACACGATAGATAAAGGGGAACGGTCGTTTCAACGGTGCCGTGTAAATTCATCGATCCCGAACGGTTTCGACGTGCGTAACGCCAGTTTACCCTGTCGATATGGCAGCCTGCGGCGGTGTGGCGTCGCTTCTAGCGTCGGTTGGGACGGCATCAATTTGGCCCGATTTAGCGCTAAACCCGGCTCGAGAGTCACGGAACTCGATACGTTTCGGGGGCTATCGGTTTCCTAAGACCGTCGTATTGATCGCCGATACGTTTGGCGATCAGGTGTGCATTGACTTGCAGTGGCTACTATTGACTCGAGTCGTCCCGCTCACGCCTGCCAGGCGGCGGCTCGAGTCGGTCCGGACAAGCTACCCCGGCGCGGTACCGATGAGGAACCAGAGGTTGAAGATGGTGAAGCCGACGAGCACGGCGACGGTGTAGTAGATCACGGAGACGAGCAGTGTGAGTTTGTAGCCGAGATCGTAGACGATCATGATCGAGGTGTACGCGAGCGCGATCAGAAAGGGGGCGACGACGAGCGGCCCCCACTGCTGGAGGAGAATCGAGGCGAGCGCGAGAATCGGGCCGACGGTGAACGCGTGTTTGAGTCGCACGGTTCCCAGCACGTATCGGGCCGCGATGTGGAGCGTGATGCCGTAAAACGCCGTTGCGAGAAGGAACGTGCCGAGATAGGCGAGGGGGCCCCCTGCCGCTGGCTCGATGCCGCCGCCGGTCACCTGGGCGATCGAAGCGCAGTCCATGGTGGGTGTAGGTGGGCTACCCCTTTGTGTGTGGCGAATAGCGTCGATGCCGATACCGTCGTCGACGTCGAATGCAATGGCTCAGCGTCTCGATCGACGGTGAAAAAACGGTGCCGTGACCCGGTGCCTTACTCGAGCAGGCCGAGATCCTCGAGTCGGGAGACGATCTTGTCGACGGCGTGTTCGGCGTCAGCCGGCTTCTTGCCGCCGGTGATGACGAGCTTACCCGACCCGAACAGCAAGGCGACGACCTCCGGCTCGTCGAGACGGTAGACGAGGCCGGGGAACTGCTCGGGTTCGTACTCGATGTTCTCGAGGCCGAGGCCGATCGCGATGGCGTTGAGGTTGAGGTTCCGTCCGAGGTCGGCACTGGTGACGATGTTCTGGACGACGATTTCCGGATCCTCGTTCACCTGGATCTGGAGTTCGCGCAGTTTGTCGAAGACGATGCGCAGGCTCTCGTGGACGTCGTCGGTACTTTTCGCGCCAGTGCAGACGATCTTCCCCGAGCGGAAGATCAAGGCGGCGGACTTGGGATTCTGGGTGCGGTAGACGAGACCGGGGAACTGTTCGGGGTCGTAGTCGGCCCCCTCGAGGTCCATCGCGACGCTCTGAAGGTCGAGTTCCTGTCCGATGCCGGTCGACGCCACCACGTTTTCGATGTTTATGGTGTCCTTCGGATCCGTCATAAGTCGCTTAAAAAGACGTATTTAAGGTTTATAAAGCTTGGTACTGTGCACTGAAATGTCCGCTTTTTTGGAGGTGTCAGACGGGCGGCTGACGCCCTCTGTGGGATTTTCACGGCCGGTTCGGGGGTGTGATGGCTCTCGGCTCGAGGGCAGTTTGATGGAGCACAGTCTCGAGTGGTGGGTGGTTCGATGGTGTGGGGATGTCCGCTCGAGTTCGGGGGAACAGTGACGGTGTCCTCCCGAGAAGGGGCAGTATGGTCGACTGGGACGAACGATTTCGAACGGGGTCTTATCCGCAGGAACCCGACCCCTCGCCGGTTCTCCGACACTACCTTGCGGACATCCCATCGGGTCGAGCACTCGACGTCGCGACCGGCACGGGGCGCAACGCCGTCTTTCTCGCGGAGGCAGGCTACACCGTCGACGCCATCGATCAGTCGCTCGAGGGACTTCGGATCACGCGCGAGCGGGCGGCCGAACGGGGCGTCGCAAATCGGTTGAATCCCATCCAGGCCGACGTACCAACGTATACGTTTCCGACGGCAGCGTACGATCTGATCACGATCAGCTTCTACCGTGCGGTCGACCGCCTCCCCGACGTCGTGGACGCGCTCGCCGCTGGAGGCTACCTCTTCGTCGAACACCACCTCCGCTCGACGGAGCCGACGCCCTCGGGGCCGAGCACTGACCGATACCGGTTTGCCGCGAACGAACTGTTACACGCGTGTCTCGACCTGACGATCCTGTACTACGACGAGTCGACCGAGGAACGTCCCGAGGACGAACGCCGGGCGAGCGCCCGCTTGCTTGCCCGACGGAGCACCGGAACCAGCCAGTCCTATCCCAGCCGCTGGGATCGGTGACTCGAGTCGGACACTGTCCCAACGACCGTCGTCGGAGGCACCGTTCACACCGAAACGGTAGGCTCATTGTCCGCCCGGCACGTTCACTCGAGTGACGTGTACGTACTCGAGCTCGGCGGCGAGGACGATGCGTTTGCAGCCTGCGAGAGTCGCCACGCCGCCGCCGGCGTCTCTCGAATCGCGCCGGGGCTGGCGGTCGCCGACGTCATCGCCCCCGAACGCGTTCGGGGCCTGGCGTACACCCACGCTGCCAGCCGCCTTCTCGGACGCACCGACGCCTCCCTAGAGAGCGCTCGCATTCTGCTCGAGGCAGCCTCCATCGACCGCGAGGGATCCGTCGCGGTGCGGGCAACCGATGTCCACGGCTCGAGCGGCGTCTCCACGACGCGTGTCGAACGCGAACTCGGGAGCGTGCTGGTCGACCGGGGGTTTTCTGTCGACCTCGAGGAGCCGGATCACGTGCTCCGGGCGGTGTTTTCGGTCGGCGAACTCGAGCCGGACGCCGTCGATGACTGGACCAGCCTGGCAAATGCAGTCGACGGCCACCAGCCTGTGGATGGCGGTGCCGGCGAAAGAGACGGCGAGCGCGTCTCGGTGTGCGCGCTGGGCTGGCTCGAGGCCGAGAGCGTCCGTGATTTCGGCTCGCGCGCCCCCACGGACAAACCGTTCTTCCAGCCGGGGAGCATGGATCCGTTGCTCGCGCGGGCGGTGGCCAACATCGCCGGCGCGCAGCAGGGACGAACGATCCTGGATCCAATGTGTGGCACCGGCGGGGTGCTCGTCGAGGCCGGTCTCGTGGGGGCGGACGTGATCGGCACCGACGCCCAGCGGAAGATGGCCGCCGGTGCACGGACGAACCTCACGCACTTTCTCGATCGAAATGAACCGTCGCCTACGGGCGTCACTCGTGGTTCGTGGCAGGTGGCCCGCGGTGATGGCACGCAACTCCCACTCGTGGACGACGCCGTCGACGCCGTCGTCTTCGACGCCCCGTACGGCCGCCAGTCGAAGATCGAAACCCACGGCCTCGAGGAGTTGGTCGTGGGTGCACTGGCCGAAGCCCGCCGCGTCGCCGACCGGGCGGTCGTCGTCGCCGATCGATCGTGGGCGGATCCGGCTCGGCGGGCGGGGTGGGAACTCGAGGCGGCGTTCGAACGGCGGGTACACCGGTCGCTGACGCGGTACGTGCTGGTGCTGTCGGCGTGAGCCGATGCGAACGATTTCGCCGTTGATTTCGCCGGCGACGGCGTTTTTTGGACGTGGGAAGGCGCGAACTGGGGGAGCGAAGTCGAGTGCTCGTCGGGAGGACTCCGTCACTATGGGAATGATCGCTGACCATTATTATCCTGGAGCGACGAATGTCACTCGCACCATGAACGCCGAGACCCTGCGATCGAAACTCGAAGCGAGCGGCGAACTGCTGGTCAACGTTACTGATTTCGACCAGCCACTCGAGTTGCACCTCCACGACACCGAGATCGGCGAGGACGTCATCACCGTCGAACTGGCCGACGGCGAACTCGAGTTCAGCACCGACGAGGTCGTCGGCGCGTGGAAACACTACCACTCACTCGCGGACTACGGCCTCGAGTAGGGAGGGCTGTCGCGGCACCGCTCGTTATTTTCGAACGCGAGGAACCCACCAGCTAGCGCCGGCGACGATCAGCCCCACGACGAACGCGACACCCCAACTCGCCAGCGCGATCTCCTCCGCACCGTCTTCGATCCCCAGCCCCTGCCAGAGGACGACGGCCGTCAGCCAGTGGGTGACGCCGAAGCGCCAGACGTGGGTGTAAGTAAGCCGCTTGTCCGATCGGGCCACCAGGCCGAGGATCGTTCCCGGCGTCAGCGCCAGCAGGCTCAGCCACCAGCTGAGAAAGAATCCGTCGTGGTAGATGCCGAACAGGGCGCCCATCGGGAGCGCGACGACGATTGCACACCCGAGGACGATGCCGACGGCCTCGAGTCGGTCTGCGGAGGACATGCTCGAGGGTCGGTTCGGGGTCAAAAGAGCCTCACGATCCCAGTTTGATTACAGGCATACTCACCACTGCGGAACGAGTTCTGTGTTGGTGAATCGGGAGTAAGTGAGGCGCGTCTCCTGCGGCGTTCGCGCCCGCTCGCAATCTCGAGAGACTACCGTCAGGATCGACACTGTTCTGGCTCTGTGCCACTGAACAGCGAGCTTAAGCCGCTTTTGAGACAGGGATGGGGGATTGCCGTTGAACGGAGTAAATCACCGAAACTATCAGTTCCTCGCAAGTATCTGCTATATTCTCTCTATTGGTGTGGGGAAGGTATGCCTGAAGAGACAGGACGTAGATCGGCCACAGGACGCGGTATCGACGGTCGTCGCCGCGAGATAATGATTCTCGGTGCGGCCGCGGCACTCGGAACCGGACTCGGCGCAACCGCGGCGACGGCGTCTCTCGACGGCGGGAAAGACGAACACGATGAGGCGACCGGCCTCTTCCTCGCTGCGATCACTGGCGATCAGCAATCCGATCCGGTTGAGACGATCGCGACGGGCGGTGCGGTATTCAGCATGAACGAAGACGGAAGTGAACTCGAGTACGCGCTGCTGGTCAACGCCATCGACGATGCCAACCAGGCGCACATTCACCTCGGCCAGATCGGTGAGGAGGGCCCGGTCGTGGCGTGGCTCTACCCCGGCCCCGATGCGGACGAACCCGAATTACAGGAGGGACGGTTCGACGGTATCCTCGCGACAGGGACGATCACCGAGGATCATCTCACCGGTGACCTCGAGGGACAGTTGCTCGAGGCGCTCGTCGACGAAATCGACGACGAGAACGCGTACGTCAACGTCCACACCGAGGAGTACCCTGCCGGCGAGATCAGGGGCCAAATCGTGCGGGTCGAAGACGTGGCCGCAGCGTTGCTGGACGAAGATAGAATTGGAGACGACGTCGAGAGAGACGATGCGGAGCCAGTCGAAGATGACGAGGAGCCGGATGTGGATGACGAAGCGGACGTGGATGACGACGATGAACTGGAGGAGGACGAGGAGCCGGATGTGGACGGTGAGGAGCCGGACGAGGACGTTGACGATCTGGACGAGGTATTCACATTCCTCGATTGCCACACCGTTCGCATCGTCGGAGACTTCCCCGAGGCAGTTCTCTACGGTATCGAACTCCTCGAGACCGACCAGGGAGAGGTCGTTCCTGGCGCCATGGGATCTTTCCCGATGGGCCCGGTCGACGGCGAACGAACGATCGATATCGAGCAGGAGCTGTTCGAGGGGGTCATTATCTCGGCGGCTGTTGTGTTAGACGGACCGTTCTCGGAAGGTACACCGGTTCACGAGCGGATCCACCCGGAGAGGGATCAGTGCATCGAACAGCTGTTCGAGGATGCCGGTCTCGAGCCGCCGGATCTCACCGAAGTGCCTGAGACGGATGACGATGAGGCCGATAACGAATCTGATACGGACGAGGATACCAATACCTGATCGAGACGGAATTCGATTGATGTTTCGGCAGCGAAGAAAGTCGCCACGATCGAAATTGAGGCTGATACGGGCGCTGAACCTATAGTAACAACTGAAACGGTTCACACACTGATCGCCGATACGGCTGGCGATCAGGTGTGCACTACGTGCAGTGGCTACTATAGTCTTCGTTCCATACCCATCGTGCAACAATCGTTTCGTCCGAGTCGATCTCACTGAAACGCTCGCGCACGTGTTCGACGGCCACAAACGTTCGGTAATGGTGACTGTCAATCGTGGTTCAGTGCTGCGGTTTCGGCCGGCTGCGGGCGTTGAAACAGCCGTTCGCTCGTCGGATCGGAAATCGCCCTAAACACCTTGGAACGCACGTCTTGCCGTTCAGTCCACTGCGGTAGGTACGGTCGATCGATGAACCGGTCGACGCGTGTCGATTTCGGGAGCAATCTCGCGTCGGCGACCTGTCTCGGAACCACCATCTGTCACCCCCACTACCATGCAACTCAGCCTCGAACTCGAATACTGGATCGTCGACGACACGGGTGCCCTCGCACCAGCCGCGCCGGTGCTCGAGCGCATCGACGACCTACACGCCGAGAGCGCCGACGCCATGCTCGAGGTCGTCACCGACCCCTGTGACACCGTGCCCGAACTCCGCGAGGAAGTCACTGCCAGACTCCGGGAGGCGATCGACGTCGCTCGAGCGGAGGGTCGCCACCTCGTCCCCCTCGGAACCCCGCTCAACGCCGAGTCGATCAGCACGAGCGATGGGCCCCGGACGGCGATTCAGCGCCAAATCCTCGGTGAGCCGTTCGACAACGCCACGCGCTGTGCCGGCACGCACCTGCACGTCGACCAGATCGACGGGGCGGAAACCGACCAGTTGAACCTGCTGACCGCGCTAGATCCGGCGTTCGCGCTCGTCGCGAGTTCGCCGTACCACCGCGGGCACAACGTGGCCGCTTGTGCGCGACCACACGTCTACCGGCGAACCTGTTACGGCGACTATCCTCAGCTCGGTCGGCTGTGGCCCTACGTAGAGACACTCGAGGAGTGGGACGAGCGAATCGACACCACGTTCGATCGCTTCCGCCAGGAGGCGCTGGCTCGCGGCGTCGATCCGGCGACGTTCGACGAGCACTTCGCCCCGGAGAACTCGATCTGGGCACCGATTCGACTGCGCGAAACGTACGACACGGTCGAGTGGCGCGCGCCAGACGTGGCGCTGCCTGGACAGGTACTGCAACTCGCCGAAGATGTCCGCGACATCCTGGCTCTCGCCGCGGACAGGCGTGTCGAGATCGGTGATCGTGCCGGTGTCACGGCGTCAACTGTTTCGATCCCGTCGTTCGAGCGATTACAACACTACGTGCGGATGGCCATCAACAACGGGATCGACGCGCCCCCGCTCGAGCGTTATCTGCAGACGATGGGGTTCGACCCCACCGATTACCGCCCGATCTCGGCGGAGTTCGACACTGCCTCGGTGTCACCGGCGCGAGCGCGGTGGCTCCGACTCCGGTACGCCGACCGGCTCGAGCGGGAGGTCGAAGCGCTCGCCGGAACCCAATCGCGGGCGCGTGAGCCGGCGATCCAGCCGATCTGAGCCTCTTCGTCGTGGTTTTCACCGGATCCTAATGGGACACGGACTCGAATCTCAATTGGACTCGGACAGCGGTAACGCGACGTTGGCCAGCGTGTCGCCGGCTCTGACCGTTGCTTCCTGGGTCAACACGTAGAGGACGCCGTCTCGATCGGCAGTGACCCGCTGCTTTTCTTCGAACGTTAGCGGATCGAACACGCTTCCCAGGAACGTCCCCTTCGTCACGCGCTCCCCGACGTGCAGCTCCGGGTCGGGACGGAACAGTCCCGATTCCGTTGCCCTGACGCGACCGAGGTGGTTGCGAGCCAGCGTCGGCGTTCCGTTCGGCTCGGGGTCGGCGCTGAGGATCCCGAGTGATCGAAGCACGTTCAGCAGGCCGCGAACACCCAGTTCGACGGCGTCCTCGAGAATCTGCGTGTGGTTGGCGAGTT
Source organism: Natronosalvus vescus (assembly GCF_023973145.1). Classification (NCBI taxonomy): domain Archaea; kingdom Methanobacteriati; phylum Methanobacteriota; class Halobacteria; order Halobacteriales; family Natrialbaceae; genus Natronosalvus; species Natronosalvus vescus. The sequence continues at coordinate 765,185 of NZ_CP099546.1, forward strand.
CGGGCGTGATACAGGGGATACCGGCCTCGTGGGCCGTCACGCGGAGCTTGCCGTCGAAGTTCCGTTTCACCCACTCTTCTTCGGCATCGTCGTGAGCTGACTCGACGAGCAAGAGGTCGGTGCCGAACGCACGCGCGAGCTCCATCGACGCCTCGTCGCCCTCGGTGACGACGACGTGGGGAAACATCTCGGGACTTCCGGTGTGTAAGTCGATGATGGCGTCGGCCCCACTCGCGGTGTCCCACAGCCGTGCCGCCATCCGCTCGTGAATCGTGCCGTCCTCGTTCCCCGGCCAGACCCGGTTCATGTTCGGGTTGACGTCGTCGAGCGCCGCGGGGCTGGTGTAGGAAACGCGGTCGAACGTGATCGGATTCGCGACCGGGACGACGACGACCCGGCCGCGAAGCTCCGCCTCGAGCAGGTGCTCGTGGAGCCTGCGTACGGTCTCGACGCCGTTTATCTCGCGGCCGTGCTGGGCGGCCTGGACGTATAGCGTGGGGCCGGAATCGCCGCTGTCGGTGTCGGTGTCGCCCTCGTAGGTGTGCAAAACGGTTCGGAGCGCCACCCCGGATGGAAGCGTCGCCAGGGTGACGGACGTGGCGTCGTGGCGAGTGGTCACGGCTAGACACAGGCGACATCCGGTATTCAATGTCCGGGGGTACCACCGTCGCTGTTTGGGGAGGAACCGTTCAGAATCACCCTCGACAGCGCGTCGATCGACACACCAGTCCCTTACAAGCCCACGATACAACCCCTTCCAGCCGAACGTTCGTGCATGGACGATACAGCCGTCGACTCGAGCACCCACATCGAGGAGATCGCCGGCGTCGAGGACTTCGCCGACCAGGCTCGACGCCGCGCCGAGACCGAACGCGAGGCCGTCGAGTGGGCGATCGACGAACTCGAGCGGGTGATCGCCGAACAGGGCGTCGACCTCGAGCCGATGCTCGAGTACGCCCACCGAAGTCGGGAAAGTCTGCCCGACCGTCACAGACGGGCGTACGAGACGATGGCCGAGGTGTTCGACGTCGACCGCGACGTCTACGACGTGTACGCCCTCGCCTACGCGGAACTCTGTGAGGAGTTGGCCGAGGGTACTGGTCGCTCCGAGAAGAACCCGATGGGGTGTACGAACGCGCTCGTCCATCCGTCGACGGTCGCCTCGAGCCAGGCGGTCGACACATACTCCACTACCGGGCCGCTCGTCCTCAAGAACCGGGACATCGCAGGACGGGGCACACGCCCGAAGTCGATCATCGAGCAACCCCCGATCGACGACTACTACGGCTTTCTGGCGGTCGATACGTGTGGCACGATTTCGATCTTCAACGGGGTGAACGACCAGGGACTGGTCGCGGCCAACACCTACATCGATTGCGAGCGAGAGGATGTCGATCCGGAAGCCAACTTGCGAAACGGCACGGTCATCCGAACTCTCCTCGAGGAGTGTGCCTCCGTCGACGAGGCACGCGCACAGCTCGAGTCCTACCCGACGCGTCGGCTGAGCGGCCAGACGCTGTTTCTGGCGGATGCGACCGACGCCGCCTTGCTCGAGGTCGATCCCGTGACCGAGCGAATTACTGCCGACGACGATCCCGTCGTGACCCGCACGAACCACTTCGTGCACTCACCGTCGACCCAGTCCGAGAGTTCGACCGAGCGGCGCACGCGCGCACTCGAATTGCTCGAGTCGATGGATCGATTCGACCGCGACGAACTGTGGTCGCTCGCCCGGGATCACGCGAACGGCCCCGGCGACAGGTCGATCTGTCGCCATCCGGAACCCGAAACGGACGAGCCCCATGCATTTGGGCAGCTGACGACGGCGAGTACGGCGATCTTCGAGGGCGGCTCACCTGTGGTCGAGGTCGGGATGGGGAACCCGTGTACGGCCGAGCGGACACGGTGTGTGTTCGGGGAGGCGATTCCAGCCGATCTCCGAACGGGGCAGCGGTGGCTCGAGCGGCTTCACTGATGCTCGAGGAGATCATCTTCGATCGCTGGTGATCCACACGAGGGTGGCCTCGAGAAGATCAAATCGGCATTTGTCACTGCTCGAGATACTGCCTGCTCGAGACTTTATGGCTACTCCCCATCCTCTACCTGTTTATCCAGAGAACTCCCTCCAGTTGAACGGTAGAAAATGAGGATTCCTTCCTGCTTCTTCTCAGTCGTCAGTTGCAACCGACTGTCGGATCCGTGAGAGTGTCGATTCTCCGTGTTTTTCGGTGTGCGTCTGTGTGACCTGACTTGAGACCGATTCGGTTTCTTCGTCCTCGATGATCGATGCGGTGATCAGGCTCTGTACAACCTGTTCGGCTGCACGATCGGCCGCCTCCGAAACGAGATCAGCGTGTTCGGACGGCCCCGTTGTGACCATCGCGTCGGCACGCATCGAGAGCGCTTCGAGCACCTCGTCGAGATCATCGTCGAGATCAAGCGTTCTGAACTCCTCGAGTGCGAAGGCAGTGACTCGCTCGAGCGCGTCCGATTCATCTCCCGGCACGTCGAGAACATCTTGGAGTGTCTGTTCAAGCTCAGTCGCCGTCGCTGTCGCCTGACCTGGGGAGTCGTGAATCTGGGGATCGAGTCCGAGGCCCGCATAGAGTTCTGTCATCGTTGGGTCGTATGCGGTGAGCCCGGCATCCACCCAGTGGTCTTCGGTCGAATTCACCATGTAGCCGGTGAAGGCAGTCTTCTGCCCTTCGCCGATCTGGTTTCCAGGCGAGTGTAGCGAGTCGTCGACGGACTCGATGAGATCCATATCGAATACGTCCTGTTCATCGCCGTAGGTCGGTGCGGCGACGAAGTTCCACCCTTCTCGAAGGTGTGATTTCCCGGGTTCGGCATCACGATGGCCGGGTGGCGTGCCGTCTGGGCCGACCGGTGGATCGTCTGCTCGCTGGAAGTGCATCTCGGCGCGCACGCCTTCGGCTGGCGTTACCTTGAACGCATAGAGCGTGTCGGCGTACTGTAACTCACCATCGCCGGTAACGGACTGCCACGAACCGGAGTTGTGGTTCCACAGTTCGATCTCGCCGGCGAACTCGCCGTATCCATCGACCCCGAGGACGTCGTAGATCGTTAGATCTGTCGGGCCGGGGAAGCCGATAGCGTACGACCCACCTGGATCGAGGTAGAGATCGGTCGCGATCTCCGTTGGTTCGATACTGTCGACGTCCAGTGTCCCGGGCTCGGTCGCTGTGTCGACGGCATCGAGTTCCTCCGGGGGAACCGTCAGATACGGATCGTACGCGATGTCGCCGTCGGCGATGGTCTCGTCGTAGTCACGCTCACCGAGGTAGTTCTCACGACAGTCGAACGGCCCCTCGGGAGCGTTCCATCCGTCGGAAGGCTCACCGCGGAACGGCAAGTCAGTTTGTGAGAGGTCGTTGTACCGAGCCAGGATACCATCGGCATCGAGCCCGAAGGATCCTGGCCCAAGGTCGAGGCCAGTGTCTGCCTCGATGTCGTTTAGCGTGAGCGTAGCCGTGTCGCCAAACTGGCGGAACCCGATGGCGGCGTTTTCGATGCTATTGCCTTCAATGAGCGCCATCGCCGGCTCGAGTCCAAATCCGAACTCTGCGACGCGAATCCCGGTGTGGGCGTCGACGATCTGGTTAGCTTCGATTTCGACATCGACTCCGTCGACGTAGATGCCGTTGTTCCGATCGTCGGAGAAGGGTGCCTCATTGGGGCCGATGATCGTGTTGTTGGCGATGTGGCAGTCTGCTCCCCCATCGAATGGGCCAAAGAGAGCCACACCCGCGCGGTCGCTGTCTTCGTGCTCGAGGTAACACCCCTCGACGGTAACGCGAGTCGCACCACTGACGATGACGCCGCCCTGGAACGAATAATCGGGGCTGTCCGTCACCGTGATGTTCCGGATGGTCGCCCCATCGACGGTGCCAGTGAAGCCGGAGTCGGTGCCGACGCCGATGACCGTCTCGAACGCGGTTACGTCCTCGACGGTGACGTCTGTCGTTTCGCGGAGTTGGACGCCGAACGTCCCGGACGCCGTGACGTTCCTGATGGTCACGTTGTGGGTGCCATCACCGGCGAGTACCCCGGTTCCGATGGCGTTTTTCTCGTCGACCTCGCCATCGACGACGTTCGCTTCGACGTTCTCGAGCGTGACGTCGTCGGCACCGACGTGAATAATGCGTGGGCCTGGCAGATCGCGTTCGTGGATGATCGATGGGGTTGCGCCGTCGACGCCACGAAGCGTGATCCCGGGTGTCTCAATGTACAGTCCCGTCTGGAACCCACGATCTGGGGCATCGCACTCGTACACACCGTCGGCGACTTCGACGGTATCGCCCTCACGGACGAAGTCGACTGCCGCTTGCAGGTCATCGATCTGTTCGGGGACGCGTAGCGGCGACTCGTAGACCGTCGTCGGTCGGAACGTCGCTCCGGTCTCGATTTCCTGTCCGCGCTCACCGAGGGTCACGAATCGGGTAGTGAGTGCGAACTCGCCGATCCGGTCTGCGGTTTGTACGGTGATACCGACCGTTCCATCGTACTCGTCGTATGAGACCGGTTTATCGAACGCGACGTCTTCTCCATCGATCGAGAGTGTGAGGTCATCCTCGCTAAGGAACTGTAATCCGGTGACACCCACTTCCAGTTCGACGAGTGCGTCGACGTCCACCTCGAGGGTGACTGACTCGCCAGGGGCGACTCGTTCGTCTGTCGGGGACACGACGTCGATCGGCGGCGTCGTCGCGGCATGGGTCACCAGGTTCCCGAGCAACGTTTTCCCTGCCGGCGTGATCGCATCCCGATCAACGAACATTCCAAGCCCGAGCGAGGAGGCGTGGACGACCCGCGAGAGGTCGTCTATTGCGAGGCCACTACCGGTCTCGGTGAACCCAACCGAAGTCGTCGCAACCCTTGAGCCAGCGATGTCACCGCGATACCCTTCGAAGTGGGTGTGGAACCCGCTGAAGTAGAGGCCCATCCCGGCCGAAACCACGTCGGGTTCGCTGATCGTGACGCTCTCACCCTCGCCTGCGACCTCCAATGCAGGGTGATCGGCCGTTATCTCGTAGTCGATCGGATACGCGACCGGCATCGCCGATTCGACAGCCACATCGAACGTGTCTCGCGGGTCGCCCGTCACCGTCGAGACCTGTGAGACTGCATCACTCGCGTCGCCGAATTGATCCAGGTAGACCGCCCCGATATCGGGGGCAGACGCCACGTCGACGAACTCCTCGATGAGGGCTGTCTCGTCGCCCAGGTTCTGGACGACGTACCCCTCGTGATCTCGAGCGATAGCTGCGTCAAGTGCCTCGTCCGGTTCGAGGTGGTCGAACTGGTATCGTGGATGCATCTCCTCGGCGAGAATCACCTCGATATCGGCCGCATACCCGCTTCCAGTATCGACGATACCGATTGGAACCGGCTCGTCGTACACGAACGTCAGCCCCGTCGACACGGTGATGGTGTCGCCAATCCCCTCGAACGTGTGCTCGAGTTCGAGGTTACCGACGCCATCGGATTCGGTTCCAACGGTGATCGTCACCGCATCGGAGCGCGTTTCGTCGAAGGTGACGGGCTCGCCGAAGGCTGCTGGCTCGCCGTCGACCTCGAGCCAGGCGTCACCTGCGTAGTCACCGACCTGGTTGACGGTGACGGCGTCAACGTGGGCAACGTTCGCAGTCACATCGAAGGACTCCCCCGCCTCGAGGCCGTCAGGTTGCCCATCGATGATCGCAATTGCGAGGCTATCTCCGAGCGTGAAATCGACCGTCGTGAAGCCGTCATCGACGTCGACGGTCACGGTATCGGGTGTGTAGCCAAAGGCATCCGCTGTCAGCTCATACGTTCCAGCAACCGTCCGAACCTGGAATTCCCCGTGAGAATCCGTCTCCACTGGGAAGCCATCCAGGGTGACGGTGGCATCCGCGATGGGGGAGCCGTCCGAATCAGTGACCGTCCCGATGACACCGCTGTTTGCTGCGACGCGCCCGACGGCGGCGAACGCATCGACGATGCCACGTCCGTATCGCGAATCGGGGTCGTCGGATTCGCCGTCGGGTTTCCAGGCCGTCGCGGCGAGGGCTCGTTTCACCTGCTCAGTGGTGGCCTCTTCGATAGCGGCGGCTCTGATGAGACCGACAACACCGGCCACGTGTGGGGAGGCCATCGACGTCCCGGAGATTGCGTGATACGGGCCATCCGAATGGTCGACTGGAAACGCGCTGGTGACGTCCACACCCGGTGCGGAGACGTTCGGGACGACGTAGGTCTCGGGCCACTCCTCGGGGGCCAGCGATCCCCAGGCGCTTTCGGTCGAGATCGTTTCACCACTCGAGAAGTCAGCGATTTCTTCGTCCTCGTTTGAAGCGCCGATGGCGAACGAGTCGTAGACGTTGGCCGGTGATCCCGACGTGTTCGGGCCGCTGTTGCCCGATGACGACACGACGACCGTGTCCGCCTGGTCTGCGTTTCGAACCGGCTCGATCATCTCACCGACGTAGCCGGTGACGCCGAGACTCATGTTGATCGCGTCGGCGTCTTCTTCGACTGCCCACTCCATCCCGCCGATGATCTGGGCGAACGTCCCGCCCCCATCTGGGAGGACGAGTGCGCCTAACAACGTCGCCCCGGGGGCAACGCCGATCGCTGTGCCGGAGTCATCGCCACCGACCACGGTTCCGCTCACGTGGGTACCGTGATAGTGAGAATCGTAGGGGTCGGCTTCGACCTCCTCGCCATCGCTATCGAACTCGGCGAAGTGATCGGGATCGAGGTCGATATCCGGGTGGTCGGGATCGACGCCGGTGTCAAGAACCGCGATCCGGGCTCCCTCGCCGCGCGAGTCGTACGCATCCCATGCTTCGGGCGCGTCGATCTGGTCGAGACCGTAGGTAACGTCGGTCGTGTCGGTGCTTGTTGGCCCACTCTCTGGATCAGGAATCTCGTAGTGGAAGTTCGGGTGGACATCCGAGACGCCGTCCTGTGCAGTGAGCTGGTCGAGACTGACGGCGTTCGTATCAACCTCGAGGAGGAGGGCGTTCGCGAGCCAAAACTGTTTTTTCACCGTGAGGCCCGCGGTCTCATCGACGTACTCGACGATCGGCTCCTGGCTCTGGTGGGCCGTTGCTTTGAGTTCGTCAACGACGGAGTCTGCGGACGTGAGCAAGGGCACGTCGACGGCATTGGCACGGACGATAACCTCCGTTGTCGCATCGGCGCTCACGCTCGAGGTCGATAACAGCGAGAACATGCCGGCGCCGGCCGTTCCCTGGAGGATGCGTCGTCTCGATACGAGCGTTGCGGCCTCGTTTCTGGGGTCGCAATCTGGGGCCGTCATTTTCTATCGACTGGTTCGAGAACCATAGGGTACCAGCGAGACTCAGAAATGATAAAAATACACACTGTCTGCAATTTCTGAACGCAAGCAAAAATAATATGTGCTCTGGTGATGTATTTAGGAGGTTAGTTGTGGATAAAGTGGTAGAAATACAACACTTTCGGGCCGGACACGGGTTGTGGTATCGGTACGCCCGGTAGACCGGGGCTTGGATAGTGGTTCTGTAGGATGCGTCGGTTGTCGAGTCAGTGACGGTTCGATCCGGTGCGTTCCCGATATCCGACCGCTATGCTCGTTGGTCACCGACTTCTACCGCCCTCCCTCACTAGATATTGTCCAGTGGCGCTCCATTTCCCTCGGGGTGTTCCTCGAAGCGCTCGAGCGCGAAGTACTCGAGATCGACCAGGTCGGTGTCGCCCTCGAGGACGAGGTCGGCCGTGATCTTGCCGACGGCGGGACCGTGCTTGAAGCCGTGTCCGGAGAAGCCACAGCAGAGGTAACAGCCCGCCGGGCCGGCCTGGTCGATGACGAAGTCGTGATCCGGCGTCACCGAATAGATCCCACAGTACTGCCCTTTGATGCCGGCATCCCGCAGGTCGGGGACGTGCTCGCCGAGTTCGTCGACGAGCTCGAGGATGGTCTCCTCGTCGGGTGTGTTGTCGTAGTCGTCGGGATCCGCCTGGTCGGTGTACCGATGCGTGGCGACCAGAATGCCGTCACCGAAATCGGAGCGGATATACCACTCACCACCGGGAAAACTCGTCGTCGGCGTCGGGGAGGGATAGGCGTCGGTGTAATAGGCCGGCGGATCGAGCAACACGACCTGCTCGCGAACGGTCTCGATCGGCACCTCGATCCCCACGGTTTCGGCGAGTTTCGGCGTCCACGGGCCGGCGGCGACGATTACCGTCTCACAATCGATCGTGCCCTGGTCGGTTTCCACGCCAGTGATCTGGCCGTCGTCGGCCTCGAGCGACTGGACTTCGACGCCGGTGATAATCCGAGCGCCGTTCTCGCGGGCTCCGCGAGCGAACCCGAGGGCGGCGTCGGTGCCATCGGAGAAAGCCGCCGCGTCGTCGCTCACCGCGAGGTCGTATCGGTCGGCCACCTCGAACATCGGATACTGCGACGCGATGTCCCCACCGGTGTACTCAGAGACCGGGATCTCCCGGTCGTGAAGGGCCTCGTAGCCGGCTCGAGCGTACGCGCCGCTGTCGCCTGCGGCGTCGGCAAACCGAACAAGCGGCGCGTTCTGGTAGGAGAGACCGGCGTCGAGTTCCTCGGAAAAGCGCTCGTAGAACTGGTGGCTCCACCAGGCCATCTCGGTGTAGATGGTCTCCTCGCCGTAGTGATGGCGAAGGATGGCCGAGGAGTCGCCGGTCGACCCCGAGGCGAGCTGGGACTTCTCGAGGAGCGTGACCGAGCGATCGGTCATCGTCGTGAGGAAGTAGGCGATACTGGTACCCATGACGCCCCCGCCGATGACGAGGATGTCCGAGCGTGCAGGAATGGCGTCGTTTGACATGGTTTGGTGTCACTCGTGTCTCGAGCGATCTCGTCTCGTGCTTCGGTGGTACGACCTGATATGGTTTCCCCCAGTTTCCCAAACGGACTAAGAGAAAACCCTGGGATTTGCCTCGAGGCGATTCACAGTTCGTTCGAGGCTTCCACATCGGTGAGATACCGTCGACTAACCCAGAGAACAACGGCAATGGTACCGGCGACCAGGGCGGGCCACTGGTCGCTACTCAGGTAGAGGCCACCCGAGGGCGGACGGTAGCTCGAGAGGGGCCAGAAGACGGCGTAGGTTTCACCCGTCGCGGTCAGGAGGGCGATGTCGAGGACGTGGTGGGTGGCAACTCCGATCGCCAGCAAAACGATAGCCCGTTTTCGGTACTCGGGAGCGAGCAAAAGCGAAATGAGGAGGGTCACGAGGACGGTACCGACGAGGGTGTGCAGCGGCGACCACGAGAACGGAACGCCGAGGTGGTGGGCGACGAGTCGGTCAGGGACGAACAACTCGATTTTCACGAAATCGGGGGCTAGCGCGCCGAGCATCACCAGGGTCACGTGTTCTCCCCGCAACCACTCGTACCGAAAGCTGAGGCTGACGCCGACGATGTATCCCACTAGCACGTGGGTGAGGACGTCGGCCATTAGCGGCCACCTCGTTTTATGTTCGGGGTGGGCTGGGTGTTCCGGTCGACTTCGTTTTCCCCGTCGAGTTGAGATCGCGCTTTTGCATCTTCGTTGCCTCGAGATCCTGCTTTTGAGCGAGGGACGAACGCGAGCGCCTTCCGGTCGAACCGCCAGCCGTTGAGAAACCGGCCAGCGACCAAGAGCCCGCCGAGGATGGAGACGAGAAACATGTACCCCCGGTCGTCCGGATTCTGGGTTAACCCGTGTTCGACGACGAGTGCCTCTTCGTCTGTGAGCGTCCCGAAGACGGTGACATGATCGCCGGTCTCGAGTGCCCCATCGACGTTTTGCACCTGGTCGTTCGCATCGACGAGCAGGAATCGGCCGTAGCCGCTGGCGCGTGTCGCGATCACGACTGGATCGGTATCGACGATCTGACCGCCGAGAACGACCTGCTCACCGACGTAGGTCTCTGGTGTCGGTGTAACCTCGACGTCGGTGGGGTACTGATGCTCGAGCGGATCGTCGGTGGTCGTCCCGGCCCAGACCATCATGCCGGCCAACAGGCAACACAGGAGTATTCCGGCGAACAGGCGTCCACGCTGCCCAAACAGTTCGCTCGCAGCCATCTCTCGGAGGCTGGACGTGGCGGGGTAAAGTGTTTCTGTATCGGCGGTTGTTCGCGGAGACTCGTTCGTTCTCGAGTCCTGCTACGCTACTCTCTATTGATCGACTCGTGGGACATGACGTACTAACCTGCATCTTCGCCATCAACGAAACTTCCACGATTCAGTTCTGAGAGTTCATAATTGGAAATACCTCTCGTCCGTTCACGAGAGGATGTCTGGTGAAAGTTAAGGGAGTCACATGCCGTTGATAATCAGTGTGAACACCCGCAAAGAGGATGTTGTGTGTATCTCATCGAGTCAACTAGAAACGAGGGCACCCCCTCGAGTGTGGTCGGATGTAATCGCGTATATCTTGGAACTCAGAGATGAGTGAGTCGTCTGCCTCGAGGTAGTCGGGCTCGCAGGATGAACAGTGAGATGTTCGAGAACTGCTTTCACGTAATTCGCTACTCGTTCGAAGGGGACACTGTGGTCCAACGTCGCCAGTGACGGGCCGTAGAGAGAACGAAAGCAAACACGAAGACGAGAGCACACCATCACCCGCGTTGAGTCCGAAGAGGACAAACATATCAAACGCTAGTGTGCTGACATTCCCTAGGCGATGCACTGTTGGCATCTGATTCTTTAGTGGCGCGATGACGGCCTTTCATCCGCATCTCACGTTATTCACATAGATAGGAACTCGATTTGTATTGTGATGATCTGCACTCGATATTCGAATCCGACTTTTCTCGAGTCTTCTTTAAATAGGCTGAAAATTCGAAACCGATAGACCGTAACCGATTATGAAAATTTTAGCCGGGGTCGATTCAATCTAGGTCGGCGCTCGAGGCGAAAACGCATATCCGGGTTACAAGACGTGAGGCGGTTGAATTCTGAACCCACGATTTCACCTATTCGGAAATCACCTCCAGTGCCGATAGGTGCTCCCATCATACCCCCAAAGCGATAGACGGAAACCGATTATGAACGTTCAAGGAAGAGTAGATCGCCCATCCATTGGTCAGAGTGAGAAGGGAAAATCGTCTCAGATTGGAGAATTGCCTGCTCTCGAGAGTCGTCTTTCTTTGACTCATCTGGTCACTTTTTGAAGTTCCACTAATCTACAAGGGTATTTGCGGATAGTAAGCCGACTATGAATGACAGACAATACACTAGAAGTAGAGCAGATCGTCTCTTCTCACTCTACGATCCTCCTAACTGACTATGAACGACCAAGCACAGGTGATGATTCAGGAAGCGGCCGAGGTGGGTAAACGAAGTCAAAAGTGTGTACGACGAAATCGCTGGAGATGAGACCGCTGTTCGTGTATCGAGAATGGATTGTCTCTCACGGAGTGGTGAACAGGGGGTGACATGCGCGAGCCGACGTGACACGAGACATGGCTACGGTCGAATGCGAGAGTCGACGCCGTCCAGTTCAAAACAACGCGTTCAGTTCTCCGCCGGTATCGAGCAGCGAGTCGAACTGTTCGTCGCTCTGTAGTTCTACCTCTGCAGTCGTCTCCTGGGCCTCGATGGCAATCTCCTGCAGTTGATCGATCCGATCGACGGTCGTGACGCCCGAGAGGAGGACAATCGCGCCGGCCTCCTGGGCTCCGGAGATCGGATAATCGCCACCGCGGATCTCCATGCTCCCGGTTTCTTCCTCGAGCCACGTTCGCCCGCGCTCGATCCCCTTTCGGCTCAGGGCCTCGGATGGCCCCGTGGCCACGACGAGTCCGCGGTCGGCACTCGAGACGTCACAGGGGAGGGTAAGACGCCCGAGCGTGGCTTTGCGGACGAGGCTCGTTAGCCGATTCGTCGAGGCGAGTTCGGTACTCGCTTCGTTGCCGGTCACGCGGGAGAGTAGCCCACCCCCGGAGACGTCGACCGGTTCGGTCGCGTACCCCACGGTGGCGACCCCGTCCGAGAGCGTGTTGATGATCTCGGAGGCGTCGACGACGCTCTCGGCGACCTGATCGCCCGCGCTGACTTCGCCGGCGGCGAACAGCCGTCCGAACCGTTCTGCGAGTTCCCGGTTGGTTCGATCGAAACCGCCGCCGACGGATTCGCCGGTCTGTCGCCAGGCGTCGTTGTCGAAGACGAGCAGTGAGTCGACCTCACGCGTGAACGTCCGGAACGATCGGGCGGCGTTGAGCGTGTAGATGCCGCCTTCGTCCTGTCCGGGTAGCACGCCGAGCCCGTAAACGGGTTCGGTGTAGATGCGTTTGAGGTGTTTCGCCAGTACGGGAGCGCCGCCAGAGCCGGTGCCACCGCCCAGACCCGCGACGATCAGGAACGCGTCGAGGTCGTGGACGGGCACGCGGTCGACCGCGTTCTGGATCTCGTCGAGATCCATCTCCGTGATCTGGGCACCCAGGTCGTTGTCGGCGCCCACGCCGTGCCCCTTCACGCGTGACTGGCCGATGAGGACGCGATCCTCCTCGGCGACGTGCTCGAGGCCATGTAGATCGGCCGTCGCGGAGTTGACGGCGATGGCAGCTTCGACGAAGCTCCGGTCGATTGTTTCCTCGAACGCGCAGAAGGCGTCGACGATCTTTCCACCAGCCTGTCCGAACCCGATGAGTGCGAGTTTCATGGTGATTACCGTTCGTGACTCCGCAGTAGTCCCGCCGTACACGCCGTCGCTCGACCGATACGAATCGTCTGTCTCGAGTGGGAACTCGAGCGGAAGCCGTCCGAGTCGACCCCTACCAGACCTATTGTTATGGCTGAATTACTCGAAGTAACGACTGTCTACCCAACGTGAACGTCACTGAGTCTCGACCCATCTACCTGTGTGAACGACCCACATAGCTTAGGTCAACGAAATAGAACGTGCGTGCGATGACTGACACACTCGGAATCGGCTTCATCGGCGCTGGCTTCATTACGAAGACGTTCCACGCGGAGACCCTGCGAAGCATCAGAAATGCTCACGCAGCGGGCGTGATGAACCCGACCGAACGCAAAGCGCAGGCGGTCGCCGACGACTTGCGTTCGGCGGGATGTGGCGATCCGAACGTCTACGGCGACGTTCGCGACCTCGTGCAGGATCCCGACGTCGACGCCGTCTGGGTGACGAGCCCGAACTATACACGCGTCCCAACGGTCGAGGCGATCACCGAGGAAGTCACCCAGGGTGGTGCCGACCTCGAGGGAATCGCCATCGAGAAGCCCCTCGCACGCACCCTCGAGGAGGCCCGACGGGTCGTCGACCTCATCGAGCAGACGTCGCTGAATCATGCCTACCTCGAGAATCAGGTGTACATGCCGGGGGTCGAACGCATGAAGGAACTGCTGTGGGCCGGCGCTGGCGACAGACCCTACCTCGCGCGGTCTGCCGAGGAACACAGCGGCCCCCACTCGAGCTGGTTCTGGGACGGTGAGAAACAGGGCGGCGGCGTGTTGAGCGACATGATGTGTCACTCCCACAAGGTGAACCATCACCTGCTTGCCGATCCTGACGACCCCGACGGGTTGACGCCGATCGCCGTCTCCGGGGACATTTCGACGCTGAAGTGGGGGCGGGACGCCTACGCCGACGAACTGGCCGAGGAGTACGACGTCGATTACCGCACCAGTCCGGCCGAGGACTACGCCCGCGCCTCCGTGTTCTACGAGACGGCTGACGGCGACCTCGTCGTCGGCGAGGCGACAAACTCCTGGTGTTTCGTCGGCGAGGGGCTGCGGATCACCGTCGAACTGCTCGGCCCGGAGTACTCGGGTAGCCTCAACACGCTCGAGTCCGGGACGAACGTGTTCTTCTCGAGCGACGCCGGCGACGAGACGGGCTACGTCGTCGAGAAACAGGAGGCGGGCGAGGGCAGCCTAACGGTCGTCCCCGACGAGGCGACGACCTACGGTTACGTCGCCCAGAATCGCCACGTCGTCGACGCCTTCCGCCGCGGCGAGGACGCCCGCGAGGATCTGTACGACGGCCTCGAGGTCGTTAAACTGTGTATGGCCTCTTACAGGGCAGCCGAGGAGGGGCAACGGATCGATCTCGAGACGACCGATCTCGAGTCGTACGTCCCCGAACCCGCACGTGGCGAGTTCGACGTTGGGATCGAGGGCCTCGAGTAGTGATTTTCGTCCTCCGTCGCCACCACTGCACCCCATCGAGGTTCGGTGGCTCGAGTGGGCTGGTTGTCGAACGAGTGAGTGAAAACGGAATCGCTCTCCTGTCTACTCCTCTTTCTCGTAGGGTTCGCCCACCGACGAGGGCATGCGGGTCTTCCCCCAGAGGGTGAGGACGACGATCACGCCGACGTAGGGAGCGAGTCCCATGAGTCGGGCCGAGATCGCCCGTCCCATGATGGTGATGTCGGCTGTCTGGAACTGGATCTGCAGCATGTCCAGGCCGGCGAAGAGGAGCGCGGCGAGGGCAGCCCCGATCGGGTTGTAGTTACCGAAGAGGTAGGCGACGATGGCGATCCAGCCCCGGCCGTCGACCATCGTATCGCCAGTTCCGATGAAGTCCCCCGCGTGAGCGAGGAGGACGGCGCCGCCCAGGCCGGCCATCGCCCCGGAGAAGATCACCGTCGCGTACCGCACGCGATTGACGTCGATACCGGCGGTATCGAGCGCCTTTGGATTGTCGCCCGCAGCCTGGATCCAGTAGCCGTAGCGGGTGCGGTAGAGGAAGACCCAGGCGGCGATCACCATGATCAGCGTGAGCACGACCAGCGGCGATTGGCTGAAGACGATGGAACCGACGTAGGGGATCTCCACGAGGTACGGAATCGAGTAGTGGTTAATGCTCGCCAGCCCGGGGCTGCGAACCGTGTCCCACAGTAGCGACGCTGCAAACGGCGCGAACCCAAGTCCCATGAACCAGATGGCCAGGCCGGCGACGATCTGATCGGCCTTGTACCGGATCAGGAGTACCGCGTAGAGAACGGTCAGAACGAGCGTGAACGCAACCGCGATGGCGATCGCGAGCCAGATGTGAGGCTGGCTCGGTGACGTTCCACCCATGCCGTACATCGTCGCGGCCGCCGTGATCGCCCCGAAGATCATGAACCCCTCGAGCCCGATGTTGAACACGCCGCTTTTCTCGGCGTAGAGGCCGCCGATGGCCGCGAGCGCGATCGGTGCGGCGCCGACCAGCGTACGGTTGATGAATCCGACGGTGAAAATGCGCCTGAGCGTGACCCAGATGTCATCGAGCGAGACGCCGAAGAAGACGACGCTCACGCCCACGAGCGCGGCCAGCACGAGCACGACGAGCCCGCTTATTCGAACGCCCCGACTGGACGTGTAGTCGGCGACGCTCATCGGTCGTCACCTCCGAGGCCCGTTCGCTTGGCGATCATCCTGAACAGCTCGGGTGCGGCGACGAACAGGACGACGAGCCCGACGATGCCGTCGATCAACTGGACGGGAACGCCGCTGTTGATCTGGACGTACGAACTCGAGGAGTCGAGCGCGCCGAAGAGCAAGGCGGCCGGAACGACGCCGAGTGGGTTGTTCGCCGCGAGCAGGCTGACGGCGATGGCGTCGAAGCCGTAGTTGCCGATGCCGCTCGGGTCGATGAAGTAGCCCTGCACCATGATCGCGAAGACGGCGCCGACGAGGCCGGCGACCATCCCCGAGACGGTCATCGTCGTCACGATCATGCGCTTCGAGGCGACCCCGGAGAACGTGGCCGCCGGCTCCTGGTGGCCGCTGGTCACCATGTCGTAGCCGAAGCTCGTTCGCGTCATGACGACGCTGATGACGACGACGACCGCGAGCGCGAGCAGGAGGCCGACGATCGAGAAGTTGGGGTTTTCGAACACCAGTTGCGGAAATCCAACGTTGTCAGGCAGATACGCGGTTCGCACCGACCGGGCGTCGTCGGGACGTAGCGGGCCGTCGACGGCCCAACCGACCAGCCCGATGGCGATGAAGTTCAACATAATGGTCGTGATGATCTCATTGGCCCCGTAGTAGGCCTTCAGCGCTCCGGGTAACGCCCCGTACAGCCCTCCTGTGACCGCAGCGACGACCAGCCCGAGGACGATCAACACGACGCCGCCGAAAGCGCCGGTCGGTAGAAACGGTGCGACCCAGATGATCGCCAGCACGCAGGAAATTCCGCCGATGATCAACTGCCCCTGGGCGCCGATATTGAACACGCCAGCCCGAAAGGCAACCGCGACGGCAACGCCGGCGAGGATGAACAACGTCGTGTATTGGAGCGTTCTCGAGAACGCCCGTTCGCTGCCGAATGCGCCGACGACCATGTCGCGGGCGAATTGCAGCGGGTCGTGACCGACGGCGGCCACGATCACGAGGCCGATGAGGATCGCCAGTGTGGTCGAACCGATGGCGATGCCGATTCGCTCGTAGACCGACGCGGTGAGCATGCGGTCGGCGGCGCGGTCGAGGCCGCGACGAAGTCGGCCCGGATCGTCGCTCATGACTGCACCTCGCCGTCGGTTCCGACGGTTTCGTCTGTCTCGACCGACTCGCCGTTTTTCCCTTCGAGCGACTGCGATTCGTCCTCGCCCTCGAGTCGCTTCCCCGCCATCAACAGACCGAGTTCCTCCTCGGTGACCGCGTCCGGATCGACGATCTGGATGAACTCACCTTCATACATGACGGCGATACGGTCGGCGAGTTTCTGGATCTCGTCCAGCTTCGAGGAGACGACGACGATGCCGAGTCCCGCATCGCGAAGCTCGATCAGCCGGTTGTGGATGAACTCGATCGAGCCGATGTCGACCCCGCGGGTCGGATGTGCGGCGACCATCACGATCGGATCGTGCCCGATCTCGCGGCCGACGATGAACTTCTGCTGGTTGCCCCCCGAGAGCGAGGCCGCTCTCGTGTCCGGATTCGGTGGCTGGACGTCGAACTCCTCGATGATCTCCTCCGCGTGATCCGAAACGGCGCCCCAGTCGAGCCAGCCGTTGACGGCGTAGGGCTCGACCGTCTGGTTCCCCAGTAAGGTATTTTTGACCAGGTCGTAGTTCTGTACCAGTCCCTCGGTCTGGCGGTCGCCCGGAATGTAGCCGATACCGAGTTCGATTCGATGGCGTCGACTCGTGTCCGTGATGTCGGTTCCCTCGAACCGGATCGTTCCCGATTCGACGGGCCGAAGCCCGGTGAGGGCCTCGGCGAGTTCGGCCTGGCCGTTGCCCTGGACGCCGGCGATGCCGAGTATCTCGCTCTCGCAAACCGTGAGGTCGACGCCGCTGACCTGCTCGAGGCCCCGATCACCAATCACCGAAATCTCCTCGGCGGTGAGTACGGGGTCGCCCACGGGTGTGTCCCGGGTCGCCCGGTCGAACAGCACTTCCCGCCCGACCATCATCCGCGCCAGTTCCTGTTCGCTGGTATCGGCGGCGTCGACCGTTCCGACCGCCTTGCCGTCCCGAAGCACGGTGATCAGGTCGGCGATCTGTAACACTTCGTCGAGTTTGTGCGAGATGAATATTAGCGACCGGCCTGCCTCCCGAAGGTCTTCCATCAGGGCCATCAGTCCGTCGACCTCCTGTGGCGTGAGGACGGCCGTCGGCTCGTCGAGGATGAGCGTCTCGGCCCCCCGGTAGAGGCTCTTGACGATCTCGACGCGCTGGCGGGTGCCGAGATCGAGTTCTTCGACGGGGGTGTCGAGGTGCTGGTCGACGTTGAAGCCGTAGCGCGCACAGATCTCCTCGATGTCGGTTCGTGCCGCCGACTCGTCGACCAGCCCGTTCTCGGTCGGCTCGTGCCCCAGAATAACGTTCTGGAGAACCGTCATCGGCTCGATCAGCTGGAAGTGCTGGTGGATCATGCCGATCCCCTGTTCCATCGCGTCGTGGGGCGATTCGAACGTCTGAGGTTGGCCGTCGACGTAGATCGTGCCCGAATCCTGGTCGTACAACCCGTACAGCACGCTCATGAGCGTCGTCTTGCCAGACCCGTTCTCGCCAAGCAGCGCGTGGATCGCCCCCTCCTCGAGGGTGAAATCGATGTCGTCGTTTGCGACGACGTCACCGAAGGTCTTGGTGATCCCCTCGAGTCTGACGTTCGCCGGTTCGTCACTTACAGCCATGGTACTCCAGTCGATGTATGCATGCGGGCCAAAGGTCAAAAGGTGTGCGGCTCGTTAGCAGCCGGTCGGTCCGCAGCTGAGCTCTATCTCATCGTCGAGGAACGCCTGTCTCGCGGCTTCGATGTTCTCTTCGAGGGAGTCGGGAAGTTCACCTTCGAACTCCTGACCGACGACGAAGTCGATCCCCTCGTTCTCGATGCTGAGGTTCTGTTCGCCCGAGACGCTTCCCCAGTCGTCTTCGTACACCGCTTCGGCGACCATGTACGTGGCCTCGTTGAGGGCTTTGATCGCCGAGCCGAGAATGACGTCTGCGTACTGGTCGTCGGTGACCGACTGGTCGCTGTCGACGCCGAGGGCGAAGCGATCGTTGTCCTGTGCGGCAGAGAACGCCCCTGCGCCCGCTGCGGCCGCGGCGTGCCAGACGATGTCGGCACCGTCGTCGAACTGCGAACTGGCGACCTCGTTCAGCGCTTCGGAGTCGGAGAAGCTGCCACCGTAGCCGGTGAGCACCTCGATGCTGTCGTCGACCCACTCGACGCCTTCGATGTAGGACTGCTCGAAGGCGTTGATCAGGTCGATGTCCTCGCCGCCGGCAAAGCCGACGATGGACTCGTCCGGATCGGTGGAACTATCGTCGTGTTCAATCTCCTCGTGGGTCAACGTTCCGGCAGCGACGCCCGCGAGGAACGACATCTCGTTGTTCATCTCGATCCAGCCCGAGACGTTCTCCGCACCCTCGACGTGGTCGTTGATGAGCATCCAGTACTGATCCGGGTACTGCTCGGAGTTCTCCGCCAGCCCCTCCCAGTGCTGGTAGCCGACCATCACGATGAGATCGTAGGAACCATCCGCAGCGAGGTCTTCCTGCCTGGCCGCGAAGTTGGCGGTCTCGGTCTCTTCGACCTGTGTAACCTCGAACCCGAAGTCGTCAGCTGCCTCCTCGAGCCCCTCGAGGGCGTTGTCGTTGAACGCGTTGTCGCCGAAGCCGGCGTCGCTCGAGATGATGGCGACCTGGTTGTCGGCGTCGGCGTCGCCATTGCCGTTACCGTTCCCGTTGCCATTGCCGTTGCCGTTGCCATTACCGTTACCGTTTCCGTCGTCGTCACCGTTCCCGAGACACCCAGCGATCGCAATGCCACCGAGGGCTGCACTCGAGCCAAGTATCGATCGGCGAGAGATGCGCGATTTAGAGGACTCTACCGGTTCCTTCTCACCATCATTGCCATTGGGTAGCACCATACGTGGAATGTTACTACACAGATATTAAATCTTTTCGACAAACATTTCGACCGACGTTTTGGCTGTATTATCTGAGATAAGTAACAATGTGTGTATGTGTTAGTGGGCTAATTATAGTTCGTAGGTAGCTTCGGGGAAGTACACGTATGTCCAGCCATCAATTCGACAGCCTGGAATCCCACTCGGGAGCGAAACCGATCGGTGCGAAAGTCGGTCAAGATCCCTGGCGAGTCTCACACCGATCTCCAGTCGGCGCAGTGGCAGGGACACGATCGTGGTAGTGTCTGCGCCGATTCGACGGGCGTCAATCGGTGATCTCGGTCGTCGGCTGACCAACAGATCCAGCGAGGCGTTTACGATACACGCCGAGTGCCCCATACAGTCCGATCTCGGTTCCGAGCGGAGTGATCTCGAGTTCCGGCCGGTCGACGAAGCAGTACCGCTCGAGGTAACGATCGATTCCCTCGAGCAGCCAGTCGGCATTGTTGAGCGCGACGCCGCCGCCCACTGTCACGCGACCCGGGTTAAACGAGTTACACAGCGTGCCGATGCCAGCGGCGTTGTACCGGGCGATCCGATCCAGACAGTCGGTCGCGAAGCGATCCCCATCCGATGCGGCGTCGAAAACGTCCTGAGCGGTGAGTTCGCGTTCGATCTCCGAGAGGACGCTCCCATCGCCGTCTCCGTTCTCGAGGCGGTGAGCGACGTACTGTGGGATCCCTCGACCCGAACAGTACGCCTCCCAGGCGCCGGTGACCGCAGCGCTTTCGAGGGGGCCCTCCGGTTCGATCGGGAGGAGACCGAACTCGCCGGCCTGGCCGTGTTCGCCGCGAACGAGGCGACCGTCTTCGACGACACCGCCGCCGATTCCCGTGCCGAAGGTTACGTGGAGCAACGAGCGGACGTCACTCCGTTGCCCGAAGTACCACTCACCGAGTGCGGAGGCACTACAGTCATTTTCGACGACCGTCTCGAGGCCGAACCGACGTTCGATCGGGGTGGACAGATCCAGGTGCTCGATGAGTGCACCGTCCGGCGTATCGAACGCACTGATACACCCTGACTCGGGATCGACCAATCCCGGTGCAGAGATCGCGACAGCATCCAGGGACTCCGATTCCAGCCGCGTCTCGAGTGTGTCGATCAGTTGCGTCTCGAGCGCGTGGGGTCGCGTCGGTTCCGTCGAGACTGCGGTCACAAAATCGCCCTCCGGCGTTCCGACCGTGTAGTGGAAGTTCGTGCTTCCGACGCCGAAGAGCGCAACGCGAGTCATACGACGGACGACAGCACAGAGCGGGAAATGTGTTCGGTTTGCTCGTACGTTTTACGAACCGAGTTTCCAGTTCGCTGGCCGCTCGGCGTGGGGTCTCGAGTTGTGATCGCTCGAAACCAGTCGCTTACGCATCCATCGCCGAGTCCGATACCTCGAGGGCGACGTCGATCGCGTCGATCGCGGCGTCGACGTCTTCCCGGGTGATCGTCAGCGGCGGGGAGATGATCAGCGTGTTGATCATGTTCGCCACGTAGGTGCCGTTCTCGAGGGCGGTCGCCGCCACCTCGTCGACGATGGTCGACCCCTTCGAGAGCTTGTCCGCTCGCGTGCCGAAGGGCTCGCGCCCGTCGCTCCGCTTCGTGAGTTCGATGCCGTGGAACAGGCCGATACCCCGCGTGTCACCCACGCTCGGGTGACTGTCGGCCAGGTCGTCGATCCGACCCTCGAGGTACTCGCTCATCTCGCTCGAACGCTCGATGAGGTTCTCCTTTTGGTAGGTTTCGACGGCGGCGAGCCCGGCGGCGCAGGCGACGGGATGACCTGCGTAGGTGTGGCCGTGAGTCAGCATGTTGTCCTCAAAGTGGTCGGCAATCTCGTCGGTCACAGTAGTCGCCGCGAGCGGCGCATATGCCCCCGAGAGTCCCTTGGCCATCGTCATGATGTCGGGGGTGACGTCGTAGACATCGCTGCCAAACCACTCGCCGGTGCGGCCGAACCCGGTCATGACCTCGTCACAGATGAGCAGTGCGCCGTGGTCGTGGGCGATCTCCTTGAGCCGGGGGAGGTACTCCGGCGGCGGGACGAGGATCCCGTTAGAGCCGACGATCGGTTCGACCAGGACGGCCGCAACCGTGTCGCCCTCGAGCATCAGCATCTCGTCGATGTACTCGAGGCTCTCCATGGGATCGAGCGTCGAGCCGTAGGCGTAGGGGTCGGGCGCTTTGATCATTCCGGGGATACCGGGTTCGGCGGCGAGGCGTCTCGGATCGCCAGTGACGCTGATCGAGCCAGCCGTCGCGCCGTGATAGGAGCGGTAGCGCGAGATGATCTTGTCCTTCCCCGTGTAGAATTTGGCAATTTTGAGGGCGGCTTCGACGGCTTCGGTGCCGCTGGTCGAGAAGAACGTCTTCGAGAGATTGCCTGGGGTGACGTCGGCGAGTTTTTCGCCGAGTTTGGCTCGCGCCTCGGTGGCAAACCCGGGCGCAAAATACGCTCCGTTCTGGGCTTGTTCGGCGATGGCGTCGGCGACGGCATCGGCCGAGTGGCCGAGGTTCGAACACATGAGCTGTGCGGAGAAATCGATGTACTCGGTGCCATCGGCGTCGGTGAACGTCACCCCGTCGCTCTCGACGATCTGTGTCGGTGCGACCTCGCTCTGGTAGGCCCACGTGCCGAAGACGTACTCCTTATCGAGCGCCTCGATTTCGTTGAGATCTGCCGCATAGTCGCCTGTTGCCATCTGTCTACCCCACGTTGACTCTCCATTGATTAATATTTATCCCTGCTCAAAATCGACTGGACAGTGTCCTATCTAAGCTTGTTATTCTAGACTAATTACTTCTCACCACTGTTCGAGAGAATATTGTTCAGCATCTCCAGAACCCTTATAGGGGTGCACGAACAGTCATAGATAAATGTCACACGATAGCTCAGCCTCAGGTGGCGATGTGCGAAACTACGTCGACGGCGACTGGGTCGCCCCGACGGCCGACGACGGCCAGGACGTCGTCAACCCCGCTACCGGGGAGACCCTCGGCTACGTCGGATACAGCTCCGAAGACGACGTGGATGCAGCCGTCCAGGCTGGCGCCGACGCGTTCGAACAGTGGCGACGGACGCCGGTCGAAGCGCGCATCCAGCCGCTGTTCGAACTCAAACCGCTGCTCGAGGAACACCAGCAGGAACTCGCCGAGATTCTCGTTCGAGAGCACGGCAAGACGATTGGCGAGGCCCGCGGCGAACTCCGTCGAGGAATCGAGAACGTCGAGGTCGCCTGCGGTATCCCGACGCTGATGCAGGGGGGCCACGTCCAGAACGCTGCCCCGTCGATCGACGAGACGGCCGTCAGAGAGCCCCTGGGCGTGTTCGCCGCGATCACACCGTTCAACTTCCCCGGCATGATCCCGCTGTGGTTCCTCCCCTATGCGGTGGCGACCGGCAACAGCTTCATCTTGAAACCGAGCGAGCGTGATCCACTCGTCGCCGAGCGGATGTTCGAACTCATCGACGAGGCCGGCTTCCCCGACGGTGTCGTTCAACTGGTCAACGGCAGCGTCGACACCGTCACCGCCCTCATCGAACACGACGGCATCGAAGGAATCTCCTTCGTCGGCAGCACGCCCGTTGCCAAACACGTCTACGAACAGAGCGCCGCCAACGGCAAGCGCGTCCAGGCACAGGGCGGGGCGAAAAACCACGTCATCGTCTCCGAGACCGCCGACCTCGAGTTCGCTGCCGAAAAGACCGTCAGCTCGGCGCTAGCCTGCTCGGGTGAGCGGTGTCTCGCAAACGACGTCGTGCTCGTCGAGGAGTCGGTGTACGAGTCGTTCGTCGACCTCGTCGCCGCGGAAGCCGACCGCCAGGTCGTCGGCAACGGCCTCGAGGAAGACACGACCGTCGGCCCGCTCATCACGCCGGAACACGAACAGCGGGTTCGCGAGTACGTCGAGACGGGTCTCGAGGAGGGGGCCGAACTGGTCGTCGACGGGCGGGACGTCGACGTCGACGAGGCTGGGAACTTCCTCGGCCCGTGTGTCTTCCGGGACGTCACCCCCGAGATGGTCATCTCTCGAGAGGAGATCTTCGGCCCGGTGCTCGGACTGATGCCCGTCGAGAACGTCGCCGAGGGGATCGAGGTCATGAACCGCAGCGACTTCGGCAACGCCGCCAGCCTCTTTACGGGAAGCGGCGCGGAGGCCCGGCAGTTCCGCCACGAGGCCGAGGCCGGAAACCTCGCGGTCAACGCAGGCACCGCCGCGCCGATGGCGTTCTTCCACTTTGGCGGTCAGAAGGACTCGTTCTTCGGCGACCTCCACGCGCAGGCCGAGGACGTCGTCCGATTCTACACCGACGAGACGGTCTACATCGAGCGCTGGCCCGAGGAGTAACGGGCTCGAAGTGGATATACTCTCGAGATCGCTGTAGACTCCCCCCAGACCGCTCGAGAAATTAGAATCGAGTCCAGTCGCTCACTCCTCTTTTTGCACGATTCCCTTCATGTCGTCCGACATCACCGACACGACGCTCGGGGAGCTTTTGATCTCGTCCATGACGAACCGCGAAGAGGTCTCTTTGACGCCGTCGATGCCGACGATTTCGTCGAGCACCTCGTTCATCTGCTCGCGATCCTGGACGCGCATGATGGTGACGAAATCGACGTCCCCCATCGTGTAGTAGACCTGTTCGATGCCGTCGATCCCGGCGAGATCCGTGCCGATGTCCTCGGAGTAGCCCTGCTCGTGTGTCACCGCCACCTCGGTGATCGCCACCATGTCGAGGCCGAACGGCACCGGGTCGAGGTCGGCGGTGACGCCCTTGATCACCCCGCGCTTTTTGAGCTTCTCGAGGCGGTAGTGGATCGCCGATTTCGACAACCCAAGCTCTTCGGAGAGGACGTTGAGGTTGACGTCGAAGTCGTTCTCTATGTACTCGAGCAGGTCGATATCGGTCTGATCGAAGGTCTCGGCTCGAGAGCGAGTTTTTGACATACGCTCAGTTGAGCACGGTGAAACATAAAAGAGGTGTGTTATTTCCGCAATCGTCGGGTCGCCGTCGAGGACACTGGCTATTTTCGGGCGTGGTACCGAACCGCGGATAGTGAACAAAACCGACCACATGGGTCGGGGTTCTCGCCCTGCACCGCCTATAGAGGAATTCTTGACGTCACTCGAGTTCCCGTTCGACGACCAGCCCGTGCTCGTGTGCCTTTCGAGCGACGCCGACCGTCAGCGCGTGGTAGGCACCGCCGAGGTCGGCGTCGATCTGAACGTCGTCCAGGCCGCCGATCACGACAACGTCCGAGAGGACGTCGGCGGCCGAGTGAGTGACTGCAACCGCCGCGTCGGGAGCCAGGTACGGCGTCGTCGACGTCGTGATGGCCTCGGTCACGGCCGGGTCGGCGCCGTCGGCGGGCACCTCGGCCGTGAAGCGCTGACCCTCGTAGCGTAGATCGAGTTCGACACCAGCACCGACGTCTCGGGGCGAAACGGTGATCTTCCCGTCGTTCGTCTCGAACGAAATCGTCTCACCCACGGTCGTCCGGCGTTCGGTACCAGAACGTTCGGTACCGACGTCGGCCACCGCCCTGGCGAGTGCCGGGTTCGGCAGTCCCGCTGGATGGCTGACGACGGCGTCGGGGCCGCGCTCGCTCGAATAACAGATCCGGTGTTCGGGCCTCGTGAAGTCCCACTCGCTGGTGATCCCGACGACGTTCGCGGCCGTGACGCCACCCAGTCGAAGCGGCCCGAGAACGTGTTCGACGACGAAGGCGCGGTTTCTCGAGACGCCCTCGAGCGATTCGACCAGATCGACGCGAACGTCGGCCTTGCGGACGTGCTCGAGGGTCGCCGGAATCCCGTTGATCCGGATGCCCGGCTCGTCGCTCGGTTCGACGCGGACGTACTCGCCTTCGGCGGGTTCGGTGACGGTTCTCATCGGGATCCCTCGATCCCTTTCGCTCCCATTTCCAGCGTCTCGATCGTTCGCTCGAGCAGCCGACGACACGTCTCGACGTCCTCGGCGTCGAACGACTGGCCCGCAGCGCCGGTTCCGAGGGCGAGTTTGTTCGGGCTGGGAACCGCCGTGAACGGCGCGGTCGGTGGGAGCCACGCGTACTCGTCGTCCCCTACGATCGAGACGTGGGCGGCCTCGGCCGCTTCTCGAACCGCTGGGTCGGGAACCGCCCGTTGGACGCCGCTCAGGCGCTCGAGACGAACATTCGTGACGCCCGAACAGTCCTCGAAACGGGCCTCGACAGCGTCGGCCGTCGTCGCTGGCGTCGTCCGGACGTCGAACGCGACGACCATCGTCTCATCGGCGACCTGCATCGACTCGAGCGCGAACGTCGTCATTCCCGTTGTGAACACCCCCAGGTCGTCGTCGTCGACCGGGTAATACTCGTGGTCAGGCTGGGCTGCCTCGAGCACCGACCCCACTCGCTCGTGATCGTCGGCCACGCGATTCCCTGCCGAGCGCTCTAGGGTGACGGTTACCGTCGCCCGGCCGCGAGACACCGTCCCCAGGCGGCCGCCCAGGGGCTCGAGGACGAGCCACGGCCCCTCGGCGGTGAGATCAAATTCTGCCTCCGGGTAGTGCAACCGGGCGTCGGAGTCGGCGGTCACCGTCGCGGCGGCTGCGAGCAGCCCGGCCCGTGCGCCATCAGTGCCGACGTAGGCGTCTCGTTCCGGGCCGCCGTCTTCTGGCTCGATCGTTGCCCGGTCGACGGCCGAGAGCAGGTCGTCGCCCTCGAGTGAGTGAGCCAAGACGTTCACCCCATCGCCGTCGACACCGGCGAGCGCCCGCTCGCGAACGGTCTCGAGCGACGGAAGCTGTCCGTCTTCCAATTCGCCGGAGCCACCCTCAACCATCTAGCTCCCCCATCAAATCGGCCGTGGCCGCGGCCATCACCTTCGCCGCGGTGACGACCTCCTCCGTTGGCACGTACTCGTCTTCGACGTGGGCCTGCTCGAGCAACCCCGGCCCGTAGACGATACACTCCTCGATGCCGGCGTCGTTGACGACGAAGCGCTGGTCGTCCGACCCCGGCGAGACGACGTACTCGGGTTTCCCGTGGTGAGGTTCGATCTCGCGGGCGAACGACTGGGCGACCGTACAGTCCCGGGAGACGATGGCGGGTTCGGCGAACATGATCTCCTCGTACTCGACACGGGTACCGGTCGCGGCCTCGGTCTCGGCCATCAGCGTTTGAATCTCCTCGCGAGCGCTCTCGACGCTCTCTTCGGGTACCAGCACGCGGTAGAACGTCGAGGTACACCGGTCGGGGACGACGTTCTCGGAGTAGCCCGCGTCGATCATCGTCGCCGAGATGTCGGCTCGGGCGGACTCCGACGGGACGACGGGTTCGTCGGTCGTCCGCTCGTGGAGACGGTCGCGGTAGGCGTCGATCCGGGTGAGGAAGTCGTTCATCGCCATCACGGCGTTGTGCCCGTCGTGGGCCATGCAGCCGTGGGCCTTCTCGCCGTGTGTGCGAACTCGGAACTTCAACACGCCGCGGTGGCCGAGACAGATGCGCGAGGAGTCGAAACACTCGGTGTAGACGCAGTAGTCGGTGTTCTCCGCGGAGAGGTGCCCCTCCCGCACCAGTTCACCCAGGCCGGTGAACCCGCCGGTCTCCTCGTCGACGGTCATGCTCTGGGTGATCGTTCCTCGGATTGGTACGTCGAGTTCCCGGAGGGCGTCGATCGCGAGCACGCTCGCGGCGATGCCCGATTTCATATCGCTCGAGCCGCGGGCGTAGAGCTTTCCGTCCTCGAGACGGGGCTCGTAGGGGTCGGTCGCCCAGTCCTCGCCCGCCGGCACCACGTCGAAGTGGCCGGTGAAGTGAATGTCAGGTCCCTCCCGTCCCTCGTCCAGGTGGGCGAGGACGTTCACTCGCTCGTGATCGGTTCGATCCGGGTAGTACTCGGCGACGACGGACTCGGGGACGGTGAGCAGGTCGACGTCGTAGGTGCGCGCCTCGAGCTGGTCGCGGAGGAATTCTGCGCCCTCGCGGTAGTTCATGCCCGGCGGATTTTCGGTCTCAATGCGCAGGAACTCCTCGAGGAATGCGAGGCCCTCCTCGTACTTTCGGTCGACGGCGTCGGTGATCGCGTCGCGTGTCGTCATCTCGTGGCCACCTCAGATGTCACGTCCACCGTCGACCTCGAGCGCCGTCCCCGTTATCATTGCGGCATCCTCGCTGGCGAGGAAGACGGCCGCGGCGGCGACGTCCGTCGGTTCACACAGCCGCCCCAGCGGGATGGTGTCGTGCATCGACTCGACGCTGAGGTCGCCGGCGGCGAAGTCCTGTAACATGGGCGTGTCCGTCGCGACCGGGCAGATGGCGTTGACTCGGATGCCGTCGTCGGCCAGTTCGTAGGCGAGTTGTTTCGTCAGTCCGACCATGCCCGCCTTCGAGGCGACGTACGCCGAGAGGCCGGTTCGTGGCCGTATCGCCGCCGTCGAGGCCGTGTTGAGAATCACGCCGGCGTCGGACTCGCGCAGGTGTGGCACCGCGTACTTCGTTCCGAGGAAGGCGCTTTTGAGGTTGACGTCCTGGATCGCGTCCCACGTCTCTTCGTCGACGTCTTCGACGGGCGTCGACTCCTGTGGAATGCCGGCGTTGTTGTGCAACACGTCCAGGCCGCCGAACTCGGTGACGGCTCGGTCGATCATCCCCTCGACCGCCTCCGGGTCGGAGACGTCGGCGACGTGGGTCACGGCATCCCCGCCGTCGGCGCCGATGGCGTCGGCGGTCGATTCCGCGGCGGTTTCCTCGAGGTCGACGACCAGGACGCTCGCCCCCACGTCGGCGAACCGCCGAGCGGTCGCCTCACCCATGCCCGAGCCAGCGCCGGTCACGATCACGCGTTGGTCACTATCATGCATACTCGAGGATCGATTTGAACAGTCATCAAGTTTTGGGAGGATGCGGCGTTGCTCGAGAAGGCGTGCATTGATTGTGGGGTGTCGAAGAACATATTCCAGTTTTACTGGGTTGTGGGAGAACTATGTTCGGGTAGAGGGCTGTGGAACGCCAGCGTAGATCATCGGATCGCGGCAGATTGAAGTCGCCTCTCGGAATCGAGACTCGGGAGAGCACCGCTCGATCGCTCGATTTGTCGTAGTGACCAGCACCCTAAGCCCGTCGACGGGGACACCGGAGGTGACTCAACGACCGAGGGAGGCCACCTGGTTTGCAGAGGCCAGTACGATTGCACTGCGTGGGCACCTTGCACCGTTCGCACGAAACACAGCGGCTGGAATATTGTCGTCGGCTAGCTATCTTACTCGTGACCACGTGCTATCGACGATGCCATGAGCCAGACGACTATCACAACGCAGGACGGAGAAACGACGTCACTCTCAGCAGAGACACTCGAGTCGTTCGACCACCGCGTGCGCGGGTCGATACTCTTTCCGGCGGACACCGGCTTCGAGGAGGCGACGCGCCTCTGGAACGGGATGATCGAGAAAACGCCCGCCCTGGTCGTCCAGCCAACCGGGACGGCCGACGTCGTCGCGGCAGTCGAGTTCGCCCGCGACCACGACCTCTCGATATCGGTGAAAGGTGGCGGCCACAACATCGCCGGAACCGCCCTCGTCGACGGCGGCCTGACCATCGATCTGTGCCGTCTACGCGGGGTCGTCGTCGATCCAGACTCCCGGACGGCGACGGCCCAGGGCGGCTGTCTCGTCGGCGACGTCGACCGTGAAACGCAACTGCACGGTCTCGCCACCCCGCTCGGCTTCGTCTCCGAGACCGGGCTGGCCGGCCTGACCCTCGGTGGCGGCTTCGGCTACCTGACCCGCCGATTCGGCTGGGCGGTCGACAACCTGCTCGAGGTCGAAATCGTCACCGCCGACGGGGAGGTTCGGCGCGCCAGTCGCGAGACGAACGCGGATCTCTTCTGGGCCGTTCGCGGCGCTGGCCACAACTTCGGCGTCGTCACGTCGTTTACGTTCCAGTTACACGCCGTCGGGCCGACCGTCTACGGCGGGCTAATTGCGTGGCCGTTCGACTCGGCCGAGGACGTCCTCGAGACGTATCGCGCACTCACGGATGAAGCGCCGCGGACGCTCACCGCGTTTCTGATTCTTCGTCGTGCGCCCCCAGCACCGTTCGTTCCCGAGGAGTGGCACGGCAAACGGATCTGTGCGATGGCCGTGTGCTACAGCGGCGACCTCGAGACCGTGGAGGAGGTACTGTCACCGATTCGGGGGCTGGGAGAGCCGGTCGTCGACCTCCTCCAGGAACAGCCGTACACGCAGCTCCAGTCGTACCTCGACGCGACCCAGCCGAAAGGCCACAACTACTACTGGAAGACCGAGTTCGCGTCCGAACTGGGTGACGAGTTCCTGTCGACGATGCGGGAGCTGGCTGCGGAGTGCCCAATCCCGGGCGCACAGTTGCTATTCGCACACGTTGGTGGGGCGCTCAACGAACGCGAGGAAGGCGACGGCGCCGTCGGCAACCGCGACGCTCGCTTCGTGTACGGGGCGGCGGGGATGTGGGAGCCAGACGACCCACAATCGGCGGCCCATCAGCAGTGGATTCGGGAGGCGTGGGAGCAGTTCCAGCCGTTTTCGACCGGCGGGAACTACGTCAACTTCCAGACCGCGGACGACGACGAGAAGCGGTTGCGAGCGACGTACGAGGCGAACTTTGATCGCCTCGTCTCGGCCAAAACGGCGTACGACCCGGACAACGTCTTCCGGTCGAATCGGAACGTTCGTCCAGCCGACCCGACTCGGTGACTCTCTTCGCCCAAGTGACTCACACGGACGGCGGCAGAAAATATATCACTGCGTCTAAGGTTTTGAAAGGTAGGACGGATCGTTCAGGTGCGTAACGATGACTGATAACGAACGGGAGACGACCCCAACCGCTGCGGGCTACATCTATTGGCAGAACGGCGAGACAGCGTGCAAACGAGTCCGTGGGGCGAGAGCGACTACCAGCGCCACTACGTGTGGCCGGGCGTTCGGTCGATGCTCCCCGACCTCACTGGCAAACGGATTCTCGACGCCGGCTGCGGGATCGGCGAGTACACGAATCGTCTCCTCGAACGCGGTGGTGATGTCGTTGGCGTCGATCACAGCGCTCGAGCGATCGGGGTCGCGACCGACCGCTTCGGGGATCGGGCCACGTTTCACCACGCCGATCTCACCGAACCCCTCGCGTTCGCGGCCGACGACGAGTTCGACCTCGTGGTTTCGATCCTCGTTCTGGGACACATCGAACGCTGGCGACCGGTGTTCGAGGAGTTCCGCCGAATCCTCGCTGGCGACGGGGCGCTGCTGTTCGCAGTGATACACCCCATGCGACGGTACCGACGCCACCGTGACGAGTTCGATAGCTACTACGACGTCGATTCGCACACGCTCGAGTGGGGCGACACGGGGGCCACCGTCGAACAGTACCACCGGCCGATCGGTGAGGTCATCCACTCGCTCACGGAGAGCGGCTTTCGACTGGAGGCGTTTCGTGAGATCACCCCACAGGAGGGCTACAGGGAAGCGAATCAAGACCGGTACGAGACGGCCATGCACGAACCGGATACCCTCTGTGTACGGGCTCGTCCGGATAGCGGTGACTGATCGTATTTCCGGCCTACTGTGTGGGGGTGCCTCTCGTATCGGTGCCCTCGAGTTGATATGTTCAGCTACGCGCGTTCACACGCCTCAGCGCGTCATAGCATCGCGAAAAGAAACCCGGTTCACGCACCACGGGGTTCAGCCGCGGGCGGGGTGACGTCCTCCTCGAGGTGGCGTCCGCCGTAGGCAACGCCCACCATCGAGAGGCCCGTGAAGAGCAGGCTCGCGCCGACTACGAAGCCGACGAACCAGGCAGCAGTCACGGGGAAGCCGGCAAAGAGGAAGACTGCCAGGACGAGCGAGAGGACGCCGCTGGCTGCGATCCAGCCACGGCCCGATCCGCTGCCCATGCGAAGGCTCGTGCCCAGTTCCGCCAGGCCGTCGACGATCAGGTAGCCGATGGCCAGCAGCGTGATGGTCATGAGGCCGATGATCGGGTTCACCAGGAGGAGGATCCCGGCCGCGATCGAAACCGCGGCGAGGACGACCTGCCAGCTCGTTCCCGTCCATCCTCTCGCGGTGTAGGCGTGTGCGCCGTGGACGACGCCGCCCAATACCAGCATGGCGCCGATGACGTAGGTGATCGCGATTCCCGTGGCGACGGGAAGGATCATTGCGAGTAGGCCGAGTATCGCGACGACCGCACCCGCTAGCGCAAGTGTTCTCCATCCCTCTTCCAGGGAGTAGGCTCCGGTTTCAGTTGTAACTGTGCTCATGGTATTCACCGGTAGAATGAACGTCGTGTGAGTGTATAGATCTTTTTGACGATTTGACAGTTCATCAGGGGAACGGACTGGTTGATTCGGCTGAGCGACGACGCCGAGGCGTTGATATTCGGATCAGACCATCGGTACGCTGCTCGAGTTGCTGTAGTCGGCACGACGTGTGTCGTGATGGTTTGATTAGTAGGGCGGGTGTCGTGACTCGAGCGTGAATTGCTATGCGTCAGCCATACCGCTTCGAAACAACTGCCACCCCACAGCGTTGGCGTGCTCGCTGTTTCGTCGAGTTAGTCAGCCCAGTGGTGACAGGCCACCGATCCGATTCCCGTGTCTTCGAGGTCAGGATCCTCGACCTCACACTGCCGTTGATCCCCCTCAGCCAACTCGGGCTTCAACTGGCATCGTGGATGGAAGTTACAGCCAGTGGGCGGATCGGCCGGATCCGGCGGCGTGCCCTCGAGGTGAATCCGGTCGTCCGACCGGCCACCAGTGCCGACGGTCGGCACGCTCGAGAGCAGCGACTGCGTGTAGGGGTGTTTGGGATCCTCGAACAGCGTCTCGACGTCGGTCAGTTCGACGATTCGGCCGAGATACATGACGGCCACACGGTCGGCGATATGCCGGACGACGCTCATGTCGTGGCTCACGAACAGGAACGTGAGGTCGTACGTCGTCTGTAACTCCTCGAGCAGCGAGAGGATCTGTGCCTGTACGGAGACGTCGAGTGCACTCACCGGCTCGTCTGCGACGACGATGGATGGATTCAACGCGAGGGCTCGAGCGATCCCGACGCGTTGACACTGCCCGCCGGAGAGCTCGTGGGAGAATCGGTTGAAGTGGTCGTTCGGATCGAGCCCGACGACGTTGAGTAGCTCGCGAACACGCTCGTTCGGGTTCTCGACGCCACCGTGAATGCTCATCGGCTCCTTGATAATTCGTCCGACGGTCATTCGGTCGTTGAGGCTGGCAGAGGGATCCTGGAAAATCATCTGGAGATCCCGCCGAATCCGTCGAAGCTCCGATCTGTCGAGGCTAGCGAGATCCTTGCCATCGTAGCGAACCGTGCCGGCTGTCGGTTCGTGTAACTGGAGAAGCGTTTCAGCCAGCGTGGATTTCCCGCAGCCAGATT
This sequence comes from Natronosalvus vescus, assembly GCF_023973145.1. Taxonomy (NCBI): domain Archaea; kingdom Methanobacteriati; phylum Methanobacteriota; class Halobacteria; order Halobacteriales; family Natrialbaceae; genus Natronosalvus; species Natronosalvus vescus. The sequence continues at coordinate 797,962 of NZ_CP099546.1, forward strand.
CGCCGACGATCGCTAAGGTTTCCCCCGGATAGAGGTCGAAACTCACGCCGTCGACGGCTTTGACGTCACCGACGTGGCGATTGAGGATCCCGCTGGTAATCGGATAATACTTCTTCAGATTTTCGACACTCAAGAGTGGCTCGGTCGTCACACGCTCCTCGGTCGGTGACGGTATGGTCATCGGTGATACTCCTCCGTGTGGATGTAACAGGCGCTCATTCGTTGGGGGCCGAATTCGACGTCGGGTGGGCGCTCCTCTTTACAGAGCGGTTTAGCGTCTGGACACCGGGGGTGGAACCGACAGCCGGATGGCGGGTTGGCGAGGTTCGGTGGCATTCCGTCTATCGGATCCAGTTCACCTGGATTGTCGATTCTGGGGACGCTGTTCAGGAACGTTCGCGTATAGGGATGTTTTGGGTCGGCAATGATCTCCTCGAGCGACCCTTTCTCGGCAATCCGACCGGCGTACATCACGATCACGTCGTCACACACCTCCGAGACGACGCCGAGGTCGTGCGTGATCATCAACAGCGCCATCTCTCGAGTCTCCTGCAATCGTTCGAAGAGATCGATCACCTGGGCCTGAATCGTCACGTCCAGTCCGGTCGTCGGTTCGTCCGCGATCAGCAAGTCCGGCTCACACGCCAGCGCCTGGGCGACGAGTGCACGCTGGGCCATCCCTCCGGAGTACTCGTGTGGATAGCGGTTGACGGCTTCCTCCGCGTTCGGTATCCCGACCTCCTCGAGCAGGCTGATCGCCCGCTCGTGTGCCTCCTGTTTACTAACATCCTCGTGGGCACGAATCCCTTCCGCGATCTGGTAGCCGACCGTGTACGCAGGATCGAGCGCGGAGCGTGGCTCTTGGAACACCATCGCGATTTCGTTGCCGCGAATAGCGCGAAGTTCGTCGGTGCTCATCTCGAGTACGTCGCGCCCTTTCCAGCGGACGGTGCCCGATTTGATCTCGCCGGGCGATTCGATGAGGCGGACGATCGAACGAACAGACACCGATTTCCCACTGCCACTCTCTCCGACGATACCGACGGCATTGCTGGGGGAGACCGTATAAGAAATGTCATCCACTGCAGACACTTCCCCTTCGCTCGTCCGAAAGGTGGTTGTAAGATTTTCAACCTCCAATAACGGGTCTGCCATTTGTGTACATCTGTGTGAGTGAGGACAAAGGCTTTTCCCTGGCCGGTTCGATTTATTCTCGTCTGAAGGAGACATACAAACGCAGGATGCGTCTGTCGTCCACATCTGCACACGTATTTCGGTGGTGGTCTCGGTATCGAAATTTCGTTTAATGATTTACGATACCTGGTCAATATCATTCAATGCTAATTGGGGGCACGGACGCCACAACTTTCGGTAGAGAGGCGCCATCGGCACACTCTTCTCACTGTTTGTGTTTGTACTAATGTCTCCAAAACTGATCTAAACCAGCAGCTATAGGTGGATAGAACAGTATCCTAATAATCATGGACAATATGGAAGATCCTGGTGAGAATGTGGGTGAAAGAAGAAAATTCCTCAAGCTGGCCGGTGTCGTCGGTGCCAGTGCGCTCGCGGGGTGTATGGGTGGTGATGACGATGAAGACGACGGTAACGGGACACCCGACCTCGGCGACGACAACGGCAACGGAGACGATGAACCTGACGAAGTAACCGAGGGTGGAACGCTTCGAGTCGGCTACGAAGCCGACCTGACGGGACTGGATCCGCACAACATTTCGAGCGTCGTCTCGTGGAACGCGATATACAACATCTGTGAGACACTGATCACGTTCGACGACGGTGAAGCGGTCGGTCGACTCGCCGATGACTACGACGTCGACGGAACGACGTATACGTTCCACCTGAAAGAGGGCGTTCAGTTCCACGACGGCTACGGCGAGATGACCGCCGACGACGTGGTCTACTCGTTCGAACGTATGATGGACGAGGAAGCCTCGACGAGTCCAGATCTGCTCGCGACCGTCGAGGACGTGCGTGCCGTCGACGAATACGAGGTCGAAGTCGAACTCCAGGAGACGTTCGGCCCGTTCTTACAGTATCTCGCCCGTGTCCACTGGGTCATCGTGCCAGAAGACGCCGTCGAGGAGCAGGGTGGGAACATCGACGACTTCCAGGAGCCGGTCGGCACCGGACCGTTCGCGTTCGAAGAGTACACCCCGGACAACAGCCTCGTGATGTCGGCGTTCGACGATTATCACGTCGAGGACGCCCCTCACGTCGACGAGGTCGAACTAATCATTACCCCGGATCCGGACTCGCGCGTACTGGCACTACAAAACGACGACCTCGACTTCGCTCGTGAGATTCCGGGTCGACACGCCGAATCCCTCCAGAACGATGACGATACGAAAGTCGCCCTGAGCGAAGCAACCGGGTGGGCAATGATCCACATCAACTGCAGTGAACCACCGTGGGATGATCCCGCCGTCCGACGCGCCGCTGCCCACGTCATCGACCGCGATGCGGTTATCGACGCCGCACTCTTCGGCTTCGGGTCGGCCGGTGTTCAGCCGTTCCCGGAAGGAAACGTCTGGAACTACGACCTCGATAACGAACGCTGGCAGGATCTCGAGGAAGCCCAGCGCATCCTCGAGGAGGCCGGAAACCCGCTCGAGGGCGAAACGCTCGAGATCAAAGTCACCAGCGAGTACTCCATTCAGGAAGCGATGGGCGAAATCATCCAGGCTAACTTCGCCGAAATCGGTGTCGACGTCGAACTCAACAACCAGGAGTGGGGTACTCATCTCAACGACTTCGTCGAATCGAACTTCGGTGCGCTGTCGTTCTCGGTTCCCTACAAGGTCGACCCCGACCGCCACTACTACGGGTTCCTCGTCGAAGACGGGTACAACAAGTACAACGACGAACAACCCGACGCCGACCGCGTCCGTGAGCTCCTCGAGCTTGGTCGCGACGAACTCGACGAGGACGAACGTCTCGATATATACGCCGAACTCGAGGGACTCGTCCAGGAACACGTTCCGTGGGTATCGGTCGCTCACACCGACGACATCAATGGCCTCCGTGCGAACGTTTATGGATTCGAGGAGTGGACGCTTCCGTACGACCGCTACTGGACGATGTGGGTCGACGAGTAGTCGATCCGTCGCCATCTCACGAGATAGCATCACCTCACAACGCTTCACCCCCATATGACGCCAACTAACGTATGACGCAGGTGCACGAGTACGCAATTAAACGAATTTTGTCGGCGATTCCGGTTCTCTTCATCGTCTCGTTCACGATAGTCGCACTCATTCGGATGGTTCCCGGGGATCCAGCCGTCATTATGCTCGGAACCGACGCCGATCCCGAACAACTCGCGGCGCTACGCGAGTCGATGGGGCTGAACCAGCCGTTGTATATTCAGTACATCGACTATATGTCCGGCGTCGTTCGTGGTGACTTCGGCTACTCCTACATGGGAGGGCAGTCAGTAACCGATGCAATTCTCCAGCGCCTTCCGATTACGATCTCGGTCGCAATCGGCGGATTCATCGTTTCCCTGGCCATTGCGATCCCGGCCGGAACGATTAGCGCTGTCAAACAGGATACCTCGAGCGACTACGCCGCACTCACATTCGGGCTGCTCGGCGTCTCCATTCCGAACTTTTGGCTCGGGATTATGTTGTTGATGGTGTTCGCCGTCTGGTTCGGCTGGTTTCCGGTTACCGGATACGTCTCACCACTCGACGATCCGATCGAGGGGATCCGCTATCTCGTCCTCCCGAGTATCACGCTCGGCACCGCAATGGCCGCGATCGTGACGCGGATGCTTCGATCGGAAATGCTCGAAGAAATCCGCATGGAGTACCCGGATTCGCTCCGAATGAAGGGCGTCAGCGAGATGACCGTCCTTCGTCACGTGATGAAGAACGCCTTCATCCCCGTGATTACGGTAATCGGGATGCAGGTCGGATACCTCCTGGGTGGCACGATCGTCATCGAGGAAGTGTTCAGCATCCCCGGGATGGGGCGGCTATTGCTCGATGCGATATACAGCCGAGACTACATGATGTTACAGGGTGTCGTACTGGTCTACACTGCCATGTTCATCGCGGTCAACGCGATCGTGGACATCACGTACTTCTACCTGAATCCAAAGCTGCAAGATCGGTAATATGAGCACGAAACTTCCATCACTGAGCGACTCCAGCGGCACCGAATCAGTACTGCGTCGCCGTACGAAGTTGTTCTGGCGTCGATTCCTGGCGAGCAAACTGGCAGTCGTCGGTGCCGCGATTCTCTCGACGTTCGTGCTGGTCGGCGTGTTCGGCCCGTATCTCGCTCCCCACGACCCCGCGGCAATGAACCCGACACACGCACTCGCGGAGCCGTCGCTGACGCATCCGTTCGGCACTGATCACTACGGACGCGATCTGTTCTCCCGTGTTCTCGCCGGCGCGCGGATCGCACTCATCGTTGCCCTTGGCGTCCCGGTTATCTCCATGACCATTGGCGTTCCCGTCGGTCTCGTCTCCGGCTACTTCGGCGGTCACGTCGACAACGTCCTGATGCGACTGATGGATTCGTTGTTCGCGTTTCCGGCCGTCCTGCTCGGGTTGACACTCGTCGCCGTCTTCGGGACGGGACTGACAAACATCATCATCGCCATCGGTATCGTGTTCATCCCACAGTTTGCCCGTATTACGCGCGGAAGCGCCGTCTCCGCCTCGAAAGAAGAACACGTGAAAGCGGCCAGGGCACTCGGTGGTTCCAACGTCCGAATCATCGCGCTTCACATCTTCCCGTTCTGTATCTCTGCGATCATGGTTCAGGCGACGATCACGGCCGCCGCTGCGATCCTGGTGGAGGCGTCGCTCTCGTTCCTGGGTGTCGGGATGCAGCCACCGGATCCCTCCTGGGGATCGATGCTGCAGGTTGCCAAAGGATATCTCGGCCACGCATGGTGGTTCGGGTTCTTCCCCGGCGTGGCGATCATCTTCGCGGTAATGGGGTTCAACCTGCTCGGCGACGGCCTTCGGGACGTCCTCGATCCGCGGATGGATCCGGATCGGTAAACAGCGAGCAATCCCGGACTCTTTCGTTAAGCTGCCCAGATACTCGAGACTCGAGTCACTCCTCGAGAACGTTCAGTACCGAGCCGACGATCTGCCCCGTTGCCCCCCAGATCGTCGCGTCGTCGTATTCGAATTTCGGCTGGTCGGAGCCGTCGTACTGTTCCTGAAGCACCGCGAGCGGGACGAAGACGAGTTCCTCGACCTCGGTCTCGCAGGGGTCGAACGTTGCATTCGGGTCGACGTGGCCGACGAATGGGACGATCCGGTACCCCGTTTCGGTCGCGACGTCATCGACGCGACCGAGCAGGTCGACGTTCGTGATCGAGACGCCGGTCTCCTCGGTGAATTCGCGTAATGCCGTTTCCCGCGGAAAGTCGTCGCCCGGATTCGACCGTCCGCCGGGAAGCCCAATCTCACCGGCGTGTTCGTCCCGGTACGCGGTTCGTCGGATAAAGACGATCTCGGCCCCGGTCGAATCCGATTCGCGAATCGGGACGACGACCGCACTATCCTGTAACGTCGGATCGGACAACTCGGTCGGGACAACTCCGGTGAGTCGGTTGGCGACCTCTCGTTTCACAGATCGACTCCCCCATCCACGATGGCCGAACGGTTTATTCGAAGCGCGTCTGGTACCGCTGCCAGTGAATCGACCGTCACGTCGGCCAACGGCTGCAAGCGTTCGCTCGTCCGTGCATCTCCGTCGTCGATGAACACGGCGAAATCGGCCACCTCGAACGCGAACCGGTCGTTCACGAAGTCGCCGACCATGACGACCGGTCGATCCTCACCCAGCGACTCGACCGTCCTGCGCTTGTCGACCGCTGACTGGTACGGGTGGACGTTTTCCGCTGGAATACCGACGACGTCTGCGACCGACTGGAGAATGTTCGTCGAGTCTCCGGAGACGATGTGCGGATCGTACCCGTTTTCGGACGCCCAGGCGACGACCTCCGGCGACACCTGAAGCGGCGTTGCCGTGTAGCCGACGACACGAACGACCGTCCTCTCGCCCACGTCGGCGACGAGCTGTGCACCGGCCGGTGGCGTGTTGGTCTTCAGGTGGGACGTCTCGCGATCCATCGTCCGTTCGACTGCCAGCTCGACCTGGTCGGCGACGACTCTGGCAGGAAGGTCTCGTTCCTCGAACAACAGCTCTCGAGCCCGGTCGACCGTCATCTCGCAGTTCGACAGCGCCAGGCGAATCGGGACGTCCGCGGCGTCGAGCACGCTTCCCAGGGGATCGGTGGACTGGAAGGGCTCGAGATCGTCGCAAACGAGATTCACGAGGGCGAACTCGCCCTGGTTGCTCGGCGTGGCAGGAACCGACTCGAGCCAGTCGTATCCCGGTACAACCGTCTTTCGGACGACGGTCGTTTCACTGAGCGTGCCGGAGTTGTCGAAGGCGACGACCGGTGTTGTCATCGTCCATCACTCCGTTTGACGGCACCGTTGAGACTGCAACTGGCGTCGATCATACCGTGTCTGGATACTGGTGTGTGACCGTCCGTGTGCCTCGCGAGTCCGCATCGAGGCTAATCGCCACGGTTTCTGGCAGATTCATGCCCCTCAATAACGTGCCAGATCCCATCAACCTTTGGAAAATAGCTGCAAATTCCGATATATTTCCTAACCTACGGTGTTGGTTATGAATCCTGTTCTCGGAATCCGCACAGAGTAGAATTATCACCAACGAAACCTTCCTCAAATGTACGAATTCACTGCCCGGTTCAGCGATGAATCGCCTCGAGTGGTCTCTCCATCGACTTCGGCAACTGTCTTCGGCTCTGCCGGAATGGATCGAGGCTGGCTGTGCGCGCTAGCCCGCATCAAGCCCCTCGAGCACCCGGACGTGAACCGTGACGAGCTGGTTTTCGTCTCCTCCCGAGTGTGGGCGATGGGCCACCTCGACCGAACGTTCGTCTGTGGAGGGACGGGGCCTCATCTTCGATCGCGAATCGCCTTCGACGACCGTGTGCCCGTCGGCTACCCCCGTGATACGGGTTGCTGCTTGCTCAGCCTTTTTGTGCCCGTTTCGCCTTGTGTCGGCAATGCACGTCACGTTCCTCGGAACGGGTAGCGCGATGCCGGTTGCGGATCGCCATCAGACCGGGATCCTGCTCGAGACGAACGACCAGGTGCTGCTCGTCGATTGCGGTGCGGGAATACTCCACCGGCTCGCCGCGACCGACGTCGGTTACGAAGGCGTCGGAACCGTCCTGTTGACCCACCACCACCTCGACCACGTCAACGACCTCCTGGCGCTGTTGAAAGCACGGTGGCTGGCCGGAGAGGACGAGTTCGAGGTGATCGGGCCGGCCGGAACGGAGGCACTCGTCCACGATCTGCTCTCGATCCACGACTATCTCCAGGATCGGATCGACCTCACCATCAGGGAGGTCGGTTCCCACGAGTTCTCCATCGGTGCGATCGACGTGGACGCGTACCCGACTCGACACTCGATGGACTGTCTGGCCTACCGGTTCTCCACCGAGGACGCCGCTGGCGATTTCACGTTCAGCGGCGACTCCGAAGCATTCGCCGACCTGGCTGCCTTCGCGGACGGCTCGAGCGTTCTCGTGCACGACTGTTCGTTCCCAGACCAGACGGCGACCCCGAATCACGCGTCGCCCGCCGAGTTGGGGGAAGCATTGACGGGCACCGACATCGGCTGCGTCTACCTCACCCACCTCTATCCCCACGTGGACGGCCATCGCGAGTCGATGCTCGAGTCGATCGGTCGCCAGTACGATGGCGAGGTACGATTCGCCGCAGACGGTCTCTCGCTCGAGATCTGACCAGGCTTCCGTTGTGGAGGGGCGATCCAAAATTTCGTTATAGTTCTTGCAAAATTGCGTCCGTCACCGCACGTGTCGAGGCTGACCCACCCATATCCGGTGTGTGCGGCCCCGACGCAAGCACCCCTGTAACGGCTACTCGAACGTCTGTTGCCGCCTCCGCGTAGCCGAGATTCTCGAGCAACATCGCCGCCGAGAGGATCGTCGCAGCCGGATTGGCGACGCCCTTTCCAGCGATATCGGGGGCGCTGCCGTGTACCGGTTCGAACAACCCGCCGCCGGGGCCGAGGTTGGCCGAGGGCAACACGCCCAGCCCGCCGACGAGTCCCGCGGCGAGATCCGAGAGCACGTCGCCGGCGAGATTCGGCATGACCGCGAGTTCGAACGTCTCGGGGGTGAGACAGACGTGCGTCGCGAAGGCGTCCATGAGTACCTCTTCGGTCGGAACATCGTTCTCCTTGGCGACCGCGAGTACGGCGTCTCTGAACCGCCCGTCGGTCTCGCGCATCACGTTCGCCTTGTGAACGACGTGCAGCGTCTCCACGTCGTGGGTTCTCGCGTACTCGCAGGCGAACTCGGCCAGCCGCGTCGCTGCCGACGTACTCGAGACGCGCGTCAGCGTCGAGAGGTCGTCACTTAGGCGTGTCTCGTGGCCAGCATAGACGCCTTCCGTGTTCTCACGCAGGATGACCAGATCCAGGTCGGGACACAGCACGTCGGTTCCGGCGACCGCTCGAGCGGGCCGGACGTTGACGAAGGAGTCGATGGCGTTTCGCAGGGGGATGACGACGTCGGCCGCCGTCTCGCCGACGGCACCCAGGAGGGTTGCATCAGCCCCCAGTACGGCCGTCCGCGTCTCCGCGGGGAGGGCCGTCCCCGTCCGCTCGCGAACGGCATCACCCGCATCGACCTCGACGAACTCGAGATTGCCGACGGCCTCGAGCACGTCGACGGCCGCGGGGACGACCTCCTGGCCGACACCGTCGCCTGGGATGACGGCGATGCGGTCTGTCATCCGAGAACCTCCCGTGGCGGTTCGATCGTTGCGATCCCGATCATCAGGCACCCGGGAGGTTCCCGCCGCCGTCACCGATGTTGATGGCGACGTTTTTCGACTGCACGTAGGACTCGAGCGCTTCCAGCCCCTTCTCCCGGCCGATTCCGCTCCGTTTGTAGCCGCCGAAGGGGGTCTGCTGAGTGTCGACGAACCAGTCGTTGACGTAGACGTTCCCGGCCTCGAGGCGACGTGCCAGGCGGCCCGCCCGGGAGACGTCGCTCGTGAATATCCCGGAGACGAGGCCGTAGTCGACGTCGTTCGCGATCTCGAGTGCCTCGGCTTCGGTGCTGAAGGGTATCACACAGAGCACGGGGCCGAAGATCTCCTCCTGGGCGATCCGCATCTCCGAGGAAACGTCGGTGAACACCGTCGGCGGAACGAAGTAGCCGCGGCGATCCGGCGGGGTGCCGCCGGTGGCGAGGGTCGCCCCCTCTGATTGCCCGACGTCGATATAGCTCGTCACCTTCTCGTACTGCTCGGCGGAGGCGAGTGGCCCCATGTCGGCGTCTTCATCGCCGGGGGCGAGTTCGTAGTCGTCCGCGAGGGAGACGATCCGCTCGACGAACTCGTCGTAGACGGACTCGTGGATCAGGGCCCGGTCGGCGGCCGAACACACCTGTCCCGCGTTCGTGAAGATGGCCGTCGCGACCGTCTCAGCGGTTGCCTCGAGGTCGGCGTCCGGGAAGACGAGTGCCGGGTTCTTCCCACCGAGTTCGAGCGTGACGGGCGTGATCGTCTCGGCGGCCGTCCGCATGATGGTCTGGCCGGTCGGCACGCTGCCGGTGAAGGTGATCGTGTCGATCCCCTCGTGGGACGTGACGGCGGCCCCGGTCTCGCCACCGCCGGGGACGACGTTGATCAGGCCGTCCGGGACGTCCGTCTCCGCACACAGTTCCGCGAGGCGAAGGGAACTCAGCGGGGTCTGGGGGGCCGGTTTGAGGACGACCGCGTTCCCGCCGACCAGCGCGGGTGCGGTGCCGCGGGCGAACAGGTTCCCGGGGAAGTTCCACGGCGTGATCTGGGCGCTCACCCCGTAGGGCTCTCGGATGGTGAAGTCGAGTTTATCGGGGCCGAGCGGGATGCTCCGTCCCTCGAGTTTGTCCGTAAACCCCGCGTAGTACTCGAAGTACCGGGCGGCGCTCTCGATGTCGCTTTTCGCCTGGGAGAGCGGCTTCCCCTGATCGAGGCTCTCGAGGGCGGCCAGTTCGCCCAGGTGGTCGCGTATCTGCTGGCCGATCGCGTAGACGAGCCGACCGCGCTCGGCCGGGGGCATCTCTCGCCACTCCGCGAACGCCTCGCGGGCCGCGGCGACGGCTGCGTCGACGTCCGGTTCCGTACACCGTGCAACGGTGGTGAACGCCTCCTCGGTGGCCGGATTCACCACCTCGTCGTAGCTGTCGTCCGCTGGCGGCGTCCACGCCCCGTCGATGAACGGGTCGTACGCCGACTCGAGGTCGAGGTCTCCTGGGTGCATGGTCGTCTCTTCCCCCCCAGCTATATCACTTCTTGGAAAATTGTACTTTTACTCACCAATGTTCTCTGGATGGTGGTATACTAAGAAATGTTTTCTACGGGCTCATGAGAATGGGCTAATTATTTCATCGAATGGTGGCAACTGCCTTTGCAGTGACGGTGGCGTCCCGCCGAACGTACCCGAGTGGGCGGGACGGAGTCAGTCGATCCTCGCGGTCGAGTGACCATCCGAGTCGACGGTCATGTCGAGAGGTCGAGCACCCAAACTCGCTCACTCCCGAGGCGAATCGTCCTCGGGTACCTCCCGTTCGTAGGTCGTGATCGGTACCACGGTCGATCCAGCGGGTTCGCCGGTGATCGTCGCCGAGACGGTGGTCTCCTCGAGATCCGTGTTCGACTCGAGCGGCTCGTAGCCGTCGTCGGTTGCCACCGCGACGGCTACGTTGGTCGGACTTGCTCCCGGCGGCAGTGCCGAGGGGTCGTACGGCAGCTCGAGACGAAGCACGTCCAGTCCGCCGACGGTGTCGATGGCGTTCAGGTCGACGGGATCGCCCAGGGCACCCGGCGGGGCGTCGGCGTCGCTCTCGATGAGGGTGACGGCGTCGGGGACATCGTCGGCGATGAGCGAGAGTCTGGCGGTGTCCCCACCCGATTCCGGTTCCAGTGTGCTCTCGACGATTCGGTCTGAATCGTAGCCAGGGATCGTCATACAGCCGATCCGGTCGCGACCCGCTAAAGCGTTGAGCCAGCCATCGCGTGCTTGCGGTCGGCTAATCGATTAGGCGTTGACTTCGTCCTCACGGCGCGGTGGCGTCGACGCCTCGACTCACACTGAAAGCACGGGTTGGCTCGCGTACGAGAGCACGTACTCGGCGGCCTTCTCGAGTACCTCCGTGGGGGCGTCGGTGACGGACTCCCGTGGGAGGACGATGAAATCCGCGTCGATCGAATCCGCCGCGTCGAGAACGACGCTGCCGGGGTGGCGGGTTTTGATCGAGGGCGAGAAGCCGTGGGCGACGGAGGTCGTGTACGGGACGTCGTAGGCGTCGGTGACGCCGGCGACCTCCTCGAGGAAGCCCTGGGTGTTGTCGGCGACCTCCTGTTCGTCGACGACGCCCGAGTCCATTCCCTGGACGACCTCACGGCCGAGGACGAACAGGACGTGCACGGAGGCGTCGTAGCGGTCGGCGACGGCGACGGCGTACTCGACGGCGGTGGCTGAGTCCTCGCTGCCGTCCACGGGGGCGAGGACGGTTTCGACGCGGAACGGATCGCTGACGTCCATACCTCATCTGGGGATGCGGGGAGCAAAAAAACCCACTCACCGAGGGGCGAGTGTTGCTGCGGGTAGGCGTAGTGACTCCCCTCGTTCGAACCCCACCGCTCGAGTTCGACTCGCCGTTGGCGTCGACGATCATCGTTCGGTACGACGAGTGTCCTCGAGTGTAGGGGTTGTACAGGACTGCCCGCGTTCACCACCATTTCTCGAGCGAGTCGGGTGCGTTTATACGCTCCGACGAGAATGGTGAAGCATGTTCGATACGGTCGTCGTCGCAACGGACGGCTCAGAGAGCGTCGAACGAGCGGTCGACGTCGCGCTGGATCTGGCGGGCCGGTTCGGGGCCGACGTACACGCCCTCTCGGTCGTCGACGCCGGCGAGGTAGACGCATCACCGGAACAGCTCCGCGAGGAACTCCGAACCGCCCTCGAGACCCACGCCGAGGGCGCCCTCTCGAAAATCCGCGATCAGGCCGGCCCCGGCATTACGACTGCCGTCCGCGAGGGGCGACCCGCGCCGGAGATCAGTACCTACGCGCGGGAGGTCCACGCCGATGTCATCGTCACCGGCACCCGCGGTCGTCACGGCGAGAACCGATTGTTACTCGGGAGCGTCGCCGAACGCATCGTGCGAACCTCACCGATTCCCGTCTTGACGGTGCGTCAACTCCCGGACGAGGAACCGGCGAGTGACGCCGATGCAGTCGCCTGATTCGGATCCTTACCCACTCGTTTATATTTTCTCTCGTGCGTCACACACTCGAGCACTACCCAACCGCTACGCCACTCGAGTTCTGCGACGAGCCACTTGAGTCAGCCCACTCGAGAGACCGGCGGTTACTTCCCCCCAGACTACACAGACACCGTATGGACGAGGATCTCATTTCGAGTTCGAATCTCCCGCTCGCCCGGAAATCCGTCATCCCTGGCACCGGGTTCTTTCTCCCGGACGACGTCGAGGACGGCCTCGAGGAGAAGGAGGCACAGGCGGCCCTCGCCGGTGCGGATGTCGCCGTAATCGCCGACGCCGACGCCGATGGCCTTGCCTGTGTGGCACTCATTCGGGAGGCCTACGACGACGTGCAGGTGGTACCGGAACCACCCGTTGACGACGAGGAGATGGACGACGCAGCGGACGTGGAGGCAATCACCGAGTCGACTGACGCGGGGACGGACGTTCCCCCCGAACCGGAACCTGACGTCGACCCGCTCGAGGAACCCGAGCCGACCCCCCACCGCGTCGCCTTGCTCCCGGCAAGCCCCCACAACGTCGAGGACACCATCCAGCGGGTCGCCGACTACGCTAACCCGGGGATCGACTGCTACGTGTGTGACCTCTGTCCGGACAAGTACGAGTACGTCGAGACCGAACTCGAGGCGCTGCTCGAGGTTGTCGACGATGTCTCGTGGTACGACCACCATCAGTGGGACGAGGACGTCGCCGAGGCCGTCAGGGAGGCGGGCGTCGACCTCGTCGTCGGCGACTCGGAAGAGGAGTGTACCGCGGACGTGGCGCTTCGCTCCCTCGCGTACGACTTCGACGAGCGTTTCGAGACGCTGGCGGCGGTCACCCGTGACCACGACCTCTGGCTGCGCGAGGATCCGCGTAGCGACGACCTGGCGGATTACGCCTACTGGACGGATGCGGCGGAGTACGTCGAAGTCGTCAGGGAGTACGGCGTCGACCTCCCCGAGTGGGTGCAGGCATTCCTCACCGAACGACGAGTCGAGAAGCAAGGGCTCATCGACCGGGCCGTCGCTCGCGCGGAGTTCCGCGAGGTCGGCGGCTACACCGTCGGCGTCACCTACGGCCGCTGTTCACAGAACGAGGTTGCCGAAGCCATGCGCGAACAGGATGCTGACGCGTCGGTGATCGTCAAACCGGCTGGTTCAGCCTCCATTCGGGGCACCGACGCCTTCGAGCGCTGTCACGAGGTGGCGGGGCGGCTCAACGGCGGTGGCCACCCGAAGGCTGCAGGCTGTAAACCAGACATCTACGACGACATGCTGGATTACGCCCAGCACTGGACGACCCGCGGCGCGGTCGCCAAGCAAGTGATTCTCGACGCGTTCGAAGCGGTGCTCGAGGAAGCGGACGAGGTCGACGGGAGCGACGAATCCGAAAACTGAGCCGATCGACCCCGTTTCGTGGATCGATTTACTGTTCACTTTCTATAGTATATTGGTGCAAAAACGGTAGTATTGGAACGACGATAATGCGGATAGCGACTCGAGTACGAACCGGCCACACTTTCGCCCGACGCGAAACGAACTGCCGGTAGTGGATCACCGGATCGATCGAACTGCATCGATCCGTAACCACCCGTGGCTCGAGGAGCGGGAGATAGCGATCTGATGGAAAACAGCCCCCAAACGCCTCAAAAATGGTGCTACGGTGCTTCGCTCGTCTCGATGGAGAACTCCCCGCGCGGGTAGGCGACGCAGGTGAGGACGTACCCCTCCGACATCTCGTTCTCGTCGAGCATCTGCTGGTCGTCGTGTTCGACGAGTTCGTTCGCGTCGCCGGAGATTTTCCCGGAACAGGAGACACAGCTCCCCTCGCGGCAGGCGTACGGCAGATCCCAGCCCTGTTCTTCGCCCTGGTCGAGCAGCGGCTCGTTGTTGGCCACTTCGATCGTCTCGCCCTCCTTGACGAACTCGACTTCGTAGTACTCGATCTCGTCCTCGGGAATGTCGCCGGGGCCGGATTCGGCTTCGGCCTCGCCGCCTTCCTCGAGTTCCGCGCCGGCTTCGCCACCGCCGACGGCTGCGACCGCTCCACCGCCACCGATCGCGCGGTTCATCGGCTCCGGAAAGTCGGTCTCGGGAACGCTCTGTGCACGGTGCTCGAGTACCTCCTGGGTGAGATCCTCGGTCGGGCGCCACGGGGTGCCGCGGGTGAAATGAAGGACGACTGCCCCCACGGTCAGGGCGATCCCGATAATGAGCCCGATCTGGCTATAGTCCATATGCGAGGGATTTGGGTGCAGTGATTTATGTGTGTTGCTCTTTGATCGGCAGCTTGCTCAGAATCAGTTGGCCGATTTCACTCCCGGCGCTGTACTTCGTGACGACCGAAGCCATAGCGCATGCGGTTGGCCAGACGCCGCGAGAACCGCCCGTCGTCGGCTCGAGAGCCAAATCGCTCGGAGAGCGCGGTGTAGATGAGCGGCAGCGGCACCTCCTGGGCGAGCCCCTCCTGGACTGTCCAGGTGCCCGTCGAGCCGCCTTCGATCCGGTCGGCGACGTCGCCGAGGTCGGTGCCTTCCTCACGGAATGCCTCCTCACAGAGTTCGAGCAGCCACGAGCGGATGACCGCGCCGTTGTTCCACACTGAGGCAACGGCCTCGAGGTCGAGGTCGTAGCGGCCCTCGTGGAGCAGTTCGAACCCCTCGCCGTAGGCTTGCATCAGCGCGTACTCGACCCCGTTGTGTACCATCTTGACGTAGTGTCCCGAGCCGGCCGGCCCCATCCGGGCGTGGCCATCCGGGCCGGTTGCGACGGCGTCGAACGCCGGCTCGAGTTCCTCGTAGGCCCACTCGGGGCCGCCGATCATGAGGGAAAAGCCAAGTTCCGCACCGGCGGGGCCGCCCGACGTGCCACAGTCGAGATACGCCGCCGGGCAGGCCTCCGCGCGACGAACGGACTCCTCGTAGTAGGAGTTCCCCCCGTCGACGACGACGTCGTCTGCCTCGATGAGGGGTTCGAGTTCCTCGAGGGTCGCATCGACCGGCGCACCGGCGGGCACCATCAACCAGAGGCGCTTCTCGCTGCCGAGGTGGTCACACAGCTCCGCGATGGAGTCCGCGGGGGTCGCGCCTGCCGCCGCGGCGGCCTCGATTGCCGCCTCGTCGAGGTCGAACGCCACGACGTCGTGACCGGCCGCGAGGACGCGGTCGACGACGATCTGGCCCATCCGTCCGAGTCCGATTACGCCGAGTTCCATGGCCAGTGGTGCGCGCGGATGTGTGGTAGGGGTTGCGGTTTCCGGGAGCGACTCGCTGCTCGATGCGTTTATGGGAGCGCCTACTGGAACACCTCTCGAAGGATACGGGGACGTCGTGTCCGACAGTGCTAGGTGGTGCTGGATCAGTGGTGGCAGTGCAGCTACCATCCGGAGTCGTGACACGACACGCCAGCAACTGGTGTCGGGTGGTGGGTGGCGCTGGAACGCGGGAGTCAGGGCGACCCGACGCGTTCACAGCCCGTGATCGCGTCCGCCACGTCGTCCGATAACTCGGTGTCTCGAGGTGTGTCCGGTTCCGGCTCAGGTTTCGGCCGATCCGATTTCGGTTCCAGTTCCGGTTTTGGTCTCGAGTACGTGGTCGTTCCAGCGGCGTACAGCCGCTGGTGGAGGTCGTTGACGATCGCAGCCGCCGTGTAGCCACATCGGCTGCACACCGTCTCGCCTGCTCGCCCATCCCATTCGAGCCTGTGTTCTCCGGCGTCACAGGCCGATTCCGTCCCCATGAGCATCGATCTGGGGTGGGTCGACCTTAGCTGTTCGCCAACCTCGAGACCACGTAGGCGATTACTTCAGAGTAAGTCGATTCGGCTCAGTAACTGGCTCACGAACGTCGGGGCTCGGCGATTCGAATGGCTCCCACACCGTTCATCCGGCGACCCTACCGACCCCTTCACTCTCAGTGTTCGACGCCCTCGATCATCCGTAGAACTGTCTCCGACTCGGTCTCGATCCCTAGCGGTCGTGGGTAGACGGCGACCCCGATCACGAAGTCGTCGCCGTGGGCCACGGGTTCGGTGAGCTGGAGGGTAACCGGCATCGAGAGCCCCTGCTCGAGGAAAGTCGCTCGAGCGTGGTAGCGAACCAGTGGTGTCGACGAACCGAGGACGGTCACGGACGTCTCGTCGACTCGAGACACGTCCCGAACGTCTCCGTAGTGATCCTGGATCAACTCGACCAGGTCGTCGGTGTCGTAGTCGCCGACGGGATTGAACGTCCGGCCGAGTAGCGACACTTGCGGCGTGGTCAACACGACGACGACGGCGGCCTGTGCTCGGGTGAGGCCGAGGTCGTCGAGCGCCACTGCCCGGTCGTACTCTGCGTACCAGTTTCGGGCTTCGATGGTTCGCTCGAAACCGAATCGGCCGACCGTCTCCTGGATGACGAGCTCTTCGACGGTTCGCTCGGCGTAGCCGGTCGTCGAGAGGACGTCCGGTGAGATGGTCGCCGCAGACGACGAGAGGACGTCACCGGAACGCTCGAGACAGCCGGCACTGACGGCTACTACGCCCGTGCCAGTTGCTGCCAGAAACTGTCGTCGCGACGTGAACGTCATCACCAGAGGCAGGTGCCGAGCCAGCAAATCCCCTTCGGTTTCGGCGAGTCGCGTTCGTCGGGGTTCTGTCGTGTTGCGGTGGGGTTACTGGTACGTGGTCTCGAGAGCGTCGATACGGTACTCTATCGACCAGGGTTTGTAGGCCGACGATGGCGTGACTACAGGCTGATCGACGTCGTGAAAAAGCAACGGTGTACGCGATCCCCCCAGGATCGCCCGTTGTGATGGTGGATTTCCCCCATTGCGCGCCCACGTCCGCCGAACTCCAGCAACCTGTGGTCGCGGCGGTCGTGGTGAGCAGCATCCTGCCTAACGTGCTGCTAACGGCTCCTACCATGGAGTGGCATATAATTGTACATGATTGTCAGTCGGCGCGGTAGATGGCTGAACTGTTCACAACGGATGCCTGAAGACGACGCTGTCGAGGCATGGACAGCTTGAATGTCCAGCTCTTGGATACGAGGGGCGCTGCAATCCAGTGATTGCTTCGATTGACAATGTTCTCGACGTCTGTTGAAACCGTTCGTCACGGCAATTCAATCTTCGTCGGGGAGTCACTCGAGCAACCAGCTCAACACGGCTTTCTGGGCATGCAACCGGTTTTCCGCCTGGTCGAACACGATCGACCGCTCGCTCTCGAGTACCGCGTCGGTGATCTCCTCGCCCCGATGGGCCGGCAGACAGTGCATCACCGCGGCCTCCGGCGCGTGCTCGAGCAGTTCCATGTTGACCTGAAAGCCCTCGAACGCCCGGAGTCGGATCTCGCGTTCGTCCTCCTGACCCATGCTGACCCAGACGTCGGTGTAGATGACGTTCGCATCCGATACGGCGTCAACGGGGTCGTGGGTCGTCGTCGGCGCGGTTCCGAGTTTGGCTGCCCGCTCGAGCACCGACTCGTCGATGCCGTGGTCGGGCGGGGTCGCAACGGTGAGATCGATGCCGGCGAGCGCACAGCCGAGGACGAACGACTGGGCGACGTTGTTCCCATCGCCGATCCACGTGGCCGACACCGAATCGAGGTCGGCGAAGCGTTCGCGGATCGTCAACAGGTCGGCCAGCGTCTGGCAGGGGTGGGCGTCGTCGGTCAACCCGTTGATGATCGGCACGTCGGTGTACTCTGCGAGCACCTCGATGTTCTCGTGTTTGAACACGCGTGCCATTATCGCGTCGACGTACCGTGAGAGCGTTCTCGAGGTGTCTTTCATCGGCTCGCCGCGCCCGAGCTGGATGTCGTCGGCCCCGAGGAAGATGGCGTGGCCGCCGAGATGGGTCATTCCGGTCTCGAAGGAGACGCGGGTTCGCGTACTCGGCTTCTGGAACAGCATGCCGAGCGTCTGTCCGGCCAGATCCTCGTGGCCGTAGCCGCGTTTCGTCGCCAGCTTGTAATCGGCGGCCAGGTCGAGCACGGTGAACAGCTCCGAACGGGAGAGGTCGTCGATATCGAGGAGGTGTCGAACCCCCGAGCCGTCGGTGACGGCGAAGTGTCTCGAGTGGGCCGGTACCGTCTCGTTCCCCGTCACGCTGCCTCACCCCGCAGGCGGCCGGCCACGTCCTCGAGGATCCCGATCGAGCGCTCGAACGCCGACAGCGAGAGGCGCTCGTCGGGCGCGTGATCGAGAGCCGAGTTCCCTGGCCCGTAGGTAACCATCGGGCAGTCCCACGCGCTGGCGTAGATGTTCATGTCGCTGGTGCCGGTCTTCCGGAGGAGCCGCGGCTTTCCGCCCTGGTCTCGAATCGCGACCCGAAACGCACGTGCGACCGTGGTTCGTGGGCTCTCCATCACTGGCGGGATCGTCTCCTTCCAGGAGATGGTGCCGACTTCGAGGGCGGCCTCGGCGGTCTCCCTGACGCTATCGGCGTCAAGATTCGGCGGGATTCGTAGTTGAGCCTCGAGCGTCGCCTCGACGGAGAGGCCGTCGTCGCTGGTGCCGCCCTCGAGGGAAACGGGTTTGGCCGTCACTTGCTCGAAGACGGGTTCATAATCTTCTTCGTCGAACGCATCCTCGACGGCCGACCACCACCGAATCGCCTGCTGGATGGCGTTTGGCTCGGGTCGAGAGGTGTGTCCCGACTCGCTGGTCGCGACGTACGTGCCGGCGAGGAAGCCGCGATAGCCGAGGGTAATGCCGTCGACGCCGGATGGTTCGCCATTGACGACAGCCTCTGGGACGTCGCGGTCGGTCACGAGATGACGTGCGCCGCGGGAGTCAGTCTCTTCCCCGGCGACACCGACGAAGGAGACGCCGGCGTTGACGGCCGCGACGGCCATTGCCGCCAGCGGGCCGGTAGCGTCTACGCTGCCGCGACCCCAGAGCACGTCTTCGCCCGCGTTCGCGACCTCGTCGTCCGTATCGACGGTCTCGACGCGAACCGGAATCTCCCCGGGAACCGTGTCGACGTGCGAGGTCAGAAGCACGGCGTCGTCCGCCGGTGCGCGAACGTTGCCGACGTCGTCGACCCAGACCTCGCGGTCGTGTTCGTCGAAGAACGCGACGAGCACCTCGGCGGCCGCCGCTTCCTCCCAGGAGGGCGACGGCGTCGAGACGAGGTCGATCAGGAGGTCGCGAGCGGACTCGAGCGAGACGGCGGTATCGTCGTCCCCGGTCGCGACGTCTGTGTTCGTCTCCGGATCAGTGCGAGCGGTCGCGGTTGGCTCGCCTCCGTTCACGATTGACTCGCCTCCGTCGGTGCGAGAATCGATTCGAGCGCAGCGACCAGTTCGTCGGCGTGTTTGCGCTCGAGCACGAGCGGTGGGAGCAGCCGAACGACCGTTCGACCCGCCGGAAGGGCGAGTATCTGGTGCTCGAGGGCGAGGTCTCGGAGCACGCGGTTGGCACCTCGTTTGACCTCGATGCCGACCATCAGGCCTTCCCCGCGGACGTCGCGAAGCGGTACGTCGGACGCCTCGAGTTCGGCCTGCAGGTAGTCGCCGACGTCGGCGGCGTTGCCCGCCAGCTGCTCGTCGACGAGGACGTCGATGGTGGCGTTGGCCGCGGCGCAGACGACCGGGTTGCCCGAGAACGTCGACCCGTGGGGGCCGGCCTCCTCGGCAATCCAGTCAGCACAGAGGGTGGCTCCGAGGGGAAGTCCGCTGGCGAGTCCCTTCGCCGTCGTGAGGATATCGGGCGTGACGCCGTCTCCGGCGATTCCCTCGTTCTGGCAGGCCCACGTGGTTCCCGTGCGGCCGAGTCCCGTCTGGATCTCGTCGAAGATCAGCGCCGTGTTCGTGTCCGCGGTAATCTCGCGAGCGGCCGCGAGGTAGCCCGCGGGCGCTGGATTGATCCCGCCTTCGCCCTGGATCGGCTCGAGGATCACCGCGGCGGTGTCGTCGTCGACGGCCGCCTCGAGTTCGTCGCTATCGCCGTAGGTGACGAACTCGACGTCCTCGAGCAGCGGTTCGAACGGCTTCTTGTACTTCGGTTTCCAGGTGGCCGAGAGCGTTCCGGCGGTGCGGCCGTGGAACGCGCGCGTGGCGGCGACGAGCTTCGTCCCACCGGTGGCGCTGCGGGCGAACTTGAGGGCCGCCTCGTTCGCCTCGGTTCCGGAGTTACAGAGCCAGACGTTCTCGAGGACGCCGGGAGCGAGCGCGGCCAGCCTAGTGTGGAGGTCGGTTCGAGCCTTTACGGGGTAGGAGGCCTGCACGAACAGCAACTCGGCGGCCTGTTCTTTCACTGCCTCGACGACCTGTGGATGACAGTGGCCAGTCGGCGTACAGGCGTAACTCGCACCGAAGTCGAGGTAGTCGGTGCCGTCCTCGCTCGTGAGCGTGACGCCTTCGCCCGACTCGATGGTGATCGGTTTCTCGGAGAAGACGAAGCTGTACTCGCTCATTGGCCGGTCACCTCGAGCGTGGCATTGGCGTTGTCGGTTTCAGTCTCGTCATCCAATCCCAGCGCGCCAGGCGTGATCGTCGTCCCGTGCCCATCGAGTGCGTTCGTGACGGGGTCGTTCGCGTTTGCGTCGGCGACGACGACCGACGTGGAACCGGTCTCGAGAGCCTCTTTGGCGGCCATGACCTTCTTCGTCATGAACCCCTCCGCGGCGTCTTCGACGGCGGCGAACGCGTCTTCGGTCGTCGCCTCTTCGATCCTCGTCGCTTCGTCGTCGGGATCGGCGTAGATCCCCGAGACGTCGGTCAGGAGCACGAGGTCGGCCTGAAGCGCTCCTGCGACTGCTGCAGCGGTACGGTCGGCGTCGGCGTTGACTGCGGTGTATCCCCCATCCTTCTCGGCACCGAGGACGGGGCCGCCCACGACCGGAACGTAGCCACCGTCGAGAAGCGTCTCGAGGAGGTCGGCGTTGACGTCCTCGATCGTTCCGGAGTGGTCGCCGCGTTTGATCTTCTTCTTGCCGTCCTCTTTCACGCGAACGGCGGACTTGCGTTTCCCAGCCAGCAGTTTGCCGTCGAGCCCCGAGAGGCCGACGGCGTCGACGCCCTGGTTCTGCAGCCCTTCGACCAGTTCGGTGTTGAGCTTCCCGGGCATGACCATCTTGAAGACCTCCATGGTTCGTTCGTCGGTGAACCGACCGACGATTCCGCCCGGCGTCTCGACGTAGGTCGGTTCCTCGCCGAGGGCCTCGAGCGTCTCGTCGACGGCCGTCGAGCCGCCGTGCACGACGACGACCGACGCGCCGTTGGTGATGAGGTGGGCTACGTCGGCGAGCGCCCCCGCGGGGTCGACCGCGCGAGCCCCGCCGATTTTGACGACGACCGTCTCGCCCTCGACGGTGACACTCGTCATCTACGGTGCCCCCACGGGATGGAGCCCCGCGAACTCGAGTCCGGCGGTCTCCTCGAGTCCCAGTGCGACGTTGGCGGCGTGGACGGCCTGACCGGCCGATCCCTTCATCATGTTGTCGATGGCAGAGAAGACGACGATCCGCTTGTTTGTGGGATCGAGTTCGAAGCCGACTTCGGCGTAGTTCGTGCCCGCGACGGCCTTGGGTTCGGGGTAGCGATAGACGCCGGATCCGCCGGCGGCCATGCGGACGAACGGTTCGTCCTCGTACGTTTCACGGTAGGCTTTCCAGAGGTCTCCTTTCGAGACTGGACTCGAGGGAAAGACGTGGCTCGTCGCGCTCGCGCCGCGAACCATGTCCACGGCGTGGCAGGTGAACGCGACCGAGGTGCCGAGGAACTGCTCGATCTCAGCTTCGTGGCGGTGTCCCGTCGGCGCGTACGGGCGAACGACGCCCGAGCGCTCGGGATGAGAGGAGGCCTCGCCACCGCCGGCACCGCCCTCCGAAGAGCCGACTTTCACGTCGACGACGATCTGTTCCCCACCGTCGAGCACCCCGTGTTCGAACAGCGGGTACAGTCCCAGAATCGTCGCCGTGGCGTTACAGCCACCGCCGGCGATCAATTCGGCGCCCGCGAGATTCTCGCGGTTGATCTCGGGGAGGGCGTACTCGGCTTTCTCGAGGTATTCTGGACTGACGTGCCCGTCGTACCACTCGTCGTACTGTTCTTCAGTATCGAGACGAAAGTCTGCCGAGAGGTCGACGACCGTCTCAGCGACGTCGAAGAACTCGTCGATCTGGCCCATCGAGACGCCGTGCGGCGTCGCCGCGAACAGAACGTCGACGCTCTCGAGATCCGTCGGGTCGCTAAAGCGCAGATCGCTCCCGCGAAGTGGCGGATGCTTCGAGCCGACGCTCTTGCCAGCGGCCGATCGACTCGTAGCCTGCTGAATCTCGAAATTCGGATGGCCGGCGAGGAGGCGTAGCAGTTCGCCGCCCGTGAAGCCGGTGCCGCCGACGACGGAGGCGGTGACGGTCTCGCTGTCGGTCGCCGTCGCGTCGTTGGTGGCCTGTGCCCCCGTCGACATCAGGCGGTCACCTCGAGTGTCGCGTCGTCTTTCTCAGACTCGACTCTCGCCTCGAGCCAGTCGACGACGGCCGCGGGCACGTCCACGTCGACGGCGTCGGTGAGCGCCTTGAACTCGACGGTGTGGTTAACTTCGTGAACCGTGTACCCGCCTGCCGTTTCCATGAGATCGATACCGAGCAGCCCACCGCCGACGGCATCGCTGGCCTTCGCGACCAGCTCAAGCGCCTCGTCGTCGAGCTCGAAAACCTCGGTTTCGGCCCCCTTCGCGGCGTTCGTCAGCCAGTGTTCGGAGGAGCGAGCCATCGCCGCGATGGGGTCGCCGTCGACGGCCAGCACGCGGATGTCGCGGCCGGGCTTCTCGACGAACTCCTGGACGTAGAACACCTTGTGCTCGTAGTGACCCAGGGTCGCCTTGTGTTCGAGGATCGCCTCGGCGGCGTCCCGGGAGTCGATTTTGGCCATCAAGCGGCCCCAGGAACCCACGACGGGTTTCAGGACGCAGGGATACCCGAACGATTCGATGGCCTCGAGCGCGCTATCCTTGGTGAACGCGACCTTCGTCGCGGGCGTGGGCAGGCCCGCGGACTCGAGCGCGAGACTGTTTTTCACCTTGTCGGCACACACCTCCGCCGTCTCGTTGCTGTTAACCACGGGAATCCCGTAGGCTTCACAGAACCGCGTGGCGTAGAGGCTGCGGCTGGTGGCGAGACAGCGGTCGACGACGACGTCGAGGTCGGCGAACGTCTCGCCGGCTTCGCTGATGTCGAAGGTCTGTTTGCGGACGTCGATCTTCTCGACCTCGTGGCCGCGCTCGCGAAGCTCGTTCAGGAGGAGCTTCTCGTCTTTGCGGATCCGGGAGTAGAGTATTCCTACGTTCATGCGAACCACCCGTGAGCGTGAGCTTGGAGCAACTGTGTTGCGACTGTGTGCAAGGTCACTCACCCCAGTCCTCTTCGAGCTCAGGGGCTCGCTCGAGGACTGGCGGCTCGGTGTCGATCACTTCGAGTTCGGCTCCGCAGGTGGTGCAGTCGACGATTTCTCCCACTTCCAGATCGTCGTGCAGGGTCACGTCGGCCCCACACTCAACGCATTCTGTCATTGTACTCCTCTCTCGGCGGTGATTGGACTTAAACCCTTCGAAACTACCAGAAAAATTATGTGACTTATACTACGCTCTAAGAGCGGTGAAAAGGCAATTTTTACGCAAATCCAATTTTGATTATCATCGAAGTGGTATGTTGTCCCCGGGCGGGGACGGCGGCGAAACCGGCGGTCGTCGCCGCAGCGGCACTCTGGCTTCACACATAGCCCGTCACCTCCGATCGCAGGTTGGCATGGGCGTCGTCGAGATCGTCCTCGAGCGCCTGTACGGCTTCTGTATCCGACTCGAGGGCGTTAGCCGCCGACTCGAGCTGGCTCGAGACGGCTTCGGGGGCCGGCCCGCCGGTCGAGTCGCGACTCGCCACGCTCTGGGCGGGATCGAGCGCCGATTCGACGGCCTCGGGGTCGACGTAACCCTCGAGAGGTTCCTCGAGGACGTCCGCCGCGGCGGCGTGGATTGCGTCGTAATCCGCCCCGTGTTCGGCCGCGTGACTCGCGCCTTCACCGCTCGTTCGTTCCGCGGCGCGTTCCGCCGCGCGAGCCACAATCTCGTGCGCCGTCCGGAACGGCAACCCGTTGGCCGCGAGCAAATCCGCGACGCCGGTCGCCGTCGAGAAGCCGGCACCCGCCTCCGCGGCGAGCGCTTCGGCGTTCCAGTCGGCCGTCGCCACCGCACCTGCGGCGACGCGGCTCGCCTCTGACACGGCGTCGACCGTCGACCAGGCGTGGGGGGTCGCCCGCTGCAGGTCGCGGTTGTACGCCCGGGGAAGCCCCTTGAGCGTCGTCGTCAGTCCCTGGACGCCGGCCGCGGCGTCGCCCGCGACCGCCCGAACCAGCTCGAGCGTATCCGGATTCTTCTTCTGGGGCATGATCGATGACGTCGAGGAGTAGTCATCGGAGAGGTAGACGAATCCGCGGTTCGCGAAGATGATCACGTCCTCGGCCAGGCCGGATAGCGTCGTCGCGAGCGTCGACAGCGCCTGGACGGTCTCGAGCAGGAAGTCCCGACTCGAGGAGGCGTCCATCGAGTTCTCGAGCACGCCGTCGAAGCCGAGCAGGTGGGCAGTCCGCTCGCGGTCGATGTCGAACGTCGTTCCCGCGAAGGCGGCCCCGCCCAGCGGCGAGACGTTGGTTCGCGCGTACGCCCCGAGCAGGCGTTCCGTGTCGCGGCGAACCGCTTGCTCGTAGGACAGCGCCCAGTGACCAACGGTGATCGGCTGGGCGGGCTGGAGATGGGTGTAGCCGGGCATCGTCGTCTCGACGTGCTCGCTCGCGACGTCGGCGAGCGCCTCGCGAAGCGCGAGCGTCGCCTCGAGCGCCGCGATGACGTCCTCGCGCAGGCGGTAGCGGATGCAGGTGGCGACCTCGTCGTTGCGACTTCGGGCGGTGTGCATCTTCCCGCCGTCAGCACCGATTTCGTCGATCACTGCGGTCTCGATGGCCTCGTGGACGTCTTCGCCCTCAGGGAGCGCTGCGTGGCCGTCGACCTCGATGGCGTCGAGCGCGTGCAGCACGTCTCCGGCCGTCTCGTCGTCGATGACGTCACACTCAGCGAGCATTACCACGTGGGCGCGGTCAACCGCGAGGTCTGCAGCGAAGATACGCTCGTCGGCCGCGAGCGACGAGAGGAATCCCCGCGCGGGCCCGCCGCTGAACCGGTCGCGGCGAACGACGCTGTCGGCGCCGTTATCGTTCTCGAGCGCCGCGTCGTCCAGGGTATCCTCTTCGGTCATCCTCACTCCTCGTCGGTTTCGGCTCCGCCGTCGGTCGCCATCTCGAGTGACTCCTCACCATCGGTCTCGAGTGACTTGTTCGCCAGACGGCGCTGGAAGCCGTGGTACTTCGCGACGCCCGTGGCGTCCTCCTGTGTGATCTTGCCGACTGTCTCGGTGTCGAAGGAGGCGTGGGCCGCCGAGTACGCCGCGTATTTGCTGTCGCGGGCGACGGCGCGAGCCTGGCCACCCTCGAACTTGATCGTCACCGTTCCGGTGACGCGCTTCTGGGTTTCGGCGATGAACCCCTCCAGCGCGCCCACGAGCGGGGCGTCGACCAGCCCCTCGTAGCCTTTCTGGGCCCACTGGTTGTCGACCTGGGTTTTGAACTGACGTTCCTCCTGGGTCAGGACGAGGCTCTCGAGGGACTCGTGGGCGTTGAGCAGCGTCGTCGCCGCGGGGTGTTCGTAGTTCTCTCTGACCTTGAGCCCGAGCATGCGGTCTTCCATCACGTCCGTGCGACCGACGCCGTGGGAACCGGCGACTTCGTTCAGGTGCTCGATGAGGGCTACCGGTTCCATCTCCTCGCCGTCGAGGGCGACGGGATAGCCGTTCTCGAATTCGATCTCGACGAGTTCCGTCTCGCCGGTTGGCTCTTCGGTCCACTCGTAGATGTCCGCCGGTGGGATGTAGTTGGGGTTCTCGAGTTTGTCCCCCTCGACGGAGCGACTCCAGAGGTTGGTGTCGATCGACCAGTCGCCCTCGTTGCCCCCCTCGACGGGGAGGTTCTTCTCGGCGGCGTACTCTTGTTCCCACGTACGCGTGAGGCCGAGTTCGCGGATGGGCGCGATGACCTCGAGGTCGGAGTCGCGCCAGACGGCTTCGAAGCGAAGTTGGTCGTTACCCTTGCCGGTACAGCCGTGGGCGATGCCCGTACAGCCGTGTTCTTCGGCGACCTCGAGAATCTTGGTCGCGATGACCGGGCGGGCGAGTGCGGTTCCGAGCGGATACCCCTGGTAGGTCGCGTTCGCGCGAACGCCGTCGAGACAGAGCTGGGCGAACTCCGCTCGCGCGTCGACGACGTAGTGTTCGAGGCCGAGGGCCTCGGCGGTCTCTTTGGCTTCGGCGAATTCCGAAGCTGGCTGACCGACGTCTACCGTGACGCCGATAACGTCGTCGTATCCGTATTCTTCCTCGAGCAGCGGGACGCAGATGGTCGTGTCCAGGCCGCCCGAAAACGCGAGTGCAACGCGTGTCATGTCGTACTCGAATACATCGGGAGGATGGACTTAAATTCGTTGGTTTAGGATTTGGAATTTATTGACAGAGCGGACGCTAACCGGGAAAAACAGGGTTTCCTGCAAAGTTGCAATATACCGAGGTCAGGGGATGGAGTAATAGTGGGCCTAAAGGCCCGGTCGTCGTCGTGGGGCGACAGCGCTCGAGCTACCGAGAACAGCGAGTACGGTAGTGGCGAGGTCGCTCATCTGGGAGTACCTAAACGACTCGAGCTATTAAAGGCTACTGGGTGGGCAAATGTTACAGTTCCTGTACTGACATGGTCGACACGAGTTGTGAGCAACTCAATAGCTGCTGTACGGATGCACTGTCGATCGTCGACGGTGTGGCGGGCAATCGGCTGTAACGGCGCACACCGATTTCTATCAGGGCTGGTCGTCGTCCTCGGTCGTCTCCCCGTTTCCGATCGCTGGCTCGACGGACTCCGAAAGAGTCAACACGTTTTCACGACCGATCCGGAACGCGTCGATATCGCCGGACTCGCGAAGGCCGCCGACGACCTGGCTGGTTTTAGCCTCCGTCCACTCGAGTTCGGCGGCGACCTTCTGTTGTTTCATGCGGCCGCCGTGGCGCTCGAGGAGTTGAAGGACGCGCTCTTCGTTGCTCAGCAGATCGTCTGGCGGGGTGACCGGTTGTGGTGTGGTCGGTTCGCCGGATTCCACCGACGATTCCGACCAGGTGTGTGGCGGCAACTGCTCGATGTCGCCGTCTCGAAGGATGAACCAGCCAAGCAGTGCTGCCGCCGCGAGCACGAATAGGCTCCCGAATCCGAGCCAGGACAGCGGAATCAGTGGCTCCGCACTGGATTCGTCCTCGCTCTGACTCGCCGTCTGCTCCATCAACTCGATGATGGGTTCTCCCTCGAGGAAGTCGGTCTGGTCGCCGTTCCAGATGGCGGCCCTGTCACGTCGGTCGTCGGGGAACGGCTCGATCATCGTATCTTCGTACTCCATCGGCCAGGTGACGACCAGTTGCGTCCGGTCGTCGAGTTCGATATGACCGAACGCGTCACCGACCTCGATCCGGTTGAGTTCCACTCGTGCGAACTCCTCCCAGTGGAATTGGAAGCGGACGTACCCCGTCTCCTGTGGCGTCGAGGTTTCCTCGAGTGTGACCTGATGGCCGCGGGCTGACATCTCCCGCCCGGTCACATCCGCCGCCTGTTCGACACGCTCTGACCAGTTCTCCTCGAGCAGTTCGAGGTGCCGTTCGGGGTCGTTTTCGATCTCGTCGCGCACGGATTCCCAGCGGTCGCTGGCGTTTTCGTCGCCGTCGAGCCGGTACCGGTACTCGAGCGTCCAGGTGGCCGTTCCGTTTTCGTAGATCTGAACGTTGATCGCGAGTTCGTCGTATCCCGTCGGTGTCGCGCCGAAACTCGAGGTGTCGTTTTCGGTGATGACGGTCTCATTGCCGTTCGTGGTCTCATTGCCGTTCGTGGTCTCGTTGCCGTTCGTAGTCTCGTTGCCGTCCCCATTGGCATCCGTTGCACTCTCGTTTCCGTCATCTGTCTCGTTGAGCGCACCCAGGGACGTTGCTATCGGAAGCGCGTCCAGTGAACCGACGATCTGGCCGCTCTCGGAGTCACCTTCCATCGTCACTTCATCGATTCCGTTGCTGCCGGGATGTGCACCCATCCCAGCCTCGTATACTCCGGAATCAGCCGCCGCGACCGATGGGAAGCCCGTACAGAGACACCCGAGCACGACGAGCACCATGAGGAGCGCTCGGTGCTCCCTCGCATCCATTGCCCGGTAATGGCATGGCCGGATAAATAGGTCTTTCCGACCTGTTGGTCGTTCTGTGTGTTGGCTGATATACTGACTGGCGTCTTCCCTCGTTGTTACCAGCCACTGTTGAAACCGGTCTCCGCGAACCTGCCCTGGTGGTTCCAGGCCACCGGTTAGGCGGTGAATCGTGACGGCCATCGACCAGGCCACCTCCCGACGAACGCAACGGTTTACAGAGAGGTCATCCATCGAACGCAACGGCTTTTGGAGACCTGACTCGAGCGCCAACTGTGAAAAAACTACACAACTGCCCCCGAGAACCGACCGGAACCGTCACTGTGGACGGTTTACCGCCGTGACTGGAGTCGCTTGCTGACGTACGGTCCATCCTGGTGGTAGCCGAGTTTGTTCCGGTAGTACTCGCGTGCGCCGATCCCCGAGATGACGCTCACCTTGTCGTAGCCCGCCCCCGCCGCGAGTTCCTCGGCCCGTTCCATCAGTTGCGTGCCGTAGCCCTGATGTTGATGCTGGTCACCCTCACTCTCGTCGCCGACCGAGACCTCGCTGCCGTAGACGTGTAGCTCCCGAACCAGGGCCGCGTTCTCGAGTTCTGGCCGAACGGGATCTACGTCGGACGAGTCCGACGAGGATCGCCTCGCTTCGCTCGCCTCACCGTTCGGGAACCGGAGTCGACAGAACCCGATCAGGAGATCCTGTTCGAAGTCCTCGATCGAGATGAAGTGTTCGGTGCCGCCACAGGCCTCGTAGGTCATCACGTCGAGGTCGATCTCTTCGGGTTCGGCGTCGTTCATGCCGACTTCACGACAGCGGATACACTCACACGTCCAGCCGTGTTCGTCCATCCGCTGACGGGCGAGTTGCCGGAGGTTCGACTTCCAGACGCCGGCGTCGATGAAGTCCGCCGGGATGTCCCGCTGGACGCGCTGAAGGCGGGTGTACCGCGGAATCATGTCCTTAATTTCGGCGACGAGGTCGGCGGCTTCCTCGTTCGTCAGGGGCTCGTACTCGTCGTTGTACCACCAGTCGTACGTTGCCGTCCCCCGAACGACGAGGGTCGGATAGATCTTGAGGTAGTCCGGTCGCCACTGGGTCGATTCGAACAGCTCCCGGAAGTCCTCGAGACACATTTCCTTGCTCATTCCCGGCTGGCCAGGCATCATGTGGAAGCCGACCTTGAAGGCCGAGTCCCGGAGGCGGCGGTTCGCGTCGATGGAGTCCTGGGTGCCATGGCCGCGGTGCATCTCCCGGTTGATGCGCTCGTAGGTCGTCTGGACGCCGACTTCGACCTTCGTCCCCCCTAACTCGAGCATTCGATCGATCTGTTCGGGGTCACACCAGTCGGGTTTCGTCTCGAACGTCGTTCCGATATTTCGTACCGAGTTCGTTTCGTTCTCGGCGATCACGTCCTCGAGGTACCGCCACTCGTACGCCGTTGGATCTTGTGCGAAGCTCTCGCCCTCTGCGGGCTCGGGCGCTTTGTCGACGTCGTAGTCGTTCATCGCCTCGAGGGCGCGCTTGACGAACCACTCCTGGTAGTCGTGGCTGCGGGCGGTCATCGTCCCACCCATCAGGATCAACTCGACTTTGTCGACGGGGTGGCCGATCTCGCGCAGTTGCTCGAGGCGGAGGGTCACCTGCCCATAGGGGTCGTAATCGTTCTGGACGCCGCGGGCGGCGGCTGGCTCCTGTCCCGTGTAACTCTGCGAGGACGAGAACTCCGAGTCCGGCCCGCCGGGACAGTACAGACACTTCCCGTGGGGACAGCGCTCGGGGCTGGTCATGATCGCGACGGGGGAGACGCCCGAGGCCGTCCGGACGGGTTTGCGCTGGAGTACCGCCTCGAGTTCCTCGCGGTGTTCCTGGGGAGCGTAATCGAGCAGTTCGGAGTTCTTGGGCACCTTGGGCGCGGAGTGTTCCGAACACGCCGCTAACTTGGCCTTCTCGACCTCGTCACGTTCGATCTCTCCCTCGAGAATGCGCTCGATCAGGGTCTCACAGACCGCCTCGAGCGCGGCTGACTCGCTGGCACCGCTCATCGATATGGTATCACCGTGGCGGCCGGTTAAGGGTATCGCCTCGGTGATAGGGGTGGTAATCGGGTCAAGGGGTGCTCTCGATTCGTGGCAGGCGACCTTTTCGACACGAGTCGCTCTGGTTCGGCCACGAACTGGAGCCGACTCCGGAACGACAGGAAGAAAGACCTTCTTTCCATTCACACAGGGCTGGTGTCGACGCAGTGTGCGCGATTTTGAACACCGTCCACCACTGGCCAACCTGTTGAAATATCGCATATATAATGGTTGCACGCTGGACAATCGACGATTGTACTGGGCTGAACTGTCGGCCGCAGCACGGTTGTTTTCCCCGAACCGTTGTGTTGTTCTATTGATTTATTTTGTTGAACTCCACAACAAATGATTGATATTCATCCACCTCCTTTTTTGTGCCGTGAATACAGACCTCTCCCCCATCGGCAGCGGCATTGACGGATTGGACGACATCCTTTCGGGGGGGTTCGTCCCGGGCCGGATGTACCTCGTCCACGGTCAGCCCGGTTCCGGAAAAACGATGCTCGGCATACACTTCCTCGAGGAAGGGCTAAAGCAAGGGGAGACAGCGTTGTTCGTCCACGGGGAGGAGTCCCGTGAGGAAATCCTCGCGAACGGCGCGGCACTTAACGTCGATATTAGCGATGCGTTCTTTCTGGATCTAGGCCCGGATTCTGCGTTTTTTACGGAAGATTACTCGTACGACCTCGTCGAACCCAGCGAGATCGAACAGGATCGGTACACGCAGGACATTTACGAGGCGATCCGGGAGATCGACCCGGATCGGGTCGTCATCGATCCGATCACGCAACTTCGGTACGTCGAGGCCGATGAGTATCAGTTCCGAAAGCGGATTCTCTCGTTTATGCGATTTCTCAAGGAGCGCAACGTAACCGTCCTCACGACGGCGACACCGTCGTCCGACGTGTACAACACCGAGATTCAATCGCTCAGCGACGGCATCGTCGCGTTGCGGCGAGCGGAAAACGGCCAACGTCGTATCGACGTGACGAAACATCGCGCGCTCGGACAGAAAGAGGGCGATAACGGAATGAAGATACGCGAGAACGGTATCGAGGTCTACCCCCGACTCGATCCCCACATGGGTGAGCGCCCATTCGAGACCGAGTTACTCACGTTTGGGATCGACCAGCTGGACGATTTGACCGGTGGCGGGTTCGACCGCGGCTCGGTGACGTTCATCAGCGGGCCGACGGGTGCCGGGAAGACCTCGACCGGGACGCACTTGCTGGCGAAGGCTGCCGGGAAGGGACTTCGCTCAGTGGTGTACCTGTTCGAGGAGGATTTCCAGACGTACACGCACCGTTCGGAGTCGATCGGACTCCCTATTTCGGAGCTACAGTCGAACGATTTGCTCTCTGCCGTCGAAATCAAGCCGCGAACCTACTCGAGCGAGGAGTTCGCTCACATGGTCGTCGACGACATCGAGGAGAACGGGACGGATATCGTGATGATCGACGGGATCGACGGCTATACGACGGCTATTCAGGGCGCTGAAAGCGATCTGATCAGGAAATACCACGCACTCACCAGGTATCTGAAACAACACGGCGTGACGACGATCACGACGAACGAGATTCCCGAAATTACGGGTATCACCTCCGCGACGGACAACAATCTCAGCTACGTCGCTGACAACATCATGTTCCTGAGCTACGTCGAAATGGACGGGAGCCTTCGAAAGGTCGTTGGCATGTTGAAAAAGCGATCGGGAGCGTTCGAACACAACCTCAGGGAGTTCACGATCACTGCCGACGGAATCGAGGTGGGTGACTCCCTGACTGGCCTGTACGGCATCTTGCAAGGGACGCCACGAGACAACGGTCGGATGGGGTCATCGGAGTAAGCTGTACGGACAATTGTGCCCTCCATACATGAGCACGATCCAACTACTCATCGACGGTGACGGGAATCGGGAGGCGATCCGCGAACTGCTCGCGGGCCAGTACGAAGTACTCACTGAGCAGTCTGCGACGGACGCTGATCTGTACATCGTCGACGACACCTCGTTTCCGAACCACTACGAGCATCTGAGCGACTGTATCGAAGCGAGTGAGCCAGTCTTCTGTCCGGTCATCCTCATTCGTCGGACTGTACATATGTCTCGGCTGTCACTCCCGAAACCCGACGAACACGACGGGCCGCTCCTCGTCGACGACATCGTGGATGCACCCGTCGATCAGAATCAACTGTTTCGACGGATCAACACCCTCCTGATTCGGCGGAACCAGTCCGCACAACTCCAGCACTACGTCTCGAGGCTCGAGGAATCGAACGCCCGGTTAGAGCAGTTCGCCTACGCGGCCTCACACGACCTCCAGGAGCCGCTTCGGATGGTCACGAGCTACTTACAGCTCATCGAGAGCCGGTACGGCGACGAGTTCGACGAGGACGGCGAGGAGTTCCTTGAGTTTGCCATCGACGGTGCCGACCGAATGCGGTCGATGATCGAGGGACTACTCGAGTACTCACGAGTGGATACCGAGGGGAACCCGCTCAAGCCGACCGACATGAATGACGTCGTCGAAGACGTCCGGATGAACCTGGAGATGAAGATCGACGATCACGAGGCCCAGATCGAAGTCGATTCGTTACCGGTCGTCAATGGCGACGAATACCAGCTCCGACAGCTTCTCCAGAACGTCCTCTCGAACGCGATCGAGTACAGCGGCGACGAGCCACCACGCATACGGATCGCTGCCAACCGGAACGGTACGCACTGGAAACTCTCGGTGACGGACAACGGGATCGGTATCGACCCCGACGACCAGGATCGAATCTTCGAGGTGTTCCAGCGACTCCACAGCCGGGACGAGCATCCGGGTACGGGGATTGGGCTCGCCCTCTGTAAGCGGATCATCGAACGACACGGCGGCGACATCTGGGTCGACTCCGAACCCGGCGAGGGGTCGACGGTGACGTTTACACTCCCACCGGCTGAACAATCGGCCGTTTGATGGTGAACGTTGTAACAGTGTGCCATCGTTTGCCGGCATCGAAGTAGGCAAACGGTGGTACGTGACGGCAACGATCCCTGTGAGTCGTTAGCGAAGCAGCTCTCGAACCGTCCGTTTCAACGAGACGAACGCCTGCTCATCGATATCCCGCGGCCGCTCGAGGTCGACTGGAACGATCTCTCGGACGTCACCCGGTTCGGTACCGCCCATCACGACGATTCGATCGGCGAGCGTCACCGCCTCCTCGACGTTGTGGGTGACGAAGAGGATCGTCTTCCCGGTCGTCCGCCAGATCTCGAGCAGTTCTTCGTGGAGCATCGCCCGTGTCTGGGCGTCGAGCGCGCCGAACGGTTCGTCCATGAGGAGGATATCGGGATCGACGGCCAGCGCGCGGGCGATTGCCACCCGCTGTTTCATGCCGCCACTCAACTGAGATGGATAGGTGTCTTCGTGCCCGGAGAGTCCCACAAGGTCGATGAGCCGGCGCGACCGTCGTTCGCACTCGTCGTCGGTGTACGAGCCGTGCTCGAGCCCGAAGCGAACGTTGCCACGAACCGTTCGCCACGGGAACAGGTGGTACTCCTGGAAGACGATGCCGAGGTTGGGTGTCGGCCCAGTGACCGCCTCGTCTCTGAGTCGAACTTCGCCGTCAGTCGGTCTCTCGAGCCCCGCGATGAGCCGGAACAGCGAGGTCTTCCCGCAGCCGGAGGGGCCGACGATGACGACGAACTCGCCTTCTTCGACCGCGAAGGAGACCTCCTCGAGCGCGGTTATCGATCCCTGCTCGCTGTCGTACCGCTTGCTTACCCCGTCGACGTCAACGAGCGGTGTCGAATCGGGGCGTTCCAGACAGTCGTCCGCAGACGCCGATTCGCTCAGTTCTGCCATGCGATCACCCGCTGGCTGACCGAACGGAAGGCCGCGTCGACGATCAGGTAGACGATGCTGAGGACGAGGATATACGCGATCACGCGATCGACGCGTAAGTTGTCTCCGGCGCGGATGATCTGTCGACCGATGCCTGAGACGCCGAAAATCTCGGCGGCGACGACCAGCATCCAGCATCGGCCGATCCCGGTTCGAACGCCGGTGAGGATCGCGGGAAGCGCGGCCGGAATTACGACCGACCGGAGCAATTTCAGGTTGTGCTGCACCCCGAGACTGCGTGCCACGTCGACGAGTTCAGTCGAGACGTTCTCGACGGCGCCGTAGGTCGCGTAGAAGTTGATCCACAGCGCGCCGACGGCCACGATGAACGCCGCGCCGGTGTGATTGATGCCGAACCAGGCGATCGCGAAGCCGATCAACGCTAGCGGCGGTACCGGACGGAGGAGGCGAACGATCGGTGCCATGGCGTCGTCGACCAGTTCACTCCATCCCATGGCAACGCCGAGGCCGATGCCGACGAGCGTGCCGACGATCGTCCCGGGAATCCAGTGGAGCATGCTGTCTCGGAGCGCCACGAGCATCGTCCCGCCCCGGAGTTCATTCAGGAACGCGGCGGCGACGGCGTCCGGCGCCGGAAGGATGTACGGTGGCTGGGTGAACGAGACCGCCCACCAGAGGCCGACGAAGGCGACGATGCCGAAGAGTCCACGGCCGACCCGCCGGCCGGTTGGGAGCCGATCGACCACCGCTCCGGCACCCGACCTGCCGCTCACCAGGCCGGCGTCGGTTGCGTTCGCGGTCTGTCTATCAGCACCCATACTCACGCAACCTCGTCGTACACTGACGTGTCGAAGATGTCCTCGAGGTCGAGGTAGTCGTCGGTCTGTCCGTTCCGATGGGCGAACTCCGCGAAGATCTCCGTGCCGTTCTCGATTTCGCGCGGATCGGTCACGAAGTTCGACAGCGGCGACTCGAGCGCCTGCTGTGCTCGCTCGAGCGGCATCCCGATCCCCTCGCTGACGTGTTCGGCCGTCTCCCCGGGGTTATCGTTGATGAACTCGGTGGCACGGCGGTGTTGCTCGAGGAACTCGCGAGCCACCTCACTTTCGCGAACCTCGTCACTCATCAGGGTCACCGCCGCGGGTTGGCCGGGCATGATCTCTGCCGCCGTCAGAAACGTCGACACCGATGACTCCTCTTCCTGGGCGATCGTCGGCACCGGTTCCATGATGCTGGTACCGTCGATCTCGTCGTTGGCGATCGCCTGCCAGACCGCACTCGCACCGTTGATCTCGATGATCTCGGTGGCCTCCTCGGGTTCGAGGCCGACGTCGGTCTCGAGCCAGTAGCGCAGGAGGACGTCGGGAACGGAACCCTGGGGAAAGGTACCGAACCGGAACGGTGTGCCACGTTCGTCCGTCCAGCGCTCGAAGGCGTCCGCGCCGTGGTCGGCCCACAGTTGCTGGAAGTCGTCGTGAGCCATGATTGCCATCGGTTCGGTGATGTTCGCCGCGGTCACTTTCGCGGGTATTCCCCGGTCGATGACGATCATCGAGGGAACGATGCCGAACATCGCGACGTCGATCTCGCCGCCCCCGTAGGCCTGCACGATCGCCGGGCCGTCGGTGAACTCGCGGGCGTCGACGTCGACGCTTAGTTCGTCGAGGTATCCTTCCCCGTCCATGACGAAGTACTGGAGATCGGGGTAGATCGGCATATACGCCAGCGTGAGTTCCTCGAGATCGCTCCCGAGACAACCCGCTAAACCAGCCGTGCCGGCGGCGACGGCGCCGCCGACTCCCTGAAGGTAGTTACGTCGAGAATACACACGAGTATCATCGGTAGTCATTACCGTCACGTACCGGGCGGGGGTGTTTCTCAGGCCCGGTGGCGGAAAGGTTCGTCCGTATCACTGGCGCCCGAAAACGCCGCCGGTTCGCAAAACCCGGTGACTTTACCGATTTATTGGAAAATCTGTCTCGAAGCGACGTCATAGATCGGCGCAATATCAGCCGCTAGTACCCGTCGTTCCCGGTCTGATTTATCACGAAGAAAGTACGACGTGCCCACGGTTGGGTTGCAGGCTCGTCCCGAGCATCTCGTGTCGGTGCTCGAGCACGCAGCGGCCGCTCGAGGATCCCATCGGCGGGTGCCTCTCGACGGGGAGGCGAATCCATCTCGTTACTGGCTCTATCTTTCGAAGTTGGTATACTATCTGTATCAAAGCACTATAGTGATCAAACTATGTTGATTTCGGGAAATGCGACGCTCGAGACGCCGATGGTCTCTGTAGCTGGGATCTCCGAAACCGGGCGTGGATTCTCACCGATCCGCCTGGTTCTCAACCCAGTCGATGACCGCCTCGGCGGGAATGAACCCCTCTGCGCGCCGGTCGACCGGCTCCCCGTCGACGAACACCACCAACAGGGGAACGCTCCGCACGTCGAACCGCTCGATCAGGGGCGGGTCGTCCCGAGGGTTGATCGTCCCGACAGCAGCGTCGGTCGCCTGGGCGACGCCAGTGAGTACTGGTTCCATCGAGGCGCAGATGCCACACCCCGACGTGTAGAACTCGAGTAAGACGACTGGGTGAGCGTCGACGAACGCCTCGAGCTCGGCTTCGGTCTCGAGCGCGACGGGTCGTTCAGGGGTTTCCTCGAGCGGCAGTTCAGTGTCTGTATCGGGAGTCATACCTTCGGTAGGGGGCCGAGCTACCAAGGTGTTCCGCCGATTGGACGCGACAACTATCACGGCGCGCCGACATTCAGGCACTTTAATAGGGGTCGCTGAGTCCCAACGCTGTATGGAACGCGTTGACGTCGCGATCGTCGGCGGTGGGCCTGCGGGCGCCTCGGCAGCAGAGCGCGCCGCCGCCCACGGCGCCGAGACGATCCTCTTCGAACAGGGTGTACCTCGAGAAGACCGCGAGGGCCTCGGTCCGGATTCGACCGACGCCGCCGGGATGCTCGACTACTGGATCGACATTATGGACTTCGACTACGAGGAGATTCCCGACGAAGTCATCCTCCGGGAACTCGAGGGCACCGAGTTCATCGGCCCCTCGAGTCGCGTCCACCTTCGGACGACGGGCATGGACGCCCGCTATCCGAAGTTCGGCTACACCTTCCACCGCGCCCGGATGGACGACTGGCTCCACGAGCGGGCAACAGAGGCGGGAGCCGACCTGCGTGTCGGGACGGGCGTGAAGAACCTCGAGAGTGACCTCTCGGGGGCCGAACCGATCCACACGCTCACGCTCTCCGATGGGGAGCAACTCGAGGCGACCCACGTAATCCTCGCTGACGGCCCACAGCGTCGGATCACGCTGAACGCGCTGGATCAGTTTCTGGTGGGCAAGAGCGTCTCGGATCACCTCTCACCACCGAAGGCCAACCACATTGCCTACCAGGAGTATCGCGAGTTCCCCGAGGAGCTCTTCACGGAGTTCGAGGACACCCTCAAGTTCTGGTGGGGGTACATGCCCGGGGAAACGGCCTACCCGTGGATCTTCCCCAACGACGGTACCGTCGCCCGCGTCGGCCTGACGATGCCCATCGGGATGACCCTCGAGGACGTGCCCCACCCCGATTCGTACAAGCTCCTGAAGCCGAGCGACGACGGGATTCCGACCGGGAGCGAGTACATCCGCCGCCTGCTCGAACTTGAGTACGGCGACGAGTACGACATCGAGGAGGACATCCCGATCGTCGAGGATCGCGGGAAGTCGAAGGGAACCGAAACGTATCCGATCTCCTCGACGCGTCCGATCGAGTCGCCCGTCGGTGCCAACATCGCCGTCGCCGGCGGCGCGATGGGGACGACCTCGGCGTTTCACGAGGGCGGCTACCACGTGGCCGTCCGCACGGGCAAGATCGCCGGCCGACTCGCGGCGACGGACGGCCTCGAGCACTACAACGACGTCTGGAAGCGGGCGATCGGCGACGAGATCCTCCGGAACGTCGCGTTCGCGGACATCGTCAAGGACTACGAACCCGACGACTGGGACTGGGCGTTCGACGTCGTCAGCGGCATGCAGGGCTCGAGCGACGGGGGCGGCTCCATCCTCGATAAGAAGTACTCGAAGGGGATCGGGGCGACGAAGATCCTCACCGCGTACAAAAAGCGGAAGTTCACATATCGAAACGGGAAATACGTCCAGTTGGCCGAAGACGAGTACGTGTACTGACGGAGACTACTTTTACCGCTCGCTCGAGAGCCGTGCCATCGCCGCCGCGAGCACCCGCGTTGCGGTCGCACAGTCCTCCCAGTCGGTCCACTCGAGCGGGCTGTGGGAGTAACCGCCACGGGAGGGCGCAAAGAGCATCCCGGTATCGGTGACGCGGGCGACGTTCATCGCGTCGTGGGCCGCTCCCGAGTGAAGTGAAAGCGAGTCGACGCCTAACGCGGTCGCCTCGGACTCGAGTGCCTGCTGACAGCGCTCGCTCATCGCGGCTGGATCGACCTCGAGGTGGCGTTCCATCGTCGTTGCCACTCCGCGTTTGCCCTCGAGAGCCTCGAGAACCGTCTCGGCTTCGGTGAGCAACTCGCGCATGACGTCGCCGTCGACGTCCCGAATGTCGACGCCGAGGTCGACAGTGCCCGGGATCACGTTCGTCGCGTTCGGGCTGACGGTACAGTTCCCGACGGTTGCGACCGCGGTGTTGTCACCCGCCTCGGCCGCGTGATTCCCCGCCGCCTCGAGGGCCAGAACGAACTCGCTGGCCGCGGCGAGGGCGTCGGTTCGGTCGGTCATCGCGGTCGCACCGGCGTGGTTGGCCTTGCCTCGGATCTGAACGCTCGAGTGGGAGATGCCCGTGATAGCGGTTACGACGCCCACGGAGACGTCGTGAGACTCGAGAACCGTATCCTGTTCGACGTGCAGTTCCAGGAAGGCGTCCCACTCGCTGGCGTCGAGGCGGCCCTCGCCCCGGTAGCCGATGTCTTCGAGGGCCCGCTCGAGGGTTCGTCCACCGTCTCGCTCGCCGTTTTGCGTCTCGCGACCGTCGCGATCCAGCGCGCCGCCGTCGGTCAGTGCCAGGGCGTTTTCGACCGATCGCTGTCCCGTCGCGACCGACGACCCGAGCAACCCGCCGGCGAAGGTGGCCCCCTCCTCCTCGGTGAACGAGACGACTGTCAGCGGGCGGGCCGGCTCGAATCCGGATTCCTGCAGCGAGCGAATCGCCTCGAGGGCGGCGTACACGCCGAGTTGGCCGTCGAAGATGCCGCCCTCGGGAACCGAGTCGAGGTGGCTGCCAGCCGCGACCGGGGCCTCCCCGGGGTTGGCGCTCGGGGGTGTCCAGGTTCCGGTCAGGTTGCCGACGGCGTCGACGCTGACGTCCAGGCCGGCCCCCTCGAGTCGCTCGATGAGCCTATCTCGGGCGTCACGGTTCGCTTCACTCCCGGTGAGAACCGTTCGGCCGCGCCCTTCGTCGGCCTCGATCGCCCCAATTGATGCGGATTCCTCGAGGTCGGATCGAAGTCGTCCCGTATCGATTTCCATGGTTGTCTCTCGTCTCCCAGGTGAATGTGTATTGTGCCCGGGGGCGTTCGCGCCTACCAGTCGGTGTTGGGCACTCCCTCGAGCGAGATGAACGAACCCCCTTCCCGATGGGTGTCGAACCGAGCCAAACGACCGTCCTCGAGTCAATCGACCACCACGATTTTTCATCTCCGGGCACGTCTCCCCGACCAGCATGTCCGTCGAACACGATATCCGCTCGTTCGTCGACAATCTGGTGTACGAGCAGACGCAGGTACACGACCACGGGGTCGATCTGACGGTCAGCGCCATCTACCGGGTCGCAGGCCCGGGCGCACTCGACTTCGGTGGCGACGAACTCGAGGACGCCGACCTCGAGCCAGTCCCCACTGAACCGAGAGACCCCGAGGACGACTACGAGTGGTGGAACCTCGAGGGAGGCCAGTACGTCGTTCAGTACAACGAGTTCCTAACCGAGACCGACGAGTCGCTCGTGTTACAGCCGCGAAACGAACTGCTGGCACGCGGCGGCTCCCATCCGACGGTGCACGTCGTCTCCCATCTCCCGCTATTGCCACTGTCGGTTCCCGAGGGCGGGTTGTCGATCAAGGAGAACGCCCGGATTTCGACGCTGCTGTGGCCGGCGGGCGGTGACGCCGGTGGTGCGGGATCGGCCGAACCCGTCGACACTCGAGGCGACACGAACCGATAGGATCCGAATACTACTGGCAGGATGGTGGAGTGGCTCCCCAGTACCGACCGTGGCGATGAGCTGTATCCCCTCTTGCTGCCGTCTGTCACCTCGAGCATCGTCTGTACGCCAGGTGGTGTCCGATCGGCCTGGATCTGTACCCTCGATTTCGTTTCCGTTCGTTTAATTGACGGTGACTCCTTCGAACGGCTGTGAACGTCATCGAGAAGTACCAGACGGTGGTCGTCGTGCTGGCGATCGTCGGTGGCGTTCTCGTCGGGCAGGTTACTGGCGTTCCCGGCCTCGCCGAACGACTCATCCTCCCGTTTCTGCTGGTCATGCTGGTCGGAGCGTTTCTCCAAATCCCGCTGGGCAACCTGCGAAAGGCGTTCAGGAATCGCCGCGTCGTCGGGCTGAGCCTCCTGGTCAACTTCGTCTGGAACCCGCTGTTCGCCGTCGTGCTCGGCTTCGTCTTTCTCCGCGAGCATCCGGCGCTGTGGGTCGGGCTGATTATGCTCATGGTGACGCCGTGCACCGACTGGTACCTCATCTTCACCGACATCGCCGACGGCGACGTCCCACTCGCGACGTCGTTGTTGCCGTACAACCTCGTCCTCCAGCTGGTTCTCCTGCCGGTGTATCTCTACCTGTTCGCCGGGGAACTCGTCACGCTGCCCGTCGAGACGTTGGTCGAAAGCGTCGTGCTCGTACTCGTCGTTCCGCTCGTCGTCGCTGCGATAGGTCGGGTAACCCTGCCGAAACTGATGGGGGAGACGTACTTCACGTCTACCCTCTTGCCGGCCCTCGGGCCGGTGCAGATACTCTTTCTCGCGCTCGCAATCGCGGCGATGTTCGCCTCACAGGGGGACGTCATCCTCGACAATCCCGGCGTATTGCTTCTCCTCGCGATCCCCGTGATCGCCTTCTACGCGATCAATTTTGCCCTCGGGATCGGCATTGGACGGCTCGCCGCGTTCAGCTACGAGGAGGTCGTCTGTTTCAACTGTACGATCCTCTCGCGCAACTCGCCGACGGCGCTCGCGATCGCGGTCGTTGCCTTTCCACACGAACCGCTCATCCCGCTGGCGCTGGTGATCGGGCCACTGCTCGAGTTGCCACTGCTCAGCGTCGTTTCGAACCTCCTCCTGGAACTACGGGAGCGAGAGCTATGGGGGCGAACGGAGGCGCTTTCGAGCGGGATGGAGTAGCGAGGGGATCGAACGCTGGTACGCCATTGACCTCCTCCCGCGCCTGAAGTCGCGGGTATGCGCTCGCACTATGTATCAGACCGCCTCGAGCAACGCCCGCACTTTCTCGCTCGAGACCCGATTCGTCGTCTCTCTCCCTTCTTTCAACGCCGTGCCGACGATAGCGCCGTCGGCACCGACATCGAAACAGTCGCCGATCGAGTCGGGGGTGACGCCGCTGCCGACGAACACCGGTACCTCCTGCTCGAGCGCGGCGACCGCCTCCACGACCCGTTCGACGTCCTCAAGCGGCGTCACCTGCCCCGTCCCGCTGCCGGAGACGATCAGGCCATCAGCCCGCCCGCGGGCAGTCGTCTCGATGGCGGTCTGCTCGAGCCCTGCCTCGCCGAGCGGCGTCGCGTGTTTGACGTGGACGTCGGCGAGGATAGCCACGTCGGCCTCGAGTCGGTCGCGGAGCCGAACGGTCTCGTGAGCGCGGCCTTCGACGATTCCCTGGTCGGTCGCGGCGGCCCCGACGTGGACGTTGACGCGGACGAACGACGCACCCGCGGCGGCGGCAATCGACAACGCGGCTTCGGCGTCGTTGCGGAGGACGTTGATCCCAACCGGGACGTCCACGGCGGCGGTCAGCGTCGTCGCCAGCGCGGTCATCTCGGTGACGGTGTGCGTCGGTACCTCGTCGGGAAAGAAGGGCGAATCACCGAAGTTCTCGACGACGATGCCGTCGACACCGCCGTCCTCGAGCGCCGCGGCGTCCTCGAGCATCCGCGTTCTGATCGCCTCGCGAGAGCCCTCGTAGTCGGGAGCGCCCGGGAGCGCCGGAAGATGTACCATGCCGAGGATCGGGCGATCGTTTCCGAACGTCTCGATGAGCGTGTCGGTGTCGTCCATACTCCTGATGCTTGTCGATACGGCATAAATCGCATCGATGTCCCGCTTCGCCGCTTCACTGCCTCCGATCCGTCCCGCTCGAGACGGCGGTATAGGGGAGGACGGATCTGTCGCTCAGCTCCTTCGTACTCGGCCCGAGGCTGTACGCCCGGTAACACCGTCACCGCCAGCGACTCCGGCAAACACGTCGGCCTCCGGGGTTGTTATTCCTCTCGAGACGAAAGCGTCGAGCGATGACGAACCTATTTTCCCCACTCACGCTGCGCGATCTCGAGGTGCCCAATCGGATCGCTGTCTCGCCGATGTGTCAGTACTCCTCGCCGACTGACGGACTGGCCCGGGAGTGGCATCGCGTCCACCTCGGGAGTCGAGCCGTTGGCGGGGCCGGGCTGGTGATGGCCGAGGCGACCGCCGTCGAGGCCAGGGGGCGCATCTCGACGCACGATCTGGGTATCTGGAGCGACGAGCACGCCGCCGCGCTCGAGCCGATCACCGAGTTCATCCGCGCGCAGGGTTCGGTGCCGGCGATCCAGCTCGCCCACGCCGGCCACAAAGCCAGCAAGAACCAGCCCTGGAAGGGGAACGTGCCCGTCCACCCCGACGAGGGAGGCTGGGAGGTGCTCTCCCCGTCGCCGGAAGCGTACCCCTTCGAGAACGAACCCCACGAGATGCGACGAGCGACCCAGGACGACATCGAGGCCGTGATCAAGGCCTTCCGCGAGAGTGCCGAACGATCGCTCGAGGCCGGATTCCAGGTCGCGGAGGTACACGCCGCCCACGGCTACCTCCTCCATCAGTTCCTCTCGCCGGTGACGAACCGCCGGAAGGACGACTACGGCGGGAGCTTCGAGAACCGCACCCGGATCGTGCGGGAGGCGACGGCTGCCGTCCGCGACGTCTGGCCCGAAGAGTGGCCGGTGTTCGTCCGGATCTCGGGTTCCGACTGGCTCGACGACCGGGAATCCTGGGATCTCGAGCAATCGAAGCGCCTCGCCCGCGACCTCGTCGACCTGGGGGTCGACCTGATCGACGTGAGCTCCGGCGGCATCCACCCCGACCAGCAGGGACCGACCGGGCCGAACTACCAGGTACCCCTCGCGGAGGGAATCGGCGACGCCGTCGGCGACGACATCGCCGTCGGTGCCGTCGGCGGCATCACCCAGCCAGAGCAAGCTGACGCCATCGTCCGGAACGACCGGGCCGACCTCGTGCTCGTCGCTCGAGAGTTCCTGCGTGACCCGTATTTCCCGCTTCGATGGGCCGACGATCTCGAGCTCGAGGGGCCCGAGTGGCCGGTACA
Source organism: Natronosalvus vescus (assembly GCF_023973145.1). Classification (NCBI taxonomy): domain Archaea; kingdom Methanobacteriati; phylum Methanobacteriota; class Halobacteria; order Halobacteriales; family Natrialbaceae; genus Natronosalvus; species Natronosalvus vescus. The sequence continues at coordinate 842,081 of NZ_CP099546.1, forward strand.
GTACCGGCGTGCGGTGGGGAAGTAATCCCCCTCGATCCGACGGTAATGTTGTCTCCTGGTTCTCGAGCGTTCGATACCGACAGCCGTGGCGACAATCAGTTCCCGCTCACTCGCCGTCCCACTTGATCGAACAGCCCTGGGACGGCTTCCACTCGAGGTCGACGTCCTCGCCGGCGAGGACGGCGTCGATGGCCTCGCGAATGTGGAATCGCGTCGGCTCGTCGTCGGGGTTCAGGGCGTCGTCGAGGCGACCCTGGTAGACGAGGCGGAACTCCTCGTCGTCGCACTCGAACAGGAACGGGTCGGGCGTACAGACCGCACCGTAGGCCGTCGCCACCGCCTGGGTGGAATCGCGGAGGTAGGCGTCGTAGGAGATCGTTCCATCCTCGACGAGTTCCTGCATCGCCGAGAAGGAGTCCTCGGGGTACTCATCGGCGTCGTTCGGGTTGATGCCGACGACGGCGACGTCGTCGTACTCCGCCGCCAACTCGTTGAGCAGGTCGAACTTCGCCTTCGCGTACGGGCAGTGATTGCAGGTGAACACGACCAGCAGTGCCTCGTTGTCGGCGAACGACGAGAGCGTGTAGGTTTCACCGTCGACGCCCTCGAGTGCGAAACTGGGGGCGGCGTCGCCAGCCTCGAGTTCGGACTCGGACTCTTGTAGTACCATGCCGACCGCTACTGGACGTTTCCCCTTAAGCGGTGTGTTCTCGGCCAACGAGAGAGGCGGGCGGCCACTGTTGGACGGCGGCGACGTCACCGACTCGCGCACCATCACAACGTTTTTATCCCACTCGAGACTACCCCGAGTTACGATGGTAGGTGTCTGCTTTACAGGGCCGTCCGCCCGCTTTTAATCCCCACCTACCGCTTGCTGTGTCGGAACGAACCCGTCAGCGAGCGGTGTACGCGACGCCCGCGGGATCGACCGAGAGGCGCCGCTTCTCCACCGTTGATCCAGTCACACGAGGACACCACCCGAACGAATCCACCGACCGATAGCACGCGCCACAGACCGCACACACCACACAGACCGCACACACCGCACACACCAGATACAATGTCAGAACCCGACTCATCAGACGCAGAATCAGCACAGTCACCGATCGCCGTCGTCCTCCCGGACGGGTCCGAACTCGAGGTCGGCCCCGACGCCACCGTCGAGGACTGCGCCTACGCAATCGGCCCCGGCCTCGGCCGCGACACGATCGCCGGCAAACTCGACGGCGAACTCGTCGCTAAAGAGGAACCCGCCTATGATGGCGCGAAACTCGAGATCGTCACCGACCAGTCAAACGAGTACCTCGACGTCCTCCGACACTCCGCGGCCCACTGTCTCGCCCAGGCCGTCGAGCGCCACTTCGACGACGTAAAACTCGCTATCGGCCCGCCAACGGAGGAGGGCTTTTACTACGATTTCGACGATCTCGACGTCGACGAGAGTGACTTCGCGGCCCTCGAGGCTGAGATCGAGGCCATCATCGACGCCGACTACGAGATCGAACGCGAGGAGGTTTCGATCGAAGAAGCCGAGGAACGGCTGGCCGACGAACCCTACAAACTCGAGTTGCTCGAGGAGTTAGCCGAGGAGGGTGAGTCGGTCACCTTCTACAGCCAGGGTGAGTGGGAGGATCTTTGTGCCGGCCCACACGTCGACTCGACGGGCGAGATCGGCGTCGTCAAACTGCTCGAGATCGCCGGTGCCTACTGGCGCGGGGACGAGGAGAACCCGATGCAGACCCGGATTTACGGAACGGCGTTCGAGGACGAGAGCGACCTCGAGGCCTACCTCACGCGTCGCGAGGAGGCCAAAGAGCGCGACCACCGCAAGATCGGCAACGAGATGGATTTGTTCTCGATCCAGGACGTGACGGGGCCGGGGCTGCCGCTGTATCACCCGCCGGGGAAGACGATCCTCAAGGAACTCGAGGCGTTCGTCGAGGAGATCAACGAGGACGCGGGCTACGACTACGTCGAGACGCCTCACGTTTTCAAGACGAAGCTCTGGGAGCGATCGGGTCACTACGAGAACTACGCCGACGACATGTTCCTCTTCGAGGTGGGCGACGACGAGTTCGGCCTCAAGCCGATGAACTGTCCGGGCCACGCCGCCATCTTCCAGGATCACTCCTGGAGCTATCGCGACCTCCCGATCCGGTACGCCGAGAACGGCAAGGTCTACCGGAAGGAACAGCGCGGCGAACTCTCCGGGCTCTCCCGCGTCTGGGCGTTCACGATCGACGACGGCCACCTGTTCATCCGCCCCGACCAGATCGAACAGGAGGTCGAAGCGATCATGGACGCCATCGACGAGGTGCTCTCGACGTTCGACCTCGAGTACGAGGTCGCGCTCGCGACCCGGCCGGAGAAGTCGGTTGGCTCGGACGAGATCTGGGAGCGTGCGGAGTCACAACTCGAGAACGTTCTCGAGAAACGTAACGTCGACTACGACCTCGAGGCCGGTGACGGCGCGTTCTACGGACCGAAGATCGACTACGCCTTCAAAGACGCCATCGGGCGTAGCTGGGACGGGCCCACGGTGCAACTCGACTTCAACATGCCCGAACGCTTCGACCTCGACTACGTCGGGAAGGACAACGACGAGCACAAGCCGGTGATGATCCACCGGGCGCTGTACGGCAGCTACGAGCGCTTCTTCATGATGCTCATCGAGCACTACGAGGGGAACTTCCCGTTCTGGCTCGCCCCCGAGCAGGTACGCGTCCTCCCGATCTCGGACGCCAACCTCGGCTACGCCCACCGCGTCGCCAACGAGTTCGACGACTTCCGCATCGAGGTCGACCACCGCGACAGCACGCTCGAGCGCAAGATCCGGGCGGCTCACGACGATCGCGTCCCGTACCAGATCATCGTCGGTGACAACGAGGAGGAGGCGGGTACCATCTCGGTTCGCGACCGCTTCGAGGCCCAGGAGTACGACGTCTCGATCGACGAATTCAGCGCCCACCTTGAGGCCGAGCGCGACGAGAAACGCTCGGAACCGGATTTCCTGGCCGACTGAGTGGTGTCCCTGCTCGAGCACTACCACGTCTGATCGTTCGGTTCAGTATTCTCACGGTGGCCGGGAGATGTACCCGCACTGATCTCACCCTCACGTTCCCACAAGTGTGATCAATCCTCGAGATAATTACATCGATGTATTCATAATTGTGCACTCGTGAGTATACCGGTATGAACCGAGCCGAAAAAGCCGCGCTCCAGCTCCGGGCGGTCGACGTGTTGTGTATGCTCAAGGAGACCCGAACGTACGACGAACTCGCCGAGCGAACGGGGCTGCCGGCAGGTGATCTCAACCGGTACGTTAACGGACACGTCCTCCCCGGTACTGACCGCGCTCACAAGATTGTCGAGGACGTCGGTCACGACGCGCTCGCGGCCGAACTCGAGGCGCGCATTCGGGTCGACGACGAGGGCTACGTCGACAACTCCGGCGCCGTCTTCGACCAGCCGTTCCTCGAACTCGTCGCCCCCGTCGTCGCCGAATCGTTCGACTTCGACCGTCCCGACGTCGTCCTGACGGCAGCAACCGACGGTATCACCCTCGCCGCCTCGCTCGCCAGCTACTACGGCACCCGGTGTGCCTACGCGAAAAAGCGCAAGGAGACGGCCGTCGAGGAGTTCATCGAAGCCCGCGAGCGCCTCGAGTCGGGGATCGAACTCACCTACTACCTGCCGGCGGCGGCCATCGACGAGGACGACTGCGTACTCGTCGTCGACGACCTGATCCGGTCGGGGGAAACCCAGGAACTGCTGCTCGACATCGTCGACGCCGCCGGGGCCGACATTGCGGGGGTCTTTGCGCTCATCGCGGCTGGTTCGGACGGGATCGACCGGGCACAGGCGCGAACCGACGCGCCGGTCGGCTCGTTGACGACGGTCTGAGTGCACCTCGAGACGGTTCTCGCAACCGATTCTCCGTCTCGAGTGGTCACTTGAGCATTTCTTCGGTAATCGTATTCGGCAGGAGTTCCCCGAGTGTGTACTCCCTGGGGGGATCGTCGTCGCCTTCGTCACAGAGAATCACGAGGTCGTCGTTCGCGAACTCCACCAGCGTCTGGCGACACATACCACAGGGTGTGACGCCGTCCCGGCGTCCCGAACTCACGGCGAGTCGGGTGAACTCCCGGTGACCGTTCTTGACCGCCTCGGCGATGGCGACTTCCTCGGCGTGGAGGCTGTTGCTGTAGTTGGCGTTCTCGAGGTTACAGCCGACGAAGACTTCGCCGTCGGCGGTCTCGAGGGCGGCCCCGACCCGGTACTCAGAGTAAGGGACGTGGGCTCGCGATTGGATCTCACGAGCGGCATCGATCAGCGCGTCCATGGCTCGAGATTGGCCGGAGGCGACAAAGGGTTCCCGGTGTCTGGATCGAGGGCGGTAAACCCATTCCCAGTGAGTGGGAGTGAGTACCGGGGTGTATGATACTGTGTAGACAAGTGTTTGCTATGAGCCACTCAACCATCCAGCACCACCCGTGTGGTATCAGCGACGGGGAGGACGGGTGCAAACCCGAGCAGATAATCACACTCCTCGCCGAGAACACCGCCCGCCAGCTATTTCTCCACGCGGACGGTCCGACGACCGTCCAGGAGTTCTGTGACGAACTCGACGTGGCGATGACGACTGCCTACCGAACCGTCGAACGACTCGAGGATGCAGGACTATTGAAACGACAGCCACCAACCGCCTCACCACAGACGTACGTCAGAGCGAGCGAACACGTCACAATTACGTACGAAAATCCGGTACGGATCTCGTGCGTGAAAGGCGGCGTTCCGGTGTACTGTGAGCTCTGAGCGGAATTTTGGAACTGGTCACGCTCACACGCACACCCACTAAGCGTCAATATTTCGTTGAATCACTGCCTTCGCGTCGGCAACCAGCGCATCAACGTCGTCGCTCTCGGCGTAGAGTCGGACGTAGGGTTCGGTGCCGCTCGGGCGGACGAGAATCCAGGCGCTATCGGGGAACTCGAGTCGGATCCCGTAATCCGTGTCGACCGTCGCCTCCTCGAACGCCGCCGGTAGCGCCGTCTCGAGGGCGGCCATCGCGGACTCCTTTGCGTCTTCCGGGCAGTCGATCGAGACCTTTCGGTACGGCCGCTCTGAAACGGGTTCGCGGAGGCTGTCGAGCGATCCGGCCTCGAGCGTGAGTGCACTGATTACCGCGGCGCTGGTTACGCCGTCGATCCAGCCGCCGAAGGCGGTGTGGATGTGTTTCCAGGGTTCAGCGGCGAAGACGACTTCCGTCCCCGTCCGGTCGTCGTCGCCATCGGAATCAGTACCGTCGGCCGCCTCGACGCGATCGATCCCCTCGTGGAGGGCCCCCAGTCGAACCCGCTCGACGCGGCCGCCAGCCTCGCGAACGAGTTCGTCGATGCGGGCGGAGGCGTTCGGCGTCGTCACCACGACCGGGTCGTCGACGCTCGCCGTCCCGACGTAGTGGGCGGCGACGAGGGCCAGAATCGTGTCCTCGTGGACGACCTCGCCGGACGGCTCGAGGACGACCAGTCGATCCGCATCGCCGTCGTGCGCGAGACCGAGGTCGAACTCCCCAGCAGCGAGAAACGACGAAAAGTCGGTCAGCGTCTCCGCGGTCGGTTTGCTCGGTCGACCCGGGAAGTGGCCGTCGACGGTGGCGTTGATCGTGACGACGTCGGCTCCGAGGCGCCCGAGCACCTGTGGCGTCGCCAGCGATCCGACGCCGTTCCCGCAGTCGACGGCGACGTTGAGTCCCTCGAGGGGGCGCTCCTCCTCACCGAACCGGCTACGGACGTACGCGGCGACGGCACCCTGGTAGTTGTCGAGGACGTCGCTGCGCCGGGACGAGCCCCACTCGTCCCAAGAGGCTTGCACTGGGTTGTCCACGAGTTCCTCGACCATCTCCTCGGCTTCGCGATCGTACTCGACGCCGTCGACGAACAGCTTGATCCCGTTGTCCGCGGGCGGATTGTGGCTCGCGGTGACCATCACGCCACGTCGGCCCTGGGAGGCGAAGGCGAGTCCCGGAGTCGGCACCTGTCCGACCCGTTCGACGTCTGCGCCGGCGCTCTCGAGGCCGGCCTCGAGGGCAGCGGTGAGAGCTTCCCCGGTCTCGCGGCCGTCCCGACCGAGGACGAACGTCTCGCCTGGCGAGCCAGCTGCCTGTCCGACCGCGAGCGCGAGTGCGGGCGTTATCGCCTCGGCGACCGGCCCGCGGATCCCGGCGGTTCCAAACAAGGTCATGGGGGTGTGTTGCTCGAGGAGCTACTTATCGACACCGTCTCCGTCACTCGGGGATCTGGTTCGCAGTCGGTTAGCACTGTGATGGCGTCGTTCACGTCCGGGAATCGGAATCGAGTCGGTCCTCTACGGCCGATCCAGATACGTCATCGCTTCCTCGTCGCTCACCTGGCCGAAGTCCCGGTAGAACTGTCCGACCGCCTGGAACCAGCGCGGCGTCTGCAACGCGAACACCTCGTCGGCTTCGGTCTCGAGGCGCGATACCGAGTCGGGCGAGCCGACGGGAACGGCGAGCATCACGAACTCGCAGTCGGCCGCCCGCACCTGTCGCAGGCAGGCGATGGCCGTCGCCCCGGTCGCCACGCCGTCGTCGACGATGACGACGCGCTTTCCCTCGAGATCCGGGAGGTCGTCGCCGTCCCGATAGCGGGCGGCTTTGGTCGCGGCGTTCTCGGCTTCCCGCTCTCGCGTGTCTTCGATGATCGCGTCATCGACGTTGAGGTGTGCGATGACCGACTCGTTCAGCCAGACGGAGCCATCGCTCGCGACCGCGCCGAGGGCGAGTTCGGGGTTCGACGGCGCACCCAGCTTGCGCGCCACGACGACGTCGAGGTCGGCCTCGAGCGCATCGGCGACCGGTCGAGCGATGGGGAGTGCACCCCGCGGAATTCCGAGGACGACGTCGGCCTCGATCCCCCGTTCTACCAGCGCGTCGGCCAGTTGGTTCCCGGCGTCGGTTCTGTCGTCGAACATGGAGTCTCGAGCATTCTACCACGTCGTTCCATTTGATCGTTGGCCACGCAGCCGATGGCCGTGGAGCCGATGGGACAAAGCCGCTGTGGCTCTGTCGGCGAGGGAAACGCTGATACGAGCACCGGACAATGATCGGCTATGGGAACAGAGTGGACGGATCGGATCGTCGGCGAGCGAATGACCGTCGATCGGGAGTTCTCGACGCGGATCCAGAGCTCCCGCTTTACGAGCCAGGAGTGGAGCCTGATCATGACCGCGACGGAGTTCGAGATCGAGAACCCCGACGACCCCGAGGCGGCCCGGATCGTCGCCAACACCGAGAAGGTCGAACAGATTCTCCCCGAACTCGAGAACGTTCGCTCGCAGGTGGGCGCGATGGGCGGTGACCCTGGCGCTGGCTCGAGTTCGAGCGGTGGCATCGTCTCCTCGATCAAGGGTGCACTTGGCATGGGCGGTGGCGGTGGAAGCTACGACGAGGAACGCGAGGCCGCCGAGACGCTGACTCAGGAGTACGCCGACGAACTACAGTCCCAGCTCGAGTCGAAAGGTCGCTGGGAACAGGTTCGATCGCTAGCTGCCGAGTAACCCGGGACGTCAGAGGGATTATTGTCGTCACGCACCACCGATCGCCGAGTCCTGGTAGGCGATCGACGGTACATTGGTACATCGTTGCCTATCAGTCGTCAGCACGACACAACGCTTTCTCGAGTTCGGTCTGTGGCTTCCACGTGGTCGCCAGCAGTGTCGGAACAAACGCGGGCAATGGAGGCATGGCGCGATCCACCGGCCGGCGACGGAAGCCACAGCACCTTTAGGGCTGCCCCGCAACGAGGCAGTCATGGCAGACGACGTCGAGACCACGACCTTTTCGATCGAAACGGCAGACGGCGACACAGACGAGGTAACGCTTCCTTCGGGGCTAGTCGACCTGCTCGCCGAAGGTGACCAGACCCAGGCCGAGACCGTCGGCGACATCACGTTGTTGTCCTTCGCGAGCCGCGCCCACCACATCGTCCACCACGGCGAGGAGCCGAGCGAGGAACTCGAAGCCCAGGAAGCGCGTGCGATGGAGCTGTTCGAGGAGCGCTTCGGCGTCACTTTCGCGGAAGCGACGGGACATCACCACTAGCTCGATATTCGCGCTCGAACCGACTCGTGTCGACCGCTGACCAGTCGGTCGAGATCCCTTTTCCAGGCCGCGTGGCGATGCTCACGACGAGGCTGTACTGTCTGTGAGTTCGACCCCCTCTTCGAGTTCCGCTGTGGCTGAACCGGACGGGTATCACACGATGTGACCGAACAACACACGCGCTCGTAAACCGAACAGTTAAACACGGTTTACGAGACAGTCGAGGTATGGCGACATCCACCAACTCCGTCAACCTCGTCGACGGCGACGTCGCGCAGTCGTTCGCTCGAGCGGCCGTGCTCGCGGCGCTGATCAGCGCGACGGCGTACGTCTCGATCCCGATTCCGTTCTCACCCGTCCCGTTCACCCTGCAGGTGTTGTTCGTGTGCCTCGCCGGCCTCGCACTCGGCCCCGTCTGGGGCCCTGTGTCGATGCTCCTGTATGTCACCGCCGGCGCGGTCGGACTCCCGGTGTTCGCGAACGGCGCGGGCGGTCTCGGCGTCATCGCCGGTCCCACGGGTGGCTACCTCCTCTCCTATCCAATCGCGGCGTTTGTGATCGGACTCTTCGTCCACCGGGGGACGACGCTGCGCGATCCGGCTACAGTTTCGTTGCCGACGCTGGTCGTGAGCGTCGTCGCCGGACTCGTCCTCGTATACGGGATTGGCGTTCCCTGGTTCGGCTGGGTGCAGAACGTTGGGATGGCCGAGGCCGTCGTCGTAGCTATGGTACCCTACCTCCCGTTCGATCTGGTGAAACTCGCGGCAGCCATCGCTATCGTCCGTAGCGGTAGACTGTCGATCGGCAACTGAGCCGATGCTCGAGTTCCGATCGGTTTGCCACGAAATCGTCGGCGTCACCGTCCTCAAGGACGTCTCGCTCGAGATCGACGACGAGGCGTTCGTCGTCCTCGTCGGCGCAAACGGCAGCGGAAAAACCACCCTGTTGCGCCACTGCAACGGGCTGCTCGAGCCGACGTCCGGAGCGGTGCTGGTCGACGGCACCCCCGTCCATTACGACCTGGTCGCCGCCCGAACGGCCGTCGGGATGGTCTTTCAACACCCGCGCGATCAGTTCGTCGCGGCGACGATTGGCGAGGACATCGCCTTCGGCCCGGAAAACCTGGGCCTCGAGCGTGCCGAGATCGACGACCGCGTCACGGCGGCACTCGATGCCGTCCGGCTCGAGGGGCGGGAATCGGATCGTATCGACACCCTCTCCGGCGGCGAACAGTCCCGCGTGGCCATCGCCGGCGCGCTCGCGATGGAACCGACGCACCTCCTGCTCGACGAGCCGTTCACCGGCCTCGACGAGCCCGCTCGCCGGTCGGTGCTCGAGCGGCTGGAATCGCTCTCGCAGGCGGGGACGGGAATCGTCGTCGCGACGCACGATCTTCGGGACGTCGTCCCCCTGGCCGATCGGGTCGTCGGAATGCGCGACGGCCAGGTTGTGATCGACGATCGGCCAGAGGCAGCGCTCGAGGCGCTCGCGGAACTCGACGTCCGCGTTCCAACGGAGGTCGATTGAGGAGACTACCGTGCTCGCCTACGAACCCGACGACACGCTCGCCCATCGGCTGGATCCGCGATCGAAACTCGCCGTCCAGATCGGTTTCGCCGTCGCTGCCATCGTCCATCCGACCCCGCGAGCGCTCACCGTATTGACGCTGCTCGCACTGGCACTCCTGTGGTCGGCCCGCGTGTCGATCCAGCGAGCACTCGTCGCGTACCGATTCGCCTTTCCGCTCTTGCTCGCGGCTCCACTGGTCAGCGCGATCACCATCGGGAGTCCGTGGATCGATCCGCGGCAGGCGCTCGAGCCGGCGCTCGCGAGCTACCGGATCGTGTTGATTCTGCTCGTCAGCGCCGCCTACATTCGATCGACGCCGGTTCGTGCCTCGCGAGCGGCAATCCAGCGAACGTTTCCGGGGAAACCCGGGCAGCTCATCGGGATGGGCGTCGCGCTCGTGTTTCGATTTCTTCCGCTCCTCCGATCCGACCTGCGGACGATTCGAGATGCCTCCGCGGCCCGGCTCGGAACCGAACGCGGGCAGCTCGAGCGGGTAACCCATCTCGGAACCGTGGCGATCGAGCGAGCTTTTCGGCGGGCCGACCGGCTCTCCCTCGCCCTCCAGGCGCGCTGTTTCGCGTGGAACCCGACGCTGCCACCGCTGTCGTTCACGCGACTGGACGCGCCGGCACTCGCGCTGGCGGTTGTGTTGGTAGCATCGGCACTGTTGTGAGTGGACTCTGCCGGAAGGCTCAGGCCGAACTGATCTCCTCGTAAACCGGGTCGCCGTCGCCGACGAGGGCGTCCTCGAGACGCTTTCGAAGCCGATCGGGGTCGGCCGTCCCGCCACCGTTGGCAACGCTTCCGACCGACGTCGGATCGAAAGGGACGTCGAGCGCGTCGTAGACCTCTTCGAGGACGGCCGCGAGCTCGACCGCGGCGTCGACGATGATGATGCCCGAGACGAGCGCGCCATCGCTGCGGACGCGCTGGGCGATGCCGACGACCTTCCGGAGCGAGCCGTCCGCTGACGTGAGCGAAATCGAGTGCGCACCCGGACAGAACGAGTCCGCGGGTTCGCCCCGAACCGGCTCGAGACCCAGGCCCTCGAGCACCCCTTCGACGTCGTTCGTCAGTCGTTCGTAGCGCTCGTCGGTGCCTCGCCGGAAGTCCGCGACCGGTTCCGCGCGGACGAACGCCAGCGCGTTCGTCCCGTCGTAGGCGACCGCCCGGCCGCCGACGCTTCGTTCGACAGGGGGGAAGTCGTGTTCGCGCGCCCGGTTTCGGGCTCGTTCGTATCCCTCGAGTCGCGCGTCCCGACGGCCGAAGGCGATCTGGCGGTGGGGCGCCCAGACGCGGACGGCCCGCTCGCCGGCAGCGGCGAACTCGAGGAGACGCTCGCTCTCGACCCGGTCGACCTCGATGGTCGATGCGCGGCCACGGAGCACCCGGACGGACTCGGGGAGTTCCATAGCCGACACTGCGAGCCGAACTATCTAAACCCCGGCGACACCGACTCGAGGGTGATGACGCGGACGGTCACGCTGGGCCTCGACGTGCTCGAGCGATACACACGGTTTTCGCTCTACAACTCGCCGTACCCGGCTCACGACGACGGCTGTGCGATCGATCTCTATCCCGGTACCCTGCGGGATGGCCGGACGACCTGGGCACCCAGCCCCGTTTCAGGAACCGTCCTCGAGACCCGAACCGTTCGCGCGCCACCGAAACCGTACGCGCCCGAACACGACCACCTGATTCTCATCGAGTGTGATGACTCTGGCCCGCTCGAGGGGCTGGTGACTCGTGTCCTTCACGTCGACCCCATTGTCGAGGCAGGCATGACCGTCGAGGCCGGGGACTCCCTCGGTCGCCTCGTCCGAGCCGGCTTCTTCGCCCCCTGGGTCGACAACCACCTGCACGTCGGGTTTCGCACACCGGAGCAACACCTGCATCGGGCAACCGGCTCGCTGCCGATCGAGCTGGGGCTCGAAGTGACGCCACTCGAGTGGGACGGCACCGGAACGGTCGTCGAAACGGGCGAAACCTACGCGGTTCTCGACGCGCCGCGCCATCCCGACCCGGGTAACGGATTCGTCGGGATCGCTGCTGACTGCGGTAGCGTCTTGGACGGCGGGATTCCCCACTACGACGGCGGTGGTGTCCTCGGTCAGGACAGCGATCGGGATCGGGACAACGGCGACGGCGGGAGTCGACTCAACGGCGAGAGCGACGTTCGACTCAACGGCGACCGACTCGGCGTCAGCCAGGGACGGACGGTCACCTGGGACGACGTCACCGTCACCGTCGACGATACGCCGATCACCGGCCTCTCGTGTTTCTGCGCTCGAGACGACGGCTTCGGCGCGAAGCTCATCTGTCCGAATCGGCCCTTCGAGGTGGGGTCGGACGTACGGGTACGCGTCGAGCGGACTGGAAATGAAGATCTCGAGTCCAGAGATGGTGGTCTCGAGTGAGGGGCGTACATAGAGACTTCGAGTGAGTACCGTGTCCCGTGGGCTCGAGCCCACTGAGCACTGTTCGATTTACTCTTCTTGCAGCGTCTCCCCGTCGATCACACGCCCGACGAACAGCGGCGTCTCGGTCGGCCGATCACGGATGTAGAACAGGAACGGCCGGTCGACGACCATCTCGACGTGATCGGCTGGCGCGCTCTCGTCCATCGCGACTGCCGTCGCCGCCGCGGCTTCGGTACCCTCCTCGTCGACCTCGATGAAGCTCTGGTGGATGATCTCGCTGATCTCGAGCCCGCCGTCGCCGTCGATTCCGCTGAAATCCCCCGCGAGCGGCATCCCGAGGTCTGCCATGACGTCGAGCAGGCTGAACCGCGACTCGATGCCGAATTTCGGCATGGTGAGATCGACCTGAGGAACTGTCGTCGCTTCGAGCAGCGTCGCCAGCCGGTCGACGGAAAACGCTTCCTCGAAGTCCTCGAACTCGCCGTCGGCGGGGAGAATCACGATCATGCTGGTCTCCTGGTTGGCGTAGGGGAGCTCGACGAGCTGGTGCCCCTCGATTTCGGCGTACGGGAGCTCGGTCGACTGGTACATGAGCTCGAGTTCGGTTTCGGAGCCGTCGAGACCCGTGAACGTCCCGGGAGACGTATCGGCGGGATCGAAGTCGTGACGCCACGGCGCGAGGAAGTAGATGGCGTTGGTCAACACGAGCCTGGTGAGACTGGAGATGTCCCCCGGTTGCAACAAATCCTCGATCCGGTCGTTCGTCCGCTCCTCGACCCACGCGTTGATCGTCTCTCGGGCGGCGTCGGTATCCCCCGAAAAGTCCACGAGTTGCATCCCGGCTCCGTAGTATGCCTCGAGCAGGTCGAGGAACTCCTCGCGAAACCCGTACCCCTCCTGGCCCCACAGGGCGTTTCCGGTGGCGAGTTGGAACGCCGGCGTGTCGTCGTTTTCGTCATCGTCGGCACCGTACGGCGTCTCGACCGATTCGCCGTCTTCGTTTCGGCGGGCGAACTCCGCCTCGAGCGCACCGAAAGCGGCGTGGATGTCGTCGCCCTCGAGGCGGAATTGCAGGGCCTCGGCCATCGCTTCGGCGGTCTCCCCGCGGGCGCCGGCGTAGGTCATCGCCAAGGCGACGGAGACGCTGTACGGCGAGACGAAGAGGTTCTGGGTCGGTGCCTCCCCGCGGAGTTGTGCCAGCAGCGTCAGCGAAAAGTCGACGTTCCCCCTGATCTGGGTCGCCAGCGCGTCGTCGTCGATGTCGGGATCGGTCACGAAATCGAGCTGTGGAAACGCCGGGACGTCGTAGTCGTCGAAGCCGTTTCCGTCCGGTTCAGGCGGCGAGGTGTCATCGATCGAGTCGCTATCGCCGTTTCCAGTTCCCGTATCGTCGGTGGCTGGATCGTCCTCACCGCTCAGACAGCCAGCCATCCCGGCGACGAGCGCGCCGGTGAGCGCGAGGACGTGCCGGCGGTCAATCGGTGGTGACGCACGAGTCGGTGTCTCCATAGGTGAGACTCCGCAGGAACCGATAAACCCCTTTGGCAGACTGAAAGAACCATTTTACCGTCTGTGATGGTGTTACGTGCTGGCAATGTGCCGGCGTTCCCACGGTAGTACGCCCACACTGTGACCTCTTTACATCAACAGAAAGTGTTACGTCGCTCGAGGCGATAGAATACGTCGTGACTGCCGTAAACACTGACGTCCTCGTCGAGTTCGCGATACTTCTCATGTACACCATCATCGCGGGCATCCTCACGGCGATGGGTGCGGCTGCGGAGTACCTAAGCGTCCAGCAACTGGGTTCCGGGGAACTGGTCGCCGCTGTCTGGCTCGCTGCCCTCGGCGCGATTATGCTTTACGCGGGCATCTATGGAATCGGCTATCAGAAAGTACTCGTCCGTTTCGTCTAGACAACTGATGCTTTTCCGATGACTCGATGCTCTCGAGCGAGCGCTCAAATTCCGCGTTCGTTTGTTCACCAGTAGCGCGTGCGGTAGCGAACTACCGACGTAAAATCAGCTTGAGCACGTCTTCGTCCTCGAGCACGTGCTGGTCGCCGACCTGTTGCTGGTCGTGAGTGGCACTGGGCCCCGAAACGCGGGCGAACCGGAACCGCTCTTTCATCTCGCCGCCGAGTTTCTCGACGGCCTCCTCGATCGTCGACCCTGCCTGGATCACCAGCGGTTCCTCGTAATCGACACCGCGTCCCGGCTTGTCCATGTAGACCCGGATCAGGTCGAGGTTGTCCCACATCCGATCTTTCAGCGCCTCGAGCCCCTTCTCCTCTTCGGCGCTGATGAACGTCACCTCCTCGGGGTCGAGACCGCGCTCGCGTAGCTGTTCGTCGACGGTCTCCTTGTACTCGGGGGTGATCAGATCGACCTTGTTGACGCAGGTGATCGACGGGATGTACTCCCGGTTCTCCATGAGTCCGTCGATGAGCCGGTCGATGTCGACCTTCTCTCCCAGATTGAGGTCGGCGTTGACGTACCCCTGATCGCGCAGCACCTCCTTGATCGTGTCCTCGTCGAGATCCTGGTCGGCGCTCGAGGTGATCTTGATCCCGTCTTTGATCTTCGGGCGGACGGTTACCCGCGGCGGCTCTTTGTCGACCCGGATGTTGATGTCGTACAGCTCTTCCTGGAGGCGGTCGTACTGTTCGATTTCGAACACCGAGAGGACGAAGAGGATGAGGTCGGCGTTTCGGACGACCGAGAGCACCTGTTTGCCGTCGCCTTTGCCGATCGCTGCCCCTTCGATCAGCCCGGGGACGTCGAGCATCTGGATGTTCGCTCCGCGGTGTTTGCACATCCCCGGGTTCACGTCGAGCGTGGTAAACTCGTACTCGCCAGTTTCGCTTTCGGCGTTCGTCAGCGAGTTCAGCATCGACGACTTGCCGACGCTCGGAAAGCCGACGAGGGCAACTGTCGCATCGCCGGTTTTTTCGACGGAGTAGCCGGTTCCACCGCCGGCCGAGGACTGATTCTGGAGTTTCTCCTTTTTCTCCGCGAGTTTGGACTTTAGCCGGCCGACGTGGGCCTCTGTCGACTTGTTGTAGGGCGTATTGGCGATCTCTTCTTCGATTGCATCGATCTCCTCCTCGAGCCCCATTCTACCTAGAGTCACCCGGCCGTGGCGAAAAACCCTTTCGACCTCACGCGGCGGGGAGGGTCGAGTCACAGCGATTCGTTCCTCGAGAGTGATCCACTCGTTGGTACCGTTTGCAGGCTTACCGACACTTCGACACACATAAACGAGGGGCTTGTCATCCTCCGAGTGTACGCATGCCAGATCCGTCGAGTTTGCGTGATAGTACCCAGATCGTTCTCCCCCAGGAGGCTCTCAGGGGCCTCGAGGCGCAACTCGACGAGGAGTTCACGGTCACGATTTTCCCGGAGGGTGAGCACCATTGTCGGATCATCGGTAGCCCGGTCGAGATCAAACAGGCGAGTGACTTTCTGGCGCGGCAGGGCGTGAGCGTGCCGTAATCCGTCGTACCCAACTGACGGCCACACTATTCCCTGGTAGAAACGGTCGTTTTTCCTGGTAGAAAACAGTCGTTTCGACTTCGAGTACGAGGAGGAATCGAACTCGAGTCTGTCTCGAGTCAGTGACGGAACGCCGTTCGAGAGTAAATCGTCGGGGGAAATTTCACTTGTGCTCGTGCCCGTTATAGTGCTCGTCGCCTTCGTGCGGGGCAATCACCGTTAACAGTTCCTGCCCCAGTTCTCCGGTCACGTCTCGAACCCGGTTCGTTTCGGAATCGTACGCGACCAACCCGGAGTCTTCCAGTTTCGGTAGATGGATATGGTGGAGTGCCGTGTGGACACGTCGTCGATCGGCGTCGGTTGGGGGTTCCCCATCTAACGTATGTTCGGCAACGACGTTTGCGAGTTCGGAAACCGCCATGGCTTGCTCGTCTGCGTCGTTCAGTAACCGAAGAATCGCCCGTCGCTGGTCGTTAGCTACCGCGAGGAGCACTGCTTCGGGAGTGGGTGCGCCCTCGCTTTCAAGAGTCTTGCTCGTCGAAGACGCATCACTCGTCGTGTGATCCATATCCACCTAGTCTGGTGCAAGCCCCCTGAGGGCATCGCATGGTGGATAAGGGTGACGGCCGTGTTAGTCCTCCGTCTTGGGAGGGATGATTGTGTAGGAAACGAGGGCGACAATCGCTCGGCGGAGTCGTTCCGTCACGGCTTGATCGGAAATCTCGAGTTCGTCCGCGAGTTCCTTCGTCGTACAGCCTCTGGGAATGTCGTAGTAGCCGTTCTGGACGGCGAGCGTAATCGCTTCGCGCTGGGGCTTGCTCAAACTGTACCACGGGCCAGCGTCGGGTTTCGTCGGGTTATACACCCGCGTGGCCTCCAACGAGACCTGTGCGTCTTCACAGTGTGACGTAAACTCGCTGAGTGCATCGTGGTTGGGAAATCGCAATTCGAACTCCCAGACGTCGGGAGTGCCGATGGCACTCAGGAGCTGACCATCCGTCTCTCTGATCGCTCGAAAGACGTGGTCGTGGTTCGCATCCCAATCGAGGGTAAAGAGCGCTCGATCCTCGAATACGTCCACTTCCGACGCGTCGTTGACTGCCGGATGCCGCTGGACGTTCTCGAGAAACGAGTGGCGCGTGGTGTTGTGAATCCAGAACAGCGGAACGGTGGCTTCGCCGATCGGAACGAGCGTTTCGAGTTCGATGGAGGTGACCCCTTCCACGTGAAGGATCCGTCCAAGTTCGAAGTCAGCAGATGGAATCTGGAATTCGACGATTACGCTCATTACTTCCCTGTCACAGTCGTTGGGTATGCCCATACAAAACCGGGTGGCATGATACACCAAGCTATCTTATTTGACGACGCGGAATACCACAATCGAACCATGGCACACCACCCACGTGGACTATCGACTGTCATGTCGAACTGGTCTGTATGGCTACCGTGATGGAGTTTACGAGTCCGGCGGACGAGTTCCCGCTGGGGACGGTCTTCGAAAACCTACCGGCGGTATCGGTCGAACTGGAACGACTCATCCCACACGAGACCTTAATCATCCCGTACTTCTGGGTGCGCGGCGCGGAGGCCGAGGATATCGAAGCCGCGTTCGAAGCACACGCCGGGGTGATCAACATCGAACTCATCGACAGCGTCGACGACGAGTATCTCCTGCGTGCGGAGTGGGAGGAGACGTATTTTGGCCTTCTGAGTGCCCTCGCCAGCGCTAACATCGCCGTCCTTTCCGGGGTCGGGACGAACGACGGCTGGCGGTTCGAGGTTCGCGGGGAGAATCGCGAGGCGGTCAGCGAGTTTCGAACGATCTGTCAGAACCACGATATTCCTATCGAGATCACTGCCGTACACGAGTTGCTCCCAGTTCAGGGCGATGGGTACGAACTGACTGAGACCCAGCGAGAAGCGCTGGTGTTGGCCTACGAACGTGGGTACTTCGATTCACCACGCGAGGCGTCACTCGAGGAAGTCGCTACGGAACTCGGCATCACCCAGCAGTCGCTGTCGTCCCGACTCAGACGTGGGCACAGACGGCTCATCGCCGGGACGCTCATCCGCTGATGAGCAACTCCAGTCACGGCCACTGGCTGTATTAATACCTCCTGTATAATCAGTACTGCTTTTAACACGCGTCAAACCGTTAGGATAGGGTAGAACAGAATGATTGCCACACAGTCGGGTGTCGAGTTGGAGTCGCTCGAGTATCAGCAGGACTCGAAGACGTATCGGGCCCAGTACGACCAGGACACGACAACCGCCAGTATGGCTGTCGTCGCGACAGTGACGAACGCCCTGGGGGTGGATCCGCTCGAACTGAATCCGCTTCACGACATCATCGACACTGATGCAGTAAATGAGTTGCTACGGGATCGAAACCTGCCGAACGGGTTCGTCCACCTCTCGTTTAGGTTCGCAGGGTGCGATATCTCGGTCTCAGGCGACGGCGTCGTGACAGCCACCCCTTCCGAACTGGACGGGGGCGCCAACGTGGACACAGGGGCCACACACGTATGACCACTACCGAGGACGCGCTCTCGTCCGACGAAGACTTCCAGGCAGAACTGCAAGCGCTCTTGCTTCGGGCGTACACCGCTGACATAGATCTCGAGGGCGGGTGGGACTGTCGAAACGGCGACGGTCATCCGGACTGGGACGTGATCGTCACCGAAGTTCGCAAACCCGACGAACAGGAGTAGTCGGGTTCAGTCCTGGATTCGACCGAGAAATGCCTCGAGGTAGTCCTCGATGCGGGTTGCGACGCGTTCGCTGTATTCCCAGAGCGCGGCGTTGAGTCGCTCTTCGGTTTCATCGTCGAGCCCCGTTCCGCCCTGGAGAACTGAGTCGGCGGTAATCTGTGGGTGGTACACACAGACGACCCCAAGTGGCATGTCCGAATCGGTGACACCGGCCGTGTGAATGCCGTACCGGTCGGTTCCCCAGACGCCGTCGCCGCCCTGTCGTTCCAGTGCTGAGTCGAGTGCGTCGAGACGCTGCACGTCGTCGTCGGTGAGAATTGATTCGTCCCCCTCGAACAGTTCATTGTATGCCGCCGTTCGAGCCCTGTTCGTCCATTCATCCAGGTGCGATTGTGCTCGTACGACCAGTTGTCGGTCGTCTGCGTCCGTAGCCATAGTCTCCTGACGACGAGCAGGTCAATAACCTTTGGAGGCCGGTTCGGGCTGTTTCGCTGTCTTCCAGCCGACGAGCCGTCTTCCAGGAATGCGTTCGTTTTTTCCAAACTACGCCCATTCGAGCGCCGACCACAGCGTTAACCCGTTCACCCACGTGTGTGTGAGTATGGCAGACACGAAAAAGGGGCGAGAGAAGCAAGCTCATGACGCGGAAAAACGGCAACGAGAGCGGGAAGTGTCGGAAGCGCGTGACCGCGCTGACGAAGCCGAACCGTCGCGTGAGGAACGAATCGAGTGGGACGATCTCGACGAATCCGGCGAAACCGCACCCGAGTGTCACCGCCGCGGGTGTGCCGAACTGGCGGCGTTCGTGGTCGTCGAACGGTACCAGGAGGAGACCGGTCACGGTGCCGTCGAAGCAACGGCCGTCCTGTGTCGAGAACACACCGCCGAGGAGAGTCCCGTGAATCTCGACGGGGCCTACGAGGACTACGTGTTTCGCGTACAACCGCTGGACGGGGCTGTCGAGACGGAGACAACGTAGCTCGACGGCAAGTGACGACTCCGCTCCAGTTGGCCCACGCCCGGGCAGGACGAACTGCTAGCGTTCGGGGTGGGTCGGCCCGTCGAATCCCCCGCGAACCAGGGGTTTCGCGATGTGGCGGCGGGCACACGGCGGCACCTCGTACCAGCCGATCTCGAGGTCACGCTCGAGCCGACGGTCGACCTTCTCCTCGGCGCTGGTTCCACAGTCTCGACAGCGATAGCCCTGATTCCGGCCAGCGCTTTTCATGCGACGGCCACACGACGAACAGGTGGGAGTCACCCGCTCCGTACGGACGAGGTCGCGAACGGCGAATTTCTCGAGTTTGAGCGTCCCTCCCGATACCTCCCCACAGGCGGTGATCCGATCACCGACGTGCAGCGACCGGACGCGGTCGCGAAACCGTTTGGTGGGCTCGAAGGCGGCACACGTGAGTCGGGGGCTCGTTCCGGTAGCCGTCTCGTCAATTGGGGTGTTCGAGCCCTTGGCTCCGTCCCCAACGGCCGGTGGCTCGCCCGCAAGCTCGAAAAAGACGTGGCCGCCGCGACGGGTTGCCGGTTCGCTGGCGACCCACCCCTCGAGTCGGTAGGCGCGGCCGTCGATGGGTTCCGACGCAAATCGTAGCGAGCCGTGGTTGCGCAGATGGACGTCGGTACCCTGGTTCGTCACGAACAGCTGTCGTCCGTCGACCGGTTCGCTTTCGATCGTGTTGGCCACCGTCCGAACGACCTCGGGGTCGTCGCCGCGGATGCCGTGTAAAATCGGCCCGGGCGTGTGTGGCACGCAGACGGTCTCTCCCTCGCCACGGTCGATTGTATCCCAGACCGTCGGATAGCCGCGATCGGCCGCCGTGAAGACGCTCTCCTCGTCGACGGCTCGAGGGGTGCCCCACCGCGCTGGCTCGCGATAGGAGATGTACTCGTAGGTCCAATCCTCGAGCGCGGCCCAGGCACCGATGGCCGCGAGCGCGCCGATGCGGCCGCGGCCGTTTCCGAGCCCCCAGTGGCGGTACCCGCTGTCGGTCGCGACGGTGACGGCGTCCTCGATCGTCAACTGCTCGCGGATGGCGTCCATAGCGAACGACCGAACCCGATCGGGTACTGCGTCGGGGTCGTGATCGGCGACGACGAGTCCTGGATTCGTCCGCTCGTCGGCGGTTTCCGATCGCTTCTCGAGGACGTCTCTTGCCACCGAAAACGCCACGTCGGGATCGTCCTCGATGTGGATCGCCAGGGCGGCGTTCCCTCGCGTCTTGTACCGGACGGCCGGATTGAGCCGGACGAGTACCAGTCGGTCGACGGTGACGTCGTCTCGTTCGCTGAGCGCGGCGGCGATCTCTGTCGCGACGTAGGTCGTACACATCCCGCGCTCGCGGGAATCCGTATCGTCCAGCCCGACGACGGTCATCGGTGGAGGTAGCGGGGCGATCGGTTAACCGGTTTCGTCTCGTCGGACGGCTGAAAAAGTTCTATATAAGGATATCGCTCAGGAAGCCGTCGAATGGCAGACAGCACGTCCCCACCACTGGGGAAACGCTCATATGGGATGAGTGACTTACTTTCCCCTATGTCCCGATCCGCACTGGTCGGCAACGTCACCGCGATGCTCGAGGACGCAGGCTTTACGGTGAGTGACCGGTGTGCGATTCGCCCAAAGAGCTTCGACATCGCTGCCCGCCGCGGTACGGATCTGGTTCTCGTCAAGATTCTGGGCAACGTCGACGCCTTCAACCAGGAAACCGGCCACGAGATGCGACGACTCGGCACTTACCTCGAGGCAACGCCACTGGTCATCGGTCTCCGCAGTCGCGACGAGGATCTAAAACCGGACGTGGTGTACTTCCGCCACGGCGTCCCCGTGTTCAGCCCCGATACGGCGTACAACCTGTTCATCGAGGGCGTACCACCACTGATCTACGCCGCGCCTGGCGGCCTCTACGTCAACATCGACGGCGACTTGCTGGCCGACGAGCGTGAGTCCCGGGAGTGGAGTCTCGGTCGGCTGGCGAACGAACTCGGCGTCTCCCGCCGGACGGTCTCGAAGTACGAAGACGGCATGAACGCCTCCATCGAGGTGGCGATGGCGCTCGAGGATCTGTTCAACGCGCCGCTGACGAGCCCCGTCGACGTGTTCGACGGCGCCGATTCGGTGTACGACCGAGAGACCCCGCCGGAGGAACCGGACGCCGACCCGGACGACGAGGAAGTCGTCGCGGTGTTGACCCGAGCGGGCTATCGCGTCCACCCGACGCTTCGTTCGCCGTTCAAAGCCGTCAGCCAGGACGAAGACGACGACGAGGACGTCGTCCTCACCGGTCACTCCCAGTTCACCAAGGCCGCCGAGAAACGCGCCAGGATCATGAGTTCGATCGGACACGTAACGCACACGCAGTCCGTCTACGTCGTCGACCGGGCCAAACAGGACGCCGTCGACGGTACCGCGCTCGTCGAACGCGAGGAACTCGAGGCGCTGGACGACGCCGCCGAACTCCGGAAGGTCATCCGCGAGCGTGCCGAGCGAGAAGAGGCGGCCTGAGACGGTCTGCTGTCGTCTCTTACCGGTGATAGACCGGGTCGGCAATCACTGAAAAGTTACAGCAAACCGTATGAGACGGTTTCTCGTCATCCTGCGGGTACGGCACGACGGACACCAGCACACTCATACGAGTCAACGAACTACCTCGATCCACGATCTCCGTGTACAGCGTCAACGTCCCCGTCCCTGGACGCGTGAAAGCCCTCGCGAGTGACCTGTATCCGTCGCTCGTCGGCTTCGACACCGTTCGGGAGACCCACTCCTGTCTGCTCAAGCGACTCGGCGACGACCCGCAGGTCGCCCGCCTCCAGCAACGGGCACACCGCGCCCTCGAGGGGTCACCGGCCGTCGAAGCCGAAATTACGGGCATCGACTACTTCGAGGAGCCACCGCTTGGCTCGACGCCGGTCGTCTACCTAGCCGTCGAGAGTCCCGGCCTCGAGCGCATCCACCGGACGCTAACCGAGGCGTTCGATCCCATCGAGGGGCTCGAGGGGCCGGATTACGTCCCTCACGTCACGCTCGCCAGGGGAGGCAATCTCGAGGCGGCGCGTCGGCTGGCCGACCGGGAGATCGAGCCGATCCGCTGGACGGTCACCGAACTCGAGTTCTTCGACGGGACGTACCGACTGCCGGTGAGCCGCGTTTCCCTGCCCGCGTGAGTACGTCACCTCCCTGTTTTCGATAACTTACGTCAACGTTCGCTGAGCGGTGTCGACGGCTGCCAGGGTTCGGGCGGTGCCCTCCCCTCACTGCTCACCGCTTACGGTGCCGGCGGCTCCCCCTCGTACCGGTCGTGATCGGCGTAGAAGTTGAGCATCGCGAACTTGAGTTTTTCCGGGTCGATGTCGATCAGTTCCTCGCGCTCCTCGTGCGGGAACGTCCCGTTGACGCTGTACTTCCCGAGATCGGACTTCGCGCGCCTCGAGTAGCGTCTGTCGAGGAGAATTCGGACGCCGACGTCCTCGGGCGAGCGGATGACCCGGCCGAGCGCCTGGCGGGTCTTTCTGACGGTCGGAATTTCGACGGCGTAGCGCCAGCCGGTTTCGGTGCCGTCGAATGCGGTGTCGTAGGCCTCCTGGACTGCCTCGGCGCGATCGTCCAGGTGGGGGTAGGGAACGCCCACGACGAGCACCGTGTGTGCGTCGTGCCCGTCGAAACTCACTCCCTCGGCGAGCGTACCCCACAGTGAGGTGAAACAGACGGCGTGGTCGTCGGCGACGAACTGCTGGCGCAACTCCTCTGCGCCGACGCCGGGTTCGTCGAGGTAGACCGACGCCTCGGTTCGTCCCTCGAGGCATTCGGCGTACCGGGCCGCCTCGCCGTAGTTCGGGAAGAACGCGAGGGTGTTTCCGGGAGTCATCCTGACGGCGTCGTGGATGCCGTCTGCCACCGCGGCCTGCACCTCCGGATCGTCCCGTGCTGAGGCGAAGAGAGCCGGCGTCTCGACGGCGTAGGTGCGCCGACGCTCCGGGGGGAACTGGAGCCCGTACGCCATCGTGACGCACTCCTCGAGACCGAGGACGTTCTCTGTGACCTCGAAGGGCTGGAGGGTCGCGCTCATCAGGACGGTGCCGGAAACCTCCTCGAACAGTTGGCCGGTGACGTGACGCGGGAGACAGCTGTAGAGTTCGGCGCGACCGTAGATTTCGTCGGTTCCGGAGTCCCGGCGGACGGAGACGACTGGATACAGCCCCTGATCGCCGCCCTCGTTCATCCAGGCGTTGACGAACGCGCCGGCCTGGAGGGTCTGACACTCCGTTCGCGTGGCCGTTTCGCCCTCACGGTAGGCCTCCTCGTACTCCTCGTCGAGTTGCTGGCCGAGTTGCATCGCCGCCTCGAGATCTGGACCGATTCCCTGCCCGGCGTAGCGCTGGAGGAACTCAAGGGTGAGGTCGTCCCGGCGATCTTCGTTGCTGATCGGGACGTCCTCCCAGTTCTCGCCGATCCGTTCGCGCTCGCCGAAGCCGAAGCTATCCTCGTAGGTCTCGACGAGAGCATCGCGGAACGCCTCGAACACGTTCGCGGCGTCGTCGGCCCGTGGATCGCTCGCTTCGGCCAGTTCGTCGAGCGCCGAGTCGAACGTCCGTTCCGAGCAGGCGCGGCTGGCGTGGTCGCGGGCGGCGTCCTCGACGTTGTGGGCCTCGTCGAAGACGGCGATGACGTCCTCGGGGTCGCGACCCAACCAGCGGAAGAACTGCTCGCGGATCATCGGATCGAGCAGATGGTGGTAGTTACAGACGACCAGGTCGACGCCCTCGAGTCCCTCCTTCAGGAGTTCGTAGCCACAGAGTTCCCGCTGGTCGGCGTACTCGTAAATCTCGTCGGGGGTGCGGACGTCCTCGAACAGCCACTCGAAGAAGTCGTCGGTGGCCTCGGTATCGAGCAGGTTGTTTCGATAGTGATCACAGACGTTCGCCTCCTCGAGGTCGTCGATCCGTTCCTCGAGGCTCTCGAGTTCGTCCATGACGGCGCTGCGGGCGTCGGCGGCGGCGGCGCTGCCGCCCTGGCTCGCCTCGAGCAACTCGCGCTGGCGGCGCTCGAGCTGGGCGTAGTCGGATTCTGTGTCGACGAGCGCGCGGGTGTTGTCCCGCAACGCCTGACACTCCTCGTAGCCGACGTCGATGTGGCACATCGATGCCTTCCCCTTGAAGACGACTGCACGGATGGACTCCTCGCGGGTGATCGCTCGGGCTTCGGCGATGAACTGGCGCATCTGCTGGTGGACGTTCGTCGTGATGACCACCGTCTTCCCCTGCTCGCGGGCGACCTCGAGGGCGGGGACGAGCGCCGAGAGGGTCTTTCCGGTGCCACAGGCCCCCTCGAAGAGCACGTTCTGCCCGCGAACGAGGGTGTTGTAGATACGATCCATCGCCTCGCGTTGGTTTGCGTACGGCTCTTCGTAGGGGAAAAACCGCAGGTACTCGCCCACGTCTGACACGCTGGGTGGTTGGGTGCCCATCGGATAAAAGGTCTCTGCTGAAAGTCTCCTTATCTGATATTTGGTGGGGTCGCCACGCGAGCAGGCGCGAGTACTCGGGGGGAGCTTTTTTCGTCCCACTCTCCGTCTCGACAGTCGTGCGTCTGGTTCAGATCACCATCCCAACGGGAAAACGCGATACGGTTCGTCGGTTGCTCGAGGACGAGGGACTCGAGTACACCATGACAGACGAAACGAGTCGGCGTGAGTTCGAAGCCGTTGCGTACGTCCCGCTTCCGCAGCCGGCCGTCGAACCGGTGATGGACAAACTCCGGGCGCTCGGTATGTCTGACGACGCTATTACCGTCGTCGTCGAGGCCAGCACGGTCGTCTCAGAGCGGTTCGAGGAACTCGCCGAGCGCTACGCCGAGGAGAACGACGAGGATCGAATCGGCCGCGAGGAGTTGCGATCGAGCGCGGCCGATCTGATGCCGACGACGCGAAACTATCTCATCCTGACCATCGTGAGTGCCGTCGTCGCGACGGCCGGGCTGTTGCTCAATTCGGCCGCCGTCGTCGTCGGTTCGATGGTGATCGCGCCGCTGGTCGGCCCAGCGCTGTCCGCCAGCGTCGGCACCGTTATCGACGACCACGGCCTGCGGGTTCGGGGTGTGACGTTACAGGCGCTCGGAATCGGCTGTGCGATCGCCAGCGCCGCCATCTTCGCCGGCTTCGTCCAGATGGCGAATCTCGTCCCTCCAGGGATCGAGATACTCGATATCGATCAGATTCGCGAACGCCTCGCGCCGGACTTTCTGGCGCTCGCCATCGCTCTCGGGGCCGGGGTCGCCGGAGCCGTGAGTCTCTCGACGGGCGTCTCGGCGGCGATCGTCGGCGTCATGATCGCCGTTGCCCTGATCCCACCTGCCGCAGTCGTCGGGATCGCTCTCGCCTGGGGCGATACGACGCTCGCCCTCGGCTCAGGCGTGTTCGTTCTCGTCAACGTCCTCTCGATCAACATGGCAGCGCTCGCAGTACTCTGGTACCAGGGCTACCGACCGGAGACCTGGTTCCGCACTTCCACCGCTCGCGTGGAGACGTTGACCCGAATCGGCGTGCTCGCCGTCGTCATCCTCGTTCTCTCGGTGTTTCTTGCCGGCGTTACCTTCGCGAGTTACGAAGGTGCCCTCGCCGAAGAGGAGATCCGCGGTGAAGCCGCAGCAGTCATCGACGAACACCAGGGACTCGTCCTGATGGACGTGACCGTCGAACAGAGCGACCATCCACTCCGTGGCACGCCGGAAACCGTCGTCCTCACGGTAGGCAAGGCTGAATCAGTCGATTCGCCGCCGATTGCACACGAACTGCAGGAACGACTCGAGTCGGAGCCACGGGTGGAGGTGCACTTCGTCGAGGTGCAGGTCAGAGAATGAGCGGTTGAGAGACGACACGCGGAAGCGAGTCGGTGTTCAACCGCCCGCGTTCGAGGGGTGAACCGGAATTCCAACCTCGTGGGAACGAGCGACGGCCCCTACCCCCTTGGGCCCGAACGTGTTCATATGAACTCGACCGACCGACTCTCTCGCCGACGAACGTTGCAACTGACTGGACTCGCCGGAACGGCGCTGCTCGCAGGCTGTCAGGCACCGGTTCAACAGACCGAACCCGAGGCTGACGACGCAGAGGGCGACGAACCAGTGGGATGGGAGAACGTCGAGGAGATCGTTCTCGAGGGACACTTCGACCACTGGATCGGCGTCGAACCGCCGGAGATCGCCGACGAGGAGAACCCCACGTTGGTGCTGTACGCCGGTCGCGAGTACGAACTGACCTGGGAGAACGGCGACGGTGACTTCCACAATCTCGTAATTTGGGACGAGGACGATAACGCCCTCGAGGAGACCGACTACACGGACGAGGAGGGTGCGACTGAGACGCTGACGTTCGAAGCCAGTGAGGAGATGGTTCGGTTCGTCTGTGCACCACACGTGCCGACGATGGACGGAGCTATCGAGGTTCGAACCGAGTAACAGCGGTCGTGAAATGAGGCAGGTGCTACACTCGAGCGCCAGCCTTGGCGTTACTCGTTGTCGTCGGTCTCCGGAACGGACAGCGCCACATCGGCCGGTGCATCGTGTGCACTCGAGGCCCGAACCCGGACGGTCGCATACTCGAGGGCTTCCTCGAACGTCTCCGGGCCGTCGTACCGAGCGCCAAAGAGCGACATGAATCGCTGGGCGAGTTCGTTCGCCCGCTCGAACCGCAACACCGACCGGATCGTCTCGTGTTCGACGAAATCGAGTCCCGGGTAGGCCGTCGTCGTGATCGCGTACCCTGGTTGGTCGCCGCAGTCGATCGAGGCGGGTGCGACCCTGAGGCGCAGGTCTCCGGCATCGTGACGGTAGGTCACGTACGCCATCTCCCGGTCGCGGTCGGCGGGCGTGTACTGGCGGGCGTGTTCGATCGTCCAGTCGGTGGCCACGTCCTCGTAAGCCATCGGAGGCGTTTCTTCGTGTTTCGTCTGGGGCACGTCCTCGCCGATCATCACTCACGTGTAACTCGCCGAAGACGACGTTCGTACCGACTCGAGCAATATTCACGACGGATTCCATCAATTTTGATCTAACGTTGGGTTCTTGCTCCCTCTTCCCTCATATGTCCGCACATTCGTACACTCGTGTTCTGCTCTGGTGGGTTGTGCCTGGTGAGACGATCCACTATCCCGTGTTGTGTGGGTGCTGTCGTTTCCTCGGCGTGTCGCGTTAGGGGCCATACCCGGTCATTTGGCTGGGAGCGAATCGACCGGTTTTCTGTTGCTTTCTTCGACCGTAGTTGTTCGCTGTGAAACGATTCCAGGTGCGTATTTCGTCACCGAAACGATGCTACAGACTGCGTAGTAAACTGATATGAATCCGTTCAATCGGCCGTATGAATCGATCAAGTCGACGCCGATTCCTGCACCGAACTGGGCTGACGATCGCCGCCGGCAGCGTCCTGGCTGCGTCTGGCGGTGGAGCAACCGCGGTCGCATCGTCGGCGAGGGCGGATAGCCACGACTGGCCCTCACTCGGCGGGAACCCGGGCAACAATCCCCTGGTTCCAACCGACCCACACCCGGGTGAGACGGCCGACGTCGCCTGGTCGTACGAGCACGGAGAACCGGGTGGATATTCGACGGATACGGGTGCACTCGCGGTCGCCGGCGGAACGGTGTTACTCACGACCGAAGACGGCGAGGTTCACGCGGTCGATACCGCCGACGGCTCCCTCGAGTGGCGCACCGATCCCATCGGCGCGACGGGAACGCCGGCGGTGATCGGCGACTTCGTTTACGTGGGCGGCGAACGCTTGTCGAAGATCGACGCCGACACCGGCCAGATCTGTTGCCAGACCCGCCTGGGATACGACGAGGAGATTCCGTCGCCGACGGTCGCTGACGGCATCGTATTCGTCGTCGGCGACGGGGTTCTCTACGCCATCGAGGCCAGCGAGAACGCGGAACGGTGGCGCTTCGATCCGCCCGGTGACCCGCTGTACGAACAGCCGGTCGCCGTCGGCGACGGCGCGGTGATCGCCACCAGCGAATCCCGTGCGTTCGCCCTCGAACTCGAGGACGGCACCGAGCGCTGGGTCGACGACGCGTCGGTAGGAGAGAGCGACGATGTCGTGTTCGCGGGGACGAACGACCGGCAGACCGTCTTCCCCGTCGCAACTGACGACTTGGTCGCGATCGGCAGCGTAGACCGGGAGCAATCCGGCATGTGGCCCATCGGTTACACGACGCTCTATGACCTCGAAACCGGCGAGAAGCGCGTCGTCGGTGAGTCGCCGTCGTGGGATTCCGGGGCGATCACCGACGAACGATTCTACGGACTCGATTCCCACAATCTCCGGGGATACGATCAGGGAACTGGAGAGGAGACATGGTCGACCGAGGTCAGCACCTACCACGTATCGTCGGTCGTCGTCACCGAGGAGACCGTGTATGCGGGGCTGCTGATCGACGGTGAGGCCTACGCACCCGAGGATCAGCCCGAGCCGGAGGTCGGTGTCTACGCGTTCGACGCCGAGACGGGCGACGTCGAGTGGACTGTCTCCACAGATGGCGTCCCGGCGCTCGCGCTCGTGGACGGAACGCTCTATGCGGCCAGCACCAGGGACGTGGTCGCGATTCGAGACGAATCAGAAACCGACGCCGGCGGCGACGATTCTGATGATGCTGACGACACTGATGACGAGCACGAAAGTGATGAGCACTCGAGTGACGACACCGACACCGACTCCGACTCCGACTCCAACGACGCCGACGGCGATGACGATACAGACACTGGAACCGACGACGCGACGGACGACGATCAAACGACTACCTCGACGGACGACCCCGCGAGCGAAGGAACGGCGTCGGCCGGCGAAGAAACCGACGACCCGACGCCCGGATTCACGACGGGGGCCGGCATCGCCGGCGGGGCTCTCACCCTCGAGTGGCTCCGACGTCGGGTTAGCGGTGACGAACCCGAGTAAGTCGCTACAAGGCGGTAGACTGGCACCATGACATCCTCCTCGCCGTGAACGGCGAGGTTTCCTCGCGCTGGGGGTATCGCTTACCGACCCACGGAGGCAACTTGCGGGTTCGTATGCTCCTCGTTGAGAACTGAGCGTGGTGACTCTGACCAATCATCGTCGTCCCACTTGAGGCATACAGGCCGTGCCATCGACCGTGTTACCGTCGTCTGCCGTTGACGAGACGCTCCGCGTCTCGTTCGCCAACCAGAACTCGGAGAGTTCTGGTGACGTCTCAAGAACGATTCACTTGCCACGAGGTCGGCGTGCCCCTCGAAACTACACGAACACGTCAGCGTATCCTGATGCCGAATTGTGTCCTCTGTCGAACCACAGTTCGGACACGTCTGACTCGTCCACGCTTCCGACCGAACTTCTACCGACATGCCGTATTCTTCGGCGGTACACGCCAGTCGGTTCAAGAACGCTCTGAACGCCCAGAAGTTGTGTGTCTTCACGTTCGCCTCCACCGACCAGTGAGTTTCCAACACATCGGTCAAATCGCCAACGTACACCATTGAAACGCCTTCTTCGTACAGGCGTTCGATGAGGTTCCGAGCAAGCGCGTCCCGTGCGTGGTCACACCGCTTTGTACGTCGGTCGTACAGGCGTCGGATACGGTGACTACTGTATCGACTGTCCTTCAACAGTGATTGGAGGCGGGCGATTTCTCGCGTGGCTTCGCGGAATCTGTCGAACAGGTCACGTCCTTCGTACAGGTATTGCTTGCCGGTCGTTGTTGTGCAGGCAACGATGTTGTTCGCACCGATGTCCAGAGCGGCTTCTTCCGAAGCCAGTGGTTGTGCCAGTCGAGAATGATTTTCGCTGATTGTGACTGGCTGAAAGGCCCTGAACGTCTGTGCTTGCTCGTCGTAGAACAACTCTAAAGGGCGGGGACTCTCTCCTTGATTCAGGTAGCTGAACGTCCGTTGCAATTTTTCGTGGGTGAAAACGGACGCCTCGAACGCTCTCGAACACTCCCTCGACGGCTCAGTGGTCGGCTCGTGGGTACTCCGCTGTGAACACGTCTTCCACGAGTGGCTCGCCCGTCCCTTCGACCGCCGTCTCGCCAGCTTCGACGCTCGAGTCCTCGCCGGCCGGACTCACGCTCCCCGTCCGGTAGCCGTGGAGGTCGAGCGTGACGTGGTCGAATCCGAGGTCTGTCAGGGGGTCACGGATCGACTCGACGAACGACGGATCGAGGGCTGCCTCGAGTTCTTCCGGGGCGATTTCTATGCGGGCGAGGCCGTCGTGGTCGCGCACGCGGAACTGTTCGAAGCCCCACTGGTGGACGAGCGCCTCGGCGCGTTCGATCCGGCTGAGGCGATCCTCAGTCACGGCCAGCCCCGTCGGGATGCGTGAGGAGAGACACGCCATCGATGGCTTGTCCGCGACCGAGAGACCGTACTGGTCGGCGACCTCGCGCACCTCGTCCTTCGAGAAGTCGTGGGTGAGCAGCGGGGAGTGCACCTCGAGTTCCTCGACGGCGCGGAGTCCCGGTCGGTGGCCCGCAACCGGATCGTCTGCGTTCGTCCCGTCACAGACCGTCTCGATACCGAGCTCGCGAGCGCGCTCGAGCATCTTCCCGAGTCGCATCGTCCGGCAGTGATAACAGCGCTCGTCGTCGTTCGCGATGAAGGCGTCGCTGTCGAGTTCGGAGAATTCGACGATCTCGTGACGGATACCGATCTCCTCGGCGACGCGTCTGGCGTCCTCGAGTTCGGCCGCCGGGAGGGTCTCGCTCTTTGCCGTACACGCCACGGCGTTCTCGCCGAGGGCGTCGTGGGCGAGGGCGGCTACCGTACTCGAGTCGACGCCGCCGGAGAAGGCGACGAGGACGCCGTCGTGTGTTGCGAGGTCGGCGAGGGCGGCCTCGCGTTTGTCCTCGATGGTTGTCATACCCTTCGTTTGGTTCGAACGGCAAAAAGCGCGTTGTAACTGGCTTCTTCCCATTGGCTGCCCGACGTCGGTACAAACAGTTGTCGACTGCGCGACGAACAGCCTACATCAGTCGTCACGAACACTTGTCGACCGCCGTCACGAACACGTGTCGATCGCCGTCTCGAGCACGTCGAGATCGCTATCGAGCCTGACCCGCATGACGTCGCCGCCGACGGGCATCCGTACCTCGAGCCGATACGGATCGCGGCCGACGATTCTGGTGTACTCGTCGCTGACACACCACGGCAGCGTCCAGTATGGTCGCTCGTCGAGGCTGACGCCGCGCTCACGGTGAAAACTGACGACCTCGGAGTGATCGAGCAGGCGCAAACCGGCGGCTGAGCAGAGGGTGTGCCCACACTGGACGCACTCGTGGTCGACGCGGACGTCGACGCCGAGACAGCACCCTTCCTCGCCCTCCTCGACGATGTGCGTCTCCATCCGGCCGCTACACTCCGGACAGACGCCGTCGGCGGCGAGGCAGTGGAGGTGGCGAACCCGATTGTCGAACGCCTCGGTCACCTCCTCGTGCGTCCGGTCGTTCAGTCCACCAGGCGGGAACGAGTACTCGCCGTGACGTTGCCCGCAGTCGGTGCACTCGATGGCCAGTCGTTCGTCCGAGTAGACGCCCTGGAGCGGGCCGCCGCAGGTGACACAGCCGCCCTGGACGGGAAACGGATCGAGGCGGGGATGCTCGTTGAACGAGCCGGCGATCACGGCGTGGACGACCTTCTCGCCGGCGTGTTTGAAGTCGTACCCGCCGTCGACCTGGTCGATGAAATGACCCGAGAGCTTCTGGAGGTGGTAGTTGAACTGCGCCGAATCACGCATCTCGACGGCTCGACGCAGTTCGGAGAACGAAACCGGCCGCTCCTCGGCAGCCCACAGCGCCTCGAGAATCGAGAGTCGCGTCTCGTTGCTAATCAGCGCGAACGCCTCCGCCGGGTCGAGGCAGTCGGTACACTCGAGGATAGTCGACTCGCTCGAGGTGTCGGGGTGGCTCATACGTGATGCTCAATTGGCATCGACTAAAGCGTTCGCTGAAGCTCGTTTTTGTAAAATGTGTGATGGGTCTGGATAGCAAGCGAGCCAGACGATTTATCGCTGGTTGTCACTTATCAATCCGCGTGAATCGATTCGGGACTCGAGCGAGCGTCTTCGCGCTTGTCTGCGTCGTCGTGATGCTCACGGTAGTCGGCGGCGGGGTCGACACCGGTGCCGTTGTCGGTGACGAGCATGGGAGTAACGACGACCGGATACCCGCCAGCGGTGTCGACCATCGAGACGGCCAGGCCTGGTCAGCCCACTCGAGTCACGTTCTCACTCACTCCGACCACGACGAGGCACCTGACCCAGCGGACGGCGAGGTGGCCGACGACGGCGAACTCGAGACCGCGTACTTCCTGATCAGGTACCACGCGGACTACGCGGACGAGGCGGAAACGATCGCCGCCGTCGCCGACGACCACTACGTCGTCCTCCACCAGAAGTTCGGACTCGAGTTGCCCGAGCACCGGACGCAACTCATCGTCGGCCCTCGCGAGAATCAGCCCTGTGACGCCGTCGGCTGTGTCGACCCGCTCAACCGGGTATGGGTGTCGACGGACTCAAGGTCGCTGCTTCACCACGAACTGGTGCACACGATCCAGTTGCGCGAACACTGGTCACCGTTGAACCAGCTTTCCGACCCCGACCCGGGCGAGGGCATGTTCATCGAGGGTACCGCGAAGTACCTCGACGCCTCGGCTGCCCAGATCGAGCGCTCGGCCAGGTTTGATCCCGACGCGATCGACTTGACGTCGTATCCGGAGGGCAGCACCGAGTACGCCGAGCGGGCGCTGTTCGTCGAGTTCGTGATCGAGACCTACGGCCGCGAGGCGTTCGACGCGCTCTATCTCGAGGGCTCCGTCGCGGGGCTCGAAGCGGCGACGGGGGCGTCCTTCGCCGACCTTCGCGCAGACTTCGACGTCCACCTCGATGCCCAACAACAACGCCTGCGCGACGGCGGCGCACCGCTGCCGGCGTTCACCTACGACCCGATCGAACCCGAACCCGAGCAGGAGGTTACCCTCGACGCCCGGACGCCCGACGCAGTCGCCGCCATCGGCCGGACGTGGTACCCTACGGAGCCGGACGCGTTCGCCTGGGATCTCACCGGCGACGGCGAGGTCGACGCGACCGGGCCTACGGCGACGCTCGAGGTGCCGACGACCGGCGAGTGGCCAGCCGAGGTAACGCTCCTGGTCGAAATCGACGGGGAAACCCACGCGGCGACCCAGCGGATCGTCCTCTCTGGCGAGCCGTCGATCGGGGTCGCGGACGCGGCCGTTCCCGATCGCCTCGAGCCCGAGGAGACGGTGTCGGCGACGGTAACCGTCGTAAACGACGATCCCAGACCGACGAGTGACACGCTCGAACTCGTTGTGGGTGACGAACGGGTCGCCTCCACTACCGTGGAGCTGGCACCCGGCGAGGAGCGGACGGTCGAGCTCGAGGGCACCGTCTCCGGCCTCGAGGCGGGCACCTACAGCCTCCGGATCACCGGGTCGGACGAAGATGCCGGTCTCGAGGGGTCGATCGTCCTCGAGGATGGCGGCGATTCCGCGGCCGATACTGACGCGGACGTGGACGGTGACCTCGGTGACGAGGACGGTTCGGGCGTGGCCGACTCGATTCCGGGATTCGGCGTCCTCATGGTGCTGAGTGCGCTCGCCAGCGTCGCTCTCGCGCATCGAGTGTTGGGTTGGTCGCTCGAGGGACGCGGCCGCTCGGCGGGAGCGGACGATTGACCTCGTGTCGCCGAGTGTGCTGTTGATAGGTCTGTGCCACACGGTAGGGCGGTGATCTGCCTCAAACTTCAGATATTGTAGTATTGCGTCGGATATGGCTTCAAAAACTGTAGTAAAATCTCGAGCCACCCGACAACGGGCGTCGTCACGGGTGAGAACTCGAGACCTGGTTGCGGTTCGGCACCCGGTCGCGGTTCGCACCGACGCACTAACCGTGCGCTCGCGTCTCGAACCCTGTGCAGCGCTCACACACGGTGTCGGCCCACACCTGCAGAACAGTAGGTTTATCAATCGCAGAGCGGAACCCCTAGTACAATTACTCACCGTCTTATGGCAGGAAATGGACAACCGGAGGTGAACATCGGACTCGTCGGCCACGTCGATCACGGCAAGACGACGCTGGTGCAGGCCCTGAGCGGCTCGTGGACTGACCAGCACTCAGAGGAGATGAAACGCGGTATCTCCATCAGGCTCGGCTACGCGGACGCGACGTTCCGTCGCTGTCCCGGGGTCGACGAACCCGAGTGTTTCACCGTCGAAGAGGAGTGTCCGGACGGCTCAGAGAGCGAGCCCGTCCGAACCGTGTCGTTCGTCGACGCCCCGGGTCACGAGACCCTGATGGCGACGATGCTCTCGGGAGCATCGCTGATGGACGGAGCCGTGCTGGTCGTTTCAGCATCCGAGCCCGTCCCGCAGCCACAGACTGAAGAACACCTGATGGCGCTCGATATCATCGGTATCGAGAACATCGTTATCGCCCAGAACAAAGTCGACCTGGTCGACGCCGACCGGGCCCGCGAGAACTATCAGCAGATCACGGAGTTCGTCGAGGGCACCGTCGCCGAGGACGCACCCATCGTCCCCATCTCCGCCGGCCAGGAGGTCAACATCGACTACCTGATCGGCGCGATCGAATCGGAGATCCCGACGCCGGATCGCAATCCCGAC
This sequence comes from Natronosalvus vescus, assembly GCF_023973145.1. Taxonomy (NCBI): domain Archaea; kingdom Methanobacteriati; phylum Methanobacteriota; class Halobacteria; order Halobacteriales; family Natrialbaceae; genus Natronosalvus; species Natronosalvus vescus. Next base: position 877,069 of record NZ_CP099546.1, read on the forward strand.
GACGATCCCCGGATGCACGTCGCCCGCAGTTTCGACATCAACAAGCCGGGGACGACCCACGACAACCTCGCCGGGGGCGTCCTCGGCGGCAGCCTCGTCAAAGGCGAACTCGCCGCCGACGACGAAATCGAGATCCGTCCGGGTCGCCAGGTCGAAGAGGGTGGCCAGACGGAGTACGTGCCGATCCAGACGTCGGTTCGATCGCTCCAGGCGGGGAGCCAGTCCGTCGATACCGCCACGCCCGGCGGACTGCTCGGGGTCGGCACCGGCCTCGATCCCTCGTTGACGAAGGGTGACGCCCTCGCCGGCCGCATCGCCGGCCCGCCGGGGACGCTCCCGCCGACGTGGGAGCAGTTCACCATGGACGTCGACTTGCTCGAGCGCGTCGTCGGCTCCGACGAGAGCGAGACCATCGACGACATCAGCACGGGCGAGCCGCTGATGATGACCGTCGGCACCTCGACGACCGTCGGTGCGGTCACCAGTGCTCGAGAGGGCGAGTGCGAGGTGTCGCTGCAGCGGCCGGTGTGTGCCGAACCCGGCGCGAAGATCGCCATCAACCGTCGAATCGGGGCTCGCTGGCGACTGATCGGCCTCGGTACGCTGCAGGAATAAGGGAGGACATCGATGACCACGCAGGTTGCACTCGATACGAGCGCGCTGATGATGCCGGTGGAACTCGACGTCCGCCTGTTCGACGAACTCGATCGGGTAGCTGGGTCGTACGAGCCGACGACGCCCCAGCCCGTCCTCGAGGAACTGCGTCGCCTCTCGGAGAAGGGCGGCGAGGAGGGAACGGCGGCGAACGTCGGCCACGACCTCGCAACCGAGCGCTGTCTCGTGGTGGACACGGAAGCATCGTACGCGGACGACGCGCTGGTCGAACTCGCCCGGGAGGGCGTCGTCGACTACGTCGTCACGAACGACCTCGCGCTACGCGACCGGGTGCTCGAGACGAACATACCGGTAATTGCATTACGCGGGAGAAACAAGTTGGCAATCACTCAACCATAGATGTACAAACGGGTCAAACTAAAGGATACGGTAGAAGTGCCCCCCGAGGAACTCGGCGACGTCTCGCCAGACCTCGTGAAGCGACTGCTCCAGGACAAACTCGAAGGCCGGATGGACGAGGAGGTCGGCAGCGTCGTCTCCATCACCACTGTTCACGACATCGGTGAGGGAACGGTGTTGCCGAACCGCCCCGGCGTCTACTACGAGGCGGAGTTCAATGCGGTGACGTTCGATCCGCAGATGCAGGAAGTCGTCGACGGAACGATCGTCGAGGTCGTCGAGTTCGGTGCCTTCGTTGGCATCGGCCCCGTCGACGGCCTGCTCCACGTCTCCCAGATCTCCGACGAGTATCTGGCGTTCGATCGGGAGAACCAGCGACTGGCCTCGAGTGAGTCCGACCGCGCGATCGGCGTCGAAGACGCCGTCCGGGCGCGCATCGTGACGAAAAGTATCGACGAACGCAACCCGCGCGATTCGAAGATCGGTCTGACGGCCAAACAGCCCGGACTGGGCAAACACGGCTGGCTGGCCGAGGAGTTCGAAAAGCGCGAAGAAGCCACCGCAGGTGAGTGACCATGGCATCGAATCGACTCGTCTGCCGGGAGTGTCACCTCGTTAACCCGGCAGATGCCGAAACCTGTAACTCCTGTGCGTCGTCGTCGCTCACCGAAGACTGGGCGGGCTACGTCGTCATCGCTCACCCCGAAGAGAGCGAGATTGCCACAGAGATGCAGGTGACCGAACCGGGCGCGTACGCGCTCAAAGTGCGTTAACCGTCCCGACAGTCGTGACTCGAGACGACGGCGACGAGCCCGAACCTGAGCCAGACGCTGGATCAGAATCGGAGACCGACGGCGCGGACACATCGAGCAGTGAGCGCCAGCTTTCACTCCCGCAAGCACTTCGCCACGAACTCAAAGACCCGATGGGTCCGATCGAAACCGACGCACGGGTGCTGCTCGAGTCGATCGACGGCCCGCTGATCACCGTTGGCGACGTGGTCACCTACCACGTCCTCGAGGCCGGTCGCGAACCCGACGTGGCGCTCGTCGACGGACAGACCAAACGGGAGGCCGTCGACGACGAGATCGAGCGCGCGGTTACCGCCGACCCGGCAGCGACGATCACCGTCACGAACCCGCCCGCCGTCCTGACCGAGTCGCTGCTCGAGGCGCTGGTCACGGCGCTCGAGCGCGCGGAGCCGACGACGATTTTCGTCGAGGGCGAGGAGGATCTGGCGGTGTTGCCGGCGCTGTTGGCCGCCCCCGACGGCGCACACGTCGTTTACGGCCAACCTGACGAGGGGATGGTACACGTCCACGTGGACGAGTCTGCTCGAGCACGTGCACGGGCGTTGCTCGAGCGGTTCGAGGGTGATGCGGCTGTGTTGACCCACGTTATCGAGCGGAACGGATAATCACTCTCCCCTGGTTCGTCGAGCAAAAATTCAAACTCGCGAGCGACAGCGTCTATTGTCTTCGTTTGAACTCGACCGACTCACCCGTGATCCTCGTCTGAACTCGACTATATATTGGTCGCTGCGCTGACCGCTGCTGCCCTCCGGTCGCTATGCTGATCACTGCCACACTGGCCACTGCATCCCTTTAAGTACTTCTCGTCACAAGGTAAAGATACGAAGGGCTTTTCGAGGGGAATTTTCTGGTACGCAGCGATAGCGTTCTCGGTATGCTCGAGTCGTCAGCTGACCGTCTTCGAGTAAACACTCTCACTACGGAGCCGACGGTACACTCGAATTGGCAGTGTTCCAGACCTATCACGCGAGCACAATCCGAGCGAGGTTTTTTCACCATCTACGTACCATCCCCACGGGAGGATGAGCCCGAACGGTGTCTCGAGCGGGGCGGGAATCGATCGACCGGCAGGTCTCGAGCACGATCGCCAGCGCCAGGCCATCGAGCTCGAAACCCGGCCAGGGTCGGGCACGCTGTCGCGCGCCGACCACCAGCGCGACGCGACGGTTCGTCGCTGGGGTGTGATCACGCCGAGTGCGACCGTCATCGGCCGCCCGGAATCCCCGGGAGACGATCTCTCCACAAGTATTCGGCGGCTCCACGACGAACAACACGGAGCGACGCCAGGATACAGCGAGCGCGCCCATCGACTCGACCGGCTGCGCACCACCCAGGCGCTCTGTAATGCCCTCGAGGTCACCCCGTGGCAGCGCGACCTCGCGCTTGGCGTGATGGACGAGATCGATCTCACCGAGTTCGGTAGCCAGCGCGCGATTCCGAAGGTCGCACTCGTGGTCATCCGTCACGTCGTCGACGTCGACCGACGATCGTACTTCGGGCTCGACGACATCGACGTCAGTGCGCTCTCACCCGAACGGATGGAGGAACTCTTCGGACAATACCGGGCTCACGACATCACCGACGAGGCGACGTTCAAACGCCTCGCGGCCCAGCACGGGCTGGATACGACGAGTCTGAATCGCTTGCGTCGCGTGCTTAAGGGCCAACTCGAGGACGAGCTGCCTGCCTACGGACGGAACCCGTATCGCGATCCGAATTTACCCCAGGTTACCGAGGACGACGATGCGGCAGACGGGGCAAGCAGTGGCGACGATGCGAACGGCGACGACGAGACTCCCGCCGAACCCGAGTGACCGACGGCCGCGAGTGGACGCACTCGAGGATTGTGGACGCCACTCGAAAATACGTGACTGATACATCAGTTCGGGCTCGAGGATCCGAAAACGGCAGCCACCCCACACCAGCCGCCCGCTTTTGTCGCTGGCGTTCCAATCACCAGGCGATGACGACCGACGCACCTCGTAAGCCGATCACCATCTACGCCGACTACGTTTGCCCCTTCTGTTACCTCGGGCGACAGTCCCTCGAGCAGTATCGACGATCCCGTGACGCCCCACTCCCGATCGAGTGGCATCCGTTCGACCTTCGTCGCGGGAAGCGCGATTCGGAGGGAGCGATCGATCGCGACGTCGACGACGGGAAAGACGACGAGTACTTCGAGCAGGCGAAAGCGAACGTGCGCCGGCTGCAGGAGCGCTACGAGGTCGAGATGGCCCAGGAGCTGGCGATCGAAGTCGACTCCTACGACGCCCAGCTGGCATCGCTGTTCGTCGCGGAAACGGATCCCGAGCGGTGGGAGGCGTTCGACGAGGGGGTGTACGACGCGCTCTGGAAGGACGGGCGAGACATTAGCGACGGGGACGTTCTCGCTGCCATCGGCGACGACATCGGCGTCGGGGCGCAGGACATTCGGACTGCCCTCGCGGACGAGGCGCTTCGCTCCCGGCTCGAGTCGCTGTTCGACGAGGCCGCCGTCGCCGGGATCTCGGGCGTTCCGACGTTCGTTTACGAGGGGTACGCGGCGCAGGGTGCGGTGCCGCCGGCACACCTCGAGCGGCTGGTCGAGGGCGAGTGACCGGCCGTTCTCAGCCACGCATCTCCGCTCACCTGCGTTTCGTCGACAACACTAGTCTCGTCGGGCACTCGGGTCTCGCCAGTCACTCGAGTTACGCCAGTCACTCGAGTTTCTCCAGCGCGTCGAAGAAGTGCACCTCCGGGCCGGCGAGGGTGATCGGGTCGTCGGCGACCGTCACGGTTACGGTTTCGGGTGGCTCGAGTTCCTGGCGCGTTCGGCCGTCGCTGATCGCCCAGGTGGGGCCCCGACCGGAGAGGGTGAGCGTCACCTCGCTGTCGGCACCCACGACCAGCGGCGGCATCGACTCCGCGGCACACATCTGGGTGACGACGAGGGCGTCGACGGTCGGGTGAACGAGCGGCCCGCCCTCGCTCAGGTTATAGGCCGTCGACCCCGTCGGCGTCGAGACGAGCGTGCCGTCGGCCCAGCTTCGGGCGTACGAGACGCCGTCGATCGCCACGTCGACCTCGACCCCGCCGGCCGGCCCGCGTCGCGGCCCGTGGACGACGATCTCGTTGAGCGCTGGCTCGAGCGTCCACCCCTCGCCACTGGCCTGTAGCCGCGGGACGGATCGGCCCTCGATCGTGCTCGTCTCCTGGTGCTCCTCGAGCAGCCCTTCGACCGCGTCGACGGCGGCCGCCGGTGACACCGCGTTGAGAAACCCGACCTCGCCGAGGTTGATACCGATCAGGGGGACGCCGCCGGTTTCGCGGGCGACGAAGAGAAAGGTGCCGTCGCCGCCGATGCTGACGACGAAGGCACAGTCGCCCATCGCGGAGACGGGAACGGCGGGGGCGTCGACCGCATTACCGGTGGCGTCGTCGACCACCGCGTCGGCACCGAATGCGGCGACCGTCCGGACGAGTTCCTCTGCGATGGCTCGAGCCCGCTCGTTGTCTCGCTGGGCGACGATACCGACGTCGGCTACCATGTCCTCTGGTAGCGCACCCGTGCGCAAAAATCCACCTCTGTCTGGGTCGAGCGCTCGTACTCGAGGTGTCTGTGGCAACAACATTCATCGTTGTGGGGCGTTACCTCGGAAGCAGACGCGACCCCAGAGACAGTATGGTGTACCTTACTGGCGGATCGAGATCGGCCGCCCCTGCCACTCGTGGTGGACGTGATAGCCATGAGTGACGAACTCGAGGACGACTGGTTCGAGCGGGCCATCGATGAGCGAGCGGCGAGTGAAAACGAGGGCGCCGAACCGAAAGCTGACGAGCCAGATGGGGAGGGGATGGACGATGCGGACGATGCGGGAGCGGCGAACTCGAGACCGTCGAACGAGGACGACGACCGATCTGCCTCGAGGCCCAGTGACGGCGAGGGCGGCGATGGAGGTGATGGCACCGGCGGCGATAGCGAGGGTGGGACGCTGTTCGACACGGACTTCGCGAGTGCCCTCGAGGGCGTCGAGGTGCCAGAGATGGCCGGGCCTGACGTCGAGGATAACACGAGCGGCGGCGGGCCGACGGACTTCGACGAACTGGATTTCGAACTCGGCGGCCCGGAGACGCCGGACTTCGATGCCGAACTCGATAGCAACCTCGAGCGCATCGATCTCGGGATCGACGGCCTGGATCGAATGATTCAGGGCGGCGTCCCCGTCCGATCCCTGCTGGTCGTGATGGGGCCGGCCGGCACCGGCAAAACCACGTTCGGCCTCCAGTTTCTCTATCACGCCCTCGAGCAGGGGGAGAACGCGGTGTTCATCACGCTCGAGGAGAGCAAACAACGCGTCATCAACAGCGCGACGGAGAAGGGGTACGATTTCGACGAGTACGTCGAATCGGGACAGCTCGCCGTCGTCGACGTCGACCCGGTCGAGATGGCGAACAGTCTGACCTCGATCCGAAACGAGTTGCCCCGCCTGATCGAGAACTTCGGAGCGAGCAGGCTGGTACTCGATTCGGTTTCGCTGCTCGAAATGATGTACGAAAGCCGCGCGAAACGTCGCAACGAGATTTACGACTTCACACGCAGCCTGAAGGAGGCGGGCGTAACGGCCATGTTGACCAGTGAGGCCGCAGAGGAGTCGGCGTACGTCTCCCGGTACGGCATCGTCGAGTACCTTACCGATGCGGTGTTCGTGTTGCAGTACGTCCGTCCCGACGATTTCCGCGAGACGCGGCTAGCGGTCGAGATCCAGAAGATCCGCGACGCGAACCACTCACGTGAGAAAAAGCCCTACGAGATTACGGACGAGGGGCTCTCGGTGTACCAGCAGGCGAATCTGTTTTAAGGGGCGATCACGGATCCGATCGGCTACCGGGGTCGTTCCGGCCAGCAACGAACGATCGTTCCCTGGCGTAAAGTCACACCGTCACCGTGGGAACGCACAGTTTGTGTCTCGAGTGTTGTGTGTTTCGTGATTCGGGACTGGAACTCGGGAACTCGTAACTGGAACTCAAACTGAAACTTGATCTCGAGGCGTGTCCGAATCGAGAATGGAACGATTCTCCAGAGCAATCCTCGACCGCTGGGGGTTGCAGTGTCGAGTTGCCGGACACTCCTGAACAGGCGATCGCTGTCGCTCGAACGGCCGTGAAAACAAAACGAAAAAACGATTCACCGAACCGACTCGCGTCGAACCGGGTTAGCCGAGGAGGTACCGGAGTGGGGGGTAGCGCTCGACCAGCTTCTGACCGCCGACCTCGAGTCCCTCAATGTACTTGTCGGCGCCGAGGATCCGACCCGCGCCGAAGGCGGCGATCGCCATGAAGACGAACGCGTAGATCAGCGTCGAGTCGAACAGGGCCAGGAACTCGCCCTCCCAGCCGCCGAGGTAGAACGCGAGCATCTGGAGCGTGCCGCCGAGGGCCGCCAGGCGGACGAAGCCGCCGAAGATCAGCGCGACCCCGATCAGTACCTGCGTCGTCGGAATGACGACGTTCGTGACCTCCATCAACGCGGCGTTGCTGGCCATGGCGGCGTAGAGCCCGCTGACGGGGCTGACCGGGTCGACACCGTGGACGAGGAACCCGCTAGCGTCGAACGGCTCACCGGTGAACTTGCTGATGCCCGCAAAGAGCATCATACCGCCCATGACGAAACGCAGGGCGACGACGAACCACGCGGTCAGCGCGTGGGGGTAGCCTTCGAGCGTGATGCCGCCGTAGCGGCTTTCGAGTCGGTTTTGAGTAGTTGTGGACATGATCGGTCACCTTACATCCTATCCTTGGGGCTATGGGGTGATAACTCGAGGAGCGTATTCCCGTCTGGCGGGAACGCGTTACAAAATAGCACACTTTCTCGAGAAAAAGTGACGTTTGCAGCCCAGGCGGCTCGAGTGGTGTGCAAACGGACATCGCCAATTCCCGGCGGGTGAGATCGAATAGGGACGTTCTTTTCCCTCGAACGACGACACCTAGTACCGATGTACGAGCGGATCCTCTTTGCCACCGACGGAAGCGCACACGCCGAGACGGTCGCCGAGCACGCGATCGATATCGCCAGTACGCGAACTGCAGACCTCCACGTCATCTCCATCGTCGACGACCGCGCGTTTCTCGTTCTCGACGACGAGCGCGTCAAGGCCGTTCGAAACGATTTGCGCGTGAAAGCGCGCGAGGCCGCTGACGCGGCGGCCAGCCGGGCGGCCGCACACGATGTTCCGGTCGAAACCGTCATCGACACCGGGAACCCGGCCGAATGCATCGTCGACTACGCTGCGGAGTACGACGCCGACCTGATCATCATGGGGACGAGCGGCGACGCCTACGAGCGAAACGTCGTGGGCAGCGTCTCCGAACGCGTCGTCAGAACGGCACCGGTACCGGTTCTTACGGTCGGGCCCGACGCCTGAGTCGGACGACGACACGTCATCGCAACCACGTCGACTAACCTGATTGTCAGGTAACCCTACATTGATACTATTGCTTCCGGTACAGTCGACGTATGCGTCGCTCACTGGTCATCGGACTCGCGCTCCTGGCGATCGCGTTCCTCTTTATGGGTGGCCCATCGCTCCTGTTCTCCCCGTCGACGGCCGACGTCGCCCCCGAGGAGACCGACGAGCCGGAGCTTGAGCTCGTCGAGTTCGAGGATTCCGACAGCTCAATCTGGGCTTTCATGAGCGCCAGGGAGGCACACGACAAGCGAAGCCCGATCAACGTCTTCGTCCGTGGTGACACCGACAACGTCGTTAGAACCCTCACCGAGGAGGGCGACGGCGACTGGGAGGAACTCGACGAGGAAGAGCTAGACGCCGAGTCTGAGACGTTCGCGTTCATCGAGGACGAGGGCCACCACGCGACGGGGACGGAGTGGGGAGATGCTGCGGGGACGACCAGGTACGCTTGGGTCGATCCTGGCGACAGCGATCCCTACTGGATGACCGAGACGCTCCAGCTCGACGACGGCGACTACTACGGCGAGCGTATGCACATTCGCCTCTACGAGAGTCCGAACGATGACGACCAGTGGGTCGCGATGCAGGGCCACACCGAACACTTCGACTGGTTTACGCTCCGCCATCGGGTCGACGGCGTCGAAGAGGCTCAGCTTCGGATCGAACAGGAGTTCATGGAGCTTCCGGGGGTCGATCCCCAGCAGGACGTCGTTCGGATCAACGTCCAGAACTCCGGCCCGTCCGACGCCGACGGCTGGGCGACGAAAATCAACCTTCTCGGGATGACGTTCACGCCGTTCCTGCTGGGAATCGGTCTCGCAGCCGGGAAGACCGTCGCCAGGCAAACTCCCGAGAGCGTCGACCGCCACCTTACCGACGTCGACCGGAAGCGCCTGCAGGCCGCGAGAGATCGGCTCGAGGCCGATCACCTGCTCCTCGCGATGACAATCATCTCGCTGTTCCTCGGAGTTCGCATTGCGGGGGTCGCCCTCGAGCGCTGGACGGAGTTCCTCAGCATGCACATGATCGCGGCGCTCCTGTATCCTGTCATCGCGCTGGGAATTCCGGTCGCGACCTATCTGGTTGCGAGCCGGCTCGAGCGCCGACTCGATGCGGCCGTCGCCGCCTCGCTCTCGCTCGCAGCGGCGATCTGGATCGACTACGGCCTGATGAACGTCGACTCCCTGCCAGTGGACGTCGTCCTTCAGCGGATGCTCGTCATCGTCGCCCTTGGCCTGATCGCGGGTGGTGCGGCTCGCCGGGCGACCCGCGAGAGCCGATTCAACGACATGCTCGTCGTCGGCGTTGCCACGTGGGCCATCGTGCTCGTCGGCACGTTGTTCGGGTACTTCTGAACTGGAATTGGCGTCCCGGTTCGCCAGATCACTCACCAGGCTCGTAGGCCCCGAACAGCGGGAACGAGTCGTTGAACGCCCCGGTCTCGAGGATCGCCGGGTCGTCCGCGAGGTGGCTGTCCTCGTCGATCACGCGGTCGTCGTTGAACCGGAGATCCGTGTTCAGCCCGCTCGCGAGCGCGTTCAGGTTCGCGAAGCCGTCGTCGTCGGTGTCGGCGCTGCCGAGGAGGATCACGGCACCGCCCTCGGTTCGGTATTTTCGGAGGGCGATGATCTCGCCCATCGTGAGTTCCCGCGCTGGTGCCGTCACGAGCACCGCACGCGGCGTCGTCTCCTCGCGAGGGAGCGTCCGCTCGAGGTCGTTGACCTGCCGGAGTCGCGTGCCGACCCCCTCGAGGTAGCGCATGAAGTACTGACAGCGCTCGAGGGAGATCGAACCGGGGGCGTTGAACTGCCCCTGACCACCTGCGATCAGGACGTCCCCGTCGGTCTCCGACAGCGAGTCGATGAGGTTCGCGAGGAACGGGAAGTTGCCGTAGCCGCTCGTGTCGACGAACCCTTCGGCCCCCTCGTACTGTTCGTGGATCAAGAGCCCGCCGACAAGTGCGAGGTTCTTGCGTTCGTCGACGCCGACCAGTGGAACGTCGTCGTAGGCGACCCCGCTCGAGCCGCGTTCCTGGGTCGCTGTCTGACTCGCGTACACCGGGACACGCTCGGGGCGAAGGCGGCCACCGTCGCGGCCCCGGCGGCTTCGGACGCTGCGGGCCTCGGGAACGAACAGCGATTCGACCGGGTCGTTCCGGATCTCCTCGAGAGCGTCGAAATCGGCCCCACTCCAGACGCCGATGCCGTCGGCGAGGGCGGCCTCTTCGATTTCGGCCCACGCGTCGTGTTTCGAGAAGCCCGAGGAGTAGATGCGGGCGTGGCCCGTCTCGATCATCTCGCGGTTGTAGTTCACCGTGTACTGGCCGGCGGGGCCGGCGTCGAAGTCGTCTGGGTCGTAGTACATGTACATCAACAGCCGACCGTAGTTACCCCGTTTCGGCTCGACGGGATCGAACGTGAGCTTGACGCGCCGACCCTCGACGTCGCTCTCGCCGGCTTGCGCGTCGGGTGCCAGCCGCTCGAGCGAGTACGCGGTGGCGTTCGCCCCCCAGGCGTCGAGGTGCTCGAGGTCGTCGATGCCGAACCACTCCTCGGGATCGTTCGTTGCCGTTCCCGTTTCCGGCGTGTCGATGCCGATGTGCCGGACGACGTCCCGGTAGTCGAACTCGCTGTCGAACTCCACCTCGGCGGTATCGCCGTCGAACACTCGAACGACCCGGCCGTAGTACTCGCCGCCCTGTTCGAAGGGGATGGCGATCGACTTCTCCCGGGTTTCGAAGTACGGGAAGTCCGTATTGAGGTTCGACGTGGCGATGTTGAAATCACCCTCGTCGTTGACCTGATCGGAATTGAAGCGGAACGCGAGATCGAGCGCGTCGGCGATCTCGTTCAGGTTCTCCGTCTCGTCGAAGCCGACGGCCTCGTTGCCCTGGCCACCGAAGTCAGACTGATCGAACAGGAAGAGTGCGCCTCCGTCGTCGACGTACGCGGAGAGGGCATCGCGCTCGGCCTGGGTGAACGCCTCCTCGGGGGTCATGACGACCAGGCCGTCGCCGTCCTCGAGTGTTGGGCCGTCTACCTCGCCGAAGTAGTCGAAGCCGGTGTTGAAGTTCCCGCTCGTCGGCACGAAACTGGTTCCGGCATTGTTCGTCCCGTCTTCGACCTGGTCGGCGTTGAACCGGAACGGGAGGGTGAGGTGCTCGGCGATCGCGTTCAGATTGTCGGTCTCCTCGTTGATGTGCTCGGACTCGTCGAACAGCAAGAGCCCGCCGCCGTCGTCGACGAACGTGGAGAGGGCGTCGAGTTCGGCTGATGTAAACGCCTTGCTCGGGGACGCCGTCGCCAGCACGGCCGCCGTCTCGAGCGCCCCGCCGCCTGCAAAGAAGTCGAACGCCTCGTTGACGTTCGTCGTCTGTGGGATGAAGGGTGCCCAGGCGCTGTTGTCGTCGTCGACGACCTGATCGGAATTGAAGCGGAACGCGAGGTCGAGCGCGTCGGCGATGGCGTTGAGTTCTGGTGTCGAGTCGCCGCCGAAGTTCGCCTCGTCGTGGAGGAACACCGCGCCGCCGTCGGTGACGAACGCAGAGAGGGCGTCGAGGGTGTCGTCGGTGAAGTCCTCTCCGGGCGAGGTGATCACCACCAGGTCGGCGTCCGCGAGGCCGCTCTCGAGGTCGCTCGTAGCCTCGACGGTAAAGCCGCGCGATTCGGCGAGGGTGCGGAGCTGACTGTAGTCCTCGAGGCCCAGTGCCTGGCCGTGGCCCTCGTCGTACAGTACGGTTCCCGTCCCGCCGAGTCGATCTTCCCAGGCGTTGACGAGGAACCGTCGGTTGGCGTCGACGTCACTCTCGTCGGTGGCGAAGTCGGCACCGACGCCGACCACGGAGCCGTCGACGGCGACCAGCGGAATGTCGACGTCGTCGGGGTAGGCCACGAAGCCGTTCGGGTCGTGAGCGACCTCGGACTCGATCGTGACGGCGTTCTCGTCGCTGGTGAACGTGATAGTCGCCGTATACTCCTCCTGTGGCGGGTTCTGGAGGCCTTCGATCGTCACGCTCGAATCGCCGACGATGGACGTCGTGAAGATACCGCTGAGGTCGAAGGTGGCACTCGAGCCGCTATAGCTTCCGCTGTTGACGCTGATCTCGCTCGTGTCCGGGCCGCTGCTCAGTTCCCGCGTGAGGACGACCGTCACGTCGTCGTTGGTCAGCCCGTCGAGGCTCGTTCCCTCGGGGTACTCGACGGTAATCGTGTCGACCTCGCCCTCGCCCTCGACGTCGACGTCGTCGAACGACCAGGTGTGCGTCGCCGTGGCCGACGGCGTCGAGGGGACGGCGGCGAGCGTCTGCTCTCCGGCACCGTCGCTCGCATCCTCGTTCTCGGCCGTCGGCTCGGCCCAGACGGCGACCAGGGAGTCGTCGGTCAACGGTGTTCGGTCGGCGGCCAGGAGACTCGCCGTCGAGAAGAACTCGAGTTCCGGCACGGAGCCGTCGCCCTCGAGCAGGTCGTCGGTCGTGGCGAACGCGTAGCCCGCGTCCTCGACGGTCGACGCGAAGTCGGTGAACTTACCAGCGTTCCAGAAGGTGTCGTGTGCCTCGTCCCAGAGGATCGTCGGCGTGTCCGCGGGACTCGACGCCGTGAGGTCGTCGAGGACGTTCACGATGAATTCGGCGTTGGCATCGCTGAAGTTGTCGAAATCGCTGTCGGCGGCGAAGCCGGCGCCGCCGAAGCCGACGACCTGGCCCGCTTTCGCGATGAGCGGAATCGGGTCGTCGTCGTACAGGTACGCGCCGTCGTCCTCGCCGTCAATGTTCTCGGCCGTCGGCTCGGCCCAGACGACGACGTACGCCGGGTTGGTCAGGGCGGTGCCGTCGACGTCGACCAAGCTCGCCGTCGAGTCGAACGTCAGTTCCGAGAGGTCGGTCTCGAGCAACGACTTGGTCGCTTTCAGCTCGTAGCCCGAGTCGGCGGCGTACTGGCGGAACGACTCGTAGTTCTCGAGGGCCAGCCCGTGGAACTGGTCGTGGCCCTCGTCCCACAGCACCGTCCCCTCGCCGCCGATTTTGTCGTCGAAGCAGTTCAGGAGGAAGTGTTCGTTCCCGAAACGAAAGCCGCCCTGGTCGTCGCTGACGAAGTCGACCGAGCCAAAGCCAAGGACGTTCCCGTCCTCGGAGACCAGCGGAATGTCGTTGTCCTCGTAGACGACCGTCTCCGGGCCGTCGGCCGTCGTCTCGAAGTTCTCCGCAGTAGGTTCGGCCCAGACGACCACGACGTCGTCGTCCGCGAGTTCGCTCTCGCCGTCGGCGGCGATTTGGCTCGCCGTCGAGTAAAACGAGAGGTGAGTGAGCTGGCCGTCCTCTGCGGGTACCGTCGACGACTCGAGTGCACCGGCCTGGGGGCTTCCGAGTGCGAGACCGCCGGCTGTGGCCCCGAGCATCGACAGAAACGATCGCCGCCTGAGATTTTCGACCCCGTTGGGTTCCATGGGTCTACATTTTGGTTTTCGGATAAAAACGTTATTAATACTTTTTCAAGTATGGTTGTAGTTCGTCGATTCCCGACCTATTTCTTGGGTGATGAGGGTGAGACTATAGGAACCTCGGACTGAAAGAAGGTGTCGATACCTCGAGCGTCGACGGTGGTCGGGGGTACGTGCCGGGTCGGCGCTGGCAGGGGTGCGTGAAGGCGAGTCCGACGGGAGTGATGAGCGACCGCTCGAGAGGCATTCGAGTAGCACGGTGGACGTAACCAAACGGGACGAAGCCGACGCTCACGACCGATGAGAGCGCGGGGAATATCAATGATGTGGTGGCTGATAAGTCACGAGGTCAGCGTTGGCAACGACAGACCCCACCCCCGCGCGTATAGGGGAACGCCCTCGGTGAAGGTAATCTTGTTGGCTCCGTTCTCGTATCCTACACATCAGGTCTCTCGCCTGCAGTTAGAGGTGGCACGTGTCGTCAATTATGCCGCTGCAGGCGACATCGATACCGTTCGCCTCGAGCGGACTGCCGTCACGTGCAGGCAACCCGGTCGGATTACGCTGTCTCCGACGCCGATGGGAAGCACTCCGCTCGCGACTTTCTGGGGAGCGCGTGCTGAGACGAGAACGCCCACTCCGGTTGCGTGTTTCGCGAGCGGACGCGGAACCTATCGGAGCCACTGCACGTCACTGCACAGTTGATCGCCAGCCGTGTCGGCGATCAGTGTGTAACTCGTTGCAGTTGTCACTATCTCTTGCTGGGATTCGGTCTCGAGGTCGTTCGCGAGCGATGTAGTTTCCCACTCGTATCGATCGACTCGAGATGGCGGCTACAACTCGCCCCCAGTTCGCTTGAATCGCATTATGATGGCAAACACGAATGCGAGTGTGAACAGTATGCCACCGCCGACCCTGAGGACGCCCGCAAGCGATGGGAGATAGTACATCGGGTCGATCCCCTCAAACGCCAGCTGTATACGCTGGCGAGCCCCAAACGCAATGACGATACCGTGTACAGCGACGAGAGCCAGCATCCACCGAGTCGTCTTTTGATCCATAGGTGGTGCTGCAAGACGAACTCATATAGATCTACTACCATTTCGATGTGGGATTGCAGGGATAGGTACTGAACGAGTTTCGTTTCACAGGGCTGACGTGGATGGGTGGATACGGATACCGGCTCCACGTTACTCGAGATTCTGGTTCATCGCTCGCTCAAAACGGAGTGACGCGACCGGTGGGTGGCCGTCCAGACAGATGGGGGAGTTGTTATATATCGGCGCGTGATGTGCGTGGTGTGCGTGAATCGCTCGAAGCGAGCGAACCACTTCGGCACGATCTGTGAGAAACGGATGGCTCGAAAGCGACGGTTCGAACTCGAGTTAGGCACCGTGCTCGGCCAGCCACTTCTGGAACGGGGAACAGTCTTCGATGTGATCCGCGAGGCCCATCAGATGGTGAATTCGATTGGCGTAACTCTCGATGCCGTACTCAGCGCTCCCGACGAGCGCACTGATTTCCTCCCGATACTTCCTGGCACGGTAAGAGGCGTTCCCGTTCTCGAGGTCGAGAATCTCGCCTAGATCCTTGCTCGCTCGATAGGTCGTCGCCGGGTGGGTGCCCAAGTGAGGGGAGGTCATCGATCACCCTACCCGACTCGCTCGGCAACGTTCTTCGGCGTCTCTCTGATCCCCGACTCAGCACGTTCGCTCGTCGCCTCGAGGCCACGGTTTGAAACGGCCTGGTTTTGGGGGCGCTTCCAGGGCTGGTCGTCGACGTCGGCAGCTCGAGGCGTCCGTCCACGGATACAATTGTTCGCCGTCGCCCAAGCAAAGGCACGATGGGATTCGAACCACGGTCGCAGACAAGCTGCTCTCTGATTCGAATCCCACGAGAGCCGCTAAGCACGGCTCACAATCGTTCGCCGGCGTAGCGGGCACGATGGGATTCGAACCCACGACCGTCGGATGTCTTCCCCTCTCGCACCCGCGACAGGGATAGAAGTCCGACGCTCTATCCAGACTGAGCTACGTGCCCTCGCCCTCGTATCGTCGGGCAACCGGTATAAGCAGTGGGGATTTCGCCCTCCCACCGACCAGGGTTGCTACCCCGGCAGCAATCCATTCAGATCCGGATGCGCTCCCATATCCCCGCCCGTCAACGCAACACGATCACGCCGACGTTGCCACTGCTCGTGGCGCACGTAAACGTGAACGGGAACCGACTCGAGCCCCAGCAGAGATGCCAGGGCCAGCCGTTCGTGGCCACTGTGGAGAATACACCGCCCGTCGCGGCCAACGTTCACCCGGATCTCCCCTTTCGCGGCCGGCAGATGTGGATACGGGTCGGCGATCGTCGGATCCGTCACGGTTCGATACTGTCGCCGATCCGTGATCGACACCGCACCCCGCGTCGCGATATCAGTGAGATACCACTCGAGGGCGTTGCGATAGCCAGCTCCCTCGTCTCGCCCACCATCGGCCGTGACAGTCGCTCGAGTCGGGTCGTCTGCCACTTCCACGTGTGACGCACGTCGAACGAGTCGCGCAACCGCTCGATAGCGCTCGGTCTCGAGAAACCGTTCGGTCTCGAGATCCCAGCGACCACGTTCGACGGCCTGGACGTGTGGCGGCGAGGCCGCCTCCAGCGCTCGCCTGCGGGGCTCCGGCAGGGCGTGTCTGATCGCCCCCGGTGATAGCTCGAGAACCCGAAACGGCTCGATCGACCCGGCGTGGTGACGCCCGCAGTGCCACCACGTCTGCCAGCGCAGTCGCTGACGGTGATACCAGCGAGCGAGGGCGATACCCGAGTCGGGGACGTCCGCCTTCCGCTCCGTCTCGGGCTCCGACTCCTCGAGGGTGGGCACTGACGCTTCGACGGTTCCCATCTTCCCTTCGAGACACCCTCGAGACGACCGTAAGTAACCACCGCGTAGGAACGGGTACGCTCGCCGATCCGAATCGAACGGGGACGTTACCGGTGCGCTGGACGCTACAATTTCACAGTTCGTCGTCCGGGTCGTGCTGGCTCGCGACGCGACTGGCTTCGCTGGCGTAGCGTTCCCGGGTCTCCGCGTCGGGAACCGGTTCGAGGTTCTCCACCTGGATAGCGGTGGCGGCGGTAACGGGTGCCCCGTTCTGGAGTGCCGTCGCCGACCGTTCGCGCTGGCGATACCGGCTGCCGTCGGGTGTGGCGTACACGGTCGTGACCAGATTCCGATCGTCGAAGGTTCGTTCGACGAGCCAGCATCGAACCGTGTCGGCGTTCTGGTCTTCGGACATACCAGTACCAACGACGGTGGCGATTGTAGTCGTTGTGCCGCGAACAGTGACCAGTCTCGCACGAACCTGAACTGGTTTATCCGAGGGCTCGCAACCGAGGGGTAATGAGTGAGACACTCGTTGCGTTCGATTTCGACGGCACGCTGTCGGATTCGGAGATGACGGTGCTGCTCGGCGACCGTCTCGACGTCGCCGACGAGATGGCTGCGATCACCGAGCGGGCGATGAACGACGAGATTGGCTACGCCGAGAGCCTCCGCTCCCGGGCGGCCTTGCTCGAGGGACTCTCCAGCGACGATGCCGACGCGGCCTACGGTAACGTCGAACTCCGTCCCGGTGCGGCGGCCCTGCTCGAGACGCTCTCCGAGAACGGGATTACGACGGCCATCCTCACTGGCGGCTTCGAGCGTGGGGTAGAAGCCGCACTCGAGCGCGAGGGTGCCTCGGTCGACCACATCGTCTCGAACTGGCTGCCGTTCGACGACGCAGGGACGTCACTCACTGGCGATGTCGAGGGCCCGCTCATCGAGGGAACCAAAGACGACGCCCTGACGGAACTTGCGGTGGAGACTGGCGTCGACCTCCAGGACACCGTTGCCATCGGTGACGGCGCGAACGACCTGCCCATGCTTCGAGTCGCCGGCCTCGCGATCGGATTCGATCCGAAACCTGCCGTCGAACCTCACTGTGACGTCGTCGTCACCTCGATGGCTGACGTTCGTGAAGAACTGCGTAAGTCAGGCATACTCGAGTAATCCCTTCCTGTCGCCCGCGATTTCACCGGGTACGCGTTTTGTCCCAGTGCTTGCCACATATTTGCCTGCCCGAGAGTCAGGCACTGGCGAAAATAATTTCAACGATTAGTTTATGATACCAATGCCCTTTTACGCACCACCCCAGTAGAACCGCCGATGATGTGGCAAGATATGATCTTCATGATTGGGAGCGGACTCTCGATTTTCTTCCTCGCACCGACCCTCCGTGATGCGGCGGCGCGCGTTCCGCTCGGCACCAGTATCCCCTCGATGGCGATCGGTGTCGTCTACGGCGTCACGTTCGCGACGATGGATATGACGTTCTCGGCACTCGGTGCGCTCGCAGCTGGGTCGATGTGGGCGTTGATCGCCGTGTTTCGATCGCCCGGTCGACAATCGGCGACGCTCACGCGCACCGATGGGCTCGTGCTATTCGTTCAGGACTGCCGTCGCTGGGTCGACCGATCGATTGCGGGTAACGACCCGTTAACGCAGTTCGTGACTGATTCGACAGGCCAGTCGGAATACACTCATACCACGACCGGCCAGCAACACGGAACCCGCTTCGGAACGTCGCACGCAGACGACTGATTTTCACGACCATTCTGGAAGGCAGTGATTGCACCTGTTCAGCGACTGGCGAGGGTCGCGCCGCGCAAGTGGTGGCCGAGAGAAGTTACCCGATTCGCGTTCCGTGACCGTGGCTCACTCCCTCGAGGGACGATACCGGTCGTGATCCGTCTCGTCCGTCGACCGATTTGTGGCTGGCCGGTACCGGTCGTGATCCGTCTCGTCTCCCGATGTGTTAGTCTCCGAAGCGTCCTCCTGGGGGCGATCCGCATGCCCACGAGTAGCGTTCACGCCGCTTTCGAACTCGTCTCTACCGGCCGGTGGCGATCTGTCGACGGGACTCGAGGCGGCGTCACCGCCCGTGGCGAGCGGCGCCTCGCCGGGTTCGGTCGATCCGTCGGCCCGATTCCCGCTGCCGATTCCGAGGAGTGTCGACCAGCGTGAAAGGACGACGCCGATACAGGCGAACGCAAAGACGATGACGATCGTCGAGCCGATGAGCGTCCCGTCGAGGCTAATCGCGATGGTTTCTCCCTCTAAGTTCGACCAGCCGGGACCACCAGTCGTGCCGGTCTCGTCGATCTCGGTTGGGGTGAACCTGGTCACTTGCGCCGTGACCACGACCATCATTAGGTAGCTCGGCACGATCGACGCCGCACAGAGCCCGATCGATTTCGGTGACGACGGTTCGAGCGTTCGCCCGAGCAGGTAGCCCGCGCTAACGAGGGCGAGAACGATAAGTGGGATCAAGAAAACTGTACCGAGCTGGCCGGCCATCGTGTATCGGAGTTCATCTTGCTCGCTCACGTACGTTCCGCCGTGGCTCATGAGCGTGGTAAAGCCGGCCAGTACCCAGGTTGGGGGTGCGCCTTCGGGGATTTCGAATCCGCCTCTGGAAGCCAGGGACAGCTGATAAGCTACCAGATAGATGGTGGCGAACGCGGCCGTCCCAAGTACCGATCCAGGTTTCAGGAACGACCACGGGTCGATGTCGTCGCCTTCGCCACCCTCGTTTATCGGTGGCTCGTTCGGTTCGCCCGGTGTCTCCTTTTGCTCCTCGGGCGGTGTCTCGTACTCGAGTTGTCGCTGGGGGGTCATACGTCACCATCCAAGTAATTTCAAATTATTCTTTCGATCAGTTGACGAGTATTCGAGTGTCATAGCAGGTGCGACGTGACTGGCGCTCTATCGCAACTCGAGTAGCTGGCAAAAAGGGGATGTCAGCCGTCTCGTTTCGCCATCCCTTATTCGACCAGATCCGACCAACGGGGACTGAAATCACCACCGTTCACTTCGAGAACAGACTCGTGTGAACCGGTGCGAACGTCTCGTTCTCGGGCACCGCCGAGTGGACGGTATCGGTGATCGACCGGGCTTGTAAGCCGTCCTCGAGCAGTCCGGCGAGCGGCGGGCCGACGGTTTCTGGTTCGACCAGAAAGGCGTCGTGGCCGTGGTCGGACTCGATGACGTGGTGGGAGACCGGAACCCCCGTCTCGCGACACGCCGCGGCGAGCGCCTCCGCCTGTTCGACGGTGAAGTGCCAGTCGCCGGTAAACGACAGCAAGAGGAGTTCACCCTCGAAGGCGGCGAGCGCGTCGCCGTCGGAGCCATACCCCGACGAGAGGTCGAAGTCGTCCATCGCTCGCGTTAGATAAAGGTAGCTGTTGGCGTCGAACCGGTCGACGAAGCGCTCGGCCTGGTAGTCGAGGTAGGATTCGACCTCGCGATAGGGGAAAAACCCACCTGCAGGATCCGGTGGGCCGTCACGTGTCGCCTCTCGGCCGGCCGCTCGTCGGCCGAACTTCCGATCCATCGAGGACTTCGAGAGATACATGATGTGACCGAGCTGTCTCGCTCGAGCGAGCCCGTCAGTTGGACCGACGGCGTGGCCTGGCTCGTCCGTATCGCCATAATCGTCATTATTATCATCGCCATCATCGCCATCATCGCCGTCACAGTTGGCCCCGCTGTCGTAGTAGTGACCGCCGTTCCAGTCCGGATCGCTCGTGATGGCCCGCCGGGCGACCGCATCGAGGGCGAGACACTGCGGGTCGAGTCTGGGGGCTGTTGCAACGGCGGCAGCGACCTCGACGTCGTCGGGGTACCGCCGAAGCCAGTCGAGGACGTTCATCCCGCCGACCGATCCGCCGACGACTGCTCGCAGGCGGCCGACGCCGAGTTCGTCGAGCAGCCGTCGCTGGGCGCGCGTCCAGTCGCCGACGGTGACGGGCGGGAAGTCGGTGCCGTAGGGCTCGCCGGTCTCCGGGTTACTGCTCGAGGGTCCCGTCGTCCCGTAACACGAGCCCGGAACGTTCGCGCAGACGACGTAGTACTCCGTGGTGTCGATCGCTTTCCCTGGGCCGACGACGTCGCCCCACCAGGCGCGAGCCTGCCCGGCCGTTTCGTCACCGACGTCGGGTCGGCGCGCAACGTGTGCACTTCCCGTGAGGGCGTGACAGACGAGAACGGCGTTACTTGCGGGAACCTCCCGCTCGCCCATGGCGGATCCCGGCCCCGCTCGCCCTCCGTCGAACTCGCCGTACGTCTCGTAGGCGATCTCGAGGCTGGGGATCGACTCCCCGCATTCGAACGTGAACGATCCGATGTCGACGGTGTCTCTGGTCGTCATGGGCGTCACTCCTCTCCCAGGGCAGCCATCGCCGCGTCGATGGCCCCCTCGAGATCGGCCAGCAAATCTGCGGGGTCTTCGATCCCGACCGAAAGACGCACGAGGTCGGAGGTAACACCGGCCTCTGCCTGTTCCTTCGGGGTGAGCTGGCCGTGGGTCGTGCTTGCGGGGTGGATGACCAGCGTCTTTGCGTCGCCGATGTTCGCGAGGAACTGGGCGAGATCGACCGATTCACAGAACGTCTTGCCAGCGTGGTAGCCACCTCGCTCGCGGTCGCCACCCTCGAGACCGAAGGCGATCATCCCGCCGTAGTCAGACAGGTAGCGGGCGGCGTTGCCGTGGGTCGGATGGCTCTCGTGTCCGGGATAGGTGACCCAGGCGACGTCGTCGTGATCACGGAGGTAGTCAGCGACGATGGCGGCGTTCTCACAGTGTTTCTCGATCCGGAGGGGCAGGGTCTCGAGCCCCTGTATTGTCTGCCACGCATCGTGGGGTGATTGCTGGTTGCCGAGGCTGCGCGTCGAGCGGTAGCGGACGGCCGCTGCCAGCGGCGCGTCGGCGAAATCCCGGGCGAAATCGACGTCGTGATAGGCGTGGTTCGGCCCGGCCACTTCGTCGTAGCCGTTGGCACCCCAGTCGAACGTGCCGGCGTCGACGACGACCCCGCCAACCGTCGTTCCAGAGCCGTGGATCCACTTCGTCGTCGACTCCCAGACGACGTCAGCGCCGTGCTCGCAGGGCCGACACAGCGCAGGGGTAGCAAAGGTGTTGTCGACGACCAGTGGGACGCCGTTGTCGTGGGCGATGTCGACCAGTCGATCGAAGTCTGGCGTCACCAGGGAGGGGTTGCCGATCGTCTCGACGTGCACGAACGCGGTGTCCTCGTCGATCGCCTCGGCGTAGGCGTCGTACTCGAGCGTCGGGACGAACTGGGTGTCGATCCCTCGTTTGGTAGCGGTCTTCGCGAAGTAGGCAGTCGTCCCGCCGTAGGTGTCCGTCGAGCAGACGACGTTGTCGCCCGACTCGGCGAGGACGAGGACGATCGAGTCCAGCGCTGCCATCCCGCTGGCTGTCCCGACGGCACCGGCCCCGCTCTCGAGCGACGCCAGCCGATTCTCTAGTGCCTCGACCGTGGGGTTGCTGATCCGGGAGTAGATGTGCCCCTCGCGCTCGAGGGCGTACAGTTCGGCAGCGGTGTCGGCGTCGTCGAAGGTGTAGGAGGTCGTCTGATAGATCGGCACCACCGGCGCGCCGGTCGTCGGATCGCCGTCGTACCCCCCGTGGATGCTCTGGGTGGCAAATCCCGGCGTCGATGGCCCGTCGCTCCCGTCGTCACTCATGTTTTGTATGCATAATCCTGTGGAGACTTATGCACAGCAGTAACGGCAAATACCGTGAGCGACCCGCTCGAGTGGCACACGAGAGACGGGAACACGCCACAGCACTGGTTTCCTATCGTCCGGGGTGGGTACTCGAATAATCACCGATCCTGGCGCGGCTGGCGTCGAAAACGGACGCTTTCATAGTGTCGCCACCCCAACTGGCGTCCGTGCACTCGAGTGACCGGGATCGAGTCGTTCTCGCCGCCGTCGTTTTCGCGGTGCTGTTCTCGCAGCTATTACTCTATCCGGGCATCGGCGACCTCGTCACCGCACTCGGCGCCGACGCTGCGACCTCACCGATTACCGAGACGACCCTCGATGCGAGCATGTGGTTCCTGGTAGCCGAGTTCGGAGCCTACGTCGTTTTCGTCGGAATCTGGGGACTTGCCAGCGATTACACCGCTCGTCGAACCCCGTTTATCGTCGCCAGCGCCCTCGCCGGAGCGGCCGGTTACGCAGGCCTCGCCGTCATCGCCGTGGCCACCACGATCCCCTTCGAGGGCGTCCTCCTCGTCCGGGCCTTTCAGGGCGCGATGACGGTCGGTGCGCTCTCGCTGACGATGACCATGCTCATGGATCTCGAGGGCGGCCACGGCCGGAATATGGGTGCCGCCGGCATCGCCATCGGGCTGGGGGCAGCGACGGGTGCCCCTGTCGGTGGCCAGCTGACCGGCATCGACCCGCTCGCACCACTCGTCGCCGCCGCCGCGTTGCTGTGTCTCGTCGGCCTACTGGTCATCCTCGCCGACGACCGCGCCCCAACCTCGAGCAGAGGGGTGGCGGCTATCCTCGACGGCGTTCGCCGCCGACCGACGCTCTCGATTCCGTACGCCTTTGGCTTCGTCGACCGCCTCACCGCTGGATTCTTTGCCCTCGTCGGCACGCTGTACTTCCAGGACACGTTCGCCGTCGACGCCGCCACGACCGGTCTGTTGCTGGCGTGCTTTTTCGCTCCGTTCGCCCTGTTCCAGTACCCGATGGGCATGCTCTCGGATCGGATCGGACGCACCGTTCCGATCGTCGCCGGCTCGATCAGTTACGGCGTCGGCATCCTGGCAGTTGGGGCGGCACCGAGCGTGACGATTGCGGCCATCACGATGGTACTCGTTGGAGTTCTGGGTGCACTCATCTCCCCGGCGACGATGGCACTCGTGACCGACCTGGCCGACGACGAGGAGCGTGGCCTCGCTATGGCTGGCTTCAATTTGGCAGGTAGTCTCGGCTTCCTCGGCGGGTTCCTCATCGGCGGTACCGTCGCCAGCACTTGGGGGTACGACCTGGCGTTTCTCGTCGTCGGCGGCCTCGAGATTCTGATCGCTCTCGTCGCCGTCCCGGCGTTTCTTCGCTGTTCGATCGGCGCTAGCCCACAGCTCTCACTCGACGAACGGGAGGCGTGAGCGGTTTCGGTCAGTCTGGACTGACGCATCTGCTGGCGAGGAACGCAGCGCATTTCGCTGTCGACCGTGGGATAGTAGGGCTGGCGCTTATTCCGCTCGAGCGCCCATCTATGGCCAATGCGCTCATTCGATTCGCTCTCGCGACGGACGATGATGGCCCTCGCCGGGACTGGCGTGACTGTGGCAGTTGCGGGCTGTGTCGGAAACGGGGACGACGGTGACAGCGGGGATCCGGAGGAGTGGGAGGATGTCTCCGAAATCGAACTCGACGGGCAGGTCGAACAGTGGACGGGCGTCTCACCCGATCCGATCGACGGCGTCGAGAACCCGACGCTCGTGTTGTTCGACGGGAACGAGTACGAACTCACCTGGTACAACCAGGACGGGCAAGAACACAACATCGCATTCGTCGACGACGGTGGCGACATCGTCGTCGACACCGAGTGGACGGACGACGACGAGCAGTCGCTCACGTTCGAAGCGACCGAGGAGATGGTCGAGTATCACTGTGAACCCCATCAGACGTCGATGGTCGGCGACGTCGAGGTACACACGGGCTGATGTGGACTATCGTTAGGCGTTACTGAATCACACCGACGGCCACGAGGGGACTCGTATACCGGTTTCTCGAGGGTAACCTGCACGTGCAAGTCGTCACTCTATTTGACCGTCCATCAAACGAGGAGGTATGGTTCCCAAACCGGCGTATTCGCGACGACGAGTACTTGGATTGACGGGAGTGACACTGACAGCGCTCATTGCGGGTTGTGGCGGCCCCGGTGAAGAAGAAGGCGCTGACGATCCGGCAGAGGATCCAATCGATGAGGAAGAGCCGGCGGAAGAGGAAGAAGAGGAGGAAGAAGAGGAGGAAGAGCCGGCGGAAGAGGAAGAAGAGGAGGAAGAGCCGGCGGAAGAGGAAGAAGAGGAGGAAGATCCGGCGGAAGAAGAGGAAGAAGAGGAGGACGAGGAGGACGCATAAGCCACCGCGGCTCACACTCACAATCGATCCAACTGACCGAATAGCTGTTTCTACACGCATCGAGCGATGCGCACACCGTTGTGTCCTTCCCGGTCAATTACTTGATGCTCGAGGCATTGGAACCTCAACTCGTACCAGTACCGCCTGTGCGTAAACTACCGAGCAGCTTGGCCGCTGCGCTGAACGGGATCAGCCCCTGGATGTGGTGCGATCCCTGCTCGAGTTTCACTCTTCGGCCCCATCAGGGTCTCCTGTCCATCTGGGTCTCCAGCTGACTCGGCCAAAATTTATCACGTTATGGACTAACATGCCAAATTACCATTGTGTGGTGTGGTACCAACCATCTGTGAATATTGGGGTTTCAGACCTCGAAACGTCCGGATAGCAACATAGATATACCTCCGAGCCATTCGAACGATAATGACTGGAAGAAGAGATATCTTGCTCTTTGGCGGGCTGGCACTCGTCTGGGGCACCTCGTTTGCAGCGATCGAGGTCGGACTGGCAACCTTGCCGCCGATCCTCTTCGCTGCGCTCCGTTTCGACGTCGCGGCCCTCCTGTTTGCCGTCGCGGTCGCCCTTACCGGTGCATCCTGGCGGCCGCAAACTCGAGCGGACTGGCTGTTGATCGCCGTCGGCGGTGGCCTCCTGATCGGTGCCCACTTCGCCCTGCTCTTTCTCGGGCAGTCGTACGTCTCGAGTGGGGTTGCCGCGGTCGTCCTGAGTTTGACGCCGATCGTGACGCCGCCACTGGCACTCGCGTTACTCCCGCAGGCGCGAATCCGGCCGCCAGCCGTTCTCGGCATTCTCCTCGGGCTGGTCGGCGTCACCGTGATCGCCATCGGCGGCGGCTCGCTCGACGGCCAGGCAGCCGGCGTCGCCCTCCTCTTCGGGTCGGCAATCGTGTTCGCGCTCGGCTCGGTGTTGACCGAACGGACGAACGGCACGCTCCCCATCGTCTCCTTGCAGGCCTGGGCGATGGGGCTCGGAGCCGTCGTCCTTCACACGCTGAGTGGACTCCACCCCGCGGAGACGATAACGGGTCTCGAGATCAACTTCGCTGCACTTGCCGCCCTGGCGTACCTCGCTATCGTGGCGACGGGCGGGGGCTTTTTCGCCTACTTCGTATTGCTCGAGCGCATCGGTTCGACGGAACTCAGCCTCGTCAACTATGCCGTCCCCGTGGTCGCCGCCGTGGTCGGGTGGCTGGCGCTGGGCGAGTCGATTACCATTGGCACTCTCGCTGGGTTCACACTGATCCTGCTCGGATTCGCGCTGTGTAAACTCGGTGCCCTCTGGCAGACGGCCGCTCCTGCGGTGGGCTATGGCCCGTACCGGCCAAGCGACCCCGATGGCGTCGTCGTTGGCGGCAACGTCTACGTGACGACCGAGGACGAACGACGGCACGGAACGGGGGTTCGAGGAAACGTCGTCGCCGCGGATTGATGCGGCTTCGCCGTTCGTTTCTCGAGTGACGATTTGCGGAGGTGGGTCATTGTTCTATTCTCCGACCGGGCCGCTACTGCACCATTCCAAAGTACCATACCGTCCCCCGACGCAGTAGCACGTACTCAGGTGGTTTGCGTGACCAACGAACGCGAATACAAAGCCGACTATCCCGACAAAACGTTGTATATCCCGGGGCCGACCGAGGTTCGTGAGGACGTCATCGAGGCGATGTGCGAGCCGATGTTCGGCCACCGCATGGATCGCATGACGGATCTGTACACGACCATCATCGAGGACACGAAGACGTTCCTCGGCACCGACAACGACGTGATCGTCCTCACGGGGTCGGGCACGGGCTTCATGGAGCACTCGATCCTCAACCTCGTCGACGAGAACGTCCTCTGTACGACCTGTGGGAGTTTCAGCGAACGCCAGGCCAACATCACCGAGCGCCTCGGCAAGACCGTCGACACCCTCGAGTACGAGTGGGGCCAGGCGGTCAAACCCGAGGACGTCCGCGCATATCTCGAAGAGAGCGACACCGACTACGATGTCGTCACCTGCGTGATGAACGAGAGTTCGACTGGCGTCCGCAACCCCGTCGAGGAGATCGGCGACGTCGTGGCGGAGTACCCGGATACGTACTTTGTCGTCGATGCGGTTTCCGCCCTGGGCGGCGATTACGTCGACATCGACGAGCACAACATTGACGTCATCTTCACGTCGGTACAGAAGGCCTTCGCTATGCCCCCCGGACTTGCCGTCTGCGTCGTCAGCGAGGACGCCTACGAGCGCGAACTCGAGCGCGAGTCGGCGTCGTGGTACGGGGGCTTCCAGCGGACGATAGACTACTACGACCGGAAGGGGCAGACCCACTCGACGCCCGCCATTCCGATCATGCTCGCCTACCGCAAGCAGATGAAATATATGCTCGAGGAAGGCCACGATGCCCGCGACGAGCGTCATCGAGAGATGGCCGAGTACACCCGCGAGTGGGCACACGAGCACTTCGATATGTTCCCCGAGGCGGGCTACGAATCACAGACCGTCAGTTGCATCGAAAACACCCGAGAGATCGACGTCGCCGCAACCATCGAGGCCGTAAGCGAGGAGTACGACATGGTCTTTTCGAACGGCTATGGGTCGGCACTCGGCGAGAAGACGTTCCGGATCGGCCACATGGGCGAACACGACCGCGAGTCGATCGAAGCCTTGACCGACGCCATCGAAGACGTGGCCGGGTTGTAGGATTACAAATCGCTCGAGACGAATTGCACGGCCCGTCTGAAAGGTAATCGCTGTGCTATTCCGTTCAGTGGCCGGGAACACGACTCGAGCATCGCGAGAGGCGTGTGACTCGGGGGAGGGCAGGTGTGTTTCCGACATTGACCGCGAGCGAGGCGACGCCGAGCGAGCGGGCCGACGACTGACCCGAAGCGAACGCAGTGAGTGGAGGGAAAGGAGGAGTGCTTTTGGCCGAGCTTTTGCCGAGTCTCAACGCGATGTGGAGCGCCACTGGCGCTCCCGTCGTGATACGAACGCAGCGTAAAAGGTCGTATTATTGGATGTGGCCTTCTCGCCGCAATTGGTCAGCGTCGGCTTTCTCGTAGCGCCAGGTGATGTCGGCTTTTTCGTCCTGCCAGTCCCAGGGTTCGACGAGGACGACGTCATCCTCACGAATCCAGATTCGCTTTTGCATCTTCCCGGGGATGCGAGCGGTTCGCTCTTTCCCATCAGCACACCGTACCTTCACCCGGTTCGCGCCGAGCATGTTCGTGACGGTCGCGAAGACCTCGTCCTCGTCTGGCATTCGGAGGTTCTTGCGACCACCCTCGTCGTCGCTCATATGGCGGCGTTTACTCTCGGTACGGTTAAGGGTTTATCGTTCCACGCTGATAGAAATCGGGTGCCCCAAACCGTTCGTCGCTATATTTCGGTCTCGAGAGATCGAGACCAACTCCGATAGGATCGGTGAACGAGCGTCCTCAAGGACGACCCACTACGACTCCCCCGATCACTGGCGGCGTTCGGCGGCCACGGCCGTCCTGATGAGACGAGCCAGTCCCAGCGTGAGTACGAAACAGCCGACGAAAACGAGTCCGATGAAGAGGACGAACCCGAGGGCTCGAGCCCCGAGGTCGGAGTAGCCCAGAAACGGCGCTGTAAACCAGTAGCCGACGACGAGGACGAGCACACCGACGGCGATGCGGGCGGACGCTTGCCAGTAGGCGCCGTACTCCTCGGGGGTGAGTTCCATGCTTCGAGGTGTCGAGTGAGGGGTACTAAACCCTGGTGCTCGCCGCTGGTATGCGCTGAAACTCGAGCCCGAGCGAATCCGTCCCTCTCGATGAACCCGACTATCTCGGAACCGAGATGTGAGCCGGTTCCCGTCGATGACAGTAGTCGGCGCTGTGATGAGGGAGCGCCACGCCGTGTCGACACCGTCAAATCACTCGAGTGGCACCTGGCGAGTGTGAGTCCGACCGCTCCCGTCTCCATTCGCCCGGCAACGCTCGCGGACGCCCCAACGCTGGCCCGCCTCTACCGGGACGCCTACGCGTTGAACGTCGAACTGGGGTTTCCATCACGTGCTGCGGAGGCTGATCGAGGAGCCCTCGATAACTGGATCCGAGGCGCCCGGCTGTTCGTCGCCGTCGACGGCGGCAAACTCGTTGGCAGCATTCGCTATCGTGATCACGGGTACTACCACCCCGACGATCCCGAGTTCGGACGACTGGCGGTGCCACCGCGGGCTCGAGGCGCTGGCATCGGAGACGCGTTGATCGATCACGTCGAAGGAGTGGCTCGGCGAGACGGCCACGATCGACTGCGACTGCGAACGTTCGCTGGCCACCCCTTCCTGCCGGAGATGTACCACCGGCGGGGGTATCGAGACGTGCGCGTCCGCGAACTCGAGGGCGCACCGTTCGACGTGTTGCATATGTGTAAACCGCTGTCGGATGCTGGACGATAGCGAGCCACCGCGGGCGGCAACTACAGTTAAGCCATCCCTGTTGCAACGTACAGGTGTTGATGAACGTTCTGTTCGTGGGCTATCTCCTCCTTTTTGGACTCAGCGCACTCGTCTGCGTGCTGAGCGTGAGGCGCTCTCAACACATCCCGAACCGCGAAACGCGGCGGGGACTGACCTGGCTATTGTGGCTCAGCGGCGGCTGGGCAACGGCCCACGTGGGCTACCTGATCGCCCCTACGGCGGGACTGGCCGAGCTGTTCTACCTCGTCGGTCTCGTGATCGGGATCGCAACCGTCGGGCCCTGGCTGTATTTCTGCTCTGCGTTCACCGGGCGGTCGTTGCATCTCGACACCGGCGTGCGTCGGGCGGCGGTCGTGGTCTTTCTCGGTATCGTCGCCGTGAAACTCACCAACCCGATCCACGGCTGGTACTACACGGCCGAACTGGCGACGACGCCGTTCCCCCACCTCGAGATCGGGCACCTCCCGTTGCACTGGGTCGTCATGGGGCTGGCCTATGCCCTCTCGTTCGTCGGCTTTTTCATACTCCTCGAACTGTTCTCACAACTCAGCCACGATACACGCCCGCTCGTGGTGGTACTTGCGCTCACCGGCGCACCGGTCGCCCTCGATTTGTACGCGACGACGACCCCAATACTCGTCGAAACCACCCACTCCGCGGTCGGGGTTGCGTTCTTCGCCGTGGGAATGTTGTACGTCTACCTCGATTCCTTCGAGACGATCCGACTGGCGGCAGCACACGACGACCCGATCGTCGTCATCGACAGCGCCGGCCGCATTGCCGATTACAACGACGATGCCGAATTGCTCTTCTCGGAACTTCATCAGAACGCCATTAACGAACCGCTCGAGGCGATACTCCCCGCGGTGGGGTCGGTGCTCGACACGGAGCGTGCGATTCTCGAACGCGGGTCGCCACGGCGGTACTACCGGATTACCGCCAGCCCGTTCGGTGCCGGCTCGGCCGAAGGGGGACGGATTCTCACCGTCGACGACGTCACGGATCAGGAACAGTACCGTCAGAAACTCGAGCGCCAGAACGATCGATTGGAGAGCTTCGCCAGCATGATTTCACACGATCTCAGGAATCCGCTGTCGGTCGCGAAGGGACACCTCGAGCTGGCTCGGGCTGAACCCGAGGAGGCAACCGAACACCTCGAAATCGTCGCCGAATCACACGACCGAATGGAGGCACTCATCGAGGACGTCCTCGCGTTGGCCCGGCAGGGGCAGCCGATCGACGACAAAACGACGGTCTCACTCGAGGTGGTTGCCAACGACTGCTGGTCGATGGTGTCGACGGCAGGGGCTTCCCTCGAGCTGGACGTCGATAGCGTGGATCGGGTATCCGGTCGACTGTTCGCTGATCCCGACCGCCTCCAGCAACTGCTCGAGAACCTGTTTCGTAACGCCGTGGAACACGGTTCCACGAGCGATTCGCTCGCTGGCGCTCGCAAAGAGACGACCGAACGTGAGCATGGGAACGAGTTGGATACACATTCGACAGCGAGTGTCGAGGTGACAAACGAGAATACCTCTGCGAGCGGGCTAACGATTCGCGTCGGCCTGCTCGAGGACGGACGCGGCTTCTACGTCGAGGACGACGGTGTGGGTATTCCCGAATCGAATCGCCAGTTGGTGTTCGACTCGGGCTACTCCACTGCACAGGATGGTACCGGATTCGGTCTCGCTATCGCCTCTGAAATAGTCGACGCCCACGAGTGGAGTATCGAGGTAACGGCGGGGACAGACGGCGGAGCGCGCTTCGAGATCAGTGGTGTCGAGTTCGCGTCCTGATAGGGAGAGAGCGTTGGGTATCCGCCAGCCCGGTTTTAGACAAAGCGGTTACTCGAGCAGTGCATCGAGTTCGTCGAGGCGCTCGCGATACGTCGAGAGCGCCCGGTCGACCGGTTCGGGCGACCGCATGTCGACGCCGGCGACGTCGAGCAACTCGAGTGGGTACTCTCGCGAACCGCGGCGGAGGAACTCGAGGTAGTCTTCGGCAGCCTCCTCGCCGTTCTCGATGATGTCGTCGGCGATGGCGAGGGCGGCCGAGATCCCCGTCGAGTACTGGTAGACGTAGAACGCCCGGTAGAAGTGCGGGATGCGCATCCACTCGCGAGCGATATTGTCGTCGGTGGCCGCCGGCTCGTAGTACCGATCCTTGAGGTCGCCGTAGACCTCGTCGAGTCGGTCGGCCGTCAGCGGTTCTCCTCCTTCCTCCATGGCGTGGGCCTCGTGTTCGAACTCCGCGAAGAGCGTCTGGCGGTAGAGCGTCGAGCGCACCCGCTCGAGGAACTCGTTGAGGATGGCCTTGCGGAACGCCGGCTCCTCGACGGTCTCGAGTAAGTGGTGGGTCAGGAGGGCCTCGTTGACCGTGCTCGCGACCTCGGCAACGAAGATTTCGTAGCTCGAGTAGACGTAGGGCTGTTCGTCCTTCGTCAGTTCGGAGTGCATCGAGTGGCCGAGTTCGTGGGCCAGGGTGTACATCGAGGCGACGTCGTCCTGATAGTTCATCAGGATATACGGCTGAGTGTCGTACGTGCCGCCGGAGTACGCTCCCGAGCGTTTGCCCTCGTTCTCGTAGACGTCGACCCAGCGCGAGTCGAGCCCGTCGGCCACGCGGGACTGGTACTCCTTGCCCAGGGGCGCGACGGCGTCGACGACGTACTGGGCCGCGTCGTCGTACTCGACGTCCGGCCCTTCGTCGCCGGTGAGGGGCATGTACAGATCCCACATCTGCAGTTCGTCGACCTCGAGGGCTTGGCGTTTGAGTTCGGCGTGACGATGCAGGTGCTCGAGGTTGTCGTTGACGGTCTCGACGAGCGTGTCGTAGACCTCGACGGGGACGTTAGGGCCGTCGAGGGCGGCCTCTCGTGCGGTGTCGTAGCTGCGCGCCTGGGCGAGTTTGACGTCGGTCTTGACGCTGTTTTTGTAGGTCGATGCGACGGTGTTGCGCACGCTCTCCCACTCGTCGAAGTAGGCTTCGTAGACGCGCTGGCGGAAGTCGCGGTCGGGTCGCTTGAGCAAGTTGACGAAGTTGCTCTGGGTGATCTCGACTACCTCTCCGTCGGGATCCTCGACCGTCGGGAACGTCATATCGGCGTTCGAGAGCATGCCGTACACCTCGCCGGGGGAGCCGGTGACCTCACCCAGGTCGGCCAGCAGTGCTTCGATCTCCGCCGACCTGGTGTGCGGTTTCATTCGCAACACGTCGTCGACGTAGTGGTCGTAGGTCTCGAGGTCGGGTTCGTTCTCGACCATGGCATCAAATGCCTCGCGGGTGAGCTCTTGGAGTTCGGGGTCGATGAACGAGGCGGCCGACTGTGCCTCAGCGACCAGCGCTTGTGCTCGCGCACTCAGTGCCTGATACTCCTGATCCGTCGTGTCCTCGTCGCTTCGCATCCGGGCGTAGGAGGCGATCATCGAAATCTCGCGCATGAGCGAATCGCGCAGTTCGAACACCTCGAGCAGCGTCGCTGCGTCCTCGGTCGCTTCTCCCTCGTAGGCGGCGAGTTCGTCGATCAGTTCGCTTGCGTCCTCGTTTGCGTTCTCCCAGTCGTCGTCCGTGGCGTATATGCTCTCGAGATCCCAGGTGTACTCCTCCTCGATCTCCGATCGTGTGGGAACGGAACTCATAGAACCTATTGCGAAACGAAGGTGGTAAAGGGTATCGAAGCGCGATGGCGATCGTCAATCGGTGGTACGATCGGGTGTGTCGAGTCACTCCGCTTGTGTCGATTTTTCGGTCTCGGGTTCGGTCTCACTCGAGTAGCGTTTCGTCCCGTACCGGGTCGCGAGCACGCCGAGGGCGATCAGGACGGCCGTCGGCACTGCAGCCGTCTGAATCAGGTCGTCCCAGAGCGAGAAGACGAAGAGGGTACCTGCGGCGAGATACCCAAGTCGCGTCCGGCCCGTGACGACCGCGACACCGCCGGCCCAGGCGGCCAACACGAGGATCGAAAGGAGGAGAAACCGCTCGTGCGTGTACCCGAACTCGAGTAACAGGACGGGAACCAGCAGGGTGAGGCCGACGATCGCGAGGATCGCACTCCCTCTGAGGATCTCGTGCCAGAGCGCCATTGGTCGTCTCGAGGAGAGGGAGTCCCATAACGGTTGAGATGTCCGACGATCACTGTCTCGGTTCGCCTACAGCCCGAACTCTGGCGAGAATTCGTCGCGAACGGCTCACTCGAGCGACTCGAAATCGGTCGTCAGATCCAGCACTCGCACGCGGTCGGGAACGTCCTCGAGCACGGCCGCGGGCCAGTCGCGATGGCCCAGCGTGAACGAACTGTCGGGATTCGCCTCGACCAGCCGTCGGACGCCGGTGGCGGCCGCTTCGAGCGCCGACCGATCCTGGTGCTGTGGCACTTCCGCAGAGAGCGGATACGTTCGCGAGAGCGCTCGTGGAAACGGCCCGAACGGGGGACGGACGCGCCAGGAGGCGTCGTAGCGCTCGTCGCTCGAGGCGTCGCCCTCCGTGAGAAACACCGAGTCGGGAACGGCGAGGCGCGCGAGGCGCTCGTGGTGGCGCACCACCTCCGGCCGGTTGGCGCTCTCGTGAGAGGTGTAAAAGAACGCACCCTTCGAGACGGGGTCGGTGCGCTCGAGCTGGTCGGCGTGGGCGAGCAGGGCGCGGTAGCCGTCGAGCATCGTCGGGTGCGAACGGGCGCGCTGTTCGACGAGTTCGAGGAGGCGGCCGGCACGAATAGCCTGTTTGATCCGGCGGATTTCGGCGAAGCTGACGTGGAGGTTGTGCCGGGCGAGAGCGGTTTCGCGGGCGTCGTCTGGCATCGCACGGATGTCGTCGACGTCGTGGCTGGTACAGACCGGACACGGGCACGGGAGATACTCCAGGTCTGCGAGATGCTGGGTACCGCTGACGGTCAGATACCGGTCGTCGCGGGCGTACAGCGCGTAGGCTGCCGAGTCGAAGAGGTCACAGCCCATCGCGACCGCCAGCGCGAACATCATGGGGTGGCCCGCCCCAAAGAGGTGGACGGGCGCATCGGCGCCGAGCCCGCGTTTTGCGGCCGCGACCGCGTCGACCATGTCGTCGTAGCGGTAGTCGTTCATCATGGGAACGACGGCGCCAATCGGGAACACGTCCAGCCCGGTGGCGTCGGCGTGGCGGCCGGCTTGCTCGCGCAGATCGGGGTACGTCGACCCCTGAACCGGCGCGTTGACCAGCATCTCACCCGTGTCGACGGTCTCGGCGATTTCGAGGCGTTCCTGGGTGGTCTCGAGGTCGGCTTCTGCGCGCTCGCGGTCGATGTCTGGCGGGGTTGGGATGTCGACGGGGGTGCCGATGTCCGAACCGATATCGCGCTGGAACTCGAGGATCTCTTCGGTGGTGACGCTGATCTCACCGTATTCGGAGAGCTGGAACGAGCCGGAGTCGGTCATGATCGCCCCGTCGAAGCCGAGCAGGTCGTGGAGACCGTCCTCGAGGGCGCGCTCGCGGACGTCGCTGCTGTTGTAGATGATGTAGGCGTTCGTGATCAGGATCTCCGCGCCGAACTCCTCGCCGAGTTGCCCGGGTTCGATCGTATCGAGGTGGGGGTTGATCACGGGCAGGAGGGCGGGCGTTTCGACGGTGGTGTCGGCGCTGGGGACGGTGAGGTCACCGAGGCGGCCGGCGGCGTCTGTCGCCCGGATTTCGAAGCACTCGCGCATCGCTCGAGTGTTAGTGAGCGTGGCGGTAAACGTTCCGTTCCCAGCTGTCAGAAACGCAATCTTGGAATATGCAAGCGACGAACGGATCCGTCGGTGGCGGCACCTACGTCCGCTGTGTCCGCCGGTTTATTCAAAAGCAAACTCGTGAATCTGGCATTATCGGCCGTTTCAGGTCTCAAACCTGTGGTTTTGTCCAAGAAATACTGAAACAGTCGGCTTCATTTACCCCTGTTCCCGGGATAGCTTCGGAGGCATGGTTTCACGACCGCACAAGCTTAGCGTCATATTCGTTGCCCTGGTAGTCGCCCTCGCTGGCGGCCCTGCACTGGCGGGTGCAGCGGCGGGCACAAGTGCGAACGATGACACTGAGTTCGGAGACGTGAGCGTAACGATTGAAAATGTACAGGTCGAGTCCCTCGAACTCGAAAACGTCACACTCGAGAACGTGACGATTGAGGAGCTCAACGTCGAAGAGCTGAACATCGAAGACGATGAGCTCGAGGATGAACTCGACGAAGACGACACCGATGACGACGAGAACGGTGTCGACACCGACGATGATGAGAACGGCGTCGATACGGACGATGACGACAATGGCGTCGACACCGACGATGACGACAATGGCGTCGACACCGACGATGACGACAATGGCGTCGACACCGACGATGACGACAATGGCGTTGGTGACGACGACAATGGCGTTGACACCGACGATGACGAGAACGGCGTCGACGAGCACGAAGACGAGGTAACCATCTCCGACATCGAGATCGAGTCACTCGAACTCGAGAACGTCACCATCGACGACATCAGCTTCGAAGAAGACGAGATGGACGAGAACGGCGTTGGCACCGACGATGACGAGAACGGCGTCGACACCGACGATGACGAGAACGGCGTCGACACCGACGACGACAATGGCGTTGGTGACGACGACGAGAACGGCGTTGACACCGACGATGATGAGAACGGCGTCGACACCGATGACGACGAGATGGACGATGACGAACACGACGTCATCGACGAGGATGCTGACGAAGTCGTCATCGAGAACGTCACCATCGAAGAGATGAACGTCGATCGACTCACGATCGAAGAGCTGGAAATCGAGGACGATGACGGTATCCTCGACCGAATCACCGGCTTCTTCAATGGTCTGTTCGGTGACGACGAAGAGGAAGAAGATGACAACGGTGTCACCGACGACGATGAGAACGACGTCGACACCGATGATGACGAGATGGACGATGACGAGAACGGCGTCGACACCGACGATGACGAGATGGACGATGACGAGAACGGCGTCGACACCGACGATGACAACGATGTCACTGACGACGACGAGATGGACGACGATACTGAAACCCAGGAGATTGAAGAACTCACCATCGAAACCTTCGACATCGAAGAGTTGACCATCGAGTCGATGACCATCGAGTCACTCGAGAGCGCTGAAGACGACGAGATGGATGACGACGAGATGGATGACGACGACGGCGCCGACACGGACACAGACGATACTGAAACCGACGATGACGAGAACGGCGTCGACACCGACGATGACGACAATGGCGTTGGTGACGACGACGACAATGGCGTTGACACCGAAGACGACGAAAACGGCGTCGACACCGACGATGACGACAACGGCGTCACTGACGACGACGAGATGGACGAGATGGACAACGGTGAGACCATCGAGTACATCTCAGCTGGCGAGATGACCGTCGAGGACGGAACCGCTGAAACCGTCACCCTCGGTGATGCGAGCGAACTCGAGGAAGAACTCGACGATGACGACGAGGAAGACGACGATACCACCGACGACGAAAACGACACGACTGATGACGACACCACCGACGACGAAGACGATCAGGCCTCCCTGCCGTTCCTCGGCTAACTAACGAGGAGGCGGCTGTCGCCGTCCCCTGTTCCCGCAGTTTTTTGACCCGCTAACCCGGTGAGAGACATCGTTGGCGGTGTCAGCAGATCTCTCACACCCACTGATCGCCACGCGATGGATGTGGGCAGCACGAACGGAGCAACCTACTCTGTGGTGGATCGAGGTGTGGGTCACGCTCGAAACGCGCGATCACTGCCCCACCACGGACGACGATCGAACACGTGATCGCCACCACGGCGACTCCCGTGTGCATACACACCACCGGTCACTGCCGGCATAGTTTGGCGAAGACATTTATAACCACTGAGGGCATACAGCCTGCTCAACTGAATGGAAGAGAGCATCTCGGGATTCAAAGTGCGCGGCGACTGGGGCGACGTCGTCGAACACGGCGAACGGATCACGCAGGCGTTGCGCGAGACGGGCGTCGACGATCCCGATCTCGACGCAGGGGCACGCTTCGCTCGCGCGTTCGACGAATGGGAGGAGTGGCGACCGAAAGCACACGAGCGCCTCGAGACCGACGTCAGCGAAAAGACCGCCGACCAGGCGAGCGTCGAAGAAGGCAAAGGCGAAAAGGCCGGGAAAGAGCCCGACGAGGATCTCAAAACGGCTGGTGAGAAACTCTCCGAGTCCTACGAGGCGCTCGAGGCCGACGACGCCGACGACGCCGTCGATAGCTGGCGTGAGTCGGTCGATTACGTCGCTCGAGCGGCGGACACGGCAGGCCGGAAGGCGATTCGGCGCGTCGAGGACACGGTCTACAAGAAGGTGATGACCCAGATGGCCCCGTACTACTTCGACAACGCGCTCATCAGCGCCAACATCCAGCAGACCGGTCGGTCGAACGGCACCAAGTTCGTCTTCGAGGTGAACGTCAACGACGACGTACTCAAAGAA
Source organism: Natronosalvus vescus (assembly GCF_023973145.1). NCBI lineage: Archaea > Methanobacteriati > Methanobacteriota > Halobacteria > Halobacteriales > Natrialbaceae > Natronosalvus > Natronosalvus vescus. The sequence continues at coordinate 914,698 of NZ_CP099546.1, forward strand.
GACGTCTCCGGCCTGCTCGCGGCATACGACGACGAGTTCGACCGCTGGCACGTCGAAACCGAGAAGGACACTGAGACGGCCGAGGCGATCGAAGGCGTCGAGCCACCACCGGAGCCGAGCGACAACTCTCGGTCGACGACGAACTGAGCCCGGAGCCTTCTCCGTAGTTCAAAACGCGACGTTTCCAGCTGTCGAAACGCCGTTATCCGAATCCACTCATCGGTCGCTACGAGCCGACACCGAGAGCGCTCGAGGACAACAACGGTTCGAGAACGTTGGTGGTGCACCGACGTGACCGTTTCGTGTCGGCCAGTCCAGTCACTGCAGGTCGGCACACACTTGTATCGGCCGCGAGAAGGGAGGCGGTAGGTAATGGTCGAGCTCGTCACGATCCTGACGTTCGCGCTGGCCGCCCTCGCGAGCCTCTTTATGGCCTGGGCCATCGGCGCTGGCTCGAGCGGTTCGACCCCCTTCGCACCGGCAGTCGGGGCCAACGCCATCTCGGTGATGCGAGCAGGGTTTCTGGTCGGCCTGCTCGGCTTTTTGGGGGCCGTCTTGCAGGGGGCGAACGTCTCCGAAGCGGTCGGGACGGAGCTGATAGACGGTGTCGTCCTCTCACCGGTTGCGGCAACGCTCGGACTGACGATCGCAGCCGTCCTGGTCGCAATCGGCGTCTTCGCTGGCTACCCGATCGCGACCGCGTTTACTGTGACGGGCTCGGTGATCGGCGTCGGCCTCGCGATGGGTGGTGACCCGGCCTGGGCGAAGTACCAGGAGATCGGAGCCCTCTGGATTCTCACGCCGTTCGTCGGCGGCGGGAGCGCCTACGCTATTGCCAGAATCCTCCGTGAGGAGCTGTTCTCCGAACGTGTGCTCATCGTTGGACTCGCGGCGCTCGTCGGCGTCATCGTCGCGAACATCGAGTTCGCCGTCCTCGGATCCAACGGCGGCGCATCGATCGCCGTCGCCGCCGCTCGCGAACTCCCCGGCTCCCTGTTGGTCGGCATCGTCGCTATCACGGCACTGCTGGCTACCCTCTGGGGGCTCGTCTTCTGGTTCGACACGCGAGCGGACGTCGAACGCGGCGAACGTCACTTTCTGCTCGTTCTCGGCGGACTGGTCGCCTTCTCGGCTGGTGGCAGTCAAGTCGGACTCGCCATCGGCCCGCTCATCCCGTTATCCGGCGACCTCGAGATTCCGCTACTCGCGTTGCTCGTCGGTGGTGGCTTCGGCTTGCTCCTTGGCTCCTGGACCGGTGCGCCACGGATGATCAAAGCGATCGCTCAGGATTATTCCTCGCTCGGCCCGAGACGCTCGATCGCTGCGTTGATCCCGTCGTTCGCCATCGCCCAGGTAGCCGTCTTCTACGGAATTCCGGTCTCGTTCAACGAAATCATCGTGAGTTCGATCATCGGCAGCGGATACGCTGCCTCGACTGGCGGCGGCGTGAGTGCCCGGAAGATGGGCTACACCGTTCTCGCGTGGGTCGGGTCGCTCGCAGGTTCGGTCGTCCTGTCGTACACTGGCTATCTGCTCGTGAGTTGGCTGTTGCTGTGATGACGGTTCGAACCCGTCTGCCGGAGTCGAGACCGGGAGATCGAACAGTCTTTATCGTCACAGAAGCGAGCACGAGTATGGCAGAGGCCCAGCGGATCCAGTGGCGACGGGATACGAGTACCTCCCGGACGGTTCGGACGCTCTGGTCGCTCGGCGTCGGGACGTTTTTCGCGACCATTACGATCATCGTTTTCTGGCGGCTGTTCATGTTGACTGGCCAGGCCGGCACGCAGGTGCTCTCGATCACGGTCATCGAGGGGGTATCACTCACGCTCACCACCTGGCAGGTGCTGGTAGTCGGTGTGACACTCGGCGTCACCGTAACGATTCTCGCACTCGGCGTGAGTCGCCATCCCGGTGCACACCTTCGTGGTCTTGCCTCCCGTCTCTCGCTCCCGTCACCTGGTGAGGGAGCTCTCCAGCGGGCGGTCGACGCCGCCGTCGGCACCGTCGTCATGATGGCCATCCTCGGGGGATTGATCGGTGCCGCACGGGTCGTCTCACAGGGTGATTTGCTCGCCGTCGGTGCCGGCCCGTTCACGTTCGTCGCTGCGCTCTCGATCCCACTCGCATTGCTCGCGCTCGTCCTCGCTTCGTTCCTGAGCTCCGTCGGTACGATCGACGAAGACGACGGTGCCCTCTACCTCTTCGACCCCGAGGAGCGAATCGCCCTCGAGCATCTCGAGGCCGTGTCCGTCCGTGCAATCGGCGAGACGGCCATCGTCAGCCTCGAGTACGCCCAGCCGGATGGCCAGTACGTGCCAGGGCCGCGTCGACTGGTCGTTCCCCTCCCCGTGGCTCGGGAGCTAGAAGGGGTCGTTTCCACGTCGTCGCAGATGTAGGTATGCGGTGACACGGTTACAGGGGTGGAACGTCGAGCATAGATTCGTCGCCGAAACAGCCAGGCGTGCTCGAACGGTGCTCACCTGTTTCCGGTTCACCCGTCGTCGTTTCCGTTGTCGTTCTCGCCGCCCTCGTCGCTCTCGTCTCCGTTCTCGAGGTCGTCCTCGTCCTCGGTTGGCGCCTTCTCGAGTCTGGCTTTCATGATCCGGGTGTTCTCGACCTCTTCGACCGTGATGTCGACGCCGTCTTCTTCGTAGTGCATCTCTTCACCCTCCTCGACCAGCCGTCCGGCGCGGTTGAAGATGAAGCCGGCAATGGTCTCGAACTCCTCGCCTTCGGGCAACTCGATGTCGAGGGCTTCGTTGACGTCCTCGATGTTGACTTCGCCGCGCACGATGACGGTGAAGTCGTCGAGGTACTCGATTGGCTCTTCCTCGCCGCCCTCGAGAATTTCGCCGACGATCTCCTCGACCAGATCCTCCATGGTGACCAGCCCCTCGGTCGTTCCGAATTCGTCGATGACGATGGCCATGTGCGTCCGGTTTTCGCGCATCTCCCGGAGCAACTCGTCGACGTTTTTCGATTCAGGCACGTGCAACGTCGGCCGGAGGACATCGTCCATTTTCAGATCGGTCGACTCGCCGTAGTTGAGGTCGCGAACGAGGTCGCGAATGTGGACGACGCCCTGGATGTTGTCGAGACTTCCTTCGTACACCGGAATTCGGGCGTGTCCGCTCTGGATGCTCGTTTCGATCGCCTCGTCGATCCCTGCCTCTCGCGGCACCGCCGTCATGTCGAGTCGGGGGGTCATCACCTCCTTGACGATGGTCTGGTTGAACCGGAAGATCCGGGTCAACATCTCGTGTTCTTCCTCCTCGAGGACGCCCTCGCGTTCGCCTGATTCGATCATCTCCTGGATCTCGTCCCGGGTCACGTAGGGTGTCTCGATGGCGCCGGTCGAGCCAGTAACTTGGTTGACCAGGCGGGTGAGGTAATCGAAGAGGACGACCAGCGGGTACAGCAGGTACTCGGTTGCCTTCAGCGGTTTGGCGATCCGAACCGACCAGGTTTCGGTATTCTCGACGGCGTAGGATTTGGGCGCGCTCTCGCCGAACAGTAATACGATGGCCGTAATGCCCAACGTCGCGAAGATGACGCCGTACAGGCCGCCGAGGTGGATCGAGATGACGGCCGTCGCGATCGAAGACATAGCGATGTTGACGATGTTGTTCCCGACGAGAATCGTCACCAGCAACCGATGTGGGTCGTCCTTGAGCGCTTTCACGCGGTCGGCACCGGGAACTTCCTCCTCGACCATTCCCTCGACGCGGTGTTTCGGTAGTGAGAACATCGCGATCTCGGACGAGGAGAAAAACCCGGACAATCCGATGAGAATAACGACTGCCAGTGCACCGAGAAGCGTCACTGTCGACTCATCGATTTCCCCGCCAACGAGTGGCACCTCGTACGCGAGCACCACGGCCTCGAACAACGAATACGGCATTGACTCCCTGACCTTTCTCACGCGACTGATTAACCCTTTGCCCTTTTCGTCCCGGATCGCCGCCGACGATACCGTTTTCGGGCTCCTCTCCCAATGGCTGGCATGGCCACGTCCACAGACCCACCGCGAACCCTGTACCGACTACAGGCCTGTCCCTACTGCGAACGCGTCGCTCGACGCCTGCAGGAGTACGATCTCGAGTATCGATCACGATTCGTCGAACCGCTGCACTCGAAGCGAGACGTCGTCAAACGGGTCGCTGGTGTCCGAACCGTTCCCGTCCTCGTCGACGAGGAAACCGGCGCGACGATGGCTGAAAGCGCGAACATCGTCGACTACCTGGATGCGACCTATGGCGACGGCTCGCGGACGGACGGCGATGATCTGCGGACGGACGAAGATGACCCGACCACGGACGGAGGCGATGCCTGATGCCCGACTTCGACGTGGTCGAACTCGAGCCACCAGCGAACCCCGACGTCGGCGAGGAGGCTCCCGACTTCACCCGACCGCTCGTCTCCCGGGAGTTCTGGGCTGATCGGGCGCTGACGTCGCTGCTCGAGGACGACGAGCGCGTCGTGGTAGTGTTCACTCCGATGATCGGCTCGTTTGTCTGCCAGTACGTCTGGGACGAACTCGCCGAACGCGGCTGGGACGAGCGGGGCGTCCGTATCGTCGGCGTCACGGCGTCGACGCCCTATTCGATATCGGGTTTCCTCGAGGAACGTGATCTCCCGTTCGAGATCGTTGCGGATCCGGCGAACGGGGTCGCCGAGAAATACGGGATCGCTCACGACCTCGACGACATGGCCGGCATCGCCGAACCCAGACTCGCCTTCTTTACGATCGACTCGGATCGACGCGTCGAGGCCGCGTGGGTCGCTACCGAGTGGCCTGAGTTCCCCGACTACGACGACCTCGAGGCGATGCTTGGGCTCGAGTAGCCACTGGGACGAAGACCGTCTCGAGAGCGGTAGTCTCCCACCCGGAATTATACTGAACGGTTCACGAGTCGAGACTCGAGTCACTGCCTCCGGCATCGAGGCCGGGATAGTCGACGATGATCCCGTCGACGCCGGCCACCCGTAGCTGTTCGAACTGCACCCAGGTGTCGATCGTCCAGACGTTCACGAGCCGACCCTCGCCGTGGGCGATCTCGAGGACGTCGATCGACGGCTCGTCATCGCCCAACCCAGCGTACGATTGACCTGCTAGCCCTGTTCCCGTGATCGCGTTTCGCGGCAGATTGATCGCTTCACAGTCGTATCGTCGGGCGATCTCGACCCCGGCTTCGAGATCACCCCAGACGAGCGTAGCCGCCGGGTATTCGTGGGCGACGTTTCTGGCCGCTGCCAGCGCCCCCTCACAGAACGACGAGAATATCACCTCGCCGTCGAATCGGTCGCAGTCGGCGACGACCCGCTCGACGAACGGCTCCCACAGCGCGCGCTGGTCGTCCCTGGCGGCTTCCTCGAGGTTGACGCCCGGCTGAATCGACGACGAGCCCGGGTTTTTGAGTTCTACGTTGACCCCTATACTCGAGGGGAGGGCATCGAACACCGCCTCGAGCGTCGGCACCGACTCCTCTGTGGCGAGCACGCGCGTCTTCGAGAGCGTCTCGAGTGACGTCTCCCAGAGCACCCCTTCGCCGTCCGTAATCGGCTGCCCGTCACGGGTTCCCTCGAGACGATTGTCGTGAAAGACCACCGGCGTCCCGCAGGCGGCGGGCTGGACGTCGAGTTCGATCATGGTCGTTTCGGATTGGCTGGCGCTCGAGCGGAACGCGGTGAGCGTGTTCTCGGGATATACTCCGGCGAATCCACGGTGGGCGATAACTGCTGGCTTTGGCGTAGTCATAACTGGAGGCAACGCGGGAGTGTGAGTTGTATGTTCTGGCGTGGCGGCCGCTCGGCGGATTCGACCACTCCCGAATCACGAGGGCTGTCAGGGGTCTCGAAGTCCCTCGAAAAGTGCGTCTGGGACGTGCTACTGGCGTAGCGTCCCCAGCGTCTCCGCTGCCTCGTGGGCCGCCTCGAGACACTCCTTCGCGTACCGCGGATCGTCGGCCTCGGCTGCCGCCGCCGCAAAGCGCTCGAGGGCGGCCACGAGTGCGTCGGTGGCGGTCTCGAGGTCGCCGTCGACTGGCGGGGATGCACTCGTTCCGTGTGGTGTCGGATACTGTGGTGATCGTTCCCCGGCCGCTGGTGATGGTGACGCTGTCGGCGACGATGTTGCCTGGTGTTCGGGACTGGCGCGTTCCACTCGCCCCGATTCGGGGGCTGTCACGTCGGTACGTCCATCGGAACCACCAATTGTCGAGTCGGCTGGAGCGGTGGTGTCTGCAGCACCTGTCCCACCGTCGTTGCTCCGCTCGCTTGCGTCGGAAACTGCCGTCTCGGTGGATTGCTGGTCACTTGCTTCCCGTTGTTGGTCACCAACGGAGGCCTCGACGCCCTCCGGCCCCCCGTGACAGCTCGGACAGAACGTCGTCCCCTGCTGACGGAAGAGTGGATCGCCACAGACGTCACAGTGTGTGTTCGTCATCGTCGCCCCCTTCAACAGGAGGTCACTCATCCGCTGGGTCGCCTCGCGGTCTTGCTGATCGCGCTCGTACTTCTTCCGAAGCTTTTCGCGTTCGGCTTCCTTGTCGAAATCGCTCATATCGGGTCTATTGCGCTCCGATGTCGAAAAAGCTGCGCCCCATCGTCGTCGTTTTTATCGCGAGGTGGTCTCGGATCTATCTAAACAGTGTCACGATCGACCGAACTCCCACCCACGCACCCCGCATCACTCCACCCGGTGATACATCCCTTTCGAGGCGGGCCGGGTCTCTTCGAACCCGAATCGCTCGTAGAAGCCGTCGACGTCGGCGATCAGGTTCACGTAGGCAGTCTCGGGGGCGGTCTCCTCGATGTACGCCCACAGGCTTTCCATGATCCGCGTTCCCAGTCCTGTCCCCTGGTGGTCGGGGTGGACTGCCATATCCGAAATGTGGTAGACTGCACCGTCGTCGCCGACGATACGACCCATGCCGACGATGTCACCTGTCGGCTCGTGGATTACGTGGACGGCGAACACCGAGTTCGGCAACCCGCGTTCGACCGCCTCGAGCGACCGCGGGGCCATCCCGGCGGCCTTCCGGAGCGCGAGAAACGCATCGGGAGTCGGTGCGGTGGGCTCGAGTCGGTAGCTGCCGTCTGCTGTGGGTGTCTCGGTCGGTGTGCTATCAGCACCATCGCTCATGGATACTGTGAGATCGCACGCGGTGAAGGCGGTGTCGACTCGGTTAGACCAACGGCACTGGTCGCTTTCAGTCGCTGACGGCTCGTTCGACGGCATCGATGGCTCTGGCGGCCGTCTCGACGCCCTCGATCTCGGGCACGTCGTGGGTCTCGAGGCCGACGACCGGTCGCCCGTAGATCAACGCGAACCCGATCTCGGTGAGCGTTCCCGGCCCGCCCGTGAGTGCGATGACGGCGTCGCCATTGAGCGGTACCATCGCGTTTCGGGCGTGGCCGAGCCCCGTGGCGATCGCCACGTCGACGTACGGATTCGCCTCCGAGCGCTGGCTCGAGGGAAGGATCCCGATGGTCTCCCCGCCTTCGGCTTTCGCTCCCTCGCATACCGCTTCCATCGTTCCGCCGCGGCCGCCACAGACGACCGTGTGATTCCGGCGACCCAACTCACGACCAACCGCCATTGCCCGTTCACGCTGTTCGTCCGTGATCGTGCCGCCGCCGATGACGCTAACGCGCATACTCGAGGTGGCACCGCGAGGGGGCAAGGAGGATTCGATTCGCTCGAGCGCCGTTGGTGGAGTCCGCTCGACTCGAGACACTTCGCCGGCCAGGGAGCGCCAGGCCGTTCGGTGGATGTGGATGCTGCGGGTGTCCGCCACCGTGACAGGATTATCTCCCTGGTAGGCGTGCGTTCTCTGTCATGCCGATCATCCAGTGTAACGGGGCCGACCTTTACTACGAAGCGCACGGATCGGGCCACTCTATCGTCTTCCTCCACGGCGCGTGGGCCGGGTGTCGGTACTTCGAATCGCAGCTGACTGGGCTGTCCACCGAGTATCACACCGTTGCGTTCGATTTTCGTGGACACGGCAGATCCGAACCGACCGATACCGGACACACCCTGGCGCAGTACGCTCGAGACCTCCAGGCCGTTCTCGATCAGCTCTCGCTCGAGGACGTCGTCCTCGTCGGCTGGTCGCTGGGAGCGATCGTCTCCTGGGAATACGTCGATCAGTTCGGTACCGACCGTGTCTCCGGTCTCGTCGACGTCGATATGGAACCGTGCCCGATGGAACGGGACGACTACGAGTATGGTTCCTACAGCGTCGACGGCCTCAAAGCACTCAACAGGCGTATCCAGTCCGATCAGGCGGCGGTCATCGACGAAACGATCGACCTCCTGCTCAAAGACGTACCGTCCCGAGAACGTCGTATCATGATGTACGATGAAATGTCTCGAACGCCGCCACCGATCAAGAGTGCGATGCTCCTGGAACTGGTCTGTGATTACCGGGCAGTCTTGCCCGATATCGACGTCCCGACGCTCGTCTGCGCCGGTGCGGACGAGACGTGGCGGAGTGTCCCGGCCGTCGAGTACGCGGCCGAACTCGTCCCCGATGCTCGAGTCGAATTGTTCGAAGAAAGTGGGCACTGTCTCACCATCGAGGAACCGGAACGGTTCAATCGCGTGGTGAGCGAGTTTGTCGACGCTCGCTGCTATCGTCGTCACTGATATCTGCGCGTATGTCATCTCCAACCTCCATCGATTACGCCCGCTCGATTCGTCGTTGTGCCTCTGACCGCTACGATCGCTACCGCTTTCTCGAGCGGTATTCGTCAATTGACGTTCAACACATCGTCACATCACGCGAACATGCCGTTTTCGACGGATTTAACGCCAGGGCGGGTGGATTTTCACGTGGTATGACGAAAGTTAGCGTGATCGGCGCGGCCGGCACCGTCGGTGCCGCGGCGGGCTACAACATCGCACTGCGGGGGATCGCGGACGAACTCGTCTTCGTGGACATTCCGGACATGGAAGACGACACGATCGGCCAGGCAGCCGACGTCAACCACGGCGCTGCCTACGATTCGAACACGGTCGTTCGCCAGGGCGACTATTCGGCCACCGAGGGGTCTGACGTCGTGGTCATCACCGCGGGCATCCCGCGTCAGCCAGGACAGACTCGAATCGACCTCGCGGGGGACAACGCGCCGATCATGGAGGATATCGGCTCCTCGCTCGCCGAGTACAACGACGACTTCGTGACGATCACGACGTCGAACCCGGTTGACCTGCTCAACCGCCACCTCTACGAGGTCGGCGACCGCTCCCGGGAGAAAGTGATCGGCTTCGGCGGGCGTCTCGACTCCGCCCGCTTCCGGTACGTCCTCTCCCAGCGCTACGACGCTCCGGTCGGAAACGTCGACGCGACCATCCTGGGCGAACACGGCGATGCCCAGGTACCGGCGTTCTCGAAGGTTCGCGTCAACGGCGAGGATCTCGGGTTCACCGACGACGAGAAAGACGAAATTCTGACCGAACTCCAGACCTCGGCGATGAACGTCATCGAGAAGAAAGGCGCGACCGAGTGGGGGCCAGCGACCGGCGTCGCTCACATGGTCGAAGCCGTCATCCGCGACACCGGCGAAGTCCTGCCCGCGAGCGTCAAACTCGAGGGCGAGTTCGGGCACGAGGACACCGCCTTCGGCGTCCCCTGCAAGCTGGGTGCCAACGGCGTCGAGGAAATCGTCGAGTGGGAGCTCTCGGCGTACGAGCGCGAACAACTCGGCGAGGCGGCCGAAAAGCTCGAAGAGCAGTACGAGAAGATCGCGTAAACGGCGACTCGAGTCCGTTCCGGTTTTTGTGTCGACGCAGTACACCCAGGAGCGCTCCGTAGCCGTTGCTCGACCGTTCGATGATTCTCGAGGGGAGTGTGTCTCCACCATGTCAGTACCGAACTCGAGAAGCGGCCACTCTCGGGTCGAGCAACTCGAAACCGTGAGCGAACTAGTCTGCAGAACCGATCTCGGAGACGAGCGCCTCTCAGAACGGGCCGCCGCCCATCCCGCCACCGCCCTGCTGTTGCATCTGTTGCATCATCCGCTGCATCTCCTTGTCCGACCCCATCCCCTGGAACTGCTTGATGGTGCGCTCCATCATCTTGAACTGCTGGAGGAGTTCCCGGACGCTCTCCTCGGAGGTACCCGATCCGCGGGCGATGCGCCGAATCTGACTCGCGCCGATGGCGCGCGGATACTCCTTTTCGGCGTCAGTCATCGAGTCCATGATGACCGAGAACGTGTGCATCCGATCCTGGGTGACGTCCATCGCGTCGTCGGGCAGCTGGTCTTTGATTCCGCCGCCGAAGCCGGGGATCATGTCGAGCACCTGGTCGAGCGGCCCCATGTTGTTCATCGCCTCCATCTGCTTTTGCATGTCGTTGAGCGTGAACTGCCCCTCGAGCATGTTCTCCGGATCCCAGTCGTCTTCGTCCTCGCCGGTCTGTTCCATCGCGCGCTCGACGCGTTCGGCGAGCTGACCCAGGTCACCCATCCCGAGCAGTCGGGAGATGAAGCCGTTGGGCTCGAAGCGTTCGATGTCCTGAACCTCCTCACCGGTACCGAGGAACGCGATCGAGGAGTCGGTCTGATCGACGGCAGTCAGGGCACCCCCACCCTTCGCCGTCCCGTCAAGTTTCGTGATGACGACGCCGTCGATGCCGACCGACTCGTCGAACTGTTGAGCCTGGTCTTTCGCGCCCTGCCCAATCGCCGCGTCGAGGACGAGCAATCCGACGTCGGGATCGACGACGTCCTCGATGTCCTCGATCTCGTCGATCAGGTCGTCCTCGAGGGCGTGGCGACCGGCGGTGTCCACGATGTGGACGTCGGCCTCGCTCGTCGCTTCAAGGCCGTCGCGGGCGATCTGGACGGGGTCGTCGGCGTCGGGGTCGCCGTAGAAGTCGACCTCCGCACGGCGGCACATCTCCTTTGCCTGGTCGTAGGCACCGGGGCGGAACGTGTCCGTCTGGATCACAGCCGGACGCAGCCCCTTCGTCGAGAACCACCACGCCATCTTCGCGGACGTGGTCGTCTTCCCCGACCCCTGGAGGCCGGCCAGCAGGATCGTCTGCTCTTCGAGTGGTAGTTCGGTCGACTCCCCGATGAGGCCGACGAGTTCTTCGTAGACGATACGGAGGACGAAGTCGCGTGCCGGCGTGCCGGCGGGTGGCTCTTCCTCGAGTGAGCGCGTCTTGATGTTGTCCGAGAGCTCCATCACCAGGGAGACGTCAACGTCGGCCGAGAGCAGCGAGCGCTGGATCTCCTTGACGACCTCCTCGACGTCCTCCTCGGAGATACGGGATTTGCCGCGGAGTTTGTCGAGGGTGCCCCGGAGGGAGCTCCCGAGATCGTCGAGTACCATTTGTCCCTTGATAGGCGACGATGCGGTTAAAGCCTTGTCCGTTGGGCTGGCCGTCGGGGGGCATCCTTCTCCTGGGTGCTCGAGCGTCGCCTCTTTGCTCTTGGAACGTCCCCGATGCTCGCTCTAGCGTCGGTCGCCGGTACCGTTTACCCCGATCAGAACGGTCAAATGCTCGAGTCCTCTGGTGGTTGCTATGGAGGTGGCGTTCCGGCTGTTGGCACTGCTTGCGGTGTTGCTCGCCGGAACCGGATTGCGAACGATCGGTGTCTTGAACGCGACCCGAACGGAGCGGCTGAACGCGGTCGCCTACTACGGAGCGCTCCCGGCACTGATTTTCGTCGCAACGTACGATCAGGCGATCGGCTCGCTGGTGTCGCCGGCGCTGTTCGCAGGCGTGCTTCTCGTTTTGCTCTCGACGGCGATTCTCGCCTGGCTCGTCCATCGGAACCGTACCACGGACGAGCGCCGGGGCGTCGCCATCATCCAGTCCTATCACACCAATCTGGCGTATCTCGGGGTTCCGCTCGTCGCGGCGACGTTCGACGCGAACGTCACGGCCATCGCTATCGTGGTTCTCGGCATCGCGTCCCTGATCCAGATCCCGTTGACGATCGTTCTCCTCGTGGCGCTTAACGGCGCTGACACCGACCTGCGTTACCAACTGTCGCGGCTGGCGACGAACCCAATTCTGTTGGCGCTGGTGGCCGGCGCGCTCGTCGGGTCGATCGCCGTCCCCATCCCGGGAACGGTCGTCGTCTGTCTCGACGCTCTCGCCGCACTTGCCCTGCCGCTCGCCTTGCTCTGTGTGGGGGCATCCCTCGAGATCGATCTCCCGGACGTCGACCCCGTCGCAACTGGCGCGGTTACCGCCGTCAAAGTCGCCGCAATGCCCGCCATCGCGTGGCTCGTCTTCTCCGCACTGGCGGTCGACGACGACACGTTCACCGCCGCCGTGGTCATGCTGGCGATGCCGACGGCCGTCTCGACGTACGTCTTCTCGAGCGAACTCGGCGGTGACGAGCAGTTCGCCTCCCTGAACGTGTTCGTCACGACCGTAGTCGGCGTCGCGACGGTGCTGATCGTCGTAATGCTGCTCGGTGGCACCTGAGTGTTACATCCCCTCGGTGGTGTTCAACGTACACGAAGGCCGAACTGCAACCGATCTAACCCCACGAACACCTCCCGCTTTCATTCCATCCGTGTCGGCTGCCCGAACAGCCACTGTGGGCGGGAATGAAAGGGGCTGGCACGATCGATTCCCTGAGTCGAGCGTGCCGGGAGCTTTCGTCGTGGTTGCACCGCGATCCGAGTACGTGCGGTGGTTTCTGAACCCGCCCCACACTCGTACAAACGTTCTTGTACGTGCCGACAGCCACCTCGAGTATGCACGTCGGACTCGTCGCCGATACACACGACAACCTCGAGGCTATCGACCGGGCAACCGACATCTTCGAACAGGAGGGCGTCGACGTGATCGTCCACTGTGGGGACTTCGTCGCCCCGCCCGCGCTCGCTCCGTTCGAGGGTTTCGAACTGCACGGCGTCCTGGGAAACAACGACGGCGAAGTGCTGGGGCTCGCGGCGGCCTTCGATTCGCTGGGGAACCAGAGCGAACTCCACGGCCGCTTCGCCAGCCTCGAGTTCGATGGCCTCTCGATAGCCGCCCTCCACGGCGAGTCATTCGAGACGGTCGACGCGGTAGCTGCCTCAGAAACCTACGATCTCGTCTGTTACGGGCATCACCACGAACGGGAGCACCGCGAATCGGGTCGAGCGACGATCGTCAACCCGGGTGCTCACTTCCCGACGGTACCCGACGAACACCGGACGGTAGCCATTCTCGATACACTCACGGAGACGGTGCGATTCCGGTCGGTGCTCGAGTGAGTGTGGCGTCTTCGCGCGTTATCGTTGCAGTGACTGACTTCACGGCGAACTCGTCTTTATACTGGGCCGCGTCCGCCCAAAAGCTTCAAAATAGGACACATTTTGGTTCGGAAACTATAGTATTATGCTCCACATACTGTAGTTCAGACTGATCTCGAGCCCATCACCTTTACTGGCCACTTGTCGACGAACGTGATAGCAGTAGCCCACCAGGTGGTGAATGCCACCCCTGATTTCGAAGTTCCACACCACAGAGCAACCGCTGTCCGTCGCGTTACTCGTCAAAAAACCGACCGCGTATGGTCGTCAGTAGAACTTTCGGTACGCCACGAACAGGCCACCGACCACGGCGACGCCGATGAGGGCAGTCGTCGTATCGACAGGCAGCAGGGAGGAGTCATCCCCGGTCGCATCCTCGAGATAGGAGCGCACCTCGTCTTCGTCGATCGATGGGAACTCACGATCCCACTCGCCGGGCAGGTGGACGTCCGTGTCCTCGCCGACGTGACGTTTCTCACGCACTTCGGACTCGTCTGCGTTCGCACCGACGTAGCCCTCGGCAGTGATGTAGAACGTCGTGGTTCCGTCTTCGGTTTCGGCGTGGACGGCCGACACGGTCAGTTCGTCGTCGACCTCGAAGGGAACACCTTCGAGTTCGGTCATGTCTTCGAACGCCATCGCCGCCTCGAACTCTGCTTCTTCTTCGGTCACGGACATGGTCGCTCGTGCGATTTCGAACTCGGCTTCGCGGAAGCTCTGAATCGCTTCGAGCACCTCGTCGTCGATCATCGGATCGTTTTCGATGGCTGTCTCGTACTCGTCGAGGACTTGCTCGAGCATCGCGTCCTCGGTGGACTCGAAGTCGTAGGTGACGTGGAGTTCGTCGCCAACGGTTTCCGCGTCGAAGGTCAACTCGGTCTCGGCGGCGAACTGCTCGACGCCGCGGTCTTCGAGTTCGGAGACGTAGTCAGCCCAGTTCTCGGCGTCAGAAGTCATGCTGAACTCGAGGGTCGTCTGGTCGGGCGTCTCGCTCGTGTAGAACTCGATCTCGTTCGTCTGGACGAGATCCGACGCTTGCTGGGCTTCGAGCATCGCCCGCACTTCGTCGAACTGGTCGGCCATCTCGTCGTCGACGTCGTCGATCGATTCGGCGACCTCGACGACGCCTAGAACGACCTCGTCGTAGTTGTCGAGCTCGACGTTCCAGTCGACGGTCACCTGCGACCCATCTGGCTGAACCGAGACGTGCATCTCATCGATTTCGAGGGCGACGAGTCGGTCAGCGATCGCGCGTGCTTCGGTCTCATCGAAGTCGAACTCCGGATCCTGCTGGAGGTTCATCGCGATCATCTCGCTCAGCTGGTCGTTGATCCCGGTGAACTCTACCGTGTACTCGAGTTCGACCATGTCCCCGCTGTAGGCGTAGGATTCGAGGGTCACGTCAGCCTGGCCACCGAGACCCATGGCGACGCCCCGGTACTCGTTCTCGAGGGTGGTTCGGGCGTCCGCTTCACTCTCCCAGTTCCCTTCCGCGTAGGACGGAACCGATCGGATCTCGCTCACGGACAGGTCGTACTGGTCGCCATCCTGGGTGAGCGTGAGGTCGATTGCCTCGTCGTTAGTCGGTCCGGGTTCAGCACCCATCTCCATCGTCATCATGCCGGTGGAACTGAACGTCGTGGCGGTGGTCTCGGTGGTTGCTTCGAACTCGACCCACTGTTCGTCCTCGACCCAGTTATCCTCGACGACAGTCATCGCGAAGTCGATGTCGGAGTGATAGTTCGTCGACGACTGCTCAAGGTCGACGCTGGCCTCGAATTCCTCGAGATCCTCGGTGTCGGTGAACGTCAGATCGGCCGAACTGGCGACCGTTTCCGGCGTCATGTACATCGACATGTCGCCGGTCATCCCGAGTTCGTCCTGGGCGTCCTCGTCCATCTCGCTAAAGTTAGCGTTGTAGAGGACGTGCATCAGTCCGGTCTGGGTCTCGAGTCCGAACGACCCGGCGACTGCTTGCGCCTCGGGGTCGTCGCTCGTTTCCTCGTAGACGAGGACGGCGTCACCGTCCTCGGTTACGTACACTTCGTCCGCTTCGTCGGCACCATCGACGTTCTCTGGGGCTTCTTGGGTGGACGCGAGCGAAGACGATCCGGCCGCCATCGCCGTTGCACCCAGGCTCGCGACGAGCAGGAGCGCCAGAAGGAGGGCACCAATTTGTTTCCCACGATTCATACACTGGAATATGAAATCTTGGAAGTATAATACTTTCTGTAGGGTCGTGCTGTCACCTCGCATGGTTCCGGCGGTGAACGTGGGACGAGCTAGCAAGATGGGGCGTTCACAGGCCGCAGCAATCCGTCGGGCTTTTGACCGCGGACGCCCCAGACGGTACCAGACGAATGGCCCGCTATCACATCGAAACGTACGGCTGTACGTCGAATCGCGGCGAGAGCCGCGAGATCGAGCGACGGCTTCGCGATGCGGGTCACTATCGCGTCGACGGTCCCAGGGCCGCCGACGTGGCAATCTTGAACACCTGTACCGTCGTCGAGAAGACCGAGCGAAACATGCTCGAGCGCGCGGCAGAACTCAGCGAGGAGACTGCCGACCTGTTCGTCACGGGCTGCATGGCGCTCGCCCAGGGCGAGGAGTTCGCGGGCGTCGACGCCGAGGTACTCCACTGGGACGAGGTACCGACGGCGATCACAAACGGCGAGTGTCCGACGACGACCCCCGACGCCGAACCGATCCTGGACGGCGTCGTCGGCATTCTCCCGATCGCTCGTGGCTGTATGTCCGACTGTTCGTACTGCATCACCAAGCAGGCGACGGGCAAGATAGAGTCACCGCCGGTCGAGGAGAACGTCGAGAAAGCGCGCGCGCTCGTTCACGCCGGAGCGAAAGAGATCCGAATCACCGGCCAGGACACCGGCGTCTACGGCTGGGATACGGGCGAACGCAAGCTCCACGAACTCCTCGAGCGAATCTGCGCCATCGAGGGCGACTTCCGTGTCCGCGTGGGCATGGCGAACCCGAAGGGTGTCCACGGCATCCGCGAGGAACTCGCCGCGGTGTTCGTCGAAAACGACGAACTGTACAACTTCTTGCACGCCCCCGTCCAGTCCGGGAGTGACGACGTCCTCGGTGACATGCGCCGGCAACACCAGGTTCGTGAATACCTCGAGATCGTCGAGACGTTCGACGCATCCCTCGAGTACTGGACGCTGTCGACCGACTTCATCGTCGGCTTCCCGACCGAAACCGACCATGATCACGAGCAGTCGATGGCCCTCCTGCGCGAAACGCGACCGGAGAAGATCAACGTCACCCGGTTCTCGAAGCGACCCGGCACCGACGCCGCCGGGATGAAGGGGCTGGGCGGGACGATCAAGAAGGAACGCTCGAAGGCCATGTCCGAACTCAAGATGGAGATTGTCGGGGCGGCCTACGAGGAGATGGTCGGCGAAACCCGGGAAAACGTCCTGGTCGTCGAGGAGGGCACCGGCGACTCCGTGAAGTGTCGGGACGAGGCCTATCGACAGCTCATCGTCCAGCACGCCAGCGAATACGACCTCGTGCCCGGTGACTTCGTCGACCTCGAGGTGACGAGCGCGAACACAGTGTACGCGTTCGCCGAGCCGTTCTAACTCGCTTTTTATCGCCTGCCAGGGCCGACAGTCGATGGATGCGCTCACTCGCCGTCGAACCTGAACCTGACGGCGCTATCTTCGTCCGGAACGATCGCCCCGTCCTGTGCGGCGAACGCCTCGTGCAGCAGGTCGTAGGTGTCCTCGAGCGCTTCGACGATCACCGTCGTCTCGCTGAGCACCGGCATGAAGTTCGTGTCGCCCTCCCAGCGTGGGACGACGTGGGTGTGGAGGTGATCGTCGATCGAGCCACCAGCGCCCTCGCCGAGGTTCAGCCCGGTGTTGAATCCATCCGGCGAGAGCCCAGCCTCGAGCGCGTCGAACGTGCGCTGTTTGAGGCGGGCGTGATCGAGCAGTTGCTCGTTGGTGAGGTCGGTGTACTCGCCCGTGTGTGCGTGCGGGATCACCATCACGTGTCCCGGATTGTACGGCGCGTTGTTCAACAGGACGAACGCGTGTAGGCTTCGGGCGACGAGCAGGTTCTCGCGCTCCTCGGGCCACTCGGGAAGCTCACAGAACACGCACTCGTCGACGTCGGGATTTTTGTCCTCGCGTCGAATCCACTCGATGCGCCACGGCGCGAACACCTGTTTCATAATCGGATCCACTCGAGACGGCGACATAGAAGCATCGGGACGACGACAGCGTACGAACGTCCGCTCGAGTGGGTCGGAACCGTTATTGCCACGTGATACCCTTCACCACGCCGTCTCGCGGTAATCCAAACTTATTCTATTGTCACTTCATTACAGATATAGTGAAATAATTTCTTATATGAGGTTATGAACTATCTAAAACTCTCTGAGAGGTCTATCGGGTGTATTACCACCCCATCTTGCGTTTTTCACAACTCACAACTCGAAATGAAGCGCGGGTTTAATAGCCTCCTAACGTAAGTAATCTCTCAATGGCAACGACAGACAACTCATTTAACGGGATGACCGAACACTGTGAAAACTGCAACCTGGAGACCCTCCACGAGGTGAACGTCCAGATCCGCACCGAGAGTTTGAAAAAGGAGAACGCCCAGTTCTCACGCGAACCGTACCGCGTTACCGAGTGCCAGGGCTGTGGGCACCGCTCAAGCCAGCGGATGAACAACGCCTGAGACGGTACCAACGTCCCCGCTCGTTGCCCGCTCTCACCACCGATCCGTAGGGTTTTCTCGATTTTCGCGACGGGGAAGGTACGTCGCCGATACCGACCATCACACGCAGCAGCAATAGCTCTCGAGTTGGTGGCGCGGTCGATCAGGCTCGAGTCGTCACGTCACACCCGTCCTCGGTGATGATGAGCGTGTGTTCTTTCTGGCTGACCAGACACCCTTCGTCCTCTTTGAGTACCGGGTAGCCGTGAACTACGTTTTGGCGTTTCAGTCGGCGTAGCGCCATCTCGGGACGGTCGGTCTCGAGCCAGCGGGTTGCGAACGGGAGCGTGCGGAACTCTTCCGTTATCTGCTCGAGTGCCTCTCGGGCTTGCCGGTTGCGGACGGCGGCCTCCCGCTCGAGGGAGAAGATCTCCTCGCTCGTTCCCTCAGTGACCTTCCCGCCGCCGTCGGTTGCGAACGGTTCGATAGCGACGACGTCGCCGACCTCGAGGGTCGTCCCCTGGGAGACCGCCCGGTTCGGGATGTTCGGACTGGTGTGTTGTTCCCAGTGGCCCAGGCCGTGGCCGGTGAGGTTGACGACGGGGTTGTAGCCGTAGCCGTCGATGACGCTCTCGATTTCCGCGCCAATGTCACCGGTGTCGACGCCCGGTTCGATCATGTCGATCGCCGTCTCCAGGGCCTCCTCGGATGCCTCGACGAGCTCAGGGTTCCCGGAGAGATCGACCGTGATTGCGGTGTCGGCGAGCCAGCCGTCGATGTGGACGCCGATGTCGAGGTTGATCATCTCCTCGCCAAACGTCGACTCGTCGTCGATCGATGGCGTCCGGTGGGCGGCCTCCTCGTCGATCGAGATGTTCACCGGGAAGGCGGGGTTCCCGCCGAGTTCACGGATCCGATCTTCGGCGTACTCGGCGATTTCGAGGTGGCTCACGCCGACGTCGACGCGGTCGACGGTCTCTTCGCGAACCTGTGCAAGAATCTCGCCGGCTTCGCGGTGTTTCTCGTATTGCTCCGACTCGAGGTCGATCGCGGTGTCGCTCATGCCAGGTGATTAGATGGGTCAGTAAAAAGGGGTTGCGTCACCGGCCGACCACACACGACCTCAGCGCCGAACGCCTTTCACGACGCTCTGGGCAACCAGTCCAACGAGTGCCCACTTCCAGGCGAGGGCGGCGACGACGAGTAGTGCCATCGCTCGCAGTTTCGAGCCGTTCTCGAGGGCCCGTTTCGCTTCGACGACGACGGAGACGACGGTCAGCGTGCGGGTTGCACTCGAACCGAGGAATCGCTTGAGTACCATACGGGCAGGAGGGGACGAAGCGGGATAAGCCGCCCGCCGGGACGCGCAAGCGGTCAGTGACTGGTTCTCGAGCTCGAGCGCCGACGGATCACGCCTTCGAGCGCCGATCGTTTACTCGGGATCGAACCCGCCCGTGAGATAATCGAGTGCCACGAGGACGATTGCACCGACGAGTGTCCAGCCTGCAGCCAGCGCGATGGTCTCGACCGTCCACGTGTGGTGCTCGCTGATGTTGTGCAAGGGTGCCGGCGTCGAGCCCGCGATCAGACTCACCAGGAAGATCAGCGTCAGGTTCCGATGGCGCTCGAGCGCCCGTCGGACGAGGCGAGCGATGGTCAACAGCCCTACCAGCCCGCCCGCCACGAACAGGACGACGGTGGTTCCCGGATCGACGACGGCCTCGAGCGATCCGCCACCGAGGAGCCCCCCAAGCCCGGAGAGGAACGCACTCAGTTCGCTCGAGAGGAAGACGTACTGGCCGAGCAGGATCAAAATGAGCGAGCCAGAGATTCCCGGAAGGATCATCGCGCTGATGGCGAGTGCACCCGCCAGAAGGATTACGATCCCGCCGCTACCCGGCAAGGTGATGACGTTCGCCGCGACGAGTAAGGCGAGTGAGACGCCGGCGAGCGCCGCGAGCACGTGTTCACGGGTCGAGATGCACAGGCCGCGGTAGAGGACGATTGCCGACGCGCCGATGAGGCCCGTGAAGAACCCAAAGAGGGGAACGGGGTGGGTATTCGCAAGGGTCGAAACCGCACTCGCGATCAGCGCCACGGCGGTCACCATTCCCACGCCGAGTGGCAAGAGGAACTGAACGTCCATCTCGAGGATCGCCTCGCGTGCGCGGTCTCGGTGAGCGGGGTGGTATCCTCGCAGAACGGCCACTATTCGCCCCGGGGTAATCGCGGTGATGGCGGCGATTAGTCGTGCGTAGAACCCGAGTAACAATGCTACGGTACCGCCGGAGACGCCCGGCAGCGCGTCGGCGGTACCCATACAGAGGCCGTAGGCGTACACGCGAAAGATGGACAGGCGGTCGAGGAGATGCTCCTGGACGTTATAGCCCACGTCCGAACACCTCTCGAGCGGTTGCTCCCCTCGAGCACCAAAAAGGGCGCTCGAGCGGATAGTCAGCAGACATTGCTGGTGCGTACTTCGTGGAGCCTATAAAACGATTGCACTCGCTGCACGCGAGGAGTCGGCGATGATGGTGGTGTCGTATTGGGTGTGATGGCTTCGTTCCGTTCGCGTTCTCTTTCGTCCTTCAGTCGTCCTCGGGCCCAACACCCGACTCGAGGAACCGATCCTGGAGGTTCCCCGTCGGCATCATACACTGGTCTTTCTTGCCGAACCAGCGATAGCGTCGGTTGGCGACAAAGTCGTAACACCAGTTCCGGAATCGCTTTGGAAGGACGCGAAACGGCCAGAGCAGCCGATAGAGTCCGCCGAGGTGGTACGCAGTCCGGAGCGCAGCGCCTGATTTGACGTAGACGTCGTCACCCTCGATCAGGACGACCGACTCGAGTTCGTCCGTCGGCAGGTCGTGTCGCTCGAGGAGTTCGACGCCGGCGGGCGACTGCAGGGAGGCGTAGTAAAACCGTTCGTCGTCGTCCCGTGGCGCGATGTACTGGACGAACCCGTTACAGAGGTTGCAAACGCCGTCGAAGAGGATGATCGGATCGTCGTCCGGAATCTCGGCGCTCATCTCAGGTCTGGAATTGGGCGTGTCGACAGTTCAGCGTTCCGATTGACGAGGGCGAGGCACACGTCTCGAGGGTAGAGAGGTAGGTTGATCTCGAGCCGGCAACCGCCCACCAGGGGGCAGGCACTACAGAGCTACGACGAGTTCGATCCCGATCCGGTTCCAGTATACTCACTCCCGATTACCTCTCGCATCCGCTCGGCGGTGACCGAACCGACGCCGTCGGCCGCCTGCAACTCGTCTTCGCTGGCGATCATGACCGCCTCGACGGTGCCGAACTCCTCGAGCAACGACCGGGCGGTTACCGGCCCGATTTCGGCGATCGAGGAGACGACGTACTCCTGTTGTTCGCCGAGGGTCTTCGCCCCCTTCTCGCCGTGAACCGAGACCTCGCGGCTCGAGACCTGCTGTTCGCGGGTGGCCATCGTCGCCAGCAATTCGGTCGTGTCGGCCTCGCTCTCGGTTCGGAGGACGCTCGCGCCGAAGTCGACGGCCAGGCTCGAGAGCGCCCCCCGGATCGCGTTCGGGTGGACGTCCCGCTGTTCGTAGATGCCCTCGCCCTCGACGATGACGACCGGTCGCGAGTAGTGACGGGCCATCGCCCCGACCTGCTCGAACACCGAGCGGTCGCCACTGACGAGCGAGTCGACGAAGTCGGCGACCGACTTTCGCTCGACGACGACCCGGTCGGAGCAGACGTAGTCGCCGACGTCGAGCGTCTCGAGGCGGATCTCGATCTCCTCGCGGCGGGAGAGATCGCGGGCGATGTTCGCGTCCATCTCCCGCTGGTCGGCGACGATTTCGACGACGTCGCCCCCGGCGCTGGGTTCGTGTACCTCGAAGGGATCGGATTGCTCGTCCTCGCTGTCCTCGCTGGCTTCGCTGCCGTCGCTGTGCCTGCTTCCGTCGTCGTCCGTTTCGACGCCTTCCCTGTCTCCTGACTCGTCGGCCGCACTCGAGTCGGCGTCCGCCGCGAAATCCTGTAATCCGGGCTGGATGTCATCCCCAACGCTTCCACTCGTGTTCCCTGCACTCGATGTGGATCTGCCGCCCGATCCATCCCCGTTCGAACCGGTGTCGAACGCCTCGAGTGACTGTTGAGCATCGTCGAGTTCGGACTCGAGGTCGCTAGCCATCCCCTTTAGCTCGCGCAACTCACTTTTCATCTCCTTCTCGCGCCGTCGCGAGATCCAGAAATACGCCTCGTCGCGGGTGTCATCGGCCATCAGGACGACGACGCGTCCCTCGGACTGGCGGCCGGTTCGCCCCTTGCGCTGTATCGAACGAATCGCCGTCGGCACTGGTTCGTAAAACAGCACGAGGTCGACTTCGGGCACGTCGAGGCCCTCCTCGGCCACCGAGGTGGAGACGAGCACCTCGAACTCGCCGGCCCGGAACGCGTCGAGCACCTCCTGTTGTTGGTTCTGGGTCATCCCGTCACTGCCCTCCCGATCCCCCTGCCCGACGAAGCGTTTGGCGTCGAAGCTCTCGTTCAGGAAGTCGGTCAAGGCTTCGGCCGTATCCCGGGACTCGGTGAAGACGATGACCCGTTCGCCGCCCTCGAGCCCCAGCGTCTCCGCGAGCAGCATCCGCGTCTTGCGGTACTTGGGGTGGAGTTCGTCGAACGACTCCGCCCGTCGCATCGCTTCGCGCACCCGCGGATCGCTCACGAGACGCTGGCTCGCCTTCGAGGCACCCGACGTGCGAGCCTGGTTGCGCTGGCGTTCGAAGTACCGCCGCAACGCCTCCACGCTCTGTGTTTCGACCAGGGTGACGGCCTGGCGCAGTTTCATCACCTCCGCGTGCACCGACATCCCCTTGAACCCCTCCGATTGGTCGTTGTTGATCAGTTTCTGGAGCTCCGCGCGCATCCGGTTGAGATCCTTCTGGGACTGGTCGGGCTGGGTCGACCGCGCCACGCCCAGCTCCTTGAGTTTCTCGAGGCGCTCGCTGATCACCTCGTTCAGCGCATCCCGGATCTCGATCACCTCGTCGGGCAGGTCGATGCGCTCCCACTCGACTTCGGTGTCGTGGGTGAACTCGGCGACATCGGCGTCCTCCTCGGTCATCACTTCGACCTCCCGCAGCCCGAGGTTTTCACAGACCTCGAGGATGGCCTCCTCGTCACCACCGGGCGAGGCCGACATCCCAGTCACCAACGGACGATCGGCGTCGGCGTGGTAGCGCTCGGCGATGTAATTGTAGGCGTAGTCGCCGGTGGCCCGGTGGCACTCGTCGAACGTGATGTGTGTGACGTCGGCAAGCGAGATCCGAGAGCCCACCAGGTCGTTTTCGATCACCTGCGGGGTCGCCATGATCACCGTCGCGTCCTGCCACAGCGCCGCTCGGTCGTCGGGGCTGACGTCGCCGGTGAAGACGACGATTTCGTCGTCGGGAATCCGGAGTGCCTCCCGGTAGAAGTCGGCGTGTTGCTGGACGAGCGGTTTCGTCGGGGCGAGCATCAACGACTTTCCGCCGACCTCGTCGAGGCGTCGCGCCGTGACAAGTAGGCTCACTGTCGTCTTCCCCAGCCCCGTCGGGAGGCAGACGAGGGTGTGGTCGTTCGCCGCGGTGCCGGCGAGTTTCAGCTGGTAGAGGCGACGCTCGAGGAAGTCAGGCTCGAGCAGGGGGTGGTCGATGGAAGGCGGGTGCTCGTCCGTCGCGGCCATTGCCCGTGATTCGACGCGGTCGCTGTTAAGGGTTGAGATACCGTGGTGAAAGTAAACGGTGGCGACCAGTCATCGGAGGTGCGCTCGAGTGGCCGGGTATCTATCGTGTTCGATACCGTATAGGGTATATGGACGAAATGACTGCGAGGGGCGGGTCGACAGACCGCTCGCTCGAGCGAACGGACATCCTCGAGGCCGTGGCGTTCGTCGTCGCGATCAACGTCGTTGGCGGCCTCCCGGGAATTATCTCGAGCCCCGATAGCGCCTGGTTTCGCGACCTCGAGAAACCCGGCTTCTACCCACCCGAAATCGCGTTCCCCGTGGTCTGGACGCTCCTGTTCACGCTGATGGGCGTCGCTCTCTGGCTGATCTGGCGCTCCTCGAGGACGGGTCGAACTCTCGCGCTCGGTCTCTTCGTCGCGCAGATGGCGGTCAACGTGGCCTGGACGCCCGTCTTCTTTGGCCTCGGAGAACTGTTCGCCGGCCTCGTCGTCATCGCCTCCCTCTGGGTGCTGGTCGCCGCAACGATCGTCGCGTTCCGGGCCGTCGACCGTCGCGCGGCGGCGCTGCTCGTTCCCTATCTCCTCTGGGTGACGTTCGCGGCCGTGCTCAACTACGAACTCTGGCGGCTCAACAGCTGACGCTGCGTCCCTTCCTGCAAACCCGCACGCAACGACCACCCGGCTCAGGAGTCGACGAATGGGTTCGCGCCGTCGACGAGGTTCGTCTTGTACACCCCTCGAGTCGTCGCGAGCGTCCGGTCGTCCGCGTCGACGATCTCGGCCTCGACGACGCCCGTTTCGGCCCCGTAGCGAACTACCTCGGCGGAGCCGTAAATGTCGCCCGTTGCCGGCCGCAGGTAGTCGATTCGCACGTCGAGCGTCGGTCCCGGTGCCCCCTCGACCGAGGCGAGAGCGGCGGCCGAAAGCGAATCCGCGAGGGCGAACGGGACGGCCCCATGGGCGAGCAGCGTCGACTCCGACAGCGAGTGGTAATCCTCGAGTTCGATCGTTCCCTCGACGTAGCCCTCCTCGACCTTAGTGATCTCGAGGCCAACGTGCTCGCCAAAGGGGTACTGTTCGTTAAACCGCTCGTGAACGTTCATGCGTTCGACACTCACGGGGAGACAATGACTGTTTCCCACGTTTGTTCGACGGCCGTTCCAATTGATGGCCGGTTGCTCAGGAGCGTATACCTGATTTAGCGGTCGTGTTGCACGCAGTAGAGAACTCGAGAAGGTATTTAGCCACGGATCGACACGGATGTGGTATGTACGACTTTGCCGTCGTCGGCGTCGGGCCGGCTGGGGCACGGTTCGCCCGCCGGAGCGCCGAAGCCGGATACGACGTCGTCGCCTTCGAACGGGGGGACGTCGGTGAGCCACTGGCGTGTTCGGGCCACGTTAGTACGGACATCTGGTCGTTCACGGGGCCCGGTGCACGCGAGGAACTCTTCCAGAACGAAATCTACGGCGCGCGCTTTCACGTCGGTGGCCCCCACGAACGAAACGGCGAGGACGACCAAGACACCTACCCGTTTTACAAACAGGAGGTCGTCTCGAACGTAATCGACCGCGTTGGCCTCGACCGCCATCTCGCGGATCTCGCCCGCGAGTCCGGTGCGGACGTCCGCGAGCAGCACACCGTCACCGGCCTCGAGGAACACACCGACCGGGTCGAACTCACCGTCAAAGGCCCCGACGGCACCGACACCTACGAGGCGAAGATGGTCGCCGGGTGTGACGGCCCGCGCTCGCGTGTCCGCGAGGCGCTCTCGTTGCCGGAGCCGGGGGAGTTGCTCCACGGCGTCCTCGCGTTTTCGGACGAACCGGACGACGGCAATTTCGTCGACGTTCACCTCACGGCCCCCACCTTCTTCGCCTGGCGCATTCCTCGACACGACGCCGGCGTCGAGTACGGCTTGGCCGCCCCACCTGGCGTCCACGTCACCAAACACTTCGAGGAACTCATCGACGGCTACGAGATCGAGGTCTCACACCGCTGTTCGGGCCTGATCCCCATTGGCCCACCCGATCGCGTGACGACTCGCCGTGGCTTTCTCATCGGCGATGCGGCCGCCCAGACCAAGCCGTTCACCGGCGGCGGCATCCTCTACGGGATGACCGCTGCCGACCACGCCGTCGACCGGATCGACCCCGATCGACCGGGAAGCACCGCCACCTACGAGCGGGCGTGGCGGGACGACCTCGAGCGGGAGATCGAGCTTGGTCACTGGCTCAGGCGGGCGTACTCCCTACCCGAGCCGGTTCAGCGCGTGGGGCTCTCGGTTACGTCTGGCGAAATCGGCGTCCACATGGATCGCCCGACCTCGGTCACCAGCCTCGAGCACCTGAAGGCGATGCTCTTGAGTGGCCGACGCTAACGGAGCGGGATGTCGAACGGTGACTCGAGCAGTCGCTCAGCATTCGAAAACAAACGGAACTCGATCGCAATTATTCGACGACGACGACGCCTTTCTGTCCCATGTTGACGTGTGGTTCACAGTAGTAGCGGTACGTCCCCTCGTCGTCGAAGGTGTGTTCGAAGGTTTCGCCAGCGTCGGAGAGCATGCCGCTGTCGAACTCGCCGTCGTCCTCGGTGACGGTGTGGCCGCCGCCGTCGCCCGTCCACTCCCAGACGACGGTCGTACCGGGGTCGACGACGATCGCTGGCGGATCGTACTGGTAGCCGCTCGGGCCGGTGCCGTTCATGACGGTCACCTCGCCTTCGCCGGTGTGATCCTCGACGCCGTCGTAGTTGTCGACGTTGTCGAACCAGTCGCCGAAGTCGTACTCGTCGTCGGTGCCGCCGTTGTCATCACCGTTGCCGTTCCCGCCGTTGTCGTCGCCGTTGCCGTTCCCACCGTTGTCGTCGTCACTACCGAGACAACCGGCAACGAGTGAGACTGCAAGTGCGCCGCCCGATACCTGGAGGAGTTTCCGTCGGCTGATGTCTGTCGTCATGAGGTTTCCCTACGCGATGATATGGATGGGATATGGTTGACCCTCTCGGTGATTACCACGAACTGGGGATCGGATCGAATATGTTCGGCCGGTTATTTCGATTGGTGGTTCTCTCAATGGGTCACTGATCACACCCAACTCCTGAACCCGCGTTCGACACGGTTTCATCGTCGTGAACGGCCGATAGAGTGACGTACCAGCACGCCAGAGACTCACATGCGCGGGGTGGGGGACATCCGTTAACTCGGTCTGTCGACATCGACAGACAGCAGGCCAGCCACCTGCAAATCACCCCGCGTTTCTCTATGAACGACTCACGATGAGGAACCATCGGTTCCGATCCATCGCTCAACGCGTCCGATAGCATGGCCTCGAGAGGCCGATATCCACTCCCTACCACACGATGGGTCACCGTCTACTTACGGTCGGTAGCGGTGAATCTGGTCACGTACCGTGGCCCCCGCGATCGTTCACTTCCTCGTCGGTGCATCGATTGTCCTTCTGGTAGCGACACCGTTCGTCTCTCGAACCGTCTATCCTACCCCGTGGGCACTTTGGCTCGTCGTGATCGGGGGGCTGTGGGGACTCGCTCCTGACGTGTATCACATTGCCCCGGTCTACCGGTCGGAACTGGTAGCGTTTCACGACAGCCAATGGGCTGACCTGTGTGCCTTCCACTACACGCTCGACCGACCATTCGTTCGTGCGCGGTACGTCGAGAGCATCTTCGGTTCGATTCTCCTCTTTTTGGGTGCCGTCAGCGTGTTCTCGCTCGCAACATGGCGTCGTTCGCGGCTGATCGCACCCGAGACCGACGCCCCCGCCTCGAGAACGTGATCGGTTCCGTTACGTGGAATCGATCCTTCGAACACACTCGACATCCTATTTTCATCCGCCCGACTCGTTCGGTTTCGATCACTGTCCAGATGAATAGCAGTTCTTGGATCTCCTGAGACACTCGAGCGGAGACGGTAGCGCGTGCGTGTCCCGACGGTTCAATAGTTGCTATCAGTTACTCGGTCCCGAGCTGCGCGCTGCTGAGTAGGCACATATTTAAGAGACATGTCTCCGTACTGAACCTATGTCTGCGATCCAGATAGCCAATCTCACCAAGCGATACGGTGATATCGCCGCAAACGACGGCGTCACCTTCGACGTCGAGTCCGGCGAAATCTTTGGCTATCTCGGCCCAAACGGCGCGGGAAAGACGACGACAATCCGTCTCCTGCTCGGTCTCATCAAACCGACGACGGGGACAGCAACCGTACTCGGAACGGACATCCGCGACCGCCGGGCGCTAACCGAAACCAAAGCCACCGTCGGCTACCTGCCAGACACGCTCGGGTTCGACGATCGGCTCACCGGACGGCAGGCACTCGATCACTTCGCGCGAATGCGCGGGGACGAGCGGCGCGAAGAGCTCCTCGAGTTGTTTACCCCGCCGCTCGACCAGTCCATCGAAACGTATTCTGCTGGGAACCGTCGCATGCTCGGGATCGTCCAGGCGTTCATGCACGACCCCAATCTGGTCATCATGGACGAGCCGACGGCCGGCTTAGATCCCCTCAAACAGGATCGCCTCCACCTGTTTCTCGAGGAAGAACGCGAGGACGGTAAGACCATCTTCTTTTCCTCACACATTCTCAGCGAAGTCCAGCGAGTCGCCGACCGCGTCGGGATCATCCGCTCCGGGACGCTCGTCGCCCTCGAGGACATCACCACGCTGTTGAAACGGAGCGGCAAAGACGTTCGGGTTCACTTTGCCGAACCGGTTGACCGGGACGCGTTCGTCACCGAGGCGATGATCGACGTAGAGGCCGTCGATACGTCGATTCAGTTTACGTACACGGGCGAGACGAAACCGTTGCTCGAACACCTCGTCCAGTTCGACGTCCGTGACGTCGATATCGGTGATCCACAGTTGGACGATATCTTCAAACATTACTACGGGGAGGCGTTCCCGGGCGGAGGGGTATGACGGCCATCCTTCGCCAGGAATCACGGCTGTTGCTCCGCGGATCGATCGTCCTGGCCGGGCTGTTCGCTATTCTATCGACCTTCTTACTCGCCGTGTTCCCTGGAATGGCCGAACAAGCAGATGCCATCGAACAGGCGTACCCGGAACACATCCTCGTGTTATTCGGTTTCGAGGAACTGCACACCATCGAAGGGTTCATGGCATCGTACATTTTTCCGTTCGTCTGGGTAATTTTCGCTGGCATCTACTTCGCGTACCTCGGTGGTGGATTGATCGCCGACGATATCCGGTCACGCCGGATGGATCTCACGCTCTCGAACCCGGTTTCCCGGGAGTCGGTGATACTCCAGAAAATCACCTCCCTCTGGGTACCGCTGGTCGTGCTAAACGGGGTGCTGTTCGTCGTCCTGTACGTCGGTTCGCTCGTTCTCGAAGAGTCGGTCAACCCCCTCGCATTGATGATGGCACACCTGCTGTCGATCCCGTATCTTTTGGTCTGTGCCGCGATCGGTCTCGTTCTCTCCGTCGTCCTCGACCGGCCCGGAAGCGCACAGAGTAGTGCCCTCGGGGTGGTGTTTCTCCTCTGGTTGATCGACGGCCTCTCCGAGCTGGAGCCGAATCTCGAGTGGGTGGGCGACCTGACGCCGAGTCGGTACTTCGATCCGGCGGCGATTCTCGTTCACGAAGCGTATCCGTTCGGCGACGCCGTGATTCTTCTGGTGGCGTTTCTCGCCCTACTGGGAATCGCCCTTCTCATCTTCACTCGACGAGACATATGATCATAGACGCTCATCACAGTGACCGGAACACGAACGCCACTCTCAGCGAATCAGCTGGGGCCGAGGAATCAACGACGCTCGAGGAACCGGCCACGGTCAAAGCTCCAGCCATGCTTGCGGAAGCAATGACGGGCGAGGTAATGGGAATGGTGATGGTGGTATGACCGCTATCCTGCGCCTCGAGTCCAGACGACGGCTCCGCGGTTCGCTCCTGTTGACCGTCGCGTTCGCCCTGATATCGATCTTTTACTTCTCGTTTTTCCCGGGCTTTGCGGAGGACGCAGAACAGATTGCGGAGGCGTTCCCTGCGTTCATGCTCGAGATGTTTGGCATCGAGCAACTCCATACGATCGAGGGGTTCATCGCCGCTGAGGTCTACTCCTTCTTCTGGGTCGTCCTCCTCGCCGTCTACTTCGCGTACGCCGGGGCCGGGATGATCGCCGCGGACGTCCGCACTCGAGCCATGGATCTCACTCTCTCGAATCCGGTCTCTCGGGAGTCAGTTATCCTCCAGAAAGTCGGTTCCCTCTGGGTACCACTCGTGGTGTTAAACGTCGGCGTCCCGACCGTCGTCTACGTGGGTTCGGTCGTCATCGACGAAACGATGAATCCCGTCGCGCTGGCGATGGTACACGTGCTTTCTATTCCGTATCTGCTGGTCTGTGCCGGGATTGGTCTCGTTCTGTCCGTCGTCATCGACCGCGTTCGGACGGCTAGAGCGGCCGCCCTGAGTGGCGTCTTGCTTCTCTGGATGATCGACGCCGCTTCGAGATTGAGTGAGGATCTCGAGTGGGTTGGGGCGGTCACCCCCAGCCGATACTACGATGAGACGGCGATTCTCGTGCGCGAAGAGTACGCGTTTACCGATGCAATTCTGTTGCTGGTGGTGTTCGCGTCGCTGGTTACACTCGCTGTCATCATCTTTATTCGTCGGGACATTTGAGTGGGCGCCGTGTCCGTCACGGTTCTTGGCAGCTACCGCACTCGAGTGACCGGGGCCAAACGCCGTCGCGAAACCGGCCGATCACTGCACTACGAACCACCGTCGACGAGTTCGGCCTGGCCGGCCGTTTCATCGACCTCCGTCACGCGGACGGTCGCCTGGATTCCCGTGACCTCAGCCTCGAGAAAGAGGACGAAGCCGCCTTCGGTTTTACAGACGAGCGTGCCGTCGTGTTTCTCGTCGACGATATCGACGATCACTTCGTCCCCCGGTTCTGGTTTTCCGCCCAGCGGCTCTCCACAGCGCCAGCAGTCGGTGTCGTACGCCGCTGTCCCCTCCGGGGCATTGTTCGCTCCACATCGCGGCGTGTCACACTTGATGAACGAGTCGTGCTGGCCGGGTTGATAGCGTCCCACAACGGGTCGTCGACACTGTCGCTCAAAAAGGTGGTGCTCTGGTCGCAACTCCTGGTCTCCAGTGGTTGCTGTGACGACACGAACGTGACCTCTCGAGAGACCACCGATGCACAGCAACCACCCGTCAGGAATTGCGGAACGGCCAGCGGATTCGACCGCACTGGTCACTCCCTGGCGTGTACGGACGACATTCGATCGGGATCGCCCTGCGTCTCGAGCACTGAAACGCCCGTCAGTGAGAACCGCGCGCCGCCTTCGGGTGATTCGGTCACATCGACTGACCAGCCGTGTGCGGTACTGATCTGCTCGACAATCGCGAGTCCGAGTCCGGTACCGTCCGGTGAGGTGGTAATTCCGCGGTCGAACACGTGCGTTCGTCGCTCGGACGCGATCCCTGGCCCATCGTCGTCGATGGCGAACCCACCAGGGATTGCACGGACGGTGACCGAGACGAAACCGTCGGGGAGCGTACCCGATGACGATGTTTCTTTGTACACACCCACCTGCTCTGTGAACGTGACCCGATCCACGTTATCGCTCGTGGAGCAGTACTCCATGGCTTCTTCGTGAGCGTCAGCGACCGAACGGCTCGTGGAGCCATGCTCCACGGCGTTTCGAAACAGATTCTCGAGCAGTTGCTGGAGGCGGTCGGGGTCTGCGGCGATCGTACAGTCGGCTTCGACGCTGAGTTCGGCTTCCGGCGTCCAGACGCTCCCCCAGGCCCGCTGGGCGACCGACTCGAGTGAGACGGGAGTGGGGTCGTCGATTTGTCGGCCAGAACGGGCGAGTTCCAGGAGATCGTCGACGAGACGATCCATTCGATCGGCACCCTCGAGCACCTGCTCGACGTGGTCTGACTCCCCCGTCTGAACTGCGAGTGTGGCGCTACTGCGAACTTCCATGAGCGGGCCCTGCAGGTCGTGGGAGACGATGTTGGCGAACTCCGAGAGGGTCTCGTTTTGCTCGAGGAGTTGGCGCTCGCGACGGATGCGATCGGTCACTTCACGAAAGACGAGCACGCGACCAGCGTTGGGATCGGAGCCAACGGCCGAAGCGGTGCAATCGAAGTAGCGAGTCCCCTCGTCGGTCTCGATGCGCACCTGACGGTGGCCGACCTCGCCGGTTTCGAATGTGGCAACCGTTTCGTCGGCCACGTTCGCAAAGAACGCTCGAGCGGGGGCCCCGATTCCCGCCTCGGCGTTGAAATACTGCTGTGCGACCGCGTTGAAGTCGATTACGCGACCGTCACTGGCGAGGGTCACGACGGCGTGTGGCAGTTCCTCGAGGGCGGTATTCCGGGCGATTGGGACGATATCGAGGAACTCGGCCCGGTAGAGCGCCCAGGACATGATAATCGCGCTACCGACGAACCCGAACGGGCTCAGATCGTGGGGTATCTGCACGAGACCGCTGATCGTCACCAGGTTTGCGATGCCGGTTGGTACCACGGCGACGGCCAGGAGTGCACTCTGTCTGCGTCGCAGGCCGGTCGCCCGGATCGCCTCTGCGGCGAGGACGACCGTTGCACTCGCCATGAGGACGTAGTTGATCGTCGCCTGGATCCAGAACCAGGCGTTCCAGTCCGGTGTCACCCCGTCGGTACCGGCGACGACCGCCGGATCGAACCCGAACTGGTGGAACGGATTCGTCGCGAGTACCAGGAGTTCGAGCCCGACGTAGCCGGCGAGGGCGGCGACGAGCCACCACCGGGGTTCTCGATCGGTCGTGATGCGAACGGCGAGCAACAACCAGCCGACGGTGAGGACGGTCGGCGCGACGAGACGCCCGCTCCAGGCGACAGCCGCGGTGATGTCCCCGTCGACGAGTAGCCCCAGGCTGAGGCTCAACGGCCACAGCGCACAGCCAACGACAGTTACGGCGAACGCCGTACTTCCGGGTGTCCCCGGACGGGTGAGTGGTTTGTGCAAGAATCCGAGGATAATGATCCCGGTTCCGAGGAACGCGAGTCCCAGTGCCGAGACCTCGAGGCTCATTGCGTAGCGGTTCGATCCTACCGTAATAACTGTTGGTAGCCGTTCAGCTACGTGAATTCCTTCAGAAGGGTGAATTGCGTATCATCGAAAACCGGGTCTGAAACGTCGCATCACAAGATAGCGTTTTCGGCCGGGTCGAGGCTGTTCTCGCTGACGATCAGTCGTCGATGAACGTGTTCCCGGTGGTTTTAATATTAGATACTCTAAGTGAATGGTGTGCATGGTTGGTGGTGCCAAAGAATTTGTTCGCGGACAGTGCGACGACGCGCTGAGTCCGACGGGGCGGTTTGTGACAACACAACTCGAGTCCCTCAAGCGAAAAGGATGTAACATACTCGTCACGGGAAATGTGCCGCCTGAAGTGAGCTTTCACGCCACCAGGAACCTGTTCGGTGACGACCAGTGTGAACGATCGAGACAGCGAATTCTCGCGTGTACGGATCTCCATCCGCCCGGAAACCACTACCTGTGGACGGGCTATGAGTCCGAACCCGAGCTGATCTCCTCCGCTGGGCTCCAGCGAAGCATTTCACGGCTTCCTTCGCCGCGAGGAATCGCCGCGGCGGATCTCAACTGGATCTCCGAATTCCAGATGCAGATCTGTGAGGCGATTGCCGAGGCCGACGCCACGACGGACGGCCTCGAGCCGTCGCAGCTCAGGATGTCCGTCATGACGCTTCGGCCGACCATCGAGACGGTTACCCACGATGAGACCGATCGGTTTCTTCGTGTGTTGACCCATCTCGTCGAGGGTGTCTCGGGGATGGCGCATTACCATCTTCCGGTCGACGACGAGGACGAACTCGTCACTCGTCACGCCGACCACTTCGACATCCGCATCGAACTTCGCAACCGCGACCACGTGCCACCGGAGAGCCGGTGGCACTTTCCCGACTGCGGGAAAGCAACACGATGGCACCAACTGTAACCTATGGCAACCAGATTCAAACACCCGGAGATTCGCGAGACGGACAACCGCCTCGAGCTCTGGGATCCGATCGAGCGGTCGACGATGGGGTTCTCCCTTCCCGACTCGGTGACACTCGAACCGGCGAACGCGGACGCGTTTTACTTCCCAGTGGACACCGCCGTCCGATTCGAGACGTCGCTCATCGAGTGTGAGGGCTTACACGACATCCACGTCTGGACGGGCGACGGCGAGTTCGTCGCCGAATCGACCAACGGCGAACCGCTGTTTTTACCCCACGACACCTACCTCTTCGATCTGACCGGCCCAATCAAGACCTACTTCCAGGTCGACGGCCCGCTCCAGGTACTCTCCGACGGTGGCCGTTCCTCGATCGCCTTCGGTGGGGAGACGACGGTGACCCTGGGCATTCGCTCGTTCCACGACAACCCCGCCGGCGAGATCGTCGTCGACGACGATCCCTATACGCTGCTCGAGGCGATTCCGTTTCTTGCGACGTCGCTCAAGACGCTCTCACCGGAGCGGTCGTTCCCCTCGATGCGGGGCCACCCGCCGCGACTCGTTCGTCGCGATTCGACCCCGGAGGAACCGCTCACGGCCGATCTCGAGAAGCCGGATACGGGCATCCACCTCGAGGTGCCGCCGACTTTCCGGCATCTCTACCCGATCGCACCGCTGGCGTTTTACCTCGGCGCGGACGTTCTGCCGGCGTCACAGCCGCGCCTTCGTACCCAGTCCCAGCGCCTCCACCTTCGGTCGATTCACGAGGAGTACGACACGGCAGTTTCACGGCTACTCCAGCACGTATTCTTCCTCGATTGTCTCACCCGAACTGAGGGTTACTTCCAGGTGCCACTGCACGAGCGCCAGCAGTTCGAACTCGCCCTCCGTCATTCGCGCGAGGGGCCGGACGAACTGGATTTCGCCGAGCTGTACGACTTGCCGATCGCCGAACGCGTCGATCGGTACCTCGAGGTGCCGTTCTCGGTGTTCGAGCACTTGCTCCCTGAGTGGCGACTGACGGCCGACGTCCAGCCCGATGCGGAGTATCTGGAGTGCTTGCCGTTCCTCGTCGCCGACCTGGCGACGATTCGGTGCCCGAACCCGACCCCCGTTAGCAGCGTTCCACAGACGCCCCAACCCGTCCAGGACTTCTTCCGGGACGGATCGCTCGATCACAACAGCCTCGAGTTCGTCGAAACGCCACGGTCGAACTCCCTCGAGCAGACGTTCATCGGGGAGTCGAACCCGCTCGACGCCTCGAAGGCGACCCTCGAGTCGTTCGAGTCGCGGTTCCAGCGAACGGCGACTGATCGCGAGGACATCGAGGTTGCGGTGGTGCGCAACGACGAGGAGATGGAAGGCGAACGCGTCGCCGTCTCGGAGTCGTATGGCTCGCTCGAGGAGACCGGGGCGTCGGTTCGATTCCTCGAGAACTGTACGGTCGAGGAACTCCATACCCTGTTCACGTCGGAGACGGACTTCGTCCACTACATCGGCCACGTGGATGGGCGGGGCCTCGAGTGTGCGGACGGCTATTTCGATGCAACGGCCCACGAGGAGTACGGCGTCGGGGCATTCATACTGAACGGCTGTCAGTCGTATAGGCAGGGCGAGGCGTTGATCCGTGGTGGGTGTATCGGCGGCGTCGTGACGGCCTCCGCGGTGTTGAACGAGCCAGCGGTGGAGATCGGTGGAACGTTCGCTCGGTTGCTGGCGGATGGTTTTTCGCTACGGGCGGCGACGACAATTGCGACCGATCAGCGGATCGTCGGGAATCAGTATCTCGTCATTGGGGATGGTGAGGTCAGGATTGCTGATCGGGAGAATACGACACCGATGTTAGGCGAGTTAGAACTCAGGAATGATAATCAATTCGACATCACGATCAAAACCTTTCCAACTAATTGTAATGATATGGGTTGTTTGTTCACTCCTCTTTTGAACGGTGTTGACAAGCGATACTTGTCTTCTGGAGTTATCGATACTATTACGGTTACAAAAGAAGATCTAATCCCTTTCTTTGACCTCTCATCGTTCCCTGTGCAGTATCAGGGCAAACTTGTTTGGAGTAAGGAACTACTCGAGTATTTATAACTAAAAGATCGGTTTACGGGCCCGTGGTCGTTGCTGATGATTCCGCCATGACCGTCCCCGCCTGCGAAAGCAACAACATAGCGGTGAACAGCACGCCGATCATTCGTGGGTGATTCTGTAGGTACGATACTATCGTCGGGGTGTCCGTGTTGGACATACCTCGAGGTGTGAGCGCGACTGTTATTATATTATTTAAAGAGTTCTTACGACAAGATAAAAGATCCAACTCTCATCCCTGATGAATTATTGTGTCATTAGCACACACTGTTCTAATACTCACACCTATCTGAATCAATAACACACTCATTGCGCGTTGCTCGAGTACGGCGATTTCCCCAATTCAGACGGTGTTCAACCGGAACGGAACACGAGGGAGGTGTCTCTCGCAACAAAAGTGGTCAACTGTCTACTGCTATTGAATTCCGTTCAAGCAATAGATTGATACTGGGACAATAACAAGGATGGAATACGAGATTTGGAACCGTTCCACCAACCAACCACCACCACCACCAAATCTCGTAGCACCCATTTTGGGTTGCTCGAGACGAACGTCCGAGCCACGCAATCCCTTTAGTCGATGGCGCTCAATGTCGCCATAGATGACGCGGGTGATACACACGGGCGACACCCATATTGGGTACCAGCAGTACAACGCGCCCGAGCGACGACAGGACTTTCTCGAGGCGTTTGGTGCCGTGGTGGACGACGCGATTGCGGACGATGTCGACGCCGTAGTACACGCAGGCGACCTCTTTCACGATCGACGACCCGGCTTGATCGATCTCCAGGGAACCGTCGAGATTCTTCGCCGACTGGCCGAGGCGGACGTCCCCTTCCTCGCGGTCGTCGGCAACCACGAAGGGAAACGCGATGCCCAGTGGCTCGACCTCTTTGCTGATCTCGGCCTGGCGACGCGACTCGGGCCCGACCCCGTCGTAGTCGATGCGGTGGCGTTCTACGGCCTCGATTTCGTCCCGCGATCGAGACGCGACGACCTCACTTACGACTTCAACGCCGTTCCCGAGGACGCTGACCACGCCGCCCTCGTGAGCCACGGTCTGTTCGAGCCGTTCGCCCACGCCGACTGGGACACCGAGACGGTTCTCGAGGAGGCGTCGGTCGAGTTCGACGCGATGTTGCTCGGAGACAACCACGCCGCCGACACGGCCGAGGTGGCTGACACCTGGGTGACCTACTGTGGGTCGACCGAACGCGCGAGCGCGAGCGAGCGCGACGACCGTGGGTACAATCTGGTGTCCTTCGAAGAGTCCGTTGCAATCAGTCGCCGGAGTGTGCCCGACACCCGGGCGTTCGTTTTCGTCGACGTGGAACTCGACGATGGCGAAGGAATCGACCGCGTCCAGGAACGCGTTCGCGAGTACGAACTCGAAGACGCCGTGGTAATCGTCACGGTCGAAGGGGAGGGGCGGCCGATCACCCCCGCTGGCATCGAGGAACTGGCGATCGAGCGTGGAGCACTCGTTGCCCGGGTGAACGACCGCCGGGAACCTGCCGAGGCAGACGAGGAGGTCTCGGTTAGCTTCGCCGATCCGGACAACGCGGTTCGCGAACGGGTTCGCGAGATGGGGCTCTCGAACGCAGCCCTCGAGATCGACCGTACCGTCCGCGACGGCGAGGTGGCCGATACGAACGTCCGCGAATCAGTCGAACGCCGCGTTCGCGAGTTGCTCGAGTCGGACGATTCGGCGTTCGCGCCCGCGCCAGAGAGAGACCCTGAGGAGGTGACGACGGTCGCAGATGCCCTCTCGAACGGCTGCACTGAAGGGAGCAGCAACGATGTGGTTGACTCGAGCGCCGATGGGGACGAATTCGAAACCGTGATCGAATCCGATGGTTCCGACGGAGCCGAAACGTCCGGAGATGCAGTGGTCGAAGGCGGTGCGGATACGGCTGAATCGGCAGCCGACGAACTCGAAACCGACGTCGACGACGGTGAACCCGAAACTAACGCCGACGACGAAGGCGAAAATTCCGGCGAGCGTGGGAACGCTGACGACTCCGAGGATGTCGGAGACACGGGAACGACCTCACTGGGTGATTTCGCGTGAGAGTCGACTTCCTCAGGCTTCGTAATTTTAAATGCTACGCCGAGGCAGAACTCGGCCTCGAGAACGGCGTCACCGTCGTCCACGGCGTCAACGGCAGCGGCAAATCGACGCTGCTCGAGGCGGTGTTTTTCGCCCTCTACGGTTCGAAAGCGCTCGATGACCGGACGCTGGACGACGTGATCACGACCGGTGAGGAGGAAACCGAGGTCGAACTCGCGTTCACGCACGCGAACACGAGTTATCGCATCGAGCGGGCACTCAAACTCCGGGGCGACCGGGCGGCGACTACGAAGTGCGTCCTCGAGACCCCCGACGGGACGGTCGAAGGCGCACGGGACGTCCGCCGGGAGGTAACCGAACTCCTGCGGATGGACGCCGACGCGTTCGTCAACTGCGCGTACGTTCGACAGGGCGAGGTCAACAAGCTCATTCACGCCTCACCGCGTGAGCGCCAGGACATGATCGACGACCTCCTTCAGCTCGGAGCCCTCGAGGAGTATCGCGAGCGGGCGAGCGAGGCCAGGTTGGGGGTCAAGGACGTCCTCGACAAACAGCAGGGTGCCCTCGAGAAGTTGCGAGAACAGATCGAGTCGAAGGAGGAGAAGAACCTCCACGAGCGACTCAACGGCCTCGAAAGTCGGCGAGCGGACGTGACCGAGAAGATCGACCGATTCGAATCACAGCGGGAAGCGGCCCAGGAGACGCTCGAGAACGCGACGGACGTCCTCGAGCGACACGAGGAGACCCGCGAAGAGATCGAATCCCTCGAGACTGAGATCGAGGAGCTGCGGACGACGATCAGCGAGACCGAACGCGAACGGGAGGAGTTACTCGAGGAGATCCAAAATCTCGGGACGGAACGCGAGGATGCGCTTGAGGAACGACGGGAACTACTGGCCGAACCCGACGTCGATCTCGAGATCGATCCCGATGCCGACGAAAATACCGAGGAAATTTCGTCGACCCTCGAGAACCGAATCGACGAATTCGAGGCCGAAGACGAGGCGCTTCGGGACGACCTGGAGGAGATCCGTGTCGAGATCAACGAGCGATCGAACGAGGCCGAACAGCTCCGTGAACGGGCGGTCGAACTCGAGACAGAAGCGGAGGCGGCGGAGGCTGACGCCGAGGAACTCGCCGAAACGATTGCCGACGACGAGTCGGCGATCGAGAAACGGGAGTCGACGCTCGCGGAACTCGAAGACGAGATCGATGAGATCCGTGAGCAGTTCGCGGATGCACCGATCGACTTCGGTGATGCGACAGCCCATCACGCGGAACTCGAGGACGAACGCGAGGCGTGTCGGTCATCGCTCGCCGACACATCCGCCAAGCTCGACGCCGTGGAGGCCTCCATCGGGGAGGGCGAGGAACTGCTCGAGCAGGGGAAGTGCCCGGAGTGTGGCCAGCCAGTCGAGGACTCCCCGCACGTCGACGTGCTCGAGGAGCGCCGTGCCGAACGTGACGACCTGGAAGCCAAACGAGTCGAACTCGAGGACGACCTCGAGTCGGTCACGGAACGGCTCGAGCGTGCGGATGCGCTGCGTGATGCCGAACGACGCGTCGACGAACTGGAGACGAACCGGGACAACGTTCGACAGTTACTCGAGGAAAAGCGGGAGACGATGGCCGATCGACGCGACCGTCGGGAGACGGGACTCGAGCGAGCGGACGAACTCGAAGCAACCGCCGAAACGAAGCGGGCCGATGCCGAGGACGTCGATGAGGCGGTGGAAGCGTCGCGTGCTCGACTCGGCGAGATCAACGGCGAGCGCGCCGAGCTACGAACCCGACTGGAGACGCTTCGGACGATCGCCACGCTCACGGATCGAATCGACGACCTCGAGCGAGACGCCGAGGGGCTACGCGACCAGCGCGAGAACAAGGCCGAACTGAACGAGGAGCGACGGACGCGCCTATCCGAAAAACGCGATCGAAAGCGCGGACTCGAGGACGAGTTCGACAGTACGCGAATCGAGGAGGCACGACAGGAACGGTCGAACGCGCAGGCGTACCTCGAGAAGGTCGCACCGAAACTCGAGGAACTCGGTGAGACTCGCGAGGGGATCCAGAACGCCATCGGCGCGGTCGAACAGGAACTCGAGGAACTCGAGGCGCTTCGAGAGGACGTCGACCGGGTCGCCGACCGATGTGACGACCTGCAGTCGCTGTACGACGAGGCCGAGACGCTCCAGGCGACCTACGGCGATCTGCGGGCGGAACTGCGCCAGCGAAACGTCGACACGCTCGAGCGACTGCTCAACGAGACGTTCGACCTCGTCTATCAGAACGACTCCTACGCGGCGATCGACCTGGATGGTGAGTACCGCCTGACGGTCTACCAGAAAGATGGCGAGGCTCTCGAACCGGAACAGCTCTCGGGCGGCGAGCGGGCGCTGTTCAATCTGAGTCTGCGGTGTGCGATCTACCGATTGCTGGCGGAGGGTGTCGAAGGGTCGGCACCGATGCCGCCGCTGATCCTGGACGAGCCAACGGTGTTCCTCGATTCGGGGCACGTGACCCAGTTGGTTTCGTTGATCGAGTCGATGCGAACGCTCGGGGTCGAACAGATCGTCGTGGTCAGCCACGACGACGAACTCGTCGGTGCGGCAGACGACCTCGTGCGCGTGGAGAAGGATGCGACTTCGAACCGATCGCGCCTCGAGCGCGGGGAGCCGCCGGAGGCGGCCCTGCTGGCGTCTGACTGAGCACGCACTATCGTTGGCGTCGCTCGATCTCAGTCGGGCTTGCTAACTCGCTCGATCTCAGTCGTCCTCGTCGGTGGTGGATGCGGTTCGAAGCACCGAAATCGCTTGCGTTGCTTCGGAAGTGAGGGTGTAGCCGCGTTCTCCGTTGACGGTCGTCTCCTCGAGCACCCCGGCGGCGTTGAGGACGGTCAGTCGGCCGTGAAGGTCGCTCTCACAGAAGTCGTAGCGATCGAGGATCGTCCGGACGCCCAGTTCGCCGTGGGCGTCGATCTCGAGCACCAGCCCGAGCGTTCGCTCGTCGGGAATACTCAACAGGAGCGTGCGGACGGACTCGTCGATCACGGCGGCGGCCATCTCGAGCGGCGATGCCCCGGGAAGGGTCTCGAGTTGATCAGTTGGGATGTGTCGCGTCTCACCCGTGGCGGGGTCGCGAACGAGACTCGACTCAGACGAGCGTTTCAGGAGCAGGTATCGTCTCCCATCTTCGTCGCGGACTGGTTTCATTGGTCGGAATCTGTCTCCCTGGTCGACCCGGTCGATTCGCTCGTGTTGCCCGAGTGACTCGATTCGCTTGACTCGCTTGATTCGCTCGAGTCGTCTCGAGCCGAGCCGTCCGTTCCGGTGGCAACACGTGTCGAGTCTACGGGCCCGTCAGAGTCGGTATCGTCGCCTGCTGCCTCGTCGTCTTTGTTCGAAAAAGCGGCCGGATCGAACGATCGATAGCGATAGATCGCGAACCCGGTGAGGATCAGACCGCCGGCCAATAGCACCCAGCCGAACTGGGTGTGGCGCTGGAAGATGAGCAACAGTAACCCGAGCGAAGTGGCGATGACGGCGGCCTTCGTGACGAGAACGAGCGCCCAGAACATCGTCACCACCTGTGGGTGGGCATCGCCGGGTTCGGCAGATACCTGTGGGATCGTCAGCGAGTCCGACGTCGGGTCGTGAAACTCGGCTTCGGGGTCGTACTCGTCGGGTTCGTGCTCACTTGGTTCGAAGTCCACGACTGAGCGTTCGGGCAGTACGGTCAAAAAGTGTTCGCGTTGGGAGAGCCGTCAGTTCACAGCACCGCACCGCTCGCGATGGATCAGGCGAGTTCCTCGAGGGAAAGGGGTTGCGTCGTCTCCATCCACGCGAGCGGGTTTTCCGCATCGTAGAAGACGGTACCGTCGTCCGTTTCGTACGCTTCGATCGTGGTGGTTCCATCGGGTTCACCACGCGGTTCGCCACCATCCGTCGTATCGTCGTTCATATGGATAGACACGGCAAGTACCTCACGATATGCTATGTGTTACCATGTTAAATGTCTTGTTGCTTGTTGTTGCCGGCAAGACATGATTATGGGGGTGGGTATCGGCTGGGGGCCGACCGTCGGCTTTCCGTGATCGTCGTCGGCAATTCGCGTGGGTTTTTATCCGGCGCCTCCAAATGCCGACATCATGACTGACGCGGGCCAAACAGGGCTGGATGCCTTCTCGAGCGGGGACGAGGAACGCCCCGACGAGGAGGCCGCACACGTCGCCGGCAACGGCGGTGTGACAGCGGGTGAGGTAATCGACGTCACTGCGGAGACGCTTCCGGACGCCACCGGTGCGTGTGAACTCGCTGTGATGCAGGTCGACTACACCGTCGCGGGTTACGGCGACGACGA
Source organism: Natronosalvus vescus (assembly GCF_023973145.1). NCBI lineage: Archaea > Methanobacteriati > Methanobacteriota > Halobacteria > Halobacteriales > Natrialbaceae > Natronosalvus > Natronosalvus vescus. The sequence goes on from NZ_CP099546.1 coordinate 956,889, forward strand.
GTACCCCATCGTCCACGTCTTCGGTCGGACGATGGACGACGAACTCGAGCACGTCAAGGTGCTCGGTTTTCGGCCCTACTTTTTTGCACCCACCGAGACGCTGTCGGAGGACGCCCTCGAGCGCAACGACCGGATCACGGGCTGGGAGGAAACCGACGAGGACGAGGAACCTTACGAGAGTATTCGTGGTGAACGCCTGACGAAGATCTTCGGCCAGACGCCCCGCGACGTCGGCCAGATGCGCGACGAGTTCGAGCACTACGAGGCGGACATCCTGTTCCCGAATCGGTTGCTGATCGATAAGGACATCCGCAGCGGCGTTCGGGTTCCCGAGCGACGGGACGAGGACGGCACCATCGTCGTCCCCCACGACGAACTCGAGGCCTGCGAAGTGGATGCCGACCCCCGTGTACAGACGTTCGACATCGAGGTCGACGACCGCAACGGCTTCCCGGAGGACGGCGAGGAGCCGATCATCTGTCTGGCCAGCCACGACTCCTACCGGGACGAGTACATCCTGTGGATCTTCGAGGCCGACGAGGGAGACGGCGAAATTCCCGCCGACCTCACCGAGTACGAGCCGATCGAAGGCGATATCGGTCACGAGGTACGCGCGTTCGACGCCGAGGAGGCCATGCTCGAGGCGTTCCTTGAGTACATCGAGGAGACCGACCCCGACCTCCTGACGGGATGGAACTTCGACGACTTCGACGCGCCGTACTTCCTCGACCGTCTCGAGGTGCTGGAGGGGCCACACCACGACTACGATCTCGATCCGGATCGCCTCTCCCGCATCGGCGAAGTCTGGCGAAGCAACTGGGGTGGCCCGGACATCAAGGGGCGGGTCGTCTTCGACCTGCTTTATGGCTACCAGCGGATGGTCTTCTCCGAACTCGATTCCTACCGGCTCGACGCCGTTGGCGAGGCCGAACTCGGCGTCGGCAAGGAGCGCTACGCGGGCTCGATCGGCGACCTCTGGGAGGACGACCCCACTCGTCTGCTCGAGTACAACTTGCGTGACGTCGAACTCTGTGTCGAACTCGATCGCCAGCAGTCGATCGTCGCCTTCTGGGACGAGGTGCGTTCGTTCGTCGGCTGTAAACTCGAGGACGCGCCGACTCCGGGAGACACCGTCGACATGTACGTCCTGCACGAGGCCCACGGGCGATTTGCCCTACCATCGAAGGGGCAACAGGAAGCCGGCGAGGAGTACGAGGGTGGTGCCGTTTTCGATCCGATCACGGGCGTCAAAGAGAACGTCACCGTGCTCGACCTGAAGAGTCTGTACCCGATGTGCATGGTGACGGTCAACGCCTCCCCCGAGACCAAGGTCGACCCCGAAACCTACGACGGTGAGACCCACGTCGCACCCTCGGGAACCCACTTCCGACAGGAACCGGACGGCGTCATGCGGGAGATGATCAACGAACTGCTCGCCGAACGTGAAGAGAAAAAGTCACTTCGAAACGAGCACGAACCCGGCACCCAGGCGTACGAACAGTACGACCGTCAGCAAGGAGCTGTCAAGGTTATTATGAATTCGCTCTACGGCGTTTCGGGGTGGGAACGCTTCCGCCTCTACGACAAGGAGGCTGCGTCCGCGATCACGGCGACCGGCCGGGAAGTGATCGAGTTCACCGAAGAGGCCTCGAACGAAATCGGATACGACGTGGCCTACGGCGACACCGACAGCGTCATGCTCGAGCTCGGCCCCGACGTCTCGACGGAGGAGGCTATCGAGCAGTCGTTCGAAATAGAGGAGTACGTCAACGGCCGGTACGATGACTTCGCGCGCGAGGAACTCAACGCCGACGAGCACCGCTTCCAGATCGAGTTCGAGAAACTCTACCGGCGATTCTTCCAGGCGGGGACGAAAAAGCGCTACGCGGGCCACATCGTCTGGAAGGAGGGCAACGACGTCGACGACATCGACATCACCGGCTTCGAGTACAAACGGTCGGACATCGCTCCCATCACCAAAGAAGTCCAGCATCGAGTGATCGAAATGATCGTTCGGGACGGCGATATCGACGCCGTGACCGACTACGTTGCCGGCGTGATCGACGATTTCCTCGAGGGGGACGTGAGCCTCGAGGAGATCGCGATTCCAGGCGGCATCGGCAAGCGCCTCGACAACTACGACACCGACACGGCCCACGTTCGTGGGGCGAAGTACGCCAACCGCCTCCTGGGGACGAACTTCGACCGGGGCAGCAAGCCGAAACGACTCTACCTCGAGCGCATCGATCCGTCCTTCTTCCGTCGCGTCGAGGAAGAAGAAGGGCTCGACCCCCACACCGACCCGATCTACGGCGCGTTCAAACGCGACCCGGACGTGATCTGTTTCGAGTACGACGACCAGATCCCCGAGGCGTTCGCCGTCGACTACGACAAGATGCTCGAGAAGACGCTGCAAGGGCCGATCGAGCGAATTCTCGAGGCGCTCGGGATGTCCTGGGACGAGGTAAAATCGGGACAGGAACAGACTGGTCTGGATAGCTTCATGTGACGGCGTCTCGAGGTAGTCGACGCTCGAGATCGGGTACTCATCACGTTGGGTGGGGGTTTTAGCCAACCGACCGACCGCTCGAAAACCGTTCCGAACTCGGTTCGGATCTCCGCCTATATTTTACGATCGAGAAAATAATATTCCCGAATTAGCACCTCATCCACTCGGATACGAAACCATTATCAGGCTGACGCTCCACCCTTCAGACGACAGAGGTAACCGACTATATGGCACGTCTTGAACTTAAAAACCTGCACGCGAAAGTGGCTGAGGGCGACGAACAGATTCTCCACGGGGTCGACCTCGAGGTCAACTCCGGCGAGATCCACGCCCTGATGGGGCCGAACGGTTCGGGGAAGTCCACTGCTTCGAAGATCATCGCCGGCCACCCGGCCTACGAGGTCACAGAGGGTGAGGTCTTACTCCACCTCGAAGAGGGCGAATTCGGAGCGGAGATCGAGATTCCAGAGGACAAACGCACCTGGAATCTGCTCGACCTCGAGCCAAACGAGCGCGCAGCGCTGGGCGTCTTCCTCGGCTTCCAGTACCCTGCCGAGATCGAAGGCGTCACGATGACCAACTTCCTCCGGACGGCGCTCAACGCCAAGATCGCAGAGCGTGAGGAGTTGTTCGAGGACGAAGATGAGGAGACCGAGTCAGCGGACGAGGACGACGAACCCGTCCCATCGCCGATGGAAGGGCCTGCCGACGAAGGCGAGATCGGCGTCGGCGAGTTCCAGGATCTCCTCCGGGAGAAGATGGAACAGCTCGACATGGACGAGAAGTTCGCCCACCGCTACCTGAACGCCGGCTTCTCCGGCGGGGAGAAAAAGCAGAACGAAGTGCTCCAGGCGGCCATTCTCGAGCCCTCGATTGCCGTCCTCGACGAGATCGACTCCGGGCTGGACATCGACCGCCTGCAGGACGTCTCCAACGGGATCAACTCGCTGCGCGACGACCAGGGAACGGGCATCCTCCAGATCACGCACTACCAGCGCATCCTCGACTACGTCGAACCCGATCGCGTCCACATCATGCTCGACGGCAAGATCGTCAAGAGCGGCGACGCGAGCCTGGCCGAAGTACTCGAGGACAAGGGGTACGACTGGGTACGTGAGGAAGTCTACGAGACGGCGTAACCAGATTCGACTAGCCAAACCGTAATACCGCTACGGCCGTAACCACAAACATATACCAATCATGAGCTCAGAACAAGACCACCTCAAAGAGACCGACACCGAAGCTCGCTTCGACTTCAAACAGGAGGAGCGCTCGGCCGTCAGATCCGAGAAGGGGCTGACCGAAGAGGTCGTCCGCCTCATCTCCGAAGACAAGGACGAACCCGAGTGGATGCTCGAGCGTCGCCTTCGCGCGCTGAAGCAGTACCAGGCAATGCCGATGCCGACCGACTGGCCGGGTCAGCCCGACCTGTCGGGACTGGACGTCGAAGAGATCGTCCCGTACATTCGCCCGGACGTCGACAAACGTGAAGGCGTCGACGACTGGGACGAACTCCCTGACGACATCAAGGACACCTTCGAGAAACTCGGCATTCCGGAAGCCGAGCGGAAGGCGCTCTCGGGCGTTGGCGCGCAGTACGAGTCCGAGATCGTCTACCAGAACATGCAAGAACAGTGGGAAGAGAAGGGCGTCATCTTCATGAACATGGACCAGGCGGTCAAGGATCATCCCGAGATCGTCAAGGAACACTTCATGACGACCTGTGTCCCCCCGAGCGACAACAAGTTCGCCGCGCTCCACGGCGCCGTCTGGTCGGGCGGCTCGTTCGTCTACGTCCCTGAAGACGTCACGGTCGAGATGCCCGTGCAGGCGTACTTCCGGATGAACTCCGAGGGGATGGGCCAGTTCGAGCACACGCTCATCGTCGCCGAACCCGGTTCGGAGGTTCACTACATCGAGGGCTGTTCCGCACCGAAATACGGCAAGCACAACCTCCACAGCGGGGGCGTCGAGGTCTTCGTCAAGGAGGGTGCGCACGTCCAGTACTCCACCGTACAGAACTGGTCGAAGAACACGTACAACCTCAACACCAAGCGCGCGCTCGTCGAGGAAGACGCCACGATGGAGTGGATCTCCGGCAGCATGGGCTCGAAAGCGACCATGCTCTACCCGTGTTCGATCCTCAAGGGTCGCAACGCGACGGACACCCACATCACCATCGCGTTCGCCGGCGAGGGCCAGGACATCGACACCGGTGCGAAGGTCTACCACAACGCGCCGAACACGAAATCGACGATCGAGTCCAAGTCGATCAGCAAAGACGGTGGCCGTACCAATTACCGCGGCCTCGTCCACATCGCCGACGGTGCCGAAGGATCGAGCACTGCCGTCGAGTGTGACGCGCTGATGTTCGACAACGAGTCGACCTCCGACACCATGCCGTACATGGAAATCGAGGAGTCGAAGGTCGACGTCGCCCACGAGGCGACGGTCGGGAAGATCGGTGACGAGGACATCTTCTACCTCCAGAGCCGCGGCCTGGACGACGACGACGCAAAGAAGATGATCGTCGCCGGCTTCATCGAGCCGATCACCGAAGAACTGCCGATCGAGTACGCGGTCGAACTCAACCGCCTCATCGAACTCGAGATGGAGGGAAGCCTCGGATAATATGAGCACGACACCGACACAGGTACACGCCAATCTCACGGAGGAACAGGTACGCCAGATTTCGGGTGAACTCGCGGAGCCCGAGTGGATGCTCGAGACCCGTCTCGAAGCGCTCGAGGCGCTCGGGACGCTCGACATGCCGAAAGTGATCCGGACGCCGGGTCGCGACTGGACGAACCTCCACGACCTCGACTTCGAGGCGCTGGTCGACCCGCTCAACGCAGCGGAAGAGAAAGACCAGTTCGGCCCCGACGACGTCGACGTGCTCTCGTGGGCCGACGCGCTCGTCGAACACGAGGAACTCGTTCGCAAGCACTTCGGCTCGATCGTCGACCCCCAGGAGAACTACCTGACCGCGCTTTCGACGGCGCTCTTCACGACGGGGACGGTCATCTACGTCCCCGAAGGTGTCGACGCCGAGGACGTCACGATCCGAACGGAGCAAAACTCCCAGTCGCTGTTCAACTATACGCTCGTGATCACCGAGGAGAATTCGTCGGTGACAATCCTCGAGCGCCAGTCCACCGGGACGGAACTCGAGGAGGAGCAGTACTACAGCGGCATCGTCGAAATTGACGCGGGAGAAAACAGCTACGTCCAGTACGGCAGCCTCCAGAACCTCTCGGAGGACTCCTACTGCTTCACCGCCAAGCGCGGCGTGACCGACACCTACGCGACGATCAACTGGATCGAGGGCAACATCGGTTCGAAGCTGACCAAGACCGAAACCTCAACCGTGCTGGAGGGCGACTCCTCGGAGTCTCAGATCGTCGGCGCGTTCTACGGCCACAACGACCAGCACTTCGACCTCGACGTCAAGGTCTGGCACCGCGCCGAGCACACCACCGCGGATCTCGTCACCCGTGGCGTCACCGACGACGTCTCGCGCTCGGTGTACGAGGGCGTCCAGGACGTCGGTCGCGACGCTTGGGACACCAGCTCCTACCAGCGCGAGAACACCCTGATGCTGAGCGACGAGTCCGAGGCCGACGCCTCGCCGAAACTCATCATCAACAACCACGACACCGAGGCGAGCCACTCCGCGACGGTCGGGCAGATCGACGAGGAAGACCTCCTCTACATGACCTCCCGCGGTGTCACCCCACGACTGGCCCGCAACATGCTCGTCGCGGGCTTCTTCGTACCCGTGCTCGAGGAAGTCGCCGTCGACGAACTGCGCGAGGATCTCGAGGCGCTCATCCAGGAGCGACTTCGAGACTGACGCGGACGACGTATCGGGAAGAAGCGTTTTTCAGCGACGCTCGAATAGTTCCGTCTCGAGAGCACAATGGACTCCGACGCCGCCTCACGACGCTCGATACTCGGTCTCTCCGGCGTGGCGAGTCTGTGTTGTCTCGCGCCCGGGGCGTTCGCTGCGACGGGTGGCGGCCTCGCAGGGGTTCTCGGCGCCGGCGGTACCCAAATCCTCGTCACCATACTCACTCTCGGCGCTATCGGTCTCGTTATTCGGCATCGAACGGGCTGCACCGACTGCGAGTCGTAGCTCGAGTCCAACCGTCCGGGACTCCTTGCTCAACCGATCGTGATCCCCGTCTCTTCGTGTGCAGTCTTGGAAGAGTACTAGTATCCCGGAGACACATCCCCGGTATGGACGAGACGGATCGAAGCGACGATGAACAGCGGATGGACGGCCTCGAGGTGACCGCCTGCGAGCGGTGTCCCGAACTCGTCGACTCACGCAGCCAGATCGTCAACGGTGACGGCCCCAACGACGCGGACGTACTTTTCGTGGGCGAGGGCCCGGGGGCAACCGAGGATCGAGAGGGGAAACCGTTCGTGGGTCGCAGCGGCTCCGTACTCGACGAGCAGTTGCGGATCGTCGGCCTCGACCGGGAAACGGTTCGCATCACCAACTGCGTGCGCTGTCGCCCACCGAAGAATCGGGATCCGACGAAGACTGAACTCGCCAACTGTCGAGGCTACCTCGAGACCGAAATCGACCGCCTCGACCCCGAGGTAATCGTTACGTTGGGCAAGGTGCCGAGCGAACACCTCCTCGAGCGGTCGGTCGCGGTGACGAAGGAGGCGGGTACCGTCGAGGACGTTCGACTCGGGGGAACGCCCCGTCGCGTACTGATCTGTCTCCACCCGGCGGCGACGCTGTACGACCGGAGCCAGCTCGAGACTTTCGAGGCGACGCTCGAGACGGCGGCGGAACTGGCGGGGGTCGATAGAAACGGCTCCAGTGGAGGCGGGCAGTCGCGATTGGACGGCTTCTGAACGCGACCGAATTCGGTATGTCATTTATTTTTCGCTAACTCGTTCCTGAAAACGATCGTCTACTAATGGCCGAAGAAGTGTGAAAATCAGCGTAAACTCGAGGAGTGTATGGACAGAGTGTGTCACAATTCGCCAGGACACTGAATGGGTATGTAGGACACATAGAAACTCCTAAATGGGTTCGTTCATACTCTAACCTAATGTCCGATCACAAACGGTGGACAAAAAAGCGGCGAACGTTTCTGAAAGGTGCAGGTGTGACGGCAACGGCGGGTCTCGCTGGTTGTCTCGGTGACCTTGGTGGGAGCGACGATGGTGACGTCGTACGGTTCGTACTCAACCCAGCAGAGGCTGACGTTTCGATCGAAGACCAGTACCAGCCGATGTTCGAGTACCTCGAGGAGGAAACTGGCGCAGAGATTGATCCTGTCCTCACGGACTCGTACGCGGCGACGCTGACCGCACTCCGCGACGATCAGGCCGACATTGCCGACACGTCGCCATCCGCAGCGGTTGCAGGTTCGGACGTCGCCGACGTCATCGGTATTCGGGTTGCCTTCGGTGCCGCACAGTACTTCTCCACGATTACGACGACGCCTGACAGTGGGATCGACGAACTCACTGACCTCGAGGGCGAGGAAGTGTACGCTGGGTCGACGCTGTCGGTCAGTGGAACGCTCGTTCCACTCTTGATGATGAACGAGGCTGGTCTCGACACTGGAACGGCACCTGATGGGGATCCGGTCGACTTCGACATCGCGTACGAAGACCATGCAACTGCTCGAAACCAGATGATCGTTCGAGACGAAGTCAAGGCAGCCCTGTCGGGCGCGTTCGTCTCCGCTCCATTGGTGCCACAGGAGCAGTTCGACGACTATCCAGACTTCGTCGACATCTCTGCGGAGTACGACGGTGCAGGCTCTGACATTGACGACGAAGATGCGGATCCGAACGACGAACTCAAACTGCTCGACGTTTCCGACCCACTTCCTCGTGCGCCACTGATGTCCCGTTCTGACTGGGACGACGGCATCCGTGATGACATCGAAGAAGCGATTCTCAACGTGACTGAGGAGGATCTGCAGCACGACGACGATTACGAGGGTGAGGAACTCTGGTTCACTGGTGTGCAGGAAGGGTCGATTGACGACTACGAACCGATTCAGGACGTTCTCGACACGCTTGGTCTCGAATTCGAAGACCTTGAATAGTCCCGTCAGAAAGAATATTTGGAATCGTGCATGAGTGAAATAGCAGTTGACGGACTAACCAAGGAATTCGGGGATACTGTCGCCTTAGACGACGTATCTTTCGAGATTGAAGACGGTGAATTCGTCATTGTACTCGGCGTCTCTGGCTCCGGTAAGTCGACTCTCCTTCGCTGTATGAACGGGTTGACGAAACCGACGGGTGGGGCTGTGTATATCGATGGATCTCGAGTGACATCGCCGCGTAAAGATGTCGCGATGATCTTCCAACAGCACAACATCATCGGTCAGATGACGGCCTACTCTAACGCCCTCACGGGGGCTTTGAATCGTACGGACTACGTCGAGAGTCTCCTTCAACTCCACGACGAACAGGAAAAGATCGAAGCGCTCGAGGCGCTCAATACTGTTGGCCTACTCGATCAGGCACAACAGCGAACCAGGCGGATGAGCGGTGGACAGCAACAGCGTGTCGGCATCGCTCGAGCCCTCGTCCAGAATCCGCGAACGATGCTCGCAGACGAACCCGTTGCCAGCCTCGATCCGGGAAGTTCACAGCAGGTGATGGGATATCTGCGCCGCGCCGCCGAGGAACGTGGGCTGACGGCGCTGATCAGCCTCCACCAGGTAAATCTCGCCCGGAAATTCGGTGAACGGTTCATCGGTCTCAGAAACGGACAGCTCGTGTTCGATGGGTACCGCGAAGACTTCACGATGGACGTCATCGACGAAATATACGGCGATATCGACACCGAGGGAATGTTCGAGGCATCCGCCGATACGGGCAACACTGAGGGGACATCGGACTCGGATCAGCCACAATCATCCCCGTCAGGTGATTACGTATGAGTACTGATTCCGGTACTGATTACCGAATCAGAGAGCGGTTCGAATCGATCAAGCGAGCGCGCCGAGTCCGATGGATCGGCTACGGTACCCTTATCGGCCTCATCGGATACCTGTTCGCGAGTGCACTCCTCGCAGTTGAATGGTTTAGCACGAATCGACAGTATGGCGTGTTCACTCGGAGGGCGACCGACTTCTTCCCGTTCCTCTCGACTGAGCCGCCGTTTTTCGCTCCCAGTGGGTTTGCTGAGTACGGTGCGTATATCCACGAACGGAGTCTGCTCTACAACCGCGAGCTACTCGGTCAATACCCCGGGCCGCTGAGCGACCCGCTTGGGTTCCTCATTGCGATCCCGGATCTGCTGTTGGCGGTGTTGATCTCCGAAGGAGGGCCACTAACGTTCTTCGGCGTCGCCGGAACGACGCTCTCGATGGCGGTCGCTGGCACGGTCATGGGGTTCCCGTTTGCGCTCCTGTTCGGTATCCTCGGCAGTGAACGCGTGACGCCGTTCCCGTTCAACTTCATCTTCCGTGGGATGATGAGTACCATCCGCGCTATTCCAGCGCTCGTCTGGGCACTCATCTTCATCCCACTATCGGGTCTGGGGCCGGTGACGGCGACGATTGCTATCGCCGTCGACACCGTTGGTAACCTCGGCCGACTGTTCGTCGACGAACTCGAGGAGATCGAGGATGGGCCGATCGAAGCGATGGAGACCACTGGTGCCAGTCGACGGCAAACAATCACCTTCGGGATGCTCAGCCAGGTTCACACGCCGTTCATCGCGTGGACGCTGTACATCTTCGAGATCAACGTGCGTATTGCCGTTGCACTCGGGATCATCGGCGGTGGTGGTCTCGGTCAGGTACTCGAGGTACAGATGGGGCTCTTCGCTTACACGAACGCGATGGCAACCATCCTCGTTATCCTGATCTTGATCATCTCCGTCGAGATGTTCAGTCAGCGGATTCGCGCGCGAATCCGTGCCGATGACACCGAACCAATGGGGCTGTGGGAACTTCTGAAAGGCTTCCCAAAGCGGATGGCCAAATCGCTCGCGAAGTAGCGGTATCCCATTCCGAAGGCTGTGATTCTTTCTCGAAAGAGAACGCACTTGTCTACTGAGGGCAGAGCGGTACCTATGGCTACCACTTCGTCTCCACCCGAGGAGGCCCTCGCCTCAATCGCCATCGTCGACTACGGCCTCGGCAATCTCCGGAGCGTCACCCGCGGCCTCGAGCGTGCCGGAGCAACCGTCGAGATTACCGACGACCCGGCCGATTTCGCTGATGCTGACGGTGTCGTTCTCCCGGGCGTCGGTGCGTTCCGTGAGGGGGTCGAGAACGCCGATCCCCTTCGGGAGGATTTGCTCGCCGTCGTCGAACGCGGTCAGCCACTGTTCGGCATCTGCCTCGGAATGCAAATGCTGCTCACCACGAGCGAAGAGGGGGACAACGAGGGCGAGTCCGCAGTTACGGGCCTCGATCTGATCCCCGGCACGAACGTTCGGTTTTCGGGCGGACAGAAGGTGCCACATATGGGCTGGAATCAACTCGAGGTCGAGCGAGATCACCCGCTCGTCGACGGCGTCGACGGCGAGTACGCCTACTTCGTCCACTCCTACTACGCCGTCCCCGACGACGACGAGGCGACGGTCGCCGCCACGGACTACGAGCAGATGTTCCCGTCCGTGATCGCGAACGAGGACGGCACCGTCTTCGGTACCCAGTTCCACCCCGAAAAGAGCGGCGAGACCGGGCTGCGGATTCTGCGGAACTTCGTCGAGCTCTGTGCGGACGAGGAGTGACGCCGGACGCCGAGAAACGCGATACTCGAGTCGCGTACCCGACGGCGATTGTGAAACCAACACTCGAGCCTGATCCCACGATCACCGCTCTCGCCCCTTCTTCACCGCTCCCGAGCCTTCTGGAAGTCCACACACGCCGATCGCGCCTTTTTTCGATTCGCTCGCTCGCCTCGCCGGATGCCTCCTCCTCGAGCGCGTCGAGTTTCTGAATCAGTTCGGCGATTCGGTCGACCTTCGGCCCCGGTTCGTCCTGCGTGCGGTGTCCATCGAGTTCCTCGGCGAGCCCTTCCTGGATCGAGTCGACCTGTTCTTGCACCGTTCGGTCGGCGACGTCGCTCGCCCGGCGAAGGTGGTCGCGGGCTCGCTCGAGGTGCGGTGGTTCGGTAACCATGACTTGTTCGTGTGCGCTCCCGTGACCCAACAAGTACCAGCCGGCGAACGACGGTTCGCGGCGTGATCGCGTGCGGTTGACCCGCTACCGACCACCTACCCCTCGAGCCACTCGACTGCGTGTTCCTCCTGAGCGCCGAACGCGAAGGAGTCGAAGCGATCGAACGCCATCGGCGGCGGGTGCGGGTAACGATCGCCGATTTCGTCGGGCAGATCCGCGTGGTACCGAATGTGGGTCTCGACGTCGTACGGATACGCCGCGGTGTCGACGCCGACGAAGTCGCCTCGGACGCGGCCGCGCTCGAGTACCCGCCGCCATCGATCGATCGACGCGAGACCGGCCGACTCGACACCGTGGGAGAACAGGGTGGCTCTCACGTCGTCGTACGGCGCCGCGTCGTCCAGATACTCCTCGACGAACTCGGCGTCCGGTTGGGTGTTAAAGGCCGACCAGTAGGGCACCGATCCGGTGCGGAGTGTCCACCATGGCTCGACCAGAGCAAACGACTGCACGAACAGCCGGTTCGCGTCGTACCCCCGTCGGTCGTAGCGGTCGCGGTAAAGGTCAGCGACGAACGGGCTCAGGTCGCGCGGATCGTCGAAACACAGCCGACGAACATCGTACCCTCGGGACGTGGCCACCCGTTCGATGTCGTCCCTGAGCGCGTCGTCGAACCCCCACTCCGCTTCGGAGATCTCGCCGTCGGGTTCCGGCACGTCCCAGCGACGAATATCGGCGTCCTGTTCGGCCAGAAAGCGAGCGATCCGCTCGCTCCCCTCGTAGTACTCCCTGGACTCGAGGCCGCCGAGCCCGCCCAGCTGGAAGCTGTAGCGATCTCCCAGGTTTATCGCTGGCCACTCGTAGCCACACTCGAGGACGATGATCGTGCCACCGGGTTCGAGCACCGTCTCGAGGAAGGACTCGTAGGCCGCCCCGAGCGTTCGAAGCTTGGTTCGAAAGTACGCCAGCTTTCGCACCATCAGGCGATCCTGATTCGGATCGTGCATCTGGTGGAGGGCGACGTCGGGATTGGCTTCGAGAAACGGCGGCGCGTGATGGGCGCCCCAGGCGATGTCCGTGCGAATCTCGTCGGCCCCCATCGATCGCCGGATGGGCAATTGAAACGTCTGGGGGAAAAACGGAACCCCGAGCGCGGCGGCGAGGAAGACGGCCGCTCCGTTGCTCGAGCCGACGATGACTGCCGGATAGCCGCGTTCGGGATACTGGTCGACGACCCACTCCCGAAACGAGTCGACGTCTACGTTGCCCAGTTCGTCGGGGGAGATGCCCTCGCTCGCCCCGCCACAGGTGTAGCCCTTCGTCCGCACGGATCGCGGGAGCGAGTTGAGCAGCGGCGTCAACGGCGTCGCTGCGGGGGAGATCATTCCCAGCCGCGGAAACGCCTCCCCGCAGAGGTAGCTGGCGGTCGCCCGGACGAAGACCGTCGTCGAATCGAAGTTGGGGAGCGCTCTGGGCGTCGACCGCTCACCCGAAAGTACGTTCGAGAGTTTCACGGCTGTTTCTCACCCCGATTGGGGCGGTTTCTCTGTCCCTCCTCTCGAGTAGTGTGGGGATCGAGGCTGGATGCACGCACGCATTCAGACGAGGACCGACGCGGTACGGCTCCGGTCAGTCTATGTCCGGTCGTAGACGGATTCGGTGACGTCACGAGCCCCCTCCCTACCACGTCCCGACTGATAATAGGCGGGTGGTACACTCGAGTGACCACTCTCGATGGGTGATCCGTTACCAGTCACTCGTCACTCGTCGGCCGAAGCTTCAACCGCGTCGATGGTGTACGGCGATAGCATGGTCGACACACCTGATGGCGACAAGCAACCGGCGAGGGTAGCCGAACGGCTCGTCGACGACGAACCGCTACCCGAACCGATCGACGTCGCCGGTCGAACGCTTTCCATACTCAAAGAAGGAGCACGCGGCGGATCACTTGCACTCGCGGTCGGCGGCTTGTTCCTCTGGCGGGGCCTCCACTCGATTCGACAGGGACGAGTCAGAGGCGTCGTTCCAGCCGCTATCGGCGTCGTCGCCGTTCGTGCCGGCCTCCGGAAACGACGGTCAGTCTCGAGCAATGGTGAAACGGAAACGACGCTGGACATCGAAACGAACGATTTCGACCCGACGACCGAAACGAGCGACGAGGACGGATCCGTCTCGGACGAGGCGTACGCTGCGGTGCGTCGGCTGGAGGGGGACCGATCGACGAATTTGGAGTCGGCGTCGGAGTTGACGGGGACAGCTGACGACGAGGAACGTCCTCGCTCCGATTCGGACGAGTCGGTGGAGCCGTCGGCCGATCTCGAGTCGTCGGAACTGTCGGTGGACGACTTCGATCCTCGCCTGGACGATGACGACGGGGCCGACCTCTCGGAGACGGCACGCGCCGACGAACCCGCTGAAGCGACCGGCCCCGCTCCCGAGCAGGCGCAGCCGGCCAGATCGATCGATGCCCAATCCGACCCTGTTTCGGGCGAACCAGGCCCCGATGTCGGCGACGAGAACTATCGAAACGGATCGGACGAAGCTGACGAGTCGATGCGCCAGGATGAAACCGATCCCGACGCGGGACATGCGGCCGACGACGATACCACGGCACTGGACGAGAACGAGGAGGACGAACAGGACGAACAGGGGCGGTGATCCGGCCGCCACTAACTGGTGCATCGATCAATACTCGAAACCTGAAACGAGGCGACTGCGTACTGATGAGGCGGTTGAGGCTCGCTGATCGATACGGACACACCAGCGTCGCCGCTCCAGGAACGGCGTCCGTGGCTAGGGCAGTGGGGTCTATAGAGGGGCCAGAATGAGCGACGATCGAGCACCGTTAGCGTCGGTCGGCGCCCCGGTCGGCTACTACACTCGAGAACTCCACCGGCGGGTGGCCCACTACTGGCGCGTCCGACGTCACGGCTATCCCGACCACGGCTCGCTCGAAACGGCGGCCGACGAGATCATCAGCAGGCGTGCCGACGGGGGGTTTAGATCGGGTGGACACTTTCGCGGGCTCTGGCCGCGCGACCTCTGTTTCTCGGCGACGGGATTGCTCGAGTCCGGGTTCTGCGAGGAACTCCATGCGGCCGTCGAGTGGCTGCTGGCGCGCTACGACGGGACGTTCTTCACCGACGTGCAGTCCGATTACGCGGCGGCGGTTCCCTCATCGGGGGTGGATACGTTTCCGGCGCTGGTAATCGTCCTCGATGCGGTCGACGAGTTGGAGAACCACGCCAGCCACGTCGAAACGCTCGCCGTGCATCACCGCGACCGGTTCTTCGACGAGGAGACCGGTCTCGTCTCCGGTCACGGGAGCGGGTGGTGGGATTCGGCGGCGGATCCTCGCACGGCGTACAACACGGCGATGGTGCTGGCGGCCCTCGAGCGCATGGCCGATGCCGGTATCGAGTCGGCCTACACGGCCAGCCGCGAGCGCATCCGCGCTGCCTGGATCGGCCGGTTGTGGACGGGCGAGTACTTCGCCGAGCACGCGGACTCGACAGTGCTCGCCTGTGACGCGAACGTGGTTCCGCTGTACTTCGGCCTGCTCGAGTCGTCGCGAGCCCGTTCGGTCGCGACGGCGCTCCGGACGCTCGAGACCGGCCGCGGAATCGTCCTTCGGGAGCGGCCGTTCTCGATTCGTGAGGTACACCCGTTCTTTGCACTGCATCGGGACTACCACTACCACGTGTGGCCCTGGAACAGCTTCGTCTACGCCATCGGGCTCGCCCGGTACGGATTTCTCGAGCGGGCGAACCAGGAGGTCGAACGCGTCGAGCGGACGCTCGAACGATACGGTACCTTCCTCGAGAGCTACACGCTCGAGGGGGAGCCGTACGTCAAGCGCGGATACGCGGCGGCGGGTGATTTTACGGTCGCGGCAGCGCTGTGGACTCAGTTCCGATCCCGCGGCGGACGGTAGTCCCGGAGCACGCGGACGACCCGGTCGGGAAGCGGCCACGCGGCGACGAACTCACCTTCGTTGACGAGGACGAGCAGGTGGTCGCGTTCGGAGACGTCAGGAAGCCGTTCGCGGTCGACGACGAGTTGATCCACGGTTCGACCGCCCTCCTCGAGGAGAATGACGACGTGGCGGCCGTCGACGATGCGGTCGACGGTGCCGACGTAGGTTTCGTAAGGGGTGTCTGGGAGGTAATCCTCGATACCGATGGCCGAGTGATCGGTGCTCGCAGCGGGCGGGTTGCGTTCGTGTTCGGCTCCGTTCGATTGCTCGTCGGCAGTTGCACCTGTTACCCCGGCGAGTCCGATTCCGGTCGTGAGTGCACCGATGGTTTCGCGCGCGGTTCGTCGTGTCGTGGATGGCTTTCGTGCCATGGCCGGTTTGGCCGCCCCTTCCGATTTAAACTCGAGCCTCGCTCGATTCTCGCTCGATTGCCGGTTCCCCGATGCTCGAGTAGTCAGGTTCCGTCGACCTACGTATGGCAGCCAACGGCATTCCACAGCCCGGATTCGGCACCTCCGGCCACGAGGGCGATAGCTGCGTCGAGAGCGTCGTCGACGCGCTCGAAACCGGCTATCGCCACATCGATACGGCCCAGATGTACGACAACGAAACCGAAGTCGGGACGGCTCTTGAGCAGGCAGACGTCGACCGCGATGACGTCTTTCTCGCGACGAAGGTACACCCGTCGAACCTCGCGGCCGACGACGTGCGAGAGACTACCGAGGAGAGCCTCGAGCGCCTGGGCGTCGACAGGGTGGATCTGCTGTACGTCCACTGGCCGATCGACGCCTACGACCCCGAGGAGACCCTGCCGGCGATGGACGAGGTGCGCGAGCGGGGACTCACTCGTCACGTCGGCGTGAGCAACTTCACCGTCGAGTTGCTCGAGGAGGCCCGTGAGATCCTCGAGTCCCCGATTCTGGCCCACCAGATCGAGGTACATCCTTTCTTCCAGCAGGACGAACTCGTCTCCGCCGCTCGCGACCACGACGTCACGACGGTCGCGTACTGTCCGATCGCCAAGGGGGACGTCCTCGACGACGGGACGCTCACCGAGATTGCCGACAGCCACAATGCAACAGCTGTCCAGGTGACTCTCGCCTGGCACACCGCTCGAGACGGCGTCGTCGCGATTCCGAAGGCGACTGGCGACCACGTCGCCGAGAACTACAGCTCACTCGAGATCGATCTCACGGAGGACGAACTGGAGCGCATCGAGGAACTCGACCGCGGAGAGCGACTGGTGGATCCGGATCGCGCCGCCTGGAATCGGTGAGTAGCGGTTCGAGCGGTGATCGGTGGAGTTCTCGAGCGGTGATCAACGGTTCGAGCGGATATCTGTTCGATCCGGGTTGGAGACGTCCGCTCGAGCCGGATCGATGACCTCGACCGGGTGGTGGGCATTCCGCGAGAGGAGCGACTCGAGCTGGTCGCCACAGGAGGTGCCGCTGGCGACGACGAGTCGGTCTCTGGTCTCCGCCGTCGTCAACTGCTGGCGAAGGTGGTCGCCGACGTCCATGCTCAACTCGTAGTACTCGCGCTTGTAGCCGAAGCTGCCGGCCATGCCACAGCACTCGACGTCGCTCGTAACCACGTCGTAGCCGAGTCGCTCGAGCGTCGCGACCGTGTATCCTCCGAGCCCGAGCGTTCGCTGCTGGCAGTGGCTGTGGTAGGCGAGGGCGTCGTTGTCGTTCCCGGTTCGCAACGCAGACGGATCGGCGCCGTGCTCGAGCAATCCGTAGACGTACTCGAGGATATCGTAGCTCGCTTCGTTGAGTCGGTCGAACGACGCCTGCGGCAGAAGCCGCTCGTAATCGGCTCGGAACATCGCGAGGTCGGAGGGTTCGATGACGACCACGTCCCGTCCTGCGTCGACGTGTTCGGCGAGCGCGGCGTACACCGCACTCGCGCGCTCGTCCGCGGTTGCGATCATCCCCTGTGAGAGCGGTGCCCGGCCGCTCTCGGGCACCGGTGGGACGCGAACGTGAACGTCCAGCGCCTCGAGAACCCGGACGGCCGCTTTCCCGCGGTCGACGTCGATGTAGTTCGTGTACACGTCCGGGTAGAGGACGACCTCGCGGTCGGCGTTGGCGGCGTCGATCCGCGAACCGCCACGAGCGTCGAACCAGTCGCGGAAGGTCTCTCGGGCGAACGTCGGCAGGTCGCGGCGGTGATCGACGCCGGCGATGCGCTCGAGGCCGCGTCTGACCGGAGCCGAGCCGGCGAGCCAGTTCGACAGCGGGGCCGTCGCGCTCCCGACTTTCGCGAGCGTCTCGTAGTTCCCGAAGAGGCGTTTTTGCAGGTCGATACCGCCCGGTTCCTCGTCGGGCGTGAGTCCCTCGACGAGGAAATCGAATCGGTCGTGCTCGCCCCCGCGATTGACTCGGTCGCGGACGACGGTGTTGATCCACGGGATGTCAATTCCGACGGGACAGGCCTCGACGCAACGCGAACAGCCGGTACACAGGTCGTTGAACGAGGCGGCCGATTCGTAGCTGTGTACGCCAGCTTCCCAACCGGTTGCGATGCCGCCAGTGTAGGTTTCCCCGCCGAAGGCGTGGCCGCCGACGGACTGGAAGTTCGCGCAGGTGTTCGCACAGGCCGAACACCGGATGCAGTACAGCGTCTCGCGGAGGTGCTCGTCCTCGCGCATGGCCATCCGGCCGTTGTCGATCAACACGAGGTGGAACGCGCGGTCGTCTTCGCGGTCGGCCAGCGGCGTGTCGGGATCGTCGAACGCGACGACCGGCGACGCCGTCGGTGGGGTCAGAAACGACACGTACGACGTGAGATCCTGGCCCGTCCCCGACTTCGCGAGCAGTTCGATAAACGGTGCCAGCTCCTCGACGGAGGGGACGATCTTCTCGACGCCCGCGACGGCGACGTGGGTGTCCGGCACGACGGCCGTCTTCCGGGCGTTCCCCTCGCTCGTGACGAGCATCAGGGTACCCGAGTCGGCGCTGATGAAGTTCGCTCCGGTCATCCCGACGTCGGCATCGGCGATCAGCTCGCCGAGGCGGTCGCTGGCGAACGCCGTCAACTCCTCGGCCGTCTCGAGCGGCTCCTCGAGGTCGAACCAGTGCTCGAAGAGACGGGCGATCTCCTCGCGGGATTTGTGGATCGCCGGGGCGACGATGTGTGAGGGGGCCTCGTCGGCGAGCTGGAGCACCCACTCCCCGAGGTCGGTCTCGACGACGTCGACGCCGTCGCGCTCGAGGGTGTCGTTGACCTCGATCTCCTCGCTGGTCATCGACTTCGATTTCACCAGCCGGTCGGCGTCGCAGTCGGCGACCACCTCCCGGATGTACCGGTTGGCATCCGCGGCGTCCTCCGCGAGGTATACCGTGCCCCCGTTCTCCTCGACGGTTTCGGTGACTTCCTCGACCAACTCGGGAAGCCGTTCGATCGCCGCTTCCTTTATCCCTCGCGCCTCGCGTTTCAGTTCCTCGTAGTCCTCGAGGTCGGCGACGGCGTCGTAGCGACCCTGGTTGAACCCGCGCGTGTTCGCGGCGACGGCGTCCCCCTCGGTCTCGAGCAGGTGGCGAATGTGGGCAGCTTTCGATCGGCGAGCGTCGCTCATGTGTGAACCTCCTCGATGTCACCAGCATTCGAGTTTTCAACACCTGTGTCCCCAGTATCCGCGTCTTCAAGAACGATTACGTGTACATGCTTCGGGCCGTGGGCACCCCGAACCAGCGCTCCCATATCGGCGGTCGCGCTCGGCCCGGTGGCGAGGATGGCGCTCTCCCCGCGCCGGAGCCGAGGCGCGAGGCGGTCGACCGCCGTGCGGACGTCGGGGACGATCGCCGACGCCTCGAGGACGGCGACGTGCGTGTCGGGAAAGAGGCTCACCGGTTCCGCTCCGGCCGGACGCTCCGGAATGAGGACGCTCCCGTAGTCGGCAATGCCGAGGACGGCCGGCGTGACGCCGGTGGTCGCGGCCTCGAGCGTCGCCGGCGTCGGATCGGTGTCGATCCACGACGGTATCGAGACGTCCGCGGCGACCGACTCGAGGGGGACGCCGACCGCGGGTGGGTCGACGACGGACTCGAGTACCGCCGGCAGTTCCGACCGTGTCGTTCTCGTCACGCCACACTCCAGGTCATCGAGCGCGGCCGTGAACCGCTCGAGCGGTGGGCGGTGCTCGCTATGCATACTCCTACCACGGAGGCGGAGACCGTTACTGTTGGGTTCGCGACGGGGACTTATTCCCCCACGGAGGGAAACGTGTTTGTAGATCCCTCCAGATAACGTGACTATATGACTGACCTGGGTGATTTCGAGGCGTTCGATGCGAGCGATACAGCGGACGGCCTCGAGGCCGAGGCTGAGGCCGACGTAGCCGACAGTGACGGCGAGACGGCGCTCGAGGCTGGTGACGGCGCTGACAGACGGACGACTGACGACTTCGAGACGACACCCGTCGATCCCCTAGGAGCCGACACGGGCATCGGTACCATCTGCGTCTCACAGGGACTGCGCGTCGCGACCGACACTGACGAGACGACGCTCCGGGCGTACGTCACCGCCGACAACCGCTCGGCGATTCGGCTCGGAACCTACGTCCTCGCGCAGTATCCCGACGGCGAGCGCCTCTTCTGCCAGATCGCCGGCCTCGAGTACGCCCAGCAGTACCACGCCGACGACGCGACTGAAATCCACGCCAAACGGGCGATGCGTGGCGGTGGTTTCGACCCCGAGAACGAGGCCGACTACAAGTTCGTCGCCGAACTCGAGCCGATCGCGGTGCTCTACTCGGACGACGGCGAACTCAAACGGCGGATGACCGACCGCGTCCCGAAACCCCAGACTGTGATCCAGGCCGCCAGCGACACCGAGGAGATCAAAACGGGGCTGAAGATGCCCGAGGAGGGCGTGTTTCTGGGCCATCTCTCCGTCGGTGGCGAGAAGGTACGCACGAACGCCTCCCCGCCGACGATCGACTACCGGCTCAAGGACGACTACGAGTCGGGCGACCCGCTCGTCTTCCGTCACACCCTGATCGCTGGCGGGACGGGATCCGGGAAGACCCACGGCGCGAAGAACATCCTCCGACAGTACCTCGCCGACGAACGCCGATATCCGATGGCCGACGGCAGGACGGTACAGCCGGCGGTCGTCCAGTTCGACCCGCAGGACGAGTACGCCCAGATGCACGACGACAACCCCGACCTCGAGGACGAGTTCGCCCGCCGAATCGAGCGCGAGGGAGTCGCCTACGGTGGCCACGACGACACGACGGCGTTCGTCCCAAAAGTGGGGGACGCTTCCTACGCGGCGGGTCACCACCGGGCCGAACAGGTCGAGTTCACGATTCCGTTCTCGATGTGTCGTTCCCGCCCGTGGCTCGTCTCCGGCGGCTCGCTCAACGACAACCAGTACGGCGGGTTGACCTACCTGCTCGATCGGTACTTCAAACAGGCCTCGAGTACCTCGTACGCGGGCTTCAAATCGTTCCTCGACGATCCGGCACTCCGTGAGGAACTCGACGAATCGGGTCGGGTTCACGAGGCGACCTACGACGCCGTCCGCCGCCGCGTTTTCGGGTTCGACGACGTGTTCGATCAGGACGCCCGACCCATCACCGATCTGATCTCGGAGTTCGTCGCCCCCGGCCAGCTCAGCGTCGTCCCCACCTACCACATCAACGACTCGCGCGCGACGGAGGCCGTCGTGCTCGCGCTCTCGAGCCTTCTGATCGACCAGAAGCTCTCGAACGATCCGACGTACGATCGGATCAAGGAGACACCCCTCATTTTGGGGATGGACGAGGCTCACAACTTCCTCACCGACGCCGACAGCGTCCAGGCCCGGAAGGTGATTACGAAGTTCACCGAAGCCGCCAAACAGGGCCGTAAGGAGCGCCTCGGTCTCTTTCTCATCACGCAGGATCCCCAGGATATCGACGACGCCGTCTTCAAACAGATCAACACGACCGTCGTGCTCAATCTGGGTGACGAGGATGCGATCAAGAGCGTGAACATCCCGAGCGACCTCGAGTCCAAAGTGCCCTACATGGAGAAAGGCCAGATGGTCGTCTACTCGCCCGACAACTCCGAACCGGTGGAGTTGATCGGGCTCTCGAGGTGTCTCACGCGACACGGACGAGACTGACGACGAAGACGAAGCTGTGTTTCTCCGGCGCTGATCATCCGGGTCGGCCGCTGTATATCGCCCAGGCGATCCACACGAGAATGTACGCGCCCAGCAGTGCGGCGACGACGATGAGACCCTTTTCGACGGGGGACTGTGGCACCTCGAGGACGATGAAAATGGAAAATAGGGTTCGTAACGGCTCGAAGAAGGCGGATATCGCCACTCCACGGAGGGGAGTTGACGACGCAATCGCCGGCAACACGGCCATGTCCGAACGGACGGGTGCCACGGCCATATTCCCACCTCAGATTCCAACTCGTTGGGATTGTGCAAATCCGGAGGGGTTGCGATGTTCGGTGAGCGCACGAGTAAACGAGCGACGCGACGTTGAGAGGTGAACTCGCAGGGCGTCGGCTATCCGGTCAGTCGTCGACTGTCGTGCACCCGGTGATCGTCGACTGTCGTGCCCGACACACCTCTGCTCGACCCGACCCTCGCCCGTCCCAAAATCGCCCCCTCTTTGACACTCGAGCACTTGACCTCGCCTATGACCGAACCGTTGTATCTCGAGGACTCGCGTGTTCGAACGTTCGAGGCGGTCGTCGAACGCACGCTGGAGGACGGCCGCATCGTCCTCAACCGAACCCACTTCTATCCCGAGGGCGGGGGCCAGCCGGCCGATATCGGCGTGCTTCGCCTGGCCTCGAGTAACGCTGCTGGCGTCGAAGTGAACGACACCGCGGACGACGAGACGCTCGAGTGGCGAGTGTCCGACGTCCAGAAACGCGACCGGATCCATCACGTACTCGACCTCGAGTCGGCCCCAACGGTTGACCGTCCCATCACCGAGGTGCTCGCTCCTGGAACCACCGTCGTCGGCGATCTCGACTGGGAACGACGACTGGCACACATGCGCTATCACACGGCCCAGCACCTTCTCTCAGCACACCTTCTCGAGGCATACGACGCGCCGACGACGGGCAATCAGCTCTACGCCGATCGGGCCAGACTCGATTGCGCGTACGAGCGGTTCCACGACGATGACCTCGATGCGATCGAGACAGCGGTCAACGACCGAATTGCCGACGATCTGCCCGTTCGGTGGTACGAACTCGAGCGCGAAACCGCCGAAGACGAATTGGATCTCGAGCGCACGCGCATCGATCTCCTGCCCGAGAGCATCACGGAGATCCGCATCGTCGAAATCGGTGACCTTAACGCGCCGTTCGACCGGGTCGCCTGTGCGGGCACCCACGTCGAGTCGACCGGCGAACTCGGTCGTCTCGAGATCATCGGCCGTGAAACCGCCGGGAGCGACGAGGAACGGATTCGCTTCCGGTTACACGCCTCACCATAACGTCGTGGCACGCACTTCAGGTTTCGTCCACTAACTCCGCGAACTCGCGTTTGAGCGAGAGGACGGTGCGAGTAAACGAACAGACGAGGTCGTCGTGCTGGTTGAAGACCTCGACGTCCATCGTCACGACGCCGCGTTCACCGTCGCTCGTCTCTCGCTTGTCGGTAACCGTCGACTGCACCCGGATGGTGTCGCCGTGAAAGACTGGGTGGGGGTGCTCGACGTCGTCGTAGCTCAGGTTGGCGACGATGGTTCCGTCGGTGGTCTCCGGGATCGAAATCCCCACCGCCAGCGCCATCGTGTAGATGCCGTTGACCAGCCGTTCACCGAACTGGGTCTCGGCGGCGAACGTCTCGTCCAGGTGGAGCGGCTGCTGGTTCATCGTCATGTCACAGAAGCGCTGATTGTCGCTCTCGGAGATCGTTCGTCGACGGTCGTGCTCGATCGTCTCCCCGACTTCGAACTCCTCGTAGTACAGTCCGGGCATCGTCTCGAAAATCCGCCGGGAAGCCCTATAATGGCAGTGGTATCGCGTGGTCGGCCACCGGCGGACGCCCTCGAGGCGAGCAATACTTGCCCCATCCACAGTCTAATGGCAAGGGTTAATAAGTGGCCCTCGGAAAATCTAGTCGAATGCGTCGTCGGGTTGGCTCGATTTACCGACCCGTCGACGGGTTGTTCCCGGACACCGGTGTCGTCAATCTCGCCGTGTCCGTCCCTCAGATACATTATGGAATCCGCTGAACCCACCACCGAAGCAGAATCAGCGACCGAGGCAGAGTCTGCCGTCGACACCGCTCGCGCCCAACTCGAGCGCGCCGCGGCACATCTCGATGTTGACGACGGCATCATCAACCGCCTCCGCCACCCAAGCGGCGTCTACGAGGTTTCGATCCCCCTCAAGCGCGACGACGGCACGACGGAGATTCTCACCGGCTACCGATCCCAGCACAACGACGTTCGCGGGCCGTACAAGGGCGGGATCCGCTATCACCCAGAAGTTTCGAAAGATGAGTGCGTCGCGCTCTCGATGTGGATGACCTGGAAGTGTGCGGTCATGGATATCCCCTTCGGCGGTGCCAAGGGTGGCGTCGTCGTCGACCCGAAGGATCTGAGTGAAGACGAGGAAGAACGGCTGACGCGTCGCCTCTCTCAGGAGCTCCGTCCCGTCATTGGCCCGATGAAGGACATCCCGGCACCGGACATGGGAACGAACCCGCAGATGATGGCGTGGTTCATGGACGCCTACTCGATGCAAGAGGGCGAAACCCACCCCGGTATCGTTACCGGAAAACCGCCTGCCGTCGGTGGCAGCCACGGTCGCGAGGAAGCGCCCGGTCGAAGCGTCGGCATCATCGCCGAGAAAGCGATCGACCACTACGGCTGGGACATCACGGACACGACCGTCGCCGTGCAAGGGTTCGGCAGCGTCGGCGCGTACGCCGCCCGCTATCTCGACGATCAGGGGGCGAGCGTCGTCGCCGTCAGCGACGTCGATGGCGCGATCTACGATCCCGACGGGCTCGACACGAACGACGTCGAAGATCACGATGCCCGCCCGGGTATGGTTTCGGGCTATGATGCCCCTGAAAAGCTCACGAACGCCGAACTGCTCGAACTCGACGTCGACGTCCTCATCCCGGGTGCGATCGGGAACGTCCTGACGGGTGACAACGCCAACAACGTGCAGGCGGATATGATCGTCGAAGGGGCGAACGGTCCAACGACGTCACAGGCGGACACCATCTTCGAGCGACGCGACATTCCGGTGATCCCCGACTTCCTCGCCAACGCCGGCGGGGTCACGGTCTCCTACTTCGAGTGGCTGCAGAACACGAACCGCCGCGCCTGGTCGCTCGAGCGCGTCCACGAGGAACTCGAGGCCGAAATGCTCCGGGCGTGGGAGGCCGTCAAAGCCGAACACGAGGCTCGAGACGTCACCTGGCGGGATGCGGCCTATATCGTCGCCCTCCACCGCGTAGCCGAATCCCACGAAGCGCGTGGGCTCTGGCCCTGACTGGACGGTTTCCACCTCGTATCGCCCGCCCGTCGAATCACAACTCACTTTCAGTACGTTCACTACCCTCCTTCTCGAGAACGAACGTATGGTGCGTCGAAGCGTCCTGTTTACCCCTGGTGATCGACCGGAAATGCTGCGCAAGGCTCCGACGGCCGGTGCCGACGTGATCGTGTTCGACCTCGAGGATGCCGTCTCTCCGGAACGGACACCCGAGGCCCGCCGGCACGTTCGCGACGTGCTCACGGATCCAGCGTTCGACGCTGACGCCGACTGCGAGGTCTGTGTACGGGTCAACGCTGTTCCCGAGGAGGCACACGCCGACCTCGAGGGGATTCTCGGGGGGACGGAAGACGTTCGTCTCGACGCGATCATGAGTCCGAAAGTCGAATCCGCAAACGACGTCGCGCGCCTGACCGATCACGCACGGAGTCACGGGACGTCCGTTCCGGTTCTGGCACTTGTCGAAACGGCACGCGGTGTCCTCGCCGCGCCCGACATTGCTGGTACGGACGGTACAGATGCCCTCGTCTTTGGCGCTGAGGATCTATCGGCGGATATCGGTGCCACCCGAACCGACGAGGGACTCGAGGTGCTGTACGCTCGCGAACGCGTCGTGATCGCCGCAGCGGCGAACGACGTCGACGCTATCGACACCGTCTACACCGACTTTAACGACGAGTCGGGGCTGATCGAGGAGACCGAGTTTGCAATCCAGCTCGGCTACGAGGGCAAGATGGCTATCCACCCGGCACAGGTCGACCCGATCAACGAGGCGTTCACGCCCGCCCCCGCCGAAATCGAGTGGGCCGAGGCCGTCTTCGAGGCCAAACGCGAGGCCGACGCCGACGGCCGAGGCGTCTTCGAGGTCGACGGCGAGATGATCGATGCGCCGTTGATCGCGCAGGCTGAACGAATCCTCGAGCGGGCGGCAGCCGCAGATGCCGAATAATGTGGTTGTAACCCGTCTCCTGACCGGTCGCAACGTTCAGTATGGTCGACGCGCTTTTACTCGCATCTGTAGAAGTCGCTGGTATGACTGCGAACGCGAATCCATTCGAGAGCCTCCAGTCACAGATCGAGGACGCGGCGGTTCACCTCGACGTCGGCGACGACGTCATCGACCGGCTCAAACATCCAGAGCGCGTGCTCGAGACGAACCTGACGGTCGAACTCGACGACGGCTCACTCGAGCGGTTCAGAGCGTACCGATCGCAATTCAACGGTGATCGGGGGCCCTACAAGGGTGGGATCCGGTACCACCCCGGCGTCACCCGTGACGAGGTGAAAGCGCTGTCGGGCTGGATGGTCTACAAGTGCGCCGTCGTGAACATTCCTTACGGCGGCGGGAAAGGTGGCATCGTCATCGATCCTCGTGAATACTCCCAGGCCGAACTCGAGCGTATCACCCGTGCGTTCGCCACCGAGTTGCGGCCTTTTATCGGCGAGGATCGGGACATCCCTGCCCCGGACGTCAACACGGGCCAGCGGGAGATGAACTGGATCAAAGACACCTACGAAACGCTCGAGAACACCACGTCGCCGGGGGTAATCACCGGGAAGGCGATCGAGTCCGGTGGCAGTTACGGGCGCGTCGAGGCGACCGGACGGTCGACGATGTTGACCGCGCGAGAGGCGTTCGACTACCTCGGGAAGGACATCGCGGGGGCGACGGTCGCCGTCCAGGGCTACGGTAACGCCGGCTGGATCGCCGCGAACCTCCTCGAGGAGATTGGCGCGACCGTCGTCGCCGTCTCGGACTCGAGCGGAGCGATCTACGCCGAATCGGGGCTCGATACGCAGGCCGTTCGCTCGTTCAAGACTGATACCGGCACCGTCTCGGACTACGAGGATGCCGACGATGAGTTCTCGAACGAGGAGCTGTTGACCCTCGACGTCGATTTGCTGGTTCCCGCTGCGCTCGAGAACGCGATCGACGAGGAACTGGCACACGACGTACAGGCGGACGTCATCGCCGAGGCGGCTAACGGCCCGCTGACACCTGGTGCAGACCGGGTGTTGGCCGAACAGGATGTCCTCGTCATTCCGGACATTCTCGCCAACGCCGGTGGCGTCACCGTCTCGTACTTCGAGTGGGTACAGAATCGCCAGCGGTTTTACTGGAGCGAAGAGCGCGTCAACGAGGAACTCGAGACCCTCATCGTCGACGCCTTCGACGACCTGGTAGAGACCTACGAAACTCACGACATCGATACCTTCCGAACGGCTGCCTACGTCGTCGCCATCCAGCGGGTCGTCAACGCGTTCGAAGAAGGTGGCACGTTCCCCTGACGGTGACATCGACACCGGTCTCGAGGCGTGCGCGCGTGATTTGGGGATGAACGCCCCCACCACGAACTCACTCACCACGTACGCCTCCACCACGACCGCGCACCTGGCTGCCAGGTCACGACGGCTTTTGTGACGGCTCGAGTCACTAGCTGGACGCCATCGGATGCTGTTCTCCCAGAGTGCGACAGCTGGCCACCCCGAGTTCGAACGCTCGCTCGCAAAACCGTCGAAAATCGAATTACAGAAGGGCCGCGTTCAGGTCTCGATGCCTAACTCGGCGAACGACGGCGTCCGTTCGACGTCGTCACCACATTGTGGACACGAATCCATTTCGTCTGTGATGTACGTCGTCGAACAATCAGAACACGTGTATAGCGGGGTTGGTTGGCGTTCTTTGGCATCCGACGGTTCCGATTCGGGACGCGAGTCTGCCACCGTAAACAATTCAACTACCTGTCCGAGTATACGCGGTGCCATGTCTGCTCGATAGCATTGGCAACGGCCCGGTGCTTAAAGGCAGTGCTCGTTCACAGGGACTGCTACGATCACCGAGTGACGAGCACCGAACGACGAGCTACGAGAGGTGGCTCTCGAGTCGGTCGACGTACGACTCGTTGCCGACGTACACCGGCGTTCGCTGGTGGACGTCCGTCGGTTCGACCGCGAGCAAGGACTGCTCGCCGTCGCTCGAGCGCCCGCCAGCCTGTTCGACGATGTAGCCGATTGGGTTCCCCTCGAACTGAAGACGCAACTTCCCTTCGGGGGCCGACTCGAGCGTCGGATACGCGAAGAGGCCGCCGTAGGTGAGCACCTGGTTGACGTCGCCGATCATCGCCCCGCCGTAGCGGAGTTTGAGTTCGTCTTCGATCTCTCGGACGTACCCTTCGACGTCCGCTGGCCAATCGGGCGTACGTCCCCCGACGCCGTAGACGACCGGTTCTGCGGGAAGTCGCACGTCTTCGCGAACGACGGTTCGTTCGCCGCCGCTCAACTCGTACTCCGTGACGCCGTCGTCGGTGGCCACCATCATCGTCGTGATCGGCCCGTAGAGGACGTAGGCGGCGGCGACGATGGCGTCACCACGAGCGGGCAACGGTTCGTCGTAGACGCCGACGATCGTTCCCATCACGTTGTTCGACTTGAGGTTCGAGGAGCCATCCAGGGGGTCGACGGCGACGGCCAGGCCTGGCTCGAGGCTCCCGCAATCGTGACAGTCGTCCTCCTCCTCGCTCGCGTACTGGACGACGCCGTCGATCGACGACAGCCGCTTTCGGAGGAGCTGGTCGGCCCAGACGTCGGCCTCGAGCTGGGTCTCTCCGCTCGGATTCTCCTCGTCGACGGGGACGCGACGGCCGATGAGCCCCTGACGGATCTCCGTGGCCGTGTAGGCGACGGTGCCGAAGATCGAGTCGACGGTCTCGTCGATCGAGGGAAGCGAGGCGGACATGATCAGGACTGGATGGCGGCGTCGGCAGTTTCGCCCCCGTAGATGACCTTCTCCAGGGCGTCGAGGATCTCTTCTGGGTTCTCACGCTGCCAAACGTTTCGGCCTACCGCGAGCCCCTTCCCGCCGGCGTTGGTGTGGGCTTCGACCGTCGAGAGGAACTCGTAATCGTCGACCTTCGAGCCGCCGCTCATGACGACTTTCATGTCGCCGGCACATTTGACGGCGTGAGCCATCGCTTCCGGATCCCCGGGGTACTTCACTTTCGCGATGTCGGCACCGAGCTCGAGCGCCAGGCGGGTGGCGTAGGAGATGGTCGACGGTTTGGTGTCGTTTTTCAGCCCTTGTCCGCGCGGGTACGACCACATGACGACGGGGAGGTCGTACTCGCGGGCGGCCTCCTGCACCTCGCGGAACTCTTCGGCCATCTCGACCTCGTTGTTCGAGCCACCGTACAGCGTGAAGCCGACGGCGTCGGCACCGATTTCGGCGGCGTAGTCGACCGAGCAGTTGATCGCGGAGTCGGGTTCGCCCATCCAGAGGTTGGAGGTACCGTTGAGTTTCACGAGGAGGTTGACGTCGTCCTCGTAGCTCGGGTAGTAGCCCTCGGCGATCCCCTTTTGGACGGCGATACAGGTGACGGCGTCGTGGGTCGCGGTTTCGAACACTTCGGCCGGGTCGAGTTTGTCCGGTACGTCTTTGAAGTCGACCGGCCCGTGCTCGAGACCGTGATCCATCGCCAGAATCAGGCTGCTTCCGTCGCGAACGATCGGTGAGTCGTCGATTGGTCGCATCTGTCTGACTCTCCACCATCTTCCCATATATGATTGGCGGTGTTATCAGCTGAAAAATACTTTCTCGAGTAGTAAATTGTGTGGGTAGCGGGCTCGAGAAGGGGTGACCGAGTGTCACACTGTTCGGCTTCTGTGAATGTGACAGGTGCTTCGGGGGGTCGAGGGTTGCTGCGATACGACTGCGTTGAAACCCGTAGCTATTGCTGGATGGTGACTTCTACCATGTCCGGTGTGTTGGATTCGTACTGTGGCGGAGATCCGCGCGACGGGCAACAACGTCACGATGACGGCTCCGACGCCAACTCCGGGACACATGACGTTTTCGGTGGTCGTCTTCGTCCGCAGTGAACTCTCTGGAGGTTCGGCGGAAATGTAGTGTTAGTTTACGTTGGTTCGACCACGTACCGAAGCATCGACGACCCAGTAGATCGCGGCGAGGCACGCTGATTTGTACGTTGGCCAGATGACAAATTTTTATTCACTACGTTTGGTTATTGTGCCTATGGAACGAAGCACCGAAGCACCGTACGGAGCACATCTCCGTTCGATTCGATCCGCCATATCTGCTCTAGCGGTAGCGGTTTTAGCCCAGCCCCTGCTAATGGCTGACGAATACTATGGGTTCTTCCTGTTTCTCGTCACACTCGTGCTCATCGTCCACTCGTTCGTACCGACGTTAATGCGCTCGTAACACCCTGGTGTGGTTCTCGGAGGCGAATCCCTGGGTTCCCGACACGGAATCGAACACTACTCGATATACTCGTTGTAAACACTGCCAGAATAGGCGAGCGTTGAGACACTCGGTGTGGGAATGTTGGTCTCTGTCGGCGAACTCAATCGACGAGCTCTCGAGCCGCGTGTCGCCACGTCCGGACGTGTAACACGCTCAGATCGAGCACCTTCGCGACTTCCGTGGCGTTGATCGTCGCGAGTCGCTCGGCGGAATTGATGCCGGCTTCACCGAGCGTCTCGGCCTTTTCGGGGCTGACGCCGGTCACCTTCGTCACCGGCGTGGGCCGTGGCCAGGGACGTTCGCCGTCATCGTCCGACTCGTTGTCGGTCGTTCGAGAGGACGTCCACTCGAACGCCTGCCAGGTCTCGTCGGCGCTGGCGGCCACCCACTCTCGTTCGGCGTCGCCCAGTCCGCGTACCTCGCTCGAGCGCCGGGTGAGGTCGCCGTCGGTTTCGAACGACCAGGGGAGCGACCACTGCCGGCGAAGGGCGTCAGCGGCCGCTTCGTCGACGCCCGCATCCAGCAACATCCGGTACGAACAGTCCCGTCTCGAGACGACCGCCGGGTCGATGCCTGCCTCCTCGAGCGCCTCGCGGTGACGATCCTCGAGGAGACCACCGTGCCTGCCCGTCGTTTCGACCACGTTTTCCTTACTCACCCAATTCACCGAATTAGGTATATCTCTGCAGCCGACACCTTGAATGTTCCCCCTCGAAAATCGCTATCCGGTTCGACGTCTGACGCGTTCGTCGGCCGTTGCTGATTGCACTCGCTCGCTGCTCGTTGCACTCGTGTTCGTCGCCGTCTGTGGGTTACACTCACTGCGTAGGAGACCAACCGGGCATCGCTACACTTACCAGTAAATCGCCAGTACAGTCGGCCATGGTACGCCAGGATATCGATCGCATCGGCGTCGTCGGTGCCGGCACGATGGGCAGCGGCATCGCACAGGTTGCGGCCACCATGGGCTACGACGTGGTCATTCGCGACATCGAGACTGACTTCGTCGAACGCGGTTTCGAGACGATCACCGATAGCCTCGAGCGATTCGCGAGCAAGGACGCGCTCCCGGACGACCCGGAGACGATCCGCGGGCGAATCACGGGGACGACGCAGTTGGCCGACCTCGCCGACTGCGACCTCGTCGTCGAGGCCGCCCTCGAGGACATGGCCGTCAAACAGGACGTCTTCCAGGGCCTCGAGGCCCACTGCGACGACGACGTGTTGCTGGCCACCAACACCAGCACGCTCTCGATTACCTCGATCGCCGCGCCGCTCGAGCACCCAGAGCGCGTCGTCGGCCTCCACTTCATGAACCCGGTACCGATCATGGAGGGCGTCGAAATCGTCGTCGGCGAGAAGACGAGCGACGAGGCGACGGCGCTGGCACACGAGATCGCCGAGGATCTCGGGAAGACGACCTGGGAGTCCGACGACAAACCCGGCTTCGTCACCAACCGAATCCTGATGCCCTGGATCAACGAAGGGATCCGGGCTTTCGACGAAGGCGTCGCGAGCAAGGAAGACATCGACGCGGGGATGGAACTCGGGACGAACGTCCCGATGGGACCGCTGACGCTCGCCGACCACATCGGCCTCGACGTCTGCCTCCACGCCTCCGAGACGATGTACGAGGAACTCGGTGACCGCTACAAGCCTGCCTACCTGCTCAAACGGAAGGTCGAAGCGGGCGATCTCGGCAAGAAGACCGGGAAGGGCTTCTACGAGTACGACTGACAGGCACGACTCTCGAGTCGAGTCCCCTCGAGCGAGGTGGGTTTCCCTCGACGGGACAGATACACTCTCTACCCTCGAGCACAGACGTACTGCATGGACGTTTCGGTTCTGGACACGACGATCGAACTCGACGAGTCGGTGATCGCCGACCCACCCGCCGACGTTCGGTCACAGGTTCGCGAATACGAGCGTGGGGAACGACGATCCTTCGACCTCGAGGTCGCCTTCCCCGCGGGAACAACGGGTGACGTGATGGCCGCGATGCTCGAGATCCCTTACGGCGAGACGCGGACGTACGGTGAACTCGCAGCCGCGCTCGAGACGGCCCCCATCGCCGTTGGGCAAGCGTGTGCCCGCAATCCCGTCCCGCTGGTGGTTCCGTGCCATCGCGTGGTCGGCAGTGACGGCAGCCTCAACGGCTACTCCAGCGGAGACGGCGTCCCGACGAAGCGACGATTGCTGGATCTCGAGGCGCAGGTTGCGGGGACGGAACCAGTGCAGACGCGGTTGGTCGATGACCGTTGACACGTTCGGTGTTCTGGATCCGTAGTCGTTCTCGTGGTTCTCGAAATTGCTTCCAATCGTCTCAGCGAGTCTCGAAAAAGCTGCCCATCTCCCCGGCCACTCGAGCGCACCCTCGACTTTTTATCAGTCGACACGAATGTTCGGCCGATGCCCTCCATCAACACGTTCAGCCGTCGAACGCTCGTCGGCGCTGGCCTCGGTGGGGTCGGTGCCCTGCTCACTGGCAGCATCGCCTGGAACCAGTACGCGAGGCGCAACTACCTGACCGTTCCCACCCTCTCCGCGAGAAACGCCTCCGAAGAACCAGTAACGCTCACAGTCGACGTCGGCATTGACCTCGAGGAGCCACGGACGAGCACGCACCGGCTCGAGGCAGCCGGGCTCGAGGACGGAGCGAACGAAACCTACATCACCGGCCCCTGGATCAAACGCGCACGGCTGTGGGCGATTCGGGCGGTGGCGGGCGAGGAGACGCTCGTCCTCTCGAATTCGGAACTGAACGACCGGGCAAATACCAGGTGGGGAGCCGACGCCATCGAGGTCACGATCGTCGTCACCGCCGATGGGGGCCTCGAGAGCGAGGTCGCCGCGGTGGAGTAGTCACTGCTCGATGACTGCTGGGCACCAACGCAGAAAAGTGGGCCAACGGCTATCGTTTCACTGATGAAGCGGCTTCTCCGACATCTCGCTACGCAACTCCTCGAGCGCCGATCGCGAGATATCTTCCTCGAAGTGCTGGATGACGGCGAACACCTCCGCCCGTGAGATCTTGACGTTCCCCTCGCGGATGACGTCCTCGGGTCGCTCTCGAAGCTCTCGAAGCGTCCCGACGGCGAGCAGGTAAGGAATCGCCCACGCCGACAGCGTGTTGCCGTGGCGTTCCGGCAGCACCTCGAGGTACTGCTGAGCGTCGTCGAGATATCCCTCCGCGCGGCCGGTCACGCGCTTGATCACGTTCGTGACGCCGCTGTGGTGATCCTCGTCGGTCACCGCTTCGACGGCGACGTCCTCTTCTGCGAGCCACTCCGCCGGCAGGTAGACGTTGTTCTCCTCGTGATAGTCCGCCTCGACGTCTTTGGCTATATTGACCAGCTGGAGGAGTAACGCGAACGACCGGGCGTTGTTCCGTAACGTCTCCGCCCGATCCGGCGACGTGCCGCGGGCGACGAGACCCGTAATGAGTGTTCCAACTGTCCCGGCCGCGTACCAGCAGTACTCCTCGAGTTCCTCGAGCGTCTGCAGCCGAAGTCCGCCCTCGTCTGCGTAGCGAGCGGTGAACATCGCCATCCCGTCGACGAGTTCGCGAACGGGTTCGCGCATGATCTCGCGTGGTTCCGCCTCGAGCGATTCGAACGTTCGAACCACTCGTGGCGTCTGGGCGACGACTTCCCAGTCGCTCGTGCGTTCGTCCGGGATCCACGGCTCGACGTCATCGAGGAACGCCTCGGCGTCGAGGTCGCTGGACGGATCGAGCACGTCGTCGTAGGCTTCGAGCAAGGTCGTCTGTTCGGCCGGCGGGATGTGGCCGGCGTCCTCGATGGTGTCCGCGATCCGGCAGAGGAGATATCCCAGGCAGATATGGCGTGCCATCGGTTCCTCCAGTCGATCGATCGTGATCGAGAAGGTGCGTGAGACGCCGTGTACGGCCTCATAACACCACTCGAGGTCGGCGTCAGTAGTTGCGGAGGGTTGGCCCGTAGTCATCTATCGTGTTCTATTAGAGGTCATTCCGGAAAAACACCGCGGTCGCGGTCGATGCTACCCGGGATCCGACGCGCGAGGTAGTGGAATCGATCTGCGTATAACAATAATAAAGGTGCGTCCGGCGAATTTCCACACATGGACTTCAGTCTCTCACCCGAGCAGGCCCAGATTCGCGACATGGTCGCGGAGTTCGTCGACGAGGAGGTCGTCCCCGTCGCGAGCGAGATCGACCACGACGACGAGTTCCCCGCCGACCTCGTCGAACAGATGGGCGAGTTGGGGCTCATGGGCATGCCGTTCCCCGAGGAGTACGGCGGTGCTGGCCTCGATTATCACTCCTATGCCATCGGTATCGAGGAGATTTCCCGGGGTTCGGGTGGCCTGGGAACCGTCGTTGCCGCGCACATCTCGCTCGCGGGGAACATGCTCTACGAGTTCGGTGACGAATCTCAGAAAGAGACCTATCTGACGCCGCTGGCCGAGGGCACCGACATCGGCGCGTTCGCGCTCTCGGAGGCAGGTGCCGGCAGTGACGTTCCCTCGATGACCACGACGGCCGAACGAGACGGGGACGAGTACGTCATCAACGGTAACAAACTCTGGATCTCGAACGGCTCGGTCGCCGACACCGTCACTGTCTTCGCCAAAACCGACCCCGACGCCGGCAACCGCGGCATCTCCTCGTTCGTCGTCCGTCCCGAGGAGGACGACGGCTTCTTGGTCGAAGGCACCGAGGACAAACTGGGCGACAAGGGCTGTCCGACCGCAGAGTTGCGCTTCGACGACCTTCGAATCCCCGCCGACCGTCGCCTCGGCGAGGAGGGCGACGGCTTCATCCACGCGCTGAAGACGCTCAACGGCGGCCGCATCACCATCGCCGCCCGCGGCGTCGGCATCGCTCGAGCGGCCTTCGACGAGGCTCGCTCCTACGCCACCGAGCGCGAACAGTTCGGTCAGCCGATCGGGGACTTCCAGGCGATCAAGCACAAGATCGCCGACATGGACACGAAGATCCAGGCCGCGAAGCTGTTGATGCACAACGCTGCCGACAACAAGATCCGGGGCGAGGACTACATCACCGAGGCCGCCCAGGCGAAACTCTACGCCAGCGAAGTCTCCCGCGAGGTCGCAAACGAGGGCATCCAGATCCACGGCGGCTACGGCTACACGAAGGACTTCCCGGCCGAGCGCTTCTACCGCGACGCCAAACTCAACGAGATCTACGAGGGTACGAGCGAGATTCTGCGGAATACGATCGGCGATCGCCTGCTCGACTGAGCGGCTCCGTGAACTTGCTTTCTGGTCGGTGTCCTCGATATTCGTCTTCTCGAGACTCCTTACTCAGCACCTTCCTCGAGACACTCCCGCACCCACGAGCCGTGTCCGCGGACACGGTCTTCGCCGGCCTGGCTCAGCCGATAGACGTCGTGGAGACCCTGGACGTCCTTCTCGACGAACCCGGCCTTCACGAGCGCCGAGAGCGATCCATAGAACGCCTTCGGCTCGATTCGCTCGTCGTAGTGGGACTCGAGGGCCGATTTGAGTTCTTGGCCGCGTGCCTCGTCCATCGCGGCGAGTAGAAAACAGATGTCGCGCCGTCGTCCACTTTGCAGCCACCGTGTCATGGGTCGTGATTCGGCCGTCGAGGCTACAGTCGTTTCGGTCGCCTCCTGAGCGAGAGACTGAGGTTTGTAGTAACAACTGAAACGGTTTTACACTGATCGCCGACACGTCTGGCGATCGGGTGTACAATGACGTGCAGTGGCTACTATACAGTCGAGATGGCCGTCCTCGCGCTCCATTGGTCTCAATGTGAGTCTTTGAGAATTGGATCTTCTATTTATATGGATCGCAGACTTCGTTACCTCCATGAACACCACAGCGACTACCACGATCTCAACTGTCTCTTCGGACAACCCTGACGAGGTCATCGAAAGCGTTGTCACCGCTGTCGCAGACGCAGCAGGTGTCTCTCCACTGCAGTTACCACCGCTGCTGAATGCGGTCGACCCCGATGCGCTGGATCGGATCGTTCGAACTGGCAGCCATGATCTGACTGTCGAGTTTACCTACCACGGGTATCGAGTACGTGTTTCCGGTGACGGGTACGTCACTGTAAGGGCGCTCGATGACGGGCAGTAGAGTGCGGATTTTTGTACCAACTGTGGCATAGAATATGCGTCACCAGCTCCCCCACCTATCGTCGACCAACACGAGTGGTTTCTCCATCGGTTCGAATCCACAATTCTCCGGTGTGACCGGTATCAGTGCACGATTCCGGTCGCCGGCTGTGCCCGGGCATCCTGCTGATCGCCCACCGGTTCGGCCACTTCGACGGCTGTCGACGCCTGGGTGTCGGCCGTACGGACGGTGACCTCGAGGTCGCCGACGTCGTCCGGCCCGGTCTGGACGGTAACGACGAGTGTCGCCGTTTCGCCGGGGGACAGGGACACGACGTCGGTCGCGGCGTCGGCGAAGTCTCCAACGTCGAAAACGACCTCGCCCTCGCCGGCCGCCTCACCAGTGTTCGTCACGTCCGCGACGATGTCGAACGACGCGCCCGCCTCGACGGTCGCTGGCGCGTCGATGCCCGTCACTTCGAACGCCGGTTCTCCTGGTTCATCGACGGTGATCGTCACCGAATCGCTCCCCGCTTCTGGAGCGGCCACGTCCGGATCGGCGATTCGAACCGTCAGGTCGATGATTCCGACGACGTCCTGTGGAGGATCGACGGTCATCGTGAGCGTCGTCGCTTCGCCGGGCCCGAGCGAGACGTCCTCGGTCACAGCTGCCTCTTGCGGGCCGACGTCGAGAACCACGGGGCTCTCGCCGCTTCCGGCACCCAGGTTCTCCACGTCGACGACGAGTTCGATCGGTTGATCGGGTTCGACGGTTTCTCGAGCGTCGACGATCGAAACGGCGAACGCCGGAGCCAACGTGAGTTCGGCTCCGTCGGCAACTGGGTCACCGTTCGCGTCTAGATAGGGGCCGTCGTGGACGCCCACTGCATCGAGGCTTTCGAAGGCGAACTGCTCGTCACCGGTCAGGTCGCGATGGACGACCGCGACGAGCGTTCGATCCTCGTCGATCGGTTCCTCGAGCGCCACGGTCACGTCTTCGTGCGATCCGGGCTCGAGGTAGTCGGAGACGCCGAGGACTGACTCGTCCTCGATTGGGGCGTCCGCCTCGTAGAGGGCGACGAAGCCGCCTTCCGAGAGGGTCACGTCATCGATAGTTGCGTTCGTCCCATCTGACTCCTGGTCGACGAACGTCAGTTCGGCGGTCGGTCGCTCGCCGAAGCCCAGTTCCTGACAGTCCTCGATAGTCGCGGGGTTCGGATTCTCGAGCACGTTCTCGTCGCCCGCCTCGAGTTCGTCCGGCTGCTCCCCAGTCTGGGAGAGGTGGACGAACTCGACGTAGTGAGTGAACTCGCTGTACGGGTAGAGATCGGTCGTCGAGAGCACCGTCCCGTCCTCGATCGGCTCGTCGACCGTCTCGGCGAGGTCGTCGTCCGTGAGGAGCGTCGGGGTGTCGACCCATGGGCCCTCCAG
Organism: Natronosalvus vescus; assembly: GCF_023973145.1. Classification (NCBI taxonomy): domain Archaea; kingdom Methanobacteriati; phylum Methanobacteriota; class Halobacteria; order Halobacteriales; family Natrialbaceae; genus Natronosalvus; species Natronosalvus vescus. Next base: position 994,749 of record NZ_CP099546.1, read on the forward strand.
GTGCGAGATTTGCAGGGAAAGCCCTTCGAACGCGGTGGCATCTTGAATCTCGATCGTCGTACAGTCGAGGAACGTCACCGGTGTGTCGACAGTGTACTCGATCCCGCTCACCGCTATTTCCGCGTCGTCCTCGGCGGCTCTGACGGCAATCTCGATTTCCGCGTCCTCTTCGAGCGACGGATCGAGGTCGAGCGTCAGGTTCTCGACCGACTCGTCGGCTTCGAACGCGTCGCTCCGAACGGTTTCGTCGTCGTAGTGCGCCTCGAGGTAGTACTCGACGTTCGCGGTGGCCCGGTCGACGGTTACCGTTTCGCCGTCGCCACTCTGGTCGGCGACCTCGAGTTCGGCGGTCGGATCGAGGATTTCATCAATTTCGTCTTCGTCTTCAATCTCTACCTCATCATCGACTTCGTCCTCGTCACCGACCTCGACCTCGTACTCGACCGTTGCGGTCGATAGCGCTTCACCGTCTTCGGCGGCGCGGATCGACACGTCAACGTTCGCGTCTTCCTCGAGCGGGGTTTCGAGGTCGAGCGTGAGGCTGGTGGTCGTCGCGTTCGCCTCGAAGCGTTCGCTCTGGACGATCTGATCGTCGGCTCGCGCCTCGACGTAAAACTCGACGTTGGCCGTGGCGTTTTCGATCGTCAGCGATTCTCCGTCGCCGGTTAGATCGTCGATGTCGAGGGTTGCAGTGCGCTCCTCGACGACCGTCACGTCGAACGACGCCGCTATCGGCTCGCCACCCGCTCGGACGTACTGGGGATTCTGGTCGCCGTCGGTATCGACGGAGTCGAACTGTCCGTCGCCGTCGGCGTCCTGGTATGGAACGGCAAACAGCGTGTGCGAGCCGGCCTCGAGCGCGTCGGTCTCGAACTCGGTTCCGGGGACGTCAGCGAACAGCGTAACGGTGACCGAGTCGTGTTCTCCCGGTTCGAGGTAGTCTGAGACGCCGATCACGCTATCGACGCGCTCCCCCTCGAGCCAGCCGGCGTCGTGAATCGCGACAAATCCGCCCTCCGAAAGGGTCACGTCGTCGATCGTGACCGTTTCGCCGTCGATGGTCTGGTCGGCGGTTCGCACCGTTGCGTCGCCGTCGATGGGTTCTTCCTCGGCCGTTCGATCGACCGCGTGCACAGAGGCTCGCTCGCGAACCTCGGCTTCGCCCTCGAGGCCGTCCGCGGCCGATTGCCGGACGGTGTCTGCAGCGGTGTTCTCGGTGATCCGTTGCACCTGTTCGACGGTGACCCGCTGGTTCTGCACCGCGGTCGCGACCGCTGCACACGTCGCTTCGGCGGCCATCTGTATCTGTACGACCGTCACGCGCTGTTCCTGCGTAACCGACAGTGCGCCCTTCGACGCGCCACGGGCGATCGTCTGCACCTGGTGTACGTTCACGGTCTGGGACTGCTTGACCGCACCCGTTCCGGCCCCTCTCGAGGCCGCCTGGATCTGCGTCACGTCGACCACCTGGTGCTGGACAGCCGACTCGACGGCACCTGTCGCGGCACCACGAGCGGCGTACTGCACCTGCGTCACGTGAACCGCCTGTATCTGGACGAGCGACCCCGTCGCCGCACCGACGGCCGCCGCCTGTATCTGCTCGATCGTCGCCTCCTGGCTCTGGTAGATCGCACCCGTCGCGGCACCGAGAGCGGCCTTCTGAATTTGTGTGATCGTTACCTGCTGAATCTGTGTGATCGACAGCGCGCCCTTTCCGGCACCGCGTGCGGCGACCTGCGTCTGTTCGACGGTCACCTGCTGTTTCTGCACGAGCGCCCCTTCGGCGGCACCCATCGCGGCCGTCTGTACTTGCTTGATCGTCACGTGTTGTTGCTGTTCGACGGTGACGGTCTGCCGTTGTTCGACCACACCGTCGAGTACACCGGAAGCCGCGCCAGCGGCCGCGTGTTGCACCTGTTCGACGGTTATCTCCTGGTGCTGGGCGACGTGGTGCTGGGGCGCGTGCTTCTGTTTCTTCGCGCCTTCGAGCGCGCCGTGGGCTGCACCCTGGCTCGCTTCCTGGATGGTACCGACGTGGCCGATTCCCTTCTTCCCGGCCTCGTGTGCTGCACCACCAGCGGCACCGCGAGCGGCGTGCTGGATCTGTTCGACCGTTACTTCCTGGTGTTGGTCGAGCGCCCCGTGACTTGCCCCCCACGCCGCGTTCTGTAGTTGCGTGACGTTCGCCGTCTGGTGCTGGCTCAACGCGCCGGACGTACTGCCGATCACGGCGGACTGGAACTGGGTCTCCGTGACCGTCTGGTGCTGGAGCAACGCGCCGTGTACCGCTCCCGTTGCGGCATGTTGCACCTGCTCGACGGTAGCCTCCTGATGCTGTTCGACGGCCTCGGAGGCGGCCGATTTTGCGGCCAGTCGTTGCTCTTGAGTGACGTTGATGCCCTGTTCCTGGGCGAGTTCGATTCCCTTCTCCGCACCCTCCTCCGCCGCCTCGTGTTTGGACTGTGGAGTGTCATCGTCGTCTTGGGATGGCGACTGCCCGGATTCGTCACCGAACTCGACGAGTTCGATGTTGGTGTCGTTCTCGGCTGCTGCCACGGTAGCACCCGACCCACTCGCACCGGCCGCGGCCGATTCCTGCTGGTTCCCTTCGGTCACGATGTCGCCAATCGATCCACTATCGACCGACAGTCCGGCGGCGCTGACGATCAACCCACCGGCGACCACGCCGACCAGAAGTACAATCAGAACCCCTCTCATCGGTCGACGGAGCCCCTACATCCTGCGTGGAACGCCGACTCGAGCGTGGTTGTTAGATCGATTGGTAGGTCGAGCGTGGTTGGTACGCATTTTCCGGTGTCCGTACGCGGTCGCGGTGAGTTGCTCCAGCCGGTTGGGGAACGCAGAATCATCGACTGAACAGGTCGTCGCGGCGGTATAAACGGATCCTACCGTTCGCTCCCGTTCCAGTCGGTAACCGTCTTTTCCGTTACACCTGGGCGACGGGATGGGTACGCTCGTCCTATCAGGGGTCACAAACTCGAGTCTGCAGCGCTGAGTAGGCGAAGCGCGAGTTCCGAGCGACGTCCACCGAATCTGGAACGTCTCGCCGAGTAATGTCGAATTTCGAACAACGTAATTCTGCGTGGTCGGCGGGACGGACACCGTACGGTGTCGACGACCGTACCTCGAGGACGCGACCAGTCGAGTCCGGATATGCGTTCGTTGTCGTCGAAGGAGATTCGAACTGATTTCGCTCTCGAAACGTGAATACGAGCACTACGGACTACGGACAACGGAATACGGACTACAGCGGATCACCGCGGACGAACAAGCCGGCGTCGTCGGTTTCCCGGTTCTCGGCGTAGAAGTCGTGGTACTCCATGAGTTGAAAGAGCGTGCCCGTCGGGTTCGAGGGCGAGACGAACACCTCCGTCCAGTCGTCGTAAGTCTGGTAGTCGACCGTTCGGTAGCCGACCTCCGAAAGCACTTCTACTGCCCCGTCGATGTCCGCCACTTCGAGCGTCACGTGATGAAGACCGGGCCCCTGCTGACCGAGAAACCGGGTGAGAAACGACTCGGTACCCTCGAGTGGAGCGATGAGTTCGAGCCGGGAGGCGTCCCCGAACCGGTACGTCGCCTACGTGAACTTCTGGTCGGTGACTTCCTCGTGGACTTTTTCGGCACCGAAGGCGAGGAGCTGTCCCTCGGCCTCGTCGATGGCGTCGACGGCGATACCGATGTGGTCGATGCGCATGGCAGGTGGCTCGCTCATGAGTGAGGAGACGGATGGGGTGACAGTAATTCTAGGGTCGCCCTCGAGTTCGACAAAAGGCTCACCAGACTGATGATCGATCGAAGAAACCAAAACCAGGAACTCTTCCAGAAATTCATGGACAACGACGAGGTGCAGGACATCATCACAGAACACCTTCGGAAGGCCGTTTACGAAGCGAGTCAAGAAACAGAGGCCTGAGTCAGCCACGCTATTTCAGAAGATAATTTCTCGCGTCCGTTTGCTTGCTCGTTTTTGCGCTCTCGCTTCCTAACGACCGAACACCACGCTTGACGATTCGGACTAACAGAAGAGTACAAAAAGAACCCGCGGATACTGAAGCCTCCTCGAGATCCGACTCACCGTTCGCAACATCCATTGTGCACTACTCACGGCTGCCAGGATTCAAAACTCCAAGTTAGTAGTCCCGGGCGGATTCGAACCGCCGTCAATGGCTTTCTCTCGTACCAGCCGAAACTGTGTACGTCCAAAGGCCATTATGATTGGCCACTACACCACGGGACTGCGTACTCGAGTCCATCGATTCCGCGTGTCGATGGCTACATCCTGATAGTGGATGGGACAGTAATAGTGTTACCTTTTCCCGTCGGAACCGACCTCGAGCGTGCCCTCCTCTGCGAGCCGATGGCACGACCGACACAGCGACACGACGTTCTCGAGCGTGTGGGCCTCGATTGGCTCATCGAACCGCCTTACAGGGATAACGTGGTGAACGTCCGGGTTTCGTCCGAGGTCGTCTCGAGTACGTCCGCACGCTCGACATCGATAGTCGTCGCGTTCGAGGGCCTGTCGCCGTATCGCCCACCACGACCGTCCGTACGCGATCGGGCCACCGGTCCACTGGTGATGATCCTCGCCGACGATGGTCGATGAAAGCCACTGTCCGTAACACGACAATCACAGAACACACCGCGTTCGTTCGCCTCGAGTCGAGAGGAGTACACGGACAGTGTGGTGTCACACCAGCCACAGTCGACGGACACGCGCTCGCCCGGCTTCGAAGGGTTTTCCGGAAGCAACCCATCTGCCGCTTCGACACACGACGAACAGTACACACCGTCCTTGTTGGAGGGGTAGTACTCGAACGTCGTCCCACAGCACCGACAGGACGCCTCTTCGGTGGCGTCCCGCCAGTTTCCGTTGTTCGACCCGGCGTTCGGATTGCACTCGCTACAGTATCGTCGCCGGGACTTCGGATCGTAGAACTCGAGCCCACACCCGGAACACGTCCGGTTCGGAAGCGGGTTACCGTGTACTTTCGTGTGGTGCTGGCGCATCCCCTGCTCGGTGGGGAACCGTTTTTCGCAGGTCGGACAGCGCATGCCGGCGGTGGCCGCCCGATCGGATAAATAGTCGCGGCTGTTTCATACGGTCTGCTGTAGTCTCTTCCCGGTGATTGCCCTATCGAGTCGGCAATCACCGGAAAACGTTACAGTAAACCGACTCACTCCGCCAGCGAACAGGCCTCGAGGTGTTCACAGCAGTCCGCCTCCGGGTCGAAACAGTCCGGGCACTCGCCCCGGCGGTCGATGATCGTGTCCAGCCGATCGGCGACGGTGTCGTCGATGACGCTCTCGAGGGCGCGGGCCTCGTCGCGGAACTCCTCGACCTCGAGGACGTTCGCGAGGAAGCGCTGGATGATGCAGTACGTCTGGAGGGCATCGTGTGCCCGCTCGAGGCCGTCGTCAGTAAGTTGTGCTCCCTTGTACTTTTCGTGCTCGACGAGCTCTCGTTCCTCGAGTTTGCCGATCATCTCGTTGACGCTCGCTGGACTCACCTCCAGTAGCTCCGCGAGGGTGCCCGTCGAGGCTGGGCCGTCTTCGAGGCGCTGTGCCAGATAGACTGCTTTCAGGTATTGGTCTGCCGTGTTCATCGATGTAGCCCCCCAGTCCGCGTTTGCCCTCCTGTCTGCTCGTTCATGCTCGACGCTCCATGATGTTGGTGACGTCCTGAGCACCCTCCATCTCCTCCTCGCGAATCGCGTACAGCGTCTCGAGCACCCGTTCCCGATCGACGCTGAAGTCCGTCTCGGAGGCTTCTATCGCCTCGATCAGGTCGTCGTAGAACTTGTACGCCGTCTCCTCGTTACAGAGTTGATCGTAGAGCACCCCGTCGGTATCCTCCGGCGGGCCGTAGCGTGCGTCGACGAGCGCATTGATCTCCTCGTAGGCGACCGTTTCGGCGTCGAGGTCGTCGATCAACGTCTCCAGTCGCTCCCGATGTTCGGCGGACTCCTCGGTCGCCTCCGACAGCAACTCCCGCACCTCTTCGTCGATCGCCTCCCGCTCGTCGTCAGGCAACGACTCGAGGTGGTGGGCGGCACGCGACTCGACGACCTCCTCCAGGACGACCCCGATCTGCAGCAATCGGGCGAGTTGGTGGTCGCTCGAGACCCGCTGTCCCAGACTCATACCAACCGATATGGGGGCGACCCTACTTAGTCTCCCGCTTCTCGATCGCTAAGGAGGGTCGCGGTCGTCGATCACGGCTTGCAGTTCTCGGCTTCCACCTGGCGTCTCACGGTGCCATCGTGTCAGCGAAGGCACTATCTATCTGCCGACCGTCGACTCCCGTATGAGCGAGCGCTCGGATGAAACGACGGTGTCCGACGACATCGGTGACTCCACGGCCCAGCGGGGTGAGCCAGCCGACACGGAGACCCTGCTCGAGCAGACAGATCGGCTGCTCGATGGTGAGTCGACGATTCCCCACGGATCGGAGCCGGAACCCGAGACGAGCGGTCACCAGTCCAGAGCGACATCGGAATCGGGATCCAATTCGGACGACGGATCCCGCTTGCGGCTCCGAAACTGGCGTGCAGGGTTCTCGATCCCCTCCCTGGGCGCCCCCTCGTCGTACTTCTCCCCGAAGGCGTTTCTCGTCGTGCTCCTCACCCTGGCGGCCGGAATGGTCGCCGGCGGTGTGTTCCTCCCGCTGGGCGGCATCGGTCGGATCGTCGGCATCGTCGTCGTCGCGTTCGTGATCGGCCTCCTGACGACGAAACGACGGTATCTCGAGCTCGCCTCCGCAGGTGCGGCCGTTGGCGTCGTCGGGTCACTCTTCGATTTCGCGCTCTTGCTACCGACCGACGCCGGCCAGCGGGTGCTCGCGATTGGGGCCGGAGCCGGATTGCTCGCGACCGTCGTGAGTTACTACTTCGGCCGCGACCTGCGAAACGGTTTGTCCCGGGATCTCGACTAGACGTGTCGTTTCTGGTCGTCTGTGAACGTCGTAGCGGTGCGTGATCATCCTGGGGCCGGGTCTGGGGCGCTTGAGGCTTCGACCGCCTGGAGAACGAGGCGGTTGAAGTCAAGCCAGCCGAGAACACGTCGGTCGTCACCACCCGAACGGAGGAACGATACGGCAGTACCTATCGCGCCGTCGGCGTCACGCTCTCGTCGACCGCCTGTTTGACCTGGAGAGCAGCACTCGCTGCCAGTCCGCGTGCTACCTCGTCGCGATCCTCGGCGCTGATCAGATCCTTCGGTGCGTTCTCGAGATCCGGTGTAAATCCAGCACTGACGGGGTGGCCGATCGGCGGCTGGACGGCGACGAGCGCCTGTGGGCCGGTGACCCCACCAGCGACGTCGGCGTCGACGATGTACTCGTCAGGGAGGAACTCCCGCGTCCGGGCGGCGATCTGACTTACGGTGCGCTGGAGCGTCCGCTTTTGCTCGAGCGAGAGTTCCGGAACGTCCGCCGCAGCCCGATGTCCGGCCTGTGTGACCCCTGGTAGCCCCGCGTACGGCGTGTTTCCGTTCATGAGAAATCAGTACCTCCGATAACGGGATGGCGCGTAAAAAGCGTTCGCTTCGAGACATTCATTCGCACACAAAATTGGACAACCCGCAGAACGCATCCGGTTGAAGGTGGAGTTGCCGGCGAAAGCACCCGATAGGGTGATGTCCACGAGGCAACCACGCCTCGAGCGAGTGCTCGATATCAGGTGACTTACTTGCCCCAGAACGGATCTCGCTTCCGGTGTTTCTCGAGGTACATATTCAGCGCTTCGAGTTCGTCGGCCGGAATCTCCGTCGTGAGTTCTTGCTCGAGGATCTTCGCGTGTTTCTCGGGCAGTTGCGTCCAGAGCAGGTCGCCTTCTTTGACCTGGCGGCCGATCGTCGGGCCGTCGATCGCGACCGAGACACGTTCGCCAGCGCGTGCTTCGTCGACGTCTTCGCCCTGTTCCTGGATCCCCTTCACCTGTCCAACGCGAGTTGGCTCGTTGTCCTCCCACTTGACGACGAAGGAGTTGTTCTGGAGCGTTCCGGCGTACACCTCGACGCCGACGACTGCGGGGTCGTTCTGTCGGAAGACGTGATCTTTGAGGACGCGGAACCGGGACGGACGGGTAATATTGTCGAGGATCGTATCCTGCTGGGCGCGCTCGATCGCCTCGACGTGTTCGGTGTACTCCTCGATAAGCTGGTAGATGACGTCGTCGGTGAACAGTTTCACGTCGTCGATCTCCGCTCGGCGTTGAGCGTCCGAGAGGACGTCGACGCTGAATCCGAGGACGGCCTGTTGTTTCGGGTCGTCGGCCGTCGAGGCAACCGAGATGTCCCGTGGGGCGACGTCGCCGACCTCCGCACGGACGATCGGTATCTCCGCCTCGTCGAGGGCGTCGGCCATCGCCTCGAGGCTGCCGAGCGTGTCGGCTTTGACGACGACGCCATCCTCGGCGGTGTCGACGGCTATGTCTGCGAGTTCAGCTTGCACCTCGGAGCGTACGTCCTCGAGGTCGCGATCGCGAACGACGCGGACGGGTGCCCCGGCCATGGCGTCCTCGAGGTCGGGGGCGGCGATTTTGATCCCCGCCGCGGCACCGACCTCGTCGACGTTCTCGAACCGGCTCTCGGTGCGTATCTCCGCCAGCGGCCGGGGCTGGAGCAGCGCACGCACGTCGGTGACGATCGGTTCGTTCAGCCCACCGACGACGATGGTATCGTCCGTCTTGACCGTGCCGTCGTAGAGCACGGTGTCGATCGTCGTCCCGAAGCCCTTCTCTTCTTTGACTTCGAGGACGGTGCCTACGCCGGGGCCAGCCACGTCGATCTCCATCTCCTCTTTCATGTATCGCTGGGAGAGTCCCATCATGACGGCGAGCAGGTCGGGGACGCCCTCCCCCGTGAGTGCGGAGACGGGGACGGCGCCGACGTTGCGCTGGAAGTTCTGGACGCGCCAGTAGAGGTCGGCCGAGAAGCCCTCGTCGGAGAGGTTGCCGATGATCGTATAGAGGCTCTCGTCGAGACGCTGGCGGGTGCGTTCGGACTGGGATTCGTAGGTCTGGGTGATCGGTGTGTCCTCCAGTGGATTCCATCCCGGAACAGTGTCGATCTTGTTCGCAGCGACAATAAACGGCGTCTGGGAGCGTTTGAGAATGTCCAGGGCCTCGAGCGTCTGGGGCTGGAAGCCGTCGTTGACGTCGACGACGAGGATCGCGATGTCGGCAAGTGCGCCCCCGCGCGAGCGAAGGGTTGTAAAGGAGTGGTGGCCGGGCGTGTCGATAAAGAGGAGTCCCGGCAGGTCGAAGTCGTCGGGATTGACGAGTTCGCCGGCGATCGAGGAGACGACGTCGAGGGGGACGGCCGTCGCGCCGATGTGCTGGGTGATCGCGCCTGCTTCGCCCTCGATGACCGCGGAGCCGCGAATTTTGTCGAGGAGACTGGTCTTGCCGTGATCGACGTGTCCGAGGACGGCGACGATTGGGGTTCTGAGAGCCGCTGGATCGTGTTCGTGTGTATCCGAATCAGTGTCCGACATAGTGAACCACCCGAGAAGGTCTTATCAGTATCGTCCGTTGCCCGGTAGTTAAACCCATCGTCACGGCCGAACGGGTGCGGGAGTCCACGTTGTGTAGTGACACTCGGGTGGTGACACTCGAGACGATATTACGAACCGGTCACGCGCCCCCATCCGGTTTATCCCGCCTGTCTGGTATCAAAAGCATTAACATATCAGACTGTGAGTGGAGATCATGGCTCAACCTAACAACACGCCAGAATCGGCCGATGAAGGCGGTGACGAGATCACAACTGATCCGCAGGTCGCCGTCACCGGTGACGGTGACGACGAGAACGAACTGATTAAGGAGTGGGCGCTCTTCGGTGGAATCTTGCTGACCATTGCGGGCCTCGGTGTCGGCCTCTTTTACATTCTGGTGGATGCGATCGACCAGGAAGTCGCGGAAACCGGGAGTCTGTTCGCCTGGGGACTCGGGTCGTCGGTCTCGACTTTGCTCGTCGTCGGCGCGTTCGTTGGCGTCTTCGTCGCCTGGAACCTCGACGTCGCGGACGATTTGGCCTACCGGATCGCCGGTGCAACCATGGCCGCCGGCACGTTCGGCTACGTCGTCGTCAGCGTCCTGTTCCGATCGACGACGAGTGACGTGTCACTCGAGTTCGCCGGCTTGCTCATCAACGCCGCCATCGGCGCGCTGGTCGTCGGCGCTGTCGCCGCGGGAGGCGTCTGGGTTGCCCGGAACAAAGCCCCGGCTGCGATCGGTGTCGGAAGCAAAGACGAGTCGACTGCGGTGTCGACGGCCGACTAAGACGCGGTTCTTCCTGTCGAGCGATCTCCCTCGAGCGACGTGGCTGTTTCCTTCGCTATCATACCGGACGACAATTCTGAGACGCGTCTGACATCCGTCAGCCGTCCCCCCGTGTTTTTAATAGCGATTAGTCAGTACCAGTCTGTATGAGCGAAATACTCGCTGAGAACCTCTCGGGGAAGTCCGTCATGGGGTCTGACGGAACGGAACTGGGACTGCTCTACAACATCACCATGGATCTCAACTCGGGAAAACTCCACGACCTCGTCGTCGACCCCGACGAAGAACTCCCGTCGCGCGCCGTCGACTTCGACAAAAACGAGGCCGGCCGCTTCCTCATCCCCGTCAGCCGCGTCCAGGCGGTAAAAGACTACATCGTCGTCCAACGGTAACGGTATGTATATTCTCGATTCGTCGGCGTTTATCCACGACTTTCACACGACAGCACAGAAGGCAACGATTCCACTCGTCCGTGAGGAACTCGAGGACGAGAGCGCCTATCGCTACGACGCGATGGAAGGGTCGGGGATGCACATTCACATCCCGAACGGCGATACGACCGAGAAAGTACGCCGGGCGGCGCGCGAGTCGGGCGACCTCGATGTCCTCTCCGATACCGACATTCGACTCGTCGCCACGGCGTTCGAACTCGACGGCGTCCTGGTCACCGACGACTACGCGATGCAAAACGTCGCCGAGCGGCTGTCGGTGACCGTCGAACCGATCGCCAGAGAGGGTATCGAGGAAGAACGAAACTGGATCTTCCAGTGTCAGGGCTGTGGGCGAGAGTACGACGACCACGAAGAGCGCTGTCCGATCTGTGGTGCCGACGTGACACGGAAGAATCCGAACTGATCCGCTCATCACGCGAATAGGTCGAACGCATGTCCAGTGCCAACTCGGGCAGCGAGACGGGTGTCTCTCCCCCGTCCTGAACACCAGTGTGGTCTCGTTGTCAAAACGGCTCTACTGAGATGAAGCCCCAGTGTGGCCGATACACACGACCTCACGGATTTCGAGTGCGCTCTCGAACTCGTCGTCCCGTTCCTGACGGCGTCCGATCCGCTCGAGTTGTTCGGTGTGGGCGCGACGAACCGCAGCCGTCTCGCGATCGGTGAATCCTAGTTTCGATCCGATCTCGTCCCAGTGTCCCAGTTCGACCAGGAACACGGCTCGGTCGTCGTCTTCGAACACGCATTCTGCGCTTCGTTGGTACTGCTCGAGGTTAGCGACTAACTGACGTTGTGCCTGCTCGATCAGGTTGGGGAGACTGGACGCTGGAACGCTCGCCTTCGCGGCGGTCAACAGCAGAATTTGTCCGTCGATCGGTTTGGCTGTCATCGATCCTCATCCCCCTGCGCGCATCGCCTTCTGGGCGAACGCCGGCACGAGTTCCTCGAGCACGGCTTCATCACCGTCGAAGACGACCGTCACCTCGGTGAGCGTGAGCGTCGGTCCGATGGTGACCTGCTCGGCACTGAACTGTGCCTGCCAGCCGTCACCGTCGACCGTCTCGTCGTCGGTTCGCTCCCCGCCCAGGTTCTCGAGATATCTGACGACAAGTCGCTCGGAGATGCCGCGGAACGACCGTTCGACGCGTGTCATCGGTCGTGGGTTGGGGCCGCCACTGCGCCGGCGCCCCCTGCAACCGGTGGGAACACCGATAACCGGTCGCCGTCCTCGAGGTCGGTGTCAACGCCCGCCATATGAACGACGTCGCGACCGTTCTTGAGAACGCTCAACTGCGGACGGATCGCCCCGTTCTCGAGCAACTGCCCCTCGAGACCGTCGTACTCCGCCTCGAGGTCTGCGAGGACGTCGCCGACGGTCGTTCCGTCGTCGATGGGCTTCGAACGTTCTTTCTGTCCGACCGCTTCCCGAAAGGTCGCAAAAAACCGAAGCTCGAGTTCCATACTCGAGTATTGGTGGGCGTGGGCATAAGTGTCGGCGGTCGTCCTATCGAAACTGCCGTTCAGGATGGGGCACAATCACTCGAGGCTGTCGTAAATCGACGTGAGCTGTCCGATCGAGTGTTCGACCGAGAGCATCGCTCGCCGCCGGCGACACAGATCGGACAATCGATCCTGCTCATCGAGACACCGCGTAATCGCCCACTGCAGATCGCCGATCGACCCCTGCTGATACCGATAGCCCGTCTCCCCCTGGATCACCGAATCCGTCAGGGCCCCGGCGTTGACCGCGACGACGGGCGTGCCACAGGCCGTCGCCTCGAGCGCGACCAGCCCCTGGGTCTCGACCGGGCTAGGGAAGACGAAAACGTCGAGCGCGGAGTAAAATGCTGGTAGCTCCTCCCGTTCGAGAAAACCGAGAAACCGGACGTCGGCGTCCGACTCAGCCGCCCGTTTCTCGAGGACGTCACGGGCCGGGCCGTCACCTCCGAGGACGAGCGTCATTCCCGTCCCGGTGACAGCCTTGATCGCCTCCTCGAGGTTCTTCTCCTCGCCGTGGCGGCCCGTGTAGCCGAGCAGCGGCCGATCGGTCGGAAGATCGTAGCGCTCACAGAACGACGTTGGATCGACCGGGCGGAAGAACTCGGTGTCGATTCCGTTGGAAACGACCGTCACGTCGACGTCGGCGTCGACCGTCTCAAGGAGGTGATCGCGGGCGAACGCCGTCGGTGCGGTCACGTGATCGACACGCTCGAAAAACGACCGCTCGTACAGTCGGCAGGTTCGTTTGACGCCGTCGAGGACGTTTCCCGAGACGTGCTGGCTGGCGCGGTCGTCGAGCAGCGTGTGGTAGGAGGCGACGACGGGGACGTCGCGTTTCCGGGCGAACCTGATGCCGGTAAAGCCGATCGTAAACGGCGTGTGGACGTGGACGAGATCCGGCGTCTCGAGCCCGTCGGGTACTGCGGGCAAGCCGAGGCGATACTGTGGATACAGCGGCGCTCGAACGCTTCGGATGGGGAACTCGTTCGTGCCAGGATCGTACCCGTTCATTTCCGGGTAGACGACCGGCATCTCGCTCCGGTGGGTGCGCCAGCGATCGCGCCAGAGTTGAATCGTATAGGTAACGCCGTTGACCGTCGGCAAGTAGAGATCTGTGAAGGCGGCGACCGTCTCCGTTCGCGTCATCGCCTTCCGGTTTTCTCCGGAGATCCGAATAGGTTCCGCTGTTGAACAGTTTCGCCTGACATGTTGTAATCGGTCGTGATCGTCTCCGGATGACCGAGCTTCTGCGATAGGCTCGAGTCTCCTGTACGATTTGTGGGCACTCGTGATATCTGGTCAAATAGGCGGTCGCGACACTCAGTCGACGATGTACGTCACGCCGTGGTTCGACAGCAGCGATCGCATCCGCTCGACACCACCGGACGTGTCCCACCCTTCACCGATATAGTGTTTGTACGGGTGGCGAAGCCAGGAGTACTCCCGGTGGGCGAACACTTCGACTGCCTCGCGGCTGTGCTGGTACACCGTCACGTGGAGTTGCCAGTCGGCCATTGGTGATTTCCGTCGAACCCAGCTCCCTGCCGAGAAGCGACCGTCCTCGTGTACCTTCAGCGAGGCGATTGGCTCCGGTGAAAACGCCATCGCCTCGAGATCCGGACGAAAGTCGCTGAGACTCTGCTCGACGGTACCGACGTACTCGGCGGGATGTTGGGTGCACGTCGCGAATCCGCCCAGCGGCTCTTTGATGCGGTGGAGGGTCGGCAGAACGCGACGGCGGACGCGCGTTGCTAGATCGAGTTCGTCACGAATGCTATCTCGATCGTCCTTCGATTGCACGCGACAGTCTAGGGGCGTCGGTGGCAAAATCTTTCTGGCTTTCCGCTCGCGTTGACAGCGGTTCCGATTCGGCTAGTCCGCTTCCAGGCGTCGTCTGATGAGCGAAAACGAACACCCCCACGGGATTTCGACCACTAGTTCAGGAGTGGAACGCCACTAGAGATCCCGTAACCGAATTCCGTCCTCGACCACGCGGGCGTTTCGCTCCCGATCGAGATGCGTTGCGAGATCGTCGTGGTCGTACAACTGGGCGATGACGTCGGCGTAGAGCGTTCGCCACGCGATCGCGTAAATAGGGGATTGTCCCCACGCTCGCAGTTCTGGAACGAGGTCGTCGTAGGTGTCCCGTCGTTTCTCGAACCGTTCGATGGCATCCAGCACGTACCCCGCGGCCTCCGAATCGTCCTCCGCGTTCTCGATGGCCTGGTTCAAACGGGCCTCCCAGCCAGCGACGGCCTGTTGCATATCGATGGCAGCATCGCCGCCGTCCTCGGGGAGGCGCTCGAGAACCGGTTCTGGCACGCCGAGTGAGAGTTCGTCCATATCTGGTTCTCTGCTGGAACGATAAAGAAACCCAGCCTTCCGGTGGTGGTTCGGGCCGCTTCCGTGTTCCACGTCGTGTGCTTGGAACGCCAGTGGCGGTGCGTTCCGGTCGGATTCGCCTGCGTCACCCCATGAAGGGCGAGTTTTCGCAGTGTTGCCGTCAGTTCGAATCACCGCATACCTTTTGGCATTTGGTATAGCATCATTCAGTATATTAGTTCGGTTTCGTGGCCGATTTCTGTTGGAGGATTGATCACTCTCGGGTGTTCGAACGCGTTCCGGCGCCCTCGAGCTCCGTGCCATCGATACAGAATGTCTCACCGCAGCATAATCGGATCGCTACTATCGCTCGTTTATCGGGTCGTTCGAAGAGAGGCTTCGATATCGTGACCGCCGTGCCAGTTTTGCGACGTGGTTCACCACAGTGTTGCCGACCGGTATCTCTACACACCTGTTTTCTCGACTCGACCCTGGGGGTTCGGGCCACGAACTGCTGATGAATTGGCTCCCTCCCCGGTGATCACGCTGTCGGTATGTGGCCTGGTTGTAGTCTGCGATGTGGGGATCCGGGATGTTCGCCAGCGTCGCTGTCGGTCAGTGTGCTCAAGAGACTGGCCTGTAGTCGATGGCTCACTCTGTACTGGCAGTAGACCGACATACTATCTCGCACCTGCCGGCCACCGCGGCCTGCCTCGGACGGGCGGTGGTATTGATCCACTTGCTTCCGACTCGGTTTGTGAGTGTGACGATCGTGTGTTTCGATCCGCCCGTTCCATGGGGAATATCAAGTTGTGATCTGGCTCAGGACGTTCCGGATTCGATCTTCGAGCAATCTCCTCAATCATTGATTCGACCGTTCGTCCTCGGGTGGATTGTCGCCTCGATCCGGTTCAAAAACGGGCATCGACTTCGGCTCCTCTGACCGATGTTCGTGGCCAGGTAAGTTCGGAGTAATAAATAGTATGTTGCTATATGGAATATGTTTCACTCGTACGAGTCAGTTCGCTCTCGAGGCGCTAACAGGCTACTCCACGGCGTACCACCGAGAACGCCTTCAGCGTCGAAGTAGCGACTCTATCACCCGAGTATCGTGCTCGAGCGCCACGACTGGATCGGACGGGTCGTCGTGTTCGTAGATAATCCAGTCCACCTCGACAGCGCGGGCGGCGTCGACGAGCGTGCGAGCGGGACGTCGCCGGTACCAAGGGTACAGGGGCTGTCGCCGTCGACGACTTTCAGATGGACGAGGTCAATTCGATCACCGTATCGTTCGAGCAGTCGAATGGGGTCGCCGCCCGCAGGGGTTGCCCAGCCAATGTCGAGTTCGAACGCGACCGGCGTCGACTCGAGTTCGGTTGCGAGCAGGTCGAAGGCGTGCTCGTGCTCGTCTCCGTCCTCGACCTCCGACTCGAACGGGACGAACTCCTGGTCGTGGTCATGGTAGAACGGTTCGATTTCTCCACTGGCGAGCACGTCACCGAGAGTTCCCAGCCGCGTTGCCGTCTCCTCGAATGCCTGTCGACTCTCGAACGCCTCCGGATCGAGCCAAGGGACGACCAGTCTGGTGCAGCCGAGCGTGTGATAGGTGTCGGCTACTGCCGCAGGTGCTTCCTCGAGGTCGTCGATCGGGACGTGGGCTGCTGCGGGCTCGAGCCCGATTTCCTCGAGTGTTCGTGCGACCGTTCTCGGGGACGTTTCACCGAGGCCGGCGAACTCGACCCCGTCCACGCCGGTCGCCGCGACGACCTCGAGTACGTCCGGGAGGGGCATGTCGAGCGCGCGCAGCGAGTAGAGCTGGACGGCCGTGTGCAGACGCGATGCATTCTGGGTAGGCTAATCAGTGTCCCCGTTGGCGACCACCAATAGCTGTTTATGCCCCTCGAGCGAACAGTCACGATATCGTGATCGTCGACGCGCGCGTGCTCCAGGAGGATTTCGTTCCGAGCGAGGTCGTCCACCGGCACGACGAGGTGAACTACCTCTCGGAGACCCTCGAGCCGCTGCTTAGCGATGATCGCCCGGAGACGTCGTTTCTGTTCGGGCCGACTGGCGTCGGGAAGACCTGCATCGCCCGATACACGCTCACCCAGCTGCAGGCCGAGCGGCCGGGGATCCGGGTGGCGTACCTCAACTGCTGGCAGGCACACACCCGATATCGGGTGCTGTACGGCATTCTCGCGGCCCTCGAGCGAACCCACGACATCCACCATTCGACCCCGAAGACCGAGCTGTTCGATCGGCTCGCTCGAGCCGATCGGAAGCCGATCATCGCCATCCTCGACGAGGTCGACCAGCTTGAGGAGACGGGGGCGCTGTACGACCTCCACCGGCTTGGCCACGTCTCGCTCGTGTTGATCGCCAATCGGGAGGACGAACTCTTCGCCGGGTTCGACGACCGGGTTCGCTCGCGACTACGCGCCGGCACACGCGTCCAGTTCGACCGCTACAGCACTGCGGAACTAGTCGCGATTCTCCGCGAGCGAGCGACGCAAGGCCTCGAACCGGAATCGATCGACGAGCGGCAGTTACGACGGATCGCCGACGCTGCCGCCGGTGACGCGCGCGTCGGCATCGGGATGCTCCGCGCCGCCGCTCGAACGGCCGAGCAGCGGGGACTCGCCTCGATATCGGACGAGGTGCTCGAGGAAGCGATTCCGGACACGCGGGCAGCGATTCGACGCAAGACTATCGACGGCCTGATCGAACACCAGCGGGTGCTGTACGACATCATCGACGAGGCCGGTGAGATCGAACCCCAGGCGCTGTACGCCACGTACGAAGATCGCGTCGAGGATCCGAAAACACACCGAACTCTCCGGAACTACCTGACGAAGATGGTGCACTACGACCTGATCGAAGCAGTCGGGGAGAAACGGGGTCGTACGTATCGGGTGATCGATGGCGAGTACGTCCAAGGTGACGAGCGAGCAGAAATCGAGTAGGGATCGACGAATCCTGTGAGTTGGAGGGAAAACTGGCGGCCACTCGAACGGATCTGAACCAGGATCGGTAATCAGTCGAACACCGCAGGGTCAGCCGCCACTCGTGTGACTCGAAATCGACGGGGTTAGTGACTGGCTTCGGCCGTAGTCTTACAAATCTCGAGGAAGTTCTCGAACACTTCGTCGCCCTGTGCCGTGTGGGCAACTTCGGGGTGCCACTGGACGCCGTAGAGGTTCCGCTCGGTGTCGCTCATCGCCTCGACGCCACAGACGTCGCTCGAGGCCGTGCGCGTGAACCCCTCGGGGAGTTCTTTGACCTCGTCGGCGTGACTCGCCCAGACGCGCGTCTCGGGGGCGAGCGAACCGATGAGCGGGTCGTCCGGCTCGAGTACGTCGACGGTGACGTCGGCGTATCCACCGTAGTCGCCGCTGCCGACGCTGCCGCCGAGTTCGAGAGCCATAATCTGCATCCCGAGACAGATACCGAGGACGGGTCGGCCGTCCTCGAGGTACTGTGGACTCCGGCCGATTCGATCCATGTCGGGGCCGCCCGAGAGGACGATGCCATCGGCCTCGACCTCCTCTGGCGGGGTGTCGTTGTCGATCAACTCGCAGTCGACGCCGAGGTCGCGCAGCGCCCGTTGTTCCAGGTGGGTGAACTGACCGTGATTGTCCACCACGGTGATTGTCGTCATTGGGTCTGGGTAGCCACTCGAACGATAAAAACAGTCCGAAGCATGGGCTGATATCGAGGGTTTCGTCAACGGTGGCCGTCCGTGTCTCCCCCTGGTGACCGTTCCCGGTACGTTTATGCGTTCGTCACCAGAGCGTGTAGGTATGACACTCGATCTCTCGTCGTTCGACCATCCGTCGTGGAAGACGGCTGCTGGAACGGGCGTCGGCTACCTGCTGATTCTTGCGTTGATGACGGCCGTACTGTTCGTACTCCCCTGGCTCGTCTTCACGACACTCTGAGCGGAAGGAGGTGCGGTCAGCGGTCGGACGACGCTAAAACTGTCCTTGCATCGTTCTGTCAATGGATCACGTTATCTCCGGTCGGGAGCACACGTGAAACGGAGCGTTGACAGGGTCGTCCTGATCCGCAATTTCGATTCCCGCGCGGAAACGACGTACCCAGACTCGAGAGCCGACACGCGGCCCGTTAGACGATCCGCTCGTGCTTGCCTTCAGCGGCCAGTGGCGACGTCTTCCATCGACGGAACGACGCCGACCTGTTGTAAGAGGCCGAGGAAATCGGCGAGAACCCACGCCTCGGCGATCCTGCCGTCCTCGATGCGGTTGATGACCAGCCCCTGGATCTCTGCCTCGGTATCGGTTGGGGGGATACCCATGAAGTCGCCATCGTGTGTTCCACGGTAGGTGTACGCGGAACACACGTATTCGCCACTTTCGTCGCTAAACTGAATCCCTTCAGTTGCTTCCAGATCGGAGAACGCGGCGTGGAACATTCCGCATGGATTCGACGGATTCGTCGGTGCCGTGGAGTTCCATTCCCGTCATCGGCCCGTGCTGGACGTAGTCCTCCGTTTGTAGTTCGGCGAGACGGTCGTAATCCCGACCGTTGAAGACATCGCTGTTGAACTGTCGAACGATCTCGATACTTTGCATCCCGGGTGCTGTAGCTGCTATACTCATATCACCACATCTACTAGTACTCCTGCGGGAATAACGAGAGTGGCTCATTCAGTCAGCTGTGGTGAGTAAAACGCGTCGTTCGTCACGAATGTCCTCATCTAAATACAACACCCGTCCAGAACGACTTCGGCTCGAGTCCTCAGTCGCTAGGCGAACGTCTTCGAGACTTCGGGGTTCTCTTCGGATTCGGCTTGCACTTTCGCCCAGGCGTTCATGAAGTCCTCCATGTGAATCTCGGTGCGGTCGTCCCGGATCGCGAACATCCCGGCTTCGGTACAGACGGCTTTGACGTCGGCACCGGAGGCCTCGGGGGTCTCCGCGGCTAGCTGGGTGAAGTCGACGTCGTCGTCGACGTTCATGTTCCGGGTGTGGATCTGGAAGATCAGCTCGCGGCCCTCCTCGGTCGGCTTTGGCACCTCGATGAGGCGGTCGAACCGTCCGGGGCGCAAGATCGCGCGGTCGAGCATGTCGAAGCGGTTCGTGGCCGCGATGATGCGGATGTCACCGCGCTCTTCGAACCCGTCCATCTCCGAGAGGAGCTGCATCATCGTTCGCTGGACTTCGGCGTCGCCGGAGGTCTTCGACTCCGTCCGTTTCGAGGCGATGGCGTCGATCTCGTCGATGAAGATGACGGCGGGTTCGTGCTCTCGGGCGACCTCGAAGAGGTCACGGACGAGCTTTGCCCCCTCGCCAATGAACTTGTGGACGAGTTCGGAGCCGGCCATCTTGATGAAGGTTGCGTCGGTCTGGTTGGCGACGGCCTTCGCGAGCATCGTCTTCCCCGTCCCCGGTGGCCCATAGAGGAGGACGCCACTCGGTGGGTCGATGCCGACTTTGTCGAACATCTCGGGGCTCTTCAGTGGCATTTCGACCGTTTCGCGCACCTCTTGCATCTGCTCTTCGAGGCCGCCGATGTCTTCGTAGTGGACATCGGGGCTCTGGGTCACTTCCATCACCCGCGCCCGAACGTCGGTCTCGCTCGAGAGAGACTTGACGATAGAAAGCGAGTTGTTGACCGCGACGCGGTCGTCGGGGTCGAGATCGTCCCGCATCTCTTCGGTGACTTCCGTCAGCGCCTCCTGGTTGTTGCCGTGTTGTTTGATAATGACGCCCTCGTCGGAAATCTCCTGGACGGTGGCGACGAACAGCGGCGACTGCTTGAGTTTCTTGTTCTCGTGGGTCAGGCGCTCGAGTTTCTGCTGGTACTTGTTGTTCTCGGCGTTCGCATCGAGGAGCTTGTCCCGCATCTCCTCGTTCTGGGACTCGAGTACTTCGAGTCGCTCCTCGAGAGCCCGTATTTTCTCCTGTTGAGACGCCTCGTCCTCGTCGTAA
The DNA here is from genome assembly GCF_023973145.1 of Natronosalvus vescus. Classification (NCBI taxonomy): domain Archaea; kingdom Methanobacteriati; phylum Methanobacteriota; class Halobacteria; order Halobacteriales; family Natrialbaceae; genus Natronosalvus; species Natronosalvus vescus. Next base: position 1,015,278 of record NZ_CP099546.1, read on the forward strand.
GGCACGTCGACGTCTTCCACAGTGTCGCTCATCACGCACTGGTAGGGCAGTGGATCATAAGAGGCTTCGGGTAGTCTCAGCGCCGAATAGTATTACCGAGGGGAATATTTTAAAACAGCAAATATTATTATGCTGTATTTCGTAGCTTGATTCACAATGAGCATCTCAGAGCCGTTCCAACAGAGCGAACCCGATCGCGGAACGTGGGACGACGTCCGTGACCTTCCCCCGAGCGCAAAGCTCGTCGCGAAGGTACTCGAGTACAACGACACGATGACCCAACAGCAGATCGCCGACGAGAGTCTGTTGCCGGCGAGAACTGTCCGCTACGCGCTCAACCGTCTCGACGAGGAGAACGTGATCGCCTCCCGGTTTTCGTTTTCTGACGCCCGAAAGCGCCTCTACACGCTCGAGATCGACCAGTAGACCGTAGGGATCGTCGTCTGTTCCGACCGAGGCTCGTATAACCGGTTGCATCACCGACGTTTTTCGGGTTTCGTCCGACTCCTCGAGGGTGTCCCCTGCGCTTACTGGAGGCGGATCGACATCTCCTGTTCGAAACTTTCGGCACCACAGAGTTCGAAGCCGACCCGCTCGTAGAGGGCGATTGCCGGCCCGTTCCACCGTTCGACGGTGAGCCACACGTGGTCGACGCCCACTGTCGCGGCATGGCCCAGCAACAGTTCGAGCAACTGTGTGCCGATCCCACCGCGCTGGTAGGCCTGGAGGACGAATATCGCCAACTCCCACTCGACCGAGCCGGGATCCTCGACGGCGCTCGGCTCGTCCGTATCGGGAACGAGCGTCGCGTGGCCGATGATTTCCCCGTCGTGACTCCCGACGACGTTGATCCCATTTTCGAGCAGCGGCTTGAGCCACTGGCGGATTCGATCGCGACCGGTTGGGGGAATCCCCTGGGCACGGTCGGCCGGATCGAACTGGGCGTACATTTCGGTGAGTGCCTCGAGCGGGTCGGTGCCGTCGGATTCCCGTCCTTTCGTATCGGTAGCGTCGGAGCCCCGTCCTCCGGCGCCGGAGCGTCTCGACTCGTCTTCGCGATCACCGATCGCGGCGAATTCGATCGTCCGGGCATCCGGATCCGTGTACGTCGTCGGCGGAGTCGGGAACAACCCGACTGGATCGTCAGGGTAGATCCGCGTGTGTTCGGGCCTCATTGTTATCGAACCAGTTTGACCGTCGTCGTCGCGTTCAACAGAACGAACTCCGTAATCGGCCCGAGTCGAACCTTCCCCATCGGGCTTCGAGTGCCGCCACCGATCACGAGCTGATCGACGGCTTCGCGCTCGGCATAGTCGACGAGTGCACTCCCCGGGTCGCCCTCGAGCCGTATAACCTCGGCGTCGATCCCAGCCACCGAAAGCCGTTCGCGAGCCAGTTCGTGAACCTCCTCGACCGAGCGCTCGGACTCGGGTTTTTTCACGATGGCGACGGTCAACTCGTCGCCGACCGCCTGGACGCGTTCGATCGTCGTCTCGAGCGTCTTTACCGACTCGTCGCTTCCCTCGAGTCCCAACAGGACGTTCATACGCTCGTGTGCGAGGCCCCGGAGGAAAACCGTTGCGCCGGTTGGGGTGTCTCGTACCGTCGTGATTGTCCGGGAGTCGTCGAACGTATGGGTCGCTACCGTGATGAGCGGTCGCTCTCGCGTGCAGGCCACGAGAGGACGTCGGCAACGAGCTCGAGCCCCGGATAGCCGTCGTGTCGCCAGGCGACGAACGCGAGTGCCGCGAGCACGAACTCAGCGAGGAAGAAGGGCTCTCCCAGCGAACTCACGAAGAGGTCGATAATGCTCGGCGCACCGCTCTCGTACGGCTCGACGGACAGCAGGGGCCACAGGAGGTGATTCGGCTCGGTGCCGCCCCACAGCACCGGCAGGGCATCGACGAGCACGTGTGACAGCGCACCGAGTCCGAACGCCGTGCCGTACTCGGGACGGTCATATCGGGCGGTGAACGCGGCCACGAGCAAACAGAGCGGAACCAGCACCAGCAACGAGTGCGCCAGCGTTCGCCCCGTGGGCAACACGCCGAGGTACCACGCGAGCGGTTTGTCGACCAGGTCGGGAAACTGACTCCCGAGGAGCAAGAACGCGACGGGGATTGCCGTCGGCGGCTGATTCGTTCGTGATCGCATCCAGAACGTATACAGAAGATAGGCGATTGCAGCGTGTCCAAGGGGCCACATATGTACTGGATCAGCGAACGTCCAGTGCGGCTATAAACGATGTGACTGATACCTCGGGCTCGCTCTGTTTGGCACTCGGTAATCACTCGGCAGCGGATCGTGGCCGCTCATGACCGCTGTCAAAGCAACAATCTCCCTCGTTCGTCTCAGTTGGAGCAATTGCGGCCGCGGTCGAAACAGTGGTAGCCTCCCGTGGTGTATCGCCGGCAATGCTTGCGATCTTTGCTGATACCCACAGCCAGGCCGGTCACCACCTCGAGGGGGCCTCGCTCACGGCTGCTCGCGAGGCGGATGCCGTGATTCACGCCGGTGACTTCACGAGCAAGCGCGCACTCGCGGCGTTTCAAGAGCTGTGTCCCGTCTTCTATCCCGTTCACGGAAACGCCGACAGCGCCACCGTCACGGATCGGTTACCACCGGTACGGATCGTCGAGTACGACGGATTGCGAATCGCCGTCACCCACCGTCGGTCGGGTGGCGACGTCGGCCTGGCGATGTTCGGGCGTTCGCGCGACGCCGACATCGTCGTCTCGGGGCACACCCACCGGCCGTCAGTTACCGAAACCGACGACGTGACGCTGGTAAACCCGGGCAGTCACGCCCAGCCACGTGGGAATCGCCCCGGGTTCGCGACGCTCGAGCGGGTCGATGCGCACACGTTTACCGGGACGCTATCCGAACCCGACGGGACGTCGATCGACTCGTTTTCAGTCGTCGTCGACCGGTAACGCTCGGTACTCGCGGCTGGTGAGTTCCTCTCGGAAGTGAGCTGTCCAGTTGCCATCGCGTTCTCGCGTACGGACGACGGACGCAAGGCACTCACTGTGAGCGATCAACAGTCGATGAGAAGTTCCAATACCTGACGGCTGGCACGCGGTGGAGGGCCATTACGACGTGAGCGGACGGAACGTCCGGCGTCGAGCATCAGGGGGACAGCGAAGGGGTGTCCGTGAGTGTGGGTGTGGATGTGGGTGATCCGCCTCGAGCGTGGGCGTCCGCCCGACGCGACAATCTCGGCCACCCCTCCTACTGTGGCCCCGGTCGACAACGTAGCATGTCACGTTAGCATCTGACGACCGAGGCACAGTACACCCTATACTGTGGGTATAAAAAGAATCATCCCAAGCTAAAAAATCGATTTTAGCTTGGTGTGGGTTAGTGTCGATCGCCACTGAACTGGCGGGACAGGTGGTGAGGAGGTACGATGGTGTGTTGCGTGGCTGTGTGGTGGTATGTTGCGTGGCTGTGCGATGGTGTGTTGCGTGGCTGTGTGCTAATCCATTGATCGGGCGGATGGCGATTCCGGATGACCGGCCGGTGTAGCGAGGCGATCATGAACCGACACGGGCATCTGAGACTGGCGGCGTCGACGGTATCGAACTGCCGCCGGTGATGTCGACGGTTCCCCGCCCGTCAGCTGCTTCGAGACGTCGAAACGATTTTGAGACCACCGGTATAAACGGGCGGTATGCTCGATTTGATCCCGAACGACCCCGTGATCATCGGAATGGTGGTGCTCCTCCTTTCGTTGATCTTCTTCCTGTATCTCCTGTTGCGACGCACCGTCCTCGAGTTCCGCGACGGAATGGATCGTCGCTGAGGCGAGACTCACAGTTGCGTTCGTCGCTCGAGAATCCGCGTTCAGCACGTGATGACTTGAGAATCCGAGTCCAGCACGAGTGTGGCGACAGTGACGAATTCTCGCGTCCTGTTCACCCCTCGAAGCCAGCGTCGTCCATCACGGCTGCGAACTCCTCGCTGTCGAGGACCGACTCGTAGACGATAGCGGTGGCCATTCCGCCGGGGTAGGATCCCTCGTTCGTCACGTGGTGTACCTTGTGACAGTGTGCAGGGTAGATGCCTGGATCGGAATCGGCCTCGAACTCGAGGGTGTAGCGCTCGGCGGGGCTGATGTTGATCACGTCCTCTTTGTACTGGGCGGCCTCCGGGATGGGGCTGCCGTCTTTCTCGACGACCGTGAACCGGTGGCCGTGGGTGTGGAACGGGTGTGACTCGTAGCCAGCGTTCACGATGTGGAGACGAACGGTGTCGCCCTCATTGACGATGAACGGGGAGCCGTCCTCGGGGTGGAACGTCGAGGGGGCGCTACGGCCGTTGATCGTGTACAGGTTGGGGTTGCGATCGGTGGCGTTGTAGTCGACGTCGGCACCGGCGTAGCGCTCGTGGAGGCGGCTGTCCCACTCCCTGAGCGTGAGGAAGTACTCCCGGTCGGGTGCCTCGTAGTCTTCGGGGTCGACGCGGAGAATGCCGTACATTCCCATATCGAGGTGGGTATCGGTCTCAACGTGGCAGTGATAGAAGTGGGTGCCGGGGACGTCGCCTTCAAGTTCGTAGGTGTGCTCCTCGTCGGGGTTGACCTGCATGCGCGTCGAGACCGGTGCACCGTCGTCGTGCCAGACCTTGCTGACGGCGTGGACGTGTACCGTGTGCGGGTGGTTGTGTTTGGAGTTCTCGAACGTCAACTCGAACGTCTTGCCCTCATCCATCCGGTAGATAGGGCCGGGTACGCTTGGCTCGAGGTCGTCGGCCTGCCAGGCCCAGACTTCAGGAAGTTCGACCGAGCCCCCGTGTGCGTCCGCGGTGACGATTTCGTGACGGGCGGGAACGGTTCGAAGCGTCGAACGGTGATTCTGCTCGGCCAGGTCGACTACCTGCGGTGGTGCCGTATAGGCGTAGTCCGTGAGCGGGCCGTCGTCCTCATCCTCGTCCTCGTTCGAGTCGCCGGAGCCAGTCTGAGCGGGCTCTGACGGTTGCTCGTCGTCCATCCAGCCGAGACAGCCGGCTGCGGCACCGAGAATACCTGCGCCAGCGGTTCCGAGGAGTGCGCGACGGTGCAGCCGGTGGGTCGAATTCGAATCGTCGTGGGACATGAGTTACCTGATGCTTCGAACGGTGACACCAAGGTATATCCAGCCCGTTCCCACGAAGTGGGAAAATGGGTTGCGTGACAATGGCACACGCTCCGATAGTCGCGATGGTTGCTACCGGTGTGTTGTGAAGCGCCTCGAGAACGGTGTCGACGATCCGCATCGAAAACGGCGTCGATAGTGACGTCTGCTGGCTCAGATTCCCTTGCTCATCAGGTGACTGCGCAACACGTCCGCGTCCTTGTTTCCGGTACCGGTGTTGACGATGACGACCGTCGCATCGTCGTCGAACTCCCCACGAGCCCCGAGTTCCCAGGCACCACTCGCCGCGGCCGCACACGTCGGTGCCATCTCGAGGCCCTCGCCTTTCGCGACGGCGATGGCGGCCTCGAGGATCTCCTCGTCGTCGGTGGCGACGGCGCCACCGCCGCTCTCCCGAAGGGCCTCGAGTATCCACGGACTGGCGCCGGGGTCGGGAATCTCGATCCCGCCACAGATCGTGTCGGGATACTCGACGGGGTCGTGTCGATCCTTCCCCTGTTCGAAGGCCTCGACGATGGGTTGACAGCCGGTTGCCTGGGCGGCGTAGAACGCAGGGACGTCGTCAATGAGCCCGAGGTCACGGTACTCCTGGGCGGCCTTGTACATCCCGACCAGACCGACGCCGCCGCCAGTGGGGTAGACGATGGCGTCCGGCACCGCCCACTCGAGCTGTTCGACGATTTCGTACAGCATCGTCTTCTTCCCTTCGTGACGGTAGGGCGTCACGAACGTCTTCACCGAGTACCAGTCGTCGTGTTCGCCCATCGCGTCCTCGTAGGCTGCGCCGGCGTCGCCGATTCGGCCGCCGACGACGGTCATCTCGCCGCCGTGGACGTTCACCATCGCCTTGTTCGTGAAGCCCGATCGGGCCGGGAGAAACACGTGGGAGTCGATATCAGCGCGGCCGGCGTAGGCGGCCGCGGCCTGCCCGGCGTTGCCCGCCGAGGCGAGGGCGACGTCGTTCGCGCCGTGTTGACTCGCCGCTGTCATCGTGACGGTCTGACCGCGATCCTTGAAGGTTCCCGTCGGGTTCCGGCCCTCGTCTTTGATCAACACGCGACTGACGCCTAACTCTTCGGCCAGCTTTTCGCACTCGACCAGTGCCGTCGCACCCTCGTCCATCGTCACCGCCGACGCGCGCGGAAACGGCAACAGCTCTTCGTAGCGCCACATCGAGTCGAACGGGCGCGCCTCGAACGTCTCCCGATCGAGATCGATCGCGTCGTAGTCGTAGCGCGGATCGAGAATCCCGTCACAGTCGGGACAGCGGTGGGTACCGGTTTCGGCGTCGAACGTGGCCCCACAGTCGATGCACTCGAGTCCGGTGAACGCGTCGGTGGTCTCCATACTGCCCTCTTGTGAGGGGGAGACCAAATTCCTGTCCATTGGCGGAGTCGGTTCTGCATGTCGAGGGTTCTACCAACGATACACTTATTGAAGCTATATACTATAAAAACTAAAGTAAAGGATGCTTGGTAGCCCACTGCGTGAGAACAGAAAAACCGAGTCTCGGCTCCTCCTTCGGTCAGGACAGGCCGTCCACTACAGCCGCCCACACCGACTCGAGGTAGCCACCAAGCGTTTCGTTGCGATCGGTGTAGGGCCGATGCCTTTGTCGCTCTCGCCCGAAGGACGAGTATGACACCGCAACGGAACCCCACTGTCGCCGTAGTCGGCGGCGGACTCGCCGGTCTCGTCGCTGCCCGTCACCTGGCTGCCGCCGGCGTCGACGCCACACTCTACGAGCGACGGGACGAGGTCGGCGGCCGCGTCCGTACGCTCGAGCGAGACGGATATCGGTTCGACCGTGGCTTTCAGGTACTGTTCACCGACTATCCGGCGGTTCGGGCGGAACTCGACCTTGAGGCACTGGCCCTTCGGCCGTTCGCACCGGGAGCGGTTATCGCCCGCGACGGCCACCGATCGACCCTGTCGGATCCACTTCGCGACCCGAGGGCGTTGCCCGCAACGCTGCTCAATCGCGACGTGACGCTCGGCGACAAACTGCGCGTCCTCCGGCTCAGGCGGCGACTGGCGGGAACCGATCCCGAGACGATCTTCACGGGGGAGGACACCACCATCCGCGAGTATCTCCACGCACAGGGCTTTTCACAGCGGTTCATCACCCATTTTGCCGCCCCCTTCTACGGCGGCATCACCCTCGATCGCTCCCTCTCGACGTCGAAACGGGTGTTCGAGTACACCTTCCGGACGCTCTCGAGCGGATCGATCGCCGTCCCGGCGGCCGGAATGGGGGCGATACCGGCCCAGATCGCCGACCGAGCGCGTACAGCCGGCGCACGGATCGAGACCGGGGTGACCGTCACAGCCGTCGATGCGAAGGACGACGGCGATGGTGATGGCGACGGCGATATCGATGACGAGAGCGTCACGTACACGCTCGAGGGAGCCACCGATGCAACCGCCGACGCCGTCGTCGTCGCCACCGACCCGCCGACGGCCCGCGAACTCACGAGTCTCGAGTCGATCCCCACAGCAGGCAAGGGCTGTCTCACCCAGTTCTACGCCATGCCAAAGAGGACGGATCTCGAGAGCGGCGGTCGACTGATTCTCAACGCGGACGACGACGCCGGCCCGAACCACGTCGTTCCTCACAGCGAGGTCGCTCCCGAGTACGCCCCCGACGATGCCTCGCTGATCAGCGCGACGTATCTCGCCTGGCCCAACGACGGAGACGGGACGCCCGACGACACCGACGAGATAACCGACGACGAGACGCTGTTCGAGCGTACACGCGCGACTCTCGCCGCCTGGTATCCCGAGCGACGGTTCGGCGACCTCGAGCCCGTCCACACCGAACGGGTGCCGTTCGCCCAGTTCGCTCAGCCGCCGGGGATTCACGATCGATTGCCGTCGGTGTGCGACCCGGACGGGGCGGTGTATCTGGCAGGTGACTATACCCAGTGGTCGTCGATCCAGGGCGCACTCGAGAGCGGGCGGGTTGCGGCGAGCGCCGTGATACGGGATCTCGAGTGAGTCTAGAAAGCCGAGTGCGCTACAACAGTCGTCGACTCTTGCCGAGGGGCGGAAACCACAGCACCGACGCCGATGATTCGTCCCGAACCCCCGGCGCCATCGCGTCTGCGTCTCGAATCAGTGGTGACTGAAAGTCTCGGACTCGGTGATTGTTCACCGTCGCTCCGGCCGCGCTCCTGGTAAAGGCGGGGAGCATCAACACGTCCGCACCCCGGTAGACGTTCTCGCCGTAGAGAAAACAGGGAAGTTTTCGACCGCCGATCGAGAGCGCCGGGTGGTCGTGGCCGACGATGTAGCGCCTGGGTTGGGGCTGGGGTTCGGGGTCGTCGTCTCCCTCGAGCACTGGCCGCTCGTGGCCGTGACAGACCACCGTCTCGCCGTCGGCCAGCCGGTAACACTCGGCCGTCTGCCCGGCGTAGACGGTCTCGAGCATCGAATCGTGATTCCCGGGCGTGACCACGAGGTCGGCGTCAGCGTCCGCGACGGCGCGCTCGAGACGCGTGACGTCCCAGTCGACACCCTCGGGGACGCTCGAGAACGCGTGTAACAGGTCACCGGCGACGACGACCGTCGTCGGGGCCGTTTGCGCCAGAAGCGTCTCGAGTCGGGCGAGAACGTCCCCGCCGTCGTCGATCGGGGCGTCGACTGCCGAGGCGGCGGCCCGCCCCAGGTGGAGGTCGGCCACGACCAGGGTCTCGGCTGCGGGGACGTAGACGGCACGCTCGAGGAACTCGATCGGCACGTCGACGGCGAAGGTGGTGTCGTCGATCGATCGACTCTCGTCCCCCTCGCCGTCAGTCATCGTCCGCCGGGGCTGGTGCCTCCGGGTCACCCACCTCGTCGTGATCGAGCGCATCGGCCAGATCGTACTCGTTGCCGGTGAGTACGAACAGCGCCTCCTCGAGCGGCTCGAGCACCTCGGGGAGGATGCGGATCACGAGGTAGGTGATGCCGACGAGGGCGACGATCGAGAGCGACTGGGCGATGAAGTTGTGGGCGACGAGAAACGAGGTGCGGCTTTCGGGTGCACCCATGAACGTCGTCGTGATGTAGATAAGTGAGTCGTACTGGAACCAGCCGTATGGAGAGGCGAGCGCGATGAACACGTTCCGGACGAGGTTGAGGAACCAGATGACGCCGATGGCGGCCACGAACGCGGTTGCCTTCCGCCGGAGCGGGGCCTTTACAGCCGCGATCAGCCCGCCGAAGATCGCCATGCTTCCGATGCCCGTACAGGCGAGGACGATGTAGGTCGTCCGGCCGGTGACGGTTTCGTCGGGATCGAAGTCAAAGCGGCTCTGGTAGCCGTTGGCCCCTTCGTTGATGCCCGGGCTGTATCCGAACAGTTCCATACCGAAATGCGCCTGGGCGGCCGTCGTCTCGATCAGCCACTGGCGGGCGAACGGAATCGTCTCGACGGGGAGGTAGATGATCCCCATCAGCGCTACGGCTTTCGAGAGCAACAACAGCGACGTGCGTCCACGGTACAGCAGATAGCCCGTATACGTACACAGCGGGAGCGCCGCCAGGCTCAGTATCGTCTGAATCGGGCTCTGGGCGTCGGCGTAGTAGTACGGCGCCATCGTCAGCCAGAAGATGCCGAAGACGACCCAGGCGCCGGCGGCCAGATATCGGGCGGCATCCGTCCGGTCGCGCCACCACAGTCCCATCGCGAGGACGAACGCACCGATCGCGATCCAGGCGAGGGCGTCGGTCGGCGAGATCGGGCCGAGGAGTGCCGGTACCGTCCCAACAGTGGCGACACTCGAGTCGACCCAGGACGTCGACATCGAGATCGAAAGAACCGATTCGGCCGTCTCGAGCGTCTCGAGCGTGGAGGGCGTGGAGGACGGGGAACGCGTGACGGTAGACGACAGGGCCGTCACGGACGAGGAGGACATACTCAGGCGAATTGATGAACTCGGTCGCTATCAACCTGACGCTGTTGTGCTGGGACGGCCAATCGCCGCCGCAACCCCCACAGACCGCGCCATTTTTGGCACTGTCCCGAGAAGGCGGGGGTATGGTCGATGTCCTCGACAACAAGCGGGCGGCCACGCGATTTCGCATCCTCGTCGAGATCGCCGAACGCCAGCCTGCCGTCAGCCAGAGTGAGATCGCCGAGGAAGTCGGCGTGACCAGTCAGGCAGTCAGCGAGTACATCCGGGCGCTCGTCGAGGACGGGTTCGTCGACAAGGAGGGGCGCTCTCGCTACCGCGTCACCAACGAGGGCGTCGACTGGCTCTTTCAGGCCGCCGGCGACGTCCGCCGGTTCGCCGACCACGTCACCGAGGACGTCCTGGGCGCGATGGGCGAGGACGCCGCCATCGCCACCGCTGACCTCGAGACGGGCGCCCCGGTCTCGCTCACCGTGGAGGATGGACTGCTCCACGCCTCCCCCGGTTCCGAGGGACCCGCAACGGGCGTCGCAACGACGGACGCTGCCGCGGGAACCGACGTCGGGGTGACCAGCTTCGAGGGCGTCATCGACCTCGAGCCTGGCTCGGTTACGGTCTGGCAGGTTCCGCCCGTCCGGGCCGGCGGCAGCCAATCGGCCGCAACCGAGGCCATCGTCGACGGCTGTGGCGACGTCGACCTCGTCCTCGCCGCTGGCGTCGAAGCCATCGTGACCCTCGAGCGCGCCGAGATCGATCCGGCGACCACGTTCGCCGTTGGCACCGTCGCCGCTGACGCCGCCGAGAGAGGCCTCGAGGTGGCCGTCGTCGCGACGACCGATGCGGTCGGTCGCGTCACCGACGTGTTGCGAGACGGGGACGTGGCGTACGAAGTGCTCGAGGGCTGAGAACGATTTTGACTATCGAGGCAGTGCGCAGGTTCGAGCCACCGCCAGCATCTCCACCGACGGGTCGGTCACGACGGATTTGGGATCCGCGCTCGCACGATCGCGACAGCGAACGGGATGCCCGTGCGGCCACGGTTGCCTGGATATCGTCGAGAGACGACGACCGATCCCACGGTGTCGTCGTGAAACGGCGACGTGATCCACTCGAGACCGGTCGTTCTAGCAACCTCGAGTTCCACGTATCAATCGATTTGTCGGGATCTGCAGTCACGCCGCGAGTCAGTCGGCGTGCTCGCTCACCGTCGCGTACGCCTCCTGCACCCGTCGGAACGACGCCGTATCGCCGCCGTGGTCGGGATGTACCTGCTTGATTCGCTCGCGGTAGGCCGACCGGACGGCCTCGTGGTCGGCATCGCTCGGGAGCCCGAGCGTCTTGTAGGCCAGCCGAAGTCGCCTCTGCGGATCCATCCGGACGGAATCCGTCGTTGGCTCGGGCTCTGGCACCTCGAATGGCAACCGACCGCCGAGGTGGACGCCCGGCATCTCGTGTTCGACCAGGATGACGTACGTGTCGGTGGTTCGCTGGAGGGTGAAGAACTCCTCGGCGACGAACGTCACCGCCACGTCTCGATCTGGGAGGTAGAACGCGACCGTCACGTCCGTGTCGGGAAGCTGGTACTCCTCGCGGTAGCGCTCGCCGATCGACTGGAGGTACGACCGGATCTCGCCGCGTCTGCGTCCCTCGCTCGAGTATCGGTTCGTGTTCGATTTCCCGTTCCCGTTCCCATCTCCGTTCGCAGTCGTCCCCCTCCCTGGGCCGTAGGAGTCGGGGAACACACGGTTGCCGACGACGAAAATCGCCGTGGCAACGAGACTGAACGCACCGCCGAGAATCAGCCCGGCGAGAACGGCCGGCGGGATTGCCTCGAGGACGCTCGTTGGCACGGGTCGGTGTAGGGTGTCGAGAACAAAGAACTGCTCGCCTCCAGGTGTTCGATCGGCCGAACGTGGCACCGGGAGCCGGGAGTCGGAATCAACCGATATAGCGCAGATCGTCGTCGCTTGGAACCTCCATCGCCTGTTGCTGTTGTTCCATCTCCTGGATCTTGCCGATGACGTCCTCCATCTCGTCTGCACGATCGTCCAGGGAGTCGTACTCGACCTCGAACTCGAGGCGCGCCTCGAGCACGTCCAGAACCGCTCGGGCGCTCTTTGGATCGACGAGGTAGCCGCTGGTTTCGCCCATCAGACAGACGGCGTCGAAGCCACGTTGTTCGCCGAGTCCCAGCAGGAGTCCGGAAACGCCGACGATGCCGCCCGCGGGTTCGTCCTCGCGGAACTCCACGCCCTGTTCCTCGAGCGGCTCGAGCAGCGACTCGTCGGTGACGGCCCCGAGGACGGCGTACTCGTCGATCAGTTCACCTGTCGGGACACCGCCGAGGGCGTACAGCTCACTCGCACCGAACTCCTCGGATATGTCTAAAAACGCGTCCGTGAGCACGTAGTGGCCGGCGTTGGTCTGGGCCTGATGGTCGCCGGTCAACACGAGCATGTCGCGACCCGAGTCGGGCGTCACAGCGTGTATCTCCGCGCACGTCAGACTCGTGACGCCGTCCTCGACGGTTACCTGGGGTGGGAACTCCTGGGAGTAGACGCGCCGAACGAGCGTACTCTCGTCCGCCAGTTCCTCGAGAATGTGGTCGGCGGCGAGTTTGCCCACGTGACCGACGCCGGGAAGTCCCTCGATCAGCACCGGATCCTCGAGGCTGGCCTCGGCAACGGTCTCGATGTCGAGTTCGTCCATACCGTATCAGCGAACGCGACGTTTAAGAGCGCGTCGGTACTCCCCGTGTGCATCGTCGGGATCGAACGGGGCTGGCGCGCTGTTGATGGCATCTGCCCCACACTCGGGACAGGTAACAGAGAGGGTGTAGACCGGACGGTCGTGAGCCGTCTCCCAGTTTGAACAGACGAGAATATCGGATTTCATCGTCGCTGGGGACGCTACTCGTCGTCGGTTCGTCGCTCGCGGTGGTACTCGCCGCTGCCGCCTTCGGATCGAATCGCGTCGATGGCCCGCTCGGCGCTTTCCTCGAGTGCTGCCTCGGCGGTCTTGTAGTTCGGCGCTCGAACCTTGATGCGATATTCTGGGGCACCCACGTAGGTCACCTCGAGTTCGACGCCGTCGGGAATGTCGCCGTTGCCCTCGGCTGCCTCGAGCGCGTTTCGGATGCCGTCGACGCCGCTGGGTGCGGCGTTTTCGAGATCGACGTAGCCCGTCACGTTGACGTACGGTACCGAGACGTTCTCCCGGGCGGTTTCGACGATGGCTTCGAGATCGTCCTCGTCGAGATCGGTGTTCTCGAGGGCTTCGTGGCCGTGAATCGCGGCCTGTTTGAAGCCGTCGTAGAGCGTCCCGTGGGCGGCGAGTAGTTCGTTCGCGATGGCGATGTACTCCTCGTCGTCGATGTCCTCGCCAAAGGCGACTTCCATCCAGTTGTCCGCCTTCTGCTCGTTTTTCCACTCCTGAATCTTGTCCGAGCGCTGGTGATCGTTGACGTCCTTGAGTGAGAGATCGATCTGCTCGTGAGACTCGTCGACGTCGAGGACTTTACAGACGGCAATCTGGCCTTCACGAACGTGGTCGCGGACGTTCTTGATCCAGCCGCTCGCGACCTCGGAGATGTGGATCAAGCCACGCTTGTCCTGGTACTCCTCGAGGTCGACGAAGACGCCGAAGTCCTCGATCTCGTCGATTTTGCCGACGACGAGTTCGCCGGGCTCTGGCCAGCCGCTGTACTTCATCGTGACTCGACGGTCTCGACGATCTCGTGGTCGATCTGGGCTTTGCCGCCGGTCGGAACGGCCAGCGTGGTGCCACAGACGGCACAGGCAACCTCGGAGGCGGCCTTGCCGAAGACGACCTGTTCATTCTCACAGTCACTGCATCGGACGCGGTAGTAGCTTCCTGCCATGTGAATCACTCCTGGAACTCGAGTCGGCCGGCGCGCCATCCCTTGCGGAGGTGAGCCTTGCCACACTCGCTGCATCGGTACTTGAGGTCGGTCTTTTTCGTTGGTTTGTCGCCACTTGGCACCTTCGAGAACTTCCCCGAGTTCCCGATGGTCGAGAGCTGACGGGCTCGCTGTCGGTCGGCAACCTTCTTCATCCCGGTCTGACGGCCGGTTCGAACCTTCTCGACTTCGTGTTCGTGGTGGGACTGGCAGTGCGGGCAGTACGTATTGAATCGACGTGGCATCTGCATGATTAACTCACTTGCAGTGGGCTATGGCACGGCTGTTTAAAACCCGTTTGGTTCGGTTCGACCGACCAGGTCGCTCGAGGAGGTGTGTGAGGGGCACACAAACACCCACAGCGGCCGTATTATTCGTGGGTATCGGTGACCACGACCACTGCCACAGCACTACAAGTGCACCCCGATCCGGGGTGGGGGTGGCTTCGAAGCGCTTAATTCCCCATCGTCCGAATCGTCGCTCATGAAGCGGCTCATCATCCACGGGGATCCGGGCATTCGAAAGGGCGCGGTCATCGAACACGACGGGGAAGAACTGGTTTGCTTCGGCATCAACCGTAACGGTGAGTGGCACGGCCCCGACCGCGTCCAGCTCTGGTGTACCGTCGGCACGGAAGCCGAGTTCGAGGATTTCCAGTACCGGAACTTCACCCCCCACTGGCTCGAGGTCGAACGTGCAGATGCAAGCGAGATCACTGTGATCGAGCCGAAGGGGACGCTGTTCGCCTGATCGCCGCTGTATCGTCTCACTTCGGTGCTCGATAGGTAGCCCTCGGTCTCCGTCGTGCCGTCTCACGCGTTCGTTTTCCGGTTGGTACGGATCGGACAATTACAACGTCTGCGACATCGCCCTGAAGGTCGAACCGACCCGTACCCAGACGCTGTACACCGACAGGCCATCCATAACTAACCCGGCCAGGGTTCACCCGATGGGTAATGTGGCCGTGGGAACACGTGGTCGTCGGCTACCTCGCGTACTCGCTGTTTGCCCACCTGTACTACCGATCGTCGCCGGGTGCGCTCGAGACGATTGCTGTCGTCGTTGCGTCGGTACTCCCGGATTTCATCGACAAACCGCTTGCCTGGGAGTTCGGCGTCTTCGAGAGCGGATACGCGCTCGGTCACTCGGTCTTTTTCGCGGTGCCACTGTGTCTCGTCGTCGGAGTGCTGGCTCGACAGGCTGGTCGGGCCCGGCCGGGACTCGCGTTCGCAATCGGCTATCTACTCCACCTGCCCGCGGACGTAATCCCGATCTATTTCCGACGGGGAACGCTCCCGATCGAACGGATTCTCTGGCCGGTGCGGACGACGCCACCCGATTCGGGGGTGGCGGGATTTCGCGAGCAGTTTCTGACGATGGTCGGCACCTACCGCCACCAGCTCGTCGCCGGTGAGTTATCAAACGTGGAGTGGGTCGGGCTCGGACTGGTCGCGGTGACGGTCGTCCTCTGGCTCGTGGACGGTGCCCCAGTCGCTCGGGAACTGTGTACCGGGAGCGCCCGAGTCGTTCGCCAGTGGGCCGCTCGAGTCAGTAGCTGAAGGGACTGTGGTCGGCTTACGATCAGGTGAGTCTGAGGAACTGGCGATCGTCGGCCACGTCGCTTCTCGCCGGGTATACCACGACGAAATTACCCGCTGTGACCGTCGAGATGCGTTTTGGCAGCGTCATCAGCACCGGGTGCCACCCGACATCGTCCCGGCGTGCACTGACACAGACGACGAGGTCATCCGTCCGAACGACTCGTTCGAGTGTCTCGTAGAGATCGTCCCAGTCGTCGACGGCATCGAACCTGTCCGGAACGTCCGGCTCGACGAGCTGAGAGGCGCGATCGAACTGCTCGGTGGATCCATCGACGACGAGCCCCTGGATCGACACGCCGGTTCGTTCAGCGAGCAGTTTGACGGTGTGAAGCGCTTCGGAAAACCCGTCGTTGTGTTCGATCGAGGGCGGACAGATGAGGACGATTCGTGCCGTCGTATTGAGCGGCTCTCGAACTCTGCCGACGAGGGCGAGCTGTGTGGTTCGGTTCAACACCTGATCGATGATGTGACCGAACGTCCGCTGGGTTCGAGACGGTGCCCCATCCCACCCCATCACGAGCGTCGTAATTTGATTCTCGAGCATCGATCGGACGATTCCGGAGGCAATATTGTGATTTACACGCGTGTGGCGATCGACGTTAACCTCCGCGCCAGCAGCGTACGCGCCAAGTTGCTCGAGGAACGCCTCTGTTTCGGCGATCCTGGCGGACGTCTCGGCACCTGGCCTGACGACCGACACGGTGTGAATCGCCGCTTGTGAACGGGGATCACGAAGAGTAAGCGCGAGGTTGAGCAGAGTCTCTCTGTACTCCGATTCCACCGAGACGGGCACGAGGATTCGTTGTGATCGCTCAGTTGGATCGTACGCCTCGTGATCTCGAGCGCGGACGAGCCCATCACCAGCCCACTCGACGAGCGCCGGACTCACCAGACTCACGACGAGGATCATCAGGACGACGCCATTGATCATGTGTTGGTCGAAGCCGGGCACGCCTGCAGTGAACCCGATCTGGACGATCGCCAGCGCGGCCGCCGCCTGTCCCATCGATAAGCCGGCCATCCCGACGATTTCTTCGTGGGTGTACCCATACGCCCGCCCAGTTACCCAGGCCGCGACGTACTTCGTCACCACGACCATGACGATCAGCGATCCGGCGATGACGAGCGTTTCGATGCCGTCGGCGAGGACGCGGACGTTGACGAGCATTCCGACCGAGAGGAGAAAAAACGGGATGAACAGGGCGTTACCGACGAATTCGATGCGGTTCATCAACGTTCCCGTCTGCGGGATCAGCCGGTTGAGCGCGAGGCCGGCCAGGAACGCACCGATAATGTGCTCGACGCCTGCGAGCGAGGCGAGAAACGCACAGCTAAACAACGTCGCCATCACGAACAGGAACTCGAAGTAGCTCTCTTCGTTGTGGATACGAAAGAACCACCTGGCGATCACGGGGACGAGGAGCCAGACGCCGACGAAAAACGCGGCGAGTCCGACCGCGAGCTGAATCCAAAAGGCTGCATCGAGCGCCCCACCCACGGATGTGACGACGACGGCCAGAACGAGCAACGCCAGCGTGTCCGTGAGGATCGTCCCGCCAACTGTCGCCGTCATGGCTTCGTTCTCGGTGACGCCGAGTCGATTGATGACCGGATACGCGAGCAGCGTGTGTGAAGAAAAGATCGCTGCGAACAGCGAGGCGGCGGCGAGTGAGAGTTCGAGGACGACGATCCCGACGACCGTACCCACGGCCTGGGGAATAACGAACGAGAGGAGTCCGAATACGAGGCTCCGATCCGTGCGTTCGACGAACCGGTTCAGATTGATCTCGAGTGCGGCGACGAACATGAGGTACACGAGGCCAACCTCTCCCAGAAGCTGGATTGTCTCGTCCCGCTCCAGGAGACCGAGTCCATGTGGCCCGATTGCCGCACCGACGAGAATAATGCCGACGATTCCAGGCAACCGGTAGCGCTTGAGTATCAGGGGAGCGACGAGAAAGAGCACCATGGCGAGGCCGAAGATCAGGATCGGATCCTCGAAGGGTGGTGTCAACGGAGCGTCGGTGACCAGGAGTGTTGGCATGCGCCCGGCTATTGCCACACCGGCGAGTACGGTATGTGTGTTCCCCATTTTCAGTAATCGCAGCCACGACTGTGTGATACTGTCACCTGGGTGATGGTGAAAAACCCGCACAGGGCACCCGAATCACAACCCTTAACTACCGTACCGGGTTACGTTGAGCCAGCGGGATGGGATAGCCAGGAGATTCCGGCGGGCTCATAACCCGCAGATCGGTAGTTCAAATCTACCTCCCGCTACTTTTCAGGGATACAACCCGATGAGCGTAGCGAGGAGGCTGTATCCCTGGAAAGCCGATGAGTATTTGAACCAGACGAGACGCGCGCAGCAAACGCGAGCACGTCTCGGCGAGGTTCAAATCTACCTCCCGCTATGTTTTGTCGCGAGCAAATTCGCGAGCGACGGAGATAGCACGAGTAGCTTTGAACTCGACAGCGTGGGTTCGGTTGGTCGTCACGAGATGTTCTACCGCCGTGTCCACAGAGCGATTTTATCACCAGAATGTACGTATCGATATAGTTCGGAATTCGACCTACGGTGAGTGGTCAGGTACTCATCAGGCCAGTGAATTAATCGAGCATTTACGCTAAGTAATGCAGTTTTGGAGCCTCACATCCGTTCAGAACTGGTATGTGATTTCCTCTCAACTGACAACAGTTGTCGTTTGCTTGAAACTCAATACCAAGCCAGTTTCCAGCATGGATTACAAGCAATATTTGTCGGGTGTGGACAAATGGTCGATTCACGGTTTATTTTATTGTGGTACAAAACTCATTACCCTCTCTGATAAAACAGTTCGGAAAGTATTTATGTAGTTAGTCTCTGTATTCTCAATATGCCTCATAAGGACTTACAGGCAACTGGTGTTAATCGACGGAAGGTGCTTTCGCTAGCTGGTGCAGCTGGCGTTGCTGGTATTGCAGGATGTATGGGTGGCAGTGATGACGACGGAAACGGAGACGACGGCAATGGTGTTGGCTCCGATATCGACGATCAGGACGGTGACGTCAGCGAACGTGAGATCCAGCCAGACTGGATTACGCCATCCGGTTCCGAAGCCCAGGATCTGAACCCGCTTCGAATCAACGACACGACCTCCGCCGCACGGCTCACCCCGCTTCTCGACGGCCCATACGGTCTCGACGAGAACGACGAGTTCTACGGCTACTGGTTCGAAGATTACGAGACTGACGACAACCAGACCTGGACATTCTACCTCCGTGACAACCTCGAGTGGGGTAGTGACTACGGCCAGATGACCGCCGATGACTGGGTTTTCCACGTCGAAAACATCGCCCAATACGAGGATAACTGGGCGGGTCACGTGAACCGGTCGAACTGGGACTCCGTTACCGAGGTGACGGCGGTCGACGATACCACTCTCGAGGTGGAGATCGAGGCCCCCGACCCGCTGTTCGTCCGCCAGCCAACGTTCTGGGGAACGCAGATCCTCCCCCAAGCGCTCGTCGAGCCATACTTCGAGGATTACCTCGACGGCAACGAAGACGCCGGGAACGAACTCAACAACGCCGACGCCGTGACGCAGTTCGAATATACTGGCAACCTCGGCCCGTACACGTTCGAAAGCCGATCCATCGAAGACCGGTTCGTCGCCGTTCGTAACGACGATTATTACCTGCGCGGCGAAAACGACGACTGGGAGGACGCACCGTACTTCGAACAGTATACGATCAACATCCTCGAGGAGGAGAGTACCCGTCTGGCGGAGTTCGAGACCCAGGGACTCTCGACGATCGAAATCCCTGCAGACCAGGTCGAGAGTTTCCAGGGCGACGACCGGTTCACGCTCGTCTCCTCGGAAACGCCGTACTGCAGCGTGCAGGTCTACAACCAGCGAGCCAACGGTTGGGAGGAACTTCGCAAACCCGAGATTCGTCGCGCACTCTCGATGGCGATCAACAAAGAGACCATCGCCGACGACATCTACCGTGGCTTCGCGGAGGTCGCCCACACGTTCCAGCCGGAGTACTCCGAGTTCTACGACGACAGCGAAGTCGAACCGGTTGGACAGGGTGACTCCTACGACGTCGCGGAGGCTCGATCCCTGCTCGAGGAGAACCTCAGTGACGGCTACGAGTACGACGGTGATACGCTGCTCGACCCCGACGGGAGCCCGGTCGTCCTGACCTACGTTTACTCGAACGCTTCCGACCTCGTCGAGGACACGGCTCGCTACGTCTCCTCTGAACTCGAGCAACTCGGCATCGAGATCGACGCGACCGGTGTCCCGTTCAACACGATGCTCGAACAGTACGCGATGGTTGCAGAAGACGGCGAACCGCTGGGCATCTTCAACGACCCAGAAGCGGAGGATCCACAGGAACTCACCAGCGCCCGCGAGTGGGATCTGCTGTCCGGAATCGGGTTCAACACGTATCCACGGTCGCCGGCATCGATCGCCGCGTTCTGGACGGCAAGCTCTGGAACGAACTTTTACGGATACGTTCCGGAGGAAGATATCGGGGGCATGATCGAGGAAGGGGCAACCGCTGAGGACTCAGATGAACAGCAAGCGATATTCGCCGAAATCTTCGGCATCCTGAGTCGAGACCTGCCGGTGAACTTCCTGTACTTCCAGGACGACATCTTCGGCTATCAGGAGGAAGTCGTCTTCACCGAGGACCCATCCCCGTCGTGGGGCTACAAGTCCAACAGCTGGTGGATGACCGACGACCCACACAACTAGACGCGAATTACGACGAGGCAGGTGGGCTGATGGTGGCTCATTTGTCGTTTCTTTCCCGTACAACAGACACACCGAAGACTACATACAGTACTACTCAATCAACACATATATCGATCATGTACGATACTCTTGTTCGCAGTTGTGAAACTGTGTCCGTACACCCCTGGGGTGGTGAGACACTATGAGCATGACCTGGTACATCAGCCGACGGGTCGTCTGGGCGCTCATTGCCTCGTTTATCATAATGAGCTTTACGTTCGGACTTCTGGCAGCGTCACCGAATCCAACGACCAGTCAGGTCGCGTTCGACGCTGCACAGGACGGAGCCGATCCACAGGAGGCCGTCGAAACGTACGAAGCCACACGTGGAGAGGATCGACCGCTCTTCGAACAGTACACTGATTTCATGGTCTCGATGTACACGTTAGACTGGGGTGATTCGTTCATCTATCAAACTGACGTGTTAGGGGTGATCGCCGACGCGTGGATCTACTCGGCGATCATCGTTATCCCATCGACCATCCTCGCCGTCCTCATCGGGTTCGGCGTCGGTCTGTACTCAGCGACGAATCAGTACACGAAGACGGACTACGCCGCGACGTTCGCTGCGTTCTTCGGGATCAGTGTCCCCAACTTCTGGTTGGCGATCATGTTGATTTTGATCGGTGGGGTTATGCTCGGCTGGTTCCCGACGAGTTACGACACGGGCGTGTCCTGGTGGTCGCTCGAACACCTCCACCAGCTGATCTTGCCGTTAATCGTTCTCACGACGGCCGCCGTTGCATCCGAGATGCGTTACGCACGCGCTGAAACGCTCGAATACGTCAACGCCGAGTGGACGAAAACCGCTCGAGCGAAGGGGGTCAGCGAGTGGAAAATTATGTTCAGACATATCTTCCGGCCAGCGACACCGGTGTTGATCACGATACTGGTTGCTGACTTCGTAGGGATTATCTTCGCGACCTCGTACGTCATCGAGGTGATTTTTGGCATTCCAGGACTCGGGTTGGTCAGCTACAATGCGATCATCAATCAGGATACGCCACTCGTCCTCGCAACGACGCTGATCCCGGTGATCATCGCGATCCTCGGGAACCTGCTCCAGGACATCCTGTACACCGTGCTCGATCCACGAATTAGCTACGAGGGGAGAAACTAATGGCTACTGACACACCACAATCTCAGTCCGTCGACCTCGATGCGATCGACTGGGAACAGTATGAACGTGGTCGGTTCTACATCGCCAAACAGACGATCATCACGTACGGATCGTTGCTCCTGCTCGCCGTGATGTGGCTCTACGACCACCTCTACGTGGAGGCTCGACATCCGTTCGTCGAGCAGGATCTCGTGCTGTTCGAACTCTCGTTGAATCCGGACAACGTCGACTGGTTGTTCGCGATGACGCTGCTCGCGTTGTTCTGGTTCGTCGTCGTCCCGCTGTGGAAAAACAAGCGGATGACGATGTACTACTGGTCGAAGTTCAAACAAAACACGGCTGCCGTCTGGAGTATGGGCTTTCTCGCCGTGCTGTTCGTCGTGGGAACGGTCGGCCCGCTGATCATCGGCCACCCCGAGCCAAACTGGGGGAACCCGAACGCACCGCCGGTCTTCTTTGGCGGCGATTGGGCCCACCCGTTCGGAACGCACCGAACCGGGGAGGACATCCTCGAGATTACGATCGCTGGCGCGCAGGTGAGCCTGCAGGTCGGACTAATTGCGACGCTGTTCAGTGTCGTTCTCGCGGCGGTCGTCGGTGCAACGGCTGCGTTCTCCGGTGGCTGGCTGGACGAGCTCCTCATGCGCTTCGTCGACCTCCTCATGACGTTCCCGACGTTCTTCCTGATCGTGCTCCTCGTGTACATCTACGGTGGGAGCCTGTTCTTGCTAATCGTCATCCTGGCGTTCACGGGCTGGGGTGGGACGGCACGGTTGATCAGGAGTGAGGCCTTACAGCGCAGCGAAGAAGCGTACATCAGCGCCGCCGAGGCCGCAGGGGCGAGCAAGGCCTACATCATCAGACGCCACATCTTGCCGAACGTCTCAAACACGATCATCACGGCGGCAACGTTGCTGATTCCGATCATGATCCTGACGGAGGCAGTGATCGCGTTCCTCGGATTCGGCGACATGAACGTTTGGTCGTGGGGCCGGATCATCTCGGACGGGCGAAACCACCTGCGAACTGCCTGGTGGGTTGCAACGATTCCAGGAATCTTCCTGTTCTTCACCGTGTTAGCGTTCAACTTCCTCGGTGATGCACTACGAGACGCACTCGATCCACGACACGAAACAGAATAATGACTGACGAACCACTACTCTCGGTACGGGACCTGCAAACGGTGTTTCACACCGACGATGGAACCGTCCACGCCGTTGACGGTGTGAGCTTCGACGTCAAACGCGGTGAGACGGTCTGTATTGTTGGCGAAAGTGGCAGTGGCAAATCCGTGACCACCGAATCGATCACGCGGATCATCCAGATGCCGCCAGGTGAGATTGCCGGCGGCGAGGTACTCTTCGACGGTATGGACATCACGGCGATGTCCGAGAAGGAGATACGCAAGATTCGCGGCGGCCGGATCAGCCACGTCTTCCAGAACCCACAGAGCGCACTGAACCCGGTGTACACCATCGGTGCGCAGATCCGTGAGGCGATTCAAACCCACCAGGATCTCTCCAAAGAAGCGAGTCGCGAACGTGCGATCGAACTCCTCGACGAGGTCGGCATTCCGGAAGCGGCCTCCCGAGTCGACGATTACCCCCACGAGTTCAGCGGCGGCATGAAACAGCGAGCGATCATCGCGATGGCACTCGCGTGTGAACCCGACCTGCTGATCGCCGACGAACCGACGACGGCACTCGACGTCACGATCGAGTCGCAGATCCTCGAACTCCTGCTGGATCTCCAGGACGAGTTCGATATGTCGATCATTTTCGTCACCCACGACCTCGGGGTAGTCGCGGAAATCGCCGACCGAGTGATCGTCATGTACGCGGGGAAGGTCATGGAGCAAGCCGACGTCTTCGACCTCTATGACTCGCCTGCACACCCATATACGCGGGCGCTTCTCAACTGTCTCCCCGGGAACACTGGCACGGTCGAACCGATCGGTGGGACGCTTCCGAGTGTCACCAACCCGCCGGATGGCTGTCGGTTTGCCGACCGGTGTGAGTACGCCATCGATGACTGTTATGTCGGTGAACAACCGTATCTCGTTCCGGTAACGTCGAGCGATCACACTGTCTCGTGTCTTCACTACCACGATGGGTACGATTCGTCGACCGTCCTCGAGGACAACAACCGAACCGGATCGACGACTAACACACAGTTCGTTTCGGAATCAGGAGGTGATCGGTGATGAGGAGTTCGAATCCGTTACTCGAGGTCAAGAATCTCAAAAAACATTATCCAATCACGAAAGGAGTACTCAAACGCGAGATCGGTCGTGTCCGAGCCGTCGATGGGATCAGTCTCTCCGTCGACCGCGGTGAGACCGTTGGACTCGTCGGTGAGTCCGGATGTGGAAAGTCGACAGCTGCGACGACGATTCTCCAACTCGAGGAGGCCACCGATGGACAGGTGTTGTTCGAGGGCGAGGACGTCACGGCCTTCAACAAGCGTGAACTCAAACGGTTCCGTCGTCGGGCACAGATGATCTTCCAGGATCCGGACTCGAGTTTCGATCCACGTATGTCGATCGGGGAGTCCGTCGCCGAGCCCCTGTTGGTTAACGGTATGGACGACCGTCAGCGTCGCCGCGAGATCGTCGAACACCTGCTCGTGAAAGTCGGGCTCCAGGCGTCCGACGCCGACCGGTATCCACACGAGTTCAGTGGCGGACAGAAACAGCGTATCGGATTAGCTCGTGCACTCTCGGTCAACCCAGACTTGCTCGTCGCGGACGAACCGGTGTCGGCGCTAGACGTGTCGATTCAGGCGGAAATCCTCGACATTATGGAGGATCTGCAGGAAGAATTCGGCCTGGGAATCCTGATCATCAGCCATAATCTGGGCGTCATTCGCGAAATCTGTGACCGAGTCGGCGTGATGTACCTCGGCGAAATCGTCGAGGAAGGGCCAACTGAGGAAATCTTCGACAATCCACAGCATCCGTATACGCGAGCGCTTATCTCGTCGATTCCAGTTCCAGATCCACACCACTCTCGAACGGACGTGAAACTATCGGGGGACGTGCCAAGTCCGTCGAACCCACCGACGGGGTGTCGCTTCCATACGCGCTGTCCCGAAGTCATCCAGCCCGAGGCGTACGACTTCGACCAGGAGACGTGGCGAAGCGTGATGGATTACAAATACCGCGTCCACGATCGGTCACTCGACACCGACTCCATTCTGGAGGGAGTCATCACGAAGAGTGAAACCTACGAAGAGACGGATGAAGTGCCGTTCGACCAGTTCGATCAACGCCTGCGTTTGGAATTCGAGATTCCGGACTCGCTCCCCGACGAGCGGGCCGAGGACGCCCTCGGACGGTCGATTCGCCACGTCTATGACGATCAGTTCGACGAAGCGAGTTCGATCCTCGGTGAGGAGTTCGAGACGATCTGCCGACAGGAACGGCCAGAACAGGTACACGTCACTGGCGATCATCGCGCGTCGTGCCACCTTGTAGAAACTGAAGCGGAAACAGTCGTCGATTCGCCAGCACAACCGAGCGACGACTGACGAACGAGTTGCTTTTTACTCGTCGCCGTCTTCGTCGACGATGACGACTTCGCCGTCGACGACGTCGACGTTGATCAGCGTTTTAACGTGGTAGCCAGCGTCGGCAACTTTGTTCTCGCCGCCTTCTTTCTTGATGACGGCGACCGTGTCGACGACTTCAGCACCGATGTCGTCGAGGGCGCCGAGAACGGCGGCGAGGGTGCCGCCGGTCGAGAGCACGTCGTCGAGTACCAGTACGCGCTCGCCTGCGTAGACGTCGTTGATGAACATCTCGTTTTCCGAGTAGCCGGTTTTCTGGGCGATGGAGACCTCGCCCTCGAGGCCGTACTGGCGCTTTCGAATCACGGTAAGCGGAATGTCCGTCATCAGGGAGACGGCCGTCGAGATGTGAATTCCCATTGCCGCGGGAGTGACGATGCGGTCGACGTTCTCGAGGTCAGCTTTTCGCGTGATCCGAATCACGATTTCCCGGAGCAGTGACGGCTCGAGTTTGGGGACGCCGTCGCTGATCGGGTGCACGAAGTAGTGATAGCCCTCCTTTTCGATAATGGGGGCCTCGAGGAGTGACCGTTTCAACTGATCCATGTCGTGGATCAGCGGGATATCGAGTAAAAGCTGACGATACGCGACGACGATGATGTTACTCGGTAACAGCGATGACTATCGTTCCGGTGACGGTACCACGGTCGAGAGATCAACCGCACTCGAGTAGCCGTGCTGACTCCCACAGAACAACACCGCCATCGGGAAGGTCGAAACAATGCACCGCTGTTTACCGATCCAGTGGTGGCAAACGGGGTACGTGACTACAACGATCCCTCTCAGTCGCTCCGTCCGTACCGTAGCTCCGGCGGCTGTTCGCCGTGGCCGAGACGCATGTTTCGCTCGTAGTAGATGTGGGCGATGGCCGTCCCGGTGATCGTCACCGAGATTAACCCTGCCCAGGTAAGCTCCGAGAGGAGCGTCAACGGATAGATGTCGAGCCAGAGGGCGGCAACGAGCGCACAGCCGATCGCCCCCAGTGACAGGTACAGTTCACGCCAGGCGAACTCGCTGCCGGGCACGATCTCGAGGTAGATGTTGAGGTCACTCGTTCGATCGGTCGGTTCGATCACGCCGGCGTCTGAGTCGAATTGGAGTATACCCGCGGCGTCCATCTTGGGGAGGTGCGTTTGCTGGAGGGTCGTGTACACCCGCTTTCGTTGTTCCGGGGTAACCTTCTCGGGAACCGTCTCGTACTCCCAGGCGGCGACCTGCTGGGCGAGATCACCGAGTTCGACGGGACGACTGTCCTGTTTCAAATACTGGAGGACGTATCGGCGTCGCTGATTGCGGAGGACTTCGAAGACCTCTCCTTTCGAGAGCGGGTTCTGGGGGGATTGTTGTGACATCACGATGCCCTCACCTCGTGACACCTGCGCGGAAACCTATCGCCATCGATTGACGGCATGAACGCCACCTATATAGTTCTCGTGACGATCGAATTCGATACAGTTGCACGCTACTCCCCTCGTACTCGTGGGGTGTATTTAATTCCAACCTATCCCGAATCAACGACAACGGCGAGCGATCGAGCGATCTCTGTCGCGAGCGCTTCCTTCGACCCGGAAAACTGCGCGACGTCGTCCGCATGGACGAGGAGCGCTCGCGTTCGATTGGCACCCATGACGCTCGCGTCGTTGGCGACGACGAACGCGGCGTCGACGCGCTCGAGTACCTCTCGTGCGGCATCGATCATCG
This sequence comes from Natronosalvus vescus, assembly GCF_023973145.1. Classification (NCBI taxonomy): domain Archaea; kingdom Methanobacteriati; phylum Methanobacteriota; class Halobacteria; order Halobacteriales; family Natrialbaceae; genus Natronosalvus; species Natronosalvus vescus. Next base: position 1,042,003 of record NZ_CP099546.1, read on the forward strand.
CCTCGTCGTCGCCGCTCGTTTCGGCTTTGAACGCGACGATAGGGAGATCGGGCTGCTCGTCGCGCACCGTATCGAGGAGCTTCGGCGTCGGTTCGAGGTCGAGGGTCAGTTCCTTCCCGGAGCGCAGTTTCTCTTCGCTGGGCTCGAGGGTGTAGTCGCCGATGGCCGCCGCACAGACGAGTGCGTCCGCCTCTGCACATGCCTCGTGCGTAGCTTCGAGCATCTCACCGGCGGTTTCGACGGGGGTGACGTCGGCGTAGGCGACATCGGCACCGTCGTGGACGAGCGTGACGTCCGCGCCGTGGACGTAACAGGCACGGGCGACGGCTCGTCCCATCTTCCCCGAGGATCGGTTCGTCAGCACACGCACGGGGTCGATCGGTTCGGCGGTCGCCCCGCTCGTGACTACGACGTGGCGACCCTCGAGCGGGCGTTCGCCGACGGCCCGGGCGACCCCACAGACGATCGCCTCCTCAGTCGCGATCTTGGCTTTTCCCTCCTCGATGCGGGGATCGACGAATTCAACGCCCCAGGATTCGACGCGGTCGATGGCCTCGAGCACGCCCGGATGGGTGTACATCGGTTCGTGCATGGCGGGGGCGATCACCACCGGAACGCCGGCACCGAGTGCGGTTGTCGCGCAGGTGGTGACAGGCGTGTCGTCGATCGCGCCGGCGATCTTGCCGACGGTGTTCGCCGTCGCCGGCGCGAGTAGGAGGACATCGGCCCACCCGTCGTTTCCACAGAGGGTGACGTGTTCGACGCCACCAGTAATTTCGGTGACGACGTCGTTCTCGGTCGCAAACTCGAGCGCCCATGGGTGAATGATTCCCCGTGCACTGTCGCTCATCACTGCCCGGACGCTGGCCCCCTGGCGTCGCAACTCGTGGGCAAGTTCGACCGCCTTGACGGCCGCAATGGAACCCGACACCCCGAGTGCGACGTTGACTCCCTCGAGCATTCTCGGTTGCTCTTCGAAGGGAGAGCTAAAATGCGTATGGATGTCGCGGCACCGACGGCGCCAGACTTACTCCCGATCGACGCTCGGGTGCATCGTCGGCCGATCGTCCAGCGGGTCGGCCAGGGCGTCGAGCATCGTCTCGCGCGCCCGTCGGTCGCGCTCGAGACGTTCGTCGTCGTCGATCTCCACACAGCCAGGGGGCACGTCCCGGTCACGACCCGTGAAGTAGCCTTCGGGGGCAACCCAGTCGTGGTAGAACGCGACGTCGGAATCGTGGATCACTGCCAGCGCGACTTTCGCGCCGTGGCCGGCGGCGACGATCGTCTGGTGTGGTTCGCCGGCGATTCGGCCCGCTGCGTAGACGCCATCGACGGCCGTTCGACCGCCGTCGTCGACCTGAAGCATGTACTTGCTGCCGCGCTGTTCCCGTCCGACGTCGAGGGGCACGAGGTACTCGCTGTCGGGCCAGGAGGCGGCGATCACGCGTCTGGCCTCGAGCGGCTCGCCCCCCTCGGTCTCGAGGACGAATCCGGCCTCGAGGTCGCCTTCGTCCCTGGGGGCGACGTGCGTGACTCGCCCGAGTTCGACGGTCGCCCCGGCCGTGTGGGCCTGCTCGCGGGCGAGTTGCAGGTACCGGCGGGCGTCGATCCCGTCCGGAAAGCCGGGGTAGTTCTCGAGGCTGGCGTTTCGGGCCAGGATCGACTCGCCGCCGTCGACGACGAGCGTGTCCAGGCCGTTCCGTGCGGTGAAGATCGATGCGGCGAGACCGGTGACCCCGCCACCGACGATACAGACGTCGCGCATACGGGTTCCTCCGGAAGGCGGCTATAGAAAGACTGCGACTTGGCGTGTGCGTCGTTACTGCTCTCGATACGCATCCTCATCGCCGCCCTCACTTTCACGCTCGCGTTCCCGCGGCGGGTGCCTGTCGCTCGCCGGCGTTCTCGCTCGAGCGTGGCTGTGTGGGCGCGTCGACGGATGGACGGGGTCGTCTCGTTCCGTATCGATTCGCGGAGACGGTTTCCTCGAGTCCTCGTCGCGGTGGCCGTACTGTCGCCGTTCGACCGCCCGCGCACGTCGGTTCGTGTCCCACTCCTGAAACAGCCCGTAGTCGGTCATCGTCTCCATGCCGGCGATGGCCGCCGAGAGTTTGATCCCGATCAGTGGAATATCGGCGACGGAGACGATCACGTCCGCACGGATGATCGCACCATCGCGCAGGAGGACATCGATGACGTCGACGATCGCGTCGTCGGATTTCTTCGGTTTCATCGGTTGGCGTCCCGTTGATCGTCACCGAACGTGGGGGCGAACGAGTACGGCGGCCACGGGCCGGTAAATCGCACCTCGAACCCCGGTTCGGCGGCGATCTCATCGAGCACTGACCCGATCGCCTCTTCGTCGGCCTCGCGGGCCATGACGGTGAGCCGACACAGTCGCTCGCCGGCGTCCGACCGATCGAATTCCCCGCCGAGATCGACCGAGGTTCGGCGCTCGAGTCGCCGCTGCTCACGGGTGCAGTCCTCGAGTTGCGTTTGCAGCCTGTTGGTCACGTTCTCCCGCCGGTGTTGGCGAAGCGTCTTCACTCGCTGATCGACCTGTTTCCGCAGGAGGAACGCCTCGCCCTCCGACGCCGTCTCGATCCGGTCGCGCAGGCTTTTGAGTTCATCGTCCCCCTCGAGTAGCGTCTTCTCGTCCGGCGGCTCCCGCTCGATCACGTCGATCCGGTACTCCCAGTGGCCGCGGAGATCCGCAAGCGTCGACTCGAGGCGGTCGCGCTCCTCTCGGAGCCAGCCGCGAACGGTGTCGTCGTCGCCGCGGATGATGGTGTCGAACTGGAACGGCAGTGGCGTACCGAAGGCGTCCGCCGCCCGGTCGATGACCGTCTGATGGCGAACCAGCCAGCGTTTGACCTCGGCGAGGTCGGCAGAATCGTACAACTCCTCACACGGGTGGACGACGGCCGCTATCGAGGCGTTCTCGAGGCGGACGAGGGAGACTGGTTCGTCGTCGATTCCAGTGGTCGAGAACGAAGCGTCATCGTCATCGCCGAGACTGACCACACAGTAAACGTATCGGCCATCCTCGAAGGTGACTCTCGAGTCGTCGTTATCGGCTGGTGTCGTGTTACCATCCCCGACTGGCGAGTTGTCGTCATCGCCTGGTTCCAGGGGGTCGCCGTCATCGGTCGTCGTGGAGTCACTACTCATCGTCATCACCACCGATCGTTGCGTACCCTGGCCGATCGAGTTCGTCGGCATCGACGTCGAGTCTGGCGATCGCATCCTCCACTAGCCCGTCGAGCTCCATCCGGAGGTCGTCGACGCCGTCTTCGATCCCCTCGTCGGCTTTGAGCTGTTCGATCTCGGCCTCGATCGCCGCAAGCTGACGACCCAGCCGGTCGACCTCCTCCGCGGAGAGCTTCGGCGAGTCCATCCGCCGGACGGCCTCCCGTTCCATCGCCTCGAGGAGGAGTTCGACGACCGTGATGACGAGCGTCATCAGCCCCTGGCGGGCGTCGTCACCCTCGCCGACATTGATCCTGGTCACGCGCTTTCACCATCGGCTTTGGCTGTCTCGGCAGGTGCTTCGTCGTTCGTTTCGTTCGACTCGGACTCATCGACCATCTCGTCGCTCGAGTCGTGCTGGTGGCAGAATCCGTCGTCTTTCGCCGGGCGCGAGCACCGTTCACCCGACGCCGTGAGCGCCTTGCATTGGTCGGTAGTCTGTGATTGAGCTTCAGCGTCCTCGTCACCGCCTCCGTCGTCCGTCAAGTTGACCCCTTGAGTGGGGGCGATCGGCGGGGCCGGCCGCTCCATCTCGGCGAGCTCGGGATCGCCGGCCGCCTCGGCGACACGGCGCATATCCGTCCCCTCGGGGAACTCGAGCCCGTATTTTGCGGCCGTCTCGAAGGAGGCGATCGCCGCTCGAATCTGGATGCCGAGCAACTGGGTGTCGCCGATCGAGACGGCGATGTCGGCGTTGATAACGATGCCTTTGTCGAGCAGGAGTTCGACGACTTCGGCGAGGTCGGCCTGCTGTCGACTCGGCTGGACGGCGTCCACCATCAGCGCTCACCCCGCCGCTTGCGTTCACGTTCGATCTCGAACCGCCTCCCGTAGATCCGCCGTCGGGATGGAGCGGTCGACAATCGCACCTGCTGGGGTACCGTCGAGTACCGGGCGTCGCTGCCCAGGTCGGCGCGACCGACCGGCATCGTCGAGGCGGCCGTCGGATTGCGCGAGTTCGTCCCGCGATCCGTCCGTCGCATCCGTTCGCGGTTCCACTCGTAGAGGTCTTCGAATTCCTCGTGGGCCTCGAGGAGTGCGTCTCGAACGCCGTCGATTCCACGCATTGCGCCCTGCTGGATCGCCACCTGGACGTACTCCGGATCCTCCAGGACGTCGACGTCCATCCTCTCGAACGTTTCCTCGGGTTCGAAGTCCATCCCCGACTCGTCACCCATGAGACCGTCGTCGTCGGTAACCGCCGACACCGCCGATCCGACCAGCGAATCGTCGTCGCCGACGTCGTCGATCGTGTCCGACAGCTCCGCCCCTGCATCCAGGATGTCGCCGAACTCGCTCGCGTTCCACATTCCGACGAGTTCGAGTGCGTCGAGCACCGCACCGAAGTCGATCGCCTCGCTCGGATCTCGTTCCCGTAGCGCCTCCGGGATATCGCCCGTTTCTATCGTCTCGAGTAACTCCTCGAGATCGACGGCATCGGTCAATTCCCCGAGGTCGACCGTCTCGAGGAACGTCGTTAGCACCGATGCGATGTCGGCAAGCGCATCGAAGTTCTCACGCACCGCCTCGCGTTCGTCGCTCTCGAGCGCGTCGATCGACTCGACGTCCTCGAGCAGTTCTTCGAGTCCGGAGAGCGCGGTCTTCCCGGCGTTGATGGCGTCGTCGATATCGATCTCTTCGAGAGCGTCGGTGGCGTCTTCCCCTTCGAGATCGAAATCCACGCTCGCGACCTCGAGTTCGTCGTCGTCACTCATCGGACTCACCTCCGGTATCGGCTGCCCCGGGCCTGGACTCAGACTCTGCCTCGCTCGAAGTCGTGTTGTCGTCTCGCGCTCGTGTCGTCGAATCGGTATCGACCCGGTCACCTCGATCGTCGTCCGCTCTCCGCACCACCACCGTGAGCACGTCGTTGTTTATCGCCGCGGTTTCTGTCGTCTCCGACCACGGAATCTCGACGCGCTCGAGTTCGGTCGTCCCGACGGCGACCACAAGACTGCCATTTTCAACCCCGACCCGAACGTCTCCGGGATCGACGGTCGATAGATCGGCGACGATCTCGAGTTCGTCGTCGTAGCGATTGACGGTCACATCGACAGCAGGCTCGTTTTCTCGAATCCGTCGACGTCGAGGATGACGCTCGAACCCTCTGTCGTTTTCAGACTCGTGATCGCCGACGGCTGACTCGAGTGGATTCATCCGAACGTCCAGATCGACGTCGAACGACGATCGGTCGGAATCTGCCTCGTAGCGGTTCTCCGTGTACGGGTTCTGGTGGTCGCCCGGGATCCCCCGCCGTCGCTGTGGCCGACCACGTCCGGTGCTCGCGTCGTCGATCGCCTCGAACAGCCGGAACAGTTGTGAGATGATGCCGCCGGGTCGATCGGTACGCTCGTCGTCCGGCGGTTCCTCTGCCCCATTCGATTCGCCCGGGTCATGTGGCGGATCTACCATCAGGATCGCACCTCCACTCGGCCGCTCATAAGTTCCTCGTGTACCTCGCGAGCGATCTCGAGGTCGGCCTCGATGTCGGCTTTTCGTCGTTCGTACTCCGTCTCCGACCGCTCACCCAGTTCGTAGAGCAGCCGATTCTCCTTCAGTTCGTCCTCGAGCGCGTCGATGTCGTACAATTCGTCGAGCGCGAGCGTGTGCAGCGTCTCGACGAGGGTGACGAACGGCCGAAAGAGGAGGTCGTCGATGATGATCGCGAAGACGGTGAATAGCATAGTCATCGTTGGGCTCCGATCTGGATGTCGACGAAATTGTACGGGGCGAACGGGCCCGAGTACTGGACGATCACGTCCTCGAGGGACTCCTCGAGCGAGCCGATCGCACTGTCAAACGCCTCTCGATCCGAGCGCTCGACCAGATACGACCGGTTGAGCAACAGTCGATCACTGAATCGACCGTTATCGACCTGTTCGACGGCTAGTGGGTCGAGTTCGTCCGCTACGAGGGATTCGACGTCGTCCTCGCCGACCGTCGCCTCCGGTTCGGTGACGAGTTTGACGCCGAGTTCGACGCGGCCGTCGATTTCGTGGAGCGTGCGTCTGAACGCACTGCGCCCACCACGGAGGACGTTCTTCAGTGCCCGCTCGCTCTCGAAGACCATTCCGAACCGCATCGGCACGATCGTTCGACCCCCATCGCTGGTCATGAGTGCTCTGAGCACCTCGTCGTGTCGTTTGGCGTCCTCGTCGGTCTGTTCGGGGTCGGTGACGTCGATGGGGGAAGCGAGGGCAGCGAGTCGCCCGTGTGTCACCGGGTAGATCTTCGACGCACCCCTGACGGCACCGTTCTCGAGTTTCAGGTCGTTCCCTTCTCCCTCACTTTCGCTCCCGTCCGGATCGACGTCGAAGGTCGTCGCGTCACTCGCGGCGACGATCCCGTAGACGTAGTGGTAACTCGCGTCGGTCACTCTCTGACCTCCGATATCTGTTCGGTCGCAGCAGCTGTAGCCAGGTCACCAGCGACTGGTCGGCAAGCACCTGCAGGACTCTCGTGTAACTGTAGCGACCCCAACCGTCCGTCGACCGTCGGGTGCCGCCGATGTGGACTCCGTTTCATAGTGGGCCTCCCTCGAGTTCGTCGCGTTCGAGTTCGATGCGTGTGCGAGTGCGAGTGTACACGCGATAACGACGGCGTGAACCACCACTCGGTCGTCGACACGTTCAATGGGGGCGCGGGTTATCGTGGTGCTTGCAGATGCAGTCTCCGTTCACACACGCCGAAGGGGAGACAGCCAGCAGATTGCTGTGACTGGTAACCGCCAGTCGATGCTGTGACTGGCAACCGCGCGCCCCCGATAGCTCCCGGAATCCTTAATGGAACGTCCAGCAAAAATTACGATCATGTACGACGATGAGGATCTCGAGACGATCCGCTCCGCCGAGTCCGAGTGGGAGGAGGAAACCCTCGAGCCAGTCCTCGACCGATTCGGTGAACGCAAGGATCGATTCGCGACGATCTCGAACCTCGAGGTCAATCGGCTGTACACGCCCGACGACGTCGAGGGGCTCGATTTCCTCGAGGATCTGGGCTTCCCCGGCGAGGAACCCTACACGCGAGGGCCGTACCCGACGATGTATCGGGGTCGGACGTGGACGATGCGCCAGTTCGCCGGCTTCGGGACGGCCGAAGAGACCAACGAGCGGTTCCACTATCTGATCGAGCAGGGCCAGACCGGGCTGTCGACGGCGTTCGACATGCCCACGCTGATGGGACTCGATTCGGACGACCCGATGAGCGACGGCGAGGTCGGCAGGGAAGGCGTCGCCGTCGACACCCTGCGAGACATGGAGATCCTCTTCGACGGCATCGACGTCGACGATGTCTCCACGAGTTTCACGATCAACCCCTCCGCACCCGTCATCTACGCGATGTACGTCGCCCTGGCCGACCAGCAGGGCGTCCCGCGCGAACGGATCCGCGGCACCCTCCAGAACGACATGTTCAAGGAGTTCATCGCCCAGAAGGAGTGGGTGATCCCGCCGGATCCGTCGCTCAAACTCGTCACCGACGTCGTCGAGTTCAGCGCCGAGGAGACGCCAAAGTTCCACCCCATTTCGGTCTCGGGCTATCACATCCGCGAGGCCGGCTCGACTGCCGTCCAGGAACTCGCCTTCACGCTCGCCGACGGCTTCGGCTACGTCGAAGACGCCATCGAGCGCGGCCTCGAGGTCGACGAGTTCGCCCCTCGGCTGTCGTTCTTCTTCAACTGTCACAACTCCTTCTTCGAGGAGATCGCCAAGTTCCGCGCGGCCCGCCGGATCTATGCCCGCGTGATGGACGAGTGGTACGACGCCGAGCGGGCGGAGTCCAAACGGCTGAAGTTCCACACGCAAACGGCCGGCCAGTCGCTGACGGCCCAGCAGCCGATCAATAACGTCGCTCGGGTGACGATGCAGGCGCTGGCGGGCGTCCTCGGGGGCACGCAGTCGCTGCACACCAACAGCTTCGACGAGGCGCTCGCCCTGCCCAGCGAGAAGGCCGTCCGGGTCGCCCTGCGCACCCAGCAGATAATCGCCGAGGAGTCCGGTGCTGCGGACATCGTCGATCCGCTGGGCGGGTCGTTCGCCGTCGAGGCGCTCACGAACGAGACGGAAAAACGAGCCATGCGCTACATCGAGCACATCCGCGACCTCGGTGACGGCTCGGTTCGCGACGGCATCCTCCAGGGGATCGACGACGGCTACTTCCTCCGGGAGATCCAGGAGGCCTCCTACGAGTACCAGGAACGCGTCGAACGCGAGGAGGAGGTCGTCGTCGGCGTCAACAAGTTCACGATCGACGAGGACACTTCCCCCGACATCCTCCACGTCGACGAAACTACCCAGGATCGCCAGCTGAACCGTCTCGAGCAGACGAAAGCCGACCGCGACGACGAAGCCGTTGAGGCGACGCTGTCGGCGCTCGAGGAGGCGATCGGAAACGACGAGAACACCATTCCATACATCGTCGACGCGGTCAAAGCCTACGCGACGATGGGCGAGATCATGCAGGTGTTCGAACAGCAGTACGGCGCCTACACCGAACAGATAGGGCTCGCCTAGTGGCGTTACAAGCCTGAACTGATGGGTGGAATCGATGATGGTCGTCCGAGTGTCCCCATCAGTCGACGCTTGACGGAGCACTAGATCGGTTTTCGCCTTCTCCCCCGATACGGGGCAGACATTTTTCGATGTCGAGACACGGGATACCGTCTCGAGCCGTCGCAGTGGTGACGTCGGTGTGACCTGGTAAAGCCGATGTTCGCGAAGGTATATCGGACTCACGATCCAATCTCCGGTGTGATTCCGTGAGTGACCCATCGAATGCTGAAACGGATCGCCTCCCGGCGGGAGCGACAATCGGGCGGAGCGCCCTCCGCGTGTCGGATCTCGAGGAGACGACCGAGTTCTATCGAACCGTCGTCGGACTCAGGGTACTCAGTCGATCCGACGCGACGGCGGTGCTCGGCGTCGAGGGGACGCCGCTTCTCGTTCTAGAACGTGATTCGGACGCCCAGCCTCGCCACCGAAGCGCCACCGGCCTCTACCACAACGCGTTTTGGGTTCCTTCCCGCGAGGCGCTCGGCGACGCGCTAAACCGGATCCGGGATCGGTGGCACCTCGGTGGGGCGTCCGACCACGGCGTGAGCGAGGCGCTGTACTGCACCGATCCCGAGGGAAATGGCGTCGAAATCTACCGCGATTATCCCCGCGAGTCGTGGCCGAGTGGTGACGACAATCCCATACGGATGACAACTGAACCGCTAGATCTCGCCACGATCTCGGCGGCCGCCGCGGGTGACGAGCACGTCCCGGCGGGAACCGACGTCGGCCACGTCCACCTGGAAGTATCCTCGCTCGAGTCGTTCAGGACGTTCTACGTGGACGTGCTCGGGTTCGAGGTCACGACGACAGTTCCTGGGGCGGTGTTCGTCTCCGCCGGGGGCTATCACCACCACCTCGGGGCGAACACGTGGCACCACCGAACGGCGTCGGTCGATGGGCGGGGTCTGTCGTGGCTCGAGGTACTCCTTCCAGAAGCGAGCGACCTCGAGGCGCTTCAGGATCGCCTCGAGAGCCACAACGTGCAGGTCACGAAGCGTGAGGAGGGCATATCCGTCGACGACCCCGATGGCATCCAGGTTCGGTGTCGAGTGGGATCGCCGACGTAGACGACTGTTTCCTGGTTCGTCTCCCGATTACAATAGCAGGCGCCTTCGATCGATCACCGAAACGCACTTGTTGCTGACACGAACAGTTCGGACAATGGCCGAAGACGCCGTCCTCCACCGTCTCAACGTGATCATCGTTCTGCTGGTCGCGATACTCGCCATCCTGTTGTGGCCCGTTCTCACTCCGCTCATCCTGTTCGCGAACGTCGTTATCGTCTTGCTCGTGGGACTCGGGCTTAGCTGGGCGCTACTGCAGCGCGTTCGGTGAGCCCGCCACCGTCGTCACCTCATCCGGAACGTCGCCCGACCAGTATCACCCGCGTTTCGTCTCGTCGCTCGTACTCGTCGTAGATCTGAATCCTGATTCCGTGGGATCGACACCGCTCGAGCAGTTCGCCCGGCTGGAACCGGTAGCGATCCCCGGGGCCACTCGTGCTCGCGCTCGAGTCCCCGCTATCGCCCGAAACGACGTAGTGCTCGTAGACGAGGATGCCACCGGGTGTGAGCGCCTCGAGAATCTCCGGCAGCGATCGCCGAGCGTCGAAGAAACTGATGGTGACCAGGTCGTACATCGTCGGCGGAAACCCGTAGCGATCCGCGTCGGCGAGAATCCAGTTGGCCGACACCCCATCCGCCCTGGCTCGAGCTCGAGCGCGCTCGAGGACGATCCGCGAGATGTCGAGGCCGTCGACCGTCCAGCCGTGGGCGGCCAGGTAGCGGGCGTTTCGCCCGCCGCCGGTGGCGACGTCGAGCGCTCGACCCGGCGGGTGGCCGTCGACGGCAGCCTCGAGGATCGGGGAGGGGTCGCCGGGGGAACGGTCGCCTCGAGTTCGAGCCCGGTAGCGGTCGTCCCACCGGTTTCGTTCCTCGTTGGTCACGTCGATCACTTCGACGGGAGCAGCCAAGAATCCCACCCAGTCGGGTATCGGGGGCCGGTCATCGACCAACCATGGACTGACGTTGGGTAATTCTGAACTGACGATACTCGAGCGGGCGTGACCTGCAGAATTATGCGAGGAAATCCTCGACCGTCGGCCGCTCGAGGTCGCCGGGGAACGCCTCGACTGGTGCCTGCACCTCGTCGCCGGAGGCCATCTCCTTCAGCGTAATCTCGTCGTTCTCGAGGTCGCGCTCGCCGACGATCACGGTCGTTTCGGCGTTTATCGAGTCGGCGTAGCCAAGCTGGGCACCGAAGGAACGTCCGGCGACGTCCGTCTCGACGACGTGGCCGCGTTCGCGGAGTTCGCGGCCGATTCTCGAGGCGATGGGTCGCGTATCACCCACCGACAGGACGTAGTAGTCCGTCGTGATCTCCTCGTCGGGCCAGACGCCCGCCCGCTGCATGAGCAAGGGGATGGTCGCGTGACCGGGGGCGACACCAACGGCGGGGGTCGGCTGGCCGCCGAAGGACTCGATGAGGTCGTCGTAGCGGCCGCCGCCGAACACCGATCGGGAGACCTCGCCGGCGGAGTCGAAGCACTCGAAGACGACGCCCGTGTAGTAATCGAGGCCGCGCGCCGTCTCGAGCGAGATCGTACAGAACTCTCGAGCGCCGAAGTCCTCGGCGGCGGCGAGCACCGCCTGCAAGTTTTCGACGGCGTCGGTCACCCGCTCGGTGCCGGAGAACTCGACGACGGCCTCGAGGTCGCCGCTGGCGATGAGGTCGTCGAACTGCGCTGCGTCGTCTGCCGGAAGGCCGGCGTCGACGAGCAGGTCGTGGTACTCGACGCGCTCGATTTTGTCCGACTTGTCGACCGCTCGAATCGCCGCTTCGACGTCGACGTCGGCGTCGTAGGTTTTGAGGACGCCCCCGAGGACGTCCCGGTGGGAGATGCGGAACTCGAAGTGGTCGCTCGTGAGTCCGAGTCCGGTGAGGGCGTCCGCCGCCCACGCGAGGATTTCGGCGTCGGCTTCGGGTTCGGCGGAGCCGAAGATGTCGACGTTGGTCTGGTAGAACTCTCGCTGACGACCCTGCTGTACCTGCTCGTAGCGCCAGAAGGGGCGCGTGGAGAACCACTTGATGGGTTTCGAGAGTTCCTGCTGTTTGGCGACGACCATCCGGGCAACGGTCGGCGTCAGTTCCGGGGTGAGCGTGACGTGGCGGCCACCCTGATCCTCGAATGCGTACAGCTCGTCGACGATCTCGTCGCCGCTCTTGTCCGTCCACATCTCGGCGCGCTCGAGCGCCGGCGTCCCGATTTCGCGAAAGCCGTACTGGCGGGCGGTCTCCTCGAGCGTGTCGATAGCCGCGCGCCGGGCGGCCATCTCGCCGGGATAGAAGTCACGAAAACCCTTGATTCGGTCGTACATGGGAGGTGGTTTGCGGACGGGACACTTCTACTCTTTCGTTCGCTCATCGTGTGTCGTTCGTCTGTGGGATCACATTCGGCATCCCTCTCTCGCAAAAGAGTGGTCACGGTGTCTCTCCACTTTTACTGCAATCCAAACTTCTACTCGGATTAGGATTAGTGGTTTTCGATGGATGACTGGAACGTAGTTGTTTCCGGGGTATCCGGAAACGTGCAACTAACCAACCAGGGATCAACGAGTGTCCCATTTTTCCGATCGTCACTACTGGCCCGTTGACTCGCCGTTTTTGGATTCGTTGCCGGTATCGAACGTCGATTCGACGATATCGTCGCTCGTGTCCCCCATCCAGTGAAACGTTCGCTGGGCCTGGAATCCAATTTCCTCGAACGCCGACTCGGCTGCATCACGTTCGTCGTCGGTCAGTTCGACCAGGTGAATCAGCGGTCGACCCGGAAGGACTCGTGGATTCGCCGAAATACCGATCAGCAACCCCGTGAACGGCGCTTCAATGACGTGGTTCTCCTCGTCGAAGTGATCGGAGATTACGCACATCTTTTCCCCCGCCTCGACGATGGGATGCGGCCCCCACGTCATCTCTACCAGACCGCCCGTGTCCGCGCGCAACCACGTCTTCTCGCTTTCACTCTCGAGAATTTTCCCGAACGTCGGTGGTCGCGAATCGACCTCCGGCAACAGGTTGTACGTCGCCATGACGTTCTCGACGCCCTCGATGGCCCGCTCAATCAGCACGGGCTGGAACCGATCGGCCTCACCCATCTCGATCGTAGCGGTCGGAACGCCGTCTTCGGTGGCCTCCCGTCGTAATGACCCTTCGCTACCGGCGCTGGAAAGTACCAGTTCAGCGCCGAACGCCTCGACGAGACGAGCCACGTCGTCATCGTCTATATCGGCCCGTGCGTGCATGAGCGTCAGTTTGTTCCGGGTCGACGTGTGAAAATCGAGGCCCATGTCGCACCGACTGACGAACTGATCGAATATGTTCTTCGCCATCCGCGACGCCTCCGAACCGTCAGCCAGGCCGGGAAACGAACGGTTCAGGTCGCGGTCGTAGATCGGCAAATACCGCTGTTCGGCTCGATACCCCGGCACGTTGACGACGTGGATGCAGACGAGCGTCCCGTGGAGGTCTGCCGGTTCGTACTCGTTCGCTATCCGTTGAAGCACTTTTACCCCATTTATTTCGTCACCGTGAACCGCAGCAGTCAGAAACAGACGTGGGCCAGGGTGATCGCCGTTAACGATCGTTACTGGCAGTTCGATAGATTGGTCGAGATAGTTCATACCTACCCGATACTCGAAATGACGTTTCTCTCCCGGCTTCACTCGCCACTTTTCGTCCGATTCGGACGGTGAATCGAAGACGAATGCCTCCTGATTAGTGTGATTTGACGACACGGTTCCCTCTCAAATGGAGCAGCGATGGCTGGAAATAGCTGTAGCCTGCGATAGAAACGCGTTGTACGAGACACCCACAGTTACGGATATCGAAAGAAATCGTCCTGTCCAGAAGATGGTAACTGGAAGCGGCCACTTCTGGATCGACTGTGGTGAAGTGTGCAGAAATCAGAACGTGAACCTGTCCGCCGATGTGCTGTCACTGTGAACCGTCGTTCCGAGTGACATTGCGGTTGTCGCTCAACCGCGGGTGAACCGTCTCCCAACCGTTCGGAAGGATCGATCTCTCGAGCAACGGATCGTTCGTGGTCTCCCTCCACTCGAGCAACTCGTCACGAAGTCGACCCCGAACGGCGACAGTCGCTGGATCGTCCGGTTGCTCGTCGGTCGTGAGGTTCTCTTGCTCTAGCGGGTCGGCCTCGAGATCGACGACGACCCGGTCTGCGTCGAGAACGCCAGGCTGGCGCATCAAAAAGCGTGGTCGCTATCCCGGCCTCTCGAGGGGAACCTGCGCTTCGCGAGTTGAGGAAACCTGACCAGTGGAGGGCTAGGGAATCTGATACAGCATCCCCCATCGAGCGTTATCCGGAAAGGAAGTGAAAGACCGCACCCTCCTCACCAGTAGTAACTGGCTTCTCGAGGGCGCGGCTTCCTGACTCAAATCTCTGGATCTCACTCGAGCCCGATAGCACACCCGCTGATCGATACGCAGACCTGATGATCGATAGTTCCACGAGAGGACTGTCCACCGAATGAGTTTCAACAGATCCATACTCGGTTACCAGCACCGGAGAGCCGTTGGCTGACAAAAAGTACTATCGACGGTTCGGCGTCCACTCCTCACAGGCGTCCATATCGTCCATCGTCTCGTCGAATTGGCCACAGTAGGGGGTCATCCCGCCGGACGTCCGGACGTACTGGAAGTGCCGGCAGTTGCCGCAGTAACGGTCGGTCGGCTCGCTCGTCGTTTTTGGCTCGTCGACGATCACGCCATCCCGGCCGTCGCCGTCGTACTCGTCCATCGGCGAGTGGATGTCCTCGGCAACCGCGCCACCGTCGCTCGCTGGCGCGCTCCGGGGCGGGCGCGGCCTCGTTTGCGTGGATTTGCCGCTCGTGGAGACGCTCGAGCCGTCGTACGCGGTTGTCGACGTTGATGTCGACTCAGTCTCGCCGCCGTCCGTATCGCCCTTCGCGTTCGTCTGTGTCTCGACGTCGCCATCGGGCGTCCCCCCGAGGAAACCGATACCGCCCAGGCCGCCACTCGAGGAGTCGACCTCGACCACTTTGGTCTGGTTGCGGCGGGTGACGTTCATCTCGAGCATGCCGCCAGGGTCGTTGCGGGTTTTGAAGTTGACGACACCGATGAACAGACACCACATGGCCGTAAACAGCCCGAGCAAATAGACGACGGACACATGGAGGGTGAGGTTGTCGCCGTGGCCCCGCCAGTGGCCCGGATAGGCGTGCCAGAAGAGGACGACGCCGAGCAGACAGATGCTCGTCCCGATGACGGCAGCCGCCTGGACGCGCCGACTGGCAGGAAGGACGGCGAAGACGCCCAGCAGCGCGAGTGGAACGCCCGTTCCGGCGAGGATTCCGGCCCACAACACGGGTCCGTACTGATCGGTGAACGCACTCGAGAACAGGGTTGTCGTCGCCACGAGCACGGCAACGATACCGAGGAGTGCGCCGACGACGACGAGCGCCAATCCGGCGTACAGCTGCCGGAGGCTCGTCCCCCCTGTCGCACCGTCGTAGACCTCCGTCAGGCTTGTCATGGCTGTCCACACGGCCTCATTCCACAAAACGATACGTCAGACACATGTCGGTGGGAAGACACCTTCACGGAGTGCGAGGAACGCTGATGGCTCATCGCGTCTTATGCTCTCGCGTGGGACAGTCCTTGACTGAGGGCGGCGCGGTGAGGCGTGGGTGTTGTCCTGTGGCGAATTGGAGGTCTGCCGGGGAAACGAAAGCTTGAATCAACGGGCTCACAAACTCTTGCCCATGAGTGATGAGGAAGCCGACTCTCCCGTCATCGAACTCGGCGAGCAGACACCCGTCGACGGTGCGCCGCTCGCTCGTGTCACCTCCCGGCTGCACTGGCCGATCCAGAAGAGTGAAATCGACCGTCTCGAGGGCGACAGCGTCATCCGAACCCCCGACGGTTCACGGACGCTCTCGAGTACGCTCGAGCATATCGACGAGACGTACTTCCAGCGTCGCCAGGAGTTCGAAGCGTACGTCCGAGACGTGATTGGAACGGGCCCCGTCCAGACAGCGAGTGCGGGGGACGCAACCGAATCGGACGACGAGTAAGGAATCGTGGAACGGCTGGGCGGCACTTCGTGGTTGAATTCGATACGAGCCGTCATTGCTGAGCGGTCGTGGTTTCAGAAATCGTTACTCGTCGGTGCCGTCTTGACGGCAATCTGGATGGTCTGGGTTCCATCGGAGCTGCACAAACGAACTGTCTTCGATGCCATCGTCCTGATCGGGGGCCCGCTCGCGCTCGGAGCGACTCACGGCCGACACATCGGGTGGACGATCAACCGCATCGCGATTCGTAACGCAATTTTGCTCTCGCTGTTCGTCCTGCCGTTTTATCTGATCGGCTCGACGTTGCCGACGATCCGTGCGTACTACCCGATGTGGCAGACGTCGCTGGCCCTGGGAGCGTTTCTCCCGCACGCAGTGCAGTTGTTCGTCCTCGCGCTGGCCGCAGAGACGTACTACCGGGGGCTGCTCTGTGTCGGGGTGAAAGAGATTGGTTTCAAGGCTGTCTTCATCAGCCCGATCGTCTACATGATCCACCACGCCTCGAAGCCGCCGATCGAGTTCCTGCTCTCGGGGCCAACGGACGTCCTCTTCGGAGCCGTCGATTACCACTCGAACTCGATCCTTCCCTCCGTCATCGCTCACGGGGCCGGCCTCGTCCTGCTCGACTGGCTCGTCTTGCGAGAACCGCTCTTCGATCCGACGGGGCTCCTCGCGTCCCTCGAGTGGCTTCCGGTGCCGTTGTAGGTGTTTTCTGGTGTTGTTGTCGCTCCCAACTCGTGACCGCCGGTCGCACCGTCGCTGTCGTTTCGAACCCGCGTCGTTTTTGCCCGTGCTGTCGAAGACGTCATATGGCACTTCCAATCGATCCAGCGACGATCGATCCCGACGATATCGGCGAGAAACAGGTCGTCCTCGAGCTAGACCACGAGGAAGCGATCGAACGCGTTCGTGCAGTCTGCACCGACGTCGGCTTCGGCATCCCGGTTGAGTTCTCACCCTCAGAACTACTCAACGAGAAGGTGGACGCAGACCGCGATCCCTACTACGTCCTCGGTGCCTGCAATCCGGCAATCGCCAACCGGGCGCTCGAGGAGACCATGCAAATTGGGGGACTGTTCCCCTGTAACATAGTCATCTGGGAGGAAGAACCGGGTAGACAGCGCGTGTACCATCTTTCGATCATGCGGGTTGCCCAGTTGCTGGGTATCGCCCCCGAGAACGACGCCTGGGATGGGATTCTCGCGAAGACGGGCGAACTTACCGCCGAAACGTTCGAGCGACTCGAGGCGGACGACGCGGCGGTATCGGACGCCTAAATGTGGCGCTGATGGCCGTCTAACTGGGACACTGACGGTCGAACCCCCGATCAGTGTTGGTTGGGATGAGTGGTGCGTTGTCGGGTAAGTGTGGGGCCGTAGAACGGATCTGAACTCGACTCCATCTCGAGGAAACCCCATCTCTTCATTCGAAAAAGATCAACACTTATGGTGGTGACCCGACAGCACATCGCATGGACGTTCGTACCGGGTTTTTTGCGCTCTTGTTGGTGATCCTCGGCTACATCGCCGCGCTGATGGTGTTTCCCCTGTTTCCGTACGTGATGGCGGCCGGTCTTCTCGCGTTCGTCCTCTACCCGACCCAGAAACGCCTCGAGGCTACCCTCGACTCCGTCCCGCTGGCTGAACGGCATCGCTCGAAACTCGTCGCACTTGTTCTCACCGCTGTCGCCATGGTTGCAGCCGTCGTTCCCCTGTTTGTCTTTTCAGTGATCGTCTTTCAGACCGTGTTTTCGTTCCTCTCGGAGTTCGACGGCCCGGCCGCCCTCGATGAACTCGAGGCACTGGGGCGTGACCTGGGACTCGAAGACGAGACGATTGCGGATCTCCAGGGACAGATCCGCTCGACGCTGGAGCCTGACGTCATCACCGATGCCATCGACATCGTCGTCGGCGAGTCGCTTCGCCTCCTGAACATGGGGATCGAGATGGGCATCGGCCTGCTCGTGCTCGTGTTTTTGCTCTATTACTTGCTGGTCGACGGCGACACGTTCGTCGAGTGGGTCGGCGCCGTCGCACCGATCGATCCCGTCGTCCGAGACGAACTGTTCGACGAAGTCAACGTCGTCACCTGGGCGGTCATCAAGAGTCACGTGCTGGTCGCCCTCGCCGAGGGAATCCTCGGTGGGATCGGGCTCTGGCTGGTCGGCGTCTCGAACGTGCCGCTCTGGACGATGGTCATGATCGTCGTCTCGTTCTTGCCGGCGATCGGGGTCTGGCTCGTCTGGGGCCCCGCCGTTGGGTATCTGTTTGCTACCGGCGAACCGATGTTGGCAACCGTGCTATTGCTCTACGGAATCGCCGTCCTCTCGATCGTCGACAACTACCTGCGGGCGATTTTCGTCGATCGAAGCTCTGGGCTGCACCCGGCAGTCGTTCTCATCGGCGTCATCGGCGGTATCTACCTGCTCGGGATCATGGGGCTGTTCCTTGGCCCCGTCCTGCTAGCGGTGTTCAAGGCCGGACTGAACGTCTTCGGGGAGGCCTATGGAAACCTCGAGCCCAGGGAGGCGCTCGCCGAGGCAGCGCGCGACGAACAACCGATGGTGCAACAGCAACTCGATGGGGTCGGAACTGATCCTGACGACGGTACAGATGTAGAAACCGGTTGAGTCCCCGTTCCTCGGGCGTCGTCTCCCGTCTTCACTCGAGGCTCGCGTCCGTCACGCGGATCCGGCCGCGCGTGCCATCCCACTCGGTTTCGTACTCGAGCGCCAGCCGCCGTTGCATGTGTGGGCCGTCGACGACCAGCGTTTCGAACTCGCCGCCTTCCCCCAGCAGGTGGACACCGTAGCGTTCGTTAAGCGCCTCGAGGTCAGCCACCGCCTCGGCGTCGAGGGTGCGCCCGAGCCAGGATTCGTCAAGGCCC
Organism: Natronosalvus vescus; assembly: GCF_023973145.1. Classification (NCBI taxonomy): domain Archaea; kingdom Methanobacteriati; phylum Methanobacteriota; class Halobacteria; order Halobacteriales; family Natrialbaceae; genus Natronosalvus; species Natronosalvus vescus. Next base: position 1,060,802 of record NZ_CP099546.1, read on the forward strand.
GCCGCTGCGACCTGTACGATGACGATTTCGAATCCCGCCTCGAGCATCGCGTCGACGAGTTCGCGCGGATCCTCCCGCCAGAGCGGTGCGAACAGATCACAGCCGAGGCGCTCACACATCGCTTCGATTCGGCTCGTCTGGAACTCGCTCTCGACGGCCCCAGCGGTGACGCCAGCGATGCCGTCCTCGAGGTTGGCGTCGAGGGTCTCCAGGGCTGCCTCGAGTGGTTCGAGTTCGTCGTCCCCTTGCTCGCTCGAGGTGATCGCCGACTCGGCCTCGAAGTCGGCGGGTTCGACGTCGACCAGGGGAATGCCCATGCTCTCGGCAACCAGTCCCGTCAGCTTCGTCTCCGGGACGTGGTACATGTAGGAGTCCCCGACCGGGTGTACCGTGACGAGGCGGTTCACCGTGAGGCCTCTCTCCAGCGCCTGATAGACTGCCCACGCGGAGTCTTTCCCTCCGGAGAAGAGCCCGACCCACGAGCCACTGTCGTCCGTCATACCCGTCGTTTTCGGTCTGCGGACAAAGACGTGACGAGTTCACCTCGCTCTGGTCGAACGAGTATTCCCAGTAGTATTCGGCTGGAAAACCCAATCGCCGCCCGTGATGGACGTGGGTGAGAACGATGGCACTCCCTATTGGTGGCCCCTACTCCTCGTCGAGTTCGTCGAGTTCGTCGAGTTCGTCGTGATCCATCACATCGTCTTCGGCTTCCGCTTTCTCACCGTCATCGGATTCTGCTCTGTTGTCCTCGTCGGCTTCCCCTTCTGCTGCCTTCGAGCCACCGTCGGTCAGCTCGGCCTCGTTTCGCACCGTCTGTGTCTTTTTACCGGACGACGCCCCGCTCAAGTCGTCCTGACGCTCCATGGGTGTCTCCGCATAGCGGGCGGCGATGCGAACCCCGATCAAACTCAATGCGAACCCGAAACTGACGAACATGGCCAGCCGCTGGCCGGACGTGAGTGGGAAGCTCTGAATTCCCCACTGTTCGTCCACCATTACCTGGGGGATGACGAACGGATCGATCTGCCCCTGTTGCTCGAGGAAAAAGCCACTGAACCCGCGAATGACGAGTCCGACGGCGACGACGAGAAACGGCAGATGGAGATAGGAACTTCGGAGGGGCTCCTCGCGAATGAGTTCGTCGAACAGCCGCCCCGCACTCGCGGTGAGGGCGGCCGCGGCGAGCCAGGGGACGCTGTCGAAGACGAACTGCATCGTTGGAACGACCGCTCCCTGTGTCTCTCCGAGGTTCGAGACGCCGAGTGCCCCGATAAATAACCCAACCAGGGAGAGGCCAATGGCGACCACGTAGGTGACGATGGACACCTGCCCGGAGTACAGCGAGTCTTTGAGCTGTCTCCCCAGGCCGGCGAGCAGTTCGTCGATGCTGAATCCTTTGTACAGCAAGAACAGACCGATGACTGCCGTGATCGTCGCTGCCCCCTCGGCCGGGCCGACGAACGTCGCCAGCACCGGGAACACGAGCAACGTGAGCCCGAGCGGAACGAGGATCGTCTGGCGAAGCTCTTCGTCAGCCAGGAACTGCTTGAGCAGATAGTACGTCGATTCGATGTCACGCGCCTGGCGGACGACCACGCGATCGACGGCGTCGACCTGCACCCGGCTTTCGACGATCGGAACGAGCCGTTCGTCCTCGGCGCTGTCGATGACGACGATCGCCGAGTCGGGCTGGTACTCCGCCATGAGTTCGTCGAGCTGGTGGGCGACGGCCCTGTCGGCCGACACCATCGAGTCTCGATCGCCCGAGACGACCGCGACCACGGTCTCCTCGTCGTCGTCGCGAAGGCTCTGGGCGACCCGCAGGGACTCGAGGAGCGTGTTCACCCCCGAGTCCTCCGGATCGGCGAGCCCGACGTCGGTCACGAGCGCGCGGACGGCTTCCCAGCCGACGATCGGCGTCCGCAACCCGGTTCGGCGGCCGACGTCGTCGGTTCGGTCGAGACAGACCACCAGCGTTGTCACGGTTGCCGATGCATTCTCTGCGACGATAAAACCACTCACTCGTTCGGGTGGTTTCGCCGGTAATCTATCACCATGTGTGGCGCAACGTGACGTACGAGCGGGGGTTTTCGTCGGGCTGGTATCTCTCCGGGCAGTCATATCTCCGGACTGTCATCTATCTGGGCTGACTTCTCGTCGAAATCTCCTCGAGGACACCGTTGCCACACGAGTATCCTCTTCCAACCCCGAACCATCGTCCTGGCCGATCGATGTGGCCGTCACCGGATGGAACCCGGCGGGTAATCAGGTCAGAGCCGTAGCCTGAATCCACGGTCGTCGGCGAGACCAGCCACGCCGGCACCGAACGAGTACGCGAGCGACTGGGCACCGCCACCGAGACGGGCCATCAGCGGCCGTTCCGGTTCGAATTCCTCGACGGCGACTTCCCCGAAATCGATCTCGAGGCGCTCGGCGAGGACGCGTTCGACGTCCTCTCGCGTCCCGAGTGCGTCGACGAGACCGAGTTCGTTGGCGTCCGTGCCGAGATAGATTCGCGCTTCGGTCTCCCTGATCAGGTCGGGGTCGAGGTCGCGCCCCTCGCTCACCCGTTCGACGAACGAGTCGTAGTAGCCGTCGACGATTCCCTGCAGGTACTTGCGTTCGTCGTCCTCGAGTTCCTTGATCGGGAGCCCGGCGTCTTTGTACTCGCCGGCGGTGAACTGCTCGTAGGAGAGCCCTACCTTCTCGGCCAGTTCGGTGGCGTTGACGCGCGAGCCGATGACGCCGATCGAGCCGACGATGCTGGCGTCGCGCGCCCAGAGTTCGTCACAGCCGCTGGCGATCCAGTAGCCGCCGCTGGCACAGAGGTCGGTCGTGTACGCGACCGTCGGCCCGTCGAACCGTTCGGCAGCGAGTTTGATGTCGTCACTTGGGACGACCTCGCCGCCGGGGGTGTTGAGTTTGACCAGGAGAGCGTCGACGTTGCCGTCGTCGTTCGCCCGATCGATCTGCTCGACGATGTCGTCTGCGGGCGTCGATCGCGGGCTCGTCGGCATCGGGCCACCACCGCCGTTCCGGGTGATCGGCCCCTCGACGGCGACCTCGGCGACGTTGTAGCGTGGAAACAGGGTGGTCGCGAGGTTCCCGACGAATCGTATGCCGATGCTTACCGTGACGATCGCCAGGACGATGCCGAGCAGTTGTGCGAGCGTGTCCGGGACGATGACGAACACGATAACGGCGAGAACGGTGACGAGAAGCGTTCCGATGACGACGAGGGCGACTCGAGCGACTCGATTCACTGAAACCACCTGTGATGCATACGGCGTAGGTGGGACGCCCATCCCGATAATGATTGGTAGTCCTGGCCTGGCAATCCCGACGGGCCCGGTCGAAACCCACCGCGTTCGAGCGCAGTCGCTCTGTCAGCGGTCGGCTGAAGCGACCGTCGAACGGCGGCTGTCTGGATCGAGCAACGAGTAGCGCCGCTCGAGGCGTGAAAAACGGAAATCTCGAGAACAGCGAAATCGACCTAGAGCAGGCCGGTCTTCTGGAGCTTCATCAGGTCTTCGGTGTCGAGGGTCTCGCCCTCCTTGAACTTCTGATAAATCTCCTCGGCCTCTTCCTTGGCCGCCTCCTTCTTCTTGTCGCGAGCGGACTGGCGCTGTTTCTCCTCTTTCTTGTCCATCTCGCGCAGGCGCTTCTGGACGCGGACGAAGTCCTCGTGGTGACGGTCGGCGGCCTCCTGGGCCTCGACGAAGGACTCGTGCATCTCGTCGGCCTCGTCGCGGATGTCGTCGGCCTCGCGGTAGGCCTCGATCATCTGGTTGTGGTGTTCCTGGGCCTTGTCCGCGAGTTCAGTCACCTTCTGGTGGTGCTGAGAGGCGTCCGAGCGTACTTCCTCGGCTTCCTCGACGAGCTCTTCGAGCCCGTCGTTGTCCTCGAGTTTGTCCTTGCGCTCGGCGTACTCCTCGCGTTTGGACTCGATCTTCTCGATCAGTTCGCGCTCTTCTTCCGAGGAGAGCACTTCGGTCTGTTGTTTGAACTCGAGCTGTTCGATTTCGGACTCGAGTTCCTCGAGGTCTTTGCCCTCGTCGAGCTCCATGTCCGATTTCAGGGTCTCGACTTTGTCGAAGAGCTTGTTGGCCTCGGCGTTGAGCTCGTTACGCTTTTCTTTGTGCTCTTGCACCTGCTCGTTGAGCTCGTCGCGTTTCTCGCGGTGTTCCTGGGCCTCGTCGACTTTCTCGCGCGTCTTTGCGTTGAGCTCGTCGCGCTTGCCGGCGCGCTCGGAGGCCATCTGATTCAGGTCGTTTCGTCGGTCTCGGAGCTGCCCAGCTTTTTTGATGAGCTGCCCTTTGGAGTCGTTCTCGAGATCTTCGTCTGTAAGGTCGATGTTTTTCGATTCGTCTACCATGTGTTGTTACCCTCTGTGCCATACCCGCATCGGCCGGCACGACCGCTCACGACTGGCGAAACCCGGTGAATAAGATTTCCTGTCATCGATCGTCGAGCGATACGCGCCCCGATGGCGTTCTGGTATCGGCTACTACTGCCGCACACCATTTAAATGTACCGGTGTACTCGACTGTGAAAATCGTTAGCAGGGGGCCTGAAACCGTGTGGAGAACCCACATGGAGGTGCGCGGTGCTCTTATAAATCATATCGATTGTGTACCGACCGGTCGTCCAGTTCAACACTGAGTTCGACGGCGTCGGCGTTCGGCGGTACGTCGACCGACCCCGCCGAGGCTGCCCCCATCGCGTTTACCGTCACGGACGTGTCACCCGAACGATCCCCTGCACGCCAGGATACCGTCGTCTCGAGCAGTGTCGACGTATCGTTGACCAGCGTGATGGGCACCTCTTCACCCCCCTTCGGAAGCCGATCGACAACGGCCTGAACTGGTTCGTAGGCCGACGAGAGGGCATCGAACGCCGGTTTTGTGGAGTCGTCGTGGGTGACCATCCCTCTCCCGCCTCCCGGCCCCGTATCACGAAGCGTGGCGGCGACGAACAGCGTGCTCTCGTGGCGACGGAGCGCCTCCGCAACCGTGCGTATCGTCGTCGCCTGATACGCGAGCGAGGCGTCCACGGTATCGGCGTGTCGCTCGAGCAGCGACGGATCGACGCCGGGAACGACGCCAGGGTCGACCTCGTCGGTGGTGATCGATGCCGCGCCGAAGGCTCCAACGTACGAACCCAGTGACGGGTAACGACCGAGGAGCCTCTCGATGTCGGTGGCGTCGAGGTACTGCCAGCCCGGGAAGAGCGTCGTCGCGGTGGCTTCGAGTCCTGGTGCGCCCGTGACCGGTACTGCGACGTACTCGTCGGGAACGATGTCGGCGACTGCCGCCGCCGTACTCCCATCGAACCCGGTGCGCCAGGTTCGCCACCGAAACGCCAGCCTCGAGCGGGAGCCACTCCCCAGGGGCTTCTCGAAGGGATCGACCGGTTCGTTCTGCACACCGACGAGGGCCAGACTCGGATGCGCACCGTAGCGGTCGGTGATCGCCGCCACGTGGCGCTTCCCGCTTTCGACCTCGAGCGCGGAGGCGCTCACCGGGAGATCCTGCCAGACGAGGAGCCCGAGTTCGTCACACGCTGCGTACAGGGCGGGACGTGGTGCGTGACCACGCACGCGTAAGAGCGTCGCATTCAGTTCGGCCGCCCGTTCGGCGTCCGCCCGCGTGTCGTTCCCCGGGAGGCGGGAAACACCACGAGCCCGAACCGGACGCCCGTTGACCACCAGGCCGTCCTCGGTTTCCTCGATCGTTCGCAGTCCGACGACTCGTTCGGTCGAATCGGCCCCGAGTTTTGCTCGCACGGTGTATCGGTGTTGGTCGCCGTACCCCCGTGGCCACCACAGCGCCGGGTCGCGAACCTCGAGCGTCGTCGAGGCCGTCGCCCGTTCGCCTGCGTCGGCCTCGATCGCTACCCGACCCATCGTCCCGCCGCCGCGAAAGCCCTCCGGGCGGAGCGAGAGGGTGATCGAATCGTCGATCGGTTCGTCGCCCACGTCGACGGTGATCTCGACGTCGATGAACGCGTCTTCGCCCTGCCCCTGTCCCTCGAGCCGCGGTGTGACCGCGAAGTCGCTGATGAACGTCCGTGGCCTGACCTGGAGATCCACGCCCCACCAGATCCCGGGGAGTCCGTACGCCGGTGGAACCTCGTCGGTGTCGTAGATCCCGCCGGGCGTTCGAGCCGGATCGAAACACAGGATCAGTTCGTTCTCCACGTTCGGTTCGAACTCGAGTCGAGTCGGCAGGAAGTACGGCTCGTCCGGATCGACGTCCTGTTCGGTGCCGTTGATCCAGACGCCGGTCAACCCTGCCGTCCCGCGGAGGGCAAGTAGCGTCCGATCGTCGTCCGTAGTGCGCGGATCCGCGAACGTCGTTCGGTACGCGATCAGCTCGTCGTCGAAATCGTGTTCTCGAGCCAGCCCCGTCGGTCGACCGGGGACGGAGACGGGGCGAACGTGCTCGAGGGTCGGTGGCCCGCCGTCGACGAACGAGTCGACGATGCCAGCCATCCACTTGCCAGCCATTACCACAGATCACTGAACGGGGGCCAAATAGGTGTTGCGACGTGTGCGAGCGGTCGTTGCGTGGGCTGACGCGCAGACGGCAACCACTTTCACTTTCACTCTCCTGTTGGCGAACGTTAAGGGTGCTGTCGATTCTCCACTCGAGTATGCTCGAGTCCATCGCCTGTACGTGCTATCGGTGTGACCAACCACTCGCGGACGATCAGCTCCAGTTGACGATGACGACCGCGGGAGGTACCCGTCGCGTGTACGAGTGTTCCTGCGAGGCCGTCACGGTGACTGTGGTCAACGAGGAGCGAGTCTAACGGCGGTGGGGGTTCTCGAGACGATACGCGCTCGAGCGACCGATCCGATTCAGCCGACTTAAGAGGGACGACACCCTCGTTTCGACCTAGGTGGCCACACGCAATGTCCGACCTACCGGACGACTTCAACTGCACGATCACGAACTGGGAGTACATCTACAGCCTCTGTCGGGACGTCAGCGACGACGTCCGGCGGGACGAGTTCGAGCCAGACGTCATCGTCGCACTCGCTCGAGGCGGCTGGTTCGCAGGCCGATGCATCTGTGACTTCCTCGGCCTCGACGATTTGACGAGCCTGAAGATGGAACACTACGTCGGTACCGCCGAGAAATCGGGCGAACCGACCATCCGCTATCCGATGCCCGAAGGCAGCGTCCAGGGAAAGGACGTCCTGATCATCGACGACATCGCCGACACCGGCGGCTCGATCAAGCGCGCTCAGGAGTACGTCGAAGACCGCGAGGCGAACACCGTCCGGACGGCGACCCTCCAGTTACTCCAGACCAGCGAGTTCGAACCCGACTACGTCGGCGAACAGCTCGAGGAGTGGGCCTGGGTCGTCTACCCGTGGAACTTCATCGAGGACATGATCGACCTCGTTTCGGGCGTCATGGAGAAGGCCGACCAGGACTCGTTCTCGAAGGCCGACGTCCGCCACTATCTCAACGCGTATCACGACGTCGACCGCATCGAGATGGAGATCGCCCAGCCCAACCGCCTCACCGAGGTGCTGACCGAGATGGAACGGCGCGAGGTCGTCGAAATGACCGCCCCCGGCGAGTGGATGCTGATCGAGTGAGCTGATTATCGCCGGTTATCACTCGAGTGAGCTGAATTTCTCCCTCTATCGGTTCGATTTTCCGCCCCTCACGTCCACTGACGTCGATACGGGCCAGCGAGAGGCCGTGACCTCGACTGGAATCGAGATTCAGGAACCGCGCATCCACCGACGAACCAGCCCGAGGCCCGGGCGGCCGTCGTGCCACCAGAGGACGACGCCGGCGACGAAAATCGCGGCCTCGAGCCACAGCGTCGTGACGGCGACCGAACCGATCGTCCCGAGCGGTTTGACACCGGTGTATTCGGGCATATTGGTAATCGGCCAGAGGAGGAAGCCGAGTTCGTCGTACTCACCCGCGAGCAGGTGCCACGGCACGTCAGCGGCCAGGTGCGAGGCGTAGCCGATTGCGAACGCGATTCCGAGTTCCCGCTGATCGACTCGAGTCGCCACCAACCAGACGGCGAGGACGAGCGGGACGGCTGCCACTACCGAGTGGCCGATCGTTCGCCCGACGTCGACGACACCGACAGCCACGAGTGGTTTGTCGATCAGATCCGGAAGGGTCGCACCGACGAGGGCGGCGAGAACCGGCGCCTCTCGGGGCGCTTCGCCGGTCGCGAATCGAGCGTACGCTACGTAGCAGAGGTACCCGACGACGGGATGGACGAACGGTTGCACGTTTCGGTGTACGGGGGCGAGTCGAAAAATGGTATAGCTCTGGAGCGGCGATCCGTTTCAGCCAGCTCGTTTCTCCTCGAGGAAGGAGTCCCGCCCCGAGCGGGAGGCCCATCGCTGATCGTTACTGGCTGAAATAACTATACTAAGTATAGTTAATCACTTTAGGTATTGTAGTAAATCGTCCATGTTGCGGGCCAGTGATAGGGACTGTCGTAACAATTTACGGCAGAGCGCTCGCCACGGGGTCGCACTCGGCGGTACGTGTCTCCATCTGTCCCGATGAGAGGGGAGGAGACCCGAACCGGGACACGACGAGCGTAGACGACAATTGTTTAGTTCCACTTGTGAATTTGAGTGTCCATGACGAGGAGGGACTCCGAACGACAGGATGGTCTCGAGGCTACTGAGAAACGCATAGCCGAGACCGATGGCGGCGGTGAGGGGGTTGCTGTCGAAACGATCGTCGAGCAGTTGCGAAAACTGCAGGACACCGTCGACGAACAGCACCATGGAGAGATCGAGGAGACGAAACGGATGCTTACACAGCTCCCTGGGTCGCGCACACTCGAACAGCGAATCACGAAGTACACGAGCCGCGACGTCGGGGAAGCAGCCGTGGGCAGCATTATCTTCGCACTGCCACTCCTCGTGGAGGATGGCGTCTTCGAGATTGCAGATCACCTGGTCGACGTTCTGGTCGCCGGTATTCCGGTCTTTCTTCTCGCAAACATCGCGTTCGTGATCGCTCTCACCGCCGGACTGTTGTACGCCGTGGATATCCGCGAAGTCAAGGTCACTAACCCGATTTTCGGCGTTGTCCCGCGACGGCTCACCGGCGTGCTGGCCGTCTCGTTGGTCGTCACCACGATCCTTATGGTCGGCTGGGGCCGTCTCTTTGTGGACGACCCCTCCATGCTTGCGATGGTCGGCCGTATCACCGTCATCTGGGCCGCCGCTGCCCTCGGTGCATCGCTGGGTGATATCCTCCCCGGCGAGAGCAAAGGGACGGATCTAACCGTCGGCAATCTGGACGCGTTCGGCGGCAGTGAAAGCTGACAGTGAACGTCGTACCCCCGTAACACGTCAATTGCGTTCCCCAGTCGGGGTCGGATGCGATCGCGACGCTACCTATCGGATTCGTAGTACGCCCAGAGATACCGACTCGCCAGGCTCCGATGCGGTCGCCACGGCTCGGCAATTTCTCGCATCGCGTCTCTCGAGAGGTCGTTCCCGTCGTTGTACAACAACTCGATGGCACGTCGTACCGCCAGATCACCGAGCGGGAGGACGTCCGGTCGCTGGAGGACGAACATGAGGTACATCCGGGCCGTCCAGTCGCCGACGCCCGTGATGGCCGTCAGCGCCGCTCGCACGTCGTCGTTCGACTGGTCGGCGAGCCCCTCCCGGGTGAAATCGTTCTCGCGGAACGCCGTGGCGACGTTGCGGACGTACGCGAGTTTCTGCCGGCTCAATCCGGCCTCGAGCAGCGCCTCGTCGTCGGCGTCGAGGACGCGCTGTACCGTCACCTCGTGCTCGAGCACGTCGAAGACGCGTTCGCGGACGGCCATCGCCGACGCCGTCGATAGCTGCTGGTTGATGATCGAGACCACGAGTCGCTCGAACTCGTCGACGTCAGGGTCGAGCGGGTGGGGATCGAATCGGTTCACGATCGGTTCCAGGATGGGATCGTTTCGGAGGACGGTCTTGGGTACGGTGGTGGTCACTGGTACCGTTCTGGGGCGGCGGGTGCAAAAATCCGTTGTTCGAGGCGGTGCGTGAGGGTGTTACTCGCCCTCTCGGGTCTGAGAACGTCGGCTGGGCGACCCCTACTCGAGTTGCTCTTCTTCTTCTTCGGGACTGTCTGGAGCGTCCCGGTCGACTCGGCGGCTCACGTCGACCTGGTAGTTCTCGAGGATGTCCCGGCCGAGGATGACTGGATAGTCCATGTGGCTTCGGTCTTCGACACTGGCGGTGACGGTGTGCTGGTTCCCGCCGACGCCGACGACGATGTCGACGACGGGCCGGCTCTTGGAGGTCTTTCGACTACCGGATTTCACGCGCGTGATGGACTTGATCGGGCCGGCACCGATGTCGGCTGCCAGGCGGGTGTCGATGCTCGTCCGGGTCGCTCCCGTGTCGGATTTGGCGTAGACGGTCTTCGACCCGCTCGTTCCCGAGAGGACGATCTCCTCGGTGTAGCCGATGATCGCCGGTTCGCCGGTACCGGGTCGGGTGACGTCCGGCATCGCCGTCGGCGTGGAGTCGTCGAGGTTCGCCGAGAGTTCCCAGACGCGACCCTCGTCTACCTCGCCGCCCGCTCGTTCGATAGCGAGTTTCGCGATATAGGGCGCGGGACTGACGTGGGTCGCCTCGAAGAGGCCTTTGAAGCCGGCCGTGGGGTTCACCTCGAGGACGAACCAGCCGTCCTCGCCCTCGACGATGTCGACGCCGGCGTAATCGAGCCCGATCACCTGGGAGGCATCGACGGCGATTTCTGCGACCTCGTCGGGGAGGGAATCGGTCGCATCTTCGACCGACCCGCCGACGGCGACGTTCGTCCGCCAGTCGTTGTCGGGTGCGTAGCGGTACATCGCGCCGACGACCTCGTCGCCGACGACGTAGACGCGGAGGTCGCGATGTCGCTCGCCGTCCCGATCGATGAGTTTCTGCAAGAACGCATACCGGTTGCCGACCTTGGCGTTGACGTGTTCGTTCGGGCCGACCTTCCAGGTACCCCCGCCGTGCGTGCCGATCGCCGTCTTGTAGACGGCCTCCTCGCCAAAACGGTCTCGAGCTGCGTTCAGCTTCTCGGTACTGAGCGAGAGGTAGACGTCCGGCACCTGAATATCTGCGGTGGTGAGTGCGGCCGCGGTCGCCAGTTTGTGCGAGGCGGTCAGCGTCGTCGCTGGCTCGTTGAGCATCGGGACGAGACGGCTGAGCGTGTCCGCCAGTCCGAGTTCCTCACAGGGCTGTTCCGTATTCGAGAGTAGCATGCGATTCGCGACCACGTCGACGTCCGGATCGATGACGACCTCGTTCCCCTCGACGCTAAGCGTGGTGTTTTCCTCGCGAAGCCACGCCGTGTCGTGACCCAGTGCTTCGACTGCGTTGAGAATCGCCTTCGACTCCTTGCTCGTGTGCAAGCTCAGTACCCCCACTGTGACGGACTCGTCGACTGTCATAGATTCATACTCTCTGGGCACCCGGAAAAGCGTTATCAGTTATCGGCGGGATCCGTGGGCGTTGCGGACAATAAAGCTGCGGTTCTTGGCGATTTCACCTGTTCTCACTGACTGCTCGAGTGAGGGGAGCGCAGTCAGCTGAAATGGGCCGTGCCCTGATTGTAGTGTGGTCGTCTGGGGAGGTAGTGGGAGTTGTGGCGATGATGATTAGCGTGGAGGGGAGGGTCGGTGTCGAGGTGAATTCGGTGCGGAAGTGACGAACTCGCCTCGACGAAGCGTCAACGGGGTGGTGTAATGGATCAACCGATTTGCGTAATCGGTGTCGATTCGCCTGAAAGCGGTCGTCGCTGCCGCGGTGGCGGCTTCCCCGACCACTGCGGGACTCGAGCGACGACACAATATCGTCGAACTCGAGACGTCCACCATCGCGGGACTCGGGTCTGGCTCATTGCTCTGTGCATCCACCCTCCTCCGCAGGATGAACCAGGGCGTACAGCTCGGTGCCGAGTCGCGCCATCTCGAGGTCGGCCTCGAGGCGCTCGATGTGGGTCTCGAGCGTCGCCTGGTCGATCCGGTCGAGGGGCTGCTCGAGGAGCGACGCGAGTGCCGGGTCGAGCCCCTCCAGTGAGCTGCCGGGGCGAGACGGGGCGTTCGTTCGGCCCGCCTCGATCATGGCGTGGATCTCGCGGAGGGTGATGACCGCTCGGCGGAGGGTTCTTATTTCACCCTCGTCCGCTGGCGGCTGAAGCGTCGCCGACAGCGTCGCTTTCGCACGGGTCACGTCCGCTGGTTCGACCGAAAACTCGCGGCAGGCAGCCTCGAGATCGAACGACCCATGGCGGCCGCGAGTAGCAGCAAGTCGGAAGGCGGCGACCGTGAGCACCGCTCGATCGTACTCACAATCGAGTACCGTATCGGCGTGGTCGGCGACCGCTCGAGCGACCTCGGTGACGTCCGGACAGCCCAGTTGCTGGGCAACCTGCTCGACGGACGACCCGTTTTGGGGTGCGGTGTTCCGCGTCATACGAGACGATAGGGAACCCAATTCCTTAGTGACATCTGGGAAAGTATCGTTACTATGATTACTATCATTACTAACGGGATTTTATACACAAACGCACCGCTTTCGAACATCCGTCGCTACGGAAGACGATGGCGAGGCCTGACAAATCCGCCACGTTCAAGCCACTTCCCTTCGAGAGTCGAGCTATGACCAGAGCTGTCTGGGTGAAAGCCGACGACACCGTTGGTGACTGGGACGCCCGACGCAAGCGGATCACGACCGCCCTCGAGGCCGGCGCTGACTGGGTGCTCGTCGACGAACAGGACACCGAACGAGTACGCGAGCTTGGCGACATCTCCGTCGCTGCCTTCCGTACCGACGGGGACGTTACCCTGATCGACGACGCAGAGGATCCGGAACCGGAGAGCCAGCCGGACGCATTCGTCACCGGCAAGGAGGGCGAAGGTGACGGCACCATCGACCTCCCCAACGACTTTTCCGGATCGGCGGATCTCTCGACGCTCCGTCGCAGTAGCCCCGTCGCTCACGGCGCGTACGTCCGCATCCGGGGGAAGGACTACGAAACGTTCGCCGAGGCCGCCGCTGAGGTGGCCGACTACACGATCGTCATCGGCGAGGACTGGACGATCATCCCGCTCGAGAACCTGATCGCCCGCATCGGCGAGGAAACGACGCTCGTCGCCGGCGTCACGACCGCCGAAGAGGCGAAGACGGCGTTCGAAACGCTCGAGATCGGAGCAGACGCCGTCCTTGTCGATACGGACGACCCGGACGAAATCCGCCGTACGGTCGACGTTCGCGACGCCGCCGAACGGGAATCGCTCGACCTCGAGTGGGGAACGGTGACCGAGATCGAACCCGTCGGCTCGGCCGACCGCGTCTGCGTGGATACCGGGAGCCTGTTCGACCACGACGAGGGGATGCTCGTGGGGTCGATGTCACGCGGCCTGGTGTTCGTCCACGCCGAAACGGCCGAGTCGCCGTACGTTGCCTCCCGCCCGTTCCGGGTCAACGCGGGGGCCGTCCACGCGTACGTCCGGACGCCCGAGGGCGGTACGAAGTACCTCTCCGAGCTCAGAAGCGGCGACGAGGTTCAGGTCATCGACACCGCCGGCCACACCCGCGAAGCGATCGTTGGCCGGGTCAAAATCGAGAAACGGCCGATGTTCCGCGTGGCGCTCGAGACCGACGGTGGCGATCACATCGAGACGCTCCTGCAGAACGCCGAGACGATCAAAGTCTCGACGAAAGACGGCCGCCGTGCGGTTACCGATCTCTCACCAGGCGACGCGGTTCGCCTCTACTACGACGACACGGCCCGACACTTCGGCGAAGCCGTCGAAGAGAGCATCATCGAAAAGTAGTTCTCGATAGTCGAATCGGGCTCGAGTCGGTTATTTTCCTCGTTTCGGGCCAGAACTCGAGGCATCGGAGTGGTGGTGCGGTCAGGAGTTGGTGGTGCGACCCTGGGTTGGTGTCGTGGCAACGAGTTGGTGGTGGTACCTCGAGGTGGTGCCGTGGCAACGAGGTGGTGTCGTGCCCCCGAGTGGTAGATGTGATGGTGGCGTAGACGACGCTGGCGACACGTATGAGGTACTGATATCGATTGTGACGAGTATCTGGACTGACAGGAGAAGAGACGACACTCCGATGATGCTGCTGACTGGGTGACAGCACTCGTGACGAAACCAGCTACGGTGACACCGATTCGTCCTCCGCCGGCGGCTCGAGTCGGGTCGTACACCAGTGACAGAACTCGAGTTCCTCATCGAGCGGGCGGTTGCAGTGGGGGCACGTTGGCCCATCGTGGTCGCCGCTCCCACCGACGGCACCGAGACCCCGAAAGAGCGCGTCGGTCGCGGTAAACAGGGCGAGAAACGCCAGGAGGAATCGATCGACGCTGCTGGTTTCCTCGGTGAGAATCGTCCACGTTGCGTCGAATGACGTCATCGCGCTCAACTGCGTCGTCGAAAACGAGATGGCGACCGCCGTGACGAACAACCCGGCGAAGAACAGCGCACGTATCCAGTCACGGAGCACGGCGTGGCCGATGCCGGGGAACACCAGCGAGAGCGAGGCGGCGACGAGCGCACGAACCAGCGTCATACCTGTAGCGAGTCGTTAGTGACCGACACCCTTAACGTTCCGTTTTCGAGTTGGGTACGGAGTCACCACCCGATTGGCTTTCGGTTCGTCGACGTTCTGCACACGATACTCGCCGCACCACACACAGCGCGATCACCGCGGTGGCTCGTCACGTGCACCCAGCGCACTCCGGCGCAGGTGAGAGTGGTGAACCAGCGAGGAGACGCCAAACATCAGGAGGATGATCGCCGAAAGCACCTGTCCGGACAACCCCTGAAACGGGTACACCGAGGCCCAGACGAGTGCGATCAACAGCGTTCCAACCGCGCTCAACCCGAGATAGTACTGACTCCATGGAATGTCGTGTGCGGGGACGTACTCGAGGTACATCTGTACCTCCCGTGCATCCTCCGTCAACTCGACCGTCCCCCTCGAGCGGTCGTACTCGATGATGCCTGCGTCGGCCAGTTTCGGCAGGTGTGACTGGCGCAACGCCGTGTAGATGCGCTTGCGCTTCTTCCAGGAAATGTCCTCGATTGGCATCTCGTACTCCCACGCGGTGAGCGCATCGACGAGTGTTCGCAAGTCGGTTTGTCCCGTTTCGTCACGTTTGAGATAATAGAGAACCCATCGCCTGCGCTGATTGCTCAGCACGGTGAATACCTCGTCTCGAGACGGTGAATCCTCCGGAATCTGTTCTGCAGTACCCCCCAGTGTGTCAATGGCGTGTGGAATATTCGTCACGTGAACCCCCCCAAATGATTCCCATCGTGACGCTCTCTCTTAGATAAGTTAATTAATTGGAACGTAGCCGTGGGTAGCCTCTTGCTGTCCACGAACAGGGAGTCATTATTCGCTCGAGGACGTCGGTTCCTGTCCTGTTTCCCGCTACCCACCGTCGTCGGAGGATCGAACGACCCATTCCACTGGCTGCTCATCTCACCTCCTGTTCGTTGTGTGAGCACGCTTGTCGGTCGTCGAAAGCCCTCCCTGCGTCTCGGTCGCAGAGAAGGTCGTGCCTGCAGGCGCTACCTGTCGCCCCTCCTTGGAGTGTATACACAAACCCGGTTCCATCGATGACAGAGCCAAGCGCGCCCCATGTCGGTCAGTCGGTGTGACCGCACACGGGATCCGCCGGAGAGTACACAGTTATGAAACGACGACAGTTCGTTCTCGGAACCGGTGTGGCAGCGATCGGCGGTGCAACGCTCATCGGCACCGGGGCCTTTTCGGGTGTGGTATCGAAGCGGTCGACGAAAATCAGCGTCGCCCACGACAGGGACGCGTACCTGGGACTGAAACGCAGCGACAGCCCCAATCGAAGCTACGTCGACTACGACGACAAAAAGCACCTGCGGGTTCGGATGGACAAGAAAAACCCCACCGAAGGCGGTGGTCAGGGCGTCAACTCGGATTCGATCTCCTGGTTCGACAACCTCTTTCACATCTGTAACCAGGGGAAAGAGCCGTCGAAGATTTTCGTGCTTAAATCCGGTGACGAACCCGACCGGGTGACGTTCTACCACGGCAACTTCAGCAACGGGTACGAGATCGTCAGCGGCCAGACGCTCGCGGTGAGTGAGTGTCTGGAGGTCGGTCTGTACACGTACACGAAGGATATCGAGGCGCACACGCAGCTGCTCAGGAACGTCATCATCGTCGCCATCGCCGAGAGCGCCTTCACGAAGGAGATGAAACCGGACAATCTGCTCGAGGCGGTCGAGATGCCCGACCGAAAATCCGAGGAGTGGGTGCTCAACGGCGCATGACCGATCCGTCCACGCTGAACCGACGGCAGACGCTGGCTGGGCTCGGCAGCATCGGCCTCGGTGCGCTCGCGCTCGTTGGCGTGTCCTATTGGCGACAGACGTCCGAGACCGCTGTTCGGTCGAACGACGACGATACCACCGTTCACTCGCCGGGGACGTCGAACGGAACCGACGACGACGGAACGGACGACGGTGGCGATCCCATCGACACGGAAAAAAAGCGGAAAATCACTATTCAGCTACCGAAGGGCGACCACGACCGCTTCAACTCCGATTCCATCTCGTTCGTCCACGACGGCTTTTACGTCTGTAACCGGGGGAAATCGGCTGCCAGCGTCTGGATCGACGCGGATCCGGTGACGAACGACCGAGGCGAACCCGCCGTCAGGTTCTATCGTGATGGGAATCTCGGTGACCGAATCGACAGTTCCGACCAGGCGGCCCACCTCGAGGCTGACTCCTGCCTCCGCGTTGGCGTCATGACTCGCACGTTTGGGATTGCCGGCGAGACGACCCTGGTCGAGAAGGTCGACGTTCGAACCGAACGGAAGGATCCTTGACGACACCCGGTTCGAAGCGGGGTGGGAACGCTGTCGTCGGTGGTGGGATATCACAGTCTGTTCGTCCGTCGGTTCCGCTGTCCTAGACGCTCTTCCTTTTCGTGTCTCTATCCCTGCTCCGACTCCTCGAGAACTGATCACACGAGAAGACAGTCACTACTTGGTGTCAGTCACTCATTACTTACCATCACGGATGTTGCCCACTCGTCCGTGATCCGTTTCGCCGCTATCGAGACACGTACCGGCGCGGATCGGGGGTGGGGGACGTTTAGTGTTCGTCGCACAGCGGAACCAGCCGTCGATCGGTGTCACGCAGCAGTGGCTATCGACACCTGGGCCGACCGACACTCCCTGCGCTGTGACCGGATAGATCTCGAGGGACGTGCGCTGGTGGGAAGGGGTGTGACGACACACCAATGACGATTCGTGGGTCTCTCAGCAGCGTCCTCACCGTCGTCGTCGGACTCATTGTCGTGTTGTTGCTCGTTGGTGCTCTCCTTGGCCAGCCGGTGTTGCTGTCGTACGTCGAGACGGGGAGCATGGAGCCGACGATCGAATCGGGCGACGGCTTCATCGCGATTCCGACGGCTGTCAGTGGCCCGGTCGAAACGGGAGACGTCGTCGTCTTCGAGGCCCAGGAGATCGACGGCGGCGGCCTGACGACACACCGTGTCGTCGCGGAGACTGATCACGGCTACGTGACGCGCGGTGATGCAAATATGGTCACCGACCAGGACGGTGCCGAACCGCACGTCACCGACGGCCAGGTCGTCGCCAAAGCGCTCCAGGTGAACGGCGAGGTGGTCACGATCCCGCACCTTGGAACGGCGGTGATGGGCATCCAGAGCGGCCTCGAGGCGACCCAGCTACGCCTGGCCTCGCTGTTGGGGACGGGGGCACTGCTGGGATCGTCCGGCCTGTCGGCGCTCCTGCTCGGGTTCGGCATCGCCGTACTCGCCGTCTCGTTCCTGCTCGAGCGCGGCGCTCGAACCGAGCGCTCTCGAAGTCGCCAACGGCGGCCGCGGCGAGACGTCTTCGACGCGAAGCGAGTCGTCCTCGCACTGGCGCTCGTGATCGCGCTCGTCTCCGCGGGGACGATGGCGACCATGTCGGGGTCGACCGAGACCGGGATCGTCAGCAGCGAGTACGATTCCGGTGCGCACCACGTCATCGCGGCCGGTGAGACCGAGACTCAAACCTACGAAGTGGCCCACAACGGCCCCGTCCCGGTGGTGACGATGTTCGAGCCCTCGAGCGACGGCGTGACCGTCGACGAGGAGCCGAAGCGCCTCGAGCGTGGCGACGCGGTCAACGTAACCGTCGGCGTTACGGCACCACCGGAGACAGGGTACTACCTCCGGTCGTTCTCGGAGTATCGCTACTTCGCGGTGCTTCCCACGCCGGTGATTGCGACGCTGCATACGATCCACCCGTGGCTGGCGGCCGGAGCCGTGACGGTGGTCGTGACGGGGGTGTTCGTGCTCCCGTTCGCGCTGCTCATCGGCACGGGGACAATTCGGACGCGGGAGCGACGGCGAACGGGGCACGGGAAACGTACCTTGTGGTGATTTTCATGGAGACGATAACGCACACACACGACAGATCCGAATTCGGGGGGTATCGACGATGAACGGCGAGCGAGCGATTCTCAGAGCGCGATCGGCGCTCGACCAGTGGTTCGTCCTCGTGGTCGTGGTGCTGGTCGCGCTGAGTGCGTTCGGGGGCTGGATGGCCTACTCCGCGTACGCGGCCGATCCTGCCCCGGACGACGAGCGGACGGTTGAAGTGTGGTCGACCACTGCCGGCTACCACCACAGCGCCGAGGTGCAGGTCGACAACCCGGTGTTCGACGTCGGTGACGAACTGTCGAACCAGCCGGTGTACTACACGCGCATCGCCCCGGAGCTCGAGGGCGAGTTCAGACACCGCTACGACGGCACCGATGGTGTCGTCACCCTCGACGTCGAACTCGAGCGGGTCGTCCGATCGGTCGACGGTGACGCTGGCGAGTACTGGTCGGTGTCCGAATCGCTCGGATCGAGCACGGTCGACGACCTCGAGGCCGGCGAAACGCACACCACGGCGTTCACGCTCGACGTCCCCGGCCTGGCAAACGAAACCGACGAGATCGACTCGAGCCTCGGTAGCACGCCTGGAACCACGGAGACCGTCGTCGTCGCTTACGTCACGCTCGAGGGCACTGTGGACGGCGAGTCGGTGAACCAGACCAATCGATACGAACTGGTAGTCGACCCAGACGGCGACACCTACACCGTCGAGGGGCCAGAAAACGATCGATACGCCGAAGAGCGGACGGAGGCGGTCGAGAGCGATGCGGCGGCCGGGGCCGGCTTCGATCTCGGCGAATCCCTGGGTGGACTGGTGTTGCTCGTCCTCTCGCTGTCGGCGCTTGGCGCTACGACGGTCGCGAAACGACGGGGAGCGCTCACTCCCTCGGCGGCCGACCTCGAGCGCGCCCGTGCCAGACACGAGCGCGAGCAGTTCGACGACTGGATCACTCGCGGCGTGCTTCCCGACGCGGTACTCGATCGCCCGCGGGTGGACGTCGACACGCTCGAGGGGCTGGTCGACGTGGCGATCGATTGTGAGAAGCGGGTGATCGAAGAACAGACCGAGGACGGGCCGTCCTACTGGGTGCTCGACGGGGGGCTGCTGTACGTTTACGAGCCCGTGGAGCCGGTGCTGGAGGGATCCGAAGACGTGCGACCCGGCGACGATGGCGACGCACCACCCGAGGAACCTGTAGTAGAGGGCGTCGAGGTGGACGGCCTCGAGGAAGGGGACGGGACGATTTCGTCCGGGAACGACTGATAGGGATCGTTGTCGTCTCTTCTCGAGAAGCGGCGACACGCGACGGCAATCATCGGGAAACCGTTCAAACCGGTTCGATCGCTCGTTTAATGATGGGAGCGGCAGTGCCGCTCGGCTTACTCGGACTGTCTCGAGATCGACCCCCACGGGTGGCGACGGTCTCGAGGCCGGTAGGATGTCGTTCCCGGTTGGTACTGCTTGGTATCCAATTCCCGACAGATCGTAGCCGGACGCTTCGGCGTCTCACGAGGTGCCTGTCACTACTGCAGGAGGGGGATGTCGCCCCTCCTGTCAGTGTATACACAAGGGTGGTACCGGTGATGGTGGAGATACATGCGTTCAGGTGTGGCGACTGGTTGGTGGTGTGGATGGGGTGTCGGGGGCTGAACGCACTGGAGACACTCATGGAACGACGCAAATTCCTGATCGGTGCTGGGAGTACAGCAATCGGCGCAAGCGCAATCATCGGCTCGGGCGCGTTCAGTCGAATCGAATCGCAGCGGCACGTTTCGATAGCCGTAGCAGAGGATTCGGAGGCGTATCTCGGATTGGAACCGCTCGATACGCTCAACAGCCAGAATTACGTAGCACTCGATGATAACGGGCATCTCTACGTCCAGATCGACGGTGAGGGTGATCAGCAGGACAATGGTGGAGATGGGCCTGAAGGGGTGGGTGTCAACTCTGACTCATCCACTTGGTTCGACGGAATGTTCGATATCTGTAACAACGGCAAGGCAGAAGCAACCGTGAGGATCGACGTTGCTGGTCTGCAGTTCCACTCTTCCTCTGAAGATGGAATCGAACCAGACGACGATTATGGGCGTCCGATCGTCGACGTATTCTATTACGACGACGAAGGAAATGAAGTTTCGATCCTTACAGACTCGGAGGATGAATCATGGGATTATGGTGAAGATCTAACCCTCGATGTAGGCGAGTGTGAAACGATGAACATCCGAACGAACACGAAGGGTATTGATGCGACAATGGATGACGAACCTCTCGTGGAAGGTGATGCAACCGTCGTCGCCGACGCGCCTGGAGCGGGTGAAGTGAACGACTGATTACCCTTCACTATATCAGTGAGAATCGACAAACGAATTCGTTTTTGTTCGAACTAAGGGGTCGGTAGTAAACCTACTTTCAAGGGGATCGAAATCTGTTTATCTATCGAAAGCAAAGAATCGTATCTGTTTTGTTAGTCGTCTTGATTGGGGATGGCTATGGGATCCTTTCGAGTGATCACTCGCTTTATTGAGAGGTATCACGACTATACTATCTAAGAGATTATAGAAATAGCCGGTCTCAACGTTCTTGAACAGTTCTCAGTCTTCGTATTTGTCGACGTCGGCGTGAATCACGATCTCGTCGTCGAACAGCGTGAGATCCTCGAGCCCCTCTGCGTCGACGCCGATACCGATGCACGCACACTCACCAACGTCGAGATCGAACCCGTTCGATTCGCTATCGACAGGGTCGTCCGGGTCGTCTCCCAGGTAGAACCACAGCCGGTCTTCGTACTCGTCAATCTCGAACTCTATCCAGATTCTTGCTCCTTCCTTGCCGTGGTTACAGACCTGGAAGACGTTGTCGAACTCGCCCGTCCGAATCGCCTCCGCCAGTCCCTCGACTTCGAGGTGGCCGTGGTCGTCGAGAGTAACGGTAATCTCGTCGCTGTCCAGTGCTGGACACTCGTCCATCGCGAGGTAAGCGCTCGGGTCTTCGGCCAGCGCGATCGACACGTGTCGTTGTGATTCGGCTCTGCTGAACGCGCCGCTGCCGATCACCACGGTACTCGCGAGCCCAGCTGTACCAACGCCAGTCAGGAATGTTCTCCGTTCCATGTGAAATCACCCGGTGACGACGGGTGGGTCGCCGTTTGCGACCGCCTCCGGGATACGCGAAGTATCACCGCACCCACCCTTTTGTATATGGAGGCAGACGTCGGGTAAGGAGAGCCTGTTCTCTATGGCGGCGGCTCGTTGCTGGATCTATTCGTATTCACAGAAATTTCCGTAACCGCTTCTGGCTGTTCGTGTACTCGAACACCAAAACGGTCGTGGGTCAGGTGCTGAGTGCCGAATGCTGCGTTCCGAGTGTCGAGTGTATGCCCGTGAAACGGCTCGAGCAGCCGGCCGCACAGACAGACGACTGGATCCTGGTAAAACCGGGTGAAATGGATGAAAAGAGCGTCGTATGGCGTGCAATTGACGCTCCAGAGGATGGCGCCGATGTGTTACGGCAATAGCGTTACGCAGTACGTGTACAGCTCGGACAGGTTGTTACCCGGTTCGATGTTCCGAGCATGCATTCGAACGTAGTACTCGCCGTTGAGGCCGCTGACGTCGAGATACTCGGTCGTATCGAACTTCTCGTTGTTGACCAGTCGAACCTCGTAATCGTCGTGATTCCCCATCTGATTCTCGGAAACGACGAGGTAACTGCGGTTTCTCGTGCTGTTGTCCCCTGTATTCTCCCAGATTATTTCGATCTCGTTCCAGTCGGTGAGGTCGACGGCTTCCATCGTGACCCACGTCTCCTCGACGACGTGGTTCCCGGGTCTGATCGCCTGGACGTACAGGTAGGTGTCTCCTTTCTCGTGTGTCGGTTCGTTGCCGTCACCCTGACTGAACCCCTCTATCCAGAAATCCTCGTTTCGCCCTTCACAGTAGAGTTCCTCGCCGACCCGTTCGTCCACGTCGATGGTCACTCGACGCTGTGACTCGACCCGGGTGAACCCACTGGTCGCGGTTATCGTTCCTGCACCCACGAGAACGGTTCCAGTTGCCTGTAACAGTCGACGTCGTTTCATCGATACCCCCTCTCACGTTTCCGGCGACACACCACGGTCACGGACATACACGAACCAAGAACTACAACGTCCATTGTAATCACGCAACTACCCAACCGACAGGCAGTTGCAGTCGTGAACGTTGGCTTCCCATACTGGTTCGAATGCTGTACGAACGGCGGGAATAGTGTCGCTGTGAACGACAAGACGGGGTTCTGGAGGTTGCCAGCACCGATTCGTACTGCTCGTCACCAGCACGGCGTGACACTCGGCGCATTCGAGTCTCGCCTGAGTAATTTCGGTACAACAAGTGTCTCGAACCTCCTCGCGTGCAGTGATTGCCCCATCACACTCCGGACACGCTTCGAGAAACACCCGTAACCCGGCAACGACAGCCCCTTGCTGGTCGTCTTCGAGACGTTCCCACCCGGAACAGTACGCATCCAGCACGGGCACAATCCCCAGATCTGCCAGAAACGCGGCCTCCGAGGGCCACAGGCCGATCCGTTCGCTCTCGTAGGAGGCGGTGTACCTACCAGACGACTCCTCGAGCGCCAGCGCCGACGCTTCGACCTCGAGACGAGCTGCCAGTCGCTCGAGTCGATCGCCTGCCCGCTGAATCGCCGCGATTTCGCCCCGCCAGGCCGTCCGGAAGTCAGGGTCGAGACAGAGGTCGTCTTCGTCGGGACACTCCTCGACGATGGTCGACTCGAGGAGGAACGTCTCGAGGTCGAATGTGTCCACGTCCTCATCATTTGTCTCGAGTACAGCCGTCGACTCTCCGTACTGCGTGCCGAACAGCCGATGGATCGGGGAGGTACCGTTTCGTCAGTTCCGGCGTCCCCGGGACGAGATACCCGCGAAGGACGATCGCTGTCAGACAGCCGACGAACACAACCACACCAGCGAGTGGTGTCACGAGCACCCAGACGACTCCGGTCACGCCGAGCGCGATGAGCGTGTTCACCACCGTACAGGGCAGACAGTGATTCTCGCCCGTGTACTCAGGTTGTCGAATCGACTCGAGCGTCGCTCACTCCAGCGTGCATATCCGTCCGTTTCACGAATGGCGCTATTGGTATGGATTCGTTACTGTCCGGGAAACCGAACTTTTCACTTCAACTTCTCATTCCAATTTTTACTCCGCTTTTGTCACTTCGGACACCAGCCCGGTCGCCTGTGCCTTGCCGTCAACGAGTCACTCGAGGTTCGTCACCAGCTCGGCCAGGGTCTCGAGGTCGTACTGTCCGGGCGCGGTCGCATTCGCGGGATCCACCGGCGCGTAGCCGATCTTCGAGCCGTACACAGGCGCGACGGCTCGCGTGTGCCGCCCGACTTCGCCCATTGCCATCGTCGCCACCCGATCGCCGTGAGCGGTCAACTGCTCTGTGGCTGAGAGTAGAGCCAGCGTATCCGCCGTCGTCTGCGCCGTCACCGCGAGCTTCGCCACGTCGGCGTACTTCCCCGCTTCCGTCAGCGTCCGTACCAGCTCCGGACGCGGCGGCGCCCCCTCGAAATCGTGGCTCGAGGCGACCACCACGACTCCCACTTCGTCGGCCACCTCGAGCACCCCGTCGGCGTCGCCCTCGAGAATCGCCTCGAGTTCCACGTCGACAGCTTCCACGGCATCGAACCGGGCGGCTTCGGCGAGCGCCTCGAGCCGCCCTGCATCGGTTGCCTCACCACCCTCCCACATAGCGCGATTGGTCGCCAGAATCGGCAGGACGCCGTCGTAACGCTCGAGCGCTGGCAGCGGCTCGTCGGCCAGATCCATTCGGAACTCGAGGCAGTCGGCGTGGGCACGCGCTTCGGGTTCGTCGTCGAGGTCGGCTGTTGAGGCAGCGAGTGAAAACGAGTCGAACGCCAGGGTCATACCCGTTGATCGTAGTCGAACGGGAAAAAGTATCCGTCAGCGTCGGTTTTCACACCCATTTGACCGAGGAGCCAGCCCGGTTCGCTCTCGAGCGCGAAAAACGGTCGAAAACGGCAGTCCGATCAGGCGCCGCCGAGGGTATCTTCGGCTTCGAGCAGCTCGTGGTACCGGTTGCGGATCGTTACTTCGGAAATGTCGGCAACGTCGCTCACGGCGGCCTGGGTGGTCTTCTCGTTGGTCAACAGCGCCGCGGCGTACACCGCGGCGGCGGCGAGGCCGACCGGCGACTTGCCGCTGTGGACGCCCTTCTCCTTGGCGTTGCGAAGCAGGCTGCGCGCGCGGTGTTCGGCTTCGTCCGACAGCTCGAGCCCCGACGCGAAGCGGGGGACGTAGCTCTCGGGGTCGGCCGGCTGAACCTCGAGGCCGAGTTCGCGGACGACGTAGCGGTAGGTGCGTGCGATCTCGTTCTTCTCGACGCGGCTCACTTCGGCGATTTCGTCGAGACTTCGCGGGACGCCGGCCTGCCGGGCGGCGGCGTAGACACACGAGGTCGAGACGCCCTCGATCGAGCGGCCGGGGAGGAGATCCTCGTTGAGCGCCCGGCGGTAGATCACGCTGGCGGTCTCGCGGACGTTGTTCGGTAGGCCGAGCGCGCTCGCCATGCGGTCGATCTCGCCGAGGGCCTGCTTGAGGTTGCGCTCTTTGCTGTCGCGGGTGCGGAAGCGCTCGTTCCACTTGCGAAGGCGCTGCATCTTCTCGCGCTGGCGGCTGCCGAGGGAGTTCCCGTAGGCGTCCTTGTTTCGCCAGTCGATGTTCGTCGACAGCCCTTTGTCGTGCATCGTGTTCGTCGTCGGGGCACCGACGCGGGACTTCTTGTTCTTCTCGGCGGAGTCGAACGCGCGCCACTCGGGGCCGCGATCGACGGAGTCTTCCTCGACGACGAGGCCACAGTCCTCACAGATAGTTTCGCCGTGTTCGTCGTCGACGACGAGCTGGCCGGTACACTCCGGACATGCGAGGTCGTTCGCCTCGTTCGCCTGCTCGTTTTCGGTCGTCTGGGGATCGCTGCGTCGGGCTCTGGTGGATAGTCGTGTGTTAGTCATGATGACAGCTCCTCCGGGCCAAAGCAATACGAAGACGCTCGGACGGAGTCGTTACCTACTGCCTTCAGACAGTCAGTATATAAGCATTACGAAAAAATACGGCTACAGTCCTCGAAACCTGGTTATTCGTCGGAAATAGCATTAACAATCCAAACATTAAAATAGATCCGTGTGTGCACCTCGCACGGATTTCGGTTCTTCTTTGGGGGGTTCCGACGAGGGTTCCCGGCATGAACCTCGCGGTTGGGAGTACGAATCCGGTGAAAGTGCAGGCGGTGACCCGTGGTCTCGAGCGATTCTCGCCGACAGTGACCTCGATCGACGTCGAATCCGGCGTCGCCGAACAGCCGTTTGGTCACGACGAGACGATAGCCGGTGCGAAAACACGGGCGAAACGAGCATTCGAGCAAACGGATGCGACCTACGGCGTTGGGCTTGAGGGCGGCGTCGGGAGGTTCGGCGACCCTGGCCAGTTGCATCTCATCATGTGGGCCGCCGTTACCGACGGCGACCGACTCTGCTGTGGAAGTGGCCCGAGTCTCCCGTTACCGGAACCGATCACGGTTCGCCTCGAGGCTGGTGGGGAACTCGGCCCGATCATGGACGACCACCTCGGGACGACCAATATCGCCACGAACGAGGGGGCTGCTGGCGCACTTACTGATGGGTTGATCGACCGAACCGATGCGCTCGCGACCGCAGTCGCCTGTGCGATAGGGCCGTTCGTAACCCCGTATTACGGGGAGTAAGTCCATCCTAGCGCGGACTAGTTGTCTGGGGAGAGTGCATCGGCGTGAAAATCCTCAATTAGCCTCTCGAGAAATAGACTGTTACCGACTGTCTCCACCGAATGTACGGATCTCGACCCCGGTGTTGCCTCCACGAGTCGGTTCGTAATTTCCGTTCGATACGGACGAACACGTGCTCGAAACAGCCGATTTCGATTGAGTCGAACGGTATCGGTGACGACGACCGGAAACACGTTCGGTGCTGCGTTGCTACACGTTCGATCCTGCGTGACTGTACCGTGAAAGAATGTATTAACCGGGCGTACCAACGTCAGGGGTCGGGTGGTGAGGTGGGACGCTCCCGGGTCGAAAAACCGGCAGACGTAATCGGGTTAACTGCCTGTACCAAATCCCCTAAGTCGGCGCCTGTGTTCGCTCCTAGCATGAGCACGGCACTGGCTCCTGACTTGACGAGCAAACAATCGCAGATTTTGCAGTATCTTCGAGAACGCGCTGCGACCAAGACCTATTTCAAATCGCGGCTGATCGGCGAGGAACTCGGGATGACGGCGAAGGAAGTCGGCGCGAACATCACGGCCTTGCAAGAGGGCGATTATGACATCGAGATCGAAAAGTGGGGCTACTCCTCGAGTACGACCTGGAAAGTCGTCGTGTAATCTGCAGCGGCAGGTTTGCTCGCAGTCTCCATTTTGCGATACGCTCTCTGTTTGTGATACGCAGAGTCGAAATCCACGGTTTCTTCGCCGATCGATCCGTCGTCACTCGAGTCTCCCTACTCGAGGCCGGTGTGAGTGAGAAGGGGCAGTACAGCTGTCCCTCAGTACGATGAGTACAGCTGTCCCTCAGTACGATGAGTACAGCTGTCCCTCAGCTCCTCACCTGGTCGTCAGTAGATTCCCATTGGGGCGATGGATATGTCACCCGGACGACCCATCACTCTCGCTAGAGTGTAATGCGCTCCACCAAACCGAGGGTTTCAGCCGTCGTAGCTAATCAACCCGTTGGCGTCCTGTGCCAGCGAGACCGTCCGGTCGTCGAACGAATCGGCGTAGCGAACGAGCAACAACAGCACCGTCTCAGGCCGTTCGACGGCGTAGCCGTTCTCCCGGGAGAGCAATCCGGCCTCCTCGAGTTCGCCCGCGTACTTGCTTACCGTCGGTGCCGACACCTCGAGCGCCCCGGCCAGATCGCTCGCCGTCGCCGAGGGGTTCGCGAGCAGTTCGACGAGCATCCCCCGTGGGGTGCCACGGCGCAGGTAGCCGAGCGCGTTCTTTTCGAACTCGTCGAACCGTGCTGTGGGGACGAACCGCTTGTAATCGCCGTCGCTGTAGGATTCGACGACCTCGAGTTCCTCGAGTCGGCGGAGGTGGTGTTGGGTCTCCCCCGTGCCGAGCTGGAGGTCGTCCCTGATCTTCGAGAAGTGAGCGCCCGGGGTCGTCGAGAGATAGCCAGCGATCGCATCACGGGCGTCGCTCTCGCCCGCATCGGCTTCGGCGGACTCCGAAAAGCGTGCAAGCGGAGAAACGGCTCCGACGGCCGCGAACCGGCGGAGTGTCGACCGTTTCTCCTCGTCGACCCCATCAGAACCTGTCATACTGTTCGTATCACCCGAAAAGCGGTGGAGGGTAAAACGCGTTTCGCTGTCGTTCGTTCTGTGAGGCCAACCAGTTTCGCCGTGGAAAAACGGGTTGGGTCGCTCGAACCGATGCGGATCCGGGAACGGAAGTCTCGAATGAAAACCGGCCGACGTGAAGTCGGACTACTTGCTCGAGGATTCGTCAGGTGTCGTCGATCCCTCGGGTGCCTCCTCGAACTCCTGGCTCATCTCGTCGACCACGTCCTCCCCGCTCGAGATGGTAGCCGTATCCTTGCCCTCCTTGATCGCCTGGGCCTGCTGTTCCATCGCCTCGAGATCCATCTCGGCCTCCTCGTCGATTTCGCCGATGATCTCGGCGATGTCGTCGAGGCCGATGAGTTCGCGGGTCTCCTCGTCGAACGCGAGGCTCTCGAGTTCGGTGCCGTCTTCTTTCACGTCACTGCCCTGGAGGTGTTTGCCGTAGCGCCCGATCATCGAGGAGAGCTCCTGTGGCAGGACGAACGTCGTCGACTCGCTCTGGCCGATTTCGGAAAGGGTGTCCATTCCGCGGTCGATGATGGCACGCTCGCCCATCGACTCGGCCGAACGGGCTCGCAGCACGGTCGAGATGGAATCACCCTGTGCCTCGAGGATCTGGCTCTGTTTCTCACCCTGGGCGCGGATGATCTGGCTCTGTTTGTCACCTTCTGCCTTCTCGACGGCGCTGCGGCGTTCACCCTGTGCCTCGAGGATCATGGCACGACGTTTCCGCTCAGCGGAGGTCTGTTGCTCCATCGCGCGCTGGACGTCCTTCGATGGGTTGACCTCGCGCACTTCGACGCTCTCGACGCGGATCCCCCACTCGTCAGTGGGTTCGTCGAGTTCAGTGCGGATGCGCGCGTTGATCGCCTGACGTTTGTTCAGCGTCTCGTCGAGTTCCATGTCGCCCAACACGGCCCGCAGGGTGGTCTGGGCGAGGTTCGAGACGGCGGTCTTGTAGTCGTCGACCTCGAGGAACGCCTTCTTGGCGTCCATCACGCGGATGTAGACGACGGCGTCGGCGGTCACCGGCGAGTTGTCGCGCGTGATCGCTTCCTGCCGAGGAACGTCGAGCGTCTGGGTTCGCATGTCGAACGTGAACGTCCGCGAAACGAACGGCGGGATCACGTTGATCCCCGGCTCGAGTAGTTTTCTGTACTCCCCGAAGACGGTCAGCGCCCGTTTCTCGTACGCATTAACGATTTCGATGGCGCTCAAGAGCGCAGCGAGCACGACCACGAGGACGAGGGCCCCGATGAAGAGGCCGAACGTTGCCGCCTGTGTGAGTATCAACTCTGGGACCATACGCCACCCTTGCGGTGGTGGTACCAAAAACGTTCCCTTATTTCACTAACATATCTGCCGGGAGCATCGTCCTCAACTCGACTTCTCGGTTTCGGAGAGGGTTTCGTCGGTGGTGTCTCCGTCATCCGATTCCGCTTGCTCAGTCGCGTCTCGAGCCAGTTCCCGATCGATGCTGTCGGTCTCGAGGTCGCCCAGGGCGGCGACGGTGACGACGTTTCCGCCACCGGGATCGAGCACGATGACCTCTTCGCCCTCGTCGATCGTTCCTTCGTACGACCGCGCCGAGTAGTACGGCGAGAATCCGCCGCTGTCGAGTTTGACCTCGCCGTCCCGATTGGTGACGGTTTCGGTGACGTAGCCGGTAGTTCCGGAGAGCGAGTCCGAATCTCGCGTCTGTGCCGTTCCTTTTCCGCCGTAGAAGTCGAACTCGCGGTAGACGTACGTTGCCGCCGCTCCGATCAGGAGCGTCAACCCGGCGAGGATGAACGGGCTAAGGGGCGCTGGAAACAGCACGCCGATGAGTCCAGCGCCGACGAGTGCGACGCCGATGACGATGAGGTGCGCCCCGGGTGAGACCGCCTCGAGTGCCATCAACACGAGTCCGGCGGCCAGAAGTGCCACGGGGAGATTGTCGACGAGGAGTTCGAGCATATCCGACTGTTGGGTCTCAGCCCGATTAAATGTTTACCGACCTAGACCACGGGTCGGGTGACCCGTGGAACCCACGCTGAATCCGTTAGACCACGAGCACTGAACCGAGTCGGTACATGACGAGCACCATAGCGATCGCCCCCAGGACGACGAAAGCCGCGTTTTCGAGTGAGACGTTCCCCGAATCGATCACCTGGTTGTTCGGTTCCGGCCGGTAGGTGTCGTCGGTGTCGTTCGGGGCCGCGGTCTGAATCGACTCGCTCGCGGTCGCCTCCTCGTGCTGGTCGGCCCCCTGTGAGATCGGGATTCGCCCCCACTCGTCCTGATCATCGTGCCCTCGAGGCGGATTGGAGTCGCCATCGGTGACGTCCTCATCGACCAGTGTATCCGGCCCCTCGATGGCTGAGTCGGACGGCCGTGTTTCGTCCGAACGAACGTCTGATGCGTCGTCGCTCATACCCATACGTCGGGTTCCGACGGCAAAAATGCGCGGATCCGTCGAACGTCCTGGCGAATCGCATTCCCTCCGGGTGTAACCGGATTCCCTCCAGGCGTAACCGGATGATCACACGCGTGTGTTTCGATCGTGAACGTTCCCATCGTAGACGACGCCCCGTTCGCCGTCGATCGTGACGATCTGGCCGTCCTCGAGGCCGTCGATCCCTGCATCGCTGACCATCGGAACACGAGTTTCGCGGGCGATGAGCGCCGGGTAGCCTGTCATCCCGGGACGTTCGTCGATAATTCCGCCAATTGTTCCGACGTCGCCCGTGAACTCGGCATCGAAGTGTTCGTCCAGGACGAGAATCGCCCCTGCTGGCACGTCGGTCAGATCCCCATCGTGGACGCGTGTAGCGGCCCCCGTCGCTCGACCGTCGACGACGACGCGGCCGGTCGTCACGGCGTCGGCGGCGACGTGCACCTTCAGCATGTTCGTCGTGTTCGCGCCCTCGAGTTCGGTCATCATCCCACAGAGAACCACGACGGTGTCCCCGCTTTCAGCCGCCCCGGCGTCGAGGGCCGCCTGCACGGCTTTCTCGACGACGGCGTCGGCACCCTGGTTGGAGACACGGGCGTATACGGGCGTTACACCCCACGAGAGAGCGAGTTGTCGTCGCACCCGATGGCTCTGTGTCGACGCGACGACGGGAACGCCGGGTCGGTACTTCGCCGTTTTTCGAGCGGTGTAGCCGGACTCGGTCGCCGCTACGACGGCGTCAGCGCCGATGTCGCGAGCCAGATAGCGCGCCGATCGAGCCAGTGCGTCGGTTCGGGCGTCGCCCGCCGTCGGGACGCGTTGCTCGAGCAACTCGCGATACTCCCCGGAGGATTCGACCTGTCTGACGATGCTGTCCATCGTCTCGACGACGGCCGTCGGATGATCGCCGACGGCTGTCTCCGCCGAGAGCATCACCGCGTCGGTGCCGTCGAGGACGGCGTTTGCCACATCGGAGGCCTCGGCGCGCGTCGGTCGTCGGGAGTGTACCATCGAATCGAGCATCTCGGTCGCCGTGATAACCGGGCTACCGGCGGCTTTGGCCTGGCGGATGATCCGTTTCTGAATCATCGGTACGTCCTCCATCGGACATTCGACGCCGAGGTCGCCTCGAGCCACCATGATCCCGTAGGAGGCGTCGATGATCTCCTCGAGGTTTTCGACGGCTCCCGCGCGTTCGATCTTCGAGATGATGGGAATCTCGGCGTCGAACTCCTCGAGCGTCTCGCTGACCTCGTAGACGTCGTCGGCGTCCCGGACGAAACTCGCGGCGACGAAGTCGGCCTCCGTTTCGGCTGCGAGCTCGAGGTCGCGGCGATCCTTCTCGGTAACGATGTCGAGGTCGAGCGCGACGCCGGGCAGGTTGACGCCTTTTCGTCCTCCGAGATCGCCCCCGGTTTCGACGGTGGCGTGAACCGTCTCACCGTCGGTTTCGGTGACGACTGTCTCGATCAGTCCGTCGTCCAGGAGGATCCGATCGCCCGGTTCGACGGCCCTGATCGACATCGAGAGGCCGACTTCGGTGGGCGACGTCTCGCCGCCCTCGACGAAGCGAATCTCGGTGCCGCTCTCGAGTGGTACCGTCTTGCCGGTCGGGAGCGGCGCGGTTCGAATCTCCGGCCCCTGCGTGTCCAGCATGGTTGCGACGGGGCTGTCAGTATCCTGGTCGACGTCCTTGACCCGCTCGATCAACTCGGCTCGATCCTTGATGGTGCCATGGCTCGCGTTCAGCCGGGCAACGGCCATCCCGGCCTCCGACAGATCGCGAATCGCCGAGCGACTGTTCGTCGCCGGCCCCAGTGTACAGACGATCTTCGCGTTTCTCATACCGGGTGGTTAGCAGACCGCTGTCAAAAAAGGCACGTCCCGAATCGAGCGTTTCGAGCCTGTGGCACCTGCTGGCCCAACGATTTTGTCCGCGGGTGCGATCACGGACGGTATGCCACAGTACGCGTCGTACGTCGACGTCGGCGACCGGAACGTCCAGAACGCCCAGGAACTCGCGTCGATCTGGGGTGAGATTCGGAACGAACTCGAGAGTCACGACGCCGAACTGATCGACTCCTACGCCATCCTCGGGAGCCACGATTTTCTGGTCATCTTCGAAGCACCGGATACGGAGGCCGCGTTTACGGCGGCGTTGACGCTGCACCGTCATGGACTGGATGCCGAGACGATGGTGCTGTTAGATACCGACGACTTTGCGACTATCGTCGACGAAATCTGACGAATGCACGAGGGCGATTAAAGGGGTAGCTGCTCGTCCGTCTGTCATCGTGAGCCTCCCGGATCCTCGATTCAGTCGTGTCTCGAGGTTCCTTGGGTGCGTCTCGAGGGTTCCTGGACACGATTTTCCATCTCGAGGTCGACTATCCCACGAATCTTTCCTGATGCGATCCCGTTACGACGCGATAACCGGATACCGAAGGAGATACCGGATCACCCCGAGCAGGTATGCGAGAATCCAGAAAAAGACGTAGCCAAAGACGCCGACGCGGAGTCGCCGCCGCCAGGCCGGCATGTGCTCGTGGAGGTCGTCGAGATCGACGTCCTGAGTCGGATCGCCGTACAGGTCGTGGGCGAGTTTGACCTGCAAAATGCGGACGATCCCTGTCAGCCCAACAAGTAACATCGCGTACGCCTGAAGGCCGAAAAAGGCGTGAACGGCGACGATCCCACCGATCTGATTCGCCACTCGAGGAATCATCCAGGTGACGACGGGGATCGTGTTCAACGCCAGGCCGATACCGATCACTTGCAGGTGGTAAACGAGGACGTCCCAGCTGACGACGTCGGCGTCGATCATGATCCACGCCCCGTACAGGTAGAACGGAAAGCTGGCGGTAACCATTACGAGCGCCACGGTTGCGACCGCCAGCTCAGACACCATACTCGAGATGTCGGGAGGGGTGAGGAATAAACGAAGCGAAACGCTCGTGAACGGCGGTCGGCCAGGGGATAGCAGCTGTCTCGTTCCACCTGGATGTCACGAAACTCCATTCAACGTAGTACGATTCGACGCAATACGATTGAGCACTCGTCGGCTGCCTTCGCTCGAGACAGCGACAGCACGGGACGATCCCCTGTGTCAGGATGTCTCGACTCACGTGTGAGTCGCAACCGTCACGCTAAGGGAGCCCCAACACGAAGGAGGACGTAATGAGCGACGCTTCCGAGGAGGGTGCCGGCGAACACGTTGGAGACGCATCCACGCCGCCGGACGCGACGGGGGCCACAGCCCACACAGACGAAGACGACCTCGAGGAGCTTCGCAAACGGGTCGAAGAGAAGTACGACTTCGAGAATTTCGGCGCTGCCGACATGGCCGAAATGTCCCCGGAGGAGTGGGACGTCGCCTTCGACCCGGATACCTGGATCACCGGCGACGACCTGCTCGAGCGGGTCGAAAAGGAGCTCAAGGCCAGAGTCGCCGATCGAGAGGTGTTTGCGACCCTCGAGTACGCCGAGGTTGAGGGGCGACGGAGCCTGGTTGCCTACTCCGACACCGACTACGCTATCGTGTACCCCAACGGAACCGTCGAAGGGCGCGGAACGGTCGTCCGGGACGTGAAACCAACTGTCGCACTGTGTTCGATGGACAGCTACGACGTCGAAGAGCCACCCGAGAACTGGCAGCTCCCGGATCCCGGTGAACTTCCGGAAGAACAGAGTGAGTTGGGGAACTGGATGCTCCAGTTGCTGGCGTTTTCGCAGTTGATTATCGGGCTCGTCGCGATCGGTATCTGGATCTACCAGGGACTCGGGTCACAGCTCGTCCTCGGCGTCGCCGGGATGATTCTGATCGTCATTTCGTTCCTCCTGTTTCTGATGGTGGCCAACGCCCGCCTCTCCGATCGGTTCCGAACCGAGGAGTACGAGAGTCGGCTCCGGTCGATCGGTTCCGGTTCGCGCCCGTCGTTTCTGCCGATCGACGACGAGGCGTTCGAAACCACTCGGACAGATCGCTCACAGCTCGAGGAGTAGCTCCGTCTGTGAGATGGTGCGTCGGGAGTAGCGATTCGTTTCGGATCGAGAATCGACGCTGTACTGGACTCGAGCCGATCACCAGCGTCGCCGCCTGGGCCGTGTAGTAACTGCTCGTTGTCGATGGCTGGCCAACGGCGGCATCGGTGGGTTTAAGCAAACCCGTTCCTGAGTCCACATTGTATGAAGAGGCGGGAGTTTATGGTAGCGGCCAGCGGCGTTTCCGGGGGTGCCGTAGCCGCAACTGCTGCGACACCCGTCGCGGCTCAAGACGATGAGAACGGTGACGGCACCGAAACGAACGGTGACGAGGAGACCGAAGACGGCGAGAACGGCGATGCCGAAAATGGTGAGAACGGCGACACCGAGAACGGTAACGGCAACGGTGCCGCTACTGGTGGCGGCACCGAGTACGTCGAGGTCGGTGACAACTACTACGAACCAGACGAGCTGACCATCGAACCCGGAACCACTGTCGTCTGGGAGTGGGTCGGACAGGCCGATCACAACGTCGAACCAACCGAACAGCCGGAAGGAGCCGACTGGGAGGGACACACGGATCTGAAAGCCGACGGCGACTACGAACACACGTTCGACGTCGAAGGGACGTACGATTACGTCTGCACCCCCCACGTCGGCGTCGGTATGGTCGCTTCTATCGACGTCACAGAAGATGCTGACGAAGCCGCTGCGATGGCGGACGTCGACATCGACGAACTCGGCGTACCGATCCAGAAGCACTTCGTCGGCATCGCATCGTTCCTCGCGATTTTCGTCTCGCTCGTCTTCACGTTCTACTTGCTGAAATACGGTGAATCAGCGAACACCAGTAGTCCAGGGAGGAAATAAACATGTCATCGTCAGGAAGCACGTACGGCGATATTCATCGGTACGAACCGCCTCGAGAGAGTACGGCGGCAGCGATCGCGATCGTCCTGTTGACGTTCGTGCAGATCATCTTCGTCTCCCTGTTCGTCTACGGCCTCGCCGCAAACTGGGCGATCGGTGGCCTCGACGCAGGCACCGGCAACATGCTCCTCGGATTCCTGCTGTCGGCGATTTTCATCAACCTCGGATTCATCCTCTTGCTCTACCGCAAGGAGTTTCTGCCGGACGTGATGATCGTCAAGAAGCGCCGTCGCAAGTGGGAAGACCTCTACATTCGCGAGGAGGACGTCGAAGGAACGACGATCGTGGATGGCACAGGTGCATGGGACACGGTCAAACGCGCAATCTACCCCTATTACAAACGATAAACAATGGCTAACGACGACAAATACCCAGTCGAATCGGATCGTCGACGCTTCGTGAAAGGCGTGGTCGGCGGATCCGTCCTTTCGGGCGTGATGGCGACCGGTGCAGTCACCGTCTCCAGCGCGACCAACCCGACCGGTGGCGGTGGCGGTGTGATGAACTACTTCGGTGCGAACCGAACCCTCGGGCCGGCCCCACGCGGCCTCCCCCAGATCCCAATGGAGATCAACGACGACGGGGAATTGCTCGGCGTATGGCCGGAACCCGAGAGCGAAACGCTCGCCGACGGTTCCGAGTACGTCAGATCCGAAGCCGAAATCGGTGGCGTCGAGTACACGACCGAGTGGTACCAGTACTGTGGCCTCCAGACCTTCGATGGTGTCAATCCGGAAGCGGACGGCGAGGACGCCGTGTTCCGCTACGACGCTGGGACGTACGACTGGATGGACGACGTGGGCCAGGGCGAACCGATGCTGACCGAAGACTTCGAGGATTATGCCGAGTGGGACACCCAGATCGGTGACCCCGGACTCGGCAAGCCAGCCACCGGAACCTGGCGCTCCCAGAACGTCCCACCGGAACAGACGGTGCCGATCCTGGTCATCAAAACCGACCAGATCGAACTGGACGAGATGGACGACCGAGCCAGAGAGTGGGTCGAAGCCGCCTGTCCCGAAGACGACGACGGTGGTCGATACATCGCGTTCGTCAACAAGTGTACGCACTTCTGTTGTGTCCCGGGCTACCGGAACCTGGCAGGTGCACCCGACTTCGGGGCCGACAACAAGATTTACTGTAACTGCCACAACTCGGTGTACGACCCGTTCGACATCGTCGAAGAACAGTTCGTGTCGCTACCGCGACCGGAGGACAACTGATGAGTCTCGAGCGCAAAGACGAACACGACCACGGTGCCTGGCTCGCCGAGCGGGATCTCTCACTCATCGAGAAGACGTACCTGATGAGTCTGATCTGGCTCGACAAACGCTTCAGGCTCGTCGACTACCTCGAGTTGCTGGAGGACATGTACTACAAGATCAACCTCCAGATGCCAAAGAGCCACACCGAACAGTACAATCTTGACAACAAGTTCTGGTACTGGTACCCGCTGTACGCACTCGGATCGTTCTCCGTGGTCGCGTATATCGTGGCGGCGATTAGTGGTGCCTTGCTCGGCTTCTACTACGCGCCGTCGACGGCGGGCGAGACGCCCGAAGCCTACCAGACCATCGTTGCGATCATGAAGGATCTGAACTTCGGATTCATGCTCCGGAGTATCCACCGCTGGTCGGCCCAGGTCATGACCGCCGCGGTGTTCTTGCACATGCTCCGGGTGTACTTCACCGGCGCGTACAAGGAACCCCGCGAGGTCAACTGGCTGATCGGCATCATCCTGCTCAGCCTGACGATGGTCTTCGGGTACACCGGCTACCTGCTGCCGTGGAATCAGCTGGCGTTCTGGGCCGGCCAGATCGGCGTCGAGATGGCGCTCGTCGTCCCGTTCGTCGGCGAATGGACGGCACAGCTGCTGTTCGGTGGCTTCAGTCTCGGGCAGCCAACACTCCAGCGGATGTACATCCTGCACGTGTTCGTGTTGCCGTTCGTCGTCACAGCCCTGATCGCACTGCACATTGGCATCGTCTGGATGCAAGGAATCGCGGAACCACACTGATCGACCATGAGCGACACAGACAACGACGTCCGAACCGATGGAAGCGGCCCCGGCATCGTCGCCCCCGACGACGAGGTGCCGACCTGGAGCGAGCGCAAGGAGCGAACCACGGGTCTCTCGAGGCTCACCTACGAGTACTTCGAGCGGGCTCGCCGGGAGGATCAGGATCTCCGCCAGGAGTCGAGTTACGTCGAGCGTGACGTGCTCGGCTTCCCGACCTGGCCACACGAGACGATACGCAATCTCGCGCTGGCGAGTTTCTTCACCGGCATGTTGCTGTTTCTGTCCGCGATGTTGCCACCCCACCTCGGGGATCCGGCGAATCCGGCGGAGACGCCCTCGGTGATCTTGCCCGACTGGTATCTGTACTGGTCGTTCGGACTGCTCCACCTCGAGCCGCTGAACCCAGAGCTGGCAATCGCCGGTGGGGATAAGATCATGTCCGACGAACTGTACGGCGTGCTGGCGAACGTCGTCGTCGTCGGGGCTATCGCAATCGTCCCGTTCCTGAACAAGGGGAGCGCTCGCCGTCCCGTCGAGGAGCCCTTCTGGGCTGCCGTCGGCGTCGGCGGTGTCGTCTTCGCGTTCACCATGAGTATCCTGCCGATCCAGGACATGTTCCCGTGGGGGGTCGCCATTACGTTCGACCTGGCGTTCTTCCTGCCGCTGGTCGCCGCCGCGATCACCTATGCGGTGTTGAAGACGATGCGGGAGGGGTACATGTACGACCTGAACAAGCGGTACTATCGGTTGCGGCCGCCGCGGTA
The DNA here is from genome assembly GCF_023973145.1 of Natronosalvus vescus. Taxonomy (NCBI): domain Archaea; kingdom Methanobacteriati; phylum Methanobacteriota; class Halobacteria; order Halobacteriales; family Natrialbaceae; genus Natronosalvus; species Natronosalvus vescus. Next base: position 1,098,792 of record NZ_CP099546.1, read on the forward strand.
GGGTCGTCGCGTTTTCCGATTTCCCGTGTTCGTGGTTTCGGGTATCCAGGCTGTTAGGCTTCGAACTGCCCTCGAGCATGCCGAGAACGATTGCCTGTCCTCGAGCGTGCCGGAGGACGCCACGGGCAAGTCACAGTACTCTTCTCCCGTCACGCTGTAGGAGTGGTATGAGCGGTTCAGATTCGGACACAGATCCACCGGCGGCTGCCGATGAAGCCGACACCGATCCCGAGGACGGCCCTCGAGTCGGTGCGTCGGGCAAGCGCGAGGTGATCGTGCCGATGCGGTTGTACAAGACGATTACCGTGTTCTCGACGATCATCGCGGTCGTCGGTGTCCTCGGTGGGTTCATCCTCCTTGACGTGGCGACTGACCGGACGCAGGCGGCCGCGTCGGACGTGAGCATCGGAGTGGCACTACTCGGTGTCGGATTGATCGCCGGCGGCGCCGCTACCTACGCCTTTTCGACGCGGTTTCGGACGGCAGGAATGGGAAACGCTAAAGACGACGCCGACGAAGGATCACACAATGGCTGACGAATTCATCAAAGGATTCGCCATCTTCACCGCGGGCATCCTGGTGTGGATGACGTTTGCAGGCTGGTACAACACGCCGTCGTTCTACGACACCCAACTCGTTGGGCCGAATCCAGAAGATCCCGGGACGTACACTGCAATGGCACTGGTCGTCAAAGACGCCGCCCTCTATTTCGCACTGCTCGGTGCGCTCACCTTCTGGGTCGTGATTCCGGCCGGTCGACGCGCTCGAGCACACTACGCGGGTAACTGACGCCCGTTGATCCCTTCTTTCGTTTTCCAGACCGTGAGCACCGGCTGGCACTGGTGCGAGTGGTGACCCCCCGTCCTCGTCTACCGAATCCACCGAGGAGCACAACTCGAGGAGTGCGCTGACGCCAAGGAGAACCGCCGCTGGGTCACCGGTTGAACAGGCTCGAGGGGAGCCACTTCTGCATCCCGGGGCCGAACTCCCCGGCCAGTTGGGCGTCTTTCTCGGTAAACGAATCCGTCAGGACGAGCGTGCCGACGTAGGTCGCGAGGACGACGATCGGGAGGGTGGCGACGATCACCAGATCCGAATTGACGAAGACGACGATCGGGATGCCTACGACCGTCGCGGGGACGCCAGCGAAGACGACTTTGGCGAAGTCTCGAGTGAACGGGTGGATCCTGTCGAGGTAGTAGAGTTCGCCCAGCGTGAGGAACCCGACCACAAAGAGTGCTGTCGCCGATCCGATTGCGGCACCGTTGATGCCGTAGATGGGAACGAGGAGGAAAGAGACGACGAAGTTGGTCACGAAGAGGGTGAGCGTGTTGGCGAAGACGATCCGTGAGTAGCCCATGCCCTGCAACAGCGTGCCGTCGGGGCCGCCGAAGGTGACGTTGAACAGGAACGCGGCCGCGAGCAGGGCAACGACCGCGCTCGCTGCCGTGTACTGTGGCGTGTACATCACCGCGAGGAACGAACTCGCGCCCAACCCGACGATGATCGCAAACGGGAGGGTGATCCCGGCGATCCATCGTGCGGCGACGCGAAACCGCTCCTGGACGAGCGCGGTGTCGTCTCTCGTTTCGGCGATGAGCGGTTTGAACACCGGTGAGAGCGAGTTGAAGATGATCATCAGACCGGAGCCGAGCATGTAGCCGACGCGATAGAAGCCGACGTCTTCGGAGTCGAGGAAGAAGCCGAGTACGAAGTAATCGACGTGACCCATGAGGACGAACACGACGCTCGTCATCGCCAGCGGCACCGAGTACTTGACGAGCGGGCCAGGAGCAACGGGTTCGAACGTTGCGGACATTATTTGCCAGGCCCGGTAGGTGAAGAGTATGGCCCCGACCGTGATCGCGACGAACAACCCGACGACGTAGCCGGCGACGAGACCGAGTAGCCCGAACCCGGCGAGCAACATTACGGCCGTGACGACGAAGCGAACGATTGGACGAACCAGGTCGCGCATGATCACCCGATACTGCAGCTTCTTGATGCTGTAGAAGGATTTCAACAGCACGTTGTAGATGGCGAGCAGCGGAATCGTGACGGTCAACAACAGGAGCGCAACCTGCAGCGACGGTTCACGGAAGAACACGCTGATTTGCTCCGCCGCAATCGCGAGAAACAGCGCGACCAGCGCGGAGGTGACGAGAACGGTGGCGGTGACCTGGACGACGACACCCTTGGCTTTGCCCGGCTCGTCGTCCTCGAGATACTGGGGGACGAAGTAATCGATCGCCAGCGGCAATCCGAGGTTCGCAAACACCTGTAGAAACAGGATTACGGACGTCGCGAGTACCCAGAGGCCGTACACCGATGGGCTCACGAACCGCGTCATCAGCATGACGATGGCAAACGCGAGGACGCCGTTTATCACGTTGCCGACGAACGTGATGCTTCCCTGTTTTGCCAGCGTCGAAACGCCTTCGTCGTGTTCGGTCATGTCGGGTTCAGGTGGGTGTCCTCAGCCGCTATCGGTCAACACGGGAACGCAAACTATTCTCGCTCGTTCATGTGTCCTGGATGCCACGGTCAGACGCTGGTCGCCGGCTCGAGTTCGTAGTCGCTGACTTCCCGTGCTGACTCGCCAAAGGATGGAAACTCCACCTCGAACGGCCAGTCGTCGCCTTCGCTGGTGTCATCGACGTGTTCGATGACGGTGTCGAGTTCCTCGCCCTCGGCGTCGAAGAACGTCGCTCGAATTTCGACGTACGTCGGTTGACGCTCGCCCTCGTTTCTGACCACGCCCCAGATGGAGATGCGTTCGTCTTCGGTTCCCGGATTCTCTCGGATGAGGTCGGACCAGAGGATGACCAGCGACGCCGGTTCGATGATCCCCTCACCGTTTTCCGTGAAATAATCGAGACAGCCCGAGAGTGTCGCCGACCCGAGGGCCGCGAGTGTGAGGAGGGAGCGACGTTTCATACGCTGGGTGGTTCTTCAACTGGTTCCATCTTCAGCCTTCGGGACACGTTTTGTCACACTGGCAACCACTGTGGCCCCTGCGTGTACTGACAATTTCCTCTTCTGGATCGGTAACTGGTTTCGACACGTTTTACTACTAGGTCGTACCACTGGGTAGTATGAACGAGTTCGAACCGTTCAGCGAGGCTGGTGAAGCGGACGTGACGCGCGCAATCGGTCAGGAGTGGACAGCGGAGTTCATGGACTTCTCCGATTCGGACGTCATCATCGTCGGTGGCGGCCCGTCTGGGCTGACGGCGGCGAAAGAACTCGCCGAGCGTGGCGTGAAGACGATGGTCGTCGAGAAGAACAACTACCTCGGCGGCGGTTTCTGGCTCGGTGGCTTCCTGATGAACAAGGTGACCGTTCGCTCCCCGGCACAGGCAGTGCTCGAGGAACTGGACGTCGACTACAAGCAAGCCCAGGACACAGAGGGGCTGTACGTTGCAAACGGCCCACACGCTTGTTCGGCACTGATCAAAGCTGCCTGTGACGCCGGCGCGAAGATGCAGAACATGACGGAGTTCACCGACATCGTCATCCGCGAGGATCACCGCGTTGCCGGCATCGTCATGAACTGGACGCCGGTACACGCGCTCCCGCGAGAGATCACCTGCGTCGACCCCATCGCCGTCGAAGCCGACCTCGTGATCGACGCGACGGGTCACGACGCTATGGCGGTCACCAAACTGGACGAACGCGGTGTGCTCGAGGCACCTGGTGTCAGGGACGCCCGTGACCGTGGACGGGTCATGGATCAGACCGAGTCCGGCCAGTACGGTGCTCCCGGCCACGACTCGCCCGGCCACGACTCGATGTGGGTCGGCCGCTCGGAGGACGCTATCGTCGAACACACCGGCCTCGTCCACGACGGTCTGATCGCGACCGGGATGGCGACGGCGACCGCCTACGGCCTCCCGCGGATGGGGCCGACCTTCGGCGCCATGCTCGTCTCCGGCAAGCGCGCCGCCCAGGTCGCCCTCGAGGAACTCGAGGTCGACGCCGATCCCGTGGAGTTGACGAGTCGGGTTCCCGCTGACGACTGACCACCTCCTTGCTTCTCGAGGACGGACGTTCGCGACGACCGAACCGATTACTCGTCAGAGCGTTCCGACGACTTGATCAGCGATGCAGCGGCGTTTCGCCGGAAACTACACCGTTTTCAGGCTCCTCGAGAAATCCCCGGCATGACCGTTCTCGTAACCGGCGCCACCGGTGGCGCTGGCAGCTGGATCGTCGACGCATTCGCTCGAGATGGGCACGACGTCGTCGGAATCGACCTCGAGCGACCCCCACGAAAACGCGAGGGCGTCACGTTTCTCGAGGCAGATCTCACCGACCAGGGCCAGACCTGGGAGCTGATTCAGACGTACGACCCCGATGCAGTCGTTCACTTCGCCGCGATTCCACGCGTCGAGATCACGTCGGGAACGGAGACGTTCCTGACGAACGTCGAGAGCACCTACCACGTCTTCGAGGCGGCTGGCCAGGCCGGGGCCGACGTCGTCTGGGCCTCGAGCGAGAGCATCTACGGCTCGGTGTTCGCCAACGAACCGTGGCTGCCGGAGTATTTCCCGGTCGACGAGGCACATCCCCTCCGTCCGGAGGATCCGTACGCGACCTCGAAACTCGTCGGCGAGGAACTGGCGGGAATGGCCGCCCGAAAACACGGGATTTCCGTGACCTCGATTCGCCCCTCCTGGATCACGTACCCCGGAAGTCAGCTGATGGCCAGGGTTCGTGAGACGTTCGACCCGGAGACGGCCGATCCCAACGGGAACTTCTGGTCGTACGTCGACGTTCGGGACGTCGTTTCGATCGTCCAGGCGGCCCTCGAGTCGCCCCCGGAGGGTCACGAAAGGTATCTCGCTGCCGCCGAGGACAACTTTCTCGGACGTCCGACGGCCGAGGTTATCGAAGCGGTGTTCGATGGGCTTCCCGAGGACTGTTCGCTCGAGGGTACCCAGTCGGCGTTTTCGACGGCGAAAGCCCAGCGCGAACTCGGTTGGCAGGCCCAGCACACCTGGGAGGAGAGCGAGCTCGAGTCCGTCGACGGGCCGCTGTTTCTCGACTGAATCGTCCCGGTTTGGGTAACCGACGACGACCGTTCGGCTTGGATACCGAGTCGCCCGATTTGCTGGACGGCGCGATGATACTGAGTGACCGATCGCGATGACAACGGCTACACTGGATGGTACCACTATGTTGTTCTATGGTCGAACACGTCTTCCTCTATCGATCACCGACCGCAGTCGGCGACGTCGACGCCGTCGCCGAGTGGCTCGAGCCCCGGATTGATGCGCCTGTCATCGTTCGAGACCGGTTTCTCGCCGGCGATCACGGCGAGGAACTCCCGGAGAAGTTCGTCCGAGCGCGCGTACGGTCGCCCACCGATCCGGAGACTGGAAACACGATGCTGGGAACTGTTCGATACGAATAACGGGCTCTCGAGCAGCCCGAACGGGAGGGTGGCGTCCTCTACGACGGCGTCCAGGTTGGGCGGGCGCTAAACGCTGAACTCCCGGCGGACGAACGGGGACTCGAGTACGCCCACGTAATCGTGCTCGACCGAGCGCTCGCCACCTGGGGCGACCACGATGGGCGATGGCACAAACGGGTGACCGTCCCTGGGCAGCCTGCACTCGTCTCGGTGCCGGGGCTGTACGAAGCGCCGGCGAAACCGGGAGCCTACTACCGGGCCAAGCAACGCGGGGCGCTGGTGTCGGGCGATGCACCGGCCAGGGAAGTGCTCGAACGCGACCTCGAGGGCGACATTTTGATCGAGAACGATCCGCGAACCACCGACGCCCTGTGCGGATACGTGCTGCAGGCGATCCACTACCTCGAGACGGGGGAGTCGTTCTGTTCGGAGCCGACCTGTCGCCTTTACAATGCGCACCGCCACGAGGAACTCATCGCGGCCCAGCTCGAAGCACCCGAGTTTGCCCCGACACGCTGATCGCTACGGATCGAGCGCCACAGCCGTCGATGAGTAGGGGCAGCCGTCGTGGCTTTATCTGGTGATGCGTGGATTCCCTCGAGCGCCGTCAAGACTCCACCAGGTACCGGCTCGAGCAGCAGCTCTCCACCTGCGGGGTGTGTTCAGGAGATGTGTCGAGGCGCTAGTTCGTCACGCCGTACTCGACGTGGACGGTGGGAACGCTCGTCGAATCCGGCGCAGCGTTTCCGTTCCAGTCGACGACGTGGACGTTCGCCAGTTGCCCGGAGAAGCGGAACCGCTGGACGCCGACGTCGATCGTCCCTTCTGCCGCGTTGCCGGAAAGAATCGTCGCGGTCTCGTCAGGCGTTTCGCCGACCATCATGAGATCGCCATCGACCGTGATCTCGAACGCCGAGGGAACGCCTCGGCCGACGATCGTGACGCGGTTTGGAAGTGGTTCTGTGTGCTGTGCCGCTTGCGACGTCTCGTGTACCGGAGTATCGCGTGCCATATCCGTTAACCCGAGTATGCAGGCATAAGCTTTCTTGTCGACACATTGGTAGGATTGGTGGACAGTGATGGATTCGAAACTGTTCACGACAATGATCAAACCCACGGGAGAACGGTTCTGTGGGCGTCAGAGGACGTCTAACTCGCGGGCGTACCACAGCGATGCAACCGGAATCACGGCGGAGACGAGAAGTGTAACCCACCGGTGGTGTTCGAACCAGGCCACGTCGCCCGCCTCGAGTATCACGTTCGAGGGAACCGACACCGCCCAGTGGAGGGTCACGACGGTGAGAACGAGCCCCAGTATGAGCGTCAGCCCGGCAACCAGTTCCGGCTCGGTACGCTGCTGTCGACCGGCGGCAAAGAGGACGATGGCGACGAACGCAAACAGCGAGAGTACCTGTGGCCCGGCGAGCCCTGCGGCATAATAGAACTCGAGGACGCCCGCCGGCGCTTCGAGGACGAAATACGGCACGAACGCAGCGATTACGTACGCGACCGCGGCGACGATGCCGAGCGTCGGTGGCCGCTGGTGGGGACGCATGCTCGAGGGATTGTGTGGAGACGGTTTAATCCCGACGATTGCCTGGATGGGTACCGCTGCGTCGGTTCGGACAGCCACGGAGACGGACAACAACACTCAACACGCTGGATGACTCATCAGCCCACATGGGACTTGGCAGCACCGCAAAGAAGATCCAGGGACTCTCAGACCGCGCTGAAGCGATGTACCGCCAGGTGCAAGAGCTTCAGCAGCGAATCATCAACCTCGAGGACGAAGTCGACGATACCCACGACACGGTGAAAAAGCTCGATCACAACATCACCGAACAACGGGCACTGTTGCTCGCCATCGCCGACGAACACGGGATCGACGGCGAACAGATCCTCGCGGAGGCGGCCATCGACGAGGCCGAAGCTGACGAAGATGGGGACGAAACCGACGACGTCGACGCCGACTCGGACGCTGAGGCTGCGACCACCTCTGAGTAATCTTCCGCGAGTTGTGGGCCGTCTGGTCTGGCGACCGGGAACGACTGGCGGTCGCACCTGATGGGAAGACCTAACAACAGGGGCAACATTTGCCCGCACAATGACGACCCACGAGCAGCCGTTGGATTCGGTGCTCGAGACGATCGGTGAAACGCCACTGGTACGGATCCACGACGCTCCCTCCGGCGTCCCAATCTACGCGAAACTCGAGTCGTTCAATCCCGGTGCCAGCGTCAAAGACCGCATCGGCCGCTACATGCTCGAGCGGATGCTCGAACGCGGCGACCTCGTCGCTGGCGGCACGGTGATCGAACCCACAGCTGGAAACACCGGAATTGGCCTCGCAATCGCCGCCGCCCAGCTGGGACTCGAGGCGATTTTCGTCGTCCCCGAGCGATTCAGCGTCGAAAAACAACAGCTGATGGAGGCCCTCGGCGCGACCATCATTAACACACCCACTTCCGACGGCATGGGCGGTGCCATCGACCGTGCCCACGAACTGGCCGCAGAAATCGACGATGCCGTCGTCCCCCAGCAGTTCTCGAACCCGCTCAACACCGAAGCCCACTACGAGACAACCGCACCGGAGATCTACGACGCTCTCGACGGCAAAGTGGGTGCTGTCGTCGCTGGCTGTGGCACCGCAGGAACACTCATGGGCCTCGCTCGATACGCCCGCGAACAGGATGCCGAGACGTACGTCGCCGCCGTGGAACCGGAGGGATCGCTGTACGGCGAATTCCTCGACCTCGAGCGCGAGGAAGACGAGTACAAGATCGAAGGCATCGGCACCCACAACATCGAGACGAACGAGCTGTTCGACCCCGACTACGTCGACGAGGTCTATGCCGTCGCCGACGAGTCCGCCCACGAGGAACTCAAACGACTCGCCGCCGAGGAAGGCCACCTCGTCGCCTCGAGTGCGAGCGCGGCGAGCCTCGCGGCGAAACACGTTGCGAAGGGGATTGCCACCGGTGAGATCGACGCACCATTCGACTCGGTGGTGACCGTCTTCCCCGACTCGAGCGAGCGGTATCTCTCGAAGGGGATCTATCGGTCGTTCGAGGAGTGGGACAACTGAGCGCCAGTTTTCTCGTCCGTCAAGGTCTGTTTCGGGCTCCGAACGTGTCCTCGGTCTTCACAATCACCTCCAGCTGCACCCCTACAGCTGCAACCGCTGGTGCTCGACCTTCAGACACCGATCCTGCACCACGAGTCGGCCCGCCGCTTCGGCTCGACGTGCCGCCTCGTCGTCGACGATCCCCACTTGCGTCCAGATGACGGCGTCGTCGTCGCGCTCGAGCGCCGCGTCCACGACGTCGGCGACCTCCTCACTCGGGCGGAACACGCAGACGATCTCGACCGGATCGTCCAGGTCGGCAAGCGAGTCGACTGCCTGGCGGTCGAATATCTCCTCGGCAAACGGGTTGACCGGAAGGATTTCGTACCCGTGCTCGAGCATATACGCTGGCACGTAGTGGGCGGGTTTCCCTACCGTATCCGAACAGCCGACTACGGCGATCGTCTCCCGCTCGAGGATCTCGCGCAGCGTCGTATCATCGGTTACTGGCATACCGGGTGGTTTACACTCGAGCGTAGTGAATCCACGGACTATAGCTGCAACTGAAACGGTTCACACACTGATCACCGACACAACTGGCGATCAGGTGTACAATGACGTGCAGTGGCTACGATAGCTCATCGGTAACGGTTTGCTCGTCACCCGACGTCTCGAGCGGGCTAAATTGGCCGGGTCGGTCTCAGGAGAGGCCAGCCGTCCTGATCTGCTGTTCACCGTCCTCCGTCTCGTCGATCTCGACGACGCCGTCGAACAGCTGTTTGAGCGTGTTCATCGTCTGATCATCGTGAGCTGTTGAGTCGATGACGTAGACGCCGAGGGCATCTGCACTCTGTATTCGGCCCGTGAACACGTGCAGGAACCGGAATACCGTCTGTAAGTTCGAGTACATAAGCAGCGTCGAGACGGAGTGGAGCAGAATTCGGTTTTCGGTTAGCCCACGCCCGTCGTAGAACTCCTGCAGGAACTCGGAGAGTTTGATACCGATACCGGTCATATCGACCGGGGAGGACGCGTATTTGATCCGTGGATCGTCGTCTACCGTTCCAATTCCGCGCTGTTTAGTGACACAGTCGACGACGCCAACATCGGGTTTCGGCATGACGGTTCGAGTGGAAAAGTCCCTGAGTACCTTATCAGCGCTATCTTTCGTCGTAACGATGATCGTCCCCTCACTTTCGTCGGCACCGCTGGCAAGGACGTCAAGCGCGAGGTTGCGCTTGCCCGTAAGTGGGGGGCCAGCGATCAGAACGTTTGTTCCCGGGGCAATCGACTCGTCCGGGAGGACTCCAGGGAGGTCGTACATACCAGATACTCACATCCATCGACAGTCACGGCCGACGGCTCCCGCCTCGTGACTGCGTAGTCGTATGGTAAGTAGATGAAGGAAGCAGGTTATAGTACTTTTGATTACTCAGTTCCACAGTATGGTTCTTCTGGCCGATCAGCAGGTGGGCTACCGGCGACTCGTGACTGTTATCCCAGGGTGATCGCGGCTCGCCCAGCGATAAATGCTGCTGCGGCCAGGAACATCCCGTATTTAAGATGCGATTGGCCAGCAGTCGGGTCGTCGAAGCTTTCGACAGCCGCATACAGCATCACCAGATCGGCCGGGATTACAACGAGCAGATACACCACACCGAAGTCCCCACGCAGATACGGCAGCGGACTCGCCAGCACAGCTACGACCAGCAACCCCGCCGCGAGCTGTACAGACCGGCGTTTGCCGATGGCGATCGGTAACGTGTTCAGTCCCTCCTCTCGGTCGCCCTCGATGTCCTCGACGTCCTTGATGATCTCTCGAGTGAGCGTCGCAATTGCGGCGAGCACGAACAGGACGAACGCCGTCCAGAGATCGCCGACGGCCGCGGCCCCGAACAGAAACGTGCTCCCGACGAGGTAAGCGACGAGTGCGTTCCCCACCCCGGGCAGCCCCTTGAAATACTCCGTGTAGGTGACGAGCGCCACGAGGTTGATCGCCGCAATCGTGATCGCCGTGGCCGGGAGCGTCAGCGCGAGCGCAACGGCACCGAGAAACAGGGCGATGCTGAAGACCAGCGCTCCCCGGGGGCTGATTGCCCCCCGTGGAATCGCTCGCTGGGGCTGATTGATGCGGTCGATCTCCCGATCGAAGTAGTCGTTGATCGCGTTTCCAGCACCGACAGCGAGCGCCGTTGCTCCGACCGCCGCAGCCACCTGGGTCGGTGCGTCGGCGACACCACCGGCAACGAACGCACCGATGAACGTCAGTACCGACGCCGCCACGACGTTCAGCGGACGCGTCAACTCGAGTGCGCCGCGACCCGTCTCCCTCATCGTCATACTCCTGACTGTCTAGTGAGCAGGTATAAACGGTGCGATACCCTGTTTTGGCTTCCTGCTGGTCGCTCTCGAGGCCAGGTCTCGAGGGGGTCGAAAACGATACGTGAGCCAATAACGGATACGGGAGCGCACGATCAGGGGCACTGGGAACGTGGCCATACCGTCCTCCCGAGGATCAGTACCATATTTATCCGCTTCAAAAACAACCCCCTGAGCCCCCGTTCACCGTGTCCGTTGTGATCGGTATCGATCACATGCTCACGGACACCTACCGCATCTCTTTGAGATCACAGAGCGTCGCACCTTCGACCGTGATCCAGTGGGTCATCCGCTCGTCGCCGGTCGCACCGGTCGGGACGACAGTCCAGGTGTCGTTCCCATCGGTCAGCAACTCGAGTGCGTCGTCTACTGGGGTGGGCGTTGGCTCGGTAGGGGACTCGGTTACGGTCATGGCTCTACCTGTATGGAGGACACGTACATTACTACACCTACTGGTGATTTTCAGGCTCTGGGAACAGCCTCGATAGCCGGAACGAATGGGCTCGAGACGAGTGTTATCGCGTGACTCGAGGAACCCAAATCGAGTGACTTATACGGGGCGGCAGGAAATCTGGGGTGAGGGCGCTTAGCTCAGTCTGGACAGAGTGCTTGGCTTCGGACCAAGTTGTCGCGGGTTCAAATCCTGCAGCGCCCATTCGTTTTTGTATGGTTGGAATCCAACACCTGGAAGTGACCCGTTTTTATCCCATCATCGCCTGGTTCCACGCCGACGACCATCTGGGTCTGTAGCCGGGGCCGTGAGCCCTTATCAGTAGGGAATACCGTTAACCCCGTGTGACGCCCAACATGACAATGTAGTCATGAAACCGACCGAATTACTGGCAGCGACCGCACAGGACATCGTCCTACAGGCACCGGAGACCCAGCGGGAGATCTTCGAGTTCGTGTTCGAGGACACGCTGCTCGTACTCTCGTTCGTGACGAACATCGCCCTTGCGGGCCTGACGATCCTCTTCATCGTCGCGATGGCCCGGGGGGTAACCGACCCGCGCACGAAACTGATCATCGTCGCGACGATGCTGATCTCGGTCGTCTCGATCTCGAGTTACACCGGGCTTCTTTCGGGACTGACGTTGAGCTTCATCGAAATGCCCGCTGGGCACCCGCTCGCGGGCGAGGAGGTTCTCACGATGTGGGGTCGGTATCTCACCTGGACGTTCTCGACCCCGTTCATCCTGATCGTCCTCGGGATGATCGCCGGCTCGAACCTCACGAAGATCACGACCACCGTCGCGATGACGATCGCGATGTGCGTCACCGGCCTGGCCGCTGCGCTGACGACCTCGTCGTACCTCTTGCGCTGGTGGTGGTTCGTGCTCAGTTCGAGCTTCTTCCTGGTGATCGTCTACGTCATCCTGGTCGACTGGACCCGCGAGGCGGAGCGAACCGGCACCGCGGATCTATTCACGACGCTGAAGATCCTGACGGTCGTCGGCTGGTTCGGCTACCCGATCCTCTGGGCGCTCGGCGTCGAGGGCTTCGCCCTGCTCGAGGTCTGGATGACCTCCTGGGGGTACAGCGTACTCGATATCATCACCAAGTACATCGTCACCGTGCTGATCGTAATGTACGTCGTCGACGAACCAGAGACAATCACCGCCGGCGCCGATTACGGCACCACGCTGAAGGGCGTCGGTTCCCCTACCGACGACTAAGCGGCCGGATTCGGGAAACTTCAGGTCGGTTGCTCGAAAGAGTGGGTGACCATGCTGCGCGAAGCCCGTCCCGATCGCCGGCACGAATCTATCGGTCGGTTGTTTCGAACTGCATTGTGGGCGACGACCCAACCGACCTACGATTCCGTAGAGGGCCACGTCACTCTCTCCTCTCACCTAATTGGTGAGCTATATCGCCACCGACCGGTGGAAGAACAGTCCGTAGTGGATACGAGCGGTCGTTATCGGAATTGTCACGTTTCGGGTACATTTCCAACAGCTTCTCGATGATAGTGGGCAGGTAGACGATTTCGTTGTCGATTTCTTCGATGATCTGGTCGTGGAACTCGCCCAGGACGAGCGGGGCCTTGTGTGTCGTGGTGAACCCGTGGAACAGCTCGGAGTCGCTGAACTACGAGAGGAACCGCTCGACCGGCTGGTAGGGGTCGTCGGGTTCGGCCGGGGTAACCGTCGCGTCCACGAACGGGCCGAGAACGAACTTCTGGTGCACCCATACATTTGTGGGCCGATAATCGCCTGCCTTCGAGGGGATTATCGACTGAACGACTACCATCGGTGTAGCGTTCGATGATTGAGCAGTGGAGTGGTTTTAATCGGGATTCGCACACAGTCAAACCAACCGTAATCGAGAAAATCAATCTCCGATCGAGACACAGTCATCGGCTCTACCGAAAAGTGAGTCTCGAATCAGAATCGTTTCGATCACTAGAGTAGCCACTCCAAGTCATTTTACACCTGGTCGGCAGACGTGTCGGTGATCTGTGTGTAGTCCGATGCAGTTGTTACTTTAGATCAGTCGTCGGTTGTTTCCGGGGTTGCGTCCGCTGGCGCTGGTGATATCTCGAGGTGGCCGGTATCGTAGCCAGCCCAGTCGAACTTCTCCTGGAAGTAGATGGCCACGTGAACCAGTGCGAGCAGGACGGGAACCTCGATCAGCGGGCCAACGACGGTCGCGAAGGCGACGCCGGAGCCGACACCGAAGACGACGACCGCGACGGCGATAGCGAGTTCGAAGTTATTCGAGGCGGCGGTGAACCCGATGGCGGTCGTCGTCGAATAGTCGGCACCGATTCCGCGCCCCATCCCGAAGCTCACGAGGAACATGACGATGAAGTAGATAGTCAGGGGGACGGCAATCCAGAGCACGTCGGTCGGCTGTGCGAGGATGGTGTCACCTTGCGTGGCAAACATCACGATTACCGTGAAGAGGAGCGCGATCAGCGTAACGGGGCTTATCTTGGGAACGAACTCCGCTTCGTACCATTCTTCTCCTCTAGTGTGTACGCCACCAAGGCGGGTGAGTATGCCGCCCACGAAGGGGATGCCGAGGAAGATCGCGATCGCCCAGAATACCTGTTCGACCGTGATGTCGAACGTGCCGATGCCGGCAACCAGCGCGTCCATCCCCAGCAGCGGCGGCAGAAACAGCGCAAAGAACCAGATGTACACCCCATAGGTGATAATCTGGAAGACGCTGTTGAACGCAACCAGTCCAGCAGCGTACTCGCTCGAACCCTCGGCGAGGTCGTTCCATACGAGCACCATCGCGATGCAGCGAGCCATCCCGATGAAGATCAGCCCGAGGAAGTATTCTGGATGGGCCGGGAGCCGTGGGACGAACCCACTGAAGAAGACGACGGCGAGCGCGAACATCAGCGTCGGCCCGATGAGCCAGTTCTGGATGAGGCTCAGACTGAGCACACGCCACTGACTGAACACGCGCGGTAATTGGCGGTAGTTGACCTTCGCCAGTGGCGGATACATCATTGCGATCAGGCCGATTTCGACGAGATAGTAGCTCTGTATCGGCTCGACGACGGACGGGGCGACGTATCCGAGTCCGACGCCGACCGCCATAGCGGCGAAGATCCACACGGTGAGATACTTATCGAGGAAGTCCATCGACCGTGGGTCGCCACAGCTTTTGCACTCACAGTTCGATCCGTGTTCGTGTGCGTCGATGTCACTCACCTGTGGCCTCCGGCTTCCGACCCGTGATACTCGCAGAAACGAGGAACTCGCTTACGTCGACTTCGTCGTCCCACTCGCGGATGAACTGTTCGCTGTCGTCTTTTGGCGAGATGTCGACGTGTTCGAACCCAGCGTCGGTGAGCATCTCCTCGAGTCGGCCGATCGTGGTAGCGCCGGCGACACAGGTTGCAACGGAGTCTGGATCGGCGCGAAGTCCGTCGGGCACGTCTGCGGTTAACACGACGTCCGAGATGGCGAGTCGTCCACCCGGTCGGAGCACTCGAAACGACTCCTGGAAGACCTGTGGCTTGTCCGGTGAGAGGTTCACCACGCAGTTCGAGATGATGACGTCGACGGTCTCGTCTGCGACAGGGAGGTGTTCGATCTCTCCCAGCCGGAAATCGACGTTCACAGTTTCGTTCTCCCTCGCGTTTTCTCGGGCTTTTTCGACCATTTTGGGCGTCATATCGACTCCGATGACCTGTCCGGTCTCACCGACCTGTTGGGCGGCCAGGAAACAGTCGAAGCCACCACCGGATCCGAGATCCACGACCGTCTCGCCTTCGGTGAGCGATGCGAGCGCCTGCGGGTTGCCACAGCCCAGTCCGAGATTTGCCTCACCCTGGACGCTCTCGACGTCGCCCCTCGAGTAGCCAAGTTGTGCTGCCGTCTCGGCAGCACCTTCTGTTTCAGTCTCCTCAGCACCCTCGTCAGCACAACAGCTACCCGGCGAACTGCACTCACTCTTCCCTGTCCCCGCCTCCGCTGCAATTCGGGCGTACCGTTCACGAACGATGCGGCGCTGGGTCGGGTCGTCGAGAGACTCGTCAGCCTCGTCCGTCTTACCCGTGTCGCCCGTCTCGAAATCAGACACGTTGAGTCACCTCCTGTTCGATTTCGTCGAACAATCCACGAACTCGTTGTCTGACCGCATCTCGGATCTCGCGTACCTCCTCGAGGGGCTTCCCATCCGGGTCGTCGAGCGCCCAGTCTCGATTCTCGCCTGCCCAGATTGCTGGACAGATGTTCGACGCTGAACAGCCCATCGTAACGACGATGTCCGTTTGCTCCAGTTCCTCCGGAGTGATGGCTCGCGGCGTCCGCTCATTGAGGTCGAACCCAGCCTCGTCCATCACGTCGACGACGACCTCGTGGACGTGATCCGCCGGTTGGGTTCCGCCAGTAAGAATTTCGACCTCGTCCCCCAATCCCCGGTCTCCTCGTTCCTGTTCGGCAAAGGCCGTGGCCATCTGACTCCGGCCAGCGTTCTGAACGCACACGAACGCCACGCGAAGGCCGGGTGACCTCATCGAGATCCCTCCCGGGTGTGATCGAGCGCATCGAGAAGTGAAGTCGCTCGCTTGGTCGCTTCGTAGTAGCGCCACGTGCCATCCTTGCGGCGCATGACGAGGCCAGCGTCGTATAGGTCGGAGAGCGCGTGGCTCACCGCGCTGTCGCTGACCTCGACGACGGGCGTGATTTCACAGACGCACAGTTCCCGCCCGGCGGTGGCGAGCAGTCGAACGATCGTGTACCGGGTGTCGTTGCTGAGCGTCTTGAGTGCCGCTTGATCGCGTGCGGTATCGGATGGAACGTCCCCAACGTGCCGTTCGAGGTTTTCGATGCGCTCGTCGATATCGGCCGCACAACAGTCGCCCTCTTGATCGGCGATGAGGCGCTCGAGTCGCTCTGACTGACGGTTCATAGTTGTACATCTGAACAACCATTCAGATAAGTCTTCTGAACCCTCTCTGCCCACTTGTCGAGCGCCAGGCAGAGACAGTCGCAATAGGGTTCCTTGCCAGTTGGATGGTGGCTCAGTACCGGAGCCGTAGGGTAGTGACGGTCGATCGAATCGCGCAGTCGTCACTCAGTCTCCTCGCCTTGAGCGTTCGCGACGGCCAGTTCCAGCGCGAAACTCGAGGCAGAGACGATATCGCCGATGCCGACGGTTCCGGCCGGATTGGCGACGACGCGATTCGGACAGGCGACGGCGGTCGGTGTACATAGCGTTCCGTCCGCCGTGGGCTTGCCGATGTCGTCGGCGAGGTGTGTAATCGCATCTCGGCCTTCCTTCGACGGCTCGTACTCGAGCCCGGTCTCGAGATCCGTGGGGGATTTAATGTGTCCACGGGCCGCCTTCGTCGCGGCGTTGATCGCGGCGAACTCCAGTCCGCGTCGAACTGCCTCCGGAGGCAGGTGATCCTCCATAACGGCGAGGTGGTACTCCATAGCGTGGAGTCTGAGACAGTCGGCGCCAAGACGTTTCCGGAGCGATTCGAGCTGTCGGTACTGCGCACGAATCACCTGTTCGGGGTCAGCATCGGCACTCCTCATCGACTCATCAGCGCCCAGACCAGCATCCGACTGGAGCAAGTGGAGTTCGTGTTCGTCAAGGCCAATCACGGTGGCCTCCGGCAGAATCCACTCGGCGATGCTTTCCCGGAGAGCGTCGTCGTGGGTCACGACGTATTCGACGTGGACGTCCAGCCCATCCTTACTCCCGGATCGCAGGCGACGGATAACGTCTCGAGCGTGACGATGGGCTCGTTCGTAGTCGCCGCTGTGTTCGGGCGTGAGGGTGTGATAGCCTGCCAGTAACGCACCGTCGACAACTGCGCCGACCTGGTCGATCACTGCATCGAGATTGCCGGCGTACAGGTCGAACTCGGGCGGTCTCGAGGCGGCGATGAACCGCGACCCCTCCGGTGTGCGGACATCGAAGAGGTCGTCGCCGGCCGCGAATTCGAACACCCAGTTGATCTTCGTCCGATCGGCCGTGGGGGCCTCGTTCAGGGGCACGGGTCGAACCGCCCCGTCCTCGACGAGCGGGTATCGAACTCGCTCCGGGTGGTCGAACTGCGACCGCTGGCGTTCCGACAGCAGGTAGGTGTACAGAATTGGGGCAGCGCCGTAGGCAGAGAGAAGGTTGCTCATGATTCCGGCCTGTCCGCCCAGTTGCTGTGTGTCGGGCGTCAGCGTTGCCTCGAGCGTGGCCGCGAACTCGTCGGTCAACGTCAGTTCGTCGCCCCGACCAGTCGCCATCGCGTGGGTCATCGCCAACGCGAGGTCGCTAAGCGTGTCCAGACGACCTTGTGGCCGGTTCTCACCCGGTGCTTCCGGGCGGTCGAGGGCTGCCTCGAGGTAGTCGTCGACCCGGACGATGGCGTCGACGTTGGCGTTGTACGCGACGAACACTGGCAGATTCTCGAGGGCCTCGAGTGCGGTCTCGAGGTGGGCGTGGCCCCACTCCATTACCTGTTGGTCTTCGACGACCAGGGAGTTAATCCGCCAGGGTGCCTCGGGAATTGGCACCCGGCATTATGGGAGGACGGCCTCGAGGAGTCGAACTGGAGCGAATATTGTCTCGAGGGTGCGTGTAGAACAGCTCTCGTCTGACTCTCTCCGCAGGATGGGGGTGCTGAGAACCTAGAGATATCGTTCCATCTCGTAGTCGCCGCGGTTACGTGCCGTCGTCTCGAAACCGGTCGACCGGTAGAGATTCATCGCGATGCGGTTGGTTCGAGAGACGGTTAGCCAGACGTGAGTCACCCCGTTCGCTCGTCCCTGACCGAGCAAGCCCCGGATGAGTCGAGTTCCGATTCCCGCCGACTGATACGCGGGCTTGACGAAAATGGCCAGTTCGGCCTGCTCGTCGTACGGGACGAGGACGGCGTGGCCGATCACGTCATCCCGGTGGCGTGCGACGGTGTGGAGGCCATCCTCGAGGAGCCCACTGATCCACTGACGTATGCGGGAGTCCCCTCGTGGTGGCAACCCCTGTGATCGCGAGTCATCGCCGAAATGGGTGTACATGTCCACCAGCGGGTGGGAGTCACCGGCGTACGTACTGACCGTGATCGTTCTTCCATCCCGATCGGTGAACGTCGTCGGCGGGAGTGGAAATCGTGATCGCTGGTCGGCTGAGGTGGCCATACGTGAGTTTCGGGACGTATCGTCCTAAGCCTGTCTCGCATTCCCAGTCGCTGGGAGTGGCCCAGACTCGGGGAAGTGTTCATCTGCGCTCTTCCAGAACTGGGTGGGGTTCGGTTGGCTTCAGGCGTTCAGCCACCTCGAGGTCGGCCGGTACGTCATCCGGTACGGATCGTCAGGGAAAAGCCTCGTGCTTTACGGGAAGATGATGTCAACGCTCGCCTGGATTCTGAGACGCTGAAGTGGACGTCACATCGTCCCCTTCCTGGATCGCTTTGGCTTGCTGTTCCATCTCCTCGAGATCTACGTCGACCTCTGCTTCGATTTCGCCGATGATCTCGGCGATGTCGTCCAGGCCGATGAGTTCACGGGTCTCCTCGTCGAACGCGAGGCTCTCGAGTTCCGTACCGTCTTCTTTCACGTCACTGCCCTGGAGGTGTTTGCCGTAGCGCCCGATCATTGAGGACAGCTCCTGTGGCAGGACGAACGTCGTCGACTCGCTCTGGCCGATCTCGGAGAGGGTGTCCATCCCGCGGTCGATGATGGCGCGCTCGCCCATCGATTCGGCCGAGCGGGCTCGCAACACGGTCGAGATGGAATCACCTTGTGCCTCGAGGATCTGACTCTGTTTCTCACCCTGGGCGCGGATGATCTGGCTCTGCTTTTCCCCCTCCGCACGCTCAACGGCACTGCGGCGTTCACCCTGGGCCTCGAGAATCATGGCACGACGTTTCCGCTCGGCGGAGGTCTGTTGCTCCATCGCGCCTTTGACGTCGCGGGAGGGCGTCACTTCGCGCACCTCGACCGCCTCGATGCGGATTCCCCACTCGTCGGTGGGCTCGTCGAGTTCGGTGCGGATCCGGGCGTTGATCTGTTCACGCCTGCTCAGCGTGTCGTCGAGTTCCATGTCGCCGATCACGGCACGGAGGGTGGTTTGAGCGAGGTTGGAAACGGCTCGCGAATAGTCGTCGACCTCGAGGAACGCCTTCTTGGCGTCCATCACGCGGATGTAGATGACGGCGTCGGCGGTCACCGGCGAGTTGTCCCGCGTGATCGCTTCCTGCCGAGGAACGTCGAGCGTCTGGGTTCGCATGTCGAAGCGGTGTACCTGGGAGACGAACGGCGGAACGATGTTCAGCCCTGGTTCGAGGATTTTACGATACTCGCCGAAGATGGTCAGTGCTCCCCGATCGTAGGCATCGATAAAGATGACCATCTGCCAGACGGTAACGGCTGCGACGAACACGACGAGGAGGCCAATCCCGAGTGTCAGTTCGGCTGCCTGCAATGGTGCGTATACGAACTCGTTCATTATCTATACTCGGTGCGGAGGGTCAATAACTCTTGGCCTGCTGTCGTGTCAACTAGTCGTCTCTCGGCCGTATACGAACCGACGGAGATCGCACAGATGCTCGGGCTATCGGTGTCTCCCTCCCCGGAACTGGCTCGAGCGGCGGGATCTGGCGGTCTCAACGCGAAACAGCACCCAGGTCAGGATCAAAAAGTGTCTCCATTCCGGACAGAGCGCTTAACCTTGCCCGTCACTTTCAGGGAAATGAGCGATGATACGCCCCAGCCGCGAACGAGAGCGATCCAGTCAGACGGCATCAGAAAAGACGTCCTCGAGCGAAGAGGGTGTGAGACGTTGTCCGGAGTGTGACTCGGATGCACTCTTGACCGAGGACGGCAGCGGCGAACTCAGTTGTGAGGACTGTGGTCTCATCATCGAGGAGTCCCGGATCGACCGCGGCCCGGAGTGGCGAGCGTTCAACCACTCCGAGCGACAGAGCAAGTCACGCGTGGGCGCGCCGACGACCCAGACGATGCACGACAAGGGGTTGACGACGGCGATCGACTGGAAGGACAAGGACGCCTACGGCCGCTCGCTCTCCTCCGAAAAGCGCAGTCAAATGCACCGACTGCGCAAGTGGCAAGAGCGCATCCGAACCAAGGACGCGGGCGAACGAAACCTGCAGTTCGCGCTCTCCGAGATCGATCGGATGTCCTCGGCGATGGGGATCCCACGATCGGTACGCGAGGTGGCGTGTATGCTGTATCGGCGTGCGCTCGAGGAAGATCTTATTCGCGGCCGATCGATCGAGGGCGTCGCGACCTCGGCACTGTACGCCGCCTGTCGGATCGAGGGCATCCCACGAAGTCTCGAGGAAGTCGCAGCCGTTTCTCGGGTCGATCGCAAGGAAATCGGACGCACCTACCGGTACGTCGCCCAGGAACTCGGCCTCGGGATGGAGCCGGTCGATCCGAAGAAGTACGTCCCCCGATTCTGTTCGGAACTCGAACTCTCCGAGGAAGTGCAGGCGAAGGCGAACGAGATCATCGACGTCACGACCGAAAAGGGTCTGCTGTCGGGAAAATCGCCGACCGGGTACGCCGCCGCCGCGATCTACGCGGCCTCGTTGCTCTGTAACGAGAAGAAGACGCAGCGGGAGGTCGCCAACGTCGCGCAGGTGACAGAAGTGACGATCCGCAACCGGTACCAGGAGCAGATCGAGGCGGTCGGCCTGTACTGATCGGGGTTCACTGCTCGAGCGGTTTTCTCATTTCTCAATTTTCATTTCTCATTTTTCGGTTCGTCGACGCCTGCAATGTTCCACGGGAGACGGAGGCTCGCCAACTAGCGGGACACCTCCCAGAGACGCGTTCGACACCTATCAGAAAAGATGTGTGTGTCTGACGTACGTTTAAGTATCGAGAACAGTCCCTAGTATGTATGCCGAAAAACCGCGTCGAGCGACTCGAGGCGACCGTCAAGGAGCTCGAGTCCACTGTCGAAGGACTAACCGAGGAACTCGTGGAATCGAAAGAGCGCATCCGGGTGCTCGAGGCCGAACTCGACACCGAGATACCGACTCGGGTGCCCGAACGGCGGGCCAGCGCCGCGAAACCGGGCGAGGACGGCGAAACGCCCGAAGCCGCTCAGAACGACGTCGACGAGGCCGCAGCGGAAGCCGAGAATGACGTCGAGGGCGAAGCCGAACTCGAGGAGGAACCAGAAGACTCAGGTACCGACGACATTATTGTCGCATAACCTGTCGACTGACCCGTTACGGACGGGGTCGTCGACGCTCGCTGGCTACGGAGGGCTCGAATGCATATCAAGGCGCTCGTCTTAGACAATTTCAAGAGTTTCGGCCGGAAGACGAAGATCCCGTTTTACGAGGACTTCACCGTCGTTACGGGACCGAACGGCTCCGGGAAGTCGAACATCATCGACGCCGTGTTGTTCGCCCTCGGGTTGGCCCGAACGCGGGGGATCAGAGCGGAGAAACTGACGGATCTCATCTACAACCCCGGTCACGACGGCGATGGAGAGATCGTCGGCCCGCGGGAGGCGATCGTCGAGGTCATTCTGGACAACAGCGACGAGACCCTCACGCGTTCACAGGTCGTCAACGCCGCCGGCAGCGACGACGTCGGCGACTGCGAGGAAGTTCGCATTCGGCGACGGATCAAACGCACCGAGGACAACTACTACTCTTACTACTATCTCAACGATCGCTCGGTCAACCTCTCCGACATCCAGGATTTACTCGCCCAGGCCGGGGTCACCCCCGAGGGGTACAACGTCGTCATGCAGGGTGACGTCACCGAGATCATCAACATGACGCCGTACAACCGGCGACAGATCATCGACGAGATCGCCGGTGTCGCCGAGTTCGATGCGAAAAAAGAGGACGCGTTTGGTGAACTCGAGATCGTCCAGGAACGCATCGACGAGGCCCAGCTTCGGATTCGGGAAAAACGCACCCGCCTCGGCCAACTCGAGGACGAACGCCAGACTGCGATGCGATATCGCCGACTTCGGCGCGAAAAAGAGGAGTACGAAGGCTACCTCAAGGCGAGCGAACTCGAGGACAAACGCGAGGCACTCGAGGGGGTCGAGACGAAGGTCGACGGCCTCGAGGAGGATCTCGAAGATCTCCAGCGTGAACTGGACGAGCGCGAAGGAAAGGTACTTCGCCTCGAGGAAGATCTCGAGGATCTGAACGCCGAAATCGAGCGCAAAGGCGAGGACGAACAGCTGCGGATCAAGAGCGAGATCGAGTCGGTCAAAGGCGACATCTCCCGGCTCGAGGATCGGATCGAGGCGACGACCGAGCGGATCGAGGAGGCCGAATCGACCCGCCGTGGAGCGTTTGTCAAGATCGACCGCAAACAGGAACAGGTCGCCGACCTCGAGAGCGAGATGCGCGAGTACAAACTCGAGAAAGCCTCGCTCAAAGGCGAGATCCAGGAGCGCGAAACCGAACGCGAGGGTCTCGAGAAGGAGATCGACGAGGTCGACACCGAGTACGACGAGGTGAAAGCCGACCTTCGGGAGCGAAAGGACGCCCTCGAGGCGGCCAAAACCGAGAAGAACGACCTCCAGCGCGAACAGGATCGCCTGCTCGACGAAGCGCGACGGCGCTCGAACGAGGTGAGCGAGACGGAAACCGAAATCGAGGAGATCGAAGCGTCGATCCCCGAGATCGAAACACAGCGCAAGGATCTCGAGCGCGAACTCGAGAAGGCCGAGACCAACCGCGAGAACATCACCGTCGTCGTCGACGATCTGCGCGACGAAAAACGTGACTTGCAGTCGAAGCTCGACGACATCGACGACGACCTTCAGGCCAAACAGGCCGAGTACGCCGAACTCGAGGCGAACGCCGGCGAGAGCGGCGACTCGTCGTTCGGCAGGGCGGTGACGACGATCCAGAACGCGGCCATCGACGGCGTCCACGGCCCCGTCGCGGAGCTGGGCAGCGTCGCCGGCGAGTACGCGGTCGCCTGTGAGACTGCCGCCGGCGGACGGCTGGCGAACGTCGTCGTGAAGGACGACGTGATCGGCCAGCAGTGTATCGAGTACCTGAAATCCCGAAACGCGGGGCGGGCGACGTTCCTCCCGATCAGCAAGATGCGCTCGAGAGGCCTTCCGAACGCACCGTCCGATCCCGGCGTCGTCGACTTCGCCTACAACCTCGTCGACTTCGACGACCGCTATTCGGGTATCTTCTCGTACGTGCTCGGCGACACCCTCGTCGTCGAGGACATCGAGACCGCCCGGGCGTACATGGGCGACTATCGGATGGTCACCCTCGACGGCGACCTCGTCGAAAAGAGCGGGGCGATGACCGGTGGCTCGCGAAAGGGATCCCGGTACTCCTTCTCCAGCGGCGGGAAGGGACAACTCGAGCGCGTCGCGACCCAGATCACGAAGCTACAGGACGAAAAGCAGTCCATCCGAACCGATCTTCGGGGCGTCGAAGAGCGTCTCGACGACGCTCGCGACCGCCAGACGGAGGCGGCAGACGAGGTGCGATCGATCGAGAACGAACTCGAGAAACTCGCGGAGAAACGCGACGGCCTCGAAACCGAGATCGATGAGCTCGAGACGAAACTCGAGGAACTCGAGGACGAACGCGAGTCAGTCGACGAGCGGATGACCGAAATCGCCGACGACATCGAGGCGAAAACGGAGACGATCGACGAGATACAGGCCGACATCGACGAGCTCGAGACCGAGTTAGCCGACTCGAAGATTCCGGAGCTGACCGCTCAGATCGAGGAACTCGATGCCGAAATCGACGAGCGCGAGGAGCGGATGGACGCCCTCGATACGAAGCTGAACGAACTCGGCCTCGAAAAGCAGTACGCCGAGGACGCGATCGAAGACCTCCACGACGAGATCGAAACGGCACAGAACCGCAAGGCCGAGTACGAGGACACGATCGCCGACTGCGAGGATGCGATCGCGGAGAAACACGAGGTACTCGAGGCAAAACGCGAGGCCGTCGAGGAACTCGAGGACGAACTCGCCGAGCTCAAAGCCGAACGCACCGAGTGCAAGGAGGCCGTTACGGAGGCCCGAACGGCCCGCGACCAGCAACAGAACCGCGTCCAGACCGTCGAGAGCAAACTCGAGTCCGCCCGCGAACGGGCCGGGGCTCTCGAGTGGGAGATCGAGGCGCTCGAGGAGGAAGTCGGGGAGTACGACCCCGAGGACGTGCCCGACCACGACACGGTGGTCGAGATGGTCGAATTGCTCGAGGCCGATATGGAGGCGCTCGAGCCCGTCAACATGCTCGCGATCGACGAGTACGACGAGGTGCGCTCGGAGCTCGACGACCTGGAGGAGGGGAAGGCGACGCTGGTCGAGGAAGCCGACGGCATTCGCGAGCGGATCGAGCAGTACGAGACGCAGAAGAAGCGGACGTTCATGGACTCTTACGAGGCGATTGCGGAGCACTTCACGGAGATCTTCGAGAAGCTCTCGGAGGGAACCGGCTCGCTCCACCTCGAGGACGAGGACGATCCGTTCGAGGGCGGGTTGACGATGAAAGCCCAGCCGGGTGATAAGCCGATCCAGCGCCTGGATGCGATGTCCGGCGGCGAGAAATCCTTGACCGCCCTGGCGTTCATCTTCGCCATCCAGCGCCACAACCCCGCGCCGTTTTACGCCCTGGACGAGGTCGACGCGTTCCTCGACGCCGTCAACGCCGAGCGCGTCGGCCAGATGGTCGACGAACTCGCCGGCCGGGCTCAGTTCGTGGTGGTCTCACACCGGTCTGCGATGCTCGATCGATCCGAGCGGGCCATCGGTGTCACCATGCAACAGGACAACGTCTCGGCGGTGACCGGTATCGACCTCAGCGGCGACCGCGACGGCGAGGAGGTACCGGCCGATGACTGACGACGAGATCCCCTTACAGATCGCCGGTCACGAGGATCGCGAACGGCCGGGATCAGACGAGAACGGAGATTCACCGTCGGCGGACTCCGTCCTCGCGTTCGACGAGACGGCGGTTTCCGGGACGGCGGGTGACGTGGACGCCGGAATCGACAGCGACCAGGATGACGACGTCGAACCCGTCGAACTCCTCGTCCAGCTCGCCAAAGAAGGCGAGATCGACCCCTGGGACATCGACATCGTCGCCGTCACCGACAAGTTCCTCGAGGCGCTCGACGACGCCGACCTTCGAACGTCCGGCCGAGCGCTGTTTTACGCGAGCGTCCTGCTCCGGATGAAGAGCGACGAGTTGTTCGCCCCCGACGAACCCGAAGAGGAAGAACTCCCACCCTGGGAGGCTCCTTTCGCGGACGACGGAGCCATGGACGGCGACGGCGTGCCCGGGTTCGATCCAATCGAAGGCCTCGAGGCCGAGATGGAACGGCGCCTCGAGCGCAAACACGCTCGCGGCAAACCCGAGACGCTGGACGAACTGGTGCGCGAGCTTCGGGACGCCGAACGGGGCACCTGGTGGAAGTCCTCGCGCAGCTACGACACGAGCGAGTCGCCCTCGGGATTCAACCGTGGGATGCAGGAACTCAGCTATCACTCCGGGGACGACTTTCGGGTCGACGACGAGCCGACGGCTAACGACGTGACCCACACCGCCCACGAGGAGGACATCGAAACGGTCATCGACGACGTCGATGAAACGCTCACTGAGCAGTACGACCGCGGGCGCGAGGAGGTGCTGTACGCCGAAATCGATCACGTCGGTGGGACGCGTGTCATGACCTACCTGGCGTTGCTCTTTCTGGCCCACCGGGGTCGCCTCGTGCTCGAGCAGGACGAACTGTTCGGCGACCTCTGGATCAAGGAGGCGAGCCTCGAGGCCGAGGCGACGGAAGCGATCGCTGACTGAGTCGTGACCGTTGTCAAGGAGGTAGAATTCGAACTGGTGTAGGTTCCCGTAGCGTCGAGTGGGTCGAATCGATCGATACGTTGTCTAGATTATACTACGGATATTATGGTGTATGGGTTCGATTTTCAAAGCTAGTGGCAGCCGAACTGTAGGTGTTACCAACTGAGAGGGGTGACGAAAGCGATAGACTATCGCGAGACCGACGAACCGTCGTCATTTTGTCCCTGGCAGTCAGGAACCGAGTATGGAACGCGTACAAGCGGCACTCGGGGGCCTGGCCGTGGTCGTCCTGCTCTACGGGGGATACATCGTGATTCGGACGCTGACTCGAGCCCTGTATGCGCTGATCTGGTTCACCGAAACGGTCGCGATGTTCGTCTTCGCCCTCCTCATCGGCTACGTGGCGTATCGCGTGCTCTGGGGCGTGAGCGACGATCCGAGGCGGCACTGACGACCACGTGTTGACGGATTCGCGTGTGAGAGACGGGACGGGCCGTTCGCCGTGGACGATGGCCGCTCGTTCGATGTCGCTCCCTTCTTCTCGAGTCGCCGATGGCTGGTGCTCTCTTGATTCCGAGTCGCAGACGGTGGCCGCTCGAGTCGATCACAACGATTTAGGTGTTAACCGGACAACACAAACCAGATGTCGAGACCTGACGACGTCCTCTACCGTGCCCGCCTCGGGTTCTTTGCCCTCCTCCGGAAGTTCCTGCCAGTCGTCCTCCTCATTTTCATGTTCGTCTGGCCGATCCTCCTCCTGCCGACGCCATGGAATGCCCTGCTGGCGTGGGTGAGCCTCCTGGTTGGCCTCTTCACCATCTGGGTCGCCCGCGGCATTCCCCTGTACCCGGCACACACCTTCGGGGTCGAACACCGCGTCGACGAGGACACCTTCGACGGCCCGCGAAAGCACTGTGCCGACTGTGGAACGACCTGTACGCAGGGGCTCCGTCGTCGGTACACCCGCCAGTACGTCCTCTTTGGAATCCCGATCCACACCCTCGAGTGGGGAATCAACGACTACTGTCTCGAGTGTGCCCGACCGGGCGGCGGCCCTGGCGTCGACGAGCGGTCTTCCATCGGCAGAGTGCACCGGAACCACGAGAGCGCCGACCGCGAACTCGAGCGGGCGTTCGAGGGCGAGCGATGACCGGGTCGGAGCGTCCACGGAGCCTCGACCAGCGGGTGCGACGGCTGGCCGACACCCTCGGGTTTACGCTGTTGTGGGGGTGGCTGCTCGTCTCGGTGCTGTTCGTGCCGGCGTGGTTCGGTTACTGGTGGCTTGGGGTGGGTTTGTTTCTCGGGACGCTCGTCCTGTGCTGGCAGGCCGCCGAAGCGTCGACACACCCGGTGTCCACCATCGGGCGTCGAAAGGAGGTCACCCGGACGCGCGTGACGGCCGACGATGAGGAGCTCTGTGACGAGTGCGGCACCGATGCGGCGGGTGGCGAACGCCGACGGTATGCGACCCGCCACGTCCTGTTCGGAACGACGGTCGCCGTCCCCGAGTGGGGCGAGAACGTCTACTGCCAGGACTGTCTCGAGCGGGAAAGCAAGGGTCTGGATCTCCAATCGTCGGTGGACGACGACGCCAGATCTCGGTCGCTCGAGGTGAATTGACGTCCAGGCGAGATACTGCCCCTGAGCCAGCAATGCGGCAATAGTGGGTAGCGAAGTGATTCGCGGTACTGTTGAAATCCCAGATCGGGGATCAGTGTCTGTGGCCACTGCTGAATGCACCACGCATATCTTCCACGGCGCTACGATCCTCATCTGATAGTGGGACGATTCCCAGCGGTGAACAACCCCGACCACAAGGGTCGGGGTTCTCGCCCTGTTCCGCCTATAGATCCGCAATTTCCATCGGCATGCGATAGTACCAACTGAATCGATTCACACACCGATCGCCGATCTGTCTGGCGAACGGGTGTGCATTGACTGTCAGTGGCTATTTTAATTCAAGTGAAACATCTCTGAATAATAGCGTTTCAACAGGGAGTGTTTCCTGTCTCGCTGTGAATCTGCTTATCTTGCTCCAGTATTCGGCCCTCCGGTCGTGCAGGGCTCCCGGATTGACTCGTTATTGGAGATACCTCCTAGTCACAGTTCGTCTTGGTTTCCGCTTTCGCCTCCTCCTTTCGCTTCTCTTTCTTGGATTTCTCCTCATCCGAATGCTCATCGTCGTCACCGTTCTCCGGCGGCTCGTCGTCACCGTTTTCTGGTGGTTCCTCGTCTTCGTCTTTACACTCCCCATCGCTGATAGTGAGGTTCACGTTGTCACCACCTCCATTGAAGTGTGCCGTGGCGCTATTGACGGTTCCACCCCCCGACTTCGTAACAGCAAAATGAACGGCTCCGCCCCCTTCACCGGGACGGTATCCCTGAGCCGTTTCGGTTGATTCGTCATCAAATTCGACGACGAGTTCGGCGTCCGTCTCGATCGTGGTTGACCCTCCTGGAGTTAAGATCCAGTGCCAATATCCATTCCCGCCGGGGCACTCCTGCGTCGCGTGTTCTGAGCCTTGACCATCCCAGTCGACTGTACCCTCGAAGTCGTTCTCTTCTTGCGCGGCCACGGCATAAACGGTCAGTCCGCCAACGGTCGCGCCTCCTAGCGCAAGCAACTGTCTTCGAGTTGGTGTACTCGCCATGCTAAACAGGTAAAGAATCTTATTTTTAGTTATGCGTACGCTGGCCATCTGTACGCCTGATCTGGAAGAGGGTGGCGAGTTCCTACCATTCACCAGCGGAGTCCTGCTGCCAGTAGTTGTGAATTACACATCCGCACATATCGGTTGATTCACCCGCGAAATTTTAATATGGTCAACTTCAACGTACAGTGTCCCATCCTCTGTATTCAGTAGGCCGTTCGTATCACTAAATATTCAATCTGTAGGATCGAGAATACATAGTATCTCGAGTGCTGCGGTGTGGTTCAGAACTCGATGGTTTGGGTCAGCCGTTATCTGAAGTCCGCTGGTTCGGTGTGAGCAACCCGCATCAATCCATTCGGAATCGCGGAATCAACGGAACAGCTTGCTGATGGCCAGTTCGACGTATCTCGTGAACGAAACGGTCGGCGTACCCGGCAGGTAGAGTTCGGGTTCGGACTGTTCGACCGGCACGTTGGTGATGGGATCTCGCGGCTCGTTCGTTTCCATATCTCGGTTATGGGCCAGCGCTATTTACGTATTTCCAAATAATGTTTCGGAGCCGGAAACAATCGATCATCATTGAGAAACAGTGGTTTGGTTGCTAGTGACACGGGTCGTCTATGATCGACGTACCGTCGACGACCAACCGATTTGTGCGCTCCGTCCAAACGACGATGTTCCCCGCCTATCGGTGGACGACCGATGGCGCACTGATCCGATCGTGCGAGTGTGGTTTCGGCGGACGGTGTACGATCGCGAACCCGTTACTCGAGATACTGCCCGGCCAGCAGTTCCACGCGGTCACGGGTCTCCGCCGGAATCGATTCAGTGGGGGTGTTGATCGTCCCCTCGAGGGCCGACCAGGCGTCGCTTTCGAAGTCTTCGGGCATGGTGCGAATGGCGTGTTCGATGACGGCGTTGATCGACTCCTGGTTCGCGGCGGCGTTCTCGAGCACCTCCTCGAGGGTGACCTCGCTGTCTTCCTTCCAGACGTCGTAGTCGGTGACGCCGGTGACGGTCGCGTAGCTCAACTCGGCTTCGCGGGCGAGTTTCGCCTCGGGGATGGTCGTCATGCCGACGACGTCCCAGCCCTGCTCGCGGTAGAACTCACTCTCGGCTTTCGTCGAGTACTGTGGCCCCTCGATGCAGACGTAGGTGCCGCCCTCCTGGACGGTAGCGTCAGTGGCGTCAGTCGCCGCTCGAGCGGATTCCGCGAGGTGGTCGACCATCGCCGGACAGTAGGGGTCAGCAAAGCCCATGTGGACGACCATCCCGTCGCCGAAGAAGGTGGGTGTCCGGTGTTTCGTCCGATCGAAGATCTGATCGGGGACGACGAGCGATTGCGGTGGCAACTCCTCGCGCAGACTGCCGACGGCGTTCGTCGAGATGACGCGGTCGACGCCTGCGTCCTTGAGCGCGTAGATGTTCGCCCGGTAGCTTGCCTGCGTCGGCGTGTGCTGGTGATCCTCGCCGTGGCGCGGGAGGAAGACGACCGCCTCGCCGCCGAGTTCACCGATCGTCAGGTCGTCGCTGGGGTCGCCGTACGGCGTGCTCACCGATTCGGTCGTCACGTTCTCGAGTGGCAGTGCCTCGTAGATGCCGCTTCCGCCGATTACACCGATCGTCATACCACGACCTCGTCACGGAACGCCCTAAACGGTACGGATTCACGTCTCAAAACCAGCACTCGGAGCCACGAACCGGCGCATTGGGGGTGTGTTGAGGGACGAACCGGCAACATGTGAGTGTGTCGAGCGACGAACGGTTAACTCGAGGACGCCATGTGATGCGATATCATCTCCTACGAGTGTTCAAGTAGGTGGAACGCTATTTCGGTTCGTAATGACTTCCGAGGACGATTCTCGTCGCTCTCCCGCCGGGGAGTCGACGGACTCGGGAGCGTCGGGTTCCTCGAGTGATGAGTCGTTCACGGACACTGGTACGAATGCGGGTACGGACTCGAACGCGGACACGGACTTCGGCACGGACTCGAAGGTGAACACCGCCTCGAGCACCGAAGGCAACCTCACGGAAGGATCGCTCATTCGGCCGATGTTCCACCTCGCGTGGCCACTCGTCGTCATCCAGCTGTTGCAAGTCGCCTACAACGTCGGCGACACGTTCTGGCTGGGGGCGCTCTCCCCAGAATCGGTTGGGGCGTTGAGCCTCGCGTTTCCCCTCATTTTCTTCCTGATATCGATTGGAGGCGGGTTCACCGCCGCTGGTGCAATCCTCATCGCCCAGCACACGGGTGCCAAAAGCGGCGAAGGCGGCCTCATCGCCGGCCAGACGCTCTCGTTCATCTCGATCGTCGCGATCGTTCTCGGCGTTCTCGGCTACTTCGTCACGGATCCGATGCTCGCGCTCTTGCCGGCCGATCCGGAGACGCAGGCAACGGTCATTCCCCTGGCGGCCGACTACATGCGCATCTTCTTCCTCGGGATGCCGTTCCTGTTCGGCTTCTTCATCTTCGTCTCGCTAATGCGGGGGTACGGAAACACCCGCGCACCAATGCGGGTGATGGCCGTCAGCGTCGTCATCAACCTCGTGATCGACCCGTTGCTCATCTTCGGCGTCGGTCCGTTCCCCCGCTTCGAGATCCAGGGCGCTGCAATCGCGACGGTATTCTCCCGCGGCGTAGCAACTGCGATCGGGTTCTACATCCTGTTCTACACGGACGTCGGCCCCGAAATCGAACCAGATCACCTCGTTCCCCGTCTCGAGTACGTCTCGAAGATTACCCGATTGGGCGTGCCGACGGCGCTCGAGCAGTCGATGAGTTCCCTTGCCATGATCACGATGACGGCGATGGTGGCGACGTTCCCGCCGGCGGTCGTCGCGGCCTACGGGTTGGGCAATCGCCTCATCTCGCTGGCGTTCCTCCCTGCGATGGGAATGGGCCAGGCAACAGACACGATTGTCGGCCAGAACCTCGGTGCCGGCAAGGCGGATCGGGCGGAGAGAGCGACCTGGGTCGCGTCGGGCGTGGTTGCGGTGATCATGCTCGGTGCCGGGATGATCGCGTTCCTGTTTCCCGAACCGATCGTCGGCGTGTTCATGACGTCAGGACAGGAGGGCACCGCCGAGACGATTCACTACGGCAGTATCTACCTGCAGATCGCCGCCGCCATGTTCGTGTTTATGGGCGTGTTGCAGGTTTTCCTCGGGGCGTTCCGCGGCGCGGGCAACACGAAGACGGCGCTCGTGTTCTCGGTGGTCACGCTCTGGATCGCTCGCGTGCCCGTGAGCTACTACCTGATCTTCGTCGCCGGCTGGGGCACCACGGGCATCTGGATCGGCGTCGTCGTTGGCGACGTCGTCGGTGCCATTGCGGCGCTGGCGTACTTCACGCGGGGGACGTGGAAGGAGTCGATTCTTGAGGACGACGCGGACGGAGAAGACGGCGAACGCGACGAAGACGGCGAATCGGTTCCTGAAGTCGAAGACGACCTCGAGACGCCAGCACCACCCTCGACCGACTGACGATGGGGTTCTGATGGTCGGGTGTCCCACCTGGTGATCGCTGATCGTCGGTGATGTCGTCCCATCACGCCAATTGCCGCATTCAAATCCCGAGTTTCCGAGACTCGTGAACGGATGAGTTCACCCTGTCTCCGAACAGGTGAACGAACCAAAGGCTAAAGAGTGAATCAACCCAATATCCGTGTAATGACTAGCATTCGTTTACTGCGGAGGGATCTATCGTGGGTGTCGAGATAACCGAAACGACGGTCACTGACGAGGAGTTCGAGGCGATGCAGGAGTTCGTCTTCGAGTACCTCTCGGCGAGCGTCGAGAAGGAAAGCGAAGGTGGCCGGATGCGGTGGTACCCCTGGCACTCCGCCGAGTACCGCCACAACCACATCCTCAACGTCGTTTCCCTCGCGGTCGAAATCGCCGAGAACGAGGGTGCCGACCCCGACGTCACGCGCGTCGCCGCGCTGTTCCACGACGTCGCCAAACTCGAGGCCGACCAGGAGCTCCACGCAGAGGCCGGCGCGCGCGTCGCCCGCAAGTACCTCGAGACCCAGGGTGACTTCCCAGAGTCGTTCATCGCGCAGGTGACCCGTGCGATCGAGTACCACTCCTACCAGGGTGACCTCACCGATCTCTCGCTCGAGACCCAGTGCGTGATCGAAGCCGACCTGCTCGATAAGATCGGGGCGAACGGCACGGCCCTGATGCTGCTGCGGATGGGCTACGAAGCCCGCACGCACATGGACGCCGACGAGATGGTCGAGCGCGTCCTCGAGCGCGGGCTGGACGCCGCCTCGAGGGTGCGGAGCGACACCGCCGACGGGATCGCTCATCGTCGGCTCAAGCGCGTGAAGTGGTTCAGCGAGTGGCTCGAGGACGAGATTGCCGCGATGGGCGAGTAGTCTGCGCGTGCGATTCGGGCGTTTCGTCGTTTCCTCGAGTTTACGGCCACGACCACGACCATGACCACGGTTTCGAACGAAACTGGAGAGGCGATCAAGAGTGAGAACGCTGGTTCGAACCGGATCGTTACTCGGCGACGCAAACGCCACCGATTTCACCCATGACTACGGAGACTGTGCCATGAGATACGTGTCTCGAGAGCGGGTGCCCGTCCTGACGGGCGTGTTATCGGTGCTGTCGCTCGCAGTGGTCTTCAGTGCCGCGGGTGGCGTGATTCCCCAGTCGGCGGTACCGACGCCGCCCGAGTGGGTACTCGAGGTGATCCCGACCGTGAACGTCCTCATCAGCCTCACGGCCATCGTGACGATAACTGCCGGGTGGCGAGCGATTCGGAATGGGGACATCGACCGGCATCGCGTTCTGATGGTCGCCTCTGTTGCCCTCTTCGGGGCGTTTCTGGTTCTCTACCTGTACCGCCTCGTGGCGCTCGGGGGCTCCCAGCCGTTCCCCGGCCCGGAGACGATCGAACGGTTCGTCTACCTCCCGGTGCTCGCGATTCACATCCTGCTGGCGGTGATCTGTATCCCGTTGCTCTACTACGTCTTGTTGCTGGCACTGAGTCATCCGGTGAGCGAACTGAGCCGGACGCGCCACCCGACGATTGGTCGGATCGCCGCCTCGCTCTGGCTCGTCTCGTTCGCCCTCGGCGTCGTCGTCTACGTGCTGTTGCACGTGCTGTACTGATCGTGTGTGAGTGCGTGAATCGTCCCTACTGGGACTGTCTATTAGCTGATTCGTACCGTTCTGTTCTGTATGGAAACCGGTCAGGTCACCCTTTATATCGCGACGAGCGTCGACGGATACGTCGCTGACGAGGAGGGAGGTGTCGACTGGCTCGAGGAGTTTCACTCGGGGTCGAGCAGTGCCGAGGATGATGCCGGATTTGACGCATTCTTCGAGACTGTCGATTGTCTCGTGATGGGAGCGACGACGTACGAGCAAGTTCTCGGCTTCGATGCGTGGCCGTATAGGGACAAACCGACGTACGTGTTCACTCATCGGACGCTCCAGCCGGCTACCGAAGCGGTCGAGTTCGTCGACGGTGCCGTGACCGCTCTCTCCACCGAACTTAAACGACGGTACGAGCACGTTTGGTTGGTAGGTGGTGCACAGCTCGCCCAGGCGTTTTTGCGGGGGGCGAGAAATCGACGTTCTTCGACTGTTCCTCGTCCCGGTTCTCCTCAGGGAGGGGATCTCGCTCTTTGCCGGCGAGTACGACCGACAACGACTGCGATTACTCGAAACCGAGTCTCACGACACTGGAATCGTCGAACACCGCTACGAGGTTCTCGAGTAAGCGATGTGAACTGACGTTTTATGACTCGAATGGGTCACGGAGGGTTCCTGACTCACCGTCGTCTGCGTCTTCCCCCTCGTGTTCGGGATGCAGCCTCGCGTACACCGGCCAGAACGGTACCAGCAGCACGGCTCCCACCACGAGAAAGACGACGACAGTCAGGTTCGTCGGCACCACGAGCCACCACAGACCAACAGTGGCCGCGAGCGTGAGGACGACGTGGACGAACACGGCGGCCTGTACACCGAGGTAGCCGTGCATTCCGGCATCGACTGGGTACATTGTTTCGTCTCTCCTGACGGAGCTGTATAAGTTTTATCAGAACGGTCAGCTAGCGAGGGCCTGCTGTATACGGCGATGTCGAGCCTGTAAAACCATCCTTGCTACCCCGCTCGAACGTCAGTCCTCAGTCGTCAGCTTCGAGCGCCGCCCCACCGATACTTGGCCGGGTCACGTCGCGGTCTGTCGGCTCCCCGTCGATGTCGTAGGGGTACTCGCCGGTGACACAGCCCATACAGAGGTCGCTGCGGTCGGTCTCGAGGACGTCGGCGACGGCGTCGGGGGAGAGGTACTCGAGGCTGTCGGCGTCGATGGCCTCGCCGATTTCGGGAATCGACTTGTCGGCGGCGATCAGCTCCTCGCGGGTGGCCATGTCGATCCCCATGTAGCAGGGGGCGACGATCGGCGGGGCACCGATGCGCATGTGCACCTCTTCGGCCCCGCAGTCTTTGAGCAGGCTGACGAGCTGTGTCGAGGTCGTGCCGCGAACGATCGAGTCGTCGATGAGGGTGACGGTCTTGCCCTCGACTGTCGAGGTGATGGGGTTGAGTTTCAGCCGGACGGCCCGCTCGCGTTCGTTCTGGGTCGGCATGATGAACGTCCGCCCGACGTAGCGGTTCTTCATTAGCCCCTCAGCGAACTCCACGCCCTCGTCGTCTTCGGCGCGGGGCTCGCCGTCGGCGGTCGTCTCGTCGGCGGCGTCGGCGTACCCCGAGGCGAACGCCCGCCCGGAGTCGGGGACGGGCATCACGACGTCGGTTTCGACGCCGCTTTCTTCCCAGAGTGCGCGCCCGAGTTTCCGTCGTGATTCGTAGACGAGCGTCCCGTCGATCTGGGAGTCCGGGCGAGCGAAGTAGACGTGTTCGAAAAAGCAGTGGGCGGTCTGGTCGGCGTCGATCAACTGGTAGGAGTCGAAACCGGATCCGTCCGCCTCGAGGACGACGAGTTCGCCAGGACGGACGTCCCGGACGAGTTCCCCGTCGAGGGTGTCGATCGCCGCGGACTCGGAGGCGATGATGTAGCCGTCCTCGAGTTTGCCGATACAGAGTGGCCGATTCCCCTGTGGATCACGGACACCCATCACGGTCTCGTCGTGCATGATCGTCAGCGAGTACGAACCGTGAAGCCGCTGCATCGTACGTTTGACCGCGCGGATGAGGTCTTCGTTGAGGAGGTTGCGTGCGAGGTCGTGGGCGATCACTTCGGTGTCGCCGTCGGAGGTGAACGCGTGGCCCAGGCCCGCCAGTTCGTCCCGAATCTCGTCGGCGTTGACGAGGTTGCCGTTGTGGCTCAGGCCGAGCGAGCCGGATTTGAACGAGACCGAAAACGGCTGTGCACAGGAGGAGTCGAGGCTCCCTGCCGTCGGGTAGCGAACGTGGCCGATCCCGGCCGAGCCGTTGAGCGATTCGAGGTCGCCCTCGTCGAAGGCGTCCCCGACCAGTCCCATCTCGACGTGGCTGTGTTGTTGAAACCCGTCGTGGGTGACGATTCCCGCCGACTCCTGGCCGCGGTGCTGGAGGGCGTAGAGTCCGTAGTACAGCGGCCGTGCCGCATCGCGCTCGTCGAAAGCGATGCCGACGACGCCGCACTTCTCGGTCATTCCTGTTCGCCGGGGTGTCTCGCCCCGCCCATCAGTCATGGTGAGAGCTAGTGGCGGCAGCCGATAAAAATCCCCCGTGTTTGTGCTCGTATCGCTTTTCTCAACGAATGATGTATGCATGGTGGTGTATACCTAGGCGATATTTGACCGGCACGGCGCCCGGAGCCCGCGGATTCTCAAAGTCCGTTTTTGTTGTGGTGGTCACCACCTCGAGCGTGTTCGCCACTAGTGTTCACTCGGTGAGACACAGCACAGTCACAGCATGCTCGAGGACGACGATTTCGTCCGACCGTGAAACGAGGCGAGGAGTGGGTGGTGTGGCTCGTCCCCGGGAACGAGCCGTGGCGGGCCGGGACGACGCGCAGTGCCGGTCGTGACGTGAAAAGCGTCTGTAACCGGCAATGCATAGGTCGGTGGTAGACGAATAAAAAGTCAGTGGTCGCGGCCAGCCGGGGTTGGTCAGGCTCGGGGTCTCAGAACCGCCGATCCCGAAGTGCCGGGAACCGCTCGCGAACCGCTGCCACCGAGTCGGGATCGATCTCAGCCATCACGAGCGTGGGGTCGTCGCCACTCGAGGCGAGGACGGTTCCCCAGGGATCGTACACCGTCGAGCGCCCGAGGAGCGTGGCGTCCTCGAACGTCCCGGAGCCGTTGATGGTGGCGACGTAACACTGATTTTCGATCGCTCGAGCACGCGAGAGCGTCTGCCAGTGCTCGAGTCGGGGATAGGGCCACGCGCTCGGAACCAGCAGAAGGTCGGCCCCCTGATCGATCAGTTGGCGGTAGAGTTCGGGAAAGCGCAGGTCGTAACAGGTGCTCACGCCGACGGTGATCCCACAGACGGTCGCGGTGTCGATTCGTTCACCGGGAACGAGCAGTTCCGTCTCCGCGGAGTCGTAGCCGAAGAGGTGGTGTTTTCGGTAGACGAGTTCGCGCGTGCCGTCCGCCGAAAACAGCACACTGGTGTTCGCGTACCCCTCGTTCGCCGGCGTCTCGTCGGCCTCCGTTGCGGCGAGATCCTCGACGAAACTGCCTGCCAACAGGGCGACGTCGTGTTCGATGGCTGCTTCGCGCAGGCGGGACATCGTGTCACCCTCGAGGGGCTCTGCGGAGGCTGCGTACCGATCGAACGCGAAGTAGCCCACGGTGAAGAGTTCGGGGAGGGCGACGAGGTCGGCTCCGCGTTCGCTCGCGCGTTCGATCGCCTCGAGAGCACGTTCGAGGTTGCCCGTGCGGTCGCCTGATTCGACGGCGAGCTGGGCAAGCCCGACGGTGATCGTACCGGGGATGGCGTTGGCGTGAGCGTGGGTGTTCGTCCGCCGTTCCGCCGTCCCGCCCCGATTCGTCTCCTGTCTGGTCATGTGCTTTCCTCGAGATCACGCTCGAGCGCCCGCTTGAGATTGTCGAGTTCACTGTCGAGGTTTCGCTTGAAGAAGCGTTCGACGCCCGGCAGGTGGCCATCGACGACGAAGGTGTTCTCGAGGCGTGTTCCGCCGTCGATTTCGACGATCTCGTGTTCGCCGGTCACGTCGAGCAGCGACGAGCGCCCGACGAATTTGACGTACTCCGGTGGCCGCCGCGTGACGTCTTCGGTGGAGACGTCGACGGTTCGGGTGACGAGCGGCAGGGGCACCTTCAGGTGCCAGGTGGCTTTTCGTCCCTCCGGGTCGATAGCCGTGTAGTCGGTGACGACACTAATCGCCCGTGCGCGTTTTTCCGGATCGGCGATGAACGCCCAGACGCGCTCCGGTGGGGCCTGCAACTCGAACGAACGGTCGACCCGGACTGTCATATCTCTCTCTGGGTGACTCAAACGGTAAAAAGCCGGTGGATTGGTGCCTAATGGCAGGACTCGATAGCGTAATGGGTTCGTTAGCTCAAGGTGACCTTCCAGGTCGTCGAGCGCGCTCGGCCCCATTTTTCGATGTCGATGTCGTCCGTTTTCTCCGCGAGGTGGGGAAGGCGAACGCCGACCTGTTTCGACGAGAGGCCGATCGCATTGGCGATGTTTTTTGCGCGGAAGTATTGCTCGCCGCGAGCGGCGCTCTCACGAAGGTACGAGATGATCCGCTGTTCTTCCTCGGAGTAGTCGGTCATCGTCCGTATCTACAGTAGGGTGTCTGTAGCCTTAACTCTTGAGTGCTGCCCTCGTGAACGGCTGGACTCAGTTCCAGTTGACGTGCATCCCGACGATCGCGAGCGCGCCGAAAACTATCGCTGCGGCAAAGCCCCAGGCCGCTTCGATCTGTGGAGCGGTCGTGAGCATGACGATGGCACCGAGTACCGCGAGAAGGCCGAACACCAGTCCGAGTCCGAGCCCTTTGTCCGTCGTCTGTGTGTGGTCTGCCATACTGACGCGTTGTGACGGGACGCTCTTAATTGCACCCATTCGGGTCAGTCGGTTCCATTTGGTAGCCTTCGTGTTCGCGTTCCAGTCACTGCTCATCGCTCATCGCAATCCTTGCCTGAGAGCGTTCGTGCCGGAGAGCAGCACCAAAAAACGGCCTACACTGAACCTAGAGGTTTACAAACTCGAGACCGAAATGGTGGTTCAGACGAACGTATGGGTATCCAGACGATCAAATCGATCTTTTTCGGGAGTGTGTTTCGCATCCTCGGCACGTTCGTGTTGGCCCTCGTCGTCACTGTAGGCGGAGCGTTCGCCGCGGGTGTCATCGGCATTCCCGGACTCGAGTCAGTCGACAACGAGTTTGGCGAGGTTGACGACGAACACACTGAGATCCTGACGGATATGACCATCCACAATCCGAACCCGGTCGGGGCTGGTTCGGCGGACGTCGACGCCGAGTTCGTTGTCTCGATGAACGGCATCGAAATGGCTGACGGCGGCGGTGAGGACATTACGCTCGAGCCGGGAACCTCGACGGAATCGTTCCGGACGCAGATGCGAAACGACCGTATTCCCGAGTGGTGGGTAACCCACATCGAGAACGACGAACAGACGCACGTCGAAATCGACGCGACGGTTTCGAGTGGCGTTCTCGATCGATCGACGAGGATCACGGACGAACAAACGGTCGAAACGGATCTCCTCTCGGCGTTCAACTCCGATGAGACGCGGCCGGTCAACGCTGAACGGCCGGTCGTCGACGATCCGTTCCTCTACGTCAACCGCACACGGGGGCAGTGGGGAGGTGTCGACCAGCGTCACACCGAACTCGAACTCGAATTCGACATCTACAACCCACAGAGCTACGCGGTGCCGATGACCGAACTCGGCTACGAGATCACGATGAACGACGTGGTCATCGGCGAGGGGGAGAGCAACCGGGAGTACGTCCTCCAGCCCGGCCGTGAGACGACGGTCGAGACGGTGACGCGCATCGAAAACGACAATCTCGACGACTGGTGGGTGACCCACGTCGAAAACGAGGAGGTCTCCGAACTGCGCATCGAGTTCGTCGCCACGTTCGAACTGGCGTCGGGGACGACGATCACGATACCGCTCGAGTCGCTCACCTACGAGGAGACGGTGGAGACCGATATCTGGGGGAACGAGGAAGACGACTCGGCCGACGATGAGACGTCGGCCTCGAGCGACGAGGATGGATCTGCTTCGAGCGATGACGAGACGCGTACGGACGACGGCACTGATCAGGAAGGAAACGATACCGACGAAACGGGAGATGACGACACTGACGACGACGATTCCGACGACTCCGGAACCGGGGACGACGGCGGAGATGAAGACGACACTGGTGACGACGATGGCGGGGACGAGGACGAGGACGAGGACGACGATGGGTTCCCACTGACGCTGTGACCCACGTCCATTTTCCCCAGTCAGCGATAGGACTATGATGGCGCGCCCTGAACGCAGGGGTATGCCACGGAGTTCATCCGCTCCTGATCGGGTTCTTCTCGAGTAGTACCGCCAGCGACGAGGACGGCGATTCTTCGCCCGATACGCTCGAGGCTGTTACCGTTCGTTCTACCGACGGCGATGGCGTTCAGTTGCGTGTCGATGACACCAGCCGTGAACTCACCCGAGCCGAGGCGATTGCCTTGCAGTCGGCCATCGGCGAGGCGCTGACCACCAGCCGTGAGTACGTCTATACGACCGGTACCCACCGCGAGGACGGCTCGTACGTCGTCTCACGACGTGGTGCCGAGTCTGCGGGCAATCGGAAAGTGTTCGATTCGTTCGGCGACCTCGAGTCGTTGTACCGGGAGGTACCCGCCCGTATCGACGCCGAGGCGATCGGCCAACACGGGATCACCGGCTCGAGGCGACACCTCGTCGTTCGTCACTTCGCCGAACACCCCGCGTTCAACTGCCGCGTGATGAGTCGTCGGCCGCTGATCGCTCGAAAGAACGAGAGGTAGTTGTCCAAAAGTACGCGGGGGATCGCCGGATCAGATCACTTGATGGTCGTGTGCTCGGACTCCTCGTTCAGCGCCAGATTCGCCGCGATTTCGGCGTTTCGCATGGCGTACTGGGCTGTCTGCTGGAGGCTGACGAGCACCTCCCTGACCTGCAGGAGATCCTCGTTTTGCATCTCCGGGAGACCGGCGAGGATCTCGCGTTCCCGGTCGGAGATGTCGTGGAACAGTTTTCGCGCCTCGATCGTCTTGTCGTAGCTGCGCTCGACCGCCGACTCGACGGCGAGGGCCGTGATCTCGTCGACCTCCTCGGTCAGTTCGCGAATCTCGCGCATCACCGAGCTATCGACGTTCAGGGTGTGGCCCTCGGCTTCCATCACGATGTCGGCGATGTCCTCGGCGTTGTCGGCAGTCAGCTCGAGGTTCTTCGCGATCGATCGGTAGCCGATCAGCGGGAAGCCCGATTTGAGGCCGACTGCGCGGGCGAGCGACGGATTCTGGTAGGCTGTAAAGATCAGTCGAAGCAGGAGGACGAAGATCTTGTTCGCCTGACGCTCCCGGTTGAGTGCGCGCTGAGCGAGGTCGGGATTCCCGTGGGCGAGGGCCTTGATCGCCTCCCCACGCATCGTCCGCCCGGTTCGCTCGAGGCGCTCGAGCAGGTTGTCGAGGGTGAAGTCCTCGGGGTCGACCGAACACCGGATCGAGATGCTCTCGGGGGTCTCCTCGATGACGCCGAGCCCCATGAGCTGCGTTTCGGCGCGGTAAACGGCGTTGATGTGGGCCGACTCGAGGGCCCCGTCGGTACACTCGATGCGAATGACTCGCCGCCCGAGGACGTACTGGGCGACGATCGCGCGTTCGACGGCGTCCGCGTCCAGGTTGTCCGTTCGGATGATCGCCTCCGTCTCTTCGAAGCTCGCCGATTCGGGCATGACCGTCAGCGTGCCTTTCCCGCCCATGCGCAGCGAGACCTCGTCGCCTTTCTCGACGCCGTGTTCGCTAGCCCACTCCGCCGGGAGGGTCATCGCCAGCGTTGACGGCCCGAGCCGTTGCACTTTCCGCGTTTCCATGAACCGCTGTAGGCGACGTCGAACCTTAGTCCTGACTATACACACAGTATTCGTTAAACGCTGTTTGTGTGGCCTAGTGTGTCGTGGTTGACTCAAGGCCGACCTTATACGCGACCGAACGGTGTGCGTTCTCCTGGCTGCGGTGCAGCATCTGACGGTGGCGTTCTCGACCTCGAGAAGGGACGGCGTGCTGTCCGTTCGAAGACGAAAAATCACTACCAGTGAGCGTTACTCTGGCTTCGAGTTTCTGCCTCGAGCGATCATACGACTTTCAACAGCCGCGTCGTGAATCGCCCCGTCCGCACCTGCGTCCAACCGCGCAACTCCTCGTCCAGTTCCTCGTCGTCGGTATCGACCCGCAAGGTGCCGAGAGCGTCGAGTTTCTCCGTCGAGGCGACGATCTCGATGTCGGCCGCCCGATCGATTACCGCGGGTGAAATCTGGTGGTTGCCCCGCCCGAAGACGAACCCCTGGCCGCCGATGGGGGAGACCACGATCACGACCGGTTCCTCGAGCACCTCGAGGATCTCGGATTCGCTGGCGTCCCGCGCGAGCACCTCGTCGTCGCGCCAGACGTCGACACCAAGCGGCGAGGGATCGATCCCGAGCGCGGATTCGATCGCACCGACGGTGCTGCCGGGGCCGAAGACGTACGTCGTCTCGCGGTCGATATCGCGGGCGAATCCCTCGGCGAGGGTTTCGACGCTGCCGCCCGAGAGCTGTTTGCTCGACTGGACGCCGCTGGCGACGGGGACGGGGACGACGGCTCTGAGTTCAGCGCGCACCTCGCCCTCGCGATAGGCGTCCTCGTCGATGTCGTTGACCTCACGATCCTCGACCCGGTCGAACTCCGCGGCGATCCGTCCGGCGTCGGCGGGCGTCACGCCGAACACCGACGAGTAGATTTTGACGCCCGCGGGGACGCCGAGCATTGGGGTTCGGTCGTCCGCGTCTGCCGTTGTCGCATCCTCGTCGTTCGACACCTCGCGTTTCTCGCCAGCCGTCTCCTCGAGAACCGACGCCACGTCCACGGCCGTCCCGTCGCCGCCGACGAACAGAACGAGGTCGACGCCTTCCTCGAGGAACGCCCGAACGGCGGCTTTCGTATCGTCGGCAGTGGTGTCGTGTGGGTCGCCGTCACCATCACCGGCCGATTGGTAGACGACGCGTGGCTCGTATCCGGCCGCCCGAACCGCGTCTTCGCCCATCTCGCCGGCGGCGGTGTAGACAGTAAGCTCCGGCCGTCGACGAGCGAGCGCCTTGAGGGCCTTGCGTGCGCGGTCGGGGGCGCGCGCTTCGGCCCCGCGGCGGCGCGCCTCGTCGACCTTCCCGTCGGTACCCTTGAGCCCGACGCGTCCACCCATGCCAGCGATCGGATTGA
This sequence comes from Natronosalvus vescus, assembly GCF_023973145.1. Lineage (NCBI taxonomy): Archaea > Methanobacteriati > Methanobacteriota > Halobacteria > Halobacteriales > Natrialbaceae > Natronosalvus > Natronosalvus vescus. The sequence goes on from NZ_CP099546.1 coordinate 1,141,969, forward strand.
CGACGACCCCGAGTGTCTCCATGCGCGGTGCTTCGGGGGCCGGCAAAAAAGCCGTGTGGCTTTGTCGCTCGAGATTGGGCCTGATCGAACTCGCAGAGATACGGACGGAAGCCACGACTGCAGTCGTCGGTTACTGACGCTGTTTTCTGAACAATTAAGAGGGGCCCCAACACAGGCTCACGTATGATAGAACTCACGTACGCGGTTCTCGAGACCGACTTCCCGATGGTGATCGCTGGCTGGGGCGTCCTCCTCATCAGCCTCCTGATTACGGCGTTCTGGATGCTGTATCTGTACCGCTAACGGTCGCCGGCGTTATCCCTCGAGGTCGTCGACGACGTCGACGCGCTCGCGAAGCCACTGTGTCGCTTCCTCGACAGCACCTTTCTCCCGACTCTGGACGACGATTCGAACCGAGCCACCCGGATAGCTCCCGACGGTGACGTCGAATCGTTCCTGTACCGTCTCGAGCCGGTCGAGCAACGCGCTTTCTGGCTCGTCGACGACGACGATCTCTCGGTAGCGAGGGGCGCCGTTGAACGCGTCACTGACCCGGTTGAACATCACCTTCATCTCTGCCGGGACGCCCGGCAGGACGTACACCGAACCGATGACACACCCAGGCGCGACCCCTTCGTCGTTGTGGAGCGGGCGCGCGCCTCGGGGTATCTCTGCCGTCCCCTCCGTCAGGTCATCACGGATGTAGCCGCCTTCGGCCTCGAGCCACGCCATGGCGTCCTCGTTGAACTCGAGAGACCGGCCGAACGCGGCGGCGACGCCCTGCATCGTCACGTCGTCGTGCGTCGGGCCGAGGCCGCCGGTGACGATGACGGCGTCGTACTCGGCGTGGTACTCGTTGACGACGCGGGCGATCGTACCGACGTCGTCGGGGACGGTGGTCACGCGCTCGACGTCGACGCCGCGCTCGTCGAGTCGTCCGCAGAGCCAGGTGGCGTTCGTGTTCGTTGTGCGTCCCGCGAGGAGTTCGTCCCCGACGGTGACGATGGCGACGTGCATACACGCCAGTTGGGGCTGGTGGAAGAAAGGTATCTCGTCGCAAAACGAAATGGTATATAAAGAGACCGTCGTTTGGGCCACAAGATTCAATTCTGATAATTAGAATGGCAGTGATACGGATGTCACGTGGTGGCTGGACAACTCAACGCGATGGTGAATCGGATGCGCTCCTCTCGGCACTCGGGAGCAAGTACAGCGCAGAGATACTCTGTGCAGCGGGAACCCCGAAATCGGCACAGGCACTGAGCGAGGACATCGAGATCCCGATTGCGACGTGCTACCGGCGGATCGAAGAACTCGTCGCCGCGGGCTTGCTCGAGTGTGAGGGGCGACAGCTCTCGAACGAGGGGCGACGGACGAACATCTACCGGCGGACGCTGGACGAGATCGAGGTCGATTTCTCCGCGGAGGAGCCGCAGTTCTCTCAGAAACGACGAACGGAGGCGAAAAATCAGTTGCAAGACCAGCGCGGGTAGACTGGTTTCGGGGGTGCGTTTTCGGGGACGGGTGGGTACGACTGCGGAGTGGCAACTGAAACGAGTTACACGCGATCACTCGAACGGTCGCGGCGGCAATCTGAGTTCGTCGAGTTCCGGGAGGTGCTTGACGTTGTACACGACCGATGCGTTTTGGGTCGTCGGCGTGCCGACACAGGAGAGCCGAATCCCGCGCTCGAGCATCTCCTCGGGGAGGATGTGATCGACGGGCGTCGACAGATCGCCGTCGGCCATCGCCACGGCGCAGTTCGCACACGCGCCGCCGCGACACGCGAAGGGCCACTTGAACCCCTCGTCCTCCGCGGCCTCGAGCAGCGTCTCGTTCGGGTCGACGCGAAACTGGCCGTAGTCCGGTGCTTCGAGACCGGCCTCGTCGGCCTTCTCGAATACGTCGTCGTCCTCGAGCGTCCAGCCGTAGTCGGCGAGGACGTCGTAGTTGAGGTAGCGGACGCTGGAGGCGGTCGCTCCTGGCGGGGATTCCGCGGTCGCCGCCGGATCAGCGTCGGGATCGAGGCGATCGGCGTCGATTGGCGTCGAATCGCCCTCGAGCAGCTGTTCACGGGCGGCGTGAACCGTTCTGAACTCGCGTACTGACCCGCCGTGGTCGGGGTGGGTTTCTTTGACCCGCCGTCTGAATGCGCGCTCGATTTCCGCCTCGTCGGCGTCGGGATCGATCCGCAGCACCTCGAACGGGGACTCCACATCTCCTGCTAGCGGCATCGGCGTTGAATACCTTTTCCAAACGGTCGAACCCGCCGGTTGTCCCGACGCCTGTGGGTGAAATCTTCGCCATCGGCGGTCGAGCGCAGTCTTCAAGACGCTCGCTTCGAACCTGTGTGACATGCAACTCGAGGAGTACTGGGGCGTCGGGCCGAAAACCCGGGAGACGCTCGCCGAGCAGTTGGGAACCGAACGGGCGATCAGAGCGATCGAGAGCGGCGACGTACGAGCGCTCACCGACGCCGGACTTCCTCGCGGTCGAGCGACGCGCATCCTCCGGCGGGCGACTGGCGGGGCCGGGATGGACACGCTGGCGACGAGCGACGCCCGGTCGGCGTACAAGGAGGTGCTCGACCTCGCGGTCGATCACGCGGTCACCGATCGGGCTGCCGACCGAATTCGGGTTCTGACGCCACTGACGAGCGGTGACGAGATGGAGGCCCGACTCGACGACGTCCTCGCCGCTCGAGACGCCTGGGCCACCTTCGACGAGAACGACCGCGAGACCGTCCTCGCGGCCTACCAGCGCTACGACGACCGCGACGGCAGCGAACACGCCGCCGTCGAAGCCGCCCTCGCGTTGCTCGAGGCCGACGTCGAGACCGGGCCGTTCGGTGCCATCGCCGACCTCGAGAAGACGACGCTCGAGGAGGCGGCGATGGCCCTCGCTGGCCTTGACGCGGGGCGGGTGCGGGAGGGCGCTGACGAGGAACTCGACCGACTGCGTGAGGCCCTGGGTGCCGTCGAGGATATGAACGCGAACGCCCTGGAGGTGATCGAGGACTTGCGCTCGGAGGGCGTTGGCGACGTAGCGGGCTTTCGCGACGCGTTCGAGGATCGCCTGCTCTCGGAGACTCAGGTGACGATTGATCAGGTTCGGGAGGCGATGCCGACGGACGCAGCGGACGCGACCGACTTCGTCGGCGGGACGCTCAGAGGGCTTCGATCCGACCTCACGAGCGCCGTCGACGAGCGGGAGGAGACCGTTCGTACCGACCTCGAGGCCACGCTCTCGACCGATCGGGAGGCGATCGACCAGGCGATATCGGCGGTCGACGACATCGCGTTTCACCTCTCGCTCGCCCGCTTTGCCCTCGCCTACGACTGCACCCGCCCGCAGTTTCGAACGGGTGGCGACGCGGCGGTCTCCGTCGTCGGCGCGAGAAACCTCACGGTCGCTGCGCGAGAGGACGCCACCGTCCAGCCGATCACGTACACGCTGGGCGAACACGGCGTCTCGGCGGAGACGCTCGAGCGGGACGTCGGTCTCGACCGTGGCTCGAAAGCTGGCACTGAAACCGGGGCCGACGACGGCCCCACCGGCGAGGAACGGGTGTCGGTGCTCACCGGGGCCAACAGCGGCGGGAAAACGACCCTGCTCGAGACGCTCTGTCAGGTGACGCTGCTCGCGACGATGGGACTGCCCGTGCCGGCCGAGCGCGCCGAGGTGACGCCCGTCGACGCGCTCGTCTTCCACCGACGCCACGCGAGTTTCAATGCGGGCGTGCTCGAGTCCACGTTGCGCTCGATCGTTCCGCCACTGACGGGTGGCGGGCGCACCCTCATGCTGGTCGACGAGTTCGAGGCGATCACCGAACCCGGCAGCGCGGCGAACCTGCTGCACGGCCTCGTTCGCCTCACCGTCGACCGCGATGCGCTCGGCGTGTTCGTCACCCACCTGGCTGACGACCTCGAGCCGCTGCCCCCAGAAGCCAGGGTGGACGGTATCTTCGCCGAGGGATTGAATCCGGATCTAGAGTTGCTGGTCGACTATCAGCCCCGGTACGGGACGGTCGGCCGGTCGACGCCGGAGTTCATCGTCTCGCGACTGGTGGCAAACGCGACCGATCGGAGCGAGCGGGTCGGCTTCGAGACGCTGGGCGAGGCGGTGGGCAACGACGTCGTGCAGCGGACGCTCGCGGATGCGCGCTGGAGCGAGTCGTAGGAGTCGTCGCTATTCACAGTCGAGATACGGTGCTCGCTCGACCTCGACGTCTCCCATGAACGGATGTCGATACCAGAAGTAAAGATAGAGACAGAACTCCTCGTCCGGAGCGTCTAGATCGTCGAACTCGAGCGTCGATTCCACGTCGTCGACCACCCCGTAGAACCTGGCAGGAATTGAATCGGTAGGTGGCTCGATCGTTGCCGTGATGCTGTCGTTCGCCTCGACTGTTCGGGAGTCCCACTCCAGCGTACCCTTCACGTCGTCATCGTCGTCATCGTCCTCGAGTGCGAGCGCGAAGGCGAACGTCCGTGGCTCGACGTCCCGATTGTCGAGGAGGACGTTCACCTCGCGAATGGTGGCGTCCGTCCTCGAGACGTCGAGACAACCGGCTAACGCGGGCAGGCAGATACCTGCGCTTGCGACGAGGAGTTCTCTTCGAGCGGGCATGGAACGCTGTTATACGCCTCCGGTTTCGTCCTCCTCGAGACAGCCGTCATGAATGCGTATTCCGCCGTTCGATTCGAGCCGTCCAGTCCAGCCGTGGATCGCCCCTTCATCGCTGCAGTTCGCGACGACGCGCTCCGTTCGCGAGTCGCCGTCGACGACGTCAACGGTCATCCAGTACTCCTCGCCTGCAACGACGAGATCGTCCACGGTCAGTGCTGGTGAGTACGACTCGCCGTCGCGAGCGGCTTGGGTGGACGGGATCACTTCCAGGTGCTGGGTTAGAACAGTCTCGTCCCCGTCGGCGACCTCGAGAGCGACTGTGTGTGTTTCCGCTCTGTTGTTGATCACGCCGACCACGACGGGAACAGTTGTATCGGTGAGCCCCAGACACCCGATAAGACCGCACGTCGAGCCGACGGCGATTGCTCGAGCGAGGAGGCCACGTCGATTCATACAGATACTGATTGGAAATTAACCATAAGTGTTCCGTCGACCGGTGGCCGCGAGATGTGACTGTCGGTATTGCGAACGTGCATCGACATTGACGGCCGTTTCACTTCTACTGCGTTGATGTTCCCGTCCACTCGAGCGATACGTCCGAGCCACGACCGTCACGACCCAACTGGGGCCGGGGTGATTCGTCACGACAGGCGTGACGGAGTACCAGTCACCCGAAACACACGCTATTTGGCTCCCCCGCGCTTTTCGAAAGCCATGAGCCAGCACGCCATTACCCTCGCCGTGATCGCCATGTTCGGCTGGGGGCTGTGGACAGTACTCGCGAACGAAGCGACCCAGACGATCGATCCCGAACTCGCGATGATCCTCTCCTACGCCGCGAGCGTCGTGATCGCGCTCGGCTACGTCGCCGTCCAGAACGAGCCGGTCGTCCTCGAGCGAACCGGGGTCACCTACGCCCTGGGTGCCGGCATCTTCGCGGGAATCGGCGCGGTCGCGTTCTACTCCGGGTTGAGCGCCGGCCGAGTGGGCGTCGTCGCGACGATCTCGGCGCTGTACTTCGTCGTCGCTGCCCTCATTGGCATCCTCGTTCTCGGCGAGTCGCTCACGCTGCAAAACGCGCTCGGGATCGCCTTCGCGGTGCTCGCGGTAGTTTTGCTCGCGCAGTAACGCGGTTGGTCAATTTGTGTCGACTCAGTCCCCGGCCGCTTCCGGGGCGTCCGCCGGATCGACGACTTCGCCCGTCTCCGGATAGACGCCAACCTGGTCGCAGATGTCGGCCATCGGGCAGGCGTTGGGATCCTCGAGACACGCCGGCCTGCGCGCCGTACAGAAGTCCCGGCCGAACTGGATCGTGGCGGTGTGGCCGAAGCCGCACTTCTCGGCTGGCACGTCGCGCTCGAGCACCTCGCGAACCGCCTCGTGGTCGGCGTCGGGCGGGGCGATACCGAGCCGGCGGTAGATGCGGTGGACGTGGGTGTCGACGGGAAAGACGCCGTCCCGGCCGCCGGCGAACAGGAGGACGCAGTCGGCCGTCTTCGGGCCGACGCCGGACACTTCGAGGAGGGTCGCCCGAACCTCGTGGGGGTCGCCCTCGCGGACGAACGCGTCGAAGCCAGCCGCCGATCCCCACCGTTCGAGGACCCACTCGGCGGCGTCCACGATGACGCCCGACTTCTGGTTGTAGAGGCCGGCGGCACTGATGGTTTCGGCGAGCGTCGACCGCTCGGCGGCGGCGAGTGCGGCCGCGAGGTCGATGTCGGGGCCGTCGTAGCGCTCGAGCAGGGCGTCGTGGGCGGGCTGGCTCGCGACGTCGCTCGTGTTCTGGCTGAGGATGGTTCGGACGAGACAGGTGAAGGCGTCCTGTCCGCCGTAGGTCTTCTGCCAGTAGCGAGCCCCGAGGCGGTCGACGATGCGCTCCGCTCGTGTGTCGGCGGTCGCCGGGTCGAATGTCGCGGGTGCGCCGCCGCCGGCTTCCCCGCCGCTGATGTTGACCTCGGGTTCGGGATCCGACTCGTGTGGCATACGCGAGCGAACGGGTGGGAGGGACAAAACGACGGCGAAGTCGGTGATCGATCCCCTGGATCACCCGTCTTTCGGAAACCGTTTCGGAAACGGCTGTATCTGACTGTCACCCTCCGAACGCGCCGATATCGACAGATCGACGAATAACGGAAATAACGGAAACACCCCTCCGTCACTTATCAGGATGTCCCTCGAGCCATCGAACGACGATGACACTTCACCTTCACCACGATTCGACGCTCGAGTCCGGACTGACGCTGCTTCGCGTGCCGTCGAGACGGTCGACGGCGGTACACCAACTCGTCTGTGATCACCTCACTGCTGGCGGGGACGGAACGGGCGACGGAACTGAGCCACAGAACGCGTACTGGATCGACGCCGGCAACACGGCGTCGACGCACGTCCTGTACGACGTCGCACCTGGTTCGGGTCGGCAGGTGCTCGAGCCCCTGCGGATCGCTCGGGCGTTCACCGCCTACCAGCACCACTCGCTGGTCAGAGAGGTCACGGCTCGAGCCGACCCCACTACGGCGCTGATCGTCGCCCCGAACGTAGGACTGCTCTACCGCGACGCCGATCTCGCGGGATGGGAGCGAGACGACCTCCTCGAGTCGACCGTGACGATTCTGGCCGAACTCGGACGTTCGCTCGAGTGTCCCGTCCTGATCACCGCCGCCGAGCGCGCGCCGACGAGTACGCTCGAGCACCTCGAGACGGCCGCTGACTCGATGATCGAGTGCACCCAGACCCGTGAGGGACTCCGATTCGACGGCGACGGGCTCGAGACGATGGGCTACTGGCACGGCCGGTACTGGCAGACGACGATCCCCTACTGGGTCGGGTGCTGCGGCCGACTCGACCCCGACGCGGTGCTGGCGGGGGTTCCCCATCGGTCCCATCAGTCGGTCGCCGACCCGCTCGAGAGGATGGAAATGGGGCCGGAGGTGCTCGCCTGATGGGCCGAACGAACCCAACGTATCGGGACGCCCTCCGCGGCCTCGAGCGCGAGTGGGCACCGATGCGGCGGGCGCTGCGCCGGGAGCGCCAGGCCGATTTCGACCGTCTGTTCGATCGGGCGCGAACCGTCGCGGACGCGGCTGGCTACGCGAATACCGCCGATCCCGAGCGGGCGCTGGTGCTGTCGCTGCTGGTGGCCCACGAGACGGCGCTTCGGGAACTCGAGGTTCGCGTGTCCGAACTGGAGGGAGCGGCTTCGATTCACGAGGCCGAGGCCGACGCGGGCGACGGCGACGGTGGCAGTGACTGTGATGTCGACGGTGATAGTGGCAGTAACAGTAGCGGTGACGGCGATGTCGACGATTCGGCGCAAACGGAGGGGACGACCGACCCGTGACGTTCGCGTTCGAATTCGAGGACGGCCTCGTTCGGGAGTGGACGCTGCTCGAGTCGGGGTCGAACTCGAACGATGACGAGGGTTCCCCGGGCGCAACCTACACCGAACGAACCGACTACGTCCCGGCGCTGTTCGTCGGCGGCCCGCTCGAGGCGCTCGAAGCCCTGCGCACGCACCTCGAGGGCGATCCGAAGGTAGCCGAGATGGAATTCGAGGAACGATACCCCAGCCTTCACGCCCACCACGATGGCGAGCGTGCGACCGTGTTGCGCGTCGGCCTCGAGCGCGTCGGCGAGGTGGGAACGCTGGCACGAGAGATCCGGGGCGTCTACGCCCGCGAGCACCACGCGCCGGGGACGCTCCGGCTGTTCGACGTCGACTTCGCGCCCGGATTCCGGTACTGCCTCGACGAGGGGATCGACCCCACCTCGTCGCGCCCGTTGCGGACGCTCGAGATCGGGATCGCCGATCGAGCGCTCGCCGCGGGCGACGTCTCCCGCCTCGAGATCGACGGCGACCCCGTCACCGGCGAACCGGCGGACGTCCTCTGGTCGCTCGGACGCCGCCTCGAGCGCCACGACCCGGACGTGCTCGTGGTGAGCCACGGCGACCTGATTCCGACGCTCGAGCGGGCGGCGACCGACGCGGGTCTCGACGGGTTTCAGCTGGGCCGGCTCCCCGGCTGGACGCAGCTGGCGGGCGAGAGTACGTACACCAGCTACGGCCAGGTCGGTCACTCCCCAGCCCGCTACCGGGTGCCGGGACGGGCGATCGTCGACACGTCGAACAGCTTCCTCTGGCACCAGTCGGGGCTGGCGGGGCTCGAGTACCTCGTTGGACAGTCGAAGCAACCGCTTCAGGAGGCGGCCCGGGCCAGCATCGGGACGATCCTGACGGCGATTCAGATCGGCGTCGCCCGGGAGTGGGACGTGCTCGCACCGCTGAACAAGTGGGAGCCGGAGCGATTTCAATCCGTGTCGACGCTGCACGCGGCCGACCGCGGCGGCTTCACGTTTTCGCCGGAGGTAGGCTATCACGAGGACGTCCACGAGATCGATTTCGCCTCGCTGTATCCGCGGATCATCTGCCAACACAACGTGAGTCCGGAGACGCTCGATTGTGGGTGTTCCGTTGACAGCGAGCGAGCCGGGCGAGCCGGTGAGTCGGCCGACGACGACGGCGAACGGGTTCCCGAACTCGAGTATTACCTCTGCGGGACGGACGGCTTTCTCCCGGCGGTGTTGCGGCCGCTGCTCGACCGACGCGCCGCCTGCAAGCGACGGCTCGAACGCGGCGTCGAGGACGAGGCCGAAGCCGCCCGATTGCGTGGCCACTCGGGGGCGATCAAGTGGGTACTCGTCTCCTGCTTCGGCTACCAGGGCTACCGAAACGCGAAGTTTGGGCGGATCGAGTGCCACGAGGCGATCAACGCCTACGCCCGCGACATCGCCCTCACGGCGAAGGCTCGCCTCGAGGACGCCGGCTGGCACATCGTCCACGGGATCGTCGACAGCCTCTGGGTGGCCCCGCGGGTCGACGACCCGGAACCCATCGCGGACGTGATCGCCGAGATAAGCTGCGACGTCGGCATCGACCTCGAGCACGACGGCCACTACGAGTGGGTGTGTTTCGTCCCCAGACAGGATGCCAGCGTCGGAGACGGCGTCACCGCCGGTGCCCTGACCAAGTACGCCGGCAAGCGAACCACCGGTGAGTTCAAGATCCGCGGCCTCGAGTGTCGACAGCGCCACACCCCGCCGTTCATCGCGGCGTGTCAGCGTGAGTGCCTCGAGGTGCTCGACGATACCCGCGATCCGGAGGCCGTCTGCGATCGCCTGGCGCGACGACTCGGTGACCTGCGCCGGGGTGACGTCGACGTCGCCGAGGTGGCGATTACCAAACGCGTCTCGAAACCGCTCGAGGCCTACCGACAGGAGACGCTCACGGTGGGTGCGTTGCGGCGGTACGCCGCCCACGACGTTCCGCGCCGCCCCGGACAGGCCGTCGAGTACGTCGTCGTCGACGACGATGCTAGCCGAACGCGCGAACGGATTCGGTTGCCGTTCGAACTCGAGACGGACGTCGTACCTGGAACGGAAGCCAAACTCGAGACGGACGTCGAACTCGAGAACGGCCGCCCACAAGCGCCGCCCTACCACAGCGACTACTACGAACGCGCGCTCCTTCGAGCAGGCGAAAGCGTCCTCGCTGCGTTCGGCTGGGACGAGCGGCGAATTCGGCACTATCTCAGTGACGGCCGAACGGTTCAACTATCGACATTCTCCAGCTAACCGACCGATACTGTTAGCTAACCGCCACATTTACCCTCGCTGCACCCATTCACTGTCACAGTACGATGGCAACCAGGGATCGGTCACACGGCAACGGTTCTCTCCAGATTCGACAGCAAGAGGCCGTCGCCGAACTCGGCCAGCGCGCCCTCGAGAGCGACGATCTCGAGCAACTGCTGTCGAACGGGGCCGTCGCCGTCAGCGAGGCGCTTGAGGCCAGGTGCAGCGTGATCGCCGAACGGTTGCCCGACGACTCGTTTCGCCTGCGCCAGGGTGTCGGCTGGTCTATGGACGTTCTCGGCACCAAACTGCGTCACCGGGGCCAGCATCGCTGCTGGGGCGGACGCTCGAGGCTGATGGAGCACGGCCGCCTCTGGGTCGAAACTGTCCCAATGAGGGATCGACGTTCCGATTTCGCCCCCTGCCGTCGTAACGACGGACGCGATTGTCACGTCGGAAGAACGCGGACGAGACGCGTTCACGTCCGAGCGAACCGAATTCCGAATACCGATCGAATGGCGATAGTAACTAATGCCTACCCGTACAACGGTAGATACGGATACCGGAACACGAACGCGACATTCATCACTTGACATCACAGCCATGCACGTAACTGAGCCGATCGACATCCTGTTGGTCGAGGACAATCCGGGCGATGTTCGACTGACACAAGAAGCGTTCAAGGAGGGTCGCATCGACAATACGCTCCACATTACCCGCGATGGCGCCGAAGCCATCTCGTTTTTACGCCGCGAGAACGGGCACGAAGATGCCCCGAAACCGGATCTGATCTTGCTCGATCTGAACCTTCCTCGGAAAAGCGGCGCGGACGTCCTCGAAGTGCTGAAAAACGATCGGAATCTCAGGCGCATCCCGACGATCGTCCTCACGAGCTCGGAAGCCGAAGAGGACATCGTCTCCTCCTACGAGAACTACGCGAACGCCTACCTGACGAAACCGATCGATCCTGACGAGTTCATCGACGCACTGCGAACGTTCGAGACCTTCTGGTTGTCAGTCGTGCAACTTCCACCGAGCGAAGAGTAATGACAGGGGATACACGTCTCGAGATTCTCCTGATCGAGGACAATCCGGGCGATGCGCGCCTCATCGAGGAGATGCTTGGGGAAGCGGAGGAACTGATCGAGCGCATTGGAACGGAGCAGGCCGCAGGTGAGACGCCACACGTCCACCACGAGACCCGACTCGAGAACGGACTGGCCTATCTTATCGGAGCCGACAGCGACGAGGAAGCATCCGGTGACAGTGACGACGATACGAATGGTGGCCACAGCATCGAACGCTCAGCGGAGAGCGAAGCCACGACCACCGACGTCGTGCTCCTCGATCTGAACCTCCCGGATAGCACCGGTCTCGAGACGTTGTCGTCGGTTCTCGAGGCCGCGCCGGAGGTGCCGGTCATCGTCCTCACGGGTCTCCAGGATAGCGATACTGGTATCGAAGCCATTTCGAGAGGTGCCCAGGAGTACCTCGTGAAAGACGAGGTGACGAGCCCGATGCTCGTGCGAACCCTCTCGCACGCAATCGAGCGCCACGAACAACTTCTCGAGCGCGAACGACGACGTCAGGAACTCGAGGCGTTGAACCGACTCAACCGGATCGGTCAGGAGATCACCCACGACGTCCTGACGACGTCGACGCGCGAGGAACTCGAACAGGCGGTCTGTGACCGTCTCGCTGCGGACGACGCCTATCGATTCGCCTGGATGGGCGAAGTGAGCCCGGGCGGCGATCAACTCGTACCGCGGGCCGTTGCCGGGGTCGAGGACGGCTATCTCGACGAGGTGACGATCACCGTTGGGAACGATGCCACGGGACAGGGGCCTTCGGGCAAAGCGATTCAGACGGGGACGATACAGGTGGTGCAGGACATCGTGACGGCGGACAACTACGGCCCCTGGCGGGAATCTGCCCACGAGCGAGGATACCGTTCCTCGGCGGCAATCCCGATCAGTTACGAGGGGCTTCGGTACGGCGTCCTCAACGTTTACTCGGCCCGAGCAGACGCATTTGCGGAGTACGAGCGGACGTTGCTCGGTCGCCTCGGCGACGTCGTTGCGCACGCGATCACGGCGCTCGAGCGAAAGGAGGCGTTATTGACCGACGCCACGCTCGAACTCGAGTTCGTTGCCGAGGAGACGCTTCCGGAGCTCGTCGCGGTGACACAGGACGACGGAAGCGAGGTTCGCTTCAACCAATTTATTCGCTCGAACGAGCGTGTACTGGCGTATGGCTCCGCCAGCGGCGTGGAACAGGAGACGCTGGAGGATGCAATCGAACGGATCGATGGGCTCAGCGACCTTCGGGTTCTGACCCCGGGTCAGGAAGAGTACGATTTCGAACTCACCAAAACGGATGGCATCGACCTGTTCGAGACGGTTGCGACCCACGGTGGCCGGGTCAACTCGGCTCGCATCGAAGACGACTCGCTCCGCTTTGTCATCGAACTCTCCCAGCAAAGTGAGACCGCACAGGTGATCGAAACGGTCGAGTCGGTTTGCCCCGGGGCGACGTTCGTCGCCCAGCGAACGGCCGAACGAAGCGATCCCTCGATTCCTGGCTCGAGCGTCATCGAGACGAAACTCACCGATCGGCAACTCGACGCGCTCGAGACGGCCTACCGGTCCGGCTTCTTCGACTGGCCGCGTACCTCCACGGGCGAGGAGGTCGCTGAACGGCTGGACATCTCGCCGGCCACGTTCACCCAGCACCTGCGGGCGGCCGAACTGAAGTTCTTCGATGCGGTGTTCGCCGGCGAGTCGGCGTCTCCTGGCGAGGAGTGACTGCCGGGCCCATCGGTTCCGTCGCCGATTCTGTTGTCGGGCGTCCAACTGAGTCGTTTGGCCACGTCGTACTCGAGCGACCCGTATCCGTTTGTTGGACACACTCCTCACTCGAGCGACCCGCGTCTGCGCGACCGACCCAGTCGCTCACTCACTCAGTCACTCAGTCGCTCACTCAGTCACACGAGACTGCGTCGAGCATAACGGCACAACCTGGCTGCCAGCACGTCCGAGGGAAACTGCTGCCCGACCGAATCGAACCGCTTACCCCGGATCGGTGGCTACTCGGCCGTATGGCAGGTGGCAGGGACGACGCCCGTGGCGGCACTGACCCGGTTGTCGACGCCGACGGCCTCGAGAAGACCTACGGCGACACCAGTGCGCTCTCGGGCGTGTCGCTGTCGGTCGGACGCGGCGAGGTGTTCGGCCTCATCGGCCCCAACGGTGCGGGGAAGACGACGCTCGTGCGGGCGCTAACGGGGACGACCGTCCCGGATGCGGGATCGGTGACCATCCTCGGCGAGACGCCGGAAGCCGTCGACCGAAACCGCATTGCCGTCCTCCCGCAGGCGTTTTCGCCACCGAATCGACTCACTGCTCGCGAACTCCTCACTTACTACGCGGGGCTGTACGACGACGCCAGCGATCCCGACGCGGTACTCGCTGACGTCGGGCTCGCCGACGACGGCGATACCTGGTACGAGAACCTCTCGGGGGGCCAGCAACGACGGGTCTGCGTCGGTGCCGCAATCGTCAACGACCCCGACCTCCTCTTTCTCGACGAGCCGACGACCGGAATCGATCCGGCCGGCCGACGAACGGTCTGGAACCTGCTCGAGGCGCTCGCGGCCGCCGGAACGACCATCGTACTTACGACCCACGACATGGCCGAAGCAGAGCGGCTGACCGATCGCGTCGGCCTCCTGGCGGATGGGGCGCTCGTCGCCCAGGAAACGCCGACCACGCTGGTCGCCGACCACGGCGGCTCGAGTCGGCTGACGATCGAGGCCGACGATGGAGCCGGATCGACCGGCGGTGCGGGAACAGCCGCGATCGAACGGGCACTCGCCGAACACGCCCTCGAGTACCCCGTCGACTCGTTCGAGCACGGCGTCGTCGTCAACGACATCGAACCGGCCGAAATCGGTCGCGTCGTCGACGCCCTCGAGGCGGCTGACGTCCACTACACCGGCCTCGAGTGGAGCGAACCGGGGCTCGAGGACGTGTATCTGTCGCTGGCGGGGGAAGTCGAACGGGCGGGAACCGATAAGGTCGTGGCCGCAGGCGGTGAGCGCCGATGAGCCGCGTTACCCGACTCCGGGCCGCCGTCGGTGCGGACTGGCGTTCCTTTACTCGCCGGCGGACGGCAGTCTTCTTCACGTTCTTCTTCCCCGTGATCCTGATCGTCATCTTCGGTGCGCTCGTGCGAACCGATCCGACGGGTGGGGGCCTCTTTGCCGAGCCGCCGGCGTACTACGTGCCCGGCTACCTCGCCGTCGTCGTCCTCTTTACGCCCCTCTCGCGACTCGGCAGCGAGGTGGCCCGTCACCGGGAGGGGAATCGATTCGAGAAGCTGGCGACGACGCCACTGTCGCGAGGGGAGTGGCTGCTGGCCCAGACGCTCGTCAACGCGATCATCATCGGCCTGGCGAGTCTCCTGATCCTCGTCCTCGTGGTCGTCCTCACGGGGGCCGACATCGCCTACTCGCCGTGGCTCGTTCCGTACGTGCTCGTCGGCACCGTCTGTTTCTGTGGCATCGGTGCCCTCCTCGGCAGTTACACCGATTCGCAGGACGGTGCCGTCGCCGCGAGCAACGCAATCGGCCTCCCGTTGCTCTTTCTCTCCGAGACGTTCATCGCCCTCGAGCAGTTACCCGGCTGGTTCGGCCCGCTGGTGAACCTCTCGCCGCTGACGTACTTCGCTCGAGGGGTTCGCGCGGCCACGTATCCCGAATCGGCGACCGGGACCGCCGGGGTTGCGGGCACGGGGATCGACCCCGTCCTGGGGAACCTGCTCGTGCTCGCGGCGCTCGCCGTCGTAACGTTCGCCGTCGGGGCGTGGTCGATTCCGCGAACGGATTGAGCGTCGACCAGTCCCCCGCTTAGCGGAACCGTTGTAGTCACGCATAGAACGGTTCGAATACCCTCTCTGTAACTACCCGAGGAACGAGATGTACAGGGCAAGCAGTTACTGGAGCAGCTATTGATCTCCCCATCTACTGTTAAAAATCGTCTGCTGCATACAGAGGATGGATGCAGCACACTGATTCACTTTATTTCGACCCACTGATTCTGAACTACCCGGTATAGAAACCTGCGAATTGACCGCTGAAGAATTAGGTGCGCTACCTTACTCGCCTAAACGAGGTTTGCACTGCGTCGGTGTCTTTACATTGGGTGAACGGCGCGTTGAACTGATACGTTTCTTCGACGGTGAGAGGTTTTCGAGTAAGAACCCATAATTCGGTTCCGTCGTCGACGTACTCCGCATCATACTCGTATAATACCCGGTCGGCGGATTGCTCAGCCATACAACTCACAAATTCTTCGATGGGTTCGAGGGCATTCGTGACGACCCACGGTTCCTTCCGCCGGAACGTCTCTTCGTCAGTTTCTGCGACACCGCCTTGGCCCTGTCCTTGCTGACCGGCTGCAGTTCCTCCAATAATCGCCGTAACGCCTACGACGACCGCTCCTGCAGCGCCTTTTCGTAGCACGGTGCGTCGCGAGACATTCGCACTCGGTTCGATATTTCGTTTCATCGGTATTCCACCCCTCGTCAAGAGGAGCATCACTTCTACCGAGAGAGTCCTATTTAAACAAAGTCGATCGTTTTAGAAACACGGTGACAATATCTACGGGTTACTGGGAAAAGCCCCATCCCTTGACGGCCTTGAGCTTGCAAACCCTCCCTCTGTTCTACTGTCATAAAGCTCATCTATTCCGGTCGTACCTATGGCTTCTGAGTGGCCGGTAGTGGTATGTCCTTCCCCTGTACTGAGCGTTCGACCTTCCGCGTTGATCGCTCCTCAGTCCGTGCGAGATTCGCGCTGTGAGTTCAGCACGGTCGTTGAAACCTATCACCGTTTGAGGATCTCAACAACGCCTTCATACCCTACTCGCTCAGATTGCTCGCACGATGTCGTCTTCCTGGCCACAGAAACAAATTGCCGATCTAGAATTCGAAAAGGGATCGAGATGCCTCGTCTTTAACCGCGAAAGAGTGTCAACGGCGATGTTTGAGGCTATAGAACGGACATGATGGGCGTTTGTGTCGCCCTCCCCCTCAACGACGAGTGCGTATGATGATATCGCGCATATCGGTTCCGGGCTACTAACCCCATGCTCACCCCAACATGGAGTAAAGGTTGGACGTACCAGCTCTTGATTCCAGATTAACTGCTAAAGTGAAAGCGGAAGGTAGGGGTCTCAGTGAATATGCTCCCTAGACTGAAGGGATTCACAGAGGGATGGGCGCTTCTATGATCGTATTGGCCAGACTACCTTGGTGATCATAACCACGACAACTGTCCGGAAGATGTGTGTAGAGGTGGCCTATGGATGAACCTAGGAAGAGCTCTTGGAGTAGGCGATTTTCGCTCGAGATGGCTTTCAGGCCAGAGGAAAGCGTGAGCAGGAGAACGAGAGTGACCCGAAAAGTGGGGCAAATCGCGCTCTCAAAAGTTCATAATCGGTTTCACTCTTGCGTTTTCCGGATTCGCGCTCATCAGGATAAGAATCGCTACGAAGCGAGCCTCGAACCGATTTCACAAAAATGAATTCACTGGTTTAGAGCCTTCTCTGCAGGGATCTCACTCATCCACTCGAGTCGAACGCGTAGCCGACCAGTACACGACTCGAAAGTTCATAATCGGTTCCCTGCTATCGGTTTGGGGGTTCGATACTACACAGAGATCACCGAAGAGGGTGAGACCTCTTCCAAAAAAGAAACCTCACCATAGAGCGCGTCTCGAACCGGTTATGCACGTTTGACGCCTCGAGTCTTGCATCTGCTCAGCGAGTACCGATCACGAAACGAACCTCGCTCGCCCATCAGCCCCGGCAATCATCGAAACATACACGAACGCTCCCTAATCGCCTCGAGAAGCCTTCTACTCGACTATTGGGACACGAGCCTTGCTCTCGAGGAAGATCCTTATCGTGCAACCTTTCCTAGACTATCTTCATAATCGGCCCTCGAACAGAGACCAAACCTATTCTTCCGGACAGAGAACCCGGTTATGAGGTATCTGATACGCGATTAGTCCGTTTTGTTGTAACCCTCAGTAGATTACAGGAGTTGTCTGCTGCATACAGAGAATCGGTGCAGCACGACAATCGTTTGTATTTCACCCAAGGGTAGCGGAACTATTCGGCATATGCGGATTTTGACACTGAACTTCGAGTAAACGACCACGGGTCGGGTGACCCGTGGCTTTTCTTGTTCCCTCAGCCTATGCCGATAGCACTCCACGCGACACGATGTCGCGGGATGAGGATGGGCGGTTTACAGAGCGCCCCGACCCAGACAGGCTCACCTTCCGAACAAACGGTTGGGTTTTGCGAGTCCGGTAATTAACTGATTCAACATCTACACCAGCATGTTTCGCCCACGCTCGCCACGCCACATTCACACTCGCGTTCCGGTCAGCATGGTCTTGCTGAACCTCACACGAATCATTCGTACACCGGAACCGCCGACCTTGACGGTAGCCACGGTGTCCACAACACGAACACGACTTCGAGTTGTACGGCGACTCAACCGTCTCACACGGAATCTGATTCCACGTCACCTTGTAGCGAACCTGCTTCTCGAACTTATGGAACGGGAGTTTGTGCAGACGCCGATTCATGTACGTACCGTACTTGATGGCGTCTCGAATCCCACTCAGGTCCTCGAACACGATAACTGGGTTCGAGAACTGTTGGGCGAACTCCACCACAACCCGAGACAGCCGGTGAAGAACCCACTCAGTGTAGCGTTCTTCTTTCTCCCCGAGTTGGTGATGGATGGAGTGTTGGCCGTGTTCTTGACAGCGTTTCGTGATGGTGTGGTAGCGTTGGCGTTCGGCTTTCACCGTACCGTAGTCAAGCACGAGTGTTCCGAGCGTGTCCATTGTCTCACGATTAAGAGCGGTGAGAGCGATGTTGCGCTCGTTAATATCGACGCCGACGAGAGTGTCAGCGTCTTCGGGTTCAGGCACCTCAACCTCTGTTTTAACCGTGACGTGTAGGTAGTACACGCCATCTCGGTACACAAGTTCAGCCTGTCCCAACGACCACTCATCCTCCGTCAAGGATTCCCCAATCAACGCAAGGTCTTCCGGTCGCCCTCGAAGGTGCCCTTTCACCTTCTTGTACGGCTTCGGACTCACACGGAACTGAACCCGGTCATCCTCGTCGTTGTAGGTGAGGCGGTAGCCTTCGGTGTGCGCCATGACAAGTGGGTAGGCTCCTTTCTTGTCCGTGGCGGGTGGCGACGGTTTTCCGACGTGAGTGTCGTCTTGGTCGTGCCACCAGTTGAGGAGTTCTTTGTAGGAATCCCACGCTTGCAGGGCTTTCCCGACGACCGCGCACTTGTTGTTCCGAAGGAAGTCATCGCGGTCAACTTCCTTCTGAATCTCAGTACGGTTGTATCCGTCTTGTTTGAGTCGGAGTGTGTCGTTGGCGATGTCTCGTGCGGTGAAGCGGGCATCTTTGAGCCACGACCGCTCACCAGACTCTATGCAGAGTCGAGTGCGTGCGGTCTTCGTGACTTCTTCGATACCCATACCTTGACTATCGAATCAAATGATAATAAAAGTAGGGATTAGGATGGGAGAATACAGGAGTCATGCACATTCGATTAGTCTGTGTAAGTATCATTTCGTGTGGTGCCCGAAGTACCGACACGGGTTGTTGGAGTTAGTTCGAGACGAACTTGCGGAATTGTTCCAAGGAACTGCCGAGCGATTCGGTCACGAGATTGTGTCGATGGAGATTGCCCCCGACCACGTTCACTTGTTCGTGAAGACCGGCCCGAAATGGAGTCCTGCCGAGATAGCGAAACAATTCAAAGGTTACTCGGGACGAACGGTTCTCAAGCGTCATCCTGAACTCAAACAGCGGTATTTCTGGGGAAGTGGCCTGTGGAAGGATGGCTACTACGTCGGAACAACGGGTGCAGTTTCCGAGGACGTGGTTCGTCGGTACATCGAGGATACTGAACATTAGGCGAGCGTACGCGATTCACCCACGGGTCAGGTGACCCGTGGAACTCTCGCTGTTATCTTTAGAACGGTTCCGCTGTTTCAGTAGCCATAGCTTCTCCCTCCTCTGCAGTATCGAGTAGAGACGTTCTCGTCTCAGAGGCGGTGAGTATTACATCTCCACTTCTGTTATCGTACTCGATTATTCCGTGATCCTCTAACCGTGGTAGGTGGTTATGCACCAACCTGATTTTTGCATTTTCGAGGGCTTTGTCGGTTTCTACGCGGGTCTCCGAGTGGATGACGAGTATTGTAGCGAGGTCAGAGATTGTGGTGAATCCGTCGTTTTCGGAAAGTTCGGTGAGGATGTGCCGTCGATCAGCATTAGCCAGAATCTCGTGGGCATCCTGCGTGTTCATGTCGAGTCAATGAATGTGGGTCGTACATAAATGGCGAAGCCCTATTCTATTAGGGATAGTTCCACTACCCGCCAATATGATTAGATGTTCGAATACCTACGACAATTTTTCATCTGGACTGAGTGACCAACACCTTCGTAGGTGAATCCGCAATCTGTGCCACATTCGCGGTGTGAGTTCAGCAGACGTTGGACGAGATACCGAAACGCTGACAAGAGGGTCGTGCAAGATACAGAGCATGAGTTTAGCAAGAGAACTTTACTTGTTTCAAAACAGGTCAACGCCCATGAACCAGCCGCTTGTTGACCTTACGAACTGGAAGAAATGGGATTTGAACTACTATTCGTAAGCGATCTGTTCGATAGCAAGTACCAGCCTGTAAAAGAGATAGAGGACGAACAATGAGACTCCGAGAGAGATCAGTGCCACAACTCCCCATATCCAAAGGAAGACCTGCGCGGCAATCACGGCGTAGACAAAACTAATGAGTAAAATGGCGACGATTGCGATACTGTATCGAGCAAGGACTCGTTCCCGAATGTGAACGGAGGACATTGAAGTCTATCGTTTCTAATCAAACAAAAACCCTTCTGATTAAGCAATTCACTAGCCATTATTTCTTATCTAAGTACTTACTGAATCAGCTACTCCAATCTGAAAACGACCCTTTGCAAGATACGCGCTGTCTATTCAGCACACCATCCAGAACATAGATCATCCCTGACAGAGAGGCCGGCGATCAATACTCCCATCTACGTATCGGCTGGTTCACGGAATCAGGCTGGAAAAGCCCCTGGAATCGTTCGATAACACCCTCACACCATTCCCTATCACTCCGCGACGGCATCGGCCATCCGCCCACTGAAATCCCATCCGTAGACGACGGCGGGTTCGATGGTGATCGTCACCTCCGATCGCTCCTCGTCGAGCAGCGATTTCGCGAGCGAGGAGTCCGTCCCGCCGAGATACTCCTCGAGGAGTTCCCGAAGCAGCGTCTTGTCTGGATCCGGGCTAATCGTGGCCGTCCCTGCTCCGCGGACGCCGGCGTACGGTGGCTCGTTGCTCGAGACCTCGAACGCGACCTCCGGGTCGTGCTCGATGTACCGGACGACGTCGGCACTGGCGGCGGTCGCACAGCGGAGGGTTCCGTCCCGGTAGGTGAACCACAGCGAGAGCATCCAGAGCCCACCTGACGGCGTTCGACAGGCGAGCCTGATGGGTATCGTCGCCTCCTCGAGGTAGGTGGTGATCGCCTCGCGGTGGAGCGAGCCGCGGATCTTCATAGGTGACCTCTCACCGAGGGGCCGTAAAAAGACGGTACCAAACGAGCGGGCGACGGATCGACTCTGCAGGGGCGTCGGATCGACTCTTCGGGGACGACAGACGTCACCGCTCTCGGGGCGGCCAGTGCCAGGCGTCCGCCCTGACGACGCCGAGGAGCCGACGGCGACGGTCGGCGTGCTCCTCGAGCGCGTCCTCGAAGGCGTCGTCGGAGACGGTGTCGATGCCAGCGTCGCGAAGCGCCTCGAGGTTGGGCGGGGGCGGTGCCTCGTCGGCCGGCTCGATGAACGCCGATTCGAGGGTCTCGAGGTAGCTGTCCGCGCTCGAGCGGGCGAGGAGAAGGTGTGTCGGGTCGGGGCGCTCGTGATCGCTGACGCCGTGGAGATAGAGCGTGAGCGCCTCGTCGAGGACGGGAACGGCCATCGCGGAGGCCCGATCTGCCTGTTCGCTGTGGTAGTAGTGGAGAATGGGGTAGGCCTCGTGCTGTTCGGCGAGGTGACTTAGCTGGGTCGCCATTGACTCGAGCGGGCGCTCGATGCCTTCGAAGGACTGGCCGTCCCAGCCAGATCGGACGAACGCTTCGCTGTTCGTCCCCAGGCCAGTGACGTCGCTCGCGAACGACCGCTTCTCCGAGACCGCGCCGAGCACCGTCAGCACGTAGGAGATGCCGAGGGTGACGAACGCCATACCGGTCGCCGTCGTGAGCGAACTGGCGATCTCCCAGGCGCTCGATGTTGGGGTGTAATCGCCGTTGCCGTTGGTGAACATCGTGTAGGCGACGTAGTAGAGCCGCCCGACCCAGTCGGCCGGTTCGCCGGTGTGGGTGCCCACGAGCGCGCCCTGGCTGCTGGCAAAGAGGACGGTCCAGCCGAGCCACAGCAGCGCGATCCACATGGCGAGGGTGAGGGTGAGGATGAGCGGCCCGGCGATACCAAGGGTGCGAGAGCCACGCCTGCCGACAGCGCGGAGGATTCGCCAGACACCCGTCGTCAGCCGTCCGGAGAGGGGGCCGGAGCCGCCGTCGACCCAGAGCGTCGTCCAGAGGATGTCGATTACGACGATCGCGAGAATGCCGATTCCGAGGACGAGGTATAGCCACCGCATAGCTCATTGACACCGTCATCGACTGTCAATGGGTGGGGTCGGTATCGACCGTTGATGGGGTCGAGGTGGGTGGTGGGGGAAGTCTCGAGATCGGTGCCCGAAAGGTGTGATCTCGAGAGTCTCGTTGCCGGCCGACGGCTCGAGGAACCTCGAGGCTACCCCAAGGCGAGCCAGGCGAACTCGTAGCTGTAGACGTGATCGAGCAGCAGGTAGGTGACGACGCCCAGGATCAGACTCAGGAGCCACGACCCGGCCGCAAGTCGGCCCACGCGGGCGTGGGCGGTCTGGCGGAGTTCCGCAGGCGTGTGTGTCAGTCCGAGCAACAGCGCGTAGAGCACGAGCGGGACGGCGACGATCGACAGCAGGATGTGGATCGCCAGCATCAGCAGGTAGCCGTAGGTGACCAGGTCGGGGCCGACGAACATTTTCGTGCCGCCGCCACCGACGCGGATCAGGTAGACGACGAGGAACATCAGGATCAGCGCGAAGGCAGTCACCATCGCGAATCGGTGTTTTCCGACCTCGCCGGCGCGGATGAAGTACCAGCCGGCAGCGAGACACACCGTCGTCATCGTGTTGATGAGTGCGATGGCGTGGGAGAAGACGTTCACCTGCTCGTTGGTCAACTCGGGGTAGATGGGCAGATCGAGCAGGAACGTGCCGACGACGAGTCCGTAACCGACGATTGTCAGGACGATCGCCGTCTCGAGCGGGTTGTTCCTGACCCGTCGCTTCGCAGTCGCTGTGGCCATTGGCCGACAGTTGGGAGCAGGGTTGTATCTGTCTTGCCCTTCCGTGCTCGTCGACCGCTGTCGAGGAGACGATGTCGACGGACTCGGGGGAACGATATCGACGGCCTCGAGGATCGGCCATCTGACGTCGGCGGATGAGTTCCGGAGTGGGAATGGCCGACCGAACCCGTGGCACGACAGCCAACAGCCAATAGCCAATAGTCGACAGCCGACAGCCGGCAACCGCCAGCCACACTCCACGCTATCGTTGCGTCGAACGCCACCTTTTTCCCCGTCTGTCGCTCAGATGGAGCTACATGGTCGCACAGACGATGGATCGAGTTCCGAGTCGGATCGTATAGTTCTCACTGGCGGTACCTTGCGTGTGGTGAACGACGATGACAATGGTGCGGAGCACCGCGGCCGCCGTCACGCGGGCCGGCCTCGACGGAATCGCCGTCAAACCCGCTGAGTGTGACGTGCTGGACGCCCGAACCGTCCCCGTCGGGACGATCGCCATCGACTACGAGGGACGAGAGCACCTCCCGAGTACCGAGGCGCTCGAGACGCTCTCGAGGAACGCCGACGTCAGGCTCACGACGCCGGTCAGAGCCGACGGCTTCGACCCCCTCGGCGACGACTCCCTGCTCGAGGTGGTTCCCGAGAACGTCGGCCGCGTGCTCGTCGCTGGCCACCCGGCGTACCTGAGCGAGGGCGAGCGGGAGCGAGCGGTCGCCCCCCGCCTCGGGGCTGCCCTCGAGACGGCACCTGAGTCCTGGGTCGGCACCGAGAGCGTCGAACGGATCGCGATGGCGACCGGGGCCACCCAGTACGACCTGCTCTCGCGGACGACCGAACGCGAGCTACGGGCGCTTCGGGCGGCAGGATTCGAGGGCGATATCGCCGTCTACGCGCCGACGGTGTTGACCGACGACGAGGGAACCGTCCTCGACGCCGTCGGCACGTACGTCGCCCGCCGTCGGCCGGTCGCTCGAGCACTCCCCGAGGGGGCGAACGCGGATTCGACGGCGAGCGGCCGTGCGCGCGAGGTGTTGTTATCGGCTGCCGACGACTACGCCCTCGTCGGTACCGAGGGCGACGTCCGCGCCCAGACCGACGCGCTCCGGAATGCCGGTGCGACGACCGTCGTCGGCTATCCGGCCGCCGGTCTCGAGTCGGTTCTCGAGTAGCCGAGGACGGTGGCTTCGCACGATCTATCGTTCCCCGCACGCCGCGAAAACCACATACACGTAAGTGCCCCGGATGCACATCGTGGCACATGCCACTGCTTGCCGAGCAGACGACGACGGACGCGGCCGACGCGCTCGAAAACGTCGAGGTCGCCGTCCTCCCGACCGGAAGCACCGAACAACACGGCCCGGCGCTGCCGCTGGGCATGGATCACATGGCGGCCCGGGCGTTCGCCCACACCGCCGCCGAGCGAGACGATGCCGTCGTTCTTCCGACCGTTCCAGTCGGCGTCTCGGTCCATCACCGTCAGTTCGACGGGACGCTCTACGTCGAGGCAGCAACGTTCGAGCGCTACGTCAGAGAGACGCTCTCGAGTCTGGCCGAACACGGCGTGAAGAAGGCGGTCGTGGTCAACGGTCACGGCGGCAACTCCGGTGCGCTTCGTCGGGCCGCACGCACGTTGCGGGACGAGCGGACGATGTTCGCACCCCCGTGGAACTGGTGGGACAGCGTTTCCGACCTCTCGGCGGAGCTGTTCGACGAAGCGGGCGGCCACGCCGACGCCATGGAGTCGAGCGTCCTCTGGCACGTCCGCGAGGATCTGATCCACCCGGAACGGCTCGAGGCGGCCGAGGCCGGCGCGAGCGAGGGCTGGGGCGAGACCGTCCACGGAGCCACGCTCGGCTTCGATACGATCGACTTCTCGGACACTGGCGCGGTCGGGAAGCCGACCCAGGCCGTCCCCGAGAAGGGCGAACGGCTGTTCGAAGCCGCCAGCGAGGAACTGTCGGCGCTCGTCGACTGGCTCGCCGACCGGCCGCTCGAGGCCTGCTGGCCGGCCGATCACGTATGAGCGGGGATGCCAGACCAGGGGATCGCGATCCGTCCTCGCCCGACGTAGACGTGGACGTAGCCGTCGGAACCGACGCATTCGTCGACCGCGGTGCCGGCTTCGAGGTCGCGGTCGTCGGTGGGGGAGCCGTCGGCGCGACGGCGGCCTACGATCTCGCCCGCGAGGGGGCCGACGTCACGCTGTACGAGAAAGGCGGGATTGCGAGCGGCTCGAGCGGTCGCGCGGCGGGGGTCTGCTACAATGCGTTCGCCGACAGGCTCGACGCCGATATCGGCACCGAGGCGATCGAACGGTTCCGCGCGCTGTCGGGTGAGGATACCTTCCCGTTCACGGAGTGCCCGTACGTCTGGCTCGCACGCGAGGGGGACGACCAGCGAGTCGAGATCGTTCGAGATGGGATCCGGGCCATGCAGGACAACGGAATCGTCGCCCTCGAGCTCGACGGGGACGAACTCGACGACCGGTTCCCCCACCTGCGAACCGACGACGTCGCGGTCGCCGGGATCGCCGGGGCGGCAGGATACACCGATCCGGCCCGCTACACCGCCTGTCTGGCGGCCGCCGCGAGCGGAGCGGGGGCGACCATCGAAACCGACGCGCCAGTAGCGGTATCCATCGATCCACCGTGCGTCCGCCACTGCGAGACGGGGGCGATACACGAGTTCGACGCCGTTCTTGTCGCTGCGGGTGGGCATACCAAGTCGGTGCTCGCCGATGCTGGCCTCGCCATTGCGATGAAACCCTACCGTGTACAGGCACTGACGGCGTCGGCGTCGCTCCCGGAACCGATGTGTTACGACGCGACGAGTGGCTTCTACGTCCGTCCACATCCCGAAGGGTTGCTCGCCGGGAACGGCACCGAGGAGGTCGAGACCGATCCGGACGAGTACGACCGGGCGGCAAATCCCGGCTTCGCCGCGTCGCTGGGCGAGCGG
The DNA here is from genome assembly GCF_023973145.1 of Natronosalvus vescus. Taxonomy (NCBI): domain Archaea; kingdom Methanobacteriati; phylum Methanobacteriota; class Halobacteria; order Halobacteriales; family Natrialbaceae; genus Natronosalvus; species Natronosalvus vescus. The sequence goes on from NZ_CP099546.1 coordinate 1,167,732, forward strand.
GTCGCTCATCGCTTTCCCGAGATCGATCCGGGTGCGATCGAGGTGACCCGCGCCTGGGCCGGCGTCTGTACGGCGACGCCCGATCGGGATCCGCTCGTCGGCGAACTCGAGGAAGGCCTCTACGTGGCGACGGGATTCCAGGGCCACGGGTTCATGCGCGCGCCGGCGATCGGGCGACAAATCGCGAACGAGATCCTCGGTGGGGACGGCATCGACGCGTTCGACCCGACGCGATTCGACGGGGACGAATCGTTCGAGATCGTCGAGGGGATGGCGATCGAAGAGGAGTGACAGCCACGTCGCTCACGAGGGTGGACTGATACAGACTGTCTGAACCCGTTGGCAGTCTAGTCGTCGTGCGTCAGCGGCTCCGGTTCGTCGACGTGAGTGTCGTCCGAGTTCGCGTCGGATTTGGCCGTCTGTTCTTCGGAGGCGTCGTCACCGTTGTCATCGTCGTCGGAATCCGCCTTCGGAATCGAAATCTCGAGCGTGCCGACGTCGGTCAGCGTCGCTGTTCCATCGTCCGGGTTGACGAGCGCGTCGTCCGGCAGCTCCGCCTCCCCGTCGAGGGCCATGCCACGGCCGGGAAAGCGCATGTCGAAGCCGTCGTGATACGATCGGAAGCGATCGATACGGATCTTGACGCGTCCCTCGAGATACCGAACCTGGAGGTCGGCTGGCTCGGTGCCGGGGGCGTCGAAGACGACGAGATACGACGTCTCGTTCTCGAGGACGTCGACGGGAATCGAACGGTGCTCCTGGACGTGGCTACTTGCGCGACCAACCTGTCGGTAGACGGCGTCACCGACGGTTTCGCGGAACGATCTGAGACTCACTTGCTATCACCTCTGGGAGGGCTGTCAGGGCGGCGTCTGGCGTCGGGAACCGTCACTACGTGACAGTCGAGTACCCCCTGTCAATTAAGGGTACGACGGCCCCCTTGTTATTCTTTTTGGGTTTTCTAAATAAACGTCAGACGCAACGTCTCATCTCGAGAGGTCAATGGCTCGTTGACCCCGGTCGCGCCTGCACGGGGGCTCGTCCAGAGTCCAGTCACCGCCGCCGGTCAGAGTTTGATTTCCTCGAGACAATCGACGCCACCACAGACGGGACACGCCAGATCCGCGACACCGTGATCGTCGGGGACGTCGTAGGTGTAGTGGTTTTCGAACATGTCGAGGAAGCACGCGTCGTCGGTACACTTGATCTCCTTGGTCGGTGGCATGGGTACAGATAGCCAGACCAGCGGTATCAAAGCACGGGTCGCGGTACTTCGCGATGGCTGCGCTTTCACGGCCGCGACGGGAATCAGACAGTCACGGTTTTACGGATCGGGGCGCTAGCTCGAGCCATGACCACCCCCGAACCGGAATCACTCTCGGTGACCATCGTCGACGGCTACGTCGACGAGCCGGCACACTTCGGGGTTCCGCCGTACGTCTCGACCTATCCGCGGTACACGGCGGGTGCGCTCGTGGACGCGGGCGTCCCGCCCGAGCGAATCACCTACCACACGATCGACGGCCTGCGGGACGTTCCCGACCGGTGGCGCGACGTCGACGAGGCCGACCTCCTCATCTATCTCGGCGGGATGACCGTCCCGGGCAAGTACGTCGGCGGCACGCCAGCCGAACCCGACGAGGTACGGAAACTCGCCTGGACGGCGAGCGGGACGAGCCTGATGGGCGGCCCTGTAAAGTTCGGTATCGGCGACGCCAACGAGGGGGCGACCGAGACCGAACGCCAGGATCTCGACTTCGACTTCGTCGCAAAAGGCGACGTCGAAGCCGCCGTTTACGACTTCCTCGAGAGCGGCCTCGAGGGATTCAACAACCGGATGCGCGACGTGGGGGAGGTGACTCGCTGGGCGCGACAGGGCGCGTTCATCGTCGAACAGCACCCGAACCACCCGGAGTACCTCATCTGCGAACTCGAGACTTCGCGGGGCTGTGCGTACCGATGTTCGTTCTGCACCGAACCGCTGTACGGCAATCTGTCGTTCCGTCCGCCCGAATCCGTGATCGACGAGGTCGATGCGCTCTCCGCTCACGGCGTGAAACACTTCCGACTCGGCCGGCAGGCGGACATTCTCGCCTACGGCGGCGACGGCGAAGCCCCGAACCCGGACGCGCTCCGGGAGCTCTACGGGGGGATCCGCGAGGTCGCGCCCGACCTCGAGACGCTCCACCTCGACAACATGAACCCGATCACCATCGCGAACTGGCCCGAAGCCTCCCGCGAGGGGATCAGGATCATCGCGAAACACAACACACCCGGTGACACGGCCGCGTTCGGCCTCGAGTCCGCCGACCCGGTCGTCCAGGAGGCGAACAACCTGAACGTCACCGCCGAGGAGTGTCTCGAGGCCGTTCGGATCGTCAACGAGGAAGGCGGGTGGCGACCGGGCGAGGAACCGGGAACTGGGCCGTCGACTGACCCCGATCCCGATCCCGGTACCGGCACCGACACCGGTTCGGAACCCGTAGGGCTGCCGAAACTCCTCCCCGGAATCAACCTGCTCCACGGGCTCATGGACGAACGCGAGGAAACCTACGAACGCAACCTCGCGTTCCTCGAGCGGGTGTACGACGACGGGCTCATGCTTCGCCGGGTTAACATCAGGCAGGTAATGGCATTCGCCGGCACGGAGATGTCCGAAACCGGGGCGTCGATCGCGAAGGCACACAAAAAGCAGTTCAAACGGTACAAACGAACGGTTCGCGAGACCATCGACAACCCGATGCTCGAGCGCGTCGCCCCGCCGGGAACGGTGCTTCCGAACGTCCACCTCGAGTATCACCAGGACGGGCGAACGTTCGGCCGCCAGCTGGGTACGTATCCCCTGCTCGTTGGCATCCCGGGCGAGCGCCCGCTCGGGACGGCCATCGATGTCGCAGTGGTCGATCACGGCTACCGCTCGGTAACGGGCGTGCCGTACCCACTCGACCTCAATACAGCGTCGATGGACGAACTGACGGCGATTCCCGGTGTCGGGAAACGTCGTGCGGGCGACGTGGTCGTCAACCGACCGTACGAGTCGATGCCGGAACTGGCGAGAGGCCTCGAGTCGGGCGTCGACGTCTCGTCGTTCGTGACGGTGGGGCAACCGCCGCTGAGTGACTGACTACACGGCACCGAGTGGCGATACTCGCCGCGAGTATTGCGCAATCCGAGCGTCAACGGTCGGTAGTTCTATTACACCTGAGATTCAGACTGAAACCTGAGGGTCTACCTGTGGAAATATCTGAAAAACTCCTGTGTCTTTTCAGCACAGAAGTCTCGGAGGAAGACGACCGTTTCGTCATTGAAATACCACGACAAGAAATCGAGACGGGGGATGTCGAGCCCGGTGACGTGTATCGCGTCGCGCTCATCTCTCGTGAACGAACTACCTCGACTGCGGATACGGGGACGGATGGTTCCGGAACGACGACGAAACCGTCCCAATCGCCATCTCAGCCGACGGCACCGTCGGAGCCCAAACCCCCGGTCGACGTGGGGGAAACGCGCTACGTCGAAATCGAAGACATCGGCAAACAGGGCGACGGTATCGCGCGCGTCGAGCGTGGCTACGTCATCATCGTTCCCGGTGCGGACGTCGGTGATCGCGTCAAAATCGAAGTGACCGAAGTCAAATCGAACTTCGCCGTCGGCGAAATCATCGAAGAAACCTTCTAAGCACCGGTCACCGATTGGGTACCGACTAGTCACCGACTAGGTACCGGTCTGTCGCCGTCACTGCCGAACGTGACGCTACTGGTATCGAGTGACGAGTGACCGGACTGTTCGTCGCCTCGAGCACGGTACGTCCCCGAATTCGCCTCGAGCACGGTACGTCCCCGAATCGTTCTCACGTGAGCGCAAAGAGACCCCTTGCAGGGGTGAAACCCGACACGAAAGGCAGGAGAAAGCCCACGACTCGATGTGTTTCAGGGTGAATACGTCGAGACGCGACGGATTCCGCCCCCTATCGGTTCCACTCGCTCCCGTCGGGTCGTTTCGCCCCTTCGGAATCGTGAACGACGACCGCCCCGTCCGCGTCGACGGGTTCGTACGCCTCGAGCAGGGCGATCGCTTCCTCGAGTTCCCGGATGGCACGCTGCTTGAGCGTCCGGGCAAGTTCCTCGGCGTCCTCGCGGGAGATGTCACGGCCGAGTCCCTCACACTCGTGCGCACGAACGATGCCAGCCTCGTCGACGGGCTCGCCCATCGGCTGGCTCGTTCCCGAAAGCGCGACGCTGAACGGGTAGGTTCGACAGATCAGTGGTCGGTTCTCGTGGACGGTGCACGCACCGATGCCGTCGTCCTCGGTGTAGAACGTACAGTCACCGCAGCCGTCGGTCTGGAGGGCCCACTCGAACGTCTCGCCCTCGAGACCGTTCTCGCCATCCTGAAGACCGTAGGGCATCGGTCGGGCGACGTCGCGCCAGTCGTATTCGTCGGGGTCGGGGTCGGGAGTGCCGTCACCCGACCGCGAGGCTGGTTCGTCCTGGCCAGCGAGCGCTCGCACTTCGTCCGGGAAGGCGGTCGCCGTGTGCTCGTCGTCGCCGTGGCCGCGACAGCACGCCCCACAGCGAGTACACTCGAAACCGATCGACTCGATGGCGGCCGCGATATCGTCGATGGAGAGATCCCTGGCGCGCTCGAGGTCGGCCTCGAGTTCGGAACCAGGTGGGTCTGCGCTCACGGGTGCGGGGACGGTCTGGAGGGGGAAAAGTCAGTCGTCCGCCGCCGAAGGGAGAACCGACCGGATGCGGTCGCCGTCCCACGCCAGTTCCACTGCCCCTTCGACCGCGAGTTTCTCGAGGTGGGCGACGACGGTCGCACGGGCGAGGTCGCGCACGCCCGTGAGGTCGACGTCGTAGGCGGCTTCGAGGATCGCATCAGGGGTTCGCGCCCCGTTCTGGACGGCTGTGCGGACTCGTCGCTCTCGCTGGAGACGGTGATCGATCAGGCGCTCGAGCGTCACCCGCGGCTCGTCGATCACTAGGCCGTGTCCGGGGTACAGTCGCGAGGGTGCCATCGCACGAAGCCGTCGGAGTGACGTCAGGTACGCTCGCATGTCGCCGTCGGGGGCACCGACGACGACGCTTCCCTCCGCGACGGCACAGTCGCCGACGACGATGCTTCCGCCGGGTTGGAGGCGAAACGAGACGTGATCGGTGGCGTGACCGGGCGTATCCAGCATCTCGAGTAGCTCGTCCCCGAGGGCAATCGTCGACCCCGGGGTGAACGTCGCGTCGGGATCGATGCCGGTCGCCTCCGTGAATCGATGGTCGTGACCGTGACGTGCCCAGACGGTTGCGTCGAGCTCGTCGGCGTACGTGGCGACCGCGCCGACGTGATCGGGATGCGTATGCGTGACCAGCACGTGTTCGACGTCGCGCTCGTCGACGGTGCGGTCGAGTGCGGCCGTTCGGCCGGCGGGGTCGATCAGGGCAGCGGGTCGGTCGCCAACGACGTAGGCGTTCGTCTCGCCGCCGGGGGCTCGAGTCGAGACTGGAACCGGGTGCCGCGTGACCGTCATCGAGCTATCGTCGTCACCAGTAACCGTCATCAGGCTATCGTTGTCACCAGCGGCCGTGAAAATGACGGTGTCGAAATCCGACACCGGTATGGCAGCCACACGGTGCGTCGTGTGGGTGGGTGCAATGTGTTCGGTGCGGAGTGCGTCAGGGCGTACTCCGGATCAGTACACAGGATCTCGAGGGTCAGTGGTTCAGGTAGTAAACCTGCTTGCGCGCGTCGCGGAAGCTGTAGCGAGAGCCGATCAGGTCGACGTCCTCGAGGCGGTTGAGGGCGTAGCGAACGGTTCGATCCGGCAGTAGCGACTCCTCGGCGAGTTGCCCCTGGGAGAGCGGCGAGTCTGATTCGAGTACCTTCGCGACGAGTTTGGCACTCGGTGGGAGGTCACGAAGGCGATCGCGGTATTCGGCCTCGGAGAGGATCTCCTCGGCGGCGACGGCATGGTCGTCAGCGGTACTCATGCTCATATCCCTCACGATCCGATCGGTGATGGTAAACCTTCCCTATATGTAGATACGAACAATTGAAGTTATAATAGGTGTTTAAGGCACATACCTATCCGCGTTCCGAGTAGCTATCCCGCGGCAACTCGAGGGCGGGATATGGAGGAAATTCCAGCGGCGTTCATGGATCTGTTCGAACGGAAGACGGTCGCCCACGTGTCGACGATCATGCCGGATGGGACGCCACAGGTGACGCCGGTCTGGATCGACGTTGACGACGAGGGCTACGTGCTGGTAAACACCGCCCGCACCCGCCGCAAGGAGAAAAACGTCCGACAGAATCCGAACATTGGCGTCTCGATCCCGGATCCCGACGATCCCTACCGGTATCTCTCGATCCGGGGGCAAGTCGAGGAGGTGACGACCGAGGGAGCGATCGACCACATCGACAGCCTCACCCAGCGGTACTTCGAGGAGGACGAATACCCGCACCACGGCGACGAGGTCGGCGAGCGAGTTATTTTACGAATCCGGCCGGATCGAGTGATCTCGAGCGGAAACTAGCTGGTTCGTCTCGAGCGCAGGGCCTTCTCAGAACCGCCCCGGTTCGCGGTAGGTGCCGAGGATGCCGTGACAGTCCGGACAGTGGACGATCAGGAGGTCGCCACGCTGGTGTCGGACGAGTGATTCCGTCTCGGGTGCGTGATTACAGTACGGGCAGGTCGGCATATGGTGGTGTATGCTACCGATAAACATAGCTGTTCCACTATCTGACTCCAGTATTGTTTTATCCTCCCGGGAGAGTAGATTCGCCCAGTGTGAAAGGACAGGAATGGTACCAGGCCGACGACGTCGCACAGGAGTACGACGACAAGCGGTTCTCTCGCGGCGGACAACTCATCGACCGGCGCGAGAAAATCGCCGTCCTCGAGGCACTCGGGCCGCTCGAGGATCGTGACGTGCTCGAGATCGCCTGTGGTACCGGGCGGTTTACGGTCATGCTCGCCCAGCAGGGGGCGAACGTCGTCGGACTCGATATCTCTGCAGCGATGTTACAACAGGGACGCCGGAAAGCACAGGCAGCGGGTGTCACTGGGACGCTCGAGTTCCTGCGCGGTGACGCAGGACGACTCCCGTTTCCGGACGACCACTTCGATACGGTGGTCGCCATGCGATTTTTCCACCTCGCTGACGACCCGGCGGCGTTCCTGAGCGAGATGAAACGCGTCGCTCGTGAACAGATCGTCTTCGATACGTTCAACCGCTATAGCTCCCGGAGCGTCTACAACTGGGCCTTGCCGATGGGGTCGCGACTGTACTCGAAGAGCGAAGTGAGCGTTCTACTGGCGAAAAACGGTCTCGAGCTCGTCGATGTCGAGGACGACTTTCTCGTCCCGTACGGGTTGTATCGTGCAATTCCCAACGTCCTCGCAAGTCCGATTCGGACGGTCGACCGGGCAATTGGCCGTGTTCCAGGCTCCGACCATCTGATGTCGGTCTCGTACTGGAACGTCAGACTCTGACAGTAATGTCTCATTTATCCTGACTCTCTCGCGAGAAACCCGGTTTCTTTTAAGTGTCGGAGTCATCTACAGTCTACTATGGAGCCGACGCTCTCGGTAGTCGTGTCGACGCTGAACGACCGAGAGCACTTACTCTCCTGTCTCGACGGCCTCGAGGATCAGCTTCCAGCCTCGAGTGAAGTGATCGTCGTCAACGGCCCATCGTCGGATGGAACGACTGGTGCCGTCCGCGACCGCGACGATGTCGACGTACTGGTCGAAATCTCGGATCGGGCGGCGAGCGTCTCCCGGAATGCTGGCTTCGAGGTGGCTACCGGCGACGTGGTGGCGTTTCTCGGTGACGAGTACGTCATCGAACCTGGCTGGTACGAGGCGGTCGTCGGTGCCATCGAGCGCCAGGCCGACGTCGTCACTGGGCCAGTTCGTGGCCGGCTCTCAGGCGAGCAGCGCGGCACTGAACCGACGACGATACTCGGCCGCTGTGTCACGCCGTTCGAGGGATCGAACGTCGCGGTCGACCGCGCGGTTCTCGAGGCCCTCGACGGGTTCGACGAGTACCTGTCGGTCGCCGAAGCGACCGACTGTGCGCATCGCCTCGCTGGTCTCGAGTACGACGTCACCTGGCGTCCCGAGATGGCCGTTCGTAGCGAAGTGGGAACCGACGGAGGAACGCCGGATCGCGACTGGTTCTGCCGGTTTCAGTCGCTCACGTATCGACTGAGCAAGAACTACGGCCCTCGTCCGTCAGTCGTTGGTCGCGTCGCCTGCCGGGCGGTCGGTGACGGAGCAGGCGGAGCGAGAGGAGTGCTGGCCGGCGAGGGAACGCCAACGGACTGGCTCGGAAACGGCGTCGATGTCCTCCAGGGAAGTGTTCGTGGGTTCGTCGATGGCCTCCGTGCCCGATACGCAGACCGCACAGACCGTCGAAACCCCCACGGTGTTTCCGGCCGCCACGACCGGGCGGTTCGCGTCTACGACCGTCGATCGGACGCTGACGGGGTGTAGCCGATTGTCGGTAGTCGTCGAGAGTGATAATCCTTATACACAGCCGATGAGAATCGCCGCCTATGACAACGCTGCGGTCACCAGGGCCGACGATCGGCGTCGTCGGTGGGGGGCAACTTGGCCGGATGCTCGCCGAGGCCGCCTCACCGCTCGGCGTCGACGTCATCGTGCTCGATCCGACACCCGATTGCCCAGCGGCGGGTGTGAGTCGCGATCATCTCGTCGGCGACTTCGACGACGAAGACGGGATTCGCGAACTCGCCAAACGTGCCGACGTCCTCACATTCGAGATCGAACTTGCCGATCAGGACGTCCTCGAGCACGTTCGCGAGGAGACCGGCGTCCCGGTACACCCCGATCCGACGACGCTGCGAACCATCCACGACAAACTGGTTCAGAAACGAGACCTTGCGGATGCGGGCGTTCCCGTACCGCCGTTTCGGGTCGTCGACGACGTCGAGGATGTTCGCGCTGCCATCGACGACTACGGCGCACCAGTGATGTTGAAAGCCCGAACGGGCGGGTACGACGGTCGTGGCAACGTTCCCGTCGAGTCGAAAGCCGACGCCGAGGCCGCCCTCGAGTCGGTCGCCGGGCCAGCGATGGTCGAGGCGTTCGTCGATTTCGAACGCGAGATTTCGGTTATCGCCGCGGCGGGCTACGGGGAGACGGCAACCTTCCCCGTCGGCGAGAACGTTCACGAGGATGAGATCCTTCGGGAAACGGTCGTTCCCGCGCGCTCGAGCGACGCCGTCCTCGACCGGGCTCGTGACGTCGCCGAAGACGTCCTCGAGGTGATGAACGGCCGGGGGATCTACGGGATCGAACTGTTCGAGACGACCGACGGCGAGATTCTGCTCAACGAAATCGCTCCTCGCCCGCACAACTCCGGTCACTGGACGATCGAAGGGGCCCAGACTTCGCAGTTCGAACAACACGTTCGCGCCGTGCTTGGCTGGCCACTTGGCTCGACGGCACTTCGCGCACCGACGGTGTCGACGAACCTCCTCGGTGATGTCGATCAGTCCCAGCCAGCCCAGCTTACGAACGTCGAACGGATCCTCGAGTCGCCGACGGCCAGCCTCCATTGGTACGGCAAGCGGGAGGTACGGCCGCTCCGGAAGATGGGGCACGTGACGGTCACCGCCGGGGAGGGAGACTCCCGTGGTGACCTGCTCGAGCGCGCTCGGCGGTTGCGCGAGGCCGTGACGTTCGAGTCGAACTGAATCGACCGGAGAACGGAACACCGACTATCCAGGGACGCCAACCGTCGACCACCACCTTTCCATCATCCATGCCAGCCAGCGTCACAGACCTCATCGATAGATTGCACCGCGAAGCCGAACAAGACCGCCCAACGGAGGCGACGCCTGACGTCGGAATCGTCATGGGCAGTGACTCCGACCTCGAGGTGATGATGACCGGTGGCTCCCGTCCCGGTGCATACGACGCCTTCGTCGAGGAACTCGGCTTCGGCGAGCAGACCGACTACGAGAACCCACCCGACGAGCGTTTTACGTTCGAAACGTACGTCACCTCGGCCCACCGAACTCCGGATCTGATGACGGCCTACGCGGAGACGGCCGAAGATCGTGGGATCGAGGTGCTCATCGCCGGGGCCGGCGGGAAGTCGGCCGACCTCCCGAACATGACGGCGTCGATCGCGTACCCACTGCCCGTCATTGGTGTCCCGGTTCAGGAGAAGTCCGTCGATAGCGTGATCGGAATGCCCGCGGGTGCACCACTCGTCGCCGTCGACGCAGGCAAGTCATTCAACGCGGCACTTTCTGCGGCACAGATCCTCGCTCGTCAACACGAAACCGTTCACGAGCGGTTACTCGACTACCACGAGCGATTACGCAGCGATGTCGGGGACGTCTCCCGACGACTCCACGACGGCGGCGTCGAGGCCTACCACGATCGGTGAACACATGGTTACTCGAGGGGGGTGCTTCGGGGCTCTCGCTCTCCGCTTTTTTTGATGGCCATCAAACACGGGACTATCATGTTCGGAGACTTTCGCTCGAGCGATCAGGTTACAGGACGGCGCTGGATGGCGAAATCGGGTGAAAAACAAAGAATCAACCCTTATATGGGTGCGTTTCCAACGGCCGAACGTTACGGAGATGAATGATTGGATAGCCATCGGGGCGCTGGCGCTCGTGGGGCTACTGATTCCGCTCGGCATGATGGCGGTATCGTATCTCCTCCGACCGAGTGTACCCGAGACGAGCAAACGTGCCACCTACGAGAGTGGCGAGGTGCCGACCGGCGGGACGCGCATCCGGTTTAACATCCAGTACTACATGGTTGCGCTTCTTTTCCTGGTCTTCGACATCGAAACCGTCCTGTTGTTCCCGTGGGCGGTCACGTACACCGATGCGCTGGCAGCCGAGGAGTACGGACTCCTCCACGCGCTCGGGCCGATGCTGCTCTTCGTCGCCATCCTCGTCGTCGGACTCGCGTGGGCCTGGCGCAACGGAGCCGTACAGTGGGCGAAGACGCCCGGACAGGTCGAACCTGAGGTCGATCGACCATGAGTAACGAACCAACCCAACAAATCTACGATAGTACCGCTCCCTCGACGGACGACCGTGACGCCCGGATGGGAGCCGGCGTCGACGCCCGGATGAACTCGAAACTTCGGGAGGCGTTCGGATCGTCGCCGTTCATCCTCACCAAGTTCGATCAGTTCATGAACTGGGTGCGCGGATCGTCGATGTTCATGCTGCAGTTCGGGATCGCCTGTTGCAGCATCGAAATGATTCACACGTACGCGATCAAACACGACCTCGACCGGTTCGGGGCCGGTGTCCCGCGTGCATCACCGCGACAGGCCGACGTGATTATCGTCCCCGGGACGATCGTCTCGAAGTTCGGCCCGCGGATGAAACGCGTCTACGACCAGATGCCCGAACCGAAGTTCGTCATCGGCATGGGGTCGTGTACGATCTCGGGCGGCCCGTTCCAGGAGGGATACAACGTCGTCAAGGGGGCAGAGGAGATCATCCCGGTCGACATCCACGTTCCCGGTTGCCCGCCACGACCGGAGGCGCTCATCTACGGCGTCGCCAAACTCCAGGAGCGAATCGCCAACGGCGAGTCCTCGCCGGTCGTCGTCAAGCCGTACGAACTCGAGCAGTTCGGCGACCTACCACGGGACGAGTTAGTGCAAAAGTTGGCCGACCAGATCGACGAGGACGACCTCGTCATGCGCTACAACTGGGCTGATTCACCATGAGCACGGGACTCGAACCCACGCCGGCAGATCTCGAAGTCACCGAGAGCGAACTCGAGGCGCTGATCGGCGATCGTGCGCTCGCGCGTGACGATCACAAGAACGCCCCTGGATTCGTGATCCGTCCGGACGACGTTCAGGACGTGCTGTTCGACCTGCGCGATCAGGCTGGCTTCGATTACCTCTCCTGTGTCACCGCACAGCAGTACGAGGATCGCTACGAGTCGATCTACCACCTGAAGAAGTACGCCGACCCGACCCAGGAAGTCAGCGTCGTCGTGCCGACGTCGACCGATAACCCGGTCAGCCAGACGGCCGAACCCGTCTACCGGGCGGCCGACTGGGCAGAACGGGAGAACTTCGACCTCGTCGGAATCGACTACGAGGGACACCCCGATCCACGGCGCATCCTCCTTCCTGAGACCTGGCAGGGTCATCCGCTCTCGCACGATTACAACCAGGAGAAACCACAGATCGTCACGCTGGCAGAACACGCGAACCCGCTCCAGGCCGACCAGCGCGATTCGGAGACGGACACGATGTTCCTCAACATCGGGCCACACCACCCGGCCACGCACGGTGTGCTCCACGTCAAGGCGGTGCTCGACGGCGAGACCGTCGTCGACGTCGACCCCGACATCGGCTATCTCCACCGCTGTGAGGAGCAGATGTGCCAGCAGGGCACCTACCGACACCAGATTATGCCGTACCCCGACCGCTGGGACTACGTCTCCGCCGGGCTGCTCAACGAGTGGGCTTACGCCCGTGCGGTCGAGGATCTCGCGGACATCGAGGTTCCCGAGTACGCCCAGGTCATCCGGACGATGGGTGCCGAACTGTGCCGAATCGCCGCGCACATGCTGGCGCTCGGGACGTTCGCGCTGGACGTCTTCGGCGACTTCACCGCCGTCTTCCAGTACGCCTTCCGCGACCGTGAGGTCGTCCAGGACATCCTCGAGGATCTCACCGGCCAGCGGCTCATGTTCAACTACTTCCGGCTGGGCGGGGTCGCCTGGGATCTGCCCGAGCCCCGCGAGGAGTTCTTCGAGAAGACGCGTGATTTCCTCGATGATCTGCCGGCGAAAATTTCCGAGTACGAGGATCTGATCGTCACAAACGAAATCTTCCAGATCCGCTGTGTCGACACCGGGATCCTCGAGCCCGAAGTCGCGAAATCCTACGGCGCGACCGGCCCGACCGCTCGTGGATCGGGCATCGACGTCGACCTCCGACGGGACGACCCGTACGGCTACTACGAGAACCTAGAGTGGGACGTCATTACCGAAGACGGGATGGACAACTACTCGCGAGTGCTCGTGCGCATGGGCGAGGTCGAAGAGAGCGCCAAGATCATCGAGCAGTGTATCGACCTGCTCGAGGACTGGCCCGAGGACGACCGCGAGATCCAGAGCAACGTCCCGCGGACGCTCAAGCCGCCAGCCGACACGGAAGTCTACCGCGGCGTCGAGGCCGCAAAGGGCGAACTCGGCATCTACATCCGATCGGACGGGACGGACAAGCCCGGCCGGTTCAAGATCCGCAGTCCGTGTTTCCACAACCTCTCGACGCTGGGTGAGATGACTCGCGGCGAGTACATCCCCGACCTGATCGCTTCGCTTGGAAGCCTCGACATCGTGCTTGGGGAGGTGGATCGATGACCGGGGCGCTCGAGTTCCCGCTTCAGGACGGGCCGGTTTTGCTTCCAGAACGACTCGGCGAACTGACCGGTCTCAACAACCTCGGATTTGGCGGTGAACTCATCGCGACGTTCATCGCGGCGTTCATCGTCGGTAATCTGATGCTGGCGATGACTGGCGTCGCCGGCCCCTGGGCGAAACGAAAGATTACGGCTGCCTTTACCGACCGGATTGCAGTCAACCGTGTCGGTCCGTTCGGGCTGTTGATCATCGTGGCCGACGCCGTTCGACTGCTCGCAAAGGAGAACATCATCCCGGAAAACGTCGATAGACCGGCCTACGACCTCGCGCCGATCGTCGTCGCGGCGTCGGCGATGCTCGGATTCGCCGTCATCCCGATGGGATCGGGCATCCACCTCGCCGACCCCGAAGTCGGTCTGGCGTACGTCTTCGCCGTTGCCGGTATTGCGAGCGTTGGACTGGTCATGGCCGGCTACTCCTCGGCGAACAAGTACTCGCTGCTCGGCGGGCTGCGCGCGGTCGCCCAGAACGTCGCTTACGAGATCCCGCTCGTCGTGACGGGGATGTCCGTCGTCATCTTCGCGGGCACCCTCCAGATGAGCGAGATCGTTGCCGCACAGGCGGAAACGCTGATTTCAATCGGCGGCTTCGACATCCCGATGTGGTACGCGTTCGTCAACCCGTTCGCGTTCGTCCTGTTCCTCGCGGCGAACTTCGCCGAGATTGGACGGAACCCGTTTGACACGCCGGAGGCACCGACCGAAATCGTTGCCGGCTATCAGACGGAGTACTCGAGCGTCTACTTCGTCCTGATCTACCTCGGTGAGTTCTTACACATCTTCCTCGGCGGGGCGATCATCGCGACGATCTTCCTCGGCGGGCCGGCCGGTCCCGGCCCGGCTGAACTGGGTATTCTCTGGTTCCTCGTGAAGATCTGGGCGGTCTTCTTGCTCACCCAGTGGCTCCGCTCGGCGCTCCCCCGCGTCAGAATCGATCAACTCATCGAGATCGGCTGGAAGGGAATGCTCGTCCTCGCGTTCGCGAACCTCGTCCTGACGGCCCTCATCGTGGGGCTGCTCGAGGCCGATCTCACGCTCACGATGGTGATCTTCGCATGATCGGACTCCTCAAATCGATGGCGGTAACGATGAAACACGCACTGGACGGCAACACGTTCACGGTGGAGTATCCGGAGACGACTCCGGACGTCTCGCCGCGATTCCGTGGGGTTCACAAGTTCAGCCAGGAGCGCTGTATCTGGTGTCGTCAGTGTGAGAACGTCTGTCCAAACGACACGATCCAGATCGTGACGGACGATCAGCGCAACGGCGAACAGTACAATCTCCACATCGGGCAGTGCATCTACTGCCGACTGTGTGAGGAAGTCTGTCCCGTCGACGCCATCTTGCTCACCCAGAACTTCGAGTTCACGGGCGATACGAAACACGACCTCGTCTACAACAAAGAACAGCTGAAAGCGGTACCGTGGTACAAGGACATCGATCCGCTCGAGTCCCGTGAACCGGATCGCGGCGGCTGGATCGGCGAGGGAGAAGGAGAGGTCGACTACCAGTAACGAGATCAGCCCATCTCGAAATCTACAAAGGGCATACCCAACCAGACAACACCAATGACATACGAGCTGATCGCGTTCGCGCTGTTCGCCGTCGTTACGCTGGGCAGTGCGGTCGGCGTCGTGCTCTTGCAAGATCCGTGGCATTCGGCGCTCTTGCTGGGCGTGTCGCTGACGAGCGTCGCGGTCTATTACGTGATGCTGGCGGCCGAGTTCGTCGCCATGATGCAGATTCTCGTCTACGTGGGCGGGGTTCTCATCTTGATCACGTTCGCCGTGATGCTGACGCAAACGGAGGAACCGGACGAGGAGGTGAGTCGGGCATGACGACAGGCCCGAAACTCCGACTCGGGAAAACGCTGGTACCGGGCGTTCTCGCCGTGGTACTGTTCGGAATGATGGCCCTGATCACGCTGAACACCGGGTTCAGTACCATGGCTGGCTTCCCGGAGGGCATCTCGATCACCTCGGAGATCGGCTACGCCATGCTCGATTACACGGCGCTCCAGTCCACTGAGGGGGCGATCGGTGACACCGAACCCTTCCTCATTTCGTTCCTGCTGATCGCCATCGTCCTCGACGCCGCACTCGACGCCTCGCTCGTGCTCGCAAAGCGCGAAGAGGCGGGCGAGCCAGTGACGGCGCTCGCGAGTCAGGCCGACTCGAGACCCAGTGGCGGCGACGCAGCCGCGACCGACGGGGGTGAGAACCGATGAGCGTCGGCATCGAACACTACGTCCTGCTGTCGCTGGCCCTGTTCTGTATCGGGCTGTTCGGCGTTCTGACGCGACGAAACGCACTGATGTTCCTGATGTCCGTCGAGTTGATGCTCAACGCGGCGAACATCAATCTGATCGCGTTCGCGTTCTATCACGGCAACCTCACCGGCCAGGTGTTCGCCCTCTTTACGATGGCGCTGGCTGCGGCCGAGGTTGCCGTCGGACTCGGGATCATCCTGGTGTTGTACCGTAACTTCCGTGACGTCGACGTCACGGTTCCATCGGAGATGAGGTGGTAACTGTATGGAAACTGCATTTGAGTTGGCACCGGCGATCGTTCTCCTGCCGCTCGCGGCGTTCGTCGTCGCCCTGCTCTTTGGCGACTACATGCCGAAGAAAGGCGCGTTCGCCGGGATCATTGCGACCGCGGGGTCGCTCGCACTGTCGTTATTCGTGCTCGCGGCGGTCGCGGCCGGCGGGGAGTTTCAGGAGACGTACTTCACGTGGGCGGTCGGTGACGCGGTAAGTGAAACCGGCGAGAGCATGATCGAGTTCACCTTCGGTATCTTGCTCGATCCGCTCTCGGCGCTGATGCTCGTTATCGTGTCGCTGATCGCGTTCCTCGTGCACGTGTTCAGTCTCGGCTACATGAACGACGAAGGCGAAACCGGGCTGCGGCGGTACTACGCCGAACTCGGCCTGTTTACGTTCAGCATGCTCGCGTTTGTCGTCGCCGACAACCTGCTGATGGCGTTTATGTTCTTCGAGCTGGTCGGGCTCTGTTCGTACTTGCTCATCGGGTTCTGGTTCCGCACCGAATCCGCGCCATCGGCCGCGAAGAAGGCGTTCCTGGTCACCCGCTTCGGTGACTACTTCTTCCTGCTCGGGGTCGTCGCCATCGGCGCGACCTTCGGCACGCTCGCCTTCCAGGGCGACGGCTCGTTCGTCGCCGCTGCCGGCGAGGCAATCGACAACGGTGAGACCCTGTTCGGCTTCGGTGCCGAAACCTGGGTCACCATCACCGGCTTGCTGGTGCTGGGCGGTGTGATTGGCAAATCCGCTCAGTTCCCGCTTCACACCTGGCTGCCGGACGCGATGGAAGGCCCGACCACGGTGTCGGCGCTGATCCACGCCGCGACGATGGTCGCCGCCGGTGTCTACCTCGTCGCCCGGATGTTCGGCTACTACGCGCTCAGCCCGACGGCGCTCGCGATCATCGCGTTCGTCGGCGGGTTCACCGCGCTGTTCGCCGCAACGATGGGCGTCGTCAAAGACGACATCAAACAGGTGCTCGCGTACTCGACGATCAGCCAGTACGGCTACATGATGCTCGGCCTGGGCGTCGGCGGTTACGTCGCCGGGGTCTTCCACCTGATGAACCACGCCTTCTTCAAGGCGCTGTTGTTCCTCGGGGCGGGTGCCGTCATCGTGCTCATGCACCACGAACAGGACATGTGGAAGATGGGCGGGCTCAAGGACAAAGCACCCGTCGTCTACTACACGTTCCTCGCCGGTGCGCTCGCGCTCGCCGGCATCGTTCCGTTCTCGGGCTTCTGGTCGAAAGACGAGATCCTGTTCGACGCGATTATCGTCGGCCTGAACGAGCCGATCATCCTCGCCGCGTACGCGATGGGGCTGCTCGCCGTCTTCTTCACCGGCTTCTACACCTTCCGGATGGTCTTCCTGACCTTCCACGGTGAGCCACGAACCGACGCCGCGCGCGATCCACACCCCGTCGGCTGGAACATCAAGTTCCCGCTGCTCACGCTGGGTGTGCTCGCACTCGTCGCCGGTATCGCCAACCTCGCGCCGGTGTACAAGTTAACCGGGATCGAACTCACCTACCTCGAGTTTTGGCTCGACGGGCAGTACGGCGGGTTCGCCGACCTGACCTACAGCGAGTACAGCGACACGACGCACTACGAGGCGGCGTACATCGCTGGCTCCGAGACGGTGACGCTACTGGTCGCTGCCGGGCTCGGGCTCGGATTGGCCGTCGCCGGTGCCGTCTTCGCGATGGTGCTCTACAACGTGCCAGAGCCCGTTGCCCACACCGAGAACCTGGGCAGCGCTCGTACCGTCCTGCGCAGCAACTACTACCAGGACGAGTATCAGGTCTGGATCGCCACGCACCTGACGCTCCCGCTGGCTCGAGCCGCCGACCGGTTCGACCAGACGGTTATCGACGGCGTCGTCAACGGCGTCTCGAGCGTGAGCCTCTTCGGTAGCGGCCGGATGACGCGGTTGCAGTCGGGTGTCGTGACGAACTACGCGGCACTCATTATCGCCGGGTTCATCGCCTTGCTTGTCGTGCTCGGCGTCCTCGGAGGGTGGTTCGTATGATGATCGAGACGCTCCTTGCAGTCACGTTCGCGGGCGCGCTGGTGACGTTCCTCGCGCCCAACCGTATCGCCGGCAAACTAGCCTTCGCCATCAGTCTGATCCCGGCTGGGCTCTCGCTGTGGCTGTACACGGCGTTCGACGGCAGCGGCAACGCACTCGTCGATGGCGGCGAACTCGCCTTCGAATCCCAGACGACGTGGATCCAACTCGGCGCCTACGAGATTTCGTGGTACGTCGGTCTCGACGGCATCAGCCTGCCGCTGGTCGTGCTGACGACGGTGCTCACGACGCTCGCGATCATGAGTTCGTGGACCCCGATCGACATGCGCCAGTCGCAGTTCTACGGGCTGATCCTGTTCATCGAGGCGAACCTGATCGGCGTGTTCGCGGCACTGGACTTCTTCGTCTGGTTCATCTTCTGGGAGGCCGTCCTCATCCCGATGTATCTGTTGATCGGGGTCTGGGGCGGCCCGCGACGGAAGTACGCCGCGATCAAGTTCTTCATCTACACGAACGTCGCGTCGCTGCTGATGTTCGGTGCGTTCATCACGCTGGTCTTCAGCCTCGACGTGACCTCGTTCGCGCTACCCGAGATCACCCAGGCGATGCTCGACGGCGGCCCAGAGAGCTTCGCCGGCATCGCCGGATCCACGATCGCCTCGCTGGTGTTCATCGCGATGTTCATCGGCTTTGCTGTCAAGGTTCCCGTGGTGCCGTTCCACACCTGGCTGCCGGACGCCCACGTCGAGGCCCCGACGCCCGCGTCGGTGCTGCTGGCAGGCGTCCTGCTGAAGATGGGTACCTACGCCCTGCTCCGGTTCAACTTCACGATGTTCCCGGATCAGGTCGCAGCCTACGCGATACCGATCGCAGCCATCGCCGTCATCAGCGTCATCTACGGAGCGATGTTGGCGCTGGCGCAGACCGACCTCAAGCGGATCGTCGCCTACTCGTCGGTGTCGTCGATGGGGTACGTGATCCTCGGATTGATCGCGTTCACTCACTTCGGCGTCGGTGGGGCGACGTTCCAGATGGTTTCCCACGGCCTCATTTCGGGGCTGATGTTCATGGCCGTCGGCGTCATCTACAACGCCACACACACCCGGATGGTCACCGACATGTCCGGGATGGCCGATAAGATGCCCATCGCCGTCGGCATCCTCATCGCCGGTGCGTTCGGCTACATGGGGCTGCCGCTGATGAGCGGGTTCGCCGCGGAGTACTTCATCTTCTTCGGGGCTTTCGGCTCCGAGGTGCTGGCGTACGCACCGCTGTTTACCGCGCTCGCGATGTTCGGCATCGTGATCGTCGCGGGCTACCTGCTGTTCGCGATGCAGCGGACGCTGTTTGGCCCGTACCGGCTCGAGACCGACTACGAGGTCACTCGAGCGCCGCTGCACGACGTCGCGCCGATGTTCGTCCTCCTCGGACTGATCATCGCCCTCGGCGTCGCACCGGAGTTGATCTTCGAAATGATCCTTGATGCAGTTGATCCGATCCTCGCGACTGGAGGTGGTGCCTGATGGCTGACCCGTTCGCGCTCCCAGAGTGGATGGCGCTCGCGCCACCGCTCACGCTCGCGCTGACGGCACTGGTGTTGTTCGGCTACGACAGCATCAATCCGAAGTCGACGAATCGCCCCGTCCTCGCGGGCATCGCGGCTGTCGGGGCTCTAGTGTCGCTCGCCGCCGCGGTCTGGTTCATCCTGGCCGGCACGGGTGCCGAAAACGCCGACGCTGGCTACGACCTGTGGTTCGTCGTCGGCGAGGCCCAGGCCGGCACCGGCGCGATCGACCTCTTCGGCGGCCAGCTGATCGTCGATCAGATGGCGCTGTTCTTCATGGTCGTCGTCGCCGTCGTCACCGCGCTGGTGGCGATCGCGAGCTACGACTACATGGCCGGACACACCTACCAGGCCGAGTACTACTCGCTGCTCTTGCTCGCGGCGACCGGGATGTCGACGATGGCGGCGGCCAACAGCCTCGTCACCATCTTCATCGCGCTCGAGCTCGCCAGCCTGCCGTCGTACGCGCTGGTGGCGATCCTCAAGGACAACCGCGGAAGCGTCGAAGCCGGGCTGAAGTACTTCCTGATCGGTGCGCTCTCCTCGGCAATCTTCGTCTACGGGATCAGCCTCGTCTACGGTGCCACTGGGCACCTGCAACTCGAGGCCATCGCCGAGACCCTCGCCGCCGGCGAGGCCGATGCCTACGGTGGCATCCTCGGCCTGGGCATCCTGATGCTCATCGGTGGCTTCGCGTTCAAGACCGCGAGCGTGCCGTTCCACTTCTGGGCACCAGAGGCCTACGAGGGCGCGCCGGCACCGATCTCGGCGTTCCTCTCCTCGGCCTCGAAGGCGGCCGGCTTCGTGATCCTCTTCCGGGTTTTCACGACGGCGTTCCCGCTCGAGGTCACGACCGACGTCATCGGTCTCGAGTGGACGCACGCGTTCATCATCCTGGCTATCGTCACGATGACGGTCGGGAACTTCGCCGCGGCGACCCAGCAGAACGTCAAGCGGATGCTCGCGTACTCCTCGGTCGGGCACGCTGGCTACGCGTTGATTGGCCTGGCCGGGCTCACCGTCGACGGCGGTGAACTCGTCCTCGGTGCCGCGATGATGCACCTGCTGGTCTACGGCTTCATGAACACCGGTGCGTTCCTGTTCGTCGCCCTGGCGGAGTACTGGGGTGTCGGACGCACCTTCGAGGACTACAACGGCCTGGCGACACGGGCACCGATCGCCTGTACCGCGCTGGCGATCTTCATGTTCAGCCTCGCCGGCATCCCGCCGTTCGGTGGCTTCTGGAGCAAGTACTTCCTGTTCACGGGGGCGCTCGAGGCCGCCGCCGTCAACAGTGCGATGCTCGCAGTCGCGGCGGCGCTGGTGATTAACAGCGCACTGTCGCTGTATTACTACTCGCGGCTGGTAAAGGCGGTCTGGATCAACGACCCAGTTGCGGACTTCGAGCGCGAACTCGCCGGGTCGCCGACGGGGCTGTACGCGGCGATCGTCTTCGCTGCCGTGATGACCGTCGTCCTGTTGCCCGGGTTCGGCCCGGTCGCCGATCTGGCGATCGATGCGGCGAGTGCGGTTATCGTCTCCTGAGCGTCCTCGACTATCGGCTTTTTTCGCGTATCGCTCGTGTGCTTTTCCTGCGCTTCTCGCCTGTTCCTCACCTTCGGGATCGGCACTCTGGACTCGAGCCTTGTCCTCACGGCAGGCTTCTCGGATGTGCGAACCGACCCGGTAGTTTTTACCCGTTAGGGCGGAAAATCGCGGTATGGTGTCCCGGCTCGTCCTCGGGTGCGGGAGCGTCGGACAACGTGTCGTCGAGCGACTGCGAGGACGTACCATCACCGCGGGCTCGAGTGGCGTCTCTCCCTCGGTCGTGGTGGTCACACGAGAAAACGGCGTCGTCGAGACGCTTCGCGAAGAGAACGTCCGCGCCCGGTGTGCTGACCCGGCCGATCCCGAAGTGCTCGCGTCCCTCGAGGTGCCGGACGTCGTGTTCGTCGCCAGCGACTCGGTCTGGGAGAACCGACAGATCCTCGAGGCTGCCCGGGACGCGTTTCCGGACGCGATCACCGTCGCGTATCTGCCGGTTGACGCCGAATCTGTCTCCGACGGGGCGACAGCTGAACAGTCGGACGATCGACGGGCCATACACGACCTCGCGACGACGGTCGTCGATTCCCGGCGGGCGCTCACGACCTGGCTTCTCGAGCGGACGACCCATCCAGTGGCACAGAAGGCAATCGATCTCCGAACCCGACTGGCGCGTATCGACGGGACGCTTGCCGTCGTCGCTCATGACAACCCGGATCCGGACGCGATCGCGAGCGCGGTCGCGTTACGGACACTTGCAGAGTCGATGGGCGTCGATGCCGTTGCCTGCTACTACGGCGAGATTTCCCACCAGGAGAATCGAGCGATGATCAACCTCCTCGATCTCGAGTTGCGGACGCTCGATCCCGACGAGCCCCTGGGTGAGTTCGATGCGTTTGCACTGGTCGACCACTCTCGCCCCGGCGTGAACGATCAGTTGCCGGCGGATCTGGCGATCGACATTGTCATCGACCATCACCCGCCACGCGGGCCGGTTCCGGGGGAGTTCTACGACCTTCGGGAGGGCGTCGGCGCGACGAGTACGATCATGGCCGGCCACCTCGACCGCTTCGGCCTCGAGATCGATTCCCAGATCGCAACCGCATTACTGTACGGCATCCGTGTCGATACCAACGATTTTCGCCGCGAACTGTCACAGGCGGATTTCGAGGCCGCAGCACTGCTCTGGCCCCGGGTCGATTTCACGACGCTCTCCCGAATCGAACAACCGACGATCGAAGGTGATACGCTCGAGACCGTTGCGCGGGCGATCAAGAATCGCACGCAGCGTGGATCGGTCGTCGCCTCGAGCGCAGGCGAGATCACCGATCGAGACGCACTTCCCCAGGCGGCCGAGAAACTGCTCTCGATGGAGGGCGTCGATACGACGCTGGTGTTCGGGTTCCGCGAGGAGATGGTGTACGTCTCCGCGCGAGCCCGTGCCAGCGATATCGACGTCGGCGAGACGCTTCGGGATGCATTCGACCAGATCGGGAGCGCGGGCGGTCATGCCGACATGGCGGGTGCCCAACTCGAGATGGGGATCCTGGCCGAGACGGACGACGCCGAGGAGCGCGAGTCGATTCTGAGCGTCGTCGAGGAGGTGATCACCGATCGCTTTTTCGAGGCAATCGGCACCCGTCCGGGGACGCCGGTCGGCGTGTACAGCCAGACCAGCGCCATGTTGTTTGGCTCGACCCCTGCTGGTGAGTCGGATGAGGACACGCTCGAGTAACCTGCGAAGGAGCGGACAGGTCGGTCGCTGTGATACAGAGAGGGCAGCGTTTTTGCCGACCGCTCCCGAGCGTACTGGTATGCCGATTCCCGCCGACGGAAAACCTCGGGTCAAAGACTACATGACACGCGACGTGGTAACGGTGTCACCCGATGCAACCGTCGAGTCAGTGGCAACGCGGATCGCCGAGAGCGACGAACATAGCGGTTTTCCCGTCTGTGATCGCCGTCGAGTCGAGGGGTTCGTAAGCGCTCGCGACCTGCTTCTGGCCGATGACGACGATCCGATCTTTCGGGTTATGTCACAGGAGTTGATAGTTTCTCACCCGGATATGAAGGTAACCGATGCCGCCCGCGTCATCCTCCGATCGGGGATTCAGAAACTGCCCGTCGTCGACGATGCCGGCAACCTCGTCGGAATCATCTCCAATGCGGACGTGATCCGCAGCCAGATCGAACGGGCGACCCCGGAGAAAGTGGGGAAACTGATGCGAACGCTCGAGAACATTCACGACGTCTCCTTGCGGCAGGATCGACGGATGATCTCGTTGCTCGAGTTGACGCCGACTCAGGGGCGAGTGTACGCGGACGAACTCGAGGGGCGGAAGTACGAACTCGAACGAGGACTGGCCGAACCGCTCGTAATCATCGATAACGCTGGCACCTTGCTCTTAGCCGACGGCCACCACCGGGTGCTGGCGGCGAACCAACTCGACATCGAAGAGATGGACGCCTACGTTATCGTGATCGATCACGAACTCGATCTAGGCATGGCCAAAACCGCAGCAAAGGAGGGACTCGAGCGGATTACCGACATCGAGGTGGTCGATTACGCGAAACATCCGCTGGTGGAGACGACGAAGCGGTTTCAGTGATCGGCGGGGACTCGGACTGGAGGTTCCTCGGGGGACGAATGTCCGAGACGAAACCCCCTACGTCTATGTCGACTCCGTCCACGTCATCGCGTATGGCCGACCAGAGCGTCGACGACATCGGTAGTTCCGACACAGCGTCACGCGCGAACGCGCACGCACAGGCGTCCGTTCGCGGCTTGATCGAGGACGACGGGCGCTATCTCGTGTTGAAACACGACATGCCTTCTGGGCCGATCTGGGGCGTTCCCGGCGGTCGGGCGACCGTCGGGGAGAACCCCCGAGCGGCCGTCGCCCGAGAAGTGTTCGAGGAGACACGTCTCGAGGTCGACGTCGGTGATCCGCTCGAGGCGTTTTCGTACACCTGGGCTGGGGGTGAGAAGGGCGTCGTCTCGGTGATCTTCGAGTGCACCTGCGTTGGCGGCGACCTCGACATCGAGGCGAACACCGATTCCAGCGAACCGATTACCGCTGCTCGGTGGCTCGAGCCCGACGCCGTCGATGACGTGCCGATGGAAGGGGCGCTTCGTCGGTTGATCCGGAATCGGTAGTCGATTGGAAAACAGACCCCATCACGAAAGAGGGTCGTGGCCGACCACTGGCAAGAACTACCGCGAGGCCGGCTCTGTTTCGACGGACACGGCACCCAGCGGCTGGCTACCCTGATCCGTACACGAGCACCGTCTCGGTGTCGCTATCATCTGCCGACTCGATTATCACCGGAAACTCCTGATTGCGCTCGATCGAGGCGGTTTCGTACCCCAGCCGAACGTTGTCAGCTACGCCTCCATCCAGGTCGACCGTCGTTCGGTCGACGACCTCCGGGTCGTGGCCCACGAGCAAGCGAATCTCCTGACTGCCGTCGACGTCACTCACGTTTCGAATCTCGGCCGTCACCTCGAGGTACTCTCCGGTGTCGACGGGTGCGGTGGTGTCGAGGATCTCGATCACGACCCGTGCGTCGACGTTTTCGACCTCGATCTCCTCGAGGCAGGTGCTCGCGTCTGGATTCTCGTGAGTAATCCCCGCGACTGCCGCGTCGTCAGGGTCGGTCGTCACGCCCGTGATGACGGTGCCGTCCGAGCCGTACTCCGGGATCGTGACGACGATGTCGTCGCTCCCGACCGCGACGTCTCGACTATCGCCGAGTTCCAGCACGACCGTGCCCGAAAACGGTGCCTCGACGTCCCGACCGAAGGTAACGCCGTCCTCGAGGTGCGTGTTCCCGTAGAGGCCGTCGTCGTAGAAGCCGGTACTCGCATACACCACGTCGTCGTCGTTGAACGACCCGGTAACCTCCGCTCGAGCACACCCGTCGAACTGAACGGTCGGGTCGCCGTCGTGGGCAGAGCCGTTTTCGTCGTCGCTCTCTTCGCCGTCACCGTCCGCTTCATCTTCATCATCGTCCGCTCCATCGACGTCACCTTCTGCAGACTCCTCATCGTCGTCGCCATCCTCGCGGTCGTCACGCTCGTCGCTCCCATCGGCCTCGCGGTCGTCACGCTCGCCGTCTTCAGCCGACTGGTCGTCCCCCTTCGAGTCCTCGCTCGAACCGTCGTCCACCGACTCAGTGTCGTCGCCCACGTCCTCGTCCTCGAGTTCGAACTCGTCGTCGCCACCCTGCTCAGCGTCCGCGTCGAGACAGCCGGCAACCAGCATGAGACCGCCCACAGTCCCCGCGCCGCCGATTCCAGCGAGAAGCCCCCGACGCGTCTGGCACGCGCTGGCGTGTTGATTTTCGATCCCGTCGTCGCTCGCTCGACCGTCGGTATCGGCTTCCTCGAGCGTCACAGCCCACCAGACACTGATGTCGCTAAAAGGGTTAATTGATGAGATCCGAACCAAACGTGTCACAAGATAGGATTGCTCGCATCCCTCGGGCAGTGGCTGCCGTACCCCGATCGCAGTTACCCACCTATCAGCTCGAGATCCAGTACGTCGAAAACGAGAGCGCAACAGTCGGTCGAAAACGAGAACAACAGACGGTCGAATACGGCCTGTGCGTTCCGGTTACTTCCCTTCGAATTCGGGGTCGCGGTCGGACTGGAAGGCCGACAGCCCCTCCCAGAGGTCGTCCGTCGTGAACAGGTGGCCGAACGAACTCGCCTCGAGTGCCAGCCCGGCGTCTGTGTCGTCGCGGCCGGCCAGCATGGCGCGCTTGGAGAACTCCATCGCGATCGGTGGGCCGGCGGCGAGGTCACGGGCGAATTCCCACGCCCGATCCTCGAACTCCTCGGTGGACACGACCTCGTTCACGAAGCCGTAGTCGTACATCGTCTCCGGCTCGTAGTCGTTTCTCGCGGTGAAGATGATCTCCTTGGCTCGCCCCTCGCCGACGACGTGTTTCAGGCGCTGGGTGCCGCCCCAGCCGGGGATGAGCCCGAGGTTGTGTTCGGGCTGGCCGAACTGCGAGCGCTCGCTGGCGATTCGCATGTCGGCGCAGGTGGCCAGTTCCATCCCGCCGCCGAGGCAGTAGCCGTCGATCGCGGCGAGGACGGGCATCGGGATCTCCTCGAGGCGACCGAACACGCGCTGGCCGAGCCGGGAGAGATCCGCGGCTTCGATACCGCTCCCTGCCGCGGCCGTGGAGGCGTCGAAACCGGCCGAGAACGCGCGGTCTTCGGCACCAGTGAGCAAGATCGCGCGAACGTCCTCGTCGTCGACGAGCGAGTCGAGCGCGTCGTCGATCTCGTTGATCATATCGGTCGTGATCGTGTTCATGCGGTGTGGCCGATCGATGACGAGATTGGCCACGCGTCCGTCGATCTCGACCGCGATATCCTCGTAGTCGTAGCCGTCGGTCTCTTCGTCGTCATCGTCGCCGTAAAAGTTCCCCTCGTCGGCGAAGGTTCGGAGCGCCTCGGATGGCTCGTGTCGCGCCGCATCCGTTTTCTCGTAGGCGTCCTCGAGCGCCTCGAGCAGCTCCGAGAGGCCGCGACCGTCGGCCATCTTCGCGGGGCCGTCCGGGAAGCCCGCGCCGAGTTTCATCGCCTCGTCGATGGCGTCGGGGCCGGCGACGTCGTCGTCGATCAGCTGGGCGACCTCGTCGGCCATCACGGCGAGCAAGCGGTCGGCGATCCACTCTTTCCCTTCGTCGGTCGGGATCTGGACGCCGTCACCGTCCTCGTAGTCGTAGACGCCCTTGCCGGTCTTCTTCCCGAGTTCCTCCGCCTCGACTTTCTCCTCGGTCATCGGACATGGGGCGTACGCGTCGCCGAGAGTCTCGTGCATGTACTCCTGGACGTGCAGGCCCACGTCGAGGCCGACCTGGTCGGTGAGTTCGAACAGCCCCATCGGGAGTCCCATATCGAACTTCGCCGTCGAGTCGATTTCCGCGACGGTGGCCTCGTCCTCGTAGACCATCCACGCCGCTTCGTTCATCAGCGGGACGAGGACGCGGTTCACGATGAACCCCGGACTGTCCTTGTGGACGCGGACGGGCGATTTGTCGACGTCTTCGGCGAGGGCCTCGATCACGTCGAGGGTCTCCTCGTCGGTGTGTGCCCCCGAAATAACCTCGACCAGCGGCATCCGAATCGGCGGATTGAAGAAGTGCATTCCGCAAAAGCGCTCGGGGCGGTCGGTAACCTCCGAGAGTTCGGTGATCGAGAGACTCGAGGTGTTCGTCGCGAAGATGGCGTGGTCGGGGGCGTACTGCTCCACCTCACCGTAGACCTCCTTTTTGATGTCCATCTTCTCGGGAACGGCCTCGATGACGACGTCGACGTCGGCGACTGCCTCCTCGACGTCGACCAGCGGCGTGATGCGCTCGAGCGTCGCGTCCGCGAGATCGTCGCTAATCTGATCTTTTTCGGCGAGTTTGCCGACCGACCACTCGATCTGCTCGTAGCCGTTCCGGACGAACTCCTCGTTGATGTCCCGCAGGGTCACGTCGTAGCCCGCGAGTGCGGCCACTTCCGCGATACCGTGGCCCATGTTCCCCGCTCCGAGAACTGCGATGGTGTTGATATCCTCCAGTTCCATGGGAACGTATGCGTTTGCAACCGGTTTCAACGTTTCCCTCTCGACAGGTGACAACTGTTCTCGAGTTTACTACCGGTTACAAAGTTCTTTATCGTTCAGGACAGAATCAATGGCTATGGACTTTGGACTCTCCGACGAACAACAACAGATCCGCGAGGAAGTGAAACGCTTCGCCGAAAACGAGATCGAACCCGTTGCTACCGAGTACGACGTCGAGGAAAAGTATCCCCACGAGGTCGTCGAAAAGGCCGCAGAGATGGGGCTAACCGGCGCCTACATCCCGATGGAGTACGGCGGCGCGGGCTACTCGATTCTCGACACGGCCATCATCACCGAGGAGCTGTTCGCCTACGATCCCGGCATCGCGCTCTCGATCGTCGCCACCTCCTTCGGCTGTGAGGCGATCATGAACTTCGGAACCGAGGAACAGAAAGAGGAGTTCCTCGAGCCCGTGGCGATGGGCGAAGCCATCTCTGGGGCCGCGATTTCTGAACCCGACACCGGTTCGGACGTCTCTTCCGTCTCCACGCGCGCCGAGAAAGATGGCGACGAGTGGGTGCTCAACGGCACCAAAATGTGGATCACTAACGGCACCGTCGCGGACTTCCTCGTCGTCCTCACGAAGACCGACCCTGACGCCGAGGGTCGTTACAACGGCTTCAGCCAGTTCATCGTCGAGACCGATCGCGACGGCGTCTCGACCGAGAAGATCACCGGCAAGCTCGGGATCCGCGCCTCGGACACCGCCGAAGTCATCCTCGACGACGTGCACGTCCCCGAGGAAAACCTCGTCGGCACCAAAGACGCCGCCTTCCTCCAGCAGATGCAGTTCTTCGACGAGACCCGGACGGCCGTCGCCGCCCAGGGCGTCGGTATCGCGAAGGGAGCGACCGAGGCCGCACTCGAGTACGCCCAGGATCGCGAGCAGTTCGGCCGCTCGATTTCGGAGTTCCAGGCCATCCAGCACAAACTCGCCGACATGGCGACCAAGACCGAGGCCGCCCGCAACCTCACCTACAAGGCGGCCTGGAAGGTCGATCAGGGCGAGGACGTCACCCAGCTGGCCTCGATGGCCAAGGAGTACGCCTCCCGGATCGCCGTCGACGTCGCCGACGAGGCCGTCCAGATCCACGGCGGCGCCGGCTACGTGAACGACTTCCCGGTCGAACGCCTCTACCGCGACGCCAAGATCACCCAGATCTACGAGGGCACGACGGAGATCCAGAAGAACATCATTGCTCGGGAGATGCTCGGGAAGGGTTTCTAACCACCTTTTATTCTGCAGTCTGCTCCGCTGACGGCTCCGCCACACAGCGGAGCGTCCTTCGATAAAAGCTGGGCCAAAAGCACTCCTCCCTCCGTTCCGGACGCGCTGCGTCCTCCACGTTGGTCGTCGGCCCGTGAGCTTAGCTCGCGGTGAGTGACTGGTCGGCAGCCTGCCTTCCCCCGGGAGCGTGCGCCTCTCGCTGTCGCTTGAGACGCGCGCTCGGCCATATGTTTGGTTTTCGGGTCTCGTGGGGTCTCGTGGTGTCTCGTTGGATTTAGTGACTCGAGCACGTTCGTTGATGTGGTGTTCCTCGAGGCGAACGAACACTCACTGTGTGCGATCGGTATCGCCATCATCACTGTCCGAATCCGTATCACCGTCGTCTGAATCCGTGTCCGTGTCAGTATCGCCGTCGTCACTATCCGAATCCGAATCTGAATCCGTATCCCCGTTAGCATCACCATCGACAGGTGCCTCTCTCACACGTGAGCCACGTGAACCAGCTCTCCCCGTACTCCGGATGCCACCAGTCGATTCGTCACGCCCATCGAGGGACGGGTCTTTGTCGTCCAGAGCGGGGTCTCTATCGAGCACGTAGAACACCACGGGTGGCACGACGTACACGCCGATCGCGAGGACGGCGAAGAACGAATCGACGAACACGAGGAGAGCAAACATGGCAAACGCCGCGAGGGTCGCTGCATGGATCTTCGTCTCAGTGTACTCGAGGTAAAACCGCCACAGTCCACGGAGCCACTCGCCGGGGCGCATTTGGTATCCTGTGCAACCCAACGGGAACTTCCCTATTGTAGGTACCCCACCCAATCCATCCCAATCTCGGTCAAGCCCAACCTAACAGGTAGAAATCAGTGCCCAACTGTCTCTCTTCCCTCGGGTTC
The DNA here is from genome assembly GCF_023973145.1 of Natronosalvus vescus. NCBI lineage: Archaea > Methanobacteriati > Methanobacteriota > Halobacteria > Halobacteriales > Natrialbaceae > Natronosalvus > Natronosalvus vescus. Next base: position 1,197,625 of record NZ_CP099546.1, read on the forward strand.
CTCGGCTGCCGGTCTCTCGGTCGGTTCCTCGAGTGGTGATTCGAACCCGGACGCCACGAGCGGACGGAAACCGTGATTCATTCGTCCCGCAGGAACCCTTTTTGAGCACCGGCCCCTACATCCGATAATGCGAGAGTTCGTCTTCGCCCTCGAGTACGACCCCGGCACGAACCCCGTCGCAGACGTCCTCGAGGCCTACCCGGACACGACCGTCCGTTCGCTCTCCTACCACGTGACGCCCGAGAGCCTCTGGCGGGTCGACCACGCCAGCGGAACCGCAGAGGCGCTCGAGGCGCTCGAGGGAGCCTACGCCGACGCGGACTACTTCGCGGACTGCCTCGTCCGCGACGACTGCGGTGCAACCTGTGAAACCCAGGTACTCGATCGCTCGAGTGACACGCTCGTCGTCTACACGTACTGGGATCGAACCGAGTCGTGTACCTCGGTGCCACACCTTGCGCTCGAACAACTCGGGAGGGGACTACTGTTCGAAACCTACCGCGAGGGACGCCGTCACCGCTGGCGGATCGTCCTCGACGACACGGCACCGATCCACGACTTCTTCAACGCGATGGGTGCCGAAGTGGGCGAGTGCACCGGCATCGAGATGCTGCGACTCACCGACGTCGACCCCGACGGCTCGTTCGACGCCGACCGACCCGTCGACAACGACCTCCCGCCGGAACAACTCGAGGCGCTTCGGGCCGCCGTCGAGTACGGCTACTACGAGACGCCCCGGGACATCGAACTCTCGGAGTTGGCCGAGCGCCTCGAGATACCGCGATCGACGCTCTCTTACCGGCTCCGACGCGCTGAAGCCGCGCTCGCGACCGACCGAATCGCCGACGTCTCGCCGCTCGAACCCTCGCCAGTGCAGTAATAGTTTAGCTATTGATACAAAGGCCCGAAAAGTTGGCGCACGCCAAATAAGCCGTATATCGATCGACCGATTATCAACACCTGATGAGTGAGTCCGCTGGCGACGAGCACCGGCACCGACGCCTCGAGTGTCGGGTGCCGGAGATGGACTGTGCGTCGTGTGCCACGAAGATCGAACGCAGCCTCGAGCGACTCGAGGGAGTGACGACGATCGATCCGGCGGTCGGAACCGGCCGCGTCATCGTCGAGTACGATCCCGAGCGAACGGACGAACGGGCGATCGAACGACAGATCGAGGCCGCCGGGTATGCGGTCGCTGGCATCGGCGGCGACCGAGGAAACCGAACGTACGCCGTCCCGGCGATGGACTGTGCCTCCTGTGCGAGCAAGGTCGAGCGGGCACTCGAGGATCTCGAGGGGTCGGCGATCGACGGCGTCGAGACGATGCCGGCGACCGGTCGGGTAACCGTCTCGGTCGGGGGCGACGAAGTGGACGTCAGCAGCGACCTCGAGGCCCTGGACGCGACCGTCGTCACCGCTATCGAGGGGGCAGGGTACGAAGCCCGGTTGGTCACCGAAGACGGAAACAGCCCACTCGAGGAGCCGACGCCGGTCTGGCGGACGCCGCGTGCCATCTCGACGATGATCGGCGCAGTCGGCGTCGTGATCGGGATGGTGCTCGCGTTCGTGGTCACGGGATCGAACGCCACCGTCGCCGAGGTCGCCGGTCGGGAGTTCGCCATTTCACACCTGCTGTTCATCGCCAGCGCAGCCGTCGCTGGCGTACCGATCCTCCGAAACGGCTACTACTCCGTCCGTACGCGTAGCCTCGACATCGACTTCCTGATGAGCGTCGGGATCGTCGCGAGCGTCGCCACCCACCACCCGTTCGAGGGGGCGATGCTCGCCGTGCTGTTCAGCATCGCGGAACTACTCGAACGCTATTCGATGGATCGGGCGCGCCACTCGCTCCGGGAACTGATGGAACTCTCCCCCGAGACGGCCACGCGCAAGCGAGCCGACGGCAGCGAGGAGGTGGTTCCGGCCGAGGCGCTCGAGCCGGGTGACACCGTCGTCGTTCGACCGGGCGAGAAACTCCCCGCCGACGGCGTCGTCACCGCAGGCACCAGCGCCGTCGATCAGTCGCCGATCACCGGCGAAAGTGTCCCGATCGATCGCTCGAGCGGCGACGAGGTCTACGCGGGAACGATCGCCGAGTCAGGGTATCTCGAGGTCGAAGTGATGAGTGCAGCGGGCGAGTCGACGCTCGCACGGATCGTCGACCTCGTTGCCGACGCCGAGCGCGAGCGCACGAAACGCGAGCAGTTCGTCGACCGGTTCGCCGCCGTCTACACCCCGGCCGTCGTCGTCGCGGCCGTCGCGCTCGCCGCGGGGCCGCCGCTGCTCCTCGGCGGCGCTTGGGACACCTGGTTCCTCCGCGGACTGACGCTGCTGGTGATCGCCTGCCCCTGCGCGTTCGTCATCTCGACGCCCGTGAGCGTCGTCTCGGGGATCACCAGCGCCGCGCGTAACGGCGTGTTGATCAAGGGCGGTCGTCACCTCGAGGCAGTCGGCGAGAGTTCGATTCTCGCCGTCGACAAGACCGGCACCCTGACGACTGGTGACCTGTCGGTGACCGACGTGGTCGCGTTCGAGGACGCCGACGAGGACGAGGTGCTGGCCCGGGCGAGCGCACTCGAGCGCAGGAGCGAGCACCCGATCGGGGCGGCTATCGTCGATCACGCCGCCGAACGAGGGATCGATGACGTCGACAACTCGAACATAACGAACTTCGAGGCGCTCACCGGCCGCGGCGTCCGCGGTGAGATCGACGGACGGCCTCACTACGTCGGGAAACCGGATTTACTCGAGGGGCTCGGATTCGACCTCGAGCACGCCCACGCACGGCCCGACGGCGGGAGCGTCGTGGGGAACGTGTCGAAGCCAGGTTGTGACCGGACGAACTGCCTCGACCTCCTCCAGGAAGTCGTTCCCCGCCTCGAGCGCGAGGGGAAGACGGTTGTACTCGTCAGTACCGACGAGCAGTTGCTCGGGTTGATCGCCGTCGCCGACGGGGTACGACCGGAAGCGGAGTGGGCGGTCTCACAGCTTCAGGAGCAGGGCGTTCGCGTCGTAATGCTCACCGGCGACAACGAGGGCACCGCCCGGGCCATCGCCGAGCAGGTCGGGATCGAGGAGTTCCGCGCCGAACTCCTGCCCGAGGAGAAACTCGAGGCGATTCGCGAACTCGAGGGGCGGTCGGCGGGTGAGGATGTGATTAGGGATGCTGATGGGGACGACGAGGACGAATTCGAAGCCAAGGGGGAGGCTGAAGCCGAAGACGAGGGCGAAACTGACAAGACGAAAACACCAGTCGCCATGCTCGGCGACGGCATCAACGACGCGCCCGCGCTCGCGACGGCCTCCGTTGGCATCGCGATGGGTGCCGCAGGGACGGACACGGCACTCGAGACCGCCGACGTGGCCCTCATGGGCGACGATCTGACCCGCCTCCCATACCTCTACCGGCTGTCGCTGTCGGCGAACGGGGTGATCCGTCAGAACATCGGCTCGAGCCTCGCCGTGAAGGCCGTGCTCGCCGCGGGGGCTCCATTCGGGCTCGTGACGGTGATCCACGCCGTCGTCATCGGCGACATGGGGATGAGTCTCGCCGTGACGGGCAACGCCATGCGGCTGTCCGGGGTCGAGCCGGAGTCGCCGGCGCTCGAGGGGGAGGAGTGAGTTACCGACGGCTAATTTATTCGAGTAGCAAGAGGCACCCTCGATGCTCGAGAGACGGTGAACGAGAAGTAAACTGACCAAACCTACAAACCGGCTGCGTTAGGCCTCGAAGCCGTCCTCGAACCGGAACGTCCCGTCGCGCTGCACGACCTCGTCATCGACCTCGATGAACGAATCCTCGCTCATGTCGACGATCATGTCGACGTGGACGGCCGAATCGTTGGTCTCGTTATCCTCGCCGACGGTGGAGCCGTAGGCTCGGCCGACCGCCAGGTGGACGGTGTCGCCCATCTTCTCGTCGAACAACATGTTGTAGGTGAACTTGGTGATATCCCGGTTCATCCCGATACCCAGCTCACCCAACCGCCGGGCGCCGTCGTCGGTCTCGAGCACCTCAGTAAGCAACCCCTCGTTTTTCGACGCCGAGTGGGAGACGACTTCGCCGTGTTCGAACACGAGATGGGCGTCGGTGATCTCCCGGCCCTGGTGGTACAGCGGCATGTCGAACAGTACCTCGCCCTCGACGCTGTCGCGGACGGGGGCGGTGAAGACCTCGCCGCCGGGAAGGTTACGCTCGCCGTAGTCGTTGAGGGTGTGGTTGCCTGCGACGGACATCGTCAGGTCGGTCGTCTCCCCGCTTTTGATCCGAACCTCGTCCGCCGGGTCGAGAATCTCGACCATCTGCTGTTGGTGTTCCCGGACGGCATCCCAGTCTTTGTTGACGGCGTCCCAGACGAAGTTCTCGTAGCCATCCCGTGACATCTCCGCCAGCTGGGCGTTCGCCGGGGCGGGGAACTGGGTGAGACACCAGCGTTTCGACAGGCGCTCGTTCTGGACGGGGCGGTATGCCTGGCTGTAGGCCGCGCTGACCTCCGGATCGACGTCGCTCGTCTCGGTCGCGTTGTCGCCGGCCCGGATGGCGATGTAGACGTCGGTGTGCTCGATCAACGCGAGTTCGTGTTCGGGCGTTTCGAACTCGGGGTCGTCGTCACCGGCCTCCTGTGCGGCGGCGCGGAGAAAGGCGCGGTGCTGACGCTTGCCGGCGCGTTTGCCTGTCGTGATCGGGTTCGCACCGACGTCGCCGATCACCTCGTGGAGGGCGACGACCAGATCCTCGGCGACGGGATGGGCGTCGATCACCACGTTGTCCCCCGGCTGGAGATCGACGGAGTGGTTCGCGATGACCTGTGCGTGTTCGCGGATTCGCGGATCCATATTCGTGCTTTCGGCGCCCATCCGAATACGTTTTCGTTCCGAAAGTGGCGCTTTTCCTGCATCGTCGCTTCTTTTGCCGACCGCGATCAAGGGGTGCTATGATCGATCTGCGTTCGGATACGGTGACGACCCCCGACGACGCCATGCGCGAAGCGGCCTTCGAATCCCCCGTCGGCGACGACGTCTACGGCGAGGATCCGACGGTGAACGAACTCGAGGCGCGCGCGGCCGACCTCGTCGGCATGGACGCGGCGCTGTACGTGCCGACGGGGACGATGGGCAACCAGATCGCCGTCCGCGAACACACCGAGCACGGTCAGGAGGTGCTCGCCGACCGGGAGAGTCACGTCGTCAAGTGGGAACTGGGCGGGATGGCCCAGCACGCCGGCGTCCAGGTGCGGATGGTCGACGGAGAACGCGGCCTTCCGACGCCCGAACAGCTCGAGGCGGGCTACGTCGCCGAAGACCTTCACCGGCCGGGGACGGGACTGCTCTGTCTGGAGAACACGCACAACGCTCGTGGCGGCCTCGCGATCGATCCTGATCGGATGGCCGAGACGGTCGCCGCAGCGCGCGAACGGGACGTGCCGGTACACCTCGACGGCGCTCGGGTGTTCAACGCCGCGACGGCCCTCGACGTTCCCGTGACCGACATCACCCAGCACGTCGATTCCGTCATGTTCTGTCTCTCGAAGGGGCTCGGCGCGCCGGTCGGGTCGATGCTCGCCGGCGACGCCGACTTCATCGAGGCAGCCCGTCGAACACGCAAACTCTTCGGCGGCGGGATGCGTCAGGTCGGCGTCATCGCCGGGCCGGGACTGTGTGCCCTCGAGAACGTCGACGACCTGGCGGCCGACCACGAGAACGCTCAGGTCTTGGCAGCGGGGTTAGCCGACCTTCCAGGACTCGAGGTGCCGACTCCCGAAACCAACATCGTCCCTGTTAACGTCGCCGGGACGGGACTCGACGTCGACACCGTCCTCGAGCGACTGCGCGACAGCGGCGTGCTCGCGACACCATTTGGCCCGACGACGATCCGATTCTGCACCCACCGAGACGTCTCACGGGATGATATCGAGCAGGCGCTCGAGCGGGTCGAATCGGTGTTCGGCTGAAAACGAGTGGTTCGAGACCCTCGATACTTATCCGATCCCGGTGAAACGTTCCTACAAGGAGGTCACAGACGAGCATGCTCACGGTTGCGTGGTTACTGCTGGTGGCGACGGTCGCGACGATACTCGTTTGGCGAGGCAGTCTGTTTCTCGAGGGCGCTGCCGACAAACTCGCCACTCACTACGGCCTCCCGGCGATCGTCCAGGGCGCGGTGATCGCCGCCATCGGCTCGAGCTTCCCCGAATTGGCCAGCGTGATCATCGCGACGGTTCGCTACGGCGAGTTCGAACTGGGTGTCGCGGCGATCGTCGGGTCGGCGATATTCAACATCCTGATGATCCCGGCGCTGTCGACGCTGGCCCATCGGGACGTGATGGAAGCGACGCGTGCGATCGTCTACCGGGAAGCGCAGTTTTACATCATCGCCGTGGCCACGCTGTTGCTCACCTTTTCGTTGGCCGTGATCTACGTGCCGTCGGGTGGTGAGGAACTCGTCGGGACGCTCACGCGTCCCCTGGCCCTGTTTCCACTGGCGCTGTACGGGTTGTACATCTTCATCCAGTATCTCGAGACGAGGGAGTACCAGCCGAGCACCAGCTCGGTTCGCGTCAACAGCCCCAGACAGTGGGGGTTGCTGATCGTCGGCCTGGTGTTGATCCTCCTCGGCGTCGAACTCCTGGTTCACGCCGCTGTGGAGTTCGGCGTATACTTCGATACACCATCGTTCCTGTGGGGAATCACCATCATCGCGGCCGGGACGAGCCTCCCCGATGCGATCATCAGCGTACGGGCCGCTCGAGCCGGCGATTCGACGGTCAGTCTGGCAAACGTCTTCGGGAGCAATATCTTCGACCTGCTGGTCGCGGTACCGGTCGGCGTCCTCATCGCTGGATCCACGGCGATCGATTTCGCCGTGGCCGCCCCACTGATGGGGTTTCTCGTCGTCGCAACCATCGTCCTGTTCGCGACCACCCGCACCGACTTCGCACTGACCGATCGGGAAGCGTGGCTGTTGCTCGTCCTGTACGCGCTGTTCGTCGCCTGGATGATTCTCGAGAGTACGGGTGTTACACAGATCGTATTGTGACACGGGCTCAAGCGGGGGGGGGGGGGAGTGATGAATTCGGATCGAATTGTGTGGCGCAACCGACTTCAGTCGACGTACAGCGAGTACGCGATGATGAGAAAGCCGCCGAGAACGAGCAGACTCTCAATCAGAATCCCCAGAGCGAGCGTGACTTCGAGCATCTCGAAGAGGAGACCAGCGAGAACGAATCCGAGGGTAACAGTACCAAAGCCCAACGCGAGCAAGCCGAGTTCGCGTCTGTGGGTTCGACGGAACGCCTTGAACGTAAAGTACGTAATTGCGCCGCCGACGACGAGGATCAGCGTTTTGACGACCGCCAGCGCGATCATCACGGTGACGGGGTCGGTATTGTGCGGGCTCATAGTTCTTCGCGCACCTCCGTCCAGAGGTCGGCGAGTCGTTCGTCCGCCGTCCGAGGCGGTCGATCGATGCGGGCCGCCAGCGACCTGTCTTCATCGAGGGCGATCGTGATCTCGGAGAAGGCGACGGTGTATTTGCTGGCGTGGTGGCCGTCACGGCGAATCTCCGTCGATTCCTCGAGGAGGGTTGCCTCGGTGAGCAACTCGAGTTTCCGGTACAGTGTCGACTGTGGGATGTCACAGCGAGCGTTGAGTTCAGCGGCGGTCATTGGTTCATCGAGGTGTCGGATAATGTCTCGGCAGTCAGGATCGTCGAGTGCGCCACAGATCTCCTCGGCCGAGGGGGCAGATTCCGAGGTGATCGGATCCCGTACCATTCGAGCGAACGTTTGTAGAAGGACACTTTAGTCCCATCGATTGGACGGAGTTTCGACTTCAGGAGCGACTCGAGAGCACAGTGTTCGAGGTTCTCACACCGACCCAACGGTTTTTGATCCCCCGCTCGTCGCCAACACCATGGACGCTGACACGTATTTCGATCAGATCGCCTCGGTGTACGACGCCACGTACGACGGTGCGACAGGTGGTGACCTCCCCTTCTATCGTGATCTCGCTCTCGAGGCCGAGGCTGAGGGCCCCGTCCTCGAGGTTGGCTGTGGCACCGGTCGCATTTACCTCGAGTTGCTCGAGACGGGCATCGACGCCGACGGTATCGACGTCTCGAGCGGCATGCTCGAAGTGCTCAGGGAGAAGGCCGCTGAACGGGGACTCGAGCCGTCCGTCCGTGAGGCCAACGTCACGATGTTCGATCCCGAGCGATCGTACGCGCTGGTAATCGTGCCGTTCAGGGCGTTTCTCCACCTCCTCGAGACGGACGAGCAACTGGCGGCCCTCGATCGCATCTACGAGGCCCTCGCCCCTGATGGCCGGTTGGTGCTGAACATCTTTACGCCAAACTTCGCCGTCATCTGTGAGCGCTATGGGACGTGGGAGGAGATCGAGGTGACTGTCGACGGCGACCACTATACCCACCGACGGAAAACCGAACTGACCGACGAGGTCGACCAGCTCGTCACCATCAGATCGGAGATTCGTACCGAAGACGGTGAGCTGCTCGAAGCCAGCGAGACCGACATCGCTCTCGTCTCGAAACGCGAGTGCGACCTCCTCTTTCGACTGTCGCCGTTCGAAGAGTGGGGTGTCAACGGCGGTTTCGATGGCGACCCGCTCGAGTCGTCCAGCCAGGAGATGGTGTGGATGGCTCGACGGAGGGCGTGAGCGGTAGAACCGAAACGAAAAACGGAGCCAGCTGAAACGGAAAACGGAGACGACTACCTGAATCAGGCCTCGAGCGCGAGGCCGGCAACCTCGAGTGCCTCGTCAGGCTCGAGGTTGTCGTGGACGATGCCGGCTACCGCACGCGTGATCGCTTCGGGGTCATCGTGCTGGAAGATCGACCGGCCCATCGAGACGCCCGCGCCGCCGGCGTCCATCGCGCCGCGAACCATCTCGAGGGTTTCACGGTCGGTGCCGCGGGAGCCCCCGGCGATGACGACCGGGAGGCGCGTGGACTCGATGACGTGCTCGAAGCTGTCGGCGTCGCCGCTGTAGCCCGTCTTGACGATGTCCGAGCCGACCTCCTCGGCCAGGCGGACGGCGTGGCCGAGCGCCTGTGGGTCGTCTCCCTCGACGTCCGGGCCGCGGGCGTAGGCCATCGCGAGGACGGGAATGCCGTAGCGACTCGCCTCGGCGGTGAGTTCTGCGAGATCCTCTAGCTGTTTGGGTTCGTACGTCGAGCCGACGTTGATGTGCAGGGAGACGACGTCAGCGCCGGCGCGGATGGCCTCCTCGACGGTGCAGGTCAACCGCTTGTCGTTCGAATCGGGCCCGATGACCGTCGAGGCGTTGACGTGCACGATGTAGCCCGCGTCGTTTTTGTTGGGGTGAACGCGTGGGGCGATCCCTTTCTGGGTCAAGACAGCGTCGGCCCCGCCGCGGGTGACGCCGTCGATGGTCGATTCGATGTCCTTGAGGCCGGTGACGGCCCCAAGTGTGATGCCGTGATCCATCGGGACGATGACGTAGCGTCCGTCCGTCCCGATTCGGTCGAGTCGTGCGTCGAGTCCAGGTGTCGTCATATTGTGAGTGTGTAGCAAAGTGGTGGTTATGGCTGTTCTGGTTCCGGTACGTTTTCACCCGCCCCACGGCGAGCGCCGATCGAAAGTTCGCGAGCCTTCTCCTCGAGCCGTGCCGCAGTTTCTGCGGTCGGATCTCCGTTTTCGTAGCCGTCTGCGACGATATCGACGAGGGCGCTCCCGACGATGATCCCGTCCGCGCCTGCGGCGACGATCGATTCGGCGTGCTCACCGGTCTTGATGCCGAACCCGACCGCCTTCGGCACGTCCCACGAAGCGAGGCGCTCGAGGCTGTCGCCGGTCTGATCGGAGACGTCCTCGCGCGCGCCGGTCGTCCCCAGTCGCGCCTGGACGTAGACGTATCCCGAGACGCGCTCCATCATGCGCTCGAGGCGTTCGCCGCGGGTTGTGGGGGCGACGATGAAGATCAGGTCGAGGCCGAACTCGTCGCAGGCTTCCCGGAGCGGCCCGGCCTCCTCTGCGGGGAGGTCGGGGACGACGAACCCCTCGAGGCCGACCTCAGCAGCGCGCTCGACGAACGGCCGTGGCCCCTCTGCTTGTCCGTATTGAAAAATGAGATTGTAGTAGGTCATACAGACCAGCGGCGCCTCCACGTCGAGTTCCTCGACGAACTCGAAGAACCGCTCGGGCGTCATCCCTGCCTCGAGTGCGCGGATGACCGCTTCCTGGATCGTCGGCCCTTCCGCGATCGGTTCCGAGAAGGGAAGTCCGAGTTCGATCACGTCGGCCCCACCCCGATCCAGTGACTCGACGTACTCGAGCGAGGCCTCGTAGGTTGGATCGCCTGCGGCGAGATACGGGACGAACGCCGGGCCGTCGGCGAACGCGGCGTCGATGCCGTCGGTCATCGCAGACCCCCTTCGAACACCGACATGTCCGGTGCCGCGTCCAGGCCTCGAGCGGCTGTCTCCTCGATTACCGTCTCGAGATCCTTGTCGCCACGACCGGAGACGGTGACGACGACAGTTTCACCGAGCACCTCGTCGGCGTCGTCGACTAGCGCCGCCTCGTGGAGATAGCCAAAGGCGTGTGCCGTCTCGAGGGCCGGGATGATCCCTTCCTCCGTTGAAAGACGGTGGAAGGCCTCGAGAGCGCTTTCGTCGTCGACGGTGACGGGGGTCACGCGACCCTCGTCGACGAGGTGGGCGAGTTCGGGGCCGACGCCGGCGTAGTCCAGGCCCGCCGAGACGCTGTGGGACTCCATGATCTGTCCGTGGGAGTCCTGAAGCAGCGTCGTCCGCGCGCCGTGGAGGACGCCCTCGTCGCCGGTCGCGAGCGTCGCCGAGTTCGGGGCGACGCCCGCTTCCTCGTCGACCTCGAGGGAGGAGCCGCCGGCCTCGACGGCGTACAGGGAAACGTGCTGATCAGGGACAAAGGTATGAAACGACCCCATCGTGTTCGAGCCACCACCTGCGCAGGCGATCACGGAGTCGGGGAGCGAGCCGGTTTGCTCGAGACACTGCGCGCGGGCCTCCTCGGAGATGACCGCCTGAAAGTCGCGCACCATCGCCGGGAACGGATGCGGCCCGACGACGGATCCGATCACGTAGTGGGTGTGCTCGACTGTTCGCGACCAGTCGCGCATGGTTTCCGAAATCGCCTCTTTGAGGGTGCCGCGGCCGGCGTCGACCGGGTTCACCTCGGCCCCGTTGATCCGCATCCGGAACACGTTGGGGCGCTGGCGATTGACGTCCGTTCGGCCCATGTAGATTTCACAGGGCATGTCGAGGTGGGCGGCAGCCATCGCCGTCGCCGTGCCGTGCTGACCCGCACCCGTCTCGGCGATGATTCGTTCCTTGCCCATGTACTTCGCGAGCAGCACCTGTCCGAGGGCGTTGTTCAGCTTGTGGGCACCGCCGTGAACCAGATCCTCCCGTTTGAGGTATACGTCGCGACCGTACCGATCGCTCAACCGATCCGCTCGCTGGAGGGGGGTCGGTCGCCCGCCGAACGCCTCGAGTCGCCGTCGGAACTCGTCCATGAACCCGTCCTCGTTCTCGAGGACGTACCGCTGGTAGGCGTCCTCGAGTTCCTCGAGGGCGGGCATCAGAGCCTCGGGAACGTACTGGCCGCCGAAGCGGCCGAAGGTTCCGTCCTCGGCGTTCGTGTCTCGATTCGAGTCGTTCGTTATTCGAGCGTCCCTGTGCTCCTCGCTCTCACTGGTCGGGTCCGTGCGCGTTCCCCGCGGTGTGTCAGTTTCAGTGTCAGTATCAGTCATGTCGTTTCGACCTCCGCCATCGTCAGTCGCCGCGTATTCGATCGTACGTCACCGTCGGTTTCGCCCGCGTGATCCATGAGGGCACTGCCGACGAGCAAGCCGTCCGCGCCCGCCTCGCGCATCCGGCAGGCATCCTCGGGCGTCGAAATTCCGCTCTCGGCGATCAGGGTCACGTCGTCAGGGACGTGGGGCGCGACGCGCTCGAAGGTTTCGAGATTGACCTCGAGTTTCGTCAGGTCGCGGTTGTTCACGCCGAGGATGTCGGCACCCGCTTCGAGGGCCACCTCGAGTTCTGCCCGATCGTGTACCTCGACGAGTACCTGGAAGCCGCGTTCACGGGCGGCCGCGAGCAGTACTTCGAGGTCGTCGACGAAGCGGACGATGAGCAAGACGAGATCCGATTCGACGACGTCGAGCTGTTCCTCGCGAAGGACGAAGTCCTTGCGCAGCACCGGCACGTCGACCGCGTCGCGAACGCGCCTGAGTGCGGTGGGCGAGCCGCCGAAGTGTGTCGGTTCGGTGAGGACGGAGATCGCTGCTGCACCGCCGTCGACCATCGACTCGGCCAGTTCGACCGGATCGTCCTCACGGTGGCCGTCACTCGTCGGACTGGTCGGTTTCACCTCGGCGATCACCGGCACGCGGCCGTCACTTTCGGCAGTGGTGAGTGCATCGGAGAAGGGACGTGGCTCGACGGTGATCGGGTCGGCTGTCGTCGCGTCGCGATTTCGAGCGGCCTCGAGAATCGAGCGGACGGCCGGGGCAACGTCGCCAACAGGTTCCATTATCGTACATCAATGTACTGATTTATACATAAGGCTTGCGGGATCGGCGGGGGAGGTATCGTTCGAGTCGTCGCAAATCTCCCCCGCATCGGTACCGTATTACGTCGCAACAACCACACAGCGACCATGCACGTCACTATCACGCCCTCGCGCGTTCGCGGTACCGCTCGAGCGCCACCCTCCAAGAGCTACACCCACCGGGCGATCCTCGCGTCGGGATACGCCGCGGAGGCCACCGTCCACGACGCCCTCTGGTCGGCGGACACCCGAGCGACCGCTCGCGCCGTCGAACACTTCGGCGGCGACGTGGCCCGTACAGACGACGGTCGCCTCGAGATCACGGGCTTCGACGGGAGACCGACCGTCCCGGACGACGTCATCGACTGTGCGAATAGCGGGACGACCATGCGGCTGGTTACGGCCACCGCCGCACTCGCGGACGGCACGACCGTCCTCACTGGCGACGACTCCCTCCGCTCTCGCCCACAGGGGCCGCTGCTCGAGGCCATCTCCGACCTCGGCGGCGAGGCGTTCAGCACCCGTGGAAACGGCCAGGCGCCGCTCGTCGTCACGGGGCCGATCGATGGCGGCACCGTGTCGATTCCCGGCGACGTCTCCTCGCAGTACATCTCGGCGCTGTTGATGACCGGTGCCGTAACCGACGACGGTCTCGAAATCGCTCTCGAGACGGAACTCAAATCCGCCCCCTATGTCGACGTCACGCTCGAGGTGCTCGCCGACTTCGGCGTCGAGGCCGACGCCACGGCGGACGGCTTCGCCGTCGCTGGCGCCCAATCCTACGACCCCGACGGCGGAACCTACCACGTTCCCGGCGACTTCTCCTCGATTTCCTACCTCGCCGCGGCAGGTGCCGTCGCCGCGGCCGACGACGAATACGTCCGCGTTCGCGGCGCCCACCCGAGCGCGCAGGGCGACACGGCGATTCTCGAGATTCTCGAGCGCATGGGGGCCGATCTCACCTGGCATCGCGAGGACGGCACTATCGAGGTCGAACGAAGCGATCTCGAGGGCGTGACCGTGTCGGTCGAGGACACGCCCGACCTGCTGCCGACCATCGCGACCCTGGGCGCGATTGCTGAGGGTGACACCCACATCACGAACGCGGAACACGTCCGATTCAAGGAGACCGACCGGGTGAGCGCGATGGCCGAGGAGCTGGGAAAAATGGGCGTCGAGACGACGGAAGAACGCGATTCGCTGACAATCCACGGGAGTGAGTTCGGCCTCGAGGGGGCGACCGTCGACGGTCGCGGCGATCACCGGATCGTCATGTCCCTGGCCGTCGCCGGCCTCGTTGCCGACGGCGAGACGACGATCCGGGGGGCCGAACACGTCGACGTCTCGTTTCCCAACTTCTTCGACGTTCTCTACGATCTCGGTGTGGGCCTCGAGCGGTCGTCCTGAGGGCATGAGACACGAGCGATCGGCTTGACCTGATACACGACGCCCGTGCACCTAACTCGGTCTCGAGAATCACCCGGTCTCGAGAATCGTCTCGAGCATCGTCAGTTCTTGCTCGAGGTCGTCGTCACCGACGGCGGCCATCTCGCTCTCGAGGTGGTCGGCGAACGTCCGGAGTCGGGTGTCGTACCGATCCGAAACCGACAGCGGCACCGACTGCTGTTCCCACTCACCGAGTCGGTGGGATGCCGGGGGGTCGATCCCTTCTGCATCCGCGTCGGCGGTGTCGTCGGGTTCCGTTTCTCCAGCAGCCACCTTGCGCTCGTAAACCGTCCACTCTCGCAGCAAACTGGCGTACCGCGAGAGGAGAATCGACTTCCGGATCGCGTCGCTTTCGTACGTTTCTTCGGCTGTCGGGAACGTGATATGCTCGGTCGTTTCGTGCACCTCACCGTCGCGCGTTTCCCAGCTCGCGGTCAACTCGAGTTCCTCCTCGCCCGCGTGATCGACGTCGACCTGTACCAGCACGACGCCTCCTCTGGCCTCGCCGTCGGTTCGCGGCGAGGGGAATAGGGTGTTGACGTGCATCAGCTCTCCCGTGGCTTCGTCTGCGGCCGTCGAGCCGTACACTCTGACGATGGTGGCGTGCTCGGCCTCTAGTTCGAGCGAGAGGTCGTAGACAAGCGGCGTCACCATGTACTCGAACTCCTCGTCGAGCCGTCGTTCGAACGCCGATTCGGTGTAGACGCTGTAGTAGTTCGCGCCGCGAACCGACGTGATCTGGTCGATCAGGTCGGCGTTGAAGTCGACGCCGACGCCGACGACGGTGGTGTGGTGGTTCGCCTCGGCGTTGGCCTCGAGGCTGCTTCGAAGTTCGTCGGCGTTCGTCTCGCCCCAGTTGATCTGGGCGTCCGTGATCACGATCGAGCGGTTCTCCCTGCGCTCGTGATCTGCTCCTTCGTAATCGGCCATCAGCTCTTCGGCGGCGTCCATCGCCGCGGAGATATTGGTTCCCCCGCCCGCTCGAATGTCCGCCTGAATGTGACCGCGGATGGCATCCATGTCCGTCTTTCCAACTTTCCGAAGCGGTTTCGCGACGGCGGCGTCGCTGTTGAACAGCACGACGCCGAATCGATTGTCCGGACGAAGGTGTCGCGTGAGCGAGACCAGGGCGTCTTTCGCGACGTCCATCTTCGGACGCGTATCGTCCTCGTCGATCTCGCGTTTGTTCCCGTGTTCGTCGTAGTAGTACGCGCCGCCGTACTGGTCGTAGTAGTAGTCGGTGAAACTGGCGCGCATCGAGCCGGAGATGTCGAGAACGATCACGAGGTTGAGGGCAGGGCGCTCGAAATCAGTTTGCGAGAGCCCGGAGTCGAGGCCGACCGAGAGGAACTGCTCGCGCTCGTCCGAGAACGGATCCGGGCTCACGGCGGGCGTGTACGTCGGGCAGAACAGCGATGTGCACGAGCCGTCGCCGCCGGTATCGAAGTAGTACTCGTGGAACAATCCCTCGTAGGCGATGGACGCGGGGGTCGGCAGGTAACCCTCCCTGACGTTCTGCCGGAACGTGGAAACGTCAGCAGCGCCGCCGGCCGCGAGGCCGATGCTGTCGTCGGCGTCAGCTTCGACGGCCTCGCCGTCGGTTCCACCGAATCTGTTAGCCGATCCGTTCCCCGCATCCGCCGGATCGTACTGCCAGTCGTCGATTTTCTCGTCCTCGCTCCCAGTAGATCCGGGAAGTGCGGCCTCCGTACATCCGGCGAGCGCCAGCGAACCAACTCCGGCACAGGCCCTGAGCAGCCGTCGTCGATCGTACACCATTGTCCTGCTCGAGTCGACGAGAACCGACGAATAAAGCGTATCCCAAGGTGAAACGCCGGTTTTACCCAGCGTGAACGGACGTTTTCGAACGACTCACGAGACGAAGGCTTCGACGATCGGCTTACGCCGTGGACTGTGGGTGAGAGTGTTTCACCACCCGCTGGACGTCAGAACACTCGAGCACGAAGTCGTGGTCGAAGGCGGTTGCCGGCGTTTGGTAGCCCGATTCTACTTCGCCGGCGAGCGTCTTTTCGGCGGCCAAAACCACCGACTCGGCCGTAAACGAGTACGGGTTCGGCGTCGACAGTCGGCCGGTGACGGACTCGGTGCCGTTGGTGACTTCACCCCAGACAACGGCTCGGCCGGTCGTCAGTTCGCTCCCGTCGGGGCCGTCCATCGTTGCCTCGACGAGTCGTTCGAGCGTCGATTTGACCGGGTCGAACTCGGCCAGCGACTCGAGCGGAGCGCCCGCTTTGAGGGCATTTATCGTCCGTCTGGTCGAGGCGGCGTACACTCGAACGGAGTCGATGTCCGTGCTGTGGGCCGCCGTGACGACGTCGCCCCAGGGGACGGTCATCGCCGGTTTAACGCCGACCTCGGAACCGAAATCGATGTCGCGGGTGTCGTGAGCCGTTGGCACTTCGACCAGTCGGCCCCGACGTCTGATGATTCCGCCCGAACCGAGCGACTCGACCATGGTCTTCGCTGTCCCGCGCGAGACGGTACTCGAGGTGGCAATCCCAAGGGAGAGCTCAGTAGCGTCGGGGAGTTTCGACGCGAGAAACGCAGCCAGACAGTCGGAGGTCACGACGTCGAATCCGATCCCTGGCAACACGGTGACGTCCGCGTCAGTGGCTCGCTCGTCCATCGAGGCGAGTCGTTCGAACACCTGAAACTCGGCGTTGATGTCGAGATAGTCGGTGCCAGCATCGAGACACGCTTCGACCATCGGCTCCGCCGTGTGAACGAACGGCCCGGCGCAGTTACAGACGACGTCGAACGGCTCGAGCTGGTCGACGAGACTGGTGGTGTCCTGGGTTTCCTCGTCGCTATCGCTCGCCGACGTGGAGTCGTCCCGCTCGCTGCTGTCGGTGGGGTCGTCGGTCTCGACATCGAAGACTCGATAGTCGAGGTCGAGACTGGTGGCCAGGGTTCGAACCTGCTCGCCGTCTCGGCCCGCAAGCACTGGGGAGCCACCGTGTGCGACGGCTTCCCTGGCGATCAGTGAGCCAGTGTAGCCGTAGGCACCGTAGATGAGGAGGCCATCCATGTGGCCCCGGTTCGGGGGGAGTGCCTGTAAACGTCACGTGATCGGGTCGCGGTTCGAAACACGCTTCCGACGGGCCAGAAGCGGGGGTAGATGGCTGTGGAGACACCGTTTGTCCCACTCGAGGCTGTGCCGACCGATTCGACGATGATCGTTACTGCTCGCGACGAAGACGACACGGAACGCGACGTACTCCGTCATCGTACCGGCGACGACGTGGTCGGCTGGCTCGACGCCTGCCAGCACTATCGGCGCGTCCCGATTGGCAAAGACGACGGGGAGACGACGCGAAACGGCGAGTTCGTCTGTGAGAATCACGGCGCGTACTTCGAGGCCGACAGTGGATTGTGTACGTTCGGCCCCTGTGAAGGGGCACGCCTCGAGGCTGTGGAGGTCGCCGTCGACGACGGTATCGTCTACGTGAGCGACGATGTCTACTGCTACACCGGTCTTGGCCTGATCGAACGAGAGTCGGCTGATCGGACATCGACGTCGAACGTACAGTTCTACGAAGTCGGGGGAAAGAACCGAACCTCATACGGACTGTTGTAACGGTTTTCGGGTGATTTCCGACCGTACGGGAAATCACCGGTGAGCGACTACACTAGACGGTATCAGTGGGTCGCCAGTGCAACCAGGTCGTTTTCCTGATCGTACTCGAGCAAGCCGGCTTCGACGAGTCGCGGGAGGTGGTCGTGATACAGCGAGATGTAGACGTCCGCGATCCGTTCGGCCGAGAGTTCGGTGATCGGTCGGTTAGCTTCCTGCTGGGCGACCTCCTCGGCGGCATCGGGCAACGTGAGTTCCTGTTCGTGAGTTCTGAGAACGTCGTAGAGGAGGCGACGGCGCTGATGGCCCAGTGCTTGCAACACCTCGTCGACTGCCGCCGGTGACTCCTGACGAGCGCTGAGCCAGTCGAGGGTGTCGGCTGCGAGATCCGTTGCGGTGTCGCTCCGCTGGGTCGGGTGGCTCATCGACAGTCACCTCGAGCAGCGGCGAAATGAGCGAGTAGAGGTGAGAATCGTCGTCGATTTCGGCCTCGCATTGGTTCCGGGGAGTGAGTCGGTACTCGAGCGAACAGGCGTCCGTTGAAACGGCGACTGGACTCGTCGCCGGATGCAGGCGCTCGGCAGTCGTTCACTCGATAGTTCATACCGGATGATGAACGCGCTGACTGATATTCGTATCGACTTGGAAATAGTTGTCCGAACCGTGTGACTGTCAGTCCGTGCAAACGATTTGGGTAGAGTGGTTTCCGTATTCACTCTCGGGCTCGTTCAACCGTAAACACCGGCTCAGCGACGGACTCGCTCTTGCACTCGGGACACCGGGACGGGAGATTCAGGCGGTCATCGAACCGGTCGAAGCCGCAGTCCCGACACCTCGGCGGCGACACGAGCATCTGTTCGTCCGTTCCATCGATCGATCGGGCGACGTGCTCGAGGTGGCGAAGGATCGATCCCGTCGTTAAATCGAACTCGCTGGCGAGTTCACTCGGCGTTGCTGGTCGTGTTCGAAGCGCGTCGGTGAGTCGCTGTCGCGTCGTCTCGTCGGCTTCCCGCATACCACGCCGTAGTCGCTACACCGGTTTACATGTACCTCCGGCTGGCTCGGGATTGCGTCGGGCGTGTGAGAGCCGACGCAAGTGTGTCGGGCGTGTGGGATCGTCACAGTGGAGTGGACGGGTTCCGAACGCCCTCGGTATGCTACGGAATACGACAAACTCGTTCGCGATCGAATCCCAGCGATTATCGACGAAAACGGTGACCGGTCGGTCACCCACGTCGCCGACGATGCCGAATACGAGCGCCGACTGCTCGAAAAACTCGAGGAAGAGTGTACGGAGGTTCGCGACGAACTGACGCTCGAGGAACTCGAGGAAACCCGTCGACAGAAGTCGGTCGAGCGTGGAGGGTTCGACGACCGGATTGTCCTCGAACGCGTGCACGAGAGCGACCCGTTGTGAGTGCCCTGGAACGTCGGTAGTTGAGCGACAAGGAACGTCGGTAACCAGCGTCGGAAGCAGATACGTTAGCAGACCGATGAAAGGGTAAGGGTCTTACATCCCGCAGGTGAATCGATGACGTATGAAGGCCGTCGTGCTTGCCGGAGGCTACGCGACCCGGTTGTGGCCGATTACCAAACATCGGCCGAAGATGTTTCTCCCCGTCGGTGAGTCGACCGTCATCGATCACATCTTCGCCGAACTCGAGGCAGACGACCGCATCGACGAGGTGTTCGTCAGCACCAACGAACGCTTCGAAGCCGAATTCGAGGCCCACCTCGCTGAATCGCCGTTCGACAAACCGCGGCTGTCGGTCGAAGACACCGCCGAGGAGGACGAGAAGTTCGGCGTCGTCGGCGCGCTCGCCCAGCTCATCGACCGGGAGACCGTCGACGACGACCTCGTCGTGATCGCCGGCGACAACCTCATCAGCTTCGACATCGCCGAGTTCATCGACTACTTCGAACGCCAGGGGACGCCCTCGCTCGCCGCCTACGACGTCGGTTCGCGGGAGAAGGCAAAATCGTACGGCCTCGTCGAACTCGAGGGAGAGCGCGTCGTCGACTTTCAGGAAAAACCGGACGATCCAAAGAGCACCCTCGTATCCATCGCCTGCTACGCGTTCCCCGAAGAGAACCTCTCGTTACTCTCGACGTATCTCGAAGAGGGAAACAACCCCGACGAACCGGGCTGGTTCATCCAGTGGCTCCAGAACCGCGAACCCACCCACGCGTTCACGTTCGAAGGCGCCTGGTTCGACATCGGGACGCCCGACAGCTACCTCGACGCCGTCGCCTGGCACCTGGATGGCGACAATCTGATCGCCGACTCGGCGACCCTCGAGGACGTCACGATCGGCGAGAACGTCCACGTGATGGATGGCGCGACGCTCGAGCACTCGACCGTCGATCACGCCGTGATCTTTCCGGACGCGACCGTCCGCAACGCCGACATTCGACGATCGATCATCGACGAGGAGACCCGACTCGAGAACATGGATCTTGCCGGGGCACTCATCGGCGCTCACACGACGATCACGAACGGCCCGCGGGAGTGACGCCCCTCTCCCGGTCGCCCTTCCGCGGTACTCTCCCCGATACCTGCCCGTCGCGATGCTATTCGACCACATTGTTCCTCGTGACCCTCTCGAAAGAATATATAATCCGGTCGATACACCTATCACGCTCCCGTGTGTTGGCTGTCGACAAGAGTCATGCCGTCACCGCAGGAGGTGCTCGATCGATGTGCCGACGGAACCCCATACGTGGCCCTGTCGACTGACTTCCTCGAGTTCGACAGACCAGCGGGTGACGACCCGCTGTTGCTGGTCGCCACGGCCGCAGCCGCGACGACGGGCCAGACGTACGCGACCGGCGTTCAACCGACCGTCGACCAGTTCGAGTCGACGCTGATCGAATCCGGTCGAGTGACGACCCTCGACGACCTCGCGACGCTCGACCCCGCCGACGAGGACCTTCAAGAGGTCTTCGGGGCGAGCCGGAGTCGTACTGCCCTGCTCCAGATCGCGTCCGTCATCGCTGACCGCCCGGAAGGAGACGAGTTCGAGGCGTTGTGTTCGTGGGCCGCCGAAGCCGACGTCTATCGGTACGAGACGGATCCGATCGGCTCCATCTTGGGGGTCGGCCCCTCCTCGTTTCAGTACCTTCGACAGCTCGCCGGCATCGACACCGCGAAAGCCGACCCGGATCTCGCGGTACTGCTCGATCGGGTCGAGTCGGATTCACAGACGGGGGTTATCGACACCGCCGAACCGCTACGATCCCTGGCGTCCTGTGAGTGGCTCTCGCTGACGACCGAGTATCGGATGATCGAGATTGACTGTCTCGCCTGGTGGCTCGAAGCAGACGAAGACGAACGCGTGGCCGTCACCGAACTCGGGTGACTGGCCTGGTCGAGGGTTCTGAAACGGTTATACGCTGAGCAGGCGCAATACCACGTCCTTCAGGGCGTGGATACGCGCCGTCGATTGATGGAACAATCCACTGCCTGTTGCATGGCTGGATATTCTATTCCGAATCGGTGCTATTATGTTTTCGACATTCATAACTGGTTATGAGGATAGAATCCGATGCGAACCCACCGAACATTCGAGGCGTCGATCACCAACCCACAGCAGGTGAGCGACGATCTCGATCAACTCGGACGGGCCGCGTCGAAACTCTGGAACGTCGGTCGCTACTACGCACAAGAACAGTGGGACGAGACGGGCGAGATCCCCGATGACGGGGAACTCAAATCCGAACTCAAAGGCCACGAACGCTACACGGATCTTCATTCTCAATCCAGTCAGCGCGTTCTCGAACAACTCGCTGAAGCGTTCAACGGCTGGTTCAGAAAGCGTCGGAACGGCGATAGCCGTGCCCGACCGCCCGGCTACCGCAAGCGCGGTGGCTCCCACCCGCGTTCAACCGTGTCGTTCAAGGCGGCTGGCTTCAAGCATGATGCACAGTTCAACCGCGTTCGCCTCTCGAAAGGGCGCAACCTGAAAGAACACCGTTCGGACTTCGTGCTGTGTGAGTACGAGCTACGTCCCGACGTAGACCTCTCCGAGTGGGACATTCAACAGGTTCGGGCCGTCCGTAAGTACGAAGAGTGGCGGCTTCACTTCGTCTGCCGAAAGTCGATTGATCCCGAACCACCGGGTGACGAGACTGCTGGAATTGACCTCGGCATCTCGAACATCGCCGCGCTTTCGTTCGGCGGTGAATCGATCCTCTTCCCCGGCAATGCGCTGAAAGCGGACGAATACTACTTCGGACGGAAGAAGGCAAAGTGTGACGATAGCCGATCCACCGAGCGGCTTCGGCTGGACCGGAAGCGCACGGAACGCCGAACCCACTTCTTGCATACCCTCTCGAAACACATCGTTTCGGAGTGTGTCGAGAAAGGCGTCGGAACCATCGTCATCGGGAACCTCGGTGGTATCCGCGACGACGAGAACGGCGAGTCTCGTAACTGGGGCAAGCACGGCAACCTCGAGCTTCACGGCTGGGCGTTCGACCGCTTCACGTCGATGCTCGACTACAAAGCGGAAGCCAAAGGGATCGACGTGACGGTAGAATCTGAACGCGATACCTCGAAAACGTGTTCTGCCTGCGGAACCAGAGACGGCAACCAGCGGATCGAACGTGGGTTGTACGTCTGTGAAGAGTGCGATACGGTAGCGAACGCGGACGTGAACGGTGCGGAGAATATCCGACGAAAAGTAACTCCGAGTCCGTCACCGGATAGGAGTAACGGCTGGTTGGCACAGCCTGCAGTCCATCTGTTCGATCGTAGCGAGGGCAGTTTCGCCCCGCGAGAACAGGTCGTGGACTGCAAACCGTAATATCCCAACGGCGGTCGGGATTCCACGTCGTTTACGGCGTGGAGGATGTCAATCGTTGCCCGAACTGTCTTCCCCATCGCTCGCCGTGTCCGACGCCCAGGCGAACTCGTGGGCGTCACCGTCGCCGTCGGTGATGGCGGCCGACCCCTGGCTCGGCGGCTCGCCGTCGTAGGTCACTCGCACGAGCAGCCCCAGGTCGACGAGCTGTTGGGTACACGCCTCGTCGTCGTCGCTGGTATCGACGGCGGCGGCCGAAACCGATAATCCGTCCTCGTCGGTTGCCTCGAGCGAGCGCAACTGCAGCGCGTAACAGCCGTTCGTGCCCTGCGTCTCGAGGGCGAGCACGGTCTCAGCGTCGAAGTCGACATCGTCGAGGAGCGACTCGATGGCGTCCCGCTCTGTCTCCTGTCGATCCTCGAGGCCGAGATACGACTCGGCCTCGTCTCGGGTGCGGAATGTTTCGACGGCCGTCTCACCGCCGTCGGCCGTGTACTCGACCGCGTCGTAGTCGGCGACGGTGCCGCTTCCGCTTGGCTCGTCGCCAGACTCCTCGTCCTCGTCCTCGTCTTCGCTCTCCTCTGTGTCGTCCGTTCCGTCTGTGCCGTCGTTTTCACTACCCTCTTCAGTGTCGTCGGATCCGTTCTCGCCGTCGTTCGTATCGTCGGTGTCGTCCGTCTCGTCGTCACCTGGATCACCTCCAGCGCCCGGATCGGACTGGTCGTCGAGACAGCCCGCGAGTGCGGCCGTGCCCGTGATTCCCGCGCCGATCAACAATCGCCGTCGAGTGAGCGTCATATCTGCTGATTGTACGGCTGGGGATGTATAAATCACGGAAGCTAAAACGCGTATTTTACCAAACGAACTGACACGCTCGACCCCGTCGCGCCCACCGAATCCTGGGGATATGGTCGCTGAGATCTTCGATTATCGTGAACCCGGGCGGGGGCGGGAAGCCCGCCCTGGTGAGAGACATGAGCGTACTCGAAGCGGGGGCGAGTCCACTTCGGGTTCGGGCACGGACACAGCACTCGACTGGTCAGCGCGTCGTCACGCTGCCGGTACCGCCACACACCCAACCGGTGTGATCGTGGTTGCCGACAGGTACGGTGCACCGAGCGCGCACCCGACGGGGTTGCGTTCCCCGCACCCGGTCATCCAACGAACGGGGCCTTTGTTATTCTCACGCACACGCTGGTGTATGCAGTCACCACCGTCGACAGGCAAGCACTACCCTGTCGTAGCCGATACCTATACGCTGGGTGACTCCTCAAGCGAGCGTTTGGTCGATGTACTCGAGGATGTTCTCGGATTCGGCCATCGTGACCCCGGTTTCGCCGTCGACGAGGACGGGAACGCCCCGCTGGCCCGAGACGCGTTTGACCTCGTTTCGATCCGAGTGCATGGCATCCGTCCAGACCGTCTCGTACTCGACGCTGGCGTCGTCGAGTGCGTCGGCGACTTTTTCACAAAACGGGCACCCCTCGAGCTGGTACAACGTGCGTGTCATGAGATAGTAGAAGGATCGATCCACAAAAGAACCGACGTTAACGGCGGTACCCACCGGTTTCGAGTAGGCTGTCTCTTCCGACCTGCGTGGGCCCCGGGATCGCTTGGAGATTGCCGCTTCTCAGGAAACGTATCGGCGCTCGTGATGATGGCCGACGTTGCCACACGCCAAACATCAATACCGCTGGCAGGTGTGAACCGTGATATGTCGACCCGGCCAACGCACCAGGATCCGCTTCGAATCGGCATCGTCGGCCTCGGCTACATCGGCTCGACCGTCGGTGAACAGTTCCACCGTCAACCCGATGCCACCGTCGCTGCCGTCTGTGATCTCAGCGCCGAGCGGCGACAAGCGATCGGCGATCGGTTTTCCGTGCCCGAGGATTCCCGGCACGAGGAGTACGCGACGATGCTCGAGGATGCCAAACTCGACGCCGTCCTCATCGGGACCCCACACACGCTTCACTACGAGCAGGTGGTCGCCGCCCTCGAGCGTGGGCTCCACGTCTACTGTGACAAACCGCTGTCGACCGATCTCGATCACGCTCAGGATCTGGTCGAACGAAGCGAGTCGGGGGAGGCGGTGTTGATGGTCGGCTATCAGCGCCACTTGCAGACGGCGTTTCGGCGGGCTCGAAACCGCTTCAGTGTACCCGAGGACGAGGAATTCGATCCAGATCCGGCAGGCGAGCCACGGTGGCTCACCGCGTCGATCACGCAGGACTGGATCACTGATTCCGCAGGAACCTGGCGACTCGACCCCGACCTCTCCGGCGGGGGATTCCTCTACGATACTGGGAGCCACGTCCTCGACGGCGTTCTCTGGACGACCGGGCTCGAACCGGAGTCAGTCGCCGCGAGTATGGACTTTTACGACGACGACCAGCGAGTCGACAGCCGCGCCCACCTCGACGTCACTTTTCGAAACGGTGCCACCGGATCGTTCTCGTTTCATGGTTCGGCTCCGTCCGTTCGTGAACACCTACACATCTGGGACGACGACGGGGCGGTCTATCTCGAGGGCAAGCAATGGCGTTCCCGGCGGGTGTTCGAAATCGACACTGACAGCGGTGAACACCATCCGTACATCGACCCGAGACACCAGCCGTCTCGAGCGGGGGCCTTCCTCGAGAGCGTTCGAACCGGAAGCGACCCGCCCGCGACCGCCCGCGACGCGCTGGCAGTGACGGCGCTGACCGAAGCGGCCTACGAGTCCGCTCGATTAGGGGAGCGCGTTCAGATTCAGCTGTGAGGTGGCGACCTCGAGTCGTCGACTGACCGGTGTCGTGGTGCCAACGGGGGCGTACAATCCACGCGGTGCGGCGGTTGGCTGGCTGTGAGCGGTTCATCCTCGTGCCAATACCGTACGCTATCGATCGGAGAGGATACTCGCCCAGTACTGTCGGGGAAGTATACTGTACTGGCCTGGCAAACCGTCGTAAACGACAGCTTTCGCTCGAGTAGGCGATGGTAACCGGAAGCACATCAGGTGACGAAGGGGATCGCTGCTCGGAGATCGCCACGTGTGCTTGTGGTGCGTCTCCTGAGCGCAATCGGTAGTAATCGGTTCATAGGAACGGTCTCGTCGTCGGTACCGTCTAGATAACTACGAGTGGTCTCGATGTGTCGCCAGCTATGATCGAGTGCACCAACTGTGACACCGCACAGTTCCTGCAGATCACCCAGAGCCGCGTCTACTTCGAGGACGGGGAGTTGATCAACGAGATCATGGAAACGTACGAGTGTACACTCTGTGAGTCGACCGGGCGGTACACTTACAGCGAAAATGGGGAGGATCCGATCCTCGACGGTGACGTCACTGTCACCTCCGAACGGCCAAAGTTTGCGTGACAGGTGCGGTGGCGGTGGTCACCATCACGCACGACTTTCGTAACGATAGACTCTCCATCACGTACGGCTTGCAGCACCATTGGGAGAACCGATCCGCCAGCGTCCTCGAGTGTCACCACGAATATCGCTCGAGACACGCTTCGTATAGCGATTCGTGGACATCCTGAGACACTCGAGCGGAGACGGCAGCGCGTGCGTGTCTCGAGTTCCACGAATCACATTACTGTTCGGCCGACTCCGCGTTCCACCCCCATCCCTGAGCGAATCGTTTCGTGAGCACGCTCAATACGAACAACGTGACGAGCAACCCACCCAGGGCGAACGGATGGTACCCAATCAGCAACTGCCAGAGTCCGTAGCCGATCGTTACGACTCCCATGAGAAGGGCCGTCGCTCCCGCCCGTCGGGAGACGTATGCCGGATCGACGTCGTCGTCGTAGTGGACGTGGAGGTCAGGCCGTCCCCGAAACGCGATAAAGTAGGCGGGGATTAAGATGACGGTACCGGCCACGAGCCAAAACAGCCCCATCACGACGTCGAACGAGACCATCATCTCCACTTCGGTCAGGCGGGCGAATAAGCGCGCCGATCGCTTCCAGTGAACAACGCTCGACTCGAGTGCGAATCGCTTTTCGGATACAAAAGATATTTTCCCGTCGAAGCAAAAGAGATGGTATGAGCACCCGTCCGACGGAAGATCGTATTCTCGAAGTTCTCGAGGAGGACGCCCAGGCGTCCTACGCAGAAATTGCGTCTCGAGCCGACGTGTCGAAGCCGACGGTCAGGAAGTACATCAATCAGCTCGAAGCCGACGGCGTGATCGTGGGGTACTCCGCCGACGTCGACCCGAAGAAGCTATCGAGTCAGACCATTGCACTGGTGGGAATCGACGTGGCCAGCGAACGCTACGTGGAGGCGACCCGGGCGCTGAAAGCCCTCGAGTCGGTCGAAGCGCTGTACAGCTCGAGTGGTGACCACATGCTAATGGCCGAAGTTCGTGCGGCAAACGGCGACGAGTTAGGAGACATCATCGCGACGGACATCCTCGAAATCGGGGGCGTCACCGCGGCCCACCCCTCGTTCTTGCAAGAGCGGCTCAAGTAGGTTCTGTCTCGTTGGCGTGACGCCATCTCCCCATCGTCGCTCGAGCGAGCGCCGGCGGTTACACTGTTTTCACTGTTGCCCTCGTACGACCACCGATGGCGACCTACGAACGATCGACTCGCGTCCGCGCACCGCTCGAGGCCGTCTGGGACTTTCACTCACGTACTGACGGACTCGAGATGCTTACACCCTCCTGGATGAACCTTCGCGTCGAGGCCGTGATCGGGCCCGACGGCGAACGGAACCCCGAGCTGCTCGAGGCCGGATCGGAGGTCGACCTGTCGATCCGCCCGTTCGGTGTCGGGCTGCGCCAGCACTGGACGTCGCTCATCACCGAGCGAGAACGGCGACCGGGGCGGGCCGCTTTCACCGACGAGATGATCCACGGGCCGTTCGACACCTGGGTACACACTCACGCTTTCTTCGCGGACGGCGACGAGACGATCGTCCGTGACCACGTCGAGTATGCGTTGCCGTACGGTGGTCTCGGAGCACTGGCAACGCCGTTCTCGGTCGTCGGTTTCGAGGGGATGTTTCGGGAACGCCACGAGCGAACGACGGAGGTGCTCGAGGTCACGTCCCCGGACGCGGTCGACGTCTCGATCGAGACCCAGGAAGGGCCGTAACC
This sequence comes from Natronosalvus vescus, assembly GCF_023973145.1. Lineage (NCBI taxonomy): Archaea > Methanobacteriati > Methanobacteriota > Halobacteria > Halobacteriales > Natrialbaceae > Natronosalvus > Natronosalvus vescus. Next base: position 1,225,132 of record NZ_CP099546.1, read on the forward strand.
ACACGAAACCACCCCCGTCGAGTCTCCAGGAAGTGACGAACCGTCGGGATTGCGACATTCGTCACTGCTTTACTATCACTCGCGTATGATTCGACGTGTTCCGGCGCGACGTGTTCGACCAGGCAGACCTCGAGGTGACCCCAGCCGCTGCCCTCGCGTTCGCCGTTTTCGCCGCGAGTACGAGCGCGATCCTGGTTCGCTGGAGCGTCGCGCCGAGTTCGGTTGCGGCACTCTACCGGGTCGTCTTCACGACGGCGATCGTCGCGCCGATTGCCCTCATCTGGCACCGACACGAGTTCGCCCGCCTCTCCTGGCGTGATCTGGCTGGCGCGACCATCGCCGGGGTCGCCCTCGCCGTCCACTTCGCGGCCTGGTTCGAGAGTCTCAACTACACGAGCGTCGCGGCAAGCGTCACATTGGTGCAAACACAGCCCCTCTTCGTCGCGATCGGGGCCGCACTCCTACTGGGCGAGTACGTCGATCGCCGGACGGTGCTCGGCATCCTCGTCGCCATCGGCGGTGCTGCGGTGATGTCCTTCGGTGGCGCTGGTGAAGCACCGATCGCCGACGCGACGCTCTACGGGAACAGCCTGGCTATCCTCGGCGCGATTACCGTCGCCGGCTACGTGCTCGCCGGGCGCTCGATCCGCCAGCGCGTCTCCCTGTTCCCGTACGTGACGGTCGTCTACACCGCGTGTGCGATCACGCTGTTCGTACTCGTCGGCGTCCAGGGTCACGACTACCTCGCCTACCCACCTCGAGAGTGGCTGCTCTTTCTCGCCATGGCGGTCGGGCCCGGCGTACTGGGCCACACCGTCGTCAACTGGGTGTTGAAACACCTCGAGTCGGTCGTGGTCAGCGTCACCTGGCTGGGCGAACCGGTCGGATCGACGGCGTTGGCGTTCGTTCTCCTCTCTGAGGTGCCCGACGTCGTGACGGTCGTCGGGGGTGCCGTCGTGTTAGCCGGTATTTACTGGACGACAGTCAGTCGACATATCGACTGACTCGGCGTCGAACAGAAAGAAAACCTTAACAAACACCTTCGGACGTATTTCGAAAAAATGGATTCAGGGGGAGAACAATGGAACTCACCGTTCAATCCGGAGCCAAGCATCGCCGTTATCGAGGCCGTTGCAGAAGCCGAAAACGTCCCTCTCGAGGAGTTGTGCCCGCCGGAGTACCCGCCGCTTCACGACGTGATCAACACCGACGCCCTCGACCAACTGTTCGAGTCGCCGGCGACGGACGTCACCGTCACGTTCCCTTATCTGACGTATCAGATATCGCTCGAGAGTAACGGACACGTCGAAATCGATGTTCGCGAAGAGTGAAGCCAGGACGGTGTTGGTCGTGGTGTCTGGTGACCACTGCTTCGTTGCTGGCCAATCAAATTTCTGACAACCTCGCTATATTGTCGAAACATCATTACTCATCTGGCGATTAACAGGAGGCACGATCTCCTGTTTGAAAACGAATTGGTGTTTCGTGGACGGTGGCCAACGACTACGATAATCGAAAATATTCATTTTTACGGGGCATATCTGTGTCGTATATGGAGAGCCACTACGACGTGCTCGGAGTCTCGCCGGATGCCGATTTAGACGAGATCCGGGCGGCGTACCGCCGTTTGTTGAAACGGCACCATCCAGACCAGGGTGGCTCTCGCGACCAGTTTCTTCGAATCAAGCAGGCGTACGAGACAGTTGTGGGCGAACATCCCGACGAGTGGGCTGGTGACGGCACGATACCCTACGGCGAAACCGACCGGACGTACGATCCATCGGACACCAAGCCGCCGGGGGCGGTCGGATTGCAGGTCACGGGAACGGTGCTGACACTGACGCTCGTCGCGCTGGTTCACGACGTCACGCTCGAGGAACTCCTCGAGAAACCGGTTCCCGGTGGCGGCAAGCGGACGGTTGCGTTCTTCACGGTGCACAACACGAGCGAGCGGCCGGTGACCTGGCGCGGGCACGTCCAGACGAGTTTTGTGGGCGACGACGGGTTTCTCTACGAAGGGTCGAATATCCTCCGCCCTCACACGTCGGCCCTTCCAGATCGGTGGTGTGCGGTAGCGACGCCGATTCCGCCGGGGAAAGCACTCGATGCGGTCGTCGTCGGCCAGGAGATTCCCGACGACGTCAGCGTCGAGCGCGTCGTCTACACCCAGGCGTACGTCACCGACGACGGCGAGCGGGAAACAGAACAGTCGCTGTTCAGGATCCGGCCCCGCGTCAGGGAGAGCCTGGACGAGCTTCCGTACGACCGCCGATGACCCGTCTCGAGAGCCGGCCACTGTCACGTGGACTGAGGGTTCCGCTCACCGTTGTAAGCTCGCCGCTTCCGCTCGAAGCCGCTCGACGACGTCGGGTCGACCGGCACACTCGAGCGTGATCGTCTCGCCGGCGTAGGTCACGTCTGCGACGACCGTTCGATCGTACGCTCGGGAGACGAGTGCCATCGCGTCGTCACCAGCTGGAAGCTCGAGGGTTGCCCGTTCCGTGGGCAGTCGATCGACGACCTGTGTACGGAGTGCCTCGAGATTCGTCCCGTCGCGAGCGCTGAGCGGCAGCACCGTCGAGACGTATGATTCGGCGAGCGTGCGACGTCGTTCCTGTTCGGCCTCGGTCAGACGATCGACTTTGTTCAGCGCCGTCAGTAGCTGGTCGTCGTCGACGCCGTGTTCCTCGAGCACGTCGAGTGAAACCTGGAGTCGTCGCTCGAGCGTTTCGGGTGGGTCGCTCCCATCGACGACGAGCACGACGACGTCGGCTGCACTCGCCTCCGAGAGCGTGGCGCTGAAGGAGGCGACCAGGTCGTGGGGCAAGTCGTCGACGTAGCCGACGGTGTCGGTGAGCAACACCGGCCGCCTGCCGAGAGTCGACCGTCGAGTGGTCGTCTCGAGGGTTTCGAACAGTCGGTCGGCGACGCTCGCGGTGGCGTGTTTTTCGGAGCCAGTGTCGCCGGTTCCGTCCGGGTCAGGCTCGTGTTCGACCGTCGACTCCAGTTCGAGGTCGTCGGCAAGCTGGTGCAGCAGCGTCGACTTCCCGGCGTTAGTGTAGCCGGCGATCGTCACGAGGTCGAACCCCTGCTCGCGGCGTTGCTGGCGGAACTGCTCGCTCGGATCCGGGAGGGACGCCAGTTCCCGCTCGAGGCGAGCGATTCGGTCTCGAACGTCGTAGACCGGGGTTCCGCTCTCGGTAACCCGGTTGAGCATCCCTTCCTCGGTCGTTGCGATGAGCCGCGGCAGGTCGTACCGAAGCTGGGCGAGTTCGACCTGCAGGCTCGCTCGCCGGGCGCCGGCACCCATCTCGAAGATGTCGAGAACGAGTCGGTGGCGGTCGATCACCGCTATTCCGTCGGGGAGCGCGTCGACGATGGCGTGGTGCTGACTCGGCGTGAGCCGTGCGTCGACGATGACGGCTTCGATTGCGGTTTCGGTCGCCAGGGTGGCCAGTTCCTCGAGCCGGCCCGCACCGAGGTAGCTCCCGGTGTCGGGGTGACCGGGCTGCGTAACGGCCTCCTCGACGGTGTAGCCGGCTGCTCGAGCGAGGTCGGCGATTTCGTCGGTCGAGACGGGGGTGGTAGTGTCGCGAGAGACGACGAGTGCGGTCGTGTTGCTGTGCGTCGCTGCAGTGTCGCTGGATGGTCGTGACATCGGTCTGTCGTTCTGTGCCGGAACTGCGGGTGGTTCCAGCAGGGCGATTCGACGGTCACCGGTTCACCGATGGCCGTCGCTCGGTTCCGACTGTCATTCCGGGTGTCCAAGCGACTATCGAGTGTTCATCCGACTAACGGGAGCCCACCGATCGCTCGGCGGACACTGTCGTCGCTCGACGACGGCGCGAGACGACCCGGCTCAGCGGAAAGAAAGGGTCTCCATTCGTCGTTCCGACACACTCGAGGATGCCGGAAAGTCGTTTCGGTGGTGTGTCAAAGGATCACGTAGTCGTCTGGAATCGGCACCGCTACACATGTGGAATGATCGCTCGAGTCGGCTAAAAAGAAGTCCCTGACCGGGCTTACTCGCCGAACAGGTCGTCGACGGCCGACCGGGCCGCGAGAGCGGCATCGTCGGCGACGTCGTCAGGGGAGCGTTCCGTCGCATCTTCAGGAACGTTCAGGTAGACGTCGACCTCGAGGACGCCATCCTCGAAGATGACGGTGACGTCGTAGTCACGGACGGCCGACTGCTTGTACGCCGAGAAGATGACGTCTTCGGCGGCGTCCGATGCCGTCTGGACGACGGTCTCGTCGGACGGCTCCGATGCGGTCGACGGATCGGGCGTCATTTACGCGCCGCCAGCACCCGGGCCGCCTGGGCCTGCCGGGCCGCCGCCCATCCCGCCGAGCATGTTCTGCAGTTCATCCTGCAGGCTCTCGAACTGGTTCTGGACGCGCTCTTCCTGTTTCTCGAGGGTCTCGAGGCGGATCTCGAGCGTGTTCACCTTGTCGTCGAGTTGCTCCTGGGCCTCGTCGTAGTCGGTCTGGACGAACAGTTCGCCGACCTGGCGGTACATGGTCGTCTCCTCGTCGACACCGTCGAGTTCGTCGAGGGCCGCTTCGGCGTCGTTGAGTGAGGATTCGGCCTCCTGTTTCTGAACGGCGACCGTCTGTGCGGTCTCCTGGAGATCCTGCAGTTGCTCGATTTTCTCCTGTGCCTCCGGCGGCAGATTGCCTTGCATACTTCGACCGTTGCCCTCCGCACTGATAAAGCCAAGCTTTGCTCTTCGTCAGCGACGTCGGGTACGTCGGCTGGATGACTGCCCGTGCAGCCACGCCTCGAGCCTGTCGACACATTCGGTGGGCATCGCGGCCAGAACCGGCCCACCACCGTCGCTTCGAGCGATCCAGACGATGGTGGTGTCACCGAGCCCCCAGCGTCGGATCATCCAGTTCGATTCCGCCGCCGGCGATCGCTTCAGTTCGTGCGTCGTCTCGAACTCTCCGAACCATCGCCGGCCGCTCGTTCTTTCGTGAGGGAACGAGGTCACCAGGAGCCGATCGTCGGTGAGTCGGCCGGTCGTCGGCAGCCACCACCGCAAGCTCACGATCGCGACGTAGACACCGCCGATCGGTACCAGATACCAGAACGACGACCGCTCGAGGCCGATGGCGAGTGCGAACCCAGCGGCGTGGACGAGGGCACCCAGTCCCGCGAGAACGACGAGGTGCCACAGCGGCGCGTGTTCGACGACCGATCGCTCAGGGTCGCTCGGCTCCGGCAGTCGAACCCGGAGGAACGCCCGACCGGTGTTCGATCGCGAGAGCAAAGAGAGGAGCCAGCCTAGCACGAGGAGACCAGCAACCCCGCTCCCAGCGATGAGGGTGAGTTGGGTACTGCTCGCTGCGACACGCCCCTCGAGGAGCAGTGCGAGCGAGCCGGCGAATAGGAGGGCGACGAAACCGCCGAAGATCGACCACGAGAACCCGAGCAGTCCCTGGAGGAGTCCCGAGTTCGAGGGTGTCAGCTGCCACTCGATCGGATCTTCATCGGTCGGTTCGTCAAGAGACGCTGTTGAAGTCACGGCTCACTTGAGGTGGAGTTGGAGGGGGGTGTAGAATCGCTCGAGCGATTCGAGGATCGGCCGCCGTCGGTGTCGGGTTCGGGGTCGGCGTCGGCGTCGGTACCCGCCAGGTGGGACGAAGCAATCGCCGCGGTTCGCTCGGCGACGTCGACCAGGGAGAACCAGGTATTGAGTGCCGCTCGAAGCGCCGTACTGTCTCGTGCGCGGATGTCGACGGTCACGGTGGTGTCATCACGATCGATCGTCGCCCGGGATCGATCGTCGTCGATCTCGCCGACCTCGCGGGTGACTGCCTCGGTCACGACGGTCGCTCGTGCTGTGGTCTCGTAGTCGAACTCGAGGGTCGCGTTGTGAGGAAACACCGGAAAAACTAGCGACTTAGTTGACGTCGACGGTCTTGACGTCCCGGCTGCGCTCTTTCAGGAGGACGCGGTGACCGCAGTAGGGACAGCGAACGCCCCCGTACTCGTCGAGCTGTACGTCGCGTTTGCATCGGGAGCACTTGTAGCTCATATGTGTGTAATAGGGGTGGAGTGCCGTATGCGTACCGATTACTCGTTCTCCTCGCCCAGGGCGGCACGGATCGACCGTCGAACCGTCTCGCCGGCGGGGGTCTGCGGGCGGTAGGCACCGCCAGCAAAGACTTCGCCCGTTTCCTCGTTCTTCCAGATGCCCGTCCCAATACGGGTGACGTCGTCGCCGTCGACTTTCGACGATCGCATGTCGTGTTCAATCTCCGTGACACGTCGGCGGGCGACGCGTCCGTATCGCGCTCCGAAACGGCCGGCACTGCCGACCCGTCCTCGCTGCTTTTCGGCCATAGTATCGATCACTATCCCCGGCGTTCTGATAAAGGTGTTGAGTTCGATCCGCTGGTACGCTTCCCGTCCCACGCATCGGCTGGTGATCGAAATAGATCCCCGTCACCTGATATCGCTTACCAAATTCGCCCTGGAAACGCACTACTCGTCCTGCAAACCGGCCTCGAGCAACGCTTCGTTCAGGTCGGCCCGAACGGCCTCGCCCAGCTCGCGGTCACGCGCCGTGGTAACGATCCGATTCTCCTGGACGCTCGAGCCATCGCGCAGAAGCATTCGGACGTTCCCGCCGTCGTCCGCTCTCGTTACCTTCGCTCGGAGCCCCGACTGGGAGCCGGTGCCGCCGGCGTCGATCGGTCCGGGGATCACCTTCTTGACGTGGGGGTGTTCGGCGACGGTCTGGATCGCGCGCATTCCCGTTCGTCCACCGATGAGCGTCGAGTGACTACCGCCGATCTTCTCGGCGGGTGCCAGGTCGACCACGTCGAGCGCCCGGTCGCCGCGGCGCTCGAGCACTGCGGTGACGGGGTCGTCGTCGGTGACCCGGTAAAACGTGTAGTGGGTGTCCTCGCGAACGGCCTGCACGACGTCTCGGTCACCTGCCGCGTACACCTCCTCGGGGCGCTTTCGTCGCAGTTCGTCGCCAAGCAACCCGGCGAAATTCCGCAGTTCGACGATTGCGAGGTCGCCTTCCTCGGGGGCGGTGGTGATCGTCGTCTCCCCCAGAACGTCCTCATCGTCGAGCATCGTCAGTGTCGCCCGGTCGCGGGCCGCCTCGAGCACCACCGTCTCGGTGCTTCCCTCTCGGCAGACGAGACAGAAGTCGCCGGGTTTCTCGAGGGGCGATCCGCAGTGGCGACACTCCATAGCCGGGATTGCCCCCGCGGGATTAAAACGGACGTGTTTCGAGGTGGCGCGACGGCTCCTATGACCCACTATCCCAGATCGACCGGATCACACTGCAAGTACTCCCGCATCACGGCTGTCGCGTACGACCCCTTCGGCAGCGAAAACGAGAACGTGCGGGGATTGTCTTCGACCGTGAGCGCCGTCCGGACGAGGATCGCTCGCCGCGTCCCGGTCGAGTCGAACTCGCCGGGCAGGTCGAAATCGGCTTGCTCGAGGTTCAGGTCGTCCAACACAGCCCGTTCGATCTCGCCCGGTTCGCAGTCGGCGAGGGTCGTCTCCGTTCCGACGAGGGGCGCGGTGACGAACGCCCGGCCGCGCTCGCAATGGCGGGTCACCGATTGCACGCGGCGCTCGTCGACGCGCTGGCTGCGATCGACGTCCGGAAGTTCGAGCCCTTCGGGGGCATCCCGGTCGGCGAAACAGACGACGTCGCCGGCGACGGGTCGGTCGAACGGCAGGCCGCGTTCGAGGCGCGTGCTGAGTATCCGGTTGAACACGAACGACTGGGCAGCGTGGACGAACAGCCGCTGAAGGTTCGTGGGAAGGCGCTCGAGGGCACCACGAAACGTCGAGGCGTCCGGCTCACCGCCGTGTTCGGCGAGTTCGTGCAGCATCGACCGCTCGTACTGCAGTCGGTTTGGAAACCGTTCGAGAGCGGTCTGCCAGTCGCGAGTCTTCTCGACGAACGCGCGGGCCGCCTGGGTATCATCGGGTTCGGCCGCCGTCGGTCGCCCCAGGTAGGCCATGACGGCACCTTCCCAGTCGCCGCGGACGATCTCGAGGCCGACTTCGTGGGTGATCGGCCGTTTGCTTCCGAATCGTTGCTGGCCGAAGACGTTGGGGACGCCCACCGTGATCGGGTCGCCGAGTGCGGGGTCGGCGTCGGTTCCAGCGAATGCGGCGAGGTCGTCCGTGATGGCGAGTGTGTTCGTGGCACTCTCGTCGTCGTGATCGCTCACGACCAGTTCGAACGCGTTCCCCGCCAGGTCGCCGAACTCGAGGGAGCGACCCGCCCGCCCGAGAATCTCGATGTCGGCACGATTGAGTTCGGGAATGTCGGTCGGTTCCGCGCCGTAGACCGAAAAGAGCTGAGTGGTCACCGCTCGCTTGTCCTTTGTGCCCGCCCAGGACACGCGTTCGCGGGAGACGCCCAGGCTGTCGGAAAGCCGTCGGGCGAAGTCGTTGGTATCCCAGCCACGGAGCGTCGCCCGGAACACGAGGTGGGGGTAGGCGTCCATCGAGGTGTCCACCGGCTCGGTCGAAAATCGTTCGAGTTCGCGGACGCGAAAGTGGTCGTCCCGGGCGCGTAACCGGCCGCCGGTGCCGTCGGTGTCGGAGACGTAGTACTCGATGCCGACGGCCTGCTCGGTTGGGTGGGCGTGACGCATTCGTTGCTCGAGTGGGCCTCCGGGGCGACGGGGCAAAGTTGCCACGGTTCCTACGCCGCTACGACGAATCGCCGAACGATTCGGATGGAACGCCTCGAGCACGATTCGGATGACTCGTCGTGCACGATCCGATGGTATCCGTCCGAGCAGTTCGTGCCGTTCGAGAGGGGGCAGAGCCGTCTACGGTGATGACAGTTCGATACACCTCATTCTCATCTCTCGTGTCACTGACATTCTTTAGATTGTCTACCGAACTGGCGGGTATGGCTGAAAAACATTCGCCGGAGGACTTCGACAGCGAGACTGAATCGCCGTCACACCGGATTCGCCACCGTCAGATCCAGCCAGACCCTGACGACCCGTATCTCGCTGTCGTCCACCCGATTGCCGAACTCGAGGGCCGTCCGGTCGAGGAGATGCCGCCGCTGTATCAGTACGTCGACCACCTGCTCGAGAACCTCTTCGACGAGCCACCGGCTGAGAAAGCACAGGTGCAACTCTCCTTTTCGTACTACAACTACCGAGTCCAACTCGATCAGCAGGGGAACATGACGATCATCCGCCAGGGCGAGACGATCGATCTCGAGTAGCGACAAGCGTTCGCGAGGGCCGTAAAAGCAATCAGGTGGGCCGCCAATTCGTTTTACAACCGCCGGAATGTGTCTCGTACGCTTCCACGCGTCGACTGTAGCGAAAAATCGGGCCCCGACGCCCGATTTCCCCAGTAGTGTAGGCGTGGAACCCCACTCGATGGCATACCCAGTCCGTCAGCTGGGTGGAACGCTGTCCCGGTACTCGTCCGTCTCCGCTCGGTGATCGACGACCTGGCCGGAGCCATCGCCCATCGGACTCACCGGCTACTCGACGGTCCGGACTCACCGACAGTCGTGGGAGGCGACGACGTATCGATCGCCTCACCCCGGCAACGCGACGATCGAGGCTCCGAATGAACGACAGTTCCAACACGGATACAACGAAGTCGACTCAGGGACGCCCTCGCGTCCTCTGTGTGAGCGCCGACCGGACGACGCGAGCGGCCGTGACCCGGGCGCTGGTCAACAGCGACGTCACTGTCGCCATCGCTCAGTCGTCCACCGATGCGATCGGCCGGCTCGAGTGTGATAGGGTCGACGCGATCGTCGTGGACGCAGCCACCGTTGGGAACGATCACGGGCTGCTCGACGACGTCGAATCACGGTGGCCGGAAATCCCGGCGTTCGTCCACTGGACTGGAACTGACCCACAACAGCGACACCTCCTCGGCGAGATCGTCAGCCGTACGCCGGTAACGGGTACTGCAAACGCGCTGTCGACGACGATCGTTAGTCGGCTCGAGAGCGACACAGCGCCACCACTCGATCGAATTGCCGGCCGGGTGAAACGGCGTCTGGCGGACGCTCGCACGGCCGGCGAGATCGAACGGGCCGTTCGGGAGACGCTCACCGACGACGACGACCGCTACGTCTTCGCCTGGCTCGGTGAGTACGACCCCGGGGAAAGGGAAATCATTCCGTGGATCACGGATCGAACCGGTGTCGACTGGCCCATGCAACGAACGTTTCCGATCGGTTCCGGTCGCGAGCCCCTCCTCGAAGACGTCCTTCGAACGCGGGAGCCCCGGGTCGTCGACCGAATCGACCGAAACGAGCGACGCGTTCCACTCGGCACGGACGCACTCGATCGGGGAGCGGCGTCGGTTGCCGTCCTGGCGCTGGCGACTGCCGAAGAGCGATTCGGCGTGCTGGTGGTCTACGGCACGTCAGCGTTCACCGACGAACAGCGGCGGACGATCGAATCGATCGCCGAGACGGCATCCTACGCGCTCGAGTCGATCGCGATCCGGGGCCGGCTCTCACAGCAAGAACAGTCGCTTCGACGGTACGAACGCCTCGTCGAGGCGGCGGGTGACGGGATGTACGTCGTCGATGGCGACCGCCACTTCACGACGGTCAACGACGCGCTCGTCGAGATGACCGGCTACAGCAGAGAAGGACTGCTCGGCGAGCCGTTGTCGCTGCTGTTCACCGAGCCGCAGGGCGATGAGGTCGAGGACAGGGTGACCGAGGGAGAGCCTATCGAAGACGATGTGTCCAAGGGCGGAACCCGACAGACCGATCATCCACTCGATCGACTCGTCGCAGACGGCGAGCCCACGACGACGTTCGAAACCGTCCTCGAGACCAAATCCGGGACGACGATCCCCTGTGAAACCCAGGCTGCGCTCGTCGCCGCGGACGACACGTTCCGCGGCATCGTCGGTGTCGTCCGTGATATCACCTGTCGAAAGCGCCGTGAGCGACGCCTTCGCGAGCAGAACGAACGCCTCGATGCGTTCGCCGGGATCGTTAGCCACGACCTCCGAAACCCGCTCGGGGTCGCCCAGGGCTATCTCGAGTTAGCCGAGGAAACTGGCTCGACCGACCACCTCGAGACAGTTCACGAGGGGCTCGATCGAATGGAGGCCATCATTGCGGACGTGCTAACGGTCGCTCGAGAGGGCGAGTGGGCCGTCGACGTCGAGTCCCACGACCTCGAGTCGGTCGTGACGGAGGCCTGGGAAAACGTCTCGGTCGACGACGCGAAACTCGAGATCGACTCCACGATCACACTCGAGGCGGATCGTTCGCCGGTGCTCAGGCTGTTCGAAAACCTGTTTCGAAACGCTGTCGAACACGGGATCGAACGGTCGGGGGACGCGACACCGCTTACGATCCGGGCTGGTCGGCTCGAAGAGACCCCCGGCTTTTACGTGGCCGACGATGGGGCCGGTATTCCGGCGTCGATACGCGACGACCTCTTCGACGCCCAGGTGTCGACCGGTTCGGAGGGGATCGGACTTGGTCTCTGGGTCGTCAAAGAGGTGGCCGACGGCCACGGCTGGACGGTGCTGGCGACCAGCGGACCGGACGGAGGGGCCCGATTCGAGTTCCGTTTCGAGAATTAAGATTGGGGGCCGTTTTCGGTCTGTAAATCCTGGAAGGCGCCGACGAAATCATCGTGAGAGGACATATCTGAGACCGTTTCGTCGACCTGTTCGCGGAGCGTTTCGACGCGGTTGCTGAGTTCCTGGTACTCCTCGTGATCGGCCAGTTCGCGGTCGGCCTTTTCGGACTCGAGTAGCGCCTTCTTCGAGACGAGGGCGTAGTACTCCTGAATGTCGCTTTTGTAGTTCGATCGAGTCGATACATTCGCCACCATCTCGAGGAGTTCGTCCTTCGATACGGGCTTGACCAGATAATCGTCGAAGCCCATCTCGATGATGTCGAAGTCGGGGTCGACAGCGGTGACCATCACGACCCGACAGTCGTAGCCCTCGTTCCGGATCTCCTGGAGAACTTCGTCGCCGGAGAGACCGGGCATACGGCGATCGAGCAAAACCACCTCGACGGAGTCGGACATCTTCTCGAGGGCCTCCTCGCCATTGTAGGCCGTAGCGACGGGTCGATCCGTCCCTAGCCAGGCCGCAAAGAGATCGGCGAGGCGGGACTCATCGTCGACGACGAGCACTTCAGGCTCGTCAGTCACCGAGGGCCCCCTCCGTTCTCGTCTTCATTTCAACCACGCGTACCAAATGGTGGCTCTGGTTGATAAATCTCGCGACCAAAACACAGATTTCTTACATGACTCCCGTAAAAACCCGCTGGTTTAGTATCGGGCTCTCCACGGTGGGGTATGGCATCGTCGTTCGATTCGCTCTCGACCCTCTGTGAACGACTGGGGGAACGCTCGTTCGATCGCCCGCCTGCGATCGTCTGCAATGCGCACATCACCGGCTGCAGCGTCGCACGAGCGCTCGCTGCCCACGACGTCCCGATCATCGCGCTCGACCGAAACGGGGACGGGGTGGCACCGTACGCGGACGCCGTGGTCGCAGCGGGGGAGGTCACCTTCCCGCTCGACGACCTCGACGGATTCTGCGAGGATATCGAGCGGGTTTCCAGTTCGCTCGTTCACGATCCCGTCGTATTCCCCTGCATGGACGAGTGGGTACACGCGCTCGCCGAAACTGAACCCGCGGGCGTCCGACTCCCCTTCGCTGCCCAGGACGTCATCGACACCGTACTCGACAAAGAGTCGCTGTACGCACTCGCCGAGGAACTCGAGGTGCCCTACCCGGAGACCTACCGACTCGCGGAGATCGATCCGCTCGAGGCCGCTGCGGCGCTCGAGTACCCGTTCGTCGTCAAACCCGCGAGAAAGCGCGAGTTCGAGGAGCTCCTCGGGACGAACGTCGTCGAAGTGGCCGACGAGGAGGCGTTCCTGGAGGTCGTCGAGCGGGCTCGAGCCGCGGACGTCCGGGTCATGGCCCAGGAGAAAGTACCCATCGCGACCGGTGACGATCGGTCGTTCGCCTCGTACGTCTCCCCCGAGGGCGAAACGATCGGCGTGGTCGGCAATGCTCGCGTCCGCTACCCGCGGGCCTACGGAACGTCGTGTGTCGTCGACGCGGTGACCGATCCGGTGCTGGAAGACCGCGCTCGGTCGGTACTCGAGGCGTCCGGCTATTACGGTATCAGCGAAGCCGAATTCGTCTACGATACGGATCGCGAGGAGTACGTCCTGCTGGACGTCAACACCCGACCGTGGAAGTGGATCTCGATGCCGGTCGAAGCCGGAGTAAACCTCCCGTACGCGGCCTATGCGGACGCCGTCGGCGAGTCGTACGCGGCCGGAGAGTCCCACGAGGCCCGCTGGGTCTATCTTCGAGATTACCTGTCCCTGCTCGCCGGCGATCCATCGGCGAACGACGTCCTCGACAGGGAACAGTGGCGGTTGTTGCTCTCGGGGGCATTCGAGACGACCCGTGGCCTGACCACCGGGGTGTACCGTCCGTCCGATCCCGGGCCGACGTTACAGTTGCTCGAGACTGAGTTCGGGGGCCCCGAGTACTACTGTTCGTGTTAATGGGTGTGTCAGCGGCCCGGATCCACCGGTAAGCGATCCATGGGGGACAATCGCGGAATTCTCTGAGCCGATTCGGTGACGCGTCCTCGAGTGACGGAATCGAGTCCCCTGAACCGCTTCTTACCGGTGTCACGCCACTTTTGTTGGGGGAACAGTAAGCAGGTTCATGAGCACGCAGCCGCTGCACTTCAATCTCTTTACGATGAACGCCGTCGAGCACGTCTCGCCGGGCACCTGGACGATCCCGGGTGACCAGTCCCATCGCTACACCGATCGCGACTACTGGACGTCGGTCGCACGGACGGCCGAACGGGGTGGCCTCGACGCGATCTTCTTCGCCGACGTGCGCGGCATCTACGACGTGTACGAGGGGAACCGCGACCCGGCGATCGAACGCGCGATTCAGACCCCGTCGAACGTCCCGCAGGCACTCGTCCCCGCGATGGCCGAAGTGACCGATCACGTCGGCTTTGCCGTAACCCGATCGACTTCCTACACCCACCCTTACCAGCTCGCGCGCGAACTCTCCACGCTCGATCACGTCACCGACGGCCGGATCGCGTTCAACATCGTCACCTCCTACCTCGAGAGCGCCGCTAGGAATCTCGGCCTCGAGGGACGCATCGAACACGACGAGCGCTACGACCGGGCGGACGAGTTCATGGACGTCTGTTACCGGCTCTGGGAGGACTCCTGGGAGGACGACGCGATCGTCCGCGATGCCAACCCGGGGACGTACACCGACCCGGAAAAGGTGCACGCGATCGACTTCGAGGGCGAGTACTTCTCCGTACCGGGGCCTCACGGCTGTGAGCCCTCGCCCCAGCGGACGCCGGTTCTGTATCAGGCGGGGTCGTCCGATCGGGGTCGTCGGTTCGCCGCCTCGAACGCCGAGGCCGTGTTCGTCTCCCAGCCGACGAAGGAGGCGACCAGAGCGTACGTCGAGGACATGCGCGAACGGGCCACTGCTGCGGGTCGCGACCCCGAGTCGATCAAGTTCTTCCCGGGGATCGTCGTCATCACGGGCGAAACGGAGGCCCTCGCCCGTGAAACACACGAAACATACCGCGACCACGTGAGCGTCGAGGGGACACTCTCGTTGTTGAGCGGCTTCATGGACACGGATCTCTCCACCCTCGACCCCGATCAGCCGGTCGAGCACATCGAGACGGACGCGATCCAGGGAGCGATCAACGCGTTCACGAAAAACGATCCCGACCGCGAGTGGACGGTCGGCGAGGTCGCTCGTTTCGCCGGGCTCGGATCGACCTCGCCGGTGCTCGTCGGATCGCCGGAACAGGTCGTCGACGAACTCGAGGACTGGCGCGACGAGGTCGGGATCCACGGATTCAACCTGAAGGAGGTGACGCGCCCAGGGACGCTCCAGAAATTCGTCGACCTCGTGGTACCGGTGCTCCGCGAGCGCGGACTGATCAGGACGTCCTACGAGGGTTCGACGCTCCGGGAGAACCTGCACGGACAGCGACAATTGGCGGCGGATCACCCCGCGCGCCGGGAGTGATCGGTCTTCGAACGCACTCCCTTACGACGAAACCGTATCCGGGCCGGTGACAGAGTGGGGTCGGTGCTCGTTGATCGTGCTGACGCTCCGTTGAACGGATCCTTTCGGAGCATGAAACGGAACGACTGCCGGTTGCGTGTACTCTGGTTGGTGAGACGCTTTCACTTTTTCGAGGATCAACTCTCGTTCGCTACGTCACGTATTTGCTCGAGTATCTGTACCGGTATTGCGGCGCTCTCGCGATTGGGGAACCCAATAGCGTGGATCCGGTAAGTCAGCGGTCGTCGGAAACAGAAACGCGGCTTGCAGATGCAGCGCCAGTCCACAAACGGCTCCTTGCCCCAGTACCGATTGTTCGCTATGACATCACCACAACGCCGTCCTGACTCCTCGAGCCTCGCAGAAGTCCTCGACCGAATCCTCGACAAAGGCGTCGTCATCGATATCTGGGCTCGCGTCTCGGTCGTCGGGATCGAACTCCTGACCATCGAGGCGCGTGTCGTCGTCGCCTCGGTCGATACATTCCTCCACTACGCCGAGGAGATATCGAAGATAGAACGAGCAACGTCCGAGGGCGACCTCGAGGATCTCGAGGAACTCGAGATCGAACAGCGACCCGAATCGTCCCCGCAATCGGCGGCAGAGTGATCGTCTCGAATGGGCCCTGATTCAGCCAGTCGCGACCGAAAAGTCCGCGGACGAAAGATCCGGAGCGACCGGAACGTCAAGGAACGGCGACGGGCGAAAAAGCGCCAGCAACAGGCGCGTTCAAACGGTGCCCAATCGAACGGAACGACCGGAAGCGCTCGCGAAATTCTTCGATCACCGGAAGACGTCATGCCCGACCCGTTCGTCACGACCGATGCCGTTTCCTCGCTGGCCGACCGAATCGATGGCTGGCTCGAGGCGGATCAGCCCGTCCACGTGATCGGCCCGACCGGCTGTGGAAAGACGGCCCTGGCGCTCGCCTCGGCCGCCCAGCGCGGTCGGCCAGTCGTCTGGATCGACGGCGACGAGGCCGTCGACACCGCGGCGCTCGTCGGCGATCACGCCGGCGGGGAGAAGTACCTCGAGGACGACCGGTACGTCAGCGGCGTCCACAAGCGTACCGAAGTCGTTCGTGAACGGTGGGTCGACAACCCACTCTCGGTCGCCGCCCGGGAGGGCGCGACGCTCGTCTACAACGAGTTCTCGCGCAGCGATCCCGTCGCCCACAACGTCTTGTTGTCCGTGTTCGAGGAGGGCATCCTCGAGCGCCCCGGGAAGCGCGGCGACGACCGGAAGATCGACGTCCACCCCGAGTTCCGCGCGATCCTCACGTCGAACACCGCCGAGTACGCCGGCGTCCACGAACCGCAGGACGCCCTCCTCGATCGGATGGTCGGCGTCCACGTGGACTACTACGATTTCGAGACGGAGTGCGAAATCGTCGCCGCCCACGTCGACGCTACTCGAGAACGGATCGAACACGTCGTCGAGGCGACTCGGCAGCTACGCGAGGAACTCGACATCGTCGTGGGTACTCGTGTCGCGATCACCGCTGCGAAGGGGCTCGCCGTCTTCGACGGTTCGGTGAGTGATGCCGACGCAGACGGCGACGAAGTCGATCACGCGGTACTGACGAACGTCTTCACCGACGTGCTGTCGCCGAAAGTGGCTGGCAACGAGGACGGTGACCACGATGTCGCCAGCCTCGAGTCGACGGTCTCGAGTGCTCTCTAATCCACAGATCGAATCACCCATTCCAACGATGGCCGAAGCACAATCACAAGCAACCGACCAATGCAAGGCGCTCACAGCGTCGGGTGAGCGCTGCTCGCGCCCGGCGAAGGAAGACGGATTCTGCCACCAGCACGACTCGAGTGACGAGACGATCGGCGAGGATCCCGATGACGACGCAATTGACGAGGCCGAGAACGACTCGGGCGACGACTCGAGCGAATCCAGCACAGACGATTCGGCGGGTGCCGACGCCGATCGTCGTGACGAACCCGCAGCCACTGACACCACGGAGACACCAATGCAACAAGAAGAGGTAACCGAACCACAGGCTGTCGACGTCGACGACGTCGACCTCGAGGCAGCGGAGATCGAAGACGACGACCTCGAGGGATTGCTCGCGATCCGAAAACGCATCGAACGAGCGGCCGACTCGATCATCGGCCACCCGCTCGACACCATCAGCGAGATCTCCCCGACTGAGGAGGGGTGGATCGCAGTTGTCGACGTCATCGAACGACGGGCCGTGCCCGACACCCAGGACATCATCGGCCGGTACGAACTCACGCTCGAGGAAGACGGCGCGATTCGAGGGTATCAGCGCCTCGATCGCTACCGCCGCGGTGATACGACCGCGTTCGAATAACTCCGCCACACTCACCATCCCTCGGGTCGTCGCCTCGAGCGTGTGTGCCCACGACGAGCGTCACGTCCACGTCCGTGATAACAACCCTCACGTCCACGTCCACGTTCGAGGCGTCGACGTCGACTCCGAAACCCGTTGTGCCCACTACAACAGCGAACGGGATGTCGTCGCGTTTCGATTCGACTGCTGTGACACCTACTACCCCTGCCACCGGTGTCACGACACCGTAGCCGATCATCGCCCCGTTCCCTGGCCTCGTGACCGGTTCGACGAACCGTCCGTCCTGTGTGGCGTCTGTGATCGACGGTTGACGGTTCCCGAGTACCTCGAGTCCGGGAACGTCTGCCCCTTTTGTGATGCGTCGTTCAACCCCGGTTGTGAGGCACACTATCATTATTACTTCGAGCAATCGGAATCGGACGTGTCTACGGCGGATGGTTCGTAACGGGTGATGGTTCGTAACTGATGTCAGTATGGCGGGCGACCGGACTCGAGTTGGGTGAATTAGGAATCTCTCGTAAGGTGCGCTGTAGCGATGCTCCGACACACGCTCGATCAGCGGACGCCGGCAATCCCCATCGCGAGGAAAAACAGGCCGAATCCGGCGAGGACGACGCCACTGAGCAGCGCAACGGCGGGGGCGAACGCGTCGACTCGGCGGCCGGCTCGAGCGAGCGCTGCGGGGTAGCCGGTGATCCAGACGGCGATGCCGACGAAGAAACCGACCAGCAGTGCAAGACTCCCGGTCTCGACGATGACGGTACCGCCGAGCGTCTCTCCGAGTGCGGGTACGTGTGCGAACACGTCGAGCGTCCCCGGTTTGATCAACCCGATGCCGATGGTGAGCCAGAACCCGATCTGGAGCGGGTTGGTCAACGAGAGGGCGAACGCTTTTTGGAATCCCGTCGCACCGGCCTCGAGGTCGCCGGTGAACGACGCCGTCGAGCGAACCTCTTGCCAGGCGCCGACGGCGAAGACGAGCATGAGAACGCCACCGAGCAGGTACAGTGCAGACTGGAGGGTGGCGTACCGGTCGACGACGGCGACGGCCCCGCCCAGGGCGAGGAAGAAAAAGAGGACGTCCGCGAGCATCGCCCCGAGGCCCGCTTTGAACCCGGCGTTCCAGCCACGGAGGACGCTCTCCTCGGCGATGATGGCGTTCATCGGGCCGGGTGGGGCAGCGAGTGCGAGTCCGAAGACCACGCCGGCAACCAGCGATGTGAGTGTAGGCGACACGACTGTTAGCTGGTTATCGGATTGGGGCGCTCAAAAGATCATCGGAGGCGGAAACCGGCCCTCGTTCGTACTCGAGCGATGCTGGATGGGTGGGGCTCATAGGGATCGTTGTGACAATGTACCGTCGTTTGCTCACCCCAGAGCCAGCAAACGACGGTACGTGACTCCAACGATCCCTATCACTCGAGCATCCCTCTCGTTCGTACCTCGCCGTCCAGTGAGCGAGACAAACCGTCGATACTTAGGCCCCTACCCCCGAATCACACTCCCATGACTCAGGGAGCGGCCGACGATGCCGATGCCGATGCCGCGGCGACGGATGCGGCGGATCCAGCGACCGATGGGACGGCACACGACCGAGACGCGAGTGATGTGACGAACGGGACGGAATCGACCGCTAACTCGTCTGAGACGGCGTCCTCGAGATCCGAACCCACGTCCTCGAGGTCTGAGACGGCGTCCTCAGGCGGGGAGCCTGGATACTCGACGATGGATTCGGGTGGCGTCGACGCCGAGACGACGGACTCCGATGGGGAGTCTGTCGAAGCATCGACGACAACTGACGACCGCTACACGCGAAAGCGGTGCGTTCTCGTCACCGATTGTGACTCGCCGGTCGGGGCGGCAACCGCCCGCGCGTTTCTGGCCGAGGACTGGCTCGTGGTCGCCGCAGCACACGATCGCGAGTCGATCGCCGACCTCGCCGACGCGGGCTGTGAGACGGTCGAACTCGACGTGACCGATCCCGCCCAGGTGGGCCGCGCCGTCGAGCGAACGGTCGAGATCGGTGATGCGATCGACTGCCTCGTCACCAACGCCGGCTACGCCCAGTTGGGGCCGATCGAAGACGTCTCGACGGCGTCGCTCCAGCGCCAGTTCGACGTCAACGTCTACGGCCCACACCGTTTGACGCGGGCAGCCCTCCCGCACATGCGCGCCCAGGGCGAAGGCCGTATCATCAACGTCTCATCGATACTCGGTCGCCTCTCGTTCGCGGGAACGGGCCCCTACGCCGGCTCGAAGCACGCGCTCGAGGCGATGAGCGACGCGCTTCGGGCGGAGGTCGAGGAGTTCGGGCTCGAGGTCGTCGTCGTCGAACCGGGTCCGATCGAGACGGCGATCCCCGACGGCGTCGACGAGGAGGTACCCACTGAACGGACGCCCGCCTACGAGTCGCTGTACGAGCTGTTCGACGAGGCAGAACTGGTGGGCGGGGAGGGCCCGTTGGCCGTCGATCCGGAGGACGTCGCCGCCGCCATCCTCCACGCCGGTACGTGTCCGGAACCGCCCGCCCGCTATCCCGTCGGGCCGGTCGCCGAGTACGGACTGTACGCCCGATTCCTGCCGGATCGGCTACGCGACGCTGTGTACGGGCTGCTCCGGCGTCTCGTCTGATCGCTACTCCCTCTTCGCCACTCTCTCAGTACCACTCGCTCGCCACCATGTTCCACAACCGAGCTACCCACGCCACGACGCCTGCTCGAGAGACCGCCCTCGAGTGTCTCGAGGCCGGTATCCGAGCGACAGTTCCGGAACGGGTCGTCCCGGACACGGTCTCGCTCGAGGACGAGAGACTCTCCATCGACGGCTCCGCGTACGACCTGTCCGGCGTCGATCGCGTCATCGTCATCGGTGGCGGCAAAGCCTCGACTGGGGTGGCCAGGGCGCTCGAGTCGATCCTCGAACCCGCCCTCGCCGACGGCCGTATCGACGCGCTCGAGGGAGCCGTCGTCTCCCGATCAACGGGTGAAACGTCCCCCGTACAAACGTCCCACGTACAGGTGCTCGAGGGCGATCACCCGATCCCTAGCCAGCGAAACCGCGAGGCGACGGCCAGCGTACTCGAGTACGCAGCGGACGCGGCATCCGCTGATCTCGTCCTCGCAACGATCACGGGCGGGGCCAGCGCGCTGTTGACCGCACCGGCAGCGGATATCTCGGTCGAGGCGCTGCGGGAGACGACCGACGCCCTGCTCGAGTCGGGGGCGTCGATCGACGAGATCAACGCCGTACGCAAACACTGCTCCACGATCAAAGGTGGGCACTTAGCCCGGACGGCGGCCCCGGCGAGGGTCGTGACCCTCGCCATCAGCGACGTCGTCGGGGATGACCCCTCGGTGATCGGTAGCGGGCCGACGGTAGCTGACCCGTCGACGTTTTCGGATGCGCTCGCCGTCTGTCGTCGGTACGGCCTCGCGGAGACGCTCCCGGATTCGATACGCCGTCGACTCGAGTCGGGCGCGAACGGCGACCTCGAGGAGACGCCCGACCCGGACGATCCCGCGGTCGCCGCGGCGGACTGGCACTGTCTCGCTGGCACGCGGACGGCCATCGACGCCGCCGAAGCCGTCGCTAGAGAGCGGGGGTATCGGACGCTCGTGCTCTCGAGTCGATTTCGCGGCGAAGCGGCCGACGTCGGGAGTGTACACGCAGCAATCGTCGAGGAGATGCTCGTCCGTGGTGATCCGGTGGAGCCACCCGCAGTGGTGCTCTCGGGTGGCGAGGTGACCGTGACGGTTCGTGATGCTTCGCGGGCGGCTGCGGACGGAGACGCGGGTGGAGGCGAAGGCGTGCATCCGGCCGGCGTCGGCGGGCCAAACCAGGAACTCGCCTTGGCGAGTGCCCTCGAGTTCGCCCAGTCGGGGGTTGATTCGGCCGTCCTCGCGTCGATCGACACCGACGGCATCGACGGCCCAACCGAGGCCTGTGGGGCCATCGTCGACGGCGGAACGCTTCCCGATTCGGAGGCCGTCGATGCGGGGCGTAACGCTCTCGATGCTCACGCCGTGACATCGTTTCTCGAGGAACTGGATTCCATCCTCGAAACGGGGCCGACGGGGACGAACGTGAACGACCTTCGCGTCGTTGTCGTCGACCCGTCGTAGGTCACCCTTCTACAGTCGTCAACGCGGCCCACAGCATTCCTCCAGTGACAGAAAGCGCCGCGATGAGTCCTTCGCCCACTTCGATCACTGCTCCCTCGCCAGGGAGCAGTTCGTGACGAAAGAGCAGCCAGCCGTCGGAGGTACCCAGCACGACCGCGCCGGTGTCGAACCCGAGCGAGAGAAACACCAGCGCAACGAACCCGGCTACGAGGCTGGCGAACGTCCCGACGGCACCGACGACTGCACCGAGCACGACCGCGGGAAGTGGCCCTGTCCGAGTGGGGACGTCGGATCGACCGTACACACCGAGTGCGCCTTCGTCGGCTGGTGGCGGCCCGACGCGAACGGTCGAGGGGTATCGGAGCAACCGAAGCGCCGTCCAGAGGTCGCCGACGGAGCCGGCAGCGTTGGCGGCGACGAAAAAGAGCGGCCAAGTCGCCTCGAGGCCGAGCGCGAGCAGGACGCCGAGGCTCGAGATGACGACGAACGGCGTCACCAGGATGACGAGCATCGTGTTTCGTTCGTAGGTCGCGTCGCTCTCTGCGTAGGCGTACGGGAAGACGAATCGCGCCAGTTGGACGCCGTACCGAGCGTCACCGTTGTATCGGTGCATCGCGACGCCGTGTAACAGTTCGTGGGGCACGGCGACCAATACGAGTGTCCCCACGAGGAGCGCAACGGCCTCGATTGCGTTCGGCAGGGATGACGGGGTGATGACGATCGGCTCGAAGGATTGGCCGAGGAGGAGTCCGTGAAGCCGAACGAACGCGTAACCGAAGCCGAGAAAGGCGACAACGGAGAGCAGCGCCCAGCGGCCGGCGACGGCCCGCGTGGATCGGAGACTCTCGAGGTGCTGATAGCTGGCGTGGTGGTCGGTCGCGGTCACGGCAACAGGTTGGCCTTCGTGACCAGCGAGTTATCGGTGTCGTTTCCGAACCGGTACGCGTTCCCACCCTGCTGTCGCTTACGACTGATCTGGCGCTCGGATCTCGAGGTCGCCGCGTTTGCCCCAACTCGCGTGGATTGCACAGACGTATTCGGCCATCGCGGGACTCGCTTCGATGGTGAGCGACTGGGAGTCGCCCTCGACGTCCATTGGTTCGGTCGCGTAGTCGCCGACGACCGTTTCGTCGTCGTTCCAGACCTCGATATTGTGAGCGTGGCCGTCGGCGTTTCTCCACGTGAGCGTGTACTCCTCGCCCTCGGTGAGGACGAGTGTGGGGTTTTCCTCGTCGGCTATCACCGCTGGTTCCACGCCGGTGAAGCCGGACGAGCGGGCATCGAAGACGAACTCGTCGACGCCCCACGAGTCGGTTTCGTCCTGCTCGTTCGATTCGTTGGTTCCACTGTCATCGGCCCCACTGTCGCTGTCGCTCGATTCCTCATCAGGCGTCTTATTTTCCTCTTCGTTCGCATCAGTGTCGTCTTCGGGGTTCGATTCCGTGTCGGTCTCGTTGCTGGTCGGATCCGCGTCCCGATCAGCGAGACACCCCGACACCAGCCCGACACCGGCGACAACCCCGAGCGCCGACAGGAGTCGTCGGCGCGAGACGTGGTCGAGATCTGTCCGAGTCATCGACCGACACCTCGAGGAACGGGTGAAAAAGTATGGGTTCCGTACTGTCCGTAACGAGTGATTGTCATCGATTTCGACGTGTCCGTTGTCACGCGGGGCGACCGCTCGTGGGGAATCGACAGGTTCCAATCACCCCAACGAGAATCCTTCGACATGACCGAGGAACCTGTGAACGGATCTAACGACGTAACCGACACGGCTCGGAAAGCCGAAGCGAACGGCATCACCGCGACGTACACCGAAACCGATGCTGAACGCCTCCTCGAGTTCGAACGCGAGGGAATCACGGCCGCCATCGCTCAGAATCTCGACGGATACGCCATGCTCAAGGTTCGGACGTCGGAAACGGGCGAGGAACTCGAGCGCTACTACGGATTCGACATGGCGCTCGACCACGTCGGCGAGCGACTCGGCGTCTCGCCACACGACCTGCCGGTTCCCGAAGCGGCCGCGGACATGGGAATGTGAGCGCAACCACTCGAGGGAGGCTCGACCATCGCGGGGTCGTCCCGACGAGGCGAAATCTTCAGGGGGACGACCCTCGAAGTAGCGGTCGATGGCTGCGTACGATGCGGTGTGTTTCGATCTCGACAGTACGCTCTGTGAGCCCTGCCGGGAGCCTGACGAGCGTCTCGAGGCGACGTTCTCCCACGCCGGCGTCGATCCGTTCTGTACGCCCGCCGACCTTCGGATAGCCTCGACATGCGTCCCGACCGCCGAAACCGACCGCGAATTTTTCGAGTGTCTCTTCGAGGCGGCTGCTCGCCAGGCGGATATCGATCCCGCCGTTGCACCCGATCTGGCCAGGTCGCATCTCGAGTTTGCCGATCCCTCCGACGTTCGGTTTCGACCTGGTGCCAAACGCGCCCTTCGTCGGGCGCGGGAGAACGGCCCGGTCGGCCTCATCACCAACGGCGGATGCGAGACACAGACGCAGAAACTCGAGGCGCTCGACCTCCTGGACGCGGTCGACGTGTCCGTGTTCACCGATCCACGGAATGGCGTCCCGCCGAAACCAGATCCGACCCCGTTCGAGCGGGCACTATCCGGCCTCGACACGACGGCGGATGCGGCGATCCACGTCGGCGATTCGCTCCACGCCGACATCGGTGGGGCGAACGCGATGGGGATGGACTCCGCCTGGATCGATCCGGGAATCGAAACGCCCGGGGATCACGAGCCGACCTACGAACTGGCCTCGCTCGAGGAGCTGGACGCGCTGTTGTGACGACGGCCCCTCGGCCGACGGCGTGGTTTTTCACGTGCGCACAGTACCAGCGTAGAGGACGATCACGAATAGCCCGAACAGTGCCGCACCAAGTAGCTGCCTGTCGAGGAGGATCGTTCCGGCGAACATGGCCACGAACACCGCTCCGCCCCAGCGTGCCGGCTGATCGACGTCGTTGGATCTGGCATCGAGTGCGACGGCACCGCCAACGATGGCGTATGCGACGAGCACCACCAACGACGCCAGCCAGACAGTCGGTTCGGCCACGACCTGGAGTGGGTTCATCTCAGTCCTATCGTCCGTCTCTCTCGAAAATTGTATCGGTTCGCCGCTGAACCCGGCGCTTTCGGTCAGGAGTCGGCTCGTGGCAACTCCGCCTCGACGTACTCGAGGAACCGCTCGGGATGTTCGGCGTGGGGCAACTGCGTCGCGTAATCGACCACGACCAGATCCAGGTCGGCCGCGTCGGCGAGTTCGCGCCCGTCGCGCAACGGCACGAGTTTGGCGTCTCGCCCCCAGATCAGGGTGGTCGGTACCTCGAGCGCGGCCAGTTCCGTGGCGAGGTCGATATCGGGATCGAGTGTGCCGGCGACGAAGGAGGCGGGAGCGTACCGCCCACCGGGCTGATGAGCGCTCTTCCAGGCGTACTCGATCGCCTCTCGATCGATCCGGCTTGGATCGTAGTAGCCGTCGCGTTCGTAGAAGTACCGGATGGATGGCTTACTCGCGAGGATGTTGAACAGCGTCGTTCCCAGGATCGGCGTGCGAAGCACTGTTCGCATCCAGGGTCGACGCGCACCGGTGTCGGTGAGCGGGCAGATCAACACCAGTCGTTCCCACTCGCTGTCCCCGGCGGCCTCGACGGCGAACGCACCCGAGAGCGAGGAAGCGATTACGATCGGCTCGTCGGTCGTATCGCGGGTGATGTCCTGGAGGAACTCCGCGTACAGTCCCGGCGAGTAAACGAGCGGCGGCCGATCCGAGCGGCCGAACCCCGGGAGGTCGATGACGGTTACCCGATACGATTCGGCGAGATCTTCGACGATGCGACTAAACTCGTGGCCGCTCGCGCCGGCGTGGATGCTGTGGACGAGCACTACGTCGGGAGCGTCGGGCTCGCCTGAGACGGTATAGGTGACATCCATCCCGCGCCAGCGATACGTTCGTTCGACGCCTGCAAACGGATTGTCGAGCGACCCAGCACGGGTTCTGAGTGCCCGGTTGCCGAGTACGACGCCACCGATCACGCCGACTGTCGCTCCGAGGAGGGTTCGCAATTTCATAGGCGTCCATACGACAGGCGAACCCTTAGCGGTGCGGCTTGTTTTCACGGTCGACCGTCATGGGACGCGATAGAACCGATACCCGTTGATGTCCTCACCTGAGCCGGTCTCGTAGCCGACGCGGATCTGCGAGGAAGGGATTCACACGGCAAAAAACTGAGTCGCACAGTGGGGCATCCATCTGAGGTACCCATCTGGTGGTTTGCTCGAGCGTTACAACTCGAGGGGGAGGAGGACGCTGTCGATGACGTGGATGATCCCGTTGCTCGCGGAGATGTCGGCATCGACGATAGTGGCGGTGTTCCCGACCGCGGTGATCGCCCCCTCCGCGTTCACCGTGAAACGTGCTCCGTCCAGCAAGGTCTCGATGCGTCGCTCACCACGTGGTGGCACGACGCTGTTCGATGCGCGCCGACCGGTGGTGACGTGGTAGGAGACGACCGCCTCGACGGTTCCCGCTCCGAGGGCCTCGTCTATGTCTGCAAACGACTCCAGCTCAATCGCTTCGAGCAACGCCGTGAAGGCGTCGTCAGTTGGGGCGAACACGGTGTACTGCTCGTCGTTCAGCAAGCCAGCAACCAGTTCGCTGTCCGGGTTGGTTTCCGCGATGTAGTCGACGGCTGCAAGGAGGAGATCGAACCCAGCAGCGTCGGCGATCTCGGCTATTGTCTCCTCCCCGGGTGCCACGCCCTTCCCCGGGCCGTTGGCGGCGCCGACACCGGTGCCGAAGACGGTCGCCACACCGGCGATACCAATTCCTTTGAGTACTATTCGTCTGTTCAGAGTCATGTTACCACGTACTACAGGAGGCCTCGCGAGGGAATCGCCTGGTCTCCTAACCAGTAAGGGGAGTTCTTCGACTGGCGGTCGGAAAAGCGAGCCACGGGCGTCGATCGATCCTCAACCTTGGCACGAACCGGTTACCGCGAGTTCGACGCCGCCTCGAGGTGCTCGAACTCGAGTTCCTCGAGGCAGGTTTCGATCGGGTCGAGGGCGTCGTCGGCAATGGTGTAGGGATCGGTTTCTCCACGGCGAACGGCTTCAGCGAGCGCGTCGACCCCGCCGGCACGCTCGAGTTCGCCCTGCAAGAGGGTGTGAACGTCTTCCCTGAGGAGCGTCCTGATCTCCTCGGCGTAGCGCATCCGCGTTCGGTCGGCGAGCGTGCCGGAGTCCTCGAGGTACTGGCGGTGTCCGCCGAGTTCGTCGATGAGGGATCCGACGCCCTCGCCTTTGGTCGCGACGGTTTCGACGACCGGTGGCCGCCACGCCGACTCGGTTTTGTCGGTGTCTATGTCGTCATCATCGGCTATCGCGCCAGCCCCGTGGTGGCCGGCACCGGCGCTCGCGAACCCGCTTCCCTCGCCGAGGTCGATCATCTCGAGGAGTTCCTGCACCGTCCGGTCGGCACCCGAGCGATCGGCCTTGTTAACGACGAAGACGTCGGCGATCTCGAGGATTCCTGCTTTGAGCGTCTGGACGGAGTCGCCCGACCCGGGCGGGACGAGAACGGCGACCGTGTCGGCGGTTCGAACGATGTCGATCTCGTTCTGGCCTGCTCCGACGGTCTCGATGATGATCTTGTCCTTGCCGAACGCGTCCATGGCCTTGACGGCGTCTGCGGTCGCCGTCGAGAGCCCGCCGAGGGTGCCACGGGCGCTCATCGATCGAACGAATACGTCCATGTCGCCGACGGTGGATGCCATTCGGATACGATCCCCGAGGACGGCCCCGCCGGTAAAGGGCGAGGAGGGGTCGATGGCGATGATGCCGACAGTTTCACCGCGCTCGCGGTAGGTCTCAGCGAGTTTATCGACGAGCGTCGACTTGCCGGCACCCGGACTGCCGGTGATGCCGATGACCGATGCGTTCCCCGTGTGGGCGTACAGCTCGGAGACGAGGTCGCGATAACCTGGCGCGCGGTTCTCGATCTTCGAGATGACGCGAGCGAGCGCTCGGTGTTCGCCGGCGAGGAGCGACTCGAGGAGTGCATCGTGTTCCGCACTCATCGGTCAGGAGCGTTCTCACGGACGAACTCGATCGTCTCCTCGATAGACGTCCCCGGGCCGAAGACTGCGGCCACGCCCTCGTCCTTGAGGACGGCTTTGTCCTCGTCCGGAATGACGCCGCCGACGAGCACCAGCGTATCGTCTTTAGCATCGTACTCCTCGAGGCCGTCCATGATCTTCGGGACGAGCGTCTTGTGAGCGCCGGAGAGAATCGAGATGCCCAGTACGTCCACGTCCTCCTGTACCGCCGCCTGGACGATCTCTTCGGGGGCTTTGTGCAGTCCCGAGTAGATCACTTCGAATCCTGCGTCGCGGAACGCTCGTGCGATCACGTGTGCGCCGCGGTCGTGACCGTCGAGGCCGACCTTCGCGACGAGACACCTGATCGACTGCCCTTGCTGTTGGCTCATGGCTCACTCTTTCCCGCCGGAGCGTTTGACTCTAACGGAAATTGGTGATCGTCTTCGAACTGTAGTCGGCGTCCACCGGCAGTTTGAATCGATGCGTCCAAACCCCTGGGTAGCGAGCGGGCTACCAATGAGCGAGCCCACGACGGCGTTTCCCACACCCGACGACGCCTTCTCGGTCGACGTACAGGTGCGCTACCAGGATCTCGACACCCTCGAGCACGTCAATAACGCCGTCTACGTCACCTACTTCGAACACGCACGAACGACCTATCTCGAAACGGTCGCCGATCTCGACCTCGAGACGTACTCGTTCGTCGTCGCCGACCTGCAGGTGACGTTCGAACGCCCCATCACCATGGGAGAATCAGTGGTTGCTGCCGTCGAAACCACGGGACTGGGCGACTCGAGCTGGACGATGACGTACGCCGTCTACGCGGACGGCGAACGGGCGGCAACGGGAGAGACGACGCTCGTGAACCTCGACCCGGAAACGAATCGGTCGGCACCAGTTCCCAGTACGATACGCCACCGAATTGCAGAGTACGAGGGGCTCGAGGCGTAACGTTCGGCCGCGGCGTCTCACCGCTCTCGAGCGGATCCGAGCAGCGACCACTATCCTCAGTCGATCCGTCCGCCGGTCAAGCGAACGACGCCGCCGACCGAGGTCTCGTGAGCGACCGCGCTCGAGCGGTCGCGAAGGCGATCGTGCGCCGTTCGAATCCGCCGATCGAGTCGAGCGGTGAGGTCGTCGTCGTACCGGAGCGTCGTCGTCGGCGGTGTCGACAGGACGACGACGGCTCGAAAGAGGACGTTTACCGGCGGCCCGTACCACGCGTCGCTGCGCGCGGCGTTCACGAGGACGAGGTGACCGCCGGGTGCGAGCAGGTCACACCAGTCGTCGACCGCCCCCGCCGGATCGTCGAGCATCCCAACGACGAACGTGGCGAGGATAGCGTCGATCGGGCCGTCTATCGGCGTCGTCGTCGCATCGCCGCGGACGACGTGGACGTTCTCGTGGCCTTCGGTCAACCGGTGCGCCCGTTCGAGGACTGGTGCCGTGAAGTCGATCCCGATGACGGATCCCTCCGGGCCGACCTGTTCGCGTAGAAACGGCAAGTTCGCGCCCGTTCCACAGCCCATTTCGACGACGGTGTCGCCGGGCTCGAGCCGGCAGGCCATCGCGGCCCGCCGTCGGAGGCTGACGATGCCGGGGGTGCGTCTGGCGAGCAGGTCGTACAGGCTTGCCCAGCGCCCGTAGAACGACTGGGCGTCCTCGTCGGCGGTCATCGTCTTCGTCATTGTAATCGTCTCAGAGCAACTCCCGAATCGAGTGCGCGACGGTCTCCGCGTCAGACCCGAGGACGTACGTGATGGGTTCGATCCCCTCACCGCCGGTCTGATAGAGGACGGTCGCCTCCGGCGTGGCTTCGATCGCCGCCCCGACGCTGGCTTCGATGTCGCCCGTTTCGTCGAACTCCGCGAGTTCGTGGCCACGCTCGGACAACTCGGCGAGCAGCGTTGGGTCGTAGGTGATGTTCACGGCCGCAGAGACCTCGCTCCCGTGGCGTCTCGCCGCGAGCAGGACGGTCGCGACGTGTTCGGAGACGCCGAACTCGGGTTCACCCGGCACCGTCGCTCGTCCCTTGACGTCGAATATCCGGCCGGGGACGCCCGCGACGTCGTCGACGTCTGCGGCGTCGGGCACGCAGGCGACGAGGTTCGAGCCGACAGCGGGGATCAGCCGGGCGAAGCCGCTCGCGTTCTCGAGAATGCGCAGTCCCCGCCGAAGCGACGAGCGCACGCGTTCGCTCGAGCGCAGGGCGCTCTCGGGGTCGTGGACACGAAAGCTCGCGTCGTACTCGGACAGTTCCGGGACGGCTTCTTCGTGGAGCGTCGCCAGCAGATCGCCCGGGCTTTCGAGGTCGCGCACGAGCACTTCGATCTCGACTAAGGCCTGGACGGGAGTCATGTCCCCCGCGGCGAGGCCATCGGTGAGCCGTTCGACCAGCGCCTGGACGCGGTCGTCAGCGGCGATCCGGTCGTTCGTCGCGACGTCGCCGTGGGCGTACTTCGAGACCGCGCTCTGGCTGATCCCGAGCACCTGGGCAACGTCGCTCTGGGTCAGCCCCCGCTCGCGGAGTTCACCGGCGAGCAGTGAGCGGATCGTCGGCAGAAACTCCTCGACCACGAGTTCTTCGACGAATTTCATCTACCTGCCACTAGGAAGGCCGTTGAAATAACTGTAGGGATCGGTTCGAGGGGTTCAGCGGATCGTGGATCGACTAATCGAATCCCCACTCGACAGTGGCCACGCTCGAGTGCGGAACTGTTCTCCGTTCACTCCCCGCCGCGCTCGAGTTGGTCGCCGCCGAACTCGTCGTCGCGTTGGATGCGGGAGGCCTGCGGCCCGTCCTGATCCTGGTACTTCGAGCCGCGCTCGCTCCCGTAGGGTCGCTCCGCTGGCGTCTTCAACTCGGTGAACGTGAGCTGTGAAATGCGCATTCCGGGAGTGAGCGCGACCGGTGCCGTCCCGAGGTTCGACAGCTCGAGGGTGATCTGACCGCGATAGCCTGGATCGCACAGGCCCGCCGTGGCGTGGACGACGACCGCGAGTCGACCGAGCGAGGAGCGGCCCTCCACGTGGGCGATCAGATCGGCTGGAATCTCGACGCGCTCGTGGGTCGTCCCCAGGACGAAGTCGCCGGGGTGGAGGATGAAGTCCTGTTCCTCCTCGACGACCGTCTCGGTGACGTACTCGTCGACTTCGTGTTCTTCGTTCGGGTGGATACAGGGGATGTTCGTCCGCTGGAACTCGAGGAAGCGGTTGCCAAGACGGAGGTCGACGCTCGCGGGCTGAATCTGCAGGTCGTAGTCGTCGATCGGATCGACGACGAGGTCGCCCGCCTCGAGTCGGTCGAGAATGTCCGCGTCGGAGAGGATCATGTACGGTGACTCGAGCGGGGGTGCGTAAATAGTTGCGATCCGTGCTGGTCGGCTGGCGTCAGCGATTTCGCCTCGTCACGTGTCACAACGGGTTCAATCGCCGTCGGCGAGTGCCTCGTCGATCGCTGCCACGATCGACGGTACACTCGTCTCGACGCGGTCGCCGTCGACGATGACCCACGGCGTCCCCTCGACGCCTTGCCGTTCGCCGTACGCTCGCTCGGCCTCGAGCCCCTCCTTGTAGGAAATCTCTTCGGCGTCGGTGCGTACCTGCTCTCCGTCGAATCCGAGGTCGGTTGCGACTTCTTCGATGACCTCGTACGAGTACTGCCCGTGGTAGGTGTAGATCTCGTTGGTGAACGCGAAGAACGCGTCGTCGCCTTCGTGCTCGTGTACCGAGCGGGCGGCACTTGCGACGGCCTCCGACCAGGGTTCCTGAACCGGGATCGGGAAATCGCGGTGTTCGTATCGGATCTGTCCCGGTTCGATGTATGCCTCCTCGATATCCGGAAACATCCGCGTCTTGTACTGGGCACAGCCACCGCAACCGAAGTCTTCGAAGACGGTCACCGTCACGTCGGCATCCGGATCGCCGGCGACGGGAATCTCGAGGAGCGCGTCCTCGTCGATGCCGTCGCCATCTCCGTTCCCGTTCCCGCCTGAATCGTCGCCGCCGAGACACCCGGCGAGGCCGAGGGTGGTACCCGCCGTGAGCGCCGCGAAGCGTCGGCGTGTCAAACTCATGGTCTTTCCTATTGGAGCGGAGCGCAAATAGGTGTCGCAGTTGGCAGCGCACTCGGACAGCGACCGTCCCACCGCCGAGGACTCCGATTTGGATCGGCGGGATTTTACCATCCGTGCCCGTGTTCCCGGTATGAAACAAGCGATCGTCGCCCGAACGGACATCGGGATGGGAACCGGAAAACTCGCTGCACAGGTTGCACACGCCTCCCTTTCGGCGTACGAGAAGGCCGACGACCGTTCCCGCAAGCAGTGGAAAAACGGCGGCCAGAAGAAGGTCGTGCTCAAGGGCTCGAGCGAGCGCGAACTCTACGAACTGAGCGAGATTGCCGATCAGGAAGGGCTGCCAAACGCCGTCGTTCGGGACGCCGGTCACACCCAGCTCGAGCCGGGAACGGTGACCACGCTGGCGGTCGGTCCCGCCGATGACGACCTCGTCGATCGGGTGACCGGCGAACTGTCGCTGTTTTAAGTTTTTGACGAACGACTCGCGCGGATCTGCACCTACGCCTCGAGCGGTCTCAGCGTGGCCACCTCGACCCGCGTCTGTCTCGCCGCCTCGCGAATCCCTTTGCGTCTCGAGCGCCTCTCTCCTGATATGAGTACTGACCCCCACCAGAACCAGCCGGTCGAGACGGGAGGCGCCCCGCTCGAGGACGCAGCGGCCGCAGTCGTCCTCGTTCACGGCCGGGGCGCGCGAGCGTCGGGAATGCTCGAACTGGCTGCGGAGATCGACCCCGACGACGTGGCTTACCTCGCTCCACAGGCCGTTCGGGGTACCTGGTACCCGCAGTCGTTTCTCGCACCCATCGACTCGAACGAGCCCTCCCTGTCCTCGGCGCTCGAGTTGCTCGAATCGACGCTCGAGACAGTTCGAGAGGACGTCCCCCTCGAGCGAACGGTGCTCTGTGGCTTCTCACAGGGTGGCTGTCTCGCCAGCGAGTTCGCCGCCCGCAATGCCCGACGGTATGGCGGCGTTGTCGCCTTCTCCGGCGGTCTCATCGGCCCCGAGGGGACGCCCCGGGAGTACGAGGGATCGCTCGAGGGAACGCCGGCGTTTTTCGGCTGCAGCGACCGTGACCCACACATCCCACTCGAGCGCGTCCACGAGTCCGTGGAGGTGTACGAGGAACTCGAGGCCGACGTGACCGAACGGATTTACGAGGGGATGGGCCACACCGTGAATCAGGACGAACTCGATGCGTTCGCGGAGATCGTCGTCGATGCTGCTGAGCGCTGAAGCCGTACAAGAGACGGCGGATTCAGCCCAGCACCGTTCGCACGTCCTGGGGATCGAGCAGGCCACTTGCCAGTGCCAGACCGGCCCACGTCACTACACCGACGAGAATGATCGCCCCGAGCATCACCAGACTGGAGACGAGCGGCGTCACTGCGAGGACGATCACCGCCATCCCGCCGGTGATCACGACGATTTTGCCGATGCTCGAGACGAGGGTCTTGACCCGAAGCGAGAGTTCGACGTGGACGACGTAGAGGTTCACGGCGACGTAGATCGAGTGGGTGATGACCGTCGCAATCGCCGCGCCGACGACGCCGATCGTCGGAATCAGCACGATGTTGAGCCCGAAGTTTGCCATCGCGGTTCCACCCTTGGCGATCGCTCGCTCGCGGGCGCGCCCGAGGTAGTCGAGACTGTCGCTCGTCAGGTTCGTTATCGCCTGCAAGACCACGAACAGGCAGAGCACCTGTAACACGGGGATCGCGCCAGCGTAATCTCCACCGAAGACCAGTGTCACGAACGGCCCGGCGACGATCGCCAGCCCGGCGGCTGCCGGGATGTAGAGCAACAGCGTGTTCGTCAGCGCCGTTTCGTAGAGTGTTCGAGCGCGCTCGAGGTTTCCGCCCGCTTTCTCCTCGCCGAAGTTCGGCGAAATGGTGAAGCCGAGGGACTCGGCGGGGGCGAGAACGAAGTCGACGATCTGTTTCGCGAGGGTGTAGAAGGCGACGGCCGGATTCGTCAGGAATACCCCGACGAGGACGATGTCGATCTGTTTGTCGACGACGTTCGCGCTCCGGGTCGCCGTCAGCGGGACGCTGTACTCGAGCAGCCGTCTGGGGAGTCCTGGTTCGAACGAGGGGGCGCGCTCGTAAGCGCGGTAAAACTGGAGGTAGAGGACGGTGACACCGAAGACGGCTGCGACAGCGTAGCCGACGATGTAGCCGAAGAAGGCCCCGAGCGCGCCGAAGCCCGCGAGCACGAACACGACGGCGAAAACGAGCCGTGCGACGCCGCCGATCGCCTGGACGGCCGCGCTGTACACTAGGTTGTTGAACCCCTGGAAGGCGACCTGGGTGAAGCCGTTGAACGAATTGACGAGGAGGTAGACCGCTCCCGCGGCCAGGAACGGGGCGACCGTCGGGTCGCCGAGCAGAACCGCGATCTGTTCGTAAAAGAGGAGCAACGCGCCCGTGACGAGTGCGATACACACCAGCTTGACCGCGATTGTCAACTCGATCAGGTGCGGGATCTGGCCGGGATCTTTCTCGCGATAGACCGCGAAGTATCGGGCGGCCGACTTCCCGAGGCCGACGTCGGCGAGCAACTGGACGACGCTCAGGATGCCGATCGCCCAGAACAGGGTGCCGTAGCCGTCCGGGTCGAGGAGATACCGGGCCAGCACGATCATCAACGCCGCACTCGAGAGCATGAAGATGGCTCGAGCGACGAGCGTTGCTTTGAATCCGCGAACGATGTGATCGAGTGAACTCATGTGGTGAAACGGAGGCTGGCGGCTGTCGAACCGCCCCGGAGTGGTTCTCGCGCCTGATCGGGTCGTCGCGTCCGATCAGGTCGACCGGTCGGCCGTGGCCGTCGCCACGCCCGAGTGGTGATGAAACCCGTGATGTCGACTCACTCGTGGGGAGAACGGGGACGTGATTTGTAATGTGGCTCGTTCGTGACCGAACGAGCGGACTACAGTCACGGGACTCGACAGGACGAGCGGGATCCTCGGTGGTAGTGGTTTACCGGCGCTCGAGTCGATCAAACGGGTCGGCCTGTGAGGTTGAACCCAATGAGAACGAGGACGTCGATCAACGGGTATTCCCTGTAACCGGATCGTACAGGGGTGTACGGTGGCATTGACCGATTCCTTTCGATGATAGTCGGATTTTCCGACGTACCACGTGAACGGGATTAATTCGTCTAGCAGAGTACCACATGGTCTCGAAGAATAGCGTCGTTCGACGATTCGACAGCCGGTTGCACGAATCGGTTGCGCTTCACCGACCAGCGTCCCGATTCGAGTCGACGTCGAGAACTGGTTCCGAGTCAGCGTTCACAGGTACGAGGCGTCCCAGCGTGTCGCCTTCCGCTTGTTTCCACACTCGTTACAGACGACCCGTCCCATCGAGTCCATCGCCACGTCGGTGGCGTCACAGTTCCCACAGAACCAGCCGTAGCGCTCGTCGGCGTCCGCGTCCTCGTAGACCGTGTAGAACGGTGCCTTCGAACCGCGTGCGGGTTCGCCGTAACTCACGTACAGCGTTCCCCCGGCGGCATCGATCGCCTCGAGCGCGCGCCACGCTTCACTCGACTCGAGCTCGCCTTCGCTCTCGATGTAGACGTTCTCGGTGTGGGTTTCCGAGCCGACCTCGAGGTCGCGAGAGCCGCTCAGTTCGAACCCGTGGGCGACGTAGAACTCGTTGCCGAACTCGTTCCCGGCGAGGACGGCACCCTGGAGCTGTTCTGCGCCGGCGTCGAGCAGCGCGTCCCGCGTGCGCACGAGCAGCCTGACACCGAGCCCGTTACCACGGTGTGCCGGGTCGACGTGGATCCACTGAATACGGCCGATTCCCTGGGTCTCATCGAGCCACTCGCTCTGGGAGAAGCCGATGATCTCGCCGTCGTCCTCGGCGACGAGAACCACCGTCTCGTCGTGCTCGAGTTCGTCCCCGAGGTCGTCGCCGTACCAGTTGTCGACGGCCTCGTCGATGATCTCCTCGTCGAGGAAGTGGGTGTACGACTCGGAGAGCGAGTGGTGTGCGACTGAACGGATCGCCTCACTGTCGTCGGCAGTGGCTTCACGGATCTCCATGCGCCGACCTACCACGGCCTGTTAGAAAACATCTTCCTCGCGTGCCGGATTTCGAAAGCGGTCGGTTGAACGGTGGTCTCGGGTGGGATGTAAGGTGGGGCGACGGGTTCTGAGCGAGGCGCAGGCGGTCGATCGCGAGCGAGACGCAGGTGGACGCCATAGCCGTTCGTCGATGACACGAGTTATACCGGTGCCGGTGTATGGCTCGAGTATGAGCGAGGAGACCGCCATCTCGAGAGACGAGGATGGCGACGAACTCGGCCCCGACGTCTTCACGTACAACGGTGGTCGGGTCGATCCGGGCGAGTCCGCGAACATTCGGTACGGCATCAGCGAAACTTACCTCGGCGATCCGGTTCGGATCCCGGTGACGGTGATCAACGGCGAGCACCCCGGCCCGACGGTGTTCCTGTCGGCGGCCGCCCACGGCGACGAACTCAACGGAATCGAAGTCGTCCGCGAGGTCGCCCACGACTGGGATCACTCGAATCTCCACGGAACCCTGGTCTGCCTCCCTGTGATGAACGTTCCTGGCTTTCTCGCCCAAGAACGATACCTGCCGATCTACGACCGGGATCTGAACCGCTCGTTCCCCGGGCGTGAGGGGTCGACGAGCGCCCAGCGGATGGCCCACCGAATCTTCACCAACTTCATCGAACCCTGTGACCTCGGGATCGACTTTCACACGTCGACGCGTGGCCGAACGAACATGCTCCACGTTCGGGCAAACATGGAGGATCCGACGATCGAACGACTCGCGAACGCGTTCAGTTCGAACGTGATCATCGCGGGTGAAGGCCCGTCCGGCACGCTCCGACGGGAGGCCAGCGACGCCGGCATTCCGACGATCACCGTCGAGATGGGCGAAGCCCACCGGTTTCAACGTCGGCTTATCGACCGTTCGCTCACCGGTGTCGCCAGTGTCCTGGCCGAGTTCGGCCTGCATCCCCACTCTTCGGTTCACTGGCCTGGGTGGCGGGTCAACATCGACGACGCTGGCGAGAAGACGTGGCTCCGGGCCGACGCGGGCGGGATCGTTGACATGAAACACTCG
Organism: Natronosalvus vescus; assembly: GCF_023973145.1. Classification (NCBI taxonomy): domain Archaea; kingdom Methanobacteriati; phylum Methanobacteriota; class Halobacteria; order Halobacteriales; family Natrialbaceae; genus Natronosalvus; species Natronosalvus vescus. The sequence continues at coordinate 1,261,987 of NZ_CP099546.1, forward strand.
AGCGGTGAGCTGGTTCGGGAGGGTGAGACGATCTGTGCGATCACGAACCCGTTCAAAGAGGAAGACGACATCGTCACCGTCGATGCGCCGTTCACGGGGTTGCTGGTCGGCGTCCTCGAGAACCCGGTCGTCTACCCGGGGAACCCGCTCTGTCACCTGGTTGGTTTGAGCGACCCAATCCTGACCGCCCTCGAGCGCGAACTCGAGCACCAGGATCCGTTCCTCGAGACGCTCGAGTAGTCTTCCGATCACTGGGGTGCCACCGGATACGCCGCTGCCACCGGAAAACGTACACGGTGAAATCGATAGCGAACGTGTTCGCCTCGCTTGGAGAACACGCCTCTCGAGGTGGGCGCAGATCCAAATCGCTGGCGGAAAACCAGGCAGGATAAAAGTAACTTCTATACCCCCACAGTCCAACCCTCCGCATGAGCGTATGAGTCAGTCTTACAATCGTGGCCTTATCGAGGACTTCGGGCGGTGGAAGGAGTTCTCGGCCGGGATGTGGGCGTGGATCTTCCACAAGTTCACCGGGTGGATCCTGATCGGCTACCTGTTTACCCACATCGCGGTGTTGAGTACCGCCATCTCGGGAGAGCAAGCGTACACGAACACCTTGCAGGGACTCGAAGCCCTGTTCGTCGTCCGACTGCTCGAGGTCGGCTTGCTGGCAGTCGCCGTGTTCCACATCCTGAACGGAATCAGGCTACTGATGGTCGACCTGAATATCGGGCTCGAGGCACAGGACAAAACGTTCTACCTCTCGTTGCTCATCACGGGTGCGATTACCGTGGCGAGCGTACCGACGTTCATGACGGAGGTGGGCTTCTAATGGCAGAACGCTACTCCTCGTTCGCCCCCGGCGGAACCGCGTGGCTGCTCCAGCGCATTACGGCCGCGTTCCTGATCATCGTGTTAGCGTTTCACTTCTTCCTCCTGCACTTCGTCACTCACGCCTGGGAGATTACCTTCGATGGCACCGCGGCCCGGATGGAGAACCTCGGCTACTTCATCACGATGATCCTGTTCCTGATCACGGCGACGTTCCACGGCGTCAACGGCGTCTACAACGCGCTGATCAATCAGGGACTCAGCGGCACGCCGAAGAAGATCGTCCTCGCCATCCTCGTCATCGCCGGCGGGGCGTTGATCGCCCAGGGCATCTGGGTCGCACTCGTCTGGCGGGGGGTCATGTAACATGAGCACGCAACAAGAACAACAGACCGAACCCGAGGAACCGGAGACCCAGGAAGCACCTGCCGACCAGGAGATGAGCGGGCTCGCCTCCCCACAACAACAACGCCTCCAGCGAAAGGAGGCCGGCCGCCTCGAGCGCGAGCGCGCCGCGGCCGAAGACGACCTCGAGGAGGAGACGGTTCACCTCAAGGTGTTCCGCTTCGATCCGGAGGTCGAGGCCAAACAGGAGCCACGGTTCGACGACTTTCACGTCCCGTTCGAACGCGGGATGACCGTCCTCGACGCGCTCATCTTCGCACGAGACGAGTTCGACTCGTCATTGACGTTCCGTCACTCCTGTCGGCAGGCGATCTGTGGGTCGGACGCGTTCTTCGTCAACGGGCGTCAGCGCCTCGGCTGTAAGACGCAGATTTCCGAACTCGACCAGCCCGTTCGCGTCGAGCCCCTGCCACACCAGGAGGTCGTGAAGGATCTGGTCGTCGAGATGGAACACTTCTACGACCAGATGCACGCGGTCGAGCCGTACATGCAACAGGAGGATCTCCCCGAGGGCGACCTTGAGGAGATGCGCCAGTCACGGGAGAACCGTGAGAAGATCAAGATGTCTACGCGCTGTATCTGGTGTGGCGCGTGTATGTCCTCGTGTAACATCGCCGCTGGCGACAACCAGTATCTCGGCCCGGCCGCGATCAACAAGGCCTACCGGTTCGCGATGGACGACCGCGAGGACGAGGAGATCAAAGAGCACCGACTGCGCATCATCGAGCAGGAACACGGCGTCTGGCGCTGCCAGACGCAGTTCTCCTGTACCGAGGTGTGTCCGAAGGACATCCCCCTCACCGAGCACATTCAGGAGCTCAAGCGTGAGGCGGTCAAGAAGAACCTGAAATTCTGGTAACCATGTACGAACACGACGTCATCGTGGTCGGCGGCGGCGGAGCCGGCCTCCGCGCCGCGATCGCGGCACACGAAGCGGGAGCGGACGTAGCGATCGTTACGAAACTCCATCCGGTGCGCAGCCACACCGGTGCCGCGGAGGGCGGCATCAACGCCGCTCTCCGCGAGGGCGACGACTGGGAACTCCACGCCTACGACACGATGAAGGGGTCGGACTACCTCGGCGACGCCCCTGCGATCGAGACGCTGGCGAAAGACGCCCCAGAGGACACGATCACCCTCGAGCACTGGGGGATGCCCTTTTCGCGCGAGGAAGATGGGACGGTCTCCCAGCGCCCCTTTGGCGGCCTGTCGTTCCCCCGAACGACGTACGCCGGTGCGGAGACGGGTCATCACCTGCTGCACGTCCTCTACGAACAGGTCGTCAAACGCGGCGTTCAGATCTACGACGAGTGGTTCGTGATGAACCTCGCCGTCACGGACGAACCCGATCCGAACGACCGAACGTGCCACGGCGTCGTCGCCTACGACGTCCAGTCGGGCAAGATCGAGGGGTTCAAGGCCCGAAACGGGGTCATCATCACGACCGGCGGCCCCGGTCAGGCGTTCGATCACACCACCAACGCCGTCTCCTGTACCGGCGACGGCCAGGCGATGGCCTACCGGGCGGGCGTCCCGCTCGAGGACATGGAGTTCGTCCAGTTCCACCCGACGACGCTGCCGAGCACTGGCGTGCTCATTTCGGAAGGTGTCCGCGGCGAGGGTGGCATCCTCTACAACGAGGACGGCGAACGGTTCATGTTCGAACACGGTTACGCGAACAACGCCGGCGAACTCGCGAGCCGTGACGTCGTCTCCCGCGCCGAGTTGACCGAGGTTAACGAGGGCCGCGGGGTCGAAGACGAGTACGTCCACCTCGACATGCGCCACCTGGGTGCCGAACGAATCCTCGACCGGCTCGAGAACATTCTCCACCTCGCGGAGGACTTCGAGGGCGTCGACGGCCTCGTCGAGCCCATGCCGGTCAAACCCGGCCAGCACTACGAGATGGGTGGTATCGAGACCGACGAGAACGGCAAGACGTGTATCGACGGCCTCTACGCCGCCGGCGAGTGTGCCTGCGTCTCTGTCCACGGGGCGAACCGGCTGGGCGGCAACGCACTCCCGGAACTGGTCGTCTTCGGTAAACGCGCGGGCTATCACGCTGCCGGACGAGATCTCGGCGAGGCCGAAATCGAGACCGGCTACACGGCGGGCGTGGAGGAGGAAACGGACGCCGACCTCCCTGTCACGCCCGGTGAGGCTGGGATCGACGCCAGCGAACCGAGCGCGGACGTCGCCACGGACGGCTCCGGACAGATCGTCGACGCGGATGCGCTCCTCGAGCGGGCCGTCGAGGCCGAACGCGAACGCGTCGCCCACCTGATGGGGCGAGACGACGGCGTCAAACACGCCGACATCCGGGCGAAACTCCAGCAGGCGATGACCCAGGACGTCAACGTCTTCCGCGAGGAGGAAGGGCTCAAACGCGCGCTCAGAGCGATCAAGGAGTGTCGCGAGATGTACCAGGACGTCTACGTCGAGGATCCCTCGCGAACGTTCAACACCGACCTGCAGATGACCTACGAGACCCGGAACCTGATCGACGTCGCCGAGACGATCACCCTCGGCGCGCTCGTGCGAAACGAGTTCCGCGGTGCCCACTGGCGTCTCGAGAATCAGGAGCGTGACGACGAAAATTGGCTCAAACACACGCTCATCTCCTGGAACGCCGGCAAGCCGTCGATCTGGTACCGACCGGTCATCCTCGAGGGCGAGGACAAGACTTACGAGCCGAAGATTCGCAGCTACTAACCTCCTCGCTCGAACGGTTTTTCGACCCTTTTTTGGCGGCTATCTGAAGCGTGACTGTCATAGGGAACGCTGGAACATGTACCGCCGTTTGCCCACCACAGGGTCGGCAAACGGAGGTACGTGACCTACAACGATCCCTATCAGTGGTGGTTCGCAGCCTCTTTAGCTATCGGTCACCAGGCCACGTCCATGAACGCGGCCACCTCCGACGTCGAGAATCACTGTGCCGATCCCATCCGTCACCCTCGAGTCAGCACCTCCTCGAACCCCCACGACAATACTCGTCTCCGGGTGGGTCGCTGATGGCGCGACCACGTCGAAGTGCGCTCGATTCCGAGTCGCTGCGCCGGATGAAGGTTGGATTCGTGTTGCTGGTCGGGCTTTCGGGAGGGATGATGGCGCTCCAGGGCGGAGCCTCACTCCTGGTAATCGGGCTGGCGACACTCACCGGATTGGTCGCTGGTGGGGCGCTTCTGTGGTATCTGACGTGGGTGGCTCGGTAAGGGATGACTCTCGAGGACGGTCGTCCCTCCCTTCAGAATGATCGCCGCTCACCAGGGGTCGCCAGAAGCGAGGTCGATCTCGCTGTCTCCTTTCTCCGACGGACAGATGTCGGCGAGTACGCAGGCCTCACAGTCGGCGGATCGAGCCGAACAGACCGCCCGCCCGTGGTCGATACAGAGGTGGGTGAACTGCTGCCAGGACTCCTCGGGGACGATCTCGAGGAGATCCTGTTCGATCTTTTCGGGGGTGTGCTCGTCAGTCAGGCCCAGACGGCGCGACAGTCGCTGGACGTGCGTGTCGACGACGATTCCCTCGACGATGTCGTGGCCGTGCTGGAGGACGACGTTGGCCGTCTTTCGCCCAACACCTGGGAGGTCGGTGAGTTCGCTCATCGTGTCCGGAACCTCACTATCGTGCTCCTCGACGATCCTGGCACACGCGTTGCGGATATACTTCGCCTTGTTGTTGAAGTAGGTGATCGAGTTGAGCGCTTCGGCGAGTTCCTCCTGGGGCGCCGCGGCGTAGTCTTCGGGCGTCTCGTAGGTCTCGAAGAGCGCTTTCGTCTCTTTGTTGACCCGTTCGTCGGTACACTGCGCGGAAAGGATCACGGCGATCAGGAGTTCGAGGCGATTCGAGTAGCGGAGCGAGATCGTCGAGTCGGGGTACTCGTGTTCGAGTCGATCGACGACTTCGGCCGCCTGCTGTTCGGGCGTCTCGAGTGGGGTTCCCATTGGGAGTGCGTTTCGAGAGCGACCATTTCAGGAATTCGGTTCGTCCATTCGGCGATTCACCAGTTCAGCGGATCAGTGATTCACCAGCTCAGTTGATCGTCGGTTCGACGGTTCGACGGTTTGGCGGATCGACGGTTTGGCGGTTCCGCGGATCGACGGTTCGCCAGTTTGGCGATTCGATGGATCGGCGGTCGGTAGTTCCGCGGATCGGTCGTACTACAGATCGACCCACCGAATCGAACGCACGCCATTCCGTCTCGAGTTAGCACGTGGCATTCTGTCAACCTCGTTTCCTTATTTCGGGTGTTTGGATACAATTATTACCGTCAATGTGGAGGGTTCGGAAAACGCTCCAGGAAAGCGGACGGGAACCGCGCCCGGCCTGGACGTAGCCGAGGGAGCCCGATCACCCACTCATGACCACACAGAACGAACCACTCACGAGACCGCACGAATCACACAACCGGTTCGACGATGCCGTACTGGATGCATTACTCGCCGAACTCAGAACCGACGAAGGCGGTGCCAAACGGGACGCGCTCAGGCGCGCGCTGAACATCGACGCCAGCACCAGCAACGAAGTACGACTCGACACTGTCGAGTCGACGCTGCTCGAACTCGAATCCTACACCGACGCACTGGCCGACTTCCTGGATGAGAACGGGACGGCAGAGACCGTCCTCGCCGACGTTCAGGACGGGCTCGAGGAAACGACCGCGGCGATCGACGTGCTTCGCGAGGCAACGGACGACCTCGAGTCCACGGACGAGACGCTCGCGATTCGAATCGACACGCTCGGGGAGACGGTAGCCGAGGTCGGATCGACGCTCGACCCGCTCGAGGACGCGGTTGCCGACCTGCGATCGGCGTTCGACACGGTACGTGACGAGGTCGGGGCGTCGATCGACGACGTTGACGCTACAATCGAGACGCTTGCTGACGATCTGCAGGAGACGACCGAACGGCTGGAACAGGTCGAACGCGATCAGGCGGCGATCGACGATCGGATCGACCTCGTCGACGACCGGAGAGCAGCCGACCGGGCGGAACTCGAAGCCCAACTCAATGCGCGTGTGGCGGACGTCACCGATCGCCTCGATGGACTCGAGGCTGACCTCCACTCACATCTCGATCTCCGGCTCAGCGAGTTTCGCCAGGAAGTCCGTGCGGAACTCGCCGACCAGGAGGCGTTGCTCGCGAACGATCTCGAGGAAACGGTCGAGACCCGTGTCGAGAAACGAGTCGAGGAGACGGAGACCACACTCGAGCAACAGCTGGCAGAAACCGAGGCCGACCTCCACGACCGCGTCGACGATACCGGCGACCGGCTACAGTCGGTCGTCGACGACCTCGAGGCGGACTTCCAGCACGAGATTGAGACCGTCGTGGATGACTTCGAGGGTGACCTGGAAACCGTCGAAGCGGATCTCGAGGACACAGTGGACGACCGACTCGAGGCGGTCGATGCCACCCTGGACGATGAAACCGAGGCGCTCGATGAGCGGATCGCCGACCTCGAGGCGGCGAAAGCCGAGGCCGAGGCGTGGCGGTCGTCGTTGCAGTCGGCCTTCGGTTCCGAGTGAACGCGAGCCACACGGCCGCCCACTCCGATGCCGTGACCTTTAAGCGGTCGTCACACACCTGTGGGGGTATGAAAGCGACGGCGATGGCCCACCCGATCCAGGGTCTCATCAAGTACCACGGGATGCGCGACGACATCGAGCGACTCCCGTATCACGACAGCATCAGCGTCTGCACCGCGCCGAGTCACACCCGCACCACCGTCGAGTTCTCGATGGACTACGACGAGGACGTCTACGTCGTCGACGGCGAGGAACTCGAGGGTCGCGGCTTCGAGCGCCTCGAGGCGGTCGTCGACAAGGCGCGCAACATGTCCGACGCGGCTCACACCGTCTACCCCGTCCGCATCGAGAGCGAGAACAGCTTCCCTTCGAACGTCGGCCTCGGCTCGTCGTCGTCCGGCTTCGCGGCGGCCGCTAGAGCCCTCGCGGAGGCCGCGGAACTCGACGCCTCCCTCCAGGACATCTCGACCATCGCCCGCGTCGGCTCGGCGTCGGCCGCGCGTTCGGTGACCGGGGCGTTCTCCCAGCTGTACACCGGCCTGAACGACGAGGACTGTCGGTCCCGACGCGTCCCGAGCAACCTCCACGAGGAGCTGAAGATCGTCGTCGGCCTCGTTCCGTACCACAAGGAGACCGAGGACGCCCACGACGAGGCCGCGGACAGCCACATGTTCCAGGCGCGAAACGCCCACATCCACGGCCAGATCGCGAAGATGCGCGACGCCCTCCGCAACGACGACTTCGACCGGGCGTTCGAACTCGCGGAACACGATTCGCTGTCGCTGGCGGCGACGACGATGACCGGCCCCGAGGGCTGGGTGTACTGGCAACCCGCCACGCTGGCCATCTTCAACAAGGTTCGCGAACTCCGCGAGGAAGAAGACATCCCGGCGTACTTCTCGACAGATACCGGTGCCAGCGTCTACGTCAACACCACCGAGGAACACGCCGAAACGGTCGAGGAGGCCATCGCCGAGACCGGCGTCTCGACCACCACGTGGGGCGTCGGCGGCCCAGCGCGGTTACTCGAGGACGAGGACGACCACCTGTTCTAGAACCCACCTTTTGCACTGTCGTCCGGAAGACGCGACGCGTCTTCCGTGATCACGAGACGGCTGCGCCGTCTCGAACGACGTTCTGGCTCACCACCGGCAGCGTTGCTGCCGTACGGATCGCCGTCACTCGGCAAAAGCTGGACCAAAAGCATTCCTCGCTCCCGGTGGTCGCTCGTCAGCACGCTCATTCACTGCGTTCATTCGCGGTGAAAGTCGGTGTACTTTCCTGCCCTTCCCTGGGTCGCGAACCGTCGCCAGCGGGGGCGACGGTTCACTCCCGGCCACCACTGCGGCTGCTGTTTCGTTTCCGGTCAGTGCCGTTTGTACGATTCGGTTTCCTCCAGCCTCGAGCAACTCACCACCGCCGTCACTCGAGCACACTGGAACTTTACCCCTCGCGTCCCAACCACCGGTATGGACGTCCTCGTACTCGGCGCAGGATACGCCGGGCTGACACTCACGCGGCTCCTCGAGCGTGAGATTCCGGACGACGTCGACATTACCCTGGTCGATGAGTCCCCAGCCCATCTGATCCAGCACGAACTCCACCGAGCGATCCGCCGACCTGATGTGGCAGACGAGATCACGATCCCACTGGCGGACGCGGTCGACCGAGCGGCCGTCCGAACTGCTCGCGTCGAGAGTGTTGACACGGACGACCGATCTGTCCACCTCGAGTCCACGGACGAAACGCTCGAATACGACGTGTGTGCCATCTGTCTCGGCGCCGAAACCGCCTTCCACGGCCTCGAGACCGTCCGCGAGCACGCGATCCCGCTGAAACGACTCCATCACGCCGAAATGATTCGGGAGCGAACGCTCGAGTCTCTGGAACGATATCACGCGGGTGAAACCGCCCACCTCGTCGTCGGCGGTGCCGGTCTCTCCGGGATCCAGGTCGCCGGCGAACTCGCCGCCGTGCTCGAGGAGGACGGAATCGATCTCGCATCCACCGACCGGGCATCGGTCACGCTCCTGGAACAGTTCGACACCGTTGCCCCGTCGTTCCCGCCCGAATTCCAGCGCGCGGTAACTGACACGCTCGAAGGCCAGGGTGTCACCCTTCGACCGAATGCGACCGTGATTGGGGCGGATGCGAGATCAGTCACTGTCGAGCTATCAGGTGATGGGAGGCAGTCGGAGACGCTGCCGGCAGACGTCCTCGTCTGGACTGGGGGCATCCGCGGCCCGGCGGCCCTCGACGGCGAGCGACCGGTCGTCAGACGCGACCTTCGTCTCGAAGATCGCACGTTCGTCGTCGGTGACGCCGCACGCGTCGTCGACACCCACGGTGAAGCTGTCCCGGCGAGCGCCCAATCGGCGGTCAGGGAGGCCCGCGCCGTCGCGGAAAACGTCGCCCGACTCGTCGACTACGAGCGCGAAGGCGGCCTGTTCGAGCCGCGACTCGAAGGCTTTCGATTCGAGTCTCCCGGCTGGCTCGTCTCGGTGGGTGACGACGCGGTCGCCCAGGTTGGCCCATCGGTGTTCACCGGCAACGCGGCGAAGGCCCTCAAAACGACCGTCGGCGTCGGTTACCTCTCCTCGGTCGGTGCGATCCGGGAGGCAGTCGACCTCGTCCAGCGGGAGTTCGTCGAGGACGCCGAGCGGGGCGACTCTTCCTCGAGACGGTAAAAAATTCGACGGACGGATCTACGGTCTCACGTCCACTTGTCCAGTCCGGTCTGGACGACGCTCGCTTCGATCCGCTCGAAGCCGCGCTCGACCTCACCTTCGTCGACCCCCCACTCGTCGACGACGTAGGCACGGGCGGCCTCGAGATCCGGTTCCATCGTCGTCTCGTACTCGTAGTCGTCGGTGACGTTCGGGTTACGAAACAGCTGACGGACGCGGTCGGCGTGCTCGACGTGCTCGCCGCGGGCCTCGAGGACGCTCCAGAGATCGCCGTGTTCGGCGATGGCCGAGAGCGCCGTCTTCGGGCCGATGCCGTGGACGCCCTCGTTGAAGTCCGTCCCGATCAGGATGGCCGCGTCGATCAGTTGTTCGAGGGTGAGGTCGTGGGTGGCGAGAGTTGCTGCGAGATCCATCAGTTCGGGATCGCCCTTGCTCGTGAGCTGTCGGAGCGTGTAGGGCGCGCCAAAGAGGAGCGCGTCGTAGTCCTCCGAGCCGACGTAGTCGACATCCCCTCGTCGGGCCATGTGTGCCGCCTGCGCTTCACCCTCTGCGGGTGCCTCGACGATCGGCACGTCGAGCAGCCGAAAGAGTTCCCGGCTGGTCTCCTGGATCGTCGGCGTCAGCCGCTGAGTTCGTGATTCGAGTTGGGCAATTGCAACCGCATCCCCCTCCTCGCGCGCGCGCTCGAGCTGTGCCTCGTAGCTCTCGCGTTGTTCGCGGCGCGATTCGATTTCGTCTGCTTTCAGCTCCGAGGGGCCGCCGTCGAAGACCATCACGGGGACGATGTCGTGTTCGAAGAACTTGGGGAGTCCCTGGATGATCCCGATCAGGTTGGCGACCTCCGTCCCGTCCGCGGTCGTGTACTTCTCGCTCGAGGTCCACTTGACCGTCGTGGTCAGATACCGGTAGAGCCAGTTGTGGGTGTCGACGGCGACGACGCCCTCGACGTCGTCGAACGGCACGTCCTCGATGACGGCGATGTCGCGTAAGGCTGCGTTTCCCATTGGGTCGTCTTTCGCAGGAGAGGGATTTGAAACGTTCCCTCCTCGGTGGCGCTTGGGCCGCTTGGCCTGGGTGTGCTATGGCCGTTCGCTCTCGCTGACGCTCTCGTCTCCGGCTAACTCGTATTAACGTCGTACGGCCGCCCGGGTGGCCCGTCCTCGAGTCGCCGCTCCAGAAACGATCGTTCGCCGTCGGTGAGGTCGCGTTCTGCAAATCGCTCGAGGCCGCGCCGATAGATCCCTTCTGCTGACTCGCTGGGGTAGGCGAGGACGAGTTCGGCGAGGCCGGTCGTCTCCCCGGTGAAACCGAATCCGGCCTTCCAGAGGGCATCGTAGGCGTATGGGTTGTTCACTGCAATTTTCAGCCCGTCGTAGCCGCGCTCGAGCGCGGCGTCACGGACGAACGCAATCAATCGAGGCCCGAGTCCTCGTCCGCGCGCGTTACGGTCGACGGTGACGTATCGGAGCCAGAGTGTCGAGGGATCGGTTCGATCCTCGTTGAACGCGACTGCCCCAACGACATCGCGTTGATAGGGCAAGTCGGTCGCCGTACCTGCGGGATCGCGTTCGCCCGCCGGGTGGTCGACATCGATCGCCGTCGGATCAGACACGCGGGCTACCGCTTTCCCCGTGTTCGACATGACGAACTTCCCCGCGTAGCTGAAGCGTTCGTGGTGGAGTCGCAGGCGCGGCCCGTTCGGTGGCCAGCCACAAATCTCGAGCGTGACGTCCAGACTGTTCGACACGGGTGTTCGAGCCGTGTTTGGTTGGCTTCGCGTGAAAGGGTCTCGGTTCATCCCACTGGACACCCCTGAGGGTAGGTGATCGATGGGTGTCGGAAAGCGACAGGCGCGTCTGCCAACCCATCACTTTTACCATCGACCGTGGTAGCACCGGCCATGAGTAGCGATACGGACACCACAACGGAGGTCGGTATCGACGGTCGTCTTGGCTGGCCAATCAGCGGTGCAATAGGTGGCGCTATCGGCGCGCTTGCCTTTGGACTGCTCGTCTGGCTGGTCGATCCCGCGGTCATCGAGACGACGATCCCCGGTGCCTACGGCCTCGAGTCCACGGGCCTCGTCGGCTGGGCGATCCAGCTGGTTCACGGTGTCGTTCTGGGCTTGCTCTTTGCCTTCGTCGTCACCCGTCAGTCGATACTGGGCGTGCTTCGGACGTCCGTCGAGACGGACGTCCTCGCCCGGACGAGTTTGGCGGCTCGACTGGCCGCGGCGGGGTTCGTCTTCGGCCTCGCTGTCTGGGCAGTGCTCCCCGTCATCTTGTTACCCGTCGTTGCCGGCGTTATTGGTGCCGAACAGGCCGCGGAGTTCCCCGGTCTCGCGGCTGAAGGGCTCGTCGGACACCTGCTGTTCGGTACCGTCCTGGGGGTCGTCTTCGCGCTCACGACTGATCTCTCCGGACGAACCTCGAAAGACGTGCTCGAGGACTCCTGATCGGGCTACACCCGAATACGTGAGCCGAACGTGCTCAGCGACACTCGAGGGTGTGATGCCGTCACATTCTGACACTCGAGCGCGTCAGACTGATCTCGCTCAGTCGAGTGACTCGAGCGTGACCGACTTCGTCTCGTAATCCTCGACGAACGCGCCTTCGCCACCCAGCGTGACGATCTGGCCACCGTCTTCGTTCTCGTCTGTCTCCTGGTCGTCCGGTATCTCGACGATCAGCGCGTTCTCGACGGCGAACGTATCCCGCGTCGGCTCGAGGAGACTCTGTCGCACTCCGACGAGTTGCCCCTCGATGGTTGCGTAGTCGTCCGTTCTAACTGGCCGGGCCTCCGCCCGAATCGCCACTTCGTTACCGGCCTCGAGGTGGAGCGTCGCCTCCAGCACGGCGTGGCGGAAGTCGGTGTAGGTCTGCGGGAGCGTGGACGGTTCGGTGACGTACACCTGCTCGGCCATCGGCCAGTAGTTCCCGAAGAACGAGCCGACGATGATCGGCACGAGCTGGGCCTGCGAGATTGCGATCCCCTGCTTGCCGGAGTTCGATCGGAGGAGCATCTCCCCAGGAGCGAACAGGCCGAGTCGTCGATCCGTGGTGGCGATCATCGGCGCGTTCTCTCCCCAGACCCGAACGACGCTCGCTATGCCCTCGAATCGTTCGGCAGGGAGCGTATCGTTGCCACTGACGAGCAAGATGACGAGAACCCCACGGTCGACCGTCTCGCGTAGCTCGTCTTCGATCTCCTCGAGTAGCGACGCCGGCACCGACAGCGTCACCTCCTCGTTGGCCCGCTCGAGGAGTTCGGTGATTCGCTTCATGATCGTGGTGCGGGTCTTGATGACCTCGAACTCCCGTTCCTGTTCGGTGACGTTTCCGTACCGGGTGGTCAGTTCCGGCTCGAGTGACTGCAGGTCGTTCGTGAGCGAGGCGACGACCTCCTCGGGCGGGTTCGCCCTGATCGTCGTCGGTACGACGTGATCGATGACGTCGACGAATCCCCGCTCGTCGAGCTTCTCGCTGACGCTGTAGACGTAGCGTTTCGAGACGCCGGCGTCGTCGGCGACCGTGCTCGCTTTGGCTTCCCCGTGTTCGAGAATAGTGAGATACGTATCGACTTCCTTCTCCGAGAGACCGAGTTGTCGGAGATGAGCCGCTAACGTCGCGTCGTCCATAGGGTGTGTACGCAGGTCAGGTACAATGAGTGTTCTGTCATCCGATGGGAATTACGTCCGTTCGGCTTCGCTCGAACTGTCAGTCTCCGTCGAGACGCGTGCGTCCTCGACCGGTTCGGCAATCTCGAGGACGCAGACGTCGTCGACGCGCATCGTTGTCCCCTCACGGTCGGTCTCGAGGGTAACCGGTTCGCCAGTGACGAGATCAGTCGTCTCGAGCACGCTGTCGACGGTGACGGTCGCCGTCCCGTCACCAAAGTGAAGGAAGACGGCGAGACGTTGCTCGTCGGTTTCCCGTGTGAAGGCAACGGCGGCGTCGGTGTCGGCGTCGTACGTGAGGTCGTCGAGGTCGCCACGGGAGAGCGCCGGGTTGGTGCGACGCGCAGCGACGAGACGGCGGTGAAACGCCGTCGATTCGCCGTCCCCTTCCCAGGGCATCGGCTGGCGGTAGTCGGTCGCGCCTCGTTCTTGCCCGTAGTAGATCATTGGCACCCCGGGGAGAGTGAGCACGGCCGCGGCGGCCGCCCGCTGGGCGTCGGAACCACAGACGTCGAGATAGCGCGGTTCGTCGTGGTTCTCGATGTAGCGCATGTGGAGCGACCAGTCGGGAAACGCCTCCTGCGCTGGCGTGCGTACCGCTTCGAGGATCGCATCGGCCGGCGTTTCTCCCTTGCCGACCTCGAGCAGTGTCCAGTACAGCGTCGTGTCGTAGTGGACGTCGAACTCGGCTTCGGCGTAAGCCGGGTCGCGTGGAATCGTCTCGTCGAGCAGGAGAAACTCGCTGTCTCGGGCGTTGAGGCGGTCGGACACTTCCTTCCAGAAGCCGTGTGGGACGCCCCAGGCGACGTCACACCGGTAGCCGTCGACGACGTCGGCCCACTCGTCGATGACCTCGAGCATGAACGCGCGTGCCGAGAGCGAGTCGTAGTTGACGTTCGGGATGCCGTGCCAGTTGAAGTAATACTGCGCGACCTCCGTCCCGTCGTCGGGGAGGTACCGGTGTGGCGGGCCGTCCGCGTCGCGTCCACCCTCGAGATCCGGTTCACTCAGGTGGCTCCCCGCGAGCGACTCCCAGACGTACCAGTCGGCGTATCCCTCGACGCCCGCCGCGCTCAGGTCGAAGTGGGCGTGCTCGCGGGCGGTGTGGTTGATCACCAGGTCGAAGACGACCTTGATGCCGGCCTCGTGACAGCGGTCGACGAACGACTCGAACGCCTCTCGCGAGCCGAGATCCGACGCGGTATCGAAGTAGTCCGTCGTGTGATAGCCGTGGGTCGTCGGACTCTCGATGATGGGCGTCAGCCAGAGGCAGTCGACGCCGAGTGACTCAAGGTAAGGTACGCGTCGCTCGAACGACTCGAACGTCGCCTCGTCGGTGAACGAGCGGACGAACACCTCGTAGACGACGGCGTCTCGAATCCACTCGGGCGGGTCGTTCACTCGGTCGACCGCGCCGTCGGGGCCGACGGCCACACAGTCGGCGACGCTGTGACGTTCGCCGACGGCGACGGCGTGTACGCGAACGGGCTCGCTGATGGCGTCGAGCGTCGTGAGCGATAGCCTGGCGGTCGTTCCCTCGACCTCGAGTGCAGTGTCCGAGAGGGTGTCTCGGTCGTCGACGTAGAACTCGACGGCCAGTTCGTCGTCGCCATAGTCGCTATCGGTACCTGCCTCCGTCGCTGCCGTGATCACGACCGCGTCGTCCTCGACGCCGCCATCGAGGTGGATTCGCGGTCGGCCAGGTCCCGGAACTGTCCTGTTCGTCCAGACGTCGCCCTCGCTGCCCTCGTCGCGGATGAACCCGTGGCGATGGTCTCCGGGTGGGAGGTCGACGTCGTACACGTAGGTTCCGTCCTCGAGTTGTGGTCGATCGCGGCCGGCGAGGTGGTCGTTGAACGGGCCGATGATCGACACGTCCTCGGGGTCGTGTTCCGGGAGTTCGTCGCGATCCAGTTCGAATGTCGTCTGTCGACGGACATCCGGGAAGACGCGGAGGCGCTGGGAGGCGGATCCGGCCGGCCCCTCGAGTTCGAAGCGATAGATGCCCGGTGCGTCGGGTTCGACGTGCCCGACCGGCCCCACTGGCGCTTCGAGTGTGCTGTCTGCCGGTTTCTCGAGGAGAGACCACCGGTACGTTGCCGCCGGATCTGGGGTGCGAGGCGCGAGTTCGACCGTCTCGCCGACGGCAGCGAACCGCGGTGGCCCGGGATGGTGCATACGTAGCCATTTCACCCTCGACGCTTACGCCTTAGGACTCCGGGAAGCGTTCTCGAACCGGCCGATGAGGTGTGAACTAATTTTACAACAAATTTTTGTACCCACGCTTCCTCGTGTGCGTCAATGACGCTGCGCGCTGCGCTCGATGATTTCAAACGACACCAGGGGTCGCCGACGGTCTTTCCAGGCGAACGCCGGACGACGACGGGGCGGTTTTCGGGACTCTCGGGCCGAACGGTACACGTCGGTCGCGACGGCTCCCTGCGGGACTTTTCCTACCCACTCACTGGTTGCTACGGGATCGACCGCTCCCGGTTTGGGGTTCGCCTCGATGGCGAGATTACCTGGCTCGAGTCCGTCGAGACGACTGGCCAGGCCTACGTCGGGGACACCGCCCTGATCGAGACGACGTTCGCCGGCGACGGGTTCGAACTCGAGCGCCTGGATCTGACGCTCGAGAATCACCACTTCACGCACGTGACCGTCACCGAGGGGAGGGTAGACGACCTGGCAGTCTTCGTCTCGTTCGCCCCCGGCGGTCGGGACGAACGGATCGGTCAACTCGTCTACGACGAGCCGGGCGTCGTCGAAGTGTACCACCGCGACGAACACGACTTTCTGACGAGTGCCCCCTCCTTCGAGAGCGTCGCGGGACAGCTTCCAGAACGCCTCCACGACGTACTCGACCCCGAGCCAGCGGTGTATCCGAACGGCGACGAAACGGGCCAGTACGAAGACGGTCGGCTCGGCGGCTACGTTCTCGGGTTCGTCCCGTTCGACGACGGAAGCGCGACCGTGCTCTCGTCGCTCGAGGATCGCCCCGATTCAGCTGCCGTCGTCGACGACCTCGCCGATACCGTCGTCGAGTGCAGCGATGCCGCCGCACTCCGTGAAGCCGCACCATCGATTTCGCGCTCCCCGGCCGACAGTGCGCCCGACACCGTCGTCGAGGATCTTCGCGTCCTGGGTGTTCTCTCGAGCGAACGCGGGAGCCGGATGGCCGGCCCCGACTTCGATCCTCACTACGAGTACTCCGGCGGCTACGGCTACACCTGGTTCCGCGACGACGCCGAAATCGCCCGATTCCTCCTCGAGAGCGAACCGATTCTCGACCTCGACCTCGAGACGACCCACGAGCAAAGCGCTGCCTTCTACGCCGACGTCCAGTGTGACGACGGCACCTGGCCACACCGCGTCTGGCCCGACGACGGAACGCTCGCACCGGGGTGGGCGAACGACCGGATCGGCGGCAGCGGGGTCGACTATCAGGCCGATCAGACCGCGAGCGTCCTCTCGTATCTGGCGGGCTACGCGGCCACCAGCGACGATCGGGCGAACGAGGTCGAACCCGTCATCGAGCGCGCTCTCGACGGTCTCGACGATACGCTGGCCGAGGACGGGCTCCCGATCACGTGCCAGAACGCCTGGGAGAACATGGCCGGGCGGTTTACCCACACTTCGGCGACGTTCTTACACGCCTACTCGGTCGTCGCGACCGCGCCGGTCGACACCGACCTTCGCGATCGAAGCGCCGACCACGCCCGGGCCGTCTATCGCGGTCTCGACCGTCTCTGGGACGACGACCGTGGGGTGTTCGCGCTCCGCGAACACACGGATGCTGACGGGACGGTGCGCCTCGATGCGCGCCTCGACTCGAGCACCTTCGCCCTCGTCGACGCACACGAGGCGTTCGCCGAGATCGGGACAGTCGACGAGCAACGGCGCGACCGCCTTCGCCAGCACGTCGACGCCACCCTCGAGGGACTCTTTCGGGAGACTGACGCGATCGCGGGCCTGATCCGGTTCGAGGGTGACGACTGGCGCACCCGTACACAGTCGGCGGAGAAAGTCTGGACGGTCTCGACGGCGTGGGGTGCCAACGCCGCGGTCGCCGCCGCGCAGTTCTTCGAGGACGACGACTACTTCGAGGCGGGTCGAGAACTCCTCGCGGAACTACTCCCCGGTGGCAGTCTGTGTCTCGAGTCGGGCTATCTCCCCGAGCAGGTATTCGACGACGGAACGCCAGACAGCGCGACGCCGCTCGGGTGGCCCCACGCGATTCGACTGGCGACGGTCGCGCAGTTACTCGAGGCCGGAGAGTACGATGCCGTCTCGCAGGTTCGAGCGATGTCCGACTGAGCGCACGGGGACTCGATACCGATCGCCGTACTCCCGACGGATAGGACGGAAACCATCAGTGAATTGAGCGCCTCAGCGGCGTTCTGTTGGTGTCTTCCTGCCCAACGCTCGATCGGTGAGGCTTTATCGGTTCCGTGGCGAGCGTCACCAATGAGACGGCGCGTTGGCACCAGCCTGTATGCTGGGCTGTTGTTCACCGTCCTCGGGGCCGTCGCGTGGATCAGCGGCCAGCCGTTCATCTTCCCGAGTCTCGGCCCATCGGCGTTCATCCTCGCGTTCGACCGTCGCAGCGAGCGCACGCGGACGTACCGCATCGTCGGCAGTCACCTCATCGGTGGGGTCGCCGGATTGCTCGCGTTCACACTGCTCGCGAACGGCGTGTCGATCACGCAGACCCCACCAGCGTACTCGCCGGAGGGGTTCTGGCTCACTACGAGCGCCGTCGTCTCAATCGTGCTCACCACCTGGGCGATGATCGCGACCGATACGATTCATCCACCCGCCTGTGCTACGACACTGATCGTCTCGCTCGGCTTGCTCTCGACACCGACACAGGTCGCCATCATCGTCGTGAGTATCGTGATCCTCGTCGAGTTCCACGCGGCCGTCCTCGCCGTCTTCAAATCGTTCGTTGACGACGAGCCACCACACTACTGATTCTCGTCGCTCGTGGCGTGCCGGAGGGGAACACATTGTGCGGATCGCTCTGCGACTGAGTGCGAGAGTGGAAATAGAGCGAGAACGTGACCGGAAAGAGAGTAAGAACGAGAGCGAGAATACCGCTCGCAGAGAGCCGATCGATTACGCTTCCGGGGGCGTGATCGTCTGATCGCTGTGGTGGAGCAACGATTCGCCTGTTTCGACGTCGAACAACCGGATCTTCGACTCGTCGAACGTGATTTCGATCCGCTCGCCGACGTTCGGTTTGATGTCGGCGTTGACGCGAGCGATGAACCCCTCCTGAATCTCGAGGTAGAGGTAGTTGTCGCTGCCGACCGGTTCGAGGACGTCCACGGCCGTTTCGATGCCGTCGGAACCGGGGTCGGCCACGTAGACGTCCTCGGGTCGAATGCCCATGGTAACCGTCTGGCCGTCCGCAACGTCGAGGTCGTTCGCGTACGCCTGTGAAAGCGAGTACCGGAAGTCCTCCCCGTCGGTCAGCACGATCGAGTTGCCCGATGGTCGAGCAGCGAGCTCGAGGAAGTTCATCGACGGCGAGCCGACGAAGCCGCCAACGAACTCGTTCGCGGGCTTGTCGTAGACCTCGGTCGGCGCGCCGATCTGTTGGAGTTCGCCGTCGCGCAGGATGACGATTTTATCGCCCATCGTCATCGCCTCCTCCTGGTCGTGGGTCACGTAGACGGCGGTGATCCCGAGTTCGTCCTGGAGCCGCTGAATCTCGGCGCGCATCGTCGTCCGCAGCTTCGCGTCGAGGTTACTCAGTGGCTCGTCGAACAGGAAGAGTTTGGGTTCACGAACGATCGCCCGACCGAGGGCAACCCGTTGTTTCTGCCCGCCCGACAGCTCGTCGGGTTTCTGCTCGAGCAGTTCCTCGATGCCCATCATCTCGGCCGCCCACTGCACTTTCTCCTTTCGCTTCGCTTTGGAGAGGTTCGTACTCATTCGGAGGCCGAACTCCATGTTCTGGAAGACCGTCTTGTGCGGGTACAGCGCGTAATTCTGGAACACCATTGCGATGTCCCGATCCCGGGCGCTCTGTTTGGTCACGTCTTCGTCGCCGAGGTAGATCGACCCCTGGGTCGGTTTTTCGAGACCGGCGATCATCCGCAAGGTCGTCGTTTTTCCACACCCCGACGGCCCAACGACGGTAACGAACTCGCCGTCCTCGACCTCGAGATTGACGTCGTCGACTGCGACGATCGTTCCGCGATCGAACTCCTTTCGGAGATTCTCTACTCTCAGACTCGCCATTTCCTAGGTGTGGGCGAATCGTACATATAATTCTTTTCCTCGATTACGAACGATTGATGCACTATTTCGTAGTACTTTTATCAGGGACGATGAGACGGATGGCATAATCAAAGTGAAACGGACATGGGGCCTCGACGTGGTTGCGTTCCGTTTCCTGCCTCGTGTCGCAGTACGCGTCGTACACACGTATGGAATAGTACACCGTATGACACGTATGTGTACCTCTCCACGATGGTGGACGGTGCGAGTATCCGGGGTCGTCGCGAACGGCCTCCGCGGTCGAGAATCTAGTTCGCGGTGAACTCTCGAGGAAGATACCTGGCTCCCGTTTTCAGCGCTCTCCTTGCTACAAACCGACAGCCATACCCAGGTTGGCCGAGTAGCATCTTCCCCATCAGAACTGCCTCATTACGGTAGTGGTTCACACACACATCCAAAGGACTAAATAGGTGAAGTTATAATTCATCACGTATTCACCATGGCAATGGATAGGAGAACGTTGGTGAAGTACCTGGCAGGCGCATCGGCGGCCGGTGCCCTCGCAGGATGTATCAGCACCGAAGAGCCCGACGACGGCAACGGCAACGGGAACGGGAACGGAGACGACGGGAACGGTGGCTCCGAAGACTACGAGGAGGACGAGGACTGGCCGACCGTCGAGCCCCAGGAAGGCGTCGACGGCGAGGCCGACATTTACCACTCCCTCTCGGAAGGTGAACGGGACGACTTCGAGGGGAACATCGACTCCTTTAACGACAGCTACGAAGCGACCATCCGACCGAACGAGGTCGCCGAGCTCGAGGAGACCATCACGGCCGACATCCCAGCGGGTGAAGGTCCGGAGATCCACCTGTGGGCACACGATTGGGTCGGCCGCGACTACGAGGCCGGCTTCCTCAGCGACCAGACCGATCGACTACAGATCGATCTCGACGAGTACTTCGTCCCAGGGGCAGCGGACTCTGTTCAGTACGATGGGGCGATCGTCGGACTCCCACACGCTGCCGAGACCGTCAGCCTGATCTACAACAAAGAGTACGTGGACGAAGCGCCGGAAACGTTCGAGGAGATGCGCGAGATCATGGACGAACACCACGACCCTGGCGGAGAGGGGACGTACGGGCTCTCGTACCCGCTCGACCCGTACTTCTACAGCTCGTGGGTGCACGGGTTCGGCGGCTACTACTACGACGACGACAGCGGCGAACTCGGCCTGACCAACGACGAGAGTGTCGAAGGCTTCGAGTTCATTAAGGAGGAGCTGTACGATCAGTACATGGCCGCTGACTGGGAGTACGACGCGCAGGCGGCGGTGTTCATGGAAGGGAACGCACCGTTCGCGTTCAACGGCCCGTGGTTCGTCGGTGACGTCGACTTCGAAGTCGGCGTGGCTCCGTGGCCCGAAGTCGATGGCCACACCCCGAGCCCGTACACCGGCATTCAGGTACTGTACTTCACGGCCGAAATGGAGGAAGATGACGACCGGGCGGACGCTGCAACCGCCTTCGCCGAGTGGTACACGACGAACACGTCGATCGTGTCCCAGATGGCCGATCAGCACGGCTACATCCCCGTTCACAATGCCTTCGTCCAGGACGACGAGGAGGCCGACGAACTGCCCGAGAACGTGCAGGGCTTCGCCCAGGCCGTCGAACAGGGTGTCCCGATGCCGACCAGTCCCGAGATGAACCAGGTCTGGGAGCCGGTCGAAGAGGAGTTCATCGCCGTTCTCAACGAGAACAAGTCGGCGGCTGAGGCAATGGCCGATGCCGAAGAGCGTATCCGAGACGCCTGGGACTGAAAACCACCTGACCAATGAGTCTTTCTTCAGCCGGAGAACGGTCGCGTGAGCGCTACCAGGAGGTAGTGCCGACGAACGTGCAAGCGTGGATCGACCGCAACGGCGCTGCGTTACTGGTACTGCCGGGACTGTTGCTGTTCTCCACGTTCATGTTTTTCCCCCTGCTGTATACGGTCTACCTGTCGCTGACGGACGCGACTCCGATGAACGTCTTCGCCGGCGATGGACTCCGCGGGGAAGAACAGTTCGTGTACACTGACATCCTCGGACTGCAACTGCCGCTCGGGAACTACGTCGAGGTGCTCGCGGATCCGGTGTTCTGGAACTCGATTGGTGTGACCTGGCTGTTCGTCGGCTTCAGCGTCCTGTTGAAAGTCGCCTTTGGGATCGCACTCGCGATGGTGTTGACGAGCGACCGCATCCGTGGCAAGCGCTACTTGCGTTCGATCGTCATCATCCCGTGGGCGCTCCCGCCGATTTTCACCATCACGATCTGGAGCGGTGTCTTTAGCTCAGCGCGATTCGGGCTGGCGAACCAGTTTCTCATCTGGCTCGGCTTCGAACACCAGGCGTTCTTCCAGGATCGATGGCTGGCGTTTACGACGTACCTCATCACCGAAATGTGGCTCGCGTATCCGTTCATGGTCATCATCACGGTAAGCGCGCTCCAGGCCGTTCCGGACGAACTCATTGATGCCGCAAAAGTCGACGGTGCTGGGTTCTTCCACCGATTCCTGAACGTCACCGCGCCAGCGATCAAGCGACCGGTGATGTTCGCGTCGATCCTGACGGCCGCCGCGTCCTTCCAGCAGTTCCTCATCCCGTACGTGTTCAACCGTGGCGGGCCCGGACGTGACAACGAACTCATTATCCTCTATGGCTACCGCGAAGCGTTCAGCTTCAACGAGTACGGGGCCGGAGCGGCGATTATGCTCACAGCTGTCGTGTTCATCGCGATATTCATGCTGATCGCCGTCTGGAAGGGCAACCTCGCCGAGGGGGTGAACAACTAATGTTAGGAGATATCGTCGGCAAGCGAATCCGCAACGACCTCGAGACAGCACTCAGCAAGCCCGCCGAGTTCCGTGCGGAAGTCGAGTACACGATCGACGGGGTGCGACGAGGGATCATCGATCCGAGAGACGTCGCCAAGACGGTACTCTCGACGATGGCCGTCCTGGCGTTCGTCTTCGTTCTCTTGCTCCCCGTTTACTGGATCCTGATCATCGCCCTGCAGGGCGAAGGAGCGACGCTGTACTCCACGGACAGTGCTGGACTCATCCCGCAGGAGTTCAACCTCGAGGCGTTCATCTGGGTGATCGGCGACATCGCCATCCCGGGTGCCGTCGTCAGCATCAGCCTGCCCTTCATCGACACGATCTACCTCTCGTGGCCGCGTATCGTGTTCTTCGACTCGAGCCCGTACGTCGACACGACGTCTGACTTCCCACGGTACTTCAGAAACAGCATGGTGGTCGGCGCGGCGACCGTCATCATCGCGCTGTCGGTCGTCGTTCCGGCGTCGTACGCACTCTCCCGACGCAAGTTCGTGGGACGGATGAAGCTGCTGTACGGGTACATCCTGTTCACACAGGTCGGTGGCGGCCTCGGAATCGCCGCACTCATCGCGCTGTACACGATCTTCGTCAGCTTCGGCGTCGCGAACAATCGGCTGATACTGGCGATCTACTACGCCGCGATGGCAGTCCCGTTCAACACCTGGCTGTTGAAGACGTACATGGACTCGATCCCGGTCTCCTACGAGGAGGCGGCGATCATGGACGGGGCTTCCCCGTTCCGCGTCGCCTGGGAGGTCGTCCTCCCGCTCGCGAAACCGGGCCTGGCGACGATCTTCATCTTCATCTTCCTCACCGGGTGGATGGAGTTCATCGTCGCCCAGCTGGTGTTGAGTCCCGAGAACTACACCCTGCCCGTCGGCCTGTTCATGCTGGTCGACACCTACTCGGTGCCGTGGGGTCGGTTCTCGGCGTTCGCGCTGGTGTACGCCTCGCCGATCGTCTTCATCTATCTCTTCGCCCAGCGCTACATCGAGGCCGGCCTCTCCTTCGGCGGCGTCGAAGGTTAACCGGCTCACGCGCTCCCGTTTTTCACTCACTACTCAGTTCCGTCCTCGAGTATCCAACAGATATAACGTTCAGTTGGTCGTCGTCCCAGGTGATGACTATCTCTCGAGCGGCCGTCCATCACCGGCCGAAGAGCAATTACGCCTACGCGTACGACGAATCGACCGTACACGTTCGGCTGCGTACGAAGCGCGGCGATGTCGACCGCTGTACGCTCCTCCACGGGGACAAGTTCGACTGGCCCGGAACCGCCTCCAGGACGCCCATGGAGCGCCTCGGAAGCGACGAACGTTTCGACTACTGGCAGGTCGCCGTGCAGCCGCCGTACCGACGCCTTTGTTATGCCTTCAGGCTCGAGGACGACGAGGAGGCGCTGTGGCTCACCGAGTGGGGGCTCGAGTCGGTCGACGAGAATGACTTTCCCACTGCTGGCGAACAGCGACCGTTGCACTACTTCGAGTTCCCGTTCGTGAACCCGGTCGACGTTCACGACCCCCCGGAGTGGGCCAAAGACGCCGTCTTCTACCAGCTCTTTCCCGAACGGTTCGCTAACGGTGATCCCGAGCGCAGCCCGAACAACGTTGAGGAGTGGGGCGGCCAGCCGAAACGGGACAACTTCTTCGGCGGCGACCTCCAGGGAATCATCGACAACCTCGACTATATAGCGAACCTCGGGGTGACCGCACTGTATCTGACGCCGGTGTTCGAATCGACGTCGAATCACAAGTACAACACGACCGACTACCTGCGGATCGACCCCCACTTCGGTGACGAGGAGACGCTGTGTCGGCTGGTAGATGAAGCCCACGACCGTGACATCCGCGTCATGCTGGACGCCGTGTTCAACCACTGTGGCCGGCAGTTCGAGCCGTTCCAGGACGTCTTGGAACACGGCGAGGAATCGGAATACGCCGACTGGTTCCACATCAAGGAGTTCCCCATCGAATTCGAGCCTCGTCCGAACTACGACGCCTTCGCGTTCGAGCCGTACATGCCGAAACTCAACACCGAGAACCCCGAGGTCAAATCGCACCTCCTCGACGTCGCCACCTACTGGATCGAAACCGCCGACATCGACGGCTGGCGACTCGACGTCGCCAACGAGGTCGACCACGAGTTCTGGCGAGAGTTCCGACGGGAGGTCAAGGTGATCAAACCCGAGACCTACATTCTCGGGGAAACGTGGCACGACTCGAGCGCCTGGCTGGAAGGTGACCAGTTCGACTCGGTGATGAACTACCCGTTCAGTTACGCGACCTACGACTTTCTGGCGACCGACGACATCGATGCGACCACGTTCGCCGAGAAGAACACCGCCTTCACGTTCCGGTACTCCGAGCAGGTCACTGACGTCCTCTTCAACCTCCTGAGCAGCCACGATACGCCGCGGATGCTTCACCGCTGTGACGGCGACGAAGACCGGCTCAGGTTGGCGTTTTTCCTCCAGTTGACTTCGCCGGGCACGCCGTGTCTCTACTACGGCGACGAGGTGGGTATGACCGGCGGCCACGATCCGGACTGCCGTCGAACGACGATCTGGGACGAAGACGAGCAAAATCGGGAGCTTCGATCGTTCGTCTCGGAACTCATCGATCTTCGACACGACCACCGTCCGCTTCGACGTGGACGGCTTCGATTCGACGAAGCGCAGTGTGGTGACGACCTGCTCGTGTACCAACGAGTGGGATCCGAGGCGACGGCCACCGTTGCAATCAACCGTGGCGCGGACGCGCTCGAGGTGCGCGTTACGGACGACGACGCGGAGTTGCTATTTACCGTCGGTGACACGTCTCTCGAGACCGAGAACGACACCTGGACGGTACCCGGTTCGTCGGGAGCCGTGTGGATCCAAAACGATTGAGTCGGTCGGCTCAGATCCAGCACCTTTCGAGATAGCCGATCGATGGGGTTCGAACCGCTCGAGCCACAGTTGTCGAGGGGACACGAATCTGCACACTCGAGGATGGATGCGTGTGCAAGTCCAGCATCTACTCGCGTCCTCGTGGAACGCCCGGTATGGTTCAGTTCGGCTACACGCTCTCGAGTGAAGAACACGGCCCCGATCGCCTCGTCGACCTCGCTGTCAGGGCCGAGGAGGCGGGCTTCGACTTCATATCTATCTCGGATCACTTCCACCCGTGGGTCTCCGCCCAGGGTGAATCGCCGTTCGTCTGGAGCACCCTTGGCGCAATTGCCCGCGAGACTGACGAGATCGAGATCGGCGTCGGCGTCACCTGTCCGATCATCCGGATCCACCCGGTCAACGTCGCCCACGCCGTCGCGACGATACAGGTGATGGCCGACGGCCGGTTCACCTTCGGCGTCGGCACGGGCGAGAACCTGAACGAGCACGTCACCGGCGAACGCTGGCCCGAACACCAGGTTCGCCTCGAGATGCTCGATGAGTCGATGCACGTCATGCGCGAACTCTGGACGGGCGAGAACGTCAGCTACCACGGCGAACACTACACCGTCGAGAACGCGAAACTGTTCACCGTCCCCGAGGAGATTCCGGCAATCGTCGTCTCGGCGTTCGGCCCGAAAACGGCCCGGATGGCCGCCGCGAAGGGCGACGGACTGTGGTGTTCCGGTCCGAAAGCGGACGTCGTCGAGGCGTACGAGGAGGCCGGCGGCGAGGGGCCGACGTACACGCAACTGCATAACTGCTACGCCGAAACCGAGGAGGAGGCGATCGACACCGTCTACGAACTGTGGCCGAACGGGTCGATTCCGGGTGAACTCGGCCAGGAGCTCCCCTCACCGGCGCACTTCGAACAGGCCGCAGAACTGGTCGAACGGGAGGACGTCGTCGAGAGTGGAGCGGTCACCGGCCCGGATCCGGAGGCGCACGTCGAGAGCCTCCAGGCGGCGATCGACGCCGGCTACGACCACGTGTACGTCCACCAGATCGGTGACGAACAGGAGCGAGCGATCGCGTTCTACGAGGAGGTGATTCTTCCCGAGGTTCGGTGACCGATCTGTGGTGAGGTCGATCTGATTCGGTCAGGGTTCCCTCAAGGAGACTGCAGCGGGTTCGAGGGACAGTTTTGCGATCGCCGGTAGAGACGAAGGATGCTCAGTACTCCTACTCTGCTCGAAATCAGGGTCGAAAACGCGACCCAGCGTCGGGTCTCAGACGCCCGCGAGTACGAGCGCGTCGACGAGGATCGCCACGAGGACTGCCCCGAGGAAGGCGTTTGAGGCGTGGAACGCCCGGAACGCCGCCCGTTCGGTCTGTTCGAAGTGGAGGTCGACGGCGAACCAGAGGAAGATCCCGCCGAAGAGGACGACCGTTCCGGCGTACACCATCCCGAGGTTCGTGAGCCAGACGAGCGCGACCGCACTGACGAGGGTCGCGCCGAGGTAGTAGAGGATGTGTTTTCGGGTGACGGTCTCCCCTCTGACGACGGGCATCATCGGAAAGCCGCCGCGAGCGTAATCGTCCTGATAGGCCAGCGCGAGGTTGTAGAAGTGGGCGGGCGTCCAGAGGAAGATCAACCCCGCAAGCGCGAGCGCCGGCAGGCCGATTTCGTTCGTGACGGCGGCCCAGCCGATGAGCGCCGGGAGCGCGCCCGCGAAACCGCCGATGACCGTGTTCTGTACCGTATTCGGTTTGAGTACGAGCGTGTAGATCACGCTGTAAAAGACGATCGCAACCAGTCCGAGCGCCGCCGCCAGCACGTTGATCGTCAGGAAGACCGTCATCGACGCGGCGGTCAGGAATGCCCCGAACAACAACGCGTTCCGAACCGGGATCAACTCCGTCGCGAGCGGCCGATCAGCCGTTCGGGACATCTGCTGGTCGACGTCGCGCTCGAGCACGTGGTTGAACGTCCCGGACGCGCCGATGGCGAGCACGCCACCGGTCAACGTCGCGACGATCGTCGAGGGGGTGAGGGAGTCGCCTGCGGCCAGTGCCATTCCGGCAGCGGCGACCAGACAGAGCAGCCACATGAGTCGGGGCTTCATCATCGTGAAGTACGCAAAGGCGGTGAGTTTCACACGCTCGAGTCCGTTCGTTGGAATCGTTCGTGTGGCGGCCGACTCGGTGGTATCTATCGGCTCGGGCGAGACGTCGATCTGGTCGTCCTCGGAACCGGTTCCGATCTCGAGATCCCAGGCGAGCGCGAGGACGATGGCACCAAAGATGACGATTCCCAGGGCGAGGTGAAGGCCGGGGACGAGGGCCTGTGGGCCGAGCGTTGCGGTGAGCGCCCCGATCGCGACCTGTACCGCGAACAGGATAGTGGCGGCGACCAGGGTGCGTGTCACCCGACGGGTGGTGGATCCAAGGAGGGCGATAATCGTCGTGAACGCGAGCAACCCACCGACGAGTACCGCTGCGATTCGGTGGAGCCACGCGATCGCGAGATCGGTCTGACTGAGTGGATCGGCTGGAGCGGTACACGTCGGCCAGGTCGTACACGCGGTGGCCGCGTCGGTGAGGGAGGTGGTGGCGCCGACGATCAGTAGCAGGTAGACACCGAGAACCGTCGCTGTCAGCAGCGACGCAAAGCGCGATCTGGTTTCGATCGGACGCGGAAACGGCGGCGATGACACGGGTCTCTAGATGTGGGTTTGCCTCCGTGTACTTAGGAATCCCGTTTCGACGTTGGATCGGATTCGTCGGGACTCGAGGGCCCATCGCTGTCGAACCCCAGGAATGGTCGATTGTGTGTTGAGTGTCGTTCGATTACGGTACGATTTTCAGCGATGGATCCCTCACCATCACCAGATCCATGGCTGGTTCACTACGGACGACGAGTGGGGTAAGTGGGCGAGTAGACGTCAGCCCAGGAAACGACGGCCAACGAACGGACTCGAGGTGCCCTCGATGAGTTTGCTGGCGATCGTCGGCGCTCTCCTCGTCGTCAGCGGACTCGCGGGAATTCGACTGGCTCCGCGAATGGTCGAGGTGCAAAAGGACCGCGGAATGGCACCGTACGAGACGGACGCAGTTACCGACGAGGATCGAGTCCGCGTGATGAAGGGCTCGGGCGTGTTGATCACGGTCGTCGGATTCGTCCTCATCGTCGTCTCGATCTTTTGACCGAGTTGTAGTTGGCGTCTGGACTCGAGAACCGAGACTCCACGTGTAGAACGTGTGTACCCTCCCGGTCGACACAGCAAAAACGGAGCCTATTCCTGTGACGGTCACACACACGGAGATGTGATTGCAATCGTCGAGAGTCGAGCCGACCGCGCCTCGACGCACATCTGTGAGCACCTCCTCGAACTAACCGACTGGGACGAACGCGAGGACGACGACCGAGCCGACGGTGACGGCGGCGGCACCTACTATCGAACGGCCGGTGCCGAACTACGATCGTTCGACGACCTCCACCTCGAACTCGAGCGGCCAGTCGACGCCTTCGCGGACGAACCCGACCTGCTGGTGTTCGCTTCGCGTCACTCCGGGAATACGGGCCCCCTGCTCACGGCCCACTGCACCGGGAACTTCGGTTCCGCCGAGTTCGGCGGCGACGCCGACGCCGTTGCGGAGGCCTGCCCGAACGCACTGGCCGAACTCCTCGCTGCGTTCGACCGCTACGCCCCTGACGGGTACGATGCCGGCCTCGAGTGTACCCACCACGGACCGACCGCGGTCGGCTGCCCGTCCCTGTTCGCCGAACTCGGCAGCGACGACGAGCAGTGGGACGACCCTGACGCCGCGCGTGCTGTCGCGCGAGCCGTTCTCGACCTCCGTGGCGTCTCACCCCACCGGGAACGACAGCTGGTCGGGTTCGGCGGCAACCACTACGTCCCCAGGTTCGAGCGTATCGTTCGCGAGACGCCGTGGGCGGTCGGTCACGTCGCAGCCGACTGGGCGCTGGAGGCGATGTCCGGCCCGACCGACCATCGAGCGGTCATCGAACAGGCCTTCGCCGCCAGCAACGCAGAGCACGCCGTGATCGACGGCGAGTGGCCCGCCCTCGAGGTCGTGATAACCGATCTGGGTTATCGCGTCGTGAGCGAAACCTGGGTTCGAACCGTCGCCGATCGCCCGCTCGAACTCGTGTCGGCCGTCGAGTCAGCCCTCGGATCCGTCGACGGCGGCGTTCGGTTTGGATCCCAGCGTACCGACGGATTTGCGGTCGTCAATCTCCCGAGCGAGTTGTTCGAGGCCGCGGAGTCAGTCGATCCCGATGCCGTGTGGGAGGTCGTCGAACGGGTCGCGGTCGCGTTCGAGACCCGAAACGGCGGCAGTCGAATCGGAACGCGGGCGGCACTCCCGGCCTCGGTCGCTGACGCTTCTGCTGACGCCGACGGGGGCAGGGCGAAGACGGCGGCCGCACAGGTCGAGGCTGAAATCGTGTCGGTGGCCGCGTCCGTACTCGAGGAGCGGTACGAGACAGTCACCGTCACCGACGACGCCGTTATCGTCGAGGAGGCAGCATTCGACCCGTCGCTGGCCGACAGCGCTGGCGTCCCCGAGGGGCCGAAGTTCGGTCGGCTGGCAAACGGCGAAGCGGTAACCGTCGACGGCGACGTGATCACTCCTTCTGACGTGTGTCGGCGTCGAACGACGTCGTTCCCTCGATAAATATCATCGATGGAGTACAATTACGTATTATATCGATACATCACGCTGTTTTCAACACATCTCTCCAGTGACCTGTAATATCCCCTTACTATGTCAGACGGATGTCTGACTCATGGGGGAAAGATAATAATACTCCATCCGCTAGAAAGGAGCAAGAATGGACTCAATTGTCGAAAATGCCATCGACGAGGCCGAGGATGACTCGGCTGAGAGCTTCCCAGAGGGTGGCCAATCGCCACAGGGCGACGGTGCTACCGGCAGCCCCACGTCCGGGACGATGACTGACGATGAACTGCTCGACGTACTTGACGACCTCCAGACGAACATTACCGTCGTCGGCTGTGGCGGCGCAGGCGGCAACACCGTCGACCGAATGAACGAGGAGGGCATCCACGGCGCGAAACTGGTCGCGGCAAACACCGACGTTCAGCACCTGGTCGAAATCGACGCCGACACGAAGATCCTGATGGGCGAACAGAAGACCTCCGGCCGTGGTGCCGGATCGCTCCCACAGGTCGGCGAGGAAGCCGCCCTCGAGAGCCAGCAGGACATCTACGACGCCATCGACGGCGCCGACATGGTGTTCGTCACGGCGGGTCTCGGCGGCGGCACCGGTACCGGATCGGCTCCGGTCGTCGCGAAAGCCGCCCGCGAGTCGGGCGCGCTGACGATTTCGATCGTCACGACGCCGTTCACGGCGGAGGGCGAGGTTCGACGAACCAACGCCGAAGCCGGTCTCGAGCGCCTGCGCGACGTCAGCGACACCGTCATCGTCGTTCCGAACGACCGCCTGCTCGATTCGGTCGGCAAACTGCCGGTCAAACAGGCGTTCAAGGTCAGCGACGAAGTCCTCATGCGCTCGGTCAAGGGCATCACCGAACTCATCACCAAACCCGGCCTCGTCAACCTGGACTTCGCCGACGTTCGCACTGTGATGGAACGGGGCGGCGTCGCCATGATCGGCCTCGGGGAGTCCGACTCGGAGGCGAAAGCCGAAGACTCCGTCAAGACAGCGCTCCGCTCGCCGTTGCTCGACGTCGACATCTCGGGCGCGAACTCCGCGCTTGTCAACGTCACCGGTGGCAACGACATGTCCATCGAGGAAGCCGAAGGCGTCGTCGAGGAGATCTACGACCGGATCGACCCCGACGCGCGCATCATCTGGGGTACCTCGATCGACGAGAGCCTCGAGGGTCGCATGCGGACGATGATCGTCGTCACCGGCGTCGAATCGCCACAGATCTACGGTCGACCCGAAAGCGAGACCGTCCAGCCACAGGGCCAGGACATCGACTTCGTCGACTGATCGATCGAAGTCCGGAAGCAAGCAAGGAGTAGCGTTTTTGTTGCTATTCGTGAGTCTATAGTCGAACGAACCGCTCGAGGGAGGTCGGTTCACAGGATGGCATCGACGAGACCCCTTTTCGTCTATTACCGTCGCTCACCCAGGACGTGGGTGTGCGGTCGTGTCGACGAGCCCGGCTACGTACACGAGACTACCGACTAACACCATCACACCGACGGGCAATAGCCACGGGAGCACCATCAGCAGCGCCCCGCTGGCCTGTATGCCGAGAACGAGCAGTATCATTGGCGCACAGCATACCGATCCCGACAGCAGTGCGGGCACAGCCGCAGCAACTCCCGTACCGGCACCGATCCCGCAGGCTTTCGGTTGTACGAGAGCGAGGTACGCGAGCGCGAGGTTGACGCCGACCAGTCCCACGAGTATCGCTCCGATGGCGAGGTCGATCGGCGATACCAGCAGCGTCCCGATGCCGAACTCGATCAGAGCGATGGGTTCGAACGAGAGCGCACTCCGTCGTTCGAGCGCCCGTGCAAACGGCTCGTCCACTATAGTGACTGAGACGGTGGCCCCGGATCGAAACCGCATGTGGTCGGTCGCCCAGAGATACGCCCCTAGATAGACGACGGCGGCGAGAACTGACACCGACGCGCCATCGACACGGGTGAACGCAAAACGAGTGACTCGAGTCGTCTGTGAGAGGCGGGCGGCGAATCGTGAGGTGAGTGTGGATGGTGTCATCGGTGGGGGGGGGGGTGTAGTCGTCGGTCGTGAGTGAGTACGAACAGAGGGACGGCGTCAGTCGACGACGGCGGTACTCGGATAAAAGCCGACCCAGGCGAACCACATCGCGTCGAAGGCGTAGACTGACTCGAGCGGGAGCTCGTCGGCTTCGAACTGGGTTCCCTCCGCGTCGTTGACGACAGTGCCTTCGTCGTGATCGTAGCTGTAGTCTGTACCATCCCCCAGGTAGAGGCGTCCAGCGTCGATCCGCTGGTCGTAGACAGCCAGAGAGGAAGACTCGGCTACGTCGCTGGTTTCGCTGGTCGTGTCTTCCTCGTGATCGTCCGCTGGATCGTCCGCCGCCGCGTCGTCGCCGTCACCGGTCGTTTCGACCCCGACCGGCAGCAGGCCTTCGTCCGCGAGTCGCTCGATATCGATCGCGATCGGTCCCGCCGGTGGTCGCGCGCCGAGCACCATCCGCTTGTTCGGATGCCGGTCGTCGGTCGACAGGGACTGGAACATCGTCGGGCTGTCTTCCGCGTAGTATCCCTCGGGAGGGTTGTACGAGCCGTACGGATCACGTCCGTAGTCTCGAACGTAGCCGGTCTCGTCGGTAAGAACGCGCGAGTCCGGATAGGCCTCACGCCACCGGCCCCAGGTCGACCAGTGAACGGGAACCTCCTCGAGTGAGGCTCCAGCGAGCGGCCCGGCGATTGCGGTTCCGAGCATCTGTGGCCACCGGCTATCGCCCTCGCGATCGTACATGATGAGGTTGCTGTTGACCAGATCGCCCGAGACGCCAAACTCGACGTCACCGCGAGAGAACCCCATCGCGGTTCCCGTCAACGGACAGTAGGTGACCGCCACCGGTTCGCCACCCACCTCGTCGTTGACGATTTCGTGATAGACGAGGATAGACTGCGGGTACGCCCGTGCGTCGCCGTCGATCACGACGCCAAAGACCGGGTCGCCGTCGTCGAGCCGGTCTCCGACGTCGTCGGCGGATTCGAACGACGGGCTATCGATCGACGGAATGCCGTTCTTCGGCACGCCGCCGTTGACCGCCTCATCCCGAAGCGACTCGAGGGAGTACTCGAGCGGCAACGACGTGTCGGCTATCGGGAGCGCTGTCTCCGCGATGGCCGATTCGTCGAGATTGGTTGCTGTAGAATCGTCGGGATCTGTGGTCGCGTTCGCGGCCTGGTCAGCCGAATCTTCTCCATCGTAGGATCCACTCCCTTCCCCGAGACAGCCGGCAGTGACGACGACGGTGACGGCCGTTGCCGTGAGTATCGCGCGCCTCGAGAGCCGAGTCATAGGGATATCTACCCACTCGAAGGATGAGTCCATAGCGTGGATGTGTGTTCTTGACACACGACCGGAGAGAATAGTCGGAAATTGGTGTCTCACACGCGGTCAGTATCGGTTTGAGGGCAGGTTACCTGGTGTCACTCGAGGTCACTCGAACGAGTGGTGGCTGGATGTGTCGGCGACCGCGCCGGGGACAAGATTGGTACACTGCTTCGTGAACCGCCTCGGAGTCAAGCCCCGAGGATTCCCGTAGAATACACCGTTACCGGAGTCTGTAGACTTCGACTAATCGTCCGCTGCCGTCGGCTCACTCCCGCCCTCGATGTCGGCCTCGATGCTCGGCGGATACTTGCCACGGTCGAGTTTCAGATCCGATTGCGGGCGCGCCATACAGGTCAATGCGTAGCGCTCGGCTTCCTCCTCGGTGAGCCCGCGGGCGGCCGGCTGGGTAACCTCGCCTTCGAGGATCTCCGCAGAACAGGCTAGACACATCCCGACGCGACAGGAGTACTCCTGGGCGATTCCCTCCTCGAGACAGCGGCTGAGGATCGTTTGCTTGTCCGAGCAGGTGATGGTTTCGCCGGTGCCGACGAACTCCACGGTGTAGTCGGTCATACTGGCCGGTACGAAAGACCGTACTAAAACTCTTTATTCCCAATTTGTCGATACCGAAAGGACGAATTCCCCCGCGAGCCGCCCGACACCGCGAACGCACGAAAAACGTTTTCTTACCTCGGTGAAGACACTCGGGTTATGAGCAGTATGGAGCACTCCGCCACGGCGACGACCCAGCGAAACCAGTCACCGGACGTCGTCGTCGTCGGTGCCGGCACAGCAGGGTGTTACGCCGCGGCAACGATCGCCAGGGCGGGCTACGAGGTCGTCGTTCTCGAGCGAAAGACCGAGGAAGAAGCCGGGCACATCGCCTGCGGCGACGCCCTCAAGGGTGCCGACGCGTTCCCGGAAGCGATACCGAAATCCCAGCTCGAGCCGGCCTTTACCAACACTGACGTCGACCACGGCCGGTTCGAGATCCCACAGGAAGACACGGTGCTCGATATTCCCATTCCGGGCGAACTCGCCGTCATCGACCGCTGGGAGTACGGCCGGCGGGTCATCGAGGGGGCGGCGAACGCCGGGGCCACCTTCCACTACGACACCGTCGTCCAGGACGTGATCCAGGACAACGGCCGAGTGACGGGCGTGACGGCGATGTCTCGAGGGAACGCGTTCACGTACGAGGCCGACCTCGTCGTCGACGGCGCGGGCTCGCTCTCGTTGCTCCAGGACAAAGTCGACTTCACGGACTCCACGTTCGACACGAACGTCAACTACTCGCAGTTCTGTTCGGCCTACCGCGAAATCGTCCACGTCGAGGAACCCGTCGAGTGGTCGGACGCCCTCGTCTTCAAACCGACCGAGCGCGCGGCGGGCTACCTCTGGTACTTCCCCCGCACCGACACCGAGATCAACGCCGGCCTCGGCTTCCAGATGACCGAGGAGCCGATGAAACTCGTCGAGGATCTCAAGTACGACCTGCGCAACCGCCCCGAGTTCGCGGGCGCCCGCGTCGAGGACAAACTCGGTGCCGCCCTCCCCACACGCCGACCCTACGACTCCGCCGTTCATCCTGGATTCGTCGCCGTCGGCGACGCCGCCGGCCACGTCAACCCCACCACCGGCGGTGGCATCGCGGGGGCCGCCTACGCCGGCAAGTACGCCGGCGAACAGGCCATCGAAGCTCTCGAGACCGGCGACGTGAGCGAGGAGGTTCTCTGGCGATACAACGAGCGCGTGATGGATCACTACGGCGCTCGCTACGCCGCCCTGGACGTCTACAACATCCTCTCGACGGCCGTCGACGTCGACGACCTCATGGGGCTGCTCGCGGCGATGCCCGGCGACAAACTCGCCGAAGCCCTCTACTCCGGGAGTACGGACATCGGCCTGAAGCTCAAACTCGAGGCGCTGCTCAAGAGTCGCGGCCACTGGGGCACCATCTGGAACCTCTACCAGACCAAGCGCCGCGCCGACGAGATTCTTGCCCACTACGAACAGTATCCCTCGAGTCCGGACGGCTTCGCGTCCTGGCAGGCCGAACGCGACTACCTCATGCAGAACGTCTACGAGACGACTGGGGCGGATCCGAAGTACTAGGCACCGACCTTTTGCGCTGCGCTCTGACACGCCAGCGCCAACAATGCTGGCGCATGGCGTGTCGACGCTCGGCAAAAGCTCGACCAAAAGCCTTCCTCCCTCCCCTACGGGTTGGTCGTCGGCCCGCTCGCTCACTGACTCACGGGCGTTGCCCGTTCGTCTATCCGCGGCGCTATGCGCCGCGCTTACGATCGCTCGCGGTGAACGTCGGCCAACGGCCTGCCCTTCCCCGACTCACGCGTCGCTCACTGACGTTCGCGTCGCGTTCGTGGCCATAGTTCGCTTGCTACAGGTCGCTTGCTACTACGAACTGTCCGGTAGTATGCCTTGTTCGGGAAATCGGCACGGAAAACGCAAGAAGTCGAACTGGAGTGGTTACTCCGACGACTGCTCGAGACTCACCCGCTCGATAGCGCCCGCGAGCACGTCTATTCCGTGGCGAAGACTCGCCTCGTCCACGTCGAACGTCGACGTGTGGTGGCCGCCCGGGTGATCCGTTCCGACCCCGACATAGCACGCGAGGCCACCGTTCTGTTGCACTTCTCGCATCAGGAACGTCGCATCCTCGCTCCCGCCGAGGTTATCGCGCTCGAGGATCTTCTCGACGCCGTCGACCCCACCAGCGACGTCGGCGACGACCGACACCAACGCCTGGTCGCTCGTCGCACTGGGGGCCTCCGATCCCGTTTCGATCTCGAGTTCACAGTCGTGCATCTCCGCGGCAGCCTTGAGCACTCGCTCGCTCTTTTCGCGCATGTACTCCATCAGTTCGGTCGTCTCACCCCGAACTTCTGCAACGAGTCGGGCCTCCTCGGCGATGATATTCGCCGCCGTTCCGCCTTCGATGACGCCAGCGTTGACGCGCGTGGGGCCATCGGAGTGGCGCGGAATGGCGTACAGGTTCTGGACGGCTGCCGCCAGCGCCTGATTCGCGTTTCGACCCTGTTCCGGGCGGCCGCCAGCGTGGGACGGCTCGCCGGTGAACGTCGCCTCGAGGTGGGCCACCGCGAGGAAGCCGTCGACGCCGGCAACGACCTCGCCGGTGGGGTGGTCGAGGCCGATGTGCACCGCCAGCAGGTAGTCGACGTCGGCGAGGTGGTCGCTCTTTGCCATCGACTTCCCGCCCCCGATGACCTCCTCGGCGGGCTGGAAGAACACCTTCAGCGTGCCCTGGAAGTCGCTGTTGGCGATGGCGTCGATGACGCCGATTCCAATGGTCGCGTGGGCGTCGTGCCCGCAGGCGTGCATCGCTCCCTCGTGTTCCGAACGGAACCCCTCCGCTGCCGGGGCATGGTCGTCGCCGTCGGCTTCCGGCTGTGGCAGGGCGTCGATGTCGACGCGGAGGCCGACCGTCGGCCCCGATCCCTGTTCGAGAACGGCAACAGCACCGGTGTACCCTCCCTCGAGCGACTCGAGGACGTCGGGATCGACGTCGTATTCGGCTGCCTGCTCGTACCAGGAATCGATTTCGTCCCGATCCGGCAGGGCCAGTCGATGCTCGGTTGCGATGGCGTCCGGGCCGACGAACACGTCGAGATCGGCCTCGAGCGACTCGAGCGTCTCGACGACTTTGGCCGTGGTGTAGAATTCCCGCCAGGCGGGCTCTGGTTTTCGGTGTAGGTCTCGCCGTAGCGAGACGAGTGCCTCGTCGTCCATACGCCAGTGCAAGCAGAGCGCCCTCAAAGGCTTGCCGGAGGCGGTACTCCAATCCGGTACTCTCGACAGTCGTTCCCGACGCGATCAGCCGCCGAGGCCGGGCGCAACGATGAAGATCGCCAGCAGGAACACGAGGACGGCGAGGGCGAGCGAGGCTTCGACCCAGGTGTTGTACTCTGGATCGCCGAACAGTCTGAGCCAATCGTCGGCGACGTCGTACAGGAGCGAGAGGCCGAATAGGGCGAACGCGACGACGGCTATTGATAGAATCGCTCCCACGGGTTCGCTCTCGGGGGTCTCCGTCAGAATCGTCAGTACGGCGACCAGCAAGATGAGATACGAGAGTCCGAGCGTCGTCAGGGAGACGAACTTCCGGTAACTCCGTTCCATGGCGTCGACCCGCGGGACGAGTGCGGCGAGTCCGTACGCGAGTGCCGTCACGGT
This sequence comes from Natronosalvus vescus, assembly GCF_023973145.1. Lineage (NCBI taxonomy): Archaea > Methanobacteriati > Methanobacteriota > Halobacteria > Halobacteriales > Natrialbaceae > Natronosalvus > Natronosalvus vescus. Next base: position 1,299,391 of record NZ_CP099546.1, read on the forward strand.
AAGCAACGCCAGCAACAACGAGGTGTCAGCGATGGCCATACCGACCGCTGTGTTCGCTGCCACCATAGTCGTTCGGTCGCCTGCTGTGTGGGATCCGCCGGACTGTCGCTCGAGTGTCCACCGACGGGGACTCGAGCGCGGCTGGCGTACGAACGGTCGTCTCCCCCTTCTAATACGAATTGTCAGCGTCTGCACTCGAGACAGAAATCCGAAAAGGTTCTCGTCAGTTACGTCCGCGCCCCATCCCGTGAATCTGCTCGACTTCGGCCTCGATGTGCACCGAGTCGGGGAAGTTCTGGGAGGCGATGTTGCGCGCGAGGTTGTCGTGGCCGTGGATCTCGAGTTCGCGGGTGAAGACGGTGTACGTCCAGGAGGCGTACTTCCGGTCGTCGTCGGCGTGCAATCGGCGGTGCTGTGGAACGGTGTGTTTCTCCGGTGGATGGGAGTGTGGCCCTTTCAGCGCAGCGCCTTTCTTCTCGGCGGTGGTCTTGATGTCGTCGACGATACCGTCGAGAGCGGCTCTGTCGCCGCTTTGGAGCGTGAGGCGGGTGACGAAGGTCATGGTGTACTGATCCACGGTCACGAGTGAAAAAGGTGCTGAGTTGCGTTCATCGGAGACGAACAGTCCGATATTCTCTTAACGGACGGACTGCTATCTCGAGTAATGGCAGTCGAAGCTACGAGCGCAGGTGCAATCCTCTTCCGCGATACGCGGGGCCGGCGCGAGTATCTTCTACTCAAGAGCCGCCCGGGCGACTGGGAGTTTCCGAAGGGCGGTGTCGAAGGAGATGAAGAACTTCAGCAGACGGCTATCCGCGAAATCAAGGAAGAGGCAGGTATCGATCAGTTCAGACTACTCGACGGCTTTCGCGAGGACTACAGCTACGTCTTCGAAGCGAACGGCAACACGATCCACAAGACCGTCCACCTGTTCGTCGCGAAATCCTACGAGGCGAGCGCGGAGCTCTCGAGAGAGCACCGCGATCTCCAGTGGCGGGATTACGAACAGGCGGTCAACACCGTCACGCAGGACGGGCCGCGCGAAATCTTAGAGCAGGCTCACGAGTACCTCAACGATCTCGAGGACGACGGCGAGATCTGACGGCGACTCGAGTTGCCGTTTTCAGACGACGGAGCCGTCGTGACGCGCAGTGATAACGCTAGTAGCCACTGAACGTCATTACCTTAGTAGCCTCTAGGAGCCACTGAAATCACTGTACACCTTCGAAAGAGAGGCTACGATCTTGTGTGTAAACCGTTTCAGTGGCTACGAGAGGCCTAGTGCCTGTTCTCGAAGGTGGGTAAATCGTAGCACGTCTCCGTTCGGACGCCAACCCAACGTGAGAGAACGTTTTTTTAGCCCCTCTCCCAACTCAACCCGTGGCGCGCAGTGACAGTGAATTCCTGTTCGAACTCCGGTGTTGTCGATGGGCTGAACGTACCTGGCAACCCGACCACCCGGAAACGACGGTACTCGTGGCCCGCCAGCTGGGGACGAAACGCCGTCGTTGGGATACGATCGTCCTCGAGTGTGACCCTGCGGCCCTTCGACACCGCGCGAACTTCGGCCCGGATCGCCTCGGCAGTGATCTTTTGCACGTACTCCGAAACGCCCCCGAGGAGTGGGCATACTACCGCGACTGCCTCCCTGACCCCGGCTACCCGTGGCGGTACGTCCGCGAGTCGATCCACGAAGCCGACGATCGAGGGATCCTCGAGACGCGCCGGTACGGAAATCGGATCGAAATCCGGCGGAAGTGGCCCTATCGTGACTGGGTGAACCGGATCGTCGCCGTCGAGAACAAGCCAGACCTCGACGCCAGCGCGGCACGCGACCTTCGGCCGCAACTCGAGTACGACGTCGCGATGGCGCTCGCCGACGAGGTGTGGGTGGCGACCCGCCGGACTGGCGAGCGCATCGAACCGGCCTTGCTCGAGCGATTGCCAGTCGAAGCGGGGATTCTCACGCTCGATCCGGACACGCTCGAGAGCGAGGTGGCGTGGTATCCGCGGTCGCTCGCCGTCACGGAGGCGGGAACGCGCATCCTCGAGCGGCCTGCCGGGGGCAGCCACGACGCCTCACCGGCAGAGTTCGAGTACGTCGACGCTGCGGAAAAGGCGAGGAAACGCCTCGAGATCGCCGAGCGCGCCTACGAACGCGGCTGGCGGTCGTTCGTCGACACGATGCGACCCGATTGTCGCCACTTCGAGTTACGATCTGAGGGTCAGTTCATGCCGTGGTGTGGCGCGAAGGGCCGCTGTCAGACGGCGTCGGAGTGTAGCAGCCGGTGTCCCGACGTCGAGCCTGAGCCGCCGGCCTGGCGCACCCGAGGGTGGCCCATCGAGGGTGGCCCCGGAAAACGGGTCACACAGTTGCTCGAGGAACGTCGCCGACGGCAGCGCCCAGGATTGGAGTGAAACGGATCGGAGGGCGCACCCCGAGGGTCAGAATCCGACCCTGGCTTACAGCCCGAGTTCGCGTCCGATCACGAGATGCTGTATTTCGCTCGTCCCCTCACCGATCTCCATGAGTTTGGCGTCGCGATAGAACCGCTGTGGAGCGAAGTCGGTGGTGTAACCGTAGCCGCCGAGCACCTGCACGGCGTCCTCGGCGACCTTCCGGGCGGCTTCACTGGCGTCGAGTTTCGCCAGGGCCGACTCCTGGGTCACGGTTTGGCCGTTGTCGTAGCGACAGGCGGCTTTGTGGGTCAGCAGGCGGGCGCGTTCGGTCTTGCGGTGCATGTCGACGAGTTTGTCGCGAATGGCGTCGAACTTACAGATTGGCTTGCCGAACTGCTCGCGCTCTTTGCTGTAGGCGTGGGCGTGTTCGTAGGCACCCTGGGCCAGCCCCGTCGAAATTGCCGCGATGGAGATCCGACCGCCGTCGAGAGTCTTTTTCGTCTGCTCCCAGCCCTCGCCAACCTCGCCAAGCAGGCGATCCTCCGGAAGCCGGACGTCGTCGAGCGAAATTTCGCAGGTCGGGGAGGCGTTGAGCCCCATCTTGTCCCAGACCGTCGTGACCTCGAATCCGTCGTCTTCGTCGGGGTCGACGATGAACGTGGAGATACCGTCGTAGCCCGCACCGGGGTCGGTGACGGCTTTCACGAGTACCGAGCCCGCGACGTTCGCGTTCGTGATGAACTGCTTCGTGCCGTTGAGCACCCACTCGTCTCCATCCTGTTCTGCCCGGGTGTCCATATCGGAGGCGTCCGACCCGCTTCCCGGTTCGGTGAGCGCCCAGCCACCCAGGTACTCCCCCTCCGCGAGCGGGCGGAGCCAGCGCGCTTTCTGTTCCTCGGTGCCGAACAGCTCGAGTGGCTTCGATGCGAGCGAGGTGTGGGCAACGTACGAGAGCGCGACCGACCCGGAGACCCGCCCGAGTTCCTCGCCGACGATGGCGTACATGAGCGTATCGCCGCCGAGTCCGCCGTACGCCTCGTCGATCGGCACCCCCATCATGTCGAGGTCGCCGAGCTGGTCGAACACCTCCTCGGGGAAGCGGTGTTCCTCCTCGATCTCCTGGGCGATCGGTTCGATTTCCTCCTCGCAAAACTCCCTGACGGTGTCCCGGATCATCCGGTGTTCGTCGGGCAGGTCGAAGTCCATGCGCAACACTTGCCGACGGTCGAAATAAAGTCACCGAAGCGTCGTGCCTGTCCGTCACCTGGGCCTGGATTGCTGGCTCACTTGATCCTCGAGCGCTGGTTCGGTGCCGGAACGCTCATCGCTTTTTCGACGACGTGGACGAGGCGACGATCTACGCCTTACCAGCCCCGTCCGTCGTCTCGATCATCGTCGGGTTCCTCGTCATCGTCGCGGTCGTCGTCCCAGTTGCTCGAGGTGTCCCAGCCCGTCCCTTCGTCGTGATCGTCCTGGCCCGTCTCCTCGTCACTGTCGTCGTCCCAGTGGTCACCGTCGCTCGGCTCCTCGGGGACGGAACCGACGCCACCGTCGTGTCGACGGACGGCCGCGCGTCGCTCGGGAATCAGATCAAGCTCCGGGTTCGTATCGCCGAGGAGCAAGAAGCCGTAGTACCGGAAGTAGGAGTCGATCGGCACCCGGATCAGCATGACGGCCAGCAAAACCGTGAGCAGGCCAAGCGCACCGACGGCGACGGCGAGATACAGAGCTGGCCCACCGACGACCACGAGTACCGCCACGGTGATGGCAAACGGGATCACGACGACGAGTGCAGCGATCACGGCCAGGAACGCGAACCCGAAGTTCACGACGACCTGGAGGATCCAGACGAGAAGCACGTAGAGTCCGTACTCCGCGAGGTTCCCGCGGAGTGTGGGGAAAAACCGTTTCCAGGCACTCAACACGCCCCGATCCTCGAGCAGCATGACCTGGGTAACGAAGATAGTCGTGAACCGGCTGATGAGGACGTAGAGGAGCCCGAGAACGAGCGCGGTCAATGCGTAAATCCCGCCGAGAACGGCCAGTGTAACGGTGAATCCGTTGGCCGTGGAGATGACGTACCAGACGGGTACAGCGAGCGGGACGAGAACGGCCAGGAAGAGGCCGATCCTGAACCCGAACAGCCTGAGCCCACGGCCGAGATTCTGGTTGAAATAGCGTCTGAGATGAACCGACTCTGACCGGAGCGACTCGATGAACGTAAACTCCATAATGGCTGCGATGAGCGCGTAGATGAGGCCGAACCCAATCAGGAGGACAACGAGTATCGCGATTGCGTACAACAACTCTTCGAACGTCACCTGGTCACCGAATTCGGCGTTCCACTCCGCCTCGAGTTCCTCGAGGGAGTCGACCCCCTCCATATCGCCCGTGGCGGTACCGCCGTCCGATGCCGGTAGACCTGGGCCACCGACAGTCGCCCCGCCGACGAAAAGGAGGATGATCGCCAGTTTGAGCCACGTTCCGATTTCGATAGGGGTGAGGCGGTCACGCGTGACGTCGATGGCATCACCGAGGTTGTCAATTGCGTACATTCTTCTCTGAACGTAGGTGTTGGAGTTGCAAAATAGTGCGGTATCCGATTCGGACACTCGTGTAGAAGGCGACACGCGGAATATCGAGGGGGTGACGCCGCTCGACTACAATCCTACAGCTCCGCGTATACCGACGGTTCCTCGCCCGCGGCGTTGATAGCGTACACCGTCCACGTCCCGTCTTTGTCACCACCCATACCGGGGGATCCCTGTGGCATCCCCGGAAGCGAAATCCCGCGGATGTCGGGTTCGTCCTCGAGCATCGTTGCAATCGTCTCGACCGGCATATGCCCTTCGACGAGGTAACCGTCCAGTTCGATCGTGTGGCAACTGTACAGGTCGCTCGGGATCTCGTGCTCGTCCTTCACCGATGAGAGGTCGTCAGTGACGACCGTCTCGAGCGACGTCGCGAGGTGGTCGTCGAGGTAGTCCGCGTACACTCCACAGCAGCTACAGTTTGGATCCTGATACAGCGTCGCCGAGGACGCTGCCAGGGGTTCCTCACGCTCCCACGCATCGGTATTGTCGCCCAAACAACCGGCCACAGTGATGGCGAACGTACCCACGCCAGCCGACAGGAACGCCCGCCTCGAGAAATCGGTCATGTGTTTCGACACTCATTGCACGTACGTATCTCTCCCGATCGTTCTAACCGTTTGGGAACTGCCAGGATCGCTCGAGGGCCCCTGCGCTGGGTGCGAACGACCATGGCGTTCAGCACCTGAAGAACCGGCAACACGAGTTCGACTCCGGGAGGCATTTATTACTGGTGCATCTGTACCTCCGATATGGACATCCGCCAACTCGCTCGCGGATCGGTCGAATGGGTGCGCATCGAGCGAGTCGTGCGAACGCTGGCGGAGCGCTACGACCTCGAGGACGTCCGCGTCGAATTCCTCGAAGCCGATAACTGGCTGTCGACCCCCTGTGTGATCAACGACGAGTACTTCGTCAAGATCGTCTCCCGGCAGAACGCCCTCGTTCACGGGGTGTTGACCACCGGCAGAAACGTCGGGGCGTTCTCTTCCGGCACGGAGGGCTTTTTCGACCGATTCGATACCCCGTTACAGATGGTCGAACACGAGTTCGAGGCGACCGAACGGATGCGCGGGGTCGGCCTCAACGTCCCCCGTCCCATCGACGCCTTCGAAGTGAACGGGCTCGGCGTGCTCGTTCTCGAGTATCTCCCCGCGTTTCGGACGCTCGACGAGCTCGAGGACGGGGAGCTCCTCGAGTATGCTCCTACCCTGTTCGACATGCTCGAGACGCTGCACGATCACGGGCTCGCCCACGGCGACCTGCGAGCGGAGAACGTCCTGCTTCGAGACGGCGAACTCTACTTCATCGACGCGACGAGTGTCGACGCTGACCGCATTTCCGAGACGGCAGCGTACGATCTCGCGTGTGCGCTCGCCATCCTCGAACCCCGAACCGGTGCTCGAGACGCCGTCTACGCTGCCGCGAGCGTCTACGACGCCGAGACCTTGCTGTCTGCGCGCTCGTTCCTCGATTTCATCCGCCTGCGGCCGGATCACGAGTTCGATTCGACCCAGCTTCGAAGCGAACTCGAGAAGATGGCCGATCTCAACTCTTGACGCAATGCCGTTTGCGTGCATCCGTCGAACGCCTGGTGGTGGTAGGGTGGTCAGTGGTACAGTGGTATCAGCGTGGCCGACCGAGATTGGGCGATCGTGTCTCGTCAGCGATCACGACCGTTGAAATACAATCGAGGTTGGACACCGGTAATTGCCTGACCCTGCTGCTCCATCGAGCGTCGATCGATGAATCGAATCGTCCCGGTGCTCGGTTCGCCCCATCGCTTCTATAGTGGCCACTGCACGTCATGGCACACCTGATCGCCAGACGTGTCGGCTATCAGTGTGCAAATCGTTACAGTTGTTACTATAGCCTGACGAAACGGTGAGCCGATAGTATAGCAGGCTTTTTCATACCGGTGAGCGAAAATATTGCCGACCATGAGCGATCAAGCACCAGCGGAAACCTACGGCCACTACATCGGGGGCGAGTGGACCGACGGAACCGGCAGCGAGACGTTCGACAGCCAGAACCCGGCAACGGGCGAGACGCTGGCGACATTCCAGCGCGGCACCGAAGACGACGTCGACGCCGCACTCGAGGCGGCCGAGGAAGCGTTCGACGAGTGGCGCGAACTCTCCTACATCGACCGCGCGGAGTACCTCTGGGACGTCTACCACGAGATGCGCGAACGAACGGACGAACTCGCCGAGATCGTCACCAAGGAGTGTGGCAAGGAAATTTCCGAGGGCCGGGCGGACGTCGTCGAGGCTTACCACATGGTCGAGTGGGCCGCAGGCAACGCCCGCCACCCCCACGGCGACGTGGTTCCCTCCGAGGTTGGCGCGAAAGACGCCTACATGCGACGCAAACCGCGCGGCGTCATCGGCTGTATCACGCCGTGGAACTTCCCCGTAGCCATCCCGTTCTGGCACATGGCCATCGCGCTGGTCGAGGGGAACACCGTCGTCTGGAAGCCCGCCGAGCAGACGCCGTGGTGTGGCCAGATCATCGCCGAGATGCTCGAGGACGCGGGCGTCCCCGAGGGCGTGTTCAACATGATACAGGGCTTCGGCGACGCCGGCGCCTCGATCGTCGACGACTCCCGGGTCGACACCGTCCTCTTCACCGGCTCAGCCGAGGTTGGCCACGAAATCGCAGGCAAGGTCGGCGGCGAACCCGGCAAACTCGCGGCCTGTGAGATGGGTGGCAAAAACGGCATCATCGTCACCGAGCAGGCAGATCTCGACATCGCCGTCCACTCCGCCGTCATGTCGAGTTTCAAGACGACCGGCCAGCGCTGTGTCTCGAGTGAGCGCCTGATCGTTCACGAGGAGGTGTACGACGAGTTCAAGGAGCGCTACGTCGAGTTAGCGGAGCAGGTCGCCGTCGGCGACCCACTCGACGAAAACACGTTCATGGGCCCGGCGATCGAACCGGAGCACGTCGAGAAGATCCACCGGCACAACGACCTCGCGAAAAAGGAGGGAGCGGAGGTGCTCGTCGACCGTGCCGACCTCGACGACAACGAGATCCCGGACGGCCACGAGGACGGCCACTGGGTCGGCCCGTTCGTCTACGAGATCGAGTACGACACCGATCTGCGCTGTCTGAAAGAGGAGTGTTTCGGCCCCCACGTCGCGCTCCTGAAGTACTCGGGTGACATCGAGGAGGCCGTCGAGATCCACAACGACACGCCCTACGGGCTGGCCGGGGCGATCATCTCCGAGGATTACCGCCAGATCAACTACTTCCGCGACCACGCCGAACTCGGCCTCGCCTACGCCAACCTGCCGTGTATCGGTGCCGAGGTGCAGTTGCCATTCGGCGGCGTCAAGAAGTCCGGCAACGGCTACCCAAGTGCTCGAGAGGCTATCGAAGCCGTCACCGAGCGTACTGCCTGGACGCTGAACAACTCGAAGGAGATCCAGATGGCCCAGGGGCTGTCGGCGGATATCACGACGCAAGACGACGACTGAGGACAGAGGGCTGACGACTCGCGATTCAGCAGATCCCTCGAGTACGGGTACGCCGCTCGAGCCTTTCGATCCCGTTTCTTTGTACCAGTGCCACAGTGATTCAATGACCGCTCAGCCATAGCGATATTCAGCCGTCGAGAACGGTACGAACAGGTATATCTCGAGACGCCATCGTTCGTCTAGAGCACTCACAGGGGTTCCGGTGTGAAACACGTCGAATACACGCACACGTTCGGGATGGACGAGGAAACCGTCGAGCGTCGGCTTCGGGACGCCGAGACGGGGGTGCTGTCGCTGGCCAGCGGCAGCGATAGCTACGCGATTCCGGTAGCCCACTACTACGACGATCAGCTCTACTTCCGCCTCGGTGTAACCAGGGGGAGTGCGAAACAGGCGTATCTCGAGTCGACCGAGACGGCGTGTTACATCGTCTATGGTACGGAGAAAACCGCAGATCCGCGTAAAATTGACTCCTGGAGCGTCCACGTCACTGGATCGCTCAGCCAGCTTACCGGCGCTGAACGCGATCGGTTCGATACGGCCGAGAGCAACCGACACTTCGCGCCGATCCGTGTCTTCGACGAGGATATCGAGGACATCGAGATCAGTATCGTCGAACTCGAGATTGAGACGATCACCGGCCGAACGACGGGACGTGGCTAGCCGCGGCCTCGAGTAGTGTGTCGACCGCTCTCGTCAGTGTCGGCCAGCTGTGAACAAAACTTCGAATAGCGGAGTGATTAGCTACAAAATGTATAGTCAGCCGTACGACTCGGGGAACCGACGGGATCGCACCGCTCGAGCGCCGATCGCCGGATGAAACGCCGCGGATAGCGGCCGATTCGTAGCGCTTTTGCCGGGTACCGAGAAACCAAGCGGTATGACTGCACCCTGGGACGACTGGAACCACATCCTGAAGCTCGATCCCGACAAGGAGCTTCCCGACGGGGTCACCTACGGCGATCTCTGTGCGACCGGCACGGACGCCATCGAGGTCGGCGGGACGATGGGGATGACCGAGGAGAACATGACGGCCGTCATCGAGGCCTGTGCCGAACACGACGTGCCGCTCTATCAGGAGCCCTCGAATCCGAGCGTCGTCGTCGAGAACGACGCCCTCGCGGGCTACCTCATCCCGACGGTGTTCAACGCCGGGTCGCCGTTCTGGATCACCGGCGCCCACAAGGAGTGGGTTCGGATCGAAGGCGGCCTCGACTGGAGTCGTACCTGGACGGAAGCCTACATCGTGATGAACCCCGACGCTGACGTTGCGGCGCTGACGGAAGCCGACTGCGACCTGAACGAGGACGACGTGGAATCCTACGCGATGATCGCCGAGCGAATGTTCGGCCAAGAGATCATCTACGTCGAGTACTCGGGCACCTACGGCGACGAGTCGATCGTCGAAGCAGCGGGCGACGCCCTCGAGGAGTCGACGCTGTTCTACGGCGGGGGCATCCACGACTACGACTCAGCGTACCGGATGGCCACCCACGCAGACGTGATCGTCGTCGGCAACCTTGCCCACGACGAAGATGTCGATGCCGTCCGCGAGACAGTCGAGGCGGCCAACGACGCCTAAGCGATTCTAACATTCCTGGAACGAGGATTACAGTATATGCTGTCTGGCGTGGTCGTTACGGTATGGCAAACACAATTCTCGTGCCGATCGACGGCTCGGAACCATCCCGCAACGCACTGACTGTGGCGATCGAGGAGTTCGACGACGCGGAACTGATACTGCTCCACGTCATCGAACCGTACAACGTGTTCTCGGTGACCGAAGATGCGGTAAGAGACGACGACATACTCGAGGAACGGCGGTCTGAGCGGGCAGCGCTCCTCGAGGAGTTCGCCGAGACGGCCGTCGACATGAGTGCTGACGTCCGAACCGAACTGATGCTGGGATCGCCGTCGCGGGCGATCGTCGACGCCTGCGAGGAGTTCGACGTCGACCACGTCGTGATGGGAAGTCGGGGCCGAACCGGCCTCTCTCGGATGATTCTCGGGAGCGTCGCCGACACCGTGGTCAAACGGGCACCGGTGACGGTGACGGTGGTTCGTTCGGATTAACGAATCGGTCATCCTCACGTCACCCTGTCGTCCTCACGTCACCCCGTCGCCAACGATTTGTGAACGTTGTCCACCACCCGTTACAGCGACTCGAGCAGGTCGGCCAGCTGCGGCACGACCGTAGCGGCGTCCGCCCGGCGAACCACCGATGCGTGGCGGTCGGCCGGCGTTTCCTCGAGATTGACGATCACGAGTGTGGCCCCGGAACGAACTGCCGCTCGGGGAAGCGACGCCGCGGGTTCGACGACGAGCGAGGAGCCGATGGCGAGGAAGACATCGCTCGCTCGAGTCAGGGATCTTGCTCGTTGAAGCACCGGTTTCGGCAGTTGCTGGCCGAAGAGGACGACGTCGGGTTTGTAGCATCCGCCACAGTCACACCGCGGTGGAACGTCGCCGTCGGCGACACGGTCGAAGACGTGGTCGGCCGCCGTTTTTGCTCCACATTCGACGCACACGACACGGTGAGCGTTGCCGTGGAGTTCGAGGATCGTCGCCTCTGTGTCGTCAGCGATGTCGTCCCCACTGCTGTCCGATTCTTCACTGGCCGCCCACCCGTGTAACCCGTCCGTGTTCTGCGTGATGATCGCCTCGAGGTGACCCGCTCGCCCCAAGCGGGCGAGCGCCTCGTGGGCCGCGTTCGGCTCGTAGTTCGACCCGTACAGCGCCCGCTGTAACTCGAGTCGATCCCGCCAGAAGCCGGTGGGGTCGCGCTGGAATCGCCCGTAGGTGAACTGATCCTCCTCGAAGTGCTCCCAGACGCCGTCGTCGCCACGAAAGGTCGGCACGCCGGAGGGTGCGGAGATGCCAGCGCCGGTCAGCGCGACGACGCAGTCGGCCTCGCTGATTTCCTGGGCCAGGGGCTCGAGGTCGTCCATACCGATCGAACAACCGCTCGCCTGAAAAGCGAGACGGTCACCGGGAGCGCCCCCTCTCGTTCGACAGGCGGTCAGTGACGCCCCGGTTCGCCTCGAGCATAGGCGCTCGCCAGTTTCGTCTCGATGTGTCTGAAGTGTTCGCCGACGGTTCCCGTCGCGACATCGAGGGCCGCTGCGACCTCCGCCTGCGTGGTCTCGCGCGGAATTTCGTAGTAGCCCAGTCGGCTGGCGACGTCGAACACCTCCCGTTGTCGGTCGGTGAGATCGGCGTCGAACGGCCGCGGCGACGGATCGTACTCGCCCAGCCGCAGCACCTCGAGGCCGATCTCCTCGGGGAGGGTGGCGGCCGCCCGCTGAATCGCCTCGCCCGGCCCGATGACTGTCAACTCGAGGCCCCGAACGCCGGGTTCCGTGACTTCGACGTACCGGATCGGCCAGTCGAGCACGATGTCGTGGTCGCGAAGGATTGCCAGTAGATCGGTGACCAGCCCCTCGTTCCGGCACGTTACGTAGGCGACACCGCGGCATTGGTTCTCGTCTCCTCCGTCGCTGACACCGTACTCGAGCGCGTGGCTCGAGTCGGCGAGTCGGGTACGAACCCGTGCAGGGTCGCCGCGGAAGGTCAACAGTTCGATGTACTCGCCGTCACGAACGGGACTGACGTAGCGGATCGATTCGATCGAGACGCCGTCGATGCTGGCAAAGAGCTCGTCGAGGGGGTGAATCGACCCCGTTTTCCAGGTCAGCGTGACCGTTGCATATTGCATTCGCGTTGGCACCTCGAGTGATGTGAACCTGCGTGATTATCTATTATAAGTCTCCCGAGGATACTCGGGAACAGGGATAGCCTGCTTCCGGTCGTGGTAGCGACTATGCGACGGACTCGTTCGAATCCACCACGGCCGCGGCCGCCCGGTCCCGACGGCTTGCCGTTCGTCGGCACGCAGCTTTCGTTTCTCCGCGACCCCTACGGGTTCATGACCGAGACGGCCCGCGAGTACGGCGACATCGTCTCCTGGAAGGATCCAGGCGGGCTCGTCTATCAGCTCAACCACCCCGACTACATCGAGCAGGTGCTCGTTCGGCACAACCAGCACTACGTCAAGGGAGATCTGTTCCAGAACACGCTCAGACCGATCACCGGAAACGGCATTCTGAACAGCGAAGGTGAGGTCTGGCGGCGGAATCGCCACCTGATCCAGCCCGCGTTCCACCCCGACCGGATCCGGGAGTACGCGACGATGATGACCGACTTCACTACCGAGGCGCTCGAGGCGTGGACCGACGGTGAGACTCGCCGGTTCCACGAGGAGATGTCCACGTTGACGCTACGGATCGTGGCTCGAGCGCTCTTCGGCGTCGGCATCGACGACCACGTCGACACGGTCGCGGTTGCGCTCGACGACTTCATGCTGGCGTCGGAGACGCTTTCCCACTACGTGCTGCCGCCGGGGATTCCGACGCCGTCCCGCCGCCGGATCGCTCGCGCACGGGAACGACTCGACGCACTCATCTACGACATGATCGAGGATCGGCGGGCCAACCCGACCGAGGGCGACGTCATCTCGAAACTCCTCGAGGTCAGCGACGAGGACGGAATCACCCTCTCGGACGAGCAGATCCGCGACGAGGTCGTGACGCTGTTGCTCGCCGGTCACGAGACGACGGCGCTCGCCATGACGTTTACCGCCTACCTGCTCTCGACGCATCAGGCGGTCGAGGAGCGACTGGTCGAGGAACTCGAGACCGTCCTCGACGGCGACCCGCCGACGATGGCCGACCTCGACGACCTCGCGTACACCGAGCGAGTCGTCACGGAGTCGATGCGACTGTATCCCCCGGTTCCGGGGATCGTCCGGGAACCGGTCAAACCGGATCTGATCGGCGGCTACGAGATCCCGCCCGGTGCGACCGTCCAGATGCAGCAGTGGGTCGTCCACCGTGACCCCCGCTGGTACGACGACCCGCTGGCGTTTCGGCCCGAGCGCTGGACGCCGGAGATGGAGGCTGACCTGCCGAAACTCGCGTACTTCCCGTTCGCGGCCGGCCCGAGGCGGTGTATCGGTGACCGGTTCGCCATGCTCGAGGCCCGCCTGCTGCTGGCGACGATCTATCAGCGCTACCACCTCGAGTTGGTGCCCGGCACCGACCTCGATCTGATGGCGACGATCACCGCGCGCCCGAAACACGAGATTCCGATGACCGTCCACGAACGCTAACCCGCCGCAGTCGGCCTGGTCATCGCGGCCCGCCGTCTCGAGCGCGAAAGATTGTGCTTAAGTTGTGGCTACGAGAATCGGTGGGTATGCAGGACCGAACCTACACGGCCGATGCCGAGCCGGGCGAGACGGTTACCGTCGCCGGCTGGGTCCACGAGGTGCGCGACCTCGGTGGAATCGCTTTCCTGATCCTTCGTGACACCACGGGCAAGATCCAGGTCAAATTCGAGAAAGACGAGATGGACGAAGAGCTCGTCGAGACCGGCCTCGGCGTCTCCCGCGAGAGCGTGATCACGGTCTCCGGTGCCGTCGACGAGGAGCCACGCGCACCGACGGGCGTCGAGATCACGCCCGTGAGCCTCGATGTCGTCGCCCCGGCCGATCCACAGCTTCCGCTCGACCCCTCCGAGAAAGTCGATGCGGAACTCTCGACCCGCCTCGACAATCGGACGCTCGACCTGCGCAAGGACGACGTGCAGGCTGTCTTCGAGATTCGCGCGGAGATCCTCCGGGCGGCCCGCGAGCACTTCCGCGAGGTCGGCTGTACGGAGATCACGACCCCAAAAATCGTCGCCACGGGTACCGAAGGCGGCACCGAACTCTTCCCGATCACCTACTTCGGGGAGGAGGCGTTCATGAACCAGAGTCCGCAGCTGTTCAAGCAGTTGATGGCCGGCTCCAACCTCGAGCGCGTCTTCGAGATCGGGCCAATCTTCCGCGCCGAAGAACACAACACGCCGCGCCACCTGAACGAGGCGACCTCGATCGACTTCGAGGGGGCGTTCTGTGATCACACCGATGCGATGGACGTCGTGGAAGGCGTCGTCAAGGCTGCGTACGAAGCCGTCTCCGAGAACTGCACCGAGCAGCTCGAGACCCTCGGGCTTGCCGAGGAGTTCGACCTCCCGGAGGGCGACTTCCCGCGGCTCACCTACGAGGAGGCCATCGAGCGCATCAACGCGACCGGCGAACTCGACGAGCAACTGGTCTGGGGTGACGACCTGCCGACCGAGGGGGAGAAGGCCCTTGGTGGGGACGTCGGCGGTCACTACTTCATCACCGACTGGCCGAGCGAGATCAAGCCGTTCTACATCATGGATCACGAGGACGACGAACAGCTCTCGACGGGCTTCGACCTGATGCACCCGAACATGGAACTGGTGTCGGGCGGCCAGCGTGAACACCGCTACGACGAACTCGTCGCCGGGTTCGAACAGCAGGGACTCGATCCCGATCAGTTCGATTACTACACGAAGATGTTCAAGTACGGCATGCCGCCCCACGCCGGGTTCGGTCTCGGCGGCGAGCGCCTTGTCATGACGATGCTCGGACTCGAGAACATTCGAGAGGCTGTTCTGTTCCCGCGAGACCGGCAGCGGCTGTCGCCGTAGACCCGAGCCAGACTCGAGCCCGACTGGAACCGATTCGGCGGTATTTCTGGCAGACCCGAGCGACTATCTGTCACCTCGTTTTCGAGAACCGCATTGAAGGTGATCGCCTTCGTAGCGTCGGGTATGGAAATGGCATCGATCGACCGGGCGGGTGGAGGCAATGAGTGAGCACGAGGACACCCCACTCGAGGAAATCGCTGCGGGCGTGACGATCGGCCTCATTCTGACCGTCGCGTTCGGGTTGCTCGCGCTCGGCGTGTCGTGGTTCTGGATCGTCTTTCCCATCGGGTTTGCAGGGGTACTCCCGGCAGTGATGGGACTCGTGAAACTCTACGAGCGACGCCGTGAACGAGAGCGAGCGGGGGAGGACGAATCCGACGTGGATCCGTTAGATCAACTCCGCGATCGGTATGCTCGCGGTGAACTGAGCGACGCCGAATTCGAGCGAAAGCTCGATCGGTTGCTCGAGACGGAGACACACGACGGAGCGAAACGGGCTGCTCGACGGGATTCTCGGGTAAGTAACGAACAAGAGCGAGTTCTCGACCCAGGTTTCGACCCTGATCTCGACGTCGATGTTGACGTCGACCTCGAGCGGGAGTGAGACCAGCAGCGAGGGCATGAGTAACGGCTCATCGAACCCGAGCCACGTCGCTCGGCCCGTACTCGACGGCGCGGTCGAGCCGTTTAGCAGCCAGTTCGCGAAGCTCCTCGCGAGTCATGTCGCCGGCGAGGAGCGCCTCGACGTTGTCGCGAAGTTGCTCGGCGGCGAGCGTATCCGGAACGGCGACGAAGAGCGCGCCTCGCTCGAGCAGGTCGACCCCCGACTCGACGTTGACTGCGCGGACGATCGTATTGCTCCCGACCTCGAGCGAGAGGACGTGTTTGGCCCACGCTCGGCGGGGCGTCGTGGCGACGATGAGGGCGGCTTCGTCCGCTCGAGCCACCGCCCAGGTGGCGTCGGCCATGGTGTCGCCGAAGACGTAGTTGTCACAGGCCTTCCGAACCTGATCGCGCCGATTGGGATCGGTTTCGATCACCAGGTAAGGGTGATCGAGTTCCTCACAGACGGCGACGAGCTGTTTCCCCTCGCGGTCGAAGCCGGTGATGATGACGTGTTCCGCGAGGTCGTCGGGAACCCGACTCGCCCGGGCGATGGATTCGTGAGATGCGGTGAGCAGCTCTCGACCGACGAGTTGGCGGTACCAGTCCTCGGCGTATCTGGAGATCGCTACCGAGCCGAGCATGGTGATGATCGCCGCGAGGACGATCGCATCGAAGAGGGCTTCCACGAGCAATCCGGCCACCAGCGCCTCGATCGCGATGATGAGCGCGAACTCGCTGACCTGATCGAGGCTATAGCCGGTCAGGAAGGCCGTCCGGGAGTCGTACCCGCGCCAGCGAAGGCTCCCGTAGATGACCAGCGGGTTGAGGACGACGATGACGGCGACGAGGACGGCGGCGACGCCCACCGTCTCGAGGGCGACAACCGGTGCCGACAGCAGCGGGAACGTGAGGAACGCGCCGACGGTGACGAAGAAGATCGGGGCGAAGAAGTCCTCGAGCGAGCCGATGGCGTCCACGACGCCGATGTCGTGAGGGTACTCCGAGGTGACGGCGAGGCCGGCGGCGAACGCGCCGACGACGATCGAGACGCCGGTCAGTTCGGCGAGGGCGACGAAGCCGATGATGAGCGAAATCGCGGTGAGCATCAGAATCTCGACGTCTCCGTCGGCGAGCGTCGCGACTCGATCGAACACGAACCGACGGAAGGCAAGCGCACCGACGAGCAGACCCACACCAGCGAGCATCGTGAGAACGGTGCCGTCCGTGTAGACGACGGCGTGTAACACGAGGATGATGAGAATCGCGGCCACGTCCTCGACGAAGTGGAGGGCTTCGGCGAGTCGTTCGTGGAGGGAACGGAGTCGAACCCGACGCTCGAGGAGGCTCAACGCGACCAGCGACGAACTCAGGGTGCCAGCGATGGCGAAGTAGACCGCCTGAAGTCCGGTAAACCCGACGAGATGGGCGGCCGCGTACGTAATCGTCCCGGTGACCGTTATCTGTACGACGCCGACGAGCCAGGCGTCTCGTCCCAGCGTTTCGTCGGAGAGCGGCTCGAACTGGACGGCGAACGCGAACACGAGGAACGCGATCCCCCACTGAGCGAGATCGAAGAGCTGTCCCTCGTCGATGAAGCCACCGATGAACACGCCGGCGAGCACGTAAAACGGTACCGTCGGGAGCGAGTAGCGACTGGCGACGACGAGCAAGACCGCGGCGACGCTGAAGATCAGGGTCAGCGCGACGATGAACTCGTACTCGCTCATCGTAGACACCTCCAGCCGACGATGTCTCTCCCATCTGCGCCGTCTCTACTACCGTTCTTCTCGTCGACTTTCGTCGCTCGCATCACCAATCACCTCCGGTCGTGTCCGTGGTCGTCCCGCCGCGACGGGGTGGCCGCTCCCCTCCGGTTGCGCGGTCGCGAAGCGCCGACATCGCGTCGGTCGCCGACCGGTCGAAACGTGACCGATCCTCGAGGAACGATCGGACGTACTCCCCGAGCATCTCCCCGGCCAGCACGGATTTGATGACGACGTAATCGGCACCCGCGTCGTACTGCTCGCGGGCCTCGGTGACGTGTTCGGCTGACGTGATCACGACCGCGTCGTCGTCGGCGGCCTCGACGAGTTGCCGATTGACCGAACCCGGCCGAGCCATCGAAAGCACGAACGCAGCCCCCTCGATACCGATGTCGTCTCGAATCTCGCCGTGACGGACATCGCCGTAATGAAAGTCCACGTCGAGCGACCGCAACTCCTCGACGGTGTCGGCCGAGCGGTCGACGACGACGACCTCCTCGAATTTGCCTTGGATCACGGGGAGCGTTTCCCTGACCACTGGGTCGTACCCGACGATCACCGCGTGATCGGTCTTCGGTTCGAGCGCCGAATCGCGTCCCTCGTCGTCGATGAACCGCTCGAGGACGGGTTTGGCCATCCGATAGAGGCGCTCGTTGTAGCGGATGATGTACGTCGAGAGGGTCATCGTGAGCAGGGCCATCAGGCTCAGATAGCCGAGCACCGGCTCCTCGACCA
Source organism: Natronosalvus vescus (assembly GCF_023973145.1). Taxonomy (NCBI): domain Archaea; kingdom Methanobacteriati; phylum Methanobacteriota; class Halobacteria; order Halobacteriales; family Natrialbaceae; genus Natronosalvus; species Natronosalvus vescus. Next base: position 1,317,523 of record NZ_CP099546.1, read on the forward strand.
GTTCCTGGCCGACGGCGAGCGTCCCGACGACGAGCGAGAACTCGCTGACCTGTACCATGTTGACCGATCCGAGAAACGCAGTGTCGGGGGCGAAGTTTTCCCGGTCGATCAGGTACAGCATGATCAGGAAGTTGCCGATCATGAGCGCCGCCGAGGCCAGCACCGCTTCGCTCCAGTACGCGGCGAGATACGCCGCCTCGAGCTGGAGGCCGATGCTCGAGAAGAAGACGACGAGAAAGAAGTCAGTCACCGGCCGCATCCGCTCTTTGAGCTCCGTGCTGTAGGGGAGTTGTGCGAGGCTGAGCCCGGCGATGAACGCCCCGACTTCGACCGAGAGGTCGAGGGATTCGGCGACGAAAATGAACACGAACGCCCAGGCGATACCGACGACGAAGAGTGCGTTCCGGTCGCTCGCGACGGCGTCGAGCAGTGGTGGCAACACGTACCGGTAGGCGACGAACGCGGCGATGCCGATAGCGGCCATGAGTCCGAAAATTCTCGCGACGTCGGTGAGCAAGGCACCCGCTGGCCCCTCGAGTCCGGCCCCGACCAGCGCGAGGACGATCACGAGGTAGATGTCCTGGACGATGAGGACGCCGACGTCGATGCGCCCGTGGATCGTTTTCAACGCGTCCTGTTCGTCGAGGAGTTTGACGATCACCGGCGTCGCCCCGAAGACGGTCGCCAGGGCGATGACGACGACGTCCATCCCGCGAAACCCGAGGAAAAACGCGATGGCGAACGCTGCCGCTGTCTGGAGGATCGTCTGGCCGATCGAGATCCTGATGATGGGGCGAAGGATGTCCCGAATGCGATCGAAGCGCATCTCGATGCCGAGGACGAACAACAGGAATCCGAGCCCCAGTTCGGCCATCACGTCGATCAGGGCGTCCTCGGTAACGATGCCGAACAGAACCGGGCCGAGTACGATGCCAGTAACGATGTACGCGACGATGGTCGGTTGGCCTGTCGCCCGGGCAACGTAGCTCAAGACCGTCGCTGTGACGATGATGATCGCGAAATCGGCCGCGAGCGCAATTCCACCGAGTGTCATCGGTTCGAAGTTCTCGAGGGGGTGTCACTGTACGTGCCAACGTCACGGGACTGGCGGGCGAGCACGGGGCTTACGGAACTGGGGTGCAAGCACGCGGAGTCGTCGTTCCGTAGTGGGGGCACCACGACCGCGGACTTTAACGTCGGGGTCGATCCCGGTAGATCAGCCTGGAAATCTTCAACGTTATATCCGCCGGAACCAAACGACGGTCGTATGCGTGAGGAGGCGACGGCGTTCGTACCGGGGCACATCACGGGGTTTTTCAGCGCGCACCCAAACGACGATCCGACGAAAGCTGGTTCTCGCGGCGCCGGGGTAACGCTCACAGATGGCGTGGAGGTCACCGTCCAGCGAGCGGACGAACCGACGCTACTCCTCGATGGGGAGCCAGTCGAGATCGAGCCCGTCCGAATAGTGCTCGAGGCGCTCGAGGCACCCGCACGGGTCGAAGCGACGTCGTCGCTCCCGATCGGTGCGGGCTTTGGCGTGTCGGGGGCGACGGCGCTCGGGACGGCGCTCGCTGCCAACATCGTCTTCGACCGGACGCTGTCGTACAACGAACTGGTGACGATCGCTCACGGCGCCGAGGTACAGGCCGGAACCGGACTGGGGGACGTCGTCGCGCAGGCTCACGGGGGCGTCCCGATCCGACTCGAGCCGGGGGCACCCGCCCACAACGTTATCGATGCCGTGCCGGCGCGGGCCCGGGTCGAGTACGTGTCTTTCGGCGAACTGTCCACCGCGACGGTCCTTACGGGCGATACCGACCAGCTGTCGGCGGCCGGCCAGGAGTCACTGTCGTTGCTCGTCGACGAACCGACGCTCTCATCATTTATCTACGCCTCGCGTCGATTTACGCGCGAAGCGGGACTCCTCACCCCGGACGTGCAGGGGGCACTCAAGGACGTGGCCGCCGTCGACGGGCAGGCGTCGATGGCGATGCTCGGTAACACGGTGTTCGCCCTCGGAACCGGTCTCTCGGACGCCGGGTACGAGCCGTCGGTGTGTTCGACGCATCCGGCGGGGGCGATCCTCAAATAACGCGGACAGTCGATAGAAAAGTCCGGTCAGGCGTCGGAAATACGGTCGTTCTTTTAAATACTCTCGCAACGTATCAGTCGGTAGGAATAGTTGGCGTGTCGAATGGCTATTTAGTACTGGAGAGGGTTCAGTTTGCACGAGCATGGTGTCGTCAGGGATACATTCTGTCCCGCAGAAACGACCGTGACTCGAGTCCAGATTACTGATTTGGCCCGCTCGGTGGCTCCCTTCTTCGTTCAACCGCTACTGCATCGTTCCGCTCGACCCGCGATCCCATCGGATTTCACCCCGAGTGGTGCCGTCTGCAGATCCGTCGTCGATATGTCTGTTGAGTTATTCGTAGCCAGAAGTTTATTATGAATGAGTGTAGTGATGCACTCGAGTTAACGAATGTCTACGCTCCGTGACTTTCATCAAAACCTGTTTCGACTGTACGAACACTACGTGGGGGAACCCGATTCCAAAACGGACGTCTACGGATTCTGGTTCTTCATCGCCGGCTATTTCATCGGTGCGATCGGTTTGCTGGCCTTCGTCGCCGGCTACGCCGGTGGGGACGCGTTCAACCAGATTCGAGCGTCGGGCGTTGCGGCTGCGATCGGCCTCGCGCTCTGTCTGTTCGGAATCGTTCTTTTATTGCCCGTCCGAACGCGGGGGATTCAGGCGAGCGTCGTTGGGCTGGTCGTCGCGCTCGCTGGTGCCATCGCCTTCGGTTTCGTCTATCCAGATCACTGGCGCGGTCACGGGCTCGAGTTGACCGTCGAGGTCGTCACCCTGTATGCGGCTGGCATCGGGATCATCGCCGGCGTCACCGCGCTCGTCCCCATTATCACCGGACGGAAAGGGATGTTCGTCCGGGAGCAAGGCGAGAGCGAGGATCCACCGATTATGACCGGCGACTCACTCGAGGGGGCCCAGTTCGCGGTCTTCCGGAACGAAGCGGGTGACTGGAAGTGGCACGTCCTCCACCTCGAGGCGCTGGCCGAAAGCGAGGGGAGTACGGTTACACGGCCGGAGACGGAGACGAGCATCGAGAAGGTCAAATCTCAGATCGGGTCGGCTGGCCTGATGGAGCTGACGACGTCGGCGTTCCGTCTCCACGAGGACCGAGAGGGAACCTGGCAGTGGACGCTGGCCCGGGACGATGGCAGCGTAGTCGGCACCTGTGCGAGTCAGTTCGACCGCCGTGACGACGCCGAACAGTCGGTCAGCTTCCTCAAAGACCGTGGCCCGGCCGCGGACGTCATCGAGATCGATGGCGCGGCGTTCACGTACACGGAACGACGCGACCAGTGGTTCTGGCAGTTGCTCGACGACGACCGTCAGCCGCTGGCCGAAAGCGAGGACGGCTACCGAACCATGGAGGCCGCCGAGACGGCCGCCCAGACGTTCGCCGAGCGGTTCGATCGGGCCCGTCTGCTCGACATCGACCACGTCGGCGTCGAACTGGAAACGCTCGATGGGGAGTGGTCGTGGCGGTTCGTCGACGAAACGGACGACGAATTCGCCCAGGCGACGACGACATTCGAGACCAAACGCGCGGCCGAGGACGCCGTGGAAGCGATCCTCGCCGAACTCGGCTCGGCGGCCATCACCGTTGCGAGCGAGCCCACCTACGAGTGCTACGAGGCGGACGGTGGCTGGCGCTGGCGGCTGGTCGACGGGAACGAACACGTCGTCGCCACCACTCCAGACACGCTCGAGGGCTACGGGGCGACCGAGGAAGAAACCGGGCTCTTCGCAGACACCGTCACCAGCGCTGACGTCGTAGAAATCGAGGACGCAGAGTACGAAATCTTCCCCACCGAACGGCCGACGGCCGCAGATGGTGGCGAACTCCAACCGGTCACGGACGACGATGGCGACGCGGCGGAAGCGACCGAACCGACGCCCACGCAGGACTGGCACTGGCGACTCGTCACCGAAGACCGGGATATCATCGCTGCGAGTACGGAAGCACACACCGACGAAGAGACCGCTGGCGAGGCGATCGAACGGGTTCGTCAGCAAGCCAGCGAGGCCGATCTGATCGAGTTCGAAAACGCCGCATTCCAGGTTTACGAGGCAGACTCCGGCGAGTGGCGCTGGCGGCTGATCGACGATGACGGCAACGTCCTCGCCGACTCCGGTGAGGAACACACCTCCCGCGGCGACGCGGCCGAAGCGATGATGACACTCAAAGAGCAGGCCCCAGACGCCGAACTCCTCGAGATCGACACCGCGGCGTTCGAAATCTTCGTCAACGAGGACGACGAGTGGGGCTGGCGGTTGATCGACGAGGCGGGGAAACTGGTCGCCGAAGACCCGGCCGTACACCCGACTCGAAGCACGGCCAAACAGGCGATGGAGCGCCTGTTGACCCATCTCGACTCGAACGTGCGGACGATGGACGACGCCATCTTCCAGACCTACGCCGAGGAGGACTGGCACTGGCGGTTCGTGTTACCAGCGGGCGAGACGGTCGCCGTCGACGCGGAAGCCAGTTCCACCCGTGACGAACTCGAGCGATCGATCGACGGGATTCGTGAGGCAGCGGCTGCAGGGCAGTGTACGGCCATCGGTGACGTTTCGATTCAACTGTACGGCAGCGGCAACGGCGAGTGGCGCTGGCGACTGCTGGATCGGGATCGAACGGTCGTCACCGACGCGAGCCGAAGCTACGACGCCCAGCCACTCGCGGAGACCGCAGTCAAGGGCCTCAAGGCGCGCGCAGCGGACGCCCCGATTTTCACGATCGACGAGGCCGCCATTCGGATGACTAACGAGGGCGGCTGGGGCTGGGAACTCATCGACCGCGACCGCGAGGTGTACGCGGGCCCCGCCGACTCGAGATCCTCGAAAGCCGACGCGATGGCCGACGTCGAAGCGGTTCGCCGCCTGGCTCCGATCGCCGGCCGCGTCGACTTCGACGTCGCCTCCTTCGAGCTATTCGCCGCCGAGGACGACCGCTGGCGCTGGCGACTCATCGACGAAAACGGCCAGACCGTCGCGACCGGTTCGGAGGGCCACCCTTCGACCGAAGCGGCCCACGAAGCGCTCGATAACGTTCGCGACATCATCGAGAACGCGAGCATTCTCGAGATCGACAGTGTCTCCTTCGAACTCCACCGGGCGGAGGAGGCCTGGGTCTGGCGGCTGATCGACACCTACGGCGAGGTGCTCGCCGAGAGCACCCAGAGCTACGAACACCGGACGGATGCCAGGGAGGCGATGATGGCGGTCAAAGAACACGCTCCCGAGGGCTGGATTACGTTCACCGACGAGTAGGTGACCGACGTCTCGGGTGGTATTTTTTCATCGATCGGCATCGCAGTAGCCGTCACAGTTGGAAGCGTTTCGTTCCAGCCGTATACATCGAAACTGCTGCTCACGAATAACTCGAGGAACTCACTCCAGAACACTCAATTCGCTTGATCTGGCGTCGCTACGGCTCGATAACGAGTTTCCCGAGGAAGCTGTCCTCGAGTACCGCTCGCTGGGCTTCGCCTGCGTCCTCGAGGGTGTAGCTGTCGGCGATCTCGATCGAGAGTTTGCCGGTGTTCATGAGGTGGGCCACACCCCGCAACGGCACGCGGAGATCCGGGGTGTTGAACATGCTCATGAACTGGTAGTTGACGTCCTTCGAGCGGGCGGCACCGTCGTTGGTGAACCCCGGATCGGGGCTGTTCTCGCCGATGCCGACGACGCGGGCGCTGGTCGCGGCCACGTCCGCGTCGAACTGGAGGTAGTCGTCGAGGCGGTGATCGAGAATCACGTCGACGCCACCGTCGCTCGCCTCCAGGACGGCGTCGGCGAGGTCGTCCCGTCGGTAGTCGAGGACGGTGTCGGCCCCGAGGTCGCGAAGACGGTCGTGGTAGGACGGGTCGGCGGTCGTGATGACGCGGGCGCTGACCGCCTGCGCGATCTGCACCGCCGCGTGGCCGACGCCACCGGAGCCGCCGTGGACGAGACAGTACTCCGCGGGCTCGAGACCCGCGTGGCCGATCAGTGCGCGCCAGGCGGTGACCGCGACGACGCCGGCCGCGCCAGCCTGCGTTGTGTCGACATCGTCGGGGAGGTGGACGACGCGATCGGTCGGGATCGTCGCGTACTCGGCGTAGCCGCCCTGGAAGGACATGTTTCCGATGCCGGTACCGAAAACCCGGTCACCGGTTTCGAACCCCTCGACGTCCCCCCCGACGGCGACGACGGTACCGGCGACGTCGACACCGGGGGTGAACGGCAACGAGACCGGTTCGTAGGAACCGTCGCGGAAGTAGGTGTCGACCGGGTTGACGCCGGCCGAACCCACCTCGAGGAGGAGTTCGTCGTGTGCTGGTTCGGGGCGATCGGTTTCGATTCGGTCGATGACGTCCGGGCCGCCGTGATCGGTGAGTCGAGCAGCGTACATTCGTCTCGAGAGAACGGTATAGAGGCTCATAAAGACAGGTTACGGTTCATAGTCCCTGGGTTCTGTTCGGGTATGTCGGTTCGGGTGGGGTCGACTCGAGGGCTCCAATCGCGCCGTTTTTGATGACTGCGTTCGATCTAGCAACTGTGAGCGAACACGAGACCGTGCCGGCCGAGGTCGAGGACGAGGAGGAGATTCCGACGGATCATCCTCGCTACACAGACCTGGTGACGCGTCACCGAATCGAACGCGGGGTCGAGAAGGGGATCACGCACCTCCAGGGGATGCACGCCGAGGGACGGGGGAGCGCGTTCGACTATCTGCTGGGCGAGGAAACGACGCCCACCGCCGACGAGGCCGAGCGGGCCGCCGCTGCACAGCTGTTACTCGCCGAGAAGCCCGTCCTCTCGATCAACGGCAACGTCGCCGCGCTGGTGCCCGCCGAGATGGTGGCCCTCGCCGACGCCGTCGACGCCGATCTCGAGGTCAACCTCTTCAACCGAACGCCCGAACGCATCGATGCTATCGTAAGTCACCTCCGGGAACACGGCGCGACGGACGTCAAAGGGATCGAGGCCGACGCCCGGATTCCGAACCTCGAGCACGAACGGGCGAAAGTGGATGCGGAAGGGATCTACGCGGCCGACGTTGTCCTGGTTCCCCTCGAGGACGGCGACCGTGCGGAAGCGCTCGAAGCGATGGGGAAGACCGAAATCGTCATCGACCTCAACCCGCTGTCGCGATCGCCACAGGTCGCCGACGTTCCCATCGTGGACAACATCGTCCGCGCGGTGCCGAACATCACGGCCCACGCGGAAGCGCTCGAGGGTGACGGCGCGAGCGACGCCGACCTCGAGGCCATCGTCGACGCGTTCGATCGGGAGGCGGCGCTCGAGGACGCCGAAGCGAGAATTCGAAGTGGCCTCTGATACGTCGTGTGTGCGGTCGTGTATTCGATTTTGCTGACGGTGCTCGGTGAATCAGAATATCGAACCCGCTCAGAACTTGTTGGTAATACGCGGTGAGACGCTGTCCCGGTCGCTCTCCTGATCGGTAATGTAGCTCTCGTAGCCGTCTCCGTCGACCAGCGGAAGCCGCGACTGAAGCGCCAGCCACCGGTCTTTCGCCCAGTAGTACGACACCGAGAGGTGTTCGCTCAGCCGACGCTCGATTCCGGTATCGACCTCGTAGGACAGGTCACCGTCGAGACAGTCGAAATCCCGTTCGGTGAGGAGTCGCCGGGTGAGAGTTACGCCGGTTTCGGCGTCGTACCCCTGTTTCGAGTAGTGGCGGTAGGGATGCCGAATCCAGGAGGTCTCCCAGTGGGCGTAGACGTCGACGGAGTTCGGTCGATCCTCGAGCGCGTGGAGAACGACGTGTAGCTGGTGTGACGCGAGTGGGGAGTCGCGGTAGACCCACGACCCGTCGGCCGTGTTCCCGTCGAGACGGACTTTGACGGCGGCGATCGGGTTACGCGAAAAGCCCAGTTCCTCGAGGGCGGCCTCGAGGTCGGCTTCCGAACAGTGGGCCGTCATGACGTACTCGTCTGCGGTCGTGTGGCTGACGGCGTAGACGCCGAAGGTTCCCTTGAGGAGGTAGTGAAGTTGTGGAATCGTGCTCCGTCTAATGCCGTTGACGAGGTCGTCGCGGTAGCCCATGGAGTGGCGTTTATACGCTGTCAGCACCCAAGAGCCTTGGCCGACGTTCGTAGCGACGTGACTGTCTGTCTCCGTGGCGCGGTACCTGTCCAGTGGGTGTACGTTCGATCGGGGGTAGATCGATCGAACGAGCGAGTGAGTGTGATCGCGCGAAACGAGGGAAAAAGGCGCAATCGAGACGAGCGCCGTTCTAGACGATCGTTTCCCAGAGCGGTCGGATCAGGAAGAACAGCGACTGGTAGGCGATGTAGAGGAAGACGAACGTCGAGGCGAACAGCGCTGCTTTCGGCCGCTCGAGGGGCATCTCCTGGCGCGCTTCGACGAGGCGCGCCTCGAACTCGAAGAAGTCCGCGACCAGCAGGCCGATGGCGAGGGTCGTGAAGACGACGCCGCCGTGGACGTGAACCGTGATGTAGTAGAACCCGCCGAGGACGATCAGGACGTTCGTCACCTCGAGCGCGAGGCTTCGAGAGAGGGCGTCGGCGCCGTCTTCGCGGACGGCGGCGACGTGACTTCGGTGGGTCAGTGCACGAACGAGCAGGTTCACGACGACGAGTCCGAGCAGGACGAACTCGATGAGGGTGACGCTGGCGACGACCTCCTCACCGAGGACGTCGACCGGGCCAAACAGCGCTGGTGATAGCATACCTGAACCACGGTGGTTCGTGCATTAGAATTTTTCCAATGTCTTTCGGCGGGATTCGGCTGTCACGTCGCCCGGTCATTTGTCACTCTAAAATCAGATAATGGGAGTTAGAGGGGTTGTACCGGCCGAAAATGGTGTTCTGAACTCATCCGGCGAACGGGTCGCGACTGAACGGCGTCTCGAGCACCCCGAGTTCGGCGGCCGGATCGACCGCGATATCGACGCGCGCGCCGAACTCGAGCGTCCCGACACGGCGGTCGTCGACACAGAGGGTGACGTCGTCGCCCTCACGTTCGACCGACAGCGAGAGGCCGTCGTCGGGAAGCACCCAGTGGCGGGTGCGCGTGACGAACGGGGCGATGGGGACGACGGCGAGACCCGATATCGCTCCCGACAGCGACGGGCCGTCGGCGGCGCTGGCGTAACCGTGGCTCCCCGCTGGGGTAGCGGCGACCACGCCGTCGGCCCGGAACTGTGCGATCTGTCGCCCGCGGCTGGTGACGCCGTACTCCGAGATGCGAGCCGCTTCGGCGGTCACGAGCGAGACGTCGAACAGCGCGCGGGTTCGGGTTTCCTCGCTCGAGCCAGCATCACTCGAGCCAGCGTCACTCGAGCTTGCATCGCTCGAGACCGACAGAAGCGGATACGCTTCGGTGGTGGCTTCCCCAGCAGCGAGCGCGTCGAATGCGCGCCCCAGCGCATCAGCAGGAATCGGGGAAACGCCCGGGCTGGTGTCGACCGGGAGAACGGGCGACATCGCGGTGGCGTCGGCTCGAGCTACCGCGGTAAGAGCACTGTCGCCGAGAGCCACGACGAGCGTCGGATCGGCAGCGAGAACGGTGTCGGGCCCACCGGTCACGAGGTCGATGGCATCGTCAGATCCTTCGAAGCGACCCGCATCGTCGAGCGCGGTGTGAACCAGCGCCGTCGGATCGCTCACACCGTCTGCGTGGGTCGGCGACGCGGTCGCTGGTTCGACGTCGATCACGCCGATGAGAGGGTCTGGGTCGAGCGTCCACCCGTCGTCGTCCATACCGTCCTTTCCGGGGGATCGATCAAAAACGTGTGCGGTTGTGGTCGATCCAACGTTGGGGGCGTCTCCGATCGTCGCAGGTACCGGTTTTCAGTCGTCGTACGGCCAGTCACCGGTGATCCGCATCCCCTCGGCGAGATCCTGTTCCTCGAGCATTTCGACGATGTCGTCGGGGGTTTTGTGCTCGGTAGTCACGTCTTCGCCCGTGAGGTGGACGACGAGGTCGGTGAGCAATATTGCCTGCTCGCGCAGGTTGCGTTTCTCGATCTTATCGAGCGTGTCGGCGAACGTGTGCCCCCAGCCGCGTCCAACCTCGTCGGAGGTGCTCATGACGTGATATCCCGGGACGCCCCAGCGAGTAAACGGCCAGTGATCGCTGTGGGGGCCGAGGCGAGGAATCGCCTCGACCGGGTGGCCGTGACGGTCAGCGATTTCGTCGGCGGCGTCGGCGAGTGCGTCGAACCCGTGGGTCGTCATCGAGAGCGTCCGTCCCCGGACGACACCGTCGTTGTTCACGATGGCTTTGATCGACTCGTGATCGGTCGTCTCTGCGTGATAGCCCGAACCGACGAGACCGACTTCTTCGGCACCGTAGGCGACGAACTCGACGCGGCTCTCGAGGTCGTCCTCGCGGGCGGCGAGGGCGTGTGCGAGTTCGACGACCATCGCCGTGCCGGCACCGTTGTCCATCGCGCCCTCGGCGATGTCGTGTGCGTCGATGTGGCTCGTGACGAGTACCCGCTCGTCGGTGTCGGGACCGAGTTCGGCGTGGACGTTCTGACTCTCCGCGTCCTCGATCGTCGCTTCGACGCTGACGTCAATCTCCTCGCCGTCGAACCGGCGGGCGAGTCGGGAACCGACCTCGCTCGAGACGCCGACGGCGGGAATTTCGCCGATCGGATCGTCCGCGGTGCCGACGCTGCCGGTCGGCGGGAGACAGCCCTCGACGTGGTTCCGGTAGACGAAGCCGGCCGCACCGTTGACGACCGCGTGGTAGTACTTCTCCCGGCGGTGAACGTACCGGTCGAAGTAGCTCGGAATGTCACTGCGAACCATGACGATCGAGCCCTCGACATCGGCGTCCTCGAAGTCCTCGGGGAGGCCGTAGCCGAGGTCAACGAGCGGCGCGGTCGCCGACGCGGATGGACTGCGAGGCAAGGCGATACAGTCCTGTTCTTCGCCGTCGGTGGTGATCGAACTCTCGCCGCGCTCCCAGCCCTGGATGTCGAACGATTCGAGCCGAGCGTGCCGAGCACCGGCAGCCTCGAGCGCGTCTCGAGTCACTTCGGCCGCCTCGCGCTCGCCGGGGGAACCGGCCATCCGGTTTCCGATATCGACGAGTGCCTCGAGGTGATTCCAGCCGCGATCACTGGTAAAGATGTCGCCAATCCATTCGGACATATGCCGGAGTAAGGTTTGCCCGGCGGCCTAACTGTTGGGGAAGCGGCCGTCCGGAACATCGACGGATCGTCAATATTTGCGCGAACCGCTGGAGGTTTTCTGTTGGATTGTTACATGGGTTTAAATGCCAGTTACGATATCTTGGTGGAGGGGGCAAAAGGCCATAGTTTATTAGCCAGTGGGTCGACTATCCCGATAGAACGTTGGTGCACAACATGGCAAGTCACGTCGATGAAATCGTTCGAGTGTTGCCCACGGTCGAAGACGACGAAGCCGACGAGGAGTCGCCAACACCGTTTTCCGAGGCGACGCTTCTCGAGCTGTATGAAACACAGGTACTCGCTCGAACGTTCGACGAGAAAGCTATCAGCCTCCATCGTCAGGGGCGGATCGGCACGTACGCGCCACTGCAAGGCCAGGAAGCAGCCCAGGTGGGCGCGGCGATGGCGCTCCGCGAGGAGGACTATCTATTTCCGACCTATCGCGACCACGCGATGTATCTCACCCGCGGGCTGCCGCTCTCGGAGGTCGTCCGTCACTTGATGGGACGAGGGAACTACGTCGACCGACAGGACGAATCTGACCTGCGAACGTTCCCGATCACGATTCCGATCGCAACGCAGTTACCACACGCCGTCGGTATCGGAATGGGCGCGAGCTACAAGGGCGACGACGTCGTCGCGATGGCGAGCCTCGGCGATGGGGCGACCTCCGAAGGGGACTTCCACGAAGCGCTCAATTTTGCGGGCGTCTTCGAGGCCCCAGCCGTCTTTTTCTGTCAGAACAACGGCTACGCGATTTCGGTGCCTCGAGAACGACAGACTGCGAGTGCGACCATCGCCCAGAAGGCCGATGCTTACGGCATCGAGGGCGTTCGGGTCGACGGCAACGACGTCCTCGCCGTCTACGACGTCGTCACCGACGCGCTGCAGCACGCTCGTTCGGGCGGCGGCGCGACACTCATCGAAGCCGTAACCTACCGTCGTGGCCCCCACACCACCACCGACGATCCGGACGTCTACCGCGACGAAGACGAGTGTGAGGAGTGGACGGATCCGCTCGAGCGCACGCGGGGGTACCTCGAGGACGTCGTCGGCTGGACGGAAGCGGACGATCAGGAAGTTCGCGAGCGCGCACAGGAACGCGTGCAAGCCGCTGTCGAAACCGCCGAAGCCGAATCCGATCCAGAACCCGAGACGATGTTCGATCACGTCTACGCTGGCGACCATCCGCGCTACCCACACCAGCGCGAGCAGTTGCCGGACGATCCGGTCGTCAATCACTGATAGGGGGAACAATGTACCGCCGTTTGCCACTACGGGGTCTGCAAACGTCGGTGCGTCCCTACAACGATTCCGCTGAATCGTCGACCGTTCGCTACTGGATTCTGCCATCGAGATGCGGCCGAGGGTGCATTTCTACGCACCATGTTATTAGTCGCCTACCGGTTGTGTACGTCCAGTACCGGGAATTAGCCTCTATTCTCGACGTTCCGAGGCGGATAATATACTAAGCCTTAATATGTTATCGCCACTCATTTATTATATGGCCGTTGTTAGCGTCTCGATGCCGGATGCACTCCTCGAACGTCTCGATCAGTTCGCCGACGATCACGGATACACGGGTCGAAGTGAAGTCGTCAGAGAAGCCTCGCGAAACCTCCTCGGAGAGTTCGAGGACACCCGTCTCGAGGATCGGAAACTGATGGGGCTCGTCACCGTCCTGTTCGATTACGAAACGACGAACGTCGAAGAGCAGATGATGCACCTGCGCCACGAACACGAGTCGCTCGTCTCATCGAATTTCCACACCCACGTTGGGGATCACTTCTGTCTGGAGCTGTTCGTTCTCGAGGGTTCACTCGAGGAGATTTCGACGTTCGTGGGTAAGATTCGGGCGACACAGGACGTGCTGTCGGTCGACTATTCGGTCAATCCCGTCGACGGATTCGATCCGCTCTCTCACCAGCACGGATAACGTCGCGGTTTTTGCGGTGGCAGGCTGTCGTTTCGAAGTGTTCGACGAGTGCTCCCGTGTAACCGGTCTCACTTCGTTTGAGAATCTGACTCAGTGACGGACTCGAACTCCACACTGCCACACCGGCACCCGTTCTTTTGACCGATCGGATGAATACTGTTATCCGGGAGAACCCAGGCAGAATACACAGACCCACATTCACAACACCGTGCAGCCGTCTTTACCCAGTCGTCTTTCCCCTTCATGTCTCTCGGTTTCGTCGCGAACTGACCGTGTCCGTAAACGCAGTATCCGAGGGGAACGACAAGACGCCGTTGGTTGTATATACAACCCTTGATGTGTGTCGGGTCGGTTAGCCGTCGTCTGAACGCGTGATCGCAATAGTACTCGTAATGAGGTTCTTGTGTGCCACGTGCAGTCGCTTCGAGAGCGCCTGCTGGGAGATTCCTAACATGGCAGCCAGCTCAGTCATCGTCGCGCGTTGTGGCACCTCGTAGTAGCCGGCCTCGAGGGCGGCAAGCAGCGTGTTTCGCTGTGTTGATGAGAGTTCGAATTGGGCACTCGCCATCGGTTGATTTTGCTCCTGGAGGTGCAGCAGTTCGAACCGAATGTCGTGTTCAGAACAGTAGGCACGAAAGGCAGCGAGATTCTCGTGGTCATCGAATCGCATCCGCAACTCCCATCGACCGTCCTTTCCGACCGCTTTGAGTAGCGTTGCGCCGATTTCGAGATAGGCGGTGACGATCGATTCGACGTTCTTCGTCCACTCGGCTCGATACAGTTTCGAATCGTCCACCTCGTCGATAACGGTGGCGTGGTTCACCGAGCCATCCGCTTCGAACGCCTCCTCGAATGCCTCGAAGTCACCACCGGTGACCCAGAAATACGGCATGATCCGATCCTCCATCGTCGCGACCACCCGCTCGACTTCGACGACCATCTCGGGAGCGGCGGCGAGCACGTGATCTAAAGCGAAGTCGTCGGATGTGACGGCGATCTCCGCGATGAAGCTCATAACTGGCGGGTTCAATGGTGGGTCGAATAAATACGTATGATCGAGCCAAATCTTCGAGACACGTCGTAGACGGTTGTAGGCGTACCTCTCTATGCAGGTTGGGACACACGAAATGGTGAAACGAAGGGCTGGTCACTCGCGGGTATCACGCCCGCAGGAGCAACGAGGGGGGAGTGTTGCCCGGTGGAACTGACCACCGCGAGTGTACTTTCACCAATACGGGGTAGTTACGAAAGCGTTAGTCCAAAATATTTTGGCATCTCTCGAACGGATATCGGTCGACCGGGAGCACGTTCAGCCGAATCAGCAACGGAATCCGACAGCGAAGTCGATAAACCGCCGCCGCCCCAACCCTCATCTATGCAAGCGCTGGTCATCGTGGCACACGGCTCACACTTGAATCCGGGGTCAGCACAGCCGACGTACGACCATGCGGATACGATCCGTGATACGGGTGCCTTCGACGAAGTTCGCGAAGCGTTCTGGAAGGAAGAACCACACTTTCGGGAGGTGATTCGCACCGTCGAATCCGACGAGGTGTTCGTCGTCCCGTTGTTCATCAGCGAGGGGTACTTCACCGAACAGGTGATACCCCGCGAACTCCGCCTCGAGGGCTGGGATCCCGACCTGTGGGACTCGGACGGTACCGACGCCAGCGACGTGTCACTCGCGGTTGGCGACGCGGAGAAGGTCGTCCACTACTGTGGCCCCGTCGGGACGCACGACGCGATGACGGACGTCATCGTCCAGCGAGCGGAGACCGTCACCGGTGACAGTGACGTTGGAGAGGGGTTCGGCCTCGCTGTCGTCGGACACGGCACCGAACGGAACGAGAACTCCGCGAAGGCAATCGAGTACCACACAGAGCGCATTCGAGATCTCGATCGATTCGACGAGGTCGAGGCGCTGTACATGGACGAGGAACCCGAAATCGACGACGTCACCGATTACACGGACGCCAAGGACATCGTCGTCGTCCCGCTGTTCGTCGCGGACGGCTTTCACACCCAGGAGGACATCCCCGAGGATATGGGATTGACCGACGATTTCCGCGAGGGGTGGGACATCCCGGGGGAGGTCGACGGCCAGCGGATCTGGTACGCAGGCGCAGTCGGCACCGAAGCGTTCATGGCCGACGTGATTCTCGAGCGGGCTGCCGACGCGGGTGCGGAACTCGGCGACGCGCTCGAGCAGGTACAGGCACGAACCGGTGGCACGCCAGCGACGGGTGACTGATCGATGCCGGGACAGCGTGACGGGATGCGCTCGGAACTGGAACTCACCGATGCGGTAGGCGAGGCCGTCCTCGAGGCGGTTCGCGAGACCGACAACGCCACCACCGCGATCGATTTCGACGGCCTTCGTATCGGTCAGGACGAGGACGGCTACGTCCTCGAGACACCGGAGACGGCCCACGACGGACTCACCGAGGCCGACCTGGCCGCGGCGCTCGAGTCTGCGGCCCCCTACGTCACCAACTGGCACTTCTGGGAGCGGACGGTCGGTGGCGAGGGAACCGCCAGACGGGCGTTTTTACGCTGGGCGGAGGGTGCCTCGTTCGATACCGACGGTGGAGCCAGTGACGACTCGTCCGACCCCGATTCGGTGTTGCTCGAACGCCACGACGCTCTCGAGTCCGCGTCCGGCGTCGTGCGCCACTGGGGCGAACTCGAGCTGCGGACGCGACTAGCCGACGCCGAGATCGACCAGCGCGGCGAACCCGGCGGCCGGGTCTACGAAATCCGCCACGTCGACGACAGCGCCGAACCGCTCGACGGCCTCGAGCGATACGATGATCCGCGCGAGGCCCGCGACCTCGTCACCTACGACGACCGTGGTCGCTACCGGCCGCTGAAGACCGCACCCAGCCTGGTATCGGGCTGGTGTTTCGACGACCTCTCGAGCAGCGAGTTCGTCGAGACGATTCGCGCGATCTACCCCGCGACGATCGCCAACTGGCACCGCGAACAGCGGGGACGACTCGACGTCGACCACTGGATCGAGACGGCCGAGCGCCAGAGCGGCATCTACGACGTGATCGACGAACTGCCGCGGGAGGCCCTCGAGTGGGTGACCGAGGCCTGTTGTGTCGACTCCCAGTGTCTGAAGCGCCGGAAGTGGCACTTTGACGAGGACGACGAGCTATCGACACCCGGTGGCGACGGCGAGTTCCCCTGCCGGGAACCGTGTTCGCTGGTCATCGCCGCGGCTCGAAAGTGGACGATCCTCGAGTCCGAGAATGAGAAGACGTGGGAACTCGAGTTGACGACGAGCGAGATGAACCAGTTGGCCGAAATCGTGGACGCCGTCGCGGATGGCCGGGTCGACGAGATTCGGGAAGCGGACGTCTACGACGGCGCGAATCGCTATCGGGCACGGTACTTGCGAGCGAAGCGGTTGACGGACGGTTCGCTGGACGCAGACCAAACGGACGACTGAGTCGCTCGCATATTGCTGGCTGCGTGGATCTCGAGTTAGCCCGACGTTTCGGCTACCAGTCGGTGACGGGCGCCGCCTTCACCGACCGCTCCCCCGCTTACCACTCCTCGCCGAGAGCCGCTTTTACCCCACCGTAGCCGCTCGAGCACGTCCAGGTGCGGCCGCTGTCGCTGTGTTCGACCGTGTAATCCGCTCCGCACGAACCACACCGGTACCGTTCGGGCGTCGTCACGGGCTTCGAGGCTCGGTGGCGGGTCGCCCGCCAGTCACAGCTCTCGTTCTGACACCGGAGGACGTACCGAGGCTCGGTGAACGAGGGACAGTGACGCGGTGCCTCGAGACGGGCGGCGACGCGGCGAAATCGCTCCCCGTGGCCGGATTCGCCGAACTGCTGGTACTCCCAGGCGTGGATCAGTTCGTGGCGGACGACCGACGCAAACGTCTCCCACTCGTAGGCCTCGTATGCCGCCCGCGAGAGGACGATCGTCGCCACCTCGCGAGAGTGCTCCCACCGGCAGAGTCCTGCGCGTCGCTTCGCTCGGGCGGACACCGCCCACTCGAGGTGATCCCAGTCGACGTCGATGTCGACGGTTCGAGCGTGAATGCGCGCTCGCGCGAGGAGTTCGTCGTCGACGGTTAACGGTTCGGTATCTGCGTCGCTCACGGATCGATCACTTACAGTCCGATGGCTCGCTGGGCCGGTTCGGTCACCCAGTGATGGGCTTCGTACAGGATGGCCGCGGCGATCACCAGTTCGCCCACGGTGACCAACACGGTGACCAGGTCGGACTGTCTGCTCGAGACCGCGACCCCGACAGGCAGTCCGAACTCCTTTTTCCAGACCGGGTAGAACAGCGCGATGCCGCGCTTGCTCCCGGCGACGTCGAGGATGTAGTGGGTCAACACGCCCAGCCAGACCCACTCGAGGTTGCCGAAGTAGAACGGAAACAGTGCAAATCCGACGAAAATCGGCAGATTGTGGAGGGTCTTGCGGTGGCGACCGAAGGCGGTGTCGACGTCGGGAAAGAGGGCTCCCAGGGTTACCGGCACCCCAATTTCGATCACGGTGGCGAAGGTGGCTTCGTCACCGGCTGGCTCGATGAGATATGCCAGCCCGATGCTCAACAGCACAGCGTTGAGCACGTGTCCTTTCTTGTTCATCGACTTCGACTGTGTAGCCGACCACGAAAAACCTGTCCTCGTGACTGTCCCGCCCCGGGTGGGTTTCGGCCACGGCGCAGCGGCCGTGTTGGCGGGGGTACTGGTCAGCGTATTCGAGGGAGTATCTGCGCACGACCCCGACGGGCGGGCAAACACTTTAGTCGTGTCAGGGAGTACCACACCTCCGAAATGGTTCACGCGTTCATTATGGTGAAAACCGCCGCCGGGAAGTCGGAGGGACTGCTCGCGGACATCCGCGGCCTCGAGAAGGTGACCGGTGCCCACATCGTCGCCGGTAACTACGACATCATCGCCGAAGTCGATGCTCCCGAGGTGTACGATGTCTTGCACGCCGCCTCCGGTGAGGTGCAAAGCCTGGAAGGCGTCACTGAGACGAAAACGTACATCGCGATGGATTGATGCCTCGAGGCGTTCACAGTGTGTGGGCTCTTCCCACCCCTATATTACGTTAATTGTAGAATATTACTATAACAAAGATACCTTTGCGTCTGTGACGCCTTTACGTTCGATACGAACGCTGGCCGATTTTCGACTCGCCCGAGACCTGATTCACCAGGTTGAGGCATCCGATAGTTCGGTGTCCCTGTCTGGCCGATACCACGTGTACACAGTGGACGAACTTTCCCTGACGCTCACAACCGCGGGTCGCTTCGGCCGGAACCTTCATCTCGAGGCCCACTGCTACCCGTTTCCGCCTCACGGCCCGCCTGCTGGGCATTCGTGAGCAACGCGGCAGCCGACCCGCGATAGCTGTAGCCGGGGATAATGCCCTGGGCGTAGGTTCCCTCCACGTACTCGATCAGGGTCTTGGCGTCGTCGACCCCCTCGGTGGCATCCCAGGCGACGTACTCGAGGATCACACGCACCTCGCCCGCGGCCAGATCCCGCTCGATCCGGGGAGTGTCGTGCGTGCTCGTCTGTGCGACCGAAAAGATGTCCTCGAGTCGCCGCTCGAACGTTTCGAACCAGCCGTCTTCGACGACGGGGGCGACGTCGTCGTCGGTCGCCGCATCGAGCGTTGGCATCACGACGGTCACGGTGAATTCGCCGTTACGCTCGCCGTCAGCGGATGTGGCCGTCACGGTCGTTTCGAACACCGTCGTCTCGAGTGCGTAGGCGTGTTCGTCGTCGATCGGTGTGAACGCCTCGTGGCCCTCCAGGGCGTCGTCGACTGGCGGTGGTAACGCTGTCATTGATCGAATGAGGCTCGTCACGAAAAAGGGTGTTACGTTCTCGCCTCCACTCGAGGCTGGATGGGGGGCCGGACGAGGCCGGATAAACGAGAGGCGATCGTTCGCCGAATCAAGACCATCGGTGGCTGTTTGGTTTCGGTGTATAATTCCTGGTTAAGCGGTTTACGAGACGTATAACTACAACGGTTTCCCCCATGAGTCGGTGGTATGGCACTCGATAAATACGCTGCAGAAAAACGTCGCTTCGCTCGCTTGCTCGGTACAGATGGTGAACACGGTTCAGGGCTCCCGATCGGTGAGCAGACCGAATCGACGGATCGGCCGGCAGTCACCGCAGACGATTAATCGATATCGCCTCCCCCCAGGAACGTGTCGAGCGCTGTTGCAACTTCTTCGAAGTCCTTGATCGTCAGTCCGTCCGTGGTGACGAAGACGCCCTCCCGATCGGTTGTCACGCGGATGAGGAACCCGTTGTCGAAGACTCGAATCGTGTAGTTGTAATCACCGAGTTCTGAGCCTTCGTAGGCGGTCTGGGTCGTCTTGAAGCCGCGCCACTCGTGACCGATGAAACTCGTGAGGTCGGCGTCGCGCTCGAGGTCGCCCCGCAAGTAGAGCTGTTCGTAGTCGTCGCGGGTGAAGTACGTCACCGAGCGGAGGCTGTCGCCGACGGTGGTTCGGCAGGTGGTGACGATCCGGTCGGCCGTGTCGTCCGTAATCAATCCCGTCGCCATACAGGGGAAGGATCGCCCGACCGCATAAAAGACGCGGCGGGAGAGCGGAGGAGAGTGGCTGACACCTCGACGTGAACGCCGGCGGAAGGGGGTTGATGGTCTCCTGAACCCAAAGGCAGATGTACCGTCGGCAGGTATGCTCGGTTGTCAGGATGTCTCGAAGCCCGTCGCTCCCCGATACGCCGACACGTGAGATCGATCCGGATCTCCCCGACGATGAACGGCTCGAGGCGCTCAAAGAACACCTCGTGCAGCTAGCCGACGCCAACGAGCAACTGGCTGCACAGCTGGACGCCGCTCACGAGCGGCGAACGCGCCTTGGTGAGAACGTCACTCGCATCGAACGCGAAAACGAAGTACTCAAAAGCTCTTCGCTGTACCTCGCGACCGTCGAAGACTGTCTGGGAACCGAAGTCGTCGTCAAACAACACGGCAACAACCAGGAAGTACTCACCGAGGTCACGACGGAGATGGTAGACGATCTCGATCCGGGCGACCGGGTCGCAGTAAACGATTCCTTCGGGATTCAGCGGATTCTGTCGGCCGAAACCGACGCCCGCGCCCAGACGATGGAGATTACCGAAAAGCCCACCGTCACCTACGACGACATCGGCGGCATCGACGACCAGGTTCGCGAGGTTCGCGAGGCCGTCGAACAGCCACTCGCCGAGCCCGAACTGTTCGAGAACGTCGGTATCGAACCACCCGCCGGTGTGCTCCTGTATGGGCCGCCGGGGACCGGGAAGACGATGCTCGCGAAGGCCGTCGCCAACCAGACCGACGCCACCTTCATCAAGATGGCCGGCTCCGAACTCGTCCGGAAGTTCATCGGCGAGGGTTCACGACTCGTTCGGGATCTCTTCGAGATGGCCCGCGAACGCGAACCCGCCGTCATCTTCATCGACGAAATCGACGCTATCGCCGCCACACGGACGGAGTCGAAGACCTCCGGCGACGCCGAAGTCCAGCGGACGATGATGCAGCTCCTCTCGGAGATGGACGGGTTCGACGAACGCGGCGACATCCGCATCATCGCGGCAACGAATCGCTTCGATATGCTCGATAGTGCAATCCTCCGACCCGGCCGATTCGATCGGCTCATCGAGGTACCCGAACCCGACATCGAGGGGCGAAAACGCATTTTCCAGATCCACACCCGGAACATGAACGTCGAGGACGATGTCGACTTCGTCGACCTCGCCGAGGCGACCGAAGGCTTCTCTGGAGCCGAAATCGAGTCCCTCGCGACGGAGGCCGGGATGTTCGCCATCCGCGACGACCGAACCACGGTCGAACACGCGGACTTCGAGGCCGCCCTCGAGAAGATCGAGGCCGGCGACACCGAAATCGTGACGACGGCGAACTACTTCTTCGACTGATAGTGAGTCGTGGAACTGTCGAGGTACTCGAGGTCTACCGCCTCCGATCGAGTGTCTCGGAATCTCAACGAATCAGTAGAAGCTGGGACTGACGTCGGTTCGACCGACGAGACGGTGAGTCGAGGCCCGATCTACGGGCATCGAAATCGCAAGCCCTTACGCTGCCGATCACCGACCGAGTGGTATGAGCACGATTCGAGTCGTCTGGGGGTCGGCGACCGCGCCGACGAAGATGGCCTCCTACGACGCCGCACTCGCGGATGCGGGTGTCGAAAATTACAACCTCGTTACCGTCTCCTCCGTCATCCCCGCCGACGCCGACGTCGACCCCGTCGGGACGGCTCCCAATCTGGGTTCGATCGGTAACCGACTCACCGTCGTCGAGGCACGCGCGACGACCGCCAGCGTGGGGAGTGCCAGTGCTGCCCTCGCGTGGGTGCAATCGGATCACGGCCGAGGGCCCGGTCTGTTCTACGAAACTGCTGGCGAGGAAGACTCTGAAAGCGTCGAGGCGCGCGTCCTCGAGGGACTGGATGCCGGACAAGATCTCCGAGACTGGGCGTTCGACGATCCCGAGGTGCGCGTCGAGACCGTTTCGGGAACGGTCGAGGGGTACGCGACGGCGGTCGTTCTCGCCGTCTACGGCAAGAGCGAGCCGATTTGCTAGCGCCTCGTATCGAGCCGATCTGTTAGCGAGTCGCTCGAGCGAGCCACTCTGTTGGATCGGTTCGCGTGCCGACTCAAAACGTAAAAAGGCGTCCTCGAATCAGTCGTCGGCCGGTGCCGGTGAATCGCCAGCCGAGACGCCGGTTCCCGGGCCGAGGTCGATACCGAGTTCCGCGAGTTTCTCGTCCGGGACGACGCCGTCGACCCAGCCGCGGTGGTCGTAGTATTCGGCTTTCATCTCCTCGAGTTCGCAGTACTCGCCCTCGCTCGCCCCCTGACCGCGGATGCCGTCCTCGAGGAAGCGGGCGGGAAGTGAGTCGTCGCTGCCGTCGAAGCCGGCGAGGTTGTTGTAGTAGCGCTCGAGGTTGTAGACGCGTTCGCCGGCTTCCATCAGCTCGTCCTCGGTGACGTCGAGGCCGGTCATACCGTTGTACTGGAGGACGTACTCCTCGATGCCTTCGGCGAAGGCGTTGAACTTGCAGATGTCGAAGGAGTCGCTGATGGCGTGGAGATCCTGGAAGGCCGCGGTGAGTTCACCTTTGCCCTCCCACTCGTACGGATCGACCTTCTCGGGAATGCCGAGAATCTCGGCTGCTGGCGTGTATCCGCGGAGGTGACACGCTCCGCGGTTCGAGGTGGCGTAGCCGATCCCCATCCCCTTCATACAGCGTGGGTCGTACGCCGGGATCGTCTGGCCCTTCACAGCTAAGGAGTTGTCTTCGGCGCCTTTGCGCTCGGCGATGCGGCGGGCGCCTTCGGCCAGCAGGTCGGCCAGATCGTCCTCGCGGCGACCGATCCGCTCGATCATGTCGATCATCGTCTCGGAGTCGCCCCACTCGAGTTCGCCTACGCCCTCGAGTTTGCCCTCCTCGGTCATCTCCATCGCCATCGCCATCATGTTGCCCGCTTCGATGGTGTCGATGCCCATGTCGTTACAGCGGTCGATCATGAGGGCGATGTCGTCGCGGTCTGTGTGTCCCGAGTTGGGGCCGAGGGCGAACGCGGACTCGTACTCGTAGGACTCCATCCGGACGTTCATCTCCTCGCCCTTGTGCATCGCCTGGACTTCGACTTCCTTCTTGCAGGCGACCGGACAGGAGTGACACGTCGGTTCGTCGACGAGGATGTTCTCGCGGACGTTCTCCCCCGAAACACGTTCGGCGTCGATGTCGACGTCCAAATCGTCGCGCATCGAGCCCGTGGAGGTGTACTTGCCGTTGCGAGTCGGCAAGCCGTCCATCTCCTCGGTGATATTCATCAGGACGTTCGTCCCGTAGAGCGAGAGACCGCCCTCGTTGGGGGCGGTGACGTCCGATTCGGTGATCGCCTTCATTGCCTGCTGGTGACCCTCTTTGAACGTCTCCGCGTCGGCTGGCTTGGGCATCTTCGTCGTCGACTTGACGACGACCGCTTTCAGTCCCTTGTTGCCCATCACACAGCCGGTACCGCCCCGGCCGGAGGCCCGGTCGTCCTCGTTGATGATACAGGCGTATTTGACCTCGTTTTCGCCGCCCGGCCCGATCGCCATCATCGAGAGATTCTTCCCGTAGGATCCGTCTACCTCCTGCTCGAGCGTGTCGCGCGTCTCGTGGACGCCCATTCCCCACAGGTGGGTGGCGTCCCGAAGTTCGACCTCGCCGTCTTCGATGTAGGCGTAGACGGGGTCGTCCGTCTGGCCCTCGAAGAGCAGACCGTCGAAGCCGGCCCACTTGAGCCGAGCGCCCGACCAGCCGCCGTGGTGACTGTCGGTGACCGTCCCCGTCAGCGGTGATTTGGTGCAGACGGCAATTCGGCCGGACATGGTGACCTGCGTGCCAGAGAGCGGCCCGTTCATAAACGCGAGCAGATTGTCCGGGCCGAGCGGGTCGACGTCAGCCCCCTGCTCGAAGACGTACTTCACGCCGAGCCCACGCGCGCCGATGTACTTTTTCGCATCCTCGTCGTCGATCGACTCGTAGCCAACCGACCCATCGGAGAGGTCGATGCGAGCAACCCGATCTTGAAAACCGCCAAGTTCTGTCATGGTAAACCCTGTTCATTATATTCGTTGTGAAGCCTGTTAGGCGTTCCCACATTACCGTAACCACATGTGGTTACGACAGCTGCGACAGGGCGGTGTGTCGGGGACGCTCCCACGGTCAGAAGATCCACAGGAGGTACCGCACTGGCAAGCACGCTCACCCGGATTCGACCTCGTAACTGTGTGTCGTCAGGTTCGTCGGCGTTCCGATCGAGCAAGAGCAACTGCTGTCGCTCGAGGGGAATCGATCGTAGTGTCATACGTGGCGAGTTCCGCAGAGCGTCGCACACGGAGAATCACGCAGTGGTGCACGCGGAGAATCGACGCGGTGGGTTATATGCACGGGATCGGTACCACTGCGTGACCACTTCCGAAGACACCTCGAACCGAGAAACGGCGGTGTCTATAGCAACAGTGCCACGACTGCCAGGATGATGAATATCAACACGAAGATGCGAGCGATCTCCATGCTGATACCGGCGACGCCACGGGCACCGACGGCGGCGGCGATGATCGCCAGGACGAAGAACACTATCGCCCAGTACAGGAAGCCGCCGCCACCGATTTGAAGCGGAATGTCGAGCATGCGACGGCACCTACCACAGAGCCACATATAAACGCCTGTGACCGTCGTATTTGATTTTTGAGGCTAAGGCGTGACTAGCCAGAAGTAAGTGAGGCTCTTCTCACGTTTGGCCTCTCGCGGACTGTTGGATCTTCGCTCGAGGATCGTCCCATCCATCAAACAGCATAGACCCACACACGAATCCGGGACGAATCGGAGCGGTTTCGACGACAGTCGTGACCACCTGGCTCGCCGTTTTTCCGTGAGTGAAACCGTTTCGGATGGCTCAGTCGTCCCCGAAAAACGCTCGACACAGTTTCGCCTCAGCAGTTCGGAGATGTTCGTGGAACGTCGGTCTCGATACCCCCATCGACTGGGCGAGTTCTTCCCCCGTTGTCGGCCGCGGCCACTCGAAGTAGCCGCCGAGGTAGGCCCGCTGTAACGACGCGAACTGTCGTTCGGTGAGATCCGCCTCGAGGCTGGCTGCAAACTCCTCCTGACTGGCTCCACTTCGTTCTTGCTGTCGGAACGAGATGATGTCTGTTCCCGAATACCGGGCCTCGACCGCCTCGACGACGCTCCGGACGTTCGTTGACTGAGGAATCTCGAGGGTGAGCCGGGCGCTGCCGTCCGCGGTGTCAATAGACTGCACCACCACCCCGCGATCTGACAGCCAGCGGACGATGTCATCGTGGTGTTGCAGTTCGACGAGGGTTCGGTCGTCCCGGTCGACGAGTATCTCGAGTGAGGCGTTTTCGAGGGCATCTCCGGCGGCTTCGAGTGCCTCGACGCTGGCGTTAGTCACGGTGAACAACGAGGCCGTATCGTCGCCGGTTCGGTGCACCGAGCGGCGATATTCGAGGGTGCCGCCGGTGTCCGCGCTGATCGCGACCGGTGGCAGGGCCGGGTCGGTGATTTCGATGTCGACGGCGACGACGGAGTCGGTCGCGAGCATTCGACTCGTCTCGCGGGCGTTGATCCCGCTCCCAACCGCTCGCGTCAGCGCCGAGAGGATCAGTCGTTCGCGGTCGTCTACCTCACGTTCCTCCGGGCTACAGACGACCAGCGTTCCGTACTCGATGCCGTTGTACGTTATCGGGAACGCGGCGTGCGTCCGTCCCTCGAGCGTTGCAACTGCAACCGCTTCCGATCGGAGGCTTCGAGCGGCCGGGTGGTCGTCCGCCATCGACAGGGTGGCCGGTTCGACACCGGCGTTCGCACGCACCGCTACGGTGTCCTTCGCTGGGTCGCGCTCACCGACCCAGGCACCTTCGTAGGCAGGGTCGGTAGCGATTCGCCCACACACTGCCGTCTCGAGATCCGAACGGGTCGTCGCGCCGGTAACGGCGGCCGTTACGTCCTGGATCAACCCCTCCACGCGCTCGAGGATGTACTCGAGTTCTGCCGTTCGTTCCTCGAGGGCGAGCTGGGCCTCCTTCCGGTCGGTGACGTCGTTCTGGAAGCCGACGAAGTTGGTGACGGTGCCTTGCTCGTCTCTGACCGGTGCGATCGTCACTTCGTTCCAGAACTCGGTGCCGTCCTGCCGGTAGTTCCTGACCTCGACGGTGACTGGCTGTTCGTTCTCGATGGCCGTTCGCATCGACTTGACGGCCGTCTCGCTCGAATCAGGCCCCTGAAGGAACCGACAGTTTCGACCGACGATGTCGGCGGCGTCGTATCCCGTGAGCTCCTCGTAGGCCGGGTTGACGTACACGAGCGGGTTGTCCTCGAGATCCGGGTCGGAGAGCGAGAAACCGATCGGCGCTTCGTCGATTGCTCGCGTTTTCACTGCCCGGTCGACGTCGACCGGTTCGGTCGGCTCGAACCGCTGGAGGACGATGGTGACGCCGGTCTCTCCTCGGTGAACACGTGCGTCGTACTCATCTATGTCGAGCGGGACGTGTCTGACGGTTCCAAGCATCGTTTCCTGGATTTCGCTGGCCAACCGTTCCCAGTGCTCGTCGAACGCGTCCCCAGGGGACGTTCCGACGACGTCGTCGGGTAACCCGAAGACGCGCCTCGCCGCATCGTTCGCGAAGACGACCGTCTCATCGTGAACTGCCACGACCGGATCGACGACGTGCTCGAGTGCGGCAGCGGCCCCACGTCCGGATCGGTCCGTGTCGGACTCGCTCATACTCTACAAGGGTAGGGAACGGTAGTAAATCTGTGCCGACTATCACGCGGGTGAACAGTCGTGTCTGCTAATACACAGTGGAATTAAGGGCGGCCGAGTTGTATGGTAACACATGTCTCTCTCCAGAAGCCGATCCCCATTCGAACGCCTGCGCCAGAAATTCGATCGTGCCGACCGACAGTGCACGCAGTGTGGATTCACCACCGAGGATGGGGGCTGGCAGGTGACTGCGTCAGGACGTCACGTGTACTATCAGTTCGATTGCC
The DNA here is from genome assembly GCF_023973145.1 of Natronosalvus vescus. Taxonomy (NCBI): domain Archaea; kingdom Methanobacteriati; phylum Methanobacteriota; class Halobacteria; order Halobacteriales; family Natrialbaceae; genus Natronosalvus; species Natronosalvus vescus. The sequence continues at coordinate 1,344,316 of NZ_CP099546.1, forward strand.
CGTCCTGTGACGCTACCCTGCGCAAGGAGCTTCGGCTGGAGCCCGTTCGATAACCGACGGTGAGCCGTTCGCACGCTATCGGAAGCACTGAAACGGTTCACACACTGATCGCCCACGGCTGGCGATCAGGTGTCCAATGACGTGCAGTGGCTACTACACGCTCGAGCGATAGCCACTTACTTCTGGAGCGTTAAGTGAACTATCCGAATGGTCGATGAGTACGACTTCTGGTTGCTCGATCTCGACGGCACGCTGGTCGACGTCGAGTGGGGATACACCCGGGAGGTGTTCGACCGAGTCGGTCGTCGACTCGAACGGTCGTTCACCGATCGGGAAGCCGACATCCTGTGGAACGGACTGACTGGTTCCCGCAATGCACAGCTCCTGGCGTGGGGAATCGATCCCGATGCGTTCTGGGAGGCATTCCACGCCGAGGAGGATCCACAGCGGCGGGCCGAACTCACCTACCTCCACGAGGACGCCGCCTTCGTCGCCGATCTCGAGACACCGGTCGGACTGGTCACGCACTGCCAGCAGTTCCTGGCCGATCCGGTGTTAGACCACCTCAACATTCGTGACTGGTTCGACGTCACGCTCTGTTGTACCGAACAGACGGGGTGGAAGCCGGATCCCGAGCCAGTGCAGTCGGTGATGGCCGATCTGGGGGTCGTCGGAAACGGCCACCACGGCGTGCTGGCGGGCGACGGTGCGAACGACGTCGGGGCCGCCTGGAACGCTGGCCTCGATGCAATCCACATCGAGCGCGTCGGTCACGACAGACGTGGCCAGTGTGTCCTCGGTGACTATCGCGTGCAGTCGTTCGACGAACTGTTCTGACCGTACTGATCGTTGCGGACGGCGTGGCCAGCGTTACTGATCGTCGTGGACGTTACTAGTTGTCGTGGACGGTGTCGTCAGCGATACAGATCGTCGCGTGCGGTATCGTCAGCGAGGTCGGCTTGCGACGACTGCTGGCGGTGACTGCCACGGCTGGGCCGCCAACTCGAGTGAAAACAACAGTTAGCTGTTCGACTGTTCGTTCGCCGGTTGTACCTCCGCATCGACAAGCGTGCCGTACGCCCGGCGCAACCGCTCGGAGAGTGCCTGGTGGGAGATTCCCAGTTCGCTAGCGAGTTCCTCCATCGAAATCTGGCGCGGGATCTTGAAATACCCCTTTTCGAACGCGGCCGTCAGCGCCTCGTGTTGCTCCGGAGTCAGCCGCGTGTTCGCCGTCGACACCGTCGTCACGTCCGTGACCCGGATGAGGTCGACCGTGACGCCTTGCTCCTCGAGACGCTCGTGGGTGTCGACGAGGTCTTCGCGCGAGCGAAAGCGCATCTTGAACTGCCACCACCCGTCGACGCCACGCCCTTCGAGCAGCGAGCCACCGGAGGTGAGCAACTCGTCGTAGCGACGCTGGGCCCGCTCACAATCCACGTCGTACAGCAATCGATCGTCCGAACTCGCGACGAGTTCGAACGATTCGACCGTTGGATCGCCAGCGAACGCTCGCTCGATCGTCTCACAGGTCGCACCAGAGACCCATAGCGACGGGAGCGTCTTTGATACCGATGACTCGAGCTCGAGGGTCGCCTCCGGGGCAGCCTCGAGCGTCGAAGACATCGCCATGTCCGACGCCGGAATCTGAAACTCGGCTATCGTCGACATCACTCTGTCTACATCGCTGAGCCGTAAAACTGCTACTTCGAGAAAGGCGACTATCAGGCTCGAGAGACCGTCACACCGACTTATTGGTTCATCTGAGATACTGCTGACTCGAGTTCACTGACGCCGGGTTTGTCCGTGCGGTCGGGGGCAACGAGCACGCGAACGGACTGCTCGTCGATTGGGACGAACTCGAGACCGAGATGGGTCGCCGTCTCACGAAGCCCGAGTGCCACGTCGGCCTCGCCGGCGATCACACGGCGTGCGGGGCTCTCGTGGGCACGCAAGCCGATATCGTATCCCGCAATCGCCGACGCGAGCTCCCGACGTGAGCTTCCTCGGCGGTCGGCGGTGGTTTCCAGGGTAGCGTCGAAGCTGGTTCGCAATCCGGAATCGGTCGTCCGATTGACGAACCGGAGGTCGCGGTCGAGAAGGTCGAAAACCCCCTGCACATCGCCGGGATTCCCTGGCGGAACGATCAACCCCCACTCGCGCGTCCAGGAACCGAGTTCCACGTGGTCGACCGTGCGCTCGAGTGGCCCGGCCACGACGGCGACGTCCGGCACACCGTCTCGAAGGCGACGGAGCGCCGGTCGCGATCCGATGGCGAGATACCGGGGGTGCTCGAGTCGATCCAGTATCCGATTCATCGTCGGGTCGTCCTCGCCGACGCCAAAGAGCGTGGGCGGCCGACTGTCCGGCGAGAACAACCGCACCTCGACCGTCTCCCCGGCCTCGAGGTAGTCGGTGTCGGCGTCGACCTCGACGACCCCGTCGGCCTCGGCGAGGCTCGTCGTCGCCCCGCTCCCCTTATCGACGGGGTAGACCAGCGTCGAGCCGTCCCCATCGGTCGTGATCCCGACGGGAACGAGCCGATGGCGACCCTGCTCTGAGCGTTCTTCTCGCGCCAACCGACCCGTTCGCGTCGCCGTTTCGGGTTCGGGAAGCCCGGCAGCCTCTCGGAGCGCTGGCGCGACGAAGGTTCGGAACACCATCATCGCGGAGACCGGATAGCCAGGGAGACCGACGTACGCCGAGTTTCCACCAGCGACGCTCGAGCCCTCACCGTCGACAGAACCGCTCGACGCCTCACCGGCCGGGTCGTTCGACGAACCACCCTCGAGACGACCCACGAGCATCGGCTTGCCCGGTTTGACACTCACCCCGTGGAGCAACAGTTCGCCCTGTTCCTCGATAACGCGATAGATGACATCGACGGCGCTCGCGCTCGTCGATCCCGACGAGAGGACGAGGTCGCACTCGTCGGCCGCCTGGCGCAAGAGGCGTTCCATCTCCGCCTGCTCATCCCCGGCGTGTGGATACACCACCGCCTCGCCCCCCGCTTCCTCGACGCCCGCCGCAATGGTGTAGCTATTGACGTCGTAGATCTCGCCGCGTGCGCTCTCGAGGTCGCCACCTGGGCGAACGAGTTCGTCGCCCGTCGAGATGATGCCGACCCGCGGGCGAGCGCGGACGGGAACCTCGTCGATTCCGAGCGCCGAGAGTAACCCAATCTCCCGCGGCGTCAGTCGCGTGCCGGGGCCGAGTGCCCGTTCACCTGCGGCCACATCCGCTCCCGCGAACATGACGTTGTCTCCCGGGGCCACGCTGGTTCGGACGAGTACCGTCTCCCCGTCCTCGTCCGTTCGTTCGACCGGCACCATCGCGTCCGCACCGTCCGGCATCACCGCTCCCGTCGAAATTTCGACCGCCTCCCCCGTACCGACCGTTACCCCAGGTTCCTCCCCGGCGTGCACTGCACCGACCAGTTCTAGCGTGGCCGGGTCGGCCTCGTCAGCCCCGAACGTATCGGGTGCCCGGAGGGCGTACCCGTCGAGGCTCGCCCGGTCGAACCCCGGCACGTCCAGTTCGGCGTCCATCCGTGCCACCAACACCCGTCCGCGCGCTTCGGCGAGCGGGACGCGTTCGATTCCGGCCTCGAGCGACAGCGAACGGATCGCCTCGTGAGCCTCCGCCGGCGTCGCCAGATCCCGAAATTCCTTGCGTTCCATGGACGCCGTTTGGGGACGGGGGATAAAAACGTCGAGTGCTTTCGTGGCGTTTCACACGATCTGCTCTCACCTCGACAGTCGCCGGCGGGCCGGTCTGACGGCCGCCTGTTTATATACGATAGCGAGGCAGACCACCCATGCGCTAACTCGAGACACGGGTCATGCCGCGGCTGTGCGACACGGTGGCCCGTGATGAAGACGGTGTGCAGTGTCGCCTGTCTGCCCCTCTACCACGACGGCTCCCAGCACTCCACCGTCACTACCTCGCCCGCTGGAATTCCCTCGCTGGACTCTGGAACGACGACCCAGCCGTCCGCGAGGGCAACGCTCGAGAGAACGCCCGACCCGCTCGCTCGAGTTGGCACGGCAACCACCTCGCCCTCCGTCGACCCACCCGAGTTCGAACCGTCCGATTCCGAATCCTCCGATACCGACTCGAGTGACACCCGAGCGAACGTCCGCGTCCCAGGCTCACTCGGAATCTTGCGCTCGAGGCGCGCCTCGACGGTCGGGTGGGGCGTCGGAACGGTTCCCTGCACCCACGACAGCACCGGTCGGAGGAACTGTACCGCGTTGATGATGCAGGCGACGGGGTAGCCGGGAAGCGCGAGCACCGGCGTCTCCTCGACGATACCGAGACAGACCGGGTGACCTGGTTTCAGCGCGACACCGTGGACGAGTACCTCGCCCAGATCGTCGATCACCTCCGGGAGGAGGTCTCGCTGGCCTACCGACGAGCCGCCGGTGGTGACGACGACGTCCTTCGTCAGGTCGCGCTCGATCGCCACCCGAAGCGCCTCGGGGTCGTCGGTGACGACCTCCCGGTGCGTCGAACGTCCGCCCCACCGCTCGACGAGTCGAGAGACGGTGAGCCCGTTCGTCTCGATCACTTCGCCGGGCGCCGGATCGGCCTGGACGACCTCTTCTCCGGTCGGGATCACACCGACGGTCGGGCGACAGGCGACGAGCGGGGTTCGAACGCCGGCCGAGCGCAACAGGCCGAGATCCGAGGGCCGGAGTCGGTGGCCGGGACCGTAGAGATGCTGACCCGCTTTCACGTCCTCGCCGACTGGAGCGACGTTTTCCCCCACCGCGACGCCGTCGAGCACCTCGAGTTCGCCAACCGACTCGAGCGACTCGGTGTGTTCGAGCATGACGACGGCGTCGGCACCCTCGGGAAGGGCGCTCCCGGTGTGGACGCGGCGAGCGGTTTCCGGTTCGACCGACGTGTCGGCGTCGGCCTCGTCCTCGAGGCGGAGCACCGCGGGCGAGCGCTCGGTCGCCCCGAAGGTGTCCGCCGCTCGCACCCCGTAGCCGTCCATCGCGGCTCGCTCGTAGTGCGGGACGTTCACCTCGGCGGTGATCGATTCGGCCAGCACCCGACCGTCGGCGCGCTCGAGCGGGACGCGTTCGTGCTCACAGCTGACGGTTCGATCCTCGAGTGCCGTCTCGAGGATCGAGCGAGCGTCTTCGACACGGGTTCGAACTTTGAACCCCGATTTCCTGCGGTCGTGGTCGGCACCCTCCATACGTTGAGGGGTGGGGCCGATAGGCAAAAGCGTGCGGGGATGTGTCCCGGGCCGGTGTCGGATTGGTTGCTCGCACAGACCGATCATTTTTCTATCACTCGGTGTTAACGGATGGGTATGCCGACGCTGGTTGTCACCCTCCTCGCCCTCGGCCTCATTGCTGCTATCGCCTTTCTCGGGTACGGCCTCTGGGAACTCCGTCTGGCCTATCGAATCTACGGCACCGATCCCGATACTGTTCTCGACGCAACGAACGGTGGGTCGGTCGAACTCGCTGGAACCGTTGCCGTCGAGAACGACGTTATCGAATCGCCGTTCACCCACACCGACTGCGTCGCGTTTTCGTATACGATCGAAGAGAAGCGATCGCGTTCGAGCAAACACGGGAGTAACACGAAATGGGTCGACATCGATAGCGCGACCTACTGGGTGCCGTTCCGACTCGAGGATCGGTCGGGTTCCGTCCTCGTCAATCCCGATGGTGCCCGCTTTCGACTGACCAGGGACAGCTCGATTCGGGTCAAGGGTGGTGACGAGCCACCGGAACCGATCGCTCGGTTCATCGCGTCGGACGAGGACATTTCGGACGAGAATACCTCGATTTCACTCGGGCCGCTCGAGCTGTCGACGGGCCGGACACGCCGCTACCGCGAGCGGCGGCTCGACGTCGGGGCGTCGGTACACGTGCTGGGAACCGCCCGTCACGATACCACCGTCTCGCGGGACGTCGGCCACGTCAATGCCGTCATCGAAGCCTCGGAGCCGGCGAGAGACGGCTGGCCCGCGTGGCTCCGTCATCGGTTGTTCGGCCCACCGTTCGTGATTTTCGACGTCTCGGAGTCACGGGCCGCCCGTCGCGTCGCGTTCACGGGGCTCTTGTCGACGTTCGTCGGACTGGTCGCCCTCGCACTCGTCCTCGCCGTCCCCTTCCCCCTCGGGATCCTAGGAGGGGTTCACTGAGCGACCGGTACCGCGGGCTTTTTCGTATCGGCGTTCGAACCTGTAGGTATGTCAGCGCTCCGTGACGCGTTGGGTGACCTCTCCGACGCCGTGTTCTTCGATCTTCTCGAGAGCGAGGACGCCTACTTGCTCGTCGTCGACGTGCCGGGCGTCTCCGCCGAGACGATCGACGTCGCCGTCGAGAATGGCCGAATCACGATCGAAGCCCGGCGAGAGAAGGATCTGCCCGGAGAGTACCACTACCTCGAGGAGAACCGGTCGCTGTTTCTGGACGTCGACCTCCCGCTTCCGAACGATGCGACGGAGGCCAAAGCCGAGGCGACCGTCGACCGGGGGGTGCTCGAGTTGATCCTCCCGAAACGATCGGCCGCGGACGAAACGAAAATCGACGTCGTCGCGGATGAAGATCCGGACGAGGGCGACGACGATCCCTCCGATTCACCTCGAGCTGACGGAGACGGCTAACCGGAGGTGACCTGAGCTGGCCACCCTACACGCGTACCGTCGGTTCGTCGTCGTCGCCTGGCACTTCTTGCCGCTGTTGCTGGCGTACGCCCGCGACCGCCGACGATGGCTGCTTTTTGGGCGACCCCGACGGGTCGACCCCGATACGCATCGCCACCGTGCGGAGGTGCTCCTCGAGTCGTTGCTCACGCTGGGGCCGACGTTCATCAAACTCGGGCAGTTGCTGTCGACGCGCCCGGACGTTCTTCCACCGGCATACATCGAGGTGCTCTCGGCGTTACAGGACGAGGTGCCACCAGCCGACTGGGCGGATGCTCGGCCAGTCCTCGAGACTGATCTCGGACCGGTGGACGAACGGTTCGACCAGTTCGACACTGAGGCGATCAGTGGTGCCAGCCTGGGTCAGGTGTATCGAGCCTCGATCGACGGGGAACCGGTCGCCGTCAAGATTCGTCGCCCGGATATCGAGACGCTGGTCGAGGCTGATCTGCGGGTGATTCGATGGTCGCTCCCGATACTGATGCGGTTCGTCGACGAGTCCCGCTCGTTCTCCCTCGAGAACCTCGCCGACGAGTTCGCGAAGACGATTCGCGAGGAGATGGACTACGATCGGGAGGCGGCGATGCTCACCGAGATCCGGTCGAACTTCGATGGTGACGATCGGTTCGTGATCCCGTCGGTGTACGAGGCCTACTCGAGCGAGCGCGTCCTCACGATGGAGTACCTGGGCGGGACGAAGATCAACGACGTCGCTGAACTGGATCGAAAGGGAATCGATCGGGAGCAGATTGCCGAGAACCTCGAGCGCTCGTACCTGCAGATGATCATCGACGACGGCGTCTTTCACGCCGACCCGCATCCGGGTAATCTGGCCGTGACGGATTCGGGACAGATCATCTTCTACGACTTCGGGATGAGCGGTCGGGTCGATCCGTTCGTCCAGGAGAAAATCGTCGAGTTCTACATCGCGGTCGCCAACCAGGACATCGACGCCATCCTCGACGCGCTGATCGAGATCGGTACCTTGAGCCCGGAGGCGGATCGTGCGGTGATGGCCGAGGTGATGGAACTGGCTATCGCGGACGCCCGCGGCGAGGCTATCGAACAGTACCGCGTCCAGCAGATCGTCGGCCAGATCGAGGACTCGATCTACGACTTCCCGTTTCGCCTGCCGAAGAACCTCGCGCTCGTGTTGCGGGTCGCGACTGTCGTGGAAGGCGTCTGCGTGACGCTCGACTCCGATTTCGACTTCATCGCGACTGCGACGGACTATCTCACCGAACAGGGCTACCGCGAGGAGTCCATCCAGCGGGTGCTCGAGGACTCCGCGGGGCGGGTTCGCCAGGCGGGCGAGTCCGTGATCAACGTGCCGCCAAAACTCGAGCGAACGCTCGACCGACTCGAGCGGGACGACCAGTTCGTCCGGATCGGCGTCGAGGACTCCGACCGGGTGTTCGCAAAACTCGCCAAACGGCTCGTGTATGGGATGTTGTTAACGATGTCGCTCTTCTCGATGGGCGTGCTCTACGCGCTCGGTGCGCCCGAAGCGTCGGTCGTCGCCGCCGTGTTTTCGGTCGTGTTGACGGTGTTGCTGTACCGGTCGTTCCGCGGGCCGCGCTCGATCAGGGCCAAACCGCAGTTCACCCGCCAGAACCTTCGAGAGCGACGGGGCGAGGACTGATCTCGGGACGCCACCGTCACCCACGCTTCGAGTCGTACTCGGACAAACGTTCTTCTCACTGGCACTCGAGTGTGCAGTATGGCGTACGACCGACTCGCTGCCCTCGAAGTTCGCATCGACGACGTCGACCACCAGCGACTCGAGCGCGAGACCTCGAGTGACTTCACGCGAGTCACGACGGAGATTGCACTCACTGGGCCCAGTTCAGGCTCTGACACAAGCGCAGGTACCGACGACGGGACGGTCACTGGACTCGGAGAGGACGTCACCTACGACGGAGACGAACACGATGCGATTGCCGAGACGGGGCTCCCGACCGGAAAACTCGAGGGCGCGTTCACGCTCGAGTCGTTCTCCGAGAGGCTCAGCGAGGTCGACCTGTTTCCGGCCGGATCGCCAGATAGAGACGACTTCCGCGACTATCGACGGTGGGCGTTCGAGAGCGCGGCGCTCGATCTGGCGTTGCGTCAGGCCGGAACGACGATGGCAGACGTCGTAGAGCACGAACGCAGTCCCGTTCGGTTCGTCGCGAGCACTCGACTGGGCGACCCGCCGACGCTCGAACGGATCGACCACCTCCGAAGGATCGTCCCGGACGTCGAACTCAAACTGGATCCGACGTCGGACTGGACGGACGACGTTATCGACGGACTGGCGGCGACCGATGCGGTTCGAATCCTCGATTTGAAAGGCCAGTACGAGGGGACGGACGTCGACGCGCCCGGGGATCCGGCGCTATATCGACGACTCGCCGATGCCTTTCCGAACGCGGTACTCGAGGATCCTGCCGTGACGCCGGAGACGAGACCGGTGCTCGAGGACGAGGGCGTCCGAGAGCGCCTGTCCTGGGACGCACCGATCCACGGCGTGGCAGATATCGAGGCGCTCCCGTGGGAACCACGGTGGCTCAACGTCAAACCCTCCCGGTTCGGCTCGCTCGAGACCCTGCTCGAGACGCTCGAGTACTGCACCGAGGCGGGGATTATGTGTTACGGCGGCGGCCAGTTCGAACTCGGCGTTGGTCGGGGCCAGATTCAGCTGCTGGCCTCGCTGTTCTACCCGGACTCGCCGAACGACGTCGCCCCGCGGGCGTACAACGAACCGACGGTCGGAGAGGAGTTGCCGACGAGTCCGCTCGATCCCGATAACGCCGAGGGTTCGAGTGGCTTTCGCTGGTAACCGGTCGCAAAGTGGTCTGTGGTACCTCGAGGCTGCCGGAGTCGGTGCCTCTTTGCCCACCCGTCCCGCTCATCCGCGTATGCAAATCGAACCATTCGGCCTCGAGCGCTGGTTCGCGGCGTACGAACACGAGGCGGACATCATGCTTGCCGAGAGCGGCATCCGGAGCCTGCCGGCGAGCCGTTTCGACACCGACCCCGGCGACCTCGGGTACGTCATCCCGACCGATGGCGACCCCGAGTTCCGCGCCGCGGTGGCGGATCGGTACGACCGCGACCCCGAAGAAGTGCTCTTCACCGTCGGTACCCAGGAGGCGAACTTCCTGGCGTTCCTCTCGATCCTCGAGGACGAACGCTCGCATGCGGTGGTGGTCACACCCACGTATCAGGCGCTTCACGCCGTCCCGGACGCTTTTGGAGACGTGACCAAGGTGTCACTCGAGCCGCCAAACTGGGAACTCGACGTTGACGCCGTTGCCGAGGCGATTCGCCCGGAAACCGATGTCATCGTGCTCAACAACCCGAACAACCCGACCGGGCGCTATCACTCCCTCGAGACCGTCGAGGCGCTGTACGACCTGGCCGAAGACAACGATGCCTACCTCCTCTGTGACGAGGTGTACCGTTTACTGGCCGAGAATCCGTTGCCCCCGGTCGCCAGCCTCGGTGAACACGGACTCTCGACGACCAGCCTGACGAAAGCCTACGGCCTCGCTGGCACCCGGTTCGGCTGGCTCGTGGGCGACCGCGACGTGATCGAGGCCGCCTGGACGTGGAAGGATTACACCACCATCTCGCCGTCGATATTCGGTCAACACGTCGCGAAACAGGCGCTGGGCGAGCAGGAAGACGCGATCCTCGAGGAAAACCGCACTCTCGCGGCCGAACATCGAGCGACCGTGCGGGAGTTCGTCGACGACCACGGACTCGAGTGGTACGACCCGGTCGGCGTCAACGGCTTCGTGACCGTTCCCGACGGGTTCGAGAACGGCACCGAGTTCTGTCGAACCGTCGTCGAGGAGGAGAGTGTGGTTCTCGCACCCGGCGACCTGTTCGGGTTCCCCGGCTACTTCCGGATCGGGTTCGGATTACCAACGGACGAACTCGAAGAGGGGCTAGAGCGCGTCGGTCGCGTCATTTCCTGATCGCGGATCGTTCCCGTCGACTCCTGGCGAGAAGTCGCACACACGGATCCAGGGGAACTCACCTCGTTTGTTCTCACAACGATGGTCGTCACTGTGTTCCGGTACGCTCCGTTCGACTCTACGATCAATCGGGAAAACGTCGGTATCGGGGAGTCGCTACGGAGGGAATGTTGTAACGATGTGCCGGCGATCGCTCACCCGGGATCAGCGATCGTGGTACGTGGCTACAAGGAACCCTCTCAGTCACCTCGAGACCGATACGGTCGACAGCTTCCCCAGAGAACCGGTGCGGTCTCGTCCCCTCCGTCGTCACCGCTCTCGACGTCCCGTCGGAGGTCGATCGGTCGGTACCGCGCGTCAGCACATAACCGGTCGGCCAGGGCAGGCGGAATCGACACTCGCTGGCAGAGCCGCGAGACGAATAGACCGCTCGGCCCAAAGGTGAACTGGACGTCGTAATGACGGACGCGGACGTCTTTCTCCTCGAGAACGGGATGGATCGCCTCGAGCACGCTCGCGACGAACTCGAAGACGAGTTCCATGCTCGGGGGATCGGTCATCCCGAGTTCGACGCGAACGACCGGAACGTACACGGGTTCGTCGTCTTCGATTCGTTCGACGACCGCGAGTTCGCGAACCGCTGGCGGACGCTCAAGGTGCGTCCGTTCGACCGTGTGGCTCTCGGCGAGGCACTCCTCGAGTCGACGAATCCGGTCGCTATGGGATCGATCGAGACGACTGCGCACGATCAGCAAGGCGGCGGTCGCGACGGCGGCCAGCACGAACGTTCCGGCGACCAACAGGAGTTCGGGCATCGACTGGTCAACAGTTGGCGAGCGATTCCAAAAGCGTTCGCTCTTCGTTCGCGAACTCATCGGAGATGGTTTTTGGTTTGGGAACCGGGAACTGCCTGTACCCCACCGGGAACGATCGACGGCGTCTCGAGCCGACTCGCCGGGCAACGAGTTTCAATCCCTTTATGGCGTTCGGTTGAGTACCCCGCTGTATGGCGAAACAGCAGAAAGAAGTTCGCGACCTCGGAGAAGGCGGCTACGTCGTCATCGACGACGCAGCGTGCAAAATCAACTCCTACTCGACAGCCAAACCCGGCAAACACGGCAGCGCCAAGGCCCGCATCGAGGCCAAAGGCGTCTTCGACGGGAAGAAACGCTCGCTCTCACAGCCCGTCGACGCGAAGATCTGGGTGCCGATCATCAACCGCAAACAGGGCCAAGTCGTCTCGACCGACGGCGACGACATGCAGGTGATGGACCTCGAGAGCTACGAGACGTTCACCATGCGGATCCCCGACGACGTCGACGCGTCGCCGGACGACAACATCGAGTACCTCGAGATGGAAGGCCAGCGCAAGATCGTCTGATGTTTCCCGGGGCGACCGCCGATCGATCGGAGGCGAACTTCGTCATCGTCGGTGCGCCCCTCGACGCATCGACGACCTTTCAGCCGGGAACCCGATTCGGGCCCCGGCGCATTCGACACTTTTCGGAGACGTTCGACGATTACGACCACCGGACGGGCTTGCGGTTCACTGAATGCGGTGTCCACGACGAGGGTGACATCCACGCTTGGGACGATGTCTCGGAGTACCTCGAGTTTCTCGAGGGAACGCTCAGGGACGCCGTCTGGGACGAGGCCGTGCCGGTCACCCTCGGGGGCGAACACACCGTCACTGCGGCGGGCGTCGGCGCCGTCGACCCCGACGTGTTCGTCTGTCTCGACGCTCACCTCGACCTACGGAGCGCGTACGATGGTAACCCACTCAGTCACGCGTGCGTGACCAGACGCATCCTCGATGCGGCCGACTTCGAGAACGCGCCAACCGCTGACGTCGAGGTCGAGGAAGCGATCATCCTCGGCGCGCGCACGGGCAACGAAGCGGAGTGGGAGCGAGCCAGTGAAGCGGACGTCACGGTCGTTTCACCCGAGGACGTCGCCGACTTCGTCCCGGAACTCGAGTCCCGCCTCGCGGGCCGGGAAGCCTACCTCAGCGTCGACATCGACGGCGCTGACCCGGCGTATGCGCCTGGGACGGGGACGATGGAGCCTTTCGGGCTCGAGCCTCGTGAGATGCGCGAGGTCGTGCGGGTGGTTGCACCCGCGGCGACGGGGTTCGACGTCGTCGAGGTAAATGACCGGGACGACGGACAGGCCGCGTCACTCGCGGGAAAACTGCTTCGAGAATTCGTGTTTTCACACGCGACGGCCGTCGACGGCGGCGACTAAGTGGGTTCGACTCACTGCGTCCCGTGGCGCAACGCAGAAATAGCGAACGCTCGTAGCCACAGGTGATTCGTGGATGACGCTGTCCGATGAGGCGCTCGATCGATTGGCGGACGTAGTTGAGTTACAGCCGACGAAAAACAGTGAGTTACAGGATCGCTGGGAGCTGGAAAGTGGGAGCGAGGTGCACAGCTACCTCGAGAACGAACTCGGGGACTACTACTTTCGTGACGACAACAGCCTGATTCGGACGACCGCTGAAGCGGCCGAACTGGTCGACGTCGAACCTGGCATCGAACTCACCGAGGACGAAGGGCCGCCCTCGCGCGTTCGCGTGCCGGAACTGCACGCACAGATCATCGAGGTGCTCGCGGAACCGGGGGAACGCTCCCAGAGTGTCGTGTCAGTCCTCCACGACCTGCGCGAGACGTTCGATATCGATCCTGACGTCGAATCGGTGCGATCTGGATTACAGAGCCTCCGTCGCAAGGACGTCGTCGAGGTCGAGTACCGCACGGTGCCGACGTTCCGTCTCGCCATCGAGCGCGACGAACTCGAGGTCGCCGTCGCGGCGTAAGCGCGCCGTCGCGAGGAGGGGGTTCCAGCCGGTCGGTACCGGTCGCCTTTTTACGCTGTGAGTGAGTCACACCCGGTATGGATCGACGCGAACTCGCCCCTCTGATCGACCACACGGTGCTCGGGCCCGAAACGACGCCGGCCGATATCGACGCCGTCCTCGAGGTTGCCGACGAACACGGGATGAACGCCTGTATTCCGCCCTATGCCCTCGAGAGGGCGTCCGAAGCGTACCCGGACGTCACCCTCGCGACGGTGATCGGCTTTCCACACGGCCAGAACGATCACGACGTGAAACGCCGGGAGGGCGTCCTCGCCTGGAAGGCCGGGGCTGACGAACTCGACGTCGTGATCAACGTTGGCCTTCTCCAGGCGGGCGACGTGGAAACCGTCGAAGCCGAACTCGAGGAACTCGTCGCCGCCGTTCCCATCCCGGTCAAGGTGATCATCGAGACGGCGTTGCTGACCGACGAGCAGAAACACGACGCCTGCGAGGCCGCGAAATCGGCAGGCGCAGCGATGGTTAAAACGTCGACCGGGTTCGCCGATGGCGGTGCGACCGTCGAAGACGTCTCGCTGATGAGCGAGTACCTGCCGGTCAAAGCCAGTGGCGGCGTCGGCAGCTACAACGAGGCGATGGCCATGATCGAAGCTGGTGCCGAGCGGATCGGCGCCTCGAGTGGTTCGGCGATTCTCGAGGGTGCACCGGAGGCCTGATCGACGTCTCCGATTTCTTTTTCAGCCCCAGGCCTCCGGCCAAATGTCCGAGGCGCGCATCCCTGGCTCGTAATCCTGCTCGAGCAGTACGTCCCGCAATGTCGGTTCTTCCACCCGTGGGGGCTCCTGTTTCGTGAGCGTTCGCGTCACAAGCGCCGTCAGCATGGCGTGCTCACGAAGGTTTCGCGGATCGACTTTATCTCGCGTATCGGCAGCCGTGTGACCCCAGCCCCGGCCACGTTCGCCGCCGTCGGCCGGTTCGCTGTGAAGCTGGAGTGACGGGACGCCCGCCCGGAGGAACGGCCAGTGATCGCTGAACGGGTGCGGGTCGGGGTCGTGAACGATCGGCTGTCCCCACTGGTCGCTCACGTCGGTGGCCATCTCCGCGAGGGGTTCCGACGCGTGGGAGTACGCCTTCAGATTTCGGAACCGACCCGCCCCGTCGACGTTGACGACCGCCCGAACGGACTCGAGGTCGAGGTCGTCGGCCAGCGCCGCCGCACCGAGTAGGCCGATCTCCTCGCTGCCCACGCCGGCGACGCGGACGCGACACTCGAGGTCGTCCTCGATTTCGGCCAGGATCGAAGCGGCACCCAGTACGGTCGCGATGCCACAGCCGTTGTCGAGGGCCCCCTCCGCGATATCGTGGGCGTCGTAGTGGCCGAGGAGGACGATTTCCTCGTCGGTATCGGGGCCGAGTGTGCCGACCACGTTCTGACTCGAGCCCTGTGTTGTCGACGCCTCGACTGTGAGTGTCGCTCGCGCCGTCTCCTCGCCGCCGGCGTAGTCGGTGAGCCAGTCGTGGGTCTCCCTGCTGACGCCGACGCCGGGCATGGCGGCCTCGCGGTCGAAGCGCAGGGAGCCGGTTGGCGGTAGCTGTCCGGGGACGTGATTGGCGAAGAGGAACGCCTTTGCCCCCGCGTCGACGGCATGACCGAACTTCTCCATGCGATGGACGAAGCGCTGGCCGGGCGGCGTCGTCGTGCTCGCGACGACGATCGCGCCGTCCACGGCGTCGCCGGCTTCCTCGATCTCCTTCGGCGTCCCGTAGCCGACGTCGACCAGCGGGGCCTCGAGGTCGCCGGGCGGCGAGTACGGGAGGGCAATCGCGTCGAACGTTCGCTCGACTGGCTCGGTGACAGTCAGGCTGGTGTGGCCGCGCTCCCAGTACTGGATCGGGAACGAGCGCGTCTCGACGTCGGCGACGCCAGCGTCCGAAAACGCCTCATCGACGATATCCGCCGCAGCGTATTCCCCCGGTGAGCCCCCCATCCGGTGCTCGAGCTGGGTTAATTCCGTGAGCAGATTCCACGACTGGTCGTCTCCCCATGCGTAGCCGAGGGCGGCCTCGAGGGCATCGTTCGTGGTCTCTCTATCCTCGTGTGCAGACATAGCCGCAGTT
Source organism: Natronosalvus vescus (assembly GCF_023973145.1). Taxonomy (NCBI): domain Archaea; kingdom Methanobacteriati; phylum Methanobacteriota; class Halobacteria; order Halobacteriales; family Natrialbaceae; genus Natronosalvus; species Natronosalvus vescus. The sequence goes on from NZ_CP099546.1 coordinate 1,359,887, forward strand.
CCCGGCCGGATGAAGAAAGCCGTTGGGTTGGCGGCGGCCTCCGCCGGTGTACCGTTGACTGTCCACTCTCTACCCCCTTACTGACACTTCCCCTCCATTTTTGTTCCACATAGACTATGCAGAACATAGCCGCGAGAGTTCCTCACACACCCACGTGACGGACTCCCATGAGTTGTGTTTTCACGCAAGAACTTTCATATGCCCGATCGTAATCTCGAGTATGAACAACAGCCTCGTCGTCATCGACGACACCGACCGACACCGATCGCTCCTCGAAACAGCCGGCGAACTCGCCACCGGATCGGGAACCAACCTCGTCTTGTTGCCGCTGACGTCGACCGAGGACGTCAACGCCGAGCGCGATGCAATCGGCCAGATCAGCGCCGAGCGCGTCGCCGCGTACGGAACCGACACGGCCGAACAGCGACTGACCCGAATCGCACACACGGTTGCACGCGACGCACTCGCCGATCTCGACGCCGACGTCGACTACCAGGTCGTTCCCAAAATCGTCGATGCGAAGACGGAAGCGACGGCCATCCTCGACGCTGCCGCGGAACACGGCTGTGATCACATCTTCCTCGTCGGCCGAAAACGCTCCCCGACAGGGAAGGCACTTTTCGGCAACCTCGCTCAGTCGATCATGCTCACGTTCGACGGCCAGGTCACCGTCGAACTCGAGTAATCGAGCGACAAGCGACCTCGGCCCGTGTACCCCGCGCGACCCGCGATCGCGAATCGATTTTTAACGCAGGATTAGGGCCCGACAATGCTGACTCGCGTCCGAATACCATCGGCCGGGTAATCCGGTCTGGGAGCCCAGCCACCCGTTTGGTTCCGCGGTCAATTCCGCTATCCGATTACCCTCGAGGGTCGCCCGGTATCGACAGCCTCTTTCACGCTGCCCGTCCGTGTGCTGGTATGACCGAGTACTTCGAGGTTCACGAGCGCGACGGGGCCGCGCGACTGGGCGAACTCCGCCTCGAGACCCCCCGGACGACGCCGGCACTCGTCGACGACCTGCTCGAAGACGGTGGCTCCCTCTGGGCCGCCGACCGCGAGATCCCCGAAGGCGACGACTCCGCGCTGACCGTCCTCCCCTATCGCGGCTTCCCGGGCGGGACGGCTCCCGAGGTACAGGAGTCGTTCGCCGTCGACTACCCCGACGTCTCCTATCCGAGCGTGTCCGTCGTCTCGAGCGAGACCCCCGCCGACCACGGCACTGACGCCTACGCCGTCTCCGACGTGCAGTCGGTCGTCGGCCACGGGGCGGCCCTCGTCAAGGCCGTCGTGAACGTCAAACAGGAGATTCCCGCCGATACCGCCCTGATCTTCTCCGGCGTCGCCACACCCCGAAACGTCGCCCTGCTCGCGTACGCCGGAGTCGACTGCGTCGACGCGTCCAAAGCCATCGTCGAAGGGACACGAGGGAAGTATTTGACCACCGAGTCGGCGTATTTCCTCGAGGATCTCGAGGAGTTGCCTTGCTCGTGTTCGGCCTGTCAGCAGCCCCGCTCGGCGTTCACCCGACAGGATTGCGCCGACCACAACCGCAACGCACTCGCAGCCGAACTCGCGATCGTTCGCCAGCGCATCCGCGACGGTCGCCTGCGCGACTACATCGAGGGGCAAGCCCGCCACGATCAGTGGCTCACCGCGGCGATGCGAGAACTCGACGCCCAGTGGGGGTATCTCGAGGAGCGCACCCCGATCCTCCGGACGGGGAACCTCGACGCGGCGACCGAGGACACTCTCCGTCGAGTGGAGATCCAGCGCTTTGCCGACCGGGTGACCGGCCGGTACCGAAACCGGTTCGACGCCCCGCTCGTCCTCGTGCCCTGTTCGGCCCGCAAACCCTACAGCGAGTCCCAGAGTCACAGCCAGTTCCATCGGACGATCCAGTGGCGCGGCCACCTCGTCTCGATGACCTCGCCCATCGGCGTCGTCCCCCAGGAACTCGAGACGACGTACCCGGCCCAGCACTACGACACCGTCGTCACGGGACGCTGGTTGGCCGACGAGAAGGACTTCGTCGCCCGCGTCCTCGAGCGGTACCTCGAGCGTAACGAGTACCCACGGATCATCGCCCACGTGCCGGACGAAGGCTACCGCGACATCGTCGGACGGGTCGAGGACGAACTCGATCTCGAGGTGACCTACACCGTCGAGCCGGGTGCCCATCCGACCGACGACGACTCGCTTGCGGCCCTGGGCGATGCCCTCTCGGGCGAGTCAGCGTACCGGAAACGCGAGCGCGAGCACAACACCGTCCGGGCCATTGCCGACTACCTGCTCGGCGACGGTGCCGGCGACGACCTGTTCGAGGAGTTCTCCACGACGAGTCACTACCCACGCCTCCAGATCCGGGACACCGACCCCGAGGAAACCCAGCTCGCCACGATGGTACCCCAGTACGGCACGCTCTCGTTCACCCTCGAGGGCGCACAGCGATGGGTCGAGAGCGACGCCCCGGTCAAACGACTCGAGATCGACGGCTTCGTCCCGCAGGGAAGCGTCCTGGCACCGGGCGTCGTCGACGCCGACGACGACATCCGCGTCGGCGACGAGGTGATCGTCGAGGGGCCACGAGCGTTCGGTGTCGGCCGCGCCGAGATGTTCGGTCGCGAGATGGTCGAGAGCACGCGCGGCATCGCGTGTGAGATTCGTCACGTCGAGGAGAAAGCCTAAGGCGAACCGCGCGTTCGATCGACTCGTATCGACCTACATGGCGACGCTCGCGACACTCACGTTCGGCCTCTTCGCACTCGGCGTCGGCACGCTCGCGTACGTACTCACGGCGAACCTCGAGCGCCAGCCGGAGTACCCGACGCTCATGACCGACAGGATGCGCCTCATCGGGTTACTCATCGCGCTCGCTGGCGGCGGACTGGCCGTGATCTTCCTCGGCTATTCCGTGATCTCGTACGTCGGATAGAGTACTGTAGCGGTCAGATGTCGACGATTCCGGCAGGGTAGCACCGAAATTGGCCCAGAACCGTCCGATTTTTCAAGCTCCTCTTCTTCTCGAGAATCTGTACGAGTTGCTATGGATCTCTTCTTGGTTCTGATTGGCTGCTCGCTCATCGTCGTCGGGCTCGCGTTGCTGGTCGGTACCCGAACGCTCCTGGAGCGACTCGCCGTCACAGAAACGGGGATGGACGCACTCATTTACGGCGGCGTGCTCGGCGGCGCGCTGTCGCTGACGATCGGCGTCGTCGTCGTGCTGATCGGGCTGCTCTGGTGACGGCACGACCCCAAAGTCCGGCACCTGACGGTGAAAGCGTGCTTTCAAGTCCGCCGACGCGAAACCCTGATTTATGAGCCAGACCCCAGCCCCAGGCGATCGCGTCCGCGTCGAGCGCGCGGATCGAACGTACGAAGGCGTGTTGCTCCCCTCGAGCACCGACGACCACCTGGTCGTGAAACTCGAGGGCGGGTACAACGTTGGAATCGACCGCGAGGAAGCCGCCCTCGAACTGCTCGCCGAGGACGTCTACGACGTGGAGACGTCACAGAGCGACGATGGCACTTCCGAAATCGAGTTCGACGACTCGCTACCAACCATCTCGCTCATCTCGACCGGCGGCACCATCGCCTCCACGGTCGACTATCGGACTGGTGCCGTCACGGCACAGTTCGACGCCGAGGACGTCCTTCGGGCGGTTCCCGACCTCGCGGGTCGGGCGAATTACCGCGGCCGGGTCGTCGCGAACATCCTCTCCGAGAACATGGAGCCGCCGATCTGGCAGGATCTCGCGGCGGCGGTGGCCGAGGAGATCGAACTGGGGGCCGACGGCGTCGTCGTCATGCACGGTACAGACACGATGCAGTACTCCGCCTCCGCGCTCGCGTTCATGCTCGAGACGCCCGTCCCGGTCGTCTTCACCGGCAGCCAGCGCTCGGCCGATCGGCCGTCCTCGGACAACGTGATGAACGCCGTCTGTGCCGTCGAAGCCGCGAAGAGCGACTGCGCGGAGGTACTCGTCTGCATGCATGCCAGCGAGAGCGACACCACCTGCGCGCTCCACCGGGGCACCCGCGTCCGGAAGAATCACACCTCCCGACGGGATGCATTCGAGACCGTCGGCAGCGAGCCGCTGGGGACGGTCGACTACGACACCGAAACCGTCGCTCTCTCCGGGGACTATACCGAACGCGGCGACGTCGACCTGGACGTCGACACCGACCTCGAGGAGTCCGTCGAACTCGTCAAGTTCACGCCCGGGATGGATCCTGCGTTCCTCGACGCGGTTTCCGGTTCTGCCGGCCTCGTCCTCGAGGGCACCGGGCTCGGACACGTCCACACCGACCTTATCCCGCAGGTCGAGTCGCTCGTCGAGGACGGTACGACGGTCGTCATGACCAGTCAGTGTCTCGAGGGGCGCGTGTGTGACCGGGTGTACGACACCGGTCGCGACCTGCTGTCGGCGGGAGTTCTCGAGGGTGAGGATATGCTCCCCGGGACGGCGAAAGTCAAACTGATGTGGGCGCTCGCGAACGCGGACGATCCAGCAGAAGCCATGCAAACCTCACTGGCGGGCGAGATTCAGGAACGGTCGGTGCCGTGGGAGAGCCAGTGAGGTGCCTTCGATGACGAACGAGAACTCCACGGCTGCCCCAGACGACCTCGAGATTCGACGCGCCACGCTCGACGACCAGGAAGCCGTCGCCGCGATGACCAGCGACATCTGGAGCGACCGCGGCGGCGACTACCTATCACGGGTCTACCCGGACTGGCTCGAGGAGCCGACCGACGACCACAAACGGACGTTCCTGATGGACGCGGGGGACGCCGTCGCCGGTATCGTCCAGGCCGTAATGCTCTCGGACGACGAAGCCTGGTTCCAGGGACTGCGCGTCCACAGCGACTACCGTCGCCGGGGCGTCAGCCAGCGGCTCAACGAGGCGTGTTTCGACTGGGCAGTCGATCGGGGGGCGACCGTCGGCCGGCTCATGATCTTCTCCTGGAACGCGCCGGCACTCGGCGCGTCCCGGGCTGCTGGCTACGAACCGGACACGGAGTTCAGGTGGGCACATCCGAAGCCCGACGCGGAGGCAGAAGGGCCACATCCGGTCACAACCGCCGGCAACGTAGACCGGGCCTGGCGGTACTGGACGGCGAGCACCGCTCGAGACCACCTCCGCGGGCTCGCGCTCGACCTCGAGGAATCGTGGGCGCTCAGGGAACTCACTCGATCGGATCTCGAGACCCTGGCCGACGAGACGGTCGTGTTCACCGTCGATCGACCCGACGGCGTCGCCGGAATGAGCTACCGAAACCGCACCTACGAGCGCCACAACGACGACGGCGATACCGACCTGTGGGTCGAGTATGGCGTGTCGGCCTGGGACGACATCGACGCCGCACGGTCGCTGTTCGCTTCCATCGCTCGAGATGCGGCGTCGCTCGAGGCCGACCGGACACGCGTGTTGATCCCCGAAACCGTGGGGGTAGTCAGCGATGCCTCCTACGCCGGGGCCCAAATCTCCGAGGAGCCGGATTTCGTCCTCGGTGTGGATCTCAGCGCCTGGTAAGTGCTCGCGTTTTTCCTTTGCGTGACTCGCTCTGGCGGGAGGTATCGTCATCGCATGGAACGGATTCGGCCGTCAGCACCTCGTCCCACACGGAGACGACGAAAGTGTTAACTGCCGTGGGTCGGAGCGTCGAGTATGGGTCTCGGTGATCTCCTGTTTACCTACGAGGAAAAGATGCTCCCGCCGATCGTCGTCGTGACCACGACGCTTCTGATCGCGATTCTCGTCCTCGGCGCGGCGATCCGCGTCCTCCTGACGGTGCTATTCTGACCGTCTCTCGAGTTTCCAAGGTCGACGTCGATACTCGAGGAGACTACGTTTGAGAGCCACCGCTCACCGGTGGAAACAGCGCAAGTTCGTCGTCCTCCTCGAGTTTCGTCTCTAATCCCTGCTCCTGACTGCGGACGTCCTTCCCGTTGCGAAGCACGTTGATCTGTGAGCGGAGTTCTCCGTGCTCGTCCTCGAGTACCCGTTCCGACAGCGCGGATCGATCCGCGAGCAATGCCTCGAGGGCGTCACCCACGGTGTCTCCGGCACCGACGTCGACGGTGACGGTTCGGTCGCCGGCGTGTTCGGCGAGATCCGCGAACAGCTTCCACTCGATAGCCATACTGGCGGGTAACGCCGCCGACGGCAAGTAGCTACCGCTCCCGGGAACGAAGTCGGGTGATCGCGTCGGCGTCGGCCAGCACGTAACACGTGTCGCCGACCTCGAGTCGACGATCCGGTTCCGGGAACGGAACGCTGGAAGCAGAACCAGAATCTCCCCCGCTCGAGCAATCGATACCGAGCACGAGTCCCGGCAGGGATTCGACGCGCTCGCCAACCAGCGAATCTCCGGCGTCGATCGAGAGCGCCGTAACCGTTTCCGCGGTCGTCCGCAACAGCGCGCGAAGCGCTCTCGCCGCGTCGGCCGTTCCTGGACGGGTCACGAGACGATACTCCCGGCCGGTCTCGAGACTCGACGCGTCCGCAGCGTCGACCGAGAGGGTGACGACGTCGTCCGCGGTTCCCCGCAGTTCACCGTTGCCAATCCGTCGAACCTGGTCGCCGTTAGCCGACCAGACCTCGATCGTGTCCCCCGGCGTGGCATCGTGTGCCGGATCGCCGCGGAGCGCGATGGCGACCGATCCGGGGGCGAGCGTCGGCCCGATCCCGGCGGGGGTACTCCCGACCGCGAGTCGGCCGACCGTTCCGTCGGCGTCGATGTCGAGGTCCACGTATCCGATCCCGTAGTCGGACTCGAGACGTTTCCGGAGTCGATCCCGTAGCTCCTCGACGGTCAATCGCCGCGGGAACACCAGCGTCCGCCCGGCGATGGCTGCTCGCGTCGATTCGTCGACCGGGTCGTACCCCGCTGCATCCTCGATTTCGGCCGGAAGATCGACGGTGATAACGCGGCCGGCCGCTCGGACGAACTGCCCTACCTCGTCGATACTGGTCGGCGAGGTGAGTCCCGCCTCGCTGGCGACGTACTCCCCGATTCGTCGCCCGCCGTCGGCCGCGATTGCGCTCACGGCGAACGTACCCACGGTGAACAGCGCCGTCGACGGGTCGAGCACGTCCGCGTCGCCGATGATGGCGTCCTGTAACACCGTCTGTGTGTTCAGCCAGATAGCCACGAGCGCGACGCCGGACAACACGGCCACGCCCTCCGGTATCGACTCCCTGCTGTACCAGCGATAAGACACCGTCACGGCGAGCCCAACCCCGCCGGCGAGCAACGCGAACCCCAGAACTCTGACGAACACGTCGAGGACGATACTTGAGCCGGCGAACTGTCCGACGGCGGGTGCGGTGATTGTCCCAAACGGCACCGCCTCGAGTGCGAGTTGTGCCCGTCTCATCGTTCCTCCCCGAGATACCGCTCGAGAGCAGCCGGTCGGCCAGCGAGGTAGCACTCGTCGCCGGGCTCGAGGGGCTGCTCGAGCGACGGCGCAAACGTCCACTCAGGCTGGCGGTCGGCAGTGTCGTCGGCTCGCCGTTTGACGGCGATTGTCGTCAGATCGTGTGTCGTCGGATCCGGGAGTGGTTCCCCGTCCGTCGACCGGATCGTCACGTGTCGAATTTCCTGGCCAGCGCGTTTGACGAGCGAGAACGCTTCGAACGCGTCGCTGGTCGCGCGGGGATGAACCAGACACTGCACTCGGGGAGCGGCCAGCAACGGCTTCGTTTTCCTCTGCGGGACGGCGACGGTAATCCGGCCGACGCCGCCAGCGGTGGCGAGGCTGCTGGTGTGATCCGGTAGATCCGTGGGCTCGTCGACGCCGCCGTCCGTGGCCGGCGTTTCCGTCGATCCAGTTACGGGTGTCGCGTCGTCCGCCTCGCTCCGAACGCTGCACACGGTACCGCGAATCGACGTGTCTCCTGCCTCGAGGGTCACTTCGTCACTGGGTGCCAACCCCGTTGGAACGAGCGTGGTGAGGGACACGGCTCGAAACCCGTCGGGGATCCGGTTCGACAGCCCGCTCAAGGGTGGGGCGGCGGCGATCGTCGCCCGCCCCTTCTCGTCGATGGAGACGGACACGTCGGCGAGATCGTGTTCAGTTCGCAGGCGATCTTCGAGACGCACGGCGAGTTCCGACAATGGGAGATCGGCGGGGAGACGCCAGGAACCGGATCGAAGGGAGGATCGGAGACTGAGTGAGAGCGACGGATACCCCTCGAGATCCTGGATCTCGCCGGTCGGTCGAACGGTCACCTGGCCGACAGTGCCGACGAACTCGACGACGTCGGCCGAGAGCGTTCGCTGGCGGAGCGCGGTCAGCGAGAGCCGTCGCGGCATTGTGGCACCGAGCGTGTCACCCTGGCTGTGCGCGTAGAGGGCGAGCATCAGTACGACGAGAACGGCGACGAGCAGTCGCGGGGACTGCGCAATGTCGGGTTCGATTAGTCCGAGCAAACCACCCTGGACGCTCGCGATAGAGAGCGCCAGGACGACGACACCGAACCCCGGGAGTGTTACGCCGGTAAAGTATCGAACTACAAAGCCGAGTGCACCGGCGACGAACGCAGGCACGATCCCGGTCAGCAATCCGAGGTAAATGCCGAGAAGGATCTCGAGCGGAAGCGCCGTCATTGTCCGACACTTACGCTGGATGGATAAACCAGTACCGGCGACGGACACCTGTCCACGGCATCGACCCGTAGGGATGTCGCTCGAGTGTCGAGCACTCTCAGTGAGTCGAACGGCCTCGAACTGGCTTCTGCTGGTGAAGCGAAGCCTGTTTACATCCCGGATTCGATCAACTCTGTATGGTCGGTGAGCGGATCACCAGTCGGCTGCCACACAACTGGGCGTGGATCGTCACTACTCGATCAGCCGTGGTGCTCGCGCTCGCCGTTGCGCTCCTCTCCGTGGGGACGGGGATCGTCAACATAGAGCAACCGACTGCCGACTTCGGCCCACTCGCAGAATACGTTCCGGCGTTCGTCACCCAGACGGTCGGTTTCACCGGGGCGCTCACCGGGTTTCTGATGGTCGGCAGCGCGCTCGCCCTTCGACGCGGACTCCGTGCTGGCTGGTACGCGACCATCATTTTGCTCCCGATTACGGCCCTTCAGGGGCTCTTACAGACGAGCATCTACTCGATTCCGCTCGTCTTTCTCTCCGTGATTTCGCTTCCGACGCTGCTCGTCACGCGCCGGAAGTTCGATAAGTCCCTCGAGCTCACGACCACGCAGTTGGCCGCCGGCGGTGCCCTCGTCGGCGTCCAGGCCTACGGTACTTTTGGCTCGTACGCCCTTCGAGAGGACTTCGACGGGATCGAAGACCTCCTCGATGCGTTCTACTTCACGCTCGTGACCTCGAGTACGGTCGGGTACGGTGACATCGGACCGGAGAGCGCGGAGGCCCAACTGTTCACCATGTCCGTCGTCGTCCTCGGGGTGGCCAGTTTCGGTATCGCTATCGGGGCCCTCGTCGGCCCGGCCATCCAGGCCAGAATCACGAAGACACTCGGAAAAATGACTGACTCAGAACTCGAACTCCTCGACAACCACATTCTCGTCCTCGGCTACGGCGAGTTGACCGAACCGATCATCGACGAACTTCAGGCGGCGAATCACCCGTTCGTCGTGATCACGAACAATCGCGAGGCGGCGACCACCCTCTCCGAACGGGAGATACCGGTCATCACCGCCAATCCGAGCGACGAACAGCCCCTCGAGCGAGGCCACATCGAACGGGCGAACGCCGTGGTCGTGGCGACGAATCACGACGCCGAAGACGCACTGGCCGTGCTCACCGCTCGAGAACTCGCCGAGGAGATTCGTATCGTCGCCGCCGCAACCGACCGGGAGAACACCAGAAAACTCGAGCGTGCAGGTGCCGACGTCGTGTTGAGCCCCGCCGTCCTGGGCGGAAATTTACTCGTGCGTTCCGCACTTGGAGCAGACGAGTCGGCCGTCCTCGAACGCATTTTCGAGGAGTAGGTCACACGATTGTTATCGATCCGTCTGTGGCCCCCACAATCGCGCTCGGGTGGTATCGCGTCGAGCGCGGTCGGCATCTCGTTCTCGTAGCCAGGTTCGAACTCGATTGTACGTCGAGGCTGCGAGCGCCCCGCTGATCGCCGCCACCACGAGCGTCGGATAGGACAGTGCGACGAGCAGACCGAAGAACACGACGAGGACGGCGATGGAAACGCCGACCCGTGGCGCGAGCCTGTGGGTGGGGGCAGGGTGTGGATGTGGTTGCATCATACAGGTGGTGAGAGGACACGACCGGGGATAAGTGTAATCTGAAAATCATTTCTGTAATCGTCGTTACTGAATTCGTCTTCAGTCAGCGGACAGGACGTTTCCCGAGGGGGCGTTGCAACTCTCGTCTCAGGGACAGACACAGAACAGAACAGGCACAGACACAGGCACTCGAGGATTCACCCCAATCCCGGACAACTCGCTCAAAACCGTGCGCCGCTCCGGACGCCGGTGAATTCGAAGCTTGCCCCACCGTCGGCGCTCTCGGTGACGGTAACCTCCCAGCCGTGGGCGTCCGCCACGGCCCGAACGATCGCCAGACCGAGCCCGGAACCGTCGGGGTTCGAGGAAACGCCCTGTTCCAGCACGGTGTTTCGCTTTTCGGGTGGGATACCCGGTCCATCGTCCTCGACGTAGAACCCGTTCCGGAGGGCACCGACGCCGACGCAGACGTCTGCACTGCCGTGTTCCACTGCATTTCGAAACAGGTTCTCGAAGAGTCGTTTCGTTCGGTGGGGGTCGGCGTGTACGGTTCGAGTCGACTCGAGTTCGTAGCTCGCGTCTCCCGTTTCGACGACCGACCAGGCTTCCGAGACGAGGTCGACCAGTTGCACCGGTTCGGGGTCGTCGACCTGGGCTCCGTTCCGAGCGATCGAGAGGGAATCTTCGATCAGTTCGTCCATTCGCACGAGTGACTGATCGACGGCACTGAGGTGCTCCGGGTCGCCCGTTCGGAACGTCTCTTTGAGCCGTCCGCGGGCGACCATCAACGGATTCCTGAGATCGTGTGAGACGATGCTTGCAAACGCTTCCAGGCGCTCGCTCTGCCGTCTTGCCTCGCGAACCGCTGCACGCTGGCGAATCTCGTACATCCCGGCGACGGTGCCGGCTGCGACCCCAACGGTGCCGCTCATGAGCGTCAGATACAGCGGCGTCGCGACACCGGTGCCGTGTAAGGCCAGCACGTGGAGGTGCAGCGCCGTTACCAGCGCCGCAGCCAGGAACCCGCCGAGCCCGTAGGCGAAGACCGACAGTCGATCCCGGATTCCGACGCCAGTGGCGACCAGATATTGGTCGGCGAGGACGACAGCCGTCGCGGCGACGAGCGGGAACGCGCTCTCGAGTATCACCTGACTCGAGAGGTTCTCCGCGGCGATTCGCAAGCCGATGGTGGCCGCGAGAAACAGCCCGAGCGCGGAGAGTGGGGATACCGGTAGCTGTTCGCCGAGATCCGTGAGCCAGTCGCCGTCGGACGTCACGCGTTGCACGATGTCGTTGCCACCACGATGATAGCTATCACTCTACGGGACAATCCCAATATCATTTCGGTCAAATGTACCTCGACCTCAGGTGAACAATAGCCAGATGAACACTGCATAACAGCCGACGAGGATCGCCCCATCGGCTCGAGTCAATCGACGGCCGTAGCCCATCATCCCGACGAGCAACAGCGTGAACCCGAGAACGAGTGGGAGTTCGAAGCGAAGGGTCGACGGCGACACCGTGACCGGGACGGCGACGGCGAGTATCCCCAGGACGGCCACGATGTTGTAGATGTTCGACCCGATCACGTTCCCGATGGTAAACCCAGTTTCCCCGCGGGCGGCCCCCACGGCCGAGGCGGCGAGTTCCGGCAGCGAGGTGCCCAGCGCGAGCACGGTCACCCCGACGACGAACTCGGGGACGTCCATCGCCAGCAAGAGGGAAGAGCCACCCGAAACGAGCCAGCGAGAGCCAACGAGGAGCGCGAGCAGGCCGCCGACGACGAACCCGACGTCTCTGGTGGAAACTGCCTTCGTAGCGTCGACCTTCGTCGAAACCGGTGCGGGCTGTGTTTTCGCGTAGTAGAGGAGATACCCGGAGAAAACCGCCAGCACGACGAGAAAGAAGCCGCCCTCGAGTCGACCAATCCGGCCGTCGATCGCGACCACTGGCAGGAGCAGGGCGGTAAACAGCATGAACGGCACGTGGCGGCGCATGACGGTGTCGCTGATCGTGAGCGGCCGAATCAACGCGGAGATGCCGAGAACGAGACCGATGTTGGCGATGTTCGACCCGACGATGGTGCCGAGCCCGACGTCAGCGGAGACCTCGAGGGCTCCGAGCATGGCGACGAACAGTTCGGGGGCCGTCGTCGCGAACGCGACCACCGTGACACCGACGGTTGCTGCCCGAAGACCGAACCCGAGCGCGAGTCGACCAGCCCCCTTGACGAGCAATTCGGCACCAGCGAACAACGACAGTACCCCGAGGACGAGCGAGAGTACGGAAAGGGTTACGCCGTCGATCATGACACTCGCTGAGACGTACTGCCGTTGTGGCTATAAGCCGTGTGAAACGGGTCGTTCGGCAGCCTCTCAGTCGCGCCCCGATCGCTCGAGCGACACCTGCCGGAGTCAGACCCGTTATTACGTCGGAGCACCCAGCACTGAGCAAATGGACGTCTTCGGTCTCCTCGGGAACCCAGTTGGACACTCCCTCTCGCCACCGATGCACGAAGCGGCCTACGCCGAACTCGGACTCGAGGCCCGGTACGTCACCTTCGAACCGGCACCCGAAGCCCTCGGGGATGCGGTCGCAGGTGCCCAGGCACTCGGTATTACCGGCCTCAATGTGACGGTGCCGTTCAAACGGGACGTCCTCGAGTTCGTCGAACCCGACCCGCTCGCCGAGCGCATTGGCGCGGTCAATACGATCGAGTTCGGCGGGGACGGCCCGCCAACCGGATACAACACGGATGCGATTGGGGCGGTTCGATCCCTGCGCGACCACGACGTCTCGCTTCGGGGCGAATCGGCCGTCGTCGTCGGTGCTGGCGGGGCCGGTCGGGCGATCGCGTTCGGTCTCGCCGACGAGGGCGCGACGGTGACGATCGCCAACCGGACGGCCTCGAAAGCCGAGCGGCTCGCCGACGCGATACCGGGGGCGACGGGTGGTGGCCTCGAGATCCTTCCCGACGTCGTCCCCAGAGCCGATGTCCTCGTCAACGCGACTACGGTCGGGATGGACGAGGATCGCTCACCCGTCCCCACAACTGCCCTCCACGACAACCTCGCTGTGATGGATGCGGTGTACAGCCCCCTGGAAACGCGACTGCTCCGTGAGGCGACCACTGCGGGAGCGACACCGATCGACGGCGCGTGGATGTTGCTGTATCAGGGTGTCGACGCACTAGAGCGATGGACGGGAACGGAAGCACCAGTTGCGGCGATGAACGAGGCGCTTCGTTCCCACCTGTAATCGGTTACGGTTACCTGTTATCGGTTCCTAACCACGTGTAATCGGTTGCAGTCTACCTGTTATCGGTTCCCAGGACTGTCACTATCTGACGACTCCCGATGATCCACTGAATCATCGACTGCCGTTCGAGTCGACATGGTCGCTCGTGTCCGATATCAGACGACTTTAAGTAGCGGTGGAAATTACCCATCAGTAATGGGACTCCTGCAGAAAATACAGTCGTTGCTCGGACTCGATGGCAACGACACCGACTCGAGATCGACCGACGATCGATCGGTGGGTGTAACCGTCGAACGCGAGCGAGGCGAGCCGACAACAGCGGACGCTGGCGACCTCGAGGAGCCAGCCGAGCCCAAATCGATCGGAACGGCCGGTGAATCGACCGCAAACGACGAAGACGAACACGAAGACGTGGGTGTGGGTGTGGAGGGTGAAGCCGAGGATTTCGATGCCGGCGCCGACGAGGGCCAGGCCGATAAAACCGAAAGCAGCGCCGGCGACGCTGACGTCGAGGACGTTGTAACCGAAGCCGAGTCTGAGACTGACGCCGACGCCGATGCCGACGAATCGGCCGCGGCTGGCACGTCCGCCTCGAGTTCGACTGGATCGATGACGGACGTTCCGGACGAACCCGCGGAGGCGGTCGAACCGGCCGAAGCAGCAGGGCCAACGACCGAAGACGCCGTCCCGGAAACCGAGAAGCGTCCGGACGAATCCGCGGGCGAACCGGTCACTGTTATCAAGGGTATCGGGCCAGCCTACGCGGATCGCCTCGCCGAGGCGGGCATCGAAACGGTTGCTGACCTCGCCGCTGGCGACGCCGACGAACTCGAGGGGACGACGGACATCTCGGCGACGCGGATCCAGGGCTGGATCGATCGGGCGAAGGTTCGCTGAGAGCGACGGTTCGTTGACCACGATTCCGGTAACAAATTCTCGCGTCAGTCGCCGGCACCAGACCTCGAAAACCGCAAGAGCGTTAGGCCACCCCTTCGTTGTGAGCACATGAACGAACCGCGTGTCGTCATCGACGAGGCGGACGTGCTCCATCTCGTCGAGGCGATCGGGGATGGGGACGAGGGTGGGAACGGGGCCATCGACGGCGCCCCCTCCCTCCGCGTTCCCGTCGAAGTCCGGGTTTCCGTCGACGATCCATTTCTCGCCTACCGGCGAGCCCGAGACGATTCCGGCGGTGCCTTCTTCGAGACGACAGGCGGCCAGTCGGGATGGGGATACTTCGGCGTCGAGCCGGTGGAGCGGGTGACGGTCGGCGCTGACGCCGAGATCTGCCCCATCGAATCGGCAGGCCAGCCACCGATCACCGCCGAGGAATCGGAGGCGACGATCGACACACCCGAGACGATTTCACCGACGCTCGCAGCACTCGAGGGCCTGCTCGAGACGGCGACGCTCGTTCGCGGCGACTGCGACGTGCCCTACCCCTGTGGCGTCCTCGGCTGGCTCTCGTACGACGTCGCCCGAGAACTCGAGTCGCTGCCGGGGTCGGCCGTCGACGATCGTGGACTGCCCCGACTGGAGGTGGGCCTGTTCGACCGCCTCGCCGCCTGGGAGTGTCCTGTCGACGACGGCCCAGTCACGCTTCGGGTGACTGCGTGCCCGCGAATCCATCGGGAGGAGCTACTCGAGGACGGCGAACTCGAGGACAACTGGGAGGACGTCGCAACGGCGACCTACGAACGCGGTCGCGAGCGTGCGCTCGAGTTAGCACGTTCGGCGGTCGAGGGCGACCCTACCGTTGGATCGCCTGCAGTGGCCGCCCCGGACGCAACCTTTGAGAGTACCTGCGGGCGCGAGGCGTTCGCCGACCGCGTTCGGCGGGTCAAGGAGTACGTGCGCGATGGCGACACCTTCCAGGCGAACATCTCTCAGCGACTGGCCGCGCCAGCGGCCGTCAACCCCGTCGCCGCCTACGACGCGCTCCGCGAGGTGAACCCCGCGCCGTACTCGTGTCTGTTCGAGGGACGAGCCGCCGATCTCGTGAGTGCGAGCCCGGAACTGTTGCTCGAGCGCGACGGCGACTTCGTCCGAACGGAGCCGATCGCTGGAACCCGCACGCGCGGTGGGACGAAGGCCGAGGACGAGGCACTCGAGGCGGACTTGCTCGGCGACGACAAAGAGCGGGCCGAACATGCCATGCTCGTCGACCTCGAGCGGAACGACTTCGGGAAAATCTGTGCCTACGGCAGCGTCGACGTATCGGAGTACCGGCGGGTGGATCGCTACTCCGAAGTAATGCACCTCGTCTCGAACGTGACCGGTCGGCTGCGCCCCGACGCATCGCTGGCCGACGCCATCGCGGCAACGTTCCCCGGGGGGACGATTACTGGTGCGCCGAAGCCGCGGACGATGGAGATCATCGACGAACTCGAAGACACACGTCGCGGGCCCTACACCGGTGGCGTCGGGATCTTCGGCTTCGATGGACGAGCGACGATCAACATCATCATCCGGACGCTCGTCCGATACGAGGACGAGTACCACCTCCGTGTGGGTGCCGGGATCGTCCACGACTCCGACCCCTACCGGGAGTACGACGAGACGCTCGCGAAAGCCCAGGCGCTGTTGAACGCGATCAACGCCGCGCTCGGCGAGCGGGCGGGGATGGCAGTGTCGCTCGAGGCCGGCGTCGGGGTTGAGGAGGGTGAGAACGATGACTGACGAACCGACGAGGACGACGACGGGAGAAGCGTCCACCAGAATCCTCGTAATCGACAACTACGACTCGTTCGTGTACAACCTGGTGCAGTACGTCGGCGAAGTCGCCGACGAGGTGATCGTCCGCCGGAACGACGCGCTGACCCTCGAGGCCGTTCGCGACCTCGATCCGACCGGGATCGTCGTCTCGCCCGGGCCGGGCACGCCAGCGGAGGCGGGGATCTCTATTCCGCTCTTCGCCGACCTCGAGCGCCCAATTCTGGGGGTGTGTCTCGGCCACCAGGCGCTGTGTGCGGCCAACGGGGCACCCGTCGTCTATGCCCCTGAGGTCGTTCACGGCAAGCCGTCGGTGATCGAGCACGCAGGGGAGGGGCTATTCGAACACCTGCCCGACCGCATCCAGGTCGGTCGCTATCACTCCCTGGCGGTCGAACGTGACGCGCTTCCGGATTCGCTGGTCGAGACCGCGAGTACGGCCGACGAACGCGACGTGTTGATGGCCGTTCGGCACTGTGAGCGGCCGCACATCGGGGTTCAGTTCCACCCCGAGAGTATTCTGACTCGAGAGACGGTCGGTGGGAACGGGACAGGCGGGACGGGAAGGACCGACGGGACAGACGGGACAGTCGAAGCAATATCCAGTTCCGCCGATTCCGCCGCCTCGAGCGGCGAACGGATCTCCCTCGAGATGGGAAAGACGATGATTCGAAACTTCTGTACGCTGGCGGTCGATCACGCCGGGAGGGAGTCGTGACCGACGACGGAACCACCGAGCGTCAGTACCACCTCGACGGGGAACTGGTTCCGGCATCAGCCGCAACCGTCAGCGTCGACGACCGGGGTTTTCGCTACGGTGACGGGGCGTTCGAAACCCTCCGAGCGTACGGCGGACAAATTTTCGAGTGGGAGGCCCACGCCGACCGCCTCGAGCGAACCTGCGAGACGATCGGGCTCGAGCACGGACTGTCGCGGACGGAACTCGCACGCCGAATCGACGAGACGCTCGCAGCGAACGACCTCGAGGACGCCTACGTTCGGCTGTCGATCACGCGCGGCGTGCAGCCGGGGACGTTGACGCCCAGGGAGGACGTCGATCCGACCGTCGTCGTCTACGTCAAGCCACTCCCTCGAGGCGGACGCTCGGGCGACCCCGTCTGGGACGGGCCGGCGACGGTTCAGACCGTCAAGCGCCGGCGGATTCCCGACGCAGCACTTCCCGTGGACGCGAAGACTCACAACTATCTCAACGGAATATTGGCGAGACAGGAGCTGTACGACGCCGACGAGGCCCTCCTCCGTGATATGGACGGCTACGTCGCCGAGGGGACGACGAGCAACCTCTTTTTCGTCGACGAGAACGGCCTGCACACGCCCACGACCGAGGGGTCGGTGCTCCCGGGAATCACCCGGAAGGTGGTACTCGAGCTCGCCGCCGACACCGGGGTGCCGGGACACGAGGGATGGTACCGACCGGACGACATCCGTGAGGCTGACGAGGTCTTCCTGACGAATACAACGTGGGAGATTCGCCCCGTCGAAACGGTCGATGGTATCACGTTCGAGGGAGAGGACGGCCCGGTTACGACGCTCCTCTCTCGGCTGTTCGACCAGCGGGTCGAGGACGTCTGTTACGCCCCGTCGTAGCAGCCACCCTGACGACGTCGCTATTTGGCGGAACGCGCGAGAACGCTGCGACGATATCGTCCGTTCTTGCACAATCCTGCACGCATAAGTGCACCCATCCCGGAGGGACGGCTAATGAACGGCAACCGCTTCGGTCGCCTCTTCCAGGTGACCACGTTCGGCGAGAGCCACGGGGAGGCGATGGGCTGTACGATCTCGGGGTGCCCCGCTGGCCTCGAGCTCACCGAAGACGACATTCAGGCCGACCTCGACCGGCGCAAGCCCGGCCAGTCGATGATCACGACCAGCCGCGGCGAACCCGACGCCGTCTCCATCAAGTCGGGGATTCAGGACGGCTACACCACGGGGACGCCGATCGGTCTCGTCATCCAGAACAAGGACGCCCGCTCGGGCAAGTACGAGCCGTTCATCACGGCCCCGCGTCCCTCCCACGGCGACTTCACGTACTCCGCGAAGTTCGGCACCCGGAACTGGGGCGGCGGCGGCCGGTCGTCGGCTCGTGAGACGGTCAACTGGGTCGCCGCCGGCGCCATTGCCAAGAAAGTGCTATCGCTCGAGGGGATCGAACTCAAAGCCCACGTGAACCAGATCGGGGACGTCGAGGCTCCTGACGTCAGTTTCGAGGAGATACTCGAGTACAGCGAGGAAAACGACGTGCGGTGTGCCCATCCGGAGACGGCCGAACGTATGCAGGCGCTGATCGAGGAGTACCAGGAAGCTGGCGATTCGATCGGCGGCTCGATCTACTTCGAGGCCCGCGGCGTTCCCGTCGGCCTCGGTGCTCCACGGTTCGACTCCCTCTCCGCGCGGCTGGGTCAGGCGTTGATGGCGATTCCTGCGACGACGGCGGTCGAGTTCGGACTCGGGCGGGAGGCTCGCGAGTACTCGGGGAAAGAGCGCAACGACGACTGGGAGTTCGATTCCGATGGGAACCCGGTACCAGTCGAAAACGACCACGGCGGTATCCAGGGCGGCATCTCGAGTGGCGAACCGATCTACGGGGAGGTCACGCTCCACGCGCCGACCTCGATTCCGGCCGAACAGCAGACGGTCGACTGGGAGACCGGTGAGGTCGTCGACGACGCACAGGTGATCGGGCGTCACGACCCCGTGCTTCCGCCGCGTGGCGTCCCCGTCGTCGAGGCGATGCTCGCGCTCACGCTCGTGGACTTCATGCTCCTTTCAGGACGACTCAACCCCGACCGTGTGGATGGAAATCCGGGCGAGTACGATACCGAGTATCACCCGAGCAATCCCCGGCGGGAGTGATCGACGGGCGAACTGACGGGAGTGATCGGCAGACGAGAACGGACGTGATCGACTTGTGATCTGGCGGGAATGATCGCCAGGCGACTGGCTTGGGTGATCGGCAGGCGATAACGGGTGTGACGACACCTGGCTGGTGGTCGCGCTCGCTCGAGCGCCCATCCAAACCTACCGCTGGTCAGAAGTAAACAATCAATCTGTTTCTCGAGTTATTCATGAACAATCTTGATCAATCTTCCACGGCTATTCATTCTTCATGAAAGATCCTTGGTAATCTATAGCAAAGGCTTTAGGTTCGCTGGGGCAAAAATTCGAGTACTGCTGGCCAACGAGGCCGCTTATCCACCATGAGCGATCATGAACTTATCTGGCGAGTCGCAGGGGGTTCCGGAGACGGGATCGACTCGACGAGCCAGAACTTCGCGAAGGCCCTCATGCGGTCGGGCCTCGACGTGTTCACCCACCGACATTATCCGTCGCGGATCCGCGGTGGCCACACCTACGTCGAGATCCGTGCCGCAGGGCACGATGTACAGTCACGAGGCGACGGCTACAACTTCCTGCTTGCACTGGGTGACTCCTTCGCCCGGAACCCACAGGAAGAAGCATACTACGGCAACGAAGAGCTCAAGCCGCTCTCGGAGAACCTCGACGAACTCCGTGAGGGCGGGATCATCGTCTACGACTCGGGACTCCTCTCGGAGGACGACATCGCCGAACTGAACCTCGAGGAACGTGCCGAGGAGAACGACTGGCACGTCTTCCCGATCGATCTTCGAGCGATGGCCAAAGAACACGGTCGAGAGGTCATGCGGAACACCGCCGGTGTCGGTGTGACGGCCGCGCTGCTCGAGATGGATCTCTCCCACATCGAGGATCTGATGACGGACGCGATGCCCGAGAAGATCCTCGAGCCGAACCTCGAAATCCTCCACGACGCCTACGAGATGGTGCAGGAGGACTACGAGTTCGAGCACGACCTTCGAATCCCCACGGGCGACCACGACGAAGAGCAGGCGCTGCTCTCGGGCTCGAACGCGATCGCCTACGGCGCACTCGACTCGGGCTGTCGGTTCATCGCGGGCTACCCGATGACGCCGTGGACGGACGTGTTCACCATCATGTCCCAGCACCTGCCCGACATGGGCGGGATCTCCGAGCAGGTCGAAGACGAGATTGCCGCGGCCGCACTCGCCGTCGGGGCGAGCCACGCCGGCGCGAAAGCCATGTCCGGTTCCTCCGGCGGTGGCTTTGCGCTGATGAGCGAACCGCTCGGCCTCGCGGAGATGACCGAAACGCCGATCGTCCTCCTCGAGTCGATGCGCGCCGGCCCCTCGACCGGGATGCCGACGAAACCCGAGCAGGGCGACCTCGAGTTCACCCTCTACACGAGCCAGGGTGACTCCGCCCGCGTCGTTTTCGCGCCGGGTACCATCGCCGAAGCCTACGAGCAGACGCGACTGGCGTTCCACATCGCCTACGAGTACCAGATCCCGACGATCATCATGTACGACCAGAAGCTGAGCGGGGAGAACTCGAACATCCCCGTCAGCTTCCTCGACCGCGAGCCGGATCCGTCGCTGGGCTCGACGCTCACCGAGGCGGAACTCGCGGAGATGCCCCACGACGCCTCTGGGAAGTTCCACCGTTTCCAGCACGACGTCGAAAACGGCGTCAGCCCGCGCTCCTTGCCGGGCCAGAAGGATGGTCGCTTCCTCGCGACCGGGAACGAGCACACGCCGGAAGGACACATCTCCGAGGATGCGGACAACCGCGTGGCCCAGATGGATCGCCGGATCGAGAAACTCGACGCCATCCGTCGCGAACTCGACGAAGAACACGAGTCGAACCAGACGTACGTCGGCGACGAGTCGGCTGACTTCGGCATCATCACCTGGGGATCCGCCCAGGGTGCCGTCGTCGAGGCGACCGAGCGCCTGAACGACCAGGGCCACTCGGTCAAGGCCGTCGGCGTCTCGGACATGATGCCGTTCCCCGAGGCCGAACTCACCGAGTTCATCGAGAGCGTCGACCAGGCGATGGTCGTCGAGATGAACGCCACGGCGCAGTTCCGCGGCCTCATCCAGAAGGAACTCGGCCGCTACGGTGAGAAACTGACCAGCCTGCTCAAATACAACGGCAACCCGTTCGAACCCGCCGAGATCGTCGAAGGCTACGAACTCAACGTCGAGGGTTCGGACGCGGAGCCGACCGCGCAGGTTCGCATCGAACCCGCTGCAGGTGACTGACCATGAGTGCATTCAACGCAATCGGAGACGACCGCGAGATCGACCGTAACGAGTTTACGCCCGGTCTCGAGCCCCAGCCGACCTGGTGTCCAGGATGCGGTGACTTCGGCGTCCTCAAGGCGCTGAAACAGGCGCTTCCGGAAGTCGGACTCACCCCCGAGGAAGTCCTGACCGTCACCGGAATCGGTTGCTCGGGCAAGCTGAACAGCTACCTCGACACATACGGGTTCCACACGATCCACGGCCGCTCGCTGCCGGTTGCTCGCGCCGCAAAACTCGCGAACGACGGCCTCGAGGTCATCGCCGCCGGCGGTGACGGCGACGGCTACGGGATCGGTGGCAACCACTTCATGCACACGGCTCGAGAGAACCACGACATGACCTACATCGTGTTCAACAACGAGGTCTTCGGCCTGACGAAGGGCCAGACCTCGCCGACGAGCCCGAAAGGCCACACGTCGAAGACGACGCCGCACGGTAACGCCAAGTCGCCGATCCGGCCGCTCTCGCTGGCGCTGACCTCGGGGGCGACCTACATCGCTCGTACCGCGGCGGTGAACCCGAACCAGGCCAAAGAGATCATCAAGGAGGCCATCGAGCACGACGGCTTCGCGCACATCGACTTCCTGACCCAATGTCCGACCTGGAACAAGGACGCCCGCCAGTACGTCCCGTACGTCGACGTCCAGGAGTCCGACGACTACGACTTCGACGTCCACGACCGTCAGGAGGCCCAGGAGATGATGTTCGAGACCGAAAACGCGCTCTACGAGGGTACCGTCCTCACTGGCCGGTACTTCGTCGACGAACGCCCGTCCTACCAGCAACAGAAGAAGGAGCTGGGCGAGATGCCCGAAGAGCCGCTCGCGGAGCGGTACTTCGACGAGGACGCCGAGTGGGAGCGCAGCTACGACCTGCTCGAGCGACACAAGTAGTCGAATCGACGACGACGTCGATTTTCATCTCGATTTTCTTTTCTTGACGACCGACAGCGGCGATGCTACCGCTGACGGCCGGTACAGCTAGTGTTAGACGATCTGCCAGAACCTGCGTCGGTGCTCGAGCCCCCACTCCCGCGCGGCCAGTGTTCCTTCGAGGACCGATGGTTGTTGAGTCAACCGCTAGCTGCAGGCTCGAAGCGATCGGATCTGAAAACGCGTTACCGCAAACAGGCAGCGACGACCTCGAGCATCGCCTCCCCTTTCACCTCGTCGGCGAACAGCGGCACCCGCCGGACGTCGGTACCCCGAAAGAGCTCCTGGGCTTCCATGAGCGCGTTTTGCTGGACGTCCCAGCGACGCTGACAGAACGCACAGGACTCGAGGTCGGGCTGGAGGAACTCGCCCTCTACGTCGTCGGTCACCTCCGCGAGTGGCTCCATCACGCGGTTGACGACGACGGTGCCGACGGGAATCTCGAACTCCTCGAGCTGACTGCGCAGGCGCTTCGATTCGAGCACGCTCATCTCCTCGGGCACCATGACGATCCGGAAGTCGGTACGCTCGGGGTCGCGGAGGACGGCTCGGAGGCGCTCGATGCGCGCTCTGAGCACCTCGAGATCTTCCATACCGTCGGGTTCTTCGTCCATCGGGCCGCCGAACATTCCTTTGAGGCCATCGACCATGCTGCCGACGCGCTGGCGGAAGCTGATGATTCGCCCCATCATCGTGTCCATGATCTCCGGGAGCTGGAGCAGTCGGAGGGTGTGGCCCGTGGGTGCCGTGTCGACGACGACACGATCGAACCGATCGTCGTCGAGGTACTCGAGGAGGGTTTGCATCGCGACGGCCTCGTCGGAGCCGGGCATGGCGCCGCCGAAGAGCATCTCCATCGGGGACTCCTCGCCCATGAACTGGCCGAGGCCTCCCAGGGCGTCCGGCCCGCCTTCGGCCGCGAACGCGGCCTGCCCCTCCTCGAGGGCCGCGTCGGGGTCGATCTCGGCGGCGTAGAGTGGGATCTCGTCGTCCAGTGGCTCCGGTTTCGGACCGATGTCGGTCTCGAAAGTGTCGGAGAGGGAGTGTGCGGGGTCGGTGGAGACGACGAGCGTCCGCGTTCCGCGGCGAGCGCTGTCCAGCGCGGTGGCAGCCGCCATCGTCGTCTTGCCGACGCCACCTTTCCCGCCGTAGAGGACGTACGACGGGCCGTCGACGGGGTCGTCCGTGGGTTCGACGTCGATCGTCTGACGATCCTCGTCTGCGTCTTGTACGGGGTCGGCCGGGCCGTCGTCGACGGAATCCGTCGGCGTTACTTCGATCGTGTTGGTTTCGCCCGTCGCCTCGGCTTCCGCCTCTTCGTCGACGGGATCGACCTCGAGTCCGCTCATGTCGGCAGGTAGCGGATGAAGCCCTGAGTACCCGTCGGTTGGGGAGCCTCGAACATCGCTAGATTGATAAAAAGTTCGGGCGATGGTTCGGTATGCTCGCTGAACTATTCCTCTCACTGTTGGCATCGTTCATCTTCCTCGTGGCAGCCGTGTACGTGGGAACGACGATGGCGCTCCGCGGGTTCTTCGGGCCCCAGTACCTCGAGGACAGGTCGTTCTCGATCGAGTATGCGGGGGCGGATTCCGAGCGGGACGACGAACCGTCCCGAGCGTGATCAGCCGAGGCCGCTCACTCGAAATAGGCCGCCAGCCGATCGGCAGCCTCCTCGAGGCGCGGCGTCACCAGTGCGAAGCGAAGCCAGTCGTCGCGAGCGGTGCCGAACGCTTCGCCGGGCATGCCGGCCACGCCCGCCTCGTCGATCAGTCGCTCGACGTTCTCGAGAGTCCCCGGGTAGCCCTCGAAGCGAGCCATCACGTAAAATGAGCCCTCGGGACGAGTGTACTCGGCACCGGCGGCCTCGAGCGCCGCGGTGAAGGAGTCGACGCGCTCGCGGAGGAGGTCGCGGTTGGCCTCGTAGTACGCTGGTTCGGTCTCACGAAGCGCCTGCAAGACGGCGTACTGGGAGGGGTAGCTCCCGGCGACGTTCACCAGCATGTGGCGGCTCTTGGCGTTCTCGACGAGGTGGAGCGGGAAGATGGCGTAGCCGACCCGGAAGCCCGTGATCGCCATCGACTTCGAGAACGCGTTCGTGACGATCCGGTGGTCGGAGTCGACGGTGAGCGCGCTCGTGAACGTTCCCGAGAGGTCGTAGTGGTCGTACACCTCGTCGATCACCGCGATGGCGTCGTACTCCTCGGCGATGGCGACGAGTTCGCGCACCGTCGATTCGGGATAGACCGCTCCAGTCGGGTTATTGGGGGTGTTCACGACGATGGCCGCCGTTTGCTCGTTCGCGACTTTTCGGACGTCTTCGGGGTCGAGTTGGCCGTCCGCAGCCGTCTCGACGAACCGGGGCGTCCCCCCGAGCATCGTCGTCTTGCCGGGGTAGTACGGGTAGACTGGATCGGTCAGAATGATCTCCTCTCCGGCGTCGCGCTCGAGCGCTCGCGCCATCGCGAGGTAGTTCGCCTCGCCGGCCCCGTTGGTGATGACGACCTGCTCGACGTCGACGCCGCGTCGGGCGGCGACCTCCTCTCGAAGCTCCCGCAATCCTTCGCTCGGCGGGTACTGGAAGTGGTCACTGTCCAGGTCGGCGTACTCGTGAAGCGCCTCCCGGAGCGCGGTCGGGGGCTCCCAGTCCGGGTTGCCGCTGACCATGTCGACGACGTCTCGATCCGCTCGAGCGGCGTAGCCCATCACGTGGAAAAACAGTGGCGTCTCGTACTCCATGCCCGAGTGTGTGCGGGCCGCGGTCGTGATTCTTTCGTCCGTGCGCGTCGCGTTGAGTGGGGCGTGATTACGCAGGAGGATGGGGTGACCTGTGGTGTCGTAGAACATGCTTATGGCGAATGCCGTCCGAATGCGAGATATGCCCGCCGAAGCACCCGATGAGAGGACGACGGACGACAGCGCTGCCGGGTCACCCGAGACTGATGCGAATCTCGAGTCGCACATCAGGCGCTACTACGAGCGCGTCGACGCCGAGGATATCGAAGGCTTGCTCGAGCTGTTCGCCCCTGACGTCACCTACTACCGACCGGGCCAGGACGTGATCGACGGGAAAGCCGACCTCCGGGCGTTCTACGAGGAGGGTCGCCCCCTCGAGGACGGCAGCCACGACCTCGAGATGGTGCTCGTCGACCCGGATCGTCGAGCGGTTGCCGTTCGAGGTCGGTTTTCGGGCGTGCAGGGGGGCGAATCGGTCGAGTTTGGCTTCGCCGATCATCACGAGTTCGACGCAAACGGCCTGATCACGACCCGCCACACTTACACCGATCGAGATTCGGTGTGATCGCCGTTCTTGCGCGGTCGCTCTCGAGTCGTTCGAGGCTGTTGGCCGCAACCGAATCATGACTTGAACCCGACGATTGACGACGGTGGGGGCCGTCGGGTGACCCATGGACGACTCCAATAGCGCGACCGGCGGAAACGAGTCACCGACCGATGGCTTGTCGACGCCGGCGAACCGATCCGCCACGGCGGACCTCGAGTCCGACCTCGAGACGGCTATCGACCTGGCGTCGTCGCTCGGCGACCGGCTTCGTGCGCGAGGAGACACGCTCGCCGTCGCCGAATCCTGCACCGGCGGGTTACTCGGTGGCGCCCTGACGGCCGTCCCGGGCTCGAGCGACTACTTCGAGAGCGGGCACACGGTCTACGCCTACGAGGCGAAACGCCGCCACCTGGCCGTCTCCCGGGAGTCCCTCGACGAACACGGTGCCGTCTCCGAAGCGGTCGCCCTCGAGATGGCCCGCGGCGTTCGGGACGTGGCCGACGTCACCTGGGGAGTGGCGATCACCGGGGTCGCCGGCCCGGGCGGTGGTTCCCCGGATGCGCCCGTTGGAACGGTGTACGTCGGCGTAGCGTACGCCGGCCCGTGGGGAACCGAATCTTCGTATGCACACGCACGTCGACATCACTTCGACGGCGACCGACGCGCCGTTCGTCACCAGAGCGTGACCGTGGCACTCGAGGCCGTGGTCGAGGTGCTCGAGGACACACCAGACGAGTCGGCATAGGAACCGTTCTGCCTACAAAATGTATAGCGTAATACTACAAATACTGTATTTTGACTACGTCTGCGTTTCGTCAGCGATCCGCGCTATTGTCACGACACGGCTTTAGAATCAAAGGTACCTGGTCGGATAAATCGAACTCTGGAATGAGAAACTGGCAAAAGGCAGGAGGACGAACACAGAGTATGGCACAAACCATTACGGTAACCGGTATGAGTTGTGGCGGCTGTGAATCGACGGTCGAATCGGCACTCGAGGAACTAGACGGCGTCTCCGCCGTCTCGGCGGACAACGAATCGGACAGCGTCACCGTCGAAGGCGACGCCGATACGGACGCCATCGTCGCCGCGATCGAAGACGCTGGCTACGAACCCGCCGTCTAAGCGCGCCGTTTTGCAGCAGCAGACTGCACTTTCTTCGGATAAGTTTGTCGAGCACACAAATAGAGTGCGTCACTCGACCCTCGTACGGATCATTCGCTCGGTTCAGATCGCTGACTCGACCGTTTTCCGACGCCAATCCACTCAGCCCTCACCCACACGCCGGTCACGGGTCAGTATCGTTTCTCGATGGCCCTCCCACGGACTGCTCGAGCGAATTGCGGAAAGGGTGCGTGCATTCGGGAGAATTTAGGGGGTGACGTGACTAACGACTGGTAATGGCGATATCCGAGCGACTCATCGTAATTCTCGTGGCGTTCGTTGCCAACGTCGCCCTCGCGTCCCTCAAATTCGTCGCCTTTCTGCTCACCGGCAGTCCGTCCATGCTGGCGGAAACGTACCACTCCATTTCGGACACCGGCAATCAAATTCTCCTGCTCGTCGGGCTCTACTACAGCCGAAAACAGGCCGACAGTCGTCATCCCTTCGGGTACGGGAAAGCGAGTTTCTTCTACGCCTTTCTCGTGTCAGTGCTCCTGTTCGCCATTGCGGGCTGGGAGAGCCTCAAACACGGCGTTGGTACCCTCCAGCACGGTGCCGTCCTGGCCAGCGGAACTGTAACGATCGGCGAATGGTCGTTCCCTGCGGTGTCTCTTGCCTACCTCGTGCTGGTTGCCACGATCATCATAGAAGGGTTCTCCTACTGGCGAGCGCGTGTCGCCCTCGAGGAGGAGGCCGAAACGCGTGGTTGGCAAAGTTTCAGGGAGGCGTTCGCGAAGACGAGCGATACGCCCGTGCTCGCCGTCCTCACCGAAAATGCAGTCGCCGTCGCAGGTGGGGCAATCGCGCTCGTCGCCATCGTCCTCTCACAGGTGACTGGAAACCCGGTGTTCGACGCGCTCGGCGCGGTACTCATCGGCCTCCTGTTGATGGGGTTCGCCCTCGCGCTCGGCATCGAGAACAAACGTCTGTTGATCGGCGAAGGATTGTCCAGGCGCCACCTGGAGCCACTCGAGTCCATCGTGAACGGCCATCCGGGCGTCGTCGACGTACCCGAACTGCGAACCGTCTACTTCGGCCCGGATAGCGTCCTCGTGACCGCGGACGTGGCGTTCGATCCCGACCTGGATACCGAGGAGATCGACGCTCGCATCACCGAGATCGAAACGGCGCTCATCGATCAGGAGCCGTTAATCGAAAAGGTCTACATCGAACCGGAAATCGTCGCGGAGTGAACCATCACCTCGGTAGAGAGCCAAACCGTTCGGCTTCGAGCCAGCGCGACTCCACAGTGAGTCGGTGGGCGGTCGAATCAGCGGTCGACCGGATCCCGAATCCAGTTGTAACACCGGTACGTTTCGGGCCCCTTCTCGCCCGTGAGCATCTCGAGCGGAATGAACCCCTCGCCACCGCGAGCGCCCGCCTGTCGTTCGTCCGGATCGTCCGAATACGTCATCAACTTCGCTTTTAGTGAGAACGTCACCTCGAGGGTACCGGTGTGATTCTCGTCCGGCTCGAAGGACATCGAGACGTCGCCCCCGCCGACGCCGAAGATAGCCGCATCGGTCGGCGTCGAGACGCCCACGTCGTGGCTGGCGAGGCCACCCGAGAGTTCCTCGAGCCACGCCTGCATCTCCTCGCGACCGAGCGATTGCTCGAGGTCGAACCCGCCGTCGTCGGCCATCTTTCCGTCCTCGAACTCGAAGTCGGGGTAGACCAGTTTTTCGTCGGGGAGGACGTGCGACGCCGTTTCCGGATCGGGCTGGTGGTCGGGTACCTCGAGTTCGTCGCTGATGGTCGATCGGGTGGGCTGTTCCGGGTTCTGCTCTGGACACGCCTCGTCGGCGTCCACAGACGAGTTGCCGTCGGATACGTCTGAGGAGGGGCTGTCGTCGGCTACGTCGGAGTCGGTATTTTGCGTCATGGGGTCTGAACTCCGTCCTGTTCGGTACGTACACGTTCTGCGAAGTGACACTTGGACGCACTGGTTTCGACGTCCACGGCCGGTGGCACCTCACTCCGACACCGATCTTCGGCGATGGGACACCGCGTGTGGAACACGCAGCCACTCGGCGGATCCACGGGGCTCGGCACGTCGCCCTCGAGCACGAAAGCGTCGAGAACCGACGTGGTCGGATCCGTGTCCGGAATCGCCTCGAGCAGCGCCTTCGTGTACGGGTGTGCTGGCGTCTCGAAGAGCGGTTCGGCCGATCCGACTTCCATCAACTCGCCCAGGTACATCACCGCGATTCGGTCGGCGATGTGTTTGACGACGCTCAGGTCGTGGCTGATGATGACGTACGTGAGACCGAGTTCACGCTGTAATCGCATCAGTAGGTTGATGATGCTTCCTTTCACCGAGACGTCGAGTGCTGAGACCGGTTCGTCGAGTATCAGGACGCGTGGCTCCGTGGCGATCGCCCTGGCGATCGCCACGCGCTGAGCCTGGCCACCGGAGAGTTCGTGTGCGTATCGATCCGCGTACCGCTCCGAGAGGTTCACCAACTCGAGTAACTCTGCGATGCGCTGCTGGCGCTCGGTACGGCCGTCCCCCTGCGTCTTGAGCGGTTCGGCGATCGCTTGGCGCACGGTCAGCCGAGGATCGATACTCGATTTCGCGTTCTGGAAGATAACGCCGACGTCGGCGAGCAACTCCGGCGACCGACGCGTCACCGAACGAACTTCTTCACCGTTGATTCGTACTGTCCCCTGCGTAGCGGTGTGCAAACCGGTGATCAGGTTCGCGAGCGTCGACTTCCCGCTGCCACTCTCCCCGACGATTCCGAGTGTCTCACCCTCGTACGCCGTGAGCGAGACGTTCGAAACGGCTGTTATCGTCGTCCGCGTGCCCATGAGTCGGTCGAGCAGCGAATCCTCGAGTGCGAACTCTTTCGAGACGTTCTCGAGTTCGATGACGGCCGGTGGTTCACGACCCTCGTCACGCCCGTCGCTCACGTGCCTGGAGTGGGAACTCATTGTCCCCCTCCTGTGTTGGAAGAGTGTGCGGCGGTCTCTCCGTCGTTGACACGCTGCAGTTCACAGCACTTCGCCTGGTGACTCTCACCGCAGTCGACGGTCGGCATGTCTCCACTCCAGCACACCTCGTGTGCGTAGTCACACCGTGATGCGAACGGACAGCCGCTGATCCCACCGAGTTGTGCGGGTACCTGTCCCTCGATCGTCTCCAGTTTCTCTTTGCGTGGAGTCTCTTGAGGCATACACTCGAGCAGGGCCTGCGTGTAGGGGTGCTGTGGATTGCGTATGATCTGTTCGACCGGACCGTGCTCCATTATCTCACCGCCGTACATCACGATCACGCGATCGCAAATGTCGGCGACGACGCCCAGGTCGTGGGTGATCATCACGACTGACATGCCGTGCTCTTCGCGAAGTCGGGCGATGATCTTGAGGATCTGGGCCTGAATCGTGACGTCGAGAGCGGTGGTTGGCTCGTCGGCGATCAACAGATCCGGTTCGCTCGCGAGCGCGATTGCCAGCATGGCTCGCTGACGCATCCCTCCGGAGAACTCGTGGGGGTAGGCGTCGAGGCGCTCGGCCGGGTTTGGAATGCCGACTTCTTCCATTAACTCGACGACTCGATCGCGCTTTTTGCGCCAGTCCGTCCGATCGTGGAAGAACGGGATCCGGAGGTACTCACGGAGCGTTTGCGCCTCAGGGTTGTCGTGGACTTTCAGGGATTCGACGATCTGTTCGCTCACCGTGAAGACGGGATTGAGCGTCGTCATCGGATCCTGAAACACCATCGAGAGTCCGCTGCCCCTGAGCTGGCGGATCTCGCGGTCGGTCGCGGTCGTCAGTTCCGTTCCCTGAAACCGAATCGACCCCTCGACGATCCGGCCGGGATCCTCGAGTCGCATCGTCGAGAGCGCGGTGACGGATTTCCCGCTCCCGCTCTCGCCGACGATGCCGACGATTTCGCCGGGTTCGATCTCGAAACTCACGCCGTTTACGGCGTGAACGGTACCGTCGTACGTGTCGAAGTGCGTGTGCAGGTTGTCGACCGAAAGCAGTGGTTCTGTCATCGTTAGAGCCCCTTGTTTTGAACCGTATCCGTGTCACGCGGATCGAGGACGTCCCTGAGTCCGTCACCGAGCAAGTTGAACCCGAGAACGGCGAGCATGATCGCCATCCCCGGGAAGTTCACGACCCACCAGGCGTCCTGGAGGTAGTTTCGCCCCTCGGAGATCATCGTTCCCCACTCGGGGGTCGGCGGCTGGGCACCGAGCCCGAGGAACGACAGCCCGGCCGTTCCGAGGATCACGCCGGCCATATCGATGGTGGCGAGGACGACCACTGGTCCGATGACGTTCGGGAGGATGTGTCGCCCGACGATTCTGACCCGACTGACGCCCATCAACTGACTGGCTTTGATGTACTCCTGTTCTTTGACCGAGAGGACGCTCCCGCGTATCACGCGAGCGTACCGCGTCCAGCCGACGACGGCCAGTGCGATCATGATGTTCGTCAGACTGGGGCCGAGGATGCCAGCGATCACGAGGGCGAGCAATAGCCCCGGAAACGCCAGCAGGATGTCGACAAATCGCATCAACACCTCATCCACATAGCCTCCGGCGTATCCGGCGGTGACGCCAACTACCGTGCCGATTGCGAGCGAAATTGCGACGACGATAACGCCGATCCGAAGTGAAATCTGCGCTCCGTATACCAGTCTCGTGAGGATGTCACGGCCCAGTTGGTCAGTTCCCATCGGATGTTCGAGCGACGGCGATTCAAGCCGGTTCTCCAGGTTTTGCTCGGTTGGATCGTACGGCGTCAGAAACGGTGCGAAGAGTGCACTGCCGATGATCGCGAGTACGATGACCAGTCCGATGACGTTTAGCGTGTTCGATCGGAACTGCCGGGCCTTACGGGAGTGATACAGCGACCGCAGCCGTGTACGTCTGGTCGACGTCGACGCGGAGGCGACCGTGGTATCGTCAGCGTCAGTCATTTTGGGGCACCTTCAAACGAGATTCGGGGGTCGACGTAGCGATAGGCGACGTCGACGAGGAAGTTCGTGACGACGAACAGTACGGCGATCACGAGCACGAGACCCTGAACGATCGGATAATCCCGGGCGAAGATGGAATCGATGAGTAACCGACCGAGTCCAGGACGTTGAAACACGATTTCGATGATGACGGCCCCGTTCAGCAGGTAGCCAAACTGGAGGCCGACGATCGTGATCACCGGGATTAGCGCGTTTCGAAGCGCGTGTTTGTAGACGACGATTCGTTCGCGAAGCCCCTTCGAACGAGCCGTTCTGATGTACTCTTCGTCCAGTACCTCGAGCATCGACGAGCGGAGGAGGCGGGTGATGATCGCCGCCATGCCGGTTCCGAGGGTGATCGCCGGAAGGACGAGTTGGTCGATCGTTCCGTATCCGGAGGTCGGGAGGACGCTCAGATAAATTGCGAAGACGAGCATGAGCAGGTACCCGAGCCAGAAGTTGGGCATCGACAATCCCAGCAGGGCAGCCAACTGGCTGCCGTAATCGAGGCGACCGCCTTTGTGGACGGCGCTAATGACGCCGGTGGGAACGGCGATGAGGAGTGCAACGGCCATCCCGGCGAGTGCCAGTTCGAACGTCGGCCAGAGGTTGTCGATGATCAACTGCGTGACGGAGGAGTCACTGTGGTACGATTGCCCCAGGTCACCCTGGAGGATGCTCGTCACCCAGTCGACGTACTGAACGGGGATGGGGTCGTTTAACCCCTGGTCTGACCGAAACTGCTGGATCGCTTCGGCCGAGGGCGTTTGTCCCCCCATCTGTTGTCGGAGAATCGTCTCGGCTGGATCTCCTGGCGTGAAAAATACGAGGAGAAACGTCAGTACAGACACGCCGAAGAGAACGAAAACCGCCGAGACGGATCGTTGAAGTACGAATTTCCACATCGTAGATAGTGTGTCGCGTTATTCCCAGTGCTCGAGATCAGTCCAGCGAGAGAACTGCGGGACGGCACCGAGGTTTGCGCCATCGATATTCTCGTGGGCTGCAGCGATGAACTCGCTGTAGTAGAGTGGAATCGTGACGGCCTCGTCGGCGATGTGTTGTTGTGCTTCCTTGTAGGCGGCTGCCTTTTCGTCCTCGTCGCCAGTCTGGAAGCCCTGTTCGATGAGGTCGTCGACCTCGCCACCCAGGTTGTGGAGCCCGGTTCCTTCCTCTTCGTACAGCCGCTGATTGACGTCGCCTTCGGAGTGGAACCCCTCGTAGATGATGTAGTCAGCGTCACCGCTGTTCGATCCGCTCTCTTTGAGGATCAGGTGTGCCTCTCCGTCGCGCTCGGCCTCGGAGTAGGCCGCCCGCTCGAGCACCTGAATGTCCGAGTTGACGCCGATTCCGTCGAGTGAGCCCTGGATGACCTGCGCCATCTCACGGCCGTCGACGAGGTCGTTTGCCACGAGGATTTCGAGGGTTTCGCCGTCGTAGCCCGACTCGGAGACGAGTTCGGCTCCGAGATCGTCGTCCTTTTCGTAGTCGGTAATTTCGTCGTGAGCAGACCAGTAGATGATCGGGGAAATCGGTCCGCGACCGGGATCGCCGACCCCTTCGAGAATCGTGTCGACGATGGTCTCCTGGGAAATGGCGTGATTCAACGCCTGGCGGAGCGCCACGTCGTCGGTCGGTGATTTGTGTATGTTGATACCGACGTAACCTGCCCCGGGTCGACTCTGTCGATCGAGATACAACGAGTCGTCGGACTCGATCGAAGCAATACGGCTCCGTGGCGGGGCGAGTGCTACGTCAATTTCGCGGTTTTCAAGGGAGAGCGTTCGCGTGTTGGGATCCTCGATCACCCGGAACGTGAGTTCCTCGAGGATCGGTTCGTCGTTCCAGTAGTCTTCGAACGCGCTCGTCCGTACCTCCTGATGTTGTTCGATCTCCTCGACCTGGAACGGGCCGGTTCCGATCACTCTGTCTTCGGTGTGATCCCGGTCGGGGTGCTGGATCGCGACCATATTGTGCGCAATCGTTCCTGGGAACGTGGGGAACGGATCGGTCGTGGTGAACTCGACCAGGTGCGTATCGAGCGCCTCGATGTTGCCCGATTCGAGATGTAACCAACCCGGTGCCCAGACGTACTCGTCGAGGATGTTTTCGAACGAGAACACGACCTCGTCTGCAGTGACTTCCTCACCGTTGTGAAATTGTACCCCCTCTCGAAGCGAGAACTCCCAGGTTCGCTCCCCGGTCTGTTCCCATTCGGTGGCCAGCCACGGGACGAGTTCCATCTCGTTCGAAACCCACACGAGTGGCTCGAGAATGTTCGTCCAGTACGGCGTCACGCCACCGTAATGGTTCCAGTCGTCTCGAGTCGGATCGTCGTTGATGGCGATGGTGGCGTGGGGGACTCGATTCTGGTCGCTCCGATCCCGGTCTTCCTGATCGTCGCCCCCGTTACCATCTCCGTTGTCGCTTTCGCTCGAGTCGTCACCACCCAGACAACCAGCTACGCCGACTACCCCAGCAGCTCCAACTGTCTTCAGAACGGTTCGCCTTGTTTTGTCGCTTGTGTCGTATGTCATCTATTAACACTCTCGCGTTCGATATCGATACCACCTCTCTATAGCGGGTGTAAATAAAGGTTATAGCTCCGCAAGGCGTGTTATTTATATACTATCGGGATTCACGCCACCATGAACTTTAATATTGCATCTATATTTACTGGAATAATTAGCAAACTATTGAATATCTTGATATTGCTTTGTATAGATAGGCGAATTGGCGACTTTGGAAAATATTCATTTGTTAAACATGTGAATTGAATGGTATGGTGACCACGAACATCGTCTGGGAATAGCGTGTGCGTAATGTATACATTCCCAAGTCTGAAACCACTACAACTTCAGAACTGTGCGTATGGTGGCAGTGATACTTTGGTATGATAGGAATTGAGCGCCGCCAAGCAAAAATATATGATGGTCGATTCGAAACGTCCAGTATGCAACGGTTTGACGAAACTGATCTCGAAATTCTTCGACTGCTCGCCGAAGACGGCCGTCGGCCGTTCAACGAGGTTGCGAGCGCTATCGACCTTTCAGCACCCGCCGTTTCAGATCGCGTCAGTAAACTCGAGGAACAGGGCATTATTCGCCAGTTTACGATCGATATCGATCGATCACAGCTTCGTCGAAGCCTTCCAATTCTCGTCGATGTTACGGTTCGTCCACAGTGTTTCGATATCGTGAAACGACAACTCCTGTCGATTCCGGAGGTAGAGCACGTCTATGCGACGGTGAGTTCGGATCTCGTCTTTTACGCAAACGTTCCCGAAACGAACCCTCGCGAGTGGATCGTGAGCCAACTCGATCAGTCGATGATCAGCGAGTACGACGTCAAACTGCTCGCTGAAACCGATCGTTCCTTTACGTTGAGTGGAACCGAATTCGCCCTCTCCTGTGCTGAGTGTGGCAACACCGTCACCAGCGAAGGGGTGGTAACTCGGATCAACGGCGAACTCAAACAGTTCTGCTGTACCTCCTGTGAGACGCAGTTTACCGAGCGTCACGGACGAATTCAGGGCCAATCTAACCACTAAGTATCGCGTTCGACGGAACGGTATTACGAAGGTGGCTGTTTCGTCATAACAACATTCATACTAACTTGCCGATTTCGGATAATCAGCATGGACTTCAAAGTGGATTTGCCAACTTCACCTATTATTCTAAAGTACTATCTGTACAAATCCACCAAAGCCGTCGAGTTTTATCGCCCCATCATGTACCTGTATTTTCTCTCGCAGGGACTCACGTTCACCCAGGTTGTGTTGCTCGAGGTGGCGTACAATTTGACGACGCTCCTCGGAGAAGTTCCGACCGGGTACGTCAGCGATCGGTTTGGCCGACGCCCATCCCTGCTCATCGGATCGGTCTTGATTACGCTGACGCTCATCGGGATCGGTTTCGCCAGCTCCTTTCTCGGGTTGCTCGTGCTGTTCGTTTGCTGGTCGATGGGGTACAATTTTCGGTCGGGGAGTGAGGATGCCTGGTTGTACGACAGCCTTACCGATAACGGGTGGAGCGATCGATTTGCCCACGTTCGTGGACGCGGCGAAGCACTCGCACTCGTTATCGGTGCTGGTGCGTCCGTCGTCGGTGGGTATGTGGCCGGATTCAATCTCGCATACCCCTTCTTCCTCGCGGCTGGGGTCATGGCAGTCGGTGTCGGCGTCGTGCTGACGATGCCCG
The DNA here is from genome assembly GCF_023973145.1 of Natronosalvus vescus. Classification (NCBI taxonomy): domain Archaea; kingdom Methanobacteriati; phylum Methanobacteriota; class Halobacteria; order Halobacteriales; family Natrialbaceae; genus Natronosalvus; species Natronosalvus vescus. The sequence continues at coordinate 1,395,787 of NZ_CP099546.1, forward strand.
AACCGACCAGTTATCAGTCGGCGAATACGGATCGGCTGCAGTTTCGTGAGTCGGTCGACGTGATCAGACGAACCATCGGAATTCGACGAATCAGGGCGTTCGTGTTGTACTACTTCGTGTTGTTCGCGGCCGTTCTCTACATCACGTCGATTTTCCTGCAACCCGTGTTCGAGACGGCGGTGCTCGAGCTCGGCACCCCAGAAGGAACCGTCGAACCGCTGTTGGGCTGGTTCTATGCGGTAATTAGCCTCTTTGCGGCCGCGTTGAGTTACCACACGGGCCGGATTTACGAGACGATCGGCATCAAAGGGTGGTTCCTGGCGGTTCCATTTATCGTCGGTGTCGGGTTGACGAGCATCTGGTTCCTTCCGGTACTTGCGATTCCGGTATTGCTCGTCTCACGCAGCGTCGTGGAGACCTCGCGGTCGCTCGCGATCCAGCACATTAACTCCCACGTCGGGACGGTCGGACGGGCATCCGTGCTCAGTGCCATGGCGATGGTGAGCTCGGTGACGGTGATCCCGTTCCAACTCGGAAGCGGTGTCATCTCGGACGTGGCCTCCCCGCTTCTCGCGCTTTCGCTCGCCGGCATCGCCTGTATCGCCGGTTCTGCCCTCCTGCTTGCTGTGAGTTCACCGCTCCAGAGCGCCGAAACGACCGTCAAAGCGGCGTCGGACTGAGCGCCGACAGGTGACCCACCATTGCGATAGGTATTCGGTTTTCTCACCTGGTTCAGTCCGTTATCGGGTGACAGAAGCAGATACGTGTATTGCCAGTCGGTCTGTCAGTGATCGTGAGCCGATTCGTGATCGGCGATCGACTGTCCGCTATCGGTTCCATCGACGATCATCAACTTCACCCGATTGACCGCGTCGAAATCCCGGAGCCGATACACGAGTTCGCGTATCCCATCCGGATCGCCCGTGCAGTGGACGGTTTCGAGACACCAGTTTCCGTGGTGGACGTGACTCGAGGAGTTGACGAGATGTTCGTACGCGTGCTGGATTTCGTGAATATCCTGTACGACGGCGTCGTAACTGTAGTCGAAGACGATGACTGCGGCGACGGTACCGGCCATCTCGTCGAGATCCTGATGGGATTCGATGTACTCCTGCATAGCTTCTCGGACGGCACGGGAACGGGAGCTAATGCCCTGTGATTGCCACACCGCGTCGAACGCGTCCAGGGTCTCATCGGGGACGTTCAAACTCGTTCGCATGTCCCGTGAGAGTTCGGCCGTTCCCAAAAGCGTGACTGTCCCGAATTGGTTTTTCGTTGTAGAAGGCACGTCGCCATGTTCAGGAAGCCACTCTCGAGAGGGCCATCTCCCTCGAATCGACGAATGCGGATCGGCGATCGGATCCGAGGAACGCACCGCTGGAGATCCATGGGTTGGGGTAACACTATTCAAGGAGGCCAGCGTACTCCCTGTTCATGCGGTTTGTCATCATCGGTGCCGGTCGAGTCGGGCTCCGAACCGCGCGCGTTCTCCGCGAGGAGGGACACCACGTGACCCTCATCGAGCGCGACGAGACGGCGGTTCGTCGCGCTCACACCCAGGAGTTCGAGGTCGTTCAGGGCGACGGTTCCCGCGAAGCGTTACTCGAGCAAGCAGGCATTCAAAAGGCGGACGCACTCGGTGCGCTGACGAGCGACCTCAACGCCAACTTCGCGGCCTGTATGATCGGGAAACACTACGGCTGTCGGACGATCATGCGGATCGACGAGGACTATCGCGAAGAGATCTACCGGAAGTACGCCGACGAGGTCGACGACGTGATCTACCCCGAACGACTCGGTGCGATGGGCGCGAAAAACGCCTTGCTCGGCGGGACGATCCGGGCCATCGCGGACATCGCTCAGCACCTCCAGGTCGTCGAACTGACGATCACCGACGAGGCCCCCGTTCGCGGCTACACGATCAGCGAACTCGAGTTGCCGGCCGACGCGACGGTGTTGGCGTTTGGCAAACAGGACGCACCACTCGCTATTCCGACGGCCGATGAGTCACTCGAGACCGGCGATCGGCTCGTTGTACTCGCCGATTTCGACGTGTTGAGCGACATCAGACAGATCCTCGTCGGGGAGCAAGACACTCAGGGGAACTCGTCGAGGTCGTCTGCAGGGACGGCCTCGAGAGCGGAACACGGATCAGGAGGAATGTAACATGGTAACTGCATTTGTGATGATCAAAGCGAACACCGGCGAGGCGGATCGACTGCGAGACACGATCGAGGGAATCGAGGGCGTCGAATCGGCGCACATCGTCGCCGGTGACGTCGACATCATCGCGAAGGCACGCGTCGATACACCAGCGGCGGTCAAGGAGATCGCGGCGACGCGCATTCAGGGCGTTCGGGGCGTCGAGGATACCCAGACGTACATCGCGATGGATTGATCTGATATTTCGACTGCGAACCAATCAGTGCTCGAGTTCCTGCACGTCTCGCTCCTCGAGGAACCCGTCGAGCCACTCGCGCTGCTCGAGTAGTCGCGGCGTCGCGTCGCTGTAGACGGGGTCGAACACGTCCGCCGGATCGGGAGCAGGCGTCGATTCGGCGATCTCGACCGCCTCCTCGAGTTCGGCCTCGACGTCATCTCGAACGGACTCGACGATGGAGTCGTCGAGGATCCCCTGCTCACGGAGATAGGCCTCGTACCGCTCGAGCGGGTCGGCAGTTCGCCACTCGGGGAGGTCGTCGCGCTCCTCGCGGTACCTGGAGGGATCGTCGCTCGTCGTGTGGGCCCCCTGTCGGTAGGTGAGGCTCTCGACGAGGATCGGCGTCCCTTCGCGTGCCTGCTCGAGTGCGCGGTGGGTGATCTCCCAGACGGCGAGCGGGTCGTTGCCGTCGACCTGGACGCCGTTGAAGCCGTAGGCCTCGGCCTTCTGGGCGATGGTCGCGCTGGCTGTCTGTTTCTCCCGGGGGAGCGAGATCGCCCAGTCGTTGTTCTCACAAAAGAAGACGACGGGGGCGTCGAAGACGCCGGCGAAGTTGAGTCCCTCGTGGAAGTCGCCTTCGCTCGTCGCGCCGTCGCCGAAGTAACAGAGGATAGCGTCGTCGTCGCGACGGTAGTTCGCCGCCATTCCAAGACCGGCCGCGTGGGGAATCTGGGTCGCGATCGGCACCGCCTGCGGGAAGACGTTCAGGTCGTGGTCGGAGGTGTACTCGGGGTGGCCCCGTCGGAATAGGAAGATGTCGCTCATCGGTACGCCGTGTGCGATCTGGAGGGCGTTCGAGCGGTACGTCGGGACGACCCAGTCGCTCTCGGAGAGAGCGTGGGCAGCCCCCACCTGGGACGCTTCCTGCCCCTTGTACGGTGGATAGCCGCTCATCCAGCCGCGGCGCTGGAGAGCCAGCGCCCGTTCGTCGAAGCGCCGCGTCCGTACCAGATCACGGTAACACGCCAGCGCGTCCGCCGTGGAAAACGGCGTCTCCTCGAGGTCGTAGGCCCCGATAATTCGTTTCATGGGATGGGATCGAACGCAGCCGTAAAAGTGATTCTGGTTCCGATACCGAAAAGAGCGTCGGGCCGCTATTCGAGGTATGGTCTCGCCCGTCGACGCGATCGGTCTCCTCGTCATCGTGGGTCTCCACACGCTGTTTGCGGCCATCGCCACGCGATTTTTCCGCATCAGGCTCGAGACGCAGTGGGGGTCGCTGATCTACATCGCTTTTCTGATCCCGGTCGCGCTGTTCGCTTCGATGCTCGTCCTCTCGGGAACGCTCGGCCTGGGCCCCGACCTTGGCTCGGCGGAGATGGTGTTCGTCGTCGTGATCGCCCTGCCGGTGCTGCTCGGCTACACCATCGACGTCTTCTGGATGCCCCATCCGGAGGACGTCGAGTTACCGGATACGGCGGAGTAGTGGGAAATCTCTGTGTTCAGCGTTCAGTGTTCTGCGTGCAGTGTTTCAGCGTGTAGTGTTTCAGCGTGCAGTGTTCAACGTTCAGTGTTCGGCCTCGAGTCGGTCGGCTAGCACCGTTTCAATTTGCTCGAGCACGTCTTCGGGTGGCTGGCTTGCGTCGATGCGGACGAAACGTCTCGGATCGTCGGCGATCAGTCGGTCGTAGTTGTCCCGCACCTGCGCGAGGTAGGCGGCGTGTTCGAACTTGTTCGTCGCCCCGGCGCGGGCGGCGGCAGTCTCGGGATCCAGATCGAGGTAAATCGTCAGATCGGGCTCGATCGTGAACGCTCGGTGAATGCCGATGATGTACTCCATCGGCCGGGTGATCCGCCCCTCGAGTGTGGCGCCCTGGTAGGCGTAGCGGGAGTCGGCGTACCGATCGGAGATCACGAGGTCGCCGCGCTCGAGGGCGGGTTCGATGACCCGTGAGAGGTGGTCGGCGTGATCGGCAGTGTACAGAAACAGCTCCGCCAGCGAGTCGGCATCGTCGTCCTCGATCGATCGGTAGACGGCCTCGCCGTACCACGAACCGGTCTCGCCGGCGGTGGGTTCGCGAGTGAACGTCGCCTCCGGGTAGAAGTCGTGCAACGCCTCCCAGACGGTCGTCTTTCCGGTGCCGTCCAGTCCCTCGAGCGTGACCAGCATACACGGATATCGCCGCGTGGGGTACAATTATGTGTCGACGGCCGCTCGAGGGGTGGTCGTGTGTCGACGGCCGCTCGAGGGGTGGTCGTGTGCCGACGGCCGCTCGAGGGTGTGTTGATATGTTAAGAGTGGCTCGAGGGATGCTGCTATGTTGATGACCGCCCGCGGCGGACTGTAACTCGTGCTCGAGGTCGCCAGACCTTACAGGGTAGGTCACACTTATATTGGGGACGACATCGTACAGTCGGACATGAACGTACTGGTCGCTGGCGGAACCGGCTTCATCGGGACGAACCTGTGTGCGGAACTCCGGGATCGGGGCCACGCGGTGACTGCGCTGTCTCGAAATCCCGACCCAACGTCCGTTCCCGAGGGCGTCGAAACGGCGATGGGCGACGCACAGGCGTACGATTCGATCGCCGAAACGGTCGCCGACCACGACGCGGTCATCAACCTCGTTTCCCTGTCCCCGCTGTACCAACCTCCAAGCGGCACGAGCCACGAGGAGGTACACTTACAGGGGACGGAAAACCTCGTTCGAGCGGCCGAGGAGGGCGGCACGGATCGCTTCGTCCAGATGAGTGGCCTCGGTGTCGACCCCGACGCTCCCACGGCGTTCCTTCGAGCGAAAGGGCAGGCTGAGGAGGTCGTCAGGGACTCCTCGCTCGCGTGGACGATCTTCTGTCCGTCGGTCGTCTTCGGTGACGGAGCCGAGTTCGTCGAGTTCACGAAAAAACTCACGACGCCGTATCTCACCGGACTCCCCGGCGGCGGAAAGACCCCGTTCCAGCCCATCTGGGTCGGTGACCTGGTACCGATGCTGGCGGACGCCCTCGAGGACGACCGTCACATTGGGAAACGCTACGAGATCGGTGGCCCCGAAGTGCTCACGATGAAACGAGTGGCCGAACTGGCCTACGAGGCCGAGGGGAAATTCCTGACGGTGCTCCCCGTGCCGATGGCGCTGGCGAAGCTCGGACTGACCGTCGCCGGGCCAGTACCGTTCATTCCCTTCGGCCCCGACCAGGCACGCTCGCTCAAAGTCGACAACACCGTCGACGACAACGACATTGCAGCCTTCGGCCGCACCGAGGACGAGTTGCGGACGCTCGAGGAGTACCTCGGACTGACGCCGTCGTCGTCTCCTGCCCATGCGGAAGCCGTTTAAGTGGTGTCGATCCAATCAGCCACCGGCTACCCGATTCCCAGCACCCGCAGCAGTCCGTGGGAAACGCCGACCAGCAACGAAAAATACAGGACGTTGGCGACGAGGGTCATCGCGAGGAACCACTTCACCGGGTAGGAACTGACGCCAGCGGGGATGGCCACCAACCCCCTGACGATGGGGAGGAAGGTGGTCACAAAGATGCTCGCACCGCCGTAGCGGTCGAACACCCGCTCGATGTATCGAAAGCGGCTCTCGCCGATCCGCTCGAGGGCTCTTCCAGGTAGTGTTTCCAGAAAAACTCGCTGTCGGAGCCGTCCGACTGGTCTGGGGGTATTGGTGTCGAAACTCCGGTAGGTCGTCCACTGTCCGGCCACAACCGAGAGCGTACAGCCCCCACACAGGAGGGCGAGAATCGGCCACGACGGAGTCGTGACTGCGACGACGGACACGAAGACGACAGGCGGCTGGAATAGTTTGCCGACCACGAGCCCCTCCAGGTAAAAGAGGCCGATCAAGAGCGGAAGGCCGACGAAGAGGATGAGCCGGGTGACGGCGTCGGCAGCCGATTCGAAAATCATCTCTCTCAGGTTCTCCAGACGGGGTGATTTTGGTTTCGGCTGGTTTCGGGTCGTGCAGGTTGCAGTCGGTGGTTCGCGGGCTTCCTGTCGTTCTGGTGTGGTGGGTTGTTCGGTGGCAAGCACTACTGCTCGTGTTGTGCGGCGAGTAACGCGTCGACGCTGCTTGACGTGGGCGCGCTGCGGGCTCCTTCAGTACTCGCGGCGAGCGCCCCACAGGCGTTCGCGAACTCGAGGACGCGCTCGATGTCGTCGGTCTGCAGATAGGTGGCGATAAAGCCCGCGGCGAACGCGTCACCGGCCCCGGTCGTGTCGACCGGGTCGATATCGAATCCCGGATGGTGAACCGAGCCGGTCGGGGTGTGTACTTCGGCACCGTCGCCGCCGTACTTGATCGCGAGGATCCGATCGCTGTACTCCGAGACGGAATACGTTTCCTCGAGTATGGCCTCGACTTCCCGGTCGTTGAGGAAGATGATGTCGGCGAGTTCGATCGTGTCGGAGTAATCTCGACTGGCGAGGCGTCTGCCGGGATCGACGCTGACGGTCGCTCCGGATTCGCTGGCCAGGCGGGCGAGTCGGCTCGCCGTCTCCGGGCGCTGACTCGTCAGATGGATGTGGGTGGCACGCTCGATCCGCTCGGGAACGATGTCGTCCGGGCGGACGGCTTCGTTGACACCGTCGTTGCCGAGCACGGCTACCTCACCGGCGTCGTCGACCAGAATGTACTTGACTGCCGTGTCGGCGTCCTCGACGATCCGCAGACCATCGAGCGAGACGCCCGTGGCCTCGAGTTCGCGTCTGGCGAGTAATCCGTTGTCGTCGTCGCCGATGCTGCCGATAAGGCCGGTGTCGACCTCGAGCCCGGCGAGGGCGGTGGCGACGTTGGCGGCGCTTCCACCCCCCGACTGGCGCTGTAATCGGATGGCGGCTTCACCGTCCGGCTCGGGGAAATTGTCGACGCGAAGCGTCACGTCCCAGTTGACGTGACCGGCGGTAAGTACGGTAACCATTCGGTGGATGTAGAGTGACGAGAGCCGCCCAAAAAACGTTATCGTCTCTGCCAGCCCGATGGAGATATCGAATGGTTGTTTCCAGGTCGCTGTACGCGCTGGGGCGTGACCGGGGCTACCCCATGCTCACGGTAAAGAGCAGGAGGTTGTGAACTCCTGGCCCGAGGCCGACCGCGGCGATCAGGGCGAGAATAAGTCGTGCCTGACGGGGTTCCTCCCGGACGTACTCCTTGAACAGTGTGACGATGAGGAGCGCGAGGGCGACCTTCACGAGGATGAATAGCCAGCCGGCACCGATGTACTCGGCTGTCGGCAACATACCGCCAACCTCGAGGATTAACTGCGATGCCGGTACCTCCTCGGTTGCACCGAGGATGTCGTAGCCGATTGCCGTCGAAACACCGTCGAGTGCGTGTCCGAACACGACGAGCGCACCCGTCAGGCTGGTGATTGCTGCGACCTCGGTCTGCCAGAGGCTGATCGCGAGCCACGCGATCGCGGCGACGATACCGGTAACGACGATGGTTATGACGGGCCACAGCGGGGCAAAGTTCCCAACCTGCCAGCCGGCGATGATCGTGAACATCGCGAACACCACGACGAATCCCGTTCCGGTGATCCCGACGAACCGTTCGATCGAACGCTGTAATCCGGCCGCGTACAGAAAGCTCCCGGCAATCCAGGCGAAGCCGCCGATTGCCGCCGTCGTCGCGTACACCGTCGGCGCGCTGAACAGTAACTCGATGCTCGGGGGAAACTCCTCGAGTTTGTACAGTACGTGGAACGTCGAGCCGAGCATCATCCACGGTGCGAAGGCGATAACCGTCTCGTCAGTCACCGGCGGTTCCAGCACCCACAGGAGGGCGACGATTCCCGAGAGCACCACCAGCAGCGGTACCACCATATACCACGGTGGGATCACAAACCCCTCTGGAAACACCATAGCACAATAGGTACAGACCAGCGTAAAACAGTTTCCGGTTATCGTTGATGTTCGGTTGTCATCTTCCCGTGGCCCCTCGACCAACGGGCTTGATCGGCAAGACGAATCGGGTGACTCGTCTCGAGATCGTCTTCGTCCCCAGAAGCTGGCGACAGGGAGCTGTCCTCAGGCCCGAGGATGGCTATTGAAGGACGTCTTCGGATTGGGGAGTGGTGCTGGCTCGAGAGCGTTACCCGCTCACTTCAGCTTCCGGCCGTTACTGCGTCCAGGGATCGGTCGTCGTCTCCCCGAACAACTCGCGCATGAGCATCACGATACTCTCCGGAGGGTACTGTCCGTGTTCGGTGACGATGGCGTCGACGTGGCGCGGCGGTGTGACGTCGAAGGCCGGGTTTTCGACGACCAGCCCCCCGTCGGTACCTGGTTCGTCCCCGGAACCGTCGGCAATGGTCGCGAGGGCGTCCGCCTCGAGCACCTCCCGTTCGTCGCGCATCTCGATTTCGACGGTGTGGCCCGTCATCGTATCCGGGTGGAGTTTGATCGACTGGGCGGCGACCATCACCGGAACACCGCGCTCACGGGCGTTGACCGCGAGTCCGCTCGTCCCGATTTTGTTGATGACGCTGCCGTCGGCGGCGATGCTGTCGGCACCCACGAGCACGTGATCGGCTTCGTCCAGGTACCGGCGGGCGGCGTTGTCGACGACGAGCGTCACCGGGACGCCCATCGCGCGCAACTCCCGGGCGGTGATGTGTCCCTGGAGACGGGGTCTGGTTTCCTTGACGATGGCTTCGATGTGTTTACCGTCCTCGATAGCCGCCTCCACGCAGGCGAGGGCGTCCGTCGAGTGACAGTGGGTCATGACGACGTCGCCGTCCCGCAACCGGTTGGCACCGACGCTGCCGAGGGTTTCCTGGGCGGCCTCGAGATCGTCCCGAAACTGCTCGGCGCGGTTGATCGTCGCCGCACGCATCTCAGCGGCCGTTTCCCCGTCCATTCCGCGCAGGACGTACCGGAGCGCGTTCGGCAAGCTAACTGCTGTCGGGCGCGTTTCATAGAGGGTCGTCGCTGCCGCCTCGAGTTCCGCTCTGAACGCCTCGGTGCTCTCGGCATCCGAAGCCTTTGCTTGAGCAGCGAGGGCAGCTGCAGCAGCGTCAGCAATGGTGGCAGCGCCGCGGATCTCCATGTCGGCGATGTCGACGGCCGTCGATTCGACGCTCGGAGCGACGTCGGGCGTTTCGGAGGTCATGCGCGTTCGTTCGTCCCCCGATAATAAAAGCCCGCGGACGGTAATTTGCGTTCACGCCATCTATGAGATGGAGTGGCAGCTTTCGCTCGAGTCGGACGGCAGATGGAAACGACAGGTGTTATAGTCGCTCACTCACTCGAAGGTGCCAACGGATATGGAGTTACAGATCGCGGGCGTCGTTGCAGCCCTCGCCGTCACCGCCCTCGCCCTCTGGATCGTGCGCCGCGGGCACGAGACCGAACCCGCCGAGCCCTGGAGCGCGGCCGACGTCGACGCCTATCTCGAGTCGTCAGAACTGTACGATGTCGACCAGTTGAAAGAGATCGGAGCCTACGACGTGCTCCTTGGAGTGGCCGAAGCGGGCGAGGTCACTGACGAGGAAGCGTTCGAACGGCTGTGTGATGCGGTCGTCGCCGCCGGTGCCGACTGGGAGGACGCTGTCGAGGAGTTCGCCGATGGCGACCTTGACGACATCTCTCGTTCCTGGCAGGCCCATCAGGACGCTCGAGAGCGCGAGCCGCCAGTGGACATCGGGGAGGAGGTACGACTGGGCGTCCTCGAACTCGAGACTCACCACTCGGGCGACCGTCGTGCCGTCGGCAAGGTCGAGGGGTTCGTCGTCTTCGTCCAGGACGTCCCCAAGCACGTCTCGGAGGGTGACATCCTCCGGGCGAAGGTGATGTACTTCAACCGACGAAAGACCTCCGCATCGGCCTCGTTGCTCGAGGTACTCGAGTGAGCCGTGGAACGAAACTGACCAAAACGTATTTAGGTTTAGGCTCACCTAATCTCTGGTAATGGACGTGCCCGCCCGGAAGAATGCTGACGACGCTCTCGAGGGTGATCTGACTGCTGCACTCGATCGACTCGTTACCTGCCACGAACCGCGACCCGGCAAAGCAGTGTTTACCGAACGGAACAACACCGACGGCTGGATCGCGACGGATCTGATCGTCGAACTCGAGCGATAAGTACTGGCTTCACCGGCTCTTCACCGGTGATCGCCTTTCCTGTCGGTTGAGCCTCTAACGCCGGTCGTCGACGAAACACGCTCGTTCTCGGTACTGACCGGATTGGTCTCTGCAGGCGCTTGTTCCGAAATCCGATCGGAGGAAGGCACCGTTACTGGTGGCCTCTGTTCGAAATCATCTCGAGCCCTGCTTATTCGACGTCGATTTCACCGATCATCGTCGTCCGATGTGGATTACAGACGTAGTAGGCCATCTCCTCGCTCGCGGTGAACTCGAGGAACTGATCCTCGTCGGGGTCATCCGTGACGTCAGTCTCGAGGTCGTCGACGACCACTTCGTCCTCGTCCCAGATTTCGATATTGTGAGCGGCACCGTCACCCTCTTCCCAGCCGATTTCGTACTCTTCGTCGGCTTCGAGGACGAGCGTCGGGTTCGTTTCGCCTTCGATCGCATCGGGCTCGAGTCCCTCCCACCCCTCGGTCTGGCCGTCGAAGACGATCGTGGTGCCGGGTTCGATGGATTCTCCGTCGCCGTTGCCGTTTTCGTCTTCCTCCTCGTCTTCGTCGACGGTTTCGTCGTCTTCATCCTCCTCCTCGTCATCTGCATCGTCTTCCTCCGTTTCATCGTCCGTCACACCGTTGTCTTCTTCCGTTTCATCGTCCGTCACGTCGTCGTCCGGTACCCCGTCGTCTTCTTCGCCCGGGCCTTCGTCGGTACAGCCGGCGACAATCGCAGTTACAGCGGCAACGCCGCTGAGTCGTAGCAATCGCCGTCGAGAGTACGTAGAATCGTTTGACATGGTGGTTGTAGAACACCGCTGTGAGATGGATAAGTGACTGCCCGTCACTTGCGTGCAGAGTAGTCGAAACCGCTGATTACATCAAGGACGACCGTTGTTCGATGAACTGTCATCTTTGGTGCGTGAAAGCGCAGTCAGATTTCCGTCTGTAAGGTGCCCTTTTCGGCGGTAAACTACTCCGAAGGCAGTCTATCGACCCAACAACGTCGATCACACCAACGGCTGCAAGCCACCGTTTTATTCAAAGACAGACGGAATCCTGGGACGACATGACCATCACATTGGGTTCGGCTCGAAGACAGTTCCTGAAGGGAATCGGCGGCGGGAGTGCGCTGTTTTTCGCGAGCCAGGTCACGCAAGACGACGATGACGACGGGTACGATGCCGACAGGGAGGACGAACTCGATTCGCCAGAAGACACTGACGTCGACCGCATCGCGGCGGATCCGACCGACGTTCCGGATCCGGTGGACTGGGACGAGCCACGATACCACGAGATCACGATGACGAGCGAAGAGTACGTCGCGGAGGTCGAACCTGGCGTAACCTTCCGATACATGACGTTCGACGGTCAGGTTCCCGCGCCGTTGATCCGCGTCCGCCGGGGCGATACGGTTCACCTCACGTTCGAAGTGCCCGACGACCTGAACATCGACGCCCACAACGTCGATTTTCACGCGGTGTACGGGCCTGGCGGGGGTGCCGAGGACACGACGCTTGCGCCCGGCGACGACCCCGCCAAAATCGAGTTCAGTGCCGAGTACCCGGGGATCTTCATCTACCACTGCGCGGTGCCGAACATGGATCAGCACATCAGCGCGGGCATGTTCGGGGCGATCCTCGTCGAACCGGAAGACGGACTGCCGTCGGTCGATCGAGAACTCTACTTCGGCCAGCACGAACTGTACACGAACGGCGACCCCGGCCAGGAAGGCCACCACCAGTTCGATTTCGGCGCGATGGCCGACGAAGACCCGACGTACGTGTTGACGAACGGGGAAGCATACGCCTACGCCCAGGACGGGCCGTACGGCCCAGTCGACGTGGAGAAAGGCGAACGCATCCGGATCTTCTTCGCCAACGGCGGCCCGAACTTGACGTGTTCGTGGCACGCAATCGGGAACGTCTGGGAGACCTACTATCGGGACGGAAGCTTCGCGTCAGAACCGGATCGGTACGTCGAAACAACGCCAGTGCCCCCCGGAACGGTCTCCGCCGCCGAGATCGAGACACCCGTCCCCGGGCCAATACACCTCGTCGATCACGCCCTCTCGAGAGTCGTTCGGAAGGGGAACCTGGCGACCCTCGAGGTAGACGGGGACGCAGAACCGGACATCTACAATCCCGACCCGTGATCTTCGAAACGGCGTCTCGATCGAGCGGTGGGTGTGGCTCAGTACCGTCTCACAGAGCGTGTCCGTCTATCGATTCGTCGATGCTACGGTCGGCTGGTCACACTCGAGCGGGGAGTGATCGGGCATTGTCGTCGCCGTTTCTCGACCACTGCCTCGAACGGCTGTTCCTCGTGTCGGCAAATCTGTCACACATATTGAAAGTATCCCGTCATATTACGGTACTGGTTTTCTCCAACGAGAGCCGTTCCAGGTGCCTGCTACGGAATTCACGCCCCAGAACCGGTATTGACACACGTTCTCACTTGTCGATACGTTTTTCCCCTTCCAAAGCAACCTCCTGATGGTGAACCACTATGGTTCGTGAGCGACTCGCCAGATATCGTGATCGCGTCCGCCGGGAACTCCTTGCGGCGTTCCGGGAGGAGCACACGCCACACGAGATTGCGGCGAGTTTCGCGATTGGAATCTTTATTACTGCGATGCCCAGCGGCGGACTCGGTATCGGATTGTTCTTCCTGTTCGTCTACTGGTGGTCCTGGGTGAGCAAGACGGCCATCTTCGCCTCGGTGCTCGTGTTAAATCCCTTGATCAAACCGGCCGTCTACCTCGCGAGCTATCACGTCGGCGCGTTCATTTTCGGCACCGAGCCAGTTCTGACGGTGAATAACGTGCATCTCGACACCGTTCTCACGATCGTGCAGCTCATCCTCGTGGGCAACCTGATCATCGCGATCGTCCTCGCGCTCGCGAGCTACGTGACCGTCTACCACCTGACCCAGGCGCATCGGAAACGAAAAGAGGAACGGAATGCGTCCTCGATCTCGACGACGATGTCGCTGCTCTTTTCGCGGAAGTAGCGTCGTTCACGCCGTTCCGATTGTTCACGACTGGATTCAGATCACCTGCTCTCGTGAGCCCGTGTTCCTGTAGTTCTTTGTGCTCGAGCGACGAACCCCGCCCATGAAACTCCCACTCGGGAACGACTCCGTTGCCGTGTCGCTCCCGGATTGTACCGTTACCGTCGCCCAGCCGGCCGTGACCGAACCGATCGACGTGCACACGGCGGCCACGACGGCGCTCGAGGCACCACACGGCCCGTCGCTCGCCGACCGCGTCGACCCCGACGACGAGGTGGCCATCGTCGTGACCGATGGGACGCGAACCGTCCCGGACGACGTGTTGCTCGCGGTTTTACTCGAGGAGTTGGCCGACTGTGGGATCGCTCGCGAGCAGATTATGGTCGTGATCGGCCTCGGTCTCCACCGACCGATGACGGACGACGAGATCGAGCGGATGCTCGGCCCCCATGCGGATCTCGCCCGAAACCACGACCCGAAGCGGACGGTCGAGGTGGGGACGGTCGACGGCTGCCCAGTCAAGATCGGAAGGCCGGTTGCGGAGGCCGACGTCGTCTGCTCGACTGGCGTCGTCGAACCCCACCAGTACGCGGGTTTTTCCGGCGGGGCGAAAACCGTCGTCATCGGGGCCGGTGGGGAGTCACTCATCGGCTACACCCACGGCCCGGACGTGCTCGCTCGAGACGGCGTCAGACTGGGGCGAGTCGACGGCAACCCGTTCCGGGAAGTTCTCGACCGGGCTGGCGACTTGGTCGACGTCGATTTCTGCCTCAACCTGACACACGGCCCCACGGGAGTCATCGGCGTCAGCGCGGGCGACCACCGCGCCGTGGTGAGCGAGCTGGCCGCGACGGCCCGAGACGCCCTGGCAGTGTCGCTCGAGGACGGCGAGTTCGACGCCGTCGTCTGCGGTGTCGGGGCACCCAAAGACGCAAACCTGTATCAGGCCAGTCGAGCCGCGACGTACGTCGCCCTCGGCGATCACAACCCGCTTCGACGGGGTGGCCGCCTCGTCGTTCCCGCCGCGCTTCCGGAGGGTGCTGGTGAGGGAACGGGTGAACGGCGATTTTACCGACAGCTCGCACGTGCGCCAGATCCCGACTCGCTTTATAAACGGCTGCTCGAGGGGTACGAGCCCGGCGCCCAGCGAGCATTCGTCCTCACACGCGTCCTCCGGGATCACGAAGTGTTCGTTACTAATAGCGAGGCTCCTGGGGTCGTGGAGGAGTGTCTCATGACCGCAGCAGACGACGTCGGTTCGGCGGTCGAACCGGGGAGCAACGTCCTCGTCGTCCCGGACGCACTCAATACGTTGTTCGTTCGCAGGACGAGTCGAATTTGAATTGCCCCCGAGGGACGTTAGTCGCCGGCATCCGCCGCTTCCCAGAGTGGATACAGCTCGTCGGTTACCGGATCGACAATCGACTCGCCGTCGAGGGCGAGCGTCGGCGTCTCTCCCGCACGTGCTCGCACCGTACCGATCGAAGCCGCTTCGATGTCGGCAGCCTCGAGCGCCTCGAGACAGTCGTCGAGGTCGGTTTCGGGAACCGTCGCGAGCAGGGCTCCAGAACCGAAGATCGCCAGGGGATCGACGTCGGCTGCCCCACACAGCGTCGCCGTCTCCTCGCGGACGGTGACGGCCGCCCGGTCGACGATCAGATCGACGTCGGAGGCGCGCGCCAGCTCGAGCAGGCCGGTGATAACGCCGCCTTCGGTCGGATCGTGCATGGCCGTCGCGAACGATCGGACGGCTCGTGCATCGGGGACGACGCTGATCTCCTCGAGAAACGCTTCCCCGCGGGTTCGAAGCGCCTCGTCGATGCCCAGTTGGTCGCCGAAATCGGCCGCCAGGATCGCCGTCCCTTCGATGGCGGCGGCTTTCGTCATGATGACGTGATCGCCAGGTTCGGCTCCACCCGTGGGGACGACGCGGTCGGCCGCGCCGAGGGCCGTGAGCGAGACGAGCGGGCGCTCGAGGGCGTCGACGTACTCGGAGTGACCGCCGACGATCGTCGCGCCGATCGTGCGGGCGGCCGCGTCGAGATCGCGGGTGATGGTCTCAAGGGTGGCGTCGTCGCTCTCTGTTGGTAACAGCAGCACGGTCGTCAGCCAGCGCGGATCGGCTCCGGAGGCGGCCACGTCGTTGCAGGCGATGTGGACGCCGAGGGTGCCGACTTCGGCGGCGGCGAGGGAGATCGGATCCGAACTCACCACGAGGGTGCCGCCGGGCCAGTCGATGGCCGCAGCGTCTTCACCCTCTGCGGGTCCCAGGAGGACGGTGTCGTCGGCCTCGCCGGTGCGTCCGAACACGTGTTCGATGAGTGCGTCAGGGTGAACTTTGCCGGGCATACGACCACCGTGGGTAAAGTGGGGCTTGTAGCTGTCGAAGGCCGGTCGATCGTCTCAGGGGGCTGGTGTCGGTCGACTCAGCGACTCGCTGGCTCGGTTTCGAGGTCGGCGAGCACGGGTTTGAGCACCGAGGCGAGTTCCTCGAACCGCTCGATCGACATCGAGTCGGCCGTCACCCAGACGCCGCTCGATTCGTCGAGGACGCGAACCAGATACCCGTGTTCGAACATCCGAACCGTGGCGACGTACTCCCCCAGCTGGGTCTCTCGATAGGCTTGCTGTGAGCGAAATCCCAGCCGTTCCTGTTCGGCAAAGCCGACGAGATCCGCCGTCCGGCTCAGGTCGGAGCGAAGATACACCTGCTCGACCCCATCGTCGGTGAAGAAGGTGATGCTTCGCAGTTCGTCACCGACGGTCGTCCGGCAGGCGCTGACGAGTTCCTCACGGGCGGTCTGGGTCAGCAGGGAATCGTCCATGCCAGCCGGTAGCACCTTATCAGGCAAAGTGGTATCGGTGTCGACAGCGCACCGTCCCCCTGAGCAACGAATCGACCACCCCTCGAGCAACGATTCCCCTCACCCCTCGAGCAACGAATCGACCAGCCGTTCGAGTCTATCGACCAGCCGCGAACCCGGATGTGGATCAACCGTCTCGAGCAACGCGACCGTCTCTGCGGGACGCGTTAACGAGAGGACGACGCGGTTGCCCCGCTCGTATCGCCGCTCGACGACCCCACACTCGCGAAGGTGGCCGACGTGGTGCTCGAGGGTGCTTCGTGGGATGCCCAGTGTCTCCACCAGTTCGTTCGGCCGGGCGCTCTCTTTGCTATAGAGTGCTGTCGTGATCGCTGCTGCCGTTTCCCGACGCAGAATCGACAGCGCGTCGCGTTCCCACTCGTCGTAGGACGGCGCGAAGTAATGCGTTCGCCCGAATCGTTCGTGTCTGACGATCGCACCACCTTCGATCAATCGCCTGACGTGATACTGAATCTGTCCCGGTGCGAGCGAGAGGTCACGAACGAGAGCGTTAAAGTGAACGCCGGGGTCAGCGGTGATCGCTCGGTAGATCCGGCGTCGAGTTTCGCTCATCGACGCTCACCGCCATCGGGTGTCCCGTCAGGGTCTGATCGATTGGGCTCCAGGCGGCCGACAGAGATGATCGCCATCAGCAAGAAGCCAGCGATCAGGACATCCAGGAGGTGCTCGACGGTGTGATGAGTTCGCATCGACACGTAGCCGAACACCGTGCCGGTGCCAACAATCGGTCGCACCAGTAGCGCTCCGAGTGCAGCCGTGATGAGCAAGTATGGAACCGACTTTCGACGGCGGAACGCGGATGCGGCGAGCAGAAAGACGACGACCGAAACGATTCCGGAGAGGGCGAGCAAGAGGAGGAGATACCAGTCGCCGGCGATACGCTCGGACTCGATTGCTGTCTCGAGACAGACGGGAGCGAGCCACCCTTGGATGCTTCCCGACGTGGTCTGCCCCGTCGAGCGCAACTCCGGCGACACGATCGAGTACATACGTTCGGTTGTCGCTCGAGTCTCTTTGCTGGCTCGGTTTTTCGACGAACGTACTACTCAGCACCGCTCTTCGAAACAGATAGCGTGCCGTTCTGAACCGATCTGGGTGTCGATCCAACCCAGTTACTCGAGGGCGCCACTGAGTAACGCCAGGGCCACAACCACGCCGATCGCGACGATACCGGCACCGACGTACGCCGCCGTGCCGCCGATGACGGCCGCCGTTGACCAGGCAAGCACCACCGCCAGCAGCGCCAACACGGCCACGCCGAGCGTACCGGAATCGAGCCTCGTTACGGCGGAGACTCGCTCGAGCCCGGCCTCGAGTGCTGGCTGTTCGGAGTCCTGACGAGCGGGTTCGCCGAGTTGTTTATCGACGTCTACTGGCCGCGGGCCGGGAACCAGTCGAATATCGATCGTCGTCTCGACGGCACCGTAGCCGGTAGCTAAAACGAGCGTTCCCTCGATCGGGCGTGTGAGGGTCGTCGGCTCGAGATCGACGAGCAGTTTCCTCGGTTCGTCCGGTGCAACGTAGTAGTTCCCGTCGGCACCATCGCCATCGTCTGATCCGAATGCCTCGAGTGTGGCGACGTTCGCGAGATCACCAGCGAGGCGGCCGTGAACGTGTGCCGGCCCACCGGTACTCTCGAGGTGTACCTCGAGTGGCCCCTCGGCCTCGACTGCGGCCGCACTTGCCGTGAGTTCGTCGGTGCCGGTTCGATCGGCGGTGACGGTGACTACGTCGGGAGACACGTGACCACCTATGCTGGCGACTCCTCTCGCATGTCCGGCGGGAGGAGGTTGGGAATGCCATCTTCGATTGGGTACCGTTCGCCACAGCCCACACAGACGAGCGTGCCGGAGACGATTTCGTCGCTTTCGTCGCCGTCGTATTCGGCCATCTCGAGTGTGAGGTCGTCTTTGTCGAGCGGACAACAGAGGATTTCCAGCAGCGACTCTTTCATAGTTCGACAGGAGACCGCATACAGCAAAAGGCTTCGGGAACGGAATTGACTGGACGGCCGCAACTATCATACCTGTGAAGAGTTATGGTAATCACATGAACTACCCCACGCAGTATCCGACGTCGATGCTGTCCCCACCCACCCCGTGCCATGTCAGGTATGCGTTTTGCTGACGATGTCGACCGCCTCGGCGATATCGCCGCCGAACTCGAGTCCTGTGAGTCTACCGACGAAGTGTACGACCACGCGCTCACGGCGGCGTCACGCGTTCTGAACTTCGAGGCGGCGAGCGTCGTCACTCAGGAGGGCGAACACCTCGTTCCGAGGGCAGTCCACTCGACACGACTCGTGCCCGGCGAACCGCTCTCAGCAGCCGACGGCATCGCCGGTCGGACGTTCGAAACGGGGCGGACACACGTGGTTGGTGACCTGGCGGAGGATGATGTGGCCGTCCCCTCGTGTGACACCTTTCGATCGGTGCTGTCTATTCCTATCGAGGATCGGGGTGTCCTCCAGTTTCTCTCGTGTGAACCGAACGCGTTCTCGACGCTCGACCGCGAACTCGGGGAATTGTTGGTCACGACCGTCGTCAACGCCCTCGCTCGAGTGAGTTACGAGACGGCACTGAGCAGGGAACGGGATCAGTTCGCGGCGCTGTTCGAAAACATTCCAGACGCTGCCTTGCAGTATCGCGTCGTCGACGGAGAGCACCGGATCGAGACTGTCAACACGTCGTTCGTCCGCGTGTTCGGGCTCGACGTCGAGGCGGTCGTCGGTGAGCCGATTGCTGCCGCGCTCGAGACGCAGGACGGACACACCCCCGGCCACCGTGGGGAGACTGCTGGGGACGTCAGTGGAGACGAGGACGTCGAGATCGTCGTGGAGACCGCCACTGGCCCTCGTCCGTTTTTACTCCGTACCGTCCCAATTGCAACGGACGCCGATCAGGAACGAGGGTACCGCATCTACACCGACTTGACGGCGTTGAAGGTACGAGAACAGGAATTGGAACGACAGAACGAACGACTCGATCAGTTCGCGAGTATCGTCAGTCACGATCTCCGTAATCCACTCGCTGTTGCCAACGGATACCTCGAACTCGTCCGCGACGAACTCGGCGACGATCACGATGCTGTCACAGAGATTCAACAAGCACACGGTCGGATGGAAGAACTCATCGATGACGTGTTGACGGTCGCCAGGGAGACCAATCAGATTGACACTCTCGAGCCGGTTCACCTCCATTCGATAGCGACTCGAGCGTGGGAACACGTCGAGACCCGATACGCACAGCTCGAACTCGATGATGCCGAGGGCTGGATCGACGCCGATCCGAACCGACTGCTCCAGTTGTTCGAGAACGTGTTCCGCAACGCTGTGGAACACGCGGCCTCGGACGACGAATCCGACGAGGGGGTTATCGTCCGAGTCACCACCGACGAGGACGGATTCGGTATCGAGGATAATGGTTCGGGCATTCCGTCGGAGCGCCGCGAAGACATTTTCGCGTCGGGATATACGTCGGAAACGGCTAATACTGGCCTCGGACTCGCTATCGTCAAACGTATCGTTGAGGAGCACGAGTGGTCGGTCAACGTCTCTGACGGCACCATGGGCGGTGCCCGATTCGCCATTACGGGGGTTCGATATCGAGATCCACCCGAACACGCCTCGGGCATCCCTCCGTAAGATGGTGATGACCGCCGATGAACGACACGGACGTACAACCGCCGCAGTACGCGTGAGCACGTGATGGAATGATCGACAGTAACTTACTTTCAATCGAAAGTACGGATACCACACTCGACGTCACCGATATCGCCGGAAACGACCTATCGTTCGGATTGACGGGCTGGGATCCGATCGAGGACGGCTACGACCTCGAGAAACCAATCGACGGACACGTGTCTGGCCGCCTTTCGGAGCTCCGATACCCCCTCCAGAACGTCTTCTGGGTCGAACGACTTGATGGTGAGTTCTACGGAACGGACGCAAACCACGATCACGAGCCCGTCCAGTCGACAGAAGTCAATGCTGGGGACACGACACGGCTGGCGCTCCCGGCCGGCCAGTACCTCTGTCGACTCGAGCAATCCTTTTTCGTCTACATTCGCTTCGACGGCTCGGCGACGATCACGAACCGTCCGGGTTCGTCGCTCGTCCTGTCGTTCCCGCACCCGACCACGGTATCGATCGGCTTCAAGACGAGTCTCGAATATCCCCGTCACGAACTCACCATCGAGCCGACCACACGTGGCATCGCCACTGCCCTCTCACACATGAGCGCCTCGATCAGTACCATCTCGGTCGACCGCGTGCACCGAAACTATCGAGGATATCCTCCACTGATCTCGGTCGGCGAGGAGACCGTGGTTCCACCAGACGTCGTCGACGCAACGCCAGATACGGGGATCGAACTGCGCGTCCCGGATCGACTCGAGTTTCTGTTTCCGGCGGCCCCGCTCGCGTATTACCTCGGGGCGACCGTCACGATCACTGATGAGCCAGCCCCGGTGTTGGCTATCCCGAATGCCGACGTTTCCTACGAATTCGATCCGTTACCGGCGTTCGAGCGTCAGTCGATCGACATGCTTCGTCGCGTCTTTTTCCTCGACATGCTTACCTCCTGGGTACCCGACCTGGAGCTTTCGGTCGTCGAAGCAACCACTCTCGAGGACGCCGGCATCGACCTCAAGCCACTGTTCGATGCGCCAATCGCGTCGCGTCTGGAGCACTATCTCTCGCTTCCGGCGGCGACTATCGATTCTGTGTTACCACCATGGCCGTACCGAATGACGGTCGAACCCAACGTCGAGTGCGTGGCCCAACTCCCCCACCTCCTCAACGATATGGCCGCCATCGAACTGCCAAACGGGGGCTCGACCGAGACGATCGTCTCCACCGAGAGTCCCGTCGCCGACGAATTACACAATATCACGCGAATGCGCGGATCGCTCTCGTGTTCGAATACGATGGCCACAGATCTCGAAGCCGCGGATGAGACCGCTTCATTCGTGTCCATGCCTTCGGCATACGAGAACCGCCTCAGGTATCTCAGCGAGGAGCGTCAGTTGTACTCCGTCGTCGTCGTCTTCGCCCGTTCACTGTCCGAAGAGACGAAAGAGGAGGTGATCGAACGATACGCTCGTCGCGACGAGATTGGATCGCCACACGTCAGGCGACTCGACGATCCGAACCGGTCACAACTCCACGAGGCGTTCAGGGAGGGTGCCGACTTCCTCCAGTTCGTCGGTCACGCTGACGACGACGGACTCCACTGTCGTGACGGTGTGCTCGAGCCAGCCAGCCTCTCGACGAACAATGTCCAGTTGTTTCAGCTCGAAACGACAGACGGGAGCGACGTCGCACTGAACCTCATCGAGACGGGTAGCGTTGCTGGCGTCGTTGCAACACCAGAGTCGCCTGATTCCGATCGGGTTCCGACCTTGATTGGCGAGTTAGTCCTGTACGGACAGAGCATCGCCACGGCGGCCGAGTGTCGGCGTCGGTTGTCACCGACACCACCGTCCACACAGACGGTCGTCGGTGACGGTGCCCACCGATTCAGCACGAAGTGGTTGCCACGCCCGATCCACGTGCTCGAACCTTACCAAAACGGCGAACGCGCCCGTATGACGGTCGTTCCGTTCTCGATCGACCCAGTCGGTGCTCACTGGTATCCCAACCTGGGTGCAGAAAAGCGATTCCAGCCGGCTGTTCTGTCCTACGACCTAGAAACGGCGGATCTCATCGACAGCCTCGACGGGATTCCACATCCGATCTACTTCGCGGGGCGCTGTTACTGGCCGGAGGAACACCAGCAACTCGCGTTCCCGGTCGCGTGACGTATCGTCGCGTCAACTCCCCATCAGCGTTCGGTGTTCGACACGTACCGTTATAAGAAGTCTCACAGCCGAGCAGCTAGCTGTCGTACGGCCGCTCGAGAATCACCGTTTGCTCCCGGCCCGGCCCGACCCCGATAGCGTACAGCGGTGCGTCGAGTTCGTCGGCGAGGTACTCGAGGTAGGTGCGTGCGTTTTCAGGGATGGCCTCGTAGCCTTCCTCGGCGACCGCAGTCCAGTCGACCTCGGGCCAGCCGTCGAACGTCCGATAGTTTGCCGTACACCGACCCCACTGTTCGGTCGTCGGCGGGACGGTGAATATCTCCTCGCCGTCGAACTCGTAGCTATGGCCGACCTCTACTTCCTCGAGGCCAGCGAGCACGTCGATGTGATTGACTGCCAGTCCGGTAAAGCCGCTTGCGCGGGCGGCGTGGCGCAGCATCGGTACGTCGAGCCAGCCGACTCGGCGGGGACGGCCGGTGACGGTGCCGTACTCCCCGCCCTCGTCGCGGATGTAGGTTGCCAACTGTTCGGCCTCGTCTTCCTCGTCGACGCCCTCGGAGTCGTAGTCGGGCGTCTGACCCTCGACACCGCCGAGTTCGGTCGGGAGTGGGCCGGTTCCGACCCGCGAGAGGTAGGCCTTGACGATACCGATAATCTCACCCTGGCCGACGACAGTCGGCCCGAGTCCAGTCCCGACGGACGCACCGCCAGCCGTCGGGTTCGAGGAGGTCACGTACGGGTAGACGCCGTGGTCGATGTCGATTGAGGTTCCCTGTGCACCCTCGAGGAGGACGTTTTCGCCAGCGTCGATGCGGTTCTGGAGGAAGGTGCCACAGTCGACGGTCATCCCCTCGGTGGCGAGGCGTTCCCCGTAGGCGCGATAGCTCTCGAAGAGGTGATCGACGTCGAACGCGTCGGCCGTTTCGCCCTCGAGCGTCACGCCGAAGACGTCCTCGGCCAGTGCGCGTTTCTGGGGGACGACGTATTCGAGGCGCTCGCGGAGTACCGCAGGATCGAGGAGGTCGCCAATGCGGACGCCGCGTCGCCCCATCTTGTCTTCGTAAGCCGGTCCGATTCCTCGGCCGGTCGTTCCCGCGGCGAGGTCTGCTTTCTCTTTCTCCTCGATCCCGTCCAGGACGCGGTGGTACGGAAGTATCGCGTGTGCCCGTTCGGCGACGCGGACGTCGGGCTCGAGTCCGCGTTCGCGAAGTTGGTCGAGTTCGCTGAACAGCGTTTCGGGGTTGACGACACAGCCGTTTCCGAGGACGCCGATTTTCCCGCGGACGGCCCCGGAGGGAACCAGCGACAGTTTGTACTTCTCGCCGTCCGAGACGACGGTGTGGCCGGCGTTGTCGCCGCCCTGGTAGCGCGCGACGATGTCGGCGGCGTCGCCATAGAGGTCGACGACGCCACCTTTGCCTTCGTCGCCGAGTTGCGACCCGACGATAGTGACGGTCATAACAGCGGCGGATTCTTTCCCAGCCGATAAACCGGTTACGGTCTAGATGGAGCGTGCCCCTCAGATTTATCCACACACGTGCATATCGCGGGGGCTTTTCGGTGGAAAATCTGTGTGGTCGTGAATACGACCGTCCCGTCGGGATCCGCGATCCGTCATACCGGATGGCCCTGAACTGTTGTGGTGAACCCGAAACGTTAACTACTGTCACAACCGATGATCGGTTTGCTACTGATTTTGCCGCCACTCGAGGGCAATCTTTAAAAGGTGGAAAGACAAGTTAACAAATGCCATGATAGACCGACTGGAGAAGGAAGTCGATATGCTGGAACGACATCTGCAGGTACTGAAGATGGTTATCGAGAACGAACCGATCGGTATCGTCAAGATGTCGAACGAAACGGGTTACCCACACCACAAGGTACGCTACTCGCTTCGCGTGCTCGAAGAGGAGAACCTCATCGAGCCCTCGAGTCAGGGTGCGATTAAAACCGAGCGGACGGTCGAGTTCGTCGACGAACTCGACGGGAAACTCGACGATATCGTCACCAAACTCGAGGCCATGAAAATCGAAGACGTCGCCGAAGTCGAAGGCTAACCGGTTCGTCTACAGCTCTGGAACGTTCATGTGGAAGCCGCCTGAGCGCGATTCCACGAGACACAGGTGGTATCCACCCTGTTTTCGCGACAGCGACACGTGACTGAGTCGTGAGTCCCGACTGAGGAAGCCCCCACCGCCGGTGACCTGTTCGGTCACCTCGAGTGCGCCCGGTTCGAAGAAACTGGACGTGACGACGAAGGCCGCGCCGAACTCGTTGTGGTTCGCTTTGACCGCCGACGCGGATTCCTCGAGCGTCTCGAGCATCTCACGACTCGCCGGATCACGCGAGTCGTTGAGGTTTGCCCCGACGAGCGGGTTCCCCATTTTGTCGAAGGCGACGACGTCGAAGGTGACCGACTCGGGAACACCTTCCGTCTCGTCGTCGGCGAGGGATATCGACGCGTGTAACTCCGCCCGGTCGACGTAGGGCAAGACGTCGTACAGGTCGCTGAGTCCGTCGGCGTGGCCCGTATCTCGAATCTCGAACGGAAGCGTCGCCGTCAGCCAGTCGACGAACTGGTACTCCATGGTGGAGGTGAGGAACTCCTCGTACGGCTGCCCGTCGACGACGACGTCGCTAGTTTCGAACTGCGTGTGGTGTTCGAGCCGCAAATTCTCGACCACGGCGTTGCGCTCAGCGTTCTCTTCGTGTGCCGTCTTCAGCGTCGGTTGACTTTTCGAGGCGTAGCGGACGAACAGGTTCGTTCCGGAGAGCGCCTCCGACGGCGACAACTCCGTGCCGTCGAGTGGGACGCCCGCCTCGCGTTTCGATCGCACGCGCTCGAGTTCGGTCTCGAGTTCCTCGATTCGCCGTTGCAATCGGGTGACGGTGGCCGAGAGTTCCTCTGTTTCCTGTTGTAACTGATCGCGCTCGTTGCGGTAGCCGTCGCGCTCGGTGGCGAGCTGTTGTCGTTGCTCCTCGAGGGTCGATTTCTCCGCTTCGAGCTCGTCGACGCGCTGGGTGAGCCGATCGATCTTGTCTTCGCGCTCGAGCATGTCCTGCTCGAGCGTCTCTCGTGAGGTAGTCGGCGACTGTGATCGCGACCGATTTCGGTTCTGGTTCCGATGCTGCTTCCGATTTGTCGTCCCACTCGGCGTCGAGTCACGGCCACTGGAGTTCGTTCCCGAGTCCGTGCCCGAGCGCGAGCGCGATTGAGCGTTGTTCTGTGGGCCCGACTCTGACGTGGCTGGCGAGGTAGAGGAACCAGATCGGTCGGTCGATTCCGTTGGCTCCTTCGAACGTGCATCGGCGGATCCACGCCGCCCACTCTTCCGATGGCTCTGTGAGCGTGATCGACCGGTAGAAGCAGACGTTGGGCGCTCGGCGTTCGTCGAGTTCGCTGGATCGATCGAGGGAATGCGCCGCGTTTCCTGCCATCGAGCCTCCTGTTTGAACCGCTCCTCGAGCGGATCGTCCGTCGCTGACGCGTCGGTTTCAGTACCGTCGGTCTGCTCGTCGTCAGGTTCCGACCAGGAGATATCGCTTTCCTCGAGTTCGGTCGCGGCGGCCTCGACGTCGTCCGGGTCGAGGGAGTCACTCGAGGCCGGTGGCATCGGCTGGGCCGGCTCCGACTCGTTACCGTCGGCTACTTCTTCGGTGTCAGAGACGCCTTCGGGGGTATCGGTTCGTCGTTCCGGTGATGCGGGTTGGGAGTCGGTTGGGTCTGACGTCGACTCTTCGCCGGCTTTGGCACCTGAGTCCGGTGTCGTCTCGTCAGTGGCCTCGGTCGGTGGCATCGGCTGGGCTGGCGCCGCCTCGGTTTCGGTTTTCGCTCGACCGTCATCATCACCGCCACCACTGATATCGGCATCAGTCCGGACATCGGCATCAGATTGGGCATCGGTTATCCCCGACGACGTTTCGTCGCCAGGGGCTGGCTCAGTCGTCGTAATGCCGCTCGAGGCGTCGGTGAGTGTGGCTTCTCCCTCGGTGTCGGCGACGTCTGGTTCGGTGGCCCCGGTTGCCGACTGGTGGTGGCTCGCTGTGGTTTCTCCCCCTGTAGCGGCCGATGGGTTGGCGGTCGCCGGTTCTGACCCCGACTCTGACGCTGACGCTGGCTCTGATTTTGACGCCGCTTCGCTTCCAGGAATCGTCTGAATCTCGATATCGACGTCGATCACTTCGTAGATACCGACTTCGTCGTCGGCTCGGTCGAACGCCTCGTCGCCGGTCAAGAGGCGTTCGGCGTTACCGATGTAGGCGGCGGCCATCCGTCGGCCCCCGTAGTAGATCAGATAGTAATCACCACTGAGCACCTGTTCACTGAGTTCGACGTACCCCGTAAACGATCCCTGCTGGAGGGTTTCGTCGACCTCGCTCAGCGGCGTGTCGTTCGTGTAGTACTTCGCTCTGGTCTCACCACCCTGTTCGTCCATCGTACAGAGCAGCGGCAACGAGGGATATGGTGCGTCGTACGCTGTCCCGCTCGCCCCGTCGAACTGCTCGAGGCTGCCGTCGACGACGCCAACGATACGGCCGTTGAGCATAAAGGCCCAGGTACCACCAGCGGTAATGGCACCCGAAAAGTCCTCGTCGGCGAGCGAGGCGAGTCCGTCGTAGCCGCCCGAATACGAACGGGACTCCCATCGTTCGACGCGCTCTTGCGTGCGCGGATCCATATTTCAACAAGCGGGAACCGGTGTAAATACGTTTCGCCTATAGCACCAACTGACATGAGTCACATACTGATCGCCGACACGTCTGGCGATCAGGTGGGCAAGACGTGCAGTGGCTATTGTAACGACTGAAACGATTTACACACCGGTCGCAGACTCCGCTTGCGATCGGATGTGCATTGACTTCCAGTGGCTACTATAGTAGTGCTGCATCAGCGAGTAAACGGAACCGCGCTCACCAGGGCGTGCCGATTCTTGCCTGCGTTGATCGCATCGAGGAGCGTCCAGTTCGAGCCTCGCCAGGCTTAGATCTTCGACTCGGCGTCGTCCGCGAGCTCCTGCATCCGCTTGCCGATCCGACCGGCGCTCGAGAACTCGTCCTGACTCATCGCGTTCGCGAGGGCGTTTCCGAGGACGAAGACGGCGTGTTTGTGCTCGCTCTTCGATTTGTGGACGTCGTCCGGATCGACGTCGAGCTGATGGTAGGCATCGAAGAGGCCGGCATCGACGTTCTCGCGGTCGGAAAAGTACTCCATGATGACGACGAGTTCGCCGTGCAATTCGAGGAGTTCGTCTTTATGCATACACGCGAGTATGAACGGTTCCAAGTTAAGAGTTGTGTGGCTCAGCGTGGCAAATTCGTCCGAACGCTGGTGACTCGTCCGCAGGGAAATACATCGCTTCGTCGGTGTCCGACGATCAGTGCGTGGCCTGCTCGAGGACGAGCGTTTCGTCCTCGAGATAGTGCTCGAAGTGGTGAGCGTCGTCTTCGACCTCGAAGAGGATCTCCCGGAGCATGTGAGCGGTCGCGTGATCGCCGAGGTTCGTTGCGAGTTCGATGCTGTCGCGCATCGATTCGATGATGTCGCCGTACATCTCGAGGTCGTTTTCCATCATCGTCCGGAGGTCGTAGACGTCCTCGCCCTCGAACTCGACGGTCGCGCGTTGCTCGAGGTTCGTCGGGCCCGATACCGGGACGCCACCGAGTGCCTGGGCACGCTCGGCGATCAGGTCAGCGCCTTCCTCGGCGTGTTCGTAGGCCTCTTCGAAGAACAGGTGCAGGTCGCGGAACTCTGCACCTTCGACGACCCAGTGGTGTTTCTTGAGCTGGTGGTACAGGACGTACGCGTTCGCGAGTTCGGAATTGAGCGCGTCGACGATCTGTTCGGCCTTCTCCTGCTCGAGTCGTAGGGCGTTCTCCTCGACGGTATCGGCCTGCTGGCGGACGGTCTTTTGAGTACTCATCTCGTTCGAAGGTACGCCGTCAACACCCTTAAACCCTTCCCATTAGAAAATTATTCTTCGTTATTAAGAACCATTGTTTCCCACTCGACGAAAATAATTACTCGAGAGAGACGTTTAGTCGCTGCCCGCTACAGTCAGTTCGACAGGAGTTTCACGCAGGTCCCCGCTTGCGCCCGGGTGCTCGCCGGCAGGATCTCGACCCAATCCGTGCCATTATACAGCGTGGTCGCCGATACTGAGGTATGAACCAGTCCGTGCTCGTAGCCGGCGAAACGCTCGTCGACTTTCTTCCCGACCGGCCGGGGCCGCTCTCGTCGGTATCAGGGTTCGAACGGCGGGCCGGTGGAGCACCGGCAAACGTCGCCGTCGCCCTCTCGCGTCTCGAGCATCCACCGGCGTACTGGACCCGGGTCGGCGACGATCCATTTGGTCACTACCTTACTGGAGTACTCGCAGAACACGGGATCACAGATCGGTTCGTCGAAATCGATCCGGACGCCCAGACGACCCTCGCGTTCGTCACCCACGACGAGTCTGGGGATAGAACGTTCTCGTTCTACCGCGACGATACGGCCGACACGCGTCTCGAACCGGGCACTATCGACGAGTCGACGCTCGAGGAACTCGAGTGGGTGCACGCCGGCGGCGTCACCCTCTCGAGCGGCCGATCGCGAGCGGCCACGTTCGACTTGCTCGAGCGGGCCGCTGCCCGGGGCTGTACGGTGTCGTTCGATCCCAACTTCAGACCGGAACTGTGGGCCGACGAAGCGACCTTCAGGCGGGTCGGCCGCGAAGCGCTCGCCCACACGGACGTCTGCAAGGCAACCGTCGAGGAACTCGAGGCCCTCGGCTGTACCGGCGCGACACCCACGGCTGTCGCTCGAGACGCACTCGAACTCGGGCCACACACCGTCTTTCTCACTTGCGGAAGCGAGGGAGCGATGGTCGTCACCGATGATGACGAGCGAGCACTCGAACCCGACCTCGTCCTCGAGCATCCCGGCTTCGACGTCGACGTAGTCGACACCACTGGTGCCGGTGACGCCTTCGTCGCCGGTCTCATCGACTCGCTCCGCGGGGGCCGCAGTCTCCAGAAAACGCTCGCGTTCGCCAGCGCGGTTGCCGCCCAGGCGACGACCGAACCGGGGGCGATGACGGCGCTGCCGATTCGAGCAACTGCTGCAGCGTTCCTGGAGTCGGTTGACGAGAGCTGACGGGTCGATCCACGGAAACTGGGTATAGCCGACGCTGACTACCCGGCTCGCAATTCCGTGTCGCCATGTTTCTTATACCGGCTCGATCCAGTCACGGTCATGACCGACTCGGAGACGGCTCGAGCGATCGAACGGCAGCTTCACCGCGAACACGACGCGACGCTATCGGCCGTCAACGCGTGTGCGGACGCCGTTGCCGCCGACTGGTCGACATCGACCGTTTCGGATCGCCAGGCCGTCGTCGACCCGCTTCGCACCCGACTCGAGTCGTCGGGTGTGCTCGAGTCCCTGCCAGGGGTGTTGATCGACCTCGCCGACGCCGCGGGCTACACCCTCCCTGCCCCACCCGTCGCCGGGCCGCCGTACGTCGTCGTCACGAGTCGCGGACCGATGCTCCGGGCGACTATTGATCCAGGGCGGCTCGTCGTCCGATTCGACGTGTTCGACCTCGAGCGCGAGCAGAATCCAGTCTATCGTCGCCTCGAGGAGGTTGACGTCTCGGTTCGCGTTCGGTGATCGCTGCTGGCCGCGGAGTCGCGTTCCGACCATCTGATCGGGGTGCCCTACCGCTACCTTTTCATCATTGCGTGAGAATACCACGCCAATGCATCCGCGCGCAGCGACGTTCGTCGCACAGGCTCGAGAGGAGTACGGCTTCGATCCCTCGGTGACGGAGTTTCCGGAAGGAACGAAGACCGCCGCCGATGCGGCCGACGCCATCGGCTGTGCGGAGGCCCAGATCGCGAGTTCGCTCGCGTTCGACGCCGACGGCGACCTGATCGTCACGATCACGAGTGGTGCCAATCACGTCGACGAAGCGGCCCTCGCCGACCAACTCGAGGTGTCTCCGGAGGACGTCGAGATGGCCGACCCCGACCGGATCAAATCCCGACTCGGCTGGGCCATCGGCGGCGTGCCTCCAATTTGTCACGACCTCCCCGTGCCGACGCTGCTGGATGAGACGTTGCTCGAATACGAGACGGTCTGGGCTGCCGCCGGGACGCCGTCTGCGGTGTTCCCGATCGATCCGGTGGAACTCGAACGGCTGACGAACGCTGACGTCGTTTCCGTCGTCGAGTGATTTGACCTCTGCTCGACCTTCTGAACTTGTAGCGGGCATGCGTGCGTGTCCAGTCTTGCCCTTCAGCGTTTCTTGATCCACGTTGTCTGAGTCGCGCTATGCCGGTGCGTAAGTCTCGAGCGAGCTCTCCAGGCGGCTTACCGTGCAGATGAAATAGGATACACAACACCGTTAACAAAACCAACACCTTAATTAGTAACTACACATAACTCGCTGGTAGAGTCTAATAATGAGTGCTGACGAACCCACACTATCGCGTCGCAGATTGCTGATCACGTCCGGTTCACTCGGGGCATTCGCCCTCGCCGGTTGTCTGGGCGGGGACGATGACGACGGGTCAGATGCCGATGACAGCAACGACGACCAGAGCGGTGGTAACGGTGGGGATGACGATACTAACGATACTGACGATACGGACACCCACGACGGCCATGACGATGGCCACGACGTCGATGCGGAGCCGTTCGATCACATCGGCATTGGGTCGTTCAGTCTCCTCGATCGGTCACACGATCCGGCCGAAGAAGCGGCCTGGGTACACGACGATCACTGGGACGGGAACCTTCCACAGATTCCCGTCGACGAGTCGATTTCCCTCGGCGCGGTTATCGAGGACGACGATGGCGAGCCGATCGAACTCGGCGATGCGTACGAACTCCGTGCAGCCCTCGCCCACGACGCGCCTGACGGAGTCGTTTCGTTCGAATCTCACGGCGACCACGTGTCAATCGCCGGCGAGACGGTAGGTGTCACCGACGTCGTCTTCCAGATTTGGCACGACGATCATGCGGATTACCAGTCCCCCGAGATTACGGCACAGGTGGTCGAGGAAGTCGATGAGGACGGTCACGACCACGACGACCACGACGACCACGACCACGACCACGACGACCACGACGACCACGACGACCACGACCACGACGACCACGACCACGACGACCACGACCACTGAACGATTCCCGTTCCCCGCTGACGTGTTTGGTCTCGAGGTGCGTTTTCCAAAATTCGATTTTCACGTCTCAAACCGCTCGAGCACGCCGTCTAGGACGCGTCCGCATATCGTACCCCGGTCTCGTCAGGTGACTGGCGGCTAGTATCGAAAAGGGTGCTGACCGGTGCTGTTTAATAACTTGGGGAAGGGGAATAATAACTCTTTTATCAATGAGGCGATTGTCTGACTGTATGAAGCTGACACGCCGAACTGCGTTACGCCGCGGTGGGGCGGCGGTCGCGCTCGGTGCACTCGCGGGCTGTCTCAGCGAGCCTGGCGACGATACCGAGAATGGCAGTGGCAATGAAAGTGGCGAGAACGCGATCTCCGGCTACGCCGCCTTCTTCGCACTCTGGGACTGGAGCAATCAAATCGTCGGCGACCACGGCGCATTCGAGAACCCCGTTGACGTAGGCGAGATGGGACACGGCTGGAACCCTGGTGGAGATCTCACTCGGGACGTAGCTGAAACGGATGCGTTCGTGTACCTGGATACGCCCGAATTCTCGTGGGCACAGGATCTCGCCGCTCAACTCGAGGCGGAAGAGGAGTCTGTCGACAGTACCGTCATCGACGGAATGGCCGGGTTGACGGCAGATCAATTACTCCCATTTTCAACGGGTGAGCGTCCGGATCCTGACGAAGAGTACACGGTCGACCCGTCGAACGTCCAGGTCGACGGGTTCGATATCATCGATCCGCGGACGGGTGAGACGGTCGCCTACTGGCACGTCGATCACTGGGACGGTGGCTTACCGGACGTCCCGCTCGAGGGATCGATGAGATTCGAAGCAGTCGTCGAGGTCGACGGCGGACACGTCATTCCACTCGGTGGGGACGAGGACGTCCAGCTCGACGCCCGTCTTGGCGACGGCGCACCCGACGAAATGGTCGACATCGAATCTCACGGCGACGCCGTCGAACTCCACGGTATCGACGTGGGGCGAACCCTCGTCGTCTTCGAACTTCGCCAGGACGGGGACGTACTCTGGGACTCGAGCGCCGATACGCTGAGCGTCGACGTCTCGGACGACATCGACCCGGCCGATGCCACCGAGTTCCACGACCCGCACGTCTGGGCCGATCCGGTGCTCGCCGCGAACATCGTCGACGCCATCGCGGACGGCCTCGCCGAGGTCAGTCCCGACGACGCGGAGACGTTCGAAGCGAACGCCGATGCGTACAACGAACGCCTGTCTGCAGTCGACGAGCAGTTCCAGGCAACCGTAGACGACGCCCAACTCGACATCGCCGTCTTCGCCGGCCACGACTCATTCAGGTATCTCGAGCACCGCTACGGGTTCGACCTCCACTCGCCGATTGGCGTCTCCCCGGACGAGTCCCCGAGCCCGAGCGAAATCGCCGAGACGATCGAACTGGTGAACGAGAACGCCATCGACACCATCCTGTACGATCCGTTCGAGGCGGGCGACGGGGAGGTACCGCCGCTGGCGGAAACCATCGTCGAGGACAGCAGTGCGACGGAGGTCGCCCCGCTCACCCCGGCCGAGGGGACGCTGCCCGACTGGGACGACCGAGGGTGGGGCTGGGTCGAGCAGATGGAAGAGATAACGCTCCCGTCCCTTCGAGCCGCGCTCAAAGCCGAATAAATGCCCGCAAACCACCGAACCAAAAGTGCAAGAACTAACTCCGCCCACGATGGAGAACTACCAGTGACAGCCGCCGTCGACGTCCGGAACGTCTCGTTCGCCTACGGTGAGACGCCGGTCGTCAAGGACGTCTCGCTAACGATCGAGGAAGGCGAGTTCCTGGGACTTATCGGCCCGAACGGCTCCGGTAAGACGACCCTCTTACACCTCATGCTCGGGCTACTCGAGCCCGAGCGCGGATCGATCGATCTCTTCGGCGAACCCGTCGACGAGTTCACGGACGGCCACCGCATCGGCTACGTCTCCCAGCAGTCGACCAACCGGGGCGGCTCGATGCCCGTCACCGTCTACGAGTGCGTGACGATGGGGCGGTTCGCTCAGGCGGGCCACTCGCGGTTGACTGGCGAGGATTACGCGATCGTCGACGACGCCATCGAGACCGTCGGCATCACCGACCTGGCCGACCGCCGGATCAATCAGCTGTCGGGCGGCCAGCGCCAGCGGGCGTTCATCGCGCGGGCGCTCGCCTCCGAGGCGGATCTACTTGCCCTGGACGAGCCAACCGTCGGCGTCGACGCCGAATCCCGCGACGCGTTCTACCAGTTGCTCGATTCGCTCAACGAGTCTGGAATCACGATTATTCTCATCGAACACGACATCGGCGTCGTGACCGACCGCGCCTCGCGCATCGCCTGTATCAACACCGAACTGTTCCACCACGGCGACACGGAGTCGTTCGTCGAGAGCGACGCCCTCGCCGAAGCCTACGGGGCGACCGGAACGGTCGTCCACCACGATCACTGACGATGCCGGAACACGCTGACACCACCGCTTCCCGTGACGCAGACTCGAGCCCCGACTATCGTTCCCTCCTCGAGCTAGCGGGACTCGCCGTCACTGCCGTCGTCGCGCTCGTGATGATCGCGTTCGTCGTCCTCTACTGGCTTCGTACCGCCCCGGCCGTTGCTTCCGCCTACGAACAGTTCATGATCGCTGGCAAGTGGCTCGATCACTACCTCGGGACGAACGTCTTCAAGTGGTCGTTCATGTGGCAACAGCTTGCCACCGGCGTCCTCATCGGCATCGTCGCCCCGCTGATCGGGACGTTCCTCGTCCACCGGGAGATGGCGCTCATCGGCGAAACGCTCGCCCACACGGCTTTCGCCGGTGTGGCCATCGGGTTCGCCGCCGGCTCGCTGATCGGGATCGACGCGCCACTGTATTTCGCCTTGCTGGTCTCCATCCTGGGGGCCCTCGGTGTCCAGTGGCTCGCCGAGCGAACGAACACCTACGGCGATGTTCCCATCGCGATCATGCTGACCGGGAGCTTCGCCGTCGGGACGCTCATCATTAGTCGGGGGCGTGGCCAGCGCGGCATTAGTATCGAAGGCTTCCTCTGGGGCGATCTCTCTATCGTGAGCGCCTCGAGCGCCCGGCTGATGACGGTGTTGAGCGTCTTCGTGGTCGCTGTCGTGGCATACACGTACAAACAACTGCTGTTCATCACCTTCGACGAGCAGGCCGCTCGAGTCGCCCGGCTGAACGTAAACGCGTATAATACGCTGCTGGTAGTGATGACAGCCGTCGTCGTCGTCGGCTCGATGCAGGTGCTGGGAGTGATCCTCGTCGCCGGTATGCTCGTGATTCCGGTGGCCGCCGCCTCACAGATCGCCCGAGACTTCCGTGAAACGATGGCGCTCTCGATACTCTTCGGCCAGCTATCGATCGTCGGTGGGCTTGCTCTGGCGATTTCCCAGGGGCTTCCCTCCGGTGGCTCGATAATCGTCGTCGCCATCGCCATCTACCTGCTGGCGATCGCGCTCTCCGGTCGCTCGGTGACGGCCATTTCGATGCACTGAACCGACCTGCAGACGCACGCTGTAGCCTTCGCTCGGAACCATCCATTGGGAATCGGAGGATACGTTTAACCCGATCCCGAGTGAACGTTACGTCGATGGGAAGGTTACGAACTCTCTTCGCACCCGAGACCGTCGCCGTCGTCGGAGCGACCGATCGAGAAGGTGCCGTCGGTCGGGCAATACTCGAGAATCTCGAGGCGGATTTCCACGGGGACGTCGTTCCCGTCAATCCGAATCGGGACGCCGTCCTCGGCCTCGAGTGTTTTCCCGACGTGGCGAGTGCACCGTCGGTCGACCTGTCGGTGATCGTCGTCCCACCCCCGATCGTGCTCGAAGCGATCCGCGAGAGTGCCCAAGCGGGTGTTGAAAACGTCGTCGTCATTACTGCCGGGTTCTCCGAAACCGGCAGCGACGGCGCGACCCGCGAACGCGAGTTGCGCGACATCGCCGCGGAGTACGACCTCAACCTCGTCGGGCCGAACAGCCTCGGAATTATGAGCACCCAGACCGGCATGAACGCCACCTTCGGCCCCGAGAACGCGCTCGAGGGGAGCGTCTCCTTTATGAGTCAGTCGGGGGCGTTCATCACCGCCGTGTTAGACTGGGCGAACGAACAGGGAATCGGCTTCCGGGACGTCGTCTCCCTGGGGAACAAGTCCGTCCTCGACGAGACGGACTTCGTCCGCGAGTGGGGGGCCGACCCCGAGACCGACGTCGTCATCGGCTACCTCGAGGGAATCGACCGGGGCGACGAGTTCGTCGACGCCGCTCGCGAGGTGAGCGACGACACCCCGGTCGTGCTCGTCAAGTCTGGGCGGACGGACGCAGGCGCGCAAGCGGCCTCCTCACACACCGGCGCGATCGCCGGCACCGAGTCGGCATACGAAGCCGGACTCGAACAGGCAGGCGTCCTCAGGGCGCGATCAGTCCAGGAACTGTTCGACTGGGCACGTGCCCTCTCCGGACTCCCGGCGCCGAGTTCCGACGGCGTCGCCGTCGTTACCAACGCCGGCGGCCCCGGGGTACTCACCACCGACGCTGTCGGCGACTCGACGCTCGAGATGGCGTCGTTCACCGAAGACACGCTCGAGCGCTTCCGGGAGACGATGCCCGAGGAGGCGAACATCTACAACCCAATCGACGTCATCGGTGATGCCGACATCGAACGATTCGAGATGGCGCTCGACATTGCGCTCTCCGATCCAAACGTCGGTAGCGCCGTCGTTGTCAGCGCGCCGACGGCGGTTCTCGAGTACGACCGCCTGGCGGAGGTCGTGATCGAACGCCGGGAGGAACACGACAAACCCGTCGTGACGAGCCTGATGGGAGGAAGTCGGTCGAGAGCGGCCGAAGACGTGCTTCGGGAGTTCGGCATTCCGAACTACTTCGACCCGGCACGAGCCGTCTCGGGGCTCGACGCCCTTGCCCGCTATCGAGCCATCCGGGAGACGCAAATCGACGAACCTGACACTTTCGATGTGGATCGTGATCGCGCCAGAGCGATCCTCGAGACCGCGCGCGACCGAGTGGACAACCGCCTCGGCGTCGAGGCGATGGACTTGCTCGAGGCCTACGGCATTCCCACGCCGACCGGCGAAATCGTCGACGATCCTGCCGACGCCCGCCAGGTCGCCGAATCGATCGAGGGGAACGTCGTCCTCAAGATCGTCAGCCCCGATATCTCGCACAAGTCGGACATCGGCGGCGTCCGCGTCGGCGTGAGCGACGAGGAGGTGTACGACGCCTACGAAGACGTCGTCGCCAAGGCCCGGAACTACCAGCCCGACACGACTATTCTCGGGGTGCAGGTTCAGGAGATGCTCGACCTCGAGGGGTCGACCGAGACGATCATCGGGATGAATCGCGACCCCCAGTTCGGGCCGCTCCTGTTGTTCGGACTCGGCGGTATCTTCGTCGAGATCCTCGAGGACACCTCCCTCCGAGTGGCCCCGATCGGCGAGAGCGAGGCTCGGGCGATGGTCGACGAGATTCAGGCCGCGCCGCTGTTGCGTGGGGCTCGTGGCCGCACACCAGCGGACGTCGATTCCGTGGTCGAGTCGATCCAGCGACTCTCACAGCTCGTGACCGACTTCCCGGCGATCCTCGAACTCGACGTCAACCCGCTCGTCGTCGGCCCGGAAGGTGTACAGGCGATCGACCTCAGACTGACCGTTGATACGGAGAACCTATGACCGACACCACTACCGACACGGAGACCGAATCCGAACCCAAATCCGAATCCGAGGGGGAACAGCAGCCGACCAGCGACCGTCCCCACGACCAGACACGACCGATTCTGGTGGCCTCTCTCGAGGAGAGCATCGGCAAAACGGCGATCACCCTCGCACTCGCGAAACACGCAGCCGAGACCGGCGACAGCGTCGGCTATATGAAGCCGAAGGGGACGCGCCTCCAGAGCAACGTCGGCAAGACGCTCGACGAGGATCCGATGCTCGCCCGCGAGTTACTCGACCTCGACGCCGAGATGCACGACCTCGAGCCCGTGGTGTACTCACCGACGTTCATCGAGCAGGCGATTCGCGGTCGCGAGACCACCGAGGAGCTACACGATCGCGTGAAAGAGGCGTTCGAGGCGCTCGCGACGAACCACGACCGGCTGTTTCTCGAGGGCGGCGGCCGGCTCGAGCAGGGTGGTATCGTCGACCTGACGGATGCGGACGTCGCCGACCTGCTCGATGCTCGCGTTCTGTTGATCGCGCCATACCAGACGCCAGGAGACATCGACGACGTGCTGGCCGCCGCGGATACATTCGGCGATCGACTCGACGGCGTGCTGTTCAACGCCGTGTCAGACTCTACCCGGGATCAACTTGAGGCCGAAATCGCCCCGTTCCTCGAGGGCCGTGGGGTACCCGTCCACGGCGTGCTCCCGCGCGAGCAGACGCTGGCCGGGGTCACCGTCGGTGATCTCGCGGACGAAATCGGAGGTCGTGTCCTCGTGGAGGAGGGTCTCGACGCGTACGTCGAGCGCTTCTCCGTCGGGGCGATGGGAGCCGACAGCGCGCTCAGACACTTCCGACGGACGAAAAACGCCGCCGTCATCACTGGTGGCGACCGTGCCGACATCCACGCGGCCGCACTAGAGGCTCCGGGCGTGAAGTGTCTGATCCTCACCGGCGGCCATCGACCGTCCGGTGCGATCCTCGGACAGGCGGCACAGAAGAGCGTGCCCGTCGTCCTCGTACAGACGGACACGCTGACGACCGTCGAGCGTGCCG
Organism: Natronosalvus vescus; assembly: GCF_023973145.1. Classification (NCBI taxonomy): domain Archaea; kingdom Methanobacteriati; phylum Methanobacteriota; class Halobacteria; order Halobacteriales; family Natrialbaceae; genus Natronosalvus; species Natronosalvus vescus. The sequence goes on from NZ_CP099546.1 coordinate 1,433,866, forward strand.
AGGACGTCATTCGCAGTGGTCGCACCCGCGATGCCCAGACCGTCGATCAGATGGGGACATTGCTCGGCGATCACGCCGACCTCGAGGCGCTCCTGTAGCGGACGCCCGAAGTACGGACGTCCGAGGAGGAAGCCTTCACTGTAGGGCGGGAGAATTTCACGTCAGTTTCGAGACTTACACTTCACGAAACGATTGATCGTCGGTGAGCAGCGGCTCCTGGGTGGGATCGACTGGTAAAGTGAAATGTATCGCGGGGGCCACTCCGGGCAAAGTAACCCACGCGACGGCCGGTTGTCAGAGGCACCCCGGCACCTACAACTTTTTTCGTACAATCGTAAATCCTCATCCCCCGGCAGAGAACCCAATGTTTGAGATCAACTATTTAAACGTACTGGCCATTTATATGTGTGTCTGGATTGGAAATAGACGGTGCTGGGTGGCTCCTGGCGCACGGAGTTCTAATACGGTCTGCTGTGGTCTCTTACCGGTGATTGCCGACCCGGCAGGAAATCACCGATAAAAATTCACAACAAACCGTATGAAACGAAGTCGGACTCGAGTGAGCACAACCCCAGTCGACCACCGGACCGGTACGGTTAAGTGTACAACACCTGCCTTCTCGAGTATGAGTGGACGACCGCTTGATGTCCTTGAGGCGTCGCTTGGCGAACGGGTTCGTGTACGACTTAAAAGCGGTGAGGAGTACGTCGGCGAGCTTGCCGGATACGATCAACACATGAATCTCGTCCTCGAGGACGTCGCCGTCGGCCAGGAGACGGAACTGGACGCAGCGACGCCGGTCGAAGACACAACCATTATACGCGGCGATAACGTCGTTTCGATCACTCCATGACTGGCGCAGGAACCCCAAGCCAAGGAAAGAAGAACAAGACGACGCACGTCAAATGCCGACGCTGCGGTGAGAAATCCTACCACGTGAAAAAGGGCGTCTGTGCGTCCTGTGGCTTCGGTAAATCCGCCAAACGCCGCTCCTACGCGTGGCAGGGCAAAGCTGGCGACAACTAGGCTCTCCTTGTTGATCAGTGGCTGCAGTCACTGTATTCGTGTCTGGCGGTGATGCGTTCATTCGATCGTGAACCCGGTCGCGAACTATCCAGCTTTTGGCTCCTCCCGCCAATTGGTTTACTTCCCTCGAGCGACGCTTCACTCCCTTTCAAGCAACCGCTTCTACTCGAGCAACCGCTTCAATCGATCCAGTTCTGTGAGCGCCTCGACGGGAGTGAGACGGCCCAGATCCAACGCTCGTAACTCTGCGGCGACGTCGCGCGGGTCGTCACCGCCATCCGAACTCACCGGCAGAGGATGGGGCTGGCTCGAGTCGGTATCCGGTGACTGATCACCGCCTGAGCCGTCGGCGTTCCCGGAAGCCAGTTCTCTCGCCCGTTCGACGACCGGTTCAGGCACGCCAGCGGCCGTCGCCACCTCGACACCGTAGGAGCCCTGGGCCGCACCTGGGACGATTTCGTGATCGAAGACGACCTCACCATCTTCCTGGGTCGTCTCGAAGTGGCGCGCGAACGCCGCGTCGAGTTCGTTCGCAAGTTCAGTCAGCGGATGGTGATGAGTCGCAAACAGCGTGAGTGCGCCAACCTCGTCGTGGATGAACTCGGTGATCGCCCGGGCGATGGCGAGGCCGTCGGCCGTCGACGTCCCCCGACCGACTTCGTCGAGCAGAACGAGCGAGCGGCCGTCGGCTTCCCGCAAAATCGTCGCGAGCTCGTCCATTTCCACCATGAACGTCGAGCGGCCGCCGGCGATATCGTCGCTGGCCCCGACGCGGGTGAAGAGCCGGTCGAACGGTGTCAGTGCGACTCGACAAGCGGGGACGAAACTCCCCACCTGCGCCAGCAGGACGATCTGGGCGACCTGGCGCATGTACGTCGACTTGCCGGACATGTTTGGCCCGGTGATGATCGCCAGGCGATTGTCGGAATCGAACCGGCCGTCGTTCGGGACGAAGGAGTCCTGCGTTCGCTCCACGACGGGGTGGCGACCGCCCTCGATCTCGAGGCGGGCGTCGCCGTCGTCACGAGCCCGAACGTCGGGCCTGCAGTAGTCGCGTTCGGCCGCCACGGTTGCCAGCGAACACAGCGCGTCGAGGGTTCCGAGCGCGTCGGCGAGTGACTGTACCCGCGTCACCTCCTCGGCGACCTCGCGGCGAACCGTACAGAAGATCTCGTACTCGCGTCGATCCGCACGACCCTCGGCACCGATGATCTCTTCCTCGCGGCGTTTGAGTTCCGGCGTCACGAACCGCTCCGACCGCTTGAGCGTCTGGCGACGCTGATAGTCGTCGGGAACGGCCTCGAGGTTCGGGTTCGTGACCTCGATGTAGTAGCCGTGTACCGAGTTGTAGCCGACTTTTAGCGACTCGATTCCGGTGCGTTCGCATTCCTCGGCCTCGAGGTCGTCGATCCACTGTTTGCCGTTTCTGGCGGTCTCGCGCAACGAATCGAGGTCGTCGTCGTAGCCGTCTGCGATGATCTCACCTTCGGTGATCTCGTGGGGCGGGTCGGTGACGATCGCCCGGTCGATCAGGCGACGGACGTCCTCGAGCGGGTCGAGCGCCTCACGAATACGGGTCAGGCGATCGCAGTCGACACCATCGATTGCGTCCCGTATCGCGGGGACGGTGGCGAGGGTGTCGCGCAACGAGCGCAGGTCGCGGGCGTTGGCGCGTTCTCGAGAGATGCGCCCGATCAATCGCTCGAGGTCGTACACGCCCCGAAGCGCCTCTTGAATCGAATCCCTGGTTCGGGGATCCTGGGTCAATGACTCGACGGCGTCGAGGCGGTCGTCGATTCGATCGGGTTCGAGCAACGGTCGCCGTAGCCAGTCTCTGAGTGTCCGGCCGCCGAGGGCGCTCTCGGTTTCGTCGAGCACGTCCACGAGCGTCGCCTCCTCCCGGCCGTGGACGGCGCGCGGTTCGAATAACTCGAGGCTGCGGACGGCGACGGCGTCGAGCAGCAGGTATTCCCGGGAATCGTACCGACGAAGGCGGGTCAGGTACTCGAGGCGGGTGCGTTCGGTTTCCGTCGCGTCGGCTGTCCCGTTCAGGTGCTCCCTCTCGACACCGTCCGAATTGTCCGTCTGGGTCATTTCGGTGGACGCCCCCTCGCCGTCTCCGCTGACTCCGCCGCGGACGTACTCCGCGTACGCCAGAATCGCCCCACAGGCCCGTATCTCCGCGTCGCTCGCGACCAGCGACTCCGGATTGCCGAAGTACGACCGCAGGATTTCCGTGGCCGCCTCGAGGTCGAACGCCGCCGGTGAAAACGGCGTCACCATACATCGTTCGGGGGCGAGGTCTGCGGGTGCGTCCGGCCCGACAACGGCCTCCGATGGGGTAAATCGGCTGACTTCGTCGGCGATGCGGTCGGGGGTCGTCGCACTGGTGGTCAGAAAGTCACCGGTCGAGACGTCGAGCAAGGCGAGGGCGATGTCCGCATCTGGATCGCCGCCGGGTTCGTCGGTCGCTCCAGATCCGTCACCCGCAGCGATCGCTGCGACGAAGTTGTTGTCGTCGCTCGAGAGCAGTTCGTCTTCGGTGAGCGTCCCTGGGGTAACGACGCGCGTAACAGCCCGTTCGACGACGCCGGCCGATTCGCCTGGTTCTTCGACCTGATCGGCGATGGCGACCCGGTAGCCCGCCTCGAGCAGTTCCTCGATGTAAGAGGCGGCGTTGTCGACGGGGACGCCAGTCATCGGGTACTCGCCGGTCGAGTCCTCCCGGCTGGTGAGGGTCAACTCGAGTAGTCGGGCGGTCGTTTCGGCGGCACCACAGAAGGTCTCGTAGAAGTCACCGACCTGAAAGAGAACGATGGCGTCGTCGTAGCGAGCACAGAGGTCGTGATACTGGGCCATCATCGGCGTGAGTTCCTCGCGCCGCTCGGACATCACCGATGGGGGGCCAAGCGCGGGATCCATATTCAAACCCGACGCTTCCACGCCAAAATACCTGCTGGGTTCGGGTCACGGACGGATAGTTTCTCGAGTTTCACTATCCGGACAAACGGACAAAACATATACTTGATGACTTCATATGGCCAACTAGCTTTCCCATGCGTTCGTCCACACGCGCCGGTCATTTCGTCGGTTTCGTGGTCGCCATGGTGGTCTGTTCATTGGCTGTCGCCGGGACAGGGACAGCCGTCGCTCTCGTGGACACCTCGAGCGATCAGACGGGCGAGGTGGACGACGCGGGCTCGAGTAGCCTGCTCGAAGTCAGTGGCCTCGTGCTCGACGACGATCTGGGTGACACGGTGAACGACACGACGAACGACACTGATGACGCAGTGAACGATACCGAAGACACCGTCAACGAGACCACGGACGATACTGAGGACGCCGTTAACGATACCGAAGACGCCATCAACGAGACCACGGACGATACCGAGGACGCCGTCAACGAGACCACGGACGATACCGAAGACGCCGTCAACGAGACCACAGACGATACCGAAGACGCCATCAACGAGACCACGGACGATACCGAGGACGCCGTCAACGAGACCACGGACGATACCGAAGACGCCGTCAACGAGACCACGGACGATACCGAAGACGCCGTCAACGAGACCACAGACGATACCGAAGACGCCGTCAACGAGACCAGTGAGACCCTCGAGGAAACGACAGACTCACTCGCGGGGACGACGGGATCACTCGAGGAAACGGCGGACGAGACGACCGACATGGTCGATGACACCGTTGGGACGGTCGGCGACGCGGTCGAAGAAGCGTCTGATGAAACCACTGAGACGATCGATGATACCGTCGAGACGGTCGACGATACGGTGGACGATACCGGCGAAACCCTCGAGGAAACGACAACGACACTCTCGGACACGACGAACACCGTCCTCGGGTCGACGGATATGAACGCCACGGTACGAACGGAATCAGAACTGGCCGACCTCGAGGCGACCCTCGAGGCGAACGTCACCACTGAGGAGGGAACGGAACCCGATCTCGAGGGTGCTTTCGCCGACGATGAAACGGCAAGCGGACCACTCGGTATCAGTACTCCGGAACCGTCCTCGAGCACACAGACCGCTGTCAACGGGATCCTCGCCGGGTTGCTCGGTGCCGTGGCCGTCTCGAGTATGGGTGTCGGAGTCGCCGGTGCCGGTGCTGGTGCTGGTGCGGGAGCCACCGGAGCCGGAGCAGGAGCGGCCGGAAGCACGGTCGCCAGCTGGACTGGTGCCTCGCAGCTTCGACGCTGGTGGAATCTCCTCCGTGACGCCATTTCGGTTCCATTGGCGGCCCTGTTCAGATACAGTCGCTACGACGACTCCGACCCGCTCGAGAACGACAGACGGAAGGAGATATTCGACGCGGTGACGGCCGAACCTGGACTGTACCTTTCTGAAGTGAGCGATCACAGTGACGTCCCGCTCTCGACGGTACGCCACCACGTTCGCATCCTCGAGGAGGAGAACATCGTCACCTCGATCAAAGTCGACGGGAAACGCCGATACTTCCCGATCGACGCCGACGACGTCGAACTCCACGCCGCCCTCGCCGAACCGACCCGCAGACGGTTGCTCGAGGAACTGGCGACGCTCGGACAGGCGCCCAACGGCCAACTCGCGGACGCGCTCGACCGCGATCCGAGTACGATCTCACACCATCTCTCGAAACTCGAGGAATCGGGGCTCGTCGTCCGCGAGCGAGAGGGGCGATCGGTCGTCAACGAACTGTCGCCAGCAGCCACCACCGCGTTGCTCGATGCGGAAGCGAGCCAGCCACGGCCACAGCCGGTGCCGGCGGACGACTGACGAGACGCTGGAGGGTGGTCAGTTGAGTACCGCTTCCGCTCATTTCGATCCGGTGTAGCACCCTCGAGCCCACGATTTCCACGGCGAAGTGCACACCCAGTATGTAGGGAGACCGCCGGAGGCTATTGATTTCGCCCCGAAAGGGTTAACCGGGGGTCGGGCGTACCGAGGCCCAATGACCGTGTCTCGAGTCTCGGGAGGTGTACTGCCGTGGAACTGATTATCACGGAGAAAGACAACGCCGCGAGACGCATTGCCGACATTCTGAGTGGTGAGTCCGCGAACGCGACCCGTGAAAACGGCGTGAACGTCTACGAGTGGGGCGGCAAGCGCTGTGTCGGACTCTCCGGACACGTCGTCGGAGTCGACTTCCCGCCGGAGTACTCCGACTGGCGTGACGTCGAACCCGTCGAACTCGTCGACGCGTCGATCGAGAAGACGGCGACGAAAGAGAACATCGTCGCGACCTTGCGCATTCTGTCCCGGCAGGCCGAACTGGTGACCATCGCGACTGACTACGATCGCGAAGGGGAACTCATTGGCAAGGAGGCCTACGAGATCGTCAGGGACGTCAACGAGGACGTGCCGATCAACCGCGTCCGGTTCTCCTCGATCACCCAAAACGAGGTGCAGAACGCGTTCGCCGAACCCGACGAGATCGACTTCGATCTGGCCGCCGCCGGCGAGGCCCGCCAGATCATCGACCTGGTCTGGGGGGCAGCCCTCACCCGATTTCTCTCGCTGTCGTCGGGGCAACTCGGCAACGACTTCATCTCCGTCGGACGGGTGCAGAGCCCGACCCTGAAGCTGATCGTCGACCGCGAGCGCGAGATCGAGGCGTTCGATCCCGAAGACTACTGGGAGCTGTTCGCCGACCTCGTGAAGGACGACGCGCCGTTCGAGGCCCAGTACTTCTACCTGGACGAGGACGACAACGAAGCCGAACGCGTCTGGGACGAGTCGGCCGCGGAGTCGGCCTACGAGACGCTCTCGAGTGCGGATTCGGCGACGGTGACGTCGGTCAACGGGCGAACCCGAACGGATACGCCGCCGACGCCCTTCAACACGACCCAGTTCATCCGGGCGGCGAGCGCGATCGGTTTCTCGGCCCAGCGGGGAATGTCGATCGCGGAGGATCTCTACACCGCCGGCTACATCACCTACCCGCGGACGGACAACACCGTCTACCCGGACGACCTCGACCCCGAGGAACTGGTCGACTCCTTTGTCGGCCACCCCGTCCTGGGTGAGTCTGCGGAGTCACTGCTCGAGGCCGACGAAGACCTCGTACCCACCGAGGGTGACGAGGAGACGACCGACCACCCCCCGATTCATCCGACCGGCGAGATACCGGCCCGCGGAAACGACGTCAACGAGGACGAGTGGCGTGTGTACGAACTCGTCGTCAGGCGCTACTTCGCGACGGTCGCCGAACCGGCCGTCTGGGAACATCTCAAGGTGGTCGCCGAAGCCGAGGGCTGTCTGCTCAAGGCCAACGGCAAGCGCCTCGTCGAGGCCGGCTACCACGACGTCTACCCGTACTTCAACACCTCGGAGAACTACGTCCCCGCGGTCGACGAGGGCGAAGAACTCGCCGTCGACGACGTTGACCTTGAGGCCAAACAGACCCAGCCACCGCGCCGGTACGGCCAGTCCAGGCTGATCGAGACGATGGAGGAACTGGGAATCGGAACGAAATCGACCCGCCACAACACCCTCGAGAAACTGTACGATCGAGGGTACATCGAGAGCGATCCGCCGCGGCCGACACAGCTGGCGATGGCGGTCGTCGACGCGGCCGAAAACTACGCCGATCGGGTCGTCAGCGAGGAGATGACCGCCCAGCTCGAGGCCGACATGGACGCCATCGCGACGGGTGAGGCGACCCTCGAGGACGTCACCGACGAGTCCCGGGAGATGCTCGAGGCCGTGTTCGAACAGCTCGAGGAGTCCCGTGAGGAGGTCGGCGACCACCTGCGCAAGTCGCTCAAAGACGACAAGCGCCTCGGCCCCTGTCCGGAGTGCGGCGAGGACTTGCTCGTCCGCCGGAGCCGGTACGGCTCGTACTTCATCGGCTGTGACGGTTATCCGGACTGTGAGAACACGCTCCCCCTGCCATCGACGGGCAAGCCGCTCATCCTCGAGGAGACCTGTGACGATCACGATCTCCACGAGGTGAAGATGCTCGCGGGGCGACAGACGTTCGTCCACGGTTGTCCACTCTGTAAGGCCGAGGATGCCGGCGAGGGGCCGGTGCTGGGAGCCTGCCCGGATTGTGGGGAGGAACACGGTGGCGAACTGGCGATCAAAACCCTCCAGAGCGGGTCGCGCCTCGTCGGCTGTACTCGGTACCCCGACTGTGAGTACTCCCTGCCGTTGCCCCGCCGCGGGGATATCGAGGTCACCGAAGAGGTGTGTGACGAACACGACCTCCCCGAACTCGTCATCCACAGCGGGGACGAGCCGTGGGAACTGGGGTGTCCCATCTGTAACTACCGGGAGTTCCAGGCCCGGGAGGCCGACAGCGGTTCGGCCCTCGAGTCCATCGACGGCATCGGGGTGAAGACGGTCGAAAAGCTCGAGGCCGCCGGAATCGAATCCCTCGACGATCTCACCGATGCCGACCCCGAGACGATCGCCGCTTCGGTCGACGGCGTGAGTGCTGACCGCGTCCGATCCTGGCAGGCGAAGGCGTGAACGAGAGCTGACCGGAACCCTCGAGCTGGTAGCATGGGCACCGGGTGTCGGTCACAGTGCACTGTTCACCGGAGAATCTGTACTGTGCACCGTACATTCCCTCCCATCCGTTCTACATCGCTCACCATCGCCCTCTCCCATTTGTTCTGCATCGCACACCGTCGACGATCCTGTGGATTTCGACTGATGGTGCTCGCTTTTCGTCGGCGAAACAGTCCTAATCGGGTCGCTCGAGCCGATATCACCTTCGACGCATGTATCTCTCCTGAACGGTATTGACGACTTCTCTCCCGCGCGATCTCGATGTTCTTAGAACTGACGTCATCAGGGATAGAATTAACTTGTTTCACACGGATGCACAACCAGTTGTAAACCGTGCTGGAACGGACACGGTTTGCGTCTATCCATCTATGCCACGTAACGACCCTTCGGACGCAGATAGGCCCGCTCTCGGTGAGGCCGGCGGCATCGAGGTCACCGTCGGAATCGATCAACTCGAGGTATTTCTCTCGGCTGACGACCCAGAGGTCAGGGAGTACGCAGCCAGCACGCTCGCGACGGAGGCAGCCGAACGACCCGGGGACGTTCGGTCGGCCGTCCCGGCCCTGATCGACCGCCTCGAGGACGACGCTGCCATACGATCGCAGGCGACGGCTGCCCTGGCTGCCGTCGGTCGGTCGCACCCGTCCGCGATTCAGGACGGCGTCCCGGCGTTGACCGACCGACTCGCGGGATCGGCGACGGTGCGAGCCGATGCCGTCGAAGCAATCAGTGCCGTCGCCGCCGACGATCCGCTCGCAATCGCCGAATCGGTGGAGCCGCTGACGGCGTACGTGACCGACGACGACCCTGCGGTTTGTCAGCGGGCGACGGCGGCGCTGGCGGCGGTCGCCCGGGAGAGCCCCGAGATCGTCGCTCCCGTCATCACGGATGTAGCCGCGGCAACCGACCACGACGACCTCGTCGTCCGCGCCAATACCGTCGAGACGCTCGCGACCATCGTCGAGGCCCACCCGGACGTCCTCGCTGGCGAAGAAACCGTCGCGGGCCAGCTGCTCGATCGACTCGAGGACGATCCGGCAATTCGAGCCGACGCGATGGCCGCTATTCGAGCCAGCGCGATCGAGAACCCGGACGATCCGGCGCTCGAGGTCGATCCAATCGCTGGACGCCTCAGTGATGAACAGGACGACGTTCGGATCGACGCTGCCGCAACGCTGGAGGCGCTTGCAGCGGTCGACACAGTTCGGGTACAGACAGGCGTCGAGCCACTTCGACGAGCGCTCTCGGACAGTCCGGCTGTTCGAGCATCGGCGATCAGCGCCATCAGGGCCGTCGCCGATGCGCTGCCGGAAACCGACGTCGACCCGCTCGTGTCGACCGTTCCAGCCGTGACCGATCGCCTCGAGGACGTTCAGCCACCAGTTCGATTGGATGCTGCTGCAACGCTCGATGCGATCGGTGGGGTACGTCCTGCGGCGCTTCGAGAGGCGATCGATTTACTCGCGGTTCGCCTCCAGGACGGCGACGGAGAAACGCGAGAACACGCGGCGTCTGCGCTTGCAGCCGTTGCCCACGAGCATCCGACCGACGTTGCGCGTGTCGTCCCCGACCTCGCAGGGCGACTCGAGGACGAAAAACTGACCATTAGAGCCGATAGCGCACGCGCGATTGCGGCGGTCGCGCCGACAAAACCCGCGGCCGTTCGAACGGTCGTACCGGCGCTGACGTCGAGTCTCGATACGGCCGACGACACCGTCCGGCGTGCGTCTGCGAGCGCGCTGGGAGCCGTCGCGCTCGACGGTGCCGACGACCGAGACGCCGTGGTGGAACACCTGGCCCACCTCGAAGCCGGTGATTCGGGTTTGGACTCGGAGCTGGACGTGCCACGTCTCGAGGCAGCGAGCGATCACGTCAGCGACGGCTGGCAACAGGGTCACGCCGCCCGGTCACTGGCTGAAATCGCCGAGAGACAGATTGCCGGCGTCCACCCGGCCGTCAGATCCCTGCGCAATCGCCTCGAGAGCGATTCGGTGACCGTCAGACGTGCTGCCTCGCGAGATCTGGTCGGCGTCGCCAGCCAGCGTCCGCGAGACGTCCGCTGGGCGGTCGAACCGATCGCCGACAGGCTCGACGACGACGACGCGAGCGTTCGGAACAACGCCGCGATCGCGCTCGGCCGACTGGCGGAGACGTATCCCGACGCCGTCCGGGATGCGCTCGAGGCGCTGTTCGTCTCCGTGGACGATCCCGACAGGACGGTACGGACGAACGTCATCAGCGCGCTCGCATCGGTTGGCACGACGGATGCGTCCGTCCGTTGCCCAGCGTTCTCGTTAGCGGTGGCCGAAACGGGCGCTGACGACCCGGCGATTCGAACCGCCGCACTCGAGGCGCTAGCAGTGTTACGCCCGGAGACGGGTGACGAAACGAAGGCCGCCGTAGACGCCCTTCTCGATCGTTTCGGCTCGCCGACGTGTACGCCAGCCGAACGAAGTAGCGCTCTCACCACCCTCGAGACACAGCTGTCGGCTTCTCCGGAGACGGATCCGAGCCCGATGGACGTGGTTCTCGAGGAGCTATCGGCAGACGACGAAAACCGAGCACGGACGGTCACGCAGGCGCTGGCCAACGTCTTGCAGATGAACCCGACCATGATCGACTCGATCGCCGCCGGGGCAATCGATCGGCTCGAAACGGCTGATCCGGCCCTTCGTCGGGCTCTCATCGGAGCGATCACCCGGGGCGGCGAAACGACGACCCGACCTATCAGTGCCGTGCTGGCCGAATACGTTCGGAACGGCGAGACGAACGCAGCGGCTGATATCGCATACCTTGCTGTGGTCGCCCCAGCAGACGTCGAACGGGGGGACGACGAGGTGTCGTCGCTGCTCGAGCACGATACGGAAATCGTTCGTGGCTATGCGACGCTCGCGCTCGCAGCCGTTGCCGTCGTCGGCGATGATGACGGAACCACGCTTCAGGGTCAACTCGAGACCGTCGACGATCGACTGCTCGACGTGGCATCGCTGGTCGTCGGCGGCGAAACACCCAGTCACACTGACGCAATCAACAATCAGCTGTCTGGACTCGGCCGTCGCGTCGAAAGCGATCCCTGGGCTGGTGGGCTAGCCATCCTTGGACTCTCGATACTCGCGGATGCCACTGAAGAGCTCCGACCGACGGCGTTTTCGAAGCTCGCAACCGGTCTCGAAGCCGATTCAACGGTGGTTCGGGCGACGACGGCGAGCGTCCTCGCCACGATGGCCGACGACGACACGAACGGGTTCGAGAGGGTCGTTTCTGCAATGGTTCGCGCCCTCGAGGATCCCGACGATGGCGTTCGGGCGAACGCGAGTCAGGCGCTGGCGACGCTCGCGGCCAGTGGGGCGGATTGCCTCGCGGACGCTGAGTGTGACGTCCGCGAATCCTTGCTCGAACGCCGGTCGGATCCGGAGTATCACGTTCGGACGCAGGCATGTCGCGCTCTCGGCGCACTCGGATCCGGATCGCCAGCATCGGTTGCCCCGCTCGTCGACGACCCGGTTCCCTCGGTCGGAGAGGCAGCAACGGCGGCACGTGCCCGTCTTTCAGGCGAGTCGGCGGCCGATACCGAACACACGGAGTGGCGCGATTGGCGGATGGAACGGGCCGATGCCGCTGGGACGGGTGCCGTCCCCAGTGGTGATCCGCTCTCCGAGACGGTCGACTTCCAGTGGGGATTCGACACCACCGAACTCGCCTCGACGATTCCGACCATCGCTGGCGACTCCATCTACCTCGGCAGCGACGATGGCCGTGTCATTGCACTGGCACTCGAGGACGGTTCCGAGCGCTGGAGCTATCAGACGGGTGCAGCGGTTTCGACGTCACCGGCAGTGGTCGACGACCGGGTGTACACGGTCAACGCCGATGGAATGGTGTACGCACTCGAGCAGGAAAACGGCGAACGCCGGTGGCAGGTTCGCCTCGACAGTTCGGTTTCGGTTGCACCGGTTGTCGTCGACGGCGTCGTCTACGTTGGCACCGACGATGGAACGGTGCAGGCGATCGACGCCGACACCGGAACCGCCGACTGGTCGGTCGAACCCGAAGAGCCGACGGCCGTCACGAGCCTTGCCGTCGCCAACGACGTCGTGGTGGGATCGGCAGCAGGCGACGTCCGAGCGCTCTCGAGAGCCGATGGTGAGGGGCGATGGCACCGCTCACTCGAGAGCGTGGCAGATCAGGCGGCGAGTATCGTCAGCGTGAGCATCGACACGGGGACGGGAGCCGTTATCGCTGCGTGCGAACGCGGCACGGTCGTCGCACTCGAGTGGGACGACGGCACGTCCCGGTGGCGCTTCGACACGGGAGCACGTCTCGAGACGGGGCCAGCCGTCGCACACGGAAGTGCGTACGTCGCCAGCACCGATCTAAGCGTGTATGCGATCGATCTGCGTTCGGGGGCCGAACGGTTCCGGTTCGATACCGGCGGCTCGACGCCGACGGCACCGGCGGTGATCGACGGCGTCTGCTGTGTCGGTACCGACGACGGAGTACTCTACGCGCTCGATGCCGCCGACGGAACGGCTCGCTGGCGGTACGATACGGACGCTTCCACGCCGATCGAGGCCGTGGCCGTTGCAAGCGGACTCGTTTGTACGGTCGAGGCGAACAGTGTCGCCGTCCTCGGTGACGAGAATGCCTCGTGGGCCGATCGGATCGGCTTTTCGGGACTGTTTACGCGGTTCGGGACGGCAGAGTAACGGTCAGTGCGCTCGATTTCCGCTCACTTTCCCGTCGCAGTCTGTATCCTGGTTTCGAGTTATCGATCGAGAGTCGCCCTCCTGTCTGAGTCTCGGGAACGATCGAAGCCATACCGGGTGAGGAGCACGATCCAGACGGCGAACGCGAGCGCGGCGACGAACTCGGGTACGGCGAACCAGTGCCACGGATCGTCTGCGACGGCTCGAGTGAGGAGCCACGCGACCCATCCGACGGCGTGGGTCATCCCCAGCCAGACCGAAGCGATCGCCAGCCACCGATCGCCTTCGAGGATCTGGTCCGTTCCAACGAGCAGCTGGGCAAACGGTGCAACGCCGAAGACGGTGAGCGCGGCGACTCCGTGGAAATCCGTCTCGAGGTAGTAGTGCGTGTGCTCGAGAAAGAAGATTCCGACACCGATCATGCCGAGCAGCGAGACGCCGGTCAGGACGGCGCCGACACGTTCGGCCGTGTTACGTGACGTCCGCCAGAGCGCACGAACGAACGGGATTCCAATCAGTCCACCGACGACGAGACCGACGTTGAACAGCCAGAACGTCCGGGCGGCCGGTCGTCCCAAATCCGAGAGGGCTCGGGATCGCCAGGTGAACGTCTCCGGGCTGGCGAGGATCGTGGCGAGGACGATCGTTCCGATAACGATCACTGGGGCGATGAATCCACAGCGGACGGCCAGTCTGGTGGTGGCGTTGGAACTGGAATTTGAACTGGAATTTGAACTGGAACTGGAACTGGAAGTCATGGGACACCTCCAGTGAGACCGGGGGCGCCAGTTCCTCCGATGGCTCCGATGCCTTCGTTGACTCCGGTGGCACCAGCGACGAACGGTACCGCCCCTTCCGACGGTGCCGTCATCGACGCCGTCGAGTCGTCCTCGGCGAGCGACACTCGAACGTCACCGTCCCACGCCGTTCCCTCGACCGTCACTGACTCGAGGAACGTCCGATCACCCCCAACGAGGACGACCGTTCGCTCGTCGGCTCGCTCGAGCCCGAAGGCGTAGCTGTCGGTGAACCAGCGGTCTTCGGTCGAAGCGGTTCCGTCCGACGTCGCGTTCGACTCTGTCGTAATCGTTTCAATCGAGGTCGACCGGCTCTCGAGGTACCGTTCCGCGGTCGCTTCGAACCGGTCGGCGCTGGTGTCGTCCTCGAACCGCACCGCCCAGACGTAGCTGTCGACGCGGTCGTCGTCGGCACTCGCCCGTCGAACGCGATCGTACGCCCATCCCGCCGTGGCATCGGTCGCCGTCTCCGCCGATAACTCGGTGGCGAGCACACGTTCGAGGGCGAACACGCCCATCACGTCGTCCTCGAACGGGTCGAACGCCCATTCGGGATGGTCGTCGTCGACGGTTATGTCGACCGTCTCGAGCGTCGTCTCGCCGGTTGTTATCGCCGGTTCTCCCTCTCGGAGCTCCTGCATCGTCACCGGCGGCGTCTCGTACACCTGCCAGTGGTCGGCCGGCGAATCGGCGACTGCGTCGACGTACTGGGAACCGAAGTGATACGGCCCCCACTGCAGTTGCGTGCCAGCGCTCGCCTTCGGATAGTATCGCTCGAGAATCTCCCGTTCAGTCCCGACCGGGAGGTCGTAGCGGGTGGTGTACGCACTCGAGACGGAGACGGCAGCGCCTTCGATCAGGCTCGTCGTCGTCAGTGTGGCATCGGTCGTCCCCCGGTGGCTGGCTGGAATGGACGACTCGATCCGTTGGGGGGCCTGCTGTTGAAACTGGGCGATGTGGACGAGTTCGTGGACGAACACCTGCTCGAGTTCAGCCGGGGTCGCGTCGTCTTCGGGGAGGAGATACACGGCCTGCATCGAACTGGCGACGCCGCCAACCCGGAGTTCCGGCCCGATGTCGGCCGGGTCGGGGGCTGGGACGCCCATTACAGCGTAGAAACTCGAAGGGTCGCGGTCACTCGATCCGGGTGGATCCAGCGGTTCCTCGATGTACACAGCCGGCGGCTGCATCGTAACCCCAAGCATTGCCTGGACGCGTTCGAACGATCGGTCGGCGTCGAACGGCAGGTCGTCACGGATCTCGAGTTCCGACTCGGTGGATTCCTCGAGTGACGTCTCTGTCCCCGTTTCTGCCCCTGGATCAGCCATCGGAGCTGCACACCCCGCGAGTACCACCACGAGGAGGACGGCGAGTGTCGTGATACGGTACACACCCGGGGGAAACATACCTGTCACTGTTTGTAGCAATCGGATAAAGACTCCGACAACCGAACCGTTATCGGGTCAGTGTTCGTCGTGGATCGTATGTCCGGGATCGTCTTCTTCGGCACGGAATCACTCGAGAGCGTCGTGGAGTTCTACGTCGACCGTATCGGCGCCACGCGGTGGCTCGAGCAGCCCGATTGTACGATTTTACAGTACGACAACCTGCTGTTTGGCTTTTGCTCGCGAGAGCGTGCCGACACGGAGGGGACGATCACCGTCGTCTACGACAGCGCCGACGAGGTCGACACGGTGTACGATCGACTCGCCGACTGTGCGCTCGAGGAACCCGTCGAGAACGAGCAGTATCGGATCTACCAGTTTTTCGCGACGGATCCGGAGGGTCGAACGGTGGAGTTCCAGACGTTTCGACACGAGACTCCGGCAGTGTAATACGTCCAGGCGGCACTCGGGAACCGTCTCTGAGAACGAGTTGCACGGCTCGAACCTGGCTAGTCGAACAACGTTCACTCCTTGGTAGACCACCGTTGCTCAATCCCTGGTAGACCACCGTTGCTCAATCCCTGGTAGACCACTGTCGTCCACTCATCGGTGGAAGAGCCTCGATCAATCTGCTGGACTCGAGGCAGTGGTGATCGCGGTGATGGATTACTCGTGGGGTCGTAGCTCGAGGGATAACGGCTCAGATCGTGGACACCTCCAACGGATGGTGACCTCCGTTACAGTTCGACACCACTCGGAATCAAACTGTGGTGTCGCAGGAGGCTCCCTTCGTCGTCGTAAACGAGAAACGTGCGTTTGTCGTACTCGACGAACGGTTCCCCATCCAGCGTGATCGTCACCTGGTAGCGGCCCTCGCCGGTATCCGACGACTTGCTGTACCCTCTGGCAGCCCGGATGAACTGAAGGACGTCGCCGGCACGCTCGTTCAGTTCGAGGATGAACTCGCCGGTCACCCGATTGGTGACGCTGACGACGCCCATGGTCTCGTCCGACCCGACCAATCCCTGCAAGCGAACCGCGACGTCGGTTTCGTGGGCCTCGAGCGTGTTGCCTTCCGGCCCGGTGAGGCGCTCTCGAAGCATCGTCGCCGGGCCGGTGAAATCGATCGATACCGACGGTTGCTCGGGGTCGCCGTCGGTTTCGGCCCAGTCGATGTTGCTGACATCCAGCGTGAAGTGTTCGCGCCTCATTACGCACTCGAGGATTCGTCCTCACGCGGTAAGAACGTAACGCCCAGATGTGACTGGCACCCACGACGACGCGCCCTAAGGGGGCCGCCTGATTTAAGACGGTTCGGCCACCAGTTGTCATGAATACGGACGGACACGGAACACGATGGATCACACACGCGACACGGACGCCGAACACGAATCGACCGCGAGCGAGTCGTCGGCGTCACCGCCGGACACATCGGCCGTTTCCACTGACGCTTCCGAGGACGATCCGATCCTCGAGTCGACGTTCGATCGTCTCACACGAACGTTCCACCGCGTCCTCGAGACGTTACAGGGGTCACAGATAGAGGTCACCGCCTACGATCCGAACACGCACGATCCGCTCGTGGAATTCGACGGCGGCGACGACCGCAGGGAGGTCGACCGATACTGGGTCAACGCGCCCTTTGCGTTCGTGGTGATCCAGTACGACGACGACGCCAGCGAACATCGCTACCAAACGGTCGAACCCGACCTTACCGAGGACGAACGCGTCATGCTCGAGACGCTCCTCGACGACGTTCGCGACCCGCTGCTCTACCGTGATGACGACAGGGTGGACATCGAGACGCTGCTCCGGGAGACGATCCACGAGTACCTCGAGCGCTACGGGGCGGAGATCGACATGGCGACGTTTTACCGGCTGTTTTACTACATCTTTAGGGACTTCCGGGGGTACGGTCGACTGGATCCGATCATGCACGACCCGCACGTCGAGGACATCTCCTGTGACGGATACGCCTTGCCTATTTTCGTCTACCACGACCAGTACACAGACATCAAGACGAACGTCTCGTTCGACGGGGAGGAACTCGACCGATTCGTCGTCCGCCTGGCCCAGCATTCCGGGCGACACATCTCGATCGGCGACCCGATGGTCGAGACCACCCTCCAAGACGGCTCTCGAGCGGAGTTGGCACTGGGTCAGGAGGTCACGCCGCGGGGGTCGGCCTTCACGATCCGTAAGTACGCCGACGAGCCACTCACGCCGATCGACCTGATCGAGTACGGAACCTTCAGCATCGAACAGATGGCGTACCTCTGGCTGGCGATCGAACACAACAGAAGTCTGATCTTCGCGGGGGGCACCGCCTCGGGGAAGACGACCAGTATGAACGCGATCTCGATGTTTATCCCCCCTCGTTCGAAGGTACTCACGATCGAGGACACCCGCGAACTCCAGCTGTATCACGACAACTGGCTCTCCTCGGTCACTCGCGAGCGGATTCACGAGGGCAAAGACGTCACGATGTACGACCTCCTCCGATCAGCGCTGCGCCACCGCCCGGAGTACATCGTCGTCGGTGAGGTTCGGGGCAACGAGGCGATCACCCTCTTTCAGGCGATGAACACCGGCCACACGACCTACTCGACGATGCACGCCGATTCGGTACAGACGGTGATCAACCGCCTCGAGAACGAGCCGATCAACGTTCCGCGGGCGATGGTACAGAGTCTCGACATCCTCTCGGTGCAGACGCTGACGCGACTTGGCGGTGAGCGCGTCCGTCGAAACAAGGGGCTCGCAGAGATCGAGGGCATCGATCAGCGGACGGGCGAACTCGACTACTCGATGGCCTACACCTGGGACAGCGACACGGATACGTTCACCCACGAAAACAGCCGCGTTCTGGAGGAGATCCGCGTCGACCGCGGCTGGAGCCAGCGAGAGCTGTTGACCGAGCAGCAAAACCGGGAAGCGTTTCTCAGGTACGCTCTCGAGAACGGCGTGTCCGACTACCGTCGGTTTACCGCCCTCGTCAACGAGTACTACGCAGACCAGGAACGCGTGCTCGAGGTGATCAGTGAGACAGGGGTCGACACCGATGCTGGAGCCGATGAGGGCACCGACACCAACGAGGCACCACCGAACGATTCGACCCAGTCGGTCGAACCGGAGAACGCCACTCGAGGGGATTCGCGGTGACGCACTCGAGCTGTGACGGCAATAGGCTCACTCGTGGTTGTAGAACCACCCACGACGACATCCCCCGTGAGCCCGGAACGGGCGATGGATACTCCCCATCGGCAATCCAATCCGCCCGTTTCGGTGGCGGTCGCTCCCGACTATCGAGGCTCGAGGAACGACCGGAATGACCCTCACGAACTTCCTTCCCCTGGCGATTGCCGCCCTGATCTGTACGCCGGTACTGCTGGCGGTCGTCAACAGACGCGTCGATACGGTCGTCACTCGCGGTGCCGTCGGACTCTTTGGAACCTACGTCGAGGAGTTCCGATCCGAACACCCCGGCCGACAGGACGCCCTCAGGGCGGCTCACTTCGGGACGACCTACCGCGAGTACGGCTCGAAGTCGTTCCTCTACGCCGGATTGCTCGCCATCGTCGGCAGCATCCTCGGCATCTACCTCATCTGGGGGCTGTTGCTCGTTCTCTCGATCGATCCCGAAGTGATGCGCGAGCAGCTCCCCGAACTACTGTCGTTCCTGGCAAACGTCGGCGGCGTCCCCTCGCTCTCGATGCTCGAGCTGTTCGGCCTGTTGCTCGCCTCCTGTCTCACCCTGGGCGTCCTCGCTGGCGGGGGAACCTACTGGCTCCGCTGGTGGTACCCGAGCTACGTCGCCGACAACCGGGCCCGTCGGATCGAGGCATCGCTCCCGGCGACGGTGTCGTTCATCTACGCGCTTTCGAAAAGCGGGATGGAGTTCCCGAAAGTCGTGCGAATCGTCGCCGCACACGACGCCACCTACGGGGAAGCGGCAACCGAGTTCGAGGTGGCCGTCCGGAACATGGACACCTTCGGGATGGACGTGATCACGGCACTTCAGACGATGAGCCGGCGCTCGCCTAGCCCGCAGTTTCGGGAGTTCAGCGAGAACCTCGTGAGCGTCCTCCAGAGCGGCCACAGCCTCTCGTCGTTTCTCGAGCGGCAGTATCACGATTACCAGGAGGAATCGGAGTCCCAGCAGGAGCGAATGCTCGACCTGCTGGGGACGCTCGCCGAATCGTACGTCACCGTGCTGGTTGCTGGCCCGCTGTTTCTCATCACTATTCTGTTCGTCATCGGCATCTCCGTCGGTGACACGCTCGACCCGATGCAGGCGCTGATCTACCTCATCTTGCCGTTCGGAAACCTCGCCTTCATCGTTTATCTGAGTATGGTAACTGACTCGGTGAACCCCGGTCGAGCCGTCGACATGGGCGATGATGTCGACCAGCCTCGGCCACTCGACGCCGCGTCCGTCCGACCCGATGGCGGCCAGACGGTCAGGACGCGCGCCGCCGCGAACGTCGAGCGAATCCGCATCTACCGACGAATCCGGTGGCTCAGAAACCGGCTCGACGATCCGTTCGAGACGCTCGTCGACCGACCCGAACTGACACTCATCCTCACCGGCCCGATCGCACTCGGGGCCGTTGCGTGGCACCTTCCGCGTGCTCGAACCGAGGCGGGTCTCGGACTGACCGCCATCGACGACGTGCTGGTACTCGCCGGACTGTTCGTCGGCGCGGTGTTCGCGCTGGTGTACGAGATTCATCGGCGACGGATCAACGCGGTCGAGGCCGCAGTTCCCGACCTCCTCGACCGACTCGCCAGCATCAACGAGGCCGGAATGCCGCTCATCTCGGCGATGGATCGGATTCGCGACTCCGATCTCGGGGCGCTCGACGTCGAACTCGACCGAATCTGGGCGGACGTCCAGTGGGGTGCCGACCTCGAGACGGCGCTCGTTCGCTTCGGCGGTCGCGTGCGGACGCGAGCGACCTCCCGCGTCGTCACCCTGTTGACCGAGGCGATGAACGCGAGCGGGAATCTCGCGACGGTGTTGCGGATCGCCTCCCGGCAGGCGGCGGCCGAACGGCGGCTCAGGCGCGAGCGTCGGCAGGCGATGCTCGAGTACATGGTCGTCGTCTACATCTCGTTTCTCGTCTTCCTGTTCATCATCGCTATTCTGGCGGGATACATGCTCCCGAATCTGCAGGTCGGCGGCTTCGAATCCGGTGTCGAGGGGGTCGATCCGACCCAGGTCGACGGGTTGTCGGGCCTCGAGGACGTCGATCCCGATGTCTACACGACGCTGTTCTATCACGCGACGCTCATTCAGGGTGCACTCTCCGGGTTGATCGCCGGGCAGTTGAGCACGGGTGACGTCAAGGCGGGTGTGAAACACGCTGTGTTCATGGTCGGAATCTCGTTCGTGCTGTTTGCGGTGTTGCTTTGATCTGTGCAGTGTTGCTCAGATCTCTGTTCGTCTGGCGCCTCGGACAATTCGCTCGTCGATGCCAGTGACCACCTCGAGTGAGGGAACACTACCCTCGAGTCTTCTTCCATCACCGCTCTCGAACGCCTCGCTACCACCGATGGGCCTGACGAACGCTTTTTATCCCGAGGTGTCCGACTCTCGAACGAATGGACAGACGGATCGAGGTTCGTGACACCTACGACCGGATCGCGACACACTTCGCCGCCACCCGCGAGTACGCCTGGCCGGAGGTCGAGGAGTACCTCGAGACCCATGCAACCGGTGAAATCGGTCTCGACCTCGGCTGTGGAAACTGTCGACATGCCGAAGCCATGTCCGCTTCCATCGATGTCGTCCTCGGCCTCGACGTCAGCCGCGGCCTGCTCGAGACTGGACGCGAACGCACACAGAATCGAGGATTCGACGTCGATCTCGTGCAGGCAGATGCGGCGTCGATCCCGCTTCGGGACGACCTCGTGTACACCGCCGTGTACGTCGCAACCCTCCACCACCTGCCGACGCGGGAGGCTCGCGTGGACAGCCTCGACGAATTGGCTCGCGTGCTCGCTCCAGACGGCACGGCACTGGTGAGCGCCTGGAGCACCGCACACGACGCTTTCGAAGAGACCGAGGGGTTCGATACGACCGTCGCGTGGACGCTGCCAGGCGGGGAGGCCGTCGACCGCTTCTATCACATCTACGATCCCGACGAGTTCCGGGCTGATCTCGAGTCGAGCGCCCTCGAGACCGTTTCGTTCGAACTCTCGAGTGGGAACTGTTATGCGGTCGTTCGGCCGTCTTCATAGTATGGCCGACCTCAATCAGATCGCGAAGCGAATACACAACATTTCGCCCAGGCCGGTTCGACTGACCCTCGACGACGGCACCGAAGCAACGTTCCGCATGGACTGGGTGGAGTTCTTCCAGCAGGAATTCAAGGGAGAGGGAAGTCGCGAGAACGAACCCGACGTCGAGTACCGGTTTATCTCGAGTGAAGACAACGAGTCGGTTCTCGTCGGCCGAAAGAAGCCGGACGACGACGGCTGGTCGATGATCGGCTCGGTGCTCGAGGCCGAAGCGGTCGAGGACGCGGAGTGACGAGGTGACCGACGCTCGCCGTCGACCGGTAGCCAGTAGTTGAATACACGTTCATTGTATCCTCTTCGCAAGAGAACCAGCAACGTCTGAATCGTTTCAATCGGGACGTCCGGCTTCCGGCGGGCCGTCCCACGCCGTCGCATCATCGTGTGGCTCGTACCCGATGACCTCGCGGGCGCGCTCGAGGTCGAACCAGCTTCGGTCGCTCGCGCTCCGACCGTAGAACACCTCGAACCCACCACTCTCGCCGTCGTCGGCTCGAGCGCCACCGTGCTCGAGACAGCGGGCCACCTCCTGTGCGAAATCGCGCCGCGACTGCCACATACACTGCTGGCGGGCGACCTGTTCTGCGTAGTCGTCGCTCTCGCGCTCGAACGAGCCGCGGTCGACACCACGCTCGGCATCCCCGTACGGGTGGTCGTACTCGGGGTCGCGAATCGAGCAGATGCGGATCGCATACCCCTGGAGACCGTGGGTATCGGCAGCGAGTTGTCCCATCGCTTCGCCGAAAACTTTGACGACGCCGTACCGGGAGTCCGGCCGTGGCGGCACGGTGTGATCGATCTCGAGTTCGAATGCCGGCTCGTAGATGTCGGGTGCGTGTTCGACCTCGTACATGCCGACCGCGTGATTCGAGGAGGCGTAGACGACGGTGTCGACGTCTTCGTTGGCGGCGGCCTCGAGCACGTTACAGATCGCCTGACAGCTGGCACCGAAGCCGGCGCTCCACTCGAGCGATCGATCGCTCGGCCCGCCGAGGAAATCAGGCATCCCCAGGTGAACGACCGCGTCCTGGCCTTCCATTGCGGCTCGGACGGTCGCATAGTCGGTGACGTCACCGACCAGCGTCTCGTACTCCGGATCCGAATGGGGTTCGATGTCGAGCCAGGTCGTCTCGAGGGGAGCCTCGAGTTCGTCCTCGAGGTGGTCGCGAAGGGCTGTTCCAACGGTACCGTTTGCGCCGGTGACGAGTACGTTCACGACCTGTCGTACGGGAGCATACCACATATACGCTGGCGGCGTTCACGCTCCCGGTCGTCGAATCCGTTGCTCGAGCGAGGGGTGTCAACCTATAGTAACAACTGCAACGATTTACACACTGATCGCCGACATGTCTGGCGATCAGATGTGCATTGACTTGCAGTGGCTACTATATCTGCCGCGTCGCTCACCAAACCAACTCGCGGTAGAAGTGCGCGGTCCGGGATTTGAACCCGGGTCATCAGCTTGGAAGGCTGAGGTCATAGCCGCTAGACCAACCACGCTCGCAATCGCTGGTTTGCTTTCCAGGTTTAAGGGCGTTCCCTTTTCGTCTGCTACTTATTGGATTCGCACTCGAGCAGCGAAAGCGACGAGTTGGGGGATAGGTATCCTCGACGCGGCGATCGGGTCGACGGTGTACTCACCTGTCTCGACAGTCTCGAGATGGACATCGGTGACGTTATCGCGGACACGCCGTGGCGAACGTCGGGATACGACGCCTCTGGGGAGCCGATCGAGAACGCGGCACAGTACCTCGACGACGACGTTCCGAACCCGTTCTAGAACGCGTCACTCATCCCCTGTTCGAACTAAACTGAACGACACCTATTTGGGAAAGAAACTACAACTGATGCCAATGAACCGGAGACAGTTCCTGACGGCGATCACCGGGGGCTTGATCGCCGTTGCCGGCTGTACGCAGACGGAGACGGAGATCCCGGGACTCGAGCCGGATCGGGAACTGTGGTCGTTTCAATCGATCGACCAGCAACGTGTCTCGACGACGCCTGCTGTCCGTGACGGTCGGGTCTACGTCGGGAGCGACGATCACAACGTCTATGCGCTGGCGGCGGATACCGGTCGTGAGATCTGGCAGTTCGAAACGGACGGTGGTGTCCAATCGTCGCCAGCGATGGCCGATGAAACACTGTACATTGGGAGTCTCGACCACCATCTCTACGCACTCGGATTCGACGGCACCGAACGGTGGTCGGTCGTAACGGGAGACAAAGTGTACGCATCACCGACGGTCACGGCGGATCGGGTACTGATCGGGAGTCGGGATTCGTACCTCTACGCGCTCGAATCGGATTGTGGTGAGTCGATCTGGCGGACGTATATTGGCGGCGTCGTTTTCTCGAAAGCGACAGTCGACTCCGAGTACGTCTACATCGGCGGAGGAGACGGTGATCTCGTCAAACTACGCCTGGACGATGGCACCATCGAGTGGCGAGCCCTGACCGACGAGCGGGTGTCAGTCACGCCTACTATCGTCGACGATCGAGTTCTCTTTGCGGATCACGATGGGGGCGTGTACGCGCTCTCTCGATCGGACGGGGAGACGCTGTGGACGAAAGAACTGAGCGATGGTGTCGCCTCCTCACCTACGGTTCAGGATGGGACTGTCTACTTCGGCAGTTGGGATACGACAATCTATGCGGTGGATCTCGAGACGGGGGAGTTAACGTGGGAAGTCGACGCCTACGGACACGAGAGTTCGACGCCAACGATCGTGGACGGCGTCCTCTACATCGGTGACTCGTGGGGGATCGTGTACGCGCTCGATCCGCAGACGGGTGATGCGTACTGGCGGTTCGAAACGGGGAACGCGGTAAACGCCTCGCCGACGATCGTCGATGGCGTCGCGTATATCGCGAGCAACGACGGTCACGTGTATGCACTCGACGTGACCTGACGCGACGGGGACTCCCGATCGTGGCATTCGGTCGGGTGGCGTCGTTCCTCCGACCGCCTCCTCAGTCACGGCGCTCTCCTTCTCAGCCACGGATAGGTCGCGCCTGCGAGACCGATTCACGAATTCCCTCGAGCGGAGAAACAGTCAACTCGTGAACGCCCCCAGAACGGCGAAAACAACGACCTGACTGGTCAGATATCCTCTGCGACGACAGTCACGGTTCGGTCGGTGCCCGCAAACGTCGTCCACTCGCGGTCGGTGAGCGTTCCATCGTCGTCTGTGCCCCTCGAGACGGCGATTGGGCCGAAGGTGTACTCGCCCGTCTCGAGGAGGTCGTCGGGGGCTTCGGCGAAGTGGGTGAGATCCTCGTAGACCGATTGGGTCTCCTCCAGCCCGAAGTAGACGTGCGTGCCGCCGCCGTCGGCGGCTGCCGTCGCCTCGGCGTCGCCGAACGCTTCGTCGACCGTCCAGTTCTCCGGCACCGTGTCGCGTACGATGACGGGTTCGGTCGCCTGGACGTCGAGTTCCGTCCGGTTGGTCTGTCCCCCGGTAAAGATCGAACCGGAATCATTGCGCTCCCCCTCGACGGCGAACGTCGATCCTTGGTCGTGATCTCCGATCGTCCGGACGACTTCGCCGTCGACGAACCGTCGTTGTTCCATGCCGAACGCGTTGACGAGAACGGTGAACCCGAAGTACGAGAGGACGTAGTTCTTCAGTCCAAACGGGTGGAGTTCTTGCTGGCTGGCCGGCGGCAACAGGCCGCCGATGGCGTGGATTCCTCGCCACCCCTCGGTATCGGTGAAGATCGAACCACAACTCACCAGGCCGTCAGTCGTTCCGGCGACGGTTCCGCCGGACGTCTCGAACGCCTCCGCGTCGACCAGCGTCATCGGGGCGTCGTCCGCGTACGGATAGCCGAGCGGCGCGACTTTCCACGTCATTCGCTGGATCGGGCGCGTGTCGGTGAGCAACGGATGGTCGTCGGCTTTCTCCTCCAGGTGACTGACCCCGAACGTGTCGTCGACGACGTCGTCCGTCTCGACGTCGGGTGCCGTTTCCATCGCCGCAAGGAGGTGAAGGCCGGTGTCGGTCAGGACGAGGTTGCCGCCCGACTCGACGTAGTCGTCGATCGCCGCGACGTAGTTCGCAGGATCGTCGCCGCGGTCGTCGTGGGCGACCACGAGGTGATCGGCGTCGACGCCGGCCTCGGCGACCTCCGCTGGCGTCAGCGCGACCGTGGTGAGTAGTTCGTTTTCTGACTCGAGATCGTCGAAGAACGCGAGCGGCGTGACCTCGTACTCCTCCTGCTCGAATCCGAGCGCCTCTCTAGGGTCTGGGTGTTCGGCCGTCGATTGGAGCGTCCCGACGTGGGCGTGGAGTTCCGTCGATTGATCGGTCATCAGGCTCTCGACCTCGAGTGACCACTCGCCGCCGATCGGCTCTTTGACGACCATCGGCGGGATGTGGTGGTGGCCGTCGCCGTTGAACGTCGAGGGCCGGTACGATCGGATCTCGTTTCCGTGTGGATCCTGAAGGACGACGTCGACCAGGCCGTGCGGTGCGTGTGCGTGCACCGTCAGCGTGTGCAAGTCGTCGGCCACGTCGAACGAAAGCGTCTCGGTGGACTCGGCGTCGACGATCAGTTCGTGTTCGGTGCTGGCGAGTTCGGTTCCGCCGCTATCGGTATCCCCGTCCTGCAGGAAGGAGAGGTCGTCCGACGACCGAGTGAGTTCGTCGGTCGTCACGTAGGCGATCTCCGTACCCTCGCCGTCGCGGGTGACGACCTCGGAGTCGACGTCGCGGAGGGCGTAGTCCGTCATCGTCTTCATCGCCGCAATGTAGCCCGTCACCCACTTGTCGGCCAACTCGGGATTGTACACGTTCCCACCGATCATGTGGCTGTACGCCATCTCGAACGCCATCGTCGTCACGTCGAGGCCGCCCCGATCTTCGCTCGCGCCCATGAAGCCGATGAGTCCGCCGGTGATGGTGTAGCCGATCGTGTCCCAGATGGTCGAGTAATCGTAGGCCGTCTCGGGCAACACCGGCATGAGGACGTCGGGGTTGAAATTACCGGTGGCTTCCTCCTGAACCTCGGCGAGTGTCTCCCAGTCGTCCATCGCCTCCTCGAGGTTCGCCTCCAGAGTCCGGTTCATCTCGTAGAGGTCGTGAAACTCGTCCTGGGTGTACTCGATCTGGTTGATGAGACCCAGGATGAAATCCGAGTTCCAGAACATCGCGTGGAGGTCGGCACCGTGGGTGAGATTCTCGTATCCCCGGAAGTGCTCGACGACGCCCATCGCGTCCGGCACCTTGTCGATGATGTCGTGTGGATTCTCCGTCGCCCAGCGTTCTTCGTCCGGCTCACCAGGGTGGTGGGACGGATCGATCCAGCCGACGGTGGGGTATTGCCGGTTCGTGTCGTACACTTCGGCGTTCCCACGCTCGTGCAGCGGTGCCGCCGGAACCCGGGGATGGGTTGCGTCGGGCCCGCCGGTTTGCCAGCCGCTATCGTATTGCGGATCGCGAGCCACCCAGCCGTCGGGATTACACGAGAGGATGATGAGCACGCAGTCGTCCAGCAGTCGTTCGAACTCCTGTTCACGACCCGTGAGAATTCGCTCGATGAAGCGATAACACGCCTCGGGGCCGGCCCGCTCGAGGCCGTGGATCGAAGCTTCGAACATCACCTTCTGACGGTTCTCGAACGCTTCGATGCCGCGAATCTCGTCGATGTCGTTCGTGATTTCGGCGACGTGGAGATCCTTCGGATCGTGTCGATCGGTGAGCTGGTTGTGGTGGCCGGGACTTGTTCCGAACTCGACGTCGTGGGGGTTCTCCGCGTCGGCGAGAGCGTAAAAATTGACCCTGTCAGCGTGCTCGGACTCGAGGTACTCCATCCCGCTGATCATCTGTTCGTAATCGATGAAATCGACGGCTCGGTGGGGAGCCGGGAAGACCCCGAGTGGATAGTGTCCCAGTCGCCAGAACGGGTTCGATCCTGGCGTGTAGCTCAACTCCTCGGCGGTTGGAATCTCGAGAACCTCCTCGACCGCCGTCGTCGTGAGTTGTGCGTACGCGGCGGGTGGATCCTCCAGGATCCAGTCGTCGTCGAGTTCCAGGTCGAGATCGAGGTCGAACAAATCGTCGAGACCCGATTCGTCTTCGAACCGAACCACCGTTGGGATGGGATAGTCGCCCGGGGTGTGATTGACGACGTACTCGTACTCGGCGGTCAGCGTTCCGTCTTCGAGGTCGGCCGTCGCGTTGCCGGGCAGCGCGAGGACGCCACCAGCCGCCGCCGAGAGCCGAACGAAGTCGCGCCGTGTGATCGGTACGTCGTCGAAATTCGCCTGAGAGAGGTCGTGATCGTGGTGTGTCATGGGTGGTACGTACAGGTTCGGCGTGGGAACCCATCACAACCAATAACAATCATTATAAAATGGGTATTGACAAACCGATCCAAGAGTCGGTACCTCGAATTCCGCGGTTCACGTTTGTATCCGACATCAGACCGGTGACCGGCGTCGAATTACGGTCAGGCGACTTCGGCCTCGATGAGTGACGCGGTCGCCTCTGTCTCCAGATGTAGATCGAAACCGGAACCGATCGACTCCATCGCGGGATCGAGTTCGTTGATGATCGAGCGTCCGTCGCGCTCTCGACGGACGAACCCGGCGTCCTCGAGCGTTACGAGGTGGTGTGAAATCGTGCTGGAATCGCAGTCGAGTGCGGTAGCGAGTTCGACGTTCGGGGAGGGGCCGAGCGCCGCCTGTGCCTCGAGTACTCGCCGTTTTGCCGGTTCGAAGAGCATGCCTCGCCGTTCAACGTCGTCGTCGTCGAACGGGAAGTACCGTCGTTTTCCACAGACCGTTACCGACTGAATCACGTTTTTGTCTTCCAGAACGCGCACGTGATGGCGCACGGTCGAGAGTGGAACGCCACTCTCGGTGCTTACCGCGGAGAGACAGCGGCCAGGGTCGGTGTGGATCGTCTCGCAAATCGTTCGTCTCCGATCGTTCTCGAACAGACAGGAATCGCCGTGTGTGCGGTGTCCGTATGCCGACATTGTCACGGTATCTGGGCGGGGGATCGGTGACCGTGTGCGGTGTCGGCTACTGTCGACGATGCTACCGTCCGAGTGCGACCGAACCCGTGGCGATGCAGCCTCGAGTTTTCACCACGAACCGGGACGGGTCGTCCCGCCCTGATCTCAGCACCTAGCTGTCGGTCTTCGTGAACGAATAGGATCTCGCGTGCCATTCGGCCGTGACTATCAGCGTTGACTGTATATCTATACCCTCTATAATTTTTGGAATACAATATAAAACGTCAAAATGTTCAGAATATAGCTACCATAAACCCATTAGATATTTGATTCATTGGCCGACGTTAGGATATGGTTTGTTTTTGAAATGTTGGTGGGCCGGAAGGTGGAGTCCCCGTCAGTCGAAGCCGAGCAGCTCTCCGGACTCGGCGGCCTTCACCGCCTCGAGCGCGTCGACGTACCCTGCACCGACGTTCGTGGCCGTATACTCGGCCGTTCCCACGGGATCCTCGAGGCCGGCCGTTGCGTCGGCGTCCGCCGTCGCCTCGAGCGTGGTGATCACGTCGATCGGGTCGGGTGCAACGCCGTGGTTCTCGATGTAGGCGTCGATGACGAGGGCAGCACAGCCGGCGGCGACCGGGTTGGACATGCTCGTCCCCGAGAGGAGGCCGTACCAGAGTTCGTCGTCCGAACCCAGCACCCACAGGGGCTGGACGGGATTGAGTGTACTCATCACGTCAGCACCTTTCGCGGCGACCGCAGGCCGATTCAGCTCGAGCGGGCCGAGTTCGTCCTCGGGCACGCCACTGTACAGGTCGACCACGTTTTCGAGTGCCTGTTGCCGATCGTGGTTGCCGTCTGCAGCCCCGCGAGAGGAGAAGTCCGTAACCGACTGATCGGCGTGGGTCGCCGCGACGCTCAGCGTATACGGTGCCTGCTTTCGCTGGCCGAGCGTGTCGTCTTCGGGGCCGTCGTTGCCTGCAGAGTACGTGACGAGGACGCCGGCCTCGGTTGCGTACCAGGTGGCGACGTTGAGGGGGTCGTACGGATCGAAGTCGCCCGGTCCAGCGCCGTAGGAGTTCGAAGCGACGTGAATGTGGTGTTCACCCGAGTGCTGGAGTCGGAGCAGGTGGTCGTAGGCCGAGACGGCTTTCAGCACCGTCAGCGAGGCGTTGGCGGAGTACGACGTCAACGTGACGTCCGGAGCCATCCCCTTGTACTCGCCATCGCTGGCGGAGCCGTCGGCACCGACGCTGCCGGCACAGTGGGTGCCGTGTCCGACGTCGTCTGTGTTCACGAGGCCAGCGTCGATCCAGAGGTCGCCCTCCTCAGCGAGTGGATCGCCGGCCCAGTGCCAGTTGGCCTCGATGTTGTCCTGAAGGTCGGGGTGTGCGCCGTCGATGCCGGTGTCGATGACGGCGACGTGCGCGTTCTCGCCGGTGTAGGGGATTTCGAGCCCCGTTCCTTCTTGTACGTCTTTCGCTCGCGTATCGGGGCGGGCATCGTCGTGTTCCCACTCGAGTTCGTCGTTAGGGGAGATGCGTCGCACCTCGTCCCAGCCGGCGACTGTCTCGAGCTGTGTGCCGGTGAACAGGGCGTAACCGATGGGAAGGTGGTCGAAGCCGAGGAACCCTTCCACGAGGTCGAGGCCGGCGAGTAACTCGATGTCGTCGGTCGAGTCGAAGACGACCAGCGCTTCCTGGAGAACATCGGTCTCGAGATCCAGGGTGGCCGCGACCGTTCCCGATCCCGCGAGTGCGCCGACGCCGGTAGCGCCAACGAGCTGGAGGAATCGTCGTCTGTTCGATACGTCGGTGTTGGTGTCGGTGTTGGTGTCGGTGTTTCGTGTCATCTGTTGTCAGTTTGGTGTGGTGACTCGGTCGATGAATCACCGCAGTTCGCACAGCCGGTGGTGTACCGTGGATTCACACAGTCACACGTGAGCCGTGGAAGTGATACTCGAGTAGTATCCGAAACGGGTCGAAACCGATCGCAGCCCGTCGCGCGATCAGGTCTCCTCGGCGACGACGGTCACCGTCCGCTCGGTGCCCGTAATCGTCGTCCACTCGCGACTGGTAAGCGTCCCGTCATCGTCTGTGTCGGTCGAGACGGCGAGGGGGCCGAAGGTGTAGCGGTCGGACTCGTCGACGCTGTCGGGTGCCTCCGCAAAGTGCGTCAGATTCTCGTAGACGGAATCGGCCTCCTCGAGGCCGAAGTAGACGTGCGTGCCGCCGCCGAAGGCCGGCGTCGTCGCCTCGACATCGCCGAACGCCTCGTCGACGTCCCATCCCTGTGGGACGGTGTCGCGGACGAGGACGTTCTCGCCTTCGGGGTGTCGAACCTCGACGTCGAGGTCGGTGCGGTTGGTCTGCCCGCCGGTGAAGACGCTGGCGTCCATCTCGGCGTCGCCTTCGACCACCAGTCCGGTCTCGTCGAAGGCCGTCTCGAGGTCGAGGTGGGCGCGGCAGTCGAAGCCGTTGACC
The DNA here is from genome assembly GCF_023973145.1 of Natronosalvus vescus. Lineage (NCBI taxonomy): Archaea > Methanobacteriati > Methanobacteriota > Halobacteria > Halobacteriales > Natrialbaceae > Natronosalvus > Natronosalvus vescus. The sequence goes on from NZ_CP099546.1 coordinate 1,465,040, forward strand.
AGACCGGGGACGTTGACCAACTTCGCGACGACGTAGAAGACGCGCTCGCCGCCGTTGTCCTCTAGGTCGTCGACGCTGACGCTGGTCGAGACGGATGCCTCGCCCTGGATGCCGGCATCGCTGTCGACGATGGTCGGATCACCGGTGAGCGAGTCGGGGTTCTGGGCGTCGTAGAGGAACAGGTCAATGTGTGGGTCACCCTTGGTCGCTCCGGCGTTGCCACCACTGTAGTGGCTGAACGCGACGTCGGCGGAAACTTCACCCGGTGCATCGACGCGAACGTGGCCGGCGACGGCTCGTTCGTCGTCGGGGACGGCCAGTCCGACGATTCCGGAGACCGAATCGTCGGTGAGGTCGCGAGTGACGGCATCGATCGCTGGCCCGAGGTTGGCTCGACCGAAGCCCTCGTAGGGATCGCGGCCGCCGTGTGTGTAAACGGGCGCTTTCGCCGCGTGATACGGGGCGGCCGTGAGTGCCGTCTCGCTCGCGGTCGCGAGAATCACGTTCTTCAGCCGGAGCACGTCGTCGTAGCCCGTGTCGACGGGTTCCGGAAGGGCGATCGATTCGGGCGCGTCTTCCTCCATCGCGTCGGCGACGAGCCCGGCGATGCCACAGACGCTCGGGGCAGCCATCGAGGTACCGCCTTTGCCCGTGTAGCCGCGGATGCCATCGCCGCCCATTCCCTCGCGTCTGGCACCACGGTTGAGCACCTCGAGGTCGACGTCGTCGAAGGTGAGCGCGTCGAGAACCTCGTCCGCGAGATCGATCTCGTAGTCCGCGTCGCCCGTGATCGCCGGATCGAACTCGGTTTTGGGTGCGAGGGCGTCGTCCTCCAGCTCATCGAGCGCTTTGACCGGCTCGAGCTCGGCGTCTGCTTCGACTGACTCGGGCTGTTCGGTCGTCACCTCGTCCTCAGGTTCGCCGGTATCGGCGGCGATGTCGAGGACGGTTAGCTCACCGCCTGGTGCGGAGACGTCGGGTTTCGTGTACGGTTCGCCTGATTCGTCGATGCCCGCGATTCCACCCGAAGAGTAGGAAGCGATGCCGTCGAGCGGATCGGTCGAGACGGTCGAGATGGCCTCATTGGCGACGGCCGGAGCGCCGTTTCCGCTGGCTGGCGTGGCGTCGTTGCCGGCGGCCGCTACCGAGAGGATACCCGCTTCGGCCATCTCCCGAATGACGCCGGGGATGTCGTCGAGCGTCTCGGCAGCGGCACCGAGTGGAAGGCCACCGACGTACCCCCAGGACATGTTCACCGCACGGAGGTTGAACGTCTCGACGAACGACTCGGCGTCGTCGCCGACCGCGCGCGTTCCAGTGCCGAGATCGGTAACGCTCACGATGCTCGAGTTCGGTGCGATACCGGCGTGCAACGAGAGGTCACCGTCGTCGGTTCGGTCACCGATGGTCTCTCCCGGGTGTTTAAACGCCCCCACGGCAACGCGGTCGACCTGTCCCGTCGTGATCAGTTCGCCTTCGAGGGTTCGTACGTGAATCGTGTACGTCGCCTCGCCCTCGTCGTGGACGGTCGGCGTCTCCGCGAGGTTGTTCTCGAACGTGATCTCCGAGGTGCCGGAGGCCCCGCCCGAACTCGCGATTTCTTCCCCATCGGGCCCTTCGATGACCAGCTCGATACCCTCGCCGTACGCACTGGCGAAGACTCCGGATCCAGCGACGGCGTCGACTTCGTAGGTGAGTGTATTGCCGAGCAGGAGTATCGTTTGCGGGTCGTCTTCCTGGTATCGGTCGGGGTCGATGGCGCTCGCGCGGCCGCTGCCGGCCATGATCGACGCGACGTGCGTTCCGTGCCCGTTCGAGTCGCGCGGCTTCTCATAACCGCCGTAGCGGGTGTTGTCGTTGTGCCACCCGACGAGTTTCGTCGTGTGCGGTTGAATCTTCCCGCCGGTGTTCGAGAACGGGTTACCGTCGACCTCGAACCCGTCCTCAGACGTGACGGTCACGCCACTCCACGGTCCGATGTCTGGGTGTCGCGAATCCGTTCCGCTATCGGTGAGACCGAGGGTGCGATCCGTTCGACCCCGGTAACCTCGCTCCCAACCGTGTAATGCCTCACGAACACGTACGTTCATAAAGTCGAGCGAGACGTCATCAGTTGCGACGACTGGCTCGGACGTGACTGCCGGCGCGGCGAGAAACGCCGCCCCTGTCGCCGCCCCCACTTTCATGAACGAGCGACGTGAGACCGATGCATCCTTCCCCTGTCCAGATTCCTGATTGTCTTTCTGACTCATACCACAGTCAATCTCTCACAAGCTTCCTAAGAAGGGTTTTGACAAACCCATCCAAACGTTCGATCCCGGGCTTCGGTGCCCAGATGTGTCCAATTGACTGAGTGACTACATGCTGGTGATCACACCCCTGCAATAGTTGGGAATAATACCCGACCGGGGCAAATATTACTGGTAGATGGAAAGGTATTACTCACAATCTATCGTCGTATACGAACATGGAACAGGAGGATCACGCTGCCTTCGAGACGCGAACGGTAACCGAGGGGGAAGACCCGTTTCGGGTCGGCAGTGAGGCCGGTGACGTCGCCACACCGATTCACCTCGCTTCGACGTTCGCACTGCCGGGGCTCGACACCGACCTCAGCCTCGAGAACGTCGACCCCGACCGGGGTGAATTTCTGTACTCACGCCTTTCGAACCCGACGCGTCACGCCCTCGAGAAACGCCTCGCCAGCCTCGAGGGTGGGGAACACGCGATGGCGTTCTCCTCGGGCACCGCCGCGATCTTCACGACGATGCTATCGTGCGTCGAGCCGGGTGACCACATCGTCGCCGGCGACGACCTCTACGCGGGCACCCGGCGGATGCTGGAATCCGTCTTTCGCGACCGGCTCGACGTCGCGGTGACGTTCGTCGACGCGACCGAAACGGCGTCGGTCGAGGACGCCGTCACCGACGAGACGGCGTTCATCTGGATGGAGACGCCGACGAACCCCCGGATGACGCTCTGTGACGTGCGAGCAATCGCAAATATCGCCGATAGCTACGACACCTCCTTCGGCGTCGACAACACCTTCGCGAGTTCGTACTTCCAGCGCCCGCTCGAGCTTGGTGCCGACGTCGTCGCCCACAGCACCACGAAGTACCTCAACGGTCACTCCGACTCCGTCGGCGGTGCCGTGATCACGAGCGACGACGACCTCGCCGAGGAGATCGCTTTTCTCCAGCAAGTCGGGATCGGTGACATGCTCGCCCCATTCGACAGCTATCTCGTCCTCCGTGGTCTCAAGACGCTCTCGCTCCGGATGCGCCAGCACGAAACCAACGCGATGGCCATTGCCGAGTATCTCGAGGATCACGAAGCCGTCTCGGCGGTTCACTATCCTGGTCTCGAGTCTCACCCACAACACTCCCTCGCCCGTCGGCAGATGGACGGCTTCGGCGGGATTCTGTCGTTCGAACTCGCGGGCGATCTCGAGGACGCTAAACGGTTCCTCGAGGCGCTCGAGGAGTTTACCCTGGCCGTCAGCGTCGGCGGCGTCGAGAGCCTGATCGAACACCCCGCAGCGATGACGCACGAACCGGTTCCGCGCCAGGAACGCGAAGCAATCGGTATCACCGACACGCTGATTCGCGTCTCCGTCGGCGTCGAGGCTCCGGAGGATCTGCTCGCCGACCTCGAGCGCGGCTTCGAGGCGATTCAAAAGCCGACGACGACCGCGGACGACGATTAACCGACCATCGTCTCTAATTCTGCGGCCAGGTTTCCTAGCTGAGCGATCCGTTCGTCAGTGGGGGGATGGGCGTGCGTTTCGACGTGAAAGTCGCCGTCATCGTTCGATTCCTGGCCCGGCCGATCGAACCCGTGCGGGAGCAAACACATCCCGTCGAGGCCGCGATAGCTGGGGAGACTCGAGGTGGCCGAAGTACCGGCGACCTGTCGGGCGTCCTCTCGCGGCGCGGTCACCACGTCGTCGAGGCGCTCGAGCGCGCTCGCGAGCGCAGCGGGATTCCCGGTGAGCGTCGCGCCGTCGCGGTCGGCGACGAACTCCCGCTGTCGGGAGAGCCCTCTGCTCAGGAAGACGACGACGGACGCGAGGATCCCGAGGACGATCCCGCCGAGCACGACGGTGACCCCGAGAGCGACGAGAAATTGAAAGAGTCCGGCGAAGCTGACCAGCGGCGCGTCGATGAACGCCGACGCGAGGACGTAGCTCACCCCTAGCAAGGCGGCGTAGACGTACGGCTGCGTCCAGGAGGGAAGAAGGTCGCCGAACACGACGTGCTCGTCGGCGACGAGTGCCGGGAGAAACGAGGCGAGCGTCATCACTGCCGCGTCCCGGTTTTTCAGGTGCACGAGTTCGTGGGCGATGACGCCATCGAGTTCGTCGGACTCGAGGCGCTCGAGCAGGCCCTCGCTGACGACGATCGTTCCGGATCGAACGCCGCCGACGGCGAAGCTGTTCGGCACGTCGGTGTCGGCGATCGCGATCGACGGGACGGTCATATCGAGCTGGGCGGCCAGGCGGGTCACCCGGTCGAGCAACGGGCCGTGTCCGTCGGGATCAGCCGGGTCGGCGTCGGCTTCGGACAGTAATTCGCGGCGAGCGTACCGAAGCTGGACGAGCAAGAGAACGAGCAAACAGATGGCCGTCCCCACGGCGTACTGTGCGGGAGTAGACGTAATCCCGGCCGCGCCGAACACCGGGTCGAGCCACGGCTCGAGGAACGTGACGATTGTGAGCGCAACCGCCACGGTGACGACGAGAATTGCGCCGAGCGTTGCCGCGATCCGACCGGTCAGCTCCGAACCTGCCATCGATGGTGTCAATAGAATCTGTCGGCCGAAAATGGTTTCGCCACTGGCGTGTGGGTGGTTCCATCCGTGATTGCAGTTGCAGTCCATCCTTCGAGACGACCGCGAAGTATGGGGTGCAATTATCTGCTGTATCGGATCCGTTCGTCCATCGTCCCACAGTGATAACATATTTATGAAACGACTGCACAGAGAGAATCAGCAGTGGGACACGACCTCCAGCGCGCCGCCCTCATCGCTTGCTGTGTCCTCGCGATCGTCGTCGCCGCCGCGTTCTTCCCCGCCGCAGGCTACGGCGATTTCCCGGGACGGGACGCCGTGAGTGACGACCACTATCTCGAGTCTAGCACGGGAACCGGCGACGCCGATTCCACCGAAGGGGACGACGGAGACGACCTCGAGACGGATGACCAGCAGGACGATGGTGACGACTCGGACGGCACAGCTGACGGCCAGCACGACGATAGCGACGGTGCAGACGACACTGACGGCGACGACCAGCAGGACGACAGTGATGACACGGGTGACGGATCGGACGACGCTGGCGACGACGACCAGCAAGACGACGAGGGCTCGAGCACCAGCGAAAGCGGCGACGGACTGGGTGTTTCCCTCGATCACGTCCTCGCAATTCTCCTGATGCTTGTGTTTCTCGTACCGTTCGCGCTTCTGTGGCGGGCGACCGCTCCAACACGACACCCACACCTCTCGGAGGCGGACATCCCGAACGGTTTCCTTCCGCGACTGCAGTTCCGCCTCAAACGGATTCCACAGGTTACCATGGCTGCGACGATCGGCGCCTCGAGCGTCGTGCCGACGATTGCCGACGCCCTCTTGCGAACTGGCCGTGGCGTCGGCGGCGGTTTCGGTCAGCTCGGCCGGTCGATCGGTCGGGGCTTCGGCCGCGCGCTCTTCGCAGCACCTGCCGGGTTCGCCAGCGCGCTGCAGGGGCTTGGCGGGCTTTCGCTCACTGGCGGGTTCAGCGCCCTGTTCGATGGGTTCGGGAGCGTACGACGGAGACACCGTCGCTCGAGCAGCGATAGCCCCACCGCCGCCAGCAATTCGGCTGTCCAATCCACCGAATCGGCCGACGATCCCGGCCCACCGACTATCGAAGCGGCCTGGGAAGAGATGACCGCGCTGGTCACGCGTTCGTCCCGGGGCACCGTCTCGAAAACGCCCGGCGAGTACGCGCGAGCGGCCATTGCCGCTGGCTATCCCGAATCGGCCGTCACGACGCTCACAGAAGTTTTCCGCCAGGTTCGATACGGCGACTACCCACCCACGGACGACCGGACACGCCGAGCTCGAGCCGCCTACGAGGAGCTGGTGGCCGCGGTCACTGACGATGATGGGGGTGATGACCGATGAAACAGACCACGCTCGTTGGCTTCGGTTTCGTCGCCCTCGTCGGCGCGCTGTTGGCTACTGTCGGTGCTATCCCCTCCGCTGGAGCCGCTCTCGCACGGGATACTGCCGTGATCGCCATCGGCGGCCTCCTCGCCGCGTTCGGAATCGGTCTCCTGGGTGCCTTCGTCGCGAGCGAACCTACTCTCGAGACCGAGAGCGAAAACGGTGATGAACCGGTAGCCTTCCCGTCGGTAGCAACCCAGGATCGCGAACGTGACGTGGAACGAATCGGTCAGGACGTCGAGATCGCTCTGTCACGGTCGCGGCTTGGCGACTCACCGCGGGAGCGACATAATCGGTCGGTTGCCAGGAACAGACTCCGACGGACGATGACTGACGCCGTCGTCTCCTCGTTGACTGCCGATGGCACTCTCGAGGTCGAGGCGGCTCGAGACCACGTCCAGCGGGGGACGTGGACGGACGATCCCCGTGCAGCGGCCTGTCTCTCGTCAGCGGTCACGATTCCGCTCGCGACTCGAATCGAGGACTGGGTAGTCGGGGAACGAGACCAACGACAGCTACAGGCGGCGCTCGAGGCGCTGACGGCGCTCAGAGCGGACGACCTGCAATCGTCGAGCCAACAGTCACCGGACGGACGTGAACGGAGGAGGAACGACATATGACGGGGCGGTCAGGTCACGCTCGGACGGGGACGGAAGCCGACGATACAGACGCTGAAGACGCTACAGCGTCTAGGCCGCTCGCGAACGAGCGCGACCTCGAGTCAGCAGGGACGCCGCCTGCTGGGACAGCCGATGCTACCGGAGACGAGGCTGGTGCCACCGGGAAAGCTGATCTCGCCGAACGTGAGTCGGTCGAAGCCGCACCTGGGGCGCGAATGGGCGTTGGATCAGCCATCGACGCAGGTGATGGATCCACGAAACCCGTCGACCGGGCCAACGACCCACTGGACGAGCGGGCCGTCTCGAGTGATCGCTGGCTCGTGGCGTTGACCGTCGCGTTGCTCGCGGTCGGCGTCGGTGTGCTGGCTCGCGACGCCGCCATCTTCCTCAGTTCGGTGGTCGGCCTGAGTTACGTCGGCTACAGCTACGCGACCCGCCCGCCCAAACCGACGCTCACAGTCGAACGAACCCTCGAATCCGCCAGACCGGCACCCGGCGACACCGTTGGCGTCTGCGTGACCGTCACCAACGATGGTTCTGAGTCGATCCCGGACGTCCGTATCGCCGACGCACCGCCGTCGGAACTCCACCTCGAGGGAGATCCCAGGGTGGCGGGCTCACTCGAACCCGGCGAATCCCTCACACTGGAGTACGCGGCCCGAGCCAAACGAGGGGAGTACGGCTTCGGCGACGTCACCGTCAGCGCTCGAAACGTGAGCGCGAGCGAGCGCGTGACCACCCGATACGACCTCTCGAGCGAGTTCACCTGTGACGACGCCCTCGAGCGGGTGCCATTGGCTAGCCAGACCATTCAACACACCGGACGTGTCGAAACCGACATCGGGGGCGAAGGCATCGAGTTTTTCTCGATTCGGCCGTTCCATCCGACGGATCCGATGCGTCGGGTCGACTGGAATCGCCTCGCCCGTACTGGCGACCTCACGACGATCGAGTTCCGCGAAGAACGGGCCGCGTCCGTCACCGTCCTGGTCGACGCTCGAGCGTCGAACGCGGTCTTTCGATATCCGGGCGAACTCGACGCCAGGTCGCTCTCGTCTCACGCAACCGAGTGGCTGGTGACGGCGCTACTCGGGGAGAACAATCGCGTCGGCGTCGCTCTCTACGGCGACCGAGGGGACTACTTGCTCCCCCGGAGTGGCCGAGATCAACTCGCTCGAGCGACACGGCTGCTCGATGGGGAGTGGTGTGGCTCGTTCGGACGTCAAGCGTGGCTGGCCCACGGTGATCGGTCGGTCGATCGCTTCTGCCGACACCTGAACGACGAGAAACAGCTGCTGTTCGTCACCCCGTTGCTCGACGACGATCCGGTCGCGTCGGCACGACGATTCCGTGCGTACGGACACGAGGTAACGCTCGTCTGCCCGATGGTCGCCGATCGGCCGGGCCACGCCGGCGTGATCGATCGAGCGGAGGTCGAAGCGCGCTGTTCGACCCTTCGAAGCCACGGCGTTCGGATCATCGAGTGGCACCCCGACGAATCGCTCCACGTGGCGGTCGACCGAAGCAAACGGCGGTGGTCGCGATGAGTGTACGGGAAGAGTCTCGAGCGGTACGAAACCGAAACGACCTCCGGACGCTCCCCCTCGCCCTCGTTTCCCTCACAGTTGCCGGATTATGCTGGACAGTCGGCCTCGACCTCGAGGGACTTCTGGCGGTCGGTGGGGCGCTGGCCATCGTCTACGCAGGTTCGGCCGTCTCGACAGGCTCGCTCGCTCGTCGAGCCCTCGGGAGCGTCCTCTTCGTGGGTGGAATTCTCGCCGTAACGGCCGGGATCGGAACGGCGGTGATCACGGGACTGCAAGCTGGTACGATCGTCGGCTCGAGCGCGCTGGCGGTGGTCGGGGTCGGCGGTGCACTCGCCCATCCACGGACGCGGTGGCCGGATCTGGTTTGGACGGTGCGCGATTCCACCGTGACGTCGATCACGACCGTTCCCGTGATTACGCTGTTTGCAACTGGAACGGCTGGCGTGGTCGCGTCTGCCGTCGCTCTCGTGTTCGTTGGTGTGACGGACGGAGCCTATAGCGCCTTCACGAGCGGACTTCTGCTTGCAGCCGCGGCGTTCGTGGCGTACGCGTGTGTCGTCTCGGTGGTCGGATCTGCCTTGCCGGAGCACGTTCCAGCGGTTTCGTTCGGCGACCTCGTCGATCGCCTGTTCGACCTTCCGACCGGTGTCTACTACGTGGCCGTGCTCGTCCTCGGCATGCTAGCAGCCGCCGAAACTGCGACCGCGTTTGAATCGGTATTGTCGGCGATGGGGCCAGTCGGGACGGTCGTGACCGCGCTGTTGACGATCGGCGTAATCCACGTCGTTCTCGCACTCGCCCTCGGCTGTTCGATCCTGATCTGCTTCGGGTGGCTCGTGTCCCCGATGGTCGACGCCTGGTTCGGTTCGTACCCGCTTCGGACGGTCGCCCTCGCAAGCGGCGGCGTCGTCGTGCCCACGGTCGTATTTGTGGGTTCGCTGGTTGTTCCCGGCACTGATGGACTGCAGGCAATATGGGCAGTCGTCCTCGTTCTCGTTCTGGTCACGGTCGTGGAGGGTCTGGTCGGTGGACTGCTCGCACAGGGGTCGATTCGCTGGCGCCACTGGCTCTTGCTCGGGGGCTGTGGCTCGCTACTCGTCACTACATTCCTGGCCGCACAGCGGGGTATCTCGCCGCTTTTCGTGTTCATCAGCGTCGCGGCTGCGATTGCGGTGTGGGACGTCGGCGAACACACCAACCGCATGCGAGTCGACATCGGCGAGTCTGTCGATAGTCGACAACCCGAACTGGTTCACGCGACGGCGACGCTCGTTGTCGGCGCCGTTGGCGTCGCAATCGCTGCCGTCGCCATGTACGGCCTCGGTGCGGTTTCACCGCCGACCGAACGGTGGCAAGCGCTCGCCCCGCTCGTCCTGGCGCTGGTCGCTGTGACTGTGCTCCTCGTCTCGATCACCACGGACACGATCACCAACTCACTCTCGGGAACATTTATTTCAAGTCGATCGCTGCTCCGGAACCGGATCGTCGTGGTGGCACTGGCCATCCTGGCTGCGCTCGTGCTTGCAGCCGTTGTCGGAGCGCTCGATACCGTCCTCGCATTCGTCTTGCTGGTGATCGTCCCACTTCTCGCGCTGGTGTTCGTGACTCGCCTCGTTTCGACCGACTCGATCAGTGATTTTCAGCCGCCACCACCGGGTGCCAACTAATGATCGAACGAACGGTTCGAAGCGTTTATACCCGCCACGCTGATAGCTCGAGATAACTCGTCGGAACGCGGGCGACGGCGAGCACCTGTTCGGCAGACGCCACAGGTTGGAATGTGGAATCGACCTCGACTCGAGGTCGCTTCTGAACCAGGAAACGCTCGCGGTGATACACATGGCACGAAGCTTCTACTCCCACATCAAGGAGGCATGGAAGACCCCGGGCGACGGTAAGCTCGGCGAACTGCAGTGGCAACGCAAACAGGAGTGGCGTAAACAGGGCGCCATCGAGCGCATCGAGCGCCCGACCCGACTCGACAAGGCGCGCGAACTCGGCTACAAGGCCAAACAGGGCATCGTCCTCACTCGCGTCTCCGTCCGCAAGGGGAACGCGCGCAAACAGCGCCACAAGGCCGGCCGCCGAACGAAGCGCCAGGGCGTCAACCGGATCGGACGCCGCAAGAACATCCAGCGCATCGGCGAAGAACGCGTCTCCCGGAAGTACCCCAACCTTCGGGTTCTCGCCAGCTACTGGGTCGGGGAAGACGGCGGCCAGAAGTGGTTCGAAGTGATCCTCGTCGATCCGAACCACCCGGCTATCCAGAACGACGACGACCTCAACTGGATCTGTAACGACACCCACAAGAACCGCGCCTTCCGCGGGCTGACCAACGCCGGTAAATCGAACCGCGGCCTCCAGAACCGCGGCAAAGGCACCGAAAAGGTTCGCCCGTCACTGAACAGCGGGAAGCGTAGCTCGGAGTAAGCCGGTCTGGCGGTTCTCGATTCTCTCACTTTCAACGACCCTCGAGCCGTGCGTACTGCGTTCGTCGGTTCGAACCGCCACACACAACCAGTTCCCATCGCCCGAGAACACAGACCGAGTTTTAATCTCCTGGCACCCGTAGGATCAACCATGAGTAGACGCATTCTCGTACCAGTCGACGAGTCCGAACGCGCAACTGACGCCCTCGAGTTCGCACTCGAGGAGCATCCGGGGGCGACGATCGTCGCGATTCACGTCCTCGACCCTGCCGACTTCTACGGCGCGACCGGGTTCGAAGGTGGGGCGATGATCAACTACGACGAGATCCATCGCCAGAACGAAGAGCGAGGGGAGGCGTTGCTCGAGAACGCCGCGGATCGAGCCGACGAACATGGTCTCGAGTGTGAAACCGAACTCGTCATCGGCAGCGTCGCGCGATCGATCGTCGACTACGCCGAAACCAACCCGATTGATCAGATCGTCATCGGCAGTCACGGCCGAACCGGGGCGAGCCGAATCCTCCTCGGGAGCGTCGCCGAAACGGTGGCTCGGCGATCCCCCGTGCCGGTGACGATCGTTCGGTAGCACGTATTCAACGGCCACGGCTATGGTGACGGCCACTGCCACGGCGACGGCGACGACCACGTACAATTCTCACCGCTCAATACCGCGAGCGCTCGAGTCGCTCCGAGGCCTCGAAGGGTGTCGTCAGCTCGAGCAACTGGACGAGAATCCGGCCGGTTGCGCCCCAGACGGTGTGCTCACCAACGTGGAAGTAGTGAATAACGATCTCACCGTAGTAGGGGTGCTCACGATGTTCGTACTCGTAGTTGTCCGGATCGAGCAGCGCCGAGACCGGAAGGAGGACGATTTCGGCGACCTCGCGCTCGTCCGGGTCGTACGTCCGGTCGGGGATGCGGCCGACGAACGGCGTGACGGCGTACTCGGTCACCGTTCGGATATCGTCGAGTTGCCCGACGACGTCGGCGCTTTCGGGGGTGAGGCCGATCTCTTCGTTCGCCTCTCGAAGGGCCGTCTCGAGGATCGACCCGTCGTGTGGTTCAGCCCCGCCACCGGGAAAACTCATCTGGCCGGGGTGTTCTCCGAGGTGGTCGGCACGCCTGGTGAAGAGCAGGTGATCCTCCCCGCTACGGTCGATCACCGGTGCGAGAACGGCGGCGTCGTACGGCTGGTCGTCGATACTAACCGGCTCGTGGGCGGCAACCGGGTCGAGATCGAGGCGTCGGATCGTCATAGTGAAAGTTTACTGCTGGCCGTTCAGGCGTCCTCGAGCGCCTGCGTGAGCCGGGTGCGTTCATCAGACAGGTCGAGCGGTGCCCACGCCTCGAGGTCGTAACTCACGTCGAGGAGGTGCTCGAGGGTGTCGGTTGCCTCGTCGATGTCACCGTCGCCGTCTGTTACGTCCTCGAGACTCGCGTCGACTGCCTTCCGAAAGCGCGCCTGGGCTGCCTCGCCAACGGCTTCCCGATCGGGACGTCGTGGCGAGACGTCCAGAATGTGGGGCAGATCTTCCGCGTGTTCCGGCGTCTGGGGAAATGCGGTCGGTCCGACGACCAGCAACGGCTCATCCGATCCCGCTTCGAGGTCGTCTGCAGCGCCGTTCTCGGGCGTGTATCGTACCAGCGCGAACGTCTCGAGGGCGCTCTCGATGGCGGTCTCCGACGCGTCCGTATCGACCGTCTGCCCGTCGGCCCTGAACGCCACCTCCGAAAGTGCGTGCTCGAGTTCGGCGTGGGTGAGGCCGCCAAAGAGGTCGACGACGCCAGCCAGTTCGTCGGCGGTCTCGTTCATGATCTCGACAAGGGGGGACGTGGTGATTAGTCTTGTGTGGTCAGTCGGAAACCTCGAGGCCGGGCCTCACTCGTAGCTTGCCGTTTCGGGCGTGCTGACAGCAGTCGCCCAGGGAGTCGCGGCCTCGACGACGGCCGCTGGCTCGAGTGGTCGTTCAGACCACGGTGGGAGTCGCTCACGGTGTTCGGGCGGCTCGAGCGACTTCGCGTAGCGGTTGATCTGTGCTCGTTCGTCCGCCACGTCGTAGGTGAGACCGTTGAACGCGGCATCGGCTCGATACTGTCCGATGAGTCGGTCGGCCGCCGCACAGTACCGTTCCTGAAGCGTCTCGTAGTCGACGTCGACGCCCCCATTCTCGAGGACGCCCAACAGCGAACCCGCCACGTCGCGGCTCATCCCTTCGAGCCCGGTTTCCCCGTCGACGTCGCGGTGATCGTGCTGGTGGATGCCGAGGTCGACCTGTGCCGAGCCGTCGAATCCAGCATAGTCGTACGCGTCACCGAGTGTCGCTACCTCGAGCCCCCACGTCCGCGGTGGTCGAAGCGAGCGAGCGAGCGAGGCCGTCATCGCGACCTCCCCGGCGAGGGCGTATCGAAACGCTGCAAAGTACTCGAGAATCGGCTCGTCGTGAGCGCTCGAGAGCGTCTCGATGAGTGGTTCGTACAGCAGGCGACACAGGCGACCGTAGAGTCGGTCGTCCTCCACCCGTGCGTAGTATCCTTTCGAGAACGCGTACCCCATCGACAGCGGGCTGAGCAGCCGAGCGACGTGATCGGCACGATAGCTCGTCGCGTCGGCATCGTGAACGACGACGTACTTGGCGTCCCTCGTCGCCGGCCCGAGAGCCAGCCAGATGTCACGCCCTTTCCCACGGTCGCCATCCAACCCGGCGGTCGATAGCAATCGATTGACGCCGGGAGCGGTACACCACAGCACCTGCGTCGGCAAATGGAACGATTCCAGCCAGGTGCGAAACGGTTCGATTCGGTCGGCTGACGCCCGAACCGGCACGACAACGGCCGCGGGCGAGGGCTGCAGCGTCTCGAGCGCGGACAGGACTGCCTCCGCGGCCGGCCGCTCGTGTTCGCGGTCGGTCATCGGCACGACGATGGCCGTCTCCTCGAGTATTCCCTCGAGGCCGTCGAAGCCAACCGCCTGGTCGGTTAGCTGGTGGAGCGTGGTGAGTCGCTCCTGCGTGTACTCCATCGGTGAATCCTTTGGCTGGAAGGCTAAAACCACCACGAATCCGGTGATCTACTGGTACGAGAGGACAAATCCCGCTACAACGGGCGTAAGAACGGACGATGGCGATGATTCCGACGCTCTGATGACGACCGCAGTCTCGGTCAGCCAGGGTGGCCGGACGGCAATCGCCCGAGTGCGTACAATCCAAGCAGCACGACCAACACGAGGACGGAGCCGACGGCGAATATCACGAACGCCTGATGAAAGCCGATGCCGCGCCCGATCATCGTGCCGAGTAACGCACTTCCGGTCGCCTGAATCGCCATCGTCGTCCCGCTGTAGAGTGCGTAGGCGCTGCCACGGCTGTCGTCCGGCAAGGTCGCGAGCAGATACGTATCGATGGCCGGGAAGAGGCTGTGGACGACGTAGCCGAGAACCGCCGTCACGAGCAACACCCCGAGGACGCTCTCGACGACCGTGAGCACGAACAGTAAGCCGGCGAAAGCGCCGATGATCGTGAACAACAGGGGAAGATACGGGACTCGATCGGCGATCCAGCCAGTGAAGAAGAACGCCGGAACGCCCGTCGCGAACAACACCGTCAGAAAGAGCTGTGCCCGTCCCTGCGTGAACCCGCGCGTCTCCACCAGGAACGTGACGTAAAAGTTGAACACGCCGTTCCAGACGAGGCCGACGAAACTGATGCACGCCACCGCCGTAAGGATGATCCGCCACTGGGACACCAGTGCCGATCGAAGCCGGCGGTCGGCGGTGCCAGCGTCGGGTAAGGCCGTCCGACGAGCGGTCACGAACAGTACGATCGTCGAGAGCAAAGCAGCCACCGAGATCGTCAGGAAGACGGCTCGCCAGGAGGCGATAGGCCACGTAATCGCGAGATAGACGGTCACGATGAGCGGGGCGCCGACCGCTGCAAGCTGGCTCGAGGTGCCGTGAATTCCGATCACCCGGCCAACGCGTGAAGGGAACAACTCGCTGACGAGCGGATTCGCCGCGACGAAGTACATCCCGCTCGCCACGCCCATCGCCAGCGCACCGACGTACAGCATCTCGAGGGTCTGAGCCGTTGCGGCAAACGCCGACGACGCCGTCAGGACGAGCCCGGCGAACAACACGACCCAGTGTCGAGGAATCTTCGTCAGCAAGTAGCCTGCCGGGAGGCGAAGGGAGGCACTCCCGATCCAGGCGAGCGTCGCGAGCAACCCAATAGCAGCTTCGCTTGCCCCGAAGGTCACGCGAAACGGCTCGAGCAGGGGGGCGTAGATTACACGACCGAGATTGACGAGAAAGACCATCGCCAACAACGACCCGAAGATGCGTGTTCGACCGTCAGCGAGACGGGTCGTGGCGGTAGGCATACCTCAGCCGAAGGTGTGACCCGTCTCAAGGCTTTCGAAGCGAAACTGACACGAGACACCGGTCTTTTTCTCCCCCACCTTCGTACAGGCTCAACATGAAATCAGTCCGGAAGGCACTCCGCGAAGGGGAACTCGACAAAGACACCTACGAGCGGGTAACCTGTGCCGAGTGTGAAAAGCCGCTCAAGACCGAGAACGACCCGGACACTATCAGTACGATCCGGCGCTGCCCCGATTGCGAGAAGGAGTGGAAAGAGATTCGATAGGTCGAAAACGGGCACGGATACACCTGCGGCTTTGCTCGAGCCCACCTCGAGCACGTGGGTTTGACGATACGAGGAGCCGACGGGATCGTTTCCGACCGACTGACATCAGGATCCGCTCTCGTCATCCACTCCGGCGGAGACGAATATCTCGTCGAACGCCTCCGCACCCAGTGGGTCGAACCTACCGGCGGATACGTTCTCTTCGACGTGTTCGGGTCGACTCATTCCGATCAGCGACGTCGTCACCCCAGGTGCAGATCGGGCGAAATTGATCGCCCGCTGCACCCTCGACTCGCCCTCGAGGACGGACTCGACGTCCTGTGGAAGGTACTTCACCAGGTCGCCCTGGCCGATGCTCGCGCTCGTAAACACGTTCAGCCCGGCTTCTGCCGCAACCCAGAGGGCGCTCTGTTGCCCGTCCGCACCAGGTTGTGCCTCGACGGTAAAGGCGTCCGCCATCGCCACGTTGAACGGCAGTTGAATCGCTCGGAAGTGAGTGGCGTCGGTACCTGCCTCGTTGGCTGCCGCTCGAGCGCGCTCGACAATCTCCGGGAGTGAGAGATACGACGGATGATCCGATGGCACGCGGAACGCCTCCCAGGTGGCGACTCCGTAGTGGCCGATATCGCCCGCCGCAGCGCGTTGTTCGAGGCGAACGAACGTCTCCTCGAGCTGATCGTACACCGCCTCGTGGTCGTTCTCTCGGAGTTGAGTCTCCGGGTTGTGGACGTAGTAGCAGTCGACGTGCGACTGGAGGTTCTCGAGGGAGGTGTCGAGCTGATGATCGATGTATCCAGGAGCGATGCAGTGACTTCCGGCGACGAGATCGTCCGTATCGACGACGCCGGTGTCGACGTACGTCTCTTTCACGAACCGGCCAGGGTCGTCTGGACGCGTGCCATCGAACGGGACGAAGCCGCCTTTCGTCGAGACGAAAATGGCGTCACGGTGGACATCCGTTTGGGCCAGTGCGTTCCCGACGACCCGTTCGCTACGCTGACAGCGGTAGTTTATCGCCGTATCGACGACGTTACACCCCATCGAGAGCGCCCGGTTGATGGCCGCCTCGTAGCGTTCGTCGACCGAATCCGTTGGCTCTCCAAGGTAGGTGCCAAGACCGATACTCGAGAGCAGACCGTCGCCGTAGCGCCTGAAGTACGTTCGACCAAAATCGTCGTGGTGCTCGTCGCGGTACTCCCAGGTACCCGAACCGGTAGCCATACTTGCGATTGTACCTTCGCGGGTAAAAACCGCTCTTTTGCTGGACGACCGTATATGCTGCTAGCGACGCGCAGAATCAGGAACGTTCGCCCGCCATCGCCGAAAAGATTCGTTCTTCGAACTCCTTCCTGCTCACTCCCTCCGAGGGTCCAATCCCGTTCATGTGGTCGACAGAGAGCTGGCCGCCACCCATCCGTGCGTGCCCGCCGGCGTTCGCCATCGGAATATCGCTCACCGCGTGGCGGAGTGCTTCGCCCATGTGGACGCGATCGTCCCTCGATCTCCCCGAAAGGTGTAAGGTACCGTCGTTTTCACCGTAGACGACGACGGCAGTGACCCCCTCGAGATGCATGAGTTCGTCGGCGGCCTGTGGGATGGCGTCGACGTTACCGATTTCGCCGACGTCACAGATCGCAAATGAACCTTCGACTCGCTTTTTCTGAATCGCATCGGCTTTGATCTGGAGTACGTCGTCGCTCACTTGCGGGTTGGCGATACGGTCGAGTTTTTCTTCGTCGATCGCAGGAAACAGGAACGAAGCCGCCTCGAAATCCGCCGCCGAACACCCTTTCGTCAGGTGATTCGTGTCCGACAGAATGCCGTACAGCAATCCCGTGGCGAGCTCCGATGTGAGCGTGATCCCACCGGCGTTTTCTTCCTCCGCTTCGATCGAAACGCCGATGCCGTCGAGATACTCCACGAGAATCGCCGATGCGGCACCGTACTCGGTTCGCACGTCCGTAAACGCGGTTCCCGCTCCGTTTCCGGGATGGTGATCGACGACGATCAGCGGTTCGATTTTCTGGGCTCCGGTGAACCCGCGGGCGGTATTGTGATCGACGAGAACGACGGTCTCAGAACCGATGTCCGACGCCGACTCGATCGTCTCGAGGTCGAGATCGAGAACGGTTCTAAACGCACGATTCTCTTGATGTCGAATCTCGCCTGGATAGTACAGCGTAGCCTCCGTATCGACACTTTCGGCGATGGCAGCAACCCCCATCGCCGAGGCCATCGCATCCGGATCGGGGTTCGGATGCATCACGATCGCAACGTCGTCGTGTTTGTCGAGCAACCGTCGTAACCGATTGCCGGGCGAGCGGTAGAACCATCGAAGAACCCACCACCCACCGAGTGCGAGTGCCACGAGACCGATAACCCCTAACGAGAGGACGAGTGGATCGATCACTCGAAGCGTCTCGACGGAGTCGCTGACCATCCCGGTGGTACTCCCGTCGGTCAACCCCCCGACTTGCGTACGTCCCCGGGTGCTCATACACGACACTCAAAGTGAATCCCCATGAAGGTTCCCCTCACAGTCATCTACTTTTAAATATCTCGAACACACCATCGTCACGTCAGGCGGATCGAAACGCATCGATAGCCGCTTTGTACCCCTCCTGATAGGTTGGGAAGGCAAATTCGTAGCCCAGCTCTCGGAGTAACGCATTGGAACACCGCTTGCTCGTCAAAATTCGCCGTCGCGCTGCTTCAGAGAGGTCGCTCGCCTCGAGTCGCTCCGCTTTCGTCCGTTTCGGCGGTGCCTCGAGTCCACACTGGTCGGCCAGCCAGTCGGCGAATGCCCACTTCGAGACTGGTTCGTCGTCCACCACCTGAACGACCTCGTCTCGTGCGAAATCCGCCTCGAGCAGATATCGAACCGCCCCGGCAGCATCGTCACGGTGAACCATGTTCAGGTACCCTCCCGTGACCGGCCCCTCGAGGTATCGCTCGAGGCGGTACCGTTCGGGCCCGTAGAGTCCGGCGAATCGGGCGACTGTGCCGTCGATGCCGTGTTCGGGTGCTTCCTCGAGAGCAATCCGTTCGGCCTCGGCTAGAACGGCGGTTTTCTCCGTCGTTGGCTCGATTTGCGTCTCCTCGTCGACCCAGTCGCCACCGTGGTCGCCGTGGACGCCAGTCGAGGAGGTGTAGACGAGTCGATCCGGTTGCTGTTCGCGGCCGCCGAACGACTCGATGGCGGTTCGCAGTCCGTCGACGTAGATTTCGCGGGCGGCCTCAGCGCCACGGCCACCACTGCTCGCGGCGAATAGGATCGCGTCGACGTTCGGAACCGCCCCGAGTTGCTCTGCGTCGGTGACGTCCGCCTGCACGGCATCGAACCCGGCGTTCCCGATCGCCTCGACGCCGTCGACCGATCGACGGACGCCGACGACCTCGTGGCCGCGGTCGGTCAACTGTCGGCCACACTCGAGGCCGACGTATCCACAGCCCAGAATTGCAACGCGCATACGGGTGCTCGGTGAGCGGCGGCCATAATGGCTGCGCTCGGTAGCGATGGCGGGCTCGTTACCGCGCTCGATCCGCGATCACAAACTGAATGTGTACGAACTCCTCGAACGTCATCGGAGCCCGTCGCTCGATCTTCTGTTGTACCTCCTTGGCACCGAGATCGAGGTCGAGATCACCAGCAAGCGTATCCACGTCGACGACCGCGGTCGTCATCCCCAGGAGCAGGTGTTCACATGCCATTTCGACGATGGTCTCGGGATCTGGTTCCCCGTCCCCGAGAGATTGAATCTCGGCGGCCGCCTCGAGAGTCAACGCGGGGGTCTCGCTCTCGAGGAGTGACTCGACTGTCTGTCGCTCGACCGAGAGCGTGTCAGCGGCGGTTTCGAGACTGACTGCCTCGAGAATCGTCCTGAAATCGGCCTCGTATTCGGCTCGAAGTGCGCCCGGCGTGTCCGGGACGTCCAGTCGCTGCTCGTAGAACATATCGGTAGGTTCGTCCTCATCGCCAAATCGGTTGTCATCGTCGATTCCACCAACAGGATTGCAAAGCCATACATTTTAATTCAACTCCAAAAATACTTATGCTTATACTGAGTTGTCACGCCCAATGGTCGAACGAACGAGGCGACAGTGGCTGGCAACCTGTGTCGGAACCGGGACTGCGGTGCTCGCTGGCTGCTCGAGCGCGAGTGATGATACGTCAAATGTGACTGACGACGGAGATAACACAACTCCCACGGATTCGAGCGACGATGGCGGTTCTATCGGTGATGAGGGTGGTGATGACCTCTCGAGTGATGAGTGGCCAATGGCGGGCGTGGATCTCGAGAATACGGGGTATCATCCGACGGCGACGGGGCCAACGGGGCCGGTGTCGGAGCGGTGGGTGTTCGAGACTGATGGGAGGATTAGTGGTGGTGCTGCAATTGCTGACCAGACGGTATATGTCGGATCTGGTAATTCCTATTTTTATGCTATGGACATCAATAGCGGTGACAAAATATGGTCAACACGGATACCTGCGGCCAATTATAATAGCACCCCAACGATTTCTGGTGACAAGATTTTTGTAAATGATGGGGCTGGAGATATTGTAGCATTTGATCGCGAGTTTGGTGAGATTGTTTGGGATACAAATTCTCATAATGTCAGACCGGTAGGGAGTCCAAGCCTCATTAATGACATTATTTATACCAATAGTGACGATGGTGAAGTTGTCGGTATTGCTCGTGGGAGTGGAGATATCAAATGGAGACACGAAATAGATGGTCGAGGATCGATGACGACTGCGATCTCTAATGGTATTCTCTATGCTGTTGGTGTGCCGCACCACGTTTACGCGCTTGATCTTGAATCACAGGAACGACTTTGGGAAACTGAAACTGGTAGCTCGACTATGGGTTTGGCAGTTGGTAAAGATCACGTCTATGCAGGAGCACAAAAGAATGAAACAATCTATGCATTTGACCCCCAAAATGGGGAAATTATTTGGGAAAGTGATGTAGGTTCTATGATTCTTACGTCCATATCGTATCACTCTGGAGACCTATTTGCGGGGACACGTGATGGTGTTATTTCTGTGGGCACAGAAGGCGCCATTCGATGGGAAAACCCTGCTGGGGGTCACCGGGGCAATATTACCCTTACTAATGAGTTACTATTCACAGGTTCCGACGATGGTGTACACGCCTTAGATAGAACTGGCGGTGAGGAAATCTGGTATTTCCAGACAGACGAGTATATCCATGCTGCACCATCCGTTGTGAACGATGTTTTGATAGTCGGTACTGATGCCGGGGACATTTATGCACTAGAATAGGACAATTAAATCACATTCTACTAATCAGCACAACTGCTATTCTCAGCTCCACTAACATAGCCTGATTCTGGCCAGGATTCCGTACACTCTGTTCTGACACCAGTTCGATCACCAACTCCCTGTCCTCCTGGTGGTACGACGACAACGACGATAGTTCGTCCTTCGAAGGCTATTGGTTCGTTCGTCCCGAGCACTGCTGTCCTATCGCCGATCTCGACGGTAACGTTCGCATCCTCCCGAACGTACGTCGTTCCAGCAGTCGACATCGGCGTACCGGTATTCGCTGACACCTCGAATCTGGCATATTCTGCGTCAACGTTTACGTCCCAGACGTTTGCCGTGGCAACCCAATAGCCGGGAACGGGAGTGATTGGCAAGCCCGCAGGAACGCGCTTCGGTGCATCACCTGTCAACCAGTCTTCCTCATCGCTGATGACGATATCACCCTCTTCGTCGATAATCTCTGCTTGCTCAAGTCGCTTCGTGATCACTTCATCGGTGACGTTATCGACCTTCGCTCGGATTTCAGCGTCGATATCCTCTAACCCACCATCGAGAGCAACCGTTTCCTCAGCGATCGTGTCCACAATAATTGGGCGTGTGACGGATGCAACTTTTGCATTCCATGCTTTTGGGCGGTCGTCAAACTCATCTGTTTGTTCATCAGATAACCGCTCAACAACGGCTTCTGTAATCACAGCTACCGCTTGTCCCTCGCCTAAGTGTATCGCCTTAGTGTCGGTCGATTCCCATTGTTCTAATGAGTCCAAAATTTCATCCGTCAAATCCACCTCAGAGTCACTTTCCAATTCATTCATAATCTCACTTGAGATCTCTCTAGCTAATTGGTCAATCGAGTCGTCGATAACACTCTCTAAACTTTCGACACTCCCCTCTAAATCCGCCCCAACCTCCTCAGCCAACACCGCTGCCCGCAGCGTCTCCCCTGCCGTCCGCATTGGCACCTCCTGTTCTTCCTCACCCAACCCTAACTTCGGAATCCTCGAGAGCACACCCGTCATCACCGAATCGTACGGAATCGAGAAATAATTCGAATTCTGTGCCGCCATCGGCGCAAACTTCGACTCGTTCGCGACCGCAGGCACCTCCCCCGATGTAACGTTCTCCGTCACTAGATACGACGGCGACCCTGACACGCGATACTGCACTCCCTCGAGCAACGGCACCTCATCGATCGGCTCCGGCTCCGGATCCGACGTACTCATCGCTGCTTGCATATACGACGTGGCATCCGACAAGGCCGAATTCGCGTCCGATAACTCGTCGTCGACGCCCGACATGACGTCGTCGTGCGCATCGGCGACCGTCTCGAGATCCTGGATCAGTAACTCGAGGTACGCGAGTCTTGCCTCGTACATCGCCTTCTCCGCCGGATCAGTGTACGCACCGGATCGGTCGAGAATGTCGTCGCGTTCGGACTCGACCCGTTCGATCAACTCCTCGATCGGCCCCTCCTCACCGGGTTCGGTGATCATATCCCGACGCTCGAACTCGATTTCGAGATCTTGAATCTCGGCCTGGATCTCGACGATGTCCTCGATCACGTCCGCCTCGAGCACCCCGTATTCGTAGTCCGCCGAGATCGTCCGACGGTGGGGGATTTCGAGACCGTCCTCGAGTTCGCTTCCTGAATACGCCTCCTCGGCAGCCGATACGAGTAGTTCTTCGAACGCCCCGGTCGTTCGCCCACCGACGAACGAGTTGGCCGCCTTGTCTGGAACGTCACTGAAGTCACTCGAGTAGACGCCGGCACCGTTGTACTTTCGGGTGATGCCGTGGGGCTCGCGAGCCTTGATGTGAGAGTTCGGACTGTGAGCGGATTCGTAGAGACGCACGTGAACGTCGTAGGTACTGGTTGCAGTGGCGTTCGTCTCGGTTCGGTCAGTCGTGTTCGTTCGCCTATCGTTCCAGGTCGCCGTGCGCTCGAATTCACTGACAACCGTGCCCTCGAACGTGTAGTACGAACTGGCCACCCCAGGGTTTCGAACTTCGACATCGCCGACCGTGATGTCGACGTAGCTTCGGTCGGAGCGCTCGAGCAGCTCCCAGTGTGGGTCATCGGATGGCGGTGCCAGATCGGCCGTCGTGTGCGATTCGTCGATTTCGACGTCCGAAGCCGCGCTGACGCTATAGACACGATCGAATGCGGCCTGAAACGAGTGCTCCTTCGAGTCGTCGAACATATTCCGCACTGGCATGTAAGCGCTCTCGCCGACGGCGACGGTGAGCTCCTCGTCCATGCCCGGTGCGTGGTGAGAGAGTTCCTGCAAGGACGGGGCGTCGGGTGGGTCGCCACCAACCTGATCACCGTAGACGTACTGCAAGGCGTCACAGACGTCGTCGCTTTCGATGCTCGGGGCATCTCCATCGTTGTAGCCACCGTAGAGGTCGTCGGCGTCGGTCGCCGCTAAACAGAGCCACGCTTGCCGCATTGCATCGCCACCGTCGAGATCCTGCGTCCCGAAGACAGCTTCCTGGGTCGCGAAGGCCGCGCTGTTCGCCGTCACTTCGACGTGGCGGTTCGAGATCACCTCGGAGACGGGCATCCCGCCATACTGGGCGTAGCCGCGAGCCCAGGCCACCGGGTAGAGGCGGCCGCTGAATTGGCGGCCGAATCCGTCGCCCTCGAGCGCGCCGGTGTTGAGTGCGTCTTCGTACGCCTCGGTGCGCTGCTGGAGCTGGAAAATCGGCGACGGAACGTCGACGGTCACCGGTTCGATTCGGGTTGCAACCTCGCGCCCGTCTCGTTCGACGGTCGTGCGAACGCCCTCGATAGTCACCTCGAGATGCCCCGACTCGGACGTCGAAATCTCCATCCGACTCATCCGCTGCTCGAGTGATTCGACGTCGTCTGCGTGTGGCACGGATACGGTGGTCGTCGTCTCACGGATGTCTTGCCCGGCGGTATCGAGGGCATCTTGGACGTTGAGATAGATGCGGAGTTTCAGGTAGTTCTCGAGGATCTCCCGTTCGGTACTCCCGTTGATCAGCTCTCCGTAGCTCGTGTTGGCCGGTTCGACGATCGGTTCGCTGGCGACCTGTTCTGTCGCCTCGAGCGTCGCGTCTCGAATGGCGGTCTGGGTGGCGGCGGTCGTTCGATCCATAGCGACGGACGGATCGACGTCCGTTTCGGGAGCCGGCCGCGCCTCGAGCGCGCCGACGATGGTGAGGCTGCTGACGAGCAAGAGGACGCCGATCAGCGCGAACGGAATTCGCCCGCGGTCGTCGGCGGCGAAGGAAACGGTTCGCGGTCGGCTCATGTGTCCCACACCTGGACGACGATCGTGGTTTCGGCCACCGTGATCGCGTCGGCGGCGTCAGCGGGACGCTCGAAGCGGCTGTCCATGTCGCTCGCAAGTTTCTGGGTTAGCGCCTCCACGAGGATTGTGTTCGCTGTTTCGGCGTCGCTCGTCGACTGGGCGATCGCCTCCTCGAGGTCGCTCGGCTCGACGCCCTCGAGCGCGTTGGAAAACCGGGTGTATCGGTAGACGGTACGATCCCGGTCGAGGCCGCCACGCTCGAGTGCCAGCGTGGTCTGCTCCGGGGGGAAGTACCCATCCACGATGGTCGTTGCAACGGGTTCGGCGACGGCGTCGAAGTTGTGGTCGGATTCAGTATCCGCCGGCAACGCCGGATCGTCGAACCCGCTCGGCACCGTCATGGTAACGGTGCTAACGTCCGCGGTCGGTGGCGGCGTTCGTCCGACGCTCGTTCGCCCCTCGAGCGGTGCGTCCTCGTATGGCGACCAACTCGCGCTCACGGCTGTCGAGGCGTCGACGACGAACAGTTCGCTTGCGATGGGCCCCTCGAGCCTCGATTCGAATCCGGCTCCCTCGTGACCGAGCCACGCGTCGTCGACGGTAAGGTTCGCGCGGGTGGCATCGGCCAACAGCCCCGCTGTGGGGCCGTGAGTCACTCGAGTTCGTTCGTCAGGCGGATAGTCGTCGGGTTCATCGAAAACGTCGGCATCGGTTGCTGTAGCGTGCTCGAGCAGGGGATCGAACGAGAACTCCACGCTGATCGTCGTCGAGCCGAGGAGTTCGACGACGTGATCGGCCGTCTCAGTCTGGTGGGTTTCGCTATCGTCTTCGGCCGCGAGATAGACCCCGAGTACGCCGACGGCGGCGCTCACCAGCACGAGACAGAGGGCGACGTCGAGGACGGTGCTGACGCCGCGGGCGTCGAAGTCCCAATGAGATGGGTTCCAGCCCGGATGAAGATCTCGAGAATGCGTCACGACCAGACCTCCACGTGAAGCGTACCGCTCGAAACTTTCCCGGTCGATTCCCGGACGGCGATGGGGCGACTTGCTTCGTCGACCGAGTTGTCTGCTGGCCTCGGCGGGTCGGAAGCCGGATGATCTGGTGGTGTTCTAGGCTCGTATTCACCGTGGACGTACCTCCCTGTGCTGACCGCGACTGGCTGTCCGCGCTCGATCGTCGTCACCGTGATCGTGACGGTATTACCGTCTGGCAGTCGGTCGCTCGGAATTTCCGTGATCGGATCGGGCGTCGCGTGCGGGTCGTAGACGCCATCGGCCGCGACCGTCCCCTGGACGGACTCGAGCGTTGGCTCGGCCACCGATCGATCGGTGCTCGTTGGAAACATTCCGTAGAGGGCGCTGGCGTACAGGGCGAGCGCGAGACAGACCGTAGCAACGGCGACGAGTGCCGCGATGGGTTCGGTCTGGCCGCGTTCAGACGTGGTGTTCGCGTCAGGTTCCACGGTAGTTCGAATTGGGCCGGTCGACCGGAATTGCTTAGCGTTTTGCGCACGCGATGCCCAGCGAATCGGCCTGATCCAATCGATACGGGCATTATTAGACCTGAACGTCGTCATGGCCCGCTCTGGCCGCTCGATCGTATATAAACTATCAGTGGGTCAGCATGTCGGAGTTTCCGGAACGTTCAATTGGCCATGTGCGTATTGACGAACGTATGAAAGTTGCCCTGATTGGTGTGGGACAGGCCGGCGGCAAGGTGGCCGAACGCCTCACCGAATTCGACGCTGATATGGGGTTCAACGCCGTCCAGGGAGCCCTGGCGGTGAACTCCGCGACCCCCGACCTCCAGTCTCTCGAGTACGTCGAAACGCAGTTGATCGGTGCCGATCGCGTCAACGGTCACGGCGTCGGCGGCGACAACGAACTCGGCGCTGAGATCATGCAGTCGGACATCCAGGAGGTGCTGGGATCGCTCGACGGCCACGTCACCTCCCGTGCGGAGGCCATCGTCGTCGTCGCTGGCCTCGGTGGCGGCACCGGGAGCGGGGGTGCACCCGTGCTCGTCCATCACCTCAAACGGGTGTACGACGTACCGGTGTACGCACTCGGCGTTCTCCCGGGACGAAACGAAGGCTCGCTCTATCAGGCGAACGCCGGTCGGTCGCTGAAAACGGTCGTCCGCGAAGCCGACGCCACGATCCTCGTGGACAACGACGCCTGGCACAGCCAGGGTGAAAGCGTCGAAAGCGGCTTCGATTCGATCAACCAGCACATCGCCCAGCGCTTCGGCCTGCTGTTTGCCTCCGGCGAGGCCGTCGAAGGGGTCGGCGAGAGCGTCGTCGACTCGAGCGAAGTGATCAATACGCTCCGGCAGGGTGGTATCGCGGCGCTTGGGTACGCGAGTGCGCCCGCAAGCGACGATTCCACGCAGAACATCAGGAACGTCATGAGCGTCTCCCGGCAGGCGTTGCTGACGGGGACGAGTCTTCCGGAAGCCCGCAAGGGGGACGCCGCACTGCTGGTCATCGCCGGTCGACCGGAATCGATTCCCCGGAAAGGCGTCGAGAAGGCGCGCCGATGGCTCGAGGACGAAACCCAGAGCATGCAGGTTCGTGGCGGGGACTTCCCGCTCGACACCGATCGCGTCGCTGCGCTCGTCCTGGTCGGCGGTGTCGAGCGATCGGAGCGCATTCAGCAGTTCCTCGACAGAGCTCGAGCGGCCCAGAAAGCCGAAGCCAAAAAAGAGGACGACTCGAGCGATCCGGCGGATCCATTTGCCAACGATCAACTCGAGAACCTGTTCTGAGGGCCGAAACTACCGATCGGATCGGTCGATCCTAGAGCCCCGTGATGTTCCCGTCGTCGTCCACGTCGAGTTGACGAGCAGCTGGTTCACTCGGTAGTCCCGGCATGGTCATCACGTCCCCGGTGAGTGCGACGACGAAGCCTGGTCCGGCCGATGGATAGAGTTCGCGGACGGTCAGCGTCCAGTCGGTGGGGACACCCAGTTTGCCCGGCTCGTCAGAGAGCGAGGACGGCACCTTCGAGAGACAGACCGGGAGGTCGCCGAACCCGAGGCGCTCGAGGCGCTCGAGGTCGGTACGGGCGGACGAGGTAAATTCGACGCCGTCGGCCCCGTACACGTTGGTGGCGACGGTTTCGATCTTTTCTTCGAGGGGCGTCTCGAGATCGTACAGTGGCTCGAAATCTGGTGCGCCTTCGTCGGCCGCATCCCTGACTGCTCTGGCCAGTTCGATCCCGCCCTCGCCGCCCCGTCGGTAGACGTCCGAGACGGCCGCTCGTACGCCGAGATCCTGACAGTGCGCGCGTACCGCCTCGAGTTCCGCGTCGATGTCGTCCGGGAAGCGGTTGATCGCGACGACGGGATCGAAGCCGACCTGCCGGAGTACCTCGACGTGGTGATCGAGATTGTCGAACCCGGCCTGGAGGGCCTCGAGATCCTCGCCACCCTCGTGGTCGCCGTTACTGCCGTGATGTTTGAGCGCGCGGACGGTAGCGACGAGGACGACGGCATCGGGCTCGAGGTCGTTTCGCGAGACGATGTCGAAGAACTTCTCGGCCCCGAGGTCGGCGCCGAACCCGGCTTCGGTGATGACGTAGTCGGCGAGGGAGAGCCCGACCTGATCGGCGACGACGCTGTTCGTGCCGTGGGCGATGTTGGCGAACGGCCCACCGTGGACGAACGCCGGGGTTCCGGCCAGGGTCTGGACGAGGTTCGGTCTGACGGCATCGCGCAGGACGGCAGCGACTGCCCCAGTGACACCCAGATCGTCGACGGTTACTGGCTGGTCGTCGCGGTCGTACGCGACGATTACGCGACCAACGCGACGTTTGAGGTCGGGGATATCCGCCGCCATGCAGACGACCGCCATCAGTTCAGAGGCAGCGGTGATGACGAAGTTCGACTCGCGTGGCACGCCGTGGACGGAACCACCGAGGCCGACGACGACGTTTCGGAGTGCCCGGTCGTTCATATCCATCGCGCGTGGCCAGACCACGTCGCCGACGTCGATCGAGGGATCGTGTCCCTGGTGGATGTGGTTGTCGACCATCGCCGCGACGAGGTTGTGCGCGACGGTGATCGCGTGAATGTCGCCCGTGAAGTGGACGTTGATGTCGTCCATTGGTACGATCTGTGCGTAGCCCCCACCCGTCGCCCCGCCTTTGATGCCGAAAATCGGGCCGAGCGAGGGTTGCCGGACGGCGACGAGCCCATCTTCACCGAGTTCACCGAGGCCCTGACCGATGCCGACGGTCGTGAGCGTCTTTCCTTCGCCCGCACGCGTCGGGGTCATTGCCGTGACGAGGACGAGGCGACCATCACGGTCGTCGCTCGAACGTAGCTGAATCGCCCTGTGAGTGATCTTGGCTTTGTTCGGGCCGACACGTTCGATCTCGTCGGGCTCGAGTCCGAGATCGGCGGCGACGTCTTCGATCGGTCGGGTTTCTGCTGCGTTCGAGATTTCGGCATCGCTGGGGACGTCTTCGAGGAGCCTGGTGGGATCAGTCATGATGAGGGATTCGAGAGTAGCGTAGTTAAACGATGGCCGTGATTGTTACAGGCTGGGAATTCCGGATTGCCAGGGAGCGCCGATCGATGACCACCGCCACATCAGACGCTGGCCACGACGTCGACGTCGATTCGTCCCGACACGAGACGAGATGTGCGCGTCACGAGAGGGCCGTATCGAGTCAGACGCGGTTGTTGTACTGATCAAGCCATGGAAGACCGGGTCGTGAGACTGGGATTCGAACTCGTGTGGTGAAACGCGTCACAAATATAGTGACAACTGAAGCGATTTCCACACCGATCGTAGACACGTCTTGCGATCGGTTGTGCATGTCTTTCAATGGCTACTATCAATCGACGTGTGAACAATGGCACACGTTACATATCACAGACGGTATAAAAGTCAAATTAACTACTGGTATCTTCGTCCTATCCAACAGTCCCAAAAGCACTAAATCACCGCTCTGCACAGCGGTTTCGTCGATATATTGGGTTGGTGGACATTCAGTCCATCACAAAGTTTATATCCTTCATCGCTCTGTTTTCAGTTCAACGGAGCCCCCTGACTAACAATGAAGCTGGCGATGATCGGATTCGGACAGGCCGGTGGGAAAATCGTCGATCGTTTTCTCGACTACGACGATCGAACGAATAGCGGAATCGTCCGTTCGGCGATCGCTGTTAACTCGGCGAAAGCGGATCTCATCGGACTGGACAATATCCCCAAGGAGAATCGCGTACTCATCGGCCAGGCCCGGGTAAAGGGCCACGGCGTGGGTGCAGACAACGAACTCGGCGCGGAAATCGCCGAAGAGGACATCGACGAAGTGCAAAACGCCGTCGATGCGATTCCAACCCACGAGGTCGATGCGTTTCTCGTCGTCTCCGGGATGGGTGGCGGAACTGGCTCGGGTGGTGCCCCCGTCCTCGCAAAGCATCTCAAGCGAATTTACACGATTCCTGTCTACGGTCTCGGCGTCTTGCCTGGAACGGACGAAGGTGGCATCTATACCCTGAACGCCGCCCGATCGTTCCAGACGTTCGTCCGCGAGGTCGACAACTTGCTCGTCTTCGACAACGACTCCTGGCGACAGACCGGCGAGTCCGTGGAAGGCGGCTACGACCAGATCAACGAGGAGATCGTTCGCCGGTTCGGCATCCTCTTCGGTGCCGGTGAGGTCGGCGAAGGCCAGGAGGTGGCCGAAAGCGTCGTCGACTCTTCGGAGATCATCAACACCCTCTCTGGCGGCGGCGTCTCCACGGTTGGCTACGCCTCGGAGGACGTCGAACTCAACACCGGCGGTGGCCTTCTCTCCCGATTTACCGGCGGCGGCGCCGGCGCCGACGACGGCCTCGACGCGGCCAACACGACCAACCGCATTACGAGCCTCGTCCGCAAGGCCGCCCTCGGCCGACTGACCCTGCCGTGTGAGATCGAGGGCGCTGAGCGTGCCCTCCTCGTCCTCTCCGGCCCCAGCGAGTACCTGAACCGGAAAGGCATCGAGCGCGGGCGGAAGTGGCTCGAGGAGGAGACCGGTTCGATGGAGGTACGGGGCGGGGACTACCCCCAGAACGTCCCCGAAGTGTCGGCGGCGATCTTGCTCTCGGGCGTCACGAACGTCCCGCGGATCAAGCGCCTCCAGCAGGTGGCGATCGAAGCCCAGGACAACATGGAAGACATCGAGTCCCAGAGCAAGGAGAACCTCGAGACCCTCGTCGAAGACGACGAGGACGAACTCGAGCCGCTGTTCTGAACGTCTGATCGGTCGTCCCATTTCTGAACCGCGTTACGCGTTTTCCCACCGCTGAGCCTGGCCTACACAGCGCGTGTGAGCGTCGACGTCGATCCCGTCGCTATCCGACGTGCTTTTAGCTCCCGGTTCGAAACTCTCGGCGAATGCACGTCGTCGTTCCGTTCGCCGGTGAAACGCCGAAGTCGCGGCTCGCGCCCGCCCTCGAGTCGACCGAGCGCCGGGAGTTCGCTCGAGCGATGCTCGCGGACGTCTGTACGGCGATACAGGAAACCGGACGGGAGCCGACGATTCTCTCGACAGAACCGCTATCGGCGTCGGTTCTGGAGTCTATCCCAGGCACCGTCGAGGTCGACGACCAATCGCTCTCCGTCGCCGTCAATGCGATCCTCGAGTCCACCGACGGACCGGTTGCAGTCGTGATGGCCGATCTCCCGCTCGTGACGCCGGCCGTCCTCAAGCGGCTGTTCGACGCGGTGGGTGACGTGATCGTCGCCCCAGGACGCGGCGGCGGCACGAACGCGCTCGTCGTTCGTCACCCGGAGTTTCGAACGGATTACCACGGGGCGTCTTATCTCGATCACCAGAAAATCGCGCGCGAGGTGGGTGCCACGCTCGAGACGATCGACTCGTTTCGCCTGTCGACGGACATCGACGAACCCGACGACCTGGTCGAGGTCTGGCTCCACGGCGGGGAACGTTCACGAACGGCGCTCGAGCAGTTCGGGTTCGGGCTCGAGACGACCGCGGGTCGGGTTCGATTGGTTCGAACGGACTGATAGACGAGTCGTCGTCCGGAAACGCCTCGAGTGCGACGACCGTCCGACAGGCTATTGACGCTGGGGACGACTCACTCGAGATAATGATCCCCGGGGCCGAGGCCTACGACGTTGACATCGGCATCGATGCGGACGAGCGCGGCCGACTGCTCGAGGTGATGCCAGACGACGTCGACCCGGCCCCCGAACTCTCGTTCTGCCGTAACGTGTTCATCCCGCTGACGACCGCCTGCCGATACACCTGCACATACTGCACGTACTTCGATCCACCTGGCGAGGCCTCGCTATTGGGCCTCGAGGAGGTGCGCGACATCTGTCAGCGTGGTGCCGACGCGGGCTGTACGGAAGCGCTGTTCACCTTCGGGGACGACCCCGACGAGCGCTACACCGGTATCTACGATCAGCTCGAGTCCTGGGGGTACGAGTCGATTCACACCTATCTGCGAGCGGCCTGTGCGGTCGCCCTCGAGGAAGGCCTGCTTCCCCATTCGAATCCAGGCGACCAGACGCTCGAGCAGATGGAGACGGTCGCCGACGTCAACGCGAGCATGGGCGTCATGCTCGAGACGACGGCGGACGTGGACGCCCACGCGGGCCCGCGCCGGAAGGAACCCGGCCAGCGCCTGCGGACGATTCAGAACGCCGGCGAACTCGACGTCGCGTTCACGACCGGCATCCTCGTGGGCATCGGCGAGTCGTGGCGCGACCGCGCCGAGAGCCTGCTCGCCATCGCCGAGTTACACGGCCGCTACGATCACATCCAGGAGGTCATCGTCCAGCCCGTCGCCGACAACGAGCGCTGGTCGGGTGGCGGCCCAACCCTCGAGACGATGCGTCGCGTGACGGCGATGGCGCGGGTGGCCCTTCCCGAGGAGATTTCGGTGCAGGTGCCCCCGAACCTTGCCCCCGCCCGAGAGCTTATCGATTGCGGCATCGACGACCTCGGCGGCGTGTCGCCGGTCACCGACGATCACATCAACCCCGACTACGCCTGGCCGGCGCTGCGCGAACTCGAGGCCATCGCCGAGACGGCGGGGGTTCCGTTGTGGGAGCGACTGCCGGTGTACGAGCGGTTTCTGCCCGAATCGCTTCGATCGCTCGACTTCGACGGCGTACTTGCGGACGGCGTCGACGACGAAAACGGGAATCGGGAGTGGATCTCCCCGACGATACGGGCGGCGCTCGAAGACTCGAGTTGTCCGTCGAATTGCGGGCGGCCCGTTCACTGATTGGGAACGGTGTACCACTGTCCTACCGTTCGCCTATCTCAGGGAGGTGGCGGCTGAATCGCCCTCGAGCGGCCGTCACCCGGTTGTCGGGCGGCGTGCCGTGGGCCGGTGTGACTCGGGGAACGGATATCGTTGCTGTCGTCTCAACTTCACATGGCCAGACGAGCCCGGATCGATTCACCACAGCAAAACAGTTGTCTACTGGTAAATTGGGCATAAGAAGCGGGTAGTAATGGGGGTCTTCGAAGCTGTCAGCAGTATGCGAGAGTTACCTCGCCGAACGGTGCTTGCGACAGGTGTAGCGCTTACGTCCGGCAGCGTTCTCGGTTCGAAAGGGATCGGCGCGACCGACGCGGATGCGGGGAGTGCGGACGACCTCCCGGATTCGACGATCGAGGCGAATCCGGAGATGGACGACGACTGGCCCTCCCACCGGGGTGATCCCGGGCACGCGAGATACATCGACGACGGCCACGCGTTCGACGGAGACTCGCTCGAGGCCGCGTGGTCGGTCGAACACGGTGGGTTAGACTCGGTGGGCAACGTCGGAACCGTCGCCGTCGCCGACGACACGGTGTACACGACCACCGAAGACGGCGTCGCCGCGCTCGAGGCCGCCGACGGCTCGGTCGTCTGGGAGAACACGGAGGTCGAAGCGGGCACGCCGTCGGTCGTCGACGAGCGCGTCTACCTCAGCGGGTACGAGGTGGTCGCGCTCGACCGAACCGACGGCTCGGTCGTCTGGGAGACCGAGTTCGATCCCGAGGAGGAGATCTACTGGCAGACGGTCGCCTACGGCGGCGTCTACGTCGTCGTCGACGGGACGTTGTACGCGCTCGATGCCGACGACGGCTCGATTCTGTGGGAGAAGGAGTCGGTCACGGCCCCCGAAGACTTCTACCACGGCGAGGGCGAGGCGGAGTACGAGTTCGTCACGGCGACCGCGGCGGCCAACGGCGTGATCTACAGCGTCACGGGTGCAGGCCCGATTGCGTTCGAGCCAGAGACCGGTGAGGAGGTCTGGCGGGAGGAACGCGAGCCCTACACGACGTCGCCCGGCATCCACGCGACGTCGACCGCCGTCGCCTACTACGGTGGGGCCTACAACGAACGGCTGGTGCACGACGCCACGACGGGTGAGTGGCTGACGATGGCACACGGCACCCGCGAGCTGGCGATCGGCGAAGAACTCTACGTCGGTGGCGGTACCGATCAGGAGTACAACGGCGGGCCGATCGATGGCGACGAACCCAGCTGGAGTCTCGACGTGACCTACACCTACGGGCGTGCCGTGATCAGCGGCGACACGGTGTACGCGTATTTGTACCAGGACGGACACAATTACGGGGATCGGGACTACGACGAAGAGCTCGTCGCCCTAGACAAGTACGACGGCTCCGAGAAGTGGACCGTCGAGAGGGGTGACGCGCCGGTCGGAGCAATTCGTGCGATCAGTGGCGAGACGATCTACGTCGATCACGACAGCGAGCTCGTCGCACTCCGAGAGTCACCAGACGAGGATGACCAGCAAGACGAGGACGACGGAACCGACGACGATCTGCAGGACGATCCCGGCGACGAGGACAGTGACGAGGAGGATGGCACTGATGAAGACGGAAACGAGGAACCCGACGAGAACGGGAGTGACGACGACGACAGTTGCCCGGACGACGACGGCGGTGGGTGTCCCGACGATGACGAAACAGACGGGGAAGACACAGCGGGCTCCGGTGACGGTGACGGGGATACCGACGACGGAACCGGCGGCTCGAGTGACGATGATGACGCCGGCGAAGCGGACGAATCCGCGTCCCAAACCGGCCAGAGCGCCGCGGACGATGGGATGCCGGGGTTCACGGTCGGAGCGAGTGCACTGAGCGGTCTCCTCGGTCTCGAGTGGCTGCGACGGCGGGCCGACACTGACGAATCCACGGAGAAGTAACGAGACGCTCGTCGAAGCCACGTCCAGATCGTGAACGTGATCGTGGTCGTGAGGACGAACCGGGCGTGGAACCGAACGTGATCCGGCCCACAGTTTCGAGCCGACGGACGTGAACACCGTCCCTCGAACGCTTATGAGACCGGTGTCCGAATAGTCGACAAATGCCGATCACGACGACGCAAGTTGTTCTCGGGCTCACGGTGGCTGCCGCCCTCCTCTTCGTGTGGTACGCCGACGGTCGGACGAGCGTGCGTGGGGCGCTCGAGCACCGATTCCTCTACGGCGTTCCCTGGGGAACGGCGGTCACGGTGTCGATCGTCGTCGCGTTCTACCTGTTCGTCCAGGGCGGACTTCGTCACTGGAGCGAGCCGCTGATGCTCCCGTTCGTAACCTGGTCGTACTTCTACCCCACGGGAGTGCTCACTGCTGGTGTCGCACACGGCTCGCCCGCCCACCTGCTGTCGAATATGGCGGCGACGCTCGTCTTCGCCCCGCTCGCGGAGTACGCGTGGAGCCATTACCCCGACCTGGAGCGACGAAAGCGGTCTCGAGGGGCTGACTCTGATGGTAGCGAATACGATCCCACTTACGACGGAGGCCTGGTAAACCACCCGTGGGTACGGGCCGTCGTGATATTCCCGGGTGCCCTGCTCGGGCTGGCGCTACTGACTGCAGCGTTTTCGCTGGGCCCGGGGCTCGGCTTCTCCGGAGTCGTGTTCGCCCTCGCAGGATTCGTGCTGGTGATCTACCCGCTTCCTGCGGTGATCGCGACGGTCGGTGCCGGGGCGCTGAGCACGCTTTTCACCGCGTTTTCCCAGCCAATTCTGCGCGAAACGCTCGACCCGGGTGCACCCTCGCCACCCGCGTGGGCGGGGATTGGATTTCAGGCTCACCTGCTCGGCTTCCTCATCGGTGTCGTTCTTGGAATCGCCCTTCTCTCCCTCCGAAATCGCCGCCCGGAAGCCAGACACGTCTTTTTCGCGACGCTCCTGTTCGGGATGGCACAGGCGCTGTGGCTCATCGCGTGGCCAGGGGGTGACGACAGTTTTTACCTGTACCGCGGGGCTGGCGTTACCCTCGTCTTCGTACTAACTATTCTCATCACCGTCGCTGTCGCGGGTCGGACACAACCGCTTCCGCGACCGCTTTCCGGCGTGGCTCGCGCGCCCTCGAGACGCCAGTTCTCCATCCTGTGGCTCGTGGTTCTGTTTGCCCTGGTCGTGTTGCTAGTCGCGAGCGCCGTCGCAGCCGGCGAGTCTGTCGTATTGGTGGCCATGACGGTAGGGCTGGTCGCGCTGGTACTCGCCACGCCGGCACTACTGGCGGTCGTCCCCACCAGGTTGCGACCCGGCAGCGGGCCGACTACCTATCGCCAGGGTGCAGTCGTCGTGCTCGTGGTGTTCACCGTTCTCGTCGCGGCGTCCGGGATCCCATTGAGTCTGGCGGTCGTCGACGACGACAGCGCGCCTGCCGGGGGCGTCGAGGTCGGCGACTACACCGTTACCTACGCCGAGAACGCGACCAGTGGGCAGGTGCCTGGTGTCGACCTCGGTGACGACGAGCTCTTTGCGAGCGAGCAAAGCGGGGTCATCGTGGTCAGCGAACAGCGTCACCTGTGGACGGTACCCATTCGCGACGTGGTGCTCGCACACGACGGAAACGGAACGGTTCACGTCGGTGGTGTCGACTGGCGGGAAACCGTCCACGTCGAGCGAACCGGCTGGGAGGTGACCGGCAACGACACCGTTTACGTCGTCGACCTCGAGGTCAACGGCGAGGTGACGCGTTCGTTCGAATCGGAACCGGCCACCGCCCACGCACAGATCGACGAGCAATCCATCGTCATCGTCCCGACAGCGGAGGGATTCGACGTTCGGATTACGCGAGACGGGGAACGCATCGATGAGACTCCACTCCCGTCCGCTGGCGAGACGGCGACGGTCGGGGATCTCGAGATTGCGACTGAGGTCGTCGACGGCGTCGATCGCCTCGTCGTTCGCGGCGACGGCTCGAGCGTGCAGGTCGCCGAGCGGGAAACGTACTGACCGCAGTAGTGACGAGTGGCACCGTCTCGAGACGGCTCGACCAGCGAAACGGTCGCGTGTACACGTGAGAACCTCACTTCCGGTGATCGTCGACGGCGCGATCCAGGATCGCACCCACGCTTGTACTTCAGGATACTGTCAGACCAGTCTCATCACAATCATTCTGGTATCAGAACCGAGCACATGCGGTTTGACCAACGGGATGTAACTGGGTTTTATGTACGAGTATAACTAATCCAGTAGTATGGCAACCGTCAGCGCCTGTCCAAAGTGTGGTTCCACCTCGCTCGCCCTCGAAAAACAAGGCTTCACCTGTGGCGATTGTGACTGGCTGGCCTGTCCGGAACACCTGATGGAACTCTGAGGACACGGTCGCTATCGGCAAGCGGTATTCGTTGCTGCGTATCTATGAGTTTGAGCCAACGCTCCGACTCAGTCGGCTGTGATCGAACAGGTTTCGTCGTAGCTGACGTCGTGAATCGAGTCGATAGCTGGATCTCTGCCACAGACCGGACAGTCCGGATTGGGGAGCATCTCGACCGTCTCGAACGTCATCTCCATCGCGTCGTACAGCAGGAGTCGCCCCTCGAGCACCTCGCCCGTCTCGAGGAGGAGTTTGACGACTTCCGTCGCTTGGATACAGCCGACGGTTCCGGGAAGCACGCCGAGAACGCCGGTCGTGGCGCAGTCGGGAACCGTACCGGGTTCGGGCGCTTCCGGGAAGAGACACCGATAACAGGGGGTCTCGTCGGGATTCGGTTCTCGAGCACCGTTCGTGAACGTGGTCATCTGCCCTTCGAATCGGTAGATTGCGCCGTGTGATAGCGGCGTCTCCGTCAGGACGCAGTAATCGTTGAGTAGATACCGGGTCGCGAAGTTGTCGCTGGCGTCGAGGACGATATCGTATGGATCGACCAGGTCGGCGACGTTCTCCGGCGACAGGCGAGTTGGGTATTTATCAACGTCCACGTCCGGATTGAGGCCATGGACGAACGCCGCTGCGCTGTCGACTTTCCTCCGGCCGACGTCGTCGTCAGCGTGGATGATCTGACGTTGTAGGTTCGACCGGTCGACCACGTCGTCGTCGACGATGCCGAGCCGGCCGACGCCCGCTGCCGCCAGATACTGGATCGCCGGCGATCCGAGGCCGCCGGCACCGACGACGAGTACCGAGCCATCGAGCAGGCGTTGCTGTCCTTCGGGGCCAACTTCGTCCATAATGACGTGTCTCGAGTAGCGCTCGAGTTGCGTCGAATCGAGGCGGAGATCACTCATGGCTGGACGTTCGTGCGGTGGAAAGAAAAGTTCGCGGTCACGATCAACGGTTTGCACTGCTCGACTGACCGGTACAACACGACTGCCAATGTAGACGGACAATCTCTGTCAGTACCCGATGTTTTATGTGTGTGGTGTGCGATAGCATGACTATGGCATCCTCACCCAACGGTGCCGGTGACGACGTTTTCGACCAGTTCCTCGCCGACCGCGGCCACGCGACCGAGCGAACAGGCTGGAAACGTGATTACAATAAAAAGCAGTGTCCGGACTGTGGCGGCCTTCACGACCCCGCAGCGACGACCTGCACCGTCTGTGGGTGGGCTCCCCGACCGTAATTTCGTTCCCAACCTCTTTTCGAATCGATTAGGCTCCAGCGGACGCTCCGTTTGTAACCGACGTTCATAATTTCATATGTGTAATGTCGATAGTATTATTACGGATTATACCACACTGATCGGTACGGGATCATCAATGCCGAAATGCCAGAACTGCGATTCTTTCGTGACGGATGCGTATGCGAGAGTATTCACCCCACAAGGTGTCGACAACCCCCGTGTCTGCCCGGAATGTACGGACAAGATCCGCGATGGCGGATCCGTTCGGAAGGCCCGCTCTCCACGGAACAACTAACACCTGACCGGCCCGCTAAGGCCTGCTTCTCGAGGGAAACCCACGTGACTTATAGGAGTCGCGTGCCTGATAGGCTACAATGGCTACTACGGAGACGGACACGACGGCGGGGACACACGTCACCCGCCTGTTCGGCGGGCCTGGCAGCGGGAAGACCACGGCCCTCCTCGACCACGTCGAAGACATTCTCGAGGACGAAGACGTCACCTTCCGTGACATTCTCGTCGTCTCGTACACGCGAGCAGCCGCCCAGGAGATTCGCGAACGCCTCGCCGACCGCCTCGACGAGAGTCCGCGTGCGCTCCAGGGCAACGTCTGTACGATGCACGCGAAAGCGTACGACCTCCTCGATCTTTCCCGTGGCGACGTGATCGGCGAGAAGGACAAAGAGGAGTTCTGTGAGGACTACGGCATCGAGTACGAAGACGAGTACAGCGGGGCTGGCCGCCGAACGGCCCGCTCGACGACGATCGGGAACAAGATCATCGCCACGAGCCAGTGGCTCCAGCGCACCCGTCGAGACGTCGCCGACTGGTACGACGTACCCTTCCAGTGGGACGTGGAATCGGTTCGTCTCCCGCCGGAAATCGACCCCAACGCCCAGGAGGGCAACAAGTACACGCCGACGTGGCCCTCCGACGACGACCGGATCGACGTCCCCGAGGCGATTCGCGCCTGGCGCAACTACAAGGGCCAGGAAGGAAAGATCGGCTTCGCGGACATGCTCGAACGTGTGAAACAGCGCTCGCTCGTCCCGAACGTCGACTACCTCATCATCGACGAGTTCCAGGACATCACCACCCTGCAGTACGACGTCTACGAGGAGTGGAAACCCCACGTCAAGCGAGTGCTTATCGCCGGTGACGACGACCAGGTCGTCTACTCCTGGCAAGGTGCCGACCCGGCGCTGTTGCTCGATGAAGCAGTCGACGAGGACATCATCCTCCCCAACTCTTACCGACTGCCCTCGAACGTGTTGAATGCGGTAAACCAGGAGATTCGACACATCGACGTCCGCCAGGACAAAGATCTCAACCCGCGGAAAGAGGGTGGGCTCGTCGAGGCCTACCAGAACCGTTCGATGCTCGACTTGGTTCGGATGGTGCGCCAGACGCTCGTCGAAGATGAGGGGACGATCATGCTGTTGTTCCGCGCCCGGTACCAGATGTTCCAGTTCATCGACGAGTTCATCACCGAGGGGATCCCCTTCACTGCGCTGACCGACCAGCGGATGTGGACCGATCGGCTCACCCAGTACGTTCGGGCGATCGAAGCACTCGACGCGGGCGATGACGTCACTGGGCTCCAGGCTCGGCGTCTCGCTGACATGCTCATGGACTCCGCCTTTGGAACGAACGAGCGCGACGCGCTCTTCGACGAGATCGACGAACGGCAGGAGGAGGCGGGTATCGACGACCTCGAGGAACTCATGATTCCGGCCTCGGTCATCGAAGATCACGCCCCGTTCGTCCCCGGCCCGGCGTCAGCCTCTGACATGGTGCGAAAGGTGACGAACTTCCAGAAGAAGTCGATAAAGGCGTACTTCGCCATCGGAACCTACGAGGGAATGGCCACCGACCGCGTCCGCGTCGGCACCATCCACTCCGCGAAGGGTCGTGAGGCCGACCACGTCTTCGTCGGCACCGATCTCACCGAAAAGGTCGTCGAACAGATGGTCGCCACCGTCGACGACCCCACGGACGTCCCGGGCGTCGAGGAGTTCACCAAGACCACTTCGCCCGTCCCCGTCCTTACGGACAACGAACGACGTGTGTTCTACGTCGGGATGTCCCGTGCCCGCGAGCGCCTCGTCCTCCTCGAGAACCTCGTCGACGGTGCACCGACGCTGCCGATCGACGTCTTACTCAACAATCGACAGACAGGTGCCGACCTCGAGGAACTGATCGAACAGGCACAGTTGCCCGAGTCTGAGCGACTCGCGGCCGAGGCCGAAGTCGAAGCGCCGTGACCGGTCGGGATAGCCAGCCCCATCAGTCGGACTCTACTCGTTCAAAGGGTGGCCTTCGCGAACACGTCTCGACGGGGATCGAAGCCGCACTCGAGGAACGAGATGCCAGCGCGTTCGTTCACGCCGGCCCGCCCACCGATCCGGACGTTCGATACTGTGTGCTGGCTGCTGATGCTCTCACCGAATTCGGTTCCGTGATCGTCGACGAGAACGACGAGACGGTACTCGAGAACCCTTGCCTTGCGGTCGCTTTCGACGGCAACTCCTGGGCAATCGAGGCCGTCTCACGACGGGAACTCGCGGCGGGGGCTACGCACCCCGCCAGTCGACTTGCCGACACACTCGAAGCCGGTAGACGGCTGCTGACGCCCGCAACGATCCCACACGATGCCGCGTTGTATCTCGAGCGAGCGGGATTCGATCTCGCCTCGAGTGGTGTCCTCGCTCAGTTGCGGGCCGCAAAGACAGGGTTCGAGCGACACCATCTCGAGACCGCTCAGTGGGCCGTCCGCGCTGGCCTCGAGCGAGCGGAATCCATGCTCGAGCGAGCGACCGTTTCCGACGAAACGAGCGAGGACGTTGATTCAGTCGGCTCCGAGTCGGAAACACCACAATCGGTACAACGGTCGCTGTCGCTCGCGGGTGAGCCCCTGACCGCCTCGCGACTCCGAGAAGCGATCGAATCGGCAATCGCGGAGGCGGGTGCTCGACCGGTGTCGACGATCATCTCGCCATCCGGAGCGATTCCCACCAGCGAACCGGTCGTCGTCGCCGCCACTGCAAAAACGCCGACCGGCTACCACGGTCACCTCGCCCGCACGTTCGTCGTCGCACCGGCGGGTGGGGCCGAACGCCGCGCTCACGTCGCGCTCACCCACGCGTTTCGCTCGATCCGATCGAAGCTCACCGCCGACGACCACGCCGTGCGGGCGCTCGAGGCCGACCTCGAGGCCGAAATCCGTGCGTTCGGGTTCGACGAGTCGGATTCGATCGACACACGCGTGTCGGGTATCGGACTCGAGCCTCGTGAATATCCGCTCGGCGGCGGTGACGACACTTGCATCGGGTCGTCGCTACGCGTCGATGCCGCGGTGGGTACCGGGGACGAACGCGTTCGACTCGCCGACGTCCTGTGTCGAACGACCGATGGGGCGCACTGGCTCGTTCCAACCTCGCGGTCGCTGGTTCCGGAGAAGTAAGCGGCTCGAGGATACTCGCCTATCGGCGTCAGTCGCGTGCTGACCGGAACAGCCGGTACGATCCCTGTCCGGTGGCGACTTCTCTGGTTTCGCCGTCGGGGGTCGTGCTCTCGACCATGATCTCGCTGACGCCGACGCTGCTCCCGGCTCTGATGATCCGGGCGGTAGCCTCGAGATCGCCGGTCGCTGGCCGCAGATAGTTCACGTTGAGGTTGATCGTCGCTGCGCCAGCATCGATCGGATCGTCGAAGTCGGTGTGGAACACGATGCCGCCGACCGTGTCGATGAGCGTGGCGGCGACACCACCGTGGATATCGGGTCGCCGGTCGCCGTTCGACGGTCGCGTGTTCGTGAGCTTTTCGTCGTACGGAATCGCCATGGTCATCCGTCCGTCGTCTACCGATTCAACGGTCGCTCCGAGCCAGGAGAGAAACTCGTGATTCTCGTCGATATAGCCCTGCAAGACGGCGTGAATCTGGTCGTACGACTCGGTCATACCCTCGAGTGGGCGATCCAGTAATTTGTGTCCTGCGTTTGTCCGCTCGAGGCCGTTTATCGCGGTTTATTCCCCTGGTCACTGATGTGGCCAGGCCTCGATCGTTCCGTAATCACCAGGTGGAATTGGTTCCTCGAGCAAGGGATCGTTGGTCTCTTTCATCCACGTGTGGAGCTGTTCTGAGAGGTCGCGTCGGATCTCCGAATAGCGCGGTTCGAACGCGACGTTATCGGCTTCCTGGGGATCCTCGTAGAGGTCGTACAGCTCCTCGTAGGGTCGGGGTGGCGCGCCGTAGCGTTCGCGCACTTCGCGGCCGGATTCGCTCGCGTAACAGTCTTTAGTGAGGTACACCTTCGGGAGGTGCCAGAAGTTCCTGACGTACTTGTAGTGTTCCGTCCGGATCGCCCTGACTGGATTGTACATGTCGTGCCAGGTCATCTCCGCAAACAGCCGCTCGTGCGGGTCGTAGGCGTCAGGATCGTCGTCGAATACTCCGGTCAATAGCGGGCGAAAACTCCGCCCGTCGAGTTGCACCGTTCCAGGAACCTCGATATCGCCGATCTCGAGCAGCGTCGGGAGAACGTCGACGTTCGTGATGAGCTCCGTCCGTCGCTGGCCGGAGACGGTTTCGGGCCCAGCCCAGATGAGAACGCCCTCGATTCCGGCGTCGTAACACGACCCCTTCGCTCGCGGGAAGGCGATACCGTGCTCGGTCGTGAAGATCACGACCGTCTCCTCCTCGAGGCCGGTCGATTCGAGGCAGTCGACGATCGTCCTCATCGCTTCGTCGACGGCGTACACCATTCCGTGCATCTCTCCGAGATCACGTCTGATCCCCCGTCTGTCGGGGAGATACGGAAGCGGGCGAATGTCGTCGGGGTCGTCGGTCTCGTAGTGATCGGGTTCGAATCCGAACCGGCCGTTCTCCTCCTCGACTCGATGTAACTCGAAGAAGCCGACGCTCGCGAAAAACGGATCGTCTCCGGCGTCTCGCTCGAGGAACGTCGTTACGACGTCCGCGACGTTTCTGGCCCGATTGGCCTGGTGAACTGCCGGGGAGACGCCCGGATACAGGTTCCCCTCGGAGTGGACGTAATCGTATCCCAGCCGGTCGGTGTCCTGGGTGATGTGCTGGAGGCCGAAGAGGTGTGTTTCGTAGCCTGCATCGCCGAAGTACTGGGGCATGATGTACTCATCGTCGTGGAGCTCCCAGCTACCGTGGGCGAGTCCCATGAGCCCATTGACGTGGGGATATCGGCCGGTCATCAGACTGCCTCGAGAGGGTGAACACTGGGGTGCCGTCACGAAGTGATTCTCGAAGAGCGTACCTCGCTCGGCCAGGTCGTCGATGTTCGGTGTCTCGATATCGACGCCGTAACAGCCGAGGTATTGCCCGAGGTCGTGGCAGTGAATCAGC
The DNA here is from genome assembly GCF_023973145.1 of Natronosalvus vescus. Lineage (NCBI taxonomy): Archaea > Methanobacteriati > Methanobacteriota > Halobacteria > Halobacteriales > Natrialbaceae > Natronosalvus > Natronosalvus vescus. Next base: position 1,508,277 of record NZ_CP099546.1, read on the forward strand.
AGGACGTTTGGTCGGTCGTCGGACATGGCACCGTCGTACCACGACTGGCCTGATAGTAGTTGGCTGCGTACGTCCGGGCGAGCCCGTCTGCAACCCGTCTCGGTGCCAATTAGAACGTGGTGGCCTGGTTGAAACTCTTAGTGAGTGATAGGTTTGAACTGCTGTGCTGAATCCAGAGGATGTATTCAGCACGACAAATTCGTTCTTTCCATGCCTGAGCCATTGAACAAGTTGTTCAGTAGGTTTGCGAACTAAACAGCATAGAAGCTACTGTATAGCTTACGAACCCTGCCACCGTATCCAGCTTCCATACGATTCGAACTGCGCAATCTGGGACTCGGTAACAGCTCCTTCTTTGAACGTCACTATCCGATATGTAGGCCGCCCAAGCCCTTCATCAGGATCAATTGAGAGCCGGTGAACAGGTTGTTTTGTACTATGGTTGGAAAGGAGTGACCGGAGATCCGCTAGCATACTTTTTTCAAGTTGATAGAGGACATGTGTGCTGAAGACAATGAGATCGGCTTTATTCGGAGCGTCCGACAGTTGAGTTGGTAATTCAGCAACGGCATCACCTTCAATGAGACGGGGCTGCTTCTCACGTGCTATTTCAATAGCAGCTGTGAGTTGGTCGTGACGGTGAAGTTGATTCGGTTGAATCAGGGCATGAAGCCACCGTGCATCCTGTTCTGTAGTCACATCAAGCGTATTTAAATCGATACCACGCCGGTGAGTAATCGTCGGAAGATCTTGAGAAAGGGGTGGTCGGAGGTCACCACGTACCTCTGTGGTGATTGTCACGGGGGAATCGCTCTTCCCCACCTGGCCAATTTCACCAAACTCGTACTGATACTGATCCCAATTCAGGTTAAGGCCTGCACTTGTTCCGATTTCGATTTGAGCTAACAGATCGTGTTCTGCAATCCTGGAGACGTACTCAAATGATGGAAGGAGGATCGCTGACCGGCCGACATCATTCGTCTGACAGCGACGAGTTGCGATTATCGATCGCAACGTATCCTCGTTTGCTACACAAAACTCTCGGAAGTGAGGGAAAGGGTCATCATCAGATCCGTTTCGGTTGCAGGTAGGATAAAACTGGGCAAGCGGATGATCTCTTCCCTGGAGAAGCAGTGAATGCACCGCTGCAAACAAGAGTTCTGGCTCGGGTTGTCCCGCCGATGCTTCTGACGCAATATCAAGAAGGTGATCATCGGTGGCCGTTACACCCGCTAATGTCGCATACAGTGGACACTTGTCATCTACCCATCGTGCATATCGTGAGAACTTATCAGAGATATTCATAATTCCAATCGAAGCGGTAATGTTGTAAATCCCACCTTTTTATCTCGATAATCGATGAGAGATCGCTCTTGTGACGGAGATTGTTGGTAACGATAGCCCGCTCGTTCTGGGCCAACTGAAGTATCATCACAGCCAATGACGACTGCTTTCTCTGCGTACCACAGTCGGTTCAGTATGACAGCAAAATCACCGGAGGCTCTCCACTAACAATGTGCTTCCGAAGAGTGATGAGAAATTGTTACCACTACTGACCGACCACTACCCCTTCGAAGATCGACTCTCTGTCTGTGCCACATTCGCGCTGTATATTCAGCACGTAGTTCTTGTCAATATTAACAGATTTCAACGGAGCCAGCGTGGTCGTCTTTGCGACCCGTTCAGAGCGTCGTCGTCGCCTCGAGCGCGATGTCGATGGCCCGACCGACGTTGTTCTTTGCTTTCTCGGGGAGTTCGTCGTCCTCGGTGTCTGTGCCTTTCTGGGTGCCCTTCACGAGGTTGCCGTCGACGGTGCAGATGGCTCCGGCGCGCAGCCCCTTCCGGCGTGTCAGCGAGAAGACGGCGGCGGCTTCCATCTCGACGGAGAGGAGACCGGCGGCTTCCCAGTCCGTGACGTGTTCGTCGGTTTCGGCGTAGTAGGCGTCGTCGCTGGCGATAGGGCCGACGTGGACGTCCTCGTCGTTTGCCTCCGCGGAATCGACCAGTGCGGAAAGGACGTGATAGTCGGGTACGGCGGGGTACTCGACGGCCTCGTAGCGCTTCGACGTCCCCTCGTTTTTGGCTGCCCCGGTGGCGACGATCATGTCGCCGATTTCGACGTCGGCCTGCAACGCGCCGGTCGTTCCGACGCGGATGAAGGTTTCGACACCGACGGCGGCCAGTTCCTCGATCGCGATCGCGGCCGACGGGCAGCCGATCCCGGTCGAACAGATCGTCAGATCGCGACCGTCGTAGGTGGCGTTGACGACCTTGTACTCCCGGTTCTGAGCGATCGTTTCGGAATCGTCGCAGTGACTCGCGATCCGGTCGACCCGTCCCGGGTCACCGGGGATCAGGGCGATGTCGTGAACGTCTCCGTCGTCGATGAGCAGGTGCGGCTGCGTTGCCATGGCAGGCGGTTCTTTCGGTGGGTGCAAAAAGGTCGCGTTCGTCGTTCCGTGTTGCCATCCCCGATCCCGGTAGCCGTTCGGTGGTACTAACCGTCTCGAGACACCACGAGTCGCGGAAAACCGTTCCTGGCGGAGCGAGTGATAGCTCAGACCGACCGGGTCGATAAAGCGGCTTCGCTATGTCGATGGGTGCCAGAGAATCCACTTTGTTCACTCTCAGTACGTAAGACAGCCCCGATCGCTCGCCGTTACGTCGATACATTCCCGGGTTATGCCGACCGTCACGTCCGGGAGTTCGACCGTCACGCACCCATGCGTTCGGGTGGTGCCGTCGTGTCTGTCCGCAAACAGTGCATCGAGCGCGTCCGGGTCGACGTACTCATAGAGCGGCGTCGAAGCTTCGGTCACCGATTCCCCCCGATAGATCGAAATCGCCTTCGCAGTTGCGATGCTGAGTGGTTCCCCATCTGATCGCTCGTACCGGACGTAGCTACGCTGCGTTGCCGGCCTTGAACGAGTGCCTCCTGCTGTTCTGTTAGTCATAGCTGATGGTCACGGAACGTGACACTAGATGAGAAAGCAACGGGGCCGATCATATAGGTATCGTCAGACACCACCGTCTGAGACATTTTGGTAACAAGGAGCATATCAGCAAGTGTTACCGGAAGTTCGCTCCTGATACAGTGTTCGATCGAAAGCCGGTGCAATTATCTATCTGCCACGGCCGGTGCCCATATGGACGTCGTCAAGCGCGTACATATCGTCCCCGTGAGATACGAGTACGACCGCGTGCTCGAGCCGATCCGTAATCAGCGAGCAGACGTCGTCTATCTGCTCGAGCACACGGCCGATGGATCGGCTGCAGACGACGACACAGGCGAGAGAGCGTCCAAATCGATCCCTGCTTATCGGGAGGAACTGCTCGCCGAACTCGAGGCGACGACCACGACGGTACGTCGAAGGGACTGTAATCTGCTGGACGTGTACGGGGTACTCGGTGCCGTAACCACGCTGGCCGACGAACACGCCGACGACGCGGTGTACGTGAACGTCTCCGGCGGTGGGACGATCGCCGCGATCGGGGCGACGATGGCCTGCATGGACGTCTCGACCGATGCCATTGCCTACTACGTCGAACCCGAGTCGTACGCCTACGATCAGCACGAAACCCCGCTCTCGAGCGGGATGGCCGACATCTACAGTCTCCCCACCTACCCGATCGAGTCGCCGACCCGCGATCAGGTCGCGATCATGGGCTTTCTCGCCGATCCCGAACGCTGGGACGGCTACCACGAGGATCGGACGACGCCGCCGAAGAAAAAAGACTGTATCGCGTTCGCCCGCGACGCCGGGCTCTCGTTCATGGCCGACCGCGCACCGCCCGAGGCACACCCGGGTGGCGAGGACAAAGGCGCGTTTCGCGTCCTCGATTCCCGCATCCTCGACCCGCTCGAGGGCGACGGCTACGTCGAGATCGAATCCGTCGGCCGCCGGCGGGTGATCACGTTGACCGAACAGGGAGCGAACGCCTATCGGGCGTTCAAGCACAAACTCGAGTTTGCCGAGAAGTACGCGGAATGAGAGTAGATACCGGCTTTAGGGCGGCCGAGGATCGCTTTCCGACCGACACACGTTTCACCGACCGGCCCACTCGAGCATCCGTGCGTACACTGGATCCGACTCGAGCGCGTTCGGATCACCGACCAGTACGAGCGCCCGTTTCGGCCGGGTGAGCGCCACGTTGATCCGTCGGTAGTCTTCGAAGATCGGCCCCTCGAGATCGTCCGTCGCCGTAAACGAGATGATGATGACCTCCTTGCTCGAGCCCTGGAACCGGTCGACCGTATCGACGGCAATGTCGTCGCCGACGATGCTCGAGATGGTCGACACCTGGGCACGGAAGGGCGCGATGACGCCGATCTGTTCGGGAGCGACACCAGCCCGTGTGTAGTCCTCGATGATCGAGAGGATCTCTTCGGCTTCCGTGGCGTCGGTGTATTGCTCGTCGTCACCTTCCACCGGAACGAACGTCACCGGATCGCGTAACGATTCGGGCACGTCGTCTCGGGAGACGCCCTCGAGGTCGTCGAGGGTTCGCCCCGCCACGTCCGGGTTCGCCGGTCGCAACTCCCCGTCGTAGAACTCCCGGGAGGCGAACGCCTGAATGCGCTGGTTCATCCGGTACTGGCGATCGAGCATCACGCCCGCTCCTGAATGCAGGTCGACGAGTCGCTCGAACAGCGAGATCGAGAGGTCGTTTTCGGCCCGGACGACTGGCGGGAGCTGTTCGTGGTCGCCGACCAGCACGAACCGCTCGGCCAGTTCGATCGCTGCGTACGTTCCCGGCTCGGTTAGCTGTGCGGCCTCGTCCACCAGCGCGACGTCGAAGGACTGCTCGGACATGATCCGCGAGCCACAGGTTGCCGTCGTCGCCGCGACGACGCTGGCGTTCTGCAGTTCGGAAAGCCTGGTCTCGGGGTCGCCCGAGCGCCCGAGCCGGTACCCTTGCATGTCCTCGCGAACGCCGCTCTCGCTGCCGACGCGAACCACGGCGTCGGGATCGATCCCCTGCTCGAGCAGCGCCTCGAGGGCGTTGTCGACGGCCCGGTTGGTGAACGCCGACAGGAGGACGCGCTCGCGGCGGTCGACCATCTCGCAGATCGACTGGGCGATGGTGTACGTCTTCCCGGTTCCCGGTGGGCCGTGGATGAGCGCACAGTCGTTCGCGCCGACGGCTTTCCGGACGGCCTCGTCCTGGGCCGCGTTGTTGTCGATGAACGTCTCCTCGAGGTCGTCGAATTCGGGCGTCTCCCGGCCGAACAGGATATCTTTTCGGCGCTGGTCGCCCTTCAACAGCGCGTCGTGGAGCGCCGTCAACAGCCGATCGGTCGTGAGTTCGGAGGGGTAGACGTCCAGTCGGGTCACCTCGACGGGTTCGTCCGCCGTGAGGACGATTTCGTCATCTAGGCGTTCGATCCGCGCCAGTTCGGCCTCCCCACGAACGGGCTGGCCGTCGCTGGCGAGGACGAGGTCGCCCTCCCGAAGTTTCGAGGCGGCGGGCGAGCGCTGTCGCGCTCGAAGCTCCCACCGTCCCCCCTCGAGCGGGCGCTTTTCGAGGAACTCGAGGTCGATCAGCGCGCGGTCGTCGTCGGCGCGTTCCTCCGGCGTCTGCTCCCAGAGTTTGGCGTACTCCCGGTGAACCTCCCGGCGTTCCTCCTCGATGGCTCGGTACAGTCGGTCGAAGTGCTCGAGTTCGTCGTCGGGCAGCGGTTGCCCGATCGTCCCGGCTTTCGACTCCTGGTCGAGGCGTCCCGAGACGACCATGCAGGTGTCCCGTTCGAAGCAGTACTCACACTTTGCGTCGGCTTCCTTGCCGGTCGGGATCGATCCCGACATCTCCATCGCCGCGATTTCGTTCCGGAGGCGAACGACGAACTTGAGCAGGCCCTGCCCCATCAAGAAGTCCTTCGCCGGCGTGAGATCGCCGGTCTCCTCGTTTCGCTCGAGCGCCGAGTTCTTCGTGTAGAGCAGGGTTCCCGTGTCGACCGAATCGCCGTGTTCCTCGAGGATGAGGGCGTAACAGGCCGCCTGCACCTTGTCCTTGAACCGTGGCTCCTTGCGGAGGTTCTTCCCCGTCTTGAGTTCTACCGGAGCACCTCGACGGATTGCGTCCGCTCGTCCGCGGATGCCGAACGTTTCGCTGATCAGCAGTTGTTCGGAACGCCACTCGTCGTCCTCGGTGAGCCGCCCCTGCTCGAGCCAGCCTTCGATCGCCGCCGCGTTTTTGCGGACGTCTTCCTCGACGGTCGCGGGTGCCTCGCCGAGGACGCCGAGTTCGAGGCCGCGTTCGTCCACGCGTTCCTCGATCGAGGCGTCGAGGTCGCGCCCCCGGAGGAGGTCGCCGAACACCTCGTGGACGATGGTACCCTTGACGACCGGGTAGTTGAGTGGGATTCCCGAGAGCTTGTTCAGGTAGTACAGCCGGGGACACTCGACCCAGCTTCGGATGGCCGTCACGTTCACGAGAAAGCTCGGCTCGACGACGACGTAGGAGTCGCCGGTCGTCGAGTACTGTGTTTCGCCGTCGAACTCCTTCGTTTCGGCGTTCGTGACCAGCAGTTCCATCCCGGGCTCGAGGCGGTCGGCCGATTCCGTCCATTTTCCCCAGCAGGTGACGGTGACAGTAGTCTCGTTTTCGTCCCCGTCGCCACCCGTCGCTGCTGACACACCATCGACTGTCGCCTGCGCGGAACCGCCGTCGGATCCCGCCTCGGATTCGGATTTGGACTCGGTTTCGGTAACGCCCTCGAGACGGAGCGGTACCTCCGCCAGTTCGCTTTGCCCGTAGCTCGTCGGCACCGTTCGAGTCGTGACGTCGGCCGTGACGGTTCCGCGAATGTGCACGAGTACTGTGAGGGACGCCGACGTGAAAAACGCTATCGGTCGGTTCCGACGGGTGGCAGTCTATTGTTCACGCGACGAAATATGCTATTACTCGGACAGTGATCGACAGAACGGTGTAACGGTGTACCCGACTTTTGCTGGACGGCGGAAAACCAGCGGTCGTGAACGCTCCGAGCGAGTCGACTGTACGCGCATCGCCGAGACCCGCGTCCGTGAGCCTCCTCGTGCGGGCTGGGACGACCCTGGCGACCCTCGCCGACAGCCAGCCCGATACGACCGGAGAGGACTACAGCCGTCCGAATCGAAACCCGGGGCACTCCCCCCAGGTCGCAACTGGCGGCCGTCGACGTCGCCCGTCGATCCTCAATGCGGTGCTCGCCGGCATCGGTCTCTGGGTTGCCACCACCGCGGTCTTCTTGCCCACCGGTGGCGACCCCGCAGTGGTAACCAACAACGTCTTCGTCGGCCTCGTTATCGCTCTCGCGGCCGGCTACAACTACTATCGCGCCCAAAATGAGGTGCCGCCGAGTCCCACGGTCGCCTCACTGATCGTCACGCTCGGTCTCTGGCTCGTCGTTGCCGCCCCTGCGTTCGAAATGGGCGGTGCAGTGTTCTGGAGTACGTTCGCAGCGGGGTTTGCCGTCGCCGGCCTCGCCGGCTACACCGTCTACGAGGCCCGAACCGTTCGGCGGATCGCCCACGAAACGTTCTCGAGGCGATGACCGGCTGACCCCGAGCTACTGGGGCGTGGCTACTCGAGTGCGGACTCGAGCGTCCATCGATGGTGGCGTGCTCTACACAATCCCAGCGACACGATGGCGAAGGCGAGCATGGCGACGGCAAATCCAGCGGGTGCAAGTATTGGGCCGTTGTGGACGGCGCTGTTGACGAGTTGCCCCGTAGCGAGACCGACCGGCGCGAGAACGGTGATGGTGATTTCCGCTGGCGCTCGGTGAAACAGTTCGACAGTCGAGAGGCTCTCAGATGACGACATTCGGTAAGTTCGCCTTATCGGTCTACACGACCACCTGATTGTAACTATTTTGATTCGGCACTGGACATCGTGACCGACAACCACCGGGATCGATACGTATTTTCACTCGGGTGCGTATGTCTCGAGTATGCGGATTCGGGACTGGCAAGACATACTGGAGGACGTCGTCGAGCGGGACGTCGATCCCGACGGCTGGCGGGCCGTCGCCGGCGATCGCGCCCGCGGGGTCGGCGAGGACATGTACCTCGCCCATCCACGGGCCGGCGTGTTCGTCCTCAAGACCTACGCGAAAAACCCCTACGAGGTGCGCGGCGTCGGCGGCCGAGTCGCCCGCAACCTCGACGACGAAATCGGCTCGTACCTCCCGGTGGAGGACACCCCGAGTCGGTTCGCGTTACAGTCACCGCCGGCGGACGAGGAACACGCCGAATCGGTCGCCACCCGTCTCGAGACGGTCGTGAAGACCCACGCCGATGCGCCCACGCGCCCACAGGACTTCTTCGAGGACGTGATGGACGCCCTCGAGAGTCCGGCGTTCGGGCCGATGGCGTACGACCAGTACGACCGTCCCGACGAACTCGAGGGACTCTCGGAGACGTTCGAGGACGCCGAGAAATTGCTCGATGCGGAACTGGACGACCTGATCGAGGACGACGACGTCGGGCGTGGGTTCATGTAGCCAGTACTACGTATTGTGTATCATTATACTACAATATGTATGCTTTGCCACTTCAAAACGTATAGCATTGCCTGAAAAAGCCACTCGCCACCGAGACACAGTGCCCTCATCGGACTCGAGGAACCCGCCAGACTCTCGTTCGAACCGATGGCGGCTGCAAGCCAAAACGCTCTTGGCGTCGAACCTGTACATCCGAACCGGTCGCACTATGTCCGAAGACTCAGACCACGGCCGGGACGTCGAACTGGCTAAAGAGGATTCAGAGGCGGACGAGGACGACGACCTCACCGAAGAAGAGCAAGAAGCGCGGGAGCGGGCGGACGAAGCGGAGAAAAAAGAGGACATCAAACACGGGTCGACCGAACGGGAAAACGAGGCCCTCGAGCAGGAGAACCCGAACCACCACCGGGACGAGGAACCGTACAACGGTTGAGACCGGCGCCTTCGATTCGGATTCGATGACAGTGTGCGCTCGAACGGGTACGACGTTTTTTCGAGTGACTGCCTGTTGTCTCGAGGGCCAGCGACGTGAGAATAGTATCGTCGCTACTCTCACCGTCGCGTGGATGATACGTACCCTGTGACCCAACTGACCAGATGAGCAGATAGGCAAATGAGCAGGTGCAGGCACATTCGCCCGAAATCTTCGTGGAGAACGGTACCTCTTTTACCCGCCCACACCACCCCTCGCGTATGCCTACGCTCGGTCTGGTGATCGCACAGTTCAATCGACCGATCACCGAACAGATGGAAGACGCCGCCCTCGAAGCCGCAGATACCGCCGACGCGGACGTCTACGACGTGGTGTCCGTCCCCGGCGTTTACGACGCACCGCTGGCCGCCGACCGCCTCGCCCGTCTCGAGGCAGTCGACGCCGTCGTCGTCGTCGGAACGGTCATTACCGGCGATACCGATCACGACCAGGTGATCACCGACGCCGCCGCCGGCCGCTTATCGGACGTCAGCCTCGAGCGCGATACGCCGGTGACCCTCGGGGTGACCGGCCCCGGGATGTCCGCCGCCGAGGCCCGCGAGCGGGTCGACAACGCGGCGAAAGCCGTCGACGGTGCGCTCGCACTCCTCGAGGAGTTGCCCGATTCCGAAGCCACATACTGAGTGACGATAACTACCAAACATGACCATGAACTTCACCGACCGCGTCTCCCGAGTCGAACCGTCCGCAACCCTGACCATCTCCGCGCTCGCCACTGAACTCGAGGCCGACGGCGTCGACGTCGTCGACCTGAGCGTCGGCGAACCGGACTTCCCGACGCCCGAAAACGTCGTCCAGGCCGGCAAGGACGCCATGGACGCCGGCCACACGGGCTACACCACCCCCGCGGGCCATCTCGAGTTACGAGAGGCGATCAGCGAGAAACTCGCCGCCGATGGTCTCGATCACGGCCCCGAGGAGATCATCGTCACCCCCGGCGCGAAACAGTCGCTCTACGAGATCATCCAGACGGTGATCCAGGGGTCTGACGAACAGAGTGGAACGTCGTCCCGCGCAGACGAGGTCGTCCTCCTCGACCCTGCCTGGGTCTCCTACGAGGCGATGGTGAAACTCGCCGGCGGGAACCTCACCCGCGTCGACCTCTCCGACAGTGACTTTCAGCTCGAGCCAGCGCTCGACGACCTCGCCGAGGCCGTCTCCGACGACACCGACCTGTTGATCGTCAACTCGCCGTCGAACCCCACGGGCGCGGTGTACTCCGACGCCGCCCTCGAGGGCGTGCGCGACCTGGCCGTCGAACACGACGTCACGGTCATCTCGGACGAGATTTACAAGGAGATCACCTACGGCGTCGAGCCGACCAGTCTGGGGACGCTGGAGGGAATGGCCGACAGGACGATTACGGTCAACGGCTTCTCGAAGGCCTACTCGATGACCGGCTGGCGACTGGGGTATTTCGCCGGGCCGAAAGACCTGATCGACCAGGCTGGAAAGCTCCACAGCCACTCAGTCTCTTCGGCGACGAACTTCGTCCAGTACTCCGGGATCGAGGCGCTCGAGAACACCGACGACGCCGTCGCGGAGATGGTCGAAGCGTTCGAGGAACGTCGCGACCTCGTCGTCGACCTGCTCGGGGAACACGACGTCGACGTGGCGGTTCCCGACGGCGCGTTCTACATGATGCTGCCCGTTGATCAGGACGATCAGGCCTGGTGTGAAGGTGCCATCGAAGACGCCCACGTCGCGACGGTTCCCGGGAGCGCGTTCGGTACGCCCGGTTACGCCCGGATATCGTACGCGGCGAGTGCGGAACGGCTCGAGGAAGGGATCGAGCGACTGGCTGTTGAAGGCTATTTCTAAAGAACCGGTTCTGTTGAAATCCTCGGAAGACGACAAGAATTGGCTGCTGAATACAGAGGATTAGTGCAGCACAATGAGTCCGTTTGTTTCACGCCGAAACCAGTGAACCATCCGCTCACTACACGTGCGAATTGAGCAAATGAACAAATATGGATTTGACCTTGGAGAAGACATTTATACATATAATCAGAAGTTCTCAACATGAACCGTCGTGCCCTCCTTACTGCCACTGGGGTTGTACTTTCAGCCCCTCTTGCAGGCTGTCTCTCCGAATATCCGACCAAATTAGGTATCGATAGGTCACAATCAGAAGAATCTGAGGATGACAAAAAGATAAAATTAGGCGGATACTTGCTAACTATCCATCACCACCCTGACCGTTCACCTGATGAAGTGGAGTCGTCAATGTCATCTGAAAACTCCAATCTCGATGACCAACGATTACAGAATCTCTTCGAGGAAGCAGTCAGATCGGGACGCGCAGCGTATAGAACTCATGATGAAGCAGCCACGTTACAAGCGATAGTAGACGAAATTCCAGAGGACGAAGACGACAATAGTCAATACGTGACTCACGAGGGAGAGGTTCTTAGTGTGAGGACAGTGACGCTCGAATAGTTCAGAAGTTCGGAGGATGGGTTTGACAAATCAACTACTTTTTGACAGTTTCACTCGAAGAGTATGTTGGGACGAGACCCCAGAAGCGTCGATATTGAGGGGGTTCTGGGAAACTGACGCCGCACACGTTGTCAGGAATCTCTAGCGGAGTGGATGATATGGTTCGACCACATACTCACGCTCAGGTTTCGACACGCCCACTGCTGAGAGTAAAACTTGTATTTGACGTTGGAGAAAATATTTATAGAGAACCACCATTCGGTCTGATATGAATCGCCGCACGGTCCTCGCTGGTGCAGGAATCACGCTTTCCCTCCCTCTCACTGGTTGTCTCAGCGATGAGGAAAATAACTCTGAAGGCCAGACTAGTGAACATGGGACCCCCTCTGTCGAAGATAGCAAGACCATCGAAGAAGACCCACGAGTGGATGCCCCATCGCACGAAATCACCCCGCCAGCGGACGAAGATTCTGACGACTGGAACGACGACTACCTTGGTGAGCACATGGAGACGGAGCCATCGGTTGTGTTTGAGGAATTACCTATTTCAAGGTTTGCGTTGAAAGCTCAAGACAAACGATTATCAGACCCCACAAGAGGTAACGATGAATTCTGGGTTGACGTGCTGGAGAGCGAGGACGACCGCGATACAATTCTTGACATCGAGGATGAAACCATCAGTACGGCGGAACGCGACCAGCTCAAAAGTATCGATTTCGACGAATCCGTTCTGATTGTGGTAGAAACAGGATACGGTTCTAGTTCTGTAACCCATCGCTGGTCGCGTGTGGAAGATGCTGGAGACAGTCTTCACCTCCATGGATACTATACAGACCCTCATGGACGAGATGGTGACGTGTCTACGAGAGCGTCAGTTCTCGAAGTGGAACGACCATCCGACGAATTGAACCTCGCTCGCGTGAGTCTCACGGTCGAGGAGGACCGTCGCGTCCACTTCAACTCGACCGAGGGTCCAGTCAGTATCGATGCTTCTTCAGATGAGTCTGAAACTCTTGACTGTGACCTCGAATATCGACAAGAGCAGGGCAAAGCCGATGCAGTCGAAACGTCGGTATCAAATGCTGACGGGTCTTGTGGGTTTGAGGCAGCTAGTGCAGCCGTTCAACATATTGAGAGCCAACTCGATACGGAATTCAATTCAAGTTGGGGTGGCCCGAGCTATTCCGCCGTATCAGAAGAAGCCAGAGTGGAATTACGCGCCATCAAGAACAGAGACGGGGACTACAGCACCTGCCCACCACTCACCTTCGACGAGGTTGTCGAAGTTACTCCGACCAAAGTGACCGTCACGGTAGAGGTCGAAAACGGAGAGGACGAAGAATGCACACACAATATCTATGTAAACCAAGTAACCGAACAAGAGGATTAAACAGACCACTCCGTTAACGGGGTTCCCTATACTGATCGATCACTACCGTCAAAAATTGAGCCGAACATCGTGCGACATTCGCGCTTTGTATTCAGCAGAGACTGAACGTTCTACTCGGATTCTGTCAGAAGATGCCTGCTGAATATAGAGGTTAAATGCAGTACGAGGTGAGTTTCTCAGGCAATCGACGCGATAGATGACAACTACGCGCCATCTATTGTGTGGACGATGCCCTCACAATCCTCAACCCAGTAGTCGATCCGTCTGGATTCCGTAATGATGATACGGGTAATCGCGTCGTCACAAATCGGTCGGGTAATCAACTGGATCTCTTGATCGATTCCGGTAATCGTGACTCTATACTGTGATTGACCGAGGAGATCGCGCTCCGCGCTCTCGTTCGCAGCCACGGTAGCGTTAGTTTCCGTAACCGGGTCGTACTCCCCACCGTCCCGCCGTTCTTCGATGGCGATAGTAAGAGTGACCTCCCTATCGAGATCGTTGTCGATCACCACCGTTTCGTTCACTCCCGACGGACCTCCGAATCCACCAAGACATCCAGCTGTTCCTATAATCGCACTGCTGGAGATGAGTGCCAATAGGTGACGGCGGGAGCGTGACATACAGCTTACCACAAGTCGTATTGAATAAAATATCTTCTGTAGACAACAAGACCGGCCAAAGTCATGGCCGATATGCGCCCTGTATCTTGCATACCTCGATCAGCACATACTCCAAGTGTCACAAACAGCTTGCGAGATACAGACGACGACCGTCGCAAATGCGCTACGGTTTCAACGGGAGACTCGTTCTGCCGTTCGAGCGCATGACTTCTCTGTTGCGGTCGGGCCACGTCAGTAACCGATCACGTAGCAGCTCCCCATCAGCTGTCTTCGGATCATAGCCACCGACTTTGGCGGGGAACGTCAACAGAATCCAGCCACCGTACCCGAGAATAACAGTCACACCAGTCAGTATGACTATTGAGACGCACACCCTCACAAGACGCTTTCTGAACCGTATATCTGAAGTATTCGATTCTCCTATTGTTGTCACACATCTAACTACTTTGGGTGGTGTCTAAAAGCTATTGGCACTTCTCTCGATAATACAGTGTTGGGCCTTGTTTAGACGCTCGTAACCATGCTGTTTAGCGACTCACGAATTAGTATCGGCTTTCTAGCTGTTCGGGCTAAATGTCTAACTTACTAGGAAGTGAAGCGGGACGGTTCGTTTGTGTCCAGCAAACTAGCCCGCTTCACTAGCCGCGTTGTCTCGCTCGCCCAAAAAGCCGTCGTTGGAACTCCGAAACCGGCCGTTCAGAAGGGGAACGGCGGCTACGCCGACTGGGTGATTGTATCGATTCACGGCCTCAAAACGTATCTCAATCTGCCCTACCGCCGACTCCTGGACGTCCTGTACGAAATGCCGCGGATCACTCGAACTCTCGGCCTAGAACCGGTTGAACTCCCGGACTTCACCACCGTCTGCGCGCGTATGCAACCGCTCAAAATGCCTGTCTGGCGCGACTTTCTCCGGTTGTCCGCGGAACTGCACGACACCGGCGAGATCCAGGCGATCGACGCAACCGGTATTGATCGCGTCGCGGCGAGCCAGCACTATGCCAAACGGACGAATTACACGTTCAAAGCGGTGAAAACGACTGCATTGATCGACTGTTCGACTGGTGTAATTCTCGACATACATTGCTCGATGACACAACCGCACGATTCACAGGTTGCCTGGCAGTTACTCACGCGAAACCTAAACAAACTGACTGTACTAACCGCGGACAAAGGATACGACTGGGAGCTACTTCGACGTAGACTCCGTGCTGAGGGCGTCAAACCGGTGATCAAGCACCGCGAATTCGGCTGGCACGGCGTCGCCAACAATGTGTTGATGGATGATACGACCTACCATCAACGCTCGAACGTCGAATCGACGTTTTTCGCGATTCGACGAAAATACGGTGAGATCGTTCGAGCGAGAACGTGGTTTGGACAGTTCCGTGAACTCGTTCTCAAGTGCGCCGTCAGAAACGTCGAACTAGCTCTCGACGACTCTAACGGGTGAATTTAGGCATCTAAACAAGGCCCAGTGTTGCATTCGCGCCCTGTATCTTGCACACTTCGCCCAACCTATCCAGAAGCTGGTAAAAAGTGTGTGCAAGACTCAGAACATGTGTGCAGCACAGAAGATTCGTTGCATCCAACCAATCTGTGCTGGAGCCGATGGTAGCTGAAGGGTGCTGGTTGAACGCCGTGGGAGAATGTTTATGCGACAGTGGAACCTCTCATTTTGGAGATAGTCGATATGGTCAAAGAGTTGACGCAGATAGAGAATATGTGGGCCAGCCACTCCAATCCGAAGAGCGGGTGGAGTCGAATGGCAGCAGGGTTCGTGGCCGTGGCGGCACTTTACCATCGGAAATGGAATTTGTTGGGACTCACTCTCCTGTTCTTAATCATCAATCCGGTACTATTCCGCGAACCAAGTGAAGAGTTGGATGACTGGATGTACAAGGTCGTACGTGCTGAAGAACGCTGGACTAACGACGGGCACCGCCTCATCGGCCTCGGCTACCCACAGATCCTAAACGCCGTGAGTATCCCAATCGGGCTCTATGGTCTCTACGCGGCGTACAAACGCAAGCCTGTCTCAACGTTGGTTTTCACGCTCGCATCACAAGGACTCAACCAGTGGTGTTTGAGGGAGATTATCGAGTACTACGAAGAAGTCGATTCGCAGTAAGAATAGGTCCTATATTGATCGTCCGTCCAGAACGATGCGTGCGTCACCTGTACTGAGCGACCACTAACCCTCGCAGGTCGTCTCTTGGTGTGTGCCACATTTGCGCTCTGCGTTCAGCACGACTGCTGAAACTTATCACCAGTCAAGGAGTTCAACAATCCAAGGAACCATTCCGGTTCCACTACATCAGCTTGCTATCTTCCGACGCGTTACTCGAGTATATTCGTTTCCGTATGTGACAACCTCGATAGCGCCTCTTGATTCATTTCAGCGACTATCTCGTGATAGAACCCTAGCCCCGGCGCCGAAGAATCCGCTCGATAATCAGTCGCGTCGAGAGCAGTTCGTCCTCGTACTGCGGCTCGCGGCCGGAGGCCCGCTCGACGCGACAGTCGACCCCGCGGCACTCGAGTTCCTCCCGGATCGCGTCCGGATCGTGGTGCTGGTCGTGGCCCAGTGCGATCACGTCGGGCTCGAGTTCCTCGATGGGACGGAAAATATCCTCCGTATCGCCCAGAATTGCCCGATCGACCACCGCGAGGGCATCCACGAGTTCCCGACGCTGGTGGGCCGAACAGATCGGTGCCTCCTTGTGATCGACGTTCGTCGGTCGGGCGACGATCACGACGAGTTCGTCGCCCATCGCCGCCGCCCGCTCGAGATAGTGGACGTGGCCGGGGTGAAGCAGGTCGAAGGTTCCCTGGGCGACCACGAGGACGTTCGATTCGTCATCCTCGCCACCACCGTCGGTCGCTACTCGAACTGGTTCTGACCGATTCGACCCGTTCGATCGCAGTGGTCGCGATACCCGGTCGCCGTCGCCGTCATCGTCATCGTCGTTCGTACGCGTCATGGTTGATTTTCGCTGGGGTTCGCGCTACGCCGTCCTCGAATCGCACGTCGCTGGTCGGCGATTGCGGTGGGCTGTCCTGCCATCGAGTCGTCCACCCGAACGCTCATCGGCCTAACTCCTCGTCGATGTCCGCCTGCGTAAAGTCGAAGAACTCCTCGCTGTCCGGGAGGTCGACGTCGATCACGTTCAACCGCGTCGGTCGGCCCTGCGGATCGAACGCCTTCCAGTCGCTCCGACGGTAGGGGGCGCCGATGATGATGTGCACCGTTCCGCGACCGAACGTCTCGAGATCGGCCTGGCTCGGTCGCATCACCCCGTTCGGGTGGGAGTGCACGCTGCCGAGTGCCTTCACGTCGTTCGGGATCGAGCTCGTCCGTACGGTCGCGCTGACGCTGTTCGACTCGGTTCCCGGCACGATCAGGATGTCAGTGATGACGAGTCCGTCCTGTTCGAGGCCGAGTTGCGTCGCTTCGGTGCCGCGAAGAAAGCCCATGTACTCGTTGGGATGGGTGGCCTCCGACGACTCCAGCGCGAACTCGAGCGTTTCCTCGGCGATCCCGAGAATCTCACTCGAGCGAAAGAGCGCGTCCAGCAGGCCCATACCCCTCGTCGGCGCTTGACGTTGCTAAACGTTGCGGAACCCGTTGCAGGGCAAAACCAGTTCCCGCCGTGTTCCGCTGGTCGCTATCACCCCGTCTGGTTGTCACTACCCACCCAGACGATCGCTCGAGTGTGCGTTCCTCCTCGGTGGCCACCCGAGTGTGCGTTCCGACACCTGCTTGGTAAGCGTTATACGCGCCGATGCCAAACTACCGCTACCGATGACACGTGACTCCGCCGGAGGTTCCGGCGATGACGGAGATGTTTCCGTCGTTTACGATCTCGCTCCCGATTGTACCGCTTCGGATCTCGAACCAGACACCCAGTACCTAGCCGAAATCAACGGCATCGTCGAGTACGGTATTTTCGTCGACCTCTCCGAGAACGTCTCCGGACTGATCCACGAATCCGTCCTCGAGGGCACGTTCCAGGTCGGCCAGGAGCTCATCGTCGAACTCGAGGACGTCCGCGAGAACGGCGATCTGGCGTTCCAGCCAGCCGATATCGACACCGACGACGAGTACGCCGTCGAACCGGTCACCCACGAGTATCCACTGACGGGTACCGACCGCCTCGGGGCCAACGTCGGCGAGCAGATCCACCTCGAGGGCGAAATCGTCCAGATCAAACAGACCGGCGGCCCGACGATCTTCCACGTCGCCGACGAGTACGGCGTCGTCCCCTGTGCCGCCTTCGAGGAAGCCGGCGTACGCGCCTACCCGGCAGCCGAGGTCGGAGATATCGTCCGCGTGACCGGCACGCCCGAAACCCGCGAGGAAACCGTCCAGATCGAAGTCGACGGCCTCTCCCGACTCGACGGCGAGGACGAAGCCGACGCGCGGGAACGACTCGAGGCCGCACTCGACGAGCGCGCCCAGGCCCACGACGTCGAGCCGTTGATCGACTGGCCCGCCTTCGAAAAGCTCCGGGACGACCTCATGGAAGTCGCCACGTTGCTGCGACGAACCGTCCTCGAGGGACGCCCGATTCGCGTCCGCCACCACGCCGACGGCGACGGCATGTGTGCCGCGGTGCCCGTCCAGCTCGCACTCGAGCAGTTCATCGCCGAGGTACACCAGGACGACAACGCGCCACAGCACCTGATCAAACGTTTGCCCGCGAAGGCACCGTTTTACGAGATGGAAGACGCCACGCGTGACCTCAATTTCGCGCTCGAGGATCGCGAGCGACACGGCCAGCAACTGCCGCTGTTGTGCATGCTCGACAACGGCTCGACCGCCGAGGACGTCCCGGCCTACGAGACGCTGGCCCACTACGACATCCCGATCGTCGCCATCGACCACCACCATCCCGACCCCGACGCAGTCGGCGACCTTCTCGATGCCCACGTCAATCCGTACCTCCACGACGAGGACTACCGGATCACGACCGGAATGCTCTGTGTCGAACTCGCCCGGATGATCGCCCCCGATCTGACCGACGACCTCCGACACATCCCGGCCGTCGCGGGCGTCTCCGACCGCTCGAAAGCCGACGCAATGGCGCAGTACCTCGAACTCGCCGCCGAAAACGGCTACGACGAAACCCGGCTGAAGGACGTCAGTGAAGCCCTCGACTACGCCGCGTTCTGGCTTCGATACAACTCCGGCGATCAGCTGATCCAGGACGTCCTCGAGCTATCCGATGCCGACGAAGAACGCCACCAGCGGCTCGTCGAGTTCCTCGCCGACCGTTCCCGACGCGCTGTCGACGACCAGCTCGACGCCGCGATGACCCACGTCGAACACGAACGCCTCGACAGCGGGGTTCACCTCTATCGGATCGACGTCGAACACCACGCCCACCGCTTCACGTACCCTGCACCGGGGAAGACGACGGGCGAAATCCACGACCGCAAAATCACAGAAACCGGCGACCCGGTCATCACCGTCGGCTACGGGCCGGACTTCGCCGTCCTCCGCAGTGACGGCGTCCGCCTCGACATCCCGCGGATGGTCTCCGAACTCGAAGAGGAGATTCCGGGTGGCGGCGTCTCCGGTGGCGGGCACCTCGTCGTCGGCTCGATCAAGTTCGTCAAGGGCAAACGTGAGGAGGTCATCGACGCCCTCGTCGAGAAGATGGCTGCCGCGGACATCGACGAAGCGCTCTCGAGTGCGGCACCGCTCGAGAACTGAAATAGATCCGTTCGTCTTCTGGTATCTCGGTTTCTCTGTTGCCAGCGACTGTCAGGTGATGCCACCCGAGTACCGCCGCGGCGACTAGCCCCGCACCAACAGCACCGAGCAACTCGAGTGGCACCACGACACCATCGTCGTCCCCATCCCAGTCGGCTTCGAAGACGGTTTCGTAGTACGATCCAGCGGCTTCACCGTGGAGAACGAGGGCGACCTCGCGGTTGTTTCGGAGCGAATTTTCGTTCCAGTTGATACTCCCGACGACGGCCGTCTCGCCGTTGACGACGAGGCCTTTGGCGTGAATCTTCCCAAAATGGTCATCCTCGTCGACGAGTCGTGCCTCGAGTGGAAGGTCGTCGTCGGCCGCCCATTCCTCGAGCCGCAGGACGAGTTCCCGATTGTCCGCCTCGAGGTACCAGCTCGAATCGAGCAACACCCGTACCTCGACGCCTCGCTCGGCGGCATCGACGGTCGCCTCGAGCACTGAGAGGTCGTCGCCACGGATGCTGGCCTGTTTGATGATGATCGACTCGTTCGCACCCTCGAGTAACTCGACCAATCGCCCCTCGGCGTTGTCGGGGGCGAGCAGGAGTTCTACCTCGTCGACGGTGAGTTCCTGCGGTTCGTGAGTTTCCGGAAACGACGCCATCGGTGAGTCGTCCTCGACGAACGTCGCCGTGTCCCGGTGTTCCGTCCACGGCGAGACGTCCCAGCCGTCCGCGTCGGCTCGAAACACCGCCTTGAGGTCGGCAGCGAGTGCTGGCTCCTCGACGACGACACTCCAGCCGCGACTGGAGGTGCCCCCGAGCCCTGATGGCTTCCAGTTCTCGGTAGCGACGAGTACGGATTCGTCGACGACGGCGTACTTCGGGTGGTGGTAGCGATATCGGGCACCCGACCCGCCCAGTGCGTCGACCTCGGCGCCCGCGGCCTCGAGTCGGGTGAGAAGGTCATCCGTTCGTTCGGGCGTGCCGCCGACGGGGCCGGCCTCGACCAGCACCTCGACGTGAACGCCACGCTCGAGGGCGGCTTCCAGGGCGTCAGTGACGTCCGGCGAGACGAAGGTGTAGCCGGCGACCAGTATCCGATCTTCTGCCGAGTCGATTCGCTCGAGCACGACGTCGGGGCTGTCGGGGAGGACGAACGCCGTCGCCGCTGATCCGTCGTAGGAGGTCACCGGAAAACAGGGGGCACCGCGGGGCCACCACCCGCCGTCGGCTGGATCGGTGGTGCCAACGCCGGAACCATCCTGTACCGCACTCGAGCCATCGGGGGACGAGGCGTTTCGATGCCAGACCGTCGCCGTGCGCGCCCGGCCGTAACTGATCGTATCGACGACGGTGTCTCCGTCCTGCAGGGTGAGGCGGTCGCCGTCGGCCGCCAGTCGAACGTACCCCTCGAGTTCGATGACTGCGAGGTCGGTCATCGCGGCAGTTTCGTCGGGATCCATCGTCACCGCGACGGGATCAGAAACGGTGACGTTGGGAAATTCGGCCGTGGTGTGACCGTCGGTGATCGTCCAGTTGTCGAGCCGGGTGGCGGGAGGCGTCTCGAGCACGAAGTACTCGCCAACGTTGCCGTCTGTGGTCGGATTCGGATACACTGCCGTGATTCGAGGGCCAGGTGGCGGGTCGAATGCCGTGGTTCCGGGATGGTCGGTCGCCGATGGAAGCGCCGTCTCAGCGGCGACTGGACAGGCACGACCGACAGGTGTGGCCGTGTGTGAGGACTGCGACGTTGCACCCGACATCGGTGGCGACGCCACGACCGAATCTGACGACTCGGAGGTCGTGACTGCTGCAGCGGCGGGAAACACCGCTTCACCAGCAGTCGCTCCCCCCGCCACGATCAGCACGAGGACGACGAGAACGACGATCGAGCCGGCGCGTATAGCCCCCTCTCGCTGCCCGTTCGTATATAAAGAATCGGCGTCGGGCCGTTACGCGGTCGGCTCGAGTGCTGGCTGGGCTTTCTCGGCTTCGGCCTGGACGAGATACGATCGGTCGTCGGCGTACTCCGCGACGGCTTCGAAGGCGTCCTCGGTGGCGATCTGGTTGAGCGCCCAGGCGGCCGAGGAGCGGACGGTGTCGTCGTCGTCTTCGGCGAGGATGTCCGCGAGTGGATCGATGGCTCGCGTGTCGCCGATCAGTCCGAGGGCACGTGCGGCGGCGCTTCGAACCTCGTCGTTTTCGGCGACGAGTTGGTCGGCAAGCGGCTGGACGGCCGCCTCGGCACCGATCTCGCCGAGGGCTTTGAACGTCACCTTCTGAAGCAGCGGATTCGAGTCGTTGTCGACGTAGTCGACGAGCGTCTCGACGACGTCCTCGTCGGCGACGCCGATTTTGCCGAGGATGGTGATTGCGTCCTGATCTCGACGAGTCGCCCGCTGGGCCATCGGTTCGATCGCCTCCTCGGAACCCATCCGCTCGAGGGCCTCGAGGGCGTGTTCCTCCATGAAGTCCGAGTCGAACGTCTCGAGGGCGAGCAACACCATGTCGACGTTGCCGCGCTTTTCGTGTACCTTCAGCGCGTGCCACTCCGGCGGGTAGTCCTTGACGTGTTCGAGGACGTCGTAGTAGCCCTGGGCCCGGAGTTGCTGGCGAACCGAGAGGTCGTCCCATCGCTGGGCGTCGTCGACGCCGTCGGTGAGCGTCCCTGCGGCCTCGAGCAAGGCGGCGATCGTCTCGGCGTCCTCGTCAGCATCGAGGTCGGCCGTCTCGATGGCCGCGCTCGCGTTCTCGAGGATCGCCGTCAGCCTGGCGGGAACGTCATCTCCGTCGTTGACGAGCGTCAGGTCGGCGCCGAGGATGTCGTTGACGTCGACGACGAACGAATCGACGACGTCGATCAGGGTCGCTTCGCCCCGTTCGGTCCAGCGGGTCTCGGCGATCTCGTCTTTTGCCTCGCTGACTTCGGTGACGACGTCCTCGGCGTAGGGGCCGCGAGCGTCCTCGAGGTCGTCTGCCAGTGCCTCGACGTCGCCCTCGAGATCCTCGTCCTCGTCTTCTTCGTCCTCGAGGTCGGCTTCCTCAACATCTGCTTCGAGTTCCTCGAGGGCAGATTCGACGTCATCGAGATCGGCTTCGGTCTCGGCGTCGTCGAGCGCCGCTTCGATCGACTCGAGGCGTTCGCGAAGTGACTCGACGGTGAGTTCGTCGGTCGTATCCGCGTTTCCGTCGTCGCTCATGGAATCACCTGGCGACGCGTCGCCGTCGGGTGACGCAGTACCGTCTTCATACGGATGAGTCGTGTCAGGATGCTCCTAAGCGTTTCCATCTGGTGACGGCCATCGCATGTCCATTGCATGTCCATCGACGTTAACGGATGGGGCAATCGCTGAGACGGGGGCTCCGCTCGAGTCCGTGAAGTCGCCGGATCGTTACTCGGCGCTCGCGATCGGTTCCTCGTCGACCGGAGCAGGGTCTGTCCCCCAGTAAAACCAGGGACTCAGCGTCATGTAGGCGATTCCGAGTGTGAGCAGCGCGAACGGAAACGTTCGGCCCGCCGCGTTCGGAACGAGAATCGCCAGCCCGTGGATGACACCCATGATCAGGGCGTCTCGAGCGAGGAGGTCGGGATACCGGATTCGAGAGACCATCAGGTAACAGAACGCGCCGGTGATCGCGAGGATCAGCCAGGGGTCGTCGACCGGGTGGCCGGCCAGAATCGCCGCGCCCATGATCGTCGCGGCGAGGGTCGTCTGGATCCCTTCCGTGTAGTGGTCGGCCGTATCGTACGCGGTATAGAGACCCAGTCGCGTGACGGCCATCGCCACGAACAGGCCACAGACGGCCGTGACGAGGCCGAGTTCGACCGTCACCGTCTCGAGGCCGATGCCGAGACCGTCGCTGATCACGACGAACGCGAGCACCGCTGGAGCGATGGCGAACGAGGCCACGTCGGCGAGGGAATCGAGATACGGGCCAGCCTCGGTGCCACCGTAGTGTCGGGCGAGGAGGCCGTCGAGTCCGTCGGCGATGGCTGCGAGTAAGATGAGGCGGGCCGCGAGGTGGATGTCGACGAAGGCGACGACGACCGCGACGAATCCGAGGGCGGCGTTGGTGATCGTCACGGCGTCGGCGATCCCGAGTCGGCCGACGAACCGGGGCAGCATACACGCGGATTCGACCGGCAGCCGTCTTACGTGTTTCCGTTTCCGACAGTTGCACCGTGCCCTGCACACCCGCTCGAGAACGACTTCAAAGCCGCTCGAGCAGGTTTTCATCCGGCGACCACAGCATTCGTACGCGGTGGGAAAGACCGAGGGCGTTATATCGCCACTCTCCTAACTCGGGGTATGCACCGGCGCGCGTACCTGGCGACTGCGGGAAGTGCCACGTTGGCAGCGCTCGCGGGCTGTACAGTGGTCGGAGACGTCGGCGAACGCGTCCTCGGACGGACGGACTACGACATCGGCATGACTCGAATGGAGTATCTCCCCTTTTCCTACGAGGCGACCGTCGGCGAACCTGTCGTCTGGAAAAACACCAGCGAGGCCGATCACACGATCACCGCCATCGAGTCGATGCTCCCGGAAGGAGCGACGTACTTCGCAACCGGCGACTACGACGACCAGGACACTGCGGAAGCCGCCTGGCACGACCACCACGGCGGTCGACTCGGGACGCGAGACACCTACGAACACACGTTCGAGGTTCCAGGCACCTACGGCTACATCTGCGTTCCACACGTCGGGGGCGGGATGGTTGGGGAAGTCGTCGTCACCGACTAATTCTCGCTGTCGGTTCTCTCTGATTACCAATCGGCTGTGACGCTCGAGTTGGAGCGTATGCAAGTAGTCACTACCACTTCTCCACACCGTCGTCACTACTTCACAGTGCCGTCGCTCTCACTCTCGAGCAACTCGGTCGAAAAAGCTGCGTTCGATACGGCTCGAGTGATCGATTAGTCGTCGACTGCGACGTCGCCTTCGTCGACGTCGACGCTGGTCGCTTCCTCTTCGGCCACTTCATCTGGGTGGGCTTCGACAGTCGTCTTCTGGATCTCGACGCGGCGAAGCGGATAGATCGTCTTGGACTCGCCGTAGATGGCGGAGGAGAGACGGCCCTCGACGATGCTGTCGATGAGTTCCTCGAAGGTGCGCTCGGCGGCCGCTTCTTCGGTCATCTCGACCATCTGCTTGCGAATCGCCTTCTCCTGACTCGCGTCCGCTTTCTTCGTCGTGAACGCGACTGGCTGAACCTGAACCCGGTAGTCGTCGGTCGTCAGCACCGTCACGTAGGCGTCGATTTTCGAGGCCCCGCGGCGGACGAGCGAGCGCAGGTAGTCACGGGTCAGCGAGTGCTCCTTGAACTCCGTGTAGGCGGCGTCGCTGCCGACGTCGTTCACCTGGAAGGTGAGCTTCGTGTTGTTCTCGCTGGCGTTGTTCGTGAGTTCGCCGAGCGTCGTTACGATGGTTCGGTCGTAGACCTGTTCTGGTTCGTCGGCGGGGGTCTCGCCGAGCTCCGCCCGGTCGAACTGCTCGGGGGCGAGCACGGTGTACCACCGCTTCTCCTGCTTCGCGCGTGAAACTGATCGTTCGCTCATTGTGTGTTGGTATCTGTATCGGTCTCCGTCGCCGACTCGTGTTCGTCCGGAGTCGATGTCGGAGTGGTCGCTGTCGTTCGTCCGTGCTGTGCAACTCTCTCCGCCACGTCGAGGTTGACCACGTAATCGTCGACCGTCGAGTGGAGACCGCCCGTCGTCTCACGCTCGATCGTGGTGACGACGCGTTCGGAGGCTCCGTCAGCCCGCTCGAGGCGAGTGTCCATCTCGTCGGTGTTGTCGGGTGCGATAGCCGCCACGACGATCGACGAATCGACGTCGTGTCGCGTCCGTATCGTCGCCCGACGGCTCGCTCGCTTTCCGTCGCCCGTCATAGGTGCTCCCTCACTGCCGCGATGATTGCTTCGTCCGCACGTTCGCCGTCGTGTTCGAGGATGCCGCCACGGTGACCGACGTCGTACGCGCCACCGAGCTCGAGGTCGCGGGCGATCGCCTCGAGCGTCGAACCCAGCTGTCGGGGTTCGCGGGTAGCGATCGCCGCGCCGTCAGTCCCGACGACCAACACGGTCGACTCCGGCGATCGGTACGCCAGTGCGAGCCGTGCCACGGTTTCGAGCGGGGCCTCGTCGACCCCGAGGACGTACAGGCCGTCGTATCGACCGGTCGACGCTCCGTCGAGTGCGACGTGGGCTCGCTTGCCTCGGCGTTGCCAGGCATCGAGCGCCGGCTTCCGTGCGTCGTGCCCCATCGCCAGGGCGACACCGGTGGCGGGCTCGACGGCAGCGGTTGCCTCGAGCACGTCCGCGTAGCCGCCGAGGGTCGCGAACGATCGCTCGCGGTCGTCATCGGCCCCGATTTTGATCGCGTACGGGTGAAGGAATCGCGCGAGCGACGCCGCAGCCTGGTCGATCGCATCTTCCGCACCGACGACGTCGAGGGCGACCACCGATCCGATCGTCCGGTGGCCGTCAGCGTCGAGTTCGTTGGTCTCGACGTCCTCGAGTGCCGTCCGCACGGCAGCGACGTCTCCCGACCAGGGAGCCCGACAGAACGCGGTGTGTGCGAGTCCGTCGATTACGTCCGTCGTGGGGACGGCGACGCCAGGTCGACGTTCGAGCAGCGATTTCTCGAGTGCTGCCTCGAGGAGCCACTCGGTTTCGCCGGCACCAGGCTCGAGCCCCGCGGCAACCGTGCCGGCAAGGGTGAGCAGGGGATCGGGTGTCGATCCGAGATCGCGGGCGAGTTCCGCTGCAGCGAGACTTGCCGGTCGGTCGTGGGTCTCGAGGCTGACCAACTCGTCCGCTCCGTCGTCGACGTCGTGTGGCCCGATCGCGATGGCGACCGACCGCGTGTCGCGACGGTCGTCGGCGGTCAGGCGCGTCGTCCGATCCGCGATCGTCCGACCGGTCGTCACCTGGAACGGCGTCTCGCGGTGTGAGAGCGTGCGGGCCAGAAGGCCGGCCGCAGCCAATCCGTCGCCATCCGCCAGCGTTACGATGTGGACGAAGTCGGCACTCTCGAGTGCCGAGGTGGCGGTCGAACCGGCTGCGACGCGACCTTCCGTTGCCATTGGTTACTGGATCACTCCTCGAGTAGCTCCACTGCGGCGTCGTAGGAGTACGTGAAGTCGGGGTCGATTTCGTCGCCCCGGTAGTACGAAACGAGTCTTCGTACTTTCGACTCGGTGTTCTGCAGCGAGCGTTTGTTCTGGAAGTCCTGTGGGTTCGCTTCCGCGTGCTCGCGCAGGCGGATGGCGCGCTCCATCAGGTTGCGAAGATCCTCTGGAACGTCCGACTTCGCATCGTTCTCCTCCAGGATCTCGGTGAGCTTCTTTCCGGTCGCCAGTTTGACGTCCGGGATCGGGGTACCCGTGACACCTTCGTCACGAAGTTTGAGTCCGATCTGACTGGGGTCGTACCCCTGTTCTGCTAGTTCGACGACGCGAGATTCGATCTTCTCTGCGTCGACGTCGCTCCACTCCGGTGGTTCGTCTGCCGCTGGCTTGTCCGATCCGGACGCGCCACGGCGGCGGGTGTGCATTCGTGCCATTGTTCGAGGATAGGAATCGCACTGACCGCGAGCGAATCGCTTCGTCCCGGCTCTCGCCGGCTGCACTTCCGCAATCCCAAGTCACCCGACAATCCGTGGATGACACGTCGGATTTGCGGCCGTGCGCTTCCCACATGGTACTTTCCGGTCGGAGGCAAAAACGTTGCGACCTGAGTGTTCGGTTCAGATCTCACTCTCGTCGGTCGACGTGCCTCGAGCAGGCTACCCCACTGACGACGGCCGAAAACTGCCCGCTCAGGCCGGCGTTACCGGGCTATCCTGGTCGGATTGCTCCGTCGTCGTCTCTTCCGTTTCCGCGCGGTTGAGCAGTTCTTTGAACTTCTCGGAGCGGTTCTCGATCTCTTGACGCGTCTTCGAGTCCGGCGTTTTATCCTGGGCTTCGATCAGGAACGTCGTGATGACGACCGTCTTCACCCACGGCTTGAGCAACCCGGAGTAGACGGTCAACACGAGGCCGACGACGACGACCCACCCGATCAGCTCGAACGTCGTCGACAGGCCGCTCAGGACGCTCGCGAGCGGCGTCAACGCCAGAAAGAGGACGAGAGCAGCGACGTACATTCCACCGACGATCAGCAACGTCGAGCCGAGCACTGGCTTCCAGCTCTTGGCGTAGAGGACGAGGCCATCTCCGGCGGCCTTCCACCGATTTTCCTCGTCGCTGATGAACATGTACGCGACGATCGCCTCGTCGATGTACGAAGCTGCGATCGCGACCGCGCGACCGACGAACTCGATGATCTGCTTGAGCGTCGGGACGAACGACACGAGGTTCGAAAACGAGAGCACTCGTCGGTTGAACTGTTTGATGACGGCCTTGACGACCTGATCGACGGCGAACAGCGCACTCGCCTCGGTGAAGTGCTCTTTGACCTTCCCCGTCCCGTAGGAGATCTGGTTCGATGGCACCTCACCTGTCTGTACGATGTGGGCAATGACGGCGATGTGGCCAGCTTTGACCAGATACAGCACGTACTTGACCAGCAATTGCCACGCCTTGATGAACAGCACCAGGGCGATCAGCAAGGCGACTATCGCCACCCAGCCCGAAATCGTTTCCGCGTCCACGAACGTCCACGCTAGCCAGCCGATTACGCCGAAGTAGACGATCGAGACGATCCCTAACAGCAGCCCAATCCCCATCCGAAGCAAGACGAACGGCATCGTCTTCAGGTAGATACCTGTTGCCTTACCGAAGTGTAACACCATACAACACGTCAATTTAATTCGGGGGTAAAAAGCTTTGATACTTTCCACCGGGTAAGTTGTAAGTTACGTCCGGGTAAGTTTCCCCGAGGGTGGTGGCCGGCTCGAGTCAGCAGGCGATTGCTCGAGATAATCACAGTTGTGTTCGTGGCGAGCGTCGTCAAACGGCAAACCATGTGCCAGCGTAGCGCCCTCACACCAATTCGAGAGGTTTATCTATGCCCACCGGAAAGCAGAGAGTGCACACGCGGGCTCGTAGATCAGTGGTAGATCACTCCCTTGGCATGGGAGAGGCCCCGGGTTCAAATCCCGGCGAGTCCACTATTCTGCGCCGCGAGCATATTCGCGAGCGGCGCAAATTGTCGTCGAAGGCGGGATTTGAAGCCCTGGAAGTCGCAGCGCGAGCGGAGCGAGCGACCGTCTTCCTTCGGGTTCAAATCCCGGCGAGTCCACGACTGAACGAGCGAAGCGACGTGAAGAAGTGGACTCGCCGAACATCGCAAACTATGGGTTTGCTCAATCCAGGCGAATCCACTATTCTGCGCCACGAGCACATTCGCGAGCGGCGCAAATCGTCGGTGAAGACGGGAGTTGACTTATAAGGAACCCATGGCAGGAAAAAGTGCACTCAACAATAGAGAATCGCTATTCGTGCAGGTGCGAGCGATAGCCTTTGGGTTCGAATCCGCGCCGGCAGATAACGTGTTTGCGTCCAACGGTGATCGCACTGATCTGGTCATCCTCTTCCATCTCCTCGATGACCGCAGAGAGATGGTCTTCTTTCCACCCGGTTTCCTCGAGAATTGTCGTTTCGTCGACGCGCCCACCGCGTTTGACGAGGAGTCTGAGTACCTGATCCTCGTCACTAATGTCCCGTTTTTCGACGCCGTACTCGATCTGTTCGGCGTAACTCAACGTCTCATCGGCTGGGTGGTCGTCGGCGTGCTCGGTGGCCGTGCTCGAGTCTGTGGCGGTCGCCGATGGAGGTTGGGTCTGTGTCTGGACGTCTTCGGAACCGGTTTCCGATCCCCAGAGCGACGAGAGGCGGTCTCGAAGTGAATTGAATACCATTGTTGTGATCACCAGTTGCAGTGGATACGGATGATAGGATGTGCTCCTACCTTTCTCTTATGCTCGCAGGATTATATGTGTGTGGCGTCGGGTTCGAGGCCATGACTGTCGTCGGAGTGTACGTTACAGGCGCACGCATCAGTCAGATGATGCATATATTTGGCCCCCGCGCTCGATTCGAGGGCGACGGCATACGGATGCCGACGGCCTGCTATGCTACTGTCGGTTGCGACGGACGCGTCTCACGATCTCGTCGATGTCGAACTCGTCTTCGCTGACGTCGAACACCGTCGTCCCGTCGATCCGGACGCGAAAGACGCCGTTGTCGCCCACGACGAGCGACGCACGCTCGAGTTCGGTGCCGAACGAGCGCATCACGGCGGCCTGTACGTCGAGTGCACGGTCGAGAAAGCCACAGGGATGGCAGTATTCGATCTCGATGGACGTCATACGGTGCTCGAGGGCTTCGAGCGGGAAAGGAGTCACGACGCGCCCGCCGGAAGCTGGGTGGGTGGAGGTCGGGAATCGGTACTGGGTACTGGGTACTGGGTACTGGGTACTGGGTACTGGGTACTGGGTACTGGGTACTGGGCACTGGACACTGGGTACTGGGTGCTCGTACTCGTCACTCGCTCCTCACTACCTGCTACACGTCACTCGCAACTCGTCACTCGCTACTCGGACGACGAAGCCCGCTCGAGACGACCGTAGGACTCGATGAGGTCTGTGAGTGCGTCTGGCGTCGTGACGGAGTGGGGGGCGGTCAGCGGCGAGACACTAATCCGGCCTTCGGCCACGGCGCGGCGGTCGGTGCCGTCGGGGTCGGGGATCACGTCGGGATCCATCTCCTCCCAGACGCGGTCGTGGAGGGTGATGGCGTCGGCGTTTCGGCTCGCGTCCATTTCGTAGCGCGTCGAGGGTTGGGTGATCTCGAGCGGGGCGAGGTCGATCGGTTCGTCCGACCGTTCGGGCATGGGTGCGTTCACGTTCAGGTATGCCGCAACGTCGAAGATTCCAGCATTCAAGCCCTGTTCGGCGAGATAGCGGGTCGCATCGGCGGCGAGGGCGTAGTCTTCAGTTCTCGTTTCGATCTCGTTGAAGGCGAGATCGCCTGCGGGGACGTACAGGGAGGTGGCGATGGCCGGGATGTCGAAGAAGGCGGCTTCGACGGCCGCGCTGACGGTTCCCGAGCGGCCGAGGACGTACTCGCCGAGGTTGGCCCCTTTGTTACAGCCGGAGACGACGAGGTCGGGGCAGTCAGTCGGACACAGTTCGGAGAGACCGGCGACGACGCAGTCAGACGGCGTGCCGTGAACGGCGTACCCGAGTTCGTGGTCGGTGACCTCGACCTCGTGGGAGATCGCTCGACCGATTGCGCTCTTGTCGGTGGCAGGCGCGACGGTCGTAACGGAGCCGATTGTCGAGAGTTCGTTGTACAGCGCCCGAATCCCGGGGCTGTCGATCCCGTCGTCGTTCGTCAACAGGATCTGGAGTGAGTCGCTCATACACCTCTCTTGGCCGGACGGTCGAAAAGTCCACCGCTTGGTGGCGTCTCTCGCCGTGAGTGTGTCTGGATCTGGACTACGACTGTTGGCACAGGGACGTAGCGATCACGCCAACCGGTCGACGATGGTCTCCTCATCGACGACGAGATTGTACGCTCCTTCGTCGTCGTTCCAGAGGACGAGCACGTTCTCGAAGCTGAGGACGTCCCCATACCCCGCCTCGAGGAGAGCGCGGTTGAGCGACGTCTCCCCGGTGAGGACGGCGTAGTGATCGACGGCTTCGCTGCCGTCGCTGATCTTGAAGAGTGGGTTCGGTCGGCCACGAGCGCCGCCCCGGTGACCGCCGTGCTCGTCGTCCGGGCCAGCCTCGCTCAACGAGTGGCTGAGCTTCGCCGCCGTCAGGTCGATCCGGTTCGTTACGTGGCGTTCCATCTCGGCCATCTTCGCGCGTCCAGTTCCCTCGAGTGACAGTTCGACCCGGCGCGTCCCGTCCAGTCGAAGGATCGAGTAGGAAAACTGGACGTCAACGTTGACGAACTCGCCGGGGGTGTGGTTATCGTCGTCGTCCGGCGTCGCCTCGTCGAGTTTTCGCTGGAACGGTGGCACCTCGAGATCCGGTCTGACGTCGAACGACCAGCCGCGATCGGATGGTGTCTCGCCGGCCCAGAGGCGGACGGTCGGGCTGTAGACGGTGACGGTTCCTGTCGGTTTGGTACTGGTGTCGGGATTAGTGTCCATACTGCCAGCACCAATGCGGTCGATCTCGACCGCTCGCTCGAGACGACGCAGTTCGATGCTCGCGTTCTTGTCCGCGGGGGCCATCGCCAGCAGGGCTCCGCCGGGGGCGACCCACTCGAGCGCCTGCCGGAGGACGGCTTCGGGGTCGTCCAATTCGCTGAGGACGTTGCAGAGACAGACGAGGTCGAATTGCTCACTGGTGTCGTTGCGTCCGTTTGCATCATCTCCTTCACTATCGTCACTCGCATTTTCCCCGTCGTCGACCGAGGCCGGATCGAACGTTTCGACGGTCGTCCGGTGGACGGTCGAGTGGACGTTCGAGCCGGTTTCCTCGAGGAACGCCTCGAGTAGATCCGCACCTTCCCCCGGTTCGATCGCGTGGTACTCGAGGAGGGCGTCCTCGGGCAGATAGTCACAGAGTCCCAGCGCTGGGCCACCGACGCCGGCACCGACGTCGAGGACGCGCAACCGTCGGTCGAGGAAGCCGCGTTCGGCGAAGTCGTCGAGCGCGTACTGGATCGCCGCGTAGTAGCCGGGGAGGTGGTAGATGGCGTAGCCGGCGGCGACGTCCTCGTCGTAGGTGACCGACTGGCGTTCGAGGTACTGTGCTTTGACCCGTCGAATCGTCGACCGGAGGAGGTCGCCGGAGGCCCCCTCGTGCCAGTCGACGCCGTAGCGGTCGACGAGTTCGTCCTCGAGCCGATTGGCATACTGGTCGGGAAGCCGTCGAACTGGCTCGGGATCCGTCGCCGTCCTCGGCGGAACGGGGTCGTCCTCCACGGGAACGAACGTCCCATCCGTGCGCTCGATCAATTCCAGGTCAAGCGCTTCCTCCCGTAACACCTGCCTGACGACGGCCGGGTGGGGCGAGCCCTCGACGTAGGTGGCGATCTCCTCGGGATCGATGGGACGGACGTGCTGGAGATACCTGGCGTTCGCCCGGATCGATTCGCGCTGGTCAGTCATTGACGGTCACCTCCGGGCTCGTCGGTGGTCGCCTCCGGTGTCCGTGCGTCTTGATCGGGAGCCCCGCTCCACGTTCGAGCCGCTTCCTCGAACAGCGATTCGAACGTCGTTTCCCCGTCCTCATCTGCGGCGTCGGCGATCGCTCGAGCGGCTTCGGCCACGGCGTCGGCCCCGTCGAATGTGGTCTGGATGTCGGCGTACACTCGAGGCGTCCCGTTCGTGACGAACGTGGTGAGCCGGCGAAGCTCCTCGTAGATTGGCGTTTCGAAGCCGTCGGGAGCCGGCCTCGCAGCGAGGGCAAACGAGAGGATGGCGGCGTGGGCCGACGCCTGTACAGACTCCATCGCCCGGTCGTGTTCTTCTGCGGTCGTCTCGACGAGCCGGTTTCCGGCAGCCTCGAGCGCCGACAGTATCTGGTTGGTAACCGGCCCGCCGCGGGCCTGAACCGTCGCGATGGAGCCCGGAGCTCGTTCGGGAGCGAATAGCGGGTGGAGACTCAGCCGCTCACGCTCGGGAGCGTGTTCGGCCATCGCCTCGAGCGGCGTTTCCATCACGCCGGTCACGTCGATCAGGGCGCGTTCGGCTCGCGGGGCGTACCGTTCGATGGCGTCGGCCGCGTGTCGCATCGGGACAGCGATACAGACGGCGTCGTACCCCTCCTCGCCGTCCGGGTCACCAATCGTTCCGCCGACGGTCGCCGCTGCTCGCTCGGCTGTTTCCGGGTCGACGTCGACGAACGTGATCGCCGCCTCGACGCCGTCCGCGTCGACGAGAGTCGAACCGACCCACACACCCATCGCCCCGGCCCCGACGATTAGAACGTCCATTACACACTGCTATCGGGTGCCGTCGCAAAAGCGGTTCGATGCAGGCACTCGAGATTGTGTTTGAAACGGGGAGGCGAGCGAAGCCTCAGTGATCGTTCGCACGAGTCGACGGCTCGAGGTCGATCGGGTAGTCGGTCAGGTTCTCGTAGCCGTCCTCGGTGACGACGACGAGGTCTTCGATCCGGACGCCCCCGACAGCAGGGTCGTAGAGCCCCGGCTCGATTGTGATCACATGTCCGACCTCGAGTTCCTCGCCGACCGGCGAGATGCTCGGCCCCTCGTGGATGTCGAGGCCGACGCCGTGGCCGGTGCTGTGGATGAACCCGGTGTCGGTGCTGGAATCGCTCCGCAGAGTCGCGTACCCGGCGTCCTCGATGACGTCACAGGTCGCGTCGTGAACTTCTTTGCCGGTCACACCGGCCTCGACCGCTTCCAGTGCAGCCTCGAAGGCCTCGTGGGTGACCTCGTAGCGCCGTGTCATCTCGTCGGTCGGCGTCCCGCGACAGAACGTCCGGGTCATGTCGCCGAAGTATTTCGTCTCCTTGTCCCGCGGGAAAATGTCGATCACGATCAGTTCGTTCGCTTCGAGCGGGCCGCTCCCGCGGTCGTGGGGATCGGCGCCGTGTTCGCCACAGGCGACGATTGTCTCGTCGAGCGAACAGCCGTTTCGCAGGAGCGTGACCTCGATTTCCTCGGTGACGCGCTCGCTGGTGAGCGGTTCGCCGTCGACGACGAGAACGCCGTCTTCGATATCGGCCTCGGCGATGAGCGTTTCGGCGACGGCCATCGCCTCCTGGTTCGCTCGCTGCGTGCGGTGGATCGACTCGATCTCCTCGTCGTGTTTGACGGCGCGAACCTCGCTGACGATGCCGTCCGGTTCGACCGCGACGTCGATGCCGTGGTCGCGAAGACCGTCGGCGGTGCCAGTGGGGAAGTTTCGGGGGACGGCGATCCGTTCGACGCCGTGGTCGGCGAGGAACTGCGTGTAGACGCGAAGGCCACCTTCGTACCGGCCGTGTTCGGCGACGAGTTCCTGGGCATCGTAGTCGGCAGTTCGCGTTACGCTGTCTGCATCGGCTTCCTTGATGGCCCGGCCGTACTCGAGGCCCGAGACGAGCAGGTGGACGTCGCCATCGGCGGTGACGAGCGTCTGATAGGCGTCCGGTGCAGAAAAGCCGGACACGTAGCGCTGGTCGGAATCGCTCGCATCGTCGTCGATGAAGTAGCCGTCGACTCCTTCCGTCGTGAGATAGTTCGTGAGTGGTGAAAGATCGATCTCCATACGCGGGTGTGTGGCTGCTGACGTAATATAGCCTCGGCAAGCGGCGAGCACGTTTGCCGGATGGCTTTCGAGGACGGGATCGTTCACTCCCGCGGACGAGGAACGTTCGGGGCAGGTGTCGCGTTCGAGGTAACTGACGATTATGTCGGTCGTCGGTCGACGTTCCGTCCGTGTATTCTCTCTATTACAATACCGGTACCCCGCACAGGTGACCAACAGTATGTCCGAGAACGGTTCGAACAGTATGTCCGAGAACGGTTCGAACCAGTCGACACGCTCGAGTGGCTCGCGACGACCGTTCGTCGTGGGCGTCGGTGCCGCCGGCGTGTCGGTGGAGGTAGCCGGCGGTATCTACGGCGATAACGGCGACCGTGAGGTGACGGTCACGTTCGGGTTCGATCCGGACGCGGCGAACCAGCTCGGCGAGGCACCGTTCGGAACGGACGCGAAATCGACCTGTCGGAACCGAATTGGTTCACAAGCGCGAACTCGTCACACTCGTCTCCTACGGCGGCCTGACGACCCTGTTCTGCTTCTGGATCTACGGCATCGTCACTTTCGTCCTCGACGTCAAAAACAGGATTATTCTTGGAATCAGGCAGTACCGTCGGGGGCGGCCACGGTGCCGTGAGACGCGAGAACGAACACGAGAACGGAAAAAATCGAGAACCGTACTCCAAGAACGTGAAGAACGAGAACTGTACTGATCGCTCACTCGAAGTACCGAGACGGAGATGGATGCGACCAGTGACCTGATACATGATGAACGATCCGCCACCAGCCTCGATCCGAGCCGGTATCGTCGGCCTCGGGAACATCGGTCAGTACCACACGGAGCGACTGCTCGATCATGGCATCGAGCTCGTCGGTGGGATGGACGTCTCTGCCGACGCTCGAGAGAGCTTCGGCCGTCGGTATGGCGTCGAGGCCTACGACGATCACGAGGAACTGTACGACGAAACTGACGCGATCATCGTCACGACCCCCAACAAGTTCCACGAACAGTACACCGTGGACGCCCTCGATCGCGGCGTCCACGTCCTGGTCGAAAAACCACTCGCCCACTCCCTCGAGAGCGCCCAGCGAATCGTCGACGCCGAAGCCGCTAGCGACGCCGTCTGCATGGTCGGGTTCAACAATCGATTCCTGAACACCGTTCAGATCGTCAAAAACCGGATCGACCGTGGCGACCTCGGGGAGGTGACCCACGTCGAGGCCAACTACATTCGTCGCCGAGGCGTCCCCGGTCGCGGGTCGTGGTTTACACGCCAGGCTGTCGCCGGCGGCGGCGCACTGATCGACCTCGGGGTGCACGCCATCGATCTGGCGATGTACGTTCTCGGCTATCCAGAGGTGACCGAAGTCAGCGGCGTCACACGCACCGAGTTCGGTTCGCGGAGCGATTACGCGTATCTCGAGATGTGGGGTGAAGACGCAGGACCGGAAGCGTTCGACGTCGACGACTCGGCGAGCGCGTTCATCCGGTGTGCCGACAATCGATCGATCGCCCTCGAGGTCGCCTGGGCGACGAATCGACCGGCAGCGCACAATTTCATCGTCCGCGGGACGGAAGCCGCCGCCGAATTCGATCTCATGGAGGGTGATCTGTCCGTTTACTCGGCCAGTTCGGACGGGCCGAACCACCTCGAGGATACCTCAGTGAAGGCCGCTCACAACGACACGCACGCCGACGAGCAGCGAGCGTTTTTCGAGGCTATTGCGACCGGTCAGCACCACAACGAGAGCATCGAAGAGGCGTTCACCGTTCAGCAGATCATCCACTACATCTACCGCTCGAGCACGGAGGGACGGACTGTTCCGCTCGAAAAGTGAGCCTCGAGGGGCGGAACCGGTTTGCCTCGCGTCGCAACTGCCAGGCGCTGGAAAATCGTTGCGGGCAGCGCCGCAGGAAGTGCCGTCGTCACCCGTCTTTATTTTGGACGGGACCGTTGAGCCGCTTGTATGGATATTGGCGTACACACTCCACCATTGTACGGTGAATCACTCGAGGACGCCCTTGCCTACCTCTCCGATCACGGCGTGAGCGCGATCGAACCCGGCGTCGGCGGTTTTCCGGGCGACACGCACCTGCCTCGGGAGGAGTATCTCGACGACGACGATGCACAGGCCGAGTTACACGACCTGCTCACGGAGTACGAGATGCGCATCAGCGCGCTCGCAACCCACAACAATCCGCTCCACCCGGACGACGAGCGGGCCGCCCACGACGACGCCGAACTCCGGGAGGCGATCCGGCTGGCCGACCAACTCGAGGTCGGTACCGTCACGTGTTTCTCGGGCCTACCGGCTGGCGGCCCCGAGGACGACGTCCCCAACTGGATCACCGCGCCGTGGCCGAGTGAGCACGCCGATGCCCACGAGTACCAGTGGGAGGTTGCCGTCGACTACTGGGACGACCTCGCGGCGTTCGCCGACGACCACGCGGTCGATTTAGCGATCGAAATGCACCCGAACATGCTCGTCTACGAGCCCACCGGCCTGCGCCGACTGCGGGCGGAAACGAACGAACGCATCGGTGCCAACTTCGATCCCTCACACCTCTACTGGCAGGCGATTTCGATCACCGACGCGATTCGTTTCCTCGGCGAGGACGACGCTATCCACCACTTCCACGCCAAAGACACGCGGGTGTACGAGGAACAGTCCCGCGTGAAAGGTGTCCTCGACACCACGGCCTACGACGACGAACCCAACCGATCCTGGCTGTTCCGGTCGGTCGGCTACGGCCACGGCGAGGAACACTGGAAGGACATCGTCTCGACGTTGCGGATGGTCGGCTACGACGGCGCGCTAAGTATCGAGCACGAAGACTCCCTGACGAGTTCGAAAGAGGGGCTCGAGAAGGCGATCGAACTGCTCGAGCGAGCGATCTTCGAAGAAATGCCCGGTGAGGCCTACTGGGCGGAGTGAGCGTCGGTCGCTCTCCACGAGCCGTCGTCACTCCCTCCGGTCGCCGTCACTCCTTCCAGCCGCCAATACTCCCCCGATCTTCCGTCACTCTCCACGAGCTATCTTGAACATCTCGAGCGCCCGTTCGCGACGCTCGCCGTGATCGACGATCGGATCCGGATACTCGGGCGCGAGTTCGCGTCGGCGGTCGTCCGCGAGATCAGGCCAGGCGTGAATCTCCTCGGGCGGAACCCCCTGTAGCTCCGGGACGTACCGAGTGATGTACTCGGCGTCGGGATCGTATTTCTCCCCCTGAGTCGTCGGATTGAATATCCGAAAGTACGGCTGGGCGTCGGTGCCCGTCGAGGCCGCCCACTGCCAGCCACCGGTGTCGTTCGACGTATCGTGATCGACGAGGTGGCGTCGGTACCAGTCGTAACCCGCCCGCCAGTCGATCAACAGATCCTTCGTGAGAAACGAGGCGACGATCATACGGACGCGGTTGTGTACCCATCCCTCCGCCAGTAACTGGCGCATCCCGGCGTCGACGATCGGATAGCCGGTTTTACCGGCTTTCCAGGCCTCGAGTTCCGCTGGGTCGTTTCGCCACTCGATCTCGTTTTGGTAGCCGGAGAAGTTCTCGGAGACGACCGACGGATTGAACGCCAGCACGTGGGCGTAAAACTCCCGCCAGGCCAGTTGTTGTCGAAACGTATCGACCCCCTCTCTGTCGGCGTCGCTCGTCGCGTCTTCCCATGCCCGCTCGGTCAACGCGTACAGCGCCCGAATCCCGATCGTCCCGTACTTCAGGTCGACCGAGAGTTGGGACGTTGCCTCGGCGGCCGGATAATCGCGTTCGTCCGCGTATCGGTAGATCGTTCCGTCCGCCAGACAAAACGCCGTCGCCCGGTCTCGAGCCGCTTCGGGCGTAACCGTCGGTACCGATGCGCTGGGTTCCTCGAACTCGAGTTCCGAACGCGTCGGCAGTGGGTCGCCGGAGACGTCGGCCAGTGCTGACGCTGGCGGCGAGTCGACGGGTGCGGCTTTCTCTCGATCTCGCCACTTCTTCCAGAAGTACGTGAACACCGAGTAGTGGCTTCCTTCGTTCGTCGTAATCGACCCTGGCTCGTGACAGATGGCGTCGTGAACCGTCTCGTACTCGATTCCGTCCTCCTCGAGGGCGGCGACGACGGCGCGGTCTCGGTCACGCCCGAGGCCACTGTAGTCCTCGTTCCAGGTGACGGTCGACGCCTCGAACTGATCCACGAGGTCGGGTATCACGCCACTGGACTCTCCACGGGCGACGACGAGGTCGCTCCCCTGCTCGCGGTACCACTCGGCCAGCGCCTCGAGTGCCTCCAGGAGACAGGCGACGCGCACTGGCGAGGCGTGCTCGAGGATCGTCGGGTCAAAGACGAAAACGGGGACGACCGGTTCCTCACTGTCGCTGGCTGTGGCGAGAGCCCGATTGTCCCGCCATCGTAGATCACGACGGTGCCAGTGGATGTGCATGGGTGCTCTGTACGGTCATAATCGTGAAACGATCTGGGTCGCGGCGAACGTGTTACGGCGAGTGCTTCACTGTGGGCTTCGCCGACGGTGCGCCCGAAGGAACGTAACGAGGGAGTGTCGAAGCCCCTCGAGGCTGTAGTTGACGCCGACGTAGACGCTAATCACCGCGAGAATGGTTCCGGCGACGACGTCCGAGAACCAGTGGATGCCGAGATACATCGTCGCAACCATCACGCCCAGGGCGAGAAATCCGGAGAGGATCGTCCACAGTGGATACTCATCGCGGGTGACCCAGGCGAGCAAGAACACCGTGACCGAGAGCGAGGTGTGCAGCGACGGGAACACGTTGGTGTTCTGGTTCACCTCGTTCGTCAGGAACCTGGACTGCGGATGGGCTTCGTACAGCACAGGGATCACTTCGATCGCGAGGATGTTTCGCGGGCCGTAGGCAATGAAGAGCGTGTAAAAAAGCAATCCCAGCGCGTAGTTGACGGTGAACGCGAGGACGAGCGAGGAGAACCGATCCATTCTCCGGAGCGAAAAGTACGCGATAAACGGGAACAACAACAGGAAGGCGTAGCCATGGATGTAGATAAAGACGAAAAACGAGGACAAGAGGTCCGTTTCGAGCGCCTGGAGGATGACGACCGGATTCTGACCGAAGAGTTCCCCCTCGAACTTTTCGATCTGGGAGGTAATCTCCCGCCCGACGACGCGAAACTGAAGCCAATGGATGAGATCCTGGTTCCACCAGCGGAAAAAGAGAACGCTGCCAAGTGCGGCGAGCGGAAGCGCCATCGCTCGAGCACGCCATCGAAAGCCTCGAGCCGCGTGGATGAATCTATCGGGGCCGACGATGACTAACGTCGCGACGACGAGCATCGTCCCCACGATAAGGGCGAGTTCGCGGATGACTCCCTCGAGGGCCATATCGTGTAACCTACGTGCTCGAAGGGATTAAAGGAACCCCTTCGTTACGTGCTGGTGGTCTCGAACCCAGCTACAGGGTCGTGGTGGAACTGTTCGACCCGCGCTCTGAAGATGGTGTGGAACTATTCGATCCGTAAACCGAAGTGACAAATATATCTGCATGGGCGATGCTATTCGACTAACTCGTCGTTGACGTAGTTGTATCCTGCCTCCTCGAACAGTTCACGCGTGAGATCCGTGTCGAGATCCCCGTCGCTTCCGGGAAAACTGTAGTCACTTGCTGGGTGTGGACTGTCCCAATCCTGTCGGCGCACGCCGACGAACGAGCTATGCGTATCCGGAATGGCCGCGTGCCCATCGAAGAACGCCTCGACGACGTGCTCCCTATCGACGAGTCGGGAAACCACTCCCCTGAACCGTCGGTTTCCGAGCGACGCGTGTCGGAGGTTGTACCCGATCATGTAGAACGCGCTCGTTTCTCGTTTGACCCGTTGGATCTCCTCCTCGGAGTCGATATCCTCGAACCGGTCGATGGGGAGTTCGTTGCCGATGATGTCGATGTCGCCATCGCGAAGCGCATCCAGGGCGGCCCCCGCGTTCGGCAGCACTTGATACTGTAGCCCGTCGAAACTGGTCTCATCGTTATCCTGTGTCGTTCCCGACGAATCCTCACGTTGCCTGGTCTCCGTCTCGGTGTCCGTGTCGTTGTCATCCGTGTCCGCTCCCGCCCCCTCATCATCAGGTTCGTCGTCCCCGGTTTCATCGTCACCGGGCTCGCCGTCCCCGGTTTCGTCGCCGGGTTCGTCGTCATCAGGTTCGTCGTCCGACCGAAGAAACACGTGATCGTCGAATAGCTCGAGTGTGAGCGACTCGTTCTCTTCACTGTCTACGTAGCGGAACAGTCCCGAACCGACTGGTTCGTCGTTATCCCAGGTGAGGGCTTCGGTACGGTGGTCACCGTCCAGGTCAGTACGCTCGTTCCAGATGTGTGCCGGCAGGAGCGGGATCGTAAACCCCCAGGTGGCGACTTCCTGTGACGCAGTGCCAAATGAGACGCGTACCGTTCGTCCGTCTATCACCGTCGTCTCTTCGATCAAGGATTGGCGACCACGGTAGCGTGGAGCCGTCACCGGACTCTCTGCCTCGCCCATTGAGGTGTCGGCCAGGAACGCCGTCGTAAACTTGACGTCATCGGCGTCTATCGGTTCGCCGTCGTGCCACTGGAGATCATCGCGGAGGGTAACGGTTGCCTCCACGGTACGTCCGGACTGTCCCCACTCGATCGACTCAGCGAGCCACAGCTGGTATTCGTCGTCGACCTTCCGAACCAGCGGATCGTACAACAGATCGAGAATCACGCTCACGTCGCTCAGATCGACGGCGATGGGGTTGAGCCGACCGATCAATTGCTGACCGAAGAGACCGATTCGAAGCGGTCGTTCGGCGGCCTCCTCCGATGGTGCGTTCGACACTGCCTCGAGGAACTCCTGTGGCGTGTTTGGAACGATGGCCGTCGGAAGCTCCGACCGAACGGCACCCAGGTGATCGTGGTATGCAACGACGGTGTAGGGTGCCATGTCATCATCGACGAGATACGAAAACAGGTCGTTATAGATTGCCTCTCGTTCGGTGCCGGCAGCCTGTCGTTGGTCATCCAGATAGTCGTCGGCAGTCGGATCGGAGAAACTGAACGGATTCTGCCAGCCCTGTTCGCCGACGTAATCTGAGTGCAACAACGACCGAAGCGAGTCGACCTCTTCGATGCCTGGATAGCGCATGACGAAGAGGTCGTAATCGCGTTCTATCAGCACCTCGCGGTGCAGTTCGGGCTCGTCCATCGCGATATGGTCGGTGTCGATGCCGGCCGCTCGAAGCGACTCGGTAAGGTGGTTCGCGATTCTGGCGGCTTTCAGGTCGTCGTCCGCGGGAACGGTTTTTAGCTGGAGGGCGATCTGTTCGGGCGCGGTGTTCTCAGCGCGCGACCAGACGTACTCCGAGCAGCCAGCGAGAACACCGCTACTGGCCATTCCGAGGGTGGCCAGGAGCTGTCGCCGACGAACTCGATCATCCATTACGTGAGTGATTAACCACCGCTCAGTATATGACTTTCTACTGAATCGACATCATTTCTGAACGGGATCGGTTCGACACTATAGTAGCCACTGTAAATCATTGAACACCTGTTCGCTAGATGTATCGTCGATCAGTGTGTGTACCGGTTCAGTTGTTCCTATAGCCAAAACCGGTTCTCGTCTCACCGACACCGAGACAATCAACGTTAAGAACGTTGACTGTGTATTTCTCCGTGTGAATGTGTGACGCAATACGGAGTGGCTGGCGATGACGACTGAACAGTATCACGTCGACGGCGACGTTGCCCTCGTGACCGGGGCCTCGAGCGGGATCGGTCGTGCCATCGCTGAGCGCTTCGCTGACGACGGCGTCGACGTCGTGATCTGTTCGCGAGAGCAAGATCGGGTCGACGAGGTGGCGAATGCCATCGCCGAAAGCGACCGGCCGGGTTCCGCTCTCGCCGTCGAATGCGACGTCACTGAGCACGACGCCGTCGACGCGCTCACCGAAACCACTGTCGATGAGTTCGGCGAACTGGACGTCCTCGTGAACAACGCGGGTGCCAGCTTCATGGCCGACTTCGACGGCATTAGCGAAAACGGCTGGCAAACCATCGTCGACATCAATCTGACCGGCACCTACCGGTGTACCCACGCCGCTGCCGATCACCTGAAGGATGGCGGTGGTATCGTGGTCAACCTCTCGAGCGTGGCGGGAATCCAGGGGGCACCCTACATGAGTCACTACGCGGCGGCGAAAGCCGGCGTCAACGCGTTGACTGCCTCGCTCGGCTTCGAGTGGGCGAGCGAGGGCGTACGCGTCAACGCCATCGCCCCCGGCTTCGTCGCGACCGAGGGGATCGAGACACAGATGGGGATCAGCGCCGCGGACGTCGATCGGGACGCCCTCGACAGACGCATGGGTACCGTCGAGGAGATCGCCGACGTCGCCCAGTTCCTCGCCAGTCCAGCCGCCTCCTACATCGTCGGACAGACCCTTGAGGTCGCCGGGAAGCCGGCGATCATGGA
Source organism: Natronosalvus vescus (assembly GCF_023973145.1). NCBI lineage: Archaea > Methanobacteriati > Methanobacteriota > Halobacteria > Halobacteriales > Natrialbaceae > Natronosalvus > Natronosalvus vescus. The sequence continues at coordinate 1,551,052 of NZ_CP099546.1, forward strand.
GGAACCAACCGTTTGACCAGTTGAGAGCTACTGATGACAGCAAAAACGCTTCATTTGCCCGTCGCCGCACAGCCGTCCGTTGAATCGATCGTTGACATCGCTAAACGAGGTGAACAACGCGGATACGAACGCGCCTGGCTTCCAGAAACGTGGGGGCGAGACGCCGTCACCGTCTTGACCCGGATCGCCAGCGAAACCGACGAGATCGGGATTGGCCCCAGCATTGCCAACGTCTACTCGCGCTCACCAGCCCTGCTCGGCCAGACTGCGGCGACCCTCCAGGAGGTCTCCGACGGCCGGATGCGACTCGGGATCGGGCCGAGCGGCCCCGCCGTCATCGAAGGGTGGCACGGCGTCGACTTCGACCGCCCGCTTCGACGCACCCGGGAGTACGTCGATATCGTCCGCGCGGTGACGTCCGGTGAGACGCTCTACTACGACGGTGACATCTTCTCGCTGGCCGGATTTCGACTTCGCTGTGATCCACCGGAGACGCCGATCCCGATCGACGTCGCCGGCATGGGCCCGAAATCGGTCGAGTTAGCCGGCCGATTCGGCGACGGCTGGCACGCGATCGTGTTCACCCCCGAGGGAATGAAGAACCGACTCGAGGATCTCCGACGCGGCATCGAACTCGGCGAGCGCGACCCAAACGACGTCCGGGTGACGCTCTCGGTGACGGCCTGTGCCCTCGAGGACGGCGATCGAGCCCGTGAGCTGGCACGCCAGCATCTGGCCTTCTACGTTGCGGCGATGGGGACGTACTACCGCGAATCGCTCGCTCGGCAAGGCTACGAGGAGGAGGCCAACGAAATCGCGGCTGCCTGGTCGAGCGGCGAGCAGGAACGAGCCTGTTCGCTCATCCCGGACGAACTGCTCGACGATCTGGGTGCGGCCGGCACGCCGGAGCGCGCCCGAGCGGAACTCGAGAAGTTCGAGGCAATCGACGGCGTCGATTCGATCGCCGTCGGATTCCCGCGGGGGGCGACGACGGCAGAGATCGAGTCGACGATCGATGCGCTCGCGCCGAACCGGTAACGAGAATCGAGACTTACTCCGACTCCGACGGGCGAAGAACGCCATCGACGGTCGATCTGAACCAGTCGTTCTCCCGGTACCAGAGCCAGAAGCCGGCCCCGGCGGTTGCCAGCGAGCCGACGACGACACCGATCACCGAGGCGGTGTAGGAACCGGATCCGCTACCCGTGACCGACGCGACGTTTGCAGGGTTGTCGTGGAGGAGAAAGAAGTACACGACGAACCAGCAGGTCGCTGCTGCCGAACCGGCGAGCAAGGGTGCTCCGTAATCGTAGTTTTTGAGCCAGATGAGAGCCATGCCGACGAGCGGTGCGAGATAGCCGACGAGCACCAGAAACTCGACCTGGCTCTCGGTAAAGCTCACGGTGGCCATCGACTGTGAAAGTGCGAACATGCCACCGCCGAGGAGATGAACTACGAACGGGACGGTCACGATGAGTCGTCGATCCACGTGACACTCTGGCTGCTTGATGGGCTTAACTGTTGTCGCCGTTGAGGTGTGTGACGGTTCGACTCGAGTGCGACCGCTGGCAGTGATTGTGGAGACCGAGACCACTACACTCAGGTAGCCGGCAACGGACGATCAGGTATGGGAATCGTCCGACTCTCAGTCGGCGGTGGGACGCCCGAGGGGATGAACAGCGCGTACCTCGTCGACGGTCGCGTGCTCGTCGACCCCGGGCCGCCGACCGACGGCGCCTGGGAGGAACTTCGAAGCGGACTCGAGTCCCGTCTCGAGCGCCTCACCGACCTCGAGTACGTCGTCTGTACCCACTGGCACGCCGACCACGTCGGCCTCGCACCGCGGCTGGCTGACGCCGCCGGGGCCACCATCGCTATAGGGGCGGGTGATGCGCCACTTCTCGGGGAATACGGCTCCGAACGTGAGCGTCGCCTCGAGCGAGACGCCAACGCGATGCGTGTCTGGGGCGTACCCGCTAAAACGATTGCGAGCGTCACCGACGGCGACCGACCCTCCCCGGTACCGGTTCGCTGTGACGTCAGTCCGCTCGAGGCGGGAGACGAACTCGCCGGAGCAACGGTACTCGAGACGCCAGGTCATACGGCGGGACACATTGCCCTCGAAATGGGCACAGACCACGCGCTCATGGTCGGAGACGCCGTGTTGCCGACGTACACGCCAAACGTCGGGGGCAGCGACACCCGATTGCGGGGGACGGATCCACTCGGCACGTACCTCGAGACGCTCGACCGAATCGAATCCCGCGAGGGCGTCGATGACGGATCGGTCGCGCTACTCCCCGGTCACGGCTCGACGTGTTCGTCCAATCGCCTCGAGACGATTCGCGACCATCACCGAGAACGAACCGTTCGCGTTCGGGAGGCTCTCGGTAAACTCGGATCGTCGACGCCCTGGGACGTGGCTATCCACCTGTTCGGATCGCTCGAGGGAATCCACACCAAATTCGGGGCCGGCGAGGCCGCAGCGCACCTCGAGTACCTCGAACGAGAATCGGTCGTTGCTCGCGATTCAGACGGCACCTACTGGCTCGTCGAGTCCTGATCGAGGGCGGTTCACGTTTCCGCCTCTGTGCTCTTTCCACTAACAGTGCCGTCCTCGAGTGGAATCCCCCGCGCAGCCGTCGCTTTGAACGAGGTGACAATCGGTCGGCCCGACTCCAGGCCAAGTGACTCGAGGCTGCCGCGAGTCACGAGCGCCTCGAGCTCGATGGTGTGATCCTCGCCGTCGGTGCCGTTCACCCCACCGATCGCGACGACGACCTGGGCTACGGCTTCGCCCGTTTCCACTTTCTCGACGATGCCGTCGAACCGGTTGCGAACGCTCGTGCCGTTCACGGTTCCCTCGTTTTCAGGTTCCTCGAGGACGACTGCGTCCGAACGAACGACGACCTGTACCGTCTCCGCGCCTGCGGGAGCGATCGCGACCACGGATCCGATCGGCGTCTCGACGGTCGCGAGTTCGCCGTCCCGATCCACGACGGTTCCCGGAATTACGGACTCCCTGACGCTTGCGACGCCCTCGAGCGCCGTCTGGTGACGTTCGAATCGCTGGCGGAGGTCGCGTGCGGTCTCCGTTAGCGTCGTCCCGCCGCCATCCCGACCACCGCGCTGGCGTTCGGTTAGCGTGCCGAGTTCGGCCTCCAGTTCCACGACACGTCGCTGGAGACGCGCGTACGACCGGCCGAGTGCGTTGGCAGCGGCGTGCATGGAGCCGTTGTCGTCGATCGCAGCGAGCATCTCGATATCGCGCCGATCGATCGTCACCCCACCGACCGTCAGCTCCGTCTGATAGCTGCGTTCGGGTTCGGTCGTCATCTCGAGGTGCCTCCTGTCTGTCCTGACTCGATGTGGCGCATCAATAAATCAACTCCCCGTCGATGAACTGTCTGGTGCGCTCGTCGGCCGGATCCTCGAATATCGTCTCCGTCGTGTCGATTTCGACGATGCCGTCGTTCAGCAACAGCCCGACGCGGTCGGCGACCCGACGTGCCTGGTGCATATCGTGGGTCGCCATGACGACGCCGATTCGACGGGCACGAGCCTTTCGTATCGCCCCCTCGATCACCGCCGTGTTCCGCGGGTCGAGTTCAGACGTCGGCTCGTCGAGAACGAGTACGTCGGGTTCGTACGCGAGGGCTCTCGCGAACGCTACGCGCTGGGCCTCACCCCCGGAGAGCGAATCGACGTGCCGGTCGGCGTACGCCTCGAGACCGACGACCTCGAGGGCGTCGGAAACCGCTCGCGGGGCCGTCGGCCGCCCGACGGCGGCGGAGACGGACTGCCGGAGCCGTTCCGGCCAGGAGGCGCGCACGCGAAGCCCGTACGCGACGTTCCGGCGAACGCTGGCGTCGAAGAGGCTCGGTTCCTGGAACACCATGCCGATCCGCCGCCGTCGCTCGAGTCGATCCCCGTTCTCGAGTGTCCAGACGTCGACGCCGTCATAGCGAATCGTTCCCTCGTCGGGTCGCTCGAACGCGGCGAGCAGGCGAAGTAGCGTCGTCTTGCCGACGCCGGAGGGGCCGATGATCGCCACGACCTCCCCGGGGTCGACGCCCAGGGAGACATCCTCGAGAACCGTCTCCGACCCGTAAACGTAACGGAGATCGGTCGCCTCGAGGCTCATCCGTACCGCCCTCCGCCGTTCCCGAGTCGGATGACGAGCGCGTTGACGAGCAACACCAGCGCGAGCAAGATTCCACCGAGGATCATCGCGGTCTCGAAGCGACCCTGGCGGGCCTCGAGCTGGATCGCGGTCGTAAGTGTCCGCGTGTAGGAGGTGCCGTCGGCGCTGGCGATGTTCCCACCCACGATGAGGACGCCGCCGACCTCGCTGATCGCCCGACCGAAACCGGCGAGCACGCCGGTCGCTATTCCGTAACGGGCCTCCTTGATCGTCACCATGGCGACGTCGAGTCGGGTACCACCCATGGCGAACGCGGCGTCCCGAACGCCCGACTCGACGCTCGAGACCGCTGCCAGACTGACGCCCGTGATGACCGGTGCGGCGAGGACGATCTGTGAGAGGATCATCGCCTCCGGCGTGAAGACGAGCTCGAGCGAACCGAGCGGCCCCTGATTGGAGACCGCAAAGAGGACGAGCAGGCCGACGACCACGCTGGGAAAGCCCATACCGGTCGTGATGATCGACGTGAGGACGGCCTTGCCGCGGAAGTCGGTCACCCCAAGGACGAGTGCGACCGGCAGGCTCAACAGCGTGCTCAACACGACGGCAGTCACGCTCACGTAGAGCGACACCTCGATGATGGTTCTGATGTAGTGCCACTCGAACGGAAAGTCGGCGATCAGTGCGAGTTCGCTGTATGGGATGACCATGATCGTCTACGCCTATTCGGTATTGTTCGCGGTTCGCCACTCCTCGGGAACGTACTGCTCGAAGTTGGGATCCTCCGCGAGCGCCTCCGGGAAGAACAACTGTTCGCCCCCGACGGTGTACTCCTCGATGATCTCTTGCCCCTCGAAACTGGTGCAAAAGCCGATGTAGGCCATCGCGAGGTCGGAAGCCACGTTCTCGTGGACGGCAGGATTTACCGCGACGATGCCGTACGGGTTTATCAGCGCTTCTGGCCCACCCTCGACCGGCCCCTGCACGTGGATCTCGAGATCGATCTCCTCGAGCATCGATAGATAGGTAGCCCGGTCGGCGAGGGTGTATCCACCCTGCTGGTCGGTCTGAATGAGGACGTTCCCCATTCCGTCGCCGGCTTCGCGGTACCACCCGCCGCCGACGTTGGTGGGATCCAGGCTCGCATCGGCCCATCGGTCGAGTTCCTTCGCGTGGGTGCCGGAGTTGTCCCCTCGAGAGACGAACACCGACTCGGTCTCGGCAATCGATGTCAGGGCCTCGCCGACGTCTTCTTCACCGTTAATTCCGGCCGGGTCGTCCGAATCGCCGACGATGACGAAGTCGTTGAACATCAGATCCCGTCGGTTCACGCCGTATCCCTCACTGATGAACTCGTCCTCGAGCGCACGAGCGTGTACCATGACGACGTCAGAATCGCCGTTTCGCCCCGTCTGCAGTGCTGCCCCCGTTCCCTGGGGGACGGTGTGGACGTCGACGCCGAAGCGTTCCTCGAAGGGGGCGTTGAGGGCATCGAGCAATCCCGTGTCGTAGGTGCTGGTCGTCGTCGTCAGCGTCAGCGTTTTGCCAGCGATCTCCGGGTGGCTCCCGTCGCTGCTCCCGCTCTCGCCCCTCGATAGACAGCCGGCAAGCCCGATCACCCCGCTCGAGGCCACCGCGGTGAGAAATGCACGGCGTTGTATCGACATGGATACTACGACAGACGCCAGCGATAAATAGCCACTGATCGGACGGAATCAGACGTAATTGAATCCAGTTTCCTCCGCACTCCTCAGTAACCAGAAATTGTGGGGGTCGAAGTGCCTTCTCGAGATGAGCGACGGTTGCCGAAACCACTATTGGTATCGCTACCCGCCGTTCGGGTGACCCCGATACGCCGTCGTCACTCGAGTAGCAACACGCTCGTATCGATGGCGTCACGCCGACCATCGAGCACGTCGAAACGCTCGCCTCGCCGAATCTCGAGCCAGTAGAGCAGTCGCTCGGCCCACTCGAGTTTGTGTACTTTCATCGGGTCGACCGACGGATCGTCGAAATCCCAGCCGACGAAGACCAGTTCGGCGGCACCGAGGTGGTCGGCGAGGAACGCGGCCCGGTCGCCGTCGGTGAACCCCCCAAAATTGCGAACGGGGCCGACGGGTTCTGCCTGCGTCGTCGGGAGGACGAACGCGTCGTCACAGGCCGGGACGATCGACCGAACCGCGGGGATGTTGTCCCCGTGGGCGTGGACGGCGACCGGCGTCCCCCGTTCGGTGAGACGGACGACCGTCTCAGGATTCTTGTCCAGATCGGTGATCATGCAGTGGACGGCGACATCGTTCGCCTCCAGGACGTCGACCGCCGTCGACGCGGCGAACACCACATCGGCCGCACGCGCCGCCTCGAGCGCATCGGGAGACTCGAGTGAGGGGCCAGCGCCCGCGATTGCGACCGTCCCACCCGAGACTCGTTCGAGCCTCGAGCAGTCGAACGGCCCGGTCAGCACCCCCAGCACGTCGCGCGCCCGCTCGTCGGCCGCCCGGTCGAAGCCGAAATCGGCAAGTAGCGCGTCGTACACCGGGAGCCACGTTTTGACGTCCATACTCGTCACTGTGATTCGTTGTGTCCCACCGCAATAATCCGTTTGTGGGCCGAGCGTTGCCTCGCAAGTACCCCTACCCGTGAGGCCACCCGGCTTCCACTCACTTCTTTCGAAGCGGTTGCCATAAGCTTTCTCTTACTCGAGCACCCGCTGGAGGTCGTCTTTGAGCGACCCTATATCACCGTCTGAGGCGGTAATACTGCTCGAAATACGGGAAATTTCTGCCGCCGACCCGAACAGGAGGGATCGACCATCGGCCAGATCGATCCAGCGGGCACCCGCCTCGTGCGCGTGCTGGCCGAGTCGGTCCCGGGCTGACGGGTCGAGTCCATCGATTTCGACCGTGTGGTGTAACCAGTCGTCCGCCAGGGATGGGTCGATTCCGCCTTCTCGAAGGTGTCTCCGCAAGTCGCGATTCGAATCGACCTCGAGCCTGGAGAGGCGAACTCCGTTGCGCTGTGTCGACGATCGGGTCGTGAAGGCATCGCCGATCAACGCGGCGTCCCGGGTCTCTGCAACGTCGTGGGTGCGGATCACGTGGGCACCCCGTTCGACGGCGAGGCTGGTCGCCGCGAGGCTCACCGGCAGTCGCTCGTCCGTTTCTCGTCCGGCGATCTCGCCCAGGAAGTTCTTCCGATTGATCGAGACCAGCATCGGTTTGCCAAGCGCGCGGAACTCCCGCAGGCGTCGGAAGGTCTCCCTGTCGTCTTCGAGGGTCTGTGCCTCGCTCCAGCCCCCAAAGGCGGGGTCGACGATCGTCTTCTCGGTCAGGCCGTTCTGTTTCAGCGCCTCGAACACTTGATCGACGTAGTCGGCCGAGGCCGCCCAGTCGGCCGATTTTCGCTCGCTCCAGTCGGTTTCTTCGACGGCTCCTGGCCGCTCGAGATCCGGCGGACTCGCCATTTTGACGACGGCGGCGTCGTGGTCGGCACAGACGGTAGGCATCTCCGGATCGGCGAATCCACAGATGTCGTTGACCATGTCGAAGCCGCTCGCAAGCGCCTCCGCTGCTACCGCCGCGTACCGTGTCTCGATCGAAAAGATGGCGTCCCCCGACACCTGGTCGATCGTCTCGAGGGCTACGTGCAGTCGCTCGAGTTCCTCGTCGGCGCTCAACACGTCGAAGCGCTTGTTGGCGGACTCGAGGCCGATGTCGACGATGTCGGCCCCCTCGTCGATGAGTTCCTCGTCGACGTACTGGGCGGCTTCGGCGGGATCGTCGAACACGCTGGGGTCGTATGGCGACTCCTCGCTGACGTTCAACACGCCCATGATTCGTGATGGGTGATCGTCCCCGATTCCCAGTCCCGCTGCGTCGACGTTCTGCATACCTCCACTCAGGGGGCGAGGTAAAAAGGGGCCGTGGTTCCGGCGAACGTCGGGGGCGAACCGGTCTCCAGTGGCTCGTCCCAGGTGTGCCGGTGCACTGCTGCTTGTCTGTGACTGACTCTCACGAATAGTGTTGGATTTTCACGTGTGTCAGCCGTTTCGAACACATCCGCCCGTTTCGTCGACCGTTTCCCAACGAATGGGAACCAGTCCCCCTTCTTAGGTGGGTCGGTGACGAAGGTGTATTTGTAAAGGTGACCGATCATGTCCACAACTACTCAAAACCGACTCGAGAGCCGCTACGGCGGCATCACCCTTGAAGGCCACCCCCACGCGCTGACCGCGTGGTTCGTCGTCGCCCTGCGTTTCGTCATGGGCGGCATGATGCTCTTTGCGGGTATCAGCAAGTTCACCGGCGAGGGGTTCGACGCCAGCGGCTATCTCGTCCACGGTGTCGACCCGGTTAGCCCCGTCAGCGGGCTCTACGCGACGATGGCCGGCAACGCCGCGTTGCTCGAGGTCATCAACGTGACGATCCCGGCGACGCAGGTGCTGATCGGCGTCGCGCTGATCTTCGGCGGCTTCGTCCGCCTGGCGGCTCTCGGCGGCACGCTCCAGATGCTCGCGTTCTACCTCGGCGGCTGGGAGGGCGAGTTCCTGGCCCTGTTCGACTCGACGCTGATCTACGCGGTCGTCTTCATGGCAATCGCCGCCTTCGGCGCGGGTCGGATCCTCGGCGCCGACAAGTACATCGAGGGACTCGAGGTCGGCGGCCAGAAGCTGGTCGAACGCTACCCCAAACTCCGGTACCTCCTCGGCTAATCCGAGGATTCGAACCATCGCTTCCGGACTTCGAACAATCGCTTTTTGTCGCCGCAGCCGAAACCTCCAGCCATGGGTAAAGTGAGCATCGGGATGCTCGGCTGGCGGTTCGACGAGGCGGACATTCTCGACGAGGACGGTGCGTTCCTCCCGCTCGAGGAGATGCCGTCGGACGTCCGCGACCGCATCATCCGTCTCGACGTCATCTACAACGCGCCGTGTAACGCCTGCTGGCTGATCCACGGCGACGAGCACCTCGAGGAGTGCAACACGGCGCGCTACGTCTACGGCGAACCATTGTCGGAGATTATCCTCTGTCACGACCACGAACCGGACTTCGTTTACTGGTTCCGTGAGGACGGCGGGGACGAGTATCGCGGCACCGACGAGTTCGAGGATGCCTTCTACGAGTGGTTCCTCGCGGGCAACCGTGCGCCGGATGGCTACGAGGGAATGGAGTACGTCTCAACCGATCCAGACGACCTTCCCAGGCCGCCAAAGGCGGATCCCGAAAAACACGGCGACCTTATGGGGGACGACGTCGCCGACCGCGTTGGCCTCAGCGACGAGGAAATCGCCGCCGCCGACGTCGATTTCAACGCCGAGTATCCGAGTCGTAAATGACCGAGCGGGACGCACAGGCCTCAGCCGCCACGGCCGACGATTCGAAACGGACGCCACCAGCAGTCGCCGTCGTCGGCGCCCAGACGCCCGGCAACGTCGGCACCATCGCGCGGGCGATGAAGAACTTCGGCTTCGAGGAACTGCTGCTCGTCGACCCGCCCGAGCTCGACCCGGACGGGGAGGCGTACGGGTTCGCCGGCCACGCTCGAGAAGACATCTTACCTGGCGCGCGAGAACTGACCTTTGACGAACTCGTCGACACCTTCCACACCATCGGCTGTACCGCCGTGACCAACGAGGACGACCGGAACCACGTCCGATTCCCGTTTTCGACCCCACGCGAACTGGCCGAGCGACTGCCCACCGTCGAGGCACAGACGGCGCTGGTGTTCGGCCGCGAACGCGTCGGCCTGACGAACGAGGAACTCGCACGCATCGACGAGATCTGTTCGATTCCGGCCAGCGCCGAGTATCCCGTCCTCAACCTCGGCCAGGCCGCGACGATCACCCTCTACGAACTCCGAAGGCTCACTCTCGACCCCTCCTCGACGCAACTTCCTGACGTCGAACGGGTGCGGGCACCCGAGCCGCTGCTCGAGCGACTGTACGACCAGTGGAAGGCGCTCCTGGTAGAACTCAACCATCCCGAAGAAAAACGGGCGAAGACGATGCGGATGATCCGCCGCGTCTACGGTCGTGCCGATCCGACCACTAGCGAGGCGAACCGATTTCTCGGCGTGTTGCGCCGAGCGACCGACCGCCCTGACCGCGGTGACGAGACAGGAACCGAACGAAATCGATCCTCTCGCGAGTGATCGAGCTCCACGCACCGTCACCTGGCCAGTATAGTCATAATGCTCGCCTCGAGAGCGATAGGTAATGAGTCTCACGTACCGTCGGCAACTGCTCGCGTTGCTCGGCACCGGTGTGGCCGTTCTCGCAGGGTGTTCGAGCACCGACGATTCGGCACGCGACGATGACGACGAACCCGTCGGAGACGGCGAGGACGACACCGATGACGCGGGTGGCGATGATTCCCTCGTGGACGGCAGTTCGATCCTCGAAGACGGCGAGCGTCCCGCGTACGCGTCCGTCCTCCCGTCACGAGACGCGTATACGAGCGGGGACGCCGCTCCGGAGTACTTCTTCACTGCGGTCGACCTCGAGACCCTGCTCGGGACGATCGACGACGATCCGGGCGAGGGATCCGTCCCGGACGATCCGCTCCTGAAAAACCCAATTGCAGCCGTCTCCCTCGGCATCTACGGCCTTTTTACTCTCGGGGTGTCCCCGGTCGCACAGGCACAGGCAACAGCGGAGGGTCAATCCGACGACGCCACCTTGCTCTACCTCGACGGAGCCTACATCTTTTACGGCGAGTACGATCGCGAAGCTGCCCGCACAACCCTTGCGGACGAGGGCTACGACCTCGTTGCCGGCGGGGACGGCGAGGGATACGACGTTTTCACCGACGACACCTCGAGCGAGGTGGTTGGCATTACTACCGAGGTGTTCGTCTACACGTTCGGTGACGATGAACGGGGACGTGACGTGGTCTCCGCGATTGTCGAAACCGCCGCTGGTGAACGCACGGCCAACGCGGACGACGACGAGACGTTTGACGCACTTCTCGGGGCGAATCCAGACGGCGGAATTACCACCTATCTGTACGGTGGCGGTGAAGGACTCACCGACCTAGAGGCCGACCAGGTCGACGCGGACGACGTCGCGTTCGACTTCGGAGCGTTCGAAGGTTCCACCGGCCTCAATCAGCGCCTCGAGGCCGACGCGGGTGAATCCACGGTGCGAGCGGTCGTCACCTACGAGAGCGAAAACGCCGTCGACGTCGACCGTCTCGAGTCGCGACTTGGGGAGGCGGCAAGCACGGTCGACGTCGAGGCTGGCGGATCGGTGGCAGTCGTCACGGCTGTGTACACCGAGGACGTCATCGACGAGTGAATCGCGATCGGTGCTGATTGGCCGAGTATGGACGGGTCGGGAACCTGTCCACGACTGGATGGCGCTGGCAGGATTGAGCTGGCACCGTCACCTCTCGTTCGCGTGATTGTGATCGTGCCACCAGCAGGTGAACAGGAAATTACTGGGGGCGAAACAAGTAGATAAACGCACGTCACTCCGAGTCTCGAGCAACGACATCTGCATGGTGGTACGTACAGCCATCGGAAACGAGGTACGAGCGCTCTGGGACGGCGGGAGAGGAATATCTCTCATCGCCGTCGCAACCGCCTGGGGATTGCTCGTCGGGACGCGAATGATCTACCCGGTGTTGTTGCCGGCTATCCAGACGACGTACGGACTTCGCCTGTCCGTCGCCGGATTGCTCGTCACCGTACTCTGGCTGTTTGCTTCCCTCGGTCAGTTGCCAGGGGGCGTCCTCGCCGACAGGTACAACGAGCGAACGCTGTTGGCCGTCAGTACGATTATCGTCGCCGTCGCGCTCGGTTTCGTCGTTACGGCACCCACGCCGCTGGTACTGTTCCTTGCAACGGCCCTCTGGGGACTCGGCCATTCGCTGTACCCTATCGCCCGGATTACGCTGCTTTCGACCCTCTATTCCGAGCGGCTTGGAAGTGCCCTCGGCGTCACCATGGCGACAGGGGACATTGGCCAGACCGTGCTTCCGCCGGTCGCGACTGCACTGGCCGTCGCCGTGAGCTGGCACCTCGGGCTGGGGTTCGTGGCACCGCTTTTGGTGCTTGCCGGCGTCCTCATCTGGGTCGCCGTCCCGTCTCGCCCTGCAACAGAACGCCCGACACAGTCGGGATCGCTCCGTGAAACGTTGTCGGTCTTCGGCGAACTCCGGAATCCATCAATGGCGTTCATGACCGTCATCCTCTTTCTCTACATCTTCATTTGGCAGTCGTTCACGGCGTTCTATCCAACGTACCTGACGACGGTAAAGGGGCTCTCGTACACGGTTTCGAGCGTGCTGTTCGGCTTCTTCTTCGCCGTCGGCGTCGTCGTCAAGCCGCTCTCGGGAGCCGCGTACGATCGTATTGGAATGCGCGGCTCGCTCATCAGTATCCTGTTGCCGCCAGTTGCTGGATTCGCGCTGCTTCCGTTCGTAGAGAACATCTGGCTCCTCCTCGGGATCACCGCCCTCATCAGCACCATGCTCGGATCGGGCGCGGTCACGCAATCGTACCTGGCGGATTCGTTTTCCGCGGAGATGAAAGGGACGGGCCTCGGTGTAATTCGGACGACGACGGCGACCCTCGGCGCAGGCGGCCCGCTGCTGTTCGGCATCATCGGGGAGTACGGGTACTTCGACGAAGGGTACATCGTCCTCGCCGTGATTATGGCCGCGGTCATCGTGCTCACGCTTCGTATGCCACAGGAACAGTGACTCCTGCATCCGCAGCCGTCAACTCGAGGCTCGAGCAAAACGACCATCGAGGACTCGAGTGACCAGAGCGGTTCACCCGCGATTTTCGCACGCTCTTGAAGGGGCGCTCGACGACTATGCGCGCTTCTGTATCTCTTCTCGCAACACCTGACTGACCAGGTCGCCGTCAGCTTTCCCGCGAAGCGCACCCATACACTCGCCCATGAGACCCGAGAACGCTTGCATTCCCTCGTCTTCGACCTGGCCGGCGTTTCGCTCGACGACCTCGATGACGGCCTCGCGGACGTCGTCTTCGGCGGCGGAACCGAGTCCCGCTTCCTCGGCGACGGCTGCCGGATCTCGGTCGGGATCGGTCGCTATCGCCGAAAGCAGATCCGGTACGCCTTCTTTGGCCAGGTCGCCACCGTCGGCCATCGCGAACACCGTCTCGAGGTGCTCGTCGGTCAGGTTCTCGACGGGTACGTCGTCCCGGCGGAGTTCGGTCAGCGTCGACTCGAGCGTCGTGGCAGCGAAGGTGGGATTGATCCCGTCGGCGACGACGGATTCGAACAGTGGCATGTGGGTGCCGAATGCGACCTGTTCGGCGAGACCGGCGTCGAGGTCGTGCTCGGCCCGGTAGCGATCGACCTTCTCGGTGAGCAATTCGGGTTTCGCAACGTCGCTCGGGTCGAGTTCGACCGGTGGGACGTCAGTTTCGGGATACATCCGTGCCGCCCCAGGGAGCGGGCGGAGGTAGCGAGTCGTCCCATCCTGGTTCGCTCCGCGGGTCTCCTCTGGAACGCCGTCGATGGCCGTTTGGGCTCGCGCGGCGACGGCCTCGATCGCGGATTCGGCGACCTCGGTAGCCGCGGCGACGATGGCGACGGCGTCAGCCTCGCCGGCATCCACGGCGTCCCGGAGAGCGGCGACCTCGTCGTCGGTGACGCCGTAAGCAGGGAGTTCGTCGGTGTGGAAGATGCCGCCTGCGCCGTGGCGTTTCGCGTGATCGGAGAACTCCGTCCCGAGGCGACGGTCGGTGGCGATTTCGCGACCGACCAGGCCGTCGAACCCCTCGAGGCGAACGCCGAAGACGGAACCGCCGTCGTTCAGCGCGCCGGCGACGACGCCGCTGCCGGTGTCTGCGAAGACAGTACTCACGTCCTGGGGCTCGTGAACGGTCGCCTCCTGGGCCGCGAGTTCGTCCCGGATGTCGACGAGTTCGGCCTGGCGACCGACCTCCGTCCTGACGATGTCGGCGATGTCGTCCAGGCTCTGGACGCCCTTGATCTCGACGCGGGCACCGTCGGCGATGGAGACGTTGACGTCCTGGCGGATGGTGCCGAGGCCACGTTTAACCTTCCCCGTCGAGCGCAGCAACATACCGATGCGTTCGGCGGCCTCCTGGGCCTGTTCGGGAGTCCGGATGTCCGGACTGGTACCGATTTCGACGAGGGGAATGCCGAGGCGATCCAGGCTGTAGACGACGCCGTCGTCGGTCTCGTCGACGCGCTGGGCGCTCTCCTCCTCGAGCATCATGTCCTCGATGCCGACCGCACCCTCACTGGTCTCGATCGCGCCGCCGGTGGCGACGAGCGTCGAGCGCTGGAACCCGGAGGTGTTCGACCCGTCGACGACGATCTTGCGCATGACGTTCGCCTGATCGACCGGCGTCATGTCCATCAGTTGTGCGACCTCGAGTACCGTCTCGAGGGCCTCGTCGTCGAGGCGGTGTGGCGGCTCGTCGTCCTCCTCGACGAGGCAGGTGGTGTCGTAGGCGAGGTAGGTGAACTCCCGTTCGACCTTGCTCTCCTCGACGGCGGCCTCGTCGAGTTCGCCCAGTTCGCTCCGCGTCGGGTGAAGGTAACGGGTAAACTGACGCGCTGACGCCTCGGGCTCGCGGAGCTCGGTCGGACAGGTACAGAACAGTTTCGACGCCGTGTCCAGTTGCTGGTGAATCTCCAGGCCGGCGACGAGGCCCAGTGCCTCGTAATCGTGCGCTGTGGTCATTGCAGGGGACTCGGTGGTGGAGGGGTAAAAAACCGTCCAGTCTGGCTCGAGTGCAGTATGGCACCGGGGAATTAGCGGTCACCCTCCCGGACGGCTCGGTCGGGCGTTTGACAGGTCGCGTTAATCGTCCGTTCGCGAATCGATCGGTGACCAGGTGGCGTCACGCTGGTCGGGTTCGCCACCGTGGTCGTGGGTGCTCGGTTCACCGTCATCGACGAGTTCCTCGGTGCTCGTCTCGCCGTCGCCGTCGAGTTCCTCGGAAGAGTCTTTCGTCACCTGCCCACCCGCACGGAGCACCTCGGCCGTCGCCTCGAGCAGCGTTTCGGGCGTCGCTTCGAGCGCCGAATCGAGTACCTGGCGGTAGCGGGCGGTCGCCTCAGGCCCGGCGAACGACCGGTCGATACCAGTTTCGACGGCGACCAGCGGATCGGCGGGATCGATCACCTCGAGGAGGCGCTGATTGCCGGCCGACAGGTCGAATCCGGCGAGGACTGTGACGTCGGCCGACTCGATGAGTCCGCCAGTCTCCTCCCGTGCGTCATCGGTGACCGGCGAGAACGGCTCGGTCGTGACGCACACGAGCGACAGGCGTTCGGCGACGTCTTCGACCACGCCACCAGCTGGAGCCGGCCCGGCAGAAACAGTCACACCGGCGCGCTCGAGCCGACTGCACGCACCCACTGCTGGCTGGCCCGTCCCCAGAACGTGGACGCGACGGCCGTCGAGGGCACTCTCGAGTGACTCGCCGTCGGGGGTCGTCTGATGGGGAAACGCCGTCACGCTCGTCGTTCCAGTCACCGGATTTCGCGTCACCGTCGCGTTCGCATCGAAGGTCTGATCGAGCATGTCAGCGGTGAGCACCGTGTCCGGATCGCCGTCGGCACAGATCGCCCCGTCGGCGACCAGGAGCAGGCGATCGCAGTAGCGTGCCGCGAGGTCGAGATCGTGAATCGCCGCGACGATCGTTCGACCGTCGTCGATCAGGTCGCGCGCCAACTCGAGTGTCTCGACTTGGTGGTTCACGTCGAGACTTGCGGTCGGCTCGTCGAGCAACAACAGGGGCGTATCCTGGGCGATAGCGCGCGCGAGTAACACTCGCTGGCGCTCGCCGCCGCTAACCGCGTCGATCTGTCGGTCGGCGAACTGGAGCGTTCGAGTCCGCTCGAGTGCCCGGTCGACGTGCTCGCGATCCGCCTGGGAGGGCGGTGCAAAACGCGACCGGTGGGCGTATCGTCCCATCTCGACGACGCTGCGAACGTCGAAGGAGAAGGACAGCGAGGTGTTCTGGGGAACGACGCCGACGAGACGACTCGAGGCCCGGGAGTTCACCGCGTCGATGCGCGTTCCGTCGATCCGCACCCGCCCGCTCGAGGGAGTGATCGCCCCGCTGAGCGCCCGGAGGAGTGTCGTCTTTCCGGCCCCGTTCGGCCCGACGAGGCCGACGAACTCGCCGCGAGAGATGTCGACGCTGACGTCCTCGAGGACGGAGAGAGATCCGTAGGCGACCTCGAGATTCTCGGCGTGGACGAGCGGGTTCTCAGCAGTGGTCATAGCGAATGCACCTCCTGGCGAACGAGTAAGAAGAGGAAAAACGGCGCGCCGAGGGCGGCCGTGACGATGCCGACCGGTACGATGCCGACCGCCACCTGCTCGGCGCCGGTTCGAGCGATCGTGTCCGTGAGGACGAGAAACGACGCCCCAGCGAACGCGCTCGTGGGCAGCAAGATACGGTGATCCGGGCCGACGATCAGGCGCATGATATGGGGGACGACGAGGCCGACGAACCCGATGACGCCCGCGACGGCGACCCCTGCCGCGGTGACGACGGTCGCGATGACGAGCAACAGGAGCTTAGTTCGCTCGACGTTGACGCCGAGGTGGTGTGCTTCCTCCTCACCGAGCAACAAAATGTTCATCTCCCGGGTGTAGCCCGCGAGCACGGCGACGCCGACGATGGCGAACGGCAGGGCGAACCTCACGTCGCCCCAGTTGCTGGCGTGGAGGTTTCCCATCATCCAGATGACTGCCTGTCGGAGGCCATCCCCACTGTGAACGAGCATGTAGGAGATGAGCGCACCGAGAAAGGCCTGGACGGCGACGCCCGCGAGGAGCAAGGTTGCGACCGGCGTCCGCCCTCCATCGGTTGCGATGGCGTACACGAGCAACGCCGTCGCAATCGCGCCGACGAACGCCGAGAGGTGGAGGCTGCCGAAGGGAACCAGCGCCGGGAAGGCGATAGCGGCAACGGCACCGGCGGCAGCACCGGTCGAGACGCCGATGATCGACGGATCGGCCAGCGGATTTCGGAAGAACCCCTGCATTACGGTTCCGGCGGCGGCGAGGCCGAACCCGACAGTCCCGGCCAGGGCGATCCGGGGCAGGCGAACGTCGCCAACGATCGTCTGGTGTGGGCCGTGAACCTCGAATCCGAACACCGATGCGTAGGCGAGTGCTGGCCGCGATATCGGTCGGTCGAGCACGGGGATTGCTGTCGGCGTCCACTCGAGCCCAACCGGGACGACGAGTACGTTGAGCATGGCTTTCGTGACGGTGACTGGATCGATTCTGACGGGACCGAGGGCGGCACTCCCGATCGTGACGGCGACGAGCAGCATCGCTAGGCCGACAGACCACGCGATTACCCGCCCCGGTCGTTCCATGGTTGACAAGCTCGCTTGCTTTAGATAAATATTTATTGGATACGGGGTGAGCAACAGGTGATGCGACGACTACTCATCATCTTGATTGCGGTACTCACCATCACCGCTGGCGTCGGCCCTGCCATCGCGGCAGGAACGACTACCGCGGCGACTGGCACCGCCCAATCCGACGTGGCGTGTGACTACCCGATCGAACTCGAGGACGCAACCGGCGAACAGTTCACATTCGACGAGCAACCCGATTCGATCGTCGCGCTCTATCCGAGCGACGCCCAGCTGGTGTTCAGGATCGGTGCCGACGACCGACTCGACGGGATGCCCATCGGAGAGTACACGGACAGTCTCGACGTGGACGGACAGACCGACATCAGCGCCGACGACGGCGTGACCCCCGTTGCCGAGGAGATTATTGCACTCGAGCCCGACATCGTCATCGCCTCTGACGTCGTCATGTTCGACGAGGAACTCCTCGAGCAACTTCGAGACGCCGGTCTCGACGTCTACGTCTACGACACTGCCGAGAGCATCGACGAGATCCACGAGGATCTCGAGACGGCCGGCCAGCTTACGGGTTCCTGTACGGGGGCTGAAATCGCTTCCGAGTGGATGGACGACCGACTCTCGATCGTCGAAACCGCCCTCGAGGACGAGCCACGGCCGCTCGCGCTGTACATGCTCGACGATCAGGGCTTCACTACCGGATCGACCACGTTCCAGCACGAAGTGCTGACGACCGCTGGCGTCGAGAACCTCGCCGCCGAAGCCGGCATCGAGGGCTGGGAGCCGATTAGCGACGAGACCGTGATCGAACACGATCCCGACTGGATCCTCTACGGCGACGATGCCTACGACGAACCGCCGGTATCGGAGGCCGTCCACGAGACGACGGCGATGCAGGAGGGGCAACACTTCGGCATCGACGCCAACGCCGCGAGCCAGCCCGCACCGGACGTCGTGTTCGCGGTCGAAGAGATCTTCGCCGGTGTACACGGCGACGTTCACGCCGAGGTCGAAGCCGACCTCGAGACCGTCGACGAGGAGTACGAATCGTCACTCGCCGCGATCGAGGAATCGGACGGCGACGACGATTCGGCCGAGGGAGCGGACACTGACGAATCGTCGGACGACGATGTCGATGCGAGTCCTGATCAGGACACGGACGACAGTGGGGATGACACCGAGGACTCGATACCAGGATTCGGCGTGCCCGTTGCCGTCGCCGCGCTCGTGGGACTGCTCGGATTCCGCCTTCGACAGCGGTAATCAACAGTCACGGATCGACTGACCGGCGTCACACCTCTCGAGTAACGCCGTCAACCCGACTTCCTTTCCGACCCGACGCGATTCGTCGTTTCGTCTCGTTTTGAAAAGCGTTTACTCACCCGCCCACAGAGAGGCCCCTATGGTCGAGAACGTCATCTGGCCCGCGTACCTCGATGCGACGCGTACGCGGGCCGAGGGGCGGCGGGTGCCCCTCGAGTTGGCAGTCGAAGAGCCGACGGTCGAAGAGATCGCCAAAGCCGTCCAGCAGATCGGGTACGACGCCATCGTCGAACGGGATAAGGCGTACGCCAGGGAGCACTGGCAGCCCCGTGGCCGCGTCGTCGTCCGGGGGACGGAGGACTCGACGAAGAACGACCTCGTCCAGGCAGTCGCGGCGTACGTCGTCGCGATGCGAGAGTGATGCGCCGAATCGGCACCGTCGTGCGCGTGTCCCAGGGTCTCGCTGTGCTCCGGGCACCCGGCGATACCGACGACGACGCGTACGACGCAATCGGCACGATCGTCCTCGACGACTCCCTCGAGAAGGTTGGTCGCGTCGTCGACGTCTTCGGCCCCGTCGAGGAGCCGTATCTGGCGGTCACGCCCGACTCCGGGGTTCACCTTCCGGGACTGGTCGGGTCGGCGTTGTACGCCCGGTGAGCGTAGATCCTTTCTCGAGTGTCACGCCCGTTGTTGTGCAAACAGCAACCGACACCTCGAGAGCGCAACACCAATACCGCCGGCGGTCAAACCCGGATCCATGAACGATCGGTTTCGGTTCGGCGCAGCGATCGGATTTACCTGTCTGTTGTTCCTGGGCGTCCAACTGGGCGCGCTCTCGCTCGTCGAACCGTTCACTGCCGCGGAGATGCAGGCGGTCGAGGATCCCGAGGATCCGACGAACAGCCTCTTTTACATCGTTGCGATCCTCGTGATGACGGCGCTGATGCTCGCGGCATTCAAGTACGACCTGCAGTGGATCATCCGCGGCGTGATCGTCGGGGTGAGCGTCCTGCTCGCGTGGTTCGTCTTCGCGGTTATCTTCCCACCCATCGCGTTCGTCGGCTCGGTCGGCCTCCTACCACTCCTCGCGGCGCTGGCCGTCGGCGGTGCACTCCTCGTCTATCCCGAGTGGTACGTCATCGACCTCGCCGGTGTCGTGATGGGGGCTGGTGCTGCCGGTCTGTTCGGGATCAGCCTCGGTATCTTCCCCGTGATCATCCTGCTCGTCGTGTTGGCCGTCTACGATGCGATCAGCGTCTACCGGACGAAGCACATGCTCGACCTGGCCGAGGGCGTGATGGATCTCCGAATTCCGGTGATCCTCGTCATCCCGACCTCGCTCTCGTACTCCTACCTCGCGACGAACGAGACGCCGGGTGGGATCGAAAACGTTCGCGACTCGAGTGGTGAATCTATACCAAACGGCGGGGACGACACTGACGGAGATGAGACTAAATCTTACGCGGAGACCGACGCCGCTCCAGCCAACGAAGCCGCCACTCCGGCCGACGGCGACACCACTCCGACGGACGAAGCCGCCACTCCGGCCGACGGCGACGACGACCAGCGCCCTGCCCCCGAAGGTGTCCGTGATGCGCTCTTCATCGGTCTCGGCGATGCGGTCATCCCGACGATTCTGATCGCCAGCGCCGCGTCGTTCCTCGATCACGGAACCATCGAAGTTCCGCTCATCGCGCTCAACACACCCGCACTCGGCGGCATCGTCGGAACGCTCGCTGGCTTACTCGTATTGATGTACATGGTGCTCCAGGGTCGACCGCACGCGGGCCTCCCGCTCCTGAACACGGGTGCCATTGGGGGCTATCTCATCGGTGCACTCTGGGCCGGCGTCCCGCTTCTCACGGCGCTTGGGCTGTGACGTAGCCGACGACGAAAAACGGTCGTTTCTCGAGCCACTCCCTGTCAATTACCGAGCGCTTTCTGGTCGATCAGTCGTCGCCGTGCTCGAGATTAGAGAGGAGCGTATCGACGTGCTCGGCTTCGTCCGGCAACACGTCGACACCACCCTGTTCGGAGTTCGGATAGACGGCGATCAGCACCAGGTGGTCGCCGCCGTGATCCGGCGTCGAGACGTCGAAACAGACGTCGATTTCGCCCTCACCGATCAGTCTCGCCTGTCCCTCGTAGGATTCGACGGTGAGCGTTTGCTCGAGTCCGTCCACACTGCGCTCGTTGATGCGGTCGCCGATCTGCAGATCCTCGTACTGCTCCTGGACAATTCGTATGATCTCGCGAGTGTCCATCTCCGCGAGCGGGTTGAAGTCCTGTCCGGCAACGCTCACCTGTGGTGAACAGATCGTCGCAAAGACAGCGGCCTCGTAGCTCCCACCGAGTGCGGCCACCTCCAGCGAGCGCGTGTACTCCGCGAGGTAGTTCGTCACCTCGACGGTTTCGCCGGCAACCTCCCGTTCCTCGCTGAACGAATCGGTTTCTCGGTGATCGTACCCCGTCTCCGACTGTGCCGAACCCGATACCTCGGCCGGCGAGGCGCTGAACGTGGTGGCGTCGTCGAGGAGATCGCCTACACATCCCGCGGTCGCCGCGATGGCTACTGCCGATGTCGTCGCAAGGAGGTGTCGACGGCTTGGTTGCTCGTCCATATGCCGGCCTCACCGCCACACCGTATAAATATCCAGGATATAGTGACGGTTCGCAAATCCTCAACTGTCGGTGACGGGGAGCCGATCTCGTTCCGTTCGAGTGCCGGCACTCACCCGGTACGGATCTCGTGCCTGTGAACCGTCCCTGCTACGGAAGCCGATACGTCGGCCCGTCGTCGGTATCCTGCACTTCGACCCCCAGTCCCTCGAGTTCGTCCCGTAAGTCGTCCGCTCGCTCGTAGTTGCCGCTCTCGCGCTCCTGTTCGCGGACGTCGAGTACGAGTTCGACGACCTGTCCCGCAAGTTCGACGTTCCCGGCGGGTTCGCCGTCACCGAAGGTCAGCCCGAGCACGTCGCCGAGTTCCTCGAGCGCCTCGACGGCCGTTTTGAGGCCGCGGTAGTCGTACCCGTCGTTCCCGTTCTCGTCGTTATCGCCGCCCTCGTACCCGTCACCCTCGAGGTGACGGTTGATTTCGCTCGCGATCTCGAGCAGCGCGGACTGCGCCTCCCGGGTGTTGAAGTCGTCGTTCATCGCCTCGGTGAAGGCCTCACGGGCCTCGTCGACGGCGTTTCGAAGCCCCCCGTCCTCGTGTTTCGACCGTGCTTCCGGCGAGTCGAGGGCGTCGACGCACCTCTCGTAGGCCCGCTCGAGGCGCTCCCAGCGTTCCTCGGCCTCGGAGATCGTCTCGTCGGAGTAGAGCTGCTGACTGTTGTACGATCCCGCGGTGAGGAACGTGCGGAGGACGTTCGTTCCCCATCGGTCGACCGCCTCGTCGACGGTGACGAAGTTTCCGAGGCTCGAGGACATCTTCTCCTCGCCCATCTGGAACAGTTCGCAGTGGAGCCAGTAGCGGGCGAAGCGCTGTCCCGTCGCAGCCTCGCTCTGGGCAATCTCGTTTTCGTGGTGGGGAAAGACGAGGTCGCGACCGCCGACGTGGAGGTCGAGCGTCTTCCCGAGGTGGGTCATGCTCATCGCCGAGCACTCGATGTGCCAGCCCGGGCGCCCCTCGCCCCAGGGGGAGTCCCAGGTTTGTCCGGCGGGTGGCCGCTCCCAGGTTGCCCCCTTGCTGTGTCCGCGAACGGCCTCCGGGGAGACGCCACCGGCCTTCCAGAGGGCGAAATCGGCCGGGTGTCGCTTTTCGGCCTGCTCGTCGGGTTCGCCCTGGGCCTCGATCGACTCGAGGCGCTGGTTCGAGAGCGCGCCGTACCCGTCGAAGCTGGTCACGTCGAAGTAGACCGAGCCGTTGGATTCGTAGGCGTACCCACCATCGACTAGCGTCTCGACGAGGTCGATGATTTCGGGAACGTGTTCGGACACCCGCGGGTAGACCTCCGCTCGAAGGAGGTTCAGTGAGCGCATGTCCGTAATCGTCTGCTGAATGTAGGTTGTCGCGACCTCGGCTTCGCTCTCGCCGAGGTCGTCCTGGCCGACGCGGGCGACGATCTTCTCGTTGACGTCCGTGAAGTTCTCGACGTGACGGACGCCGTATCCGAGATACTCGAGCCAGCGGTGCATCACGTCGACGTGTACCCACGAGCGGGCGTGGCCGAGGTGGGGCGGATCAGAGACCGTCAGGCCACAGTAGTAGAGGAGGACGTCGTCGGGGTTCTGTGGCTCGAAGGGCTCTTTCTCGCCCGTCAACGTGTTCGTCACGCGTAGGGTCATTACTCGAGTCTCTTCGCGGTCGAACGTTAAAGCGTCGGATGCCCCGTCGCGGTCGTTGAAATGAGCGTTCGATAGCCTCGTCCGTATCCGCCACCGGTGTTTATGGCAGTTACTCGAGCATCGACTCGAGACCCTGCTCGACCGCTCGGACGGCGTTTGCACCCTCGAGCCGATCGACCACGAGTACCATCGAGTCGGCGTCACCACCCGCTACAATAACGTCGATATCCGCGATGGAGAGGGTCTCGAGCGCCGTTGCCAGCGCTCGAGACCCGACTTCGCCGGTCGTGAGAATCGCCGTGTACGGGGTCTCCAATCCGTCGGTGCCGAGCGTCGTCGTTCCGATCGAAACCAGTGCCTTTTCGGGGTCGTCGACGGGTCCAACCCCGCTTTGCATTCTAACGCGAACGTTTTGCTCGCTCGCTGCCGGGCTCTCGAGGTCGTCTGCGTAGCGTCTGAGCGCCGTCGCGACGGCATCAACGTCGCCGTCGACGGCGAGAAAACGCGCGGCAGCGGTGTAATTGAGGACGCCCGCACGGAGGGCGTTGCGCAAAAACGGGTGCGCGTCCACCGCCTGGCGGGTCTCGGCTGCGAGTGATAGCGACATAGTCGCCGTACGGAGAGCCGATTGCTTAAAGGCGACGGCCGCTACCGTTCGCTTCCCGCGCAGCGATCGAGACCCTGGTGAGTCACTCCACGGGCGATCGTACCGCGGTCTTTTTGATGCAGTCGACACATCACACGACCATGGAACCCGAAGCCGTCGAATCACTCATCGAATCGGGGCTCGAGGACGTCGACGTCACCGTCACCCGCGCTCGCGGTGATCACGATGACGACCACCTGGCCGCGACCGTCGTCTCGCCCGCGTTCGAGGGCGTCCCCCTCGTCCAGCAACACCAACTCGTTTACGACACGCTCGGCGAGCACATGACGACCGACATACACGCACTCGAACTCTCGACGTACACGCCCGAGGAGTACGCCGCTCGAGCCGAAAAGTGACTGCAGCCACCCGATCGGAGCGCCTAAACCGCACTTTTATCGTACTCTCCTGATAGCATCCTGTATGGAGTCGTTGCATCCGCGAATTCGAGTGCTGTGGATCGCCCAGTGGATTCTCACGGCGATCATCCTCGGCATCGTCATCGCCGCCGTCGACCAGTGGATCGTGACGGTGCCGACGATCGGCACACTCGCCGTCGTCGGTCTCGCAATCGTACTGGGCGTCATCTACGCGATCCTCCTCTACGGACGCTGGCACTTCGAACTGCAAGACGACGCCCTCTATCTCGAGCGCGGGGTCGTCACCTTCGTCGAAACAGCCGTCCCCTTCGTCCGTGTCCAGCACGTCGACACGCAGTTCGGCCCGATCGAGCGTGCACTCGGGCTCTCGAGCGTCGTCGTCTACACGGCCGGGTCGCGAAACGCGGACGTCAGAGTACCCGGCCTGACGCCTGAACGAGCGCGACGGCTGCAGGATACCCTGCGGGAACTCGCGGTCGAAAGCGAGGCCGACGACGCCGTATGACCGACACCACCCACCTCCATCCGCTGAGCGCGGTCACGACGGCACTCCGTGGTGGACTCATTGGACTCTCCATTCCGATCTTCCTCATCGGCATCCTCAGCAGCGTTTTCGACGTCGTCCCGGCCTCCTGGGGGCTCTCACTCGCCCCCGTCGGACTACTGGCCGGATTCGCCTACGGCATCGCTTACTACTACCGCTTCGAGTATGCCCTCACCGAGGACACGGTCGACGTTGCGTCTGGCGTGTTCTCCCGGCGCGCTCGGGAGATTCCGTACCGTCGCATCCAGAACGTCGACGTTCGACAGGGTGTAATTCATCGGCTGTTGAACCTCGCGATACTCTCGATCGAAACCGCTGGCGGAGGGAACACCGAAGCCACGCTCAATTTCGTGAGCGAGTCGGAGGCGTCCCGCCTCCAGCGCGAGATTCGTCGCCGGACGGCACGTCGAAACGGCCAGAAATCCGACTCACGCCGGTCGCAGGGAGTCGCCTCGAGTGGCACGCAGACAGCAGGTAGTGTGGGGGCTACGGATGACACGCGAGACGGTGCCTCCACGGACGAGTTCGAACACGGGCCTTCTCGGCCCGGGGCAGATGTTGACGTTCGAGGGGAACCGACGCCTGAAACTGACGACGAGTCGACGGCGATCGACGGGGAGCGGGCCGGCGACCAACCGTACCCACCTGAGCCGAGTGACGAGACCGAGGGTCTCGATGAAGAATATGCGTCGGACGAATCCGACTTCGAGCCGTCGCCATACGACGAGCCACTCGCCGACGACAGCCCGCGGCTTCTGTTCGGGCTCGAACCTCGCGAGCTGCTATTGTATTCGTTTACGACCGTCCGCCCGGCGGCTGCGGCGGGTATCCTCGCGCTAGCGTTTTTCTTCACGGACTCCATCGTCGCTCTGCTGTTGACCACGGCCCAACCGTTCGGCGGGCCGACCGACCTCGCTACCGCCACACCCTCGAGTTACGTCGTTCTGGGCCTCGTCTCCATCGCAAACGGTGTCATCATCACCTATCTCGTGAGCGTGACCTACACCTTCGTCACCTACTACGACTTTAGACTGGGGCGCGCGGGCGACGATTTCGTCTACGAGCGTGGACTCCTCCAGCGCTACAGCGGATCGATCCCGTCGGAGAAGGTGCAGTCGGTGACTATCACCGACAACCCGCTCCAGCGCTATATCGAGTACGCCGGCCTCTGGGTCGAGACCGCCGGCTACGGACCCGACTCGAGCGGCGGTAGCTCGTCGGCGGTGCCGTTGGCCAGTGCCGGACGGGTGCACACGTTCGCCGAAAACCTCACGGGGGTCGAAACCCCGCGGTTCGAACAACCGCCCACGATCGCCCGTCGTCGGTATCTCGTTCGCTACTCGCTCGTCGTTGCAGTTCTCGTCGCCGTCGTCTACGGCGTCTCGTCGCTCGTCGGATTCCAGCACTGGTATTTCGCTGCAATCCTGTTCCTCTCCGTCCCGCCCGCGGCCCACCTCCGGTACGTCAACCTCGGCTACTACGTCGGCGACGACCACCTCGTGATTCGCCGCGGCTTCTGGCGACGGCGGACGACCGTTATTCCCTACTATCGTATCCAGACGATCTCGAATCGCCGGTCGGTTTTCCAGCGCCGCCTCGGCCTGACCTCGGTCGTCGTCGATACGGCCAGTTCGGCGACGTTCATCTGGGATCCGCCGACGATCTACGACGTTCGCCTCGCAGACGGTCGCGAGACGGCGTCGACAGCACGAAAACGCCTGCAAACGGCCCTCCGGGAGCGACGGGCCGAGGACGATCCCGAGACGGGGTTTTCGGTGGATTTTACCTGACCGGGGCGAACCCCTAGCGTATGGGAGATCAGTTCCGTACCGAGGAAGACAGTCTCGGCGAAATGCAGGTTCCAGTCGACGCCTATTGGGGAGCACAGACCCAGCGAGCGATCGAGAACTTCCCAATCTCTGGGATTTCCTTCGGTCGCCGGTTCGTGCGCGCACTCGGTGTCGTCAAGAAGGCAGCCGCACAGGCGAACAGCGACCTCGAGCAGGTCGACGCGGAGATCGCCGACGCCATCGTCGAGGCGGCGGACGAGGTCATCGCGGGCGAACACGACGACCAGTTCCCCGTCGACGTCTTCCAGACCGGCTCGGGGACGTCCTCGAACATGAACGCCAACGAGGTGATCGCGAACCGAGCAGCCGAGATCATGGGGGCCGAAATCGGCGACCGCGTCGTCCACCCCAACGACCACGTCAACTTCGGCCAGTCGAGCAACGACGTCATCCCGACGGCGATGCACGTCGCCGCCCTCGAGGCCGTCGAAAAGGACGTGACACCGGCGCTCGATACGCTTCGGGAGGCCCTCGAGGAGAAGGAAAACGAGTTCGACGACGTCGTCAAAACCGGTCGCACCCACCTCCAGGATGCGACTCCCGTCACGCTCGGACAGGAGTTCGGTGGCTACCGCACTCAGGTCGAGAAAGGGCTCGCCCGCGTCGACCTCGTGCGTGATCACCTGAGCGAACTCGCCCTCGGCGGGACGGCAGTCGGAACCGGTCTCAACACCCACCCCGACTTCCCGGAGCTAGCCGCCGAATACATCACGAAAGAGACCGGCGTCCAGTTCCGCGAGGCGGACAATCACTTCGAGGCCCAGGCCGCCCACGACGCGATGGCCGAAGCCCACGGTGCCCTCCGGACGGTCGCCGGCTCGCTCAACAAGATCGCCAACGACCTGCGACTGCTCGCCTCCGGCCCGCGTAACGGTCTCGGCGAGATTGAACAGCCCGAAAACCAGCCCGGCTCGTCGATCATGCCCGGCAAGATCAACCCCGTCGTCGCCGAAGCCGTCAACCAGGTACACAAGCAGGTCGTCGGCAACGACGCCGCGGTCGCCGCCGGCGCCACCGAGGGACAGCTCGATCTCAACCTCTACAAACCC
Organism: Natronosalvus vescus; assembly: GCF_023973145.1. Classification (NCBI taxonomy): domain Archaea; kingdom Methanobacteriati; phylum Methanobacteriota; class Halobacteria; order Halobacteriales; family Natrialbaceae; genus Natronosalvus; species Natronosalvus vescus. The sequence goes on from NZ_CP099546.1 coordinate 1,578,566, forward strand.
GTTCTCGCCCACAACTTCCTCCAGTCTGCCGAACTGATCGCCAACGCGAGTACGGTCTTCGCCGACCGGTTCGTCCGGCCGCTCGAGGCCAATAGTGAGTACTGTGCCGAACAGGTCGAACAGTCGATGGCGCTCGCCACCTCGCTCAACGTCCACATCGGCTACGACAAGGCCAGCGAAGTCGCCAAGACGGCGCTCAAGGAGGGAAAGACGGTTCGCCAGGTCGCCCTCGAGAAGGAGTACCTCACCGAGGCCGAAGCCGACGACGTGCTCGACCCGCGGAAGATGACCGAACGAGGCATCCTCGGCGACGACTAGTGTTTCGTGAAGCCTGAGGCGATGTGTCGAACCGATCTCCAGTATCCGGTTCGACACATCGACCGACGCTTGATGGAACACTCCGCACCCGTCATCTTTTTCGACGGTGCAATTGCTCCAGTACGTGATCACCCACGAGCGCCTCGAGCCAACGGCGATTGCGTCTCGACATCGATCAAGTTCCTCGCGTTGCGACACTGATCTGGATCCCTGAGTACCGTCATCACCGATCAGTATTTCTTCCGGGAACGTCCGGTGTAAATCGACCGAGAGAACCTAAACCACGGGTGATCGCGCGAAATAAACGAACCCAAGCAGTTTTGACTCGCCCCCACGTCAGACCTTCTATGCACACCTGCCGCAACTGCAAACAGACGTTTCAGACGGCACTGGCCCTCGAGCTCCACCGGGACTCGTGTGAAAAAGGACAACTCTACTGTCAGGTCTGTGGGGATCGATTCCGTGAGCGCGACGCGACGGAAGATGGTTGGCACTACGCCTGTCCGACCGAGACATGTGACGGCGAAGGGCTCGGCGAGGATCTCTACCAGGTCGATGAGATACGAACGGCGACCTATACCCGTCACTGACCGGTATCCGACTTTTCAGTAGCTGCCTCCCGTCCAACGCTTTATCGGCCTCCCGGTTGATCTCGAGGCATATGGAACGACTCGAGTCCCGGGTGCGGTGGGTGTGGATCGCGACGGCGATTTTTCGGACGCTTTTTCTCGGACTCGTTTTGTTTACCGCCCTTGCAGCGCTCCAGTGGGGTGAACTCTGGGAGGGTTCGCTGTCACGCTTGGGGTGGGGCGTCACTGGATTCCTCGTCGTATTGCTGACGATTCGCGTGGCCGTCGCCTGGCGACGATACAGCGTCTTCCGGTTCGACCTCCGGGAAGAATCGCTGTACATCGAACGGGGCGTATTCACTCGGATCAAGACCGTCGTTCCATACGTTCGGATACAACACGTCGACTCGAGGCGATCCCCGCTCGAGCGAGTGGTCGGTCTCGGAACCCTCGTCGTCTACACGGCGGGCTCTCGAAGCGCCGACGTAGCGGTGCCGGGGCTCGATCCCGAGCGAGCCGAAGACTTACAGAACACGCTTCGTGAACGCACGATCGAAACAGTCGGCGAGGACGCCGTATGAGGCGACTTCATCCGGCCTCGGTTGCCGTCCGGTCGCTGTCACGAAGCCTCAATCTCGGCTTCCTCTTTTTCGTCATCGGCGTCTTCACATCTCCGAGCAACGACGGAATGGATCTACTCGTGATCGGTGGGTTCGTCCTCGCTGGCATCGCCGTCGGGGTACTTTACGAATTCGCGTACTACAGACGGTTCGAGTACGCCCTGACCGACGATACGTTCGACGTCGTCTCGGGCGTCGTCTCACGGCGCGACCGGGAGGTACCGCTCCGTCGCGTACAGAACGTCGACGTACGCCAGACCGCGCTTCACCGCGTGCTCGGGATTGCTGCCGTCCACGTCGAGACGGCCGGGGGTTCCAGAACCGAAGTAACGCTTCGCTACGTCGACGAAGCCGAAGCGCGGCGGCTGACTCGCGAACTCCGGTCAGGGAGTGGCAGTTCGGCGGAAGCCCCGTCAGTCGAAGACGCCGACGAACCCGACAGCGAGGAACACGGTGATGCAAGAGGTGCCGCTGAGCGTGAACAAGAACTGTTCGCTATCGAACGCCACGAACTCGCGATCCTCTGTCTGTTCACGATCGATCCTGGCGCGAGCCTCCTCGGCGGCATCGCACTCTCGTTCGCAAGCGGCTTCGATCCGACCACGCTCGTCCCCGTCGACATCCTCGAGAGCGATCTCCCTGGAACGGGGCTCGCGGCCATCGGCTGGGCGCTGTTGCTCTTTTTGCTCGCCGCGTGGGTGCTCAGCGCCCTGGTAACGTTCACCCGGTACTACGGCTTTCGGTTGACCCGGGTTGGCGACGAACTACACTACGAGCGCGGCCTCGTCCAGCGGTACAGCGGGACGATTCCGCTCGAGAAAGTACAGACGATCACGATCACGCAGTCGGTGCCGTTCCGCTGGGGCGGATACGCGTCACTCGGGGTCGAGACGGCCGGATACGGCCCCGAACAGTCCGGCTCTCGCGGCACCGAGTCGGCGATACCACTGGCGACGTACCCCCGAGTCGTCCGCCTCGCCCGTTCGATCGAACCCTTCGATCAGCCCGACCTCGAGCGACCGCCGCTGCGAGCGCGCGAACGCTACGCTGTTCGGTACATCGGTGTTATTTGCCTGGTGCTCGTGGTCGGCTACCTCCTCGCCGCGCAGACGGCCGTCGTGCGGGACTGGTACGCGTTCGCTCCGTTGCTCGTGCTGGTTCCACTCGCTGCTCATCTGAAGTGGCGCAACCGCGGGTTTCAGCTCGGAGAGCGATATTTCGTCGCTCAAACGGGGTTCTGGCGACGGTCGACCAAGATCGTCCCCTACTATCGGGTACAGTCGGTTCTGTACAGCCAGACGGTGTTCCAGCGTCGACGACACCTCGCGAGCGTGACGGCCGATACGGCGAGTTCGGCGACGCTACTTGGGCGGGCCGCAACGGCCTACGACGTCGATGCTACAGGGGCCCTCGAGATGCAACGGGCGATCGAACGCAATCTCAATTCACAGCTACAGGAGCGTACGTCACGGCGAACGCTCGGTCGGTGGTTCGATCGAAACGGCGATGATGGTGCCGAAAACGCCAATCGCGACGATTCTAGTGATTTCGATAGCCACACTGACGCCACGGATACTGTGACCGATTTTGACGACGGTTCCGACCCATTCAGGTGACACCCTCGCGGTCGACGGCCTCGAGTCGGTCGTGCTCGAGAACGTCGACGACGGCCTCGACGAACTCCCAGACCTCGTGGTAGCTGACGTACAGCGGCGACGGACAGACACGGACGACGCCAGGCGGCCGAACGTCGACCACGTACCCGCGCTCGCGAAGCGCATTCCCGAGTGCGTAGGCCCGGTCGTGCTCGAGGGCGACGTGACCGCCACGTCCGTCGGGACTTCGCGGCGTGCCAACGGATACACCGAACTCGTCGAGTCGCTCGTCAGTTAGGGCGATGAGATACTCGGTACGGGCGACCGATCCCTCCCTGATCGCATCGATACCGACGTCCTCGAGTATCGACAGCGCGCCGTCGAGTGGGGCGGCGGCGAAGATCGGGATCGTTCCGATCTGCCAGGCACCGGCCGAGTGGGCCGGTGTGTAGGTCGTCTCTAAATCGAACTGAGTCTCCTTCTCGTGACCCCACCAGCCCGCGAGTCCCGGCGTTTCGCCGAAGTGGCGTTCGTTGACGTACAGGCCCGCGACGGCTCCGGGGCCGGCGTTGCAGTACTTGTAGTGACACCAGACGGCGAAATCAGCATCGATGGCGGAGAGTTCGTGGGGGATGGCTCCCACCGAGTGTGCCAGATCGAACCCGGCGAAGGCGTCGTGGTCGTGGGCTGCCTCGGTGAGTTTCTCGAGGTCGAATCGCTGCCCACTCCGGTAAAGGACGGAGGGGAAGAACACGATCGCGGTCTCGTCGTCGATCGCCTCGAGTACGTCGCCCTCGTCGATCGTCCGGCCGTCATCGCTCTCGACGACGACGAGGTGGTCGTCGGGGTCGAGCCCTCGTGTCCTGAGCTGGGAACGGATCGCGTAGTGATCGGTCGGGAAGTCGAGTTCGTTGACGACGATTCGGTTCCCGTCGGCCAACTCGAGGAACGTCCCGATCAGGGTGTGGATGTTGACCGTGGTCGAGTTGCCGACGGCGACCTCTTTCGGGTTGGCACCGACCATCGGAGCAAGACGATCGCCGAGACGCTCGCCGTAGTGAAACCACGGCGGATCGCCTTCCGTCCAACCTCGAATGCCGAGCGTTCGCCACTCCTCGACGACGTGCTCGAGGGTGGCGACGGCCGCATCGCTCGCGGGGCCGAGAGAGTTCCCGTCCAGGTAGCACGGGTCGGCGAGGTCGAATCGATCGCGAACGTGGAAGAGGGAGTCGTTCCCGTCTCGACGAATCGCCGCCGACTCAGTGGTATCGAACTCGTCCATACCTGTTCGTTCGCGGCCACCGCCATTCATCTTTGTGCCCCGGCAACACACTTGCATGGATTCCAGACAGGGGCCACTCGATCCGGTGGTGACGACATTGCTCGAGGAGCACCCGTATCGAACGCTTCCACCCTGGCACGCCCTCTCTGTCGATGCGGCCCGTCGGCTCGAGGACGACGTCTTCGGCGGCGATCCGACGATTTCGCTCCCGTCGGTGACTGACACCGCGTTCCCCGGCACTTGCGGATCGGTACCGGTCAGACTGTACCGCGGTCGGGATGAGACGTCCCTACCAATATTGCTCTTCTATCACGGCGGCGGCTGGACGCTCGGGACACTTGACTCGGCCGACGACATCTGTCGCGCCCTGGCGGACGAGGTCGGCTGTCTCCTCGTCTCCGTCGACTACCGGCTCGCCCCGGAACACCCGTTTCCTGAACCACTGGTCGACGCCATCGACGCCCTCGAGTGGGTGCACACGCACGGGGACGCTCTCGGCGGCGATACCTCACGGATCGGGGTGTGTGGCTCGAGCGCCGGTGCCAATCTCGCTGCGTCAGTCGCGTTGTGGGACGCCCAGTACGGTTCAGGGGTTCTCGACCAGCAGGTGCTCTGTTACCCGATCACCGACTACCGATTCGACACGGCATCCTACGAGGCGAACGCGGACGGGCCACTGCTTACGAGAGCGGACATGCGATGGTTCTGGGAACAGTACCTTCGGCACCCACTCGATGGGCACCACCCATATGCGTCCGTGCTTCGAGCATCGTCGCTCGAGGCAGTCGCCCCCGCCACTGTCCTTACCTGTGGACACGACCCGCTGCGTGACGAGGGAATCGCGTATGCCGATCGTCTCGAGGATGCTGGTGTCCCGGTCACGCATCTCCACTATCCGTCACTCCCTCACGGTGCACTGAGTCTCACCGACAGCGTCAACCGATCGGCCGAGGCGATGGCAGACTTGACGGCTGCGGTGCGCTCGCGGTTCGGTATTGACCCGGTCGAAACTGCTGAGTAGCGGTCTCACCGATTCGTCTGTTTGCGGATTTTGTTGTCTCTCGGACACCCACCTGGCGCGCACGCAGTAACCAGTATTAATATAGCATTATAGGATTTACGCGATGACGCTCGAGCAGTGTTGGTTGTATGCTAACACGCCACATGATAGTTAAAATTTGGTAAATTCCTACGAAAGCACGGCGTAGATGTTCGCTTCGTAAACGGATCGAACACGGTCACCCCAGTCGTGGGTGTAGGTGTCGATCACGTCGCTCGCGACGTCTCCACGCAGGTACTTGACGATCCCTCGATCACCCGTCCGATCCCGGAGGTGTGTCGTGAAAAAGTGCCGGAAGTAGTGGGGGGTGACGTTCTCTGTCGCCCCACCGCCCCTCCGATACCACCCCCGTTCTCGAGCGTGTCGTTCGACGATATAGCGGACGTCGGATGGCTCGAGGCGTTGCCCCCAGCTATCGCCGGTGTCGAGAAATAACGGATCGGCCGGTGAGACGGGGTCAGGTCGGATGGCCAGCCAGGCTTCCAGCACCGTATCGAGTTCGCTATCGACTGGTATCACCGTCTCGCGCTTCCGTTTGTTCGAGGCGGTTCGCGTTTCGCCGTTGACTGCCACACCGCGGGCCGGTTTCTCGTCGACGTACAGCGATCGTGGTCTCGCCTCGAGTTGTACCCGTGGCGTCCACTCGCGGTCGATTCCCTCGAGTTCGACGTGCAGATCCCGCAAATCGAGGTTGCACAGTTCACCGACACGCATCCCCGTTTTGAGAAGGGTGACGATAACCGCTCGCTCGAGCGGATGGCAGATGTCGGCGACGAACGCTCGCATTTCGGGGATCGAAATCTCCCGTCTGGTAGGGTTGGTGTCGATCGATTCGCCCATCTCCTCCATTACCAGGGACATCGGATTCCCCTCGAACGCCTCCACGCGGGTCATATAGTCGTAAAATCGATGGACGTAGGAAGCGTACGTTGCGATCGTACTCGAGGCCAGTCGGCCACGCAGGGAGTGAACCCAGGCCATACACTCCCGTCGGTTCGCCTCCCGGAGGCTGATTCCCGACCCCTCCTCGAGAAAGGCCTCGAACTGCCGGAGGACGCGCTCGTAGGCGTCGATGGTTCGCTCACTCTTGCCGTGATACTGTTGTTCCTCGAGAAAGTAGGCAATCGGATCCTCGGAAAGCGCGTCACCGTCGAGCGATTCAGTTGCCATCGGTATCACCGATGAGTGTGTATCCGCCGTGCCGACCGCTGTATCGAATTCGGTTGTTGGTCTGGAGTTCGTCGAGGGTGTTCTCGAGCTGGGTTTCGATATCGTCGCTCACCGCCTCGAGTAATTGTTCCCACGAGTAGGTGTCGGAACGAAGGAGTTCGAGCACCTGTGTTTCGAGGCCGTTACCCCTTGGGGTAGCGTCCGGAGAACGGGGTTCCTCAGCGGGCGATTCGAACCCCGCTCGCCCGGCTTGTACCATAGTTCTGATATACTCGCTCTGGCTCATACCGAGGTCGTCAGCGTGTTCCTCCCAGGTAGATTTCTGGTAGGCTGGAACGTAGGTTCTGACGACGACGGTCTCCGTATCGAGATCGTCATCCATGTGAGACTGTCTGCACTCCAGGATAATCAATCTAGCTGTCTCTCGAGATAAAAGATCTTATCTCTATTCTAAAGGCCACATTATACGGCTAGATGAGTATGCCATTTGAGATTAGCCTCAACAATAGACTTTAATTTGAGATATGAATTTCAGAGTTGTGAGTATACGAGTTCAGATTATGTTCTTGACCCAAACTGGTAAATCCACTGTTCGAGGGTATCCGTTTCGTGGACGGATTGAGTTCTGTCGCCAATCATCCTGGTGATCGTGGTCGTTGAATGGAGTGTGACTCTGTCCCGCTCGAGCCGTATCTATCTGAATTTAGACATTGTTTGCTGCGGGTCGAACGGTAGGGTATCTAGCGTGGTTTTCAGCGGTTCGAATCGGTGACGCATTCGATCGATCGAGCGGTGTGGGCGATCACTGTCTGCGGAGGATTTGATGTCGTTTTCACGGATTGATTGACCGTTCCGTAACAGTACGGAGACGGCTGCTGGTCATCCCAGAGAACGCCCAGCGTCGGGGGCCTCTACCGATAGAACGCTGTTGACTCAGTCGGAAGTAACGCACCGTCTATCGATCGGCATCAGCAATTTCCTCCCCGGGTGTGAAACGCATCGAACCAGGGTACTCGATGACGCGTCAAAACTCGGTGTATCCACGCGATCTACCCTCAGTCCCGTTCCCCCGTAACGAGCGGTTAGCGTACGACTGAACGGTGTTCTGACGGGCTCAGACGGCCGTGAGCGCATTCGAAGGGCTTGTCGTCCTGTGGTGGGCCTCAAACCCAATGCCATCGCACGAGAGGGGGTGTGACGTCTCGAGAGTCCGGTCGACAGACATTGCTGTGGGTACTTCCACGACTCGATGGTCGAGTGAGTTAATGCACATCACTGTGTCGTTCTCGAGGCAGTCACAGGGGTTGTATAGGCTCCCTTGACCGATGTCTCAGGTTCTAAATCGGTCTCGAGGCCAGAGGCCAGCCGAATGATTCGAGAGTAGACTCGAGGACGGTAGTAGTGTGGTTATCGACGGTGTAGCTCCTCGAGGGCCGTCAGGAACGTACACCGTCTGTGTACGTCGGACGTCGCGCTGTTGGTGCTGTTGGTGCTGTTGATGCTCCCTACCTCGTCGCTGTGTAGCCATTACTTTTCGAAGCGTTACTCCTGGGGTGTTGTGCGTGGTACGTGGGTTCTTCCTTCTCGACTTATGCGATCTCGAGGGACAGCCACCTGGACGGTCTGCCGAGGATGACCCCGAGACCGGGTGTGTCGCCATTCGTGCTGAGTTGTGGGGGAGCGACGACGGCGCGGGCAGGAAGTGGTTGAGCCACAGACGTAGTACATACCTCGTCGCGAGCTCACGTCCGTCAGTGTGCCACTCGGTTCTACCGTGTCGGTACCCACCCAGCGAGAACCCTTCCCTGTCGCCGTGTTTCACAGTGAGGGGGAGGAGCTTCCGTTCGATAGTCGGGAGTTCGATAATCGGAAGGACTGTGTCTACCGGTCAGCCAGCAGCGTCGTCGACGAGGCGTGGTTCGGCTTCCAACCTACCGACTATGAATCGGGTGATATTCGAGCAATTCGTCGAAATATGGGTGAAATATGCACGATAAATAATTTCATACTGGGGTTCGATGTCGACCACATGAACCCTATAATGCTATACTAAATCGAATGGTGTCGGTATCGAGACTTCTCTGGGCAAATCGGGATACTGGGGCGTTCTTGAGCCCGAATCTGGCGTTATCGAGTCGGGACACCCGTCAGTGTGTCGAGGTTGCAGACGGCGAAGCCGATACATCCTCTAGGTACGCATACATGAGGCTTCGAAGTCGTGGCGAGGTGTATTGAAGCGGGTTGTGAGAATTCCTCGTCTGCGCTTCGAAGTCAACGCCTGCAGATCCGAGACTGTTGCGTTGCGTTCAACCGTCCCTAACAATCACCCGATTGGCGGTGCGTTGGGTCACCCACCGTCATCGAGGGCGAACCTGTCGCCGCGATCAGCGCCTCCGGCCCGATCAATCGCATGCATGGCAAACGCCTCGAGGAGGACGTCACCGGCCTCGTTGTCAGCACTACGAAGGCGATCGAACTCGAGTTGTTGTCATCGGATACCGATACCTAACGGTTCGAAACAGTCCACTTCTTCAGATCCCGCCAAACCGAACCTGACACCCCTCGATTCTGGCGCAGTATACACGACAACAACTGGTCAGAAACCGGCATCTAACAATGTGGGTGTCGGTCATCACAGCGGACATGACCACTCCCGGTGACGCTTCGATCGTCTACGTTGGGTGTACCGCGCCCGCACGGGACGTCCTCGAGACGCTCCTCGAGCGAGGCCTGCCGATCACGTCTGTCGTAACGATCGATCCGGAGATGGCGGACGCGAACGCCGTCTCGGGGTACGCTTCGCTCCGGCCGACGGCAGAGAATTACGACCTCCCCGTCTACTACCCGAGCACGTATTCGATGGACGGGGAGGCCGACCTGGATCACTTCCAGACCGTCGATCCCGACCTGATGATCGTGAACGGCTGGCAACGGCTGATTCCCGAATCGATCCTCGAGACGACGACGCACGGGGCCCTCGGCAATCACGGCAGTGCCTTTGGCCTCCCGAAAGGGCGAGGGCGCTCGCCCCTGAATTGGTCGCTGATCGAGGATCGGGATCGCTTCCTGCTCTCGGTGATTCGACTGGATCCGGGCGCTGACTCGGGCGACGTCGTGACGAGTCGTAAATTCGACATCACGCGCCACGACACCATCCAGACGCTCTACTACAAGGTCACGATGCTGCTCAAGGAGATGTTGCTCGAGGTCGTCGACCCGATTCTCGCGGGTGAACGTCCGTTCGAACCGCAGTCGGGTGAACCGACCTACTACCCGAAGCGAAACCCCGAGGACGGCGAGATACACTGGGAAAACGGGACGCAGGAGATATACAACCTCGTTCGGGCGGTCGCGGCCCCCTATCCCGGCGCGTTCACCCACGCTGGCGGCGAACGGGTTATGATCTGGGAGGCGATTCCCTTCTCCGCAGATATCGAGGCGACGGCCTCGGCCGGATCGATCGTCGAGGTGTTCTGGACGGGTGAGTTCGTCGTCGCGACTGCTGATGGCACGCTACTGGTGCGAGCGTGGGAGGCCGGCGACTGGCAGCCCGCGGTCGGCGACCGGTTCGACTCACGGGGCGAACCCGACCGAGTCGATCGCCCACACCACCACGAGAATCTCGCGAGCGATGGTGGAGTGGTTGACGAGCCACCGTCGGAGAAGGCCGTCGTCGACGACGCGACGGGTGATCTCGATGCCTAACTGTGCCTCCCTCGGCACACTCTCGTACACCCTCGAGGAGTACGAACGGCTCCTGCAATCGCTGCGATCGGATGGCTTTTCGTTCAGGAAATTCGGTCGACGGCTCGAGCGAGACGAGGTCGTCGTTCGCCACGACGTCGACCTCTCCCCGACGAGAGCGCTGGAGATGGCTCGGGTCGAAGCCGCCCTCGACGTCCAGTCGACGTACTGTCTGCTGGTGACGACGCCGATCTACAACTTACTCGAGGTCGACCACTCCCGAGCATTAGCGGAGATTCAGGCGCTCGGCCACGACGTTGCCGTGCACTTCAACAGCCACCACTACTGGGACGGGCAGCCGACTGAGGACGAACTGCGCACGCAGGTGCGAGCAGAGTGTGACGTCCTGGGGGCGATCATCAACCGCCACGTCGACACCGTTTCCTTCCATCGTCCTCCGGAGTGGGTGTTAGACGTCGACTTCGACGGGTTCGAGAACACCTACCAGCCGGCGTACTTCTCGGAGATCGAGTACCGATCCGATTCGAGACAGAAGTGGCGCACCGAACCGCCGTTTCCGGAGGGACGGCCCGATCGGTTACAACTGCTGATACACCCGGGACTGTGGGGTGAGACGCCTCGAGAGATGGCCGACATCGTCGCCGACCTCGAGACCAAACAGCGAACGCACGTCGAGCGCTATCTCGACGGGCTCGGCGTGTGAGTGGAACGGGGTACTCCTCGGATCAGGAAACGGCAACCTCGAGTTCGCTGTCGGTTTCGATGCCGGCCAGGAGCGATCGAATCGCCGCGACAGCCGTATTTGACGACGTCTCAGCCGCGTTTTCCATCAACACCGTCTCGCTGGGGAACAGGCGTTCGCCAAGGAGCAGCCCGTGTTCACTCGCGGTCGAGCCGGTAACAGTGAGATAGATGCCGACACCCGTGTCCACGATCGATCGTTCTTCTTCCAGCCCGTCGTCAGGATACTGAAAGTCGATCCCCTCGAGCGCCCTCGTCCCGAGGACGGCTCGAACCAGTCGTTCGTAGCGCGGCGTGATACACAGCGACCCCGAGTAGTCCTCGAGGAACGTCCGGTCGATAGGGTCGCTCGAGGGTGCGGTTTCGGGCGTCGCCATGAGCGTGTGATAGACGGTGTCGCCGAGCCCCGCGACGACTTGCACGTCCGTATCCGCGGGATCGATCCGCGCGTTGATGTCCGCGATTCGCTCGAGTGGGTCGGCCTGAAGTGCGACGACTTCCTCGAGCACCAGATCCGCGCTGTCGAATCCGAGGGCGAACTCGTGGGTTCTGAGTGCGCGAAACGGTTCCTCTCGGCCGACGAGGACGAGTTCAGATCCCGGTGAGATGCCGTCCACATCGATTCCGTCGAGCGGTATCGAGACGCTATCGAAGACGATCCGGCGAGGTTTTCCGGCGCGGTCGTCCCGGAGCAACGTGTACTCGGGAGCAAACGGGTCGTCGGTCGTGCTGTAGGTGGCGAGGCGATGGTAGACGTCCGACTGCGCTGGTTCGACGGTGCCTTTCGTGACGGCCTTCTCGTGTCGGAGTGTGGAGGTGATGTCGTCGGCGAGAGCCGGGACGTCGAGTCGTCGAGCCACCCAGTCGAGTACCGACTCGAGGGGCCGACCCTTGCGCGGAACGGCAATTGGAATACGCTCGCCCATCGATATCGATTCGATCTGTGGGACGGGCGCCTAAACCGGTTGCGTTCGCGGCCAGGTTTCGAAAACGGAGGTGTTCCAAACGGGCAGTCTCTCGGAGTCCGTCGCCGCTCACTCGGAGAACATCGAACCTAACTGGTCGCGCCACTCCGTGAGATCGGTGACGTCCGCGCTGACGTCCTCCAGGTCGGCCTCGAGATCGTCGACGTCGTCCTCGAGCGAGCCCATATCGGCTTCAATATCGTCGACATGACCCTCGAGCGAACCCAGATCGACGCCGAGATCCTCGACGTCGTCGGCCACGTCGCCGAGGTCGGTCTCCAGCGAATCGACGTCGGACTCGACGTCCTCGAGTGCCGATTCGACATCGGTAACGCTCTCGCTGACGTTCTCGAAGTCGCTCTCGAGGGTCTCGGTTCGGTCGTCGACGGCCTCGACAGCAGTCGCGTTTGCCTCGACGGTGTCGACGGTTTCGTCCAGTTGCTCCTCGACCGTGGCCAGATCGTCTTCGAACGTCGACACCTGCGTCCTGAACTCCTCGATCAGCTGTTCGCCGGTACCGTTGTCGTCGAGGAACGATTCGAGGGCACTCGTGTAGGCCGCGAGTTCGTCGACACGCGACTGGAGGTGGTCGATCTTTGCCTGGTCGCTGCCCGACAGTCCCGTCTCTGTCGCCCCCGAGTCGCCCCCGGTATCGCCCTCGACGTCGAGCGCATCTCGAAGCGTCTCGAGATCCGCATCGGAGAGATCTCCTTCGCGAATTTCGGCGGCGAGACGAGCACCGAGTGCGGGCCGGTCTCCGCCCGTAGCCGCCGTGTCGCCGTCTGCGGTCGGCGTTTCGGACGCTTCCACACCGTCGTCAGCGTCGGCGGATGCCGATTCCGCGGCCGTGTCAGCACTCGAGGCTGCCTCTTCGAGGTCGAGTTCGATTTTTGGTGGCTCGTCTGCGTCGTCGGTGATCTCGTCTGCGTCGTCGGTGATCTCGTCTGCGTCGTCGGCGACCTCGTCTGCGTCGTCCGTGGCCGCTTCCTCGTCCTCGCCCTCGCCTTCGCCCTCGAGGTCGAGTTCGATCGTTGGGGGCTCCTTCTCGTCGACCGCTTTGTCATCGGCTGGCGGAATTTCGTCGTCCTCGAATCCGAGATCGATGTCGGGCGTCTCCGCTTCGTCCTCGTCTGCGTCGTCGACTGGTTCGGGGTCGGTCTCGACGTCTTCCAGATTGAGGTCGAGTTCCTCCTGGCCGAGGAACGACTCCTCGTCTGCGTCCGCTTCCTCCCCGCTTTCGAGGCCAACTTCCTCGTCCTCGGTGTCGTCATCCTCTGCGTCGTCCGCCCCTGTGTCCGCTTCGCCCTCAAGGTCGGCTTCGTCGTACTCGAGGTCGGTGTCCGTTGTGTCCGCTTCGGCAGTCGTTTCATCAGCGTCCGCGGTCTCGCCGGCGTCGTCGGCCGCATCGGTGTCGTCCTCCTCGTCCTCGTTGTCAGCAAGCCCCGGCACCCCATCGGACTCGCCCGAAAGCATGTCCTTGACGACCTGGTTGCTATCGTCGGCGATGATGTCCTCGATCATCGTATCCTCGAGGTGGTCACCGTCTGCTTCCACCGTCTCGTCATCGTTCGAGTCGACGACGGTTATCGTCGGTTCGGTGAGAAACGACGCCGGATCGGTGTCGTCGTCCAGGCGGATACCGTAGACGGTGACGAGGGGTTCCGCGGGATCGATCTCACCGGTGAACTCGACGTGGTTGTCCTGGAAGGCGGTCCACTGATCGCTGTGGTACTCCGGGTGGAACCCGACGCTATCCATCGGGAACGACTCCGGGATGTCTTCGGAGAGACGCACGGTGGCCACGTCGTCCGTCGTCGTTTCGATTTCGAAGCGAATCGCTGGAACCGGGAACTCCTCCGCCGTGTAGGTCTTCGTTACCGTAATCCCACCCGCTTGCACTTCCACCACATCGTCTGCGTCCGCGGTACTGCTCATGAACCCAACGTTAACACAGCATTACCTTAAAATGAACGGCAGGCCTCACAGGGGGTGAGACTCGCCCGATATCGACTCGGCGCAACAGGGTGTGGTTGGCTAGAAAGTTCCAACTGAACCGATGGAGACACGATCGCCAAAACGTCAATCGATCGGGCGTACAGTAGCGTTCCGTGGCTACTAGAGCTCGACCCGGTCACCGATCTCGACGATCTCGAGGCGGCGCGGGTGCTCGAAACTCTTCGCGTGGTGGTGGAGCGCCTTCGGATCGGCGGTCAACCCGCGCCACATGTCCCAGTGACTCGGTAGCAGCCGCTCGAGTTGCAACGCCGAGGCGCACTCGATTATCTGGTTCTCGTCGTTGTACCAGCGGGTACGAACCGGTTCGCGGGTCTCCTTGTCGGGGACGGTGCCAACCGTCCCGAATGCGAGAATGCCGAGGTCGATGTCGTAGTGCTCGCCCAGACGGTCGAACTCGTCGGTTGGTTTCGTGTCCCCGCCGTGGAAGATCGTCCCGGCGTCGTGCTCGAGCACGTAACTGACCGGGTGCGTCGCGTCCGGATCGTGTGCCGGTTCGACGTGCAGGGTGAACTCGCCGATCTCGAGCGTGTCGCCTTCGGTGACTTCCGCGAACTGGTCGTCGGTGACGTCCCAGTTGTCCGTCCAGGCTTCTTCCTCGCGGGCAACGGCGAGGCTGTCGTCGGGGGCGTACAGCGTGGCGTCGGAGGCGGCCAGCATCGGTGCCTGGCTCGGCCCGTGGACGTGGTCGGTGTGTTCGTGGGTCGCGAGAACGGCGTCGGCGTGGTCAACGTCTTCGGGATCGAACGGGACGGGAATCATCCGAACCGTTCGCGGCGGATCGCCGAGTCCGAGGTAGGGATCGATGTAGATCGTCGTTCCCTCGCTCCCTTTTATTGCAAAGCCGTTACAGCCGAGGTACCAGACCGCCACTCCGTCGGGATCTGTCGATTCGATCGCGCGCGTGAGCCAGTCTCCCCAGTCGCTCGTTGACATACTCGAGTCTGTGACCGGGCCACGCGTAAGTGTGTCGTTCGCGCCAATCGAACGGACTCGATGGAGTGCTCGTGGATTCCAAGCTCGTGGACTCCAGTGACGCTCGCTCGAGGGCGTTCTCGTGTCGAGGCGAGGTGGTATCCTCGAGAAAGTAGGTCCGTACCGCGACTCGCTCGCCTAACTATAGAACCCGAACCATCAAACTCCAGAAGTTGTAGTGTCATCGCGCGAGTCGACCGGCGACGAGCCGCCTCACCAGGTGCCGTGGAACGTGTCGAACTCGAGGCTGTCGAGCGGTTCGTTCCCGACGGCGATCTCGTACTCACCGGGGGTGAGCATCGGCTTGTGGAACCGCGGCCCGTCGTCGGTCGTGATCCGGGGACAGCCGGTGTTGACGAAGGCGTCCATGTCGAAGTTGCGCAGGCGGTCGGGGGTGACCTCGTCCATCGTGATGAGGTAGGCGTCGTCGTTGTCCGCGAGGATGTCCTGGGCGATCTCCCAGCGCCCCTGACCGATCTTGGTACAGAAGATGACGCCCCATTTCTGGGCGTCCATCGCCCGGTGGACGGCACCGTAGCGTTGTTTCATGAACTTCTCCGTGTCTGCGACGGTCACGACGTTGTTGACCGGATCCGCGATGACGACGTGTTTGTCGGGATGTTCCATCGCCAGACCGAGCGGGTGAAACTTCCCGCCGCCGACGTAGAGAACCTGATCCGCGGGCACGTCCGCGCTCGCGTAGTTACAGCCGAGCACCTGCCCCTCGTGGGTCAGTCGGTCGTCGCCGCGACGGGTCTCGACGTCGTACCCGCGATCCTCGAGGAACTCGCGCATCTCCGAAAAGCGGTTCATGTGCTGGGCGGTGGTGACGAGGCCGATCTCGGGAGTCTCCTCTGGTGGCTCGAGCGTCTCTAACGATTCCTCGATGATCGGCGTGACCTCGACGTTCGAGAACAGGGGGACGTAGATGACCTTCTCCGTGTCCTTCATCGGCGAGTGACCGAAGTGGACGAACACGTCGGTGCGTTTCATCAGGAAGGTGTCGAGGTCACAGGCCCCGTAACAGGGTTGCCCCGACAGCATGATCGTGACGTCATCGTCGACCAGTTCTCGGAGATCGTCGGCGACGCTCGGGCCGCGTCGCTTCAATCCTTCGGGGAACTGCAGGCCGATCTTTTTCGCGTCGCGCTCCTCGACGGCATCGATGATTCGCTCGAGTTCGTAGTCCCACTCCCGGTCGTGTTTGAGGGCCATCCCCGTCTTCCGGAGGTCTCCCTCGCTGTACTCCGACTCGTACTCCTGGCTCATTGTCCCTGTTTGCGGGTGCGGACGTAAAACGACGCGGGTTTGGACGTCCCTCGAAGGTGGACGTGTCTCGGGGGTGCACTCGTCTCGAGGTGGTATCGAGACACGCCCGGGCAGGACTCCTGATCCGCCAGTTTGAAACGGGTTCCGCCCAAAGCAATGGTATGAGCGTCGAGACCACCCCCACCGAACCTGACGTCGAAGCACTCGGAGCAGCACTCGGCGAAGCGATCAGGGATCTCCCCGAGTACGAGGCGTTCGAAGCCGCACAACGTACCGTCGAGAACGACCCAGATGTCCAGTCGAAGATTTCGACGTTCGAACGCATCCGCCAGGAGTTCATGATGGCTCGCCAGACCGGGACGGCCTCCCAGGAGGATCTCCAGGAGCTCCAGTCGACCCAGGAGGAACTGCACGCGATGGAGCCGATGGCCGAGTTCCTCGAGGCCAAGAGCGAACTCGCACAGCGCCTCGAGTCGATCAACAGAGCGATCTCGGAGCCGCTGGCGGTCGATTTCGGTGGGGAGGCGGGCGGCTGCTGTCAGGACTGACCGCGTTTTCTCTCAGCGATAGTCCCGCCGAAATAACTGACGACCCGATGACGAATTTTCGACCCAACAGTCATAATACTGGAGTGAAAAGGGGGTTCCAATGGCAGCCGAAGACCCTGCTGATGGGTACCTGTTCGATCTTTACCGGCGATACATCGGCGAGCCGGACGACCGAACCGACATCTACGTCGGGTTCGGGCTCTTCCTCGGAGGCATCGGGCTGGCGGTTATCGCGCTCGTGGTGTTTCTCTGGGGGACGACCTACGATCACGGGTCGTCCGAGTACTTCAACTGGCTTCGTCCCGCGTACGCGCTCGGGATGGTGTCGTTGCCGGCGCTCATGCTGGGGATCGTCGTACTGCTTCCATCCGAACGCCGGATGCGATACATTTCCGCTGGCAGCCTCGCGCTCACGGCCGCAGCCGCCGTCGGGTTCGTTCTCGCCTACCCGAGTAACTGGCTCTACAATGATGACTACAGCATCCTGATCGTCGGGACGTACGCGGTCGGTCTGGCCGGCGTGACAGCCTCCACTGGCGCTGCGCTGATCGCGCACTATCTGGATATGGCTCGAGCGGTCGAGCACGCAGCCGCGGACGAGGACGAGGACGAAGACGAAGACGAAGGGCCGGCGTACACCGACGCGGAGATCCAGAGCGATATCGATGCGGCGATGGAGGGCGTCGAACTCTCCTGGGGCGGCGTCGAAAAGTCCGAGAACAAGCGACTAACGTTCTCGGATCACGACTTCGATAGCGAGAATCTGGATACGAACATGGCGACGAAGACGACACGCTCGACCGGCGTCGACGCGCAGGTCGCAGGGCTCAAGGGATTGAAGGGCGGCGAGAAGAAGACGGCCGTCTCCGAGTCCACTGTCGACGATCAAACACAAAAGCTCAAAGCGTTGCGCGAGCAGCGACAGAAAGAACAGGCTGCTACCGCGGAAGCCAGTGGGAACGACGGTGGCGTCCGGAATCCCCTTTCGGGCGTCCTCGAGCGGTTGCGTGCGCTGGTAAAACGGAATTAACGCGGTAGCCAGTGGAGTAATATGCTATTTTTCGTTGATAGATAGCCCCGAATCGAACGCACATAGATTTATAATCCGTCAGACGCGTTTGGCAAACATGGCCAAAGGCCTAGACGTTGGAACGATGAACATCCTGTCCGCACAGCAGGATGGCACTGATACGGTTTTCGTGCAGCAGCGCAACTCCTTCGTGGAAATCGAGTACTCGGATATGGCCGAGCAGATGCTCTCACGCAGCGAGGTTCTTCACATCCGAAAGGATGACAAGGTGTACGTCGTCGGCGACGACGCCCTGAACTTCGCGAATATCTTCAACAAGGAAACACGACGCCCGATGAAACACGGGATCCTGTCTGCTGACGAAAAAAGCGCAATTCCGATGATGAAGCTCATCATCGAACAGGTGGTCGGCGAGCCGTCATACCCCGACGAGAAGCTGTACTTCTCGACGCCCGCCGATCCGATCGACGACGATCTCTCGACGCTCTACCACCAGAAGACGATCGAATCCTTCCTCAACGACATCGGCTACGATGCCGAACCGATCAACGAGGGGATGTCCGTCATCTACTCCGAACTCGCGGACAACAACTTCACCGGGCTGGGAATCAGCTTCGGCGCCGGGATGACGAACGTCTGTCTGGCGTACTACGCCGTCCCGGTCATGAAGTTCTCCGTCGCCCGCGGTGGCGACTGGATCGACGAGCAGGCCGCGCGCGCGACCGGCACGCCCGTCGACAAGGTCACCTCGATCAAAGAGGACGACTTCGAACTCGACTTCACGACCGACGTCGGGGGCGTCGAAGGGGCGCTCTCGATCTACTACGAGAACCTCCTCGATTACGTCATCGAGAACATCGTCCGCGAGGTCGACGACGAAGACGTCGAGGAGGGTCTCGACGTACCGGTCGTCGTCACCGGCGGCACCTCGAGTCCAAACGGCTTCGAGGCGCTGTTCCGTGACCACCTCAAGGATGCAGCGATTCCGTTCTCGATCAGCGGCGTCAGTCACGCCCAGGAGCCGCTGTACAGCGTTGCTCGCGGTGGGCTCGTTGCCGCGCGGTCTGACGAGGACGTCGAGCACGAGGAAGACGAAGCGGAAGCGCCAGCAGCTAGCGAGTAACGGCGCTGGCTCGGTATTTTTTAGTGGTCGAACGTCGAGCCGGCCGCTCGCGCTTGGCTTCGACGCTTACTGTTCGTAGAAACGGTGGAACGCGTCCTGCCAGGACTCGTATCGGAACTCCTTGCTTTCGTGTTCGACGGGAACATCTGCGAATCCACACCCATTACACGCGAGCGTCTCGGCATCCCCCAGCGAGAACCGTTCGAGCGGTGATTGACACCGTGGACACTCGTCCATGACCACGAGTTGACAGGGCGTGCTCATAAGTGTATACCCTCAGTCGGTGACAGAATGTGATCGGTTGTTTCTCCGGGTATAACTCCCAGACATTTGCAAAAGTATTTGTATGCAGCACATGTATGTGGTCGTATGAGCACCACGTCGTCCCCACAGTTCGAACACACGATCGAACGCTGTCGACCAACCGATGTCACCCCCGTCGAACTCGAGGCCAGCGATCTCGAGTCGACTGCCCCCGAATACCTCCGTGACCTGAAGCGGGAGTGTACCCGCAACGAACTGTTCCCGGCACAGCTAACCGTTCAGGCCTGCTTCGATCGGGATTGCTCGCTCGACACCCAGGAAGAGATCGATCGGATTCGCGGCTACGTTCGCGCCGGGGCGTTCCTCGGCGTTGGTTCCGTCACGGTCGTCTGCGATGAGGTCGCGACGCCCGAGAAGGCCCGCCCCGCGCTGGCGGCCTGTGCCGAACGCGCCGAACGCGAAGGTCTCTCGTTGGAACTCGACGCACCCATTAGCCTCGAGGACTAATTTTCGCTCGATGCCCGCGGGCCCCGCTCGCCGACAACTCGCGCAGTTGCTCGAGTCAGTCGCCGATTTTCCGGATCCTCGAGTCGATCGCGAACAGTATCTGACGCCCGCCGAGCTGGCCGCACACGTCGTCCACCTCGCCGCCGTGCAGGGTGACCTGACGAACGCGACCGTGATCGACCTCGGCACGGGAACCGGGATGCTGGCACTGGCTGCCGAGCAGTACGCGCCCGCTCGAACGATCGGGCTCGACGTCGACGCAAACGCCCTCGAGCAAGCGCGAATAAACGAGCACACGATCCGAACGCTCGTGCTGGAAGCGACACCCAGCGACGGTTCGGAGGAGGTGTCCGAGCAGATTCGCCACACCGTGGATTGGCTCCGAGCCGACATCGACCACGTCCCGCTCGACCGGACGACCCTCCACTCGCCGGTGACCGTCCTCTCGAACCCGCCTTTTGGTGCGCAGCACCGCAATCGCCACGCGGATCGAGGCTTTCTCGAGGTTGCCTCCGAGTTGAGCGACGTCTCGTATACGATCCACAACGAGGGGAGCCAGAACTTTATCGAATCGTTCGCTTCCGATGACGGCGGCACCGTCACCCACGCCTTCGGGGCCACGTTCCCCGTCGATCATCGCTTCGACTTTCACGACCGCGAGCGGGCAACCCTCGAGGCGGAAGTGTTCCGGATCGAGTGGTCGGGCGAGTGAGACGGGTTAGTTATACGTCTCCTTCTGGGCGATCTGAACGGTCGTGTCGCCGGCCGTCACGAACAGCTCGCCGTCGACACGGACGAACTCGAGACCCTGCGTAGAGATCGACTCCCCCTCGGCGGGGAGTTCGACCGAATCCGGTTCCATTTCCCTCGTCTGGTTACCCCCGATCTCGAGCACGAAGGTGCCGTTCTCGGCGTTAATCGTGACCGTTTTCCCGTCGATTTGCGCCACGGCCCGCGATGACGGTGAGGTGTACGCGAGGTGGCGATCGTCGCCATTTTCGAGCCAGACCTGATAGACGGTGTCGTTGCCAACCGGCGTCCAGCCCTGCCGTTCGGCGGTGATCGGCTCTCGCCACCCCGGCCCGCCGACGTAGATGGTCGTCGAGCCGGAGAACGCCAACCGCTGGGTGGACACCGCTTCGATCCAGATGTTTCTATCGGCACTCGAGACGATCACGCCACTGGCCTCGAGGCCACCGGGATCGAAGCCGGGGGCGTCGATGGCCGAAACGATCGGATTCTGCGCATCTTCGGCGTAGGTAACGGTATAATCCTCGACTGAGAGTGCGACGTCGCCGTGACTACCGTCGTCGCCACCGAGGACGAACAGGTTGACTGGAATCGCCGGCCCCGAGATGGCGGCGAGAACGACGATGACGACGACGAACGCCGCATATCGTTGGGAGGTCGTCCGCAGAAGAGATGGCACACGAGTGGTCGGCTTTGCGACGAGCTCGTACACTCGATCGATTCGCGTGGCCGACCGGGGTGGCGTGTACTCTCGCCCGGCGCTCGCCCGGAGTCGATTCCCAAACGCCCGATCGAGCAGGCCGTCGTTTGCAACGGCTGGTGTCGTCGGGCGGGAAAACCGATGAGCGAGCCACGGTGGAATCAGCGCCTGATGCGATCCGCTCACGGCGACGGTGAGTATCACGGCGAGGGCGACGACAACGATGATGCCCGGTCCTTGAAAGAGGATGTACCTGTTTGCCCCGCCGAACCAGTAGATCGCCCACAGCGACTTCGAAAACGCATAGAGGAGGACGGCGAGCCAGAGGGTGAGTGGATCCGGGCGATACTCGCGTCGTCGGAAGACCACGATTGCGAGCACCAATCCGAGGATGAAGCCGAGGGCGTGACCCTGGATCGCGATAGTCGCCCAGGAGGGGGCCGATGGCGGTTGGGGCTGGGAGACGTAGACGCCGATTGGTACCTGCAACGCCCGGTAGATTGTCGATAGTGCACCCTGTATACCGATCGCCGCGATGAGGGTCACGATTGGATAGCGAACGATAGCGAACCCCGCGAACGCGAAGACAACGCCGGAGAACCCGATGACGGGGCCGAGTGCGAACAAACCGGTCAGGAGACCAATGGCGATGACCACACTGGGGAAGACGACGAACGCTCGGATCCAGGGGTTGTGAAACAGGATTCGTTTGGGCAGGCCGGCCAGGCCGCCAGACGTACCGCGTTCCCGATCTCTCGTGCCACCCGCGTAATGGCCCCACGCGTACTCCGCAATCGGGGCGATCACGACCGTTCCGATGAGGTTACCAGTCAGATGACTCGCGCTCGCGTGGGCGAACGGCGCGGTCACCATCCCGAGCGGGTAGAAAAACGACCAGGCACGAAACGGCTTGACAACGGGGTTGTCGAAGTCGGTGATGCCGTCCTGGACGAAGAGATAAATGGCGAGCACGAAACCGATGACGACGAGGGTTCCCCACGGGACGCCGTAGAGAAACCGCGACCGGAGCACGTCCCGCCAGCGACGGTCGTTTCGATCGAGGCGGCGAACGACGGCGAGCGAGCCGAGTATCGTCACGACGACGAGAACAGTCACCGCCTCCCCCAGCCAGTTCATATCGTTGAGGTACCCCGGAAGTAGTATAGGGGTTTCCCTCCGCCGTCGACGGTGTCTCCTACAGGGTCACCTGATGAACCGTTCGAACGGGCGGGCTTCGAAAGGTACAAGCGATAGACGGCCGGAGAGGAGGGTATGGAACTGCGAGTCACCGAGAGTAGCGAGAACGAACTCTCGATCGAGATCGTCGGCGAGGATCACACGTTCATGAACGTCCTCAAGGGGGCGCTGCTCGAGCACGACGACGTGAGCGCGGCGACGTACGACATGAACCCCGAACAGTCTGGTGGCCAGACCGACCCGATCCTGACCATCAAAACCGAAGGCGACGTCGAACCGCTCGACGCCCTCGAGGAGGGTGCTGCCGACATCCGAT
This sequence comes from Natronosalvus vescus, assembly GCF_023973145.1. Classification (NCBI taxonomy): domain Archaea; kingdom Methanobacteriati; phylum Methanobacteriota; class Halobacteria; order Halobacteriales; family Natrialbaceae; genus Natronosalvus; species Natronosalvus vescus. The sequence goes on from NZ_CP099546.1 coordinate 1,601,283, forward strand.
CGAAGGCGGCGGCGTTCCGCGATGCGTTCGAGGCGGCCCAGGCCTGAGTTCCGCGAGTAGCGATCTGTTCGGCTCGCGTTTTCGACGCTATCGTTCTCGTTCTCGTTCCCGTCCCGTTCCCGTTTTCGTGGCCGACTCTGTACTCACGAGCACGTTGCATACACGACGCTGAGTTCACCGTCTGGCCCGACGTGAACGTCGAGTCCCTCGCGCTCGGCCCCGGTTTCGACGGTCTCCGCGAACGGCGACTCGAGGAGCGCCGCCGTGATGTCCTCGGCGAGGGCCGTTTCCGAGTCGTATTCGGCCCCCTCGATGGAATCTTCGAGTGGGTGAATCGGCCCCCATTGAAGCGTTTCGCTACAGCCGGTGTCGAACTGCGATGGATCGGGCGGTGACGGCTCGCGATCGGTGTATCGTTCGAGCATCAGCCGCTGGTTCTGGGCCTCGGCGTAGGCGGCGAGGCCATCGCCGTAGATGCGTTCGGACTCGCCGATCGATTCACGATGGGCGTTCAATTGGTCGTGCACGGCCGCCTCCACCGCGGCGTGATCGAGTCCGTTGCTCGAGTCGGCCTCTCCCGGGACGTCCGTTCCGATGCCGGGGAGTATGGAGGCGGGAATGATACCGGTCGCGAAGAGCGCCACGATCAGGACGGCGATCGCAAGAATCGGCGCGTACGGTTTCATCACCTCGAACCAGCTCGGTACGTCAAGATCGGTCTCGAGGTCTGCGTAATCCGGTTCGGCGCGCTCGAGCGTGGGGTTGAGGCACCGAGAACAGGGCGGGTTGTTCTTGACGTGGTCGCGCCCACAGTTCGGACACACCCAGACGTACTGGGTGCCGGTTTCGACGGTTTCGGTGGCGGACTCGTCACTGACCGATTCGAACGAATCACGGCCACAGGTCGCACAGGAAGCCGGCGGCTCGTCACTCTCACGATCGTGCACCCGACCACACCACGTACACCGCCAGGTCACTGTCTAGATCGGTTGGCCGCGCGAAAATAAGCGTGTTGGAACGTGCTGTCTCGAGGGGGGTGGTGAGTCAGGAACGGTACGTCGAGAGCGGAGACTCAGAAGCGCAGAGTCGTGAGCGGAGAGTCAGAAGCGGAGACTGGGGCGAAGAGTCGAGAGTCGATAACCAGCGTCGACGCTCAGAACCGAACCGGAACGTCTCGCTCCTCGAGGTACCGCTTTACATCGTCGATCGAATACTCGCCGTAGTGGAAAATCGAGGCCGCGAGACCGGCGTCGGCGTCGGCCTCGGTAAACACCTCGTACATGTCCTCTGGGCCGCCACAGCCGGAGGAGGCGATTACCGGGGTGTCGACGGCTGTCGAGACAGCCCGCATTAGCGGCACGTCGTAGCCGTCTTTCGTCCCGTCGGCGTCGATCGAGTTGACGAACAGCTCGCCAGCCCCGCGGGATTCGGCCTCGATCGCCCACTCGACGACGTCGATCCCGGTTCCTTCGCGTCCGCCCTTTTTGGTACACTCGAACCAGCAGGACTCCCCGTCGATCTCGACGTAGTGCTTACCGCCCTCGTCGAAGCGCCGTCGGGCATCGACGCTGATGACGATACACTGGCTGCCGAAGGCGCGAGCCCCCTCGTTGATCAGTTCGGGTCGCTCGAGCGCACCGGTCGTGATCGAGACCTTGTCCGCGCCCGCTCGCAGGGTCTCTTTGATGTCTTCGACGGTTCGGATGCCGCCGCCGACGGTGAGCGGGATGAACACCTCGTCGGCGACGTCCTCGACCACGGATAGCATCGTCTCGCGCCCGTCCGCGGAGGCCGTGATGTCGAGAAAGACGAACTCGTCGGCTCCGGCCTCGTTGTACGCCCGCGCCATCTCGACGGGATCGCCGGTGTACTCGAGGTTCTCGAAGTTGACACCGGTGTAGACGGCCGGATTCCCGTCGTCGTCGACGTCGACGTCGATACACGGGATGATACGCTTGGTGAGCATCTACACAGATATTGGAACGAGGCCCGTTTGACAGTTTCGACCACGGCAGGTCGTCATCGGATGCAGGTATAGTGATTCCCGGAACTGTCGAGGCACTCGAGCGTAACCGTCACCGCTCGAGTGTCTCAGGACTTCCAAGTATCGCTATAGCAGTGTTTAAGTTCTCGAGTTCGAAACCAACGGGTATGGCAGACGAAACGGAACACCCACACGACGAGGATTCCGCGGCCACTGTTGGCCACGATCTCGAGGCCGAGCGCACGACCGCACCGATGAGTGACTTTGCCGTGCGCGACGCGGCGTTCGGTTTCGTCGTGATGGTCATCGGCGTAGCGCTCGCGTTCGGGATTCCACTGGCATTCTTCTAATTTCGGTTCTCGATTCCTATCCGACGATCGCTACTCTCGTAGCGAATCTCGATCGGGCAACGAGAGAATTGTTGGTGTGAATCGAGCACCGAGGACGAAAACGCTCGAACGCGGCAGCGATACTAGAAAACGTATTCGTCGTCGTGTCCCATCATTCCATCGTTCTCGAGGCCCGGTTCCTCCTCGTCCATCGGACCGCTCGTCTTGTACGCCTTGATCCCGGTGGAGAGCAGATCTTCGATCGCCTCCTCGCGGTTGACGAACTCGCCACGCTCTACCATCTGCGCGATCTGCATCTCGAGGTGTTCCGGTATCGTGATCTCTACTTTCGGCATCTGATTCGGCTTTCGGTGAGGGGGTATTTAAGATTGACGGGGGCAGGAATTGGGCAGACGGAATCCGACGGTGGTGCGGTTCGGGGCACGGCCACGAATGGGGGTGAGCCTTGAACTGGTCGGCTAGCATACTGGCATCATCGAGTTCGATAAGACAATGCGGAGTGCCTGATAAGTCCATTCCTGTTCAGAATGGACGGTACAACCGGCTGTACTCGTGAGCCGAATATCGATTGAGGTGCTCGATCCGGGTATCGACCCAGGTCGGCGTCGACTATTTGGGTCGTCGACCGGACTCGAGTCACCTCACTTCATCATCGACTCGAGGGTGTTTTTGATCGAGGAAGCAGGCTTCGTCAGCGTGTTGAGCTGGTTGCGCATCTTTCGCTGGTTGAAGTAGCTCGCAAAGGCGAGAATCGTCGGCGGCCATAGGCCGACGAACAGTCCTCGTTCGCGGTCGCCCCGAAGGAAAAAGTAATACCACGACAGGCCAACGGAGGCTGCCGATGCGAGGGCGGCCGGGCCCAGCGCCTGTGTTTCCATATCATCGCCCATCTCGCCACTCATCTCTCGCTCGGTGAGTCGTTGTTTGCTCGCCATGCGATTACAACCGTCGCCGAGGCTCGTCTTGGTTATAACGCACGTATTCGCAAGCATGCCTCCGTTGCAAATCCCTGGAAATCGTTTCGACCGGTTTCGACGTATCCCTCGGCTGGGGAATGGAGGATTTCCCGTGCGAAACAGTGGTGAGAGCGGTACGATTACGGTTGTCGCGGCCGAACCGATACGCATGAAAGACGTCACGGATCTCTATCAGGAGTTTGGCGAGGATCGACTGCCACCGGGCCAGCGCGAAACCTCGAAGTTCCCGGTGCTCTCGAAAAGCGGCACGCCGTCCTGGGATCCCGACACCTGGGAGTTTACCGTCACGGGTGCCGTCGACACGCCCCTTTCGTTCGACTGGGAGGAGTTTCGTGATCTACCCAGTGAGACCCAGCGCCAGGACTTCCACTGCGTCACGGGGTGGAGCAAGTTCGACTGTTCGTTCACCGGGGTTCCGTTTCCCGAACTCGCCGACCGGGCTGGCGTTTCCGACGACGCCGTCCACGTCCTGTTTTCGGCGCTCGACAACTACACGACGGATCTCCCCCTCGAGGCCTGCCTCCGCGATGAAGTTCTCTTCGCGTGGGCGTTCGACGGCGAGCCGCTGGCACGCGAACACGGCGGCCCATTGCGGGTCGTCACGCCACACAAGTACGCGTACAAGGGGGCGAAGTGGGTGACTGGCATCGAGTTTCTCACGGAGCCCGAACTTGGGTACTGGGAGCGTCGCGGCTACTCCGAGACGGCAAATCCGTGGCGGGAAGAGCGGTACAGCTAGTCGTTCACTTCGACTCGGCGTCTTCCCAGCACTGTCGGCCCCATGTTGCTACCGGAGTACCTCGAAACGCTGAAGGTACCGCCACACTGAAGTCCGGGCAATGGATCGACCGTCGGGACAACGCGGACGTGGCGCGAACGGACAGGCCGCGACGGAGTTGGCCAACCGACGGCTATACAGTCGCACCCGCCCCGTCGGCGACGTCTCGTTCGGGACGGTGCTCGAGCAAGCCGCCGGTACTCGCTTTCAGTGGGCGACGGCCGACGGTCTCGAGATCGTCGGTTGGGGTGAACTCGTCCGTTTTTCCGCCCGTGGCCCAACGCGATTCGACGACATCCGCACACAGGCGAGGGCGACGTTCGATGAACTCGACCACGCCGGCCCCGACGTCGCTCGTCCCAGGGCGTTCGGCGGCGTCGCGTTCCACGACGGTCACGAGCCGCGAGCCCCCTGGGAAGGGTTCGCAGCGGCGACGTTCGCGATCCCGTCGGTGATGCTCACCAGAACCGACGACGGCACCTGGCTCACCGCGACCGAGTCGACCGCGGAGGCGTCGACGACGCAACTCGAGCGCTGGCACGACGGGATCAGCAACGAACCGGCAATGCGCTCGAGCGGCACGCCACCGGGTATTCGTGAATCGCGCCGAACGACCACGAGGGCCGAGTGGATTGACGGTGTCGAAACCGCTATCGGCCGGATCGTGGCGGGCGATCTCGAGAAGGTCGTGCTCGCCCAAGCGCTCGAGGTCGACCTCGAAGAATCAGTCGACGTGTCCGCCACATTGGAGCGACTCAGACGCCGCTACCCGAACTGCTATCGATTTCTCTTCCAGGACGGCGAGAGCGGGACGTTCTTCGGTGCCCCGCCGGAGCGCCTCGTGATGAAAGCTGGCGATCACGTCAGGACAGAGGCGCTGGCTGGATCGGTTCCAAGGGGGGAGAGCCCCGAGCGCGACGACGAATTAGCCGAGCAACTGCTCGATAGTGAGAAGATCGGCCACGAACACGACCTCGTGACCGAGACGATTCGGGAGCAACTCCACCCGCTCTCGAGTACCGTCTCGGTCGACGACCCGCGAGTCAAACGACTCGCGACGATTCAACACCGCTGGACGCCCATCGAGGCGACGCTCGAGAACGGAACGCACGTCCTCGACCTGGTCGAGGCGCTCCATCCGACGCCCGCAGTCGGCGGAATCCCCCCGGACGTCGCCTGGGAGACGATTCGGTCGGTCGAGTCGTTCGACCGCGGTTGGTATGCCGCCCCGGTCGGCTGGTTCGACGCGGACGGTGACGGCGAATTCGCCGTCGGCATTCGGTCGGGAGTCGCTCGCGGGGATACGGTCACGCTGTTCGCCGGCAACGGCATCGTCGCCGACAGCGACCCCGACGATGAGTGGGAGGAAGTATTGTTGAAATACCGTCCGATCCTCGACGAACTCGAGGCGTGAGACGATGACGGTACCCAACCGCGCCACGCTCTGGGGTCGGACGCTGGTCGAGGAGCTTGTAGCGTCGGGACTCGAGGCGGTGTGTGTCGCACCCGGAAGCCGGTCGACGCCGCTGACGGTGGCGTTCGCCCAGCATCCAGATGTGGCGGTCTACTCTCACCTCGACGAGCGCTCGGCTTCGTTTTTCGCCCTCGGACGAGCCCGAAGAACCGGCGAAGTGACGGCACTCGTCTGCACCTCGGGAACGGCAGCCGCCAACTTCCATCCGGCCGTCATCGAGGCTGATCGAGCGCGCGTACCACTGCTCGTGTTGACGGCCGACCGCCCACCGGAGCTCCGTGACAGCGGCGCGAACCAGACGGTCGACCAACAGAAACTGTACGGAGACGCCGTTCGCTGGTACGCCGAGTTGCCCGTCCCGGAACCCGAGGGACGCGCCCTTCGCATGCTCCGAACGACGGCTGCGCGAGCGCTGGCGAACACGATCGGAACGCCCGCCGGCCCGGTGCACCTGAACTGTCCGTTCCGCAAGCCACTCGAGCCCACGCCGCTATCCGGTTCCGTTCCGGACGGGCTCGAAGAGACCCTCGCCGGGAGCGGCCGGGACGGCCCGTTCGTCAGAACGACGGCAGGGGAGACCGCGCTGCCGGCGGAGTCACGTGAAGCGCAGCGGATCGCTCGGGTGCTCGAGGACGCGAACCGACCGCTCGTCGTCGCCGGGCCGGCGGATCCGCCGGTTCGGCGGCTGGATCCGGGTGTACTAGTCGACCTCGCAACGGCTATCGGCGCGCCGATCTTCGCCGATCCACTCTCTGGGGTGCGATTTGGCTCCCATCTCGAGGATCTCGAGGAGGGGCTAGTCTGTGGCGGCTACGATAGCTACGTTGACGCCGTACCGGATCCCGACGTCGTGCTTCGGATCGGCGACTCGCCGACCTCGAAATCCCTCAGCCACGCGCTACGGGATGCCGATTGCCGACAGATCCTGATCGATCCTGCAGGCGAGTGGCGAGAGGCGACCTTCACCGCCACGGATCTCGTCGGAGCCGAGCCACAGGGAGTGCTCGAAGCGGTCGCTGCTGCCGTCGAATACGACAGGGCTCGAGGGACGACTGACGACGGCTGGCTCGAGCGGATTCGGGAAGCCGAGACCATTCACTGGCAGGGACGTGACGACGCACGAACAGGGGATTCGCTCGAGGCCGAGCCGTTCGAAGGCGCGATCCTCGCGTCGGTCTTCGAGGACGCGCCAGAGACGGCGACCGTGTTCGTCTCCAACAGCATGCCAGTACGCGACGCCGACCGGTTCGGTCGACCGCGGTCGGCGGATCTCACTGTCCTCGCGAACCGTGGCGCCAGCGGCATCGACGGCATCACGAGCACGGCGCTGGGGGCGGGCAGCGCGACCGACGAGCCGCTGGTACTCGTCACCGGCGACCTCGCGTTTTATCACGATTCGAACGGCTTGCTCGCCCTCGAACGCTGTGGCGTCGACGCGACCATCGTCTTGCTGGACAACGACGGCGGTGGCATCTTCCACCTGCTGCCGATCGAATCGTTCGACCCACCCTTCACCGGACAGTTCAAAACGCCACACGGCCTCGCGTTCGATCCGCTCGGTGAACTGTACGGCTTCGATATGATACACGTCGATCCGACGGCGTTCGCGGACGCCTACGCAGCCTCGCTCGAATCGCCAGGTACCCAGGTCGTCTCGGTGTCGTTCGACGCCGAAACGAGCCACCGTCGTCGGGAGCAACTCGAGGAGCAGGTGCGCGAGGCATGCTTGACGGACGAACGGTGAACGATTTGACGGACGAACGGTGACGGGCGCTGTACAACAGCCTCGAGTCACCTCTGTTCGATCCGTCAGGGGCGTAGCACCCACCAGACGGCAAGTGCGTAACCGAACGGGATCCAGAACGCTGCCAGCGCAAGGCCACCGAGGAGGGAACTTGGCTCGAGCGCTGGCTCGTACCAGAACGCGATCGATGCCACGACGCTCCAGGAACCGAACGTGGCCAGGGCGACCCGTGGAATCGTCAGCAGGTAGCCCACCAGCGCGAGCGTACAGATCATCACGACGAGGTTTACGGGTAGTGCGAACGCGGGTGTCAGACTCGAATACACCAGGATCGGATACAACAGGGCGATGCTGCCGACCGTCACCGCGGTTGGAGGATCGAGTCGCCGGTACTCCCTCGAGAGGTCGACCTCGCCGTCCCACTCGTGGACGCTGAATCGGATCGATTCGGCCGTGTGCTCGTTGGCCGCCGATGAATCCGCTTCACCGGCGGCCGGCTCGCTCGAGGATCGGGTTCGACGCTGGGTGTTACCGCCGGCACCGAACCAGGTGTGGGCTCGACTCCCGTCGAATTCCGCACCTCGCTGGCGTCGACGTCGATGGCGAGTGTGGTGACTCTCATCGGCGGATTCGGACGTACCGGGGGTCGGCCCAAACCCGCGCTGGGAGGCACTCGAGGTGTCCCCCGCTCGGTCGTCCGAGGTGGCTGTCCCGTTGCTGGATCTCGAGTTGGGTGCCCCGTTGCTCGAATTCGTGGCGGCAGAAGCCCGGCTCGAACCGGCTGATTCGTCGCCGTCACCGTCGCCTGTTCCGGTCGCTCGAGCATTTGACTCGGTCGATAGTGAGCCGAGCCGTCGGTAGGCTTCGTGACCGAGGCGGTCGTACCGGGCGCGTTCGACATCGTCGGTGAGCACGTCCCTCGCGGTCGTCACCCGACCGAACCGGTCAGCTGCGTCGGGGTCGTCGGTTCGATCCGGGTGGGTCTCGAGGACGCGCTCCCGGTAGGCGTCGGTGATCTCACTCGTCGACGCGTCGGGGTCGACGCCGAGGACGTCGTAGTACGACTCGCCCATCGGTGACGGGTTCTCGTGGATCGGATAAAAATTCACGCTCGAGTCGATTGCCGATTCGTCGTCACTTTTGCCGACTGCCGGTGTCGGGTTCGGTATGGATCTCGCGATCGTCGACACGCTGGCGCTGACGATGGCCGACGACCGGCTCGGCGTCCTCGAGGACGCCACGATCGGCATCGACGATAACGAACTCGTCTACGTCGGCCCCTCGAGCGGGTTCGACGGTGCACCGGATCGAACGATCGACGGCCGCGACCGCCTGACGATGCCGGGGCTGGTGAACGTCCACACGCATCTCGGGCTCACGCTCTGTCGCGGCGGCGCACAGGACGTGCCCGAAATCGAGTGGATGAACCGGGCGCTCGGCCCGCTGGTCGAGCACGCGACGGGCGAAGATCACGTCGTCGGGGCTCGACTCGGCGGCCTCGAGGCGCTCCGGTCGGGGGTGACGACGGTGGGCGAGTACGCCGCCGACGTCGAGCAACTGGTCGATCGGAGCCTCGAGCCGCTGGGGTTGCACGTGGTTGCGACCGAGATGATAAATGCGGTCGCGGAGTCGTCGGCTGATCTTGGCCCTGACGACGCCTACCCCCTCGACGAAGAGGTGGGTGAAGCGGCGCTCGAGCGTAACGAGTCGCTGTTCGAGACCTACGCGGATCACGACCGGGTCTCCTGTCTGTACGGCCCGCAGGCCCTCGACATGGTACCACCGTCGATCCTGGAGACGATTCGTGAGCGCGGCGAGACGCACGATCGAGGGATCCACATGCACGTCGCCCAGGGCGACCGTGAACGCCGACAGATCGAGGCCAGGTACGGTGCTGGAGCCACCACGGTTGGCGTGCTCGAGGAACTGGGTCTCGTCTCCGATCGATTACTCGCGGCCCACCTTCACGGGGCGACGCCAGACGAACGGGAGCACCTGGCGGACGCGGGCGTTCGGATGGCCGCCAACCCGAGTTCGATCGCCGCGATCGACGGCGTCACGCCGCCACTGTGTGCATACCGCGAGTCCGGCGGTGTCGCCGGAATCGGCACGGATCAGGCACCGGGAACCGGCGGTCACGACCTCCTCCGCGAACTCCGAACGGCGAGCCTGCTCTCGAAGACCGATCGCAGCGATCCGACGGCGTTCCCCGCCTGGTCGGCCCTGCGCGTCGGAACGATCGAGGGGGCTCGAGCGCTCGGCATCGACGACCGCGTCGGGTCGCTTGAGGTGGGTAAACGCGCAGACATCGTCTGTTACGACCTCGAACACCCGGCCGTCGCGCCGACGGTCTCGCGGCCGTTGCACACGGCCGTCCCCAACCTCGTCTACGGAGCGAGCGGCGGCCTCGCCGACACCGTGATCGTCGACGGCGATATCGTCCTCGAGGACGGGTCGGTGACGACAGTGGATGAGGCGTCGGTGCTCGAGGAGGCGTCGGCGCGGGCGACCGACCTCTTCGATCGGGCGGCGGCTGACTGGGAGGCCGCCGATTCGGAACTGGTGAATCGCGTGGAAGACGGTTGGCTGTAGCCTGTGAGTTTGGTGGTTTGACGACGGTTGATAGGAATGTGCAGATTACACGTTGATTGAGCTCCAATCGATTCGAACACCACGAAAGCCCCTGACGTTCTCGGCCCCGAAGTGCCGGCTACTCGAAGGGTATCCGCCCTCTCGTGACTGAGCGGACGAAGCTCCGCGAGGATGTCGTCTTGCCGCAGAGAGCGTCAGCCCCTCTCGTTCCCACCCGTATCGGCTGGCCCAGTAGCCACCGTGGGTGGGAATGAAAGGGGCTGGCACGGTCGATCCCTCCCGGGCGACGCAAGCACGCGAGCGAAGCGAGCGCGCACAGCGAGCCCCGGAGGGTCGAGCGGGTCAGGGGCTTTCGTGGTGGTTCACCGTGTTCCGATCACTCGCGGTGGTATCTGAACACGGCTCGGTTGGTGGTGGATCGGACGGAACCGAACGAGAACCTATTCCTATTTCAGGGACTCGCACCCAATGGCGAGACATGATTTCGGAAACGTTCGACCCGGATCGCTGGGAACCGGTCGAGGGGTTCGACTTCCGCGATATCACGTACCATCGATCGACCGAATCGGGAACGGTTCGAATCGCGTTCGACCGCCCGGAGGTACGAAACGCGTTTCGGCCCGGAACGGTCGACGAACTGTACGACGCGCTCGACCACGCCAAGCGACAGACTGACGTCGGCTGTGTGCTCCTGACCGGGAACGGCCCCTCGCCCAAAGACGGCGGCTGGGCGTTCTGTTCCGGGGGCGACCAGTCGATCAGGGGCGATGCCGGCTACGAGTACGAGGGCGACGAAGCCCGCGCCTCCGAACAGGGTCGGCTCCACATCCTCGAAGTGCAGCGCTTGATTCGCCACATTCCGAAGGTCGTCGTCTGCGTCGTCCCTGGGTGGGCCGTCGGCGGCGGCCACTCGCTGCACGTCGTCTGCGATCTCACACTCGCCAGCGAGGAGCACGCGAAGTTCCTCCAGACCGACCCCGACGTCGGCAGCTACGACGCGGGGTTCGGCTCGGCGTACCTCGCCCGCCAGATCGGGCAGAAGAAGGCTCGCGAGGTGTTCTTCCTCGGGAAGACCTACTCCGCCGCGGAAGCCGAGGAGATGGGCATGGTCAACGAGGCCGTTCCCCACGACGAACTCGAGGATCGAGCGCTCGAGTGGGGCGAACGGATCAACGCGAAGAGTCCGAACGCGATGCGGATGCTCAAGTACGCGTTCAACATGGCCGACGACGGGTTCGTCGGCCAGCAGGTGTTCGCCGGCGAAGCGACTCGCCTCGGCTACATGACCGACGAGGCCAAGGAAGGTCGAGACGCGTTCAACGAGGGACGAGAACCGGACTTTTCGGACTACCCCTGGCACTACTGACCGGGATCGAATTTGGGCACGAACGTACGGGTCGGATTTCTCACAGGTGGGCACTCCCGGTTGCAATACGTTTGGCACGCATCGACATGTAATCGATACGCAGTTCCCAGTCTGACTCCGTCCCGGACTCTCGCTGGTGGCGGTAGATATCCTCCCATACGGCCGCGAGCATGAACGCCGAAAGCGTTCGGTAGAACCGCTCGTTCTCGAAGGAGAGATCAGTTTGCTCCTCGTAGCGGGAAACGAGTTCCCGGCGGTCGGGACTGCCTGGCCTGTTAGTAAACGGAGCGAGACCGGGGGCAGTGTCCCCCGTTAGCTTCGTTCTCACGTCCTCGTTCGGATACCGTTCCTCGATGCCGTCGAGTGGCGGCGTCGGGTCGTCAGCATCCCGCCACCGAAGCAGGAGGTAGCCGAGTTCGGTCAGCGGATCGCCGAGGAACGCCGTCTCCCAATCGAGGACGCCCGCAATGGCGGGTCGATTCGTGCCCGCGAAGAGGATGTTTCCAGGCCTGAAGTCGCCATGACAGAGGGTGGTCTCCGACTCCGTCGGGACGTTTCGCCGGAGCCAATCCGCTACGTCCCAGATACCGGGCGGTTCGTGGCCAGTCGCCTGCGTCGCCTGGACCAGTCGCGCAGTGGCCTCGTCGACCTGATCTTGCGGTGTTCGTCGCTCGCACACGTGGGTGAACGGCCCAGTGTCCACCGAGTGGAGGGCAGCCAGCGTATCGATCAGCAGCGTCCCGATACGCCGTCGTGCGTCCGGATTCCGGAACCGTTCGGGCAGGTCGGAGCCGAGCGGCACCACCTCGCCCCCGAGGTACGTCGTAAGCAGAAACGGATCGCCGATAACCGAACGGTTCTCACAAATCAGTATCGGCTCAGGTGCGGACAGTGCCGTGTCCCGAAGCCGGTGTAACACGTCGTACTCCCGCTCGAGGCTGATGAACGACTCGGTGTCGCGAAACTTGTTCGGCCGTCGTAGAACGTAGGCGTCCTCCTCCATCGCCGTCGAGATGGCGAGGGAGAGGTTGAGGCCGTCGTGGAGCACTTCGACGCCGACTACGTCCTCGTCCAGTTCTTCCGATAGATACGAGGAGAGTGCGGGCAGATCGACGGCTTCGTCGGTCATATTGTGCCCAACACAGAAGCGGCATAAAAAAGATACTCACGACACAACAAAGACGATATCTGACGCCATCGACATTCTCGTGAACAACGCCGGAATATCTCACAGCGGATCGGTCGAAGAAGCGGATCTGGTTGCGTTGCGACGAACGATCCGCGTCAAACTGGAGGGGGTGGTGAACGTGACTCACGCCGCATTGCCGGCCATACTCGAATCCGGCTGCGGCGACATCATCACCGTCTCCTCGTTGAGCGCTCGCTTCGAAAAGAGATGTCGGACGAACAGGTTCGGGTGACTATCGTAATGCCGGGGCCGGTTTCGACCGAACTGAACGACTGGGAACACTGGGACGGCCGGGCGATGGACGCCGCCGATGTCGCAAAAACGGTCGTCTTTGCTCTCTCCCGACCTCCTCACGTCGAACTGACCGATATTAGTGTCAACACGACGGACAAGCTTTAGGCAGGTAGGTACAGAAACTCGTCGAGTAGTGGTGGTTGCTGTGTGGCATCGTGCTGATTCTTCTTTCGATGCACTAGTTCAGTCCTCTCAGCCACAGCGGGGTGCAACGACACTGAAACGGGGTTAGTGGGAATTCGAGATACGTGAGGGCTCGAGAGTGCGTAGAAGCACCACGAGGACGATGAGTGCGCTCCTGTACCACACATCGGAGGAGTTTACAGGCTGTCGGTCGTATCACGACCACATGAAGAGGCTGTCGGCGGTTAGACGACGGAGTCGGACAGTGGTACGCGAACAGCGCACGCTGCTCAAGGAACGTGGGTTTCTTACGTATCTTCGCTCGCGGCCACGCGCCCTCCTCGGATCGTTCGGCCAGCTCCTGTTGGCGATGGATTCGCGCCGAATGGAGCCAACGGAGGTGCACGAGAAGTGGGCCGGTCGGTCGGGCGTCTACTCCCCGGAATTCTACGCCGATATGGGGGCGACCGGCGGAACCAGTTCGATCCGTTCCGTACTCGACGCTCGCGTCGACCACGACGCCGAAATTCTCGAGCTTGGTTGCGGTGGGGGTCGCCATCTGGCTCACCTCCGCGAGCACGGCTATACGAACCTCTCGGGGATCGACATCAACGAGGATGCCGTCGACGTGATGGAGGAACGCTACCCTGAACTCGCCACCGACGGCACGTTCTATCTGGACGCACTGGAGAACGTATTACCGACGTTCGAGGACGACCAGTTCGACGTCGTCTTCTCCGTCGAAACGCTCCAGCACATCCACCCCGAGAACGAGTGGGTGTTCGAGGAAATCGCCCGGATTACGGATGACCTCCTGTTGACGATGGAGAACGAACCCGACGACGATCAGTTGATGACGACCAAACAGGTCGAGGACTTTCCGCTGTACTTCAGGCGATGGAGACCGATTTTCACCGATCTCGGCCTCACACACGTCACCTCGACCGAGAACCAAATCGACACCCTCCGGGTGTTTCATCAGTCCGAGGCGGAGGCTGCACCGCCGAAAACTGACTAACTGCACCCGTGACGCCTGGAGGGGTAAAATCTCGAGCGGGTACGGGGCGGCTCATTTCAGGAGTAACGGGTTACTCACTCGAGTGTCATCGTCGGTGGCAACCGGACACGAACTACCGTGGATCAAAACAGGAGCGTGAGCACTGCGAGCGACAGGGTACTCATCACCACGAACGCGAGCAACACTGCGAGTGCGGGGGTGACCCCAGCTCGTCGCAGCTCTTGGAATTGGATTTCGGTACCGAGACCGACGAACGCGATGACGAACAGCCAATTGTAGGCGTTCTCGATCGAGGCCTGCTGGCTCGCCGAGAACACGCCAGCGCTCGCGACGAGAACGAGTGCGAGAAAGCCGAGGACGAACTTCGGGAATTCGTCCCAGAGGGTTCGGAGCGAGGGTCGTCCACCGGAACCCGACTCCGTTCGTGCGTAATAACTCGCGTAGGCGAGCACGACGACGCCGATCAACGCGTTTCTGGCCAGTTTGGTCATCGTCGCCCACTGGCCGGCGACCTCCGAATGGGCGAAGCCGACCGCGACGACCGGCCCGGTCGAGAACATACTGACGCCGGCCCAGATACCGAAGACGACGTCGGACAGGCCAAGGATGCTCCCGACGATCGGATAGACGACGATAGTCACCGCGTCGAACAACAACACCGTCGCCGCCGCGTAGGCGATCTGTTCCTCTCGTGCGCGGATCGCCCCGGCCACCGCAACCACGGCCGAGACGCCACAGATGCCGGCTCCGGCTGCCAGAAGCGATCCGAATCGTTCGGTCAGCCCGAACACGTTCCGAGCGAGTAATTCGACGATGGTGACGGTGAGGGCGGTGACGAGGACGACGACGAGCAAGACGAGTCCACCTACCTCGAGAATCGTTCCGAGCGTCAGGGACGCGCCCATGAGGACGATTCCAGCGCCGAGCCAGAGGCCGTGAGTCGCAATACCTGCCTGGAGCCGGTTCGGAACGCCAACGGTGTTCGCCAACACGAACCCGATCGCGATCGCCACGAGGAGGTGATTGATCCCGGTCGCGAGCCCGAGTGCTCGCGCGAGCATCGCGCCAATGGTGAGGGCGAGCAACCCCGGAAGGAAACGACTGGCAGCCATGTGGGTGCTACCAGGGAACCTGTATCTCGAGGAGGATAGTCGCGGCAACGACCGACGTGGCGACGGCGACGCTCTGCCAGTCTTGTTCGAGTCGCTGCCAGTACGAGAGGAACCTTCCCTTCGGCCACCCCGATCGGTCGCTCGACATTCGTTCGGTGGGTTCAGAGCAGCGTATATACGCCTGTCGATAGCGTCCGAGATAGCGGAATTTGTTGCCGGTAGCTGGGAGTTGAGGGGTGATTCGGGGCACATCAAACGATGGTGGAACGGGGTGTCACTCGAGGGTGGGTGCAGACGGCACATCACCTGGACTCGTATGGACGGTATCACTTTGAACTCGTGAGGACTGTGGCTCTCGGAGGTCGAAATCCAAATTGACTGAGGACGTTCGCGGCTCGCATCGGATGGACGTTCGTGGCAGCTATCAGAAGAGTCCTCAACGCGTCGACGGCGTCGACAGGCCAATTACCGTCGAAAACGAGGCCACTCGAGACCGCGTTAGCGGATCGACTCCAGCAACAGCTTCTGTTCCATCCGCTTTACCTCGTGCTGGACGTCGCGGACGGCGTCGATGTTCGCCGAAATTGAGCTCACCCCTTTGTTGACGAGGAACTGCACCATCTCCGGTTTCGAGCCCGCCTGGCCACAGATACTCGTGTCGACGTCGTGCTCGCGGCAGGTTTCGATCACGTCGCCGATTAACTGCAACACTGCCGGGTGGAGTTCGTCGAATCGGTCGGCGACGTTCCCGTTGTTGCGGTCGACGGCGAGGGTGTACTGCGTGAGATCGTTCGTCCCGAAGGAGGCGAAGTCGATACCGGCTTCGGCCATCCCTTCGACCGACAGCGCCGAGGCGGGAGTTTCGATCATCACGCCCCACTTGCGTTTGTCGGGGTTGATCCCGGCCTCCTTCATGAGTTCCTTGGCCCGGTAGACGTCCTCGGCGTCGTTGACCAATGGGAACATGATCTCGACGTTGTCGTAGCCCATGTCGTACAGCCGGCGGAACGCCTCGAGTTCGTAGGCGAAGACCTCGGGTCGGTCGAGGCTCCGGCGGATGCCCCGGTAGCCGAGCATCGGATTGTGCTCGACGGGTTCGCCCTCACCGCCCTCGAGTTCGCGGAACTCGTCGGTCGGCGCGTCGAGCGTTCGCACGCGCACTGGTCGTGGATAGAACTCGTCGGCGACAGCCCGGATGCCTTCGATCAGTTCGCCGACGTAGGCGTTCTCGCTGTTGTCCTCGATGTAGCGAGCCGGGGTCTTTCCGAGCGAGAGGATCATGTGCTCAATCCGAAGAAGGCCGACGCCGTCGGCACCGGTGGCTGCCGCCCGGTTGGCCGCTTCGGGAATCGAGACGTTTACTTTGACCTCAGTTGCCGTCATCGGTTTGACGGGCGACTGCGGGCGCACCTCGTCCAGCGGTTCGCGTTCGTCTTCACTGTCGGTGCTCCCCTCGAGAATCGTCCCTTTGTCGCCGTCGAGCGTGACGAGTTGGCCGTCCTCCAGGACGGAGGTCGCGTTCTGGGTACCGACGACGGCGGGCACGCCGAGTTCGCGGGAGACGATGGCGGCGTGGCTGGTCATGCCACCTTCGTCGGTGACGATGCCGGCGGCGCGTTTCATCGCCGGAACCATATCGGGCGTGGTCATCTCGGTGACGATGATGTCGCCGGTGGCCACCTTGTCGAGTTCGTCGAGCTTGCGGATGATCCGGACGGCACCGCTGGCCGACCCGGGACTCGAGCCGAGTCCGTCGACGAGTACCTCGCCTGTCCCGCTCGTCTGGGCACCATTCGAGGCGTCGTCACGAGTCTTGACGCCGCTTCCATCGGTTGCGCTTGCCCCGGTCTCGGTTTCGGTATCGGCACCCTCGAGGTCGAACCCGCCCTCGATCGTCGTGATCGGGCGGGACTGGAGCATATAGATGTCGTCCCCAACCATCGCCCATTCGACGTCCTGTGGGCTGTCGTAGTGGTCTTCGACCTGTTCGCCGAGGTCGACCAGACTGGCGACGGCGTCCGCCGACAGCACTCGTTCGTTTCGCCGCTCGTCAGGTACCGGCCGTTCGACAGTGTCACCGGTCTCCTCGTCTCTGACGTGCATCACCTTCTTGTCGGCGACGGTGGCGTCGATCGAGCCGTCCTCGCGAGTGACCACGTAGTTGTCCGGGGAGACCGCTCCGGAGACGACGGCCTCGCCGAGACCCCAGGCGGCCTCGATGATCATCGTCGGCTCGCCCGTCGAGGGGTGGCTCGTGAACATGACGCCCGAGCGTTCGGCGTCGACCATCTGCTGGACGACGACGGCGATGTTGACGACGGAGTGGTCGAATCCCTGCTCCTGCCGGTAGTAGATGGCCCGCTGGGTGAACAGCGAGGCCCAACATTGACGAACCCGGTCGAGCAAGTCGTCCTCCGTGATGTTCAGGAACGTCTCCTGTTGCCCCGCAAAGGAGGCGTCCGGGAGGTCTTCGGCCGTCGCGGAGGATCGAACGGCGACGAACGCCTCCTCGTCACCGCCGACTTCCCGATAGGCCTGGAGGATCTCCTCGCGGAGGTCGTCGGGGAACGGCGTTTCGAGGATTTGCGCCTGGGCCTGGTCGGCCGCTGACGCGAGAGCTTTCGAGTCCTCGACGTCGACGTCGACGACCTCGAACAGCTCCTCGTCGATGCCGGCGTCCTCGATGAAAGTTCGATAGGTGCCGGCGGTCACCACGAACCCTGGTGGAACGGGCAGCCCTGCACCCGTCAGTTCCCCCAGGGAGGCTCCTTTACCGCCGACGGTCTCGAGGTCGTCGGCGCTGATCTCGTCCAGCCAGAGTACTGCCATCTGTGTGTGCGTGGACACCGTTTCCGATTAAGAAGGTTGCGAACAATACTGACAATTTCCAACTCGAATGTGAATAACTTTCTCGACTGTGGGATGGTGTTGGCGCACGTTCGATGCCGGCTGACAGATCCGCACAGACCGTCTAATCGACCCTCGGGTCACCGCCCGTGGTATCGACACGACTCGATTCAATCTCGAGTTGAACGGCCGTAATACGACTTTACCGGCCGGTCAGAGGCTGTTAACGACTGTATACTAAGGGTGTGGGTCGGTGTCCGTGAAGGCATGGAATGCGATAACTGCACAGTCGACAATTCCGTCGCGTATACGCTCACGACCTACGTGGAAGAAGGGAGAGCCGATACGGTCGATCTCCACTTCTGTTCCTCGCAGTGTCTTCGCGCTTGGACGTGAGGTTCGCGTCGACGTCGCGTGGCGAGTATCGTGGTCGACTCACGACGCTCACCACTCACTCGAGCAGCGACTCGACGTATCTGGTGACGTGATCGTCCATCCGACGTTTGTAGCCGGCCTGACGCGCCAATCGGTCGAGTTCGCGGGCGACGAGACTCCCGTACTGGACGGCCTTTTTCTCTCGCATGGCGACCGAGTCGGGGAGATACTGACTCGCCACGATCCGAAGCGCTCGTTTCCGTCGGTGTTCGTCGGCAAGCAGTGCCTCGGGTAACTGGAGGGCCGCCTCGACGACCTCGTCGTGGAGGAAGGGAGCGACAGACTCGATGCCGCTCGCCTCGATCGCCAGGATGTCGCGAGGCAACTGCGTCGGAAGGGTCTGAATCTGTTCGAGAACCGCACCGCGGACGGTGTCGGCCTCGACGCGGTGGTCGAGGTGAACCACCTTCTCATAGCCGCCGAACAGTTCGTCGGCCCCCTGACCGACGGCCATCGCGTCGAACCCGTCGGCCGCGATGCGTTCGGCGACCAGATACAGCGGGAGGGCGATCTGGACGTCCATCGCGTTCGTCCGACCGATCGCTCGCGCAACCGTCGGCGTCGCTTCCTCGAGATCGGACGGCTCGAGGTCGACGACGGTCAGATCACGCCCCATCGCCTCGGCGGCGGTTCGAGCCGCGTCGACGTCGTGGCTACCAGGGAAGCCGACGACGTACAGCGGCGCATCGAGAAGGTCGGCGACGAGCGCGGAATCGACCCCTCCCGAGAACGCCACGGCGATGTCGGCATCCTCGTTGGTCACGGCGTCGGCAGCGGCCGTAATCGCCTCGTCGACTCGCTCGATAGCGTCGTCGGGATCGGTTCGAAGGGTCTCGACACCAACTTCCCCATCATCACTGTCTTCCGCGTGTGCAGGAAGCGTCCAAACGGTCTCCGGGGGAGCACCGCTCCGCTGTCTGGAACCGGCGGGGAAAAGAACGGGCTTTTCGAGGGCGCTCGGAGTGTAGGCGGTTCCAGCCGGCTCGAGCGGCGTCGTTCCCTCGAGCATCGCTCGCTCGACGAACAGTGGCACCCGCCCCAGGACGTCACGAACG
This sequence comes from Natronosalvus vescus, assembly GCF_023973145.1. NCBI lineage: Archaea > Methanobacteriati > Methanobacteriota > Halobacteria > Halobacteriales > Natrialbaceae > Natronosalvus > Natronosalvus vescus. The sequence continues at coordinate 1,620,621 of NZ_CP099546.1, forward strand.
AGCGCGTCCTCGAGCCAGCCGGCGTACCCGAATGTTCCAGGCAACGGATTGCGGGTCTCGAGGGTAGCGTGAACGATCTCCGGTGAGGCTCCCCGAAGACCGCCATCGGTCACGTCCGTCATCGAAAGAGCTGATAGACGCCGCTGATCATCCGTCGTTTGACGCCGCCCGCGGCCTGTCGAAAGCTGATGTGCCAGGGCGTTCGCTTCCCTTCGATCGTCGTTCCCCCGGTTTTGATCGCCGACAGGATCGCGTCGCTCGAGCGCTCCTCGGCGTCGACACGGGTGACCGCCTGACCGACCATTTCGCTGATGTGGGCGTCGCTGCCGGCGGTCATGGGGAGGCCTCGCGACTCCGCGAACCGTTCGGCCTGCCGGTTCGCGCGGCCAGTGATGAGCCGGGAGTTGTACACCTCGATGGCGTCTGCCTTGGCCAGTTGCTTGCGCGAGATGCGTGCCATCACGCCGTGTCGGGACTCCTGGAACGGATGGGGGACGACGGCGATACCGCCTTGCTCGCGGATCGCCTCGAGCGTCTCCTCGTAGGAGAGCCCTGGCGGCACTGCTTCGGTGACGCCGAGACCCAGTACGTGGCCGGCCTTGCTGGAGATCTCGATTCCCGGAATCCCGACGAGGCCGTACTCGGTGGCACGCTCTGCGGCCTCGAGGCTCGCGTCGATCTCGTCGTGGTCAGTGATCGCGATGGCATCGAGACCAACGGCTGCGGCCTGTTCTAAGATGAGTTCGATTGGATCACGGCCGTCGTACGACAGCGACGAGTGCACGTGGAGTTCGACCGACAACACGATTCTCTGCCTTGTACTCGTGCGGGATTGGACAAAAACACCTCGATCCGAACGGCCGCAATCCGATATGGGCGGCGGGCACTCGAGGCACCCCCATTCAGGGTGTCGGCTCGAGGCGACGAGCGGGAAATGAGGGTACCTGAACCGACAACCGATTGGAGGGAGAAAGGGTGATCACAGCGCGAGAGAAGGGGAGCTACAGTTCCAGCGTGTACACGCACTCTTCGTGTTTTTCGTCACCGAGTTCGACGGTTCCCGTCCCGGTCTGTTCGAATCCCAGATCCTCGTAAAAGCGACGGCCGCGCTCGTTCGAGGCCAGGTCGATCGCTCGCATGCGCTTCATATTGACGTCCTCAAGCGTCGCACGCAGGCGTTCGTGCAGCGCGGTTCCGATTCCCTCGCGCTGGTGGTCAGGGTGGACGTTCATTCGGAGGACATCCCCCTCGTCCCCCTGAATCACTCCATGGGTGAAGCCGACGATCTCGCCGTCTCGCTCGGCGACGATCACCGCGGTTCCGGGTTCCTCGAGCATTCGGCTGAACGTCTCGTCGTCGTACCAGTCGTCGACGGTCGAGTCGATAGTCTCTGACGAGAGTTCGTCGTACGTCTCGTGCCAGGTGTCCCTCGCGACCTCGCGGATCGCCTCCCGATCCTCCTGCGTCGCGGGCCGAAGTTCTGTGTCGTGTGGTGCCATACCACATCAACTTCGTCGAGGAACAAATTCGTTCGCTCACTTCGGCTCTTCGAGTCAGTTCCCCGCCCAACCGCTTAGGGGGTAATCGAGTTGCCCACCGTCAACCGCTTTGGAATACTCGAGTCTCACTCCACCGCTCAGCGCTTCGGCGGCCGATCCCCCACTACAGCGTCGACTGCGGGACTTACTCGAGGGTAACCCACTCCCCGCGGTCGTCACTTTCTTCGATCGCTGCGAGCAGGCGCTGGGCGGCGAGCCCGTCCTCGAAGTTCGGCGCGAAGTCGTCGCCCGTTTCGACTGCGTTGAGGAACTCGTAGTTTTCGTGGACGAACGTGTGCTCCCAGCCGATGACGTGTCCCGGCGGCCACCAGTGGTCGACGTAGGGGTCGTCCTCGTCGGTCACGAGAATCGTCTCGTAGCCGCGGTTCTCGTCACGGAGCACCTCGAGTTCGTTCAGTCGCTCGAGGGAGAACCTGAGACTCCCGTCGGAGCCGTGGATCTCGATCGTGTGGTCGTTCTTGTGGCCACTCGCGAACCGCGAGGCCTCGAAGGTGCCGACGGCACCGTTTTCGAACTCGGCCTGGGCGGTGTAGGCGTCGTCGACGGTAACGGGTCGCGTCTCGTCGTCACCCTCCACGGGTCGCTCTTCGACGAACGTCTGGAGGTGCCCGCTAATGCGTTCGATCTCGCCGGCGAGGTCGTCGTCGCCGACGAGGAATCGAACCAGATCGATCGTGTGTGATCCAAGGTCACCGAGCGCACCCGAGCCAGCTAACTCGGCGTCGTTACGCCACGACCACGGCGCTTCGGGATCGACCAGCCAGTCCTGGAGATATCGACCGCGCACGTGGTGGATCTCGCCTAACTCGCCCGCCTCGAGCAGGTTCTTCGCGTAGCGGATCGCCGGGACGAACCGGTAGTTGAACGCACAACCGGCCGGAACGCCGGCGCCTGCCGCCGCTTCAGCCATTTCCTCGGCCGTCTCGAGCGTCGGTGCGAGGGGTTTCTCACAGAAGACCGGCGTGCCGGCCTCGAGGGCGGCGATCGACGGCTCGGCGTGGACGTGGTTCGGCCCGAGGTTGTAGAAGACGTCGACCTCGTCGACGACGTCCGCCCAGTCGGTCGCCGTCGACTCGAACCCCAGTTGATCGGCGGCGGACTCGAGGGCTTCCTCGTTTCGGCCGACGAGTACGCTGCGTTCGACGTCGGGCGCATCCGGGAAAAACATCGGGAGGCGTGCGAGCGCGTTGGCGTGCGCTTTGCCCATGAATCGGTACCCAAGGACGCCAATGGAGAGGGTCATACGGACATCTTCATTCGCGGCGTAGTTATTGTTTTGCGCTTCGTCAATGATCGCGGACGGGGTGACTCTGTAGTCACTGGTACCCAGATCAGTAACTTCAGAAAGTGAAGTTTTAACAATGAACGCGTCGATATGGGTCTGATACTACGCGTTACGCAGCTCCAGAAGCTTCTCACGACCCGGCGCGATCAACTCGTCGAGGTAGCTCGCGAGCGTTCCCTTCGCGTCGGCCGGGTGGAGTTCGCCGGACTCGAGATCGGTCGCCAGCGCCTCGAAGGTCTCGTACGTGAGGTCGCCACCGTACTTTTCGGGTCGCTCGACCAGCACCGTCTCGAAGCGCGGGAAGACGTGGTACTCGAACAGTTCGAGGACGGGGTTCTCGAGGTCGCCCTCCGGCTCGCGGGTCGGGGGACAGAACGCCGAGTTGACCTTCTCTTCCAGGTCGTCGCTCGAGTCCTCCATCGAGATAGTGATCCCCTCGCTCGAGGACATCTTCCCCTCGCCGGTGGTGAGGTCGGCGACGATGGGCGTGTGGAGACACGGACGGGCGTCGTATCCCAGCCCCGGGAGTTCCTCGCGCATCAGCATGTGCACCTTGCGCTGATCCATCCCGCCGACGGCGAGGTCGAGATCCAGGTACTCGATGTCGAGCGCCTGCATGAGCGGGTAGACGACGTGGCTCACCTTCGCCGTCTCGCCGCTCTGGAGTTCGGCCATCGCCCGCTGGGCACGCTTGAGCGTCGTCGACAGCTCGAGTTCGTGGAGGTCGAGCACGTAGTCGTCCTCGAGCTGGTACTCGGAGCCGTAGACGAACTCCGTCCGGGACTCCTCGAGGCCGTAGGCGAGGAACTGGGCGCGCATCTGCTCGGCAGTCTCGCGAATTTCCTCGAACGTGCCCTTCCCGTTGAGGTAGGCGTGGACGTCGGCGAGGAGGACGACGACCTCCATGCCAGCGTCCTGGAGGTCGATGAGCTTGTTCGCCGTCAGCAGGTGCCCGAGGTGGAGCACGCCGGAGGGCTCGTATCCCACGTAGACGCGCTTTCCCTCGGGATCGGCGGCCAGTTCGCGTACCTCCTCGTCGGTAACGACCTCGTCGACGTTCCGCGTCATCAGCTCGTAGGTATCCATACGTGGACGGTGCCGGAGCAGGAATTTATGTGTTTGTGAACGTCGTCACCACGCCCACGGTGTCCTAAAAGGGCTTCAGAACCGACTCGAGGCGGTCTCGGGCACTACCAGCGAGATAGCCCGTCGCGGCACCGACGCCCGCCCCGACGGCACCGGTGACTGGGCCGCCGACGCCGCCGACGGAGCCGCCGAGTTCGGCTCCCTTCGCCGCGCCGCGGGACGCGTGTTTCGATCGCAGACAGGGTGGTCGCAGATCAGGTCGTGGCATGGTTCGAGAGTGTGTGCCTCGAGTGATAGTAGTACTGGTCGCTGGTACAGGTGCAGGTACAAGTACTGGGATTGGTGCTGGTACGGGTACTGGTTGCTGATGCTGGTACGGGTACTGGTCGCTGGTACTGGTGTTGGCACTCGACGCTGATACCGGTCGCTGCCGTTCACTTCCCAACCACTCTGAGCCCAATCCCGAGGAGCAGACAGATCGCGCCGAGAGCCATACCGATTGGTGGAATTGGGACGATCAAAAACACGATTCCGGCGAGGATCACGATCGTCGAGAGGCGAACCATACTGAGTTTTCGAGGGCGACACGGGTAATGATTGGTGCAGGCATATCCGCGCCCACTGCCTCATCGATGCCTGGCTGGTCTGCGTTCACAGCCTCACTCGAGTCTGGTCGATCAGTCGGCGTTCGTCGCCGACGTGGCCGACTCGAGCGGTTCCGAGCGCCAGTAGCCCTGAACGTACGCGCCGATGAACATTCCGGCGATCCCCCAGAGGATGGCGTAGTTCCCGATACCGAGGCTGGCGTAGGCCGCGCCGGGACAGATCCCGGACAGTCCCCAGCCAACGCCGAAGATGCCGCCGCCGATGACGACGTTCTTGTCGAGCGATTTGAGGCGGCGTTCGTAGGGAGAGCCGGTAAACGGAGCCCGCCCGAGCACTCGCGGTGCGCCGAAAATCGCGAGTCCGGAGACGATAGCGGCACCGAACATCACGAACAACAACCCGAAGTCCTCGAACTGGAGGAAGTTGAGGACGATTTCGGGCTGGGCCATGTGGCTGAAGCCGAGCCCGAACCCGAAGATGAGCCCGCCGACGAACACCACCGGCATGAACAGCGGATGAGCTTCGTGGTCGGCAGCCATTACGGGCTCACCCCCAGCGCCTGGACGAGCTGGGCGATGCCGATGGCGACCAGCAGAAACGTCGCGACCCCGACGAACGACGCGCTCGAGGCCGAGCCGACGCCACAGACGCCGTGGCCGGAGGTACAGCCTTTCCCGACGCGGGTTCCGATGCCGATGAGGATTCCGCCGAGGAACAGCCGCCAGGGCTGTACCTCGGTCACCCAGATCGTGAGTCCGCCGACGTCACGGAGTTCGCCGGTCGTCGCCGTCTGGTGGAGTGAACTCGAGACCAGCCCCGACTGGAAGGTTAGCGCGTAGACGAACGCGCCGGCGACGATCCCAAGCGCGAAGACGACGCGCCAGTCCCTGGAAGCACGATACCGCTGAAATCGTGATCGGTCGGAGACGTACGAGAGCGTCGACTCGAGGAACGTACTCGCGCCGGCGGCGATGCCGGTCGCGAGGTAGATGACGACCACCCCGAGGCCGACGAGCGCTCCGCCGACGGCGTAGTGTTCGATCCCGTTGGGAAACGGATCCGCGGGGAGGAACGCAACCGCCTCTGTGATGAGCATAGTCGTCACAAGGGAGCCACCGGACATCAATGCTTCACCACCGGGGAAAATCGTCCGTACTGTGACGCGGTCTAGAAGTCGACCCGATTGACCCGACGATAAACGGACTCAGTCGGCGATCGTCGATCCGGTCAGCGTCTCGAGTTTCCGGGCCGTGTAGCCGAAGACGTTTCGGTAGCCGTACGGGGACATCAGGACGGGGTAGAACGGTTCGCTCGCGACCTGTTTCTCACCGTCCGCGGCCGCGAATGGGTCACCGCGGTCGACCCGCTCGAAGTTCTCGACGAACACCTCGTAGGTGTCTGCGGACTCCTTTTCGATTCGGCTAACGAGTTCGAACACCGGTAGATCACGGCGAACGGTATCACCAGGTAGTGCATCTACCGCTGTCAGAAACGCCCGCGTCAGTCGATCCGCGTTTTCGGCGGCGGCGTCGGTTCCCTGCAACCCGCACTCGACCTCGATCGTTTCGGCTTCGCTGAACAGCCGCCCCTCGGCGTAGGGGCCGGTCTCGACGATCGACGTCACCGGAAGTTGTGGACAGATCTCCCTGGCGGTCTCGGTGAGGCTGTTGACGATTGCGAACGGTTCTGCATGACTCTGGGTGGAATGCATCGAGAAACCCAGACAGCCCTCGAGTTCGCGGGCGAGGTCGTATGCCAGTCGGCCTTCGTGGGTTTCGGCCTCGGGATGGCCCGGAAACGCCCGGTTGAGATCCTCGTCGACGTACCGAACCTTCCGTTCGAGTGCTTCCTCGTTCGCAATAATGAGCTTCACCGGTCGTTTGACGGCCGGTTGCTCCTCGAGCAACCGTTCTACGGCGCGGACGCCACACGGTTCGTCGCCGTGGACGGCGGCGACGACCGCGATGTCGGGCGTCCCCGACCCGAGCTGTGCAACTCTCATTGGTCGTGCTAAGGATGGTCAGGCTCAAAGGCGATTCGGTTCCTGGCAGCGGCTGTGACCGGTGGTCGTCGATCGCGACCAATGTAGCCATACCCATTCGAGTTGCCACGTTGAAGCGAATATTCAAGAGTCTCACGTGCATCCGCACACGCATGGACGATCTCGCTGACGCGGGGATCTACTCCTTCGAATCCTCGTTTCTCGACCGCTACGTACAGGTCGGCATCGCGAGCGGTCGCGTGGTGTCCGTCTCGTTTCCCGACCAGCCCGACCCGAACGCCGTCGAGGGTGATCATCCGATCCTCGAGCGAATCGACGAGTACCTCGAGGGTGTCTCGGAGGTCGCCTTCGACGACGTCGAACTCGCGCTCACCGTGCCCACGGATCAGCGCGCCGTGCTCGAGCAGGTCAGAGCGATCCCCTACGGCGAAAGCGTCGGCGTTCAATCGATCGCCCGCATGACGCCGGGGCTGGATCCCGACGATGACGACGACGCGATCCTCATCCGGACGACCCTCGACGAGAACCCAATTCCGATCGTCATTCCCGACCATCGGGTTCGAGACGGGCCGAGTGCGGCCCCACCGCCGGTCGAACAGAAGTTGCGATCGCTCGAGGAGCTATGACGGGACTGTTTTTCTCTTGTGTACAGCGGGTGTGAGCCGGCTGAACGGTATCAGGAGTCCGTCCACACGGCGAACACGTAGAGACCGATCCCGACGAACACGGCGATCGATGCGATGGCATCGATCAGAATGTCGACGAGGACGACGGCGATAAGCTGCGCGATACCGCCGACGATGAGACAGATTCCCGACCCACCGAGCGGGGAGAACGGTTTCTCTGCGGCAGAAAACAGTACGCCACCGACGCCAAGAGCAACGAACCCAAAGACGATATTCGCCGCGATGCGAGCGTAGATATCGTTTGCGAACTCGCCGTACAGAAACAGGACGAAGTACAGGATGATGCCGAACACGATCGCGCGCTGTACCGTCTCGGAGACGGACTCGAGTGCGTTCATACCGCTCTCGAGGAACCCCGGATGCTTAGCTTTCCGTGATCGGCTCGCCAGGCGATTGCGCCCACTCGAGACCAAGCCCCTCGTGGACGACGAACTCGAGGGCGTTGATGAGGTAATGAGCGACGACGACGACGAGCAGGCTCTGGGTGACGATGAACAGCGCCGCCAGGACGAGTCCGAGCGCGCCGGTGACGATGATTCCGACGGTGCCTTGCATCCCGTGGCCGACGGCAAACGCGAGCGAAGAGCCGACTGCGAGCAGCCAGATCGGGACGTCGAACCCGGCTGAGAGTGCGCCGATCAGCGCGGCTCGAAAGAGCAGTTCCTCGAAAAACGCGATTATCGGGAGGACGAACACGAGCAGCAGGAACCAGCCACGAGCGTCCTCGGGGGCGAGTAATTCGCGGAGGGATTCGTCGTGATCGATGCCCAGGCGGACGGATAGCCCCGCACCGAGCTCGTTCGCCACGTAGAGGGCGATACCGATTCCCGTTCCAACGAGCAGTCCGGTGACCAGATACTCCTGGTCGAACCGTACGCCGAGGGCTTCGGGCGGGATCGCGGCGTACACCGCTGCCCCGAGGATGACGGCAGCGAGGAGCCCCTGTGAGAAGGCGACGTTCGCGAGCAACATCCCCGTCGAGAGGTGGCGTGGATCGTTCCGTCGATGCGGTGACGATCGAGACCCGGCTGCGGGCTGGGCTGGTGTTCGAACGTCGGGGCTGGAAGACGCTGTTGATCGAGTATCGGTCTCGAGGTGACCCGGAGCCACATCGTCCGACGCACCCGTGTTCGATGGGGACGTCCCACCGGAGCTCAGTGGGGGCGATCGTGGCTCCTCGGGGGATGGCGAGTCGCCCTCCCGCTCGAGGGTGGATCCCCGCTCGACTGTTTCGACATCGGAGTCTGCCTCGCCGTCGTCCGACTCAGTGGGATCGGATCGGTGTGGGGCCGATCGTTCCGCGTCCGACGCTTCCCACTCGGCGTCTCGAGGACTCCATTCCTGGGACTCCACGAGCTGTTGCGATGGCTCTTCGAACGCCTGTTGGGTGAGGTACGAGAGAACGAGCAACACCGTCAGGACGACGCCCGTAACAACGGCGAACGTCGCCCACTGAGTCATCTGTCGTGGTCTGATTCGTTACTGCGGGCTCGGGTTCGAACCCGTTCCCGTCCCCGTGACAGTGCTCTGTCCCTCGAGCGCGGAGCCCGTGATGAATTTGAGCCGGTCGAGTAGCGAGTCCTTCTCGGGTTCGCCGATGAGGGCGACCTCGAGTACCTCGCTGATGTTGTCACAGGGGATGATTTCGATCATCTCCTTGTACTCGTCCTCGATCATCACGTCCTGTTCGTTGGTCTTGGGGATGATGACCTTGTCACAGCCGGCTTTCGCCGCAGCCTCGATCTTGTGCGTCACCCCACCGACGGGGAGGACGTCTCCACGAACCGAGAGCGATCCAGTCATCGCGACCGACTGGTCGACCGGGATATCCTCGAGCGCGGAGATGACGGCCGTCGCTACCGTGATGGAGGCGGAGTCACCGTCGACCCCCTGTTGGCCGGCCTGGACGAACTGGATGTGGACGTCCTTCTCCGAGAGGTTCACGTCGGAGAACTTCTTGATGATCGCCGAGACGTTCTGGACGGACTCTTCGGCCATCTCCTTGAGCTGACCGGTGGCGATGACCTGGCCCTGCCCTTGTGCAGGCGCGATTTCGGCCATGACCGGGAGCATGATTCCGGAGTCTTCGCCCATGACGGCCAACCCGTTGACGCGGCCTTCGACGCCGCCTTTGTTGACCTGGAGTTCGTAGTCCTTGCGGCGTTCGATGTAGTCGTCGGCCAACTGCTGTTCGATCGAGCGCGAGCGGCTCTTTGCCTGCAGGACGTGCTCACGCGTCGTGAACTCGGTGTCCTCCGCGCGGGCGATGTCACCGGCAACCCGGACGAGTCCACCGAGGTTCCGGAAGAGAAGCGTGAGGTGCTCCTTTCGGCCGGCCCGGCGCATTGCCTCGAGGATGACCTCCTCGACGGCGTCGCGGGTGAAGTGAGGCAGGCGGCCGTCGCGTTCGACCTCCTGGGCGATGAACCGGGCGTACTTCCGGCGCATCTCGGGGGTGTCCTCGATGGTGTCGTCCATGTAGACCTCGTAGCCGTACCCCTTGATCCGCGAGCGGAGTGCGGGGTGCATGTTCTCCATTGCGTCTAAGTTCCCTGCGGCGATCATGACGAAGTCACAGGGCACGGGCTCGGTTTGCACCATCGCACCCGAGGAGCGCTCGGACTGGCCAGTGATGGCGAACTCGCCTTCCTGGATGGCCGTCATCAGCTTCTGCTGGGTGCGGACGTCGAGCGTGTTAATCTCGTCGACGAACAGCACGCCCTTGTTCGATTTGTGGATCGAACCCGGTTCGACGCGGTCGTGAGACGGCGTCTCCATCCCGCCGGACTGGAACGGGTCGTGACGGACGTCGCCGAGCAGGGCACCGGCGTGGGCGCCCGTCGCGTCCTCGAACGGTGCCGTGCGCTGCTCGCCGTTGTTGACGATCATGTTCGGCACCATGGCATCCATGCCACGGGAGGTGTAGCGGAAGATCAGCCAGATGATACCTGCAGCGAGGATACCCAGTAGGATCTGTCGGGCAATCAGCGCGTAGACGACGATGATCGCGATGATGATCCACATCAGGATCGATCGCATCTGGTTGCGCTTACGGGCTTCCTCTTTGTGTGCGTCGATGATCTGTTCGCCCTTTCCGGCGGGCACCGTCCGAACCTTTGGCTCGTTGCCGTCGTCGGGGTTGTGGTAGACGAGAACGTCCTGGAGATCCTCCTGCGGAAGAAGTTGGCTCATCGCCTTCGCGAGCATCGACTTCCCCGTCCCGGGAGAGCCGATCATCATTACGTGACGACGCTGCTTGGCCGCCTTGATGATGATGTCTCGTGCCTCGTCCTGTCCGATCACCTGATCGACGAGTCGATCAGGCACCTCTATATCGGCCGTCGAGTCGATTTTTAAGCCACCGAGAAGGTCGTCCTCGGCGATTTCTTCGTCGATTTCGACGCCGGGATCGACCTCGACAGCGCTTCCCAGGTCTTCGATCGTCTCGATATCGTCATCGTCGTCTGCAGGTTCCTCGTGTGCGTCGACGCCCGCCGCTCCGTCAATTCCCTCCTCGAGTTTGGCCAGCGAGTCCTCGAGCGGGTCGTCGGGATCGGTTTCGCTGTCCCGTTCGACTGGATCCGACTGGGAATCGCCAGTCCCATCGGTAGCGGAGCCATCGGGTGACTTTGGCTCGTCGTCGCCATCGTGGGGGGCAGTGTCCGTGGACTGGTGTCCCTCCTCGGGATCCCCGTCCTCGTCCGTTGACGGGCCGTCAACGTTCGTATCGTTGCTCATAGAATGCTATTCAGTATGCGAACCGAAGGGATTGCGACTGATATACTTTCTCCCTTCAGTCGATCTCTGGCTGCCACAGAGGAGGCGTTAAACGGTTGAATTCGCCGGTATTTCGTTCGGGCCGACCTCGCCACGCTTAAGAGTCCGACAGCCGAACAGTCAGGTATGAGACGGGGGTTTTACATCGGTCGCTTCCAGCCGTATCACAACGGCCATCACACGATGGTCGAGCGCATCGCCGAGGACGTCGACGAACTCGTCCTCGGGATCGGGAGCGCTGGCGACTCGCATACGACCCGGAATCCGTTTACCGCGGGTGAGCGCATCATGATGCTCACCAAAGCTGTCCAGGAGTTCGACCTCACCACGTACGCCGTGCCGATCGAAGACCTCGAGCGCAACTCCGTGTGGGTCAGCCACGTCCAGAGCATGAGCCCCGACTTCGACGTGGCCTACTCGAACAACCCGCTCGTGATCCAGCTCTTTCGGGAAGCCGGCGTCGAAATACGCCAGTCGCCGATGTTCAAGCGCGAGGTGCTCGAGGGGAGGTCGGTTCGCGAGCGGATGATCGCCGACGAGGACTGGCGATCGCTGGTTCCCGACGCGGTCGTCGAGGTCGTCGAGGAGACCGGCGGCATCGAACGTATTCAGATGGTCGCTGACGACGACTCGAACGGCTCCTGAGAGGATCTGTACTCCTCGAGCGCCCTCGAAAAGCCACAGCCTCTTTATCGAATCGCCCGTCACAGACCGACATGATCACCCTGTCCTCGGATTTTGGGTCGCCGTACCCTGCAGCGATGAAGGGAGTGTTGCTCGAGCGCACCGACAGCCGATTGGTCGACGTCGCCCACGACTTCCCGCGGGGCGATATCCGGGCGAGTGCGTTCTGGCTTCGCGAGGTACTCCCGTACTATCCGCCGGCGACCCACCTCGTGGTCGTCGACCCTGGAGTCGGCACCGATCGACACGCGATCGTCGTTCGAGCCGGTGACCACGTCCTCGTCGGGCCGGATAACGGGGTTCTTCTCCCGGTTGCTCAGCGGCTGGCCGGGCAGGGTGGCGACGGTCACGACGGCGCTTTCGCCGATGCACTCGATGTCTTCAGGGTCGACGAAGACGGCCTCGAGACGCCGGTTCCGACGGGGAGCGAGTCAGCCGACGGGAGTACCACGTTCCACGGCCGCGACGTCTTCGCCCCCGCAGCGGCCGCCGTCGAGAGCCGAAGGGTATCGCTCGACCAATTATCCTGGTCGTCACCGCTCGAATCGCCCGTGGAGTATCGGCTCCCAGCGGCCGAGGTCTCCGACGAGCGCGTGGCTGGCGAAGTGCTCGTCGTCGACGACTTCGGGAATCTAATTACGAATGTTCCAGGAACGGTGCTCGAGGACGTCACGGAGATCGTCGCGAACGGCGATCGGATACCGGTTGGCGACGCGTTCGCCACCGTCCACCCCGGAGAACGGGTCGCCCTCGTCGGCAGCCACGGCAACGTCGAACTGGACGTCAACGACGGCCGCGGCGACGACGCGTTCGGACTCGAGGCGGGTGACGACGTCGTTCTCGAGTGGGTGTGATCGGTGCGCTGACAGCAGTTCGCAGGAACATAGGTGAACGCGTACTACCGATTCCCGTAGCGAGCTTGTATCGACTGTCGCAGCTCCATCGAATATCGGCCGGTGTGACTCGCTGGTGTAGCTGTCACGGTCTCGAGTGCTGTCACCCACTCGAGTACGTTCCACTTTACCGACTCACCGAACAGCGCAAGTGCTCGTGGATGTAGTGTCAGTAGGATTATGCGTGGGTGATGTCCGCGAAGGGAGATCACCTGCATCGTATCGCTCGGCGGCGGTGCCGCCTCGCGTTTCGCGGTCGTGATCGTGAATACGACCGCGCATGCGATGCGTGGGACCGGATTTGAACCGGCGGACCCCTACGGGACAGCGCCCTCAACGCTGCGCCGTTGGCCTAGCTTGGCTACCCACGCTCGCTGCGTCTTTCTGCACTCATCGGTATCCAGTGTGCATATAAAAGCCCTTTCTTTTCTTATCGGGCCTGCGCCGAGGTCACATGGGAACCAATAAGCGGTGAGTTAAAATGTCCCAACGGCCAACATCTGGCATGGCCAAATACTCCACGGGCTCGTCGTCGAGTGGCGGCGGGACGACCTGTGAGCTCTGTGGTGCCGAGAGCGACTCGCTCACTCGAGCAACGGTCGCCGGCGCCGACCTCGAGGTCTGCCCGGACTGTGCCCCCCACAGCGACCAGCAACAATCCGGCCGCTCCCGCTCCCGAGGCGGGCGGTCGGGCTCGCAGTCGTCGGACGAACCGAGCAGAAAGAAGAAAGCGGCCCAGAACGTCGCCCGTGCGAACCCCATCTGGGACGGCGACTCCGAACACTGGGAAAAGGAGGGGACGAACTACGACGACGATCCCCTCCCGTATCTCGTCTCCGGCTACGGTGATCGCCTCGAGCAGGCCCGTCAGGAGGCGGGGTTCAAACGGGACGAACTCGCCGACGAACTGGGCTGTCGGGAGTCAGATCTGCTGGCGATCGAACAGGGACGAGCGACCCAGGCAGGCGTCGGCGGCGGGCTGATTACGGCACTTGAGGACGTCCTCGACGTCGAACTCGCCGAGTAGCGAATCGAGGGGCGAGCCATGTGCCGAGTCGAGAACACGGAACCGATCCACGCGCCGACACGAAAACCGGCTGCCGGCGGCCAGACTTTTATCTACGGACGACACAGGGAGACCAATGAGCGGGCAACGGGCGGCCTCCGAGCCGTACACGACGCGGTTTGAAACCGAGGTGACAGCGGTCGATGGAGCGCGGGTCTGGCTCGAGACGACGTACTTCTACGCCGAAAGCGGCGGACAGCCGGCCGACCAGGGGCGGATCGGTGACGTCCCCGTCGAGGACGTCTACCTCGAGGACGGCGAGCAAGTACACGTCCTCTCGGAGCCGCCGTCGTTTCGATCCGGCCACCGCGTGCTGTGTTCGATCGACTGGTCGTTCCGAATGTACTGCATGCGCGCCCATACCGCGAGCCACGTCCTCTACGGTGCCGGGCGTCGGCTCTTCGACGATCTGGGATACGGTGGGTTCGATATCGGCGAGGAGAAGATCCGCGTCGACCTCGAGACGACGAGCGACATCGACGACGAGGCGCTGGTCGAGCTCGACGAACTGGTCAACCGGGCCGTCTGGGAGTCGCGACCGGTCTCCTGGGAGTCCGTCCCGGTGGCGGACGCCCGCGAGCGCGAGTTCATTGCGTTCAACGAAGCGACCGAGGAGGGAGCGTTCGCGAAGGGACGGGTGCGCGTTGTGACGGTCGGGTCGAAGGACGACAACGGCCGAACGACCAACGGGTCGTCGAACCCGTGGGACGTCGCCGCCTGCGGGGGGACACACGTACGAAACACCCGCGAAATCGGCCCGGTGACGGTACTCGACCGCTCGAATCCCGGCGAGGGGCTCACCAGAGTCGAGTTCGCCGTCGGGCCGCGGGCGATCGACCGCCGGGCAGCCGAAAAACGGGCGGCGTTCACCGCAAAACGAACACTCGGCACCGACGTCTCCTCGATCGGCTCCGAACTGGCGGCGGCACTCGACCGCCAGGACGAACTCAGGCAACAGCTGCGCGACCTCGAGGCCACAGTCGTCGAACGCTCGCTCGAGGCCACGGCACCGATCGAGCGCGAGAATGGGACGTGGCTCGTCACCACCGTCGACGGTATCGAACCGGAAGCGCTCGGCGACGTCGTTCGTGGGGTGCCGGCGACGGCCGCGGACGTGATCGCCGTCGTCGGCGAAACCGACTATCCGTTCGTCGTCGTGCGCACGACCGGCGACGTCGATGCGCAAGCACTCATCGACGACCTGACCGTCGCGTACGGCGGCGGGGGCGGCGGCTCCGAAACGTTCGCCCAGGGCGGTGGCTTCGACGTGGCAGCCGCCGAGATTGTGGGGGCGCTCGAGTCGGGACTGGACTGATTCGAGAGGTAGGGTCGGACTGATTCGAGAGAAGAGCTAATTGACACTCGAGTCGGTGATGAGCTGAACCAGTGTCGGGAGAGTCCCTGCTGGAACAGGGCAGCACGTTTTGTGGATGGCACGTATCGTTCCGAGTACATCGAGCCGGATGCTCGATTTGCCGATTTCAGGATCGAAGTATAAGGTTTTACTACTATGCGAGTCAATGCGTGATTATGGGCATCGATTATTCGCAGCTACACGACCCCAACGCCGAGTACACGATGCGGGATCTCTCGGCTGAGACGATGGGCGTCACCGCAAAGCGCGGGGGCGGACGCGACGTCGAGATTACCGACGTGCAGACGACGATGGTCGACGGAAACTTCCCGTGGACGCTCGTCCGGATCTACACGGACGCGGGCATCGTCGGCACCGGTGAGGCCTACTGGGGCGCAGGCGTCGCCGAACTCGTCGAGCGAATGACGCCGTTCCTGCGAGGGGAGAACCCCCTCGACATCGACCGATTGACCGAACACCTCGTGCAGAAGATGTCCGGGGAAGGATCGCTCGCCGGCGTTACCGTCACCGCCATTTCGGGCATCGAAATCGCGCTCCACGACCTCGCCGGAAAGATCCTCGAGGTGCCCGCCTACCAGCTTCTGGGCGGGAAATACCGCGACGAGATGCGCGTTTACTGTGATTGTCACACCGAGGAGGAAGCCGACCCGATCGCCTGTGCCGAGGAAGCCGAACGGGTCGTCGACGACCTCGGCTACGACGCGCTAAAGTTCGACCTCGACGTGCCCTCCGGGCACGAGAAGGATCGCGCGAACCGCCACCTGCGCGACATCGAAATCGAACACAAAGCGAGCATCGTCGAGGCCGTCACCGAAGCCGTGGGCCACAGAGCCGACGTCGCGTTCGACTGCCACTGGACGTTCTCCGCCGGCAGCGCCAAGCGTCTGGCCGAACGCCTCGAGGAGTACAACGTCTGGTGGCTCGAGGATCCCGTTCCGCCGGAGAATCACGACGTCCAGCGGGAGGTCACCCAGTCGACGACGACGCCGATCACCGTCGGCGAGAACGTCTACCGAAAGCACGGCCAGCGGCAGTTGCTCGAGAAGCAGGCGGTCGACATCATCGCACCGGACATGCCGAAAGTCGGCGGGATGCGCGAGACGCGGAAGATCGCCGATTTGGCGGACATGTACTACGTTCCGGTGGCGATGCACAACGTCGCGTCGCCGATTGCGACGATGGCGTCAGCTCACGTCGGCGCAGCGATTCCGAACTCGCTGGCGGTCGAGTACCACAGCTACGAACTCGGCTGGTGGGAGGATCTGGTCGAGGAGGACGTCATCGAGGAGGGTTACATCGAGATCCCCGAGGAGCCCGGTCTCGGCCTGACGCTCGACATGGACGCCGTCGAAGAACACATGGTCGAGGGCGAGGAGTTGTTCGACGAAGCGTAAGAGACGTCGAGTTCGGAATCTGTGTTCGTTTGGGATGTTTGTGGTCGACGGATCGCCGTCTTCGCGGATTTGACCAGATTCGAGCACCATCCGCCGAGCGTCTCAGGTCGATGGGATCGTGTCGTGTCCGCCTCGCTCGATTCCAATCCAAAGTTTCCACCGGTAACACGGCGATTACGCGTACGAAGGCGCTCAGTACTGTATCGTCTCTCGTTCTAATCTCTCCGTGAAACTGGAACGATTTGTCCTGCTTTACGTCCCGGGGTGGACGGTATAAACGTCATGGACGACCACCCTGAAGAATCTGAAGGCAGCCGATTATCGGCAGACAGAGAGACGATTCGCCGCTGGGCGGACGAACACACCGCGATACCAGTCCAACACCGGGACGAGTCGGATCGCTACCGCATCATTTCGGAGTCCGAAGCGACCGACGATCACGAGACGGTGGATTGGGACGATTTCTTTGCCCAACTCGACGAGGACGATCACGTCGTCATTTATCACGGCACGGAGACGTCCAACCCCTTCGAGGTAACCCGCCGTGAAGACGCACTTACGCGAAGTAGCGTCGACCGAGAGGACTTGAAAGACCGACTCCTCGAGGGGGAGACGGTAACGACAGAGGTGACAGAGACGACCGTCGTCGAGAGCGTCGTCGTCGAGGAGGCGACAATCGAGAGCAAACTCGTCGACACCGAGGTGATCGACGAGAGCGTGTTCGATGTCGAACTCCTGATGCGCGAGTGTACGAACTGTAGCCTACACGACGAGGGCACCGTCGAAAACAGAGAGTGGTTCGACGAGGATCGATACCTCGATTCGGTAGCGAGTACGGAATCTGAGCCGATGGAGACTGAGATGGGCTCCATGGAATCGACTTCAGCGATCCCGTACTCCGCCGAGTTGGACGTCGAGGAAACGTGGGCGGTCACTCGCGGGTTCACCGAGCGGTTCACCGTCGAGAGCCACGTTGCGGGCACCGACGTCGTCGAGACCGATACCGTCGAGGATCGCGACATCGATATCGAGGGGCTCCAGCGAACGATAGCCGAGAGCGACCTCCTGGATCTCGATATGTCGCCCGAGAACGTCCTGGTACAGTGTGATATCGAGACGGAGTTCAGCGACGACGACCGAATTCACACCCACTTCACCCGCGAACACGTCGTCGAAGACGAGGTGGTCGATCGCAAGCGCCTGTACGCCGACGTCACCGGGGGCGAACTGTTGACGATGGAGACGGTTCACAGCGAGGAAGTGGCCACCGAAGACGCCGGAGCGATGTCGGGCGACACGACGGAAGGGGGCGTCGCGCAGACCACCGAAGACATCGGAGAGCCGGGCGAAGGTGAACCCGTCGAAGGAACTGCGCGAGTAACGCTGTCGGACGATGAGATCGGAAAAACGGTCGTCGACGCAACAGACGAAGAACTCGGGATGGTAACCGGTGTCGACGATAGCGCCCAAATTATGTACGTCGACGCGCACCCGGGTATCACCGAACGGATCAAAGCTACGCTCGAGTGGGGCGACGTCGACGAGGATGACGTCCCGGTGGAAGTCGACCAGATTCAACGCATTACCGACGACCGCGTCCAACTCAAGGAGGCAGAACACCTGTAATTTCACGAACGGCCTGTTACGGACGAGGACAACCGGGAGGTTTCGTCGGCACTCACGCCGCCAGGACACTTCACCGTCTTATCGTCGTGATCAGCTTCGAGCTCGGTATTTTCGTCGCTACAAGGCGAACGCTGTGATCCAACTGAACTGTCCGCGTCGATTTCGTCGGGGGCACGCCCGATCCGCTCGAGTTCGTCTTCGATGTCGGTCGTGCGTTCGGCTTCGTCCTCGTACGGTCGGTCGGTGTCGTCTTCGGCTATGGATTAATCCCTTGTGTGGTGTCCAGACCGAGGACACAAGTGGGGCGACCGTCATCTGCAACGGCAGGTGTGGGCTCGACGTGCTGGCAGAAAAGAAAGACAGATAAAAGGCGACGCAGTGTGAACACACAGATATGGACGTTCCCTACGATCTCACCTCGTACGTGCGGGTGCTGAAGATGGCGACGACGCCCACGCGCGAGGAGTTCATGCAAGTGTCAAAGATCGCCGGGGCGGGAATCCTGCTCGTCGGTTTCATCGGATTCCTGATCGGCGTGATCATGATGATCCTCACCGGCGGTGGATTCTGATGGCCATCTTCGCAGTCAAAACCACGGCGAGTCAGGAGCAGACCGTCGCCGACATGATCATTAACCGCGAAGAACCGGACGTACACGCCGCCCTCGCCCCCGACTCGCTGACCTCCTACGTGATGGTCGAGGCCGACAACGACGCCGTACTCGAGCGGTTGCTCGAGGACATTCCTCACGCGCGAACGGTAATTCCCGGGAAGTCGGACATCACCGAAGTCGAGCACTTCCTCTCACCCAAGCCGGACGTGGAGGGGATCGCCGAGGGCGACATCGTCGAACTCATCGCTGGCCCGTTCAAGGGCGAGAAGGCGCAGGTACAGCGGATCGACGAAGGGAAAGATCAGGTGACCGTCGAGTTGTACGAGGCGACGGTGCCGATTCCGGTGACAGTTCGGGGCGATCAGATTCGGGTGCTGGATTCCGACGAGCGGTAACGGACTCGAGCCGTTCTGGGGGATCGGTCTTTTTACATCCTATCATTTGATATCCCTGGTCAAATCCGTCGCTCGCGAGAGGCGCTTCCTGCACGTCAACTCAGAAGTTACAACCGGCCTCCTCTTGCTCTTCGACGTCCTTCGCCATCACGAGACTACGTTCAGAACCGTCCACAATCCATACGTCAGCAAAGAGGCAGTCGCCCGCCGTTTCCTCCTCGTGGAGGTTCGTTACATTGGCTACCTGTAGCTCGTCTACACCACTGATTACGAAATACAGATCGTAATCGGCTGGTTCAGACGACCACGCCGGCTCGATCCACACCTCGTCAGTAGCGTTGATTTCGCTGGTGTCGCGGTACACGATCTCATTGTTTCTTTCGATCAACAGATCCACTCGATGTGTTTCGTCCGTCGTATTAGCGATACGGACGCTTCCAAGTCGAATGCCCGACTCCGACTCACCAGACAACCGTTCCATACAACCTGCAGTAGTCGAAATTCCGAGAATAGAAAGGAGTAGACGGCGAGAAACCACTGGATCGTACACACGTCACCATATTCAGCTCACAATATAAACGTTCAGCACGGATCGACACGTGAAACACTGTACCTGAATACACACCCGAACACAAGAGGAGGCATCGAACCGTGTGTAACTCGTTCGTTACGAAGGGTACGTCTCGAGGGGATTCGGACAAGCAATCGCTCGAGCCACTACACACGACCCGGCTGATCGCGCGGAACGGTCAGGACGGCCCCTCGAGGAACTCCGCGAGGCGCTGTGTATCCACCACCCCGTCGATCTCCTCTAACAGATCCTCTCGGTGACGGACGTCCTCGGCGTCGGCACCGTAGGCGCGGACGTACTCCGCGCGGCTGTGTTCGGTGAACACGTGTCGGATCGCGAGATAGCCGTCGGGGACGATCGTCCCGCAGACGTCACACTCGAGGCGTTCGTGCGTTTGTACCTGGTGCGCAATAGCCGACTCGACGTCGTCGAACACTGCCCCACAGTCGTCGATTCCACATTCCCAGGCCATTCACTCTCACTCGAGATACTCGGGCGGTTCTTAAAGGTTTTTTCGCCCGTGTTGATGGATCGATCCCCGGAGCCAGGAAATCAACATCCATATCTTCTCGCTCGGAAAAGGAACGCCCGTGAGCGATGGAGAGCCTGTCCGAGTCGATTGCCACGTGAAGGTGCTGAACGATCGTGTCGTCGAGTACGCTCGACAGGCCGGCATCGAGGTCCTGGTGTACGCCCCTCATTTCACCCGACTCCCAGAGATCCGCGAGCAGGCGTGGGCGTACTCGACGGAGGCTGTACAGGTATTCCCGGCACGGGAGGTGTTCACGGGATCGTGGCGTGACCGAAAACACGTCCTCGCGATCGGGCTCGAGGAAGCGGTGCCCGATTTTATTACGCTCGAAGCCGCGATGGAGGAGTTCGAGCGCCAGGGGGCAGCAGTGCTGGCTCCCCATCCGGAGTTTCTGAACGTCTCATTGACTGGTGACGATCTCCGCCGATACCGAGAGATCATCGACGCCGTCGAAATTTTCAATCCGAAACACCTGCCGGTGCACAACCGACGGGCGAAACGACTCGCCAGCGAACTCGACCTCGCTCAGTTCACCTCCTCGTACGCCCACCTCCCGAGTTCGGTGGGCGTCTCACACGTCGCGTTCGAGCGACCGATCGAGACGGAAGCCGACCTCGTGGAGGCACTTCGCGAAGATGCACCGCGACGCATCGTCTACGACAACGGATTCCGCCGCGTGCGGACGACTACGGCGGAACTCGGTCACCTCCTGTACGAAAACACCTGGGAAAAAATCGATCGACTGCTCCTCTCGGGGACGGAGCCCACTCATCCCGACCACATCTTCTACGAGGGACGTTTTGACGACGTCTCGGTGTACTGACGGCGGTGCTATTGTGAGTGGTAATTCTGGGTTCTCGAGAGCGTTCCACGAGCAATCACGAACCCTGATCACGATCGGCCGACCGATCAGCGGTACTCGACTCGAGTGACTCGTCCCCTCGAGCAACGGCGAGCGTTCGCCGAACCCGATCCCAGTGACTGCCTTTCCAGAAGTGCTGGTCGCACGTCCGGCACTGCCAGACGGGACGTTCGCTGGTATCCGGTGCGTATGACGGCGTGGTGAACCCGACGGAGACTGCCTCGAGTTCCCCGTTGCACCGCCCACAGCGCCACGGTTCGGATGGCAGCGTGAGATCGACGCCAGCCTCGTACAGTGTGCGTAACTGATCGGAAACGTCCCGGGACTCGAGGAGGATGCTATCGTCGGCCCGCCGAGCGAGTTCGACGTCCCGTGTGACGACGGTTCGTCCCTCCCTGGTGGCGGCTTCGAGGACATCGTCGTCGTGCTCCAGGTCGCGATCGCCGGCGTACAGCGTGTCGTGGCCACACATCCGACAGTGAGCGACGAGACCGCCGCACATGACGTCGATGAGGAGTTTCATACGGATAGGAGAAAAGGTCGAGCGTGCAGCGATCAGTGAAGGAACTCGCGAAGGCGATCGACGTCCCACGTGTTGATCACGTCGTCCGCCTCGGCCCACCCTCGCCGGGCCGTGTGGACGCCCCAGCGGACGTACTCGAGGGTCGCCGGCCGATGGGCGTCCGTGTTGATCGCGATCGTCGCTCCAGCATCGATTGCGGCCTGGATCGCGCTCCCCCAGAGATCGAGCCGCCGGGGGTTGCTGTTGACCTCGAGTGCCGTTCCGTGGTCTGCGGCTGCGGCCCCCAGCGTTTCGGCGTCGATGGCGAGCCCCTCGCGTTCGTTGAGCAATCGACCGCTCGGGTGCCCGAGGATGTCGACCGCGGGGTTCTCGATCGCTCGGAGGAGTCGTCGTTCGGCGTCGCCAGGATCCTGATCGAGCGCGCTGTGTGGCGAGGCGACGATCACGTCGAGCACGTCGATCACGTCGTCACCGAGCCCGATGGCCCCGTCGGCGTCGACGTTCGCCTCGATGCCGGCGAACACCTCGAGGTCGACCGTGTCAGCGACCTCGCGGATCGCCTCGACTTGCTCGAGGATCTCTTTGTCGCTCAACCCGACACCGCCGACGATGCCGGGGCCGTCCGCGTGGTCAGCGATGGCGTAGTAATCGTAGCCGGCGGCCTCGGCGGCGGCGACCATCTCCTCGATCGTGTTGTTGCCGTCCGACCAGTTCGTGTGGGTGTGGAGGTCGCCCCGGATCTGCTCTCGCGTGAGAAGATCGGGGAGGTCGCCGGCGGCAGCCGCGTCGATCTCGCCGCGATCCTCGCGAAGTTCCGGCGGGATCAACGGCAATCCGAGGGCTTCGTACATCCCGGCCTCGGTCTCGCCGGCAACTCGGTCGCCCACGCGCTGGCCGGCGTCCGGATCGTCGATTCCACTGACGTCGAAGGCACCGTACTCGTTGAGTTTCATCCCCCGGTCGATGGCGTAGTTGCGCAACCGGACGTTGTGATCCTTGCTTCCGGTGAAGTACTGGAGCGCCGAGCCGTACTCCTCGGGAACGACGACGCGGAGGTCGACGCGAACGTCGCCGACGCGGACGCTGGCCTTCGACGGACCGGACTCGATTTCGTCGTCGACGGAGTCCCAGGCGACGAACGACTCGACGACGTTTTCGCCCGATTCGGTCGCCGCGAGGACGTCCACGTCGCCGATCGTCTCCCGCCAGCGCCGGATTGAGCCGGCGACCTCACACCGTTCGACGGCCTCGAGCGACTCGAGGAAGGTCAGCACGTCGTCGGCCAGCGGTCTGGCTTCCCCGAGCAGTTGTCGCTCGCCGATCGTGCGGGCGAACTCGATGTTCTCGAGGATGTTCTGTTCGGTTTTCGCGCCGAAACCCGACACCGACTGGATCTCGCCGGCCTCGGCGGCCGCTTCCAGGTCGCCGAGGGTTTCGATCCCGAGGGCGCGGTACAGTGTGCCCACGGTTTTCGGGCCGACGCCCTCGACCCGGGTTAGCGCGGCCATCTCGACGGGGAGTTCCTCGCGGAGTTCCTCGAGTTCTTCGATAGTTCCGGTCTCGACGTACTCGACGATTTTCGAGCCGATGGCGTCGCCGACCCCTTCGATGTTCTCGACGGCGTCCTCGTCCCCGGCTGCGACCTGCTCGGCGATCGGTACCGGATGGGCGCGGATGTTGTCGGCGGCCCGCCGGTAGGCGCGTGGTTTGTACTCGACGTCGTTGGCGTCCAGCAGGTCTGCAAACTCGTCGAATCGGGCCGCGAGTTCGGCGTTGGTTGCCATTACCGCCCCCTCCGTGTCGCTGCCCCGTCCTCGCGTCCGAGGGCCTTCTGCAGGAACGTCATCCATCGCTTCTTGTCCGCCATCTGCTGGGCCTGTTGCTCGCGTTCGAGATCGGTCGGGCCCAGGCTCTCGAGGGCGTTGAGCGCCCGGTCGATGCCGATGATCGAGGTGACCAGCCGTTCACCCTCTTCGCGGGTGATGTCCCCGTCTTCGATTTGCTGGACGCGCTGAAGGCGCTCTCTTCGCAGATTCTTCTTCGCCTGCTCGACGCGTTCGCGCTCGCCCGAGGGTACCGTGTCCCGGCGCTTGATTTCGAAGACGAACTGTCGGAGGTCGATCGACTCCCCCTGGACGGTGATCTCCTCGGGGATGTCCGCACCGATGGTCGCGCCCTCCCGACCGACGCGCTCGAGCAGCTGTTTGCGCTCGTACTCTTTCACACCCGGTAGTGGGGCCTGTGGGGGCAAAAATCCTCGTCACGTCGGCTCTCGAGCGACTCATAACCCCAAACCCCATAGCATCGCGCCACATACGGGCCGCCAATGGCAACGTGTGACGTGTGTGGGAAAAACGAAAGCATGCCGTACAACTGTCGGCACTGCGGGGGCACCTACTGTGGGGAGCACCGCTTGCCGGAGAACCACAACTGTACGGGGCTTCACAACTGGAACGACCCGAAAGGGGTGTTCGACAGCGGGTTCGACGATAGCGTCAACGGTGGCGGAAAATCGAAGGCCTCGAGTCTGAGCGACAAACTGCCGATCGAAACGGGGCCGGGTGGTCCGCTGGCGTACTTCCGTGGGAACATGACGTACACGTTCTTGGCGCTGATGTGGCTGACGTTCCTCGCACAGATCCTCGTCAGCACGATTTTCGGGAGCGGAGCCATGCGATTTCTGTTCGTCCTTACTCCCCAGAATCCCGAGTACGTCTGGACGTGGGTCACGTCTATCTTCGCTCACGGCGGCTTCATGCACATCGTCTTCAACAGCATCGTGATCTTCTTCTTCGGGCCGCTCGTCGAGCGCTACGTCGGTTCTCGGAAGTTCGCGATCCTCTTTATCGTTAGCGGCGCTCTTGCCGGCCTGAGCCAGATCGGTATCCAGATCGTCGAGGGCGTCCCGCCGGCTCCGTTCGGGGGCGTCCTCGGCGCGAGTGGCGCTGCCCTCGCGATTATGGGTGTGTTGACGATCCTGAACCCAAACCTCAAAGTCTACCTCTACTTCATTCTCCCGGTTCCAATCTGGTTGCTTGCGGCAGGGACAGCACTCATTAGTGTCGCCTTCATCGGCGGTGGCGCGGCCGGTGCTGGTGGAATCGCCCACGCGGCCCACCTCGTCGGCCTGGTGGTCGGCCTGGCCTACGGCGAGTACGTCAAACGAACCCAGAACATTCGAACACAAAACCAGTTCCAGCTCGGTGGTGGGCCGGGCGGTCCAGGCGGGCCGGGTGGCCCAGGTGGCCCCGGTCGCGGTCGCTTCTAACCGCTCGAGTCGCGTACACCGATTTTCGGTTCCCTATCCCCCCCGTTCATCGCTCCGACCATGTCATCGAACCCACGACCCGACCTCGCACCGGATCCCTCGCTTTCGCGAGCCGAGATGGAAGCCCTGCAATCCGTAATCGCTGAGGCGGCGATCTTCGAGGACGATTTCGCGTTCGATCCGGCAGCCGTGACGGCTTCGCTCGAGCATCCGACGTCGAAATCGGTCGGCGGGCAGACCACGTTGACCCAGGACGGCGACCGCGACCAGGAGCAAGATCACGACAACGAGCACGGCCACGATCACGAGCAAGACCGTGAGCAAGAGCACGACCACGACCTCGACGACCCGCCGCTCGTCGCCGGCGTCGATCAATCGTTCCTCCTCGAACGTGAGCCGGAACAGGCACTCAGCGCCATCGTCGTCGTACAGGCGGGCGAGGTAGTCGAACGAACTGCCGCCGTGACACCCCTCGAGATCCCCTACATCCCGGGACTGCTGGCCTTCCGGGAAGGCGGGCCGATCCTCGAGGCCGTCGAGACCCTCTCCTGTGATCCCGACCTGTTTCTCTTCGACGGCAGCGGCCGTATTCACTTCAGACAGGCGGGGATTGCGACCCACATGGGCGTCGTCGTCGACGTCCCCAGCATCGGCGTCGCAAAGAGCCTCCTCTGTGGGAATCCAGTGGACGACCTCGAGGGGCTCGAGACCGGGTCGCGTGTCGCCATCGAGGCCGGTTCGGGGTCGCGGGTAGACGCACCGGCAGGAACCCTGCTCGGCTACGCCGTCCAGACCAGGCAGTACGAGTCGCCGAATCGCCACATCAATCCGCTGTACGTCAGTCCCGGCCACCGTATTGGCCCGGAGACGGCCGCCGATATCGTCTGCGGACTCACGGCAGGGTACAAACTCCCGGAGCCGGTTCGGCTGGCCGATCAGTATGCCGATGAGGCGAAGCGCGAACACTGCCTCGACAGCGATCACGACCACGACCACGGCCACGATCGGGATCACGACCACGACCTCGAGTAAGCTGATCCTATGCCACAGAACGTATGTGGCCAGTCGGTGTAATACGGCCGATGACGATCGACGACGATCTGAGCGCCGGGATCAACGTCACGCTCCACTTCGTCTTTCTCGGGATGCTGGCCTGGGTATCCGGCCAACCGCTGCTCTTCCCGAGTCTGGGCCCGTCGGCGTACCTCATGGCCACGGGCGAACAGCCGCGCGCCCAGGGAGCCTATCACATCATCGGTGGGCACACGATCGCGATGGTCTGTGGGCTCCTCGCGTACCTGCTGGTCGGGGACGGTCTGGTCGTCACGGACGTGTTCGACGGGGCGGTTCCGCTCTCGAGCGAGGTCGGCAGGCTCGCTATCAGTGCACTCCTCGCCATGGTCTTGACGACCGTCGCAATGCTCAAATCGGGAACGAATCACGCCGCCGCGTGTGCGACGACACTCATCGTCGGCCTCGGCCTCATGTCGACGGTACTCGACGGACTGATCATCGTCGTCAGCGTTGCCCTGTTGGTCGGTTTTCACGACCTCGCCGTCGAACGCGTGCAGGATCGCTACGGCGTCGAACCCGAGGACGCACGGTAATTACCGCGCGAATAACCGGCGCGTGGATCACTCGACAGAGTGGGGGGTATCATCGTCCGACGCCGAACTCGAGTCGCCCATCTGGGTGGCTGGAACGCCAGCAACCGTCTCTCCCGGTGGGACGTCCCTCGTCACGAGCGAGTTCGCCGCAACGCTCGCGCCAGCGCCGATTTCGACGCCGGGCAGGATGATCGCCCCGGCGCCGATCATCGCTCGTTCGCCGACGACGACCTCGCCGGTGCGGTACTCGTCCTGGAGAAACTCGTGGCAGAGAATCGTGGCGTCGTAGCCGACGATGGCGTGATCTTCGACCGTGATCAGCTCCGGCCAGAACACGTCGGGCGTCGCCTCGAGTCCCCACGACACACCGTTGCCGACGGTCACTCCCAGTCGGCGCATGAGCCACCGTTTGAGTCTCAGGCTCGGGGAGATGCGGATGAGCCAGACGACGACGTAGTTGATCGCGACTCGTAGCGGGTGGCGAGCGCTCGTCCAGTGGCCGAGCGAGTTCGCTGTCCCGGGCGTCGGATGGCGCTGTACGCGGTCGTGTCTCGAAGGGTCGCCGTCGGTCACTGCCACGGCGTTGGTCGTAATCCTACAAGAAACCAACTGCTCGCCTGGATGAGGGCGACCAGTTCACATCCGTTCGAGTCGAATTTCGTCGTCGGTGATCCGCTCGACGTTGGTGTCGTCGAGTTCGTAATTCTCCCCGGAGACGTCACCCCAGCCGAGTTTGGATTTGATCGTATCGGCCATACCCGGATCCGGGTTGACGTAGGCGGTTCCGTCGCGAACGTCCTCGACGATACCGATTCGGTCGCCGTTTGCGTTCACGACTGTTTTTCCTTGGTCGTCGCCGCTGAATCGTGCGGACATACAGACTACCGTCACCGAACGACCGAATATAAGCCGACCTTGAAATTGCGCGTCGAGTCCTGAATCCGGAACGTTACTGCCCGTGCAGTTCGTCCATGTGGTCGATCCGTCGCTGCACCAGATCCGCTTTTCCGATGTCGTGGCGCATGTGCAGCCCCTCGTCGCCGGCGACGCCGAGTGCGTCCTCCGCGATCTCTTCTGCCGCGGCAATCGTGTCGGCGAGGCCGACGACCGCGAACGATCGCGAGGTGGTCGTGTAGATGCCGTCCGCTCGCTCGTCGACGCTGGCGTAGTACAGCAGCGCATCACCTGCGCTCTCTTCGTCCACCCGTACCTTCGCGCCCGCTTCGGGGTCGGTGGGGTAGCCCTCGGGAACGGCGTACTTACAGACGGTCGCCTGGTTCGTGAACGCGAGTTCCGGAAGCGGGTCGCGATCCCGGGCGGCCGTCAGCACCTCGAGGAACGGCGTCTCGAGCACGGGCAGGGTGTTCATCGCCTCGGGGTCGCCGAATCGGGCGTTGAACTCGATCACTTTCGGCCCGTCTGCGGTGAGCATGAACTGGCCGTAGAGGATTCCCTTGTAGCCCTCGAGTGCCTCGACGGTTTCCTCGATGATGTCGACGGCGGCCTCGTACTCGGCCGCGGTCATGAACGGGAGTTCCCGCGAAGCATCGGAGTAACTGCCCATGCCGCCGGTGTTCGGCCCCTCGTCGCCTTCGTAGGCGCGTTTGTGATCCTGCACGGCGGGGGCGGTGCGGACGTCGCCGTTGGCGACGAACGCCTGGACGGTGAACTCCTCGCCGATCAGGCGCTCCTCGAGGACGAGGCGGTCGTAGTCCGAGTCGCGGATGTAGGCCTTGCCTTCCTCGGGCGTGACCTGGTCGCCGATGACCTTGACGCCCTTGCCGCCGGTGAGGCCGGCCGGCTTGATCACGAGGTCACCGTCGTACTCGTCGATGTAGTCGCAGGCGGCCTCACCGTCCTCGAACGTCTCGAAGTCGGGACAGCCCGTGATGTCGTTCTCGCGCATGAACCGCCGCTGAAACGCCTTGTCCGTCTCGATCCGGGCTTCGTCCTGGTTCGGGCCGAAGGCGTAGACGCCGGCGTTCTCGAGTGCGTCCGCAACGCCTGCCTCGAGTGGCGCTTCAGGGCCGACGACGGCGATGGTCGCCTCGACCGACTCGGCGTACTCAAGGACGGCCTCGGGGTCGGTCGTCTCGAGGGTCTCGAACGCGCTCGCGAGTCGAGCGATACCCGGGTTTTTGTTCCCTGCACAGGCGTACAGTTCCGCCTCGCTGTCGGCCAGCGACCGGGCGATGGCGTGCTCGCGGCCGCCGCCGCCGATCAGCAGTACGTGTTCGCGCATGGTCGAATCCGGTACGCAGGAACCTGTAAAGGTTGCCCTTTCTCGAGGAAGAGGTATGCACGGTCGTGGTGTTTCTGTGGATTCGAGGCGGAGCGAGGCGGTAGATGTGGCGGCAACGACGTGCCATACACGGAACTATTTTCGTTCGGCGTTCAAACCACCCGACGATGAACCCGCCCCCGACCAGACGCGAGAACGCGAGCTACGAACGTCACGGCACCGTCGTCGAGGATCCCTACCGCTGGCTCGAGAACGGCGAGGACGAGCGTGAGGCTATCGACGAGTGGGTCGACGCGCAGAACGATCACGCCGACGCCTCCCTCGAGTCCGCGGCAGTCCGCGACGCGCTCCAGCCGGAGTTCGAATCGGTCGCCAGGGTCACCGACTACGGCTCGATCGCGGCCCGACCGTCCGGGTACTTCCAGGAAATCGAACGTGAGGACGACGATCAGGCCGTCCTCACCTACCGGGAGTCGCTCGAGGACGATCGCGAGGTGCTTCTCGATCCGAACGAATGGAGCGAGGACGGCACCGTGGCGATGGGGTGGTGGTCGCTCTCGCCCGACGGCGACCGCCTCGCCTACGGCGTCGACGAGGGCGGGAACGAACAGTACGACGTGACCGTCATCGAGGTCGCCTCCGGCGACGTGATCGACGAATTACCCGACCTCGGGCGGTGCCACAGCGTCGGCTGGGCGTCCGACGGCCTCTACTACTACCGGACGGGCGGTGCCGACGACGGCGGCCAACTCGAGAAGTCGATCCACTACCACGCCTTCGGCACCGATCTCGCGGACGACGCCCTTCTCTACGAGATCGACGACCCCTCGACCTGGCCGCAGTTGCAGACCGACCGCGACGGCGAACACCTGCTCGTCACCCTCGTCAGTGCCTGGGAGCGTAGCGAGATCCTGTACGCGCCCGTCGGCGAGACCGAGTTGACGCCCGTCTTCGAGGGCACCGACCACCTCTACGTGCCGCTGGTCGACGGCGACACGGCCTATCTGCGGACGAACCTCGAGGCCCCCACCTACCGGCTGGTCGAACTCGACCTCTCGAGCGTCGACGGCCCGGTCGATCCGCATGAACTGCCCGAGGTGATCTCGGCTCGAGATGGGATTCTCAAGACCGTCACGCTCGCCGACGATCGGCTGATCTGTCGGTACGAGCACGCGGCGGTGTCGGAACTCGAGGTGTTCGACCCGGAGGGGACGTCACTCCACACTGTCGACCTCCCGGGACTCGGTACCGTCACTGGGCTGTCGGGCAACCGCGACGAGCCGGAACTGTTCTTCGGCTACGAATCGTTCGACCATCCGCCTGCGGTGTTTCGATACGACCTTGCTGCTGAAACCGACGGCGATGGGAACGGAGACGGAAACGGAAACGCCGACGGAAACGAGAATGAGATCGGAAACGGAGGCGACGCCCTCGAGGAACTCGACCGTCCCGATCTCGAGTCCGACGTCGACCTCGTCGTCGAACAGGTCTGGTACGAGTCGACCGACGATGTCGAAGTGCCGATGTTCGTGATCCACCGCGAGGGGCTCGAACGCGATGGACACAATCCGACGCTGCTGTACGGCTACGGCGGCTTCGAGATCAGCGTGACGCCGTCGTACTCCCGATTCGGACAGGCCTTCCTGCGCTCGGGCGGCGTCTACGCCGTCGGCAACTTCCGGGGCGGCGGCGAGTTCGGCAAGGACTGGCACCGGGCGGCCCGCCACGAGCGCAAACAGCACACCTTCGACGACATGATCGCCGCCGCGGAGTACCTGATCGAGCAGGGCTACACCTCGAGCGACCGGCTCGCGATCCAGGGCGGCTCCAACGGCGGCCTGACGGTCGGTGCGGTGATGACGCAGCGACCCGACCTGATGCGGGCCGTGCTCTGTCACGTTCCGCTGCTCGACATGCTGCAGTTCCACACGTTCCTGCTCGGTGAGTCCTGGACGACCGAGTACGGCTCGCCGGACGATCCCGACGCCTTCGAGTGGATCTACGAATACTCGCCGTACCACAACCTCGAGGAGCGCGACTACCCCGCCGTGTTTTTCAAAACGGCCGAGAGCGACACCCGCGTTCATCCGGTACACGCCTGGAAGATGGCTGCCCGAATGCAGGAACTCGACACGGGCGAGCACCCGATCCTCTGTAAGACCGATCGCGACACGGGTCACGGGACTGGCAAGCCGACCTGGATGATCGTCGAGGAGGCGCTCGACACCTGGTCGTTCGTGTTCGAGGAACTGGGGCTCGAGTACGTCGCGCCGTAAACCGCTCCGCTCGTCTCGCCTAATGTTCTAATGTTATGTAGCTCCAACCGCAACGGAGCCACAATGCGACAGTACCTCGACCTCGTCGATTCGGTGCTCTCTTCGGGTTCGTACAAACCCAACCGAACCGGCGTCGACACCATCTCCTCGTTCAGCCAGCACTACGAGATCGACCTCGAGCGAGGCTACCCGCTCCTGACGACCAAGAAGATGGACGGCTACCGCTGGAACTCGATGATCCACGAGATGTGCTGGTACCTCTCGGGCGACGAGCACATCCGCGACCTGCGCGAGGAAACCAAGATCTGGAACGCCTGGGCCGACGAAGACGGTAGGCTCGACACCGCCTACGGCCGTTTTTGGCGACGGTATCCAATTCCCGACGACGAGAGTAAACTCGAGGGCGAGTCCTGGGCCGGCATCGACGCCGGCGAGGCCTCGAGCGGATCGGTTCCCGGGAGCCAGTGGGTCAACGAGGAAGCCGATGGCCGGCAGACGTTCGACCAGCTCGGATACGTGCTCGACCAGCTCTCCGACAATCCGAACTCCCGCCGACTCGTCGTCAACGCCTGGCACCCCGCGAACGCGGCGGTCTCGACGCTGCCGCCGTGTCACTACACGTTCGTGTTCAACGTACAGGGCGACCAGCTCAACTGTCACCTCACCCAGCGATCCGGCGACGTCGCCCTCGGCGTTCCCTTCAACATCGCTGCGTACTCGCTGCTGACGAAACTCGTCGCCCAGCAGACGGGGCTCGAGGCAGGCACCTTCGGCCACACCATCGTCGACGCACACGTCTACTGCGGCACCGGTGAGCGCGGGTCGTGGTACGAAGACAATCTCGAGGCGCTGCAGGCTCGTCTCGACGACGTCGACAGCCCCGACGGGTACGCCGACGTCCGCGAGTGGCTCCTCGAGGAAGCTCCGGCCGAGGCCGAGGGCGAGGAACGATTCGATCACGTCCCGAACCTGCTCCGGCAGTGTACGCGCGACCCACTCGAGCGACCGACGCTCGAGATCGCCGACGTGACGATCGACGACCTCTCCCACGACGACGTCGAACTGATCGGGTACGAGTCCCACGATGGACTTCGGTTTTCGGTCGCCGAATGACGACGGAACGAGCCCCCTCGAGCGCCGATCTCGAGACCGATCTCGAACTCGTCGGCATCGTCGCCGTCGCCGAGAACGGAATCATCGGCCGCGACGGGGAGATGCCCTGGCACGTCCCCGAGGATCTCGCTCACTTCAAACGCCAGACCACGGGCCACCCGGTCATCATGGGCCGAATCACCTACGAGGGCATCCTCGAGGCACTCGGCGAGCCTCTTCCGAACCGAACCTCGATCGTTCTCACGAGTCGCGACCTCGAGACGCCCGAAAACGCCGTCGTTGCGTCGAGTCTCGAGGGGGCGCTCGAGGCTGCCGAGCAAGCGGCTGCCGAACGCCACGGCGGCACTGACCGCGCGTTCGTCGCCGGTGGCGCGACGGTCTACGAACAGTTGCTGCCCGCCCTCGATCGGCTCGTCGTGACCGAGATTCACGACCGGCCGGAGGGAGACACGTCGTTCCCGGCGTGGGATCGCTCGGACTGGGACGAAGTCGACCGCGAGGAACACGACGGATTTGCCTTCCTCGAGTACGTGCGGCGGGAGTGACTTGTGGCCGACGTAAACCGGTTCAAACCGTGAAGGGAGAACTCGAGGCGGCGCTGTCCGCTGCGCTCGACTCGACCCCCGAGCGCGTTACCGAACTCGAGGGCGGGATGATCGGCTCCGTTTTCAGGGTCGCGCTCGAGGACGGCCGAACGGTCGTCGCCAAAACTGGCGAGACGCCCCTCGAGACCGAGGCGTTCATGCTTCGCTACCTCGCCGACGAGGGCGACCTTCACGTCCCCGACGTGTACCACGCGAGCGACGACCTGCTCGTGCTCGAGCACGTCGCGGGAGCGACAGCTCACGACGACCGAGTGGCCCGGGACGCTGCGATCCACCTCGCGTCGCTCCACGAAATCAGCGAGGACGGCTTCGGCTTTCCGCGGGACACCCTCACCGGGCCGGTTCGCCAGCCCAACCAGTGGACGGACTCGTGGCTCGAGTTCTATCGTGACCAACGGCTTCGACACGTCGCGTCACTCGCGGCTGATCCGCGACGGGGGTCGGGGATTCTACCGTCGGACACACGGAGCCGGGTCGAGGCCGTCGCCGACGATCTCGAGGCACTGCTCGAGGGTCATGCGACGGAACCTTCGTTGATCCACGGCGACGTCTGGCGAACGAACATCCTCTCTCGAGGCGGATGGGTGACGGCATTTCTCGATCCCGCAACGTACTACGCCGATCCGGAGATCGAACTGGCGTACGTCGACTGGACGGACACCTTCGGCTCGGCTTTCTTCGACGCGTACGAGCGGCGGCGCGGTATTCGCGACGGGTTCTGGAACCGGCGTCGGTTCGTTTATCGCCTCTATCCGCTGCTCGTCCACGTCCACCTCTTCGGTGGGGCATACCTGGACGAACTCGAGGGGACGTTGACGGGGCTCGGGTACTAGCTGCTCTATGAGGTGTGAGCTTGTATTTGAGGTGAGGTTCGAGAGATAGTAGGACGGGCCGCTGTATGCTATGGCGGCTGTTTATCAGCCACTGAACTACCGACCCCATTGGTGGTTTCAGTTATACTTTTGACACTCGGTGTCGAACCGTCCGCGTATGAACACCTGGCAGCGCCGCTCGAGACACCTCGAGACCTTCGTGAGCGTCGTCGCTGAGCGCCAGACCTACCGAAACCTGGCGTACCTGCTGCTGGCGATTCCGCTCGGATTTGCCTACTACGTCGGTATGCTGTTCGGGTTCGTCCTCGGGATCATTCTGGTGCTCGCTATCGTCGGCATCCCGCTGGTCGTCCTCTCCCTAATCGGGTCGCGGTACGTCGTCGATTTCGAACGGCGACTCACGAACGCCTTGCTCGCGACCGAAATCGAGGCTCCAAACGACGTCCCATCGGTCAGCGACGATGGGATCATCTCGACCGTCGTCGGGCTGATCCGTGCGGAATCGACGTGGAGAGGGCTGGGCTTTCTCGTCCTCAAATCGGTGATCGCGTTCGTGGCGTTTCTGTTCCTCTTCATCGCCGGGTTTACCGCGCTCGCACTCACGCTCGCTCCGCTCAGCAGTTCAGTCGAGATCTGGGAGGTCTGGACGATCGAGACGCGCTGGGAGTCCGCCCTGGCCGTCCCGATTGGGGTCGTTGTCGGCGTGCTCGTTCTCCACGCGATCAACGCGATCGCTGACATTACGTCGACGATTGCGGTGGCGTTACTCGGCACCGCTCACGGATCGGCGAACGCCGAGAGCGTCTCCGCGAACGGTGATGGCCAGAAACCGGGAAAACCGTGACACTGTGTCCCATTCGATGGCAGATTTTGCGCCACGAGACCGATAGGTTCACACGGCCCCCCTTCCTCGTTCTAGCCAATATCGATGACTGAAGATACCACCGCTGATCCGTTCGGAGCGATTCGCGAGCTCGAACGGGACGGCGAGACGTACAAGTACGCCGACCTTACCGTGCTCGAGGAGGAAGGACTCTGTGACCTCTCGAGCCTGCCCGTGAGCATCCGCGTGCTGCTCGAGTCCGTCCTGCGGAACGTCGACGGCGAGATGGTGACCGAATCCGACGTGAAAAACGCCGCCTCCTGGCAGCCGGAGGTGCCCGACGTCGAAGTGCCGTTCAGTCCCTCGCGGGTCGTCCTGCAGGATCTGACCGGCGTGCCGGCCGTCGTCGACCTCGCCGCGCTGCGCTCGGCCGCCGACCGCGCGGGCGAAGATCCCACTATCGTCGAACCCGAGGTTCCCTGTGACCTCGTGATCGACCACAGCGTCCAGGTCGACTACTTCGGCAGCGCGGACGCCTACGAGAAGAACGTCGAAATCGAGTACGAGCGCAACGAGGAGCGCTACCGCGCGATCAAGTGGGCCGAACAGGCCTTCGAGGACTTCAACGTCGTACCTCCAGGGACGGGGATCGTCCACCAGGTCAACCTCGAGTACCTCGGTCAGGTCGTCCACGACCGCGAGATCGGCGGCGACCAGTGGCTCCTGCCCGACACCCTGGTCGGCACCGACAGCCACACCCCGATGATCAACGGCATCGGCGTCGTCGGCTGGGGTGTCGGCGGCATCGAAGCCGAGGCCGCACTGCTCGGCCAACCGATCACGATGACCCTGCCCGAAGTGGTGGGCGTCGAACTCACCGGCGAGCTTTCCGAGGGTGTCACCGCGACAGACCTCGTGCTCCACATCACCGAAAAGCTCCGTCAGGTCGGCGTCGTCGACAAGTTCGTCGAATTCTTCGGCCCCGGCGTCTCTCAGCTTTCCGTGGCGGATCGGGCGACCATCTCCAACATGGCCCCCGAGCAGGGGTCGACCATCTCGATGTTCCCCGTCGACGAGAAGACCCTCGAGTACCTCGAGTTGACCGGTCGCGACGAGGAACACATCGACCTCGTGCGCGAGTACCTCGAGACCCAGGGCCTCTTCGGCGAGCACGACCCCGAGTTCACCGATGTTGTCGAATTCGACCTCGGCGAGGTCGAACCCAGCCTCGCCGGCCACAAGAAGCCCCACGCCCGCATCCCGATGGGCGACCTCGACGAGCACTTCCCGACGTTGCTCGAGGAGGAAGGCGTCATCGACTCCGGAGCGGCGGAAAGCGACGGCGGCCTCGTCGCCGAACGCCAGCCCGGCCTCGACGAGAAGGTACCCGTCACGCTCGAGGACGGTACCGAGATCGAGATCGGTCACGGCTCCGTGCTCGTGAGCGCGATCACCTCCTGTACAAACACGTCGAACCCCTCGGTAATGGTCGCCGCGGGTCTGCTCGCGCGCAACGCCGTCGAAGCCGGTCTGGAGGTGCCCGACTACGTCAAGACCAGCCTCGCCCCCGGGAGCAAGGTCGTCACCGAGTATCTCGAACAGGCCGACCTGCTCGACGACCTCGAGGCACTGGGCTACCACGTCGTCGGCTACGGCTGTACGACCTGTATCGGCAACGCCGGCCCGCTAGCCGATCCCATCGAGGCCGCCATCGACGAGTACGGCCTCTGGACGACCAGCGTCCTCTCGGGCAACCGAAACTTCGAGGCCCGGATCCACCCGAAAATCCGCGCGAACTACCTCGCCAGCCCGCCTCTCGTGGTCGCCTACGGCCTCGCCGGCAAGATGGACATCGACCTCGAGAACGAGCCCATCGGCACGAACGACGACGGCGAGGCAATTTACCTCGAGGACGTCTGGCCCGACCCCGAGGAGATCCGACAGACCATCCACGACAGCGTCTCCGCCGAGCTGTTCGAGGCGAAGTACGCGAGCATCTTCGAGGGCGACGAGCGCTGGGAGGCCCTCGAGGCCCCCACGGGCGACGTCTACGAGTGGGACGACGAGTCGACGTACATCCGCGAGCCGCCGTTCTTCCAGGACTTCCCGCTCGAGGAACCCGGCGTCGAGGACATCGAGGGAGCGCGCTGCCTGCTCACCCTCGGTGACACCGTGACGACCGACCACATCAGCCCCGCGGGGCCGTTCAGCGAGGCCCTTCCTGCAGGTCGATGGCTCGCCGCGCAGGGCGTCGAACCCTACGAGTTCAACACCTACGGTTCGCGCCGCGGGAACCACGAGGTCATGATGCGCGGGACGTTCGCGAACGTCCGCATCCAGAACGAGATGCTCGACGGGAAGGAAGGCGGTTACACCATCCATCACCCAACCGACGAGGAGACGACCGTCTACGACGCCAGCATGCGGTATCAGGACGAGGACACGCCGCTGATCGTCATGGCCGGCGTCGAACTCGGTACCGGCTCGAGTCGCGACTGGGCGGCCAAAGGAACCGACCTGCTCGGCATCCGCGCGACCATCGGACAGAGCTACGAGCGGATCTACCGTGACAACCTGCTCGGCATGGGCGTGCTGCCGCTGCAGTTCACAGACGGCGAGGGCTGGGCGGAACTCGGCCTCGACGGCTCCGAAGTGTTCGAGATCCGCGGCCTCGAGGACGGCCTCGAGACGAACGCCGAACTGACGGTGATTGCGGAGGATGAAAACGGCGAGACGACCGAGTTCGACGTCACCGCCCAGGTCGGCACGCCTGCCGCAGTGAAGTACGTCGAGAACGGCGGCGTCCTGCACCTCGTGCTGCGCCGTCTACTGACGGAGTAAGTAGAACGGCGTTTTACTGTCTTCTTCGGTTACTCGAGCCCCGTACGTCGGCCTTTTACAACTCCCGTCCGTACACACACCTATGGATTCCACCGAGGGCACCCCTACCGAGCGCAATCGCCTCGAGGACGCGCCCAGTCCCTACCTGCGCCAGCACGCGGACAATCCCGTCAACTGGCAGCCCTGGGACGAGCATGCGCTCGAGACGGCGAAAGCACACGACGTCCCCATCTTCCTCTCGATCGGCTACTCGGCGTGTCACTGGTGTCACGTCATGGAGGAGGAGAGCTTCGAAGACGACGGGGTCGCCGAGTTGCTGAACGACCACTTCGTCCCCATCAAGGTCGACCGTGAAGAGCGCCCCGACGTCGACAGCATCTACATGACCGTCTGCCAGCTGGTGACGGGTCGTGGCGGCTGGCCGCTCTCGGCCTGGCTCACCCCCGACGGACGCCCGTTTTACGTGGGTACCTACTTCCCCAGGGAACCCCAGCGCGGAATGCCCGGGTTCCGTGATCTCCTCGAGAACATCGGCCACTCCTGGGAGCAGG
The DNA here is from genome assembly GCF_023973145.1 of Natronosalvus vescus. NCBI lineage: Archaea > Methanobacteriati > Methanobacteriota > Halobacteria > Halobacteriales > Natrialbaceae > Natronosalvus > Natronosalvus vescus. The sequence goes on from NZ_CP099546.1 coordinate 1,658,315, forward strand.
ATCGCGAGGAGATGGAAAACCGAGCTGATCAGTGGACGGCCGCGGCGCGCGACCAGCTCGAGGACACCCCCGCACCGCCGGAGGGCGTCGAGACGCCGGGGAGCGACCTGCTCGAGTCGGCCGCCGGCACGGCTCTCCGCGGGCTCGACGAGCAACACGGCGGCTGGGGCTCGAGCGGCCCAAAATTCCCCCAGCCATCGCGGCTCCACTTGCTCCTCCGGGCGGCCGACCGCACCGGCCGGCGTCAGTCGCTCGAGGCGGCGATCAAAACGCTCGACGGGATGGCCACCGGCGGGCTGTACGACCACGTCGGCGACGGCTTCCACCGCTACTGCGTCGACCGGGACTGGACGGTGCCACACTTCGAGAAGATGCTGTACGACAACGCCGAGTTGACGCGGGCGTACCTGGCGGCCTATCAGGCCGTGGACGACGACCGATACGCCGACGTGGCCCGGCGGACGCTCGCGTTCGTCGAGCGCGAACTGACCCACGACGACGGCGGCTTCTTCAGCACGCTCGACGCCCAGAGCGAGACTCCGGAGGGCGAACGCGAGGAAGGGGTTTTCTACGTGTGGACGCCCGAGGAGATCAGGGAGGCGCTCGAAGACGACCGTGACGCGGATCTCGTCTGCGATCGCTACGGCGTGACCGCCTCGGGGAACTTCGAGGGATCGACGGTACTGACCATCTCGGCGTCGGTCGCGCATCTCGCCGAGGAGTACGACCTCGAGCGGGGTGAGGTGGAATCGCGACTCGAAGACGCTCGAGAGACGCTGTTCGAGGCCCGGAAGGAGCGTCCACGGCCGAACAGGGACGAGAAGGTGCTGGCCGGCTGGAACGGGTTGATGATCGCCGCGTTCGCCGAGGCTGCGATCGTTCTCGGCGAGGACGCCTACGCCGAGACGGCGACCGAGGCGCTCGGATTCGTCCGGGATCGGCTCTGGGACGACGAGGCGGGTCGGCTCTCGAGGCGATACAAGGACGCCTCCGGTTCGGGACTGACGAACGGTGATACCAATGGCGACGGTACAGACGGTGAGGTCGGTATTGACACCGAGAGCGAGGTCGGTATTGACACCGAGGGCGAGGTCGGCATCGACGGCTACCTCGAGGATTACGCCTTCCTCGCTCGCGGCGCGCTGACGTGCTACGAGGCGACCGGCGACGTCGAACACCTGGCGTTCGCCCTCGAGCTGGCGAGGGTGATCGATGCGGAGTTCAGGGACGGCGACCGGGAGACGTTGTATTTCACCCCAGAGAGCGGCGAGTCGCTCGTCACGCGACCGCAGGAACTCGACGATTCGTCGACGCCCTCCTCGACCGGCGTCGCCGTCGAAACCCTGCTCGCGCTGGATCACGTGTCCGACGACCCATTTGGCGAGATCGCCGCGGCCGTGATCGACACTCACGCCAGCCGGATGCAGTCGAGTCCGCTCGAGTACACGAGCCTCGTCCTCGCAGCGGATCGACTCGACACCGGACTCGCGGAGCTGACGGTCGCGGCCGACGAGGTGCCCTCCGCCTGGCGCGACCGGATCGGCTCGACGTTCCTCCCCGACCGGTTGCTCGCCCGTCGTCCACCGACTGACGACGAACTCGAGGGCTGGCTCGACGCGCTCGACATCGACGCTGATTCCGACCTCGATACCGAAGCCGCCCCGCCGATCTGGGCCGGCCGGGAGGCTCGAGACGGCGAACCGACGCTGTACGCCTGCCGGGAGCGGACGTGCTCGCCGCCGACCCACGACGTCGAGGAAGCGCTCGAGTGGCTGCTCGAGGGCGGTACGTAAGCTGCGCAACGAAACGGATCCGAAAAGGGCGGTCAGTTCGTGGTCTCGAGCGCCGCCTCGATCTCCTCGGCGATGAAGACCGCTGGCGGGAGCGCTTCGCTCTCGACGAATCGGGCGACCTCGGTGCCGTCGTCGGCTTCGACGACGATCGTCGGAATGTACTCGACGTCGTAGGCGTCGACCTTCGGCCCCTCCTTGTCCGTGTCGACGGCGAGTTCCTCGATTCGATTTTCCGGAATATCTGCCGCCTCGAGCGCCGCCCCGAAGTCCGGGAGCAGCGCGCGGCAGTCCTTACACCAGTCACCGCCCCACACGAGGTACGTCAGGTCGTCGCGGTGGGCCGCGAGGGTGTCGACGGTGTCCTCGTAGGAGGCGCTGTCCCAGGTCGGGTTCGGGCGCATGGTCTCGAGCGTCATCGTTGGTCACGATATCGTTCCCAGGGGCTTAACGAATCGGTTTGGTCACCGGCACGTCCTGCCTCAGCCCGCTACGGCTTTCCGTCTCGAGTTCGTAGCAGCGATCGATGAAAGGCAGTATCCTGGACACGATCGGTTCCCCGCTCGTCCAGGTCGAGTCGCCGGAGGGTGCGACGGTCGCCGCCAAAGTCGAGTCGTTCAACCCCGGCGGCTCGGCGAAGGATCGGCCCGCCGTAGCGATGGTTCGAGCCGCCGAACGCGAGGGCGTCCTCGAGCCGGGCGATCACATCGTCGAACCGACGAGCGGCAATACAGGTATCGGCCTCGCGCTCGTCTGCGCCGCCCGGGGGTACGACCTGACGATCGTCATGTCGGCGTCGAAGTCGAAAGAGCGCCAGCAGCTCATGGCCGCCTACGGTGCGAGCCTCGAGTTGATCGATGGCGATATGGAAGCCGCCCGCAAGCGCGCAAACGAGATCGAAGCCGAGGGTGCGGTACAGCTGGGACAGTTCGAGAATCCGGCGAATCCGGAGGCCCACTACCTGACGACGGGGGAGGAGATCGTCGAACAGGTCGGCGACCGCACCATCGACGCGTTCGTCGCCGGCGTCGGTACCGGCGGGACGCTGTCGGGGGTAGGCCGTCGACTCCGCGAAGAGTTCCCCGAGATGGAGATCGTCGCCGTCGAACCCCAACGCAACGCCGTCCTCTCGACCGGCGAAGCAGGGCAGGACGACTTTCAGGGGATGGGTCCCGGCTTCGTCAGCGACAACCTCGACACCGATCTCATCGACCGAATTGAGACCGTCGCACTCGAGGACGCCGAAGTCGAGTGTCGTCGACTCGCTCGCGAGGAGGGGATACTGGTGGGGCAATCGAGCGGGGCGACGAGTCTCGTTTCCCAGGCGGTCGCGCGCGACATCGCCGACCCCGGGCTCGAGTGTCCGGAGGTGCCCGACGCGTTCGACGGCGAACTCGCTCGAGCGACCCAGACCGACGGTGGGAGCGACGTCGACGACTGTCCGCTGGTGGTCACCGTCTTCTGGGACAGCGGGGAGCGATACCTCTCGACGGGTCTGTTCGATCGGTAACAGAAGCGCTCGAAATCGTTTCACGTCGACGACGGTGCTGATCGCGAGAGCTACGGCGAAAACTCCGACTCGGTGAGTCGGACGACCAGCGTGTCCTCGACGTCGCGGAGGTCGTATTCGGGTACCTCGCCGTCGACCCGGCGGACGTAGAGCGGTTCGACGAGTTTCGGGCGGACGGTGGCGGTTCCGGGGGACGGATCAGTGGCTTCAGACGACCCGCTCTCGGCACTCGAGGTCGGATCCGAATCGGTCTGTGGCTCCTCCCCCTCGCCAGTCACGGTGGCTGCCTGATCAGTTGCAGGAGTCGCGTCGGGCCGTTCGAGGCCGAACAGTTTCAGGTGCTCACCGGTGTCCTCTGGCTCGATGTCACCGTTTCGGAGGGCCACGGCGAGGTTTCGCGAGAGCCACTCTTCGTCGCTCACGCTCGGTTCCTGGATCAGTACCTCGTCGACGAACCGCACGATGTACCACTGGAGGTCGTTACAGAGCGAGACGGCCGCGCCGAGGCTGACCGTCCGGACGGCGATGGAGTTTTCGAACGGGCGCGCCAGGTCGTAGGTCGCGAGCGCCTCTCGAGACGTCTCTCGGGAGAGGAGCTCGTACTGCAGGGTGACGTCGGGGGAACCGACGAAGCAGACGCGCGTCACTGTTCAGTACTGTGTGCGTCGCCGTAATGTATTTTCGCCTCGAGGTGGAGACTGTGTGAACCTGACAGTATCGGATCGTGGTGCCGTTCTGGCTCGTTTCACACACTTTCGTTTGTATCACCGATTTCGGGCCGTGCCACCCGTTTCGTCTCGAGCCAGAACACTTTCGTCTGAGCCAGAACACTGGCCACCCGCGTGGTACTCCACCTCATTTTACCTAGTCACAACTAATTTAATGAACCGAGTGAATAGTAACGTTATGACACGGTCGATTCGAGCTGATTTTCCGATCCTCGAGCGTGAAATCGACGGCCACCCCCTCGTCTACCTCGACAACGCGGCGACGACTCAGACGCCGCGACCTGTCTACGAGGTGTTCGAGGAGTACTTCACGGGGTACAACGCGAACGTCCACCGCGGCATCCACACGCTGAGCCACGAAGCTTCGGTGGCCTACGAGGAGGCTCACGACCGCCTCGCCAAGTTCGTCGGTGCGAGCGGCGGTCGAAAGGAGATGATCTTCACGAAGGGGGCGACCGAGAGCATCAACCTCGTCGCCTACGGACTGGGACTGAACGAACTGGAGCCCGGCGATCAGATCGTGACGACGGAGATGGAACACCACGCCTCGATGGTGACCTGGCAGCAGGTCGCGAAGAAGACCGGTGCCGACATCGAGTACATCCGCGTGACCGAGGACGGCCACCTCGACGTGGAACACGCCAAATCCCTCATCGGCCCGGAGACGGCGATCCTCTCGGTGGTGCACGTCTCGAACGTCCTCGGGACGATCAACCCCGTCGAAGCCCTCGCTGCAATGGCCCACGAACACGACGCCTACGTGGTCGTCGACGGGGCCCAGTCCGCACCCAACCGACCGGTCGACGTCGAGTCGATGGGTGCCGATTTCTTCGCCTTTTCGGGACACAAGATGGCCGGCCCGACCGGGATCGGCGGCCTCTACGGCAAGCAAGCGATCCTCGAGGAGATGGAGCCGTTCCTCTTCGGCGGCGAGATGATCCGTCACGTCACGTTCACTCGCTCGAGCTGGAACGAACTCCCCTGGAAATTCGAAGCCGGCACCCCGCCAATCGCGGAGGGGATCGCCCTGGCGGCCGCCGCCGACTACCTCGAGGCGATCGGGATGGACGCCATCGCCGCCCACGAGAACGAACTGGCGCAGTACGCGCTCGAGGCACTCGAGGCGCGTGACGACGTGACGACGTACGGGCCGCCCCTGGGCGAGGAGCGCTCGGGCCTCGTCGCGTTCAACGTCGACGGCGTCCACGGCCACGACCTCTCCTCGCTGTTGAACGACCGGGGAATTGCCGTCCGTGCGGGCGATCACTGTACCCAGCCGCTGCACGACAAACTCGACATACCCGGCTCCGTCCGAGCATCGTTCTACGTCTACAACACGACCGAGGAGATCGATCGACTGCTCGAGGCGATCGACGACGCCCCGGCGAAACTCGAGGCCTACTTGCGTTCCGGTCGCTACCACGAGCGGCTGGTCGACCACCACGAGAACCCGCGCAACGCCGGCGGTCTCGAGGACGCCACGCTGGTCAAATCCTCCGAGGAGACCTCCTGTGGGGACGACGGCGAGTTCCACGTGGACGTCACCGCAGATGGAACGATCGAGGACGTCGCCTTCGAGAGCGAGAGCTGTGCGGTCAGCAGCGCCGTCGCGAGCATCCTCTCGACGGAGCTCGTGGGGATGACCGTCGAGGAGGTCGCCGACCTCGAGGGTATGATCGTCGACCATCTCGAGGGGCAGTACCCGTCGCTGCGTCACGAGTGCGTGGTCGGGCCGGAGGACGTGATTCGGACGGCTGCACAGGAGTACCTCGAGACATTGGAGCGGTAGTCTAGAGGTTCGAACCCCGAAGATATAATTTCTATAGTGTGCTGATACAGTTACTGTAGCAAATGTTGGAGGTCACCGCGAGTGCATCGTGTCACGAGACACGTGTCCGACTATTAAGAGGTATCAGTCGGTATGTGGCCACATGATACGAGTTGCCGAGAGCCCCACACCAACCACGCACGCGCCGGCCGACTGGCCGACCGACGCGGAGCGAGTCTACGCCACCCAGCAAGCCCGCCTCGCCGACCACTACAACCTCGAGGTCGAGTCCCGGTCGCTCGAGACCAAGGTTGCCGGGCGGGTGCACTACCTCGAGGCCGGCGACCCCGACGGGGAACCGGTCGTCTTGCTCCACGGCGTCTCGATGACCGCGGCGACGTGGCTGCCGATGGTCTCCGCACTGACCGACGAGTATCGGGTGTACATCCCTGACCGTCCGGGACGAGGGCTGTCGGACGCTCCGAGCTACCGCGGTCGCGACCTGCGACGGTTCATGGTCGCGTATCTGCTCGAGCTGTTCGACGGGCTCGCCCTCGATCAGCCTCACGTCGTCGGCAGTTCCCTTGGGGGCCAGCAGGCGTTCTTGCTCGCGATCGATCACGACCACGTCGACCGGCTGTGTCTCGTGGGTGCCCCCGGCGGAATCTCACGCGAGTTCCCCGTGCTCCAGCGACTGTTGACCGTCCGCGGGGTCAACCGACTCCTCTTCTGGCTCGAGGGGCGCGGTGATCCAGTCGAGAACGCCATGGATGCGGCCGAACAGGTGCTCGTCGACGACACGTCGGCGATTCCGGACGAGTTTTACGAAGTCATCGCTGCCAGCAAGGAGCTACCGGGGCGTCAGGAAAGTCTGCGATCGCTGACGACCGAGCAGGGCTCGTTCGGCCGGATGCACCCGTTGTTCGATCTCCGCGACGAAATCATCGACATCGAGCGCCCGACGGCGTTCGTCTGGGGCACCGAGGACGCCTACTGGCCGCCCGAGGTCGGCCGTCCCGTCGCCGATCGAATGGTGAACGCGACGTTCGAGGTGCTCGAGGGACACGGCCACGTGCCCTGGATGGAGCCAGGCGACGAAACGGAAACGCGGATTCGGTCGTTCCTGGACGGGTGACGGGAGGGAGCCTCGAGTATCGATGCGAACGACCAGCGGAGGACTCTCACTCGAGACAATAGAGATCCGCTCAAGACAGAAGTGAGATTCACTCGAGCCTACAGCGGATCTACCCAACCTACAGCGAAATCCGATCGGCGTTCGCCGCCGCCGCTTCCGCGCGATCGAACAGGTCGTCGGGTTCGACCTCGAGCAGGCGCTCGAGTAGAGCGTTGGTCTCGGCGCGGTCGGGGGCGACCCGGTTACAGCCGGCGTTGATCGTCGAGTCCCGGTAGGTACCGATCTCGCGGGCCGTGGCGACGATATCCTGTTTGTCCCAGGTCAGGAGGGGGCGGTGAATCGGCAGGCGGGTCGCCCGGCTGGTGACGCCGACGTTCTGGGCCGTCTGGCTCGACTTCTGGCCGATCGCCTCACCGGTCACGATCCCGCTGGCGTCGTGCTCGTGGGCGATGTGCTCGGCGGTGCGATAGAAGAACCGACGGAGTGAGAGCATGCGGCCTTCCTCCATCGTCTCGGCGAGCAAGGAGACGGTCTCGCCGCCTGGGACGCGGTAGACCGAAAGGTCGACGTTCGGCGCATACCGGGACAGCGAGCGGATCGTTTCGATCGCCCGCGCTTCGTGATCCGGGCCGCCGTAATCGCCGAGGGCAACGTAGACCGGGATTACCGGCGACCCCCGGCGCATGATCTCGTAGGCGGCGACCGGGGAGTCGATCCCGCCGCTGACGAGGGCGACCATCGGGGCCTGGGATCGTAGCGGGAGCCCGCCGGGGCCGGAGAATCGATCGAGGAAGAGGTACGCGGCGTCTTCCCGAACCTCCACGCCGAACGTGATGTCGGGGTCGTCGAGGTCGACTTCGGGGTCGAACTCGTCCTCGACGGCCTCCCAGATGGCGGTGCCACCCCGCCGAGCGAGATCCTCGCTGGTAAACGGAAGGCGCTTGTCGGCCCGGCTGGCGTCGACGGCGAACGTACCGACGTCGGCGTCGTAGCTCGCGAGGGCTGTCTCCGCGAGCGCGTCACAGATCGTCTCGAGCTCTGGTTCCACGACGAGGGCTGGGCTGGTCGAGACGACGCCAAAGACGTCCGACGCAGCCCGGGCAGCGTCCTCGACGGCGGCTTCGGTGGTCTGGATCAGCGGTCGGTTCCAGTTCCCCTCCACGTCGCCCGACACCGAGCGGTCGGCGAGGGTGGCCTCGAGGTTTTCCGCGAGGATGTCCACCATGTACCGCTTGACGGTGTTGCTCTTCGTGTTGAGATCCCCGTGTCGGACGAGGACGGTGTCGGCGCCGGGCGGGTGCATGGATCAGGATAGATGGGCTGCGCTATAAGGGGGTTACGGGGTGGGACGACCGTCTGTACTCGCCTCGACGACGGTGTGAAACCAGCCCACACCGTACCGGGAACACGGCATTTATTCGCCCTCGAGCCCTGGTACCGTCGATGACCAGCGGGGACGTTGCCGCCTTCACCCACCTCGGCTCGCGCGTTCGCGATGCCCTCTCAGAGCGCGGGTTTGCGACGCCGACGGCGCCACAGCGACTGGCGATTCCGCCGCTCGCGGCGGGCGAGGACACGCTCGTGATCGCCCCTACCGGGAGTGGAAAGACCGAGACGGCCATGCTCCCCGTCTTCGACGACCTCGTCGCCGACCCGCCGGAGGGGTTCGGCGCGCTCTACGTCACGCCGCTGCGCGCGCTCAACCGCGACATGCGCGATCGCCTCGAGTGGTGGGGCGAGTACCTCGACCTCGAGGTGGACGTGCGCCACGGGGACACCACGCAGTACCAGCGCGGGAAGCAAGCCGAGTCGCCACCGGACGTCCTGATCACGACGCCCGAAACGCTGCAGGCGATGCTCACCGGTGAACGGCTCCGGGAGGGGCTCGAGGACGTCTCCCACGTCGTGATCGACGAGGTACACGAACTGGCGGCCTCCAAACGAGGTGCGCAGTTGGCCGTCGGCCTCGAGCGCCTGCGCGAACTGTCTGGGTCGTTCCAGCGCATCGGCCTCTCGGCGACCGTCGGCGACCCCGAATCCGTGGGCCAGTTCCTCACGGGTGGGCGACCGTGTACGATCCGGGAGATCGACGTCGGGAGCCTGATCGACGTGCAGGTACGGCGTCCCGCGGTGACGAGCGAGGACGAGCGACTGTCGGGAAAACTCGCAACTGACGCGACGACGGCCAGCCACGTCCGGTTCATCCGCGACCTCGTCGACGACCACGAGTCGACCCTCATTTTCGTCAACACCCGCCAGACGGCCGAAGCGCTCGGATCGCGGTTCACTCAACTCGAGTTACCGATCGGGGTTCATCACGGCTCGCTCTCGAAGGCGGCCCGGATCGACGTCGAGGATCGGTTCAAAGCCGGGGAACTCGACGCGTTGCTCTGTACGTCCTCGATGGAACTCGGCATCGACGTCGGTCGGATCGATCACGTAATCCAGTACCAGAGCCCGCGCCAGGTCTCGCGGCTGCTCCAGCGGATCGGGAGGGCAGGTCACCGTCGGGACGCTGTGTCGAAGGGTACCATCGTCACCACCAGGCCCGACGACACCCTCGAGGCGCTGGCGATCGCCCGACGGGCGAAAGCCGGCGAGGTCGAGCCCGCCTGGATTCACGAAGGGAGCCTCGACGTGGTCGCCAACCAGCTCCCCGGCATCGTGCAATCGACGGGATCGCGCCACCTCACCGAGGTGTACGGCCTCCTCACGCGAGCGTACCCGTTCGCCGACCTCGAGGAGGAAACGCTCAGGACTGTCGTCGAGGAACTCCACCGCAACCGGATCGTCTGGTTCGACGAGAGCGCCGACCGAATCGAGACCACCGGCGGCACCTGGCAGTACGTCTACGCGAACCTCTCGATGATCCCCGACGAGGCGACCTACGAGGTTCACGACATCGCCTCGAGCGGCCAGATCGGCACCCTCGACGAGCGGTTCGTGACGACGTTCGGGCAGCCGGGAGCCACCTTCATCCAGCGCGGGGAGATGTGGCGGATCGTCGAGATCGACGACGACGAAGAGCGGGTGAACGTCACCCCGATCGAGGATCCCGCCGGCGAGGTACCGTCCTGGATCGGCCAGGAGATCCCAGTACCGCAGGCGGTCGCCCAGGAGGTCGGCGAGATCCGTACCGCTGCCGGCTCCCAACTCGAGGTCGGAGCCGACGTGGAGGCCGTCGGTCGCGACCTGGCCGAACGCTATCCCGGCGACGAATCGACGCTCGTCGACGCCTGCGAACAGCTTCGTGACCAGCTCGACGGCGAGGCCCCGATGCCGACGGACGACCGAATCGTCCTCGAGCGACAGGGGCCGACCGTCGTGATCAACGCCTGTTACGGCCACCGGACGAACGAAACGCTCGGTCGCGTGCTGTCGGCCCTGCTCGGTCAACGTTCGGGCTCGTCAATCGGGCTCGACACCGACCCGTACCGGATCGAACTCGAAGTGCCGACGTCGGTCGCGACGAGCGAGATCGTCGAAGTGTGCACCGAGACGGATCCCGACCACGTGGAGACGATCGTCGAACTGGGTCTCAAGCGATCCGATGCCCTCGCCTTCCGCCTCTCGCAGGTCTCGGCGAAGTTCGGCGCGCTCAAGCGGTGGCAGGGATCGGGACGCCTGTCGAACGAACGCTTGCTGGCCGCGCTCGAGGAGACGCCGATGTACGCCGAGTCGATCAGGGAGGTGTTTCACGAGGATCTCGACACGGTGAGTGCAGGCCAGGTGCTTGCGGGGATTCAGTCGGGTTCGATCTCGCTCGAGACGGTTCGCGGCCGGACGGCCATCGGAAGCGCCGGTCGCTCAGGCGGCAAGGAGCTGTTGGCGCCCGAAAACGCCGATGCGAGCGTCATCAAGACGGTCAAAGAGCGCCTGCACGACGATCGGGTCGTCCTGGTGTGTACCCACTGTACGGAGTGGCTCTCGCGGACGAAAATAAAGCGAGTTTCCGACCAGCCCGAGTGTCCGAACTGTGGCTCGACCCGCATCGCCGCGTTGAGCCCGTGGGCCGATGAGGTGGTACAGGCCATCCAGGCGGATTCGAAGAGCGCCGAACAGGTGGAGCATACCCAGCGGGCCGTTAGAAACGCCGGACTGGTGCAAAGCCACGGCAAGAAAGCCGTCATCGCGATGTCAGCCCGCGGGGTCGGCCCGCACAACGCCGCCCAGATCATCAGTCGGTTACGCGAGAACGAAGCGGATTTCTACCGGGACATCCTCGAGAAAGAGCGCCAGTACGCGCGGACGAAGGCGTTCTGGGATTGATTTGGGATGTGATATGTCGGTGCCAGCACTCGAGCCAAAGATCACCGACTGCGTAACCGCCGACCAGTGGCCCGAAACGTTATTAGTTTCTGGTTTGTCAGCACGAATATGTCTGCACAGACAACTGACGGGGGAAGCGACATAGAGAAATGGAAACTACCGACGATCGCCGGCATCGTCGCGTTTCTCGGCGGATTTTTGGTCACCTACGTATTGAAGGGGAGCGACGTCAGTGGTGAAATCGCGGAAGAGTGGAACGGTGGCGCAGAGGAAGTCGGCGAACCGAGCACGTTTGAGGCCGTCTCCTGGCTCTTTTTCGAAGCCCACCAGGTGTCGATTGAGATGTCCGGTTCGTGGGGCGACGAGTCATTTACCGAACCGGCAGAAATTCAGGAGCTAGCCGCATGGGACGGCTACCTTCAGTTGATTCCGATCATCGCCATCATTGCGGTCGCCTTCGTCTTCGTCAAAAACTACACGCAGACGGCATCGGCAGAGGAGGGGGCAAAGCAGGGCGCAATGATCGCAGCAGGCTACGCACTCGCAGCGCTCGTTATCGCCTACACCGGCACGTACTCGGAGTCGATGACCGACGACTTCGTCGGCACGGTTTCGATGTCCATCGGTCCGGATCTCGTCGAAGCCCTGTTGCTCGCCGGACTCGTCTATCCAGCCCTTGGTGGCGCGCTCGGCGGTTACTTCGGCCACGAACAGCGGCCGGTGGCCGAGAATGCGGCACCCGAAAACGGGGTGGAGCAAACCTACGATGAGTCTGACGACACGGTCACCGCCCCATCGGTGGAACAATCCGATGGTACGTCCTCGGAACCTCCGGCAGAAACCGAACAGACGCAGTAACGCAGGCAAACTACCGTTTTCGAAAACCGAATTCGACCGTAATCGGCCACGAGCGGCGTCGTCGATCCCGGTCAGAAACGACGCTCGAGAGGGTACTCAGAATCTCGTTGGTCGCTCGAGCGCCACCGGTGGTACCGAGGACGACCAGGATCATTCGGCGTTGCAGTGGCCATGCAGTCCGTAACGGCCAAAACGTTCCGCTTCATTGTTTCGGTATGAAGTTTGCGCCGGGCGCATGGCGGTACGCCCTCCTCCCACTGCTTGCAGCCCCGTTCGCGTTCATCTTTAGCGTGACCGCGAGCGTCGTTCTCCTCGTTCTGGGGGCCGCGACGCTCGGCTTCTTTCGCGACCCCGAACGAACGCCGCCACCGTCGGGCGTAGTCGCCCCCGCCGACGGCACCGTCTCGGTCTGCCGGGAGGAAGGCACGCGGGTTCGCCTCGGGACGTTCATGAACGTCCACAACGTCCACGTGGTTCGCGCCCCCTTCGACGCGACAGTCCACGAGGCCGAACACGTTCCTGGCGCACACAAACCGGCCTTCTCGAAGGACTCCGACCGGAACGAGCGAGTGCACCTTCGGCTCGAGCCTACCACGGGCCGGGCGTCGACCGAACCGGACACCACTGACGAAACGAACGCCGACGACGACTCGAGTCCGGCCGCCGAGGTGACGTTTATCGCCGGTGCGTTCGCCCGCCGGATTTTCCCCTACGTCGAAACCGGCGAGTCGATCGAACGCGGCCAGCGGATCGGACACATCGCCTTCGGCAGTCGGGTCGACGTGGTGTTCCCGCCCTCCGTTTCACCGGACGACCTGGCCATCGAGATGGGCCAGAAGATGACCGCTGGCGAGACGGTAATCCTCGAGCCCGATGCTGATACGGGGCTCGGGATGAGTAGCCTCGAGGGCGAAACGGGGCTCGAAATGGGTGGCCTCGACGATGAGGCGGTCGACAGCAACGGCGACGGTTCCACAGAAGACGTCGCGAACTGACGCTACGGACACCAACGGTCGACTCGCGGAAACAGTGGTCGACTCGCGGAAACAGTGGTGAACTGCCCAAAAAACTGTCCTGACGGCCTCAACTACCGCTTGTCGTCGACCGCCGCCCGTGCGTCCTCGAGGTGGCGGCGTTCGACGACCACCTCGTCGGCGCGGTCGTTCGCTTCCGCCGGGCCGTACTTCGTCGCGACCTCCCGAATCGCCCGCATCGAGGCGTCGCGGACGAGCGCCTCGAGGTCGGCGCCGGTGTACCCCTCGAGGTCGGCGGCCACCTCGTCCAGGTCGACGTCGTCGGCGAACGGTTTGCCGCGGCTGTGTACCTCGAGAATCTCGCGGCGGGCCTCGAGATCCGGTTCGGGAACGAGCACGTGGGTGTCGAGTCGGCCGGGGCGCAAGAGTGCGGGATCGAGGTGCTCCTTGCGGTTGGTCGCTGCGAGCACGACGAGGTTCGGGTTCTCCCGCATTCCGTCGAGTTCTGTCAGCAGCTGTGAGACGACCCGTTCTGTCACCTCGTGGCTGTCCGCGCCGCGGCTGGCGGCGATGGCGTCGATCTCGTCGAAGAAGACGATGGATGGTGCTGCCTGTCGGGCGCGCTCGAAGACTTTTCGGATCGCTTTCTCGGACTCGCCGACGTAGCGATCGACGATTTCGGGGCCGTCGACCCGGACGAAGTTGACGTCGGTCTCGCCGGCGAGTGCCCGCGCGAGCAGGGTCTTCCCGGTTCCCGGCGGGCCGTACAACAGCACGCCGGATGGCGGATCGGTGTTCGTCCGTTCGAAGAGCGTCTCGTAGGTCAGCGGCCACTCGACGGACTCCCGAAGCACCTGTTTGGCGTCCTCGAGGCCACCGACGTCGTCGAAGTCCATGTTTGGCGACTCCGCGACGTACTCCCGCATGGCCGACGGTTCGACGGCCGCCAGCGCCGTGTCGAAGTGGGTCTTGGTTACGGTCGGGTTCGTACTCCAGGTGGCACGCTCCTCGGCGTCGGTCGGTCGGCCGCGGATCGCCGCCATCGCGGCCTCCGTGACGACTGCGTCGAGGTCAGCACCGACGAAGCCGTGGGTGCGACTGGCGATTTTCTCGATGCTCACCCCTTCGTCGAGGGGCATCCCGCGGGTGTGTACCTCGAGGATCTCGCGGCGACCGTCCCTGTCGGGGACGCCGATCTGGATCTCACGGTCGAAGCGCCCGCCGCGACGGAGCGCGGGGTCGATCGAGTCGACCCGATTCGTGGCCCCGATAACGATGACCTCACCGCGGGCGTCGAGACCGTCCATGAGGGTGAGCAACTGGCCGACGATCCGGTTCTCGGCGTCACCCTCGTCGTTTCGCGTGCCCGCGATGGAGTCGATTTCGTCGAAGAAGATGATCGTCGGGGCGTTCTCGCGGGCCTCCTCGAACGTCCGGCGAAGCTGTTCTTCGGACTCGCCTTTGTACTTCGACATGATCTCCGGGCCGGAGATGGTGACGAAGTTTGCTTCGACCTCGTTGGCGACCGCGCGGGCGATAAGGGTCTTCCCGGTGCCGGGCGGGCCGTAGAGGAGGACGCCCGAGGGTGGATCCACGCCGAGGCGTTTGAACAACTCGGGCTCCGAGAGCGGCAGTTCGATCATCTCTCGCACCTGCTCGAGTTCCTCGTCGAGGCCGCCGATGTCCTCGTAGGTCACGCCGGATGGCCGATCCGGCTTCGAGGGTTCAGACGGTGAGGCGGACGGCTGAGACGGCATCGACGGCCCGGAGCCGTCTGTATCGTCGAACACGAGGACGGTCGTCGAGCCGGTGATGCGGACGTCACCGGCGGGCTCGGTTTCGACGACGCTGAACGGCTCCGGCGCGACGCCCTCTATACGGATCTGTTCGCCGGCTTTGATCGGCCGGTTCCGGAGTTTCTGGTTGGCGACGCGCTCGGCGAGCCGTGATTCGGCGTCGCTCAGCGATGGTGGTGGAGACAGCGTTACCGTTTCTGCCTCCCGGATTAATGTCTTGTCGGCGGCCATCACTCGGACTGTATCACCGACGTTGACGCCAGCATTCGCTCGCGTGTCGCCGTCGATCTGTACCACCTGTTCGGGTATCGCCGGATCGGCCGGCCACATCTTCGCGACGGTCTGTGTCTCGCCCTCGATCACGACCGTGTCGCCGCTCAACACGCCGAGCTTTCGTCTGGCTAACTCCGGGATGCGAGCGACGCCACGACCTGCATCGCGCTTTTCGGCCGCGCGAACCGTCAGCGTCACACCATCGTCGTCCGACTCGCTCATGATCGTTCCTTGCAGTCGAACGACCTTGAGAATTGCCCACGTCGATGCGGACTCGAGACAATCGATAGGCTTCTTGCCCGGGCGTGGAAAAGCCAGGTATGGTGTGTCCGGGAACCGAAGTTCGCACTGACATCGACCGCCTCCGCTCTGTCGATCGGTCTTCATCTACTGGGTCAATCGTGTGTCGTACCCACCGACGGATACGCTGGCACGGATGGGGACGATAACGATGTTCGGACGGATGCGCGAGGACGTTCGCGCGATGGCCGAACGCGATCCGGCTGCGAAAAGTGCTCTCGAGGTGTTCCTCTGTTATCCCGGGTTACACGCCCTCTGGATGCATCGACTCGCCCACCAACTGTGGCGTGGCAACTGGCGACTGCTCGCTCGAGTCCTCTCACAACTCGCCCGGTTTCTGACGGGGGTCGAAATCCATCCCGCCGCACGGATCGGCCGGCGGGTAACGATCGACCACGGCATGGGCGTCGTTATCGGCGAAACGGCGATCGTCGGCGAGGACGTCCACCTGTATCACGGCGTCACTCTCGGTGGGGCGACGAACGAACCGGTGAAGCGGCATCCGACGCTCGAGGACGGGGTACTCGTCGGGGCCAATGCGACACTGCTCGGCGACATCACCATCGGCGATGAGGCGACCGTGGGCGCCGGTTCTGTCGTCACGGACTCCGTCGAGCCAGGTGCGACCGTTGCCGGCGTACCGGCCCGGAGAGTGGACTGATCGGCTCTGGCGGAACTGTTTTCGGGAATCGTTTCATGACCACCGACGAGAGCCTCGAGTGAACGACCTCGATCCCGGAGCGGAGCGACACCGATTCCGGAGCAGGACGACATCGATCACGGATCCGACTGACGATCGTCCTGTACCGCTAAGGGGTTCGAGCCCCGAGACACACTCGAGACGTACATGTCGCCCTCGCACGACCGAACGAATCCACCCGACTCGTCGCGAACGCCGGCAGCTAACGCCGAACTGGCGCTGTTACTCGAGGTTGCAGGGACGCCGAAACCCGGAAACGTCGACCGACGCCGCGATTTTCCCGACCTGCGATTCGAACACTTTCTGGCCGGTGCGGTCGGCGCTCGGCCAGGTCTCGAGCGCGCGGAACGCGGCGAGGCGATCGGGGCGACGTTCGAACGAGCCGTCGAGGGGATGGCAGCACAGCGGGGTGGAAACACCCAGTTTGGTAGTCTCCTGTTGCTCGTCCCCCTCGTCGCCGCGACTCGAGCGGAACGCGAACTGGATCACCAGACCGCCAGATCGACCGTCGAGGCGACCACGGTCGAGGACAGCGTCGGGTTCTATCGCGCGTTCGATCACGTCGACGTCTTCGTCGACGACCCGCCGGCTGACCTCGAGCCACTCGACGCTCGTCGGGGCAAGGATGCGATCCCGGCGCTCGAGGAACGGGGCATAACGCTGTACGACGTGATGGACGCGAGCGTCCCCGGCGACGACGTCGCCCGGGAGTGGGTCACCGGGTTCGAACGGTCGTTCGAGACCGCCGATCGACTGGCAGCGCTCGATCCGGCCCGTTCGGCGACCGACCGCGTCGCCTCGGTGTTCCTCTCCTTGCTCGCGGAGCGGCCGGACACGCTCATCGAGAAGCGTCACGGCGAGACGGTCGCCGCTGACGTCACTGACCACGCCACCGACCTTCTCGAGTCGGGTGGCCTCGAGACCGTCCCTGACCGGGTCGACGCCTTCGCGGCCGATCTCGTCGACCGCGGCGTCAATCCGGGAACGACGGCCGACATTACCGCTGCGGGGCTGTTCATCGCCCTCGATCGGGGAGGGTTCGACCTGTGAGCGATCCCGAGGCCGACGGCGGAGCGGAACACGATGGAGAATCGATTGGCTGGCCGATCGACCTGGACGGCGTCGCCGAAACCGTCGTCACGACGCTCGGCCCCAACGGGCTGTGGAACGTCGCAGCCCTCGGCGTGTTCGCCGGCGACCCCGCTCGAGCCCGCACCTGGGGGAACACCCGGACGCGCCGAAACTTCCACCGGCAGGGCGAGGGCTACGTTCAGTTCGTCCACGACCCCGTCGACTTCGTCGACGCCGCCTTGACGATCACCGAACGGGACGACCCCGTCCTCGACTCGGCCGACGCCTGGGTGCGGGTAGCAGTCGAGTCGGTCGATTCGGGGACGATCGACGGCACCGACTGGGAGGAGTGGACGCTCGAGCCACTCGAGTCGGTAATCGAACACGAGACGGTGACGCCGATCAACCGCGGGTTCGGTGCTGTCATCGAGGCGACGGTCGCCGCTTCGCGACTGGAAGTCGACGGCTACGATCGGACTGATCTGGAGAGCCGCCTCGATCACGCACTCGACGTCGTCGATCGAGCAGGCGGGACGCGTGAGCGCCAGGCCTTCTCGAGGCTCGTCGCCGTCAGCGAGTGGACGCCCTCGCGCGATCGTCGTGCGGTGATCGAGTGGCTGTAGCTGGAGTTGCCACGCGTCGAGCGGGCGGCGAACGGGTACTGTGACCGAACCGTCACCTGCCGTCGCAAAATGGTGCGATATAAGAGTCTCTAGACGGAAGCCCACGTATGGCCATCAAACCGGCATACATCAAGAAGACCGGGAACGTCCTCCTCGAGAAGTACCCGGAGGCGTTCACCACCGACTTCGAACAGAACAAAGACAGCGTCACGGAGCTGACGAACATCGAATCGAAAGGCGTTCGAAACCGAATCGCCGGCTACGTCACACGGAAGAAGGGCGCAGCCATTTCGGCCTGAACTGACTGTTTCACTCACTCGAGAACGGACGTTCCGAGCGACGGCACTCGTCCGTGCAACGTCCTCGTCTTTCAGGTCGTTTCGACCTCATCCACGATCGGGTCTGAGTTCGTCGATCACCCGACAGGCGTTTTTCGAGAACGCCCGACGGAGTTTGTCCGCGGACACGTCGAGTGTGAGGATCTCCATGATCGCCACGTTCGGATGCGATGCCGGCGCGCCGCTGCCGAAAAACACACGATCGGGATGCTCGAGTAATGCCCGCTCGAGAACGTCCCGGTAGCGGACGACGCTCGTGTCGAGATAGCAGTCGTCGATGAATTCGAGGCGATCGATCAGCTCGTGCATGAGCGATCGGTTCAACGGATGACCGCCGAAGTGTGAGACGATGACCGGAAAGCCGCGCCCGAGTAGGGTCTCGGCGAGGGTAGCGGGGGGTGCGCCCTCGCCACCGGCGACGATCACCGGGAGGCCGACGGTTTCCAGTTGCTCAAGGACGGCGTCGTCCGGCACGCCGTCGACGGTCGGGTCGAGGACGAAGCCGTGGAAGCGGTCGTCGTAGGCGTACTGCTCGACGTCCTCTGGGGTGGTGTGGTACGGCTGTCGTCGACGAAGGGCGTTTCGCAGCCGACCGGTCTGATCGGTGTCCGGTGCTTCCGCGCCGTTGATTCGGGCAAACGCGACGAAGGGGCGTTCGACGCTGAGTCGGGCAACGCCGTTGTTCGGGGCGACGTACGATTCCCCGGGTGTCACGCCCGGGAAGACGACCGATCTGACGATGCCGGCCTGATGCATCTCGCGCTCGAGTCGGTCTGGAGAGGCGGGCGTCGGCCCACCCCGCGGTCTGGTGGTCGCGTCGGGCGTCAACTGGGCGTGGACGTCGACGACGCGGAACTCGTGTTCCAGCTCGAGCATTCGTCCGGGTGTTGTAGCCCATCCCTCAAGGTGCTACCGGCTGCGTCCGTCTCACGACCGTGTGTCGACCTGTCGCACACAATCGCCAGAGGGGAGCGAGTTGGCACCGAAACAGTTTTATAGAAGTGCTGACGATACATCTACTGAGGTTCAACATGGCACAACAGCAACGCATGGGCGGACAGCCCCTGTTCATCCTGAGCGAGGACAGCAAGCGAACGCAGGGTCGGGACGCACAGTCGTCGAACATCATGGCCGGCAAGGCCGTCGCAGAGGCCGTACGGACGACGCTCGGGCCCCGCGGCATGGACAAGATGCTCGTCGACGGGAGCGGCAACGTCGTCATTACGAACGATGGGGCGACCATCCTGAACGAGATGGACATCGAGCACCCTGCCGCACAGATGATCGTCGAAGTGGCCGAAACCCAGGAGGACGAGATCGGCGACGGCACGACGACCGCCGCCGTTCTCGCCGGGAACCTCCTGGCCGAGGCGGAGGATCTCATCGAGCAGGACGTCCACGCGACGACGATCGTCGAGGGCTACCACGAAGCCGCTCGCATCGCGCTCGAGGCCATCGAAAACCAGGTACTCGACGCCGATGTCGACGACGATCTGCTCCGTCAGGTCGCCGAATCGAGCATGACCGGCAAAGGAACCGGTGGGCTGACGACCGAAGCCCTCAGCGAGACGGTCGTCGAAACCGTTCGGCACGTCGACACCGACGACGGCGTTCAGCGTGACAACATCGACATCCACACGCAGGTCGGCGCGTCCTCGAGTGCGACCGAACTGATTCCGGGTATCGTTCTCGACGAGGAACCCGCCCACGACGACATGCCTTCGACCGTCGAAGACGCCTCCGTGGCGATCCTCGACGTCGAACTGGGCGTTCGAACGGGTGAGATCGACGCCGAGTACTCGATCGACTCGATCGACCAGCTTAGTGCCGCGATCGACGCCGAAGAGGCCGAACTCCGCCAGTACGCCCAGGATGTCATCGACAGCGGCGTCGACGTGCTCTTTACGACTGATGACGTCGACGACCGTGTCGCCTCGCTGCTCGCTACCGAAGGCATCCTGACGTTCGACGACATCAGCAACAAGAAGGCCCGGAAGGTCGCCAACGCGACGGGTGCCCGCCGCATCGGCGCGCTCGAAGACCTCACCGAGGACGCCTTCGGTCAGGCCGACCGCATCCGCACGGAAACCTACGGCGACGACGACCTCGCGTTCGTCGAGGGTGGTGCGGCCGCCGAAGCCGTCACCGTCTTCGTCCGTGGCGGCACCGACCACGTCGTCGACGAACTCGAGCGAGCTATCAAAGATGCCCTCGACGTCGTCACCGCAGCCCTCGATTCGGGCGAGGTCGTTCCCGGTGCTGGCGCTACCGAAATCGCCATCGCCGACCACGTCCGCTCGGCTGCCGCCGGCATCGAAGGCCGCAAACAGCTCGCCGTCACGGCGTTCGCTGACGCCCTCGATATCGTCCCACGGACGCTCGCCGGTAACAGCGGCCAGGATCCGATCGACTCGCTGGTCGACCTCCGTGCGGCCCACGAAGCCGAGGGACGCGCTGGGTTGATCACCAACGGCGAAACCGTCACCATCGACGACCCCGTCGAGTACGGCGTCGTCGACCCTGCCGACGTCAAGCGTGAAGCTGTCGAAAGTGCCACCGAAGCCGCAACGATGATCGTTCGTATCGACGACGTCATCGCCGCCGAGTAAGGCGATCTTCCGTTTCTATTTCGTATCATCTTCAATGTAATTAGCCGACACTGTTAAGTGTTAACATGTGATATCTACAATCGTAATGTCCCACAGCCCACCGACTGATCGACTGACCCGTTTTGGGGGGCCAGCGAACCGGCCGGTCTACTACGACGACCGACGGGGGACGTACCACACGTGGTACGATCGTGGGGAGTACGAACCGGTGAGTACCGCTATCTTGATGGCCGTTTCATCGATTCGCGGTATCGACCCGGAGTATCTCGAGCCGCTTCGGGATGCGATCGATCCGGATGCGTTAAACGAGTTATTCAACGACTGGGACGGTCAAAAAAGGGGGCTCGAGTCCGTCGCCGTTTCGTTTATCTACGGACAGTGTACGGTCACGGTTCACGGCGATGGCGAGATCGTCATCGAACCGATGGCGTTACCAGTAACCTGATACTCGCCGAACCGGTTATCGCTCCATTCGAGCTACCCAGTGGCGTGGCGCATCGAGTTCGCTGTCGGATGGGAGGTTGTCGGGATGGTTCCAGACCTGGCTGGCGAACGTGAGGTCTCTGGCATCCGTGACGGCTTCGAAGAAGGCTTTTCCGCGTTCGTACTGGCGCTGTTTTAACCCCAGTCCGAGCAGTCGCCTGAACAGTTGCTGGAGTGGGCCACGACCCTGTCTCCGGGCGTCGAGTTTTCGACGGAGATCCTCGTACTCGTCGTCGAACGCGTGATCCATCAGGAGTTCGGCGTACCCCTCGACGACGGTCATCGTCGTATCGAGTTCACGAAACACGCTCCGGTCGAACGACCCCTCGGCGAGTGCGTCGATGCCGTCTTGCATCCGCGACTCGAGATGGGTCGACAGCCAGGGGGCAGCGCCGAACTCCGCGGCGTGGGTCACCTCGTGGAAGGCGATCCAGCGGCGGAACCGATCGGGATCGACCTCGAGAACCTCGGCCGCCTTCAGGATGTTCGGTCGGACGAAATATAGCGCGTGGTCGTCCTCTGGCGTCTCCGCGAGCAGGAGTGGGTCGTACTGGCCGAGCACGTTTCGGCCGAGAAACGCCAACAGGACGGTCATCGTCCCGGTATTGATCGTTCGCGCAGCACCCGGGAACGCGCCAAGCTGGGATTCCATCGGGGCCATCACGCGTTCGAACGTCTCGATGTTGGCGTCGATCCAGTGATGTCGGTTCTGAATTTCGACCACCTCGGGAACGTCGAACTCGAGTCCGGCGGCGGCCCGGACGCCCGCTCGCGCATCGCGGACGTCTCGAGCGTAAGCGGCCTGTTCGTCGGATTCGAGAGAGATCGATCCAGGCTCCGTGGCGGCCTTCGCGGCCTCAGAAGCGGCGTGCCAGTCCACGGCGGCGTCGCCGGAGGCGCCGGCAACGGCACGAACGCTATGAAAGAGATTCACACGACGAGATACGGGAACGGGGACAAAAAGGGTTCTGACGAAACAAACGAGAACGTACGGATCTGGATGTCAGTTTCAGACGTTCGTTGAGCGTGTCAGTTTTGGATGCGCCTCGAACGATCGAGCGAGACTCGAGTGATGATCGCTGGGCATGGGACGTCGCAGGTGGTCGGATCACTGGCCGACGGCGTCTCAAATACGGGTTCGAATACGACGGCATCTGTCAGAAAGTGTTGAGGTAGCGCAGGTTCGGCCGTTTCGGGGCGATTCAAGAGACGATGATGTCCGGTTCGTCCTGTTCCTCGAGTTCGGATTCGTCGTCGCCGCCGCGGAGTTTCTTCACGCCGATTGCGATGGCGACGAGCGCGATCAGGGCCAGCACGACGCCAACGGCAGCGCCTTTTCCTCCTTCCTCGTCGGCGGCCGCGGCGTCCTCGTCGTCGGTCGCTACGGCTTCGTCGGTGTCACTGGTGGTGCCGAACGGTGCCGCCTCACCGATTTCTTTGGGACCGAACTGGGTGTCACCGTCCAGATGCAACTCGATAAACGTGAACTTTTTTTCGCCCATAACACACAGTACGACGACTCGACATTTATCCTTTGTGCTGTGATGAGACAGGCCATAGCATTGCCACAGCACTCACCTCTCGAGGTCGGATCATGCCTCGAGACCGGGTTCCAACAGGTTCAAACCCCGACCGTTCGATTTCCGAGTATGGATACATCGGCTCGCGAGTTCCTCGTCGAGTTGCTCGAGACGCCATCGCCCTCTGGCTACGAAACCCGCGGGCAGCGCGTCTGGCTCGAGTACGTCGAACAGTTCGCGGACGACGTTCGTACCGACGCCTACGGAAACGCTATCGCCGTCCACGAGGGCGATCCCGACGCGCCGGAAATCGTCCTGACTGGTCACGCCGACGAGATCGGATTTCTCGTCAAATCGATCGACGACGACGGGTTCGTCCGCCCCGGGCGTATCGGCGGGAGCGACCCCTCCGTCTCCCGTGGGCAACACGTCACGATCCACACCGACGACGGCCCCGTGGATGGCGTCATCGGCCAGACGGCGATCCACCTCCGGGAAGACGACGGCGACGACCCCGAAATCACCGATCTCTGGATCGACATCGGTGCCGACAGCGAGGACGAGGCGGCCGAGCGCGTTCGGATCGGCGACCCGATCACGTTCTCCTCGACTGTGTCCTGGCTCTCCGAAACCCGCCTCGCTGCGAGAGGGGTCGACAACCGCGTCGGCACCTGGGCGGCCGCTGAGGGATTTCGCCAGGCTGTCGAGAACGGTACCGAGGCGACCGTATACGCCGTTTCGACCGTCCAGGAGGAACTCGGCATCAAGGGCGCGAAGATGGTCGGATTCGACCTTGAGCCCGACGCCGTCGTCGTCGTGGACGTCGGTCACGCGGTCGATTACCCCTCCGCGCCGAGCGAGAAGACGAGCCAGATGGAACTCGGCGGGGGGCCGGCGCTCGGCCGCGGTAGCACCAACCACCCGGTGCTCTTCGACGCCTTGCGATCGATCGCTGAGGACGTCGAGATCGACGTCCAGATCGAAGCCCTCGGTGGCGGCACCGGCACGGACGCGGACGGCTTCTTCACCGCCGCTGGCGGCATCCCCTCCCAGGTCGTCAGCGTCCCCAACCGCTACATGCACACCCCGGTGGAAGTGATCGAGACGGACGACCTCGAGGAGATTGCGACGCTTCTTGGCGCGTTCGCGAGCGAGGCCCACACGTTCACTCCGTTCACTGTGGACGTCTGAACGGGGTCGGACACTGACCTCGAGCGAGTCGATTCCTGTTTTGCGTTTCGGGCAATCGATTCGAGGTTCGAGTCGAACCGGCGCACGTGAAGCACCACCCAGGTTCCGCAGTACATAAACGCGATCAGACCCTACTGGGACTGCGTACCTTTAGTCCCCGGCCGAGTACACCCACTTTGGGTGCGATGACAGACCGGCGAACCCGGGTACGCGACACCGATAGCGACACCGTGTGGCGGTTCACACCGGCACACCAGTTGGTGGTTCCTGTGGAACCGCTCGCCCGGCACGAGGGTTAGCCAGCAGACGCGGCATGCCGCCTCGGGATGATGCTGGACGTTAGTGTTCCGGGTGATATTTTGCGTACACTAAAGGCATTTAACGGATAGGTGCGATGGAACGCGATGTCCCTCGAGAGAGGAGTCGACGACCCCACTCGTTTCTAACGGGGAGTGTAATGATGACCGCCCTGATGGTGCCCTCTCCTCACGGCATCGGATCGTCTCCTTGAGGCTCCCTTCATTGTTGCGTCGTCCGGGTCTCCCGGACGAGTTTGCCGCTCGATGCGGCGTTACGCTACGCCGACATCGCTCAGTCTGTACGCCAACGACGCTCCGTTATCCTTTAGCGCCCGCAGGTCAAATCGCTTCCAATGACCGCACAAACCGTCCAGCAGGGAGACCTCGTCACCGTCATCGGACTCGAGGTGCACGTCCAGCTGGAGACGAACACCAAGATCTTCTGTGGCTGTTCCACCGAACCCGCCGACGGGCCGAACCGGAACGTCTGTCCCGTCTGTCTCGGTCTACCGGGGTCGCTGCCCGTCCTCAACGAGGCCGCCGTCGAGTCGGCCGTCAAGATCGGAAAGGCGATCGACGCCGACATTCCCGAGGAAACCCGTTTCCACCGGAAGAACTACTACTACCCCGACCTCCCCAAGAACTTCCAGATCACGCAGTACGACGAGCCGATCTGCCAGGACGGCGACCTCGAGATCTCGGTCGAAGGCGAGCGCCGCACGGTCACCATTGAGCGCGCTCATCTCGAGGAGGATCCGGGCAGCCTCCAGCACGTCGGCGGAAACATCGACACCGCCGAGTACACCCGGGTGGATTACAATCGGGCTGGGACGCCCCTGATGGAGATCGTCACCGCCCCCGATTTCCGCAGCCCACAGGAGGTGCGGGCCTTCCTCGCCGAACTCGAGGAGGTGCTCGAGTACCTGGGCGTCTTCGACGCCGGTCGCGACGGCAGTCTCCGCGTCGACGCCAACCTCTCGATCGTCGACGGCGAGTTCGTCGAGGACGACGGCTCGATCGGTCTCCAGGCGCTCGAGGCGGCGAATCGTACCGAGGTGAAGAACATCTCGAGTCACAAGGGTGCCGAGAAGGCACTGGCCTACGAGGAGACGCGCCAGAAAAACGCCGTCCGCCGAGGCCGCGAGGTCGAACAGGAGACCCGCCACTGGGACGAGAGCCGCGGGATCACCGTCTCGATGCGCTCGAAGGAGGCCGAGAAGGACTACCGGTACTTCCGGGAAGCTGACCTGCCGCCCCTGCGCGTCTCTCACTGGAAGGACGAGATCCCGATTCCGGAACTTCCCAAGGCCCGCCGGAGGCGCTTCAGCGAGGAGTACGGCCTGAGCGAGGAAGCCGCCTCGAAGCTCACCTCCACGAAGCAGGTGGCGGACTTCTACGAGGACGTCGCCAGCGCGTTCGATCCCGACCTCGCGGCGACCTGGGTGGCCGACGAACTGCTCGGCGAACTCAACTACCGCGACATGGACGTCACCGACGTTGAGGGCCGCCTCGAGGAGGTTGCCCGCCTGGTCGAACTCGTCGCGACCGACGAGATCACGGCGAAGAACGCCAAAGAGGTCGTCCTGCGCGAGATGCTCGACGACGGCGACGATCCGGATACGATCGTCGAGCGCGAGGGTCTCGGCAAGACCGGCGAAGACGAGGTACAGCAGGCGGTCGTCGAAGCGATCGAAGAGAACCCCGCCGCCGTCGCCGACTACGAAGCGGGCGAAGGCGGGGCGATCAACTTTCTCGTCGGCCAGGTCATGCAAAAGACCGGCGGAAGCGCGGATCCGGGTGACGTCAACGGGATGCTCAGGGCCGAACTCGAGCGCTGACTCGAGTGTGGAGCGTACTGACTTCCGTTGGCGGTGCCCTGCTCGAGTCGACGTGGTTCGATTCTGACGCGGGGGCGTGTCGTGACCAGCGTGCCAACCGACTACTGGATCCGTCGTGGTGTTTCGGATCGCAATACTTGTGACGGATCGAAACGTACACGATCATCTATACATAATGGCCGGTATGGCCTGCTCAGATTCCCCTGTCCTCTATCGGTGTACACACTGTGAGTACGTCCACCGAACCGTCCTGAAACCGGATTCCTGTGCTATCTGCGGTGCGGAATTGTAGCAGTCATCCATCGTCTCGGTGGTGGGTAACTTGCGAACGGATCGGTCGAGTGCCCGCTGTCGCTCGAGCGTCCGGTGTACGAGAAGCGAAATGCCGTCCGTCAGCCTTACGTCACCCTTGTGCGTACCCGGGGTGTGGATCGAATCCTCGTGAGCACGGTCGTCTATCGGTCGCCCGAGACCATCTTTCCGTACCTGCAGGATTTCTCGCGGTACCCACGGTACGCCGACCACCTCGAGTCCGTTCGGGTCGACGGTGACGGTGACGTCGGCACCCGGTACGATCTTCGACTGGCGTGGTGGAAACTCAGTTACACGGCTCGGTCGGAAGTCACGGGTGTGTCTGCACCGACCTCGCTCGAGTGGCGGCTGATCAAAGATATCGACGCCGTAGGGGAGTGGCGAATCGAGTCGGTTCCCGACGAGGCTCCAGAGACCGTCGATACGGCGAGTCGAATCTACTTCGAAGCCGTCTACGACCCTCATTCGGCGGACGAGGATGTCGTCTCGTTACCGCGGTTCGTCTCGATGGGGTGGGTGATCGACAGATTGCAGCCCAGACTCATGGACGAGGCTCGACGGGTGCTCGAGCGGCTCGTCGCCGACATCGAGGGCACGCGACGATCCGTGGAGTTGACCGTGCACGAGACGCCGTGACTGGCTCGAGTGTCGGTGACTGGCTCATGCTCGAGCCAGTCACCCGTCACCCAGTTGGATTCGTTCGCCTCGAGTGAAAAACCCTCGAGTATCGAGTAGCGCTTACTCGGCGGGTTCGCCGCCGTAGCGCATGAAGAAGTAGACGAGCGAGAGCGTCGAGACCATGCCAGCGACGGTGGCGATCAGCAGCGTCCATGCGGCGTCGGGGACGAGGTCGGCCGGCCCATCCGCGACGGCACCGGCGTCTTCGGTGACCTCGATGGAGGCGACCATACCGACGCCGACGTGGGGGGTACAGACGTAGTCGTAGGATCCCTCGACGTCGAACGTGTGTTCGTAGTCGCCGTCGGCTTTCAGATCCGTGTGTCCCTCCCAGTCGGCATCGTCCGGCTGCTCGGTCGGTTCGACGTTGTGGTCAGCTTCGCCGACCCACTCCCAGACGACGGTGGTTCCGGGTTCGATCGTCAGACTGTCGGGATCGTAGTAGTTGTCACCGACTTCGACGAATTCGGTGCCGCCACCGCCGCCGTTGCCGTTCTCATCGCCATTTTCGTCGTCCTCATCCCCTTCGTCCCCTTCGTCTTCCTGTGCGAGGCCGCTCGCGCTCGCGCCCGCCGCTACTGCCGTTCCCGCCGCACCGGCGAGAAAGAGCCGCCGTGAGAGGTGTTCGTCCTCCTCGAGTGGATTCATGCCCGAAGGTTAGCAACGGTCGATACTGAAATCTTCGGTTCTGTCGTTCCATCGGTCGGTTCCGTGATGAGTTTCGATTGCGACCGAGGGGAAGGGGTAGAATTTGGACTATGGTTTTTGAAGTTGTAAACTACATATGGTGTAGTTTTAGGTCGGCTGAAAGTTCGGTGCAACAACCGTCGGCGCTCGAGCCTCGATCACCGAACGGCGCTCAGTACGTATAGTCGTGGTCGCCGGTTTCGGACTCGAGGAACGCCGTGAGCAGGTCGATCGTCGCCGAGACGTCGTCGACGTGGGCGGTTTCCGTGACCGTGTGGAGGTACCGGGTCGGGATAGAAATTGCACCCACCGGCTTCGCGCCGCTGGTGTTCTGGAAGCCGGCCGTGTCTGTACCGCCAGCGGGCAACACCTCGAGCTGGTAGTCGATCTCCTCGTCCTCGGCGAGGGCCCTCAGTCGGCGGTGTACCTTCGGGCTGGTGATGACGCTCGAGTCCTTGAGCTTGATCGCCGTACCTTCGCCGAGACGAGTCACGTGATCTGCGGCCTCGAAGCCAGGGACGTCGTTGGCGACGGTCACGTCCAGTGCGATAGCGAGGTCGGGATCGACGTCGACGCCGAGCGCTTTCGCCCCGCGGAGACCGACTTCCTCCTGGACGGTCGCACAGAAGTGGATCGTCACCGCCGGGTTCTCGATCCGGCGTGCGGCCTCGAGCATGGCGAACACGCAGATTCGATCGTCGAGTGCCTTCCCGGTGACGGTCTCGCCGACGAGTTCGGTGTCCTGATCCATCGTGACGAGGTCGCCAATGGCAACCTGTTCTTCGAGTTCGTCTTTCGGGAGGCCGGTGTCGATGTAGACGTCGTCGACCTCGGGCGTCTTCGATCGCTCCTCTTCACTAAGTGTGTGTGGTGGCGGCGAACCAATGAGGCCAGGGATGTCACCGTCTTCGGTGTGGATCGTGACTCGCTGGGCTTTGAGGACGCGGGCGTCCCACCCGCCGAGCGCGTCGACCTGGAGGAAGCCAAAGCCGTCGTCGTCGCCGGCGACGTGTTTGACCATGAAACCGATCTCGTCCATATGGGCCGCAACCGCGACGGAGTAGTCCGAGTTACCCTCGATCGTCCCGACGACGTTTCCCATCGCGTCGGTTCTTACGCGGTCGACGCTCTCCTCGAACTCGGTCTCGACGAGTTTGCGGATTCGATCCTCGTACCCCGGCACCCCACTCGTTTCGGTCAGTTCAGTTAGCAACTCGAGATCGAACGCAACCTCTGTCATGTGGGTGGGTCTGGACCGAACCGGTATAAGAGCGCGGATTCCAGTGGCGTGTGCCGGTACTTCAGGTGGTGTACGGTGGCCTACGGGTGATCGATGCACTCAGGAGCCTCGAGGACGGACGTTGTCCCGATGGAAGAACGCCACCAGGTCGCCGCACTCGTCGTGTTGTTCGTAGTGACGCTATGGCTGGTGTACACCCTCGGGAACGCCGTTCTCTGGTTAGTGTGGGGGATCGCGATGGTGGGCCTCTCGGGGGGTGCCCTCGTACGGATGAATCGATCCGCGGGCTGAGGAGTGGTTGTGATCGAGACGTTCTTCCGGTAGCGGAGCGTGATCGTACTCCACTGCCGTCCATATTCGTCGAACACAGCTCCCTCCGTCGAACACAGCTCCCTCCGTCGAACACAGCTTCCGACCGCGTTCGCCGGGATTATACTTCCTGGGTACCGAATGGGTACCAATGACGCCGACCACCGAGGGCACCTTTCGCGTCTTCCCCGGGCGCACCGACGACGAGTGGCTCCTCCTCGAGGTCGACACCGGCGACCCGACCTACGTGCCAGCGATCGACGCCGAACTCGCGGTCGGCAACCGGATCGACGCCAAAATCGAGTGGGAGGACGAGCAGCCGAGACTCGGCGAATGGGACGTCGTCGATCGAACGCGCTTTCACTTCCGTCGCACTGATGCCCCCGTCTTCCAGGCTGCCCAGGGCTGTTTCGAGGCGGCACACCGGGCCGGTGAGGCGATGAACGCGCGGGTGACTCGCGACACCGACGGGCGACCGAACGGCGTCGTCTACACCTTCGCGGATCAACCCGGTCAGCGTGACCTATTCGGCGAATTTCGTGATGGAGAGAAACCGCTCGAGCCGCTGATCGAACGCGCAGCCGAGTCGGAGGATCCCCCATTTTCGGTCTGGGTGCTCGACCTCTCCGAGCCGTTCGTCCTCGTCACGATCGTTCTCGATCCCGACGGACTGTTTGCGGAGACGATGGCGGAGACCTACGAATAGGACACCGCTCGCGTGCCGGACGCTACTCCTCGTAGGTGAAAAACCGGACGTCACAGGCGGGACAGACGAGTTTTTCCGATGGCGTCTGGCCAATCGGAGTCGTCTCCCCACAGCAACTCGAGCGGGTGATCGTCACCTCGCCGCCACAGCGCGGACACTCCTCGAGCAGCGAGCGAAGCGGTCGGCCGGCGGCCCGTCTGATCGCCTCGTCGTCGACCATCGGCTCGAGCGTTCGGGCGGCGGCGAGTTCCGCACTCGCAACGCCGCGTCGAAGTGTTACTGGCGTGCCGGATTCGGGCCCGAGAACGATGACTGGTCGCCCCCAGCTACGTCGGGCGCGGGCGTCCACCGACGGATGTGACTGTTCGTCCGCGATGGCCGCGAGTTCCTCGAGATCCTGGTTCCGGAGCGTCTCCATCTCGCGGCTCCAGGCAGACTCGACGTCGGGATCGAGCTGGATCTCCTCGCCCTCGGGAATGACGACGCCGGCCTCGAAGAGGGCGGCGAGTATCGCTTCCCCGTCTGGGGGCGTCGATTCGCTGTCACCGGCATCGGGAACACACAGACGAGATCGACCGCCGGGTCGACCAGGCCGCAAAAATCGTCCAGCTCGAGGGGATGCTCGATCGCGAACCGAACGAACTCTCCGGCGGGCAACAACAGCGTGTGGCCATCGCTCGAGCAATTGTTCGCGAACCGGATGTTTTCCTGATGGACGAGCCGGTGGCGAACCTGGACGCGAAGCTCCGGGTACACATGCGGACGGAGCTCCAGCGACTCCACAAACAGCTGGATACGACGATCATCTACGTCACCCACGACCAGGCCGAGGCGATGACGATGTCCGACCGAATCGCGGTCATCAACGGCGGTCAGCTCCAGCAGATCGATCCGCCGCTGGTCTGTTACAACGAGCCTGCGAACCTGTTCGTCGCGGGCTTCATCGGCTCGCCGTCGATGAACTTCGTCGAGGGCGAACTCACGAGCGGCGGACTGCAGACCGAGCACTTCGACCTCGAGTTCGATTCCCTCGCTATCGATCCGGTGGTCGGTGATCGAGTGACGATGGGGATCCGCCCCGAGGACATCCATCTCGCTGACAACGCGGCTTCGGCAGCGAACCCTTCGGCGGTCATCGAGGCGCGAACGGACGTCCTCGAGCCGATGGGGAACGAGATTTTCGTCTACCTGTCGCTGGACGGGGGCAGCACGGAGATGATGACGAGCGACGAGGCCTCCTCCGCGTCGAATCAGTTGCTGATGAGCGTCGATCCCGACGCCGATATCGACGAGGACGAGGCGGTGTCGGTCGTCCTCGACCGCTCGAAGATCCATCTGTTCGACAACGCGAGCGGCGAAGCGATCGCCCATGGAATCGAATCGTTGTCGGCGGCAACCGACGCAGCAGGGACGGAAACCGAGGCGAGCAGCCAGCATGACTGAGCTCATCCCCATCGTCTACTACGGCGGACTGACGATCCTGTTTTTCTTCCGGATCTACGGGATCGTCTCGTTCGCTCTGGACGTCAAGAACCGGATCATCCCGGGTATCAGGCAGTACCGACGCGGCCGAGCGCGGTCGAAACAACGACATCAAACCGAGCAAGAACGACGAGAGAATGAGGAACAACTGTGCTGACCGGATGCGGACGACCGTCGAGCGGTGGCCGCCGACGCGGGCGAGTCGTCCACTGACCCAGGGGCTACGACCACACCACTCGAGGTTCGACGTCGCGGTGAACGCGTCATGACGGCCGATCGATCGACCGTCAAAACCGGCATCGTCGGCTGTGGGAACATCGGCCAGCATCACGCCGAACGTCTGTCACAGCTCGGCGTCCCCATCGTCGGCGGGATGGACGTCTCTGAAGCCGCTCGGAGACGGTTCGCCGAGCGCTACGACGCGGAGAGCTACGCCGACCACCACGAGCTGTACGACGCCGTGGACGCGGTCGTCATCACGACGCCGAACGCGTTCCACGAAGAGTACGCCGTCGATGCGTTCGAGCGCAACCGCCACGTCCTGCTCGAGAAAACGCTGGCACACACCCTCGAGAGCGCCGAGCGGATCGCGGCCGCCGCGGCGAAGAGTCATGGTGTATCGATGGTCGGGTTCAACAACCGGTTTCGAAACGGGGTTCGATTGATCGCCGACCGAATCGCCCGGGGAGAGCTGGGAGAGGTGATGCACGTAGAGGCCAACTACGTCCGCCGGCGCGGCGTCCCTGGTCGTGGCTCGTGGTTTACCAGCAAGAACGTCGCTGGCGGTGGGTCGCTCATCGACATCGGCGTGCACGTGATCGACCTGTCGATGTACCTGCTCGAGTATCCCACGGTCGAGACCGTCTCCGGCGTCACTCGAAGCGAGTTCGGGGGCCGCGAGGAGTACGCCTACCTCGAGATGTGGGGCGAGGATGCCGGCCCGGATGGGTTCGACGTCGACGATTCCGCGAGTGCATTTATTCGCTGTGACGGCAACAGAACGATCTCCCTGGAGGTCGCGTGGGCGACGAACCGCCCGCCGACGTACGAAATCGTCGTCCGGGGCACGGAGGCCGCCGCCGTCTTCGACCTGCACGACCACGAGGTCACGATCCACTCCGCGAGGTCGACGGGTACCGACCACTTCGTGGATACGACGCTTTCGCCGGGGGAGAACGACGGCCACGTCGACGAGCAACGGGCGTTTTTCGACGCCATCGAGTCCGGAAACGAGATCGACGTCGGTGCGAGCGTCGAGGACGCACTGACCGTCCAGCGTATCGTCGACGGAATCTACCGCTCGAGCGAGCGCGGGGAGGCAGTCGAATTGCGGTCCAGCGGACGCGCGGAACCGGTTGGTCTGGATTCGGGCGAACGTGGATAACCGTTTGATCTGGACTCCGGCGAGCACCGAGCGACGACTCGAGTACCACCTATCGACGACTTGCTTCGGTAATCAGCCTCGTTAAGTGGTTCGCCCGCACTGCCTCGTGTATGAACGAGACCCGACGGGCGGTTCTCGAGCAACTGGCGGCCGGCCCCGTCTCCGGCCCGGCGCTGGCGGACGACCTCGAGATTTCCCGTGCGGCCGTCTGGAAACACGTCGAAGCGCTACGCGACGCCGGCTTCGAGATCGAAAGCACCGGTTCCGGATACCGCCTCGATGCCGACGCGGACACGATCGACGCCTACTCCGGGCCGGCGATCGAGTACGGGCTCGAGGCCCCCTTTTCGGTCGAGTTCCACGAGACGATCGGGAGCACGAACGATCGAGCGCGCGAACTGGCCGCCGCCGGGGAATCGGACGTAGTCGTCGTCGCAGACGAACAGACCGGCGCACGGGGTCGCCTCGAGCGTGCCTGGGATTCGCCCTCGGGCGGCGTCTGGATGAGCGTCGTCTGTCGCCCCTCGATACCGCCGGCTCGAGCCCCACTGTACACGCTGGCCGGAGCCGTCGCGGTGACGCAGACGGCCCGGGAGGCGGGCGTCGACGCGGCGATCAAGTGGCCGAATGACGTGATCGTTCCCGTCGGCGACGACGGCGCGTACCACAAACTCGCTGGAATTTTGACGGAGATGGAAGGTGAAACCGACCGAATCGAGTGGCTCGTCATGGGAATCGGCCTCAATGCGAACCTCTCGAGGGAATCGCTGCCCGAAGGGGCGACCAGCGTTCGGGCGGAAGTTGGCGACGTCGACCGTCGGATCTTCGTACAGCGAGTGCTCGAGGCGTTCGACGAGTATCGATCCGACCTCGAGGCGGTCGTTCCGGCCTGGCGTGACCTGGCGGCGACACCAGGCCAGCGCGTCCGGGTTGAAGTCGCGGACACGACGATCGTCGGTCGGGCTATCGACGTCACCGATCGGGGTGCCCTCCGCGTGGAAACTGACGACGGTGAGCGTACCGTGACGGCTGGCGACTGTGAGCACTTGCGGCCGGCGTGACCGCGCTCCTTTTTTATCGGTGAAACTGGCGGCTGACGGTTGACAATTGCTCCTCGAGCGTCTCGCAATTTCAATGGTATCTCGAGTTACCGTGCCCAAGTGCGTGGCCACTCCTCGAGCCGACCCTGGCCTCCTTCACCACTTACTCGACGGTCGCCTGTGCGTTCTGGACGGAATCGGCGTCGTCATCGAGCGATTCGTCGACGCGGACGGTCAACACCGGGACGCCGGCTCGCCTGACGACCCGTTCGGTGACGCTTCCGAGGAGGAGTCGGTCGATGCCCCCGCGTCCATGCGTGCCCATGACCACGAGATCGCAGTTGCCCGGTTGGGCCTGCGAGACGATCACTCGGCTCGGTGATCCTTCGAGCACCTGCGTTTCGACGGTGATGTCGTCTGGTGCGAGTTCGACCACCCGGTCGACCGCTGCCTGCCCTTCCTCACGCAGCGCATCGCTGATCCCGTCCCAGGCCGTTTCCATCGGCAACCCACCATAGTTTGCCGCGTTGACGACGTAGATCGCCCGGATCGTAGCGCCGTGTAGCTCTGCGAGGTCGATTGCGTACTCGACCGCGCGCTCGCCCTCCACCGAGCCGTCGGTGGGAACGAGGATACAGTCGTACATGCGTTATCATTGTGCATACTCCCCCCAGGGATAATAACGTTGTCGTGAAACCGACGAAACCCGTCGTCAAACCCAGTCGAACCGCAACTGTCGGTGGATTGATTTACCGCCCGACCCTCGCGCCGGTATGGAGACGAGACGGGTACTGCAGGTCGACGCGTTCACCGACGAGCCACTGACCGGCAACGCCGCCGGCGTCGTTCCCGACGGGGCGGGACTGTCAGCAGAGCAGATGCAAGCAATCGCACGCGAGGTCGCCGTCAGCGAAACCGCGTTTCTCAGCCCCAGTGGGTCCGACGAAGCCGACCGACGGATTCGCTACTTCACGCCGACCCAGGAGGTCGACCTCTGTGGGCACGCGACGATCGCCTCCTTCGGGCACCTTCACGAGGAAGGCATCGTCGAGACCGGCACCTCACGGCTCGAGACGAACGTCGGCGTCCTCGAGATCGAGGTCGAATCCGACGGCACCGTCTGGATGACCCAGGACGTACCGACGATTCGGGAAGTCGACCTGGGTTACGGCGAGGTCGCGGACGCGCTTGGGGTCGATCGGGCCGCACTCGAGGGGGCATCAGCTGACCTTCCGCTGGCGGTATCCTCGACTGGTCTCCCCTTCCTCGTCGTCCCAATTACCTACCTCTCGGACGTCGGCTCCGCGGAACCGAACATGACGGCAATCGAGTCGCTGACCGACGGGATCGACGCCACCGGCATCTATCTGTTTACGTTCGACGCCCTCGAGGCCGACTCGACGCTACACGGCCGGATGTTCGCCCCCGGCGCTGGGGTACCCGAAGATCCAGTCACCGGGACGGCGAGCGGGGCAGTCGGTGCCTACCTCGACCGATTCGACGCGTTCGATCCGCTCCCGGAGGAACTCGGACTCGAGCAAGGGCACTACGTCGACCGGCCGGGATCCGTTCGTGTTCGTGTTCGTGACTCGGTGGTGCAGGTCGGCGGTCGTGCAGTGACGGCACTCGACGGATCGATCGTCGTCCCAGACGCTGCGGACGACGACATTCTCGAGGCGTAAAACGTCCTCCGGGTGTCGACTATTCGTTTCGCATATTTGGTATCGATTACTCGTCTAGCGGATCGGATCGGTCGTCGTCCGATGGTGCGGAGGGTTGCGATTGTGTGGACGATTGCGATTGTGATGAGCGCCCACTCGTCGTCTCGCGGCTCCCACTCGATGTCTGGCTGTCCGTCCCCGATGGACCGCGCCGATTGGACGCTGTCGAGGATCCCTCGAGCGCGGGCGTCTCCGAACTGTCTTCGAGCACCGATTGTTCGTCGAAGGCGGCGGCGTGTTCGGCGCGTTTGAGTTCCTGAACGCTCCGGCGTGTTTCGGCGATGTCCTCTTCCATGTCGGTGAGACGGCCATCGAGTGCTTGCAACACGTCGCTCTTGAGCGTCTGATGATCGAACTGGCGAGCCGCCTCTCGCCCGGCCGCTCGAGGCAGCGTGTGAAACAGCGCGATCGACTTACCGAACTGCCAGACGGCGATACCGAGAAGCGCGAATGCGACCGTCACCATCGGCCGTGACGCGTCGATCGCGGGCCGCGGATCGAGTGGATCCGAGACGAGCACGCCGATAGATCCCCAGAATCCGGCGAGAAAACCGATGACGACGAGCAATCCCCCCAGGAGAAACGAACCGATAGCCACGGTGCGATGCACGAGCCCCCACTTTACGGTGTGTGGTACGTCCATGGCGGGTGCCACACTCTCGAGAGGTATAATCACTGCGACGAACCTGTCAGTATCGGCACCCGTCCAGTCGTCACCGACCCCTCAGGAGTGATCGCTCGACGCCGGGTCGGTACGCCAGATGTCGGGCAACAGGTCGAATCGACTCCCGAAGAGGAGCGCGACGCCCACCACCAGCGAGCCGAAAAAGAGGACGAAAAACGTCGACCCACCGGGGGCGAGTACGAGTGCGACCGCGGCTCCGACCCACGCCAGCCAGGCGATGGCCTCCCAGGGGTAACCGTCGTAGAGACGCCAGACGGAAAGCGAGAGTAGAAACCCGCCAAACGCGGCACCGAGAAGCGGCGTCTCGATCACGTACGAGAGCGCCACGAGCGCGACGAACCCGATGAAGGCGGTGTAGTCGAAACGGTTCATCTCGTTCGGTACTGTGGACGGTGAGGAAAAACGTGTATCGGTATCGATTCGACGGCGGTTGGGCTGTATTACCAGTGCCCCTCTCTCGGTTATCCGTTACCAGTGCCCCTCTCTCAGTTATCAGCTACAACGGCGCGGAGGAGCGCTCGCGCACGGTGGGCGCCGCCAGGTCGTCGACGAACGACTCGAGCATCGATCGGGTGACGTGGGGCATACAGACCACTCGAAGTTCACCGTTACCCGTCCGTGAGATGCGCCACCCTTTCGACCGGAGTGCGTCGAACGTCCCGGTCGGCACGGCGGCGGCCACGAGTGGGAGCGTCGGTTCGACGACGTCGTAGCCCAGGCCCTCGAGTGTGGCCGCGAGCCAGTCGGCGTTCGCCTGTGATCGCTCGTACTGGGCCGCGTAGCCGTCCGGCCACAGCGCCTCGAACGCGGCGACGGTACTCGCGACCCCTGCGCCGGATCGGGTTCCGGTGAGCGTGGCCTGGGCGGTCGTCTCGAGATAGGGGGTGTCGACTGCGAGCTCGTCGAGCAGCGCCGCCTCGCGGACGAGCAACCCGCCGGCGGGGACGGCCGCCTGTCCCATCTTGTGTGGGTCGATGGTCATCGTGTCGATCCGAGCGTGTGAGAAGTTCCACTGATAGTCCGTAAACGGGAGCACGAAGCCACCCCAGGCGGCGTCGACGTGACACAGCGCACCAGCGTCGTGAGCGATCCTCGCCAGTTCGGGAATCGGATCGACCCGCCCGTACTCCGTCGTCCCTGCCACGCCGACGACCAGTGCCGTGTCCTCGTCGATGCTCTCGGAGACAGCATCGATGTCGACGCGATGATTCTCGTCGGTCGGCACGATTCGGAGCTCGATCCCGAGCAGGTCTGCGGCCTTTCGAAAGCTGAAGTGACCCGATTCAGGCAGAACGACGTTCGGGGTGGGGGTGTTCACGCGTTCGCGGGCGATACGAACGGCCTGGATGTTCGCTTCGGTACCGCCGCTCGCGATGTAGCCGGCAGGTTCCTCGAGGCCGGTAATCTCGCCGAGGGCCGTAATGGCATCGTCCTCGAGGGCCGCCACCGTCGGATACGTCCCTGGGTCGCCCGGGTTCGTCGCGAGAAACTGGAGGGCTGCCTCGCGGGCGTCCGGATGGGGCTCCGTACACATCGACGAGAGCACCCGATCGAACGACTGGGGCTTCGCTCGCATATCTCCGGAGAGCGGGGGCACAGGTTTATTCGTTGTGCTATCCATGCGGAAAGATGAGTGTTACCCGTTCGCACATGTCGTTTCGAAGCTGCTTACTTTCCCCTCTACCACAGTCCCTGTATGGCTGTCGATCCATCCGAATGGCGAACCTACCTCGTCACCCAGGAGTCGATCTCCACCGGTCGGTCGACCCTCGAGATCGTCGAAGCAGCGCTTGAGGGCGGTATCGACGTGGTACAGCTTCGAGAAAAGGAGATGTCGGCACACGATCGGTACGAACTCGGGCGGACGCTTCGAGACCGGACGAGAGCGGCCGGGGTGCCGCTGATCGTCAACGACCGGGTTGACCTGGCACTGGCGATCGACGCCGACGGCGTCCACGTCGGGCAGTCGGATCTCCCGGTACCCGTTGCCCGTGAGCTTCTGGGATCCGATCGGATCGTGGGCTGCTCGGCGTCGACGGTGGCGGAAGCGAGACGGACCGAAGCCGACGGCGCGGATTACCTGGGTGTCGGCGCAGTGTACGGCACGTCGTCGAAGGACGTCGACCCCGACGAGGACGGGATCGGGCCCCAGCGAATCGCGACGATCACCGACGCCGTCTCGATTCCCGTCGTCGGAATCGGCGGCATCACCGCCGAAAACGCTCGAGCCGTGCGCGAAGCCGGGGCGGCTGGTGTCGCAGTGATCAGTGAGATTACGACGGCGGACGATCCGAAAACGGCGACCGAACGGTTGAGGAGGGCCTGCCAACTATAAAAATGCCGGCATCGATGGACGGCAATGCCAACGTTAACACTTCCTCGAGTGACACACTGTGGTAATGAGTACGGCTGAGGTCTCACGAACGAAAGCCTGGGTGATGGCCGCTCGGCCCCAGACGCTGCCTGCAGCCGCCGCTCCGATTCTCGTCGGGACGGGGCTGGCGGTTCACGAAGGGGTGTTCGCCCCGCTCCCCGCGCTCATGGCGTTTATCGGTGCAGCACTGATCCAGATCGGAACCAACTTCGCCAACGATTACTACGACGCGAAAAAGGGTGCCGATACGGACGACCGGGACGGATTTACCCGGGTTACCCAGTCGGGCCTCATCGATGCCTCGCAGGTCAAACTGGCAACTATCGTCACCTTCGCCCTGGCCATCCTGTCGGGAACGTACCTCGTGTACATCGGCGGGCTTCCGATCCTCGTCATCGGTCTCGTGAGCGTGGCGTGTGGCTGGGCGTACACCGGCGGACCCTACCCACTCGGCTACCACGGCCTCGGCGACCTGTTCGTGTTCGTCTTCTTCGGGGTCGTCGCCGTCGTCGGCACGTTCTACGTGCAAGCTGTCGCCCACCTCGAGCCACTGACGCTGACCATCCCTGCCGGAACGCTCCCCCGTGAGGCGTTCATCGCCAGCCTCCCCGTTTCCGGCCTCTCGACGGCGATTCTCGTCGTCAACAACATTCGTGACCGGGAAACCGACGCGGCAACGGGGAAACGGACGCTCGCCGTCAGACTCGGCTATCGCTGGAGCCGTCTCGAGTACGTCGCCCTGCTCGCCCTCGCGTACCTCACCCCACTGTGGTTCTGGCTGGGAGAAGGGTTCAACCCGACGGTGCTGTTGCCGCTGGTGACGCTCCCGTACGCCGCGCTGGTGGCACGGACGGTCTGTACCAGAACCGACGGAGCGGCGTTGAACCCCGCCCTCGAGCAGACCGGGAAGCTGTTAGCCGGCTACTCGCTCCTGTTCGCCATCGGCGTGGTGATCTAACGTGGCGTTCGACATGGATTTTCGCCCCTTCGAACTCGACCTCGAGGAGCCGTTCACGACGGCACAGGGGACGATCACCAGCCGCGACGGGTTCCTGATCCGCGTCGAACACGAAGGCGTGATCGGCGTCGGGGAGGCGACGCCGCTTCCCGGCTGGACGGAATCGTACGAGGATTGTCGGGAAGCGCTCGAGGCGGCCGAATCGGCTGCCTCGGAGGGATCCGGCGCGGCACTCGAGGCGGTGGAGGAGACCGCGGCGGCGAGACACGGCGTCTCCCTCGCCATCGCCGATCTGTACGCGACGCGGGCCGCTCGGCCGCTGTATCAGTACCTCGGCGACGCCAGCCGAGTCGCCAGAGTACCGGTGAACGCGACGGTCGGCGACGCCGATCCCGACTCGACGGCCCAGGCGGTTCGACGGGCCGTCGATCGCGGGTTTCGAAGCTGCAAACTCAAAGTCGGCAGCCGCTCTTTCGACGACGATCTCGAGCGCGTTCAGCGGGCTCGATCGGCGGCTGGTGAGGAGGTCGAACTCCGCGTCGACGCCAACGGCGCCTGGACGTTCGACGAGGCAGTTCGGGCTATCGACGAACTCGCCGAACACGACGTGTCGATCGTCGAGCAACCGTTGCCCGGTGGAGCGCTCGAGGGACACGCCGAACTTCGCGGGCGGGGCGTCCGAATTGCACTCGACGAGGGAATACTCGAGCACGGCGTCGACGCGATCTGTAGCGCCGAGGCAGCCGACGTACTCGTGTTGAAGCCGATGGCGCTGGGCGGACTCGACGTCGCCCGCGAGATCGTCGCCTGGATCAGCGAACTCGGGATCGAACCGCTGGTGACGACGACGATCGATGGCGTGGTGGCCCGGACGGCCGCCGTCCACCTGGCTGCGGCGATTCCAGACGTGCGTCCCTGCGGCCTCGCGACGGGTGACCTTCTCGCGGACGACCTCGGCCGTGACCCCGTCTTCATCGAGAAGGGGGCCGCCGTCGTTCCGCAGGCGAAGGGGCTGGGTATCGACGACATCTGGGGGGCGACCGAATGACCGGGCTCGAGTGGGCGACCGACGACTTGCTCGCTCGCCGGACGGCGGCCACGCCGGAGCGGTTGGCGCTCACCGACGTCGACACGGATCGCCGATGGACGTACCGGGAGCTTGACGCGGCAGTCGAGGCCCTCACAACACGGCTCCCTGGAAGGCCCGGTGACCGAATTGGTGTCCTGCTCTCGACACGCCCCGCGTTCGTCCACCTGCTGTTCGCGGCGATGCGGGCCGACCGGACGCTGGTGCTGTTGAACGTCGAGGAGACGGGGAGCGAGTTGGCGTCGAAAGCCGCTCGATCGGACGTCACAGCCCTGATCTGCGAAGAACGGACGGAGGAACTGGCTCGAGAGAGTGCCGGCGACCATCCTGTGTACGTTCTCGAGGAAGTGAATCGGGATGCAGGGTCGGCGTCGTCACTGACGCAACTCGAGGGAGGTGGGAACGACACTCACGTGCTCGATCACGATCCTATCGACCTCGCCGCCGACGAATCCGACCTGTTGATCGCGTTCACCTCCGGCACGTCGGGGGAGCCAAAAGCGGTACGACTCACGCCGACGAACCTCGTCTCGAGCGCGACCGCTTCGGCGTTCCGGCTCGGCGTCTCCCCCGACGACCGGTGGCTCTGTTGCCTGCCGATGTATCACATGGGTGGGCTCGCGCCGGTCTTCCGGTCGGCGCTGTACGGAACGACGGTCGTCCTCCAGCGGTCGTTCGATCCCAAACGCACCGGCAAACTCCTCGAGACCGCTGGCGTAACCGGTGTCTCGCTCGTCCCGACGATGCTGACCCGACTGCTCGAGGCGGGCTGGACGCCGGGGGAGCACCTGCGATTCGTCCTGCTGGGTGGCGCGCCGGCCGGCGAGGAACTGCTCGAGCGCTGTCGCCGCCAGGGGGTGCCAGTGTACCCGACGTACGGGATGACCGAGACGGCTTCCCAGATCGCGACGACGACGCCGGAAGCGGCGTTTTCACACCCGGGAACGGTCGGGCAGCCGCTCGTCTATACCGACGTCTCGATCATCGGCGACGACGGTACTCCAGTTGGTGCAGGCGAAACCGGCGAAATCGTCGTCTCGGGCCCGACGGTAACGCCCGGCTATCTCGAGCCAGAGCGAACGGATGCGGCGTTCGGCGAGCACGGCCTCCACACCGGCGACATCGGCCGACGCGACGACGATGGCCGGCTGTGGGTGCTGGATCGAAAATCGGATCGGATCGTCACCGGCGGGGAGAACGTCGATCCGGGCGAGGTGCAGGCCGTGCTCGAGGAACATCCAGCGGTCACGGACGCCACAGTCGTCGGCCTGCCCGACCCTGAGTGGGGCGAACGAGTTGGCGCGCTCGTCGTCGACGAAACCGGAGCGGCCGCGGACGACTCGAGCCTCGAGCCACACACGCTCCGTTCGTTCTGTCGAAAACGATTGGCTGGCTTCAAATGTCCAAAAACCATCGCTCTGGCGGCGTCGCTTCCACGAACCCACTCGGGAACCGTCGATCGGGAGGCCGTCGAACAGCGGCTTTTGAACGAGGGCGTCGACGTCTCGAGCGAACTCTGAACTGCTGAAGCGGTCATCGATCGAGCCTGAAAGCCAGAATCGCCCGTTTTCGCCGGTTTTGCATCTTCATCCGTTTTATTCTTTCTGGACAGGAGTTGGCGACTCACCGACCGATGTCTGACACAGAGTTATGGTGCTGTAGTGGTGATCGAAGACGCACCCATGACCTCGATAGTCCCCCATCAGGAGCAACTTACCGTCGTCGCCGCGCTGGCGTTTGTCTGTAGCGTCGGCGTGGGGTGGACGTTTCCGTCGCTCGAGTCGAACGCGTTTCTCGTGGTGAGCGGGATCTCGTTCGTCTCGTTGTACGCGAACGCCTGATCGGAACGTCGCTGAAACAGTTCTAAACCCCTCGAGCGCCTCTCTTCTCCTATGTGTACGCTGATACTCGCCTGGCAGGTCTTCGAGAGTCATCCGGTGACGGTTGCAGCCAATCGGGACGAGCGACTCGACCGAGCGAGCGAGCCACCAGGGGTGTACGCGACTGACCCAGAGGTGATCGCCCCTCGAGACACCAGCGCGGGCGGTACCTGGATCGGGATCAATGCCGCCGGCCTCTTCGCGGGAATCACGAATCGCTGGACGGACGTCGACCTCGCCGGTGAGCGGTCGCGCGGTCACCTCGTCGCTGACGCACTGGCCCGTGAGTCGGCCACCGCGGCTCGCGACGTGATCGTGGACGCCGTCGAGAGAACGGAGTACGACGGGTTTACGCTCGTCGTCGCGGATGCCGATAGCGCGTTGGCTCTCGAGTGGGACGGCTCGCTTCGGATCACCGCCTTCGAACCCGGTGTACACGTCGTCGCCAACACTGGAATCGACGATCGCTTCGACATCCCGGATCACCGTTCCGAGGTCGCTCGGCGGCAGGCGGAGAACGCCAGAGCCGTTCGACGGACGCTTTCAGCCGCCGTTTCGGAGGCAGACAGTTCCAGTGCGTGGCTCGAGCGTGCGGCAGCCGTGCTGGCGGATCACGAGTACGGGGTCTGTGTGCACGGTAACGGCTACGGGACGCGGTCGTCATCGTTGATCGCACTTGGCGTTCCCTCACACTACCTGTTTGCCGATGGCCCACCCTGCCAGACGGCGTTTC
Source organism: Natronosalvus vescus (assembly GCF_023973145.1). Taxonomy (NCBI): domain Archaea; kingdom Methanobacteriati; phylum Methanobacteriota; class Halobacteria; order Halobacteriales; family Natrialbaceae; genus Natronosalvus; species Natronosalvus vescus. The sequence continues at coordinate 1,701,664 of NZ_CP099546.1, forward strand.
GATCGGTCGGTGGTGCCGAGTCGCAGTCGCGGACGATGACACTCGAGAACCTGACCGACCTCGAAGGGCACATTTAAGCGGCTTGCGACCGGTGGATGTGATATGCACGCACCGGAGCCAGGAGCGGTCAGTACGACCGGAGGTGGGTCGCGATGAGCGTCTCCGCGACCGAAGCAGCGCTGTCGGAGGACGAACGGGCTGGCCTCGCACTCGTTCGCGAAACAGGTGGCATCCACCAGAGCGATTTCTGGAAGGAACTCGACGTATCTTCCCGAAAGGGGAGTCGTATCGTCGAGTCGCTCGTCGACAAAGAACTGGTCGACCGCGAGGAGACCGTCTACGCCGGACACAACACCTATTACATCACGCCGACGGCACGTGACCTCGATTTCACGCTGCTCATGGCCGGCGACATGCTCTCGCCGTTCATCGGCGAGGAGGAAGTCGACCCCAACAGCGACGCGTTCTCTCAGTGGATCATGAACCTGGCCTACCAGGAGTAACGCTGCAAAGAGGTATTTTCGGCGATTCTCGAGTGGTCTCGGCGACTACATCTCAGACGGACGTTGCGTACTCGAGGGAGCCGTCAGTGCTGTCTCTGGCCGTGGCGTCGCTCGATGAGGACGAACGGGTCGCGTTCGCGGTTGTAGTAGGAGACGTCGCCGTCGATCGCCTCGATCAGGCGTCGGTGCACCTCACGGGCGGCCCGCCCTTCGTCGGGCGAGAGGTGGTGGAGGCCGCGCATGTCGATCCAGAAGTTGCCGTCCAGCCAGAGCAACGTCTCGTCGTTCGACTGGTAGACGACCTCTCCCTTCTCGGTGAGGCCATCGATCGCAAGCTGCCGACCGGACAGTTGGGCGCGAGCCAGCACGGCAACCAACTGTCGCCGCGAGACGGGGGCGTGGAGGGCGACGTCGTCGATCGACTCGCCGAAGTACTCCTCGACGAGGTCGCAGGCTCGAGAGAATTCATCAAACTCGACTTCCTGGTGATCGGTGATTTTCATAGACGCCTCGAAGATTCGGTTCTCGACCCACAATTTGTGAAGCGGATATATAAATCTAGGTTAAGGTCACGGCCAGTGATGGGTTCCCGTTTGTTGGTTCCATTACCAACACCGCATCGAAGCTATTCGAGGGCGCTCGCTGCTCGGACGATCCGCCGTTCGCCGAAGGCCGGCCCGACGAACTGGATGCCAACGGGGAGACCGTCACTCTTGCCCGCCGGAACCGAAATCGCCGGCAGGTCGGCGAGGTTGACCGGCGTGGTGTTCGCGTCGGCGAGGTACATCTGCAGTGGATCGTCGAGGCTTTCGCCGAGTTCGAACGGTGTCACTGGCATCGTTGGCGACGCGAGGACGTCGGCGTCCTCGAGCGCCGCGTCGAAGTCCTGTTTGACCCACGCTCTGGCGTCCTGGGCCTTTTTGTAGTACTTGTCGTGGTAGCCCGCAGAGAGCGCGTAGGTGCCGAGCAGGATGCGGCGTTTGACCTCGTCGCCGAAGCCCTCCGCGCGGGTCTTCGAGAACGCGTCGTTCCAGTTGCCGTCGGCATCGCTCGAGTGGCCGTAGCGGACGCCGTCGAATCGGGCGAGGTTCGAGGAGGCCTCGGACATCGCGATTACGTAGTAGGCCTCGACGGCGTGCTCGACGGACGGGAGGCTCACCTCCTGATAGGTGGCACCCTGTTCCTCGAGCGTCGCCATTGCTTCCCAGAACGCGTCGACGACGCCCTCTTCGGCACCCTCGAGCAGTTCCGTTGGGACGCCGATGGTGAGGCCGTCGACGTTACCGTCGGCGGCGTCTGCGTAGGAACCGCGGTCTTCGTTCTCGGTTCCGGGTTCCGAACGAGTCGTCCCGTCTCGCTCGTCTGGCCCGGCGATGACGTCGAGCAGGGCGGCGGCGTCCTCGACGGTCGAGGCGAGCGGGCCGATCTGCTCGAGGCTGTTCGCGTAGGCGACCAGTCCGTAGCGGGAGACCAGGCCGTAGGTGGGTTTGATGCCGACGACGCCACAGAACGCGGCCGGACACCGGATCGAGCCGCCGGTGTCGGAGCCGAGCGCGAGGTCGGCCTCCCCGGCCGCGACCGCTGCGGCGGAGCCACCCGAGGAGCCGCCGGGGACGTGACCCGGTGCGGCCGGATTGTCGGTGTGGCCGAAGTACGAGGTTTCGGTGGTCGTCCCCATGCCGAACTCGTCCATGTTCGCCTTGCCGACGATGGTGCTGCCCGCTTCTTTGAGTCGGGTAACGACGGTCGCGTCGTACGGCGGCACGTAGTCGGCGAGCATCTTCGAGCCACAGGTCGTGCGGACGCCCGCCGTCGAGATGTTGTCCTTGACAGCGATCGTTTGCCCGGACAATGGGCCGTCGGCGTCGGGATCGGGTTCGATCGTCTCGTCGGTGATGAAGATAGTGTCGCTCATGATGCTCAGGAGACGTTCGGTCCGGTGAAGTAGTCGTCCTCGTGGCCGGGGGCGTTCTGCAGCGCCTCGTCGGTCTCGAGCCCCGATCGAACCTCGTCGGGTCGCATGACGTTCGTCAGTTCGGCCTCGGTATCGACGTCCGGTACATCGTCGAGCGTTTCGAAGTACGCGAGAATGTCCGCGAACTGCTCGGTGAACCGGTCGACTTCCTCGTCGGTGAGATCCACTCTGGCCAGCGCCCCGACGTGACGGACAGCCTCGGGCGTGACGGCGTCGTCGCTCATATTCGTTCTCACCGGCCACCGGGGAGTAAGGGTTTCGATACGGCCGCCGAGTAGTGTTCAGAGTACCCGCTGACTGGCCAGCACCCGATTCGAACACCCCGAAAGCCCCTGCCACGCTCGACTCAGGGGCTCCATGCGCGCGCTCGCTCCGCTCGCGTGCTTTCGTCGCCCGGGAGGGGCCGACCGTGCCAGCCCCTTTCATTCCCACCCACTGTGGCTACTCGGCCAGCCGACACGGGTGGGAAGGAAGGGTGCTTTCGTGGTGGCTGCACCGCGTTCCGATTACTCGTGGTGGTATCTGAACACGGCCCGACTGCCGAAACGGGTGAATGGATACCCACCTTCTGATCGGTGATCACGATTCGAGCGACGGAACACGGCAGGAATTGCCACGACCGGGTGATGATGGAAAACCGAAACCGGCGGGTTTTACGCCTGGCGTCGAGTTACCACGAGTATGAGCCACGACGACTTTCCGACGGATCGCCCGGCGGTGGTCACGTGTGGGTTGCCCTACGCCAACGGTGACTTACACATCGGCCACCTCCGCGGGTACATCGGCGCTGATGCGTTCACTCGCGCGCTCGAGACGCTCGGCCAGCAGGCCGCCTACGTTTCCGGATCGGATATGCACGGGACACCGGTCGCTGTCAACGCCGAGGAAGAGGGCGTCGACCCCGAATCGTTCGCCCTGCGCTGGCACGAGCAGTACGAAGAGACGTTTCCGAAGTTCAACGTCGAGTTCGACAACTACGGCCACACCCACGACGAGACGAACACCGAACTCACCCAGGAAATCGTCAGGACGCTGGACGAGGAGGGGTACGTCTACGAGGACGAGGTGCTGGTCGCCTACGATCCCAAAGCGGACGATCACCTTCCCGATCGGTACGTCGTCGGCACCTGTCCGTACTGCGGCGAGAAGGCACGCGGCGACGAGTGTGACGAGGGCTGTCAGCGCCACCTCGAGCCGGGCGAGATCGAAAACCCCACCAGCGTTCGGACGGGGAACCCGGCAGAATATCGCGAGCGGACGCACAAGTTCTTCCGCGTCTCGGAGTTTGCCGACTATCTGACCGAGTTCCTCGACGACCTCGAGGGCACCTCCAATGCCCGCAACCAGCCTCGGCAGTGGATCGAGGAGGGTCTACAGGACTGGTGTCTCACCCGCGACATGGAGTGGGGGATCGACTACCCGGGTGCTGAGGAGGAAGACATCGTCCTCTACGTCTGGGTCGACGCCCCGATCGAGTACATTTCGAGTACGAAACAGTACTCCGATCGCGTCGGCAGCGACGAGTACGACTGGGAGGAGGTCTGGAAGAATGATGGTGAGATCATCCACGTCATCGGTCGGGACATCATCCAGCACCACACCATCTTCTGGCCAGCGATGCTCGAGGCCGCGAACTACAACGCGCCACGGGCGGTCGCCGCGACCGGCTTCATCACCATCGACGGGAAGGGACTCTCGACCAGCCGCAACCGGGCGATCTGGGCGAAGGAGTACCTCGAGGAGGGCTTCCATCCCGACCTCCTTCGGTACTACCTGACGACGACGGGCGGTCTCCAGCAGGACGTCGACTTCACCTGGACGGCGTTCCAGGAGAAGGTCAACGGCGAACTCGTGGGGACGATCGGCAACTTCTGGTACCGGTCGCTACTGTTTGCCTACCGGAACTACGAGGGACGGCCCGACGTCGAGGTCACCTCGGAGGTCGAAGAGCGCATCGAGGGCGCAATCGGCGAGTTCCGCGAGGCCGTCAACGACTACTCCCTGCGCGAGTGCGGCCTCGCTGCGACCCGCCTCGCCCAGTTCGGCAACGAGTACATCCAGCGCAACGAGCCCTGGAAGCTGACCGACGACGACCCCGAACGGGCCGCACAGGTCATCCGCGACTGCGTCCAGATCGCCAAAGCCGTCGGGGTTCTCCTCGAGCCGGTCGCGCCCGGCAAGGCCCAGGCGCTGTGGGAACAACTCGGCGAGGACGGTTCGGTCGCGGACGCCCACCTCGAGGACGCCCTCGAGGCCCCACCCCGCCGCTTCGAGCAACCGGGCGAACTGTTCGAGAAGATCGAGGACGACCGCGTCGACGAACTCGAGACGAAACTCGACGAGAAGATCACCGCCGCGGCCGAACAGGAAACCGAAAGTGACGAGGGAGACGAGGCTGAGGAGACGGATATGGCAGACGAGACCGAGACAGCAGCCGACACGAGCGACCTCGAGCCCCTGCTCGAAGATCGAATCAGCTTCGAGGACTTCCAGAATCTCGACATCCGCGTCGGGCGGGTCGAGGTCGCCGAAGGGATCGACGGTGCCGACGATCTGGCCCGCCTCGAGGTCGACATCGGCTTCGAGACCCGCCAGGTCGTCGCCGGCATCAAACAACTCCACGATCTCGAGTCGCTGTCGGGGACGAAGTGTATCCTACTGGCGAACATGGCACCGGCCGAACTGTTCGGGGTCGAATCCAACGGCATGATCCTCGCCGCGGGCGAGGAGGCGGATCTGCTGACGACCCACGGTGACGCCGACATCGGCGAGAAGGTTCGCTGACGTCGCCTTTTTTTCGACTGCATCTGCACGCACGACCTCGAACGATCGATTTTGGGTGAGCCTTCCCATTACCAGAGGTACGTTGATTTAGAGTGCGACGGGATCACGTCGTATCAGGGTATAGTGGCCGTGAATTCCTCGAGGTTTCCAGATTCGATCGCCTCGACGCTGGCTGGAACGCCCTCGTCGAACTCGAGTCGGACGCGGTACGGCTGGGAGACCACGTCGTCCGTACACTCCTGACCGGCCTCCCTATCGGTTCGACCAATGATGCGCACGGACGCCGATTCGTCCTCGCTATCGTAGCGAGCCCAGTTGAGGACGACCTCGCCGCAGGAACTCGAGGAGTAGCTGATCGTTCCCTCGATCGTGACCGGCGATGTCGATTCCTCGAGTGTGATCGTCGGCGATTCATCCACCGAGGGGACGTCAGAGAGATCGCCGACCGTTGTGAGTTCCGAACGCTGGAGTTCGGTCGGTCGAGCGGGATCAGTGTCGTCGGTGTCGGTTCCGTTTCCGTTTGCACCGGTTCCATCTCCGTTCGTGCCGGTTCCGTCCCCGTTCGCACCCTCCGTTGGCCTCTCGAGACAGCCGACGAGCGGCGTTGTGAGCACGATCACGACTCCGCTGAGAATCGATCGGCGATCCATAGTGAAAGCAAACTGTCACCTCGGGATAAGTTTTCTGCACCCTGAAATGGCTCTTTACCTATCGCGTTCTCTGGCATGTGCAGTTATTGGCGACTGTTGAGCAACCCTTATCGAGGTAATTTACGCTTGAAACGGCCGTGGATGCACACGCAAGGCCAACTCACAGGGATGTGACGGATGTGAATCGGTGTGAACCCAGTATGGCCGAAAACGAGAACGTACGAGACGACAGGTCGGCAGCGTCGACGTCACGCTCGAGGAGGGAGTGCGTCCCCGTTCGCTCGTCGAAACCGGACAGATCCGGATCGCGTCCGCTTTTACCCGATGGAGGGGTTGCCGAATCGTCGGTGGAGGAATCCGATTCCGACGACGCCTCCGACGAAGATGAATCGGAAGGTGATGACGATGATGTCGAGACTGAGGCCGAAGAGGAATCCGAATCCGAGTCCGAAGACGAGGAGGACTCCGAAAGCGAGGATGGCGAGGATTCAGACGAGGACGAATCGGCGGCAGAGGAAGAGACGGAGGAACCCGATTCGACAGACGATGAAGCGACAGATCAGGAAGAAGACGCGGAGGAAGAAGACGCGGAAGACGACGAAACCGAGGATAGTGACGAGACGGAGGAGGCCGACGAACCCGGTGAGCAGCACGGCATCGACGCCGAAGAAGTCTACGAGAGCGAGGACACGTCCGGCGTCGCCCACCTCGATCTCGACGGCCTCTTTCTCGACGTGCTGGGCCTCGAGGTCAACCTGAACGAGGTAACCCTCGACGTGTCGGCGCGACCAGGCGAGAACAACCTCCTGGGCAACCTCCTCTCCTCGGTCACCGGGTTGCTCGATGGGCTTGGATCGCCGCTCGAGTCGATTACGAACGCCCTCGGGAAGATCCCAGGCGGGCTCAAGAGCGCCGCCACCGGTTTGCTCGGGGGGTTGAAAGACCGACTCTCGGGGCTCATTCCTGGACTCGGCGGCGGTGACGAGGATGCAGACGAGGAAGAAGCCGACGCCGAATCGGACGAGGAAGACGAAGGTGGTGTTCTCTCGACGATCAGCGGGTGGTTCCGATCACTCGGCTCGAAGATTGCCGACTCGGTGCGCGGATTGATCAAGCGCGCGGTCTCGTCGCTCCCGCTCGAGCAGGTGCTCGCGAGCATCCTCAGGACGACGCTCAAGGCTGTCGTCGACCGGATGGAATCGGGTTCGGACGATGAAGACGGTGGGGCTGACGAGGGTGACACCGAGGAAACCGAGGAAGAGAGTGCCGAGGACGAAAGCGAAAGCGACGCCGACGGAGACGGAAATGGAGACGAGGAATCGCAGGGGGACGAACCGGACGACGAGGAGCAATCCGAGGAAGCGGAGGTAAAAGCATGACCGACGACTCACTCACACAGCGACTCGACTACGAAGAGATCATCGAGGGAATTGACTTCGAGTCAATCTTCGAGGGGACGCCGCTCGAAGGCGAGTTCCACGGCGACGAACCGATCGGAAAGGCCCTTGGCGGAATGATCGGGGCCCAAATCGGGCGAAAGCTCGGCGAACAAATCGGTGCTTCAGTCGGCGAAATCCTCGTCGAGGAGTTCCTCAAGGAGGACGAGGAAGACGAGGACGAAGAAGAGGAAGACGAGGAAGAAGAGGCTGCGGAAGACGAAGCGGAAGACGAGGACGAAGCGGAAGACGAGGACGAAGCGGAAGACGAGGACGAAGCGGAAGACGAGGACGAAGCGGAAGACGAGGACGACGCCGACGAGGAATGACCGCTACAATTCCACTCCCTCGAGGACGGGTCACCCGAGCACCACGCCCAGCCGAAATCGAGCGTACACCCCTGGGCGTGTTCCACACGGGAGGCTCCCCTCATCGTGACCCCTTACACAGCGGAGGCGATCGACATGAGTGATCGACCGTCCGTGAAAGAACTCGTCGTCGACGAAGCACTCGAGCAGGTTGACCTCGAGTCGGCACTCAACGGCGGCCCGCTACGGGATGAGATCGATGCCACCGAGATCGGCTCTGCGGTCGGTCGACAGGTCGGTGAACAACTCGGACGGTCGATGGGGGAGGAGCTGGGTGCCTCGATCCAGGAGACGGCATCGACCAGCCTCGAGGAAGGTCGATCGTTTCGGGCGTTCATCGGCGACCTGGTACGCGCGATTCGCGAGGCGCTCGTCGTGTGGCTCGAGGATCTCGGACTCGATGGGATCGCCTCAGGAGTGGCACCGACAGTCGAGGAGACTGCCGATGACGGAGAGACGGACGCCGACGAAGCCGATGCGGACGAGACGACGGAAGAAACGGGTGACGAGACGGAAGAGGCTGATGAGGACGGAGACGAGGAGACGGAAGAGGCTGATGACGAGGCGGCAGAAGACGAGAACGAAGCCGTCGAAGAGGACGAAAGCGAACCCAACGTCGATGACAATGGTGTCCCGGACATCGACGACCTGGAGGATCTCCGCCGTGACGCACTCGAGGACGTCCTCGAGATGGTCTCGTACCGCGATCTGCAGTCGATCGCGAAGGAAGTCGGCGTGAAGGCGAATCTCGAGGGGTCGGAGATGCGGGATCGAATCGTCGACGCCGTCACGGACGAATCGGAGACGAGCGAAGAAGCGGCCTGATCGACTCGAACGAACACTCGTCGGCTATCACTGATATCGACTACAAATGACCGACTTCAACTCCAACTCCAACTCCAACGACAAATCAGTTCACTCGCTGCTCGATGACGCGACGGAGGTACTCGAAAATATCGGCATCGAACTCGAGGACGCTGAGGAGGCTGACGAGGCGGGAATCGATCTCGAGACCGACTTCGAGTCCGACGCCGACTCGGAGGAAGTTCTACCGGAACCGCTTGCCTCGTCCGACCTGCCGGCGCTCGCCCAGTCGGCTCACGACCTTCTCGAGGAACGCGACGTCGATCGGCTCCTCGAGGAGATCGGTTTCGACGACGTCGATGAAGATGCTCCTGAATCGATCCCGGCGGCGATTCTCGCGGGCGACCCGGGTGACGTCTCGACCCTCCGTGGAGTGCAGCGACTCGCGAGGCTCGCGGAGATCCAGGACGAAGACGGCGCGGCTGAATCCGTCGAAGAGACGATCGCGGAACTCCGAACGATTCTGGCACGGCGACGAGACGAAGACGGTGGCGATGCATCGGAGGCAAGCCAGAACGAACCTGTGGACGAGGCCGAGGATCAAGCCGAAGCTGAGGATGAATCCGAGGACGAATCAGACACGGATGCAGACGCCGACAAGAGTGACGAGGCAGCCGATGAGAGTGACGGGACGGACGACGGCACAGCGGCTGACGACGAGAGCGAGGGAACAGACGACGAACCCAGCGATAGCGAAGACGGCGGCATCGGATCGTCGATCACGGATACGCTCGGAGAGAGCGTGAGCGGGTTCAGAGACGAAATCGAGGCCGTTCAGAACGGACTCGAGGCGATCGGTGCTGACGATGATTCCGGGAAGGCGGACGATGATGGCTCGAGTGATGACGGTGTCGAGGGCGATACCGGGGATGGGGAAGGTGTTGAGGGCGATACAGAAGATGAGGCGGAAGAATCGGACAGCGACGAAGACGACGGTCTCCTCAGTGGTTCGGGTGACTCGCGGCGACGCGGGACGATGTACTCCACCGTCGCCCTCTCTCCGTCGAAGCGAACGGACATGAAGGCCGTCAAACGGCACTCGACGGTTCCGGATCGACGGTGAGGTGAGTCTATAACTCGAGAAACGCGTCGTCGCCGTGGTCGTCGGCCCAGGCGAACGCGAACAGCCGTTTCACCGGGAGTGCCTCGAGGTGACGTCCGTCCGCACCTCGTCCGGTAACGAGGTCCCAGGTCGTGCCATCACCGATCAGTACCGGGTCGTTCTCGGAATCGTCGCTTGTGCCGGTGTCGGTAGCTGTCTCGAGTGACCACTCGAGATCCGCATCGACAGTGGAATCGGAACCAGGATTCGGATGGGGAAGCTCGAATGCGTGGAGGCCGAGGTCACTCGCGACGACGAGAACGGGCGTTTCTCCGACCGTCGTCGTGACGGTGCCGCCGTGGTCGCGTACCCACGGGCGGGGCACGCCACACGCTTCGCCCTCGCGTTCGATCCCGAGGACGATCGCCTTTGGATCGAGGTCGTCGCGTTCCCACGTCCGATCGTTCTCGCCACCGCGGTGGCCAGCGAGCCCCACGGCGTCGCTCGAGAAGTAGCCCGCGTACGGCCGTTCGCTGTAGTCGACCGGCGCAGGGTCGTCGTCGTCGCTCGCGGCTTCGCTCTCGGCATCGGGTACCGGCTGGAGTATTCGCCCGTCCGGGTAGCGATCGGTGAACGTGGCGACGGTCGTCATGGTCGCCGTACGCGGGCGTAACCGGCTACCTTCGAGCGGGCCATCGATACAGTGTCCGGACGATTGTTTCCACTCGGAGTCCGTCTGTCGATCGTACACCACGAGGTCGTCGTCGGCGAGTTTGCCGCTGACGCCAAACGTCAACGGGGTACCGTCGACGACCGCATCGTACACGACGGCACTGGCACAGAGTGGACACCAGGTGACGGCGACTGGCCCGTCCTCGTACTCGTCGTTGACGACTTCATGGTAGTCGAGAATCCGCACTGGGTAGGCTCGAGCCGGCGCGTCCGCTGGATCGACGACGATCACTTCGTCGGTCGGTTCGCCCGCGTGGGTGCGACCGAACACTGGGTCGTCGATAGCGGGAATCGCATCGCGGGGGATGACCTGTCTGACGTTCATATTCGCTCGGAGACGGCCGCGTACTGTAAATCGACGGGATCGACGGCACATCGTCCCCGCTGACCCCGTATCGCTATAGTGACCGATGGCTTACGAAGCGGTAGACCAACCCCGATGTACGTGTACGATTCACTGCTCGTCGCGACGGACGGCAGCGAGGACGCAGCAACCGCGATCGCTCACGCCGTCGAACTCGCCCGCCGACTCGAGATTCCGCTGTACGGGATCGCGGTTCTCGATTCGCGAACGGCCTACGATTCGGGGATCGTGGATCCGGAAACCATCCGAGAACGCCAGACCGAGCAGGCCGAGGAGGCACTGGCCGCGCTCGAGGAACGAGCGACTGACGACGGCGTCTCCGTCACGACGACGATCAGATCCGGTACGCCGCACGAGGAGATCCTGGCTGAGGCCGAGGAACGGGGCTGTTCGGCGATCGTGGTGGGCTCTCGAGGACGTTCGGCGTTTCGGGAGGCGCTGCTCGGGAGTACGGTGGATGCGCTGGTTCGGCTGTCGTCGCTGCCAGTACTGGTGGTCGACGGCTGAACTGGAGCGGTTCAAACGATTTCTCTCGAGTGGAGGCTCACACTACCGACTCGAGTATGGCGAACCCAGTCACTGCGCCGACCGTGATGAGTACCGTCCAGAGGGCGATGCTGGCAGTCATCCAGACGAGCGTGGCCCGGCGCCGCGCTCCGAGGCTGAGCGCGAGTACCGTCGCGAGGTGGACGCCAGTCACGATCGGCGACAGCAGTGCCAGACCCGGCAGGCCGTAATCGTTCCAGATGCGTGTCGCTCGTTTTCGACGTGCCGATGGCTCGTTCGATCGCCGGCGCTCGAGCCAGGCCGAGACCCGTTCGGACAGGGCGACGATCCCGTATATCGGAATCAGGTTTCCGGCGAAGGCAACGATGGCGACGAGCACGGGATCGAGTCCCAGGGCGATTCCGATCGGAATCACGACGAGGATCTCGAGCAGCGGCGTCGCCGCGAGCAGAAAGACGAGGACGTACTGCCAGGGGCCGCTCGCGGCGTCGATCCACTCGCGCGTCCACGTCTCGAGGCCGGAGAGAGACAGAACGCTCACCTCGAGGTCAGTGGCGCCAGCCGTTTGGACGACGGAAATGCCCGAGGAAGCGAATTCGAGAAGGAGCGTCGATAACATTGGTACGATAGTCGGTTCAACTGCTCGGTCAGTGTCGGTATCCGATTACAGCACCGACCAGGCTTTCCGCGCTCGATTCCACGAGGTCAGGTCGGCGATCCAGCGCGCCGCGATGAGTTTCTTCAGGTTCTTTGCCGGGAAGCCGCCGAAGGTGTCGACTGGAAGCAGTTTGACGCCGTGGGCGACCGCTTTGTCACCGACGGAGACGACGGTTCCTTTGTCGTCGTACTCCCACGTCTTGAGCGGTCGGTTGTCGATAGCGCGGGCGATGTTCTCGCCGACGACTTCCGCCGCCTGCCAGGCAGCCTGCGCGGTCGGTGGTGCGGGCTGATCGCCCTGGTCGATGATCGCAGAGTCGCCAATCGCAAACACGCGTTCGTCGGACGTCTGGAAGTTCGCCTCGGTCGTGACTCGGTTGTGCTGGTTGTCGAGTTCGGTACCGTCGAGGGCTTCCCGACCGGTGATGCCGCCGGTCCAGACGAATACGTCGTACTCCAGTGGGTCGCCTTCGTCGAAGTGGATGACGCCGTCTTCGGCCTCGGTGATTGGGTCGTCCGTGTGGATACGAACGCCGGCTTCCTCGAGCAGGTTGCGGAGGGCCTGCTGGATCTCGGGGTCGTTACCCGGGAAGATCTCGTCGAGGGCTTCGACCAGGTGGATCTCGAGGGGAGCCCGGTTGGCGTCGCGGAACTCGGCGATTTCGCCGGCCGTCTGGATGCCGGAGAGCCCGGCCCCACCGATGACGATCTGAGCGGGTTCGCCGCGGGTCGCTTCCCGACTGGCAGTTTTGATCTGCTCGTGGATCTCGAGGGCGTCCTCGAGGCACTTGAGTGTCAGGGAGTTTTCTTTCAGGCCGGGGATGCCGTAGTACGCCGTCTGGCTGCCGAGGGCGACGAGAACGTAGTCGTACTCGACGTCGTCACCGTCCTCGAGTTCGACGACTTGCGCTTCGGTGTCGAGGTTGGTGACGCTGTCGTTGATGTACCGGGTCGTCGGTTCGGCGATATCGGCGACGGGAATCGTGATGTCAGCACGAACGGATGGGTCGCGGATGACGCGGTGGGATTCGTGCAAGACGAGGTGGTAGTCGGTGTCCGATATCCACGTCAGACGCGTACTGCCATCGAGCTCCGATTGGAGCGATTTGATCGCACCAGCACCGGCATATCCCGAGCCGAGTACGACGACGTTCTCAGTCATATGTGTCTCTCAGGAATACTCCGATACAAAGGTGTTGAAACCCGTATGGCCGTGTGTAGGGTTCCCATATGGCAGATTCCGCCACAAAATGTAAGAAGCCTGTCTGTGGTTTCGAGACTGATTGTGCCTCTAGAGAATGCGCTTGCCAAATGCACTCGAGGCGAGTTCGACGGCGAGGTTCGCGGTCTCGTTCTGTTCGTCGAGGATGGGATTCACTTCGACGAGATCCATCGAGCGGAGGATCCCGTCGTCGGTGTCTCGATTCGAGACGGTCTCGAGGGCCGAATGGGCTTCGCGATAGGTAACGCCACCGCGAACCGGTGTGCCGACACCGGGGGCCTCTTTGGGGTCGAGCCAGTCCAGATCGAGGCTGACGTGAACGCCGTCGGTGCCAGTCGTGGCGATGTCGAGTGCGTCCTCGACGACAGCCGTGATCCCCCGTTCGTCGATGTCCGACATCGTGAAGGCCGTCATTTCGCTCTTACGGACGAGTTCGCGCTCGTGCTCGTCAATGCTGCGCAGACCGACGTAGGCGATCGATTCTTCTCGCACCCGCGGCGCGTGGGCCCACTCGAGATCCTCGAACATCCCGCGACCGAGAACGGCCGCCAGTGGCATACCGTGGACGTTTCCACTCGGCGAGGTATCCGGTATGTTGAGATCCGCGTGGGCGTCGAACCAGATGACCCCGAGGTCGGCGTCTCGAGCGGCACCGTTCATCGACCCGATCGCTATCGAGTGATCCCCGCCGAGCAGGAGCGGGAACGCCCCGTCATCGAGGGTCTCGGCGACTGTCTCGGCGACGCGGCTGTTGACGTTTTCGACCTCGCGGAGGAACTTCGCGTTGCCTTCTGTCGGTTGGTTCGCGTCGGGATCGCGTTCTTCTGCACGAGGGATGAGGAGATCTCCCTGATCGAAACACTCGACGCCCGCCTTCTCGAGTTCGTCGGCAAGTCCGGCGTATCGGATCGCTGAAGTACCCATGTCGACGCCGCGTCTGTCGGCCCCGTAGTCCATCGGTGCACCAATGACGTGGATCGTTCGTCCCATACGCCTCGTTCACCCAGCCATCGTTTATGTTAACCGGATTTCGGATTCGGCTCCACAGCGGTTCACGATCACGGGGCGGAAGATTTAGGTTTAGACGGGGCTAAATTCCCGTAATGATGCTGAGTGACGTCATGGAGGACTATCTCAAGGCGATCTATCAGCTCCAGCGCGATACCGACGAGCGCATCAAGACCTCGGCGATCGCCGACGAACTCGACGTGACGTCTCCGACGGTCACCAGCATGCTCGAGAAACTCGAGGATCGTGGCCTGGTCGACCGCGAAAAGTACCGCGGGGTGACGCTCACGGACGAGGGGGTGACTGTCGCCCTCGAGGTCATCCGACACCATCGGTTGCTCGAGGCGTACCTGACCGAACACCTCGATTACGACTGGTCGGAAGTTCACGAGGAAGCCGACCGCCTCGAACATCACATTAGCGAGGACTTCGAAGCTCGCGTGGCGGCCGCCCTCGGCGAACCCGACGTCGACCCACACGGCTCGCCGATTCCGAGCGCCGACCTCGAGCCACCACAGACCCCGACGGGGAAAGCCCTCTCGGAGTTCGAGGAGGGCGACACTGTCATCGTCAGAGAGGTTGCCGACCACGACGCCGAAATACTCTCGTATCTCGCCGACAACGGCGTCGAACCTGGTGTGACACTCGAGATCCTCGAAATAGCCCCGTTCGGCATGGTGACGGCTCGTCCCCTCGAGCGAGACGAGCCGGTATCGCTGCCACAGGAGGTCGCCCACCACGTTCGAGTAGGCGCGCCCGCGGAAACGACCCCGTAAACGGGTTTTTAAGAAGGGAGCTGTCCAGACTGAAATCCGCTCGAGCGACCGCACCAGCACATCAACGGATCGCCGACATTTGATTCGACTCATTCTAAACCTTGATGGGAAAAGCATATTATTAGACGCGTCTAATCACGACGTAGTGATGGAACTTCGATGTATTGAGAGGTGCTCGGAAGATGAGTGACGACAATCTGTACGGGCTGCCGCAGTGGGTTCTCGCAATCGGGCCAGTCGTTATACTCGCGGCCGTTTTCTCGGTGCTTTATCTGACGTCTCCCTTTGGAAACATCGACCAGATGGCGGACGCTGGAACGGCCGAGATTCTCTGGATGCTGCTGATTATCGGCCTGATCGCCGGCATCGTTCCCGTCGCGATCGGAATGCTCTGGTTTCCCTTCATCAAGGGGCTCGATCCTCGCTACCTGCACGGTTTTCTAGCGCTTGCAGCAGGTGTGCTGGCGTTCATCGCCCTCGAGATGACCGAAGAGATCGTCGACCATGCCGGAGCCGTCGAAAACGGGTCACTGGCGATCGGTGCCGCGTTCGTTGGCGTCGTGGGCACGTTCGTGGTGATGTACCTCGCGAGCCAGTGGCGTCAGCGGACGGCGATCGACGGTGAAAAGAGTGGCCTCCACATCGCGTATCTCGTTGCCCTCGCCCTCGGTCTCCACAGCATCGGCGAAGGGCTGGGGATCGGCGTCGCGTTCGTCAATGGCGACGCCGGGCTCGTGACGCTGTTCGTTCTGGCGTTCATCATGCACAACGTGATGGAAGGGCCGACAGTCGTCGCCGCGGTCGCGAAAGATCGTGCGACGCCACCGCTGTATCACTTCGCCGCGATGGGCGTCATCGCCGGCGGGCCGGTCGTTCTCGGTGGATGGATCGGCAGCCTCGCCAACTCCGACCTCCTCGCCGTATTGTTCTACGCCATCGCCGTCGGTGCCATTATACAGGTGCTCATCGAAGTCGCCGAACTGATCCGGTTCGACGCAACGGTGCTGACCCGCCTCAACGTATCGACGTTCGTCGGCGGCTTCATCATCATGTTCGTATTGGAGGACGTCCTCACCGAGGTGTTGCTCGAGGGCGTCCTCCTCGGCCCCTGACGTCGGTTGCTCGAGTACATATCGGAACGACTTACTACACCAGTCAATAATATTTTGAGACGGACGATCACAGCGGCGTGACCATCGGATTTAAGCAAATCAATTACGAAGGATTCACCATGTCATCAATCGAGCTCACCCCGAGTCAAAAGAAGATTTTGCGTGCGTTAACGAATCTTCACTCCGAGGACGAAGACGCGATCAAAGGCGAAGAGATCGCTGAACAGGTCGATCGGAACCCCGGCACGATCCGCAACCAGATGCAGAGCCTCAAAGCTTTACAATTGGTCGAGGGGGTTCCCGGCCCGAAAGGCGGATACAAACCGACCGCAGCAGCGTTCGAGGCCCTCGAGATCCAGCAGATGGACGAGCCGGCTGCCGTCCCGCTCACCCACGAGGGCGAGGAAGTTGAGGGTGCCCTCGTCGAGGAAATCGACCTCTCGAGCGTCCACCACCCCGAACTCTGTCGAGCCGAAATTCACATCCAGGGGTCGATGAGCGACATCCACGAGGGTGATACGGTCATCGTCGGCCCGACGCCACTTTCGAAGCTCGTCATCGAGGGTGAACTCGACGGGAAAGACGACACGAACAACATCCTCATTCTCCGGATCAACGAGATGGTTGCACCGGCCGAAGAGCCCGCCCACTGAGGCCGAGCCGTCTCGACGGCAACCATTTTTTCTCTCCTCACCACGCTCTATAGTAGCCACTGCACGTCGATGCACACCCGATCACGGACTCATAGTGCGATCGGGTGTGTCCAGGGTGTGTGCATCGTTTCAGTTGTACTATACCGGTCGGAACCGCCGGTATCACTGCCGATTCGTCTCGAAAAATACAACGTCGTGAAACCGAGCCCTCGGAGTGGGTCAGTTGTCGTCGTCCGCGTCCGCGTCCACGTCCGCATCCACATCTACGCCTGCGTCCACGTCCGCGCCCCCCTCCAATTCGTCAGTCTCGTCTTCGTCGTCGATAACCGCAGCGGCATCATCCTCGAGCGCGGCGGGAATCACGTCGACGCTCGCGACGGCGTCGTCTTCGACGACGTCCATCAGGGTCACACCCATCGTGTTCCGGCCGACCGTCGAGATGTCGCTCGCTCGGGTACGCATGATCTGCCCGCGCTCGCTCATCAACACGAGTTCGTCGTCGTCGGTGACGGCTTTGACGGCCGTCACCGGGCCGTTTCGCTCGTTCGTCTTGATGTCGATCAATCCCTTACCGTATCGCGACTGGGTACGATAGGCCGAGAGCAACGTTCGTTTGCCGTAGCCGTTTCGGGTCACCGTCAACAGCGCGCGGCCGTCGTCCTCGTCCGTCGAGGCGAGCCCTGCGACGGCGTCTCCGTCCTCGAGTTTGATGCCGTTGACGCCGCGTGCGTTTCGTCCCATCGCGCGCACTTCGTCCTCGTCGAATCGGATCGTCATCCCCTGTTCGGTGGCGATGACGAGATCCTTCGAGCCGTCGGTGACATCGACGTCGACGAGTTCGTCGCCCTCCTCGAGGCTCGCGGCGATGATGCCGGTCGAGAGGATGTTCTCGAAGTGATCGCCCGTCGTCCGCTTGACGTAGCCGTTCCGGGTGACCATCGTCACGTACTCGTCTTCGCCGAAGGCGTCGGTGTCGACGATGGCGGTGATGTTCTCGCCGGGGTCGAGGTCGAGAATGTTGACCGCGGATTTCCCGCGCGCCGTTCGCCCCATCTCCGGGATTTCGTATGTCTTGAGCTGGTAGACCTGGCCGTGGTTGGTGAAACACAGCAGGTAGTCGTGGGTGTTCGCCCGGAACACCGTCGTGACGCGGTCGTCTTCTTTGACGTCCGCACCGATGATCCCTTTTCCGCCGCGACCCTGTGCGTCGAAGGACGCGGTCGGCATCCGTTTGACGTAGTCGTCCTCGGTCATGACGACGAACACGTCTTCCTGGGGGATCAGATCCTCGTGGGTGACCGTCCCCATGTCTTCGATGATCGAGGTTCGTCGATCGTCGGCGTACTCGTCTTTGATCTCCAGCAGTTCGCGCTTGATGACCTCGAACAGCGCCGACTCGCTCCCGAGAATGTCCTCGAGGCGCTCGATTTCCGCCATGACCTCCTCGTATTCTTCCTCGATTTCGACGGACTCCATCGAGGTGAGGCTCCCGAGTTGCATCCGGACGATGTGTGCGGCTTGCTCCTCCGAGAAGTCGAACGTCTCCTCGAGGCTAGCCCGGGCCTCGTCCCGATCGTCGGAGTTTCGGATCAGGTCGACGACCTCGTCGATGTTGTCCAGCGCTTTCAGGCGCCCTTCGAGGATGTGGGCACGATCCTCGGCTTCGGCGAGGTCGTACTCGCTGCGACGACGCACGACTTCCTTTCGGTGGTCGATGTACTCCGCGAGGGTCTCTTTGAGGGTGAGAACCTTCGGCTGGCCATCGACAAGCGCGAGGTTGATGACGCCGAACGTGCGCTCGAGGTGGTTCTCGAGCAGCCGGTTCTTGACGACGTCCGTGTTCGCCCCGCGTTTGAGTTCGATGACGATACGGACACCGTTCCGATCGGATTCGTCGCGCAGATCCGAAATTCCCTCGAGAATCCCTTCGTGCACGTCGTCGGCGATCCGTTCGACGAGGCGTGCCTTGTTCGCCTGGTAGGGGACTTCGGTGACGACGATGCGCTCGCGGCCGTTCTTCCACTCCTCGACCTCGAACTCCGCGCGAACGCGGATGCGCCCGCGCCCCGTCTTGTACGCCGAGTAGATGGCGTCCCGACCGACGATGTTGGCACCGGTGGGGAAATCAGGGCCTTTGACGTGCTCCATCAGCTCCTCGACGGTCGCGTCGGGATTGTCGATGAGTTCGACCGCCGCGTCGATGACTTCACCGAGGTTGTGTGGCGGGATGTTCGTCGACATCCCGACGGCAATGCCCGAAGAGCCGTTGACCAGTAGGTTCGGGAACGCTGCCGGCAAGACGTTGGGCTCCTGCAGGCGGTCGTCGTAGTTCGAGGAGAAGTCGACCGTGTCTTTCTCGATGTCCTCGAGCAGTTCCTCGGCGATGGCGTCCATCCGGGCCTCCGTGTATCGCTGGGCGGCCGGCGGATCGCCGTCCATCGAACCGAAGTTCCCCTGACCGTCGACGAGGGGATAGCGCATCGAAAAGTCCTGAGCCATCCGCACCAGAGTGTCGTAGATTGCCTGGTCGCCGTGGGGGTGGTAATCACCCATCGTCTCCCCGACGATCGAGGACGACTTCCGGTGACTCGAGTGACTGGTGACGCCCATCTCGTGCATCGCGTAGAGAATGCGTCGGTGGACGGGCTTGAGGCCGTCCTCGACGCGCGGAAGGGCACGCCCCGCGATGACGCTCATCGCGTAGTCGATGTAACTTTGCTCCATCTCGTCCTCGATGCGGACGGGTTCGACCGAGGCCGCATCGATGTCCGTTGGGTCGGGTACCTCTGAGCTCATACGAGAGTCACCTCACGTCGTCGGTGCGTCGTCATCGTCGATTGCTGTGTCACTGTGTACATAATCGTTCTCGAGATCAAATGTCGATCCACTCGGCTTCGGGAGCGTGATCTTTGATGAATTGCTTTCGCGGTTCGACTGCGTCGCCCATGAGCACCGAGAACATCCGGTCGGCCGCTGCGGCGTCCTCGACCGTGATTTGCTTGAGAATGCGGTTCTCGGGGTTCATGGTCGTACTCCAGAGCTGTTTCGGGTTCATCTCGCCGAGCCCCTTGAATCGCTGTACCTGGGTCGGGTTACCGTCGCATTTTTCGGCGACGATCTCGTCTCGCTCGGCGTCGGTCATCGCGTCGTAGGTTTCCCCGCGGTACCGAATCCGGTACAACGGCGGTTGTGTGGCGTAGACGTAGCCGCCTTCGAGCAGCGGGCGCATGTGCCGGTAGAAGAACGTCAGCATGAGGGTGCGGATGTGGGCACCGTCGACGTCGGCGTCAGTCGCCATGATTATCTTCTTGTAGCGGACGTCGTCGATGTCGAACTCGTCGCCGATCCCCGCACCGATGGCGGTGATCATGTTCCGGATCTCCTCGTTCTCGAGGATTCGATCGAGCCGGTGTTTCTCGACGTTCAGGATCTTCCCCTTGATGGGGAGGACGGCCTGGAACTCGGGGTTTCGGGCCTGTTTCGCGCTGCCGCCTGCGGAGTCACCCTCCGCGATGAACAGTTCGGCCTCCTCGGGATCGCGCGTCTGACAGTCCGCGAGTTTCCCCGGTAGCGAGGTGGACTCGAGGGCGGACTTCCGGCGGGTCAGTTCTTCGGCCTTCTTCGCCGCCTTGCGAGCTTTCGCCGCCTCGACGGCTTTCATGATGATGGCCTGTGCCGAGTCCGGGTGTTCCTCGAAGTAGGTGCTCAGGCCCTCGTGCATCGCGCTCTCGACGATGCCGCGAACTTCGCTGTTGCCGAGTTTCGTCTTCGTCTGCCCCTCGAACTGCGGGTCAGGGTGTTTGATCGAGATGACCGCGGTCAGCCCCTCCCGAATGTCGTCTCCGCGAAGGTTCTCCTCGAGATCCGAGAGCAGACCGTTCTCGCTACCGTAGTCGTTGACGACGCGGGTCAGGGCGGTCTTGAACCCGGTCAGGTGAGTTCCCCCCTCACGCGTGTTGATGTTGTTCGCGAAGGCGTGGATCGATCCCTGGAGCTCTTCGGTCGCCTGCATGGCGACTTCGACCTGGATGTTCTGGTCGTCGTCTTCGAAGTAGATCACGTCGTCGTGCAGCGCCGAGCGCGTCTCGTTGATGTACTCGACGAACTCGCGAATGCCACCCTCGTAGACGTAGGTGTCTTCGACTGGCTGCCCCTCGTCGTCCGTTTCGCGCTCGTCACGGAGCGTAATTCGAACGCCGGAGTTGAGGAACGCGAGTTCGCGCAGGCGATTCGAGAGCGTCGAGAAGGAGAACTCGGTCGTCTCGAAGATTTCGGTATCCGGCCAGAAGGTGATCTGGGTACCCGTCTCCTCGTCCGCGAGGTCGCGAACCCGTTCCATGTCGCCCTGGGGTTCGCCGTTCTCGAAGGCGTGTTCGAAGACGCCGCCGTCACGTTTGACCGTAACCTCGAAGCGAGAGGAGAGGGCGTTGACGACCGAGACGCCCACACCGTGAAGGCCACCTGAGACCTGGTACGACTTGTTGTCGAACTTCCCGCCGGCGTGGAGGACGGTCAGAATGACCTCGAGAGCGGGTCGATCGTACTCTTCGTGGGTGTCGACGGGGATGCCGCGCCCGTCGTCTGCGACGGACACCGCCCCATCTTCGTGGATGGTGACGGTGATATCGTCACAGTGGCCAGCCAACGCTTCGTCGATGGAGTTGTCCACGACCTCGTAGACGAGATGGTGGAGCCCTCGCGTATCCGTCGAACCGATGTACATTGCCGGCCGCTTTTGTACCGCTTCCAGCCCTTCTAAGACCTGGATTTGTCCGGCACCGTACTCGCTATCCTGGGACATACAAAACCTGATTGCGGGTAGTGTACGGGGGGTAATAAAAGTCACGTACGCGCGCGAGCGCGCGATTCTCGGATTTGTGACAACCCAGAAACGTGAAACGAGATCAATGCAGAAACGTGACAGGATCTAACGGCACCTGACGGGCATGGCTGTGCCTCGAGAGCGTTGCTGTTGCCCGAATCTGGGTGCCTCACTACCAACTATAGTGGTTAGCGATATCACGCCACACGATGCGTCCACTACTTTCACTTCGGTAGCACACACCTTTTACCCTCCCCGGAACAATGAGACGACGATGACGTCGCTACAGTCGACACTCGGCGAGGAGGGGATCGCCGAAGAACTCGCTGATAATCAGCGAGCGATCTCCATTGCCGAGTTCTTCGAGAAGAACAAGCACATGCTGGGCTTCGACAGCGGTGCTCGCGGGCTCGTCACGGCCGTCAAAGAGGCCGTCGACAACGCCCTCGACGCCGCTGAAGAGGCCGGTATTCTGCCCGATATATACGTCGAAATTCAGGAAGCCGACGACTACTATCGTCTGATCGTCGAGGACAACGGGCCGGGGATCACGAAGGAATCGCTGCCGAAAGTATTCGGAAAACTGCTGTACGGGTCTCGATTCCACGCGCGCGAACAGGCTCGCGGCCAGCAGGGAATCGGGATCTCCGCGGCGGTCCTGTACTCCCAGTTGACCAGCGGGAAACCCGCCAAGATTACCAGCCGAACCCAGGGGTCTGCGGACGCGCAATACTTCGAACTCATCGTCGACACCGACGAGAACGAACCCGAGATCAGTGTCGCGGAGACGACGACCTGGGATCGCCCCCACGGTACCCGGATCGAACTCGAGATGGAGGCGAACATGCGCGCCCGCGGGCAGCTTCACGACTACATCAAACACACCGCAGTCGTGAACCCCCACGCCCGCCTCGAGCTGCGCGAACCGAACGCCCACTTCAAGTTCGAGCGGGCGACCGACCAGCTTCCCGAGGAGACCGAAGAGATCCGCCCACACCCCCACGGGGTCGAACTGGGGACGGTGATCAAGATGCTCGCGGCGACGGATTCGCACTCCGTCTCCGGATTCCTCCAGGAGGAGTTCACGCGCGTCGGAAAGAAAACCGCCAACACGATCATCGACGAGTTCCGCGACCGTCACTACGGCCGCGAGATGGCCTGGACGCCGCCGGAGTCCCACGAGGCAGCAGACGTTGCGACTGCCGTCGAGAACTCCACCGCGAACAAGGGAGCGAAGGCGACGACAGACTTCGCCGAGGGAATCGCTGACACCGTCTCGAACCGGAACCGCATCGCCCACCACCAGCTGTCCACGATCGTCGAGAACGTGGCCGACAACGTCGGTGATGAGTACGGTACCACGTTCGGATCGACGGTTCGGGAGAAGGCCCTCGAGGCCGCCTGGCAGTCGATCATCGGTCATCAGGAGGCTGCCGACGTCCCCGATAGCGAACAGGCCGTTCTGGCAGACGAGAACGACGTAGCAGTTCAGGAGAACGTCTCCCGAATCGTCGCCGATCTCTACGCGCTGTGCGACGACGCGACGAGTACCCGGAAGGACGACGAGGTCGTCCATGCGTTCGCCGTTCGACTGGCCGGGACGTTCGAAGATCACGAGGATCAGCGCCACCGGCTCACCCTCAACGACCTCCGGTCGTACGTCGACCGAGCCGCGGATCTGACCGAAGAGTACGACGAGGTGGTCTTCGGTGACACCGCCCGCGAAAACGTCACGGATGCGATCTGGAACGTCATGGTGACGGTTCCGGACGATCCGCCGCTCGTGCGCGAACTCGCTGGTTCTCGCGACGCGACGAGCGACCTCGTCGAGGGGATGCGCGCGACGAACATTATGGCGCCCCCGACGCGGTGTCTCTCGCCGATTACGTCCGACCTGGTCGAAGCGGGTCTGAAAAAAGAGTTCGATGCAGACTTCTACGCAGCTGCAACCCGCGATGCGGGGGTCTCCGGTGGGGATCCGTTCATCGTCGAGGCCGGTATCGCCTACGGCGGCGACCTCCAGGCCGAGGGGACGATCGACGTCCTCCGGTTCGCAAACCGGGTCCCGCTCGTCTACCAGCGCGGTGCCTGTGCGACGACCGACGTCGTCAAGAGCATCGGCTGGCGAAACTACGGCCTGGAGCAACCCGGTGGCTCCGGCCTCCCGAACGGCCCCGCCGTCCTCATGATCCACGTCGCTTCGACCAACGTTCCCTTCACGAGCGAGTCGAAGGACGCCGTCGCGAACGTTCCCGAGATCGAAGACGAGATCGAACTCGCTATCCGTGAAGCCGCCCGCGAACTCAAACGCTATCTCAACAAGCGCCGCTCGATGCAAAAGCGCCGCAAGAAACAGAACGTCCTCGGGAAGATTCTCCCCGAGATGGCCGAGAAAGTCGCAGAGGTAACCGGTCGGAACCAACCGGACATCGACGATGCGATCGCCCGGATCATGAACAACGTCCTCGTCGAGCGCCGGGTCGAGGAGAACGGCGATCAGACAACTGTGACGCTCGCCGTGGAAAACCACTCGAGCACCGGCGAGACACTGGAGGTGACGGACATCGTCACGGACGAACCGACGGGGCTCTCCGACGGTGCCTCGGTGGTCGAGATGGACGGCGAGTGGTTCATCTCCTGGGAGGCCGACGTGGCCGGTGGCGACGAGGCCACCCTCGAGTACACGGTGTCGACCGACGCGACGTTCGACGTCGACGTGAACGGTGTGGACGACGAGAAATTGACGGTGGTCTCATGAGCACACGAGTGGTCAACGAGTGTGCGAGTGAGATCTCGAAACGTCGGGTTCGACGTTTCGGTGGTTGTATGAGTCCACGACCGACTAGGAGTGGACGAGTGCAGGCTCGGAATGAACGCAATGAAATGACGGTGGTTGTATGAGTCCACGAGCGATTGGGAGTGGACGAGTGCAACCTCGGAATGAACGCAGCGAAATGACGGTGGTTGCATGAGTACAGATACGAATTCACAGGCCAGAGAACAGCTCATCGAGCTCGCCGCGCAGTTTTACGACCAGTTCGAACTGGGAGAGATCCCCCACATGGAGCTGCCGACGCGGACGAAGAGCAACATCGAACTCGACGAGGAAGCGAACGTCTGGGTGTACGGCGATCGAACCACCAGCCGAACCGCCAACTCGGTTCGCGGCGCCCGGAAACTACTGAAAGCCGTCTACACGATCGAGTTCCTCGCACAACAGCTCGAGCAGGATCGGTCGTCGACCCTGCGTGAGTTGTACTACCTCTCCGAAAGCTGGGACAACAAAGAGGCTCACTTCAACGACCAGGACGAGTCCAATCAGCTCATCGAGGATCTCGAAATCGTGAGCGAGGTCACCCGCGAGGATTTCCACATGCGCCCCGAAGAATCGGGCGCGACGATAATGGGGCCGCTTCACCTGCGCGAGCAGACGCGTCGAGGCGACCGCGAGATCCACTGTCAGGAGGACGTCGGTGAGGGCGGTTACCAGATTCCGAACAATCCGGACACGATCGAGTTTCTGGACTCCGATGCGGAGTTCATCCTCTGCGTGGAGACCGGTGGGATGCGCGACCGGTTGGTCGAAAACGGCTTCGACGAGGAGTACGGTGCCCTCGTCGTCCACCTCAAGGGGCAGCCCGCTCGAGCGACCCGGCGAATCACCAAACGCCTCCACGACGAACTCGAGTTACCGGTGACGGTCTTTACTGACGCTGACCCGTGGTCGTACCGCATCTTCGGCTCGGTCGCCTACGGGTCGATCAAGTCCGCTCACCTCTCGGAGTACCTCGCGACCCCGGCCGCGCAGTTCATCGGGATCCAGCCGGCGGACATCGTCGAGTACGATCTACCGACCGATCCGCTCACCGACTCGGACATCAACGCCCTGGAGAACGAACTCACCGACCCACGATTCCAGACGGACTACTGGGAAGAACAGATCGAACTCCAGCTCGAGATCGAAAAGAAGGCGGAGCAGCAGGCACTCGCCGCCCGCGGCCTCGACTTCGTGACCGACACCTACCTCCCCGAGCGACTCGAGGATATGGGCGTCTTCTGACGCTGGAATCGATCACGAGAACCCGTTTCGATCCTCTCCGTACTCGAGTCCTGAGCTACTGCGACGGCGTCTCGAGGGCCACCGGCACCCCGCGTTTGGCGACGTCGAGAACGAACGCGTCTTCGTCGGTCTCGAGGGCATCGAACGTGTTGTAGTGGATGGGCACCACCGCGTCCGGACGCATCGTTTCCGCGAGGGTGGCGACGTCGTGGCGATCCATGGTGAAACTGCCGCCAATCGGGGGCAGTAACACGTCGATATCGAGTTGCCCGTGGATCGGGAGCACGTCGCTGTCGCCCGGCCAGAACGCACAGACGCCGTCGATGGTGACGCCGAAGCCACACCCCTCGCCCTCGGGGTGGTACGGTGTGCCGTCGTCGCGGGTGTACGGTCCACCGGGTTCGTTGTACGCCGGCGTCGTAAAGAGATCGAGCGGGCCGAGGACGAACGACTCGTCGGCGCGGACGCGTTCGACCTCGTAGGGGAGGGCTTCGGGCTGTTCGTCGACCCGGTCGATAGCGTCGGCGTCGACGGCCTCGTGGACGACCACGATCGCATCCTCGTGAGCCACCCGTCGGATCCCCTGGGGGTCGTAGTGGTCGCCGTGGGTCACGAGCACCAGGTCGCTGTCCTGTGCCTCGTAGTCGTCGAGCACGCCGTAGCGACCGGGATCCATGTAGACGACGGCCCCGGTTTCGCCCTCGAGGCGGACGGTCGCGTAGCCGAGCCAGTCGATTCGAACGGCGTCGAACGTAACGGTCATGTTCGTCCGTTCGGCCAGCGGGTCGAAAAGGGTTGGGCTGTCGGCACGCCTGACTTATTGAGCCGTGGACGCACAGCCGTCAGGGGAGCACCTGATTCTCGAGGTCGTCGTACCTGTCGGTCTCGAGAACCCGCTCGACGTTCCCGGCCACGATATCGGCCAGTCGCTCGTAGTACTTCGGCGTGTGCCCCGAGTTGTGCGGGGTGATCTGGACGTTCTCGAACGTCCACAGCGGGTGATCCTCGGGGAGCGGTTCCGGGTCGGTGACGTCGAGGGAGGCACCCCGGATCCCGTTCCGGCGTAGCGCGCCGACGAGGGCGTCGGTGTCGACGACCGGACCCCGAGCGACGTTGATCAGTACCGTCTGGGGCGCCAGCGTGTTGAACGCGGCTTCGTCGATGAGGCCTCGAGTTTCCTCGGTGAGCGGACAGGCAAGGACGAGGTAGTCGGTTCGGGAGAGCGCCTCGTGGAGGCTGTCCGCATCGAAGCCGAACACCTCGTCGACAGGGCCGTCCTTTTCGGGAGAGTATCGAACGCCCAGCGTCTCGACGCCGAAGGGCTCGAGTCGCTCACACACAGCCTGCCCGATGGCGCCAAGCCCGACGACCGTAACCGTCGAGCCCTGTAATTCGTGCGCCTGGTAGTGACGCCACTCGCGGCGGCGCTGCCGTCGCGCACCGACGTGGAATCGCCGCGTGAACGAGAGGATCGCCCCCAGGACGTGTTCGCTGATGTTCGGACCGTGGACGCCCGAGGCGTTGGTCACCGACACGTTGCGCTCGGCCAGCGCCTCGAGCGGGAGGTGGCCGGTTCCGGCGTACGCGCAGGCGAACCATCGGAGGTCGTCGGCGTGCTCGAGGAGCGATTCGTCGATCGACATCCCGGTGACGATGGGTGCCTTCTGGATCAATTCGCGTTCGTCGGCTGGCGTCTCAGCGACGTGGACGTCCACCGACGGCAATCGGGAGCGAAGCGCCTGTGCGTACTGTTCGATCGGTGTTCCGTGGGTTCCGCGCCGAAGCACGAGGATCGACGGATCCGGAGTCATATCGTCTATCTCGGAGGGATTCCCCTTGAACGTGTGGCATCCGGTAGTCGCGTTTCCAGGTGGTAACGAGTGAGCCCAAATCGGTCACTCGCCGTGGAACGTCGGCGGCTCCTTCTCGAGGAATCCGCGCAAGCCGGCGGCGTAGTCGTCGGTGTCCGCCAACGAGACGATTCGCGACTGTTCCTCCTCGAGGTGTTCGTCCAATCTTCTCGTCGAGGACGTGGCGAACAGTTCCTTGATCTCGGCATACGCCTTCGTCGGCCCGCTGGCTAAGTCGGCCGCGAGGCGCTCGAGGCGCTCGTCGAACGAGTCGGCCGACACGGATTCGGTAGCGAGTCCCATTTCGACGGCTGCCTCGGCGTCGATCGGCTCGTCGAGAAACGCGATTCGTTGGGCCGTTCGACGCCCGACGAGGCGTGGGAGCAGCCACGTCGCGCCACCGTCGCCGGAGAGACCGATCTTCGGATAGGCGTACTCGAACCGGGCGTCTTCGGCGGCCAGGACGACGTCACCGGCGAGCGACAGTCCTAGTCCGCCGCCGGCAACGACGCCGTTGATGCCCGTAATAACCGGTTTCGGTGCGGACACGAGCGTCGAGACGGCGTCGTGAAGCGGGGTTGCGATGCCCTCGAGCCGTTCGCTATCGCTCGGGTCACCCTCGAACGTCGAGAGGTCGGCGCCAGTGTTGAACACGGCACCAGTGCCCGTCAGGACGATACAGCGAACGTCGTCGTCGGCCGCTTCCGCCTCGAGCGTTTCGGCGAGGGTGGTCGCCATCGTTTCGTCCATAGCGTTGTGTCGTTCGGCTCGATCCATGACGACTCGTGCGATGGCGTCGTCCCGTTCGACCCGGATCGTCTCCTCCGTACCAGACATACGTGACTCGAGGCTCGTAGGTGAGAAAAAACCGATCGATTCGGTTCGACAGAGGCGGTGAGAATCGTTTGGAGCCGCCTCCAAATTAGTCGGCGGCGACCGTCTCGGGCCGGTACGCCCGACTGACGACCTTCCACCGCCCAGTAGAGAATCGATAGCAGGTGACCGCGGCAGGGACGAGCGTTTCGACCACTAACGCCGCATAGAGGGCTGCGATCCCGAGTGCCGGAATCGTGACGAGACCGGGGATCTCGAGGGCCGTCGTCCCGAGGTAAGCGATCGGGAGCGTGAATCCGTAGAGTCCGAGTACCCGTCCGTAGAACGGCCATCGCGTATCGCCGCTGGCGGTCAGCGGCCCGGAGGCAGCGCCGTTGAGACCGTTGAAGATCACGCTCGCCGCCGCAACCTGGATCATCACGGTGGTCAGCGAGAGCGAGTCGCCCGGTTCGACGAACACCGCTGCGATCGGTTCCGCGAAGATGCCGACCACGACGGCGATCACGAGGTAGATCGCGATCGTGGTTCGGAGAATGTCCCGTCCGTAGGCGTTCGCCTCGAACTCGTCGCCCTTTCCGAGTTCTTGGCCGACGAGGCTCGAGGAAGCCAGACTGAGACCCCAGCTCGGTGTGTCCATCAGGCCACGAACCCGCTGAGCGATGATGTACGCGGCGACGACTTCGGGGCCGAAGACGGTGATGATGGCGAGGATTGGGAACTGTGCCGTCGACCAGGTCAGGTTGGTCAACACGATCGGCGTCGAAATGTGGACGAGATCCTCGATTAGTCCCCGATCGACGTACGGCCCGTTGAGGGACACAGTGACCGGGAACCGGCCGACGAAGGGGACGACACCGCCCAGGAAGCCGTAGACGAACAGGCCGGTGACGAAGACGTTCGCCAGCACCGAGCCGAGCGCCGCACCGGTGACGCCAAGGCCGAGGCCAAAGATGAAGATCGCATTCAGCACGATGTTCGCAATCGCACCGCTTCCGCGGACGACCATCGCCGCGTAGGCGTCGTCGGCCCCGACGAGCGTTCTGCTGCCGATGAGATTTATCCCGATGAAGATCGTCCCGACGCTCATCACCTGCAGGTAGGTCGTGGCGTGGCCGGCCATCGCCGCATTGTTGGTGACCAACCCGATGAGTTCCGCCGGGTACAGGAAGAAGACGATCGTCAGCGGGAGCGTTACCGCGACCGTCACCCAGACGCTCTGTTTGACGACGAGATCCAGTTCGTCGTAGCGCTCGGCACCGAAGCGCTGGGAGACCAGTGCGATCGTTCCACCTGCGATACCGCCACCGAGGGTACCCGCGAGGAACGCGAACGGCGTCGCCAGCCCGATCCCGGCGACGGCGCTCGATCCAAGGACGGCGCCGACCATCGCCAGGTCGGCCACAGATTTCGACATTCGGGCGATGCCGGTGACGATTCGTGGCCAGGCGAGATCCGTCGTCCGATCGACCCGGTGGCGGTCGACGTAGCCGGCCCTCGCGAGGGCCATGCCGACGTACCAGAGGGCTGCACGGACGGGGTTCCGGAGAATCGTAAGGCTGTGGCGACGGAGGGCGAATAACAGGGTAAAGAGGGCGTGACGCATGCGGGGCTCGATTGTTTCGTTTCGTAATGGATGTCGAGCCCACGGATAGCCATTTCGATTCGAAACACCATCGCGGTGCGGTAGCTGGTTCCATGCTCACTGTCCACGCATTTCTCCACGCAATTGCTCGTCGGAAATGCGGTGCGGATGGCAGTGCCGTTCCTCGCGAGATTGTTCGCGTTGCTCGTCGTCTATTTCGTGAGAAAACGGTGGATGGGATTTGAACCACGGTCGGACGTGCTCGCTCGCTTCGCTCGCTATGCGCGACCTCCCTGATTCAAATCCCACGAACCTCGCTATCGCTCACGGGATTGTTCGCGACAATAACGGTGAGGATGGGATTTGAACCCATGAGGCTTGCGCCACCTGCTTTCAAGGCAGGCGCGTTAGGCCGCTCTGCCACCTCACCTCGAGTCACCCTTTTCGACGGACTCAAAAAGCGTTGTCGGTCTCGAGCAGTCACTGAGTGAAGTGAGTCGACCGATCTCAAAGCCCGCGATCTTCGATCACGGACGCCGTCGCCACCGGAATTGCTCGTCCAGCGATCCGTCGCGCTTCGATCTCCGCGCAGGTTCCAGCCAGCCCTTGTTCCTCCGCTACCGTCGGCACTCGAGGCGCGAACCCGATTCCCAGATCGGCTTCGTCCGCCCTCATCGCCAGTGTCGACACTGCTGGCTCGGCGAACGCGTCAGTGAAATCGATCGGTTCGGAAAACGCCGCCAGGTAGATCCCACCACCATGAGAGGGGCCGAGGACGACCTCGTTCCGCCGAAGTGCCATTGCCACTCCATCGATTTGCGTCCGTCCAACGAGCGCTGCCGTTGGCTCGAGAATCCCGACACTCTGGGCGTCCTCGCGTTCGAGCAGGTGGGTCACGGTGTTGCCCATCCGAGCGGTGTAACTCGAGCCGACCTGGCGTTCGAACCGCACCTCGTCCGTTCCCTCGAGAGCGTCGGCGACGATCCCGCGAACGGTCGCCTCGGGGTCGTCGATGGCACCTGCGACGTCGTCGGAAAGCGACTCCTCGTCTCGATAGTTGATCAGGAGGTCGCCGCCGCTCGAGTCGACGGCCCTCGCGACGTCAGCGACCATCGCACGGTACAGCGCCGTGGCGTCGGCAGCCGACACCGAGGGGTGCTCGAGGAGGTCGGCCGGAACCAGTGCTTCGTGTGGCGGGTCGACGGGCACGACGACGATCATGTCGCTCGAAGCTCCGTCCGGACGGGACTTCAACGCGTCGAACGTCGAACCGGTTAGCGCTCACAGCACTCTGCAACGGCTTCGAGACACGTACAATTATACCTCGAGCGGCCGTCCTGTCGGGTATGAATCGGTTTGTATCCGGTCTGGGAACGGTCGTCGTGGTCGCCGCGCTCGTCGTTGCGGGCCTGTGGGGGGTGATCGACACCTACATCGTCGAGTCGACGACGACGTACATGCTCCCGACGCTCGGAACGCTCGCCGTGGCGTTCGGGTTCGTCTTCGTCCTGTTCGTTCTCGGTGCAAAATCCGATCGGTGGATTCGAAGCCCGTACTGGTAACCGAGGGAAAAACGGCGGTCAACGTTACCGAGGGTGAAACAGCGGTCAACGTTACCGAAAGAAAAACGTCGATCGGCGTTACCGACCCTGTCGTCCTTTCGTCTGGCGATAATCGGACGCCATCAGATCGACGAAGTGTTCGAGCCACGCCTGCGTCTGTTCGTCGGTTTGCTCCTCTGGCTCGAGCATCGGGACGAGTTCGAAGCCACGGCCGCGAATGGTCGTCGCGTGGGCGGCCTCTATTTCGAAGTCGGACGCTGGCCGGGTCGTGTACTCGGTCGCGATCGCCTCGAGTGCACGCTCGCCGACGGGGATGAGAATCTCGGGGTTGACCATCCGAATCTCTGCGTTGAGGTAGGGTTCGCAGGTATCGATCTCCTCGTCCGTTGGCGGTCGTTCGGGATCGCGACAGCGGGTGAGGGTCGTCAGATAGACGTTGACGACCTCGGGTGACGCGGGGTCACTGTCAGTTTTCGATAGGCCTAGACGCTCGAGCATCCGGTACAGTCCGTCTCGCCCATCCTCGGTGGCGAACGGGATACCCATCTCGTCCGCCTCGGCCGAAGGACGCTCACCGACGAACAGGAAATCGGCGGCGACGTCGCCGTAGCCGTGAACGACCTGCGTCCGGGGTTCACAGAGTTCCGGACAGTTCGTACACGCTTCGTCCATGCCGAACGGGTTCGCCCTCGAGCGTTGATTCGCGTCCACACGCCCACGTGGGTCGGCGAGTACAAAAACGACGCGCCTCGAGTCGTTCGGGACGGCCGTCTCGCGGTATCGACCTGCCGAATGCTACCATCTAAATCCACTGCAACCGCAATTGGGACGCTACCGCCCCAACCCGCCGCGTTCGGTGACCTCGAGGATGAACTTGACGTTTCGAACGATCTCCTCGGGGGAGGTGTCCTCGGCCTCGTCGTAGAGGTCGCTCGTCCGGTAGAGGATGTTCGAAAGTTGTTTGCTCTCGCTCGAGTCGCCGCGAACGTCGTCAGCGACCTCGCGAAGGAAGGCGACCCGTTCGGGGTCAGGATCGAACTCGCTCATGGATCAGTGGGCACTCGAGTCGGACGGTGGCGTTCGATCCTGCACCGATTCGGAGACCGCTCGACGGTGGACGATGCCGGTGTTGTTCGCGACGGCCGCGGTCAGCTCGCGGAACGCCTCGCCGGTCTCGTTCTCGTCGTCGAGCACCGTCGGTCGCCCCTCGTCGCCGCCTTCTCTCACTCGCGGATCGAGTGGAATCGACCCCAGGAACGGCAGGTCGTGGGAGTCCGCAAACGCAGATCCACCGCCGGCCCCGAAGATGTCGTGTTCGCCACCACAGTCCGGACAGACGAACGTGGCCATGTTCTCGGCGATACCCAGGACGACGGTGTCGTGGCGGGCGAACATCTGGAGCCCCTTCCGCGCGTCGTCGAGCGCGACGTCCTGTGGGGTCGTGACGATGACCGACCCCGTCACTGGCATGGTCTGGAGCATGGTCAACTGGGTGTCGCCGGTTCCCGGCGGGAGGTCGACCACGAGGTAATCCAGGTGCCCCCACTCGACGTCCTCGGTCAGTTGGGTGATCACCTTGTGAACCATCGGGCCGCGCCAGATCACCGGGTCGTCCTCCCCGAGGAGGAACGCCATGCTCATGAGCTTCACGCCGTACTTCTCCGGCGGAATCAACGTCTCGTCTTCGGTCGCCATCGGTGGTTCGTCGGCGTCGACCATCCGGGGGACGTTCGGGCCGTAGATGTCGGCGTCGAACAGTCCGACGCGTGCGCCACGCTGAGAGAGCCCCGCGGCGAGGTTGACCGCGACGGTCGACTTCCCGACGCCGCCCTTCCCGGAGGCGACGGCGATGACGTTCTTGACGTTCGGGAGCACTGCGTCCTCGCTCGAGTCGTCCCGACCGGGAATGCTCGCCGAGAGGTCGGGGTCGATCCCATCTTCGGCGAAGGCATCCCGTACGGCTCCGGCAATCCCCGTCTCGGTCGGCGAGTACGGCGCCCCGAGCGCGAGATCGATGGCGACGTCCCCATCGGCGTCGATCGTGATCTCGTTCACGAGCCCGAGCGAGACGATGTCTTCCCCCAGTTCCGGATCCTCGACGGTTCGCAGGCGGTCGCGAACGGCGGCTTCGTCCATGTCTCCCACTGGATTCCCGCGGTCGAAAAGCGTTGTGTTCGGGTATCACGGGAGTCGTCGCTGGCTTGGCTGACCGAGACGCGTCCGGATCACTCGAGCCGACTCAGGATCGAAAATCGAATCGCGGGCCACCGTATGTTGGCGGATCGGGCTCGAGTTCGACACCGCGCTCGAAGCGAACGAAATTGAGGTAAAACGGACGGCCACAGCCGTCGGTCGGGTTCCCGTCGCGGTCGGTCACTGAGACGTTCTCCCCGCAGACGAACGCGATACCGTCGGCCGCTTCTCGCTCCGCGAAGGGGGCGTCCTGCCTCGCGTACTTCCACCCCGCCTGACGCGTCATCGTCACCGACCGGTCGGCGAGATCCGGCGGACGCTCGAGACTCACGACGGCGTCGCAGTGGGGGCAGGTGTATCGAACGGTGATGGTCATAACCGTTTTAGAGCCGAGACGGGCAAAACGTGTGTGGTTCCGGACGGATGGAACGCAGAAGTAACGCGTACTCGAGTACGGAACCGCCCACCCGGAACACCTTTTGCACTGACGGGAGTCCGTTCGAGTATGATTGACGAGACGGCCGAGGAGATCAAGGAGATGCAGACACACAGTTCCTCTGTCGTGGCTATCAAGGCGACACGGGCACTCTCCGACCTGCTCGAGCGGGAGTTCGCGACTGCCGAGGAATACGTCCGTGCGCTCGACCGGAACGCGACGGTACTCAGACGGGCCAACCCCTCTCACGCCTCGCTCCAGAACGCCGTCCGGGAGGTCGTCCACCAGGTCGAAGACGCCGACCCGGCGAGCGTCGATGAAGCGAAAACGCTCACGGAGACGGCGATCGAGGACGTCGTCGCCCGGGTCGAATCAGGTAAACAGCGAGCGGCCGAGAACGCCGTGGAGTACCTCTCCGACGGGGAGACGATTCTGACACACGACTACTCCTCGACCGTCATCGAGTCACTCGAACTCGCGAGCGAACGGGGAATGCACTTCGACGTGTACGTCACGGAGGCCCGGCCGCGATACATCGGCCGAAAGACGGCCCGTCGGCTCGCCCCGCTCGAGGGAATCGACGTGACGTTGATCACCGACAGTGCTCACGGTCACTACCTTCGGGACTGTACACGGGTGCTCCTCGGCATGGACTGCATCGTCGACGACCAGTTGTACAACCGCGTCGGAACGTTCCCCATCGCGTCGACGGCGTCACGGCTCGAGGTGCCCGTTACCGTCCTCGGCTCCGCGGCAAAGATCGTGACCGAAGGGTTCGTTTTCGAAAACGAGTACCGGTCGTCCGCTGAAGTCATGGCCGAACCCGCGGACGGCTTCGCGATCGAGAACCCCGCTTACGACGCGACACCGGTCGAGTTGCTCGAGAGCGTGATCACGGACGAAGGCCGAACGACGTTCTGAGCGGCTGCGACACGTTTTCTCCAATCTCCCGAGCGGACTGTTCGATCCTCGAGTTAGTTTGCGCGTCGATTCAGGGAACGGCGGCAAGCGCCAGAATGGAGAGATTCAAGGGGCCGGCGCGTGCCATCACGAACGGAGAGATGCGCCACGATCACCTCATCACGAGCAAACACCTCACGCGAGCGGACATCGAGGCCGTTCTCGACCGGGCCGCCGAAATCGACGCCGACCCGGACGCCGTCGCGGAGAAGTACGCCGGAAGCCTTCTCGGACTCCTCTTTTTCGAACCGAGCACACGGACGAAGATGAGTTTCGAGACGGCGATGAAACGCCTCGGCGGCGATATCGTCGACATGGGTTCGGTCGAATCCTCGAGCGTCAAAAAGGGGGAGACGCTCGCCGACACGGTTCGCGTCATCGCGGGCTATGCCGACGCCCTCGTCGTCCGACATCCGAGACAGGGAGCGGCGACGATGGCCAGCGAGTTCGTCGACGTGCCGCTGATCAACGCCGGGGACGGCGCCGGTCACCACCCCTCTCAGACGCTGCTGGATCTGTACACAATCCGGGAAAACGCCGGCCTCGACGACCTCTCGGTCGGCATCATGGGCGACCTGAAGTACGGCCGAACGGTACACTCGCTCGCTTACGCGCTGGCGAAGTTCGACGTCCATCAGCACTTCATTAGCCCCGAGAGCCTGCAACTGCCCCGGGAGGTCGTCTACGACCTCCACCAGGAGGGTGCCTCCGTTCGCGAACACGACGCGCTCGAGGACGTCCTCGCCTCGCTGGACGTGCTGTACGTCACACGGATTCAGCGCGAACGGTTCCCCGACGAAAACGAGTACCAGAAAATTGCGGGCGAGTACCAGATCGATCTCGAGACGCTCGAGGGAGCCCAGGACGACCTCACGGTGATGCACCCGTTGCCACGCGTCGACGAGATCGATCCGGCGATCGACGACACCGATCACGCGGCCTACTTCGAACAGGCGCACAACGGCGTTCCGGTTCGCATGGCACTGCTCGATATGTTTCTTGGAGGTGAGCGTCAATGAGCGGCGACGACCACGAACTACGGGTGAGCAAGATCAGAGACGGCACCGTCATCGATCACGTTCGCGGCGGACAGGCACTGAACGTGCTGGCAATCCTCGGCATCGACGGCAGCGAGGACGAGGAGGTTTCCGTCGGCATGAACGTTCCCTCCGATCGCCTGGCCCGGAAGGACATCGTGAAAGTCAGCGGCCGCGAACTCAGCCAGGAGGAAGTCGACGTCCTCTCGCTGATCGCGCCGGATGCGACGATCAACATCGTCCGGGACTACGAGGTGGCGAGCAAACACCGCGTCGAGCGACCGGCCGAGGTTGAAGGCGTCCTGACGTGTCCGAACGCGACCTGCATCACGACCGGGGACGAACCCGTTACCTCCCGATTCGACGTTCTCGACGACGGCGTGCGGTGTGCCTACTGTGAGACGATCGTCCGGGAGTCGATCGCGGAACTGATCGACTCGAGGTGACCGTCGACGTTCGTGTTTTCACGATAGAGAGAACTTCCCGAATCTCTAAGTGAGCGGAGAGCGACTATTCGGTTGGTATGTCCCGCACAATCAAATTCCTGTTCGTACTGGTCGCCGTCGTCGTCCTCTGGAAGGTCGTCTTTAGCACCTCCGAAGTCGACGTCGAGTACGATCCGATCGAGTAACGACCCTCCGCTGATCAATCAGAACCGCTTACCGTCTCGACGCCGTACCGCTGCCCATGTACGGCGTCGTTACGCGAAACCCCGAGGAAGTCACGTGGGATGACTTCGATCGCGCGTTCTACGAAGTCAAGGACGTGACCGGTCGGTCTGCCGAACCGCTCGCCGACGCGGTGAACATGGTCTCCTGTTTCGGCGACAACGCTGCTGCCGATGCCGACCCCTCCCTCGTGCCGGTCGACGACGAGGGTCGTCCCGCCACCCGCGACCGGAAGTACTTCGACTGGGCGTACATCTGCCCCACCCGGAGCGAGTACCGTGAAGGATTACTCGAGATCATCGACGACTGCGTCGTGGCGAACGAGGACGTGCGGCTCGACGACATCGGCTTCCCGAGAGCGGAGTACTGTCACTGTGAGAGCTGTACTCAGGCGTTCGAGGCCAGCGACTTCGAGGATCGGTTCGACTGGCGGGCGAACGTCATCACCGAGTTCGTCGCCGAGGCGACCGAGCGCATCCCCGGGCGGGTCTACCTGACGCTGTACCCCGACCCCTACCCCGGCCACCTCTACGAGCGCGCCGGCCTCGACCTCGAGGCGCTCGAGGAATACGTCGACGAGTTCGTCGTCCCGCTGTACGACATGGGCTACACGACGACCTACTGGCTCGAGGTGATCGCGAAGGGATTCGAGAGCGCACTCGAGACGCCGTTCAGTATCGAACTGTACGCGGTCAACGTCGAGGTCGAGAACCTCTGTAAGGCGACCGAGGTCGCCAACGCCTACGGGAAGGACGTCTTTTTCGGGTACGAAGCGAGCAACTCGAGAGCCGCGTTGCGACGGATGCGAGCCGATGCCCGCGACGGGGTCTCACACGGGGAACCGTCGTCCTGATCTGGATCCTGATTTTGCTCGAGATTCCGATTTCGCTTCCGATTCCGATTCCGATCTTGCTATTTCCCCTTCGCAGTAATCCAACGAACGTGCAAGGCGGGCAACGATATTAGTCGATGGCCGCCGAACACCCCACATGACTGGTATGTACGACCGCATCCTCCTCCCCACCGACGGCAGCGAGACGACGACTCGCGCACTCGATCACGCGGCCGACCTCGCGCTGCGGTACGACGCTGCGCTGCACATCCTGTACGTCATCGACAAAGCCGTCTTCGCTGGCGACATCGAAACGGGGCCGATCGTCGATCAGTTCGAGGCAGTCGGCGACTCGGTGCTCGAGGACGTCGCCACCGAGGCAGCTCGCGCCGGCGTCGACCCTATCGTCACTCACCTGGGCCGAGGGAGCCCCCACAGCGAGATCCTCGAGTACGCAACCGACCAGGACATCGACCTCATCGTCATGGGAACGCGCGGGCGAACCGGCCTCGATCGTTACCTGATCGGCAGCGTCACCGAAAAGGTCGTTCGGCTCTCCGACGTGCCGGTGTTGACGGTACAGCGGGAGAACGATGGGGATGACGACACACCCGAGGGCACGGAGTAACATCGAACACGTCACCCTCGAGATCGAAGCAGTCGAGGTACGCGTGTCAACTCGGGTGCCTATGCGCCCGACGGCTCGTCCCCGTCAGCCGCAGCAGCAACCTCCTCGAGTACCTCCTCGGCGTTCTCGACTGCGTACGCCTTTTTGGCCGGGTAGGCTTCGACCTTCGCCCGGAACGTGATCCCCTCACCGAGGCGGACGTCGCCGCCGAAGGCCGCCTGTTTGTCGAACCTGAGGAACAGTTCGCAGTTCTCGGTCACCCGCTGGTCGAGTTCGTCGATCAACCGATCGAA
This sequence comes from Natronosalvus vescus, assembly GCF_023973145.1. Lineage (NCBI taxonomy): Archaea > Methanobacteriati > Methanobacteriota > Halobacteria > Halobacteriales > Natrialbaceae > Natronosalvus > Natronosalvus vescus. The sequence continues at coordinate 1,740,074 of NZ_CP099546.1, forward strand.
CGACTCGAGGCTGGTGAGTTCGGCGAGCACGTGACGGACGTCGTCGGCGTTCTCGACCCGTGCCGACAGGATGAGAATGCGGTCGCCGTAGTGTCCTTCACTTTCGACGCGTTCGATGTCGAACTCGTCGGGCAGAAAGCGGCGGAGAGACTGTTCGACCCGTTTGTCGTCTTCCGTGGCGTAACAAAACGTCCGTAAGTCGACGTAGTGGAGCGGTATCTGTGGCATCGGCAGTTAGTGAGTTTGCGAGGCTGGAATCGGACTCGAGTATGCGAGTGTGCGAGCGTGCGAGGCTCGGTGTACGAGTCCGAACGTGGCCGTCTCAGTCTTCGTCTTCGTCTTCGTCGTCCTCAGCCGCGTCGTCCTCAGGTGCCGCCTCGAGGGCGTCCTCCGGGACGCCGGACTCCTGCCCGTCCTCGAAGCTAATCGTGTAGGTCACGTCACCGAACATCGACTCCATCGTCTGGGTGATGGTACCGGTCTCGCCGTCGAACTCGCTGTGTTTGTCGTGCAACACGACGCGGTCGTCTTCGTCGAAGCTCATACCGGTCTTTCCCCACCATCGGGTAAAAAGGGCGTGATTCGCGTCCCCCGGTTACTGGTCGGACTCCGATAGCTGCTCGCACACCCACTCGTAGCTCGCGCCAACGGCGACCGAAATGGCGTAGCAGGCGGCGATAAACGGAACCCAGTACACCCAGAGTTCGAATCGCGGAGCGATGGCGTTGCCGATGGCGCTCCCCACCGCGTAGATCAGATACCCCGGGAGTGCCAGTGGCGTGAACAAGGCCGTCTTGAGCCAGCCGAGACCGAACGGAACGACCAGTAGAATGAACGTCACGATCGTCGCTGGGCCAGCAAGTATTCGACGGATCGTGGGCGTCATCGCTCCACCTCCATCGACACCTCGAGCATGCCGTGGCGGGCGAGGACGCGAGCCGTCGCCGCTCGCGTAAATGTGTTTTTCGCCTCCTGGTCGAGCATAAAGCTGGTCGTCTCGAAGAGATACGCCGTCGATCCTAACTCGTGAGCAGCCTTCTTGAACAGGAGTGGACTCGGGTGGGTGCTCGGTTCGGCGACGAACCGGTGAGCAGGCATGTACCAGGGAACGACGTCGTTGAGCGAGGCGACGATTTCCTTAGCGGGAGCGTCAGCCGAATGGAACAGAGCCTGGCCGACGTAGCGCTGGTGGAGATCGAATATCCCGAGCGACCGGTGGAGGTCGAGTACGACATCTGGGTCGTAGCGTTCGACGGCATCCCAGATCCCGCGGGCGAGCTCGGTCGTCGGTTCCTCGTCGATCGGGAAGTGTCGGTTTAGATCACCATCGACCCCCTCGCGTCGCTCGTTTTCGACGGCCACGCGATCCGTTTCGGGGACGACGACCAGCGTCCCCGCGTTTGGTCGCCACTCGGTAACCTCGTGGGAGACCTCAATACCGTTGTACTCGTCGCCGTGAACGCCACCGAAGACCATCACTGTCGCTCCGTCAGCCGGTGCTTCGATCGTATATATTGGGGTCTCGTGAACCGTGTCCGGAAGGAGCTGTTCCGTAACGACATCGTCTGCTGGAGGCCCGTTGCGGGCAGCCGAGACGAACGCGTCGTCGCTGCGTGACCTGACCACGGCCGTTGCGACGGTGATCGTCCCGACAGCGAGCGATCCGGCGGCACCGAGTACCGTCCGTCGGTTCATTACCCGGATGGATTATGTTCTCACATAAGGTGGTTTCTATCGTCGGTGGCGTTGTCAAAGAAAGGACATCCCGCGATGTCGCCTCGAGCCCCTACAGATCCAGTTCCTCGAGCAACGTCTCGGCGGCGGCACGGGAAGACGCCGGCCCTCGCCCCGTGATGAGGTCGCCGTCGACGACGACGTCCGTGTCGGCCTCGAGGTCTGCGTCCCAGTTTGCGCCCGCAGTCACCACCTCGTCTTCGACCCAGTACGGGAGCTTTCGGCCATCCGGAAGCAGGTCGTGATCGTCGACGATGTCCGCTTCCCACTCGTTCGGGAAGCCGGTGACTATTCGGTCGTGGCCGAGGAACGCGCCCTGACTATCGCGGGCAAACGCCAGAATGCCGACGGCGTGACAGACGACGAGTGCTTTTCCGTCACCCTCCAGTATCGCTCTGAGCGCGTCGCGAGCGTGATGATCTTGATTGACGTCCCACTCGGTGCCGTGTCCGCCCGGGAACACGATGACGTCGAAATCCTCGGCGTGGACGTCCGCGATTGCGACCGGATCGTTCAATCGTTCGTCGGTCTGGTGGCGTTTTTTCACGCGTTCTGCCGTCTCTTCGCCGACCTGTTCGGGGTCGATCGATCGGTGGTCGATCTCCGGCGGGCCACCGGAAGGCGTCGCAATCGTCACCTCGACGCCCGCGTCCTCGAGGGTCTCGAGCGGGTCGATACACTCCTCTCCCCAGTAACCGTACTCGCTGACGACGAATAGTGCGTCCGTCATTGGATGTATCGACCACGCCGGCAGGGGAATACTCCATCCTATACAATGCAGGTAGGTGCTAGCATGGTGAGTCGAACCTCGACTGAAACGAGCGTCCGCATCGGTCATTGCCGAGTACGCAGGTCTGCTCGGGTTCCATTCAACAGCCTCGGCTGTCAGGAACCGCGACCGTCACCCCGGCCTGAACAGCGCTTTTCGACGGCCAGTGCATAGTTGACAGATGCCATGGCACCACGATCCAACCCATTCGACGCCCTCGAGGACGCACTCCGACGCCTTCGTCAGGAACTCGAGACCGCGTATCGAGCCTGGAACGAGGACGTCGATACTCGTGGCGGGTTTGGCTGGTCGATGCAGGATCGCGAGCCGATGATCGACATCGCCGACCACGGCGATTCGTTCGTCGTCACCGTGGACGTGCCCGGGTACGACAGCGACGACCTCGACATCCGCCTCGGTGATCGAACGCTCCACATCAGCGGCTCTCGAGAGCGATCCCGGTCGCCAGGGCAGGACGGTCACCTCATCAAGCAAGAGCGCCAGGCGAGCGCGTTCGATCGGCACGTCTCGCTTCCCGCTGCCATCGATCCCGACGACATCGATGCCACGTTGAACAACGGCGTGTTGACGATCACGCTCGAGAAGGCGACGCCAACGGACGATCGAACCCACATCGATATCGACTGACGCGACCGTCACACCCCCGTTTCGGATTCGGCATCGAGGTTCAGCGCCTCGAAAAACCGCCGGGTGACTCGCCGGTCGACGAACTGGAGGAGATCGTCGTCATCCGTTTCGTCGACGAACAGCCCCAGGTCGATTCGACCACCGGCCATGTCGTGATGGCCGCCGGCGGAGCCGAGGTCGCCGTAGGCGCTCTCGAGAATCGAGCCGACGTCGATTCGCGGGTCGATCGATCGCCCACTCAGTCGAATCCGGTCGCCGATCACACCGTAGGTGAGGACGGTGTCGACACCTTCGATGTTGAGCAGGTAGTCCGCCGCCTGTGGCAAGGCATCCGTCTCTGGGGTTCGCCCGACGCTCGCGACCACCGACGATCCTCGTCGCTTGCGCGAGGTAATCGCCCGACCGATCGCGTCGATCGTCGCCGGCGAGAACGCGCTCCCGTACAGCTGACCCAGAATCTCGAGGTCGGCCTCGGGATACACCGCGAGCGCAGCTTCGTACTCACGTCGCGTTGGGTCACGAACGAAATCGAGTCGCTCGCGATGGAGGGCAAACAACAACGCCGAGGCCAGTCGCGTCGATGGCTCGATGTCGAGGTCGAGCAGATACTCGACGAAAATCGTCGCCGTTGCGCCGTAGTCAGTTCGCACGTCGACGAACGTCGTGTCGACCGGGTCGCCCGGGTGGTGATCGACGACGATATCCGGTGTGTACGCGGATGAGAGGCTCGTGGTGGCCCCGTGCCGGGAGTGATCGACGAACGCGAGGCACTCGTAGTCATCGTCCGCGAGGTGCTCGAGCGGTTCGACGTCGAGTTCGAGCTGGGTAACGAACGCTCGATTTTGCTGGTGAGAGATTTCACCACCGTAAACGATGACGACGTCGGTCACGTCCCGTTCGAGGGCGATGGACTCCAGCGCGAGTGCGCTCGCGAGCGTATCCGGATCGGGATTGTCGTGACAGACGATCGCGAGCGATGCACAGTCGTCGAGTACGCCGGCGAGCGCCGCGCCGCGAGACATACGGTCACTACGAGGACGAGAGGCTTGAACGTCGCGACTGGCTTCAATCAGTGAGTACCGAAACCAAATACAGTCATCGGGGGATTGAAATTGTACCCGAATATCGGCGGGTTGTCAGGGGCGTCGACTACCCTCGGCGCTTGATCAGGAACTTCATGTCGCCCTCGAAGACGACCTTATCGTCCTGGTTGGTCATCGTCGTGTCGATGACCACGAGTCCGGAGTCCTCCCGACTCGAGAGTTCCTTCGTCTCGATGACCTCCATGCCGAGGGAGATGGAGTCGCCCATGTTCACCGGTGCGGGGATGTCCATGTAGTTCATCCCGAGGAACGCGAGGACGGTGCGCTCGAGGAAGCCACAGCGGTAGACGAAGCCGGTCGCCAGGATGAACGTCATCGGCCCGTGGGCGACGCGCTCGCCGAAGTACTCCTCATCGGCGTAGTGGCGGTTGGTGTGTAGCTCCGTCCAGTCGCCCGACACCATCGAATGGACGACGAAGTCGGTCTCGGTGACGGTTCGACCGACGCTCTCGAACTGCTGGCCCTCCTCGAAGTCCTCGAAGTAATGGGGTTCGTAGCTGTAGGGCATACCCGCAGATTCACGCGATACCACCTTTAATTGTGAGGGTTCGTTCCTCGAGTACCAATTGGCCTCGACCAGGGCGACGTGCCTCCAAAACGTGCCTCGAGTCTCCATCGGAGACGGTTAGAACCGCATCCACACCCACGTTCCGATAGCTCTTAGCACCACCACACCTAGCCACACCTATGGATCAACACGAGTTCGTGAAACTCGCACTCGTCGCCTTCGGCCTCGTTATTCTGAGCTTCATGATCCTCGGGTTCAGTCGACTCGTCCTCTCCTTCCGGACGGCACAGATACTCGCTGCACCGGTCGGCGTGATCGGATTCGGCCTGGTCGTCTTCCTCTTCCTTAGAGCGACCGCTGCCAAGATCGGACTCGCACCGATCGAGAAGTAAGGGCGACCGCGAAAGAAACCGTTTTTCACGCCCCGCCCGAACCCGAAGCCATGACCACGACGCTAGCCGTCACCGAAATCGCCGACCTCGGCCTCGAGGCGCGTGCGGCCCTGTTCGATCGGGACGCCGGGATCGACTCCGCTCGAGCAGACGCTCAGGAGATCGTCGACCGCGTCCGCGAGGAGGGCGACGTCGCCGTCCGGGAGTACTGCCGGGAGTTCGACGACGTCGACGTTGGCAACCTCGAGATCACCGACGCGTGCGAACGCGCGGTCGACGACGTTTCCGAGGACGTCCGAAACGCCATCGACATTGCCATCGAAAACGTTCGCGAGTTCCACGAGGCGCAGGTGCCGGAAGACTGGCGTCGCGAGTTCGACGACGGCCGCGAACTGGGCCGGCGCTTTCGCCCGCTCGAGCGCGTCGGCGTCTACGTGCCCGGCGGGACGGCCGCATATCCCTCGAGCGCGATCATGGGGGTCGTCCCGGCCGTCGTCGCCGGTGTCGATCACATTTCGGTCGTCACGCCGCCAGCCGACGACCTCAACCCCGTCACGCTCGCAGCGATTCACCTCGCGGGCGCCGACGCCGTCTACAGCGTTGGTGGCGCACAGGCCATCGCCGCGCTCGCCTACGGCACCGAGACGGTCACCCGCGTCCAGAAGATCGTCGGTCCCGGCAACCGCTGGGTAACGGCCGCGAAAGCCGCGGTTCGAAACGACGTCGAGATCGACCTGCTCGCCGGCCCGAGCGAGGTCGTCGTCATCGCGGACGACACGGCCGACCCCCGTTACGTCGCCGCCGAACTGCTCGCCCAGGCCGAACACGACCCGAACGCCTCGGTGGTCGCCGTCACGGACGACGAGGCAACCGCGGCCGCCATCGTCGAGGCTGTCGACGACCAGCTCGACGAGCGGGCGCGCGCCGACACCATCCGCGAGGCGATCTCGAGCGACGCCAGCGGCGTCTTGCTCGCCCGGTCGATGAGCGAGGCCATCCTCTTTACCGAGGAGTACGCTCCGGAACACCTCGCGATCATGGCCGACGACGACGAATCGATCCTCGAGCGCATCGACAGCGCCGGGAGCGTCTTCCTCGGGCCGAACACGCCGGTCGCCGCAGGCGATTACGCGAGCGGAACCAACCACGTCCTCCCGACGAACGGCGGCGCAAAGTTGACCGGCGGCCTCTCGGTCGATCACTTCCTCCGGGCGACGACCGTCCAGCGGCTAGCGGAATCCGCGCTCGACGATCTGGCACCGACGATCACCACGCTGGCCGACGCGGAAGGCCTCGAGGCACACGCCGAAAGCGTCCGCCTTCGAACGGACGATTCTCGGGAGTGAGGTCGTGGCTGTGCCAACGGCGTCACAGTTAACATCCCGGCCACGTAAGGTAGGCTATGAGCACTGAGAGCGCAGATGGTGACGGTGGCACCACCCGCCCCCGTATCGAGGTAACCGAGACGGCCGCCGAGCGCGCCCTCGCCCTCCTCGAGGACGAGGCGTACGACGTAACCGAGGCCGGACTCCGGCTGTTCGTCCAGCAAGGCGGCTGTGCGGGCCTGTCCTACGGCATGCGATTCGATAAAGCGCCCGAAGCGGACGACGCCATCTACACCCACCACGACCTCCGGGTGTTCGTCGATCCGGCGAGCCTGAAATACATCGGAGGGAGCGTTCTCGATTACGAGAGCGGCCTCCAGGGCGAAGGGTTCCACGTCGAAAATCCGAACGTCGTCAGCGAGTGCGGGTGCGGGGAGTCGTTCCGCACCTGATCTGCCGACGGTGACGGCGACCGCTTAGTCCTCGAGTTCGAACGCGACCGTTACTTCTGCCTGGTACTCCCGACCTTCTACCGACGCGACTTCGACGCCGAGTTCGTCGACTTCGACCCACTTGACGTTGTTGAGCGTCGATTCCGCTCGATCGATCGCATCGTCTGCGGCGGCATCGAAACTATCCGGACTCGTCCCGATCAGGGTGATCTTTTTGAAGACCATTGCAGGATGTCGTACTTTGGGTGACGCCTTAAACGTACACCCGCTCGAGGTGTACGAGTCGACCCCTCGGTTCCGAGAATCGGATCGGCGTCGGAGGTCGCGTTCGGGGAGGGGTGACGTGAACGCGGCCACCCCTGGAGCTCATCCACGCTGTCTCGACTGTGTCACCCCTTACTGGCCAATCGCCCGCTTCCCGGTGAGCGCGGAGACCAGCGCCGTGATCACGAACCCACCGATGACGATCAGGAGCACGATGGCGACCACCGAATCGACTCCAATCTGCGTCAGGATGAGCACGCCGATGAGGGCCGCGATGAGGGCGAACAACTGGACGATCCGATCGAGCTTTCGGGCGACGTCGCCGTTCATACCACACCTACGTGTTCGATAGTACAAATATCTGTGATGACGATCGCAGAAATGAACCACCGGCACAGCAGACTCGTAATCTCACTCCTCGTCAGCGGCCTTGGCCTTGATATCCGCTAACTGCCCGAGCAACTCGTCAGTCGACGCGCCGTTCTCGAGGGTCATCTCGCCGTCGTGTTCGTGCTGGTGCACGTTCACCGCCGCGTCCTCGCCGTCGTCTGTCTCTCGCTGTTGATGCTTTTGCTCGGACTCATCGTAGCTTCCAAAACCCATACACGACTAATAGGGCGATTCCCGTTTAGTTCCACCGATCGCACGTGTGGTTCAGAGTGTTACGAATTGGTATAGCGCACGAATCCGTCGTTAACGCCTCCACCGCTGTCGCTCTCGGGTAAAATCGAATGAATGGAGGCGGCGAACCGGGCTTCCCAGCGGGTCTCCCACGCCAGTATGTGCCGGAACGCAAACGAGCTTAACTACCGTGTTCGGGATGGGTACGGGTGGTAACCTCGTCGCTGTGGCCGCCGTAATGCCGACCGGCGGAATCGAACCGCCGTTTGATAGACCACTGTCGGTGACTCGAGGGGTGCTCGAGTTGTATATGGTGTATAGTGTATGAGTGGGAGGCGGCGAACCGGGCTTCCCAGCGGGTCTCCCACGCCAGTATGTGCCGGAACGCAGACGAGCTTAACTACCGTGTTCGGGATGGGTACGGGTGGAAACCTCGTCGCTGTGGCCGCCTGAACGCCGATCGACGGACTCGAACCGTCCTCACACAGCCCGTTGCTGTGTGTCTCCTGTAATCGGTGGTCTCTCCGACCGTGTGTGCGTGTAGTCCAGTTTGCGTCTGGACCCGTTCGCGGGTCCAGTGCAGATTCCAAATCCAATGATTGATGATTGTGTGGCTTGGTCTGTTAGTGCTCGCGGGCTCAACACCTCGTTGCCTCGGTGCGTACACCCCGAGTCTATCGAACTCGTCTTCTACGAGTGACCTCAGTGGTATCTCTTTTTCAAGTGGGTTTCGAGCTTAGATGCGTTCAGCTCTTACCCCGTGGTGCGTCGCTGCCCGGCACGTGCTCTTTCGAACAACCGGTACACGAGTGGCACCCATTCGTAGTTCCTCTCGTACTATACGAACGTTCTCGTCAGATACCTCACACCCCCAATAGATAGCAGCCGACCTGTCTCACGACGGTCTAAACCCAGCTCACGACCTCCTTTAATAGGCGAACAACCTCACCCTTGCCCGCTTCTGCACGGGCAGGATGGAGGGAACCGACATCGAGGTAGCAAGCCACCCGGTCGATATGTGCTCTTGCGGGTGACGACTCTGTTATCCCTAAGGTAGCTTTTCTGTCAGCAATTGCCCGCATTGGGCAGGCTAATTGGTTCGCTAGACCACGCTTTCGCGTCAGCGTCGATTGTTGTGCTCGACACTGTCAGGCTTCCGTATGCTCTTGCGCTCTTTCTCGGGTCTCCGACCCGAGTGAGGAAACCTTGGGGCGCGCTCGATATCTTTTCAAGCGCGTACCGCCCCAGTCAAACTGCCCGGCTACCAGTGTCCTCCGCCAGGAGTGAGAGTCGCAGTCACCATCGGGTAGTATTTCAGTGGCGCCTCGGTGGCCCGCTAGCGCGGGTACCTGTGTAACGGCTTCTACCTATGCTGCACAATGGCGACCACGTCTCAGTGACAGCCTGCAGTAAAGCTCTATAGGGTCTTCGCTTCCCCTTGGGGGTCTCCAGACTCCGCACTGGAATGTACAGTTCACCGGGCCCAACGTTGGGACAGTGGCGCTCTCGTTGATCCATTCATGCAAGCCGCTACTAAAGCGGCAAGGTACTACGCTACCTTAAGAGGGTCATAGTTACCCCCGCCGTTAACAGGTCCTTCGTCCCCTTGTACGGGGTGTTCAGATACCTGCACTGGGCAGGATTCAGTGACCGTACGAGTCCTTTCGGATTTGCGGTCACCTATGTTGTTACTAGACAGTCGGAGCGCCCGAGTCACTGCGACCTGCCTCTTTCCGAGGCAGGCATCCCTTATTGCGAACGTACGGGACTAACTTGCCGAATTCCCTAACGTCGGTTATTCCCGACAGACCTTGGCTTTCGCCGCCATGAGTACCTGTGTCGGATCTCGGTACGGACAGTGTGCTCGTCTTTTCACGGGCTCCAGGTTGGCCTCACTTGCGCTATCCCGACATTCATCCGCTTCTTGCCATTACGGCTTCCACGAACTTCGACGGTTCGACCGGGCGAGTGCCCGGCTGAGGTGGCCCCAAAGCGTCGACTTTTACTGCACACTGGCATAGGAATATTAACCTATTTCCCTTTTGTCAGCTTCGAATTGCGGGCTGACTTAGGACCGGCTAACCCTCAGCTGATCAGCATTGCTGAGGAACCCTTACTCGTTCGGCCGTCGGGGTTCTCACCCGACTAACGCTGCTACTATGACCAGGATTTTCGTGACTGCACGGTCCACACGACCTCTCGGCCGTGCTTCCGCCCGAACAGACTGCCAACCTACGGGATCACTCTCTAAAGAGTGCCGCCAGGTCTCGGTGATGGACTTGAGCCCCGATCATTTTCAGCGCCGCAAACCTCGGCCGGTAAGCTGTTACGCTTTTCTTAGAGGGTAGCTGCTTCTAAGCTCACCTCCCGGCTGTCTAGGGCTTGCGACCACTTTCAATCGCACTTAGTCCATACTTGGGGACCTTAACCCAGCTCTGGGTTGTCTCCCTCACGGTACACAGGCTTACCCCGCGCACCGGACTCCCCACGTCGACGGCGTCTGTAAGTTCGGAGTTGGACAGGGGGGCGAACTCCTCTCGGAGTCCGGTCCCCCAATCCGTCGCTCTACCTCACAGACTACCTCGGTGGAGGTCATGCTTCGACATGTTTCGGTTGGAACCAGCTGTTTCCGAATTCGATGGGCCTTTCACCCCTAGACGTAGGTCACGCGAGGGTATTGTAGGACACCAACGCTATCGGGCCTCCACGTGGCTTTCGCCACGCTTCACCCTGCCCACGCCTAGATCATCCGGTTTCGGGTTGTACCCGCTTGACTCCCCGCGCTTGAACACGGTGGCCCTCGTCGTAAGACTGCGGCCGTATCGGTTTCCCTCTGCCTCCCCTGATGAACAGGTTAGACTCGTCAAACAGGTACACTCCCTGGTTCGTTTTTCAAAACGTACGACGGAACATCGGCTCCCCGCGGTTCCTACTACAGGTTTGCACCTGGTTTGTTACCCGCAGGGCCTTGTATGCCCCGTCGTTCTATCGCCAACTGATTTCACGCCCTATTGCACCTCCCTTTTTGGGGTGCTTTTCAGCATTCGCTCACGCTACTAATTTCGCTATCGGTCTCGAGGAGTGTTTAGTCTTCGCGGTCAATGCCCGCGATATTCACGAGGGATATCCAACCCCCGATACTCTGGAGCTGACGCACGGAGTACTGATCGACGCTACGGGACTGTCACCCTGTTTCGTACCCTGTTCCAAGGGATTTCGTGTCGATTGTCGTCCGATGAGAGTCAGTCCGAACACCACATTGCCCCAAAGGGGCTTCGGTTTGGACTGTGTCGGGTTCACTCGCCGTTACTAACGACATCGCGTTGCTTTCTTTTCCTGTCGATACTAAGATGTTTCAGTTCTCGACGTTCCCTATTGCGCAAAGCAATTGCAAAGAGGATTCCTATTCGGAGATCCCAAGTTCTTCCCCTCCGTGCGGGTCCCTTGGGCTTATCGCAGCTTGGCACGTCCTTCTTCAGCTCTCGAGCCGAGCGATCCACCAGCTGGCACAGTAGCCACGTTCTTCGGATCTGGAATAGTGTTACTCGATGTAACATGTGACCCGGGAACGGGTCCAGTGGACGCCTGGACTACACGTACACACGGTCTCATCTGCACGCCGGTAGACGGCCGGCCTGCATTGACCCTTCCCACCCGCACTTGCGCGGGGTGGTGCATCGGTTCATTCGGGATCGGATGCAGATGCTGTATCCAGAGGATACAATCTACAATCGTCACCCGAGAGATGGACCCACAGGGATTCGAACCCTGGGCATCCTCCTTGCAAAGGAGGCACTCTACCACTGAGCTATGGGCCCACCCCCTCTCGGGGGCATAACGTTAGCCTTGATAGTTCAAAGGTGCTCGCTCGGCCGATCGAGCGGTACCGAACGGACACGTGGTGGGCTGGGGCGTCGCCCCAGTCCCGGTCTGTGGAGGTGATCCAGCCGCAGATTCCCCTACGGCTACCTTGTTACGACTTAAGCCCCCTTGCGAAGCCCAGATTCGACCGGCGTTACGCCGGCCTCATCCGGACCTCACTCGGGTGCTTTGACGGGCGGTGTGTGCAAGGAGCAGGGACGTATTCACCGCGCCCTTCTGAGGCGCGATTACTACCGAATCCAGCTTCATGAGGGTGAGTTTCAACCCTCAATCCGAACTACGATCGAGTTTAGGAGATTAGCGTCGCCTTTCGGCGTAGCATCCCACTGTCTCGACCATTGTAGCCCGCGTGTAGCCCAGCACATTCGGGGCATACTGACCTACCGTTGCCCGTTCCTTCCTCCAGTTTGGCACTGGCAGTCCTCCTAATGTACCCAACCACCACAAGGGTGTTGCTGGCAATTAAGAGTGCGGGTCTCGCTCGTTGCCTGACTTAACAGGACGCCTCACGGTACGAGCTGACGGCGGCCATGCACCTCCTCTCAGTAGCTCCACTAAGCTCATCACACTGAGCTTCACAGCATACTGTCGGTGCTGGTGAGATGTCCGGCGTTGAGTCCAATTAAACCGCAGGCTCCTCCGGTTGTAGTGCTCCCCCGCCAATTCCTTTAAGTTTCATCCTTGCGGACGTACTTCCCAGGCGGTCTGCTTCACGGCTTCCCTACGGCACAACGCTGGCTCGTAGCCAGCGTCACACCTAGCAGACATCGTTTACGGCTCGGACTACCCGGGTATCTAATCCGGTTCGTGACCCGAGCTTTCGTCCCTCACTGTCGGATCCGTCTTCCTGAGGCGCTTTCGCCACCGGTGGTCCGTCCAGGATTACGGGATTTCACTCCTACCCCAGACGTACCCCTCAGGTCTTCCGGTCCCTAGCCGAACAGTTTCCGCCGGACGTCTACTCGTTAAGCGAGTAGATTTCCCGACGGACTTGTACGGCCAGCTACGGACGCTTTAGGCCCAATAATAGCGGTCATCACTTGGGCTGCCGGTATTACCGCGGCGGCTGGCACCGGTCTTGCCCAGCCCTTATTCGTGTACCACCTTACGGTACACAAAAGCGAGGACTATATGCCCTCGCACTTGGAGTCCCCTTATCGCACTGTCGTGCAGTGTAAAGGTTTCGCGCCTGCTGCGCCCCGTAGGGCCCGGAATCTTGTCTCAGATTCCGTCTCCGGGCTCTTGCTCTCACAACCCGTACCGATTATCGGCACGGTGGGCCGTTACCCCACCGTCAACCTAATCGGCCGCAGCCACATCCTGTCGCGCCTGAGCATTTCGAGCTCGAGCCAGTTCCAGGCATCGAGCCGTATGAGCTATTAGCCTCAGTTTCCCGAGGTTATCGCTCTCGACAGGGTAGTTTGGCCACGTGTTACTGAGCTATCCGCCACGAATCTAAATTCGTACGACTAGCATGGCTAAATCGGACTCCAATAGCAATGACCTCCGGCAGGATCAACCGGAATGCTATCCCCCAGCGAAGCTGGGGCATTTGGCGGTGAATGTAGGTACACACTCACACTAAATGGGTCCGTTCGGTGACCAGCATCGATCGACCGATCGAGCGTCACCGAACTATCAAGGCTAACATCAGATCCCATCTGTACGGCGGACCGCAGGGGTGGAATCCTCATTTCCTTCGGACTACTTTGTAGGTCTTCTGGGGTACTTAACCCCTTCGAACCGAGTCCGAGATGACGGAGCGAGTTGAACGCCCCGTCGATCACGCGTTCTTTGCGTTTGCATCCGAGTGCCCTCGTTTACTTAAGGGCGTCGGATCGGATCGAAGCCGGCGAAGCCGACCTCGTTCACATCCAATCCGAATCCCCTTACACACTTAAGGGCATCGGATCGCGCCCCTGCCAGAAGTCGCATCCGGCAAGGGTGTTCGCGTTCCAATCTGAACGTCCCTAAGTATATAAGGGCGTCGGATCGGTAAGGTCGGCAGAAGCCGACGCGTTTGCAACCAATCCGAGTTGACTTACACACTTAAGGTCGTCGGATCAGCTCGACGCCCAGTGTAAGGGTGGGGATGCAGTGCCTACCTCCGTGCCGGGATACGGCCAGAGGGAACGTGGCTGCGTGCGCCACGTCGTTCGCATTCTAACCGAGGAGTGGGTTCGTATATAAGGCCGTCGAACCACTGTCTCTGTGGGAACCCGCTACCATGGCATGGTTTTCCATCGGTCACGGTGGATGATCAGAGCTTCAAATTAGTTATAAATCTATCTCCAGGTTGGCACCCCTTCGAGAATGTTCCGCGGGCGGAGGTCGATCGGTCATCCCAGCCTCGTAGGTGCGGTCGAATCGAGTGGTACCCGCGTGTGCGTACGCTCGAGCGTACACGCGTATGAAGATGTTGTTATCGTCCTGTTTCGTTCCGTTGTGCCCGTTGCCGTCTTCCCTGTGACCGTGACCCATCGATACACCGACCCTCGAGTATAGTAGCGACTGTACGTCATTGTACACCTCTTCGTCAGGCGTTTCGGCATCAGCTGTGAACCGTTTCAATCGGAACTACACCCGAAGCGAGAGAGCTTTGGGCGTGACGGCGAAGGGTTCACCAGGAAATGACCTCGAGTTCGAGTTCCGGTTTCGATTCCGACTCCCAGTCTCGGTCGCGACAGCGACCGACCGTCGACGAACGGCCGCAACCGACCAGACGGCGGCTCCTCGCCGCTGCCGGGGCCGTATCCCTCACCGCACTGGCTGGCTGCATTTTCGGCGGCAACGACGAAGACTACTACGACGGCGAGACATTCGTCGACGAAGACGACGAACCGGAGTACGACGGGTTCCTCGAGGGAATCGACCATCCGGGTACCGTCGACTGGACGGAGACACCCGACGAGGAGATGGTCATCTACGTGGGAACCGGCCTCGAGGGGATGGGCTACGCCCCTCGTTCCGTACGCGTGCCCGTGGGCGCGACAGTCACCTGGGAGTGGACTGGCGACGGCGGTCGACACGACGTCGTCGACACCGACGACGCGTTCGACAGCGGCGAGAAACACAGCGAAGGCGAGACCTTCGAGTTCACCCTCGAGGAGCCGGGTACCTACACGTACTACTGCACGCCACACCACCATCGAGGAATGGTCGGCGCGCTCGAGGTCGTCTGAGCCAGACTCCAGGTCGGCGAACGGGATTACTCGAGATGGATGAAAAGAGAGGAGTGACAGCGTAATTCAGCGGTTCAGCGTGTGAATCGCGTGGCCGAGGGCGTTTTCTGCAGCTTCCATGACTGATTCGGCGAGCGTCGGGTGCGCGTGAACCGTCGCGGCGACGTCCTCGAGGGTTGCTCCCAGTTCGATCGCGAGGCCGAGTTCGGCGATCAGTTCGGAGGCCTCAGGGCCGACGACCTGTGCACCGAGGATGAAACCGGCATCGGCGTCGGCGACGATCTTGACGAAGCCGTCAGTGTGGCCCGTCGTGAGCGCCCGGCCGCTGGCCTGGAACGGGAACTTCCCAACGGCCGTCTCGAAGCCCATCTCCTCGGCTTCGGATTCGGTCATGCCAACGGTGCCGATCTCGGGGTCGGTGAAGACGGCTGCGGGCATAGCCTGGTAGTCCAGCGCCGACGGCTCGCCGGCGATGACTTCCGCGGCGACCTGTCCTTCCTTGCTGCCGGCGTGGGCGAGCATCGGTTCGCCGGCGACGTCGCCGACGGCGAAGATGTGGTCGACGTTCGTGCGTGCGCGATCATCCGTCGTGATGAAGCCGCGGTCGTCAGTCTCGACGCCAGCAGCCTCGAGGTCGAGCGTGTCCGAGACCGGGGCACGGCCGACGGCGACGAGCACCTTCTCGGCGTCGAGTTCGAGCGTTTCGTCCTCGACTGCGGCCTGGCTCCCTCCGTCGGTTTCGGCTGCTGCCTGTTCCGCGGGTTCGGCCTCGACGCGGATGCCGGTACCGTGGTCGTACCACTTCGAGGCACCGTAGCCGAAGTGAAAGTCGATCCCCAGCGCTTTCGCGCGCTTTTTGACCGGGCGGGCGAGTTCGGGGTCGAAGCCGGGGAGGGCATCCTCGAGCATCTCGACGACGGTGACGTCGGTGCCGAGTTTGGCGAAGACCGTCGCGAGTTCCATGCCGATGTAGCCCGCGCCGACGACGACCAGCGAGTCAGGGACGGAGTCGAGGGCGAGCGCCTGTCGGGAGTTGAGGACGGGTTCGTCCCCGTAGGAGAAGTTCGGGATTTCGATGGGACGCGAGCCGGTGGCGATGATGGCGTGTTCGAAGTCGATGGATTCGCTGCCCTGCCCTTCGCCGCCGTGTGAGACGCGAACGCTGTTCTCGTCGGCGAAGTGGGCCGTCCCCTCGATCAGATTGACGCCGTTTGCCTTACAGAGCTTCTCGACGCCCCCGGTGAGCTGGTCGACGACCCCGTCCTTCCAGGAGACCATTCCCTCGAGATCGATTGCCGGGTCGGCGTGGATGCCCATCTCCTCGGCGTTGCCGGCCTCGTGGGCGAGGTCGCTGGCGGTGATCAGTGCCTTCGAGGGGATACAGCCGTGGTTGAGGCAGGTACCCCCGTAGGCTTCCTTTTCGACGAGCGTGACGTCCAGATCGAGTTGTCCGGCCCGAATCGCGGCGACGTAGCCTGCGGGGCCAGCACCGACGACGAGGACGTCCGTTCCAGTTGCGATGTCTCCGACGACCATACTGCTAGATGGCCAGTCCAACACATAAAAAGACGCAAGATTTGCAGCGGGCCTCGAGAGGAAGCCACACACGTCGTCGGATACGCGAACCAACGTAGAATTTCGCCTGGCAGCTCGAGGGGGTTCACGATTCGTCACTGCCTCGGGCGTCGCTCGACACGGGTGAGTGGACCGGGATTCAGTGCACCCGCGTGACGTCGTAGCCGCGTGATTCGATCGATTCGATCACGTTACGGGCGTGTTCCTGCCCGCTCGTGACGACCTGAAAGACGAGATACGCCTCACCGACCCGGAGATCGTCGACGGCCCGGTCGTGGCGCACCGTTCGAATGTTCGCCCCGTGGTCGGAGATCACCCCGGAGATCTCTTCCATCTTCCCCGGCTGGTCGGCGATTCGAACCCGCAGCCGGAGCAACTGGTCGCGATCGGTGAGCGCGTGCTCGAGCACCGTCTGGAGCATCGAGATGTCGATATTTCCGCCACCGAGTACCGGAACGACGGTCTCGCCGCTCACGTCGAGGTCGTCCGAGAGCAACGCCGCAACCGAGGCCGCGCCGGCCCCTTCGACGAGCTGTTTCGCCCGCTCAAGCAGGATGAGCGTGCTCTGGGCGATCTGATCGTCTGAGACGGTGACGACGTCGTCGACGTGCTCCTGGATAAGGCCGAACGTGAGTGCGGAGATGCCGCCGGTGGCGATCCCGTCGGCGATCGTCTCCGCGTCGTCGATCGACTGCGGGATGCCCTTGTCGAGGCTGTCGGGAACCGTCGCCGCGGAGGCGGCCTGGACGCCGACGATCCGGATCTCGGGATCGAGCGCCTTCAGGGCAGTGGCGATCCCCCCGATCAGTCCACCGCCACCGATCGGCACGATCACCGTGTCGACCGCCGGGAGCGCGTCGTAGATCTCGAGGCCGAGCGTCCCCTGGCCGGCGACGATGTCGGGGTCGTCGTAGGCGTGGACGAACCCTACGTTCGGGTCGTCGGTGAGCGTCTGGGCGTAGGCCATCGCCTCCCGGAAGTCGCTGCCTTCGAGTACGACGTCGCCGCCGTAACTCCGGGTCGCGTTCACCTTCGCCTGTGGGGCGTATCTGGGCATGACGATGGTCGACTCGAGCCCCGTCTTGGTCGCCGCGAGCGCGACCCCCTGGGCGTGGTTGCCGGCGCTGGCAGCGACGACACGTTCGACGCCCCCACGTGCGGCCACCTGAACGAGTTTGTTGTACGCGCCGCGCGTCTTGAACGAGCCCGTCCGCTGGAGGTGTTCCATCTTCAGGTACACCGTCGCGTCGGCCATCTCGCTGAGCGATCGATTGGACTCGAGCGGGGTCTCACGGACGACTGACTCGTCGTCGAACCGGGCTCGAGCGTCCTGGACGTCTTCGAGGCGAAGGGCGGCCATACCGACAATACCGTTGTGGTTCCCGCATCATTTTCCCTTCGGTTTCGGTCGGTGTCTCGACACAGGGTGGTATTGCAAGGGTGGGGGAGACCACTCAGGCGAGCCGTTGAGCCATTGACGGACGATCGAACCGTTGAGCCATGGCGAACGAGCGAGCCGTTAAGCCATTGACGGACGAACGAACGACAATGGATTCGCCGCGAGAGTCACGGATCGACCCGGCAATGGTCGAGGCCATCGGCGCACTCGGCAACGAACAGCGCCTGCAGATCCTCCTGGCGCTGGCCGAGACGACGAACGATCACCAGGATCAGTGGCACGCGATGTCGTTTACGGCGCTGTACGAGGCGGTCGATATCGGCAGTACCTCGCAGTTTTCCTACCACCTCTCGAAACTCGTTGGCCCCTTCATCACCGAAACCGACGACGGTTATCGACTGACCTACGGTGGCGACAAACTCGTCCGCGGGCTCCGATCCGGCATCTACGAGAGCACCACCGGGTTCGAGGAACGAACGGTGGCCGGAACCTGCGTCTTCTGTGAGACGGATGCACTCGTCGCCGCGCTCGAGAACGAACTGTTCGTGGTTCGATGTACGGCGTGTGAGTCGACGCTGCTGACGGATAGTTTTCCCACGAGTCAGGAGCGACACCGAACCCCGGAAGAGATCATCGACAGTTTCGGCTCTCGGATCTGGAGTTCGGTCGTCTTGCTCCGTGGAGGCGTCTGTCCGGAGTGCTACGGCCCCGTAGACACCGCCGTCGACGCCCACGATCACGATCACGATCACCGAACGGCCTACACTCACCGGAGTACCTGCGAGGGCTGTCGGTTCGTCATCCACCTTCCGCTCGAGGTTGTCGCCGCGTTCCACCCGGCGGCCATCGGCTTCCTCTGGGAACACGGCATCTCACTGTTCGAGCTCACCCTCTGGGAGATGTTCGCGTTCATCGTCAACGGTCAGATGCGGACGCGGGTACGCTCGCTCGAGCCGTTCGATGCGACCGTCACCCTGGCAGTCGACGGCGCGGGCCTCGAACTGCAATTCGACGAGACGCACTCGGTCTCGAACGTCAATCCTCGGTCGGCACCTGCCACCGACCGCCAGCACTGATCGCTGAGACGACCGGCGGCAATCGGGCTCAAACAATTTTGAGTAAACGGATCGTCAATATGTAAATGAAACAACAATGATTATCCGTCCCGAGTCCAACAAACTGGTATGCAACGCGAGCGAATACCAATTAATTGTCAGCCTACCGAAATCGGTCGACACGGCGAGAGGTCGGCGTAACCATGCCGGCAATCGAGTGTCGAAACCTGACGAAGCGCTTCGGTGACGTCGTCGCCGTCGACGACCTCGACCTGACCGTCGAGGAGGGCGAGATTTTCGGCTTCCTGGGCCCGAACGGTGCCGGAAAGTCGACGACCATCGACATCCTTCTCGATTTCATCCGACCGACCGACGGTAGCGTGACGGTACTCGGCCACGACGCCCAGACGGAGGGAGAGGCCGTCCGGCGCCGAACCGGCGTCCTCCCCGACGCCTACCACGTATACGACCGCCTCACCGGCCGTCAGCACCTCGAGTTCGTCCTCGAGATGAAAGGGAGCGACGAGGATCCGCTCGCCTTACTCGAACGTGTCGGTATCCCCGAGGCCGCCGACCGGAAAGCAGGTGGCTACTCGAAAGGGATGCGCCAGCGCCTCGTTCTCGCGATGGCGCTGGTGGGCGACCCCGACCTGCTCGTGCTCGACGAACCCTCGACCGGCCTCGACCCCAACGGCGCCCGCGAGATGCGCGAGATCATCCGCCAGGAGAACGACCGGGGCACGACCGTCTTCTTCTCGAGTCACGTCATGGAACAGGTCGAAGCCGTCTGCGACCGGGTTGCGATCATCGACCGCGGACAGCTCGTCGCCGTCGACACGATCGACGGGCTTCGAGACGCCTCCGAAACGGGCGAAACTCTCTACGTCTACGTGACCGAGCCGGACGAGTCGACCGCCACGCAGGTGGCCGCACTCGAGGGAGTCACAGACGCCGCCCTCGTCGACGGTCGACTCGAAGTGCGCGTCGGCGACGTGTCGAAGTTCGCCGTCTTGCACGCCATCGACGCCGAAGTGGCGCCAGTGCAGGACTTCTCGGTCGTCGAATCGTCGCTCGAGGATCTGTTCGTTCGCTACACCAACGAGGGACGGGCAAACGAGGTGCGGCCATGACCTGGCACGTCGTCGCGAAGAAAGACTTTCGGGACGCCGTCCAGTCGCGGGCGCTGTGGGCGCTCGTGTCGATCTTCGTGCTCCTGTCTGTGGTGTCGACGTACGCATACGTGGAGGTACCCGAGATGTTCGGCGAACCCGGCGGGGCGACCTTCGGTGGGTTGCTCTTTTTCACCGTCGGCCTGACCGGCCTGTTCGTCCCGCTGGCAGCCATCGTCGTCTGTTACAAATCGCTCGCCGGCGAGCGCGAACTCGGGAGCATCAAGCTCCTGCTCTCCTTACCGACGACCAGAGGGAACGTGTTCGTCGGGAAGGTGATCGGACGGGCGGCCGTACTCACGTTCGGCCTCGGGGTCGGATTGGTCGTCGGCCTCGGGTTCGGTTCCGCGCTACTGGGAACCGTCGACGTGGGCGCGCTCGTGATCTTCGTACTCGCGACGCTAGCGTTCGCCGGCGTCTACACCACGATCATGGTCGGGCTGTCGGCGACGACCGGCTCGACCACCCGCGCCACGACGCTGGCGCTCGGCTTTTTCGTCGTCTTCGAGCTGTTCTGGGACGTCGTCCCGATGGGGATCCTCTACGTCGTCGAGGGCTTTTCGTTGCCCACACAGATTCCCGACTGGGTGTTCCTCGTGACGCAGGTCTCCCCGTCGACGGCGTACTTCTCGGCGATCGTCTCCCTGTTCCCCGGCTTCGCGGAGGCAGCGAACGCCGATCCCGCCGGCGGAGGAGCGGGGGCTGGGGCCGACGTCGCCCCCGCCGATCCGTTCTACGTCACCCCCGAGGTCGGCATCGTGATGCTCGGCCTGTGGCTGGTACTCTCGCTCGCGGTCGGCTATCTCCGGTTCGACGCCGCCGACGTATAGCCGACGATCGGCCGGCTCGAAGACGGGCGAGAACCAAACTATAAATATCGTATTTTTATACTACAACTAGTGTAATTGGATGGGGCGTCGCGGCAACGTCCGTCGCTCGCCGGTTCGAATCGAGCCCGACCCGCCACCTGGCACACACGCGGTCATGACTTTTCGATCCAGACGGCGTCCGGGTTACACATGGACTGGTACGACCTCCGCGAGGCGTGTGACGGCCTCGAGCCCGGAACCGAACTGGTGACGCCGGTCTCCGATCGCGCGTTTCGAATCGACGACGCCCTCGAGGATCGGATCGTGATTCAGTTCGTCGACAGCGGCCACGAGCGGCCGCTCCACCGCGAGCAGTTCGATGTGCTCGCCGACCAGCTCGAGGCCGGCCCTATCCCCCTGTCAGAGCTTCCGCCGGGCGTCGAGCCGTACGCGACCGTCCTGAGCCTCTCGGTGGAACACGTTTCAGACGGCGACACCCTCGAGCGAGCGCCCAGAGCAGCAGTCGCCGGCGAGAGTCCCCACCTCGTCTCGCCCGAAGAGGCTCGGACGAGCCTCGAACGGGTGCACGATGACGCCACGCTGCTCGCCGATTTACTCGAGCGCCTCGGGCCCGATCAACCGTCCTCGCTTGATACCGAGTCGCTGACCGACCTGTACGTCCTCCTGTCGGACGTCCAGCGAGGGGCCGACAGGGTGCGGCGGTCGGCCAGCGAAACGCTGCTCGAGCGCCTCGGCCCCGGCCAGGAACTCCACGGTCGGTTCGGGACGGTTCGACGAACGACCCGTGATCGGCGACGACCGAAGGACGACGATGTCGTCCTGGACGCGCTCGACGAACGTGGCATCCCCCACGAGTGGGTGCTCGGCGTCGATCCGGACAAACTCGACGTGGTTCTGGCGGTTACCGACCTCGAGTCCGATGACGTCTACGACGTCGAACAGCAGGTGTACGTCCAGAAAACCGGCGTCGACGAGGGCGAGAAGTTCTCCCGGCTACAGGGTCTCGCCGATCGGCTCGACGAACTCGAACCGGCGGAGGCGGGTCGGCTCGACCAGTCGCTGTATGACGACCTCACCGACCTCGAGCAGCGTCTCGACGAGGCGCTCTCGGCGGGGTGAGCCTGACCTGGCTCTGACCCCGACACCCGACGAGTCTACCCGACACACGAGGTGGCGAGTTGGTCACGTCGATTCTCGAGAGCGGCTTCGAACGGAATCGATGGCAGTCGGCCCGTTTATATCGTTCCGGTGGCGAGAAGGGGGTATGTCTCAGGCGAAGGGCGATCGACGGGAACGCGAACTCGTCAATCGCCTCGACGAGGCGGGCTTTGCGGTCATGCGAGCGCCCGCCAGCGGCTCCGCGACCGAACGCGAACTCCCCGACGTGCTCGCTGGTGACGGTGAGGTGTTCTACGCCATCGAGGCCAAATCGAGTTCGGGCAACCCGATCTATCTCACTGGCGAAGAGGTCGAAGCGCTCATCTACTTCGCACAGAACTTCGGCGCGAAACCCCGTATCGGCGTCCGATTCGACCGCGAGGACTGGTACTTCTTTCACCCCGCGGATCTCCACGTCACCGGCGGTGGGAACTACCGCGTGAAAAAGGAAACTGCAATTGCTGAAGGAACGGACTTCGACGAGTTCGTCGGCCGATCAAAGAAGGTCACCCTCGAGGAGATCGGTGACGACGATCCAGGGCCGGATCCCGAAATTGTTCGCGTCCTCGAGGCGGTCAAACAGGACGTGATGGACGTCGAGGAAGCCGCTGATATTCTCGAGTAACCGTCATATCGTTCCATCGACCATCGTTCAATCTTCCCCTCGAGCGTACCGTCCCGTCGCCGACGCTGCTAACGGCACCGTTTCGACTGGAGAACACAGTTCGGGCAAACCGTCTTTTCCTCTCGAGTCGAAACACTGGTATGGCAGACCACGTCGTTCCCGGGCCGAACGGCGCACCGCTGGTCGGCGTCCTCCCCCGATTCGCCCGCGACCCGTTCGCGTTCCTCGCCCAGGTTCGCCAGGCCTACGGCGAGATTTCGGCGTTTGATCTCGGCCCCAACCGCACATACCTGGTCACGTCGCCCGCGTTGATCGAACAGGTGCTCGTCAGCGACGCGAGCCACTTCTCGAAACCGACGTTCCAGACCGACGCGCTCGGCCAGCTGCTCGGCGAGGGGCTCCTCCTGAGCGAGGGCGACCAGTGGCGGGAACGCCGATCGATGGCGAGCCCGGCCTTTGCGCCCGACAGAATCGCTGGCCTGGCACCCGTGATGGCGACGCGTGCGGAGGCGATGGTCGACCGTTGGAACAACGGCGAGACCCGGAACGTCGAGTGGGAGATGACCCGCACCACCCTCGAGATCATCGTCGAGGCGATGTTCGGCGTCGACCTCCCCATCCCGACGGCTAAAAAGACGGCCCGCCTGCTCGAGCCCATCGGCCGACGGTTCGAACCCGACCCGGTACGCGCCCTGATGCCGGAGTGGCTACCAACAGCCGAAACCCTCGCGTTTGATCGGTCGATCACGGGTCTCGAGGACGTGGTCGACGACCTCGTAGCCCGTCGAAAACGGGCGGGGATAGACGACGCTGACGACGACCTGCTCGCACTCCTCCTCCGAGCGAAGGCCCGCGGTGCCATCGACGAACGAGGGATCCGTGACGAACTCCTCACGATGTTGCTCGCCGGCCACGACACGACGGCGCTGGTGCTCACGTACACCTGGGCGTTACTCTCCGAACACCCCGCCGTCGAACGGCGCGTTCACGAGGAGGTCGATACCGTCCTCGAGGGTGAGCAGCCGACGGCCGCCTCGATGCGACGACTCACGACCCTGCGGAACGTCCTCCAGGAAGCGATGCGGCTCTATCCGCCGGTGTACGTCATGTTCCGCCAGGCGAGGCGGGACGTCACCCTCGGCGGATACGACGTCCCCGAAGGATCGCTGGTCATGTGCTCGCAGTGGGCGACCCACCGCGACCCGCGGTACTTCGACGACCCGGACACGTTCGACCCGGATCGGTGGAACGAACCGAGCCATCCGACCTACGCCTACTTCCCGTTCGGCGCGGGGCCGCGTAGCTGCATCGGGAAGGGGTTCACGATGCTCGAGGCTCCGATCATCGCCGCGACCGTCGCCCAGCAGTATCGGTTGCGGCGGGTGGACTCGGGGGCAATCGAGTTGCGGGGATCGCTGACAGCGCACCCAAGAGAGGGAATGGAGATGCGCCTCGAGCACCGATCTGATTAACGAGTGGTCGCGTCCGGATCGAGCGCCGCCAGTCTAGGAGTCGGTCGCGTCCCACTCGAGCACCGACGGATCGACCGATTCGTAGCGAACGATGGCATCGAAGTGCTCGAGGGAGAAGCGGTCGCCGCTGGTGATCCCGCGGGCCGGTCGATCGTCGAAGTGTCGGTCGACGAACCGCCGTGCGACGAGGGCGATTCTGGCGTCGCCGTTGGGTTCGCTGTCGCTGTTGCTGCCGTCGTCGTTTCCGTCTTTATCCGCCGAATCCGCCGAACCAGCCGAACCCGAATCAAGTGCCCGCTGGGCTTCCGCGAGCAACAGCGCGGCCGTGAACACGTCGAACACGTAGTGCACGAGTTCCTTGGCCTGTAGCTGGGCGTACTCGCCATCCTCGGTCGCGAGCGTCGCGAGAGCCTCCCCGAGTTCGTGGAACTCGGCCTCGACTACGTCTACGGACTCGCTGAGACCCGGGTGTGTAACCGACTCGAGGCGACCCTGGACGACCTCGAGGAACGGCTCGTGGGCGGCCTCGCGCTCGAGCGCGCGGAGGACGTCCAGTGAGAGGATGTTCTCGGTTCCCTCCCAAATGGGGAGTACCTGGGCGTCCCGGAGGAGGCGATTGGTGACGAAGTCGTCGACGTAGCCGTTCCCGCCCTGGATCTCCATCGCGTAGGAAGCCGTGTCGACGGCCATCCGTCCCGTTCTCGCCTTCGCGATCGGAATGAGCAGGCGCATGAGCCGGTAGGCGTGCTCGGCCTGGGCCTCGAGTTCCGCTCGGTCGGCGGCGTCGACCTCGATATCGCCGCGGGCCGCGCGTTCGCCCCGCTCGCGGATCGAAAACAGCCGGGCGGCCTCCATCGTGAACGCCGTCGCCGCCTCGTGATCGACCGCCATATCGACCAGATCCCGGCGCATGAGCGGGTACTGGTTGATGGTGTCGCCGAACGCCTCCCGGTTCGCCGCTTTAATCTTGCTCTCGAGCAGCGCTCGACCGATGACCCCACAGGAGGCCGCCGCGTTCGACAGCCGCTCGAGGTTGAGCATCTCGGCCATCTGCCGGAAGCCCGATTCTTCCTCGCCGACCAGAAACGCCCTCGCACCGCGGAACTCGACTTCCCCCGTCGGGACGGCGATCGTGCCGAGTTTGTCCTTCAGCCGACGGTAGAGCTGGTCGTTCGGCTCCCCCTTGAGTTCGTGTGGAACCAGAAACAGCGAGAGTCCTCGTGTCCCCTCGGGAGCGCCCTCGGTGCGGGCGAGTGCGAGGGTGCCCTGGGCGTCGATATTGGAGCAGAACCACTTCTCGCCGTACAGCCGGTAACACCCAGTTTCCTCGTCCCGCTCCGCGCGGGTTTCGGTGGCACCGACGTCGCTTCCACCCTGCTTTTCGGTGAGGAACATCGCCCCCTCGATCAGGTCGTCGTACTCGCGGCTGGTGAGACCTCCGTAATAGGACTCGAGGGCACCGTCGTCGAACTTCTCGAGGACGAGCGCGGCGCCGGCGGTCATCGCGACCGGACAGTCGAAGCCAACGTCCGCATAACAGAGGAGGGACTGCATCACGAGGTTGTGCGAGAGCGGCATGGGCTCTTCACGTCCGGGTGGGACTTCGAACGAATCGGCGACGATTCCGGATTCGTAGACCAACCGCTCGTTCTCGAGTTGCTCCGGTGGATAGTGAACGTGGTTCTGGATCTCCCCGTGTTTGTCGTAGGGCTCGAGTTCCGGCCCGTGGTCGTCGATGATATCTGCGTTGTCGGCGACGGTGTTCCCGATCAGGTCGCCGAACGCCGCGAGACGGGGCCGTGCCCACTCGAGTTCATCCTCGGTGTAGATCCGTTCGACCTCCCGCTCGAGCGTCCGGTCGAGTTCCCAGTAGTTGATGTGGCGACCCTCCTCGAAGTCGCCGTAGTCGATTCCGTCGGTCATGCTCGAGGATGGGTCGGTATGCGTGATAAATTGCCACGGTGACATCAGGTCGTGCGTTGTCACCGGTTTCGTCGGTGGTTTCGGAACGACGCTGAGTACGGTGACCGACACTACGATGCTGTGAAATGTTCAGTAAGTGTCGAGAATGGTCTGCTGCATACAGAACATATATACAGCACGGCCGTTGAGTCCTGTCATCTACTGAGTGCTTTACCAAGATAGTTGGAGAAATACGAGCACCTGTCTATGTGGCTTTTTGCATTCCAAGCTCGTCCATCTCCCAGTCGAGGTACTCACGCATCCCCTGCTCAAGCGGACGGTGTTCGAGACCAAGTTCGGTTTTTGCCTTCGTATTATCGACCGGCCAAATCACATTCGTAATGCCCCTGAGCGATTCCGCTTCGAACCCGTCCGGAGGAGTTCCGAAACGCTCGACTACCGCCATAATGCTGGCAAGGCCTCTGAACACTGCGGGTGGGGCAACGCGGGGAACCGATATGCCTGTAATCGTTTCGGCGCATTCATATATCTCAGTTAATTGTCGTGATTCGCCTGCGATGAGATACGTCTCGCCCGGTTCTCCGTGGGTCATTGCGAGCATATGGCCGTGGGCTATATCCCCCACATGATCCCATGGCGCGTTCCACCCGCGTGGGATCATCGGTAGCGTTCCTTGGAGATACGCTTGCACCGATTGCCGCGATGGCGAATCAAGTTTATCGCCCGGGCCGTACACGAATCCCGGCTGGACGATCACGAGGGGAAGCCCCTCGTCGATCATCGGTTTCGCAACCTCGTAGTGTGCTTGCCACTTCGTCCGTGTGTACACGGACCAGTCGGATCGGTCGGGTACCACGGATTCATCGAGCGTTTCTTCCCTCGACGGAGGGTACACCCCTATCGTGCTCGTATAGACTCCCTTGGGAACCTCGAGTTCCTTCATCAACTCCAAAACGTTGCGAGTCCCGCCGACGTTGATCCGCTCTGCCTGTACACTCTCACGAGGGCCAGGGCCGACGAAGTACCACGCAGCGATGTGGAAGACGCCATCCACCCCCGTCATCGCTTCACGCATACTCTCTTGCTCGGTGATATCGCCTTCGACCACTGTGACCTCTTCGGGCAGGGTATTCGCATTCGACCGTGAGCGGGTTAACGCGACCACCTCGTGCCCCTCAGTGAGGAGTTGATCGACGACGTGTGATCCGATCAGTCCAGTTGCTCCAGTGACAAAATACTCCATAATTTGTGGTATGCTACCATCTACCAAATGCGTTTCGCAGTGCAGTGAACCGACAATGACTCTCGGATACTGTCTCATTAGGTGGCGGCGTGGCCGCCTCCGGAGGTCGTTCGGAATCCGCTCCGTTCCGACCTGACCTTACCGTTGTATAGGGTGTTCTTGTAATTTGAACGTTTGGACTGGAAACTCTGGATAGGGTATGTGTCGTAGGTAACGGCGCGTATCCACGGCGTAAACACCGTGGTATTGCGCCTGCCCAGCTTATAATAAGATGTTCAGTACCTGCCGATGCAACCATCCGGAGGTGCATCAGTGCAACATACGCGCTCTGTATTCGGCGCGCTTCCTGAAACATCACAGATGGTAACGTATGCAACAGAGCCAAATTCCGAGTGGGTACTCGAGGCACTCTGACGAGCGGTCACGAGGTTCACAACGATCGAATATTCGAGACCCAGCGTTGATTCCGACGATTTTCAGACGACCTTCTCGAGTCGCGTCCGCGGGAAGACGTAGACGCGAAGGGATTCGGGAATCGGCCCGTTTCGACCGATCGTGGCGTGTGGATAAACGGCACCGACGACCGGCACGTCGCCGTCGTAGCGGGCGTTGGTACCGTACTCGGCGACGGTCGTCTCGGCGGCGGTGACGCGGACGTCGTCGGCCCGCCGGTCTGAAACCGCGACGACGGTGAGGAGGTCGTCGGTTTCCCGATCCCTGACGCGGTCGCCGGAGAAGATCCGGTGGTTTCGACAGTAGGCCGGGCCGTCCGCGTCGGGACCGTCCTCGTCGACGAACGTCGGCTCGCCACAGTCGACACACGGGAGGGCGAGTTTACCCGGTGGCGGGGTTCGTCCCTCGGTGATCTCGATGGCAACCCGTCGAATGTGCTTACAGCGGGCATCCCGGAAGATGTGATCCGGGCAAGTACAGCGGCCGGCCTCGAGGTCGATCAGGTAGGTGGCCCCGCTCTCGGCTTCGATCTCGTAGAGACCGCGGCCGAGCGCCAGGACAGACATGGTTTCGGTTCGGGCGCGAACCGCCCGGTCGTCGAGGGGCTGGTGGGCTGGCAGGGGGAGCGATGCTTTCGGTGACGCGAGTGTGTTCATGGGTGCGTCCTGTGTATGGTGGTGGTCGGCGGGCTATTCGACAGTCATAGGCGCTCGAGCAGCCTAAGTATCTCGTCCGTCGGAATCGCTAGAGGTCTCAAGGAGACGACGTTCTCGATTGCTGTGGTGCCATAGTGATTCGTGGAACTTTGAGGCAGTCGAGCCGAGCCGTCACCGCTCGAGTGTCTCAGGACTTCTACGAATCGCTATCACTCGAGATCGAGGAAGCGGTTGCTCCACTCGAATGGACGAGAACTGCACCGCGGGAAGGTCGCTGGAGGCGACGGCACGACCGACTCAGGCGGTGACCGGGCCATCGGTCAGCTCCTCGAGCGTCGCCTCGAGTTCGTGCTCCGGCGCTTTCAGCGAGAGGACGGTATCGTCGGAAAGGCCATCGAACCGGACGATCAGTTTGTAGGAGCCGTCGGCTTCGACCTGGGAGACCTCCCGCTGTGACTCATCCAGCGTCGTGAGCCAGACGTAGTTGCCCTCGTGTTCCGGGGCCGATCGGCCGACGATCTCGTAGGCCTCGAGCGATCCTGTTTCTTCGCCCACAGTCGGGTAGCCCGCGTCCTGCCATGCGGGAAACCCGTCGTCGAGCGCGTAGACGTCCTCGAATCCCTCGGACATGAGTGCACTGCCCCGCCAGACTGCAAGCGTGTGCGGGCAATCACAGTAGGTGACGATGCGGGTGTCGTGATCCCACGCTTCGGTCGGGTCGTCCTCGACGCCGTCCGGGGCCGAACTCAGGACGGCCCCCTCGATGTGATCGCTCTCGTACTGGCCCGGCCCGCGCGTGTCGACGAAACGCGTGTCGCCGTCGTCGAACCAGTCGTGGGCCTCCTCGAGCGGAACGAGTGGAACCGTCTGCCCCTCGTGTTCCTGGGCGTCGTAGCCGTCGACCGTTTCGCCCTCGTCGTCCCCAGTGATGTCACCGAGACACCCTGCCAGCGAGCCGAGGGAGGCCGCCCCGACACTGGCGAGTAGCGAACGTCGTTGCATACACGGGAACAGAATTCCCGTGTGTCTAAATCTTTCTAGGATCGGTCGGATCGAGTCGTCGGTGTGCCATCGCCTACACCGCCGGATCCAGCCGATTCGCGACCGTTCGATGGCGTCGACAACCCCCGTATTTCGGCTCCATAACCGGCTCGTTACGACCCCCTTATTTCCACTGGAAAACAGCAGACATGGCTCAGATAGTTCTCGAGTGGAAGTAATGAAGTAGACCCACCAGGATTCGAACCTGGGTCGAAGCCCCCAGAAGGCTTCAGGATTGGCCGCTACCCCATGGGTCTGTGAACGCAAAGTGAGATTTGTCCGGTTCCTATTTATGGCTGTCGGGTTCCATCAGGAGAAGCGAACGAGGACGAGTCGATTGTGATCTCCGACCAACGCCGAGAGTCCGAGCAGAATTGAGTGCCGAGTCCGTCGGGAAGCCGTCATCCGGAGCGACGGAATCGGTTTCTACCCGAAATTAGGACGTCTATGCATAGATCGACACCTATTTTCCCTCGAGATACGCACAGACGCGTATGTACATCGGACGATTCGTCGTCGTCGGCCCGAACGGTGGAGCCTACCGCGTCTCTTCCCGCTCGTTTCCCAACCGCCGGATCACCGCTCGAGACGAGGCGCTGACCGTCGGCCCGACACCGGATGCTCCGGAGACGGACAACCCCTACGTCGCCTACAACTGCCTGCGCGTCGTCGACACCCCGACGGGCGAGACGGTCACCTTCGGCAACGGTTCACACGTCGACCCCATCGCGGAGAAACTCGAACTGGGCTACCCAGCACGCGACGCGCTAGCGACCGCTCTCCTGGCGCTCGATTTCGAGAAGGACGACTACGACACCCCCCGGATCGCCGCGACCATCGACGCCGACGGCGAGGCCATGATCGCGACCGTCCGCCGTGACGCCCTGCTCGTCGAGACCGTCGAAGAGCCGACGCTGGTGGCGACCTACGAGACGAACTCCCCCGAGCCAGTCGACTTCGACGTCGCGAGCGCTCAGGAGGCCGCGACAGAGGCGATCGAGGCCGAGTTCGAGCACGCCGTCTGTGCCGCCGGTGTCGTTCGAACTGACGACGGTTTCGAGACGGCGATCGACAACGGCGAAAACTAAGTCGTCATCACCATCTCGAGTCTCCGAGCACTCGAGTGCCGAGGGTCGGTCGATCGATTCGAGATCGATGAAAACGCCCGGAAGACGAGAACGACGAGAACCACAAGCAGGACGAAAACGGCGACCAGGATGAAAACGACGAAAACGAGTTACTCGTCGTCCACGAGCGACCCGAACAGCGCCTTCGCGTCGTCCGGGACGTCGAAGTCGTGGAAGTGATCGCCCTTCTCTCTCGACAGAATGTTGAGGGCGGCCGCCGCACCGTCGCCCGCCGAAATGACGGCCTGCCACTCCTCGGTTCGGCCCATTGCTCCCGTCGCGTAGGCGTTCTCGAGGCTCGTCTCCATCGTGATATCGATGTCGACGACGCCCTGGTCGGTGAAGTCACAGCCCAATTGTTCCGCGAGGTCGCGGTTAGTACCCGTCGCGAGCACGAGATATGTGCCCGTCTTCTCCCCCTCCTCGGTCGTGACCCGGTAGCCGTCGTTGGTCGCCTCGACCTCCGTGACTTCGACCCCCTGCTGGCGGTCGACCCCAAAGTCGTCGACCTGCTCGCGAAGGGTCTCGAGGTATCGCGAGCCGTCCATCGACTGCACGCCGGGGTAGTTGAACAGGTGCGCCTTGTGCATCCACGTCCCGTCCGTGTCGTAGACGGTCGTCTCGAGGCCGTTCTTCCCGCTGAAGAGCGCCGCGCTCAATCCGGCTGGGCCGCCGCCGACGATCAGTACGTCTGGCATACCCCGCGATACCACAGAGAATTGGATAAGCGTGTGGGAGACGGAAATCCGTCACACTCCTTGTTCGAGTTGCCCAATTCACCCAATTCATAGGGGCAGGAACGAATCCGACTCAGAGATCCGAATCGCGTAACTCGATGTCCGCGATCAGGTCGTAGGGATGAGCCCCCTTTCGAATTCCATCGACGATCGCGAACGCCTCACCGGGCGAAAGGAAGTGTTCGGTGACGACCCGACCCAAGGGGGTGGGGCTGAAGCCGTCGATGAAGTCGTACTCGAGCAGTTTGCCGATCGCGTGGGTCGTCGGCACCTCCCCGAGCATTCGGTCGTTGAGCGCCTTCGCCGCCTTCCCGCCGACGGTGATGTTCGCCAGGGTCTCCTCGATGGCCCCGTCCTCGTCGTAGTGGGTCATTACCGGCTCCATCTCCCCTTTCAGGAGCTTGAAGGCGACCTCGTCCTCGGTCATCTCCATCGAGTTGTGGTAGCTGCAATCGGGTTCGACCAGGACGTACACCGTCCCCGTGTCGTGGTAGTCCGGCCGGCCGGCCCGTCCGAGCATCTGGTGGAACTCCTGGACGGAGAGCCACTCGATGCCCATCGCCAGGGAGTCGAAGATCACCTGCGAGGCCGGGAAGTCGACCCCCGCTGCGAGCGCGGCCGTCGTCACGACCGCCGCGAGTTCCTGGTCGGCAAACATTTGTTCGACCCGCTTGCGGCGCTTGTAATCGAGCCCCGCGTGGTAGGGGGCCGCGTTGTACTCGAGTTTGCGCGAAATCTCGTGACAGCGCCTCCGCGAGTTGGTGAAGATGATCGTCTGGCCCCGATACCCCTTCGAGGACTCGGTGTCGAACTCCCGCCTGACGAGTTTGTTCTCCACGTTCACCTTCTCACGACCGTCCGCGAAGGTCACGTGGCGTTCGATCGGAACCGGGCGTTCCTCGAACTCGATCAAGGTGGACTCGAGCGCCGAACCCAGTTGTTCGGCGTTGCCGACCGTTGCGGAGAGATAGATCCACTGGGCGCCGTCGTAGTCGTCACGAGCGGCCGCGCGCTTTTCGGTCGTGTACTTCAGCCTCGAGATGAGGCCGTCGAGGCGGTGGCCCCGTTCGTCCTCTTTGAGCGTGTGCACCTCGTCGATGACGACGGTGCCGATATCGCCCATGTTCTTGCCCGTCCGGAGGGCGTGATCGATCCCCTCGTAGGTGCCGACGATGACGTCCGCGTTGGGGTCGAACTGGTTGCCCGAGTCGGCGATCCGACTGGCACCGACGCGGATGGAGACGTCCACGAGGTGGCCGTACTCGTCCTGGAAGTCCTCGTACTTCTGGTTGGCCAGGGCCACGAGCGGTACGAGAAAGAGGAGTTTGCCCTTCCCGTTGAGGACACGATTGAGCCCCGCGAGTTCGCCCACGAGCGTTTTCCCGGTCGCGGTGGCACTGACGACCAGTTGGTCGTCCCCATCGATCAGGCCATTTTCGACCGAGAGACTCTGTACCGGGAGAAGCGTCTCGAACCGATCCTCGAGCAGGTTCTGGAGGCCCGGGTGCAAGTTGAGCGTATCGACCCGAACCGGATCCACCTCGTCGGTCGTCGCAGAGATGGTGTCGAACTTCGTGAGGTCGGGGTCGAGCCGTCCCTTGAGCAGATTGGTAATGCGTTCGAGATCCTGCACCTCGAGCATCAGCTCCTCGAGGCGGTCTTTCGCCGCGCCGGTTACGTTTCCAACGTAGGAGAGTTCGCGCTCGAGTTCGCGGGAAGCACAGTCGGTGCAGATCCAGTCCTGATCGCTCTTGACCGCCGTCTCGGTCGTGACCGGCGAATACCGTCCCGAGGAAGCGCAGTACCGGCAGGTTCGGACGACCTTCGTCTTCTCGTCGAGCTGGTAGCCCGCCAGCATGTCTTTGAGTTCTCGTCGTCCGTCAGGAGAGGTCTGCTCGGAGATGCGGATACGCCCGGCTCGACGGGCGAGATCGACGAACTCGTCGGGTTGCCGCGGTTCCTCGCTCGAGTTGCGTTTGACGCGGAACTTCGACGGTCGCGGCCCCGCGGCGGTTTCCGAGAGTCCGAGTTTTGCCCGGAACAGCCGCTTTCCGTCCCGGTTGACGACGACGAGATAGTCGTTGCCGGTCTCGTGACAGAAGAGCGTCTCCACCTCGGGAACCTGCTTTGACACGAACAGGTGTACGGCCGGCCGGTATTTCAGCGATTCGGACTCGAATTCGGGGGCCTCGCCAATCGCGGTCAGTTCGTCGTATGTTACTACGAATTGTGTACTATACTACTATTGTATTTGTAAATATTTAATCCAGATATCGAAGTGTGAGAGGACGATGGTGTGAACAGAGTTTTAAATGTGGGGAATACGACCGAACGAGGCCCTACTCGAGCAACTCGATCTCGTCATCGCCGTTGGGGACGGCACAGATGAACGCACCTTGGTCGTCACCCTCGTTTCGGTACCAGTGTGGCGTTCCAGCCGGGATCAACAGGGAATCCCCGGGGCCGACCTCGTACTCCTCGTCATCGATTCCAACGACGTACTCGCCCTCGAGAACGTATTGCTCGTGTTCGACCGCGTTCGTGTGCCGTGGCACTTCAGTACCGGCCTCGAGGGTAAACCGACGAATCGCGAAGGTGGGTGCACCGTGATCGTCAGCGATCAGGACGCCCTTCGCGAGACCCTCAGCAGCGTCGACGGCTTCGTACTCGATGTCGTCGTGGCGGCGGATCGTGGGTTCGGTATCGGTATCGGGTTGTGTATCCATGGGAGTGCGTGCGCGTAGGAGGACTAAAAACGTCCGGGTTAAGCCGGTTCACTCAGTGTCTTATGTCTCGAGTTGAAATACTAGTGAAGGTTGTCGAAGACGTCGATAGCGGCCCAGATACAGGTCAATTAACTATAGTCGAGACCCCTTCATTTCAAGTCGAAAGGTACCGTTTCTCGAGTCCCACCGTTGGCACTCGAGGGCGTAAAATATAGTTCTAAAAACGATGCCTCAGTGAATTCGCCGAATTACAGGCGCTCGACGTTCGTCGCGCGTGGGCCTTTGGGGGCCTGCTCGATGTCGAACTCGATTTCCTGTCCTTCTTCCAGATCCGGTCCGCCAACGTCTTCCATGTGGAAGAAAACGTCGTCGTCCGCGTCCTCAGTCTCGATGAATCCGTAGCCGCCAGTGTCGTTGAAGAAATCAACGGTTCCTTTCGCCATTGCTTCTAAAGAGAACGGCGGGACACAGATAACCGTTCCGATGTGGACGGGAGATCGTATGGTGACCTTACAGCGCCGAAGGAGTGCTCTCGAGACCTCTTGGCGCGTCATGGAACCTGACTGCTCATCGAGACGTAACGAGGAGTGTGTTCGAACCGTCGGTAATCGAACGTCGGTAGCATCGATCGGCGATCGATCATCTGACTTCTCGTTGCGTTACATTGAACGCCTGCACGCCCGAACGACTGAGTGAATCTCCGGAGCACTCGATGCCAGGACGGGAGCCCCCTGTTCGTGTCGAACGCGATCGGGACTAGATTCACTCCTCGTCCTCGAGTCGCTGGGCGACGATCGAGCCGAAGAAGACCGCCATGAACAGGCCGAAGCCCACGACGAGACCGAGGAGCCCTCCCCCAGTCAGACTGACGGGGCTCACGAGGGTTGCGACTGCGAAGGCCACCACGAACACGAGAATCGTAAGGATACCGACGGCGACGTAGAACCCAGTGTCACTCGAGAGATATCGCCAGAGGGAATCCCAGATCGGCGGTCGAGGCATACTCGAGTGTTCGGATTCGGATGAGAATAACGTTCGGTATCCGGATGGAGATCCAGAGCGGCCGTCGCTATTGCCGTCGCCTTTGCCGCCGTCGTCGAACATCCGTCGAGTACTGGAGAGTGGATTCGGATCGGATTCACGGAACCGTCCACAATCCGAATCCGAACGATCGCTGGAGTCGAAAGAGAGGGGTTCGAGCGAGGATCCGGTCGTTATCGTTCAGCTGGTTCGGTTGATAATCGGCTGGCGCGAGGCCAGTTCTACCGCAGTGTTACCGCGTCGATTCCACACTCGAGGTTGCGTCGATTCTACACTCGAGGGCCGGCACTCGAATACCAATCTCCCAATTGAAAACGGATAGACAGGAGCGAGCAGCCGCCGTAATCAGTATAGGAGACTACCGACGTTCTTCGCGTACGCATCCGGCAACTGGTCGATAATGTTCTCGGGAGACGTTTCGCCGTTCAGGTTGACCAGATGGGCTCGACCGGCGTCGCTGCCGTACACCCCGTGGAAGTCGTACACGAAGCCGTAGATGGCGACACTGTCCGGAACCGTCTCCGCCGCGTGCAAGAACGCAGCCTGTCGATCGACGTTGTACTCGACGAGCTGGTTGATGACTATCGGTCGCTCGGCGTCGGCATCGATCAGGTCGCTCTCGAGACCGTCCTCGATAACGGGAACGAGCATCTCGACCCACTTGGAGACGCCCGCTGGCCCCGGTGGCTCATTCCCGTTGGCGACGTCGTATGCGGCCGTCACCGCACCACACCCGGTGTGACCGACGATGGCGATGGCGTCTGTATCTGCATAGTAAACCGGATAGAGGAGACTGCCGTCGACGATTTTCTCGCCCTCGTGATCGTCCCAGGCCTGGTTCCCGATGTTGCTTGGGGTAAAGACGGCACCGGGGCGATCG
This sequence comes from Natronosalvus vescus, assembly GCF_023973145.1. Lineage (NCBI taxonomy): Archaea > Methanobacteriati > Methanobacteriota > Halobacteria > Halobacteriales > Natrialbaceae > Natronosalvus > Natronosalvus vescus. The sequence continues at coordinate 1,776,064 of NZ_CP099546.1, forward strand.
ACGGCCCACATCCCTTCCTGTGAGACGCGGGAATCGGCACAGCAGATCGTCACCACGTCGGGGTGTTGCTCCTCTCGAACGGGATCGAAGTAGTCCCCAGGAAGGCCATCGACGTGACTGTCGTTTCCTTCGAGCAAGGCGACGAGAATTTCGTCGGGATCAGGAGCGTCACCGTCGGTTCCTTCAGTCGAGTCGGCATCGCTCCCAGCTGGTGTTGTTTGATTGGATTCGCGCGTGGGCATACGTGATCGCTCGAGGTCGTCAAGTAAAATTGTGCGTGATTTAGAACGCGGTGACTGGCGATCGGACGGAATCACGCCTCTCCACTGCTGTCCATCGGTGTGCTTCCCCTGCACTATCTGTCGTTTCGTATTCACTGTGTCGGTCACTCTGTCGTTTCGCATTCACTACGCTGTCGGTGAACATCCATCGAGATCCCCGACGGCACTGTTTCAGTTCGACGCGGTACGATCTGGTGGTGATACTACTTGGAGGCGGTTGGATCCGGAATGGATGCAGTCGTCGTAAATGGGACAATGTTGTCGGTAAGAAGGAGGGAGGGTTGAGTGGAATGGTGTTCTGTGGACTGAAGGAATGATGAAAGTGTGATAAAATAACCCATGTGATAGTGTGGCAGTGATTGGTCGGGAACCCCCCACCCCTTTGTTTCAGGTGGAGAAGGAAACGAGAGGGTGGGGGTTAGAGGGTGACTTTTAGGATGGAAGGATTTATGATGATGCTGTCTGAATTAGTCCGTACTCCTAGCAAATACAGCATATTACTAGACGGGTTGTATTTAGTTACTAGAAGCTACTAGAATCATCGCTCAATCAGCTTCGAGTTACTAGACACTCCCTATTACCGGAATTCTGGCTTCTCGGACATCTCTTTCATCCGTTCGAGGCGAAAAACCACCCTGAGAACGAATCATTTCCACCACTAACCACCCAACACGCACCCACCGCTCCTCTGATCTCCACCTGAAACGAAGGGGTGGGGGTGTTCTGGATCGGGAATCTTGAGACGATTCTACCAATAATACTCTGAAATTTCTCATTAGATCCCTGACTACTCTCTTCATTTCGATCGAACACCCCTTCGTTTCCACTCGAGAAAACACCACAACTCGAAGCTTTGCCTCGAGGTTTCTCACTAACCCTCTCCGGCTTTCCACTATCATCTCCTGTTTCCTGACGTCTTTCCTCCTCTCGTCGTTGAGCATTCGAGCGTCCACCATCTGGGGGATCTCGTTGCCACCAACGAACCTCGGTACATCTTTGCCATCGGCCCGCAAATCGCCATTCATAAACATGCACGATGAACGCTCACGCGAGCTCTACGATCGGGCGCTCTCCGTCATGCCTGGCGGCGTCAACTCGGCCGTCCGGGCGGCGATCGAGCCCTATCCGTTTTTCGTCCAGAAGGGTGACGGCGGTCACGTCATCGACGCGGACGGCAACCGCCTCGTCGACTGGGTCATGGGACTCGGGCCGCTCCTTCTCGGTCACGATCTTCCCGATCCCGTCCAGGCAGCCATCCAACGGGCAGCCAGCGAAGGCCCGATGTACGGCACCCCGACTGAGGTCGAGGTCGACCTCGCCGAATTCGTCGTTCGCCACGTCCCGAGCGTCGAGAAGATCCGCTTCGTTAACTCCGGCACCGAGGCCACCGTCTCCGCCGTTCGCCTCGCTCGAGGCACCACCGGTCGAAACAAGATCGTCATCATGCAAGGTGGGTATCACGGCGCTCAGGAATCGACCCTCGTGGAAGGTGATGCCGACCATCCCGCTCCGTCGTCGGCTGGCATCCCTCATGAGTTCGCAAAACACACGCTTCCCGTCCCGTTCAACGACGAGGAGGCCATGCGTCGCGTCTTCGAAGACCACGGCGATGATATCGCCGGTGTGCTCGTCGAACCGATTCTCGCGAACTACGGCATCGTCCACCCCGTCGACGGCTACCTCGAGTTCCTTCGGGAGATCGCCGACGAACACGGCTCCCTACTCATCTTCGACGAAGTCATCACGGGCTTTCGGGTCGGCGGACTCGGCTGTGCCCAGAGTCACTTCGGCGTCACGCCCGATCTCACGACCTTCGGCAAGATTATTGGCGGCGGGTTCCCCGTCGGAGCGATCGGTGGCCGCGCCGACCTGATCGAACACTTCGCACCCACGGGCGACGTCTTTCAGGCGGGCACGTTCTCGGGCCACCCCGTCACGATGGCGGCCGGTCTCGAAACGCTCACGTTCGCCGCGGAAAACGATGTCTACGAACACGTCAACGGCCTCGGCGACCAGCTTCGAAGCGGACTCACCGATATTCTCGCCGACCAGGCGCCCAGCTACACCGTCGTCGGCACCGACAGTATGTTCAAAGTCGTCTTCACGCGCGAGGGGCCCGACCGGAACGACCTCGAGGGCCAGTGTGAAGCTGGCTGTGTTCAGGATCCCGACTGTCCACGATACGAGTACTGTCCGAAGAACGCCGCGGACGTCAAACGAGCCGAAACCGAGCGCTGGCGACGAATATTCTGGGGGGAGATGCGCGAGCAGGGGATCTTCCTCTCACAGAACCAGTTCGAGAGCCAGTTCGTTAGCTACGGTCACACGGAAGAAGACGTCGAACGGACGCTCGAGGCGTACAAAGTAGCGTTGTAGCGGCTCGAGATTGTATCCGTTGTAGGACTCGGGTAGGTATCTTCCCCTCCGGCGTACTCTTTACCGTTACAGAACCCACGGGAAACTCTCAACCGTTGCAAGACACCCCAACGCTCAAGTTCAGAGGCGATGCCCCTTCTTATGGCCACTGGGGGTGGCCATCTGGGAATACAGGGTCACGGCTGGTCGTCATCACGCGCAACGCACAACCAGTCTGTGGCAGTCCGTATGTCGACGCACGCTGTGGTGGCGTGCTGATTTTTGCCAGCATCGAGTAATTCGTCCTGTCACCTGTGTTCGTACATTCTCGAGACTGGAGCTTGCCTGTTCTCGTCCGTTCTCCAGGTCGGTTCCAATCCATACTCTCGAGACGGTTCCAACCTCCCTTCGCACCCCTTCACTTCGGGTCGAGCGTTGAGCAGGTTGACATCCTCCTCCGCGTTCACGCGGAGGAATCCCACGGCTTCGCACCGCTGAGTTGGGATATTAGGGTTTGCAGTCTACCACCTCTGCCCGAGGTTGGAATCCTCGGGAGAGGTCGTGAAGGTAGACTTCGGGCTGTGCCAACCAGGCGGTACTCCTATCTTCGTCCAAACTGGCCGAAGACTCAGAGTTACTTTCATTGATATCGAGACGGATGTTCTCCGCCCCGTTCACATCAGCGTTGAACGCGCCATCACACCCCTCATAGACGTACAGTCCACGTTCGACACGCTGACTATCTTCTTCTCTCCCGCAGATGCAACACGTCTTACTCGTGTCGCGTTCGGACACTTCTACGACCTCGATACCCGCAACCTTCGCCTTGTACGTGAGAATCGACGTGAAGCGGTCGAACGCCCACCCGTGCAGGTCGAGGTTACCGTGGCGACCCCAGTTTTTCGAGTCACCGTTCTCGTCCTCTCGAACACCAGAGAGTTTCCCGACGTTGATTCGACCCACGCCACGCTCGATACACGTCTCTACGATGTGTTTTGCGAGGCTGTGGAAGAAGTGGGTGCGGCGTTCCGACCACGTGTGGTGGTGTCTGGTGGCTGCTTTGCCACCTGAGTTGTCACATCTGGCGATCTCTTTCGGGAAGTAGTAGCCGTCCTGTTTCAGGCGGTTGCCGGGGTAGAGGTCGGCTTGCTCGGTGCTGTATGCGACCGCTGCGAAGTTACAGATACCGAGGTCGACACCAGCCGACTCGGTGCCGGGTGCAGCGGGCGTCTCGATCCCGTCTTTGCAGACGAGATGCAGTTCCCACCGCCCCTTCGCTCGGTCGTAGACGGCTCTGACCTGTTGCAGATTCTCGAGGGTGATGCCAGGGCGGGTTTCGTACTCGATGAGGATGTACTCCCACGCTTTTGGGTGTTCCTTGTGATTCGCGCCTTTTGAGAGCCGAACACGGTTGTTCTTCGTGTCGTGGCGGATGCCGTTTTGTTTCCACGTCACCGTGCTACGCGGGTGTTCTTCGTGGACGCGGCGGCCTTGTGAGTCGTAGTAGTTTTTTTGCGGTAGCCAGGGGGATTCGCTCGACTGTCAGACTTCCTCTTTCCGTACCACGAGTTGAAGGATTCAGCGAGCTCCTCCAGAACGCGCTGACTGGACTGCGAGTGCAGTCCTTTGTATTTTGGATGAGTCTTCAACTCGTCTTTGAGATCGCCGTGGTCGGGAATCTCGCCCGTCTCCTCCCAGAGTTGCCGGGAGTGGTAGGTAGCGACGTTCCAGAGTTTACTGGCCGACCATCCGTGCCGGTCGAGCATCCGTTCCACTTGTGAGTGGTTGAGGATTTTCGCTCGATGTGTACGATGGACTTTCATCACTCTGAACGCCTATATATTAGCTTATTATCGATCTTATTGTAAAGCTTTGAATTGTGAATGGTGGATATCCGGCCTTGTTATCGACGGTGGACAGTGGAGGTGTTGTCGGATTCATCCTGACCCTAAAGGGTCAGGTATTCTCCTCGATTCTGTATAACCAATGACGCGGCCAGACCAGTCCGTCAACGCTATGGACGACCGACGATGAGTACGGGAAGAATGACGAACTGGCGGACGGTGTTCGGCCACGATGAACCCTACGCCGAGCAAGTCGACGGGATCGAGACGGCCATCGAAACGGCCAGAGACGGTGGCTACACAGTCATCGAAGGTGCGTGTGGAACGGGAAAGACGATGATCGCGCTCACCGCCGGCATCGATCTCGTGCGCGATCCGGACAGCCGGTACGAACGAGTGCTCGTCCTGACGAGCGTTAAACAGCAACTGCGTCAGTTCGAGACGGATCTCGAGACGATCAACGCGAACCTCCCGGCTGACTGGAACCCCGTTTCTGGACTCACGCTCGTCGGTAAGGCCGACGTCTGTCCGTACAACCGGGAAGGAGCCGGTGGAATTACCGACGAGACTGTGTACGACCGCTGTGAAACCCTTCGCGAGCGCACGCGAGAGCTCACTGGCGAAGGTGGCTCGACGACGGCCGGAGCGCTCACAGCAACCGCCCGAAGTCAACAGATCGGCCTTGCCGACAGTGCGAACGCAGGCCCACAATCCGGATCCGGATCCGGGCCCGGTTCCACTGGAACCAGGGGGGCACGCTACCTCGAGACGGCGGGCGAACCCACGCCCTATCCGCCGGAAATGCCCGAATACAGCACCGGTGGGCCAGCGGGCAGCGAGGTCGAGTACTGTCCATTCTACGCGCAGTTCCTCGAGGATCTCCCCGAGGAAAGCAGCGATAGTGACGCGTCGGAGGCCGTCCCGTTCGACGTCACCGAGACGGGATTGCTCACCCCAACCGACCTCATCGCGCAATCCGTTCGCCACGGAACCTGTCCCCACTCGGTGATGGGGGCTGTCCTGGGCCACGTCGAAGTCGTCATCGGTAACTACTACCACGCCTTCGATCCGACGACGACCGCCGCGTTCACCGGTGCCCTCCTCGACGAGTCGACGTTCGTGGTCTGTGACGAAGCCCACATGCTCGAGCCTCGCGTTCGCGACCTGGTCAGCGATGGCGTCTCCGATACGACGCTTCGGGACGCCGAGACGGAACTCTCGCGTGTCCTCCAGCCAGTGAAATTCGATCGCGAAGGTCGCCAGACGCAGGGTGGCTCGAAAACCGCCGACGCGGATCTCGTTCGCGCCGAACTGAACGATACCGACGTCTCGGTCGAGGAACTCGAACGTACTCTCGAGTTCGTGCAGGATCTCCGTGGCGAACTCGACCGGCGCGTGCGGGCTCACCTCGAGCGGACGAACCGCGGCTGGCAGTCGAACCTCACGGATCTCGAGGACGACGAGATTCCGCTTCGAGATCCGACCGAACCGGCCGAAGACGAACTCTCCGAGTGGGCCAGCGAAGCCGGATACAGCGACGCGATCTGGGTACGAGCCCAGACGGTTGGTGCGGTCGTCGAGCGTATCCTCAACGAGGCCGAAGACGAGGAGAAAACGCGGGCGATGCCCACCGTCGGTCGACTTCTGGGGGAGTGGTATCGGCAGAATCACACGGCCTACTTCCGGGAAATCGAACTCGAGCGAACCTGGGACGAGATGGAACCAGCGGACTCCTGGCGGCGGGCGTACACCGCGAGACTCGCCCTCCACAACTGCGTGCCGAGCGACGCGATCGGTTCCCAGCTCGGGTCGTTCGGGGGCGGCATTTTGATGAGCGCCACGTTGGAGCCGATGGCGGCGTTCACCGAGGTAACCGGTCTCGACTACCTCGCACGGGAGGAGGGTCGTCCGGTGGTCGAGCGCCAGTACGGACTCCACTTTCCCGAGAAAAATCGCGAGAGTTTCGCGGTCTCACTTCCCAAATTCACGTACGACAATCGTGGCCGAACTGACGAAGAGACACCGACCCGAACCGCCTACGTCGATGCGCTGGCGAAAGTCGCCCGACTCCCGGGGAACGTCCTCGTCGGAATGCCGAGTTACGGCGAAGCGGAATGGGCTGCGGCAGCGATCGAGGAACGTCTCGAGCAGCGACACGACGTCGACAAACCGGTCTTACTCGATGCTTCGAGCAGCGACGACGCGACCGAATCGCTCAAAGACGAGTTCTTCGCGGGTGACGGGAAAGTCCTCGTTACGAGTCTTCGGGGGACGCTCACGGAGGGGGTCGATTACAGCGGCGATCGCCTCACCGCGGCCGTCATCTGTGGAGTACCGATCGTCAACACCTCGAGTCCGCGGACGAAGGCCGTTCGACGAGCCTACGATGACACCTTCGGTGATGGATTCACCTACGCGTTGACTGTTCCAGCGGTTCGAAAGGCCAGGCAGGCGATCGGGCGGGTGATCCGCAGCCCCGAGGACGTCGGCGTTCGAATTTTCCTCGACGAACGGTATGCACGGGATAGCTGGGATTCGGTTCGGCACTTCCTGCCCGACGAGGCGGAGTTTCAGCCGGTCAGTCCGGACATGCTCGAGTTCGGGCTCGAGCGGTTTCGAACGCGTATCGAAGCGAAGGAGTGACTGACCCGGAGCAAAGGCGTGACCGACTCGAATCGGAGGAGTGACTCCCTCGAATCGGACGGGAAGCCACTCTACGAAAACTGACGGCAGATCGAGGCGGACGAGACCGGCTCGAGGCGTCACACAGAAACGTTCCGGCTGCTCAGGGGTCGAACTGTTCCGACCAGGTGTCGAGCCACTCGGTAAATTCGGTTCGACGCGTTTCGTACGAGTGCGACAGGATGGTCGCCGGCTCATCTGCGTAGTCTGCATAGATTTCGTACTCTTCGGGGAACTCGAGTTCGACGATCGATCGAACCGGATACTGGCCGAGGCGTGGGGCCAGCCCAGCCTGCACCTCTCTCGTGAGGAGGAACTCGAGGAACGTGTAGGCCAGGTCGACGTGAATCGCCTCATCGAAGATTGCCATCTGGAGAGGCTCTGCGTAGCTTTGGCCGTCGAGATAGGTGATCTGATACTGGCGTGGCGTTCCGTTGTCGTCGGAGAACGGATCATCGTCGGTATCGTCTTCATCGTCGTTATCGGCTCCGTTTTCGTCGTCGGATTCATTTCCGTCGTCCGAATCATCGGTATCGTTCTCGTCGTCTGCTGCCGAGTCGGTACCGTCGTCGGAGTCGTCGTTGTCGACGTCGTCGTCGGCCGACTCCTCGTCATCGTCATCAGTTTCTTCATCTGGTTCGGGTTCGACCGCCGCATCGATCGCCGCGAGTGCATCCGACGCGTACGCGATGGCCATGGGCCGTTCGCCGACGGCGTACGCTAGCAGCGTCTCGATCCAGTTTTCCCGGATCTCGATCCCGTTCGTTTCCAGCGTCTCCCACGCTTCGAGCGCCCCGTCGTCGCCGAGTGTGGTGTACAACTGGCCCAGAAAACTTCGACCTCGTCCGCGACCGGCAGGCTGTGGTTTCGGCATCAACACCGCCTCGGTGACACTGGGGTCGAGGAGTTCGTCAAGCGTGGAGGGGGCCTCGGTTGCCGTCTCGTCCACCAGCACGCAACTGTACTGGGTGCTCACGGGAAGGATGCGTCCGTCAGGGTCGTCGAGTTCCAGGCCGGTTCGAATCCCCTCGAGGGTTTCGATCCGATCACGGTTGAGCGAGCGGAAGAGTCCACCACTTCCGAGTTCTGCGTCGACGAGTGCGAGTTCGTCGACGCTCAGTCCGACATACGCGTCGACGCCGGGGAAGAAGCCCCGCTGGTTGCGCTCGATGTAGTGTTCGATTCCGGCGTTCGGGACGACCCAGTCAATTTCGGCATCCTCGAACTGGTCTTCAAATTCCTCTTTTAGCCAGGCGGAGGCTGGTTCGTCCCCGTGGAAGAACGGTTCCGTTGTCGCGACCCGGAGGGTTCCCTCGTCTCTCGGTTCGTCCGGCTCTGCATCGCCGTTCGGATCCGGCGGTTCGGGATCCGGTTCGCGAGTTGCACAGCCTGCGAGTGCCGAAAGTGCCAGCGTCGACGTGCCGGAGGTGAGACGGAGGAACGATCGCCGATCCATTCCAATCGTGTGACTGTTTGGCGCGAAAGCGCATAAGTAGCGGTGTCGGTGAACTGGAACGAGAACGGGAACAAGAACTGGAACGAGCATTGGAACGATAACTGGAACAAGAACGTGAATAGGAACGAGAACGCGACCTTCGAGCACCATCATCGATACCGATCGATCCAATTATCCGGGGCCGATACGGACTTGAGCGGTGACGTTCGACGTGCCGTCCCGTGGATCGTTCCCGTCGTGGAAGCCTACTGTTATTTCACCGTGCGATGCGAAGTAACCCTATGGCTCGTTCGTCGATGGCGCTACACGCCTTCATCGGTGCGATAGTCGGAGTCGTCCTTTCGTTCATCCCGTTTTCAACCGTCCTCGGTGGGGCAGTCGCCGGCTTTCTCGAGGGGTCTGACGTACGATCTGGGGCCATAGCGGGCACCCTTTCTGGTGCGGTCATGTTTCTCCCGGTGGCCGGCGGATTCGCGTTAGTGGTCGGGTTTCTCGGTCTCGGACTCGGGTTCGGTGGGGTTCCGGCGGGTGGATTCGTCGCGCTCGTGTTCGTCCTCTTCGTGTTCGGCGTTTTCGTGGCGATGTACACGATCGGTCTCGCCGCAATCGGTGGCCTCTTCGGCGCTATGCTCGCCGAGGAGTTTCCAGAACAACGCCAGCGGATACAGCGCTCGCTCGGATTGACGCCGTCGAAAACGGACGCACGATACGCCGACCAACCACCGTCGACTCGAAGGGCCGAGACTGACACGTCCCCACGGTCGAGCGAGACAGTGAGAGACAGGTATGGATCACCCGACCTCGAGGACGAAGAGACTGATTTCACCACACTCGACGAAGACGAACGACGTCGATGAACGGCGACGCGTTATCGACAGTAGACATGGTTGACGAGCGGAGCGTCCTTACTAGGGAGTAGAACGTGACGAGCGGTGAACCGACTCGAGTCGGGCGGGCCGAACGCTATATGGTGGTTCCGTGACTGACAGCAATCATGAACGTTTCCGAGGCCTCGAGCACCTGTGAGGCCGTTCTCGAGGAAGTCCAGACCGCCGTCATCGGCGACAATATGCTGTTCGAGACGATTATGGCCGCGATCGTCTCCCAGGGCCACGTCCTGCTCGAGGACGTCCCCGGGACGGGCAAGACGCTGACCGCCCAGACGATCGCGACGGCGCTCGACCTCGAGTTTACGCGCATTCAGTTCACGCCGGATCTGCTGCCTGCAGATATCACGGGCACTCACATCTACAACGAACACGACGCCAGTTTCGAATTCGAGCGCGGGCCGGTGTTCGCGAACGTCGTCCTCGCCGACGAGATCAACCGTGCCCCGCCGAAGACCCAGGCCGCCTTGCTCGAGGCGATGGGCGAAAAACAGGTGTCGGTGGCCGGCGATACCTACGACCTGCCCGAACCGTTTTTCGTTATCGCGACCCAGAACCCGGTCGAACAGGAGGGGACGTTTCCGCTGCCGGAGGCCCAGGTCGATCGGTTCATGATCAAGACGACGATGGGGTATCCCGACCGAGACGGCGAGTTGACGCTGATCGACCGACGGGCGAGTCGACACTCGAGGACTCCTGTCGTCGAATCCGTCGTCGACCAGCAGTCAGTACTTGACCTCCAGCAGGTACCCGAGGAAATCACCGCCGACCCCGCCGTTCGGGAGTATCTGATCGACGTCTGTCGGGCGACCAGGGAGGACAACCGTGTCGAGGTTGGGGTCTCCCCACGAGGCGTCCAGCGGCTGTTCGAGGCGAGTCGCGCTCGAGCGGTACTCTCTGATCGGGATTACGTCGCTCCGGAGGACGTTCACGCAATCGTCCACGCCGTACTCGATCATCGACTGGTGTTGACGACGGAGGCGGACGTTCGCGGCGTCGATCCAGAAACGATCGTCGACAGCGCGCTCAACAGCGTCCCTGTACCGGCGATGGCCAACGACTGAGTGCGCTTCGGCGCTCGTCCTCGAGTCCGACGTGGCGGCCGCTCTCGAGACGTACCGTTCGAGCGCGACCATCTGATTGGAGAGACGACGCAGGATTGAGCCACTGGGTGTGATCTGCTTCTCGAGCCACTGGCTGGACGTTCCTGCGTCGAGTCACACTTTCATAGACCAAGAACGGCGTTACTTTCGGAGAGCCCAGGCCACCAGTACGACCGCGAGCAACCCCGTTCCGAGGGCGGCCCCGGCGAGCCACCGCTCGACGATCGGGGCGTCGGTGACGACCCACCGATACAGTCCCAGGGTGGCGAGGGCGACTCCCGCTCCGGTGAGAACAGCGGCTGCGGCGTGTACAACTTCTGCTCGCATCGTCGCCGCATCCCGGCCGAGTTCGGTTCGCATGCCGTCGGCGTACTCGCCGATGTCCCAGACGACGAACGCTGCGGCAGCCGTCCAGATCGCGGTTTCGGTCTGCCCGATAACGGACAACGAGAGTGCCAGCCCGAAGATACCGATGGCTGCCAGTGCGGCACCGATTGCTCTCGCCGGCAGGATTCGAAACGTCCGGAGCATCGAGACCGTGAACAACAGCGACGAGAGCATCCCCAGTGCGACCACCAGTAGGCCGACGACGAGTGCGAACGTCGGGAACGCGAGCAGCAGTTCGGCGACCGTCTCCGGTTCGATTCGACGGATAATCGCCTCGAGCGTGGCTTCGACGCCTGGATCTGTAAGGACGTATGCGAGCGAGAGCGTCACGACTGCGCCGCCGACCATCGGGGCGAACAGGCGGACGAGCACCGACGCCAGCCCGCGACGAAGCGCCCGTCGAATCCACTCGGCGAGTACCAGGAGTGTAACGACGCCGACAACCGCGATTAGCAGGTACCGGAGTCCACTCGAGGTCAAGAGCGTCGCGACCCACTCGCCGAGTGGAGCTGGTACCTCCCCTCGGAGGTCCTGTGGGGAGAACGGAACGTCGTGGAAGTTTTCGAGGAACGCGGGGGCGAGGATAGCGACGAAGACGGCTCCGAGCGAGAGTTTGATTGCTACCGAGCACATTCGTTTCACCCCTCCGATGCCGGTGGAGATGACGTCACGCCGATCCGGCGGGGCGAGTCGTTCGAAGGGGATGTACTCGACGGTGGCCATCGTGAGTGCGGCCGCGACGAATAGCAGGGCAAAAAACGAGAGGACTGCCGACCGACTACCAGGATAGATGACCAGGTCTATCGCGAGCGCTGTCGCATCCGAGAGGGCCGTCCCGGCGTGTTCTCTGACGCCAGCCTCGGGGAGTATGCGGGCGAGTAGCACGATGACGACCCCAATTAGCGCGAGTGTCGCGCCGGTCGACGCTCGTCGAGCCCCGCCGTCACCGAGGTAATCCCAGGAAATCAGCGTACCGGCGAGTGCGGCGAAGATGAGCGACCAGACGGTGATCGCGGCGAATGGCCCGAAGCCAGCAATGCCAATGGCGAAGGCCCAGGCGAGCGTGATGGGCGTCGCGACGAGGGCTGCGACGGGAACCGCGATCGCACCGCCAACGGCTCGACGAAGCGGATTCCGACTCGCGAGCAAGGTCGCGGCCAGTGCCGCTCCAATGCCCGCTCCGGTTGCGACTGCGGCTAGCCGCGCCCCGATCAGTGAACCGCCGACGACGAGACAGACGACGATCGTACAGACGAACGCGGCGACGTCGCTCGCCGTTGGTTGGGCCAGCCCACCCCGAATCGCCTCGAGAACGCCGGTCGTGGCGCGCGACCCGAGCGTCAGGAGCGTCGACTGGAGCGTTTCAACCCGACCGCTCCCCCCTGATTCACCCTCGCCACCGATGGCCGCCGACCCCGGTCTTTCGGACGTTCGGCGACCCACGCTCGAGGTACCGCCGTCCGGCTGGAGTGACGATCCGGAGCGGTCGGAGCCGGTCATCGGGCCACCCCTGTCGAGCGCAGTGCACGGACGATGTCGACCGAAAGCGGCTCGGCCAGGTTCCAGTCGACGACGGTCGAGCCGAGTCCACGTAGCTCGTCGAGTCGGTTCCGGCGCTCGAGTCGCGAAATCATCGCGCCGGGTGGCGTATTGGTCGTTGCATCGATGGCCGTGGCGCTCTCGCTGTCGCTGACGCTGGTCGTCATGTCAGGACTGATGACGGTAACGGCTCGTCCTCGCAATCGGAGGTACTCGATCAGATCGACCGCGGTATCGTCGGTGAGCGGGCTGCAAAAGACGACCTGTGCGTTCCGGGGGAGCCGATTCTCGATATCGATCGCCAGACGGCCGCCGTCGGCACGAATCCGGTGGGGGGCCTCGTCGTCGATTGTCTCTTCGACCCGTTGGCGCACGTCGCTTCCGCTTCCTGGATCGATCCAGGAGCCGTGCTGGAGCAGCCCGAACCCGGTTCGGTTTCCGTCCTCGAGCGAGGCCAGGAGGCCCCGGGAGGCCGCGTACAGCGTGAGGTCGAAGGAGTCCGGCCCGCCCGAGAGCGAGCCCCGGTGAACGTCCCGTCTGTCGTCGACGAGAAAGACCATCGTGACGGCTCGCTCCTCACGGTGTTCGATCGTCGCGAGCTCGCCGGTTCGGGCCAGACGGTGCCAGTCGATTCGATTGATAGGGTCGCCGTGGCGGTACTCGCGGGCGGCGTAAAACTCGATTCCGTTGCCGCCGTCGTCGGTTGGCGTCCGGCCGACATACTGGATCGTTTGATCGTGCAGCGAGAACGAATCGAGCAGCGTCTCGCAGGTGAACGACGTCGTCCCGTCGACGTCGGGTTCGAGGGTGTCGAGTGCGCTCGAGGCGAGATTTCTGACGCGAACCCGCGGTGATCCGAACTGGTACTCCCCGCGGGGTGGCAGCAGTTCGTACTCGTGGGTGACCGTTTCGCCGGGGCGAATCGCCGTCGCGGTGGCGCTCGAGCCGTCGATCACCGGCACGTCGTCGGGGACGACATCATTGAGTCGAACGTCGGGGAGGACGCGATCCCCCTCGTTCGTCATCGAGAGGGTGACGCGAATCGGCTGACCGGGTCGGGGTCGATCGTCGTCGATCGTTCGCTCGAGGGAAAGCGTCGTTGCCGGATCGGCGCTGACGATGCTGACGAGGACGTAGCCGAGTGGGACGACGCCCAGCATGAACAGTGCTGGTGCGCCGAGAAGGACTGCTGCGAGGCTCACCAGGAGGGTGACCACGAGCGCTCCCTGCCAGCGTGGGAGTCGTCGACTCACGCCGATCCCTCCGCCGCCATCTGGAGTCCCTCGACTGACTGGAGTTCCGCGATGGCGTCGATCGTGTGCTCGAGGCTCCGATCGAACGGATCGGTCGCGCTCACCAGATCGAACAGCCAGAGTGAAAGCGGCGTGGACAGGCCGTCGTCGTCCGCGAGCAGGGCGGCGGCACGTCTATCGTCCGTCCACTCGCCGGCACGAATAGCTGCCATTGCAGCCGACTCCTCGATGCCAGCCTGTCTGGCGTAGGCGTCGGCGGCAATCTCTCGAAGCGACTCGACGAGGGCCGCTCTGGCTTCCGCTCGCAGCCACCGTGGCTGGTCGTCGTAGGCCGTTGCCTGTTCGATCTGGGTCTCGAACGCACGCCCCACCGGATGCCGGTTCTGACGAGCGCTGGTGGTACTCGAGGTGGCCGACACCCCGACGGCCGCCGACTCGTCCACGGGATCGATCGGTGTCGGCGACTCAGCCCGAATCCGACCGGCGATACCGATCGTCGGTGCGGCGACCAGCAACAGGAGTACCAGTCCGACTATGAGTAGTCGTGGGTCGACGTCCGCCAGCGCTGCCTCGAGTTCGGGGACGATTTCGAGGAGGGCGTCGGGTCGGTACAGCAACGCCCCGCCCAGGACGAGCAAGCCGGCGGTGACGGTTGTGACGAGCGTCAGGGCCAGTGTAGAGGAGGGGCGACTCATGTATCCTCCATTCTCCTGCGAACTGACGATTCATCGTCGCTCTCGAGCGTCGTGGCGAGCGAATCCTGTGCCGCCATCGTCTCGTCGACGTGGCGAGCAGGGTCGCGATTGCCGTACTCGACGTCGCGGAACGCGTCAGTGATCGTCTCCACCGGTTCGGCCGGCGCTCCCTGTGCTTTCGCGCTCGTCGCGACGTCGGATGGGGTCGCGACCGACAGGGGATACACCGTCGAGAGTGCGGCCACGGCGTCGAATGCCTCGCGGATGTGCTCTCGAGCGGTCGCCCGATCGGTATCTGGAATCGTCGCCTCCTCGTTCACAGATTCGTTGGTGCTGACGAGCGGCAGCGTCGATCGAACGGAATTCGCTTTCGATCGGAGGGATGCGAGCGCACTGATCACCGCCCCCCGGACGAGTCCGGGCAGCTCGGCAATCGACTGAACCCCTGCCAGTTTGGTGTACGCCCGCTCGAGCAGATGCGAGCAGGCGACGACGGCCCCCATCGCGACACTGACGAGTCGGCTCGGGAGCGCCCGAAGTGCGGCGATTGGGTCGTCGTTCGTCAGGAACAGGTAGCCGACGATCAGAATGAGTCCGATGAGGAGTGCGCTCACTAGCGGTCGGTCGCCGAGTGTGCCGACCGAGTCGCCGAGTGACTCGAGGAAGCTCCCTTCGTCATCGTCTTCGGTTTCGTCATCGCCGTCCCCCTCGTCGCTCTCGCGCTCATCGTTGGTTTCGCCGTCATCACTCGCTCGATCACTCGAGGCGTCGGTTCCGTCGTCTCCGTCGTCGTCGCTGGTCGGGTCATCACTCGCCGCATCACGCTCGCTCTCCGATCCCACGTCGCCGTCTTCGACGTCGGATCCCGTCTCCTCGTGGTCGGCCCCGTCCGAATCGCCGTCTTCCCATTCCGCAGAACCGTCACGCGGCTCGTCTGTCCCGTCATCCCACTCGCCGTCGTGGTCATCCCACTCGTCGTCACCATCGGACTGTCCATCGGCATCGTCCCAGTCTCTGTCGTCACTGGGCACGTCATCGTCCCCATCGTCGAAACCGTCGCTCCACTCCGGTTCGCCCGAGTCGTCCCACTCGCTTCCATCACCATCCGTCCACGAACTCCCATCCGTCGCTGTTGCATCGTCGGCATCCGTCTCGACGCCGTCCATCTCGGCCTCCTCGATGAGTTCGGACTGGGTTTGTTGGTCGTCGACCAGATCACCGTAGCCACCTTCGAGCCCGCTCGAGGAAGTTGGGACGTCGAGCAAGCCACCGGACGTGCCTTCGGTGGCTCCGTCCTCGAAGTCGTCGGGGATGTCACCATTGTAATCCTCGAGGCCCCCGTCGAAGTCAGCCGGGTCGACGGCGGACGGGTCGCCCCCTGCACCAGCCATCTCACCCGGCGATCCGCCGATTGAGGCGTAGATTGCCGCAAGTCCGAACAGAACCTCACTCGCGAGAGGATCCGTGAACATCTCCTCCTGGCCGTCTACGGCCGCCAGCACCGCCGCTTGAGTGAGTTCGTCGTCGATCAACGCGCCGTCGGCACCGAGTTGTCCGTCGGCCTGTCCGGCACCGCCGGCCAGATCGTCCCCGTCACCGAACCCACCGCCGTCATCGTTACCGAATCCACCACCATCACCGTCGCCCGCGTCGGGATCGTCTTCCCCGGCTGCCTCGAGCATCGCCTGCTGCAGCGCTCGCTCGCGCTCTTCGGCGGCTTCCTCGTCCTGGAAGGCCGCCGCGACGGGCGTGTCAGAGGCGACCATCGGCATCGCACTCGAGGCGAGGAGGATCCCGCCGATCGCACACCCGATTGCGACGACGGCGAGGAGCCGGCTCACTGCATCCGATGTGAACGCCATTCAAGAGAGACATAACAGCAGCTCTATTTACATGTTGTTGCCGCCGGCCTGACCGCTGTCACTGATTCCGGATGAAGAACTGTCTGCAAACGGTGTGTCCACCGTGTTCGGTCAGTATTCCCGACGCAGGTGTACTCGCATCGATCGGCCCGGCAATTGCCGGGGCTCAAAAGAGGATCTGTCCACGCTGTGACTCCGATCAGGAGCCCCAGAAGTTCTCGCGGCTGCCCAGTTGCTCGCGTGGTCTGCGCCGTCTGTCTTCGCCGTCATCAGCGTCTTCGGCGTCGTCGACCTCCTCGTCGCTCGCCTCCTCGCTCTCGTCGTCGTCATCGGTTGCTGGCTCGTCGTCGTCATCGTCATCATCGTCATCGTCGCCGTCGAGCGGCAGTCGTTCGACGACGTCGGCGCGAGCGTGGTTGCTGTGGACGCGCGTAATTTCGGCTCGAGCGCGGGCCTCCGGGAGGATGCCGTCGATCATGACGATGAAGCCGTCGTCAGTTCGACCGACGCCAGCGCCGCTTTCGTGCATGTCGACGACGTCGACGACCACTTCTTCGCCGCGTTTCACCGGCTGGGTTTTCAGATCGTCGATGGGCTGGTTGTACTGGTTACACCACTCTTTGCCGCCGCGGTCACCGTAGTGTGTACACCCCATTCCTGTAATGCGCTCAGAAAACTTCGGGCAGTCATCTGCGAGTGGACAGTCCGCCATACCCCTAGTATCCGTGGAATCGTTAAACCGCTTCCGGAACGGAAACGACGCCACAACGACCCGAAACACCAGTTTGGGAGAGTGTGTTGGGTTCACCGATCTCACGCTCGAGTGGCCAGTGTTACACGCTCGAGTAACCACTGGTTCAGGTTCGAGCGACCAGTCAATCGGTTCGCGTACTCGCGAGTGATCGCTGTAGCCACAGCGCATCGTTACCGTACTACAGCGATCGTCAGGTGGTGTCTCAATCACGGTGTCGCTCCCCGAGGAGCACCAAAACGGCAAATCAACCGAATACCCGATAATAGCCGTTTCGAAAACGTTTACGCACAGGAGAGCACAACTCCCTAGTGATGAAGGTACTCGTACCGGTCAAGGAGGTTGCGACCGTCGACGACGAGTTCGAAATCGACGGCACCGCCATCGACGAGCGGTATCTCGGCGCCGATCTCAACGAGTGGGACGACTACGCCATCGAGGAAGCCGTCCAGCTCGAGGAAGACGGCATCGTCGACGAGGTCGTCACCGTCACCATCGGCGACGAAGACACCGAACAGACCATTCGGCAGGCGCTGGCGAAAGGCGCCGACCGCGCCATTCGCGTCTGGGACGACGCCCTTGAGGGCGTCGACCTGCTCGACGTCGGCGCGAAAGTCGCGATTCTCGAGGCCGTCGTCGCGGCCGAAGCACCCGACCTCGTTCTGACGGGTGTCCAGTCCGGCGACGACAGCTTCGGGGCGACCGGCGTCGCGCTCGCCGAGGCCGTCGGCTACCAGTGGGGGGCCGTCGTGAACCAGCTCGACCTCGAGAACGGGGCCGAGACGGCGTCCGTCCACCGCGAACTCGAGGGCGGGATCGAGGAGCTGACCGAGATCGACCTGCCGGCCGTCCTGACGATCCAGACGGGGATCAACGAGCCACGGTACGCCAGCCTGCGGGGCATTCGGATGGCCCAGCGCAAGGAACTCGAGCACCAGACGCTCGACGACCTCGGTGTCGACGCGAGCACCGTCGCCGGTGACCTCCGTCTCACCGAGATGTACGAACCCGAGAGCCAGAGCGACACGACCGTCTACGAGGGAAGCGCCGAGGACACCGCTGCCCAACTCGCTGATCTCCTGCGCGAGAAGGGGGTGGCCCAATGAGCGACGTTCTGGCCGTCGCCGAACACCGCCAGGGCGAACTCCGCGACGTCAGTCGCGAGGTCGTCACCGCCGGCAGCGAACTCGCCGACGAAACGGGCGGGGATCTCCACGTGGCCGTCATTAGCGGCGACGTCGAGACCTTCGCGGACGCGCTGAGCCTCGAGGGCGTCGACACGATCCACACCGTCGCCCACGGCGAGGAGTTCAACCACGACGTCTACACCCAGGCAATCACTCAGCTTGCAGACGAACTCGCGCCAGGGTACGTCCTCGCCCCTAACAGCGTCAACGGCCTCGACTACGCGCCCGCGGTCGCGACCCGACTCGGCGTGCCGCTCGTCACCGATACGGTCGACCTCGCGACCGACGGCGAGACGCTCGTCGCCACGCGAGAGATGTACGGCGGGAAAGTCGAGACGACGACGGAAGTCGACGGCGACCAGGTCGTCGCGACCATCCGTGGAGCCGAGTGGGCGCCCACGGAAGCAGCGGGCGACGCGACGATCGAGGCGTTCGACGCCGAGATCGACGAGGACGCGATCGGCTCGACGGTCACCGGCTTCGAGGAGGTCGCCGGCGGCGACGTCGACATCAGCGAGGCGGACGTGCTGGTGTCGGTCGGCCGCGGGATCGACGAGGAGGATAACCTCGATCTGGTTCGCGAGCTCGCGGAGGCGCTGGACGCGACGCTGTCGTCCTCGCGCCCGATCGTCGACGCCGGCTGGCTGCCCGCAAACCGTCAGGTCGGCCAGTCGGGGAAGGTCGTCACGCCGGACGTCTACATCGCGATCGGCATTTCGGGGGCCGTCCAGCACGTCGCCGGGATGAAAGGCTCCGATACGATCGTCGCGATCAACACCGACCCGAACGCGCCGATCATGGACATCGCCGACTACGCGATCCACGACGACCTGTTCGACGTCGTGCCCGCGCTGATCGAGCAGTTCTCCTGAGCCGTTTCGAGCAACCGGCTTCGTCTTTATCATCGGTGTGCCTCGAGGGGCGTCCCCACTGGCTCCTCGAGCACACATCGAGGTCGTCGCTGCATAACAGTCTATCGCCAGGTACAAACGTGGCGCTGGCGTGGCAAAATTTGAAGAATTATTACAACACCCATTCATTTATTTATGGTATGTATATTGTAGTTTTTCTACTAATTGCCGGTACAATTATGTAGGTTATCTCATATACAGGTGTATGACCAGTTCTCCGAGACGACGCGAGTTGCTGTCAGGTCTCTGTGTTGGTGGGCTTGGTGCGTTAGCAGGGTGTCTCGACGACGTTTCCGAATTCGTCTCCCGAACGTCGACTGATGACGTCGGTGGCACCGATCGGACGATCAAACTCGGCATCATGCAACCATTGAGCGGTGACCTCGGTGCTGTCGGTGAACCGATACGAGATGCGGCGATCCTCCCGGTCGAACAGGTTCGTGATGACGTTTCGATGGATCTCGACGTTACAGTTGCCGACACCGCCGCTGATCCAGCAGTTGGGATACAGGAGGCCGTCAAGCTCGTCGACGCGGGCTATCCGATGATCAACGGCCCGGCGGCGTCGGGTGTCACCCTGCAGGTTACTCAGCAGGTGTTGATTCCCTACCGGGCCGTGACCTGTTCACCAGCGAGCACGAGTCCGACGATTACCGCGCTGAACGACGGCGGTCTCGTGTTTCGAACCGCGCTCTCAGACTCCTTGCAGGCGGTCGTTCTCGCCGAACGTGCCGCTACGGATCTGGGACACACCAGCGCGGCGACCCTCTACGTGAACAACGACTACGGCTGGCAGTTGAGCCAGGCGTTCACCCAGGCGTTCGAGACTGACCACGACGGGACGGTGACCGCGCAGGTGCCGTTTCAACCGCTCGAGGGAGAGGACGACGACCGGACGTTCGAGGCGGAGTTCGAGCGGGCACGAACGGACGACCCCGACTTGCTGATCATCATCGGCTATCCCCAGACCGGTGCGCAACTCTTCACCGACTTCTTCGAAACTGGGGGTGAGGAGGACGTGCTCGTCACCGACGGCCTGCGCGACGGGACGCTTCAGGATCACGTCGAGTACAGCCTCGAGGGGATTCGTGGGACAGCCCCGTTGACCGCTGGCCCCGGTGCGGAAGCGTTCAACGAGTTGTTCGTCGACGAGTACGAGACCGAGCCCGGAATTTTCACGGCCCACGCCTACGACGCGTCGGCGGTGTTGTTGCTCGCAAACGCGTTCGCCGGCCAGAACGACGGAACGGCGATCAGGAGCGCGATGAACGCCGTGACCACCGAACCGGGAACGGTCGTCACGCCCGAGAACCTCGGCGAAGGCCTCGAGTTAGCTGCGGCTGGTGATCCTGTCGAGTATCAGGGCGCCTCGAGTTCGGTCGTGTTCGACGAGAACGGCGACACCGTCGACGCGACGTTCGAGTACTGGGCGTTCGACGAATCGGTGGATGGCGGTATCGATACCCTCGAGGAGGTGTCCGTCCAATGAGCCGACTCGCTCGCCTCGTTCCGGGACCGATCCGACGACGGTACCTGCTCAAGTTCGTCATCTCGATTCTCGCCGTCACGCTCGTCATCGGTGCGGTCGGCGCGGTCAGTTACGCCGAGATCGATGAAACGGTTCGCGAGGATTCGACGGAGCAACTCGCCTCGACGGCCGAACTCCAGGCGGAGGGGATCGGCGACTGGGTCGAGACGATGCGCGTCCAGACTCGTACGACGTCGACCGACGCGACGCTTCGATCCGACGACGTCCAGGAAGTCCAGGGGGCGGTCGTCGAATCGCAGGCGCGACTCTCCGTCGACGTTCGGGCGATACATGTCGTCGACACCTCGAGCGGCGAAATCGAGACGAGCACGGACGCCCAGCGTCGAGGCGTCGCACTCGCTGACATTGGCGAACCGTGGACGGACGTCGACTTCGCGGCCGAACTCCGCGCCGACGAGGCGATCTGGAACTCCCCGGAGGCCTACGAATCGGCCACGCTGGGCGATCAGGTGATGGCCTTTGCCAGCCCGGTCAACGGACACGACGACCGGGTCGTCGTCCTCATCGGGACGCTCGAGTACCGGGTCAACCAGCTCGATCAGCCGGGGGCCGCCTCCTCAACCATCATCGTCGACGCCGACGACACCAGCGTGCTGGAGCCATCGGAGACGGCGTTCGACGCCTCGGACGTCGATAGCTCGGCGGTAGAAGCCGCCCTCGGCGGTCGGATGAGCGTCGCCGAAGAGGACGGCTTCGTCCGGGCGTACGTCCCGGTTGCGGACACGCAGTGGGTGGCCGTCACGAGCGTCGCAACCGCCGATGCCTACGGTGTCGCGACGGATGTCGGCCGAAACGTCCTCGCCATGCTCGGTGTGAGTCTTCTCGCGCTCGGGCTGGTCGGCGTCGTCCTCGGGCGACAGACCGTGACGCCACTGACGCGGTTGCGTGATCGAACCGAGGAGATGGAACGGGGCAACCTCGACGTCGATCTCGAGACGAATCGAACCGACGAGATCGGCCAGCTGTTCGTTGGGTTCGACAGCATGCGAAACTCGCTTCGAACCCAGATTCAGGAGGCCGAGTCGGCTCGTCACGAGGCCGAAACGGCCCGTGCCGAGTCCGAAGCGATGACCCGCCACCTCGAGTCGAAAGCCGACGAGTACCGCCAGGTGATGGAAGCGTGTGCTGCCGGCGACCTGACCCAGCGACTCGATTCCGAGAGTGAGAGCGAGGCGATGACCGACATCGCCCACTCGTTCAACGCGATGGTCGAGGAACTCGAGGAAACGACGAGCCACGTCAAGGCGTTCGCCCACGAGGTGGCGACGGCCAGCGAGGAGGTCACCGCGAGCGCGGAGGAGGTTCGCTCGGCGTCCGAGCAGGTGACCGCCTCAGTCCAGGAGATTTCCGACGGCGCTGATCGCCAGCACGAGGAACTCGCGGCGGTCTCGAGCGAGATGGAGGGACTGTCGACGACGACCGAGGAGATCGCCGCATCCTCGAACGAGGTGGCAGACATCGCCGAGCGCACGGCCCAGACCGGTCGAAAGGGCCGGGCGGCCGCTCAGGAGGCTATCGACGGGATGGCCGAGATCGAAGCCGAGTCCGAAGACGCCGTCGAAGCGATCGCCGCCCTCGAGGCGGAGATGGAACAGATCGACGAACTCGTCGAGTTCATCTCCGACATCGCCCGGGAGACGAACATGCTCGCGCTCAACGCGAACATCGAGGCCTCCCGCGGCGGCAGCGGCGAGGATCGCGAGAGCGGCTTCGCGGTCGTTGCCGCCCAGGTCAAGGAACTCGCTGCTGACGCGAAGACGACCGCCGACGACATCGAGGATCGACTGGAAGGGATCACCGACCAGACGCACACGACGGCCGCCGAAATCGAGGGGACGGCCGATCGAATCGCCGCTCACAGCGAGTCGATCGAGAACGCGGTGGCGGCGCTCGACGAAATTTCGCGGTACGCCCAGCAAACCAACGACGGCGTGCAGGAAATTTCGGCGGCGACCGAACAGCAGGCGGCGTCGACACAGGAGGCGGTCTCCATGGTTTCGAGTGCGACGGGGATTGCGGATTCGACCTCGCGGGAATCCCAGCACGTGGCAGCCGCGGCCGAAGAACAGACCTCCGCGCTCTCGGAGGTCACCACGAGCGCGAGTTCGCTGACCGATCAGGCCGCCCAGCTCAGTGTGGCTCTCGAGCGGTTCGAGACGGACACCGACCGTGCGGATACGGAAGCGGATTCGGATGCTGAATCGCCGCCAGCGGTCGAGTCACCGGACGTCGCCCGATTGACGGCCGCTTCCGAGTCGTTGAGCGAAACCGGTGACCACCGAGACGAGCCACCGATCCTCGACGACGCAGACGAGGACGCGAACGGTTCGGATGACGAAAGTGGGACGACTTACGAAGCTGAGGATACGGTTAAATCGGTCGACAGCACAACGACTGACGAAGACGGCGCTGACATGTTCACCTTCGGCGACACCGAGGACGAATAGTTGGGATAGACTCCAGCCGATCGCTGAACGGTCTGTTCGCCCCTGGATCCTGGCTCGAACCGTTTTCACGTGGACAGTGGACGCACGAACACGTACCTGCTCGAGACGTCTCTCTACCGTTCGAGATCGGAAAATAATCCCCACGTCGAAGAGCCAATCCACCGGTTACCGCGTGGTGGGGTCAGCGAGCGGTTTCCGCCCTACGTCCCGTGATCCCACGAGCCCATGTACTCGCGCTGGACGTCGGTCAGGTCGTCGAACTCCACGCCGTCGGCCGCGAGTTTGATCTCGGCGATTTTCCTGTCTAACTCGTCGGGCACGTCGTGGACGCCCGCGTCGTAGTCCTCACCGTTATCGACCAGCTCGCGCACACACGCCGCCTGGACGCCGAAGGACTGATCCATGACCTCGACCGGGTGGCCCAGCGAGACCGGGGCCGCTAGGTTCACGAGTCGCCCCTCCGCGATGACGTTCAGCCGACGTCCGTCCGCGAGTTCGTACGCGTCCACGCCGTCACGGGCCTCGTAGCGGTCGGCAGCGAGGTCGTTGAGCGCCTCGAGGTCGATCTCGATGTCGAAGTGGCCCGCGTTGGCCAGCAAGACGCCGTCCTGCATGACTTCGAAGTGCTCCTCGACGATGACGTCGCGGTTGCCCGTGGTCGTGATGAATACGTCGCCGACCTCTGCTGCGTCGGCCATCGGCATCACGTCGTAGCCCTCCATGTGGGCCTCGAGGGCGCGGCGAGGCTCGACTTCGGTGACTATGACGTTCGCGTTCTGACCTGCTGCTTTCCGGGCGACGCCTTTGCCACAGTAACCGAAGCCAGCGACGACGACGTTCTTGCTGGCCCACGAGAGGTTCGTGGTCATCGCGATGCTCGCGAGGGAGGACTCGCCGGTGCCGTGGATGTTGTCGAACAGCCGCTTCATCGGGGTGTCGTTGACGGCGAAGACTGGATACTCGAGGGCTCCGTCGTCGTCCATCGCGCGCAGGCGGTGGACACCCGTGGTGGTCTCTTCGGCCCCGCCGACGATGCCGTCGATGAGTTCGGGGTAGTCCTCGTGGATAGCGGCGACGAGATCCATCCCGTCGTCGACGGTGATCGTCGGCTCGAGGTCGATCGTGGCGTGAATCGCGTCGTAGTACCCCTGATCGTCGACGCCGCGTTTGGCGTAGCTCGTGATGTTCTCGTGGGTGTCGAGCGCCGCGCTCACGTCGTCGTGGGTCGACAGCGGGTTGCAGCCGGTGACGGCGACCTCGGCGCCGCCGTCAGCTAGCACTTCGACGAGGATCGCCGTCTTGGCTTCGACGTGCATGGCCATCGCGATGCGCTCGCCTGCGAGAGGCTGGTCGGCCTCGAACTCCTCGCGGATGGCCGCCATAATCGGCATGTGCTGGGCCGCCCAGTCCATCTTGCGTCGCCCCTCTCGCTGGGCCGACTCGAGATCCGATAGCTGCTCGCTGATCGGTGGGTAGTCGTTCATAGCTCGACAGACGACAAGGGCGCTCAAAACCCTACCGAAGGCGGCTTCCGAGGATGGGTTCTCCGTTGGAGTGGACTGTACGGCGGAAAATCGTCGAAAACGGAATACAGCGGACGTGCGGTACGGGGTGGGTGCCTCTGGAAGCGTGCTCGAGTGGGGTACCGTCACGCCAGCGGTGCAGTGCCCGCGTTTGACGGCGATATCGACGCCGAAACCGAACGCGGGTGGGTTACGTTACGAGTTGGTGTGTCCGAAAGTTGACGTCCGATCAGGCGTCCTCGACGTCGTCGCCGTCGTCACCGTCTTCTTCCTCGTCGGCGTCAGCTTCTTCCGTGTCATCGCCACCAGGGCCAGCGTTGGCTGGTGGGCCGCGCTCGTCATCGTCGTCCTCGGATCCCGCGTGTTCAGGTGGGCCGCGTTCGTCATCGTCACCGTCCTCTGCGTCGTCACCGGAGCCAGCGTGGGCTGGGGGGCCGCGTTCATCGTCAGCCGGTGGGCCAGCGTGGGATGGCGGGCCAGCGTGTTCTGGCGCGTCACCGGGGTTGTTCTCGATCACGAAGTTCGCCACGGCGATGCCGAACGGACCGTCCGTGTCGTCTTTGTTCTCATCGACGAACTGTGAGACGAGCGCACCGAAGGAGCCGGGTTGCTCGTCCTCATCGTCGCTGTCCTCGTCGTCCGCGGCCTCGAGGGTTACCGTAATCTCATCGCTCAACCCGCCGGTGGAGGCGGCGAGTGTGACGTTGACGGAGTCGTTCGGCGTTACCAACTCGACCGATCCGCTTTCGTCGGTCGTGTAGTTGCCGACGCCCTCGTAGGTGTCGTTCTCATCTTCGAGCGAGACCTCGAGCGTGGTGTTTTCGACAGCGGTGTCGTTGTGCGTGACCGTCACGACAACGCCGTCGGTCTGGTCGACGTCGATCGAAAGGTCGTCGTTCGTTGCAGCCGTCGCGGCTCCGGCCGCCGCACCGAGTGGGGCCAGCACCGCGAATATCATGGCCGCAGCCAGTGCCACTGCGGTGAGTGTGTGTCGTTGCATCCAAATGGTACGGGGCCGACGACCCTCATAAACCCCGTCAGCAGTTCGGTTCCGTTGGGGGTCGTTTTTAGGCACTCAAAACGGTTTTTAGCGTTTATCGGATTCTGTGAACGTTTAGATTCCGTTCACAACCTCTTCGGATCGATCGCCCGTTTACGTTCCTGCTAAGACGGAAGAACAGGAAACACCTGCAGAGATCTCTCGAGACACACCTTCAGACGCGATCGAGCACGTCCGTCGCGTGCGTGCGTGCTCGCTCGAGGACAGCACCCTCGTCGAGCGTCTGTACCTCGCGCTCGCGCATCAGCACCTGTCCGTCACAGACGGTGTGGCGGACGTCGCTCGCGCTGGCGGCGTATGCCAGGTGACTCACCGCGTCGTGAGCGGGCGTCAGGTGCGGGCTCTCGAGGTCGATTACGGCGAAATCGGCCGCCCCGCCGACCTCGATTCGACCGGTCTCGAGACCGATGGCGTCGGCGCTGCCGGCGGTGAGCATGTCGGCGACCGCCGGTGCGGGGACGGCGCTGGCGTCGTCGGCCGCGAGTTTGCCGAGCATCGCCGCGTCGCGGGCCTCGTCGAGCATCGAGAGGTCGTTGTTGGAGGCCGCGCCGTCGGTGCCGAGACCGACCGTGACGCCCGCGTCGAGCAGTTGCTGGACGGGGGCCATCCCGCTTGCGAGTTTCATGTTCGAGGCCGGGCAGTGGACAACGCTCGCCCCCGACGCCGCGAGGAGGTCGATCTCCCGGTCGTCCAGGTGGACGCCGTGGGCCAGAAAGTCGCCCTCCTCGAGCATCCCGAGGTCGGCGGCGTACTCGAGCGGGCGGACGCCGCGTTCCTCGACGATGGGGTCGACCTCGTCGGTCGATTCGTTGGCGTGATAGTGCAACGGGACGCCGGCGTCGCGTGCTTTCGGGACGAACTCCGACAGGACGTCCTCGGAGACCGTTGTCAGCGAGTGGGGCATGAACGCACTCGAGATGCGCCCCTCCGCGGCCCCGTCGAGTTCGATCGCCATTTCCAGACCCTCCTCGGCGTCGGCGCGTGCGTCCGCCTCGTCCTTGCCGACGGTGACGATGCCGTGGCCGAGTCGGGCGCGAACGCCAGCCTGCTCGACGACGGAGGCGATTTCTGGCATCTCGAAGTACATGTCCGCGAACGTGGTGACGCCGCCTTTGATGAACTCGAGGACGCCCAACTCGGCCCCGACACGGATGTCCTCGGCCGTGAGCGCGGCTTCGACGGGCCAGATGTCCTCTTGCAGCCAGGCGTCGAGGGGTTTGTCGTCGGCGTACCCCCGCAGGAGCGTCATCGCGACGTGGGTGTGGCCGTTGACGAAGCCGGGCGTGACCAGACAGCCCGAGGCGTCGAGGGTTTCGTCGGCCCCGCTCCCGAGGTCATGGCCGATCTCGAGGATCTCGCCGCTCGTCTGCTCGACCAGTACGTCCGCGCGTTCGACGGTGTGGTCCGGCCGGAGGAGGTCGCCGCCGGTGATCGCCAGCGTTGTCATTGTTCGATGTTTCGGCGGGGTGGGCCTTAATCTGGCGTCTCGAGTTCGTCGGTAATTTCTGCCTTGTGGGCGGCGTGGTGGCCTCGTAGTGCATGGATCCAGAAGTGTAGGGCATTTCTGCGGACGGACACGGATTGGAAATGCAATGCTACAGAAAGTGTGCCTATGGCGGTAGTAGTGTATTACTACCGAAAGTATAGCTATGTAGACCCCACTCGATGGTGGTGCACTGACCGCCTCACCGAGAGCCAGTAGTATAAGTGGCGGCCGACCGTTCCCCCGCTCGATGGCCCCCGAGGACTCCCTGGCAACCCGTCACCGATCGCTCGCCGACCCGTCGATCACCTACCCGCTCGAGCCGGCACTTACGGCCGGCTGTCCGGAGACGAGCACCGACGAGATCCAGTACCCCGTGGGCGTCGATTACGACTACGACGCCGTCGATCCCGGACTGTTCGATCCCGCCGGTTCGACGTGGGGGACGCCGGGGCTCGAGCGCTGGCAACCCCTCCTTCCTCCGCTCGCAGCCGACACGCTCGGTGAGGGGAACACACCGTTGCTTCCGGTGGACGACCTCGAGAACTGGCTCGGTCTCGAGTCCTGGCACGAGCCAGCAGGAGCATCGAACGCCGATGGCGGCTCCGACACGACGGTGTTCCTCAAAGACGAGTCCCAGAACCCGACCTGGAGCCACAAGGATCGGCTCAACCGCTGTACGGTCAGCGCGGCCGTTCGCGAGGATGCTGCGGGTGTCGTCGCCTCGTCGACGGGCAACCACGGCGCTGCGGCCGCCGCCTACGCCGCTCGAGCCGGCCTCCCCTGCGTCGTCTTCACCGCGCCACGGACGCCCGCGGCGGTGCAGGCGTTCATCCGGAGCTACGGCGCGGTCGTCCTCGCCGTCGACGACATCGACGCTCGTCAGCTCGCGGTCGACCGGCTGACCGAGGAGCACGGCTTCCACCCCGTCAGCAGCCGCACCGCCGTCCACACCGGCCACGCCTGGGGGCCGGAGGGGTACAAGACGATCGCTTTCGAACTGTACTGCCAGTTCGGCGGGGCGGTTCCGGGCACGGTCGTCATCCCGACGTGCTACGCGGAACTGCTCTACGGCGTCTGGAAGGGGTTTCGCGAACTCGAGCATCTCGACGTCGTCGATCGAACCCCGCGGATGGTCGCCTGCGAACCAGGCGTCCGGGCACCACTCTGTCGCGCCCTCGAGTCAGGGGCCGAGGTCGCCCACGTCGAGGCCGAGCCGACCGAGGCGTACTCCATCAAGGCAACGACCAGCAGCGTCCGCGGGCTGCGGGCGATCCGCGAGAGCGACGGCATCGCCGTCGGCTTCTCGGAGGCCCACCTCGAGGCCGCCCAGCACCGACTCGCCCAGACAGGCTTCTGGCAGGAGTCCTCCGGCGCGGCAGGGTTCGCGGGACTTCGGGCGCTGACCGACGTCCTCGACGGGAACGCAGCCGGAAATTCCGCCGCTCGAGCGGTGGCCGCCGACGGAACCGAACTCGAGAACCAGCGACTCGAACTCGAGCTCGAGACCCCCGTCGCCGTGGTCGCGACCTCGAGCGGCTTCAAAGACGGCGCTGCGCTCCCGGGCGATCGGATGGGTGGAGCGATCGACGGAGTGGACGAGACCGCCGACGGCCGACAGGGAGGGGCCGGCGGCTGGTTCCTGGCACCAGCGGTCGACCCCACCTGGGAAGCGATTCGAGAAGCGCTCGAGGCACACGATGGGGTGCCGGTCTGA
Source organism: Natronosalvus vescus (assembly GCF_023973145.1). Classification (NCBI taxonomy): domain Archaea; kingdom Methanobacteriati; phylum Methanobacteriota; class Halobacteria; order Halobacteriales; family Natrialbaceae; genus Natronosalvus; species Natronosalvus vescus. The sequence goes on from NZ_CP099546.1 coordinate 1,805,036, forward strand.
GTGTAGACAGTGCCCGAGGAGGCCACAGACCCAACTGTCTCAGTCGGCGGATTTATCGCCACGTTGACCGAACGAATGCGTATGGACACGCAGACGCGTTCACAGTCAACCGTGACCTCGGCCACTGGCCGCCTCGTCCTCGCGTTGACGGCCCTGTCGCTCCTGATGGCCGTGTATCTGGGGCTCAGTCAAGAGAGCGCTCTCCCGGCCGTCGGCGCGACGTTGCTCGCGCTTGGGTTCGCCGCGTTTCTCGTCGGCGACGTCGCTGGGAAGGTTCTTACGCTCGGCGCCCTCGAAGTGAGCTGGGTCGAACACCGTCGGTACGTCGGCTTCGCCGCCGGCACGTTCGGGTTCGGTATCCTCCTCGGAGTGCTGTTGTACGTCGCCGGCGTCGACCTCCTCGAGTTCTTCCTCGAGATGCTCGGTGAGGAGTTCACCGAGAGCGAGTCGCCAGACCCCGATACCTTCGAGTTCGACCTCACGGCGGAGTTCTTCATCCTCAACAACACGCCGCCGTTCCTGTTCTCGATTCTGGGTGCCGTTACGCTCGGGCTGTTCACGCTCGTCGTGATGGTCTTCAACGGTATTTTGATCGGGAACATCGGTGTCGGCGCGGGCGCAGAGATGGGATTCGACCTCATGTTCGTCCTGCTCGTTCCCCACGGCATTTTCGAACTGACAGCCCTCTTTATCGCCGCTGGCGTCGGATTCCGTCTCGTCCACCGCTTCGCCCAGCGCTTGCGAGGGACTCGAAAGTCGTTCCTCACGAAAGCCTACATCTATCGTACGTTGCTGTTCGTATTCTTCGGCTGGCTGTTGCTCGTCCTCGCGGCGTTCGTCGAAGCCTACGTGACGATTGCGCTCGCCGAATTCCTCTATGGAGATCTGCTCGAGTGAGTGGTGTCGTTCTCTCAGTTGAGTGACTGGCGGTGGTGCCGGTGGGACGCCGACTCGTGCACGTATGCGACTCACGACATGTGCTGATATTGACAGTAAAACAAATAGTACGTTTTAAACGACTTTCTTCAGCCGCGAATCCACTCGAGTGGCTTCAACAGCCACAGCGTGTAGTCCTCGTGTGGGTCGTAGGTCGCGAACGAGAGGCTGTTCGCCATCACGCTCACGCTCGAGCTGGCCATCGCGAGTCCGGCCAGGGCGGGGTTGAGCAGCCCCAGGGAGGCGATCGGGATGAGCGTCGTGTTGTAGGCGAACGCCCAGAAGAGGTTCTGACGAACCTTCGAAATCGTCGCCTCCGAGATACGGACGGCTTTGAGGACGTCTGCCGGATCGTCACGCATCAGCGTCACGTCGGCGGACTCGATGGCCACGTCGGTTCCCGACCCGATCGCGACGCCGACCTGGGCCGTCGTCAGCGCGGGGGCGTCGTTGACGCCGTCGCCGACCATCATCACGCGTGAGTCGTCCGTCTGGAGCGCCTCGACGTGATCGGCCTTGTCCTCCGGAAGCACCTCCGCACGGACGTTCTCGGGATCGATGCCGACCGTCTCGGCGACGGCTCGAGCCGTTCGCTCGTTGTCGCCGGTGAGCATGACGACCTCGATGCCGCGTTTTCGCAAAGCGGCGACGGTCTCTTTGGCGCTCTCGCGGATCTCGTCGGCCACGGCGACCACGCCCAGCAACTCGCCGTCGACGGCGACCGGGATGGCGGTCTTTCCCTCGTACTCGAGTCGAAGCAGCGTCTCCTCGGCGGGTTCGGGGTTGATCCCCTCGTCCTCGAGCAGTTTCCGTCGGCCGACGACGACCGTGCCGCGGGTGGTTTCGGCGCGAACGCCGTGCCCGGGAACGTTTTCGAACTCCTCGAGGTTGCCGACGTCGACCGCTCGATCCTCGGCACCTGACACGATGGCACGGGCGATGGGGTGTTCTGACCCCGACTCGGCGGCAGCGGCTGCCCCGAGAACGAACGCCTCGAGGGACTCTTCGCGTTCGGCCAGCATCCCGCCGTCAGGCAGGCGGTCGTCACCGTCGCCACCATCGGTTCGGGCCGCCCCTTCATCGAAAACGACCACGTCGGTCAGCGTCATCTTTCCGTGGGTCAGCGTCCCCGTTTTGTCGAAGATGACGGTGTCGATGCCCCGAACCTGCTCGAGGACGTCGCCGCCTTTGAACAGGACGCCGTTTGTCGCCGAGAGCGTCGATCCGACCATCGTCGCGGCGGGTGTCGCCAGTCCCAGCGCGCAGGGACAGGCGATCAACAGCGCGGATGCGAGAACGACGACGGAGAACTCGAGGATGGGTACGCCACCGGTGACCGGGCCGCCCCCGACGGGGCTCAGGATCGGAATGTACGAGCCGAGCCAGGCGGAGGCGCTGTAGAGCGTCTCGGGGAAGAACGCCCAGACGAGTGCCCAGAACACGGCATTGACGATCACTGCAGGGACGAAGTAGGCGCTGACTTTGTCGACCAGCCGCTGAATCTCGGGCTGGCGCGACTGGGCTTCCTTGACCCGTTCGACGATCTGTTTGAGCGCCGTCTCGGAGCCGACTTTCGTCGCTTCGACGTAGAGGACGCCGTTCTCGTTGATCGTGCTGCCGACCACGTCGTCGCCCTCGCCCTTTTCGACCGGGACGGACTCGCCGGTTAGCATCGATTCGTCGACGGCGCTCTGGCCCTCGAGAACGACGCCGTCGGTCGGAATCCGTTCACCGGGACGAACCTTGAGGACGTCACCGACTTCGACGTTTTCGAGGGCGATCTGCTCTTCGTCGCCGTCGCCGTCGCCGTAACCACGGACGACGGTCGCCTCGTCGGCTTCCATCTCGAGCAACTCTCGCAGGGCGTTCCCGGCCCGGGCCTTCGAGCGAACCTCCAGCCAGTTACCGAGCGTGATAAACCAGAGGATGAACGCGACGGCCTCGAAGTAGAGCCCTTCGCTGACGATGACGCCGCTGAGTGCACCGACGCTGTAAATGTAACCGGCGGAGGTGCCGACCGCAACTAAGGTGTCCATGTTCGCCCGGCGATTGTGTTTGAACGCCCGCCAGGCACCGACGATGAACTCCTTACCGAGGGTAGCCATCAGAACCGTCGCGAGGACGAACTCGAGCCACCCCGGTGGGTGGGAGATTGCCATCGGCACCGGCGAGGTCAGGCCGAACTGGACGACCACCATGTCGACCATCATCGGGATGAAGGGGAGGGTGAGCAGGCCGCCGAAGATGACTAGCTTGCGCTGACGGGATAGTTCGCGCTCGACGGCTCGCTCGCGCTGATTCTCCTCGCCGTCGTCGTCCTCCCGAACGGGTTCGTAGCCCGCATCTTCGATCGCTCTGTGGATCTCGGAACGGGAGACGTCGGCCGGGTTGTACCGAACCCGTGCCTCGTCGGAAGCGAAGTTCACGTCCGCGGCGAGAACGCCCGGGAGAGACTCGACGGCCTCCTGTACCGACCCGGAACAGGTCGAACAGGACATTCCCATTACGGTGATCGATTTGGTCTCGGTCGCGGCCTCGTAGCCGGCGTCGGCGATCGCCTCGACGATGGTCTCGAGGGAGACCACCTGGGGATCGTACTCCACGACGCCCTCGTCGGTGGCGAAGTTCGCGCTCACCTCGGCGACGCCTTCGATGTCGGTTACGGCATCCTCGACGCTCCCCGAACACGTCGCACAGGACATGCCGGTGATCTCGAGGTGGGCCCGTCTGGTTGTCATGGCTAGTACTATGGGTTGGGGGTTCAAGCGAGTTGTGCCTTTGAAAAGCCGATTTATCCGTACTTCAATCTCCGATTCTAAACTACTCTCGTCGTCGCCTTCCGGTGACGTTCGCGCTCCGGCCGTGAACCGACAGACTGGCTGCTCCCATCCACAATAAACAACTCGATCAGTCCGAGTTACTCCGCTTGTGCTGGTCAGCTTTCCACACGGGAAATATATCCAGGCTACGTCAAGTTCCAGACTACGTCAAGTTACGACACCGCTCGAGCGGTGCCCCTCGAAAAACTGCTGTCTTCCGACTCCGACTTTAGATTCGAAAGCTCGCGGTGGGTTGCGCTGTGGAATCAGCGGGGCGTCTCGTGGCCTGCCGTCGGGTTCAGTTCACTCATCCGTCAGTGTGCGTGACGTCGGTCGAATTGGACGCCGACGTGGTACTCGATCCCCGTCGCCCGAACGCGCAGTGGCCCTCGAGATGGAAAGACAATTGGCCGCTCGCTCCCAACTCCGGTCAATGCGTATCGCCGTCCCCAACAAGGGCCGCCTGCACGATCCGACGATCGACTTACTCGAGCGGGCCGGTCTCCATCTGGAGAACGGGGCCGCCAGGAAACTGTACGCCGACACCGTCGACCCCGAGGTGACGATCCTCTTCGCTCGAGCTGCCGACATCCCCGAGTACATCGCCGACGGTGCGGCCGACATCGGGATCACGGGCCTCGATCAGATGCGAGAGGCGAACGTCGAGTCCGTCGACGAGTTACTCGACCTCGCGTTCGGGCGCTGTCGCCTCGTCCTCGCCGCTCCCGAAGACGGTGACATCGACACCGTCGACGCGCTCGAGGGAAAAACCGTCGCCACGGAGTTCCCCAACGTCACCCGCGCATTCTTCGCGGAGCACGGCCTCAGCCCGACGATCGTCGAAGTGACGGGCGCGACCGAACTCACTCCCCACGTCGAGATGGCCGACGCAATCGTCGACATAACGAGCACGGGGACGACGCTCAAAATGAACCGCCTCGCCATCATCGAGGAGGTGCTCGCGAGTTCCGTCCGGCTGTTCGCCCACGAGGACGTCCGCGAGGAGCCGAAAGTTCAGGAGATTAAAACGGCGCTCTCGTCCGTCCTCGCCGCCGACGGCAAGCGCTACCTGATGATGAACGTCCCCAGGGATCGACTCGAGGACGTTCGCGACGTGATCCCCGGGATGGGTGGGCCGACGATCATGGACATCGCCAACGGCGGCGGCGAGAAGGTGGCCGTCCACGCCGTCGTCGACGAACGGGACGTTTTCGAGACGATTACCGAGGTCAAAACGGCCGGCGCGAGCGATATTCTCGTCACCGAAATCGAACGCCTCGTCGAATAGCGTACGGTACACCGACTCGGCGGGCGTCGCGTGCCGGCTTCAGAACGTTCATTGCGCTTCCACATCACATCCCAGCAGTGAGCGACGAGCACAGTTACTCGAGTGACGAATCCGACGGCTCGAGTACCGACTCCGCTCCCGATCGGTCGATAGTGACCGACGGTGGAGGGGAACGCGGGGACGACTCGAGCGGGGTCGACGGTGGCTCGAGCGGGGGTGACGGTACCTCGAGCGGCGACCCGTCCGGTTCGGACGATGACGTCTCGGTTGGTTCGAACGGCGACGCCACGTCCGATTCGAGTACTGAGGCGTCGTCCGACTCGACCGGCGACGAAGCTCCTCGAGACTCGATCACCGAGGGGAGTCTCGTTCGCCCGCTCTTTCACCTCGCCTGGCCCATCGTCGTCATTCAGCTGTTGCAGGTCACCTACAACGTCGTCGACACCCTCTATCTCGGCCGGCTCTCCGCCGAGGCCGTCGGCGCGATCAGCCTCGCGTTCCCCCTGATCTTCCTGCTGATCGCCGTCGCCGGCGGCTTCACCACCGCGGGGGCGATCCTGGTCGCCCAGTACACCGGCGCGAGCGGCGACCGCTCGGCCGGCCTCGTCGCCGGGCAAACGCTCTCGTTCGTCGCCTTCCTCTCGGTGTTCATCGGCGTCGGTGGCTACTTCTACACCCGCCCGGCGCTCGAGTTGCTCCCCAGCGACCCGGACACGGCCGCGACCGTGATCCCGCTCGCCGCCGACTACATGGAGATCATCTTCCTGGGGATCCCCCTCATGTTCGGCTTCTTCGTCTTCTCCGCGTTGATGCGGGGGTACGGCGACACCCGAACACCGATGCTCGTGATGGTCGTCTCGGTCGTCATCAACGTCGTCCTCGACCCGTTCCTCATCTTCGGCTTCGCCGACAACCCGCTGTTCACCTGGCTCGGCCTCCAGGGGCTCGAGGCTGCCATCTACGCCCAGACCGGCTTCACCGGCTTCGGCATCCAGGGGGCCGCCCTGGCGACGATCCTCGCCCGCGGCGTGGCGACCGGGATCGGCCTCTGGATTCTCTTCACGACGGCCAGTGGCCCGGCCGTCACCCTCGAGCACCTGTACCCGGATCTCGAGTTTATTCTGGATATCGTCCGTCTGGGCGTTCCAAGTACGCTCGAACAGACCACGAGCGCGATGGCCATGATCACGCTGACGGCGATGGTCGTCACGTTCTCACCGCCGGTCGTCGCCGCCTACGGGCTCGGCAACCGGCTGATCTCGCTCGTCTTCCTGCCAGCGATGGGGTTGGGTCGGGCGATCGACACGATGGTAGGCCAGAACCTCGGGGCCGACCGGAGCGACCGCGCCGAGCGCTCGGTTTGGCTCGCCGCCTCGACGGGTGCCGGGGTGATGCTCGTCGTCGCCGTGATCGCGGTTGCGTTCACCGAACCGATCGTCAGCGTCTTCCTCGGGGACGTCCCCGACGCGCCAGCGACGATCGCCTACGGAGTCGAGTACGTCCAGATTCGCTCCGTCGAGTTCGCCTTCATCGGCGTCTCACAGGTAATCCTCGGGGCGTTCCGTGGCGCCGGGAACACGAAGACCGCTATGGTGATATCGATGCTCACGCTGTGGGTCGGCCGCGTCGTGAGCGTCCTCGTCCTGGCGCTGTCGTGGTCGATCACGCTCCCCGTCGTGGGAATCACCGTCGCCGCACTCGACTGGGGGGCGACCGGTATCTGGGTCGGCATGGCCCTCGGCAACGTCCTCGGTGCCATCGTCGGCGTCGTCTGGTTCACTCGCGGCACGTGGAAGGAGAAGTACATCGACGACGCCGATGTCGAAGACGAGCCGACCCGAGCGGCGGATGGACAGGAACTCGAAGGGACACCACAGGAAGACTAGCGGTCTAGTACCTCTCTACGCCGCCCTGTGAGTTCGTCCGGTCTTCGGCTTCTGATTCCGATTCAGCGTGAGAGTCGGCTTCGGACACTCTCTCGCGGCCGCGGACGTCCCACGGCACCTCGTCGGCTCGAGACGGGTGGACGTTGACCGCTCCGTCCCGGTAGGGATCGGTTTCCGGATCGTAGTCGAGTTCGCTCCGGGTTAGCAGATAGATGATGAAGCCATACACGGGGACGAACAGGACAATCAACGCCCACCGGCGCGGATTCTTCATGCCGATGTCGGTCGCGTCGTAGTAGGTGAACGCCGACAGTAAAACGAGGACGAACACCGGGATGAAGACGAGTGCGACGAGCAACAGCGTGCTCATACGGGATCTTCGAGGCGGAGCGACGTAAAGCGATTGCCTCGACTGATGCAAAGAGTGGGGTGATCTCGTTCGAGCGGCATTCGTCACGCTCGGATCGACCCCCGCCGTCGCCATTTTTTAGCTGAAAGTAGGTGCTAAGCCCCCTTCCTCAGCGAACGCCGACCGAACGGGAGGCGTGAGCAGGGAGGGGATACAGCGCCGCACAGTTCTCAAACACGTCTGTTGCTCGGCCCACAGGCCAACGCTTCATCGAAGCTATTATACGTGTAACGTGCATAGTGTGCATTACGGTGAAACGGAAGACAATCACTATCCGAGAGGATCAAGACGAGTGGATAGAGGATCAACACCTCAACCTCTCGTCGTTCATCCGAGAGAAACTGGACGAACTAATTGAAGAACGGGAGTAACGGATGTACTACGCCTACAAGTACCGTCTCAATCCGTCCGACGCCCACCGTGAGGAGTTGAACCGCCACCGTGAGGAGTTGAACCGCCACCGTGAGGAGTTGAACCGCCACCGAGACATTTGTAGGCAACTGTACAATCACGCGCTCTATCGCTTCGACCAAATCCCCAAGGACGCAGGCACGCTCAATCAACGCGTCCGGTCTATACGAGACGAAATCCCGTCCCTGAAAGATTGGTGGGATGACCTTTCGAACGTGTACTCGACAGTTCTGCAAACGGCGGTCATGCGAATCGAGCAGAACGTCAAAGGCCTCTCCGCACTCAAGAAAAACGGCTACGGCGTCGGCCAACTCACGTGGAAGCCGCCACGGGAGTTTCGCAGTTTCACGTACAGTCAGTCTGGCTTCAAGCTCGACAAGAAGGGCGGTCAGACTGTCCTATCACTCTCGAAACTTGCGGACATACCGATACGGCTTCACCGCGCCATCCCCGACGACGCCACACTCAAGCAGGTCACGCTCAAGAAAGAGCCGACGGGCGAGTGGTTTGCCACGTTCGGTATCGAAATGAACCGTGAACCTCCTGAACTGCCCGATACTCCCGAGAAGTGCGTCGGTATCGACGTGGGGGATTCTCACGTATGCCCACGATACGGACGGCACGGCGGTCGGGTCGCTCGACCTCTCGAACGAACGTGAACGCTTGGAACGCAAGCAACGGAAGCTCTCGCGGAAGCAACACGGGTCGAACAACTACGAGAAGCAAAGACGGCGCGTAGCGAAGTGTCACGCCAACCTCCGACGGAAGCGCCGCGACTTCTTGCACAAACTCTCGGCGTACTACGCTCGGGAGTATGACCTCGTGGCAGTCGAAGACCTGAACGTCAAGGGGATGATGGAATCGCCGTCGAACAGCCGCAACACCGCCTCTGCCGCGTGGCGAACGTTCCTCTCGTTGCTTGAATACAAGTGCGAACGCGAGGGAACACACTTCGTGGCGGTCAACCCGAGAGGGACGACTAAGGAGTGCGCGTCCTGCGGCGTCTCGACTGACAAGCCGTTGTGGGTTCGTGAACATTCCTGCCCCGCTTGCGGGTTTGAGGCGGACAGGGACGCAAATGCGGCGTGGAACGTTCTTTCTCGCGGTATCATGAAGCTATTAGGAGTGGGATGCTCCGAATCAACGCCTGTGGAGACTGCGCTCCCTGTGGAGACACCTGTATCTGCAAAGCGCGTCGTGGAAACAGGAAGCCCCTCCCTCAAGCGCGGGCCGTTAGGCGAGCGATAGGGTGGGGTAGTTCACTCTCGCCGTCGAATCACGCGTATGGCGGCCGAAACCGACGACACGGTACGTGTCTGGCTCGTCGAACGAACGTACTCCGACGACGAGCAGAACCTCATCATCCTCACCTACGCCACCACCGATGGCGAGCGGTACTTCCGCAAGGAGCGAGCGCTCACCTCCTTCACCGACGTTCGTGACACGACCGCCGCCGTCGAGGCCGAGCGGGATAATCTAGGCACCGTCGACGACCCCGAATTGCACAAGCAGTACGCGACCGAGGCGACTCGAATGGCGGCGGAGCACGATCCGAACGACGTCATCTGAGTCGATTCGGAACTCGAATCCCGTCCTGCTGTGAGAACCGATGGCCTCATTTCGCGGCCGCGTGAACGGGCGCTATGGAACGCCGCCCTCGAGCACTCGAGTGCGACTGCGACCGCGACCGGTTTCGCTCGGCCGCCCGAGAAGGTACCAGCGGCGGTGATCGGCCATGACCGACACCTACCGAACGGTTGACGAGGCCGCCACCGCGCGGTTTGTCGTCCAGGGCTCGGAGTTCATCGGCCACGTTCGCCCGGTCGAAGACGTCGAGGCGGCCGAAACCTTCGTCGAGGCGATCGAAACGGAGTTCGACGACGCGACGCACAACGTTCCCGCCTACCGTGTGCGCACCGGGGCCGACGGCGGGATGCTCCGGGAGTACTCGAGCGACGACGGCGAACCCACCGGTTCGGCGGGCAAACCCGCGCTCAACGTCCTCACCCAGCGCGACCTCGAGAACGTCGTCGTCGTCGTCACTCGCTACTACGGCGGAACGAACCTCGGGGTGGGTGGTCTCGTTCGCGCCTACTCCCGAGCGGTCAAAGACGCCGTCGACACCGCGGGGGTGGTCGAAGAGCGCCCCCACGAACGCCTCGAGATTACCGTCGAGTACGACGATTCGGGCACCGTGCGGGGGATCCTCGAGAGCGAGGGGCTCGAGTTCGAGGCCGACTACACCGAATCTGTGCATTTCGACGTCCGGGTACCGGTGGCCGAGGCCGCTCACATACGGGATCGGATCCGGAGCGCGACGAGCGATCGGGCCGTTCTCGAGTAGCCGGTTTCCGGGCCTGAACGCTGTGTTGCCGTCGTCTCACGTCTCGAGTTCCGTGGAACCCGTACCTCGAGTTTTTCAGGATGTAGTCTGTTATCCGAAACGTAGAACGATCGCTGGTTCGAGGACAACGATCAGCTGTCGCCCCCAGCCACTGCCGGGCCGTCAGCACCGGCCTCTTCGGCGTCAACGCCGCGCGACCGGTTTTGGTTGGAGAGGACGACCAGCATCACGAGACCGATCGCCCGGAGGGTGCCGGTGATCGAGAAGATGAGCAGATCCGAGGGGATACCGGCGAGGGTGAAGATCCCTTCGGCGATCAGGAGCGGAATCTCGGGTACCATCAACAGGATGGAGGCGACGGCGTAGAGCGCGCGATTGAGCGGCCTGACGCTGGCGTACTGGTAGCCGATGATCGTCACCCCGAGGGCGTACACCCCGAGGAACATCCCGGTCACGGGGATCACGACTTCGGGGACGAAGAAGCCGAGGTCGGCGACGTCAGCCCAGCCGATGACGTACCACTCTTCTTCGCCCTCGCGGAGGAACATGATCCCCGGCGAGAAGACGAACGCGAACGGCACCAGCACTTTGTTCAGCGAGAGCAGGAAGGCGATGATCGCCGTCGCGAATTCATCGGCTTTGGCGACCCCGGCCCCGGCGAAGGCGGCGACGGCGACCGGCGGGGTCACGTCCGCCATCAGCCCGAAGTAGAGCACGTAGAGGTGGGCCGCGAGGATGGCGATCCCGGCGGCTTCGATGGGCCCACCGAGCATCGCGATCAGGATGATGTACATCGCCGTCGTCGGCATCCCCATTCCGAAGATGATCGAGCCGATGCCGGTCAGGACGAGCAAGACCAACATCGAGCCCCCGCTGACGGCGTCGATGAGCGCCGCGAGGTTCGGCCCCAGCCCGGAAACGCTGATCACGCCGGGGATGACGCCCGCCGCCGCGACCGCGATCACGACCGTCGTCGCCGTCCGTGCTCCCGAATCCATCGACTTCAGCACGAACGTGCCGAAGCGATACGCACGGTTTCGCGAGAGCGTCGGCCGACCGATCCGTGAAGCGACCTCGGTCGCCGTGTCGTCGACGGCGTCGTCGAGCTCGAGCAACGACGCATCCTCTCGTGGGCGGGCCAGCAAGAACGCGACGCTGACGAGCGTGACGATCAGGCCGAGATCGCTGGCGGCGACGAACGCAGCATCCTCGAGGCCCAGACCAGCGCCCGCAGTCTCGAGGCCCAGAGCGACCTGGATCCCGTCGACGAGACCGCCACCGACGGCGGCGTAGCTTGCGGCCTGGGCGAGCGCGAGGACGACGATCGTTCCGATCAACGGAACTCGAGAACGCTCGCTGTAGGCCGCGACGAACGCGATGAGCGCGATCACGGAGACGATGGTGAACCAGCCGGCGCGGTTGATCGAGAACCGGGCGATCACGAGGAAGTACAGCAGGAGGACGATCGGCACCAGGTAGAACCAGCCGGTACGAACGAGGAGCCTGGCGTCGGGCAACTCGGCCCGCGGAAGCCCACCGATGCCGCCGCGAACGGCCTCGAAGTGTACCATCACCCACATCCCGAAGAAGAAGGCGATGGCTGGCAGGGTCGCGGCGATGATCACGTCCGCGTACGGGGTGCCCGTGAATTCGACGATCAAGAACGCGGCGGCACCCATCACGGGCGGAAGCATCTGTCCCCCGGATGAAGAGGAGGACTCGACGGCCCCGGAGAACTCGGGTGAGTACCCCGACCGCTTCATCAGCGGAATCGTGAACGCACCCGTCGTCACCGTGTTGGCGATCGACGACCCCGAGAGCATCCCCATGAACCCGCTAGAGACGACACTGGCCTTCGCGGGGCCGCCCTTCCGGGTACCGGTCATCGAGTAGGCCAGATCGATGAACCACTTGCCGGCCCCGCTCATCTCGAGGAACGCGCCGAAGAGGATGAAGATGTAGATGAACCGGACGCTCACCGTCACCGGCGTACTGAACACGCCAGCTTCGACGGTGTACCAGAGGTTGTAGACGATGTTCGCCCAGTTCTCGGGCTGGATCGCCAGCGCGCCGAGGGGGGAGTCACGCGGGATGACGTGGCCCCAGCGGGCGTAGACGATGAACATCCCGACCAGGCTCATGAGGAGGATGCCGAGTGCGCGCCGGGTGGCCTCGAGAACGAGCAAAAGGCCGAGGACGCCGAGCCAGAACGCGTATGAAACCTCGTCGAGCGGGATGCCGAGCCAGGCGATTCCCATCACGAGGGGCTCGAGGAATTGGACACCCTGGAACGTGAGCACCTCGTGGATCGCCTGGGTACCGTCGAACCGATGAACGGCAATCGTTCGGATTTCGTCGTACTGGGTGACGATGTAGTGGGCCGGCAACAGCGCGAGGACGATCATCACGACGTCGATCGGCGTCACCCGGTTCATGTTGGGGTCGACGACGGCCCACCGAACGAACCCGGCGAGGCGTCGCACGCCTCGCGTCAACGGATGCCCGTCGCCGAACCGTCCACGGACGGCGGGTTCGATCCGACCCAGGCGGCGGGCGAGAAAGCCGTCCCCGCGACTGGCCGGAAACAGCAAGAAGGCGATCACGAGCGCGAACGTGACGTGAATCGCGTTGACCTGCAGCAACTGCAACGAGCCAAGGCGGAGCGTGCCGTACAGCGGGAGCGTCAGTTCGAACGTGAAGCTGCGAGCGGCGATCCACATCTGGAACGCCGAGAAGGCGATGCCGATGAACGCGACGACGATGGCTGCCACGCCGGTGAGCGTTCGCCGTCGCTCGACCTCCTGTAGGATCTGCTCCTGTTCGGCCTCCGATAACTCGTCCGTGCCCCCAGTGTCTACGCTCATGAGTGGTCTAACTAGGTTCGTGTGCTTGCGTGGTGGCCAGGGTGGATATGTGTATGGGTGTGTATCACGCCGCTGGCCACGTGATCGTCTCGCCCGTCGCTGGTACTATCTCCGAGAACGCGCTCGAGAACGTTCCGATCGTCGACGTCGACGGCGATGACCACCGGGCCGTTCGAGCGGTCGACGAGATCGAAGCGGTCGCCGCCGACGATCAGTTCGTGACCGGCGATCGCCCCCGGTGTGACGCGCAACGTCTCGAAGGTGGTGTTCCGCTCGACGACGAATCCGTCGTCAGTCCGCTCGACCGTCTCGTCCGACGGCAGGCCAGCGCCGTGTGACTGAAACACCATTCTCGTCATCCGAAGCCGGTCGTCGTCGACCACGTAGACGTCATCGACCTGGGTTTTCTCGACGCTGTGGGTGTACGACAGCGTGACCTCGGTGCCGTCGTCGACCTCGACCGCGAGCAGTTGCTCGCCGGACTCGGCGTCGGAAACGACGAGCGTACGCGTCGGCTCTGATTGCGCACTCGAGACGAGCGCGACGCTGGCCACGACGAGAACGAGGAGTGCGACGACGAGCGTTCGTCTCCGGCGGTGAAACACGATCGAGCCTGTCGGTGCCAAAACGGGTCAGTCGTTACCCGAAGTAGGCCTCGGCACCCGGGTGGAGGTCGATCGGCATTCCGTCCTGGGCGGTGTCGGCGCTGATGAAGTCAGCTTTGATGCTGAAGTCGTCGGTGTTGTCGAAGATGGCCGTGGTGACCTCCTCGACGATTTCCTCGTCGACGCCGTCGTGAGTGGCGATCATCGCCTGCACCGAGACGGTCTCGACGTCGTCGTCGACGCCGTCGTAGGTGCCGCCGGGGATCGTGTCTTCGGCCATCCACTCGGCGTCTTCTTGCACCTGATCCCGGACGTCGCCGTCGACGGAGACCAGCGCGATGTCCTCCGAGGAGGCGAGTTCCTCGACCGAGCCGACGGGCCACCCGCCGACGATGACCGCGGCGTCGATGTCGCCGTCGCGGATCTGGTCGGTGGCCGACGCGAAGTCGGTGTTCTGCTCGTCGAAGTCATCGATACCCGCGGACTCGAGGATCTGCAGCGCGTTGACCTGCGTCCCGCTGCCGAGGTCGCCAGTGTTGATCGTGGCGCCCTCGAGATCCTCGACGGATTCGATCCCCGAATCCGCCTGGGTGATGATGTGGATCGTCTCGGGGTACAGCGTCGCGACCCCGCGAAGGTTCTCGATCGGCTCATCCTCGAAGTCCTCGATGCCAGTGCCGTTGTAGGCGAAGTAGGCGATGTCGTTCTGGATCAGCGCGAACTCGGCTTCCTCGCGACCAAGACTGCCGACGTTCTCGACGCTGGCACCGGTCGACTGCACCTGGAGGCCGTGTGGCGTGTGCTCCTCGACGATGGATTTCATCTCACCCGACAGCGGGTAGTACGTGCCGCCGGTACCGCCCGCGTGCCAGGAGAGGACTTCGCCGCCCTCGTCTGGATCGGCGTCACCGATGTCCTCCTCGTCGCCGTTTCCGTTACCGTTCCCGTTACCGTTGTCGTCGGTGTCGTCGGTGTCGTCGTCGCCATTACCGTTGCCATTACCGTTGCCGTTACCGTCATCGTCGACATCGTCACCAATACAACCGGCGATGCCGGCGAGTCCAGCAACCCCAGTTGCCGCAATGAAGCGGCGGCGTTTGATACGTTGCACCATGCACACTACCTACGTTCCGGGACGGGATTAATATTTTGCACGTACATTGATATCCACGCTGAATTTCAGTGCACTCTGACAATCTTCACAGGTAACTGTCTCCACTTGGAACCTACGAACCGAAACCTATAATCGGAACCAATCGGAGTGGTGACTATGCACACGGTCGATCCCGCTGACGTTCACGAGATCACACAGGTTTCCGATCCTCAGATCGCCCCTGATGGCGAACGAGTCGCGTTCGTCAGGAAACGTCCCACGGACGACGAGTCCTACGAGGCGACGGTGTACGTGGTTCCTATCGGCGGCGACGAGCCGAGACAGTTCACCGTGAGCGAGGGCGTCGACAGCCAGCCCCGATGGAGTCCCTGTGGCTCGTACCTGGCGTTCGTCAGCACCCGCGGTGCCGACGACGACCGACCACAGCTCTGGATCCTCCCGACCGACGGCGGCGAGGGTCGACAGGTCACGAGCGTCGTCGGTGGCATCTCCCAACTCGAGTGGAGCCCCGACGGCTCTCGACTGCTGTTCTCCCAGTCCTCGACCGTCGAGGATCGTGAGGAGGGGCGCGATTTCGCCGTCGATCCCGAGTACGAGCCCGAGGCACCCGATCCTCGGGTGATCGATCGACTCGTCTATCGGGCCGCCCAGCGGTATATGGACGGCCGCCGAAGCCACGTCTACACCCTCGACGTCGCGACGGCGCTCGAGAACGGGGTCGTTACCGAGGGGGACAACGAGGCGATGGAACGACTCACCGACGGCGACACTGATTACGTTGCACCGACGTGGGGCGACGACGACACCATCTACTACGCGACCAAACGCGGCGAGGAACCCGACGACTCGATCGAGTTCGAGATCCTGGCCCACGACCTCCCGTCCGGCGACGTCGAGTCGGTCGTCGAGACGCGGGGCTGGATCGCCTCGCTCGAGGGGACGACCGACGGTCGAATCGCCTACCCCTGGACGCCCGAGGAGGGGTTTACGCTTCGCCAAACCGAGCTTAAGGTGTTCGATCGGCAGGACGACTCGGAGCGAACGGTCACCGCCGACCTCGATCGCACGATCGGCTTTGGCGGCTACGAGTGGGATCCGGACGAGGAGACCCTCTACTTCGGGACGCCCGACGAGGGGACGGTCGCGCTCTGGTCGGTTCCCGGCGACGCGAGCGAGGAACCGAGGCGCGTTCTCGGCGACGCCACCCTCGAGGGCTTTTCGGTGGGCGAGCACGCCGTCGCGTTCGTCCAGAGCGAGTGGGATCACCCCGGCGACGTGTTCGTCTCCACGCGCGGCGGCAACGAGGCCACCCGACTGACACGGGTCAACGCCGACTACCTCGAGGATCGAGCCGTCGCCCAGCCCGAGGAGCTGTGGTACGAGAGCGAGCAGGGGCCGGTACAGGGCTGGCTGTTGATGCCGCCGGAGTTTGGGGGCGAGGCGCCACGCGCCTCGGAGTCGTCGAGCGGGCAGCGCCCGGGAGACCCCGAGGAAACGTATCCGCTGGTCGTCGAGATTCACGGCGGCCCCCACTCCCAGTGGACGACGAGCGGCACGATGTGGCACGAGTTCCAGAGCCTCGCCGCCGCCGGGTATGCCGTCTTCTGGTCGAATCCACGCGGTTCGGTTGGCTACGGCGAAGAGTACGCTGCGGCGATCGAACGCGACTGGGGAGACGTGACGCTGACCGACATCCTCGCTGGCGTCGACCTCGTCTGCGAGCGCGAGTACATCGACGCCGACGAGCAGTACGTTACCGGCGGGAGCTTCGGCGGGTTCATGACCGCCTGGACGGTCGGCCAGACCGACCGCTTCGGTGCCGCGGTCAGCCAGCGTGGTGTCTACGACTTCACCAGCTTCTACGGCTCGACGGACGCCTTCAAACTGGTCGAGGGCGACTACGGCGTCACGCCGTGGGAGGATCCCGACTTCCTCTGGGAGCAGTCCCCGGTCGCCCACGTCCCGAACGTGACCACGCCGACGCTGCTGATTCACTCCGACCAGGATTATCGGACGCCCGCCAACACGGCCGAACTGTTCTACCTCGGGTTGAAAAAACACGGCGTCGACACCCGGATGGTGCGCTACCCTCGAGAGGGCCACGAACTCTCCCGCTCGGGCGAACCAGGCCACATGGTCGACCGAATCGAACGCATCGTCCGCTGGTTCGACGGCTACTCGACGTACACCGAGGCGTCGCCAGCGCTCGAACGAGACCCGAACGAGGGACTCACGGCGGGCAGCGACGAGAACGGGGAGGAGGAGGACGACGCTGACGGTGACGACGATTCCCAGGCCGACTGATAGGGTACCAGTGTACCGTCTATCGCCGACCCTCTGGCGGGTGATCGGCGGTACGTGACTACAACGATCCCTGTGACTGCTCGCGTATGGCCTGAACACCGCGGAATCGTTTTCACCGTCGTGGTCGGGTCTGCGAACCCGGACTCGTTGTCGACGGCGCTCGAGAAGACCGTGATCACACTCGCTCGAGTGAGACTCTGCTGTCGATCCGGTGAAACGGCGCTGAGCATTCCTGCGTGAACTGGCGGGGTGCTCGACACACAGCGCAGATTGATCCACAGCCCTCTCGATCAACGTTCAGGCAGGGCTTGGGGTGACACTGTCAGAAACCAACGTACGCGGATAGTCCGTGAAACTGCCCCGATCGATGAACCGCGCTCAGTCGCTCTGAATCCGCGGGGCAAGCATGTAGGTAACCTGTCCCTGCCCCTCAGCGAAGCCGAAGTAGAGCTTGATGGGGAACTCCTCGCCCAGGTCGAGGGTGACCTCCGTATCGCCGGGGATCGCCTTGTTCATGTCCTTCAGGTAATCCAGCGAGAACAGCGAGTGGGCCGGGCCCACCTGCAGGTCGATCAGGTCGTCGCTCGTGAGCTCGAGGTGGACGTCGTCGGTGTCCCCCTCCGCGTTGACGTAGAAGAACTCGTCGGCGTCGTCGACGCCCAGCGCGATGTGATCGCTCACCATGTCGGCCGCCTTCACCGAACGGTTGACGTCCTTCCCCTCGAGGACGACCCGTGCGGGCAGGTCGAGATCCGGGATGTCGGGCTCCTGGCGGATCGAGTCGGGATCGATCAGCGCCAGAGTGTACTCGAGTCCGTCGATCTGGATGTGCAGTTTGCGGGTCTCTTCGTCGAGTTCGAGCTGGATGAGCTGGCCGGATTCGGCCATGCCGGCGATGTCCTCGAGTCGGGAGAGGTCGACGCCGATCAGGCCGCCGTCGGCTTCGTAGGATTCGAACGCGGCCGCCTCGAGCGAGAGGTCGACCATGCCGACGTTGGCGGGGTCGACGGCCCGAATGGAGAGTCCCTCCTCCTCGAGGTGGATCTTACACTCGTCGACCAGCACGCTGACGGAGTCGAGCGCGCTGGTGAGCGTTTCCGCGCTCACGATGGCCTTGAACATATATGACGGGCTACGGACGGTCGGTACAAAAAGGCACCCTTTGGCGGCGAACAGGGTGGTCGACTGGTGGCTGTCCGTCGCCGCTGTGACCCTCGACGTTCGGGTGCCCTCGAACACCCGCGACTCGAGCGGACTTATAGCGATTTCTGAACGTTCTGATACGGTCTGCTGTAGTCTCTTCCCGCTGAGTGCCGACCCGGTAGTGCAATCACCGGTAAAAAGTCACGGCAAACTGTATCAGTGGCCCCCTTCTTCCCCCAGTTCACGGAGTTTCTTCTGCACTTGCGCGTAGACTTTCGGGTGCAGGTTCATCCCTTCGTCCACGAGGCTGTACAGGACGTCGGTTGCCTCGTCCCGCGTCACGTCTCCTTCTTTCGTACACCTGAGCAACAACGTCGTCACCCACCAGCACTCGACACCGTGAGAGCGGGCAACGTCGATCAGCCCTTTGTCGTTCGCGAGAAGGATCTCCTCGTCGACATCCGCCAACAGGATCACCGACGCATCGGCCACTGCAATTCCTTCCATCGACGCCACATCGTCGGCTGTCTCCGGTGTCTCGTGGATAGCTGCGTCCGACAGAAACTCCTCGAGCGTCGCGGTACCGCGTTTCCCTTCCGTGAGGACTTCATCCCGAACGGCTTCCGTCGTCCGAATATCGTCAAAGGCGGTCGAGACGAGGTCGAGTCGTCCGATCCACGCGAGCGGAATCAGCGCGGAGGAATCGACGACGACCATTAGATGCGATCGAGGTCGCGTTCGAGGTCGTCCGTCGTGTACCCGACGTCGATTCCCTCGTCGGAAGCGAGGGTCACCATCTCGAGGTACGAGACGTCCGCCAGTTCCGCTGCCTTCCGCAGCGTGATACGGTGATCGCGGAGCTGGTCGAGGGCTCGCTCCGTGCGCCAGTCCGAGAGCCCCTGTCGGATCAGACGGCGAAGCACCTCGGATCGGTCGGCGCTCATCTCCTCCTCGAGTTCGGCGAGCGCCTCCTCGTCGTCTTCCGGGATGCGCGTAGTGACGGTTTTCATCGTTACGATTCACTCCGTTACGATACACAATAGTTGTAACGGAAAACCTCATCTCCCGTTTCGAATCCGAAACGGTAGCGCACCGACCGGATCGCTCGATCAGAACATCTACAGGTGAAACGAGCACGTCGAGAACCACGGGTTCGGAAAGTGGCGCGAATTTGCGCTCGGTGCGTGTGCACGATAGTCGTTGCCACGGGGTGACGAGACGCGTTTGCAGATCACGGCAGTTGACAGCGACTATCCGATGTCCCTTTCCGAGTTGGGAACGTCACGTTCCGTATGAACGCAGATCCACAGACCGTTCCGACGTGGAACGGAACACGGGATTCGGTGAGGTACCCATGACGCGAAAGGACGACTACTACAACCGAGCCAAGCAACAGGGCTACCGTTCGCGGGCGGCCTACAAACTCAAACAGCTCGACGACCTCGAGAACCTCATCTCCGGTGGCGACACCGTCGTCGACCTCGGGGCGGCCCCCGGCGGCTGGCTCCAGGTTGCCGCCGAGAAGGTCGGCCCCCGGGGCCGCGTGATCGGCGTCGACCTCCAGCGGATCAAGGATCTCGAGGATTCCGACCTCGCCGACCGAACCGAAACCCTCCGGGGCGACATGACCCAGGAGAAGACTCTACAGCGCGTACTCGACGCCGCAGGCGGCCCAGTCGACTGCGTCGTCTCCGACATGGCTCCTAACATGTCCGGGGAGTACTCCCTCGATCAGGCCCGGTCGCTGCACCTCGCCCGGATGGCCTACGAGACCGCCCTCGAGTTGCTCGACACGGGCGGCAATCTGGCCGTGAAGGTGTTCGAAGGCTCCGACGTCGACGCCCTCCGCGAGGAGATGAGCGAGGAGTTCCAGTACGTTCGGGCGACGAGCCCCGACGCCTCCCGGAAGTCCTCCTCCGAGATCTACCTGCTCGCGAAAGGCCGGCTGACGGCACCCGTCGACGTCGGCGACGAACTCGAGGTCGAGATTATCGACGTCGGCTCCGAAGGCGACGGCATCGCCTCCGTCGACGGCTACCGTTTGTTCGTGAATGGGGCTGAAGAAGGAGACACCGTCACCGTTCGCGTCGAGGACGTGAAGCCGAATTTCGGCTTTGCAACACAGCTCGAGTAACCGGGTCCGAGTTTCAAGTATCTATGATCGCCGTCCGAGTATTGAGTATCGAGTATCGTACCTCGAGCTTCGAGCGAGCCTACTCGTGGACGCCGACGAGGTCGAACGGCGACCCCTTCTCCTCGCTCGCGGCCTGCTCGTAGACGACGTGAGCGGCGGCGACGTCCTGGATGGCGAGGCCGGTCGAGTCGAAGACCGTCACGCCGGTGTCGGCGTCGCGGCCGGTCTTCCCGCCCTCGACGAGCTGGCCGATCTCACCGTAGATGTCGTCGTCGGTGAGCGTTCCGGCGTGGTAGGGGACGTTGATTTCGCCGGAGTGGGTGCACTGTTTGTGGTCGTCGATGACGATCCGGGCCGCCAGCAGCAGTTCGTCGGCCAGTTCGTGTTTCCCCTCGGCGTCGGCCCCCATCGCATTGATGTGGGTGTGCTCGGCGACGTCCTCGAGGGAGACGATCGGCTCCTCGACGGGCGTGACGGTGGAGAGGACGTCACAGTGGCCGGCTTCGCTGATCGATCCGGCACGAACGTCGAACGCGTCGCCGTAGGTGTCGATGAATCGCTCGACGCGGGCGTCGTCGAGATCCGAGACGACGACCTCCTCGATGGGGCGGATCGCGGCGATGGCGTCGAGCTGGGTGTACGACTGCACACCGGCACCGACGATCCCCAGGCTGGTGGCGTCCTCGACGGCCAGGTAGTCGGTCGCGACGGCCGCGGCTGCGCCAGTGCGTTTCATCGTGAGCTCGGTTCCGTCCATCACCGCCAGCGGGAACGCCGTCTCGGGGTCGGAGTAGATCATCGTCCCCATCACGGTCGGGAGGTCGTGGTCTCGCGGGTTGTCGGGGTGGACGTTCACCCACTTCAGTCCCGCCGCGTCCCAGTCGCCGGCGTCCATGTACGCTGGCATCGAGCGAAAGTCGCCGTTGTACCGAGGGAGATCGATGTAGGACTTCGCCGGCATCTGTGCGTCGCCGCGTTCGTAGGCGGCGAAAGCGTCCTCGACGGCGCTGATGACGTCGGCCATCAGGGCGTTCTCGTCGACGTCATCGCTGTCCAGCAGGAGCGTTTGCATAGGCGCGAATATTGCGGGCCAGTACTTAATTCATGAGATATTCCGGCGACGGCCTCGAGTTGCGATAGACGTGTCTGCTCGAGTCTACGTGCCCGTTGCACAACGGGAGGAACATGCTCCGCTGATCGAGTCACAAACGCACACAAACCGTAAAAATCGGGCCGACTGTGCGCGGATCTGGATGGGTTCGATGAAATTGCTCCTGACGTCGCAATTTCTTCTCGCAGGCGGTGCCCGCTCGCATTTACGCAGTTCTCGTCT
Source organism: Natronosalvus vescus (assembly GCF_023973145.1). NCBI lineage: Archaea > Methanobacteriati > Methanobacteriota > Halobacteria > Halobacteriales > Natrialbaceae > Natronosalvus > Natronosalvus vescus. Next base: position 1,826,626 of record NZ_CP099546.1, read on the forward strand.
CGCTCCGAACTGCGCCTGGCTCACGGCTCCGCCGCGCCTCGCCTACATCGCGCCGCCCATTCCACCCATTCCGCCCATGCCGCCCATTCCGCCACCCATGCCGCCGCCGGGTGGCATCTCGTCCTCGTCGTCGTCGCTGCCGCCGCCTTTCAGCTCGCCAGCGGCGATCACGTCGTCGATGCGCAGCAGCATGACGGCTGCTTCGGTGGCGGACTCGATGGCCTGGCTCTTCACGCGGAGGGGCTCGTAGACGCCCTCCTCGCCCATGTCGATCGTGTCGCCCGTGTAGGCGTCCAGTCCAGCGGCGACGTCGCCGCCGTCGTGGGCGCTACGGAGTTCGACGAGCGAGTCGATGGGGTCGAGCCCAGCGTTCTCGGCGAGCGTGCGTGGGATGACCTCGAGCGCGTCTGCGAACGCTTCGATCGCGAGCTGTTCGCGGCCGCCGACGGAGTCGGCGTAGTCGCGCAGGGCCAGCGAGAGTTCGACTTCGGGGGCACCGCCGCCAGCGACGACCTTCCCGTCCTGGAGCGTCGTGCGAACGACGCCGAGGGAGTCCTCGATTGCACGGTCGACCTCGTCGATGACGTGTTCGGTGCCACCGCGGAGGATGAGGGTGACCGCTTTCGCGTCGTCGACGTCCTCGACGAAGATGCGCTGGTCACCGGCGATGTCCTTTTGGGCGACGCTGCCGGCGAAGCCGAGGTGCTCCTCGGTCAGGTCGTCGACGCTGTTGACGGGACGGGCACCGGTCGAGCGGGCCAGTCGCTTCATGTCGCTGGATTTGACCCGGCGGACGGCGATGATGCCTTCCTGGGCCAGGTAGTGCTGGGCCATGTCGTCGATGCCGCCGTCGACGAAGACGACGTCGGCGCCGACGGCAGCCAGCTGGTCGACGATCTCCTTGAGCTGGGCTTCCTCCTGCTCGAGGAACTGCTGAAGCTGGTCGGGGTCGGTGACGTTGACTTCGGCGTCGATCTCGGTCTCTTTGATCTCGAGTGCGCCGTCGACGAGCGCGATGGAAGCGTCCTCAGCGAAGTACGGCATGTTCTCGTTGACGCGCTCTTTGTCGACGATGACGCCCTCGACGAGTTCGGAGTTCTCGATCGAGCCGCCAACGACCTTCTCGACTTTGACGTTGTCCGTGTCGATGCCGTCCTCGTCGGCGACGGTCTGGACGGCGCGAACGACGAGTTCGGAGAGCAGATCCTTCGCGTTCTCCGCGCCTTTCCCGGTCATCGCGGTGGCTGCAATCTGCTCGAGAATCTCGTCGTTGTCCGCGTCGACCTCGACGGCGATGTCCTCGAGAACCTCGGTCGCCTTCTCGGCGGCCTGGCGGTACCCCTGGGCGAGGGTGGTCGCGTGGATGTCCTGCTCGAGGAGTTCCTCGGCACGCTTGAGCAGTTCACCGGAGACGACGACGGCGGAGGTGGTGCCGTCGCCGACTTCCTCCTCCTGGGTCTCGGAGACTTCGACGATCATGTTGGCGGCTGGGTGATCGATCTCCATCTCCGTCAGGAGCGTGACGCCGTCGTTGGTGACGACGACGTTCCCCGTCGAGTCGACGAGCATCTTGTCCATCCCTTTCGGGCCGAGAGTCGTGCGGACGGCCTCGGCGACTGCTTTCCCGGCCGAGATGTTCATCGATTGTGCGTCTTTTCCGGACGTACGCTGACTGTCGTCGGAAAGTACGATAAGTGGCTGGTTGCCCATCTGTTGTGCCATAGTCATGGATTGATTGTTTGCTATTCTATATAAAGGCTTCGTTATGGGGTGTGCCAATGAACAACACAACGCTTCAGTGGGGCGGTTGTACGTTCGCCGTCCGTGAGGTATATATGTACATCCTGGCAGTGTCGTGACTCCCTGGCAGTTCGCTCACTCGGCGTCTCGATCGTCAGTTTCGTTCGCCCAGTCTGGCGTTTCGAGGTCGATCGACTCGCCGATTCGGTCGATTCGGTGCTCAACCGAAACGTCGACCTGTTCGCCGTTCCGAATGCGTTCGCCCTCGAGCGAGAGGTATTCGATGACTCCACGCTCGGTAAGAATCAGCGTGAACGTCGTATTCTGATATGGGATGGCGTTACCGGATCCGGTCAGGACGTACCGAGGCCGATCGCCAGAGCGGTCGACCGAAACCGACTCGACGGCCGTAAACAGCGTACTCGCCACGACGGGCAGCCGGGTCGCTGGATTGCTGATCTCCCGACCACTCGAGACGGTTGCTTCTCCCCGCTCGCCGACCACCCGGTTCGTCACCTGGTCGCCGTCGACCCACTGTGTCGTCGTTCGTGTCGTCGTCACGTTCGTGGCGCGATCGTACACGTATCGGGTGTGTTCGGTATACTCTCTCCCGTCAGCGGTGATAACTGCCCGCTGAGTGGTGTTCGACAGCACTGTCCCGTTCGCATCAACGTACGTCGTCTCCATCGTGCGCACGTAGGACGTGTCCGTGAGCCGTTCGATATGCCCGTACCACAGCGCCTGCCAGCTGGTGACCCTGTCTCCGGAAACGCCGGCGAGCCCGATATCGTTCGTTGGTTCGACCGGTTCGTCGACGCCGTACGGATCGCGGTCGACCTCGCTTCCGACCAGACCGGTACACCCTGCCGTGAGGAGGCATACGGCGAGAACTATCGGTCGGATACCGGGCGGGATGCGCATTCGACGGTGCTCATTGTGTCCAGACCACAATAAACCCGTCCCACGAACTCACCGTTGGTCGTACCCACCGCAAATTTCGATCGTCCGCCGATCGGATCGGCTCTCGCCAGTGGTACCCGGTGATCGGATCGGCTCTCACCAGTGGAATCCGTCACTCGAGATCTACGTGGTACGTTTAGCGGCGTTCAGGATTCGTTGACGGCGTTCAGGACTCGCCGCCGGGGTACCGGTGGTACTGCATACCCTGGTGTTTCATCTCGTTGTGGCGCTCCTCGAGGTAGGAGTAGACGGCCCCGTGGGGAGCCCCATCGAGGAGCATCTCGGCTGCCGTCCGAGCGGCGTCGACTTCCGGCGGCGTGCCGATGATGCCGAGTGTCGAGCCGTAGATGACGACGGAGGCTCCGGAAAGCTCTTCCATGAGTTCGCGGGTGCGACCGCCCTCGCCGATGAGCCGCCCCTTCTGTCGCTGGAGGTCGTTTTTGTTGCGGGAGGCGGCGTCGATGTCGACCAGATCGAACAGCATCATATCGTCTGCCAGGAGTCGGAGGGCGTCATCGGGGGCGAAGCCGCGGCCGATCGCCCGCACGATTTCGGGCCCTTTGAGGCCGCGGACGGGGTCGCCAACTGCGTCGACGGCGACCGAGCCGTTCTCGGAGTCGATGTCGAGTCGCACTTCGGCTTCGGACTCGATTCGACGCATCGTCTCCCCGCCTTCACCGATGAGAACGCCGATCCGATCCTGCGGAATCTTCACGTGCTGCATACACCCGCTGTACTCGGTCTGGCTGGTTAAGGCCTTTGTCCGACCGGACGTTCCATCGGGTGGATCGCCCCCTCCGTCGTGCCTACAGACTCCCCCGAGCCACAGACCATCTTTCGAACCCACAGCCCCTCTCTCGAGTCCGAACTCGCGCTGGTACTCGCGCGCAAGCGACGCTACCGAACGTCGACACCCCGCGCCCATCACGTCGAACGCTCCACCTGCCACGAGACGTCCGCCGAAACCAGCACACGTTTTGGCCGGGGCGTCGAACGACGACTCGAGGAATGAACCGTCGTGAGACCGGCACACCCGCGTCCATCGAGTTCGACTGGGGTCGGGCACTCGAGCGGCTGTGTTTTCTGTACCCGCCGGTGATCGGCGTCGGTGCGATCGGTGTCCTCGGCGACCTCGATCCGGGGGTGCCGGGTGTCCAGTGGGCACTCCTCGCGATCGGTTCGTTCGGGTACACGGTCGTCACAATCGGTGTCATGGTGGCGCTCTATCTCGATGCCAATCGCTTTCGTGATCACCCCTCGTGGCATCCCAGCCCGGTGGTGTATCCGGCCCTGGCGTTCGTCGCCGCCCCGCTGGTCGCCGTCGTCTACCTCTCGAGACGCCATCGACAGCTCGGAACGCCCGCCGGGTGGGACGGCTGGTGGCTCGTAATCGCCCTCTCGCTGTGTACCTCGGTACTCGCCATTGCGACGTTCGTCGTCGCCGTCGTATTCCAGTTACCGGGGCTTCTGGTGACCGCGGCGGGGGTCGCCGGGACGATCGCTGTCGGGGCGTTTCCGGTGGCGATCCACCAGGACGCGGCGTTCGTCTCCGTCCACGAACCCGGGTGGCGACCGAATCCGGGAACCTACCTCGGTCTCGCGTTCGCCAGTCTCTTCGTTCCGGTGTTCCAGCCGCTGCTCGCTGCGTTCTACCTGGTTCGGCGGTGGCAAACGTGGGGGCTCGAGTGGCCCTCACGCCCCGAGCGGCCGGCTGTGCTCGAGTAGCCCCGGCCACGCTTCAGAATCCTCACCTCGCTCATGGCGCTCTCATAAGCCGTGAGTCTTTGGGCGACGGCCTCGAACGCTCGATTTGATCCCTTCACCGTTCACAGCTCGAGTGCTTCAACATCGTGTGGTGGCGTCAACAATCGTATTCGATAACCGTGCGGTGTCGGACGTCGTCGTACTCGCCGTCGATAGGACTCGACTGGAGGAACCGGTGGACGGTCACCGACTCGACCTCGGCGTGACCCTCGAGGTTCTCGGTAGCCGATTGACAGGCCCACTCGGCGTAGTTGACGGCGATGAGCCCGTTCGTGTCGCCGCCTCCGGAGTCCCGGACGGTCTCGAGGTACTTGCGCTCGCGGAAGTCAGCGTACTCCTGTGAGGCGTCCGGTGGGCGATCCGCGGTGACGGTTCCGCCGTCGAACGGATCGACGGTCTGGCCGATCGCTAGCTCCGCCTCGACCGCGTACCAGCTGTAGGCTGTCGAGGGGTTCGGCGCGTACAGCCCCCAGCGCTGTTCGTTGAGGTGCTGGTGATCGATCTCGTCGGGTACCTCGTAGGACGTCACGTCGGCGGCGCTGAACAGGACGATCCAGACGAGCGCGAACAGTCCGATGATCGAGACGAACGAGCGGGCGTATTCAACGCCGAAGTCCGCTACCCGCTCGTAGTCGCTTTCGCGGAGTTGCGCGAGCACTCGGCGCTCGAGCGGAGGCTTCGAGAGCGGGCCCAACGCCTCGGCAGTCGGTCGGTAGCGGGTGACTCGATCGGGAACGCGGCGGGCGATGGTGTCCCAGAACGGCGGCGTCAGATACGCGAGTACCGAGGCGGTCAACACGAGCGGAAACAGGCCGACCGACATCGCCGTCGCCATTCCCGCGAACGCGCTGATGTACACGAGGGCGAAAAACGCACGAAGCCGCCCAACTGTCAGGAATAAAAAGACGATAGATCCGCTCAGGAGGACGACCCAGCCGTAGGTAAGTCCCTCGAGCAGGGGTGGAAACGCGGTGAGGTAGTTCCCGAGGTAGACCGTCATGACGTCGTTGGCCATCGCGATCTCGAGGGCCTCGCCCTGGTACCAGGTGTCGCCCTCGTGTTTTTCGACCGCGTTTGCGGAGAACACCGCGAGCGGTTGGGCGAGCAACGCGAGGGTAGCGAAACCGGTGACCTGCGTGCGGGCCGACCCTCGGCGGAGGGCGTCGATCGACCAGCGTTCGCCGATGGGCGTCAAGATCGCGAGCAATAACAGCACTCGAAACAGCCGATCTCCCCCGTTGAGGACGGCTGGGTTGCGCGCTTGCAACGAGACCAGAAAGACGAGGGAGACGATCGCAACCAGCCGCGTGCGATACCCCAGGATCAGGGCGACCGCGAACAGCGCGGCGATCACGAACAGCAGCTGCTGGAACCACACCTCCCCCGACCAGGCGTGCATCGAGAGGCCGGTAAACCGGCTGTAGGTCGTCTCGTACGCTGACACGGGGTACATACCGTAATCCGAATAAAACAGCTCGATACCGCTCCAGCGGTGGGCCAGGTCGATCAGAATCGTCACACCGAGGAGGATCCGGAGGGCGGCCAACGCACGCGTATCGACGGTTGCCCGTGCCCGAACGCGGTTCCAGACGGCGGCTCGGCTGGGGCGAGGAAGGGAATCTGGCTTCAGGTCAGTCACACGCGTTTTCACGTCCATAGGTCTTCGTTCGAGGGTGCCCCGACGGACGAATCGCTCACGTGGGCGTCGATCCGACTGTCGTGGAGGGCGATATACTACCTGTTGTGAAATTGACCGGTAAATACTTTCTCCCTCGTTGTCGTGTGGCGCGTGTCCGACGCTCGAGGCACGACTCCCCTCGAACCGAGCGCCGGCATGTGCGTATTTCGACCTCGCCGTTTTCGAGCTGATTGGTGACCGCTCGAGTCCGGGTGGCGATCGTACCCGGTACCTCCCCACAGTCTCGCCTCTGTGAGTCCCTACGTTTCGGTGTTCACCCCCGTGGCGTATTCTCCAATACGTCGCTGGCGACCCTGTACGCTCGAGCGACCGTCGGGTTCCGGTGTGGGAGCCCGAGAGGTTGTTACGACATCCAGCGTGCCTGCCCCGTACTCCGCCGTCTCTCCGCCGTCTCTCCGCCGTCTCTCCGCCGTCTCGAGGTCACGGGCGCATGCTGTCCGGGAAATTGATCTGCTCCGGTTCGTGATCGCCACAGCCGTACTCGTAGAACAGCCGCGAACTGCGGTCGCGGTCTTCGGGGCTGTTGATCGTCTCTATCGTGATATCCTCGCTCACGACGTACATATTGATGTGGGTGAGCGTGATGTCGTGTTCTTCCTCCCAGGTCGTACACAGGTGTTCGGCCAGCAGTGCTGGCGTGTTGCTTCCGTCGCCAGCCCGTCGCACGCTGTTCATGTAGAACCGCTCCCGGTAGGTGCCGTACTGCTTCTGGAGTTCCTGGTGGGGCCGGTCGAACGTCAACGGCCGATCGTTGTAGACGTCGAGCAACTCACCGTTGTCGGTCTGGGCGACGAAGACGTGGTACCGATCGGTCGTTCGCGGGTTCGGGGCGAACACCGTCCAGTCGGGCTGACTGATCATGTAGGCGTTCGCCGTCGATTCGATCTGCTGTTTGTGCGGCGCGTCTTCGTCCACGAGGGCCCCCGCGGGGAGGTACGGCCCAACCGAGAACAGGAGAATCGTGACGACGATGGTCACGATCGCGAGCGTGTACAGCTGCGATCTAGCTCGGCGCTGGGCGTCCCCCCTGAGCCGCCAGTCCGGAACCGCGTGGGCGACGTGCTCGAGTCGTTTCAGGCGGGCGTGCGGCTTCTCGATATCGACGTCGAAATATCGGAGGACGGCTTTTCCGTCGCGCCAGATCTGGGGCTGTATGAACAATAACAGGCCGGCCATCGCGACGTACGCGAACGCGCCGATTCGAACCGTGATGGCGAACGCGAAATGCCCACCCATGAACAGCGCGACCAGGCCCATGCGCTTTCGCCCCACGAGGACGAGCAACAGCGGCGAGATGAGCATCATGGCATACCACAGCAACCCGCCGTAGCTGAGCAGTGTCGGCATCGCCCGTACCTGCTCGGCCAGCAGAAACGTCATGTCGTCGAGGCCGAGGACGAGTGGGGCGGCTTCGCCGGTTCCCCACACGTCCGACTGGGCCTTGTGATAGCCGTTGTAGAAGTACATGAATACCATCTGGCCCAGGATCAGCGTGGAGGCGACGCTCGCGATTTCGGCCCGCGGATTCCGCTCCCGGTGAACGGCGTCGATCGACCACCGTTCGCCGAGCGGAAGGAAGATTGCCCAGAACACGAGCAACCGGAACAGGACGTCGGCGTAGCTCGTGACGAACGGGTTGTGGTAGTCGAGCGAGATGACGAACAGGAACGACAGAATCGTCGCCAGCCGGGTCTTGTAGCCGACGATCAGCTGAATTGCGATCAGCACCTGGATGATCATCAGCCCGGCGATGACGGTCGGATCGGTCGAGATGTGGTAGATCGAGAAGGCGTTGTCGGCAGTCACCGCCATCGCGTGGGAACGCGGGACGACACCCTCGTCCGTATAGAAGAACCAGAAGTTTCGCGAGCGCAAGAGGACGTCCGCGATGATGAGCAACCCGACGAACACCCGAAACACCGCGAGCGACCGGGCATCGATGGTGACCGATTCCTTGAGGTTGCGGCTGACTCGAGAACGGAGGGCAGATCCCGTTAGCCGTGTGTCACGGACCATCTGATCGCAGACTCCAGTCGTGCTCGTATATTTTTTGTGGTGCCGTGTCAGATCGTCGGTCATACGCACAGGACAGTCGGTCGAGTGCAAACGGGAAGCGCGGTCACGGATCCGTCCGAGACGCCTTCAGTGCCCGGTGTCGTGTGGATTCAGTTCCGTCCCGTACCACTCGGCGTGGTCGGTGTAGTCGATGAATCGCGGTGCGTCGGCATCGAACGGTCGCTCGAGGCTCTCGAACGCCTTTTTCTTGTCCCAGCTCTGGAGGCCGCCGACGGCTCCTCGATCCTCGAGGTCATGGTAGTCGAGGTCGGGTTCGGTCAGCTCCCAGGCTTTCAGCCCCTGTTCGGTTCGAACGATGACGCTCGAGTACTCGTCGCTCGAGCCGACCGAGCCGACGGTGAGATCGGCACAGTAGCCGGTGAAGTCGGCACACTCGTCGCAGCCCTTGAGCGCGGCGTCGTGGAAGTTCCCGATGTCTTCCTCGAGGATCATCTCGCCGTCGTGGTCGTACACCATGAGCTTCCCGTGGAGGACGTCCATCTTCCCGACGTCCGCGCGGGCGATCCCTCGCTTCTCCTCGAGTTGCTCGCCCATCAGGCTGTAGTAGTTGAAGTTCTTGGTGCACATGAGCGCGATCGTGTAGTCGACGGCGCGGACGCCTGCCTCGTGGGAGTCGTACTCCCACTCGAAGTCCTGCAGGGCGCGGATCCCCTCGATCTCACAGGGAGTGCCCACGAGAGCGAGGCTGATCTCCTCGAGCGGCTTGTCGGGGAGTTTGTGCGTCCACTCGTCGAGGTCGAGGTGACCCAGCGCCATCGTCTGGTTGTAGATCGTCCCCGCGTTGGCGATCAGATCCTCGTAACTCGTCGCGAGGTAGCTCTCGGCTTTCCAGGGTTCGTCCTCGCTCTCGGTCGCGATCAGCGCCCCGTCGATTTCGCCCGCCTCGAGCAGGTGCGCCAGCACGGTCGTGACGAGGCCGCCGTCCTGTGCGTTTTCGGTCCACTCCTCGTCGACGCGCGCGGAGAACTCCGTGATTGGGTCGCCCGCGCCTGTGACGTTGTCGTCGCCGCCGGTGATCTTCCACTGGCGTTCGTACCGGAGCCCACCGCGGGGACAGAAGTCCCAGCAGAGCGAACAGCCGGTACACATCTTCACGAGTTCGGGCAGGTCGTCGTCGCCGATGCCGATCGAGTCGGAGGGGCAGGCGGCGACGCAGGTTCCACACTGGATACAGCGCCCTTCGTCGATGACGGCCTCGTCGAGTTCCATGAACCACGTCTTCTCGTCCGGCGTTTCGATGTCGTTCATGGACGATCGAATCGAATATGACGGCGTCTCGAGGTCGACACCCTCCGGAATCCCGACGCGAGTAGCGGGGTCGCCATTATCGACGTCCTGGCTCACGTCCCCGGCGGGCGTCGTGAACTCGAGGTCGGTCAGGTTGCCGCCCTCGTCGACGTTCGAGACGCCCGCGCCGTCGGCGCGGATTGCCCGTTCGCCGCAGGTGCAGTCGTTCGGGCTGCAGCCGTCTTCAGTCAGTTCCGTTTCGCGGTCGTTCGTCCCTGACTCGACCGCTCGAGCCCGATCGGGCGTCGCCGCCGGAACGACGTCCTCGTCTAGACCCGTCGCGCCTTCGATTGCCGGAACGCCCGGGTACGGCTCCTCGTGACCGCCGTCGGTGAGGATGTGGCGGCCGCTCTCCGTCACTGCGCCGTCGCGTTCGTCAGCACCGTCGTTCTCGACCAGTTCCGGGGCGGCGTCGGCGGGAGCGTTCGTCGGAACCGTCTCAATTGGATCACTCGAGTCCCGCCCGTCAGTCGCCATGGGCGACACCTCCTGCAATCGGGGCGTCGGCTCGACGAGCGATCTCCCGGAGGCGATCGTTCTCGAGGCGACGAGTCCACTCGTAGAACCGCTCGCCTTCGGAACGGTCGTCGGAGTACGCGTCGAACAGCGACTCGAGGGCGGGGACGACGGAGTCGGCGGGGACGGCGGTCTCGATCCAGTCGAGGAACTCGTTGTCGGTACCGAGGGAGCCGCCGAGGCCGACGTCCATCCCTTCGACCAAGGCGTCTCCATCTCCCGGGCTCTGCCCGCTCGATCGTGTCGCGGAGCCATGCTCCGCGCCGTCCCCGTCGGAATCGAGTTTCACCGTCTCGCCGCGAAAACCGATGTCCGCGATCTGGGGCTGGGCGCACGAGGCCGAGCAGCCGGACATGTGCATTCGGATCACCTCGACGTCGTCGGGGACGTCGATGCGTTCGTCGAGTTCCCGCGCCCATCGTTTCGTGCGCTGTTTGGTCTCGATGATGGCATATTTGCAGAACTCGTTGCCCGTACAGCCGACGGCTCCGCGCGAGAACGGCCCCGGATCGGGGCTGTACTCCTGGGCGAACGGTTCGGCGAGGAGGTCGTCGACGCGCGCTTCCGGGACGTGGGTGATCAGGAGGTTCTGGTCGGTCGCGAGTCGAACGGAGGCGTCGTCGGTGCCATAGCGCTTCGCGGCTCGAGCGGCGGCGGCGAACTCGTCGCCGCCCATGCGGCCGGTGACGACGTTGAAACCGACGTATTTGAGGCCGTCCTGTTTCTGGTCGTGGACGCCGACGTGGTCGCCCTGGTAGCCCACGGTGAGCCCCTCGCCGCTCCCGGGGAGGTCGACCGTACACCGATCTCTCACGGCTTCTTCGAATTTCTCGGGGCCGAGCTGTTCGACGAGGTAGCGCATTCGGCAGAGGCCGCGATTGTACCGGTCGCCGAGTTCCTTGAACGTCTGGGCGACCGCCCGCACGAACTCGACGGCGTCCGCCGGCGGGACGAACACGTCGAGTTCGGAGGCCATTCGCGGGCCGTCCGAGAGGCCGCCGCCGACTCGAGCGTGGAAGCCGTAGGTGACCTCGTCCGCCTGCGTCTTCCTCGCGGGCACGAGGCCAACGTCGTTGATCTGGGACTGTGCGCAGTCGTGTGCGCAGCCGGTGATCGTGAGCTTGAACTTCCGGGGGAGGTTGGCGTACTCGCGGTTTTCGGTGAAGAAGTCCGAGACGGCGTCGACGACCGGCTGGGCGTCGAAGCACTCGTGGCCGTCGAGGCCGGCGGCGGGACAGCCGAGGACGTTCCGCGCGGAGTCCCCACAGCCCTGCACCGTGGTCAGGCCGACCTCGTCGTAGCGATTCCAGAGTTCCGGCACGTCCTCGATCCGAATCCAGTGTTTCTGGATGTCCTGGCGGGTCGTGATGTCGAGGTAGGCGTCACCCCACAGCTCGTTCTGTTCCGCGCCGCCGTACGCCCCGGGGGCAACGGCGAAGTCCGTCGCCGCCTGGCCGATCACCTCAGCCTGCTCAGGCGTGAGGTAACCACCCGGAACCTTCGTCCGGATCATAAAGTATCCCTCCTGTTTTTGCGCATACATGCCGGCCCACTTGAGGCGTTCCCACTCACCGTCGCCCGCTCGAGCCTCGATTTCCTCGAACGACAGTCCCTCCTGGGCGTACTCGTGGACGTCCTCGAGGACGTCGAGGGGGTGTTTTTCCTGTTTGTGGCGCTCGGTCGTGTTCACGGCGACCACCCCCGGGAGAAGGCGGGAGTTGGGCGGATCGTCGCTGCCGGTGTGGCGGAGAGTGACATAGGGGGTAGTCACGAGTGACGCACATACCGCCGTGCGTTCAGGCGAAGCCTGGCGTCTATCGGCTGTTCCGGCAATCATTGCTCCTCCGGAGGCTGCTCCAACTCGGAACCGAGTCCGAACGGGGGTGATGTAGGCGTCTCGAGCGACGAACCGCGAACCACGTCACTGATCGCGGCAATGCTCTCCTGAACCGGACACGGAGGTTCAGGCGGCAGCCGGCTGGCTCGAGCCGCCGCGCACGCCCGACTGCCATTCCCATCGGTCTCGGAGCTACCGCGCACGTCCGACTGCCATTCCTCGGCTGCCTCGAGTTTCTGGTATGGGTGTCAGCTCTAGCACTCGCTCTCGGTGCCCACTCTAGGACTTGTTATCTGCATCCGCTCGAGCACCCGCTATCCGTGCTTTTCGATCCGTCCCTCCAGTCGATGTCCGTCGCGATCACCATTCGCGGACGAGGTAGTCCTCGAGTCGGTTGAAGTCGACGGCATGCTCGGCCTGGATCTCGTCCATCGGCGACTCGTAGCCGTACTCGTTGAACCACTCGAACATCACCGCGTACTCCTCGCCCTGGTGTTCCTCGACCTCGTCGATCGAGAGATGCTGGGCACGGACGCCGCTTCCGAGCGCGTCGGCGAACCTGACTGCCATCGCCCGCACCGTGAGTTCGTCGCCCGCGAGCTCGAACGCCTCGTCGATGTAGCGGTCGGGGTCGGCGAACGCTTCGGCCACGAACGCGCCCAGATCCTCGACGTCGAGTACCTGCAGCGGGGTTCGTGGCTCGAGCCCCATCGCGAGGGTGCCGTCCTCGATGGCCTCGCGGAATCCCTCGAAGTTCTGGGCGAAGAAGACCGGACGAACGACCGTCGCCGGCACGTCCAGTTCGTCGATCCGTCGTTCGATCTCCCACTTCGAGTCGAAGTGCGGGATGTCGGTGTCGCGGTCGGCACCGCCGACGGACGAGAAGACGAGGTGTTCGACGCCGACGTCGGCGGCGAGTTCGACGACGTTCGTCCCCTGTTCGACCTCGTCGTCGTAGCCGTGCTCCCAGAAGTTCGTCATCAGGAAGACACCGTCGGCGTCCTCGATCAGCGCCTCGACGTTGTTTTTCGAACTGATCGTCCGTTCGACGAGCTCGGCCCCTTGGTCGGCCAGTTCCCGAGCCTCTCCCTGGTCGCTGTCTCGTGTGAGGGCGAGCACGTCGACGTCGCGCTCGAGGAGGTGCCTCGTGACGGCCCCGCCCTGCGTGCCGGTCGAGCCGATCACCAGGATCGTGTCTCGTTCCATGGTACCACCACTACGGAGCGCATCGCCACAAAGCCTCGACAGGCGAGTGCAACGGAGTCGACCGAATCGAAACGTTCCTCGAGGTAGCTGGATTCCCGAATCAGCGGCGTCTGTGGGACTGCTCGATGACCCACCGCCGCCCCTTTCGAACCAACATATATACGAACGAGTCGACGTTTCCGTCACTCTCAGCGGTACGCCGCTCCGTCTAACACTTTTAGGCCGGCCTAACTCGAACGAAAAGCCGTTCCTATTTAAGGAAGTGCATATCTTTAAGTGGCCGTCCGACGATTCCCCTGCTAGCAATGGCCATTGATCCGCAGTTCCACGAGAATCGGGAGAAAGTCGGTGAGGAAAACGGCGTCGCAGTCTGGGGGCCGGTCGACGAGCCCGAACAACTCGGTATTCACGGCACCCATGTCGCTGTCGACTACGACCTGTGTATCGCCGACGGGGCCTGCCTCGAGGACTGCCCGGTCGACGTGTTCACGTGGGTCGATACGCCCGGCCACCCCGAGAGTGAGCAGAAGGCCGAACCGACGAACGAAGCCCAGTGTATCGACTGCATGCTCTGTGTCGACGTCTGTCCGGTCGACGCAATCGACGTCGACGCCGGGCGCACGGCCTAGTTCACTGTCTACACTGGTCGGTGTCAGGGACATTCGAACCAGCCGACTGACTGCTTTTTCGTCGGCTCCTGAGAAGGGACAGAACGAGAGAATCGACTAGCGAAACTTCACTCCGCACGGTCGACGTTCACTTGCTCTTTGAGCGTCTCGAGCCCGTCTGCCTCGGCGAGTTCTTGCAACCGCTCCCGGAAGTGCTCCTCACAGAGGCCGACCCTGAGCCCGTCGGACTCGGCGGCGAAAGCGGCTTCCTGGTCGCAGTAGTGGCAGTTCATACTCGACCGTATGTAGCCAGCCACATTGAAGGCTCCGTTCTCGGCTGCCACTGCCAGTGTTTTCTGTTCAGGGTCGACACATCGACCCGTCCACGTTACGTTGAGACCGACTCGAGGCCCAGTTCCTCGAAGGAAGCCCGAGAGAGTCCGGCGCGACCCAGTTGGTCGTCGTGGGCGTCGCTGCCGCCGGTCTCGAGCAGGTCGTTGCGCTCGATCGTCCGCTCGACGGCCGACAGGTCGACTGCCCGCCCGTAGGGGTACTCGCGTTCGACCGCGTCGAGGTCGGCCGCCAGCTCGAGTGCGCTCACCGGATCGGGATACCGTAGCGGGTGAGCGAGGGAGACGACGACGCAGGCCTCGGCGAGTATCTCGCGTCCCTCCTCGAACGGGCAGACGTCACGGGCCACGAAACACGGCCCGTCGTTCCCGATGAGGTGGTCGAACGCCCCCTCGTAGTCGTAGCCCGAGTCGGGGTCGGCGTCGATCGCTCGCGCCACGTGAGGACGGCCGAAGCCGGTATCGACGTCGAGGTCGAGGTCGATCCCGAGCCGATCATCGACGTTCTCGACGATCGCTCGGCCGCGTTCGCGTCGGTCGCGCTGGATGCGTTCGGTCTCGGCCCGGAGGGCATCGGTCGGCTCGACGCCGTAGCCCAGTAGGTCGACACGCTGGCCGTCGTCGGCCTCGACCCGGAGTTCGATACCGTGGACGAGCGTCACGCCGTCGCGCTCGATTACCGGGGCCTCGAACGGCTGGAGGCGGTCGTGATCGGTAACGGCGACGACGGAAACGTCGGCGCGACGGGCGGCGGCCGGGACGTCCGCCAGCTCGAGGCTTCCGTCCGAGCGCGTCGTATGGACGTGCAAGTCGGCGTAGGGCATGCCTATCCCTTTCCGTGACTCCCTAAAGCGGTTGTGACCCGTTCGCGACCGTCAGTTCTAGGGGCATTAAGGAAGCCTAGGTGTCGGGTGTGCCTGAAAGACGTTTATGGACAATGTTTATAATTATCGTTCAGGTGGTTTGGGTGTGATGTTCCGTAACCGAACCGGCGAGTTCATCGACACTCACGAGTACCCCGCAACCACCGAGGAACTGATCAACGCCTACGGCGAGGAGGATCTCGAGTTGGCGAATGGGAGTGAGCGACTCGCGGACGTCCTCTCCCGCCTCCAGAACGAGACGTTCGAGTCGCCGGACGACGCCCGACTGGCGGTCTACTCCGCGATGAGCAACGAGGTGGTGGGTCGCGTCGGGTACTCCGACCGCGATCCGACCCCTCTCGGCAGTCGGTACGCACCCGAGCCGATGTCGTTCTGAGCATCCAGCTTCGCCTTGCTGAGGAACTGATTGCTCGAGCGTGATACGATTACAGTTCGATTTCTTTGTTTGCGTCGTCGATCTCGTCCCAGGAGACCTGTCCCTGCTCGAGGATCCGGTCTGGCTCGAGGGCGGGGTCACTCAGCACAGTCATCGCGGCACCGACCGGTGGTCTGGGTTCGGGTGCACCATCCCCGTTCTCGTCTTCGCGCTCCGGTTCGTCGTCACCGTCTGCCGACTCATCGCCGCCGTTGGCGTCGCCATCAGTGGCGTCGTCTCCGTTTCCGCCTCCCAATCCGGGAATCGGTTCCGCACCCGGCCCGGTCGCCTCTCCTACGACGAGTCGGACGACGTGGCCGAACAGCTCGTGTGGGCCACAGTGCATGTCGTACACGCCCGGTGTGTCGAACGTGTAAAACCAGGACGCACCGACCGGAAGCACGGGTGACGAAACCGGCGGGACACCGTCCGGAACCCGCTGCTGGATACCGAGCGCCGGATGGAACGCCGTCACGCTGTGATGTGGCGAGACGAGCAGGAACTGAACGGTCTCACCCGGCTCGAGCGCGAGCCCCGTCGGTTCGAAGAAGAACTCCGGGATCTCGCGGTCGTCACGTGGCGTGATGTGGGCTTCGATCGTGTGGGCCGGCGCGGCCGGCGGCTCGACCTCGTTATCCAGTGCCGAAAATCCAAAGACTGGATGCATACCCTCGCCGGATCGATTGGCTTGCACCCCATCTTCGTCGTCACCTTCTCGATCCCGGTCTTGGTCTTGGTCTTGGTTTTGGTCGTCGCAGTCAGTTCGTCGTTGGCCGTCGCTCGCGAGAACCGACCCGGTGCCGATCGTTGCGAGAATCGCTCCTGCACCGAGGGTCTGGACGACGGTTCGTCGATCGAAGCCGACGGTTTCGGTGGGTTCGCTACGCTCGTTCTGTGGATTCATAGCTCCACCAGTCCCGGCGACTCGCGGCAGCATAATACTATCATACGACAAACAATTTGATTATAGAACAGTCGTTACCTGGCTATAGGGTACTCACCAGGCCCGAAACCGGTTGCTGGTCTTCGGTCAGCTAACAAATGATATTACGTCGTCCAGCTCGAGTGGCACCGATCCCTTCCGGTACCCTTCGATCCGGCCATCCGGTCGAGCGCGGTAAACCACTGCGGGGCGGTGCCTGACGTCCGGCTGTTCGCCCCGGACGGCCGCCCAGGCGTCGTCTGGGAAACTCGAGCAGTCGACGAAGAGCGTCGCGCCGCCGCCGTGTTCGGCCAGTTGGCCGCTGGTTTTCGTCTCGGCGGTGTCCCGGACGGCTGCGACGGGACCGGCGGCAGCGCGGTTGGCCGGCGGCTGCGGTCGGGTGACCTCGACCAGGACGTTGGTGTTCGTCGCACGATCGACGGCCCGGTAATCGAGGGAGTGGCCGGTCGTAACCTCGATTTCGGGTGTGATCTCGTAGTCGGCATCGACGAGCACCTTGGCGGCGATGAACTCGGCCATCGCCGCGCTCATGCGGACGCGGTCGACGTGTGGACTCGTGCCGAGTTTGCCGGCCATGACGTCTCGGTACTCGTCCAGGGCCCCGGTCTCGAGGATCGACTCGATGTATCGGGTGCTCTCGCGTCGACCGGCGTCGGGAAAGCCTGCGGCGTGTTCGCGAAAGAACGCCCGGGTCGATTCTCGGCCGTCCTTGGACATGAACACGGGGAGGAAAAACCACGAGAGGTAGGGGTAGTCGGCCAGCCACGCATCGCGTTCGTGCAGCGTCGCGAGCAGCTCTCGCTGGGACCACCGAGCGACCTGGTACGGGACGGACTCCCAGCCGAACTTGTCGGTTCGCCACAGCGAGGACGGTGTTTCGGTGTTCCCCATCCAGTAGGCCCCGTCGTCCGAGCGAGCGAAGAGGGCGACGTCACCGTTTGCCATCTCGAACCGGTGGGTGTCCCACGATCCGCCGATGGCGAACCACGGGCCGGCGGCTCGAGCGCCGAGATTGTTATTTAGCGGGGTGTAAATCTCCTGGTGAACGCGCTGATCGCTCCAGCGTTGGGGCGAGTATCGAAAGCGAAGCGGCCGTGCCACGAAAGAGGGTATGGCTCGCGTCGCAATACGTCTTCCTTTCTTTCGATCCGATCCGTATGAACGACCGTTACATTCATATGAGATAGGTGCCTACAGTGTGTGTACTTACCATGTCAATGGGTGCCTATGACGAAGACGAGCACGAGCGCCGTGAACGCCAGGCGTCGAAGGTCGACACCGATTTCGACGACGAGCGAACGATCTATCACGGGAAGGTGGAGTACGACTCGGGGGAGTCTGCGGAAGCGCTTCTCGATAAGTTCCAGGAGATCAAGTCGAACTAGCGACGGACGAACGATCGGCTCGTGGGTCACGGTCTCGTCGTTACAACATCACTGAGAGTGACATCGCCGTGCTCACGGCGATGACTCTACACATGAGTAGTGTAACGTGTCCACATAGCGCGACGCTCGCCCACCAGCAGGTACCGATCCAATAGCCGACATCCTAGCGGTTCCAGCGGAGCAACAACACGAATCCAGGGCGAATTCCGGCGGTTCCGACCCATAGCTCGTCGATCCGAGCGTTCGATTCTCGGCAGCGCCCTAACGAGGCGCTCGTACACCCATGTCTCACCGTGCTGGGGCTTTCCAGCGCCGGACTCGTCGTGGATGACTGCGGTCACGGCTTCTCCGCCGTTTGCTCGGGGTGTGCTCGATCGTGATCGTGGTCGTATCCGTAACCGTGATCACGACCCCGACTGCGACGAGCCGAGTTCGACTCCGAACTCTGCCTGACGGATGACGCTTGCCGGTCGGCTACTGTCCGGCGCACGGCGGCGTCGAACCCCATCGGCTGCACCTCGAGGAGCGACTCGAGGCGGTCGTCGGTAACGACGACAGGATTTTTCATTCCCTCGATGAGCGGGGAAGCCACGTTCGTGGGGACGTCGGTCACGAGGCCAACCCAGTACGACGACAGTTGGAGCGAGCGCACGGGAACTGGCAGAATACGTGGCTCGCGCCCACCGCAAATACGCGCGATCTCGAGCAGCATTTCCCGGAAACTGAGGGCCGCTGGCCCGCCGATCTCGTACGTTTCGTTGGCAGTCTCCGGCGTCTCGAGGACGCCGACCAGATACTCGATCACGTCCTCGATCGCGATTGGCTGACAGGGGGTATCCACCCAGCGGGGCGTGATCATCACGGGCAGTCGGGTTGCAGGTTGGAAGAGCATTCGAAAACTCGCGCTTCTTTCGCCAACGATCACAGCGGTTCGGAGCACCGTGAGGTCGTACGATCCGGCTCCCAGCAAAATTTCGACCTCGCGGCGCGACCGAAGGTGCGCCGAGACCCCGTCTCGATCGGCCCCGAGGCCGCTGAGGTAGACGACTCGGTCGACGCCCGTCGCGCTCGCCGCCCGTTCGAACGTGCGGGCGGCCTTCCGATCCCGGGCTGCGATGTCGCCCGACGATCCCATACTGTGAATCAGGTAGACAGCCACGTCGACGCCCGCGAGTGCTGGCTCGAGTCGCTCGCTATCGGTGACGTCGCCTTCGAAGACGGTCACGTCGTCGGGAAACGCTGTCGTCGTCGCATCCCTGACGAACACCGACACATCGTGCTCCCGGGCACGCAGCGTCTCGAGCAGGCGACTCCCGACGAAGCCGGTCGCTCCCGTGAGGAGGATCCGCATATGGCCGGTACGGGCGGAACTGGCTTAATGGATGGCCCTACCCGCCGGCTTCCTCGTTCTCGAGTGCGTCCCACCCAGGGGTCGGTGGTGCGCCGTCAGCCACCTCGAACGAGCCGTCGATGGCGGACGAGACGGCCGTTCCCGGCGCATCGCCGTCGGCAGCCTCGAGGCGCTCCCACTCGCGGATCGCCCGACCGGCCCAGGAGTCCGCCTCGAGTACCTGCGTTCTCGCGCGTTCGGCGTGTGGTTCGGAGTGGCTAAGCGTGCCTGGTGCTGAGGCGGCCGCGATGGCGACGAACGTGGCCCGATCCTCGTCGGTCGCCTCGCCGGCGACAAGTCGGTCGATTCGACCCTCGAGTGCCTCGGGATTGGGATGGACGAAGAGCTTCTGGCCGATGGCCTGTCGTCCGAGCAGGAGGCCGTCTGTGGGATCGGCGTCGACGGTGACGGTGATTCCGCGACCGGCGGCGGTCTCGTCGCGGCGAATTCGCGTCCCGCCAACCGCCCGTTCGACTCGTTCACA
This sequence comes from Natronosalvus vescus, assembly GCF_023973145.1. Lineage (NCBI taxonomy): Archaea > Methanobacteriati > Methanobacteriota > Halobacteria > Halobacteriales > Natrialbaceae > Natronosalvus > Natronosalvus vescus. The sequence continues at coordinate 1,846,170 of NZ_CP099546.1, forward strand.
CTCGGTCTCTTGCTCGAGGGCCACGTTGTGGGCGGGGTAGGCCGCGCACTCGTCCGGATACCGGCTATCTTCGTGCAGGCGACACTGGAGGGTGTCGGGATCGAGGAAGACACAGGTGGGGAGCCACGCTCGCGTCGTCCGACCGAAGGGCGCGACCGGTTTTGGTGGTTTTCTGAGGCCGACGAAGAAGGTCGGGCGACCCTCGATGGCAGCGAGGTCGTAGCCGTCGACCGTGACCGCGTCGTCGACGGCGTCGGCTTCCCACAGCCGCGGGATCAACACGTCGCCCAGGCCGGTCTCGAGGAACGCCCGGATCTCGTCGCGGGTGAGTGGGACGAGGTTGTAGACGTCGTCGATTGCGGGTCGTCGACGGAGTCTGCGTTCGTGCTCGTGGCCGTTTTCGTCGGCCTCGTCGACGGCCGTCTCGTCGTGCCCCTTCGTTCGTGTCGGTTGTGTGGGACGCTGGTCGTCCTCGAGTAGCGGCCGCCAGTCGATACAGCACCCGGCACAGCCCTGGCAGTACACCTCCATGGTCGATCCCTCGCCTTCCAGGCGTATCAATCGCTCTCCGTGCAGCCACCCGTCGGAACACGTTCACCGAGAACGCATCGTTACAGTCGAGCCAACGCGAACGACTTTGCGCCTCGAGTCCAACCACTCGGTATGGGTCGAACCGCCTGTGACGGCTGTGGTCGCCCGATCTCGATCACCGGCGGCATCGCCAACTTCTGGACGTTCGGCGACCGCGACGGAACCGATGGCGCAGCGCTGACGCTCGAACTCGAGGACGGCTCGAGTCACCTGCTGTGTTATCCCTGTATCGACGCGCTGCCGGAACACCCGACGGCGGCGGATGTCGAGACGTTATCGACGGCAGATCACGCGGACTCGGTGGACTTGGGTAACTCCGTGGAATCCGGGGACTCGCCAGCCGAGTAATCGGGGTCGTCGGGGCTCTCGCCCTGTACCACCTATAGAAGACACCCTCGAGCAGCCGGTCACCGCCTTCGCGAATCGGGATACTCGTGGCCAACGATGAGCGCCACGACGTTGATCGCCACGAGGGCGACGAAGAGGCCGAGCCGAGTCGTGGAGTTCAATCCGGTGAGGAAGACGGGCACGTAGGCGAACGGCAGGAGGGTACCGACCCAGAAGCCGACGGCCGTGATGGTCTGTCCAAGGGACATCGGTTACTGGGTTGTGTGACGTCGGCGATGTGGGCTGGAATCGCGTTCGACGGCTTGCCTGGGGTGTTTGGTTGGCGTTACAGACGGACGTGAGGGGATCGAGACAATCAGTGGCGGGCGTTCATCGGGGAACTGAATGGACGTCATAGCTGGGGCATGGCGGTCGTGCGCCACACGTCTCTACACGAAACGGGGCTATTGTTATCGGCCGATTACCCCGAGACACCCGGCGATTGTGAAACGGATACGAGTCATTTCGGGATGACTTCACACCGGCTGTGACTCTCTCGAGTCCTGAACTGTACGCGGCCGTTACTCCCATCTGCGCCGTTTTTTGGCGGTAGGCTCCGCTTGCATCACGGCTCGAGGAGGGGTCGGGTCTTCGATGGCCGCATTCGAGTACTGGGTCACCCAGGTTCTCAGAACGGACTCGATCCCGGTTCGGGCCGCGCGCCAAGCGTGAGGTCGACGGTTTCCTCGTCGTTATTCCGCGAGACCGTGAGTTCGACCGTGTCGCCCGGATCGGTCTCGAGGGCCAGATACGTCGAGAGGGCGTGGTTATCCGGGATGGGTTCGCCGTCGACCTCTCGGATGACGTCGCCGCCGGTGGGAATTTCCCCCGGCGAGCCGTCGCTCGGCTCGAGAACGCCGTCGGCGGGGCCGTCGGGTTCGACCTCCACGATCAGGATACCGTTCGCCCGCTCGAGGTCGTTCGCCTCGGCGATCGTCGGATCGACGGGGAGCAACCTGATCCCCATGTGGGAGTGGTGGAATTCGCCCTCGTCGATGAGTTCGGGGACGACACGGCGGCTCAACGCCGCGGAGATCGCCAGCCCGATGTTTTCGCCCTGTGTGGCGTGGACGACGCCCACGACTTCGCCGTTCATGTCGACCAGCGGGCCGCCGCTGTTGCCGGGGTTGACGGCCGCATCGGTCTGCACTACGTTCGGGTACGAGAAGTCGTGCCAGGCGGGCGAGATCGACCGGTTGACGCCACTGACGATCCCCTGTGACATCGAGCCGTCGAGCCCGACGGGGTTCCCGATGGCCAGTACCTCCTGGCCGACGACGGGGCGCTCCTCGGTGAACGCGAGCGGCTGTATCTCGTCGGGAACCGCCTCGACCTCGAGGACGGCCAGGTCGCTGTAGAAGTCGGTGCCGACGACCTCTGCCGTCGTCCACCGGCCGTCGGTGTACTGTATGTCGACGTCGACGTCGTCGCTGCTGAAGACGACGTGATCGTTGGTGACGACGTAGCCGCTGGGGTGCAGAAAGCCCGACCCCTCTCCCTGTGCGGGGCCGCCGAATCCGCCCTCGCCGTGGACGCGGACGAGCGTCACGGCGTCGATGGTCGTCTCGTAGACGTCGGTGTACGCGGAGCCGTCGGCCAGGGATCCCTCGTCGGTGTCGACCGAGGCGGCGTTCGGTTCGGAGTCGGGCTGGTCGGGTTGGCCCGTGCTGGAGCCAGGCTCGGCACAGCCGGCGATAGCCGCGAGCGCGCCCGTCCCTGCGAGCGAGAGAAAGCGACGACGATCTACTCTCGAGCGTGTCATGCTAGTGCGATCGATTCCTATACGGGTAAAGCTCATGCCAACGTTCCGTGGCTCAGTCGTTTCTCCTCCCGTGGCCCAGTCACGACCGGGGAAGGGAAAGGATGTTACCGTCGGCCTCCCCATACCGGTACATGACGCTCACGGAAGACGCCCGCGAGCTGCTCGCGGCGGGGCCCGTCTGTGACGCCTGCCTGGGCCGCCCGTTCGCCGACCGCAGTTTCGGGCTGACCAACGCCGAACGCGGCCGGGCGCTGCGGACGACGATTGCCCTGGCCGACGACGTCGATTTCGAGCCGGTCGAACCGGCCGACTGCTGGGTGTGTGAGGGGTACTGCGGGACGTTCGACGCCATCGCCGAGATGATCGTCGATCAGCTCGAGGGGGTCGGCTTCGAGACCTACCAGGTCGGAACGCGGGTGCCGCCGCTGGTCGAGGAGAACGACCGACTGCTTCGGGAGGACGCCGGTCTGGCCGAGGACGCGGGCGAGCCGCTGAAACGCGAGGTCAACCGCGAAGTCGGCCGCCGCGTCGGTAAACGGACGGGTGCCGAGTTCGATCTCGACCGCCCCGACGTGCTCGTCGTGATCGATCTCGAGGCGTTCGATCCGCTGACGATGATCGCTGACGACGAAGCGGGCGATGCCACGGTCACGAGCCACGCCGCCGACGTCCAGATCAACCCGGCGTTCGTCTACGGCCGCTACCGCAAACTCGAACGGGATATCCCGCAGACGGAGTGGCCCTGCCGTGAGTGTGGCGGGAGCGGCGTCCAGCTCGGCGACGACGGCGAGGAACCCTGTGAGTACTGTGGTGGCTCGGGCTATCTGTACGACACGAGCGTCGAGCAGGTCGTCCGACCCCACGTCGTCGAGGCGATGGACGGCGACGAGGGAACCTTCCACGGTGCTGGCCGCGAGGACGTCGACGCGCTGATGCTCGAGGGTGGCCGACCGTTCGTCCTCGAGGTCAAGCGACCCAATCGACGTTCGCCCGATCCCACCGAACTCGAGGAGGCGATCAACGAGGCTGCCGACGGCGCCGTCGAGGTCGAGGGGTTGCGGCTGGCGACCTACGAGATGGTCGAGCGGGTGAAAGAACACGACGCGAGCAAGCAGTATCGAGCCGACGTGACCTTCGAGGAGCCGATCGACGAGGAGACGTTCGCCGAGGCGCTCGCGGAACTCGACGGGGCGACCCTCGAGCAGTACACGCCCGAGCGCGTCGACCACCGGCGGGCGAGCCTGACACGGACGCGGACGGTGCATTCGATCGAGGGCGAGTTGCTCGAGCCCACTCGGGCGGAGATCCGCGTCCACGGGGAGGGTGGGCTCTACATCAAGGAACTCATCAGCGGCGACAACGGGCGCACCGACCCGAGCGTTGCCGGCCTCGTCGGAACGGGTGCCGAGGTGACGGAACTCGACGTCCTCGCCGTCGAGGGTGAGGACGAGCCGTTCGAACGGGAGGCCTTCTTCAGGGACTCGCCGGACGACGACGACGAGGCTGTATAGGCTCGAGAACGGCTACTCGCCAGCCGCTTCCCGAGCTCTTCGCGTCCATCGCCACTCGAGCACGTCAGATCGAACCGGTACGATCCTCAGCACTCTTCGAAGCGTCGACTGACGAGCCGAACCGGACGCCGACCATCGGTTCGGCTCCTCACTACAGCCCTCGAAACGCACTCACTCCGCCGACCGAAACACCTCGGTGAGCTTCTCGATCACCTCGTCGTGTTCGTCGACCCGTGACTCGAGCGACCGCTGTGTGGCGTCGACGCCGGCGTGGTCGGCCTCGAGTGCCTCGAGTTGCGATTCCAGCGCGTCGATCCGTTCTTCCAGGGTTTCCTGGCGTTCGTCGAGTCGTGTTTTCAGCGCCTCGTGGCGTTCCTCGAGATCGTTCTGCCGTTCGTCGATCCGCGAATCCAGCGCGTCGATCCGTTCCTCGAGCGCGCTCTGTCCCTCATCGATGCGTGTTTCGAGCGTGTCGTGGCGCTCTTCGATCGCATCGTGGCGCTCGTCGATCTGGACTTCGAGTGCCTCGTGGCGTTCCTCGATTCCCTCGAGCGCCTCCTGGGCGGCCTCGGCTTCCGCGATGAGTTCGTCGGCGGTACCGCTGTCGTCGATAAACGCTTCCATCGCGTCCGCGTAGGCACCGATCTCTTGCACCCGTCCCTCGAGATACGTGAGCCGGACGGCTTTGCTCCGGCTGTCCACGACACCGAGGGCATCCCGAAGCCGCTTGCGTTGCTCGTCGTCGGCGTCTTCGAGTTCCGCGAGGAGGCGCTCGAGCGTGTCGGACTCGGTCTCAAAAGTCGCGTCACCGGTTTCGACTTCGGATTTGGTTGGTTCGATCGGTTCGGTCGGTTCGGTCGGTTCGGTCGGTTCAGTCGGTTCGGTCGATTCGGTCGACAAACTGCTCTCGTCCTCGTCCAGTACCGCCTTGTCGCCGGAGTCGACCGCCCCACCGCCATCCGTCGCACCCATGCCCGCCGTCGAGGTGTCCGTTGCCGTCCGGGTCGGTTCGTCCATATCGTCCTCGCCGTAGGCAACCGTCTCCGCGAAGCTGAGTTCGTCTTCCGGCCCGCTCAACTCGCTTTCGCCTTCAGCCTCGAGCCACTCCGCAACCGCTCCTTCGGGTTCGTCGTGCCCGCCCGGAATCGTGTGCATCGTTTCTGCCGCCTGGACGTAGGTCAGTTGTTCCAGAGAATCGACGACCGTCTCGACGTCGTCGCTCGTTGCAATTACAGGCTCGATGGCCGCCGATCCGTTCCTGTCGTGGGTATCGCCGTCTGCACGTCCGCTCGAGACGACGGTACACATCGACTCGAGCCCGTCCAGCAGCGCCTGCTCGTCGGTATCGGAACTCCCCGCGGCGAACTCGATGTGGATCCGCGCGAGCGTTCGCCCCGCCGTGTCGGCTCCGTCCAACTCGCCGCCATCACCGTCTGCGGCTGTGGACGTGTCGTCTTCGCCCTCCTCTTCAATGAGCACAGTCTCGACAATTTGCGGTGTTTCGGAGATCGCCTCGACCTGTTCCGGCCGCTCACACCGGATGGTGTAACAGGTCTCGATCACTGCCGACGGCTCGATTCGACTCTCGAACGTCACCGTTGCCTCCTCGAGCGACCACCTATCGGCGTGCTCCACAAACTCGACAGCCGCCGCCAGCCCCGGGGGCACCTCGTCTTCGAGGACGATGGTGTACGGCTCGTCGGCCGCCGACTCGAGTCGGACGTGGACGTCCGCTTCCGTTTGTCGAGTCGTTTCGATGTCTTTCTCGACCGTTATTTGTCCTATTTGGTCTATTTGCCCTCGATGGCTCTGTTCCCCCTTCGTCTCACGTTCGCATCCCCCCATACGACCTCGAAAAACCAGTCAAGACAGTTAAAAATAGCTACCGTTTACATGTTTTGAGACGCGTCAACGCGTGGTTGACCCCCGGACGCCGGCGTGTGAGGCCGAACCGTCGAGCACGGTCTGGCCAGTGGACAGTAAAGGCTATTGGCCGGGCGACAGCAGTCGCAATCATGATCGCGTTCGGCGTCGACGAGGCGGGCAAGGGGCCGGTCTTCGGGTCGATGTTCGCGGCTGCCGTCGCCGCCGATCCCGATCGGCTCCCCGACGGAATCGCCGACTCGAAACGGCTCTCACCGTCCCGGCGGGAGACCCTCGCCGCGACCCTCCACGAGGACGACCGCGTTCACGTCGGCGTCGCCGAAATCACGCCCGCCCGCATCGACACCTCAGACACCGACATGAACAGCTTGACCGTCGAGGCGCACGCCCGCGCCCTCGAGGTGGCCGGAACCGACCTCTCGCTCGACCCAACGCAGATCGCTCGGTGTGACGCCTGCGACACCGACGCCGATCGGTTCGCACGCCGGGTTGCCGACGCCTGCAGCCTCGACGTCGCGGTCGAAGCCGAGCACGGTGCCGACGACGACGACCCGCTGGTCGGGGCCGCGAGCATCGTCGCGAAGGTCGAACGCGACGCCCACGTCGACACCATCGCCGCGGAGTACGGCGATATCGGGAGTGGGTACCCCTCCGATCCGACCACACGAGCGTTTCTCGAGGACTACGTGGACAGCCACGGCGACCTCCCGCCGTTCGCCCGCGCCTCGTGGTCGACCTGTGCCGACGTCCTCGCGGCGGCCGAGCAGACGGGACTCGAGCAATTTTGATGGGTCAGGGTCGAGAAGGACGGCTGTGAACGAAGACGACGTCGCCAGCACCCTGTCCGCCTACGAAGCCGACGTCGACGCCTACGTCGAGAAATACCGCTCGATGTCAGTGCTCGAAGCACACGGCGAGCCGTTCCTCGAGGCGATCGACGACGAGAGCGAGGACGGGAGTGGCTGTCGGATCCTCGACGTCGGCTGTGGCCCCGGCAGCGACCTCGAGGCGCTTTCAGCCCGTGGCTACGAGGTGATCGGGCTCGATTTCACCGCCTCGTTCCTCCGTGCAGCGGCCGAACACGTTCCGGTCGCGAACCTCGTTCGCGGTGATATGCGGGAGTTGCCGCTCGCGGACGACGCCATTCACGGGGTCTGGGCCAGCGCATCGTTTCTGCACGTCCCGCGAGCTGACGCATCGCGCACGCTGTCGGAGTTCCGGCGCGTTCTCAGACCCGACGGGGTGCTGTACCTCTCGGTGAAGCGGGCGAGATTCGCGGCTCGAGACGACAGCGAGCGCGCCTTCGAACCCTATGATCCTGATGCGATTCGAACGCTGCTCGAGACCGCCGGCCTCGACGTACAGGTCGTCCACGCCAGCGACGGCTGGGTGGCGGCGCTCGCGACCGCGAATTGATCGGATGGTAATCGACTTCCGTCCGGCGCTCGAAGCTCGAGTATGGGATACGTCTGCCCCGTCTGCGATGCCGGCGTCGTCGACACCCGCCAGCTGGCCGACCACGTCGCCGTCACGGCCTCACTCGGGCGCGCCGACCACCTCGAGTGGCTCGAGTCCCACGCCCCGGAGTGGGAGTCCTCGACGCGCGAGGAGCTCGCCGCCGTCGTCACGGAGTACGCCCTCGAGATGGAGACGCCCGTTTCCGAGGACGACCCCGAAGGCCCGAGGCCGTCGTCACCAGGACAGGCACAGGTTCAGGAACCGATGCTCGAGGACGCCATCGCCAGACAGAGCCGCGGCCCTGGCCGCGGGGAGTTGACCGGAACGGCCGAGTCGGTGCTCGAGGAGGCGATGGCGATGACCAGAGAGATGGAGTCGACAGACGGCGAGGCCGATGACGAGGACGCCGGTGCAGCGGACTCGAGTTCGGACGACGGGAGTGGCTCGAGTTCTCCCGACGACGATCAATACTCGAGCGATAGTGCTGTGGACGATGACGAGTGCGACCCGTAATCGAGGCACAGAACCGATGCTACACTTTTCAAAGCTTTGCTGACCGCGGCCACCCTCAAAACTACAAAATCAATAGTGATGGCTACGGCGAGTGCAGCCCCGGGTCAGGCCGCTGCTCTCCGGTGGTAGTGGCACTCGAGCAGCAAATTGGTGACTCTCGAGCAGCGAACGAAAACGCGTAACTGCCCCGGATCCGACACCCCAGGTATGCACACAGTGGGAACGTTCGCACCCGACACCCTCGAGGAAGCCCGCGAACAGTACGACTCGGTCGGCCCCGCGGCCCAGACCGTCGTCCGCGAAGTCGCCAGGGCCATGGACTTCGACCGCGAGGAGTACGGCGACCGCGTCTCGAGCGACGTCGTGGAGACGGCCCGAGATGCCCTCTTCGCGAGTTTGCTCACCGTTCACGTCGCCAGTCGAGAGGAGTACGACGAGTGGCGCGACGGCTACGACGGCGAGGTGATCGAGGCCGGGAGTGAGCACGTCGACAACGTAGCCTGGCACGCCGGGCCCGCGGATGAGGCGGTTGCGGCGACGTTCCAGGAACAGGAGGAGGCGGCGATCGCCACGCTCAGACGGCAGGCGTTCGGACGGCTGTACCGAGAGCAGCTTTGAGAACGCGGAAGACGCTGTTTTCGTCCGTTCGGTGCCGTCTCGTCACTCGGCGTTTTCGTCCACGTCCACGCCCTCGAGTCGCCTGCTCGTCCTCGAGGTCGGCCGCCTCGAGTTCCCGGACGAGCACGGGGCCACACCGACGACGAAACGCGTATCTTTCGTCGGCCCCGACCGCTAGCCAATGCGCCGACGGAATCTGTATCTCCTCATTCTGGTCGTCCCGCTGGTCGTCTTGCTGGCGCTCGGGGCGCTCCCCTCCCTGATCGGCGGCGGCGACGTCTACTACGTCGTCGCGACGGAGGTCGACCTCGAGGACGGCGAACCGCCGACGGAGAACGTCACCGAGACGATCGACGCCGCGAATCTCTCGGCGAATCGCTTCCCCTACACCACCGCCGCGCTCGAGGACGGCCGCTCCGATGCGTACGAGGAGGGCCGCTTCGGCTTCGAATCCGCGTTCACCCACACGCCGTTCGACGAGTTCAGCGAGTTCGAGGCGTGGAACAGTGCGGCGACCGACCCCGAGGGGGACGTCGCTTACGTCGAACGGAACGGAACCTACTACCGACTCGAGATCACACCGGCTAGCGATGTCGACACCTGATCCGGACGCCGATTCCGATCGCGACCCTGATTCCGATCGCGACTCCGATTCTGGCTCGTCGTCCGACGACGTAGATTTCGCTTCGTCCTCCGACGGCGATGAGCCGCCAGCGTGGCCCGTCCTCGAGTCGACGACCGAGTACGAGACCGGCTGGTATGACGGCGGCTACGACCTGGTCGAACAGCCCGACGGCTCCGAGAAACGCTACTACTGGGCCGACCTCCCACGGGCGGTCGTGATCGTCGCCGACGCCGGCGAGGACATCCTGTTCGTCGAGCAGTACCGCCCCGCGATCCGGGAAACGCACCTCGAACTCCCCGCCGGAATCGTCGAGGACGGCGAGTCCTATACGGCCGCCGCAGCGCGGGAACTCGAGGAAGAAACCGGCTTCCGTCCCTCGAGTCTCGCCTTGCTCCAGGAGTATCGCGTCGCGACGGGCGTGCTCAAACATAACCGTGGCGTCGTCTACGCCGAGGGGCTCGAACCCGGCGAGCGCGAACTGGACTCGAACGAGTTCCTCGAGGTGCACGCAATTCCGAAGTCCGAAGCGCTGGCTCGCGCGCGAGAAGAACCTGCGAACGACTCGACGCTCAGCGCGCTGTTGCTGGCGCGCGAGGACGGGTTGCTGTGAGCGCTGTGAACGCGTGCGTTTCACGACCCCAGACCCGCATCGCTTAACCGCCTCGCGGCCAAATCATCCGTAACCGATGGACGGTGAAATCACGATCGACGACCTGCACGACCTCCTCGAGCGCGACGACGACGTCCGAATCGTCGATATTCGCAACTCGATGCAGTTCGAACACGGACACATCCCCGGCAGCGAAAACGTCCCGTTCCACGAACTCACCGCCCGTATCGATGAGTTCGATGACGCCGACCGCGTCGTCACCGTCTGCCCGGTCGGCAAATCGAGCATCCAGGCGGCGCGGCTACTGGCGTCCTACGAGGGGAGCGCCGACGCCCACATCGAGAGCCTCGCCGGCGGACTCGATGCCTGGGCGGAGTCCTACGAGCTGGTGTCGGGTTCAACCGAAGCGGATACGACGTCGAACGACGCTGCCGACACGGACTCGAGCGCGCCGTTCTGATTCTCCGTTTAAACTGACGTGAACGAGGTGTTTGAGCCCGACACGAACTCGAGGCCAGTGACTGCCTCGAGCGCGACGGCTGGGGGTAAAAACGCGGAAAAAGCGCCGCTGATCGTTCGTTGCTCGAGCACGCGTCGCCGTGGATCGGAAGTCCGGTCAGATCATCGCGGGCATAGTTAGGCGACGTTGAAACCGCGATCGCGGAGGAAGTCCTCGATGCGACCGCGGTGGTTGCCCTGCAGTTCGATGTGACTGTCCTCGACGGTACCGCCACAGGCGAACTTCGACTTGAGATCCGACGAGAGACTGTCGAGATCGACGTCCTTCGGGTCGAATCCTTCGATGATCGTTACCTCTTTTCCGTATCTGCGCTCGTCAATGCGGATGTTGAGTTGCTGCTGGCCCTTGGCTACGTCTTCACAGACGCAGAGTTCCTGAGGCAGCCCGCACGTCGAGCAGACTTCCGACATTACGTTCGTCCGTACGAAATGAGCATATTAAACACTATCGGGACTCCCACCGCGCTGGGAGCGATTCGAGGTGACGGCTCGCGGTTTCTGCCCGTGCCTGCAGTCGCTCGTGCACACCCGAGGATTGATTTCGTTTGTTTTTGTCAACGTTCGCTTTCTTTCTGTCACCTGTCTCGAGCAGCGCTCGAGTTCCAGGAATCACCTGGGTGACCGCTGACGGCCGCGCCCTTCCTATAGAAACTCTCGTACCCGTGCCCGGTTCACCCCGCCACTGTCCCACACTTTCACTTTCATTTTGGTGTTAACGAGGGTTTATACCCGATCCCGCGCAACGACGAAGTATGCCAGAAGTTGATCTCGAGACGCTCCCCGGCGTTGGACCGGCAACCGCGGACAAACTCAGCGAAGCGGGCTACGACTCCTACCAGAGTCTGGCCGTCGCCTCACCCTCCGAACTGTCGAACACGGCCGACGTCGGCGAGTCGACCGCGGGCGACATCGTCCGCGCGGCTCGAGACGCGGCGGACATCGGCGGCTTCGAAACCGGCTCGGCGGTGCTCGAGCGACGCAACCAGATCGGCAAGCTGACCTGGCACATCGACGAGGTCGACGACCTGCTCGGCGGCGGGATCGAGACCCAGTCGATCACCGAGGTGTACGGCGAGTTCGGCTCCGGGAAGTCCCAGGTCACCCACCAGATGGCTGTCAACGTCCAGCTTCCCCGTGAAGTCGGCGGGCTCCACGGGAGCACCATCTTCATCGATTCGGAGGACACCTTCCGTCCCGAGCGGATCGACGACATGGTTCGCGGCCTGCCCGACGACGTCATCGAAGCGACCCTCGAGGAACGCGAAATTGAGGGCTCACCGGGCGACGAGGAGACGATGGAGGAACTCGTAGGCGACATCCTCGAGAAGATCCACGTCGCGAAGGCGTTCAACTCCAACCACCAGATGTTGCTGGCCGAGAAGGCCAAAGAGATCGCGAGCGAACACGAGGACTCGGAGTACCCCGTTCGCCTCCTCTGTGTCGACTCGCTCACCGCGCACTTCCGCGCGGAGTACGTCGGCCGTGGTAACCTCGCGAACCGCCAGCAGAAGCTGAACAAACACCTCCACGACATCGACAAGGTCGGCAACCTCTACAACGCGGCCGTCATCGTCACCAACCAGGTCACCTCGAACCCCGATGCGTTCTTCGGCGACCCGACGAAGCCGATCGGTGGCAACATCCTCGGCCACAAGTCGACCTTCCGAATCTACCTCCGCAAGTCCAAAGGCGACAAGCGGATCGTCAAACTCGTCGACGCGCCGAACCTCGCCGACGGCGAGGCCGTGATGCGCGTCCAGGACGGCGGCCTGATGCCCGAGTAGTAGCGTTTCGCCTTATTCGATTCGTTTTTCCAGCACCTCGAGCGCCCGCTGTCGCCGGTCGACGACGCCGTCGATTCGGTCGGACTTGTCCTCCGCGTCCTCGAGCCCCTCGAGCCAGCGAAGACCGGTGTAAAACGACACCAGCGCGTCGATCTCGGCTTCGGAGAGGCGGCCGAGGTTCGCCGCGGCGCTCGCGTACAGGACGGGCTGGTCGACGCGCTCGGTAAGCTGTTCATACCGACCGTCCGAGGCGAACGCCTCGAGGTAGTCGTAGGCGCGAAGTTCTGCGAGCAGCCCCTGACGAAGCCGCCGGGTGGCGTCGCGTTCGCGCTTCCAGTAGCGGAGGTACGAGCCGACCGCCGTAGCGATCGACCCGATCAACGCACCCAGCACGAAGCCGACGGCGGTGTCGACCATACCCACGTACCCGCTGCTCGCCGGGTAGTGCTTTGGCTTGCGACGATTTGGAAATCACAGAACAGGCGCTACTGTGGCGTGTTTCGATCGAAGTGCCGATCAGTCGTCTTCGGTCGTCGTCTTCTCGGCCTCGAGTTCGCCCCGATAGATCTCCGCGCCGTCCTGGGCGACCTTTTCGGCGAGAACGGCACACTTGATCCGCATCGGCGAGATTTCGACGCCGAGCATGTCGACGATGTCGTCGCGATCCATCTCGAGCAGTTCGTCGACCGTCGTGCCAGGGAGCTCCGTCGAGAGCATGCTGGCGGCGGCCTGGCTGATCGCACAGCCGTCACCCGAGAAGGCGACCCGCTCGATGACCGCCTGGTCGTCGTCACCGTCGTCAGCGAGGCGAACGTCCATTCGGATCTCGTCGCCACACATCGGGTTCTCGCCGACGTGGGTGAACGTTGGATCCTCGAGTTCCCCGTAGTTGCGGGGACTCTTGTAGTGATCGAGGATCTGCTGTCGGTACATATCCGAGCCAAGTCCCATATGCATTCGTGTAAGCGAGTGGCGTCCAAAAGGGTTCCGGGGCGGCCGCCGCGGCTCGAGGTGGCTCCAGACGCGGTCGGGGATGTCGTGGGTTCACCCGTCACTCGCGTGAGTTCCGTGATCAGTAACCGAACCCCAGCACACGGTTGCCGACGAGCAGACTGAGTGCGACCCCCAGCAACACGCCCAGAACGCCGACAGCGACGGGCCAGCTAGCCAGGTCGGCGACGAACCCCACGACGACAGCGCCGCTCGCAGAGAGCACCATCGTGACGCTCTGGGTGAGTCCGAAGCCAGCGCCGCGTTCCTCGGCACCGAAGAGATCCATGAATCGAGCCATCACGGCCGCGAAGGCGCTCAGCCCGAGGCCGACGAGGACGATGCCCGCGGCCACGAGGGCGAGCCCGCTCCCGAGGACGAGGACGGCGAGGCCGCCGATGGCGAGGGACAGACAGGCGACGGTCACCGCATCTCGGCCGTACTGGTCGGAGGCAGCACCGACGCCGACCTGGGCGACGCCCTGGACGACGAAAAACAGCGAGAACATCATCGCTGCCAGCGTCTCGGAGTGGTCGTGGTGGGCGATGAGAAACGTCGGCAGGAACGACGCCAGTCCCTGCCAGACGAAGGTGATGATGACGGCGATGGTGACCGAGAACGCGACCGGTGGCCGAGAGAGCACCGCAACCAGCGGCTCGAGGCGAAACTGCTCGCGCACCTCAAGGTCGGGTTTCCGGGGCGGCGTCGGTCGAACGTACCGGTAAAAGAGGACGAAGACGGGGACGGCGACGATGGCACCGATGGCGACTGCCGGCCGCCAGCCGATGCGGACGGCGATCCAGGCGGCGAGAATGGGGCCGATGAGGCCGCCGCCGGTGCCGCCGAGGGTGTGCAAGCCGATGGCCGTCCCGACGTCATCGTACGTGCGGGTGAGCAGCGTGGTCGCGACGCTGAAGTGTAAGCCAGCGAGCGAGCCGAGGACGATGGTCGCGAGCGCGAAGAGGACGAACGTGGGTGCGATGGCGATCAGCGCGCTGCCGAGTGCGGTGCCGAAAACGGCGATCAGGATGATCGGCCGTTCGCCGTACCGATCCGCGAAGACGCCGCTCGGGTACTGGGCGAGCCCGTAGGCCAGCCACATCCCGGTGAGAGCGAGGCCCACGGCCGCGTTCGTGACGCCGAAGTCGGCCATGATCGCGGGCACCAGCGGACTGATCGCTAACCGGGCGACCATCGTCGCGAGCAGGGCGAACGTACACAGCGTGAGGACGGTGTGGCGATAGGGCCACCGCCTCGAGGCGGTCGTCATCGACGTCGACTCCTTTCGGTTACGTGTTCTGGGGGAACGCCAAGGGTGTATCGTTCGCGGAACCGGCGGTGAGTACTCACGAGCGGGGTGTACGTCTGGCGAAATTCGAATGGAGCACACGAAACGTTCGCGGCTCGAGGGTACACCAACGGTTGACCACCTCCGGTGTGGTATAGTAACAACTGAAACGATTTATACGCCGATCGCGGACACGTTTTGCGATAGGACGTGTATTGACTTTCAGTGGCTACTATAGTTCACTCCACGCTGGAACTACCAAGCCGTGATTTCATCCGACACGGCGGAGATATCCGACAATATGAGTGACTCACATTCCTCGTTCGGAGAGCGGATCCGCAGTTCCCAGGACGGATCCCCCGAGGCCGCAGGCAGGGTCGATCCACGTGCACTCGGTCTCACGGCCGGGATCGTGTGGGGTTCAGCGGTCGCCTTCTTCGAACTCGCAGCCGGGACGCGGTACGGTGAGCGCTGGCGACTGTTGCTGGCCGATCTCTACCCAGGGTACAGCCACGAACCGGGCGATCTCGTCTGGGGAACGGTTCTGGGGTTCATCGACGCCTTCGTTCTTGGGTACCTGTTCGGAAGGCTGTACAATCGCCTGGCGAAATGAACGATCCATCCGGTTTCGGCTGCATCGCCACGAGAATACGGGTTTTGACTGAATTGGCACTGCTCGGTTCATAACGGCTGCGTGCCAAAGCTGTCCCTCGAGTCGAAACCGACTACAGAGAACGCTCGCCCCACCTGATCCCAGTCTGGCTCAGGCGAACAGTTGCCGCGCGCTGTCGATCGCATCCACCAGCGCGTCAATCTCCTCGCGGGTGTTGTAGACGTAAAACGATGCGCGGGCCGAGGCGGCGACTCCCAACTTGTCGTGTAGCGGCTGCGTACAGTGGTCGCCCGCCCGGATCGCCACCGCGTGGTCGTTCATGATCGAGGCCAGGTCGTGGGCGTGGACGGATGCGAGGTTGAAGCTCACCAGCCCGCCCCGGTCGGGCCCTGGTTCGGGGCCGTAGATGTCGACGTCACCCTCGGCGGCCAGTCGCTCGTAGGCGTAGGCCGCCAGCTCCTCCTCGTGGACGCGAACGCGCTCCATCCCGATCTCCTTGAGGTAGTCGATCGCGGCCTCGAGGCCGACGGCTTCGGCGATCGGCGGCGTACCGGGTTCGAACTTCCAGGGGAGTTCGGCCCAGGTGGAGTCCTCGAAGGTTACCTTCTCGATCATGCCGCCGCCGTAGAGGTACGGGGTGAGCGCCTCGAGCAGTTGTCGCTTGCCGTAGAGGACGCCGATGCCGGTGGGGCCGGCCATCTTGTGGCCCGAGAACGCGTAGAAGTCGGCGTCGATGGCCTGGACGTCGACGGGACGGGTCGGGACGGCCTGGGCACCGTCGACGAAGATGTAGGCGTCGTGGTCGTGGGCGATATCGGCCAGATCGGCCACGGGGTTGACCGTACCGAGCGTGTTCGAGACGTGGACGACGCTCACCATGGCGGTGTCGTCGGTGATACACTCGCGGGCGTGCTCCATGTCGAGGCGGCCGTCCTCGCCGACCCGGATGTACTTCACGTCCGCGCCGGTGCGGTTGGCGATCTGTTGCCACGTCACGAGGGAGGCGTGATGTTCCATCTCCGTGAGGACGACCTCGTCGCCGGGGCCGAGTTCCTGGAGGCCCCAGGAGTAGGCGACCAGGTTCTCGCTCTCGGTGGTGTTTTTCGTGAAGATGACTTCCTCACGACCGTCAGCCCCGATGAATTCGGCGACCCGGTCGTGGGCCTCCTCGTAGCGAATAGACGCCTCCTGACTGAGGTGGTGGATGCCCCGATGGACGTTCGAATTGTACTGGCGGTAGTACTCGCTCATGGCGTCGACGACTTGATCGGGCGTGTGGGTCGTCGCTGCGTTGTCGAGATAGACGAGTTGATTCCCGGCAAACTCGCGCTCGAGGATCGGGTAGTCGTCCCGAATCTGCGCGACGTCGAGGGGCTCGACCTGCTGATGGCTCATTGTGTACTACGAGGAACCGGAGACAAAACACTCCTTCGGTCGTTTCCGCGTTTACCGGTGTCGATGACGAGGACTTGGGGTGTTGACGACGAGGAGGTTCGCGGATTTACACACCCGATCAGGCGTCGACCTCGAGCAACCGCGCGCCACAGTCGTCGCAGGTGATCGCGTACACCTCGTAGGAGCGACAGCAGGATTCGACGGTGTCGGTGTCGATCGAGATATCACCATCACAGTCGGGACAGAACTCGAGGAACGCGCGCATCCCGTTGGCGAGCTGGCTTCGCTGGTCGAGCGGATACGCCTCCCAGTCGGGCAGGCGCTCGCCGAGCACCTCGAGGGCGGCGAGGTCGGCGACGAGCGCCGGCGGTGACTCCCAGTGGGCCATGAACTGACCGTCGACGTGAACTCTGACGTGGTCGCCGCTATGGGGACTTGTCACGGCGACGCTCTCTGGATCGGTCTCGAGGAAGGCCGCGAGTTCTCGTTCGCGGTCGCCGTCGCGAACGGCGTGCATCCGCGCCCGCCACATCGCTTCGACGTCTTCGTCGAGACAGAGGTCGTCGCGGTCAGCACACGGTTCGACGACGTCGGCCTCGAGCAACACTGCTTCTGGATCGAGTCGGCTCTCTCGGTCTTGCATCGGATCGGGGCCGTGTTCGGACTGTTGTTTGGCCTCGAGGCCGTCACCGTCGACGCCGTAACCGGGTGGCGCCTTTTCGAACTTCGCCAGTACCCAGTCGGGGAAGTACCGTTTCGTGAGCGTCGGCGTTCCGGGGATCAGGTAGCCCCGGAAGTAGATCGCGAGTATCGAGAGGACGAAGGCCGCGACGCCGATCGGTGGCGAGACGATACCGATCGCGACGCTACCGATTGCGGCGATGACGACGTTGACCGAGGTACACGGGATACATCGGTTCTCGCCGGTGTACTCCGGCTGGCGTACCCGTTCGAGCGCTCGAGCGAGACCTGATTGCATATCTGTGGGGTTCGACGGTATGATAAAAAGCACATCGGTATTGCAGGCTGCTATCACAGACCGTGTTCTCGTTTCGTCGTTCCTATCGGGCCACAATCCGGTACACCGACGGGGGAACCGTTTTTCTCCCCTCCCAACGAGTATCACGACGACGCGTGCATTCGATGGATCCGGCGTCGGCGTTCGCCATCCTCGCCGACGAGACGCGACTCGCCATCCTTCGAGCGGTTGCCGAGGCTGAACGGGAGGCACAATCGTTAACCGGAACGCCGACGCTCTCCTTCTCGGAACTCTACGACCGGGTCGACGTCTCGAACTCCTCCCGGTTCGCCTACCACCTCGAGCAACTCACGGGTACGTACCTCCGAAAAACCGACGACGGCTACGCGTTCACCTACGCCGGCGAGCGTGTCGTTCGGACGATCATCTCTAATTCCTACAGCGAACCGGCCACGTTCGATCCCGTCGCCGTCGCCGGTCGCTGTCCCACCTGTCGAGAGCGCCACCTCGAGGCGCGAGCCGAGGCTGTCCAGTTACGGATCCGCTGTACGGGTTGCGGGCAGGGCGTCGGTTCCCATCCGCTGACGCCCGCGCTGGTCGTCGACCGCGACCCGCAGGAAATCGTCGACACCGTCGACCGAAACATGCGAGCGATGGCGGTTCGCATGCAGGCGGGTATCTGTGACGAGTGTGGCGGGGCGCTCGAGCAGGCCGTTCACGAGACCGAGATCGTCGAGAACGACCCCTACCTGGTCGTGTGTCGATGTCGGCAGTGCTGGATGCGTTTTACGATGCCGCTGTCGATGCAGGTACTCGTCCACCCGGCGACGACGTCGTTCTACTGGGAGCGCGGTATCGACGTTCGAACCCGGTCGTTCCGGTGGCTGCTCGACGCGCTGGCCGAGGATCGCTGGTGCGTCGATCCAATCGACGAGCAAAATGCCGCGGGCGACGGCACGTATCGCGTCACGATCCGAGAGCAGGGCGACGAACTACGCGTCGTCCTCGAGTCGGATCTCACCGTGGTGCAGGCCACGCGTGTCGTCAGCGATCGAGGACGACGTAACTGATACGAGGTGAACGATACGCAGTCGACGACCGCGGAGTGACGAGAATCGACGAATCTGTCATCGGTCGTGCTCAACGCTGGTTGAGTGGGCAGCGACCTCGAGCGATTCCTCGCCCCGAACACCCCCGGATTCGAGTGCGCTGGCTCAACGACGTTTGTGTACGGATTGGGACACGTGTTCTTTCCACAACAACTTTTATTTGCGTGGGTTCCGCGAGTGGAGGGCATGACCGGGAACGAAGGGAGGGGAAATCGATGAGTGCGATAGAATGCCACGATCTCACGAAACGGTTCGGTGACGTTACCGCTGTCTCGGGCCTCGATCTCTCGATCGAAGAGGGCGAAGTGTTCGGCTTTCTGGGCCCCAACGGTGCCGGGAAATCGACGACGATCAACATGCTCCTCGATTTCACCCGGCCGACCAGGGGATCGGCGACGGTACTCGGCTACGACGCCCAATCGGAGGCGGACGCGATCAGTCGGCGCGTCGGCGTCCTCCCCGAGGGGTTCGGGGTTTACGAACGTCTGACCGGCCGCAAGCACCTCGAGTTCGCGATCGAGACGAAAGGCGGCGACGACGATCTCGAGGTGCTCCTCGCGCGGATCGGTCTCGATCCGGACGCCGCGGATCGACCGGCAGGCGGCTACTCGAAGGGGATGCGCCAGCGCCTCGCGACGGGGATGGCCCTCGCCGGCGACCCCGACGTACTCATCATGGACGAACCGTCGACGGGGCTCGATCCGACCGGCATCCGCGAGATGCAAGCGCTCGTCCGCTCCGAAGCCGATCGGGGTACGACGATCTTCTTCTCGAGTCACATCCTGGAGCACGTCGAAGCCGTCTGTGACCGCATTGGCGTCCTCAACGAGGGCGAACTCGTCGCGCTCGATACGCTCGAGGGGTTACGCGAGTCTCTCGGCAACGGGGCGACGATGACCGTCACGTTCGCTGAACCGGTTGCGGACGCCGCCGACCTCGTCAGCGCCATCGACGGCGTCGAGAACGTCGCGGTCGCCGGACGCCGCCTCGAAGCGTCGGTGATCGACCCGACCGCCAAAGCGACCGTCGTGACGGCGCTCGACGGGGCTGGAGCGACGATGACGGACGTTCGAATCGAGGAGACGTCGCTCGAGACGATGTTCTCGAGGCTGGTGGGTGGCGAGGTCGGCCACCCGGGGTCACAGTCCCAGCCGGGTGCACCACCCGAGGCGACGAGACAGCCATCGGCGAACGCGCCACCCGTGGGGGCGGACGAATGAGCGGCCACATCGGGACGGTCGCCCGCAAGGACTTCGCCGACGCGGGGCGGTCGAAACTCCTCTGGGCGATCGTCGGTCTGCTCGTCGCACTCACCAGCATCGGCTACGTGGCCGTCTGGGCGACCGTCGACGACGTGAGCGGCGGCGACGTCCTCGGGTTCGTCGCCCTCCCGCTGAGCGTGCTGTTGCCGGTCGCCGGACTCATCGTCGGCTACATGGCCGTCGTCGGCGAGCGGCGATCGGGCAGCCTCAAACTCCTCCTCGGGTTGCCGCCGAATCGGACGGACGTCGTCCTCGGGAAACTTATCGGGCGAATGGCCGTCATCACGACGGCGGTCGTCCTCGCGTTGCTGGTCGCCCTCGTCCTGAGCATCGTTCTCTTCGGTTCGATTCCGCTGCTCGAATGGGCCGGCTTCGGTGCGGTGAGTGTCCTGTTCGGCCTGACCTTCGTCGGTCTCGCGGTGGGCGTCTCCGCTGGCGTCGCCACCCGTGGCCGGTCGATGGCGATCGTCGTCGGCATCTACATGGTGTTTCTCGGCCTCTGGGAGCTACTGACGGCCGGGGTGTACTACGTTCTCTACGACGAGACGCCCGCCGTCGCCGCAGAGACGTGGTACCTCTTCGTCCAGCAGTTCAACCCGCTTTTGACGTACGCCCACCTCTCGAGTACAATTCTCGACCAAGAGGTGTTCCCGTTCCTCTTCCGGTACGGTCTCGAGCCGTTCGAGGCACAGGGACTGACTCCGGCTGAGCGCTACACCGGCGAGGCGCCGTTTTACCTCCAGGAGTGGTTCGGTGCCGTCGCGATGGTGTTCTGGATGGTCGTGCCGATCGCCATCGGCTACTACCGGTTCCAGCGGGCCGATCTCTGAGCCGGCTTGGGGAGCTCTCTACGTTGCTGGTAACCTACTTGTAGGGGCGACAGATCAGCCGACCCACTCTCACATCCGCAAGAACTGGGCGTGTCTCGTCCCCTCGAGTTCGAGGACGTTCCCCTCCTCGACGAAGCCGGCCTCGATGGCGACGGCGACCGTCTCGTCGCCTACGAGGTTCGCGACGCTCGCTCTCGCGAGGCTGTCGACCACCGTCTCGTCGTCGACGGCATCGGCTCCGTCGCCGTAGAACTCCTCGGAGACGGTCAGGGACGCCTCGCCCGTCTCGGCGTCGAAGGTCTCGCCCAGCACGTCCCGATCACAGACCGAGACGAGCAGCCCCTTTGGCGTCTGGCGTTCGACGAGTAACAGGGGGCCGTCCTCGTCCCCGGATTGTTGGCTGTCGCCTGCGGTGTCGCTCGTCCGTTCGTCCTCGCTCGAGGGGGTTGTCTGGCTGCCATTGCTCGAGGAGGTTGTCTGGCCCCCGTCGTTCAGGGTGTCGGCCGTCCGGTCATCGTCACTCGACGTGTTGGAAACCCGGTCGTCGTTCGCTTCCGTACCCCGACCGGCCATCGGCACCTCGTCAGCGAGTGGATGCTCCCCGGTCACGGCTACTCACGCATCTCTTCGCGCTCCTCGACGAGTCGCTGTTCGGCCCGCTCGCGGAGTTCGTTCGCTTCCTCGGCGAGTACGTTCGCCTCGTCGTATTCGCCCAGTTCCTCGAGAATCCGAGCCTTTTCCTCGAGCACCTGGGCGTTCCGCAGGCCGAGTCTGATCGCGTTGTCGATACAGTGCAGCGCCTCTTCGTTGAGGCCACGGTCGGCGAGGAAGAACGCCCGGTTGTACCACCCCTCCGCAAAGCGATCGTCGACTTCGACGGCGCGTTCGGCGTGCTCCAGTGCCTGGGACGTGTCACCGAACTCCCAGAGGGCGTAGGCGAGGTTGGTGTGAGCGGTCGCGGTCTGTTCGGGGGAGGCGCGATCGTACTCGCCAGCGTCTTCCTCGGCCTCGCGGGCGATTCGGAGCGCCTCCTGGTGGGAACCGATCGCCTCGTCGTACTCCTCGAGTTCGGCGTGGGCGACGCCCTTGTTGACCCAGGCCTCCTGCTCGAGGGCGGGGTCGTCGGTGAAACGGGCGACGCGTTCGAACGCCTCGGTCGCCTGTTCGTAGCGGTTGATCTGCATGTAGCTCAGGCCGACGTCTAGCAGTTCCTGGGCGTCGACGGCGTCCGTGCCGAGCTGGCGCTCGTCGAGCAGGTCGGTCAGCGCGCGGGAGTCGATCGGGTCGACCAGCGAGGGATCGACACCGAGTTCTGGCGGGTCGAGGTCGAACTCCTCGTAGGATTCGTCGAAGCCAGCACCCGAAGAGAATCGGTGCTCGCGAGACGACTCCTCGTTTCGGTCGGTCATTACCGCGAGTTGGGGAGCCGACGGGTTAAGACCTGCGTTCGACAGCCTGCAGACGGCGCGGTCGCCCGACCATTCAAGCCTGCGAAGCGCCGAGAGAACGGTATGCGTCTGTTCGTCAGCGTCGACCTTCCGGACGCCCTCGCCGACTCGATTCGTTCCCTGCAGGACGACCTCTCGGCGGCGTCCGGCCTTCGGCTCACGGATCCAACGCAGGTACACGTGACGCTCGTGTTCCTGGGGGACGTCGACCCGGAGCGTCTGCCAGCCCTGAAACGCGAAATTCGGGCTGGCGTCGACGACGCAGACCTCGAGCCCTTCACGGTTCGCTTCGGTGGCCTGGGCGTGTTCCCCAGCCTCGAGTACATCAGCGTGGTCTGGCTGGGCGTCGAGGCGGGCGGCGACGTGCTCACCGACCTGCAGACATCGATCGAGAACCGAACGACGGCGATGGGATTCGAATCGAACGACCACGAGTTCACCCCGCACGTCACCCTCGCACGGATTGATCACGCGGGCGGCAAAGCCCACGTACAGTCGCTCGTCCGCGAGCGATCGCCGACGGTCGGGACGATGGAGGTGACGTCCGTGACCCTCACCGAGAGCACGCTCACCCGTTCCGGATCGGTGTACGAAACGGTCGAGGAATTCTCGCTCGAGTGACCGTCATCGTTCGGTGTCTGTTCGACTCTCGAGACACTCTCGAGAAACAATCTGTTTGGTGATACGTAATGTGTTATATGAATTGAAACTGACTTCCCTACTTGTTGTTACAGGCTGTGTAATTGGTGTTATCGTGGAAATACAGTCCGAACAGTAATATCGGATTCTGTTGTAACATTTTCGGTATGACGGGGACAGAACCGAGGATGCAGGCCGATGGTGAACGCCCGGCCAGTGTGGGTGAAATGATAGCGGTTCCTGGAAGTCCTGAGACCCTCGAGCGTGACCGTCTCCGCTCGAGGGTCTCGACAGTTCCAGGAATCGCTGTGACGGCAGGTGTGGATGGGGGCGACGAGCACCCCTTCCGTCTCCCCTGGAGGTCATGACCGCGCCGGACGACCAGGACACCACCCAGGTGCCGTCCACGGGCGACGTCGTTACCCGCAGAGAGGTGCTGGCAGCCCTCGGCGGGGCAACCGTCCTCTCGTCGACGACCGACACCGTGACTGCTGTCGGTGGGGGAACGGTTCACGTCCGCATGTACCCGGGGACGATTCCGACCACCGGCTGGGCTCGATACGGTTGGCAGGGCGTCACCACGGGCTGGGCGCCGCCGTTCGAGGACGCCCTCGAGGCTGTCCGCGAGGCGTTCGAACAGGTACAGCGGTACGCGTGGGCGGACGGACGGCTCGAGGACGTCGACGTCGTGATCGAACGTGGCGGTCGGGTCGACCTCTCGCTGGCGTCGATCTCCTCGCCGCGTGAGGCGGTCGCGCCGAGCCAGCAGGAACTCCTCGACGCCTTCCGTTCGACGCTCCTGGATCGGGGGGCGATCACCGGTACCTGCTCGCACCTCCTGTGCTGGTGGGGGCCGCTCCACTACAACGTCGGCTACGGCGGGACGCGACGGCCGAACGGACACGTCGCTGCCGTCGACGGCGAGGGGGCCCAGGTCGTCGCGAACCTCGGTGCCACGGAACTGTGGGACTCCCGTGCAGTCACCCGCAACATCGCGATCCACGAGGTGCTCCACACCTTTCTCTCGTCGTCGGTCGTCGAGAGCGTGATCGACAGCCGCTGCGATCACGACCTGGGCACCGCCGTCCGCACCGACGATCGGACGCTCGAGGTCTCGCCGATGGCGACCGCCTACGCGGGCCCGGAGGAGTTCGGTGGCGGCACCCGGTTTCACGGCACCGCCTGTTACGACCACGACGCGTTCGCCCAACACGACGGCTACGACGGCGTCGAGAGCTGGGTGTACACCCCGACGCTCAGCGACGCGACCCTCGAGGCGGTGACCCGATACGTCGAACATCGGTTGCTCGATGATGGGTGAGACACGTTTCCCGTGGACGTGGGCTGTGTCTCGAGCGCCTGACAGCGCGCCTCGAGACGCGCTCGTGTGGCCGACCAGCGGTGATCGCATGAACGTCCCCTTCGGTTCGATGGCCGACGTCACAACACATTTGATCGATCGATTCGAAGGGGGTGACGAATGGATCTCGATTTGACCCGGCGACAGTTGCTGGCCGGCATCGTCGGCGGCGGTGCCGTCGTCGGGGGCGGTCGAGCGACGTACAACGTCTTCCTCGGCTACGATCGCTTCACCGGCACCAACCTCAAACGACAGGATCTCGATCCACTGGTCGCCCAGCGGCTTCGCCCGTCGGATGCCGATATCGCCACCGTCGACGGCCACCGCCTGGCCTACAGTTCGGGTGTCGTCTCGACCACTCCCGAGACCGAGAACGACGACGGCGCCACAGTCTCGATCGTGGACGATCCGGCCGACGCCGCCGCCCTCGACGACGAACTCGGCCTCGAGGACGCCCCGCTCGAGCAGCTCGTCGCCGACCTCGGCGCGATCGATGCGCTCGAGCTGGGCACGGGTGAACCCGGCGAACTCGACGAATCCAACGAACCCGGCGAAACCAGGGAGGTACGTTTCACGTACCACAGCTATCCCGACTTCTTCGCGTTCGTCGACGCCCACGAGACCCGCCCGTACACGGTGAACGCCCTCCGGGGATACAAGACGGCCGACCCGGCGCTGATCGAGGCGTTCGCCGACGCCGACCCCGCCGATCCGAAGGCGGTCGCCGAGGGACTCGTCGACGGCTTCCGCGAGCACACCAGCTACGACATCCCGCGGTACGTTGCCGGCTCGATCGAGGACAACGTGCTCTTTCGAACGCGCGATCTCCGCCAGTACTTCGAGACGCCGACCGACTTCGACGCGATCCTGGCGGACGAGGACACCGGCCTGTTCTGTTACGAACTCACGCGCCGCTCGGTGGAGGCGCTCCAGGCCGTATCGGCCCTCGAGCAGACGACCCCCGTCTTCGGCGGCTTCGTGAAGAACACCCGCCACAAACACGTCTACACGATTCTGGCCAGCGTCGTTCGGGACGAATATGGGGGTCTCGTCGTCCCCGTAACGTTCCTCGATTACACGCACACGACGCTGTACGACGATTTACGAATCCGGCGGCTGACGGGCGAGGGACTCGATGCCTACGACAGTCGCCATCGGGCGACATCTGTCGCCTGGTATCACTGATACGGTCAATTGTAGTCGCTTACCGGTGGTTTTCGACCCGTAAGGGAATCACCGATAATCCGGTACAACAGTCCGTACGAACGAGTTCGCCTGCTACCACTGAACACGGCCCGTTCGCCGTTCCTGGGGCACACAGATGGACAAGATTTTAAGCCAGCGTGGGCTACGTGCGTCCACTATGGGTAAAAAATCGAAGGGCAAGAAGAAGCGTCTTGCCAAACTCGAGAACCAGAACAGTCGCGTTCCCGCGTGGGTCATGCTCAAGACCGACATGAACGTCCAGCGAAACCCCAAGCGACGCAACTGGCGTCGGAACGACACTGACGAGTAAGCATGAGTGCAAGTGATTTCGAGGAACGCGTCGTTACCGTTCCGCTGCGCGACGCGAAGAAACGCCCCAACCACGAGGCCGCCGACTACGCGATGACGCTCGTCCGCGAACACCTCGCGAAACACTTCGCCGTCGACGAGGAAGCCATCCGACTCGATCCCTCGATCAACGAGACGATCTGGTCGCAGGGCCGTTCGAACCCGCCGCGAAAGCTCCGCGTTCGTGCCGCCCGGTTCGACGACGCCGGCGAGGCGGTCGTCGAGGCCGAGGTCGCCGAGTAACTTGCTTCGCGCCGCCTTCGGCGGGTCGTCGTACATCGGCGTCTTCGCCCGTACGACCGACACGCACCTGTTCGTTCGCCCCGACGCCGAGGACGACCTCGTCACCGACCTCGCCGACGAACTCGACGTCGAGCCCGTCCAGACGACCGTTGGCGGCTCCTCGACCGTCGGCGCGTTAGCTACGGGTAACGAAAACGGCGTCCTCGTCAGTTCGCGCGTGCTCGAGTACGAGCGCGAACGACTCGAGGAGGCCCTCGATGTCCCCGTTACCGAACTGCCCGGCAGCATCAACGCCGCCGGTAACGTCGTGCTGGCGAACGACTACGGGGCCTACGTCCACGCCGACCTCTCCCGGGAGGCCGTCCAGGTCGTCAAAGAGGCTCTCGACGTGCCGGTCGAACGCGGCGATCTCGCTGGCGTCAGGACGATCGGAACGGCCGCCGTCGCGACCAACACCGGCGTACTCTGTCACCCGAAGGCGACCGACGCCGAACTCGACCACCTCGAGGCGGCGCTGGACGTACGAGCGGACGTCGGGACGATCAACTACGGCGCCCCCCTCGTCGGCTCGGGGTTGCTGGCGAACGAGCACGGCTACGCCGTCGGCCGCGATACGACGGGGCCGGAACTCGGCCGCATCGAGGACGCGCTGGGCTACATCGACTGACGGCTTTTCTTGCCCTTCGCTGCTGCTGACACCGTCTGATACGTCGAAATCCGGGCCACCGGTACGTCCATCTCGAGCGATAGCGGTTCGCTCCAGACGTCAAAAGGCGAACTACTTTCACCGGCGGCCTCGAGGGGCCGCTATGAACGCTCAGTACTGCCCCGACTGCGGCGCGGAGGTCGCTACCGGCAGTCGATACTGTTCGAACTGTGGAGAACGAATTACGGCGGTCACGCAGTCACCGACGCAGACGACAGACCCTGGTTACGCGCATGCTGCCGAAAAAGACACCACCTTTGCCGCCATCACGCACGTTCTCGCATTGTTCACGTGGGTGCTCGGCCCGCTGATCGTGTTGCTCGTGACCGACGACGCCTTCGTCCACGAGAACGCCCGGAACGCGTTGAACTGGCAGATCATGTTCACGGTGTACATGATCATCTCGGGGATTCTGGTTTTCGTCCTGATCGGGATTCCGCTCATCATCATTATCCCGTTGCTGGACATGGTGTTCTGCATTATCGCGGCCCTCAAGGCGAACGAGGGGGAGGCCTGGCGGTATCCCGCGACCCCCGATATCGTTTAGTCGCCGGTGGAATCGCTCACCCGTTCGAACCGGTGGCGAACGATCTCGCTCTCGTCGTGCCACTCGAAGTCGTCGTGGGCGCGCTCGAGCAACTTCCGGTAGGCCTCGAGATCCGGCACCCCCTCTTTTTTGGCGTCCTCGTCGGTCAGATCGCCGAGTCGTCGCTCGGTGATGGAGGTGACTTCGAACTGTTCGCCCTCGACGGTGAACGTATCGCCTTCCTCGGCGTAGGCGTGTCCGCGGTGGATCTGGCTTACCTCGCCCTCGAGCGCCTGGGTTCGCATTCTGGGCGACGGCAACAGGGTGTCTGGATCGAGTTCGGTCATAGCCGTTCGTTCGCCGGGGAGCGCAAAAACGCTTGAGCCTACTCGGCGCTCGCTGTTTCGCCGTCCGATTCTTGCTGGGCTCGAGGAGCGCTCGCACGACTGGGGAAGGGAACATTCTTCCGACTGCCTGACGGACGGCTAGCCATGCGAACAAACACGAGCTACGAGGCGACGCGTCCAGTCACTGCCGCTCGAACCGAGGTGGCCGAGTGATGGGTGCCAGCCAACAGCAGCTCCAGGAACTCTCCCAGCAGCTACAGGAGATCCAGGAACAGATCGAACTCCTTCGAGAGGACGTCGAAGCCGTCCGCGACCAGCAGGACGCCGTCGACGAGGCGACCGACGCGATCGAACAGCTCGAGTCCGGCTCGACGGTGCAGGTACCCCTCGGCGGCGGTGCCTACGTCCGGGCGACGATCGAGGACATCGACGAAGTGATCGTCGAACTCGGCGCCGACTACGCCCTCGAGCGCGATCAGGAGGGTGCTATCGAGACGCTCGAGCACAAGAAGGATCGACTCGACGACCGTATCGAGGAGCTCGAAGACCAGATCAGCGAGCTCGAAGCCGAGAGCGGCCAGCTCGAACAGCAGGCTCAGCAGCTCCAGCAGCAGGCGATGCAACAGCAGATGCAGCAGATGCAGCAGGGTCAAGAACAGAGCCCTGACGAGTAAGGGAGCCGACGCCCATGTTCGACAACCTGAAGGAGAAACTCGGGAGCTTCCGGAAGGAAGCCGAAGCGGCCGCCGACGAGAACGTCGAAGATGTCGACGAGTCCGAACTGGAGGACAACGACCTCGAGGAGCCGGTCGATGCCCCGGCCGACGATGCGCCGGTCGACGAGGTGACTGCGGACGAACCGACCACTGACGCATCGGATGCCCCGTCGGAAACGGCAAGTGCTGGGGCAGCCGATGCCCAGGCGGCCCCGACGAGCGTTGATGAGCGAGCGTCGGCGAGCGTCGGCGACGAACTCGAGCGTGCCGACGACGTGGCCGAGCGCGATCCTGTCGATGCTGCCGATGTGCCCGCCGACGACGGTGGCGACGAAGCCGATGTCGCTGGCGACACCGACGAAACTGACGACGACAACGGCACCGGCTTCGGCCGCAAAGCCCGCTCGCTCGTCCGCGGGAAGTTCGTCATCGAGGAGGACGACCTCGAGGGGCCCCTGCACGAACTCGAACTCGCCTTGCTCTCGAGCGACGTCGAGATGGGCGTCGCCGAGGAGATTCTCGACAACATCCGCGACGAACTGATCGGTGAGACGCGGACGTTCACCACCTCGACGGGGGCCGTCGTCGAGGAAGCCCTCCGCGATGCGATTTACGACGTGATCAGCGTCGGCCAGTTCGACTTCGACGAGCGGGTCGCCATCGAGGACAAACCCCTCGTCATCATCTTCACGGGCGTCAACGGCGTCGGCAAGACGACGTCGATCGCCAAACTCGACCGCTATTTCGAGGAGCGGGGCTACTCGACCGTGATGGCCAACGGCGACACCTATCGGGCCGGGGCGAACGAACAGATCGCCGAACACGCCCGGGCGCGGGACACGAAGCTCATCGCCCACGACCAGGGGGGCGACCCCGCTGCGGTGCTGTACGACGCCGTCGAGTACGCCAACGCGAACGACATCGACGTCGTCCTCGGCGACACGGCGGGTCGTCTTCACACGAACGAAGGCCTGATGGATCAACTCGAGAAGATCGGCCGCGTGGTCGATCCCGACATGACGCTGTTCGTCGACGAGGCCGTCGCCGGCCAGGACGCGGTCAACCGCGCTCGCGAATTCAACGAGGCCGCCGAGGTCGACGGCACGATTCTGACGAAAGCCGACGCCGACTCGAACGGCGGCGCGGCCATTTCGGTCGCCCACGTGACCGGAAAACCGATTCTGTTCCTGGGTGTCGGCCAGGGCTACGACGACCTCGAGCGCTTCGACCCCGACACGATGGTCGATCGGTTGCTCGCTGACGAGTAGTGGTTGCCCCGATTTCCACTCGAGATACGATCATACGGTCATTTGTCGTTTCTTCCCGGTGAGACCCAATACCGTGTGTGGCTACCGGTAAGCAGGTACACCCACTCGTATCAATTCTCGTCGACGTGATTCGACGCGACCCCGAGCGTCGCCGTAATCCGAACGGCCTCCTCGACGCTGATGTCGACGTCGTAGACGCTGTCGGCGGGGGCGTGGACGATGAACCCGTTCGTCATCGGGTTCGGACCGAGCGGGATCATGACCGTCTGCATCTCCGTCGAGTTCACGGAGGCTTCGATCGCCGCGGGGGTGTCGGCGGTCAGAAACCCGAGCACGTAGGTGTCCTGGTGGGGGAACTCGACGAGTTTGACGTCCTCGAACTGATCGACGTCGTCGTCAACCAGGACGTTGCTGGCCTGGCGAACGCTCGTGTAGATCGTCCCCACGCCCGGAATCGTCTCGATCGTTCGGTGGAACCACCGGGAGAGGTATCGACCGGGCGTGTACTCCGCGGCGAACCCGACGAGGAGGAAGAAGGCGATCAGCGACCCGACCGTCACCGCCTGCATGACCTCTCGCGGCGGCTCGTTGGCCCAGACGTAGTCGACGCCGGCGACCACCGGCGAGAGCAGGCTGAGAACGAACTCGAGGACGACGAGCAGGACGATGAGCGTGACGATGATCGGAATCGTGATCACGACCCCGTTGACGAACCAGCGTCGCAGCCGCGACGACAGCGCCTTCATATGCCCGGCGTTCAACACCTACCTATGAAATTCGTTCGGCCTGGTGTGAATCGGCCTGTCGACATGAATGTGCCGGCGAGCGCTGCCGTGTCGACAAGCCGACGAATGCGGCTGCGTCGATTACGGTAGGCGGTAGGCAGTCTCTAATCGAGCGTCGCCGCTGTAACTCAGGGAACAGCTCTTTTGGCCGCCACCTCGTCAATTGACGTATGTCGGAGACGCCTCCGCGACTCGTGTACGACGACGACTGCGGCTTCTGCACCTGGTGTGCCGAGTACGCCGACGCTCGTGGGGAGTTCGAACTCGTCGGCTTCGAGGAACTCAGCCCCGACCAGCTCGCCCGCCTCCCCGACGACTACGAGAACTGCGCCCACCTTCTGACCGAGGATCGGGTGTACTCCTGTGGCGAAGCCCTCGAGGAAGCGGTGGCTCGCCTCGAGTCCCCGTCGAAGTACGCGGCTCGGGGGCTTCGCCGACTGCCGGCCCACGAGCGGATACGGGAACGGGGGTATCGGCTCGTCGCGGACAATCGCGTGTTGTTCGGGAAGGTCGCCAGGCGGGATCCGCCGGCTCGTCAATGAGTCGGTGATCCGGACGCTCGATGTCATCAATACTGGAAGCGGTATCGTCCTCTAAAACTCCAAACTCTATATCAAATAACTACAGATTCTATACCACGTGGTCGCCTCGAGGTAAGCTCACGCGGTCGGTGTCGTCTCCGTAACCTGCGCCAGAAACGTCCGAATCCGGTCGGTAACGCGCTCGTCCTCCTCGATGAAACAGCCGTGGGAGCCCCCCTCGAGTTCGAGATACTCGCTTCCCGGCACGCGTTCGGCGAGCAGCCGGCCGTTCTCGACCGGCACGATGCGGTCGTCCGTGCCGTGGATGACCAGCGTCGGCACGCGGAGGCGTTCCAGCCGGTCGTGCACGTCCATTCGCTCGAGCGCGCCGAGCTGGGCCTCGAGCGCCGGATCGTCGGGATCGTGGACGAGCCGCCACTCGACGAGGCGATCCATGAGGTGAGGGTTGCGGTTGGTGAAGCGCTCGCTGAAGAACGGCCGCGTCCGCTCGCGGATCGCCTCCCGTTTCGAGCCCGACGTGGCGAGTAGCCGGTCACGAACGTCGTCGTCCATCGCGACCGCATCCTCACCACCAGGAGTCGTCCCGACGAGCGTCAGCGAGGCCGCCCGCCGGTACTCGAGCGCGTAACGCTGGGCGATCAGCCCGCCGAGGTCGACCCCGACGAGGTGGGCATTGTGTACGCCGGCGTCCTCGAGCACGGCTTCGAGGTCGGCAGCGAGGGTGTCGCCGTCGTAGCTGAACCGGCCCCGGAGGAGCGGCGAGCGAAGCCGCCGGGGCAGGCTGGGGAAAACCGGGGGGAGACCGGCGTCCGATCGACCCGTGCCGCGCGTGTCGGGGGCGAACAGGTCGTATCCTGCCAGCCCCTCGCGCTGCCAGCGCCACTGCCAGCGACCGGTACCAACTCCCTGCAGGAAGACGACGGGATCGCCTTCGCCGCGATCGTGATCGTAGTAGATGGACACCCCATCTCGCGTGACGGTTGGCATACCTCCACTGAGGATCCGAGCCCTCTTGAAAGCTCGAGACGGTAATCCGTGTGTTTATCCACTCCCGGTTGAATGTTCGGAGTGATGAAACGGCTCCACGCGCGATACCCGTTCCTCGAGGGGGCTCGCGAGGCCGTCGCCACCGAAGCGGTCGACCTGGCGACGGTCGTCGAGCAGGACGAGGCGGTCGTCGACCGCGCCCGTGAGCGGGTGCTCGCCGCCATCGAGGACGGCGACGTGGGCCAGCCGAGCCGGGATACCCGCATCGAGTTACTCTCCTATCCGGTCGCGCGGGTACTCGTTTCGCTGGTCGCCGAACGGGTGTTGATCCGCAGGTACGCGCGGGCAGAGGCCGAGACGGCGTTCGACCGGTTCACGGCCGACTTCACCGACACGACCGAACTCAAGAGCGTCGAGTCGACGGGCGTCTCCCTCGAAACCCTGCTCTCGGAGTTCGACCTCGAGAACGCGGTGCGTCCGGTCGAGGAGGAGGGATCGGCCGACTACCGGATCGACGTCGGCACCTACCTTCCGCTGGCGGGCGACCTCTGGGAGGACGAGTGGCGACTCGTCAATCGGGCGCTCGCCGACGGCGAGGTGCCGGTGACCGAAGCCGAACTCCTGACGCTCGTCCGGGAAGCCGTCCGCACCCGCGTCGAAGACGGCCTCCCGTTCGACGTCCCCGACCCGATCGCCACGGTGCTCGAGGACGACGCCGAGGAGATCCGGGAGGTACTGGCCGACCTGGATCTCACCCGCGAGATCGACACTGTCGTCCCCGACCTGTTCCCGCCGTGTATGAAGGCGCTGCTCGACGACATTCAGAAGGGCGAGCATCTGCCCCACCACTCCCGGTTCGCAATCACGGCGTTTCTGACGAGCATCGGGATGGACACCGACGAAATCGTCGACCTCTACCGCGTCAACTCGAGTTTCGGCGAGGAGATGACGCGCTATCAGACCGACCACATCCGCGGCGATAGCTCGCCGACGGAGTACTCGCCGCCGTCGTGTGCGACGATGCAGTCCTACGGCGACTGCGTGAACAAGGACGACCTCTGTGAGCGGATTCCACACCCGATGGCCTATTACGAAAACCGTCTCGACGACGCGGACGAGGACGACCTCGAGGACTGGCGCGAGGGGCGGGCCGAGGCGTCCGAGAGCGACTGACCCGGTTCCCGCTCACCGGTCCGTGACGACGACCTGTTTGCCGGTCGTGACGTCGAATCTGGCGCCGCCAGTGGCGCTCTCACCGACCTCGATTCGCCAGCCGTGCACTTCGACGACGTCGCGTACGATCGACAGGCCGAAGCCCGTTCCGTCCTCGGTCGTCGTGTGTCCGCGCTCGAACACGAGCTCTCGAGCACCCGGCGGAATGCCGACGCCGTCGTCTTCGACGACGAACCCGCTGTAGGGGTCGTCTTTCGGATGTCGCACGCGAACCGTTACCGCCGCGTCGTTGTGCTCGGCGGCGTTGCGAAAGAGGTTCTCGAAGCAGTGGAGCAACTGGAATCGGTCGCCGACGACCGTCCACCCCGCCTCGAGGTCGCACTCGAGACCGGCGTCGCCCGTCGGGGTCGCGGCCCACGCCCGTTCGACGATCGCCCTCACGTCTACCGGCGTGGGCTCGTCGAGGGTCGTCCCGGTGCGAGCCATCGTCAGGAGGCTCGTGATCATCTTCTCCATTCGATCGTGGGCCTTCTCGAGCGCCCGAAAGTCGTCGTTGTCGGCGGTTTCTTCGGCGAGCTGTGCGTAGGTTCGAGCGAGGTGTAACGGCGTTCGCAGGTCGTGACTGAGGACGCCGGCGAACTCGTCTAGCCGCCGGTTGGTTCGCTCGAGTTCGCGCGCTCGTTCGTTCCGCTCGGTGACGTCCCGTGAGTTGATGACGATGCCGTCGACGATGTCGTTCTCCAGGAGATTCGCGGCGACGCCCTCGAGGACGACCCAGAAGCCGTCGCGGTGGCGAACCCGGTACTCGAAGCGTGGCTCGTCGCCCGGATGCTCGAGGAGGCGTTCGAACGCGTCGGTCGCATCCGGGCGGTCGTCGGCGTGGACGACCTCGAACAGCGACCGGCCCGTGAGTGCGTCCGGATTGTACCCGACGACCGTGCGCATCGAGGGACTGGCGTAGGTGATCGTTCCGTCCTCGTCGACGACGGTCACTACGTCGGAGACGTTCTCGATGAGCGCCTGAAAGCGTTTTTCGGCCCGGCGCTGCTCGGTGACGTCCCGGAGCATCAAGACCAGCCCGTCGGTTCGTTCGTCCCGCACCCGGGAGACGCTCGCCGTGACGACCGCATCGTTTCTGGTGAGCGTCATCGTCTGGGCGTCACCCCACAGAAGGGGTCGGCACTCGGGCAACACGTCGTCGATCGAGTTTCCGACGACGTTCGCGTCGCCGAGGAAGGCTCGAGCGGCGGGGTTCAGGTCGACGATGCGCCGTTCGTCGTCGACGACGAGGTAGCCGTCGCGCATCCCCTCGATGACGCTGTCACGGGCGATGGGGACGAGGTCGAGCCAGCGGTAGCGATACAGTGCCAGGGCGATCAGCGCGCCGGTAGCGCCGAACCCCCACACGGAGTAGTTGATCGCCGTCAGTTCGGTGTGGGCGAAGACGTTTGTGACGCCCGGGATCAGTGGGGCCAACACGACGAGTCTCGCCTGTTTGTGGTAGACGCCGCTTCCCCTGGCGTCGACGTACTCGTGTGCGAACACGTAGATCCCTGCGCCCGAGAGCCCCCAGTTGTAGAGGACGTACAGCCAGTACACTGGGGTCTGGTAGGCCTCAATCGGGAGGAGCACCGTCGTGAACGTCGTTGGTTCGTGCATCAACCCGTGGGCGGGGTTCGTCCAGGTCAGGACGACCCAACCAGCAGTGACGAGGTAGACGACCGCGAGCCGTCGCCGCTCGAGCCAGGGGGTGCGACCGGAGTACGCCATCGCGAAGTGGAACAGCCCGGTCGACATGACGACCGCGCCCGAGTCGACCGCTTTCGCGAGGACGAACCCGACGGTGGGGTCGGTTTCGACGAGGAGGAACCCCTGTGGAATCGTCCAGGCAGCGATTCCGCCGAGAAAAATCGCCAGCGGAAGTACGTCCTCTCGTGGCCGGATTCGGGGGACGAGAACGGCGAGTACGAGATTCAACACGCCGATCGCGACGAGCGTCAGGGCGTGCATCGTCGTGAATTCCGCCGCCATCCCTCTCGAATGGGACGGTAGTGTCAAATACGTTGTGCCGAGGTGGCGCCGATTCGATTGTCGGTTCGGACTCGAAAGCGTACGAATCCGGATCCGAACTACCGACCAGTGACGCCCCTCGAGGGGTCACTCCCGATCTCTCGAGGCGTTATCCCAAGACCGGCCACGTACTTTGCCGTGACGATTCAGGCCGCGTTTTCGGAACCGTCCTCAGTCTCGAGGCCGTCTTCCGGGGCGTTCGTCAGGTACGCGAGGACGATGCCGACGACGAACATGAGGACGACGAAGCCGATGACGGCACCGACGAGCGCCTGTCCCCCTTCGGCCGTGAGATCCCCGTTGGTCGCGTACCTCTCGCCGATGGTCATCATCGCCCCGATCATGAGGGCGACGACCGGGATGGCGATCGCGATTTCGATGAGCCGCTCGCGCTCGAGCATGATACCCAGGCTTTCGTGGCACCGGGCAAAAGCGCTTCGAAGGGCTGCTGAACGGGTGTCGGTGGTGGCTGGGGTCTCGAGGATGGGCGATGTCGGGTAGGGCGCAATCGGGTCGAAAGATTTAGTGCCGCCCCCACACAACGACGGGTATGGACAGAGGACAGAACACGGGCGGATTGATGTCCAGTGCCGGACTCGTCCGGTACTTCGACTCCGAGGACTCGAACGCCATCCGTATCGATCCCAAAACGGTCATCGCGTTCGGCGTCTTGCTCGGCGTGCTGGTACAGCTCCTGACGTTCGTCGCGTAAGGCATCACCCGTTCGATTTCTCGCGGCGACTCCTTCGAGGAGCGACGGCATTCTGACTCGAGCACCGGGAGTCGAACACGGATATCGAACGATGTCGAGCACCGGGTATCGAACGATGTCGAACGAGAGAGCGTGACGACTCGTCGTCGATGCGTCTCACGTCGCGTCTCATCGTGATCGGATCCTCTCGCCGCTCCCATCCTATGGCGCGGCACTTTTCTACGTCCCCAGCCTCTGCTCGGCTATGTCACTGGTTGCCGGGGTCATCGGGGTTCAGGGAAACGTCAGCGAGCACCGCGACGCCATCGAACGGGCGTGCACCGCTCGCGGGGATGACGTCGTCGTCCACGAAATCCGAACGGCCGGAGTCGTCCCCGACTGTGATCTGCTCGCGATGCCAGGCGGGGAGTCGACGACCATTTCACGGCTCATCCATCGCGAGGGGATCGACAGGGAGATTATCGATCACGTCGAGGCCGGGAAGCCGCTGCTCGCGACCTGTGCGGGGCTGATCGTCGCCGCCAGCGACGCTCAGGACGACCGTGTCGAGACGCTCAACGTCGTCGACGTTCACGTCGAACGCAACGCATTCGGGCGGCAGAAGGACAGCTTCGAGGCCCCACTCGAGATTTCGGGCCTCGAGGATCCGTTCCACGCAGTGTTCATTCGCGCGCCACTAATCGATCAGGTTGGGGACGTCGAGGTGCTCGCGACCTGGGATGGCCGTCCGGTCGCCGTCCGGGACGGGCCGGTCGTGGCGACGTCGTTTCACCCCGAGTTGACGGACGACGACCGGATTCACGCGCTAGCGTTTTTCGAGTGACCTGTCGATCGAGCGAACTGGAATTGACGACCGCGACCGACGACCGACGAGGGATCGACCGCCCACCCGCGCGCTCGAGGCAACCACTTTTCTCGCCGGCCGTCGTGAGGTGGCGTATGAAGGCATCGATAGACGCGGTTCGCGTCGCTGGAACACCACAGGGGCCGGTGCCGGTCGTCGTACTCGCCGTGGAGGGGGAGAGCGACGTGGTACCGATCTTCATCGGCTTCGAGGAAGCGACCAGCATCGCTCGCGGCCTCGAGGCCGAGGACATCGGGCGGCCGCTGACCCACGACCTGTTGCTCGACGTGATGGAGGAGCTGGGCGGGCGAATCGAGCGGGTCGTCGTCAGCGAGATTACCGAACGCGACGACGGGCAAGGTGGTACCTACATCGCGGACTTGCACGTCCAGACGCCCAGAGACACGGTTGTGGTCGATGCCAGACCCAGCGACTCGCTGGCGCTCGCCGCACGGACGAACGTCCCAATCGAGATCACTGAAGACGTGTTCGAATCCGGCCGAGACGACAGGGAGAAGTTCGAGGAGTTACAAGACGTGCGTGAGATGCCTGGTGACTTCTAGGATGGACGGGACGCTTGCGGAGTTGTTTGCCGTAATTGAAGAGCGAAAAGCGACGCTGCCGGAGGATTCCTACACCGCCTCGCTGTTCACCCACGAGAAAGGCGAGAACGCGGTACTCGAGAAACTCGGCGAGGAGACGACCGAACTCGTCCTGGCGGCGAAAGACGACGACACCGACGAGATTGCCTACGAGGCAGCCGACATCGTCTATCACCTGCTCGTGTTGCTCGCGATGAAGGACATGGAACTCGCGGATCTCGAGGCGGAACTCGAGGCTCGACGATAGTACCGATAGTTGAGTGTTCCCGGAGGCACTTCCTCTGTTCTCGGCCGTTGATCGATCGGCGTTCCCGTTCTACTTGTTGTAGATGACGGCCTGCGGTAGATGACGGCTTGGATCACACGCATTCGATGGAGTGCGATACTCGACAACGGGAACGAAAAACGGGAACCGAACGCAACGGCTCACTCGAGTGACTGTAAATCGGTTCAATCCAAGGAACGATCGGTAGGGTCGTGTGAAAACGAATCGATCAGCGATCGGTCAAACGCGGTTCCGCGATGAGTCGGGTATGGAGCGGTGTGGCTTCCGGACGAGGCTTACATCATGCCGCCCATGCCACCCATGCCGCCGCCCATGCCGCCGGCACCGGGTGCACCGCCTTCGTCGTCGCCTTTGTCCGTCGACAGGTCGCCGGCGGAGATGATGTCGTCGATCTTGAGCACCAGGTTCGCGGCCTCGGTGGCCGAGGAGACGGCCTGCTCTTTGGCGTGGGCCGGCTCGACGACGCCCGCCTCGAAGGTGTCCTCGACGTCGCCCGAGAACACGTTCAGGCCGGCACGGATCTGGCCGTCCTCGTGGGCCGCACGGAGGTCGACCAGCGTGTCGATGCTGTCGAGACCGGCGTTCTCCGCGAGCACGCGTGGGACGAGCTCGAGAGAGTCCGCGAAGGCCTCGACGGCGAGCTGTTCGCGTCCGGAGACGGAGTCGGCGTAGTCGCGGAGACGCGAGGCGAGTTCGACCTCGATCGCGCCGCCGCCGGCGAGCACGCGGCCGTCGGAGACGGTCTGAGCGACGACGTCCAACGCGTCGTTGACGCCGCGCTCGAGTTCGTCGACCACGTGTTCGGTGGAGCCCCGAAGCAGCAGGGTGACGCCGTGGGCGTCGTCGCCGGTGACGTAGAACAGTTCGTCCTCGTCGTCGCGGGTGACGTCACCGAAGCCGAGGTCGTCCTCGGTCGCGCTCTCGAGGTCGGAGACGGTCGACGCGTCGACGACTTCCGAGAGGAACTCGAGATCGCTCTTCTTGGCGCGGCGGACGGCGAGGATGCCCTCCTTCGCGAGGTAGTGCTGGGCGAGGTCGTCAATCCCCTTCTGACAGAAGACGACGTCCGCGCCGAGATCGACGATGTGCTGCACCTTGTCCTTGAGCTGTTTCTCCTCACGGTCGAGGAACTTCTGGAGCTGGTCGGGGTCGGTGACCGAGACTTCGGTGTCGACGTCGGTCTCTTCGACCTCGATGGGGTCGTTCAGCAGCAGGATGCTGGCGTCCTCGGCGGAGGTCGGCATGTTGTCGTGGACGGGATCCTTGTCGATGATGCCGCCCTCGAGGAGGTCGGACTGGTCGACGGAGCGGCCGGTCTGGGTCTCGATCTTGAGGAACTCGAGGTCGACGACGTTGTCGCCTTCGTCGGTCTCGACGGTGACGCCGGAGACGGCGTCGACGATGAGCTGGGCGAGGTGCTCTTTGTTGACCTCGGCCCCTTTGCCGGTCATGGAGGTCTCGGCGGTCTTGCGTAGGAGTTCCTCGTCGTTGGTGTCGATCTCGGTCGCGATGTCGTCGATCTCGGCACGAGCCTGCTCGGAGGCCATGTGGAAGCCCTTGATGATAGCCGTTGGGTGGATGTCCTGTTCGAGGAGATCCTCGGCGTTTTTGAGGAGTTCGCCGGCGATCGCGACGGCGGTCGTGGTGCCGTCACCTGCTTCGTCCTCCTGGGTTTCGGCGACTTCGACGATCATCTCGGCCGTCGGGTTGTCGATGTCCATCTCCTGGAGGATGGTGACGCCGTCGTTGGTGATGGTTACCGATCCCATCGAGTCGACGAGCATCTTGTCCATCCCTTTCGGGCCGAGGGTGGAGCGGACGGCCTCCGCAACGGCGCGGGCGGCCTGGATGTTGTAATCCTGCGCGTCGCGGTCTTTGACGCGCTGGGAATCCTCGCTCATGACGATCATCGGCTGTCCCTGTTGCATTCGCTGGCTCATAGTCGGTCGAATCATTGTTTGGCCTTCTATAAAAAGATATTGTTTTCACGGAGGTTCGAGCACCGTTCGACTCGCCATTCCCTGTGAGGAAACCTCTGGAAGGCGGTGGGGTAGCTCGCCTTCTATGTGATTCGATACCATTCGACTTATGTGGGGTTGATATGGGTTGTTCTCCACTTTTTAAATACTGGCTTCCGCTGGTGGTTCGCCGAGCGAACGGGTCAAACGAGGTGTCGACCCCGTCCAACACCGCTGAACCAATCGTTCGACGGCTCGAGACCCAGCCGACCGTCGAAGCACCATGTGCCGAACGTCGTGGACTCTCTCGTGACGAATCTCATCTGCCGACGAGTCGTCCAGAAGCAACAGCCAGTTAGCGTCGACGCCGGTTCGAGGTGCGGACACGAAAGAGCAGCCCAGATCCGAGGAGTCCGACAACCCCAACGAGTGGGCCGAATCCCGGGATCGAGTCCGCATCGTCTGTCGACGGTTCCTCGCTGTCACCGCTCCCGCGGTTCTCGCTTCTGTTTTCGTCGTCCGTCCCCGTGCCACCATCCTCGCCATTTCCTGATCCGCTCGAGTCGTCCGGTTCGTCCTCGTCATTTGACCCCGTATTGGCGTCCTCTTCGACCTCGTCATCGGGATCTCGCCACTGGACGTAGATCGGCACCGTCATCTCGAACGTCCGTTCCTCGAGTACGTACGTCGCGTCGACGGCGGCCGGCGTCACGGCGGCGAGATCGTCCTGGTCAATCGAATCGTCGCGAACCGTGACGATCGCGGCGCGGTCTCGATCCGGAACCCGACCCGTGATCCCGTAGCCAACCCCGTCGATCCCGTCACCGAGTTCGTCGGCAAGGTGGTCGGCAGCGACCTCGGCCGCCGCCGGAAGACAGCGGGTTTCGCCCCACCGTTCCCACGACGAGGTGGCAAATTGGGATGGCTGACGCTCGCCGTCTTCGTCGCTCGAACCCCACGCCGCGACGTACCGCACCTCGTCGTCGTCCTCGAGGTACTCGACGTGTTCGTTGTCTTCGACGAGGCGTACCTCGAGGTCGATCTCGAGTTCGCCGCGAACGGGCCCCGTCGCGTGGACGGTCTGGTACGCGTCGTCGTGATTGGCCGCTGCGACGGAGTGGCTGGTCGGGGCGGCGATTCCGACCACAGCGATCCCGGCTGCTGTGAGGTACGAACGACGGTTCATACGCTTCGTGGGTCGAGATCGAGTAAATTCTTTCTGCAAACTGAAATCATCGTTTTACCATCCATTGGCACTCGACGCTCATCGAGCATTCATTCGCGACGGCTCTCGAACGCGAGGGTGCCGGCTGTGAGTACGCCAACGAGTATCGGAACGAGCACCATCCCCAGCAGCACGTACTGAAGGACGCTACCGGCCTGGCTCGGCGAGATCGGCCATTCTCGATCGAGAGCGAAGTACGGAATCGCGGTGGCTAGCAACAGGAACGACCCGAGAACGAACAGCGTGAGTGATGCGACGCCGGCTTTCGTCACGGTTGCCGGCCAGGAGACGGTCGACTCGTCGTCGTATCTGTGTGACCGACGCTCGAGGGAACGTTCGGCCACTGACGTCGCATACAGCGAGCAGGCACCCAGGAGACACGCCAGTGCCACCACGAACGGGACGTCGGCGATCGGATCGGACACGGAACGGTGCAGCGCCAGCCGCCACAGTCCAAGCGAACCGCAGCGGTTCCGAGCAGGACAGCGGTCACTGGTCGCGTGAACCGTCCGTGTACTCGCTCCAGGGTCGCTATCAGTTCCGGACGTCGCGCCGATACTATAAAATGTGTAGCAAGACCCCACCCTGCACGCACGGTACGCCTTCCAACCACCTACCTGCCCTGCACGCTCGGCACCCCTCCAATCGGTCACCCCTCGAGCGGTTCCACCAGCGAGGGCTCGTCGACCGACGGGCTGTTCACGGCCGCCGACACCGGATACGCCCGCATCTCCTCGGCCGGGTACGGCTCGAGCAACCCCGCCGGATCGTCGGCCGTTAGCCACTCCCGTTCGTGAGCCGGCTCGAGGATCGCCGCCATCCGGTTGTGGAGGTCGTCGACCACCGCGTTCGGCTCGGTGGTCACGACGGTGAACGTCTCGATGACGTCGGGTTCTGGGTCGTCCGCGGCATCGCTCGTCCCGCCGCCGAACGACTCGAGGCCGGTCTGGGTCGTCTCCCGCTCGGGTTTCCACCGTTCCCACAGGCCGGCCATCGCGAACGGACGGTCGTCCGCGAACGCGACCCTGTATGGTTGTTTCCCCGCGTCCGTTTCGACCCACTCGTAGAAGCCGTTGGCCGGTACCAGACAGCGTCCTGAAGCGAGCCGTCTGGCTCCGCTTCCGGACGATTCGTCTCCCGCTTTGAGTGCGTACGCTGTCCGGAAACTCCGCTTCTCGGCCACCGTCTCCGCCCGCGCGTTGATGATCCCGGAGGTCTCCTCGTCGGCCCAGGCGGGCCGCAGCCCCCACTCGAGTCGCTGGAACGCGCCCGGTTCGTCGTGGGTGATTACGGGCAGGCGCTGGCCGGGCGACACGTTGTATCGCGGCTCGAACGAGTCGTCGTCCGGGAACCTGGCGTCGAAGCATTCCTCGAGGTTGCCCCGCTCGAGAAACAGGGTGTACCGTCCACACATACGTGAGCCGATGCGGGCCGTCACCAAACCGATGTCGCCTGCGTGGAACTGCGAGACGGCGAGGCCTGAAAACCGTCGACCGCAGCTGCCGAACGATCGACGTAACCCATCGAAAAACACCGTAATTACCCCTTACCGCTCCGTTTTTGGGAGTAGTCGGGTCGTACTGATAGGGGTCGCTGTGGCCGAACGTGGTATGTCATCCGATTCCGGACGCGCCTACGAGGCACTGTTCACCAAAGACGGGCAACTCGAGATCCGGGAACACGACCAACCCGAGCGCTGGATCGCGACGGATTCGCCGGTGGAGTGTCACCGCTAGCTGCCAGTCGCCTTTTTTCTACCGTCGACGGGAAACGCCCGAAGCCGCCAGACGACGACGGTCAATCCGGCCGCGAGCACGACCGGCAGCCACATCGCGAGCGCGATCGACCAGCGTTCGGCGACGACCCCCATCACCACCGGAACGGTCGCGATACCCCCGTAGGTGCCCGCCGTGGCCAGCGCGCTCACCGGGCCGCTGTAGGCCGGGGCGACCTCGACGCCGTAGGCCGAGAGCAACGGGAACAGCGCCGAGATGGCGAGCCCCGCGCCGAAGGCCGCGAGCAGGAGGCCGGCACTCGAGCGCGTCCAGGCTACTCCCGCGAGCAAGGGAATCGCGAGGCCCGCGGTGACCACCGAGAGCCGGAGGTACGACACTGAGTCGATCGCTTTCGCGTAGGCGTAGCGGCCAGGGACGTACGCCAGTAGGTACGCCGAGAGCGCGAGCGGGGCGAGCGTCGGCTCGAGAAACGTCCCCGCGTAGTAGGGCAACCAGGTGAAGATCGCGCCTTCGATGCTGCCGACCAGGGCCATTCCGGCGATGGTGCCGCGAATTTCCGGCTTCGCGAGCAGGG
The DNA here is from genome assembly GCF_023973145.1 of Natronosalvus vescus. Classification (NCBI taxonomy): domain Archaea; kingdom Methanobacteriati; phylum Methanobacteriota; class Halobacteria; order Halobacteriales; family Natrialbaceae; genus Natronosalvus; species Natronosalvus vescus. The sequence goes on from NZ_CP099546.1 coordinate 1,889,199, forward strand.
AACGGAGGGCGTCGACCTCGAGCGGTTCTTCGTCCCACTCGGTCGGCGTCTCCGCGCGCCAGACGGCGAGTACGATGGGGACGAACAGGAGGCCGAGCAGGACGTACACAATCTCCCAGCCGGCGACCTGCAGGACGACGCTGACGAGCACCGGCCCGGTGACGGCCCCCAGCGCCCACGCGAGTCCGTAGAGGACGAACACCCGACCCAGCCGCTCGGGGTAGAGGTGACTCAGGAGGGGGCGATCGACCGCGCGAAACACCCCGGCGGCGGCTCCCTGGGCGAGCAGGGCGAGCAGAAACAGCCAGTAGACGGGGGCGACGGCGATGGCGAACAGGAACGCGACCATTGCGCCGGCCCCGACGACCATCGTGAGCCGGACGTCGAGTCGGCCGGCGAGCAGCCCCAGGAGGACGATCGCGGCGACGAAGCCGACGGTGCCGGCGGGAGCGACCAGTCCCAGGAGCGACTCCGAGACGCCGAAGTCGGCTTCGAATCGGGCGAGCAAGGCGCCTCGAGATTGCATGGCCATTGCGTCCCCGGCGACGAAACAGAAGGCGGCGAGTAGCCAGCGGCGGCGGTCGGTCACGGGCGACTCGAGGTCATGGTCGCTTCTATATCCGGTGGTTCCGGAGGGGTTTGCGATTGGTTCGTGTCTCGAGGGTGTGTGTTGGATTTTGGATTTTGGTCTCGTGGTCGGGGCTCGAGTCTTCTATCGAGAGCCTGCGCCACAAGGACTTCGGCTCGCTGACGAAGAACGTCGACGCCCTCTACAAACGGCTCAATATGCGGATCGACGACGTTCGCTCCTGGCGGCTCTTCGCAGCGGAAACACCTCATCCAGAAGTTCGGGGACATGTACGTCGTCGGCCGGCAGATGGGTGGGGATCCGAAACTCCTCGGGCAGGTCATCAGCAAGAATCAGAACCAGGTGCTCAAGGTACGAGAGAAGCGCCAACAGGCGACGACGACGCTTATCGGCGTCCTCTACGGCATCTCCGCCTCGAGCGTCTTCGCCTTCTTCATCGGCCTCGAGGTCGTCGAGATAATGATGGAGATCACGGGCGAGATGGATCTCGACCAGGAACTCGTCGGGAGCCTGCTGCACACCGAACAGTACAACCTCGCCGTGATCGAGTACCTGCTGATTATGACGATCTTCATCAACGCGATGCTCTCGGCGATCATGATTAGGCTGACCGACCGTGGCCATCTGCTCAGCGCGCTCGTTCACTTCGTCTTCATGTCGTGGATGGGGGCGGTCGTGGCTGCGGCGACGACCTACATCGTTAATGCCGTGGTGGCAGTCTGATGCCGTGGTGGCAGTCTGATGCCGTGGTGGCAGTCTGGTTTCTGACATCGGTCAAACGCCATGGTGGTGTGGTCGACGCCTCGAGTGTAAAGCTGGAGGCCGGCTCTCGACCCCTAGTACTGGTACTATCCGTCTCAAACTGCGGCGGTGGTACGATCCGTGACGAAGCCTCTCTTCGAAGCGGGCGACCCGCTCGAGGGTGAATTCTCCTGTCTCATTTCGGCCCGTGAGCGGTAGGGAACCGGCCCGTGGGCGACGCGTTACCGACGTCAAGTCCCTCGGTGGTGGTCGAGTGACGTTCCTGGGTCGCTGCTACAGGAGCAACGAGAGGACGGCCAGTGCCAGGAAAATCAGTACCAGCCACTTCGCGATCGACATCGTCAATCCGGCGACACCACCGGCTCCGAGTGCACCGGCGATGATCGCGATCACGAAGAACAGGATTGCTAGTTCGAGCATGGAGCCATAGCAAAGTCGAGAGCGAGGATACGGATTCGGCCTGCAGGCGAAAGGGACACCCCAGGGGAGCGATATATTGGGGCGTAGAGTTTGCCTACTCGAGGGGTTCCGGCGACGGGGGAACCGTTCGTTTGTGAGCGCTGGCCGCGTACAATCCACGAACCATCTCGACGGTGTCGGGGTCGACCTCGAGTCGGCGGGCTGTGGCCCCGACCGAGAGTGGGCCGTCGACGTGGGTCACGAGGATCGCGTCGAGGGTGTCGTAATCGATGCCGAGTTCGTCCTCGTCGGTCTGGTCGGCCCAGAGTTCGGCCGTCGGGGTTTTCGTAACCAGGTTCTCCGGGACGCCGAGCGAACGCGCCAGTTGTCGTATCTGCTGTTTGTACAGGTTCCCGATCGGGTGGCAATCGACGGCCCCGTCGCCGTACTTGGTAAAGTAGCCGACGGCGGCCTCGCTGCGGTTGCCGGTGCCGAGGACGAGTCGGTGTTCGTGGTTCGCGACGAGGTAGTTGAACACCGCCCGAACGCGGGCTCGGGCGTTGCCGACGGCTTCGTGATCCCCCTCGGCCTCGGGGTAGGCCTCGAGGAAGGCATCCACGACGGGTTCGACTTCGATCACGTCGTAGCCGATCTCGAGGTCGCGGGCGACGCGTTCGGCATCGCTCATGTTTTCGTCGCTGCTCACTCGAGCGGGGAGCACGAGGCCGTGTACCGCGTCGGCGCCGAGGCCCTCGACGGCGAGGTACGCCACGGTCGTGCTGTCGATCCCGCCTGAGAGCCCGAGGACGACGCCGTCGACGCCGGCCGCCTCGACCTGTTCGCGAATGAAGCCAGTTATGTGGTCGCGTCGCGCCTCGAGTTCCGATTCGGAAAACCGTAGGTCGATCATCAGGCAGTCGTTGGCTCGAGAGCGACTAATAGCCTTGCTTGTGGTGAAAAAAGTGGACGATCGTTAGATTTGGGGGCCTGCTCGAGAGGACACTGTGACGCTCGAGATGTTGGTTGCCACAGAATGCGCGGTCCGGGAATTGAACCCGGGCTATTAGCTTGGGAAGCTAATGTCCTACCACTGGACCAACCGCGCTCACCGCCCCCTATGTCGTTCTCCGTTAAGTGCGTTCCTTTCTGGGGCGATACTCGAGGGCTGTCCGAAACTCAGACACCACCACTCAGCTGACGCCGTGGCGACGCATTCGAGTACACCGAGCGCGGAGCACCCGTATGCGCGAACTACTCGAGGCCGTGGCTGCCGGGGAGCGCTCTCCCGCGGAAGCCGAGGCCGAACTCAGGGGGTACGTGACCAGCGAGGACGGCCGATTCGACGCCGCCAGATCGGATCGCCGGGGGATTCCGGAGGCGATTCTGGCCGAGGGTAAAACCGCCGACCAGGTCGCCAATCTCGCGACGACCGCCATCGAGACGACCGGCCGAGCGCTGGTCACTCGCCTCGACCAGGCCCAGACAGAGGTGCTCGAGGAGCGACTCGAGACGGATTTCCCGCAGGCGACGGTCGACCGCAGACGGTCGACACTGCTGGCAACGTCCGCGGCCCACGACCGCCCGACGCTCGTGACTCGCGTCGCCATCGTCACCGCGGGGACGGTCGACGGGCCGGTCGCCGACGAAGCCGAACTGGTCTGTCTCGACGCCGGTATGACGATCGACCGCATCGAGGACGTCGGCGTCGCCTCCCTGACCCGCATACTCGACCAGCGCGACCGACTTCGAGAGGCGGACGTCATCATCGTCGCCGCCGGTCGGGAAGGGGCGCTGCCGACGGTCGTCGCCGGGTTGGTCGACACCCCCGTCATCGGGGTGCCGGTCTCGAGTGGCTACGGCCACGGTGGAGACGGCGAAGCAGCCCTCGCCGGGATGCTCCAGTCGTGTACGGTGCTCTCGGTCGTCAACGTCGATGCCGGATTCGTCGCCGGAGCCCAGGCGACACTCATCGCTCAAGCGATCGATGTTGCCGTCAACCCCAAGAACGAGGCCGACTGACGAAAGAAAACATCTCCTATAGCAAACTCTTAACAGCGTTTGGGAAAGCCTATTTAACTAATCGGCGACTAGTCCCCAGTGCCGGTCGTCGTACCGGCGAGATCATGCCAACGTGTACCCACTGCGGCGCGCACGTCTCCGAACGCTTCGCACGCGTCTTCGCCGACGAAAACGGCGACGTTCACGCCTGTACCAGCTGTTCGGCTAACGCTGGAATCGCAGAAGTAGCGAGAGAGCGCGCTCGAGGTACCTGAGACACGGCCTCGTGTACCGCCGCAACCGAGCATGCTGTCGACGCCCGTCGACACGTCACCACCGACCACCGGCTGACCCCTACTGCCCGAGGCTTTTTGTGTCGCCGTTCGTATCACCGAGCGATGAGTGCCCACGTCGTCTACGTCCTCGAGTGTGCCGACGGGACGCTGTACACTGGCTACACGACCGACCTTGAGCGACGGGTCGACGAACACAACGACGGAACCGGGGCGAAGTACACCCGCGGGCGGACTCCCGTGTCTGTCGTCCACACCGAGCGCTACGGGACGAAGTCGACTGCACTGTCCAGGGAGTACGAGATCAAACAACTCTCTCGCGTGCAAAAAGAGCGATTGGTCGGTCCCGAGTGCGGTACTGATGGCCAGCCTTGAGTGCGGTACCGAAGGATGGCTCAGTAGCGAGTTCTCGCTATGGTTTCCTGGCGCACAGCGAGATACTTTTCACACCGTATTTCTGACACGCGTTTGCCGCTCGATCCGAGGTGAAATGGTACTGGGTGTTTTCCCGCACCTCTTCTAGTTCGAACCCAGCGGTTTCGACGAGCGACGTGTAGCTGTCGACCTGCTCGGCCCCACCGATACAGGCGGCCCAGAGATCCGCGTCGTTCTTGATGCTCTCGGGCATCTGTTGTTCGCTGATGATGTCGGCCAGTGCCAACCGGCCACCCGGTTTGAGTACCCGGTTAGCTTCCTCGAAGACGCGGTCTTTCTCGGCGGAGAGGTTGATCACGCCGTTCGAGATCACGGCATCGAACGAGTCGTCCTCGAACGGCAGCTCCTCTATGTACCCCTTGCGGAAGCTGACGTTGTGGAAGCCGTTGTTCGCCGCGAGGTCGCGGGCTTTCTCGACCTGTTCTGTGGTCATGTCGACCCCCGTCACCGTCCCGGTCTCGGTCACGTGCAATCCGGCGACGAAGGCGTCCATCCCCGAACCGCTGCCGAGGTCGAGGACGCTCGATCTCGGCTGTAACTCCGCCAGATCGAAGTAGTATCCGACCCCGGCGAACGAATCGATCGCTGCCTCCGGGACGTACGTCAGATCGTCCGGATCGTAGCCGAGGCGCTCGGCGAGGTCACGGCCCGTCTCGAAGTGGAACTCGCCGTCAGCGGACTCCGCGACGTCCCGATACATGGACTTGACCTCGCGCTCGAGTTTTGCCGTGTCGAGTGATTTACTCATCAAGATCACCCGTTAGTCGTCGCCCGTCACCGTAGCGGGCGTGACGATATTCATTTCGACGTCTTGTGCAAGCGAGACGAGCGTGTAGACGGGCGCTCGCCGTGCCCACTCGTCGATCAGATCCTGATCGATATCTTCGCCGTCAATCTCGACCTCGGCAGTCAGGTTCTCGTACACCGAGTCGGCTTCTTTGAGTTCTTCGAGGCTGAAGAGTACTGCTGGATCGAAATCGGTTCGAACGCGCGTCTGGAGTCGCTCGATGTCGACGTCGTTCGCGGCAGCGTTGATAGAAATGCCGACGTTGATGCAGGCGGCCAGCGCAGAGAGCGCGGCCTCGATCGGCTCGAGCCGGTCGGTAGCGCCGAGCCATCCGCCAGCGTCCATCACTTCCCTCCAGGCGCCGTAGGGAATCGTGTACTCGCGTGTCTCACGAGCGATCGTCTCGCCCCCGAGCTCGTAGCTATCGATTTTCGCCAGGCTGTGCGCGGCCGTCCCTTCGTACGTTGCGGTTGCTCCGAGGCCAAGCTGGACGGCTTCGGGATTCTCTTCTGCGTGTTCGGCAAAGCCCTCGAGCGTTTCGAGGTCGATGCCGTGTGCGGTATGCTGGTTGTCAGTCATGGTGTGTCTCCTCCCGCCAGCGACAGTACGAACCCGGAGATGGTGTAGCTATTTTGTGCCATCTCGGCGGCTCCTGCCGTGTTTGCACGTACTGCAAATCGGTCACCAACTGCTCGCTGCGGACTGCCGTCACCGAACCTCTTCTCCCGCACACCAGGACACGGTGAGCACGAAAAGTCACTCGACGATTCGTCGTGCTTCGACTGGTCGACCCTCGGCTTCGTAGCGTTCGTAGAGCGACTCTGCCCACTCGAGCACTGCCGGTGCATCGGTATCGATTAGCGCCTGAACCGTCCCGCTACCTGGCTCGAAACAGCTGATAGTGGCGTGTGTATCGAGGAGTCCGATTCCGTACGGAGGGAGGTCGTCGTGCGCGAGAACCGTGAAATTGTCCCGTTCCACCATCTCCGGGCTGTGCTCGGGGTACCTCGAGAAAAAGTACGTATGACAGGTTGGCCGATCGATCAACGTGATGTCCACGCCGTCGTCGACCAGCCGTCGAAGGACGTCGAAACAGGGCTCCATCAGGGAGATTTCGGGCCGAAGGGATCGAACCGTCGTCGCCTCTCGGAGAAGCGACTCGAAACGGTTCACCGGCCGGTACGGGAAATCGGGATCGGCGACGGTGACGGTCAGCGCTGCCCACGTTTCGATTGGGAACGCGCTCAGCTCGTCGGGGAGCCAGTGCCAGATGTGTCGTATTTTCCGCTCGGTTTCGATCCGCTCGATCAGACTCTCCACCCCAAACGCGACCTCCTCCCCCAGCCGTGTTGCCACGTACTGGTAGCCGTCTTTGCGGATCCAGATCCGGTCTTCGAACTCGTCCAGTGTCCGCCGCATCGTCGACGAGGAAACGCCGGTCAACTCACAGAGTTCAGAGCGACTCCGGGGACGCTCTGTCAGCGCGACGAGTGCTGGGACGCGGTGTTCGGATCGTGCGAGATAGGCTATATCGCCGATCGGCGAATCGGGAGTGTGGTGTGCCACGTTACCAATGACCATACACTGTGTATGTGACGAACGATCAAAACAATTTGTTCATATTTCGAGACGATTTAGGAGGAATCAGTCGGATTGGCCCACGAAAATGACGCAGACGGGGCCTCAGCCTTCATATCCGATCCTTGGGCCGACGTGACTGCCTCTCGATCACTTTCAAAGATCCGAGGCTAGATCCAACGGGCCACCTGGCCCGTGGCCGGTGACCTCGAGCGAGCCAAGTCGGCGGAACCCGAATACGTTCGTCACGCCACGAGCAAACAGATTCGCTGACGCGCCGTTTCAATCGTCGACCGCTGGCGCTTCCGGCGCGTTCACGTCTGGGGTGATGAACGCGTACTCGGTGAGCATCCGGCCCAGTTTCTCGACGCGCTCCTCGAGCTTCGGCTCGATGAACGCTCGTCCGTCGATCGCGTCGGGGTCAGCTTCGAACTTGTTCGACGCGTTCCGAAGGCCGACCTGGTGGGGGAGCACCCAGCCGTGGACGCCGCGGACGGTGATCCGGAGGTGATCGAGCGTCGAGCCGTAACTGCCGCCGCCGGCGGTCGCGAGCAGACCAACGGTGGTGTCCTCGTACTCGTCCCAGCCGCAGTAGTCGTGGAAGTTCTTCAGCGCCCCCGAGTAGGATCCGTGGTAGACGGGGGTGCCCAGAGCGACGGCGTCGGCGTCGCGGACGATTCGCTTGGCGGCTTCGCTGTCACCCTGTCCCTCGATATCGGGGTCGTAGACGGGTAGATCATATTCGCGGAGGTCGAGGAGGGTCGTCTCCGCGCCAGCCTCAGCGGCTGCATGGAGGACGTATTTCAGCGCCGTTCGGGTGTAGCTCTCCTCGCGAATGCTTCCCGAGACGGCGACGACGTGGGGGGCTGCTGGCATACGTCGTTCTATCGTTTCGATTCGTAAAACCATCTCGGTAATCGGCACGTGTGTCGCTGTCCAGCCACGTCGGTCGGGCATATGCACTCGAGCCCGTTCCATCGGGGTTTCACGCTCCACGACCTGCAGCCAGGCGGCGGTTTTTTCGCGACAGGCAACGACGACCGCGTATGGATCGGGAGACGCCGGATTCTGAAACGGACGACGATATGTCGGCGATCAGTTTCGGGACGGATGGGTGGCGGGCCCAACTCGAGGTCTTCACCACGCCTCGGGTTCGGATGGTAGCGCAGGCGATTGCGACGACCCTGCGTGCGGACGGCCAGTCAACCCCGGTCGTCGTCGGCTACGACGTACGGGAGACGTCTCGGGGGTTCGCCGAGGAGGTGACGCGTGTGCTGTGTGCCAACGGCTACGACGTCCTCCTGAGCGAGCGCGACCGACCGACGCCGCTGTGTGCCCACGCTGTCGTCGACCGAGGATTCTCGGGTGCGGTCGTAATCACGGCTTCGCACAACCCGCCGTCGTACAACGGCATCAAGTTCATTCCAGAGGACGGCGCGCCCGCCCTGCCGTCCGTGATGGACGCCATCGCCGATAACCTCGCCGAACCACAGCCCAGTCCCCAGGACGAGCACGGAACCGTTCGGGAAGTCGACCTAGTGGACGCCCACGCAGAGGCCTGTCTCGAGCTGATGGGATCGATCGTCGACACCGACACCGACACCGACTTCGATGTCGACACCCCATCGAACCCGCTCGAGGGGGTCACGGTCGCCTACGACGCCATGCACGGCAGCGGCCGGGGGACGACTGACGCGCTGCTCGAGCGAGCGGGAGCTCAGGTCACTCGTCTTCGTTGTGAACGCGACCCCGAGTTTGGGGGTGGTGCACCCGAACCCGCCTCGGAGAACCTCGAGGCACTGATCGAGGCCGTCACCGAGGGTGAGGCGGATCTGGGAGTCGCGAACGACGGCGACGCCGACCGGGTCGCTATCGTCACGTCCGAACGAGGGTATCTGGACGAGAACCTCTTCTTCGCCGCGCTCTACGACTTCCTGCTCGAGGCCGATTCCGGCCCGGCGATCCGGACGGTGTCGACGACGTACCTGATCGACCGCGTCGGGGAGGCCCACGGTGAGTCCGTCCACGAGGTGCCCGTCGGCTTCAAGTGGGTCGCCGAGGCGATGGCCGAGCACGCCGCCCTCGTCGGCGGGGAAGAGTCCGGCGGGTTCACCGTCCGCGGCCACGTCCGCGAGAAAGATGGCGTCCTGATGGGGCTCCTCGCGACAGTCATGCATGCCGCAGAACCGATCGACGAGCGCGTCGACCGTCTGCTCGAGGATCACGGCGAAGTCGTCCAGGGGAAGATCAGCGTTCCCTGCCCGGACGACGAGAAGGCGGCGGTGCTCGCCGCGCTCGAGGACGAAATTCCTGAGACGGTCGCGGGGACGTCGGTCGCCGGCGTCAACACCGCGGACGGGTTCAAGCTGGCGCTCGAGGACGGCTCCTGGCTGTTGATCCGCCCGAGCGGGACGGAACCCGTCCTCAGGGTGTACGCCGAAGCCGAGAACGAAGCGCGCGTGGATACCCTGTGTGACGCGGGCGAGGCGTTGCTCGAGCCGTCGACGTGAGCGTCGCTGAACGGGACGGTTCGTCGTACTGTAGGCACGACACGGTGGGTTCGAAGGGACGATACGTGCTGCCGTTCGAACGACCGGGCCGGGGGTGTTAGGGGGTCGTTACCCACCATCGGCAGGCCAAGGTTTTTGCAAACAGTCGGTGGCGATAGCCCATGGCGGATACGACCACCTACAACGACACGCTGACGAGGGACGAAACGGCCGACCTGCTCCAGGAACTCGCCCGCGAACTGCGCGGTACCGGTGCTTCGAGGGTCACCGTCGGCAACAAGACCGTGACGCTTGAGCCCGCCGACGAAATCGACTACGACCTCGAGGTCGAGGAACGATCGCCGATGCTCGGTGGCAAACACGAGGAAATCTCGATCTCGATCGAGTGGGCTGTCAAAAAGGAGCCACAGGAGTAGCGAGGAAGCCGCTTGGGCTACCTGTCACTTCGGGGCAGTTCTGGCCTCCGTTTGCTCCAACCACCTCTACTCCACTGACTGCAACTACTCCACTGACCACCACCAGTTACACAACAACCTCGAGCGGATCTCTGGCTCAGTGCTCCCGATCCTTTGGCTCGAGGTTGCCATTTCCGGGTCGCTACCTTTCCCCGAAGGGGTCGTCGTTCACGTATGGGACGAGGCGATACTGACGAGGCGGCGTTCATGGAATTGTCGTCGGATAGTTGGCACCAGGTCGACGAGGGAGGATACGCGATCGACTGCCCCGAGTGTGGATCGAAGGCGTCGCTCATGGGCGTCGTCGAACACGGTCGGTGCAACGGCTTTCTCGACCGCCAGGAGGAGGGAGAGGACGCCGGCACGGACTGTACGGCCAAACTCTGGTTCGAACTGGGGTACAAGTCCGAGCCAGCGGAGTCGGACGCCGGCGAGGGGGGCAGGACGGCGGCCGGCTCGAGCGACGAAGGCGATGACGACATCGATGACAAACACGACAAGCCACCGGGTACCGATGGCACGGTCGACGCCGACTCGCAGTAGCCTGCTGGTGTGGCGACTCACTCGCCGCGAGCTAATCGGGTGCCGATCCGTTCGGGCAACCCAGCCTCTGTGACCGCCGCCTGCACGCGGTCGACGTCGTAGTCGACGCGATGGGTCTCGACCGTGAGCGTCTCGAGATCCAGGATTGCGTAGGCCGCTCGCGGATCGCCATCGCGGGGTTGCCCGACGCTACCGGGATTGACCACTATCCCCTCGGCGTAACGCTCGACGTGCTGGATGTGGGTGTGGCCGAGGACGAGGACGTCCTCGTCCTCGAGCAACCGTGGCGAGAAGTCCCGCGGGTAGGTGTAGCGATCGGGATCGGCTGGATGGCCGTGTATAAGCTTTAGTCGCCCGTCGAACTCGAGACGCTCTGTGGGTAACGAAGTCAGCCAATCCCGCTGAGGCTCGGTCACCTGCTCACTGGCGAGTTCGACTCCCGCGGCGGCCATCTCGTTGAATCGGAAGGTCGTTTCCTGGACGACCGCCCGGTCGTGATTGCCCATCACGGTCGGTACCTCGAGGTCGCGGAGCCTGTCGATACAGTCGGCGGGCCAGGGATTGTAGCCGACGACGTCACCCGCACAGACGATTGCGTCCACGGCCGATCGCTCGAGTTCCTCGAGCACGGCCTCGAGCGCCGGGAGATTGCTGTGGACGTCCGAGATGATGCCGACGTGCATGGCTCACAGTGAAGCCGTCGAGGGTCATGTATGTGGGGGATGAGGGTACCGGCCGTGTTCAGACTACCGCGAGTATGCGGAACGCGGTTCGAACCGGTTTCAGGCCAGTCAGCGTGTACGCTGAACGCCGTCGAGGGCACCCTGCCTTTGCGGTAGGGCCATCCAGCCACGGAGCACACAGTCCGTGGTCGCTTCCACACGCGACATCGCTCCTACAGACGACGACACACCGCGTTGGACATCGACAGTGTTGTGCACCGACTCGACTCGAGGCTGGACGCTCACCTGGCGAATTTCGAAACCGAACCGGGCTGTGTGACTGCTGAAACGGCCACAACGATTATCGTGATCTGTTAGCGGCCGGAACAGTAAAGAAACAACCCGCCGACCTATCGCGTACGTCGGATTTCGTCCGTCGATAGAGCTATGGAACCGAGTCTTCCCGAATCAGTCGACGCCCCATCGAACGTGTTGCTCGTCCACCGTACACACCGGGCAGCACCAGCCTGCCAGGAACTCTGTACATCCTGTGTGGACGCTGCAGAGCTTCGCGTGACGTTCGCCGATACCGAGCCAACGCGCGGCCCGATCGCCAGCGACGGCCCGGCGAAACTGGGCATCGTCTCCGTCGGGGACGTCCTCCGTGCAACGGAGACCGCGGCGGGCCCGGATTACACCGCCCCGTTCGTCGTCGACGCCATCGACGACCCGACCGATCTCAGCACCCTTGGCGTGAAGATCAGCGAATTCTGCGAACACTGGGGCGACGACTATCAGATCACGGTCTGTTTTCACTCCCTCGATATGCTGTTGCGCCACGCCACACCCAAGACGGTGTTTCAGTTCGTCTACGTTCTCACCAACCGACTCTCGAGCGTCGGTGCGCTCGCACACTTTCACCTCGACCCGACGGCACACGACGACCGCATTGTCTCGACGTTCGGCTCGATATTTGACGACGTCGTCGTCGACGAGAGCGTCCAGGTCGATCTCCCTGAAGCGACGGACGAGGAAGTTGCCTCGCTGCTCGAGGAGTGGGACGATAGTGATGACGACGCGTGGGACACCACGGCGGCCCAGGTGTCACAGGAAGCGACTGACGACGATATCGCTCGCTTGCTCGGCAACTGAGGCTGCGTCGATGGTGTTTTGGGACGCGTTCGTCCGATCCTCGAGCGTGGCTCCACCTCGAGGGTGTTGGATGTCGCGTGCGTCCCGATGGCACGCACACCCGACGCCAAACGAAACCCTTTATCCACTCCGCCCAGAAGTGGGGGGTACGGGATCGTGGGTTAGCCTGGTATACTTCGGGCCTTGGGTGCCCGTGACCCCGGTTCAAATCCGGGCGATCCCATCGTTTTGCTGTCCTCGCCGTCGTGAACGGTGGCTGATTCGTTCACCGCCCACTCGAGTACGTCTCGAGCTTCTTGAGTGGTTATTCCGCGGTACGTGATCGAGCCACGACCGGCTCAATCACGACCACTTCCAGTCTGCTATACGACCATTTATACCCCATGCCGACCCTAGCCCAGTGCAATGGCGCAAGCGGGCAACTCCGAACTCGTCGATGCTTTCGAGCAGTTCTTCCGCAACTACTACGACAACGAGATCAAGCAGCTCGCCCAGCGGTACCCCAACGAACAGCGGTCGCTCTACATCGACTGGCAGGATCTCTACCGCTTCGATCCGAACCTCGCCGACGACTTCATCAACCAGCCCGAACAGCTCCAGCGCTACGCCGAGGAGGCCTTGCGGCTGTACGACCTTCCAATCGACGTCAGTCTCGGCCAGGCACACGTTCGCATCCGCGGACTTCCCGACACCGAGTCGCCGGAGATTCGCGACATTCGAGCCCGGTACATGAACAAGCTCGTGCAGGTTCGCGGGATCATCCGGAAAGCGACCGACGTCCGCCCGAAAATCGAGGAGGCCGCCTTCGAGTGCCAGCTCTGTGGCACGCTCAACCGCATCCCGCAGTCGACCGGCGACTTCCAGGAACCCCACGAGTGTCAGGGCTGTGAGCGACAGGGCCCCTTCCGGGTCAACTTCGACCAGTCGGAGTTCGTCGACTCCCAGAAACTTCGCATTCAGGAGAGTCCGGAAGGGCTCCGCGGCGGGGAGACCCCGCAGGCAATCGACGTCAACATCGAGGACGACATCACGGGCGAAGTGACCCCCGGCGACCACGTTTCGGCCGTCGGTGTGCTCCGCCTCGAGCAACAGGGCAACCAGCAGGAGAAGTCCCCCATCTTCGACTTCTACATGGAGGGGATGTCCGTCGCGGTCGACGAAGAGCAGTTCGAGGACATGGACATCACCGACGAGGATAAAAAGCAGATCTACGAAATCTCCCGCCAGGAGGACGTCTACGAGCAGATGGTCGGTTCCATCGCGCCGGCCATCTACGGCTACGACGACGAGAAACTCGCGATGATGCTCCAGCTCTTTTCGGGCGTGACGAAACAGTTGCCCGATGGCTCGAGGATCCGTGGGGACTTACACATGCTGCTTATTGGTGATCCTGGTACGGGTAAGAGCCAGATGCTCAGTTATATCCAGAACATCGCCCCCCGATCTGTCTACACATCGGGGAAGGGTTCGTCCTCGGCCGGGCTTACCGCTGCAGCTGTGAGAGATGATTTCGGCGACGGCCAGCAGTGGACGCTCGAGGCCGGAGCACTCGTTTTGGCTGACCAGGGGATCGCGGCGATTGACGAGTTGGACAAGATGCGGTGTGTTACCGGTGACACGTTCGTTCACACTGGGAACGGGATCAAACAAATCCGTGAACTTGCACACGAGTCGGTAACTGAGGGCTCAATCGAAGAACTTCAGAACGGACGGACGATTCGCTATGTCGATACGGACGTCTGGACAATGACCGAGGACGGAAAACTCGTCAGACGCGACGTCCTTGCCATTCACGAATATGACGCACCAACTGAACTGTGTGAGGTCGAATTGGAGAGTGGAGAGAAGCTGACGACGACGGTTGACCATCCCTTCTTCGTTCTGGACGAAGGGTGCCGAACGGAGCGTCAAGCGCAGCATCTTTGCGAGAATGACTGGGTATACGTTCCGAGTACGATTCCAACAGAAATCACGGATGGCGGTGTCAGTGTGTTACCTGACCCCCATCCGGTGCCTGAGAAGAGCACCGTAACCGAGGCTCATGGTGCCGTTTTGGGTTATCTTGCAGGAGATGGAAATATCTTCTACAACCGACAGGCGGGGAGTTACGGCTTCCGCTTTACGAACAAAGAAGAGCAACTCTTGAGCGACTTCGAAGCAGCTTGTGAGGATGCGTTCGATACACAAGCTGTCCGGCATCCAAGCGAGCAGCGGAGTGACGGCGTCGAAACGGTTCATGTTCACGGCAAACAGTACGTTGACGAACTCTTCGAATCGGGTGCGAATCTCGAAATTTTCGATGGAAAACGACTTCCGAAGGGGGTCACTACTGCCTCTCGAGAGACCAAAGCTGCCTTCGTTCGTGCCCTCGCGGATTCGGAAGGGACAATCGGCGAACGGGCCGTCAAAATCTATTCATCCAGCTATGAGCTACTCCTCGGAACGAAGATGCTCCTCCTCGAGTTTGGGGTCGCGAGCCAAATACAGACACGAGAGCGTGAAGACAAAAGAGATGTCTTCGTTCTCGCGATCACGGCTCACCGGTCGCTTGCAGCCTTCAATCGACATATCGGGTTCACTCTCGACCGAAAACAGCGCGCGTTAGAGCGGGCATGTGAACGAACGACTGGGAATCGAACGATCATAGACGTTCTTCCCGAATGCGGTGACTTGTTTGAACAGGCCCGTGGAGCCCTTCGTTTGTTCCAATCTGAGTGCGGTCTCGAACATGATTCGACGTACTGTAACTTCGAAAACGGTGATGCCAACGCCTCACTGCGACTTGCGAAACAGATACTCGAGACGTTCGAGGAGCGAAAGGAAGCTGCAGGTGAGCACTACGATGAACTGGCCTCCCAAACTACGTGGAAACGACTCGACGAACTACGAGAACGATATCACGTCTCACAACGTGAATTGGTCGCAGAAATGTCTCTCTCCCAGCCGCACATATCCGCTTGTTGGGGACGTGATCCCGATCTCAGAGGACGAGTTCGTCACCGCCTGCGTGAGCTACTCGAAATCCCTGCGTCGGTCACTCTCGAGCCACTCCAGAACGTGATCGAGGCCGACGTGAAGTGGCGTCGAGTCGCGTCAGTTCGATCGGTTGACTCTGAAGCACATACAGACACGACGGTTCGGGTTCTCGAACATCGCCTCGCCGACGAACTTGGTATGAACAGTACGGAATCTGTTCGTGAGCAGGCACGTTCGTTGATCCAAAGCAATACATCGCCCGAAACGTGGGACGAACTCAGAGCGGAACTCGACGCGTATGGGATTTCATTCCAGCGCGTTGCAACGGAGATGGACGTGGCTGGGTCGACGGTATCCCGATGGTTCTCGGGTGCTGTCGATGTCAATAATTTCGCCACCGTTCAGTCTGTCTGTGACCAACTGATCGAGTCGAAGCGACAGCGTCTCACGGAGCTATGTGAATCGATCGATCGAAGAGACCGCCCGCGAGTGTACGACCTCACAGTCGACGGGACGCACAACTTCATCGCGAACGGAATGGTCGTCCACAACTCCGAAGACCGCAGTGCCATGCACGAGGCCCTCGAGCAACAGAAGATCTCGGTCTCGAAGGCGGGGATCAACGCCACGCTCAAGTCCCGCTGTTCGTTGCTCGGCGCAGCGAACCCCAAGTACGGCCGGTTCGACCAGTACGAACCCATCGGCGAGCAGATCGACCTCGAGCCGGCGCTCATCTCGCGGTTCGACCTGATCTTCACGGTCACCGACCAGCCCGACGAGGAGAAAGATCGCAACCTCGCCGAGCACATCCTGAAGACGAACTACGCGGGTGAGTTGACCACCCAGCAACAGCAGATGCCATCCCTCGACGTCTCGACCGAGGAGATCGAGTCGATGACGGAGAAGGTCGATCCGGTGATCGACGCCGACCTGTTGCGCAAGTACATCGCCTACTCGAAGCAGAACTGTCACCCGCGGATGACCGAGGAGGCCAGGGACGCGATCCGGGACTTCTACGTCGACTTGCGTTCGAAGGGAACCGACGAGGACGCGCCGGTGCCGGTCACGGCCCGGAAGCTCGAGGGCCTTGTCAGGCTGTCGGAAGCCAGCGCTCGGGTTCGCCTCTCGGACACGGTCGAACTCTCGGATGCGGAGCGGGTGATCGAAATCGTCCGGTCGTGTCTCCAGGACATCGGCGTCGATCCCGAAACGGGGGAGTTCGACGCCGACATCGTCGAGGCCGGGACGTCGAAGTCCCAGCGTGACCGGATCAAGAACATCAAACAGCTCATCAGCGACATCGAGGAGGAGTACGACGACGGCGCCCCGATAGACGTCGTGCTGGAGCGGGCTGGCGAGATCGGGATGGACGAGTCGAAGGCCGAACACGAAATCGAGAAGCTCAAACAGAAAGGCGAGGTGTACGAGCCGAGCACGAACAATTTGCGGACGACGTGAGCGGGTTCGGTGACGATCACTTGCCACCCCCTCGAGAACGCGTTCCGATGCGCCCCGCCGCGCTGAGGGTGACTACCTGTTCAACAGTTCGTGCACGAGTTCCGCCAGACCGAGGAGGATCACCACCGCTGCTCCATTGGTGACCAGAACCGAGGCTCCGAACGTGTAGATCGCGTACGAAGGAACGCCGACGAGCGAAAGTGCCGTTCCGACGACCCGGACGTTCGTCCAACGCGACCGCCCACTCCGTCCGTCCTCGGCTGAATCCGTCTCCGGGACGGTCACGCCCGCCCCGCGGAGCGCGTCGAACGTCGCCGGGAGCCGATCAGTCGGGACGAGAAACGGGTCTGACAGCAGGAACCGGGTGAAGAACGGCAGTGTGTGCCTCGATCCGGACGAGTGCCACCGTTCCAACCGTCCGTACCGACACGGACTCGACGCGCTCGAGATCCACCGTCCGTTCGTGTCCGTTCCCGTATTCCGCAGTCAGCGTCCGGGTGGTGCTATCGATCCGCAGACGTGTGTCGTCGTAGAGGTAGACGCCCGTCCACCACAGAATTAATGCGAGAAATCCACAGAGTCCGACGATCCCGTTCGAGAGTCGCGGGTCGATCCAGAGGCCCCCGAACAGGGCACCGACCGGGAGGGCCACGAAAATCGATAACCACCACAGCCGGCTCGTCGAACAGGTCGCGAGCACGAGTCGCGTGAGCGCTGGTGTCCCGTCGACTCGGTGTTCACCGTAGCCGATGATCCATCCGAAGGGCGCGAATGTGTGGACATACGCAGATTCAGTCCCCCTACCGAAGCACAACTTTTTTCATACCTATAGCGATCGGATTTTCCTCGTCCACGGATCGATTCGGATGACTCGGTCGGGTGCCGAGCCGGCTCGCGGAAACGGCGTGGGATATTAGACATCGACAGCGTCGACGAGATGAGGAGTCGAGATTCTTCGGGAATGGCGGGATTCGTACTCGGCGTCTACTCGAAGAATTGGTGTCGATCGGCCAGACTGTTGACCGCACCAGTCTCAGTGTCGGGATCCATTTGCGGCCATAAATCCCCACGTATTTGAGTAACTCGAGAGAACACACGGGCGTAATGTCCGATTACGACACCGCTCGACGGTCGTCGATCACTCGAGCGGGATCGATACGCCAACACGGGATCGAGGCACGCGTGAACGATGAAGGCAGCTCAACGGACGTGGTCGACGCGTGACGCTCGTCAGTTCGCTGGTCGCGTTCTTCGTCGCGTTGCTCGTCGGCGGCCTGGCGATCTACTTCGCCGCGGGTGTCGTCGTCGACGCGGACAGCTACTCCCACGCGGTCGTTACCGCTATCCTCGGCGCGTTCGGCTGGGCGCTGACGGCCTGGATTCCGCTGTTCGGCCCGCTGATCGCTCTCCTCGTCTGGATCGGGGTCATCAACTGGCGCTACCCCGGTGGCTGGGTAACGGCGGCGATGATCGGCGGCCTCGCCTGGCTGTCGGCGCTCGTCATCCTGTTCGTACTCGACGGCGTACTCGGCCTCGGCGTCGGTGCGTTCGGGGTACCGGGCACGTAGGTGTGTAGCGGCCGCTCGAGCGTGTTCGGTACAAAAACGTCGCTCCGGTCGCGTTACTCGATGTCGATCTGCCGCGAGTCGTCGGACTCCTCGAGTTTCGGCAACGTCACGGTCAGCACGCCGTTGTTGTAGGTTGCGGAGACGTTCTCCTCGTCGACCGGCTCCGGGAGGTGGAGCCGTCGAGTAACCGAGCGACGCGAGCGCTCACGCCGAAGGTACTGGTCGTGTTCCTCGCTGGTGTCGGTTTCGTGGTCGGCCTCGAGTCGGAGCGTCCCCTCCGAGAGCGTTAGTTCGATGTCGTTGGTCTCGAAGCCCGGGAGGTCGGCAGTCACGACGTATTCGTCGACGTTGTCGACCACGTCGACGGCGACCGAGCCGGGAACGGAGAGGTCGCCGCCGACGCCCGCTTCGATCTGTTTGCTGACACGGTCGAGCATCTCTTCGAGGTCGTCGAACGGATTTCGTCGCATGGGCGACGGTACACGCTCGACGGAGATAAAATCTGCCCCCTGCGTAACGACAGAACCGTTGATCGATCGAGGTCGTCGGTACCGACAGTACGCGTGACCGCTCGAGGTCGCCGGTACCGACGATACGTGCGCCCGCTCGAGCGCACGGAATTCGAGTTCGAGCGTGGCGCCACGACACCGAGTGTGACGCCGCGTCGACCGTCAGTCGACGACGTGCTCGAGGTCGTACGACCCGAGGCGGCGAACCCATCCCTTATCGGCGAGCGTTTCGAGTTCCTCGAGCGCCGCCTGCGTTCGATCCTCGTAGAGTCCGCCGGCGATGTCGATGTGGAAGACGTAATCGCCCAGGCGCTCGCCGCTGGGTCGAGATTCGACGCGGCTCAGGTTGATGTCACGCTCGGCGAAGGGCTTGAGCAACTCGAGCAACAGACCGGGGTAGTTCGCGTTCGGATAGACGACGAGTGAGGTCTTGCCCCCGGCAGTCGAACGATGGGCGACTGGCGCGACGGCGAAAAACCGCGTCGCATTCGAGGTCTGATCCTGGATGTCGGCGGCGAGCACCTCGAGGCCGTTGCCGGCGTTGTCGGGGTGGCCGATGCCGGCGACGGTGGGATCCTCGCGGGCGTACTCGACGCCCTGGGCGGTGCTGGCCACGGCCTCGAGGGTGGCGTCGGGATGCTCGCGCTCGAGGTAGGTGCGACACTGAGCCAGCGCCTGGGAGTGGCTGGCGATGGTCTCGAAGTCGCGATCCTGTGCGAGCAGGGCGTGGCGGATCGGCGTGACGATCTCGCGGACGACGGCGATGTCGTACTCGGCGACGGCGTCGAGGCTCTCGGTGACGCTCCCTTCGATGCTGTTCTCGATGGGGATGACGCCGCGCTCGAACTCGCCGCTGGCGACGGCGGCGACGATGTCGGTGACGGACTGGCGAAAGACGATGTCGTCGTCGATCGCTCGCGTGGCGCGATGGGAGTAGGTACCTTCGGGCCCAAGCGTGACGGCTGTCATAGGTGGTGCTACCGGGGGCAGGTCGGAAAAGCGTGCCGACAGTGGAGATATTGGACGTGTTAGGTGTTCGAGGTCGGGGTGGTGGTTCCGATCACCCTCGAGCGCCCTGACCTGCTAGGCACTCGAATTTCGTCGTGTTCCGCCCTGTTCCGCCCTGTTCTGCCCTGTTCCATCTTGTTCTGTCGTGTTCCGCCCTGTTTCGTTCTCCCGTCCCGCTCACAGGTCGTCGTAGTGTTCGTTAAATATCGAGAGGGTGGCGACGAGCGCACCGAGGAGGACGGGGCCGAAAAACAGCCCCATCAGGCCGAACGCGGTGACGCCGCCCAGGACGCCGACGATGATCACGGCCGGATTGAGGTCGGCGTACCGGTCGACGACGATCGGTCGCAGGTAGTCGTCGGCGACGCCAACGACGATGGCGCTGTAGACGGTGAGCGCGACCGCGAGCACGGGTTCACCGATCACAAGGAGGTAGATGGCTGCCGGCCCCCAGACCAGAAACGCGCCGACCAGCGGGATCAGCGAGAGGACGATCATCACCATCGTCCAGAACAGCGCGTTCGGAATGCCCGTCGCGAACAGGGCGATCCCCGCAATGGAGCCCTCGATGATCGCGATCAGGACGTGTCCCGCGAGCACCGCCCAGGTCACCTCCTCGAGTTCGTCGAACAGCTCCTGCTGGACGGGCTCCGGAATCGGCGTGACCTCTTTCAGCCACGCGAGGAGGTCGTCGCCGTCTTTCAGGAAGTAGTAGAGGAGAAAGAGCGCCAGTCCGATCCCGATCATGATATGGGTGACTCCGGTGACGACCTCGAGGCTGCGTTCGGCCGCCATCGCGCCGACGTCCCTAGCACTGTCGAATATCGCCGCCTCGAGGTCGATTCCGAACCGCTCGGCGAGGCTCTCGAGGGGTTCCGGTGGGAACGCGTCGGGGTCGGCCTCCTCGAACACCCGCAGTGCGTCCTGAGCGACGACCGCGATGACCACGAGCACGGGGAGGATGAATCCGAGCAACGCGAGGATCACGAGCGCAAATGCCGCGATCGTCGGGGAAACCCGCCCCTCGAGACGTCGCTGGAGCGGCGACAGGACGAACGCGAGCAAGACGGCTGCCAGCACGTACTGCAGGTACGGCAAAATGAGCTGTGCCGACAGCACGACCAGGATCGCGATGAAGACCAGCAGCGTCCCTCTCGAGCGGTTCACGACCCGCCGTCCCACGCCGCAGCCGATAAAGTGAGGGCTGGCAACGGACGATTGTGCCGTGAAACGGTAGCTCGTTTGCCTCGAGCGTCGTCTACGAGGGGTAGATGCTCGTCACATCCGGGCAGCTCCCCGTCACGGCCGATTTGATCACCACTGGCCGAAATACGACCGTAGAGGTGACAAACGTTAGCACTAACTGTGACGATTCACACACCGGTCGTGGGCTCGTTTTGTGATCGGATGTACAGCGACGGTCAGCGGCTCCTGTACTACTCTCGACCCCTCCTCAATCACTCCCAAACCGGCGCGTAACGTATTCTTCGTGGCGACTGTCGTCTCCGACGTAACACGGATTCAAGAGTCTGGTACGCCAAGTACGTCCTATGTCGACGCAGCTCGATCCGCTCTCGATATCGGGCGACCTCCTCTATACGGTGAAGACGGGCGGCGACCGCTCTGCACTTCGGGATCGGCTCGCGGCGTTCGACCGCTCCCAGCTCGAGCGAGCGTTGCGGGGTCGACCCCAGAAACTCGCGTTCTGGCTCAACTGTTACAACGCCTACGTCCAGATCCTGCTCGAGGACGACCCCTCGTTGCTCGACGGCTCCGCCCTCGACCGATGGCGTTTTTTCGCCCGCGACCGCATTCCGATCGCCGGCGTCTGGCTCAGCCTCGACGACATCGAACACGGTATGCTTCGGTCGTCGAAACACCCCTGGGGAATGGGGTATCTACCCCGGCTCTTTCCCTCGACGTTCGAACGTCGGTTCCGCCTCGAGTCGGTCGACCCACGGATTCACTTCGCGCTCAACTGCGGCACCGAAAGCTGCCCACCGGTTGCGGTCTACTCGCCGAGCGACGTCGAGTCCGAACTCGAGATCGCGACCGAGTGGTTCCTCGAGGAGAACGTGAGCTACGATTCGGACGAGGGTGTCGCTCGCGTCCCACGGGTGTTCCTCTGGTATCGCGGCGATTTCGGGGGCTCTGACGGAATTGGGTCGTTCCTCGAGCGGTACGACGTGATTTCGGGGGACGCAGATCCGGCGATCGAGTACGACGAACACGACTGGTCGATCGAGCTGGGCGATTATCGCCAGTGACGTCGTGGGTGTGGTGTCGGCGATCTCGTGGGGTCGTGACGCGACACGCTATCGCCCGAGTATCGTGAAAATGAGAAGCGGAAGGGGTGGGATTCGAACGCCACGAGGCCATACTGGCCGCCACGTGTCGAAGACGACGTGGTGCTCTGCCGCTGAGCGACCCTTCCGTATCCCACTCGAGGGGCCACCGCCTGATTGTAATCGAGCAGCTACCCCGGTGTATGTCGGAGATACTGGCTGTAAGCGTGGGCTACACGCGATGGAGGATGTCGTTCACTCGAGCGGTTATGTCTCCCTGCGAATCCACCTTCCGTGGCCGACGACCCGACAAGCCCTTGTGACATCCCGGACGCTGCACCGCGAGCGACACTCCGCAGCCTTTAGGACGACGCCCGCCGGTGACTCGAGTGGTGCATCCAGACCGGATCTTCGAGGCGTTCCCCGCGCCGAGTTACCGAGGGAACCAGGAACAGGCCCTTCGGGACATTCGCGACGCCTTCCAGGCAGGAAACGACGTCGTCTTGGTACGCGCGCCGACGGGTAGTGGCAAGTCCCTGCTGGCGCGCGCCGTCGCGGGCTGTGCCCGGACGGTCGACGAAGCCGAGCCGAGCGAGGCGACCGGTGCCTACTACACGACCCCGCAGGTCTCCCAGCTGGACGACGTGGCCGGCGACGACCTCCTCCAGGATCTCAACATCATTCGGGGCAAGTCGAACTACACCTGCATCCTCCCCGGCGAACTCGACACGCCGGTCAACCAGGCCCCCTGCGTTCGCGAGCGGGGCTACGACTGTTCGGTACAACACCGCTGTCCGTACTTCTCGGATCGAGCCATCGCCTCGAACCGCTCGATCGCGGCGATGACGCTCGCCTATTTCATGCAGACAGCTGGCAGCGAGGTGTTTCGCAAGCGCGACGTCGTCGTCATCGACGAAGCCCACGGCCTCTCCGAGTGGGCGGAGATGTACGCGACCATCCAGCTCGGCCCGCGAACGGTGCCGTTCTGGGACGACCTGCGCGTCCCCGAAGTCGATTCCGTCGAACGAGCCGCCCGCTACGCTGAAGCCCTGGCGCAGCGGTGTACCAGCCGTAAAGACGACCTCCTGGCGCAGGAGACGCTCACCCCTGGCGACGTCCGCGAGCGTGACCGCCTCCAGGAACTCATCGGCGAACTCGAGTTCTTCGTGAAGGACTACCGGGATCCGGAGAGTCCGACGACGTGGCTGGTCGATCAGGGCGACGCCGATGGGGGTGGCGGAGTGGGCTCGAGTGGGAGCAATAATTCGGACGACGGCGGGGACGGCGAACCGCAGGGCGGCCCGCTCACGATCAAACCGATGGATCCCGAGCGCTACCTCCGCTACACCGTCTGGGATCGGGGCAACAAGTTCGCGCTGCTGTCGGCGACCATCCTCAACAAGGACGCCTTCTGTCGCCACGTCGGCCTCGAGCCCTCCCGGGTCGCCCTGGTTGACGTCGGCCATACGTTCCCCGTCGAGAACCGGCCGCTGTACGACGTCACGCAGGGAAAGATGACCTACGAACACCGCGAGGAAACCCTCCCGAAGATCGCCCGGACGATCGTCCGGATCATGCAGAACCACCCCGACGAGAAAGGGCTGATCCACGCCCACTCGTACGCGATTCAGGACGAACTCGAGTCGCTGCTCACTGACTTCGGGGTCGGCGACCGGGTTCGCTCCCACAGCCGGGACGACCGGGATGCCGACCTCGAGGCCTGGAAGGCCAGTTCGGATCCGGACGTCTTCCTCTCGGTGAAGATGGAGGAGGCCCTCGACCTGAAGGGCGACCTCTGTCGCTGGCAGGTGCTGTGTAAGGCCCCGTTCCTGAACACGAGCGACTCCCGGGTAGCCCACCGACTCGAGCAGGGCCAGTGGGCGTGGTACTACCGGGCGGCCCTGCGGACGGTGATCCAGGCCTGCGGCCGGGTCATCCGGGCACCCGACGATTACGGCTCGACGTACATCGCTGACTCGAGTTTGCTCGACCTGTTCGAGCGCGCTCGAACTGATATGCCCGACTGGTTCGCCGCCCAGGTCGACCGGCTCGAGGAACCCGATCTGCCTGCGTTCGAGCCACGGGCGGCCTCTGACTGTCACGCTCGATCGAGATCCGACGGCGATGGCAGGGGGTCGAGTGGGAACGACGGAAAAAGCGACACCTCGAGCACTGACGCTGGTACCGCCTACACCCGCACTCGGGACACCGGCCGCACGAACTCGGGGTCGAGCCGGGGCCGACGCTCACGATCACGTAGCCCGCTCGCCGACGTCTGGGACACCGACGGCTAGAAAATAGTCGCTGCGCCCCAGGCGACCATCGAGGTAACCATCAACAGCGCGAAGAGCGCCGCGATGATCTGGTTCAGGTTCATACACGGTTTTCTCACTGGGGAAGTATGAATTTGACGTCCATATGTTGTGAGTTTGGCTCGACGAGGGTTTTGCTCGAGGCCGATCGGGCACGTTCCTGACGAGGGGTCGATCGATTCGGTGCGTTCCTGACGAGGGGTCGATCGATTCGGTGCGTTCCTGAAGAGGAGTGGTGTGTCTCTGCCGTGGGTGTCACCTTACGCGAGCGTCCACCACCACGTGTTCGACGCCCGCGCTGTGGGATTTGACGCGTCGCGTCTCGAGCACCTCGAGACTCCGCCCAACCCGCTCGACGGCGGCCTCGAGCCGACCGATCGGTCGCTCCCACAGCTCCGCCTCGGGCGTCGCCTCGTGATAGTGGATCACCCCGCCGGGCTCGAGCGCCTCGAGGGCCGCGGGGAGAAAGTCGACGGCCTCGTCGGATCTCGCGCCGTGGCCCTCGTCGTCGACGCCATCGGCGACGCCGTAGTAGCCCATGACGACCCGGTCGGCGGTGACGTCCGCCGCCAGATCGCGACAGTCGCTGTGGTAGGCGTCGACCTGTCTCGAGACCTCGTTGGCCATCGCGTTCTCGAGCAGGTAGCGAAACGCCGTCGGGTTCAGTTCGGTCGCGGTCACCCCTGCTCCCGCCCGCGCCATCGGGAGCGTGAAGTAGCCGACGCCGGCGAACATGTCGAAGACGCGTTCGTCGGGCTCTACGACCGTCGCCATCCGTCGACGCTCGGCCTGGTTCCCCGGCGAGAACATCACCCGTGTCGGGTCGAGGGCGTAGTGCGTGCCGTCCTCGACGTGCACCGTTTCGGTGTCCCTCGAGCCCGCGAGCAGACGCGTCCGGGGTTCGCGGTAGGTGCCGCTCTCCGCCTCGTTCGCGATTCCGTCGTCGGCCAGCACGGTCTCGGCCTCGCCGTGCAACTCGAGCAAGGCTTCAGCGACCTCGGTTTCGTCGTGGCACTCCGGAGGCAGCCGAACGAGGATCACCGAGCCGACGACGGCCCACGACCCCGGTGCCGTCTCGAGGTCGGCGTCGCTCCACCCGCGCTCGCGGAGGTGGTCGGTGAGGTCGCGGGTACGATAGTCGGGGTCGACCTGACGGATTACCTCGAGGACGGCCGTGTCGGCGGGTGGCTCGAGCACCGGCAGCGCGACCGTTTCGGGGCCGTACTCCCGCACCCGGCGGTCGTCGTCGTAGACGCCCTCGGCTTGCAGGGATTCGATCGCGGTCTCGGATCGTGACTTCTCGACGACGACGGCCAGGGGGTGTAGGTTCGACTCGAGGGTTGGGTCGCTGGAGTCTGTGTGCTGGGTCGGGACGGCTTGGCTCGAGTTCGTGTCCTGATTCAGGTTCTCCGGGCTCGAGTCGGCGTCCCGGTTCGAATCGCCATCGCTCTGCGATTCCCTATCTTCCTTCGCTACAAAACCTGTAGCTTCAACTTCAGAATCCGTAGTAACTTCACTATCCGTACCGTTGGACTCGTTCTCGCCTCGAGCCCCCTCGTCTTCCTCACGCATCGTTCTCCGGGAGGACGTGGAGGCCGGCGCGACTCTTGAGGGTGGGAACCGTCTCAGTGTCGGGATCGACGTAGTCCGGTCGAGCAATTGTCTTCGCCTGGAAGGTTTCGGGATCGAGCACCTGGATCGAGCGCTCGTCCTCGACGGTGACGACGGTCGTCTCGACGGCGTCGTCGTGCTCGCCGAGTTTGCGCGCATCGGGAGCGTTCCCCTCTTCGTAGCTGGCTTCGTAGCGCTCGCCGGTCGTGAGCCGAATACCCTTGAGGTTGCCGTGGGCGCTACTGACGAGGACGGGCCCGCCGTCGTCGTACGCGAGATCGATCACGTCGCCGGGGACGTACGGGGGGAGTCGGACGGCGAACGTGACGCGGTAGACGCCGTTGCCGTCTTCGTCCTCGGTGACGAGCGTTTCGGCGTCGTTCACGGTGCCGCCGAACTCCTCGACCATCTTGTTCGCGATCTTCTTGCCGATCTTGTTGGTCGAGACCCGCATGTTGAGGCCGTCGTCGGTCTCGGTCGTCTCGGTGATGAAGGCGTTGCGGTCGCCCGTCGCCTCCATGTCGGCGACGATGTCCTCGGCGATCACCTTCGCGCGTTCGATCTCTTCGGTCGTGGGGGTTCGATCCTCGGCGCGGATCTGGACGATGCTGGCGTAGTAGTCGCCGGCGATCCGGCCACACCGGGTACAGGTCTGGCGGGCGATCTTTACGGGTACCATCACCTGTTCTTCGACGGGTGTGCCACGGACGATGCCGGTGAAATAACTGTGCATCCGTACCGTATTCGGGCCGACTTCCTCGGGTTCGACCTGCCAGGCGACGTCGTCGACGTCGACGTGGACGGCGAGCGCCTCGCTCACCTCCTCGATGGCGACGTCGGTGTAATCCTGGGCACCGACGTCGACCCAGCGGCGACCCCGGTGGACGGCCCCACACTGGGCGCAGACGCGGACGTCGATCCGGTCTGGCGCGTCGATGAACTCGAAATCGTCGAAGTAACAGCTATCACAGAGGTCGACCTCGGCGCTCGGGCGCAACGGGTCGACGGCAGCGTCGTCGTCCTCGCGTCGATCCGGGACTGGATCGCCACAGCGAGGACAGAACGCACGCGAATCGGTCATGTCCCCTCGTTTGGGTCTGAGAGAGTTAAGCGCCGCGTTCGACTGACGCCCCCCCAGACGCGAGTCGACGGTGAGCCCCGAACGCAGTCGACTACTCTACCGGGTCGTCCAATCCGTCAGCTCGACGACGTAGCCACTCGAGGGTGAGCGCCCCGCTAACGACACCTGCGCCGGTCGTGAACCCGGGCATCCCGTCGTCCTGCTCGTCCGTCCCGTCGTCCAGTTCGGTACCGAAGACGACGTCGTCATCCTCGTCCGATTCTCCGTCGCCTTCGTCCGTTTCCGTTTCTCCGTCGTCCGTTTCATCATCGTCGTCAGCTCCGTTCTCGTCGTCAACCGATTCCGCGTCGTCACCGTCGTCGCTTTCGTTCGCCTCGCCATCGTCTTCGTCCGGATCGTCGACTCCGTTCTCGCCTCCCCCGGATCGGATCGCGAGGAGTCCGTCGTCGCTGGCGAAGACCGTCCCGTCGGCGAACGCGAGATCCGTCGGGCGCGACTCGGTTTCGACGACCCACTCGAGGTCGTCCTCGACGACGTCGAACGCGGCGACACCCGTCCCCTCGCTCGAGTCGTCGATGCCGACGTAGACGGTCGGGCCAGCACCCACCGGCATGCCGAACGTCGCGTCCTCGATCGTCGACCGCCAGTGCTCCTCCCCCGTCTCGTGATGGTAGCCGACGATCCCGTCCTCCGCCGCCATGTAGACGTGTTCGCTTGTGGCCAATCCGACTGCAGACCCCGATTTCCCCCAGTTGAGTTCGCCTGTGTCCGTCTCGTAGACAGCCACCAGGTCGTCACCGCCGGCCTGGGTCGAGACGGCGCGGTTGGTCGCAACGATGAGTTGCGCTCGATACTCCCCGTGGTCGTTCGTCCACCGCTCGCTCCCGTCGTCGATCTCGGTTGCGTACAGCGTCTCGCCGTCCGTCGTGAAGACGGCCCCGTCGCCAGCGGCGACGGGCTGTTCGATCAGCGAGCCGTCGTCGGGTTCGAACGTCCACGCCTCGTCCCCGTCGTCGGCCTCGATCGCGTAGAGCGTTCCATCCGCGACGACGAACACCGTTCCCTCGACGACGGTCGGAGACGGAACGGCGTCGTCGGGCTCGAGGTCGATCTCCCAGCCGACCTCGTCGTTGCCGATATCGATCGCGGTCAACCGGTCGCCACCGACGTAGAGCGTGCCGTCGACGACGGCCGGCGTGCCACCAGCCCCAATGTCGTTGGTTTCTCCGAGCAGTTCCCCGCTGTCCGCGTCCAGTGCGTGGATCGCCCCGTCGACGGTCAGGAAAACGATCCCGTCGACGACGGCGACCGGGCCGCCGTGGTCGTACTCCCAGGCGACGGCGGCAGATGCGTCCGGCCCGCTCTCATCCGGTACGTAGGCGGTGTTGCCCGCGTTTCCGCGGATGGACGACCAGCCAACAGCGGACGCCCCGTTCGAGCCGCTATCGGCAGTTGCCGGGCGCGTAGAGAGAATCCCCCCGACGGCAACTGTTAGCCCGGTGTACTTCAACACGTGCCGTCTCGTCGTATTCGTCATGATCGCGAGTGTGGTAGAACCACCGGCACTTTCCTATGGGCACGTTAGCATCGTCCCACCCGGGTAAAGCGTTCCGATCGATCGTTCGAGCAGCGCAACTGTACGTCCAAACCCCCGTTGGATCCTTTGCTCGTGGTGAAACGATACCCGTTCTCACCGTGGGTCACGAGATCCCGGTTCCAGGCGAAACGAGGGGGTGTTCCGATCACGGTTTGTTCGCCCTTCGATTCGAGACCAATCCGACTTCCTCCGACCATCAGCGCAGCCTGTTGCGATTTTAGTTTCTCGACCTCGAGGCACGTCCGATCGTTCTCGTTCCTGACCCTCGTCTCGAGTGGAGTCCCAGCCGACCGTCGGCCATACGTCAGACGCCCGTCATACACCCACAACTGTTGACGTGTCAGACGTGCTACCTCCTCGTGATCTCCATGCGAAATGAGGGGGTTTACACGCGAGCGGTTGAAACGACAGAAAATTGATTTTCTACGGGTCGTGTCGCCAGTAGAACTTATTCAGCCAGACCCCCTCTATCGAACCATGGACTGGAAACCGGACTGGGGACTTCGATTTCGGATGTTCCTGACGATGTTTCTGCTGTTCGCCCTCTACATCGTGTTCGCGGGGGTGCTCACCGCCTATCTCACTGGCGGGGCGAATCTGCTCGTCTTCGCGATGCTCTTTGGTGGAATGTCGTTCGTTCAGTACTACTTCAGCGACACGCTGACGCTCAAGACGATGGGCGCGAAGAAGGTCTCCCCTCAGGAGTATCCGCAGCTTCACAGTTCGGTCGAACGCCTCTCCCAGCAGGCTGATCTCCCGAAACCGAAAGTCGCGGTCATCGATTCGAAGGTGCCGAACGCGTTCGCAACGGGCCGGAACCAGAAAAACGCCGCCGTCGCCGTCACCACGGGGCTGATGGGAAAACTCTCTCGCGAGGAACTCGACGGTGTGATCGCCCACGAACTCGCCCACGTCAAAAACCGGGACATGATGGTGATGACCATCGCCTCGTTCCTCTCGACGGTCGCGTTCATGATCGTCCGCTGGGGCGCGTTATTCGGCGGTCGCGGCCGCGGCGGACGGGGTGGTGGCGTCGTCGTCGCCATCCTCGTCTCGCTGGTCGTCTGGATCATCAGCTATCTCCTCATTCGGGCGCTCTCGCGGTACCGGGAGTTCGCCGCCGACCGAGGTGCTGCAGCGATTACCGGGAACCCCGCCGCCCTCGCCTCGGCGCTCATGACCATCTCGGGGGAGGTGGACAAGATTCCGGACAAAGATCTGCGCGAGGAGGCCGAGATGAACGCGTTCTTCATCATCCCGCTGAAGTCGGGCGTCGTCGGTCGCCTGTTCTCGACCCATCCACCGACCGAGCGCCGCGTCGAGCAGTTGCGGGAACTCGAGCGGTCGATGGAAATGGTCTGAGGCGCTGACTCGAGCAATCTGGCATTCCAGGACTCCGAGGAGAAAACGCGAGCTTTCAAACCCTCGCCACCCAACTGGGGAACATGGGACTCCTGGACGGACTCCGTGCCGTCCTCGGCATACGCGCGGAATCGGACGCCAGCCGGGACGCCGACCCCGACGACCTCTTCGGGATGAGCACCGCTTACCTGACGATGGAAGCCGACCTGGGCTACGACTCCGTCGACGCCGGTGCCCTCTGCTTCGCGGGCGTCGACTCGAGTAGCTTTCGCGATGCCGTCGACGAGGTCGAGGCCATCCTCGAGGCCGGCCGCGAGGACACGGGCACCGACTTCCGGGTCACCGAGGACGACCACGGCTATCACTGGGTCGTCCTCGAGGACAGCGACCCCGAGGATCTCATCACGAGCCTCCACTTCGCCGCGGACACGTTCATCGAGCGAAGCTACGGCTCGCGGCTTCTGGCGGCCGTCTTCGGCTACGAGCGCGACGGCGACCCGGCCTACTGGATCTACTCCTTCCGCCGGGGGGCCTACTACCCCTTCGCGCCCCGACCCGGCCGGGAACGGGACTCGAGTATGGAGTTCAAACTCGAGTCCGTCCTCGACGGTGAACTCGAGATCGAACCAGACAAGGAGTACTGGTACCCGTTGTGGCCCGGCTCGAGCGGCAGCCACCCCTGGGAGTGACCGGACAGCTGTCTCGTGTCGGGTTCTGGGTGGAACACCCCCGCGTGCGACCCCCACCCGAGAACGGGGCGTGACCTTTTTCTCGTCTCGGCGGGACGTGCTGGCCGATGGAGACCAATCTCGAGTCGATTCCGGGCGTCGGCGAGAAAACCGCCCGCGCACTGGCTGAACTCGACGACCCCGAAACCGCGCTCGAGACCGGTGACGTCGCCGCACTCGCACGCGCACCCGGGATCACCGTCGGCCGCGCGGCCCGCATCGCCCGCGGCGCGATCCGCCAGGAACACGACGACCCCGGCGGCTTCCTCGCCACCGACCGCACCCGGGAGATCTACCGGACGGTGCTCTCGCTGTGTCAGGAACGGACGGTAACCGACTACGCGGCCCACCGCCTCGAGACGCTGTACCCGAGCCCCCGGCGCTCGCGCATCGAGGAGGTGCAGTCGTTCACCCGCCGCGCGCTCGAGCGCGACCCCGACCCGGCCGTCCTCGAGGCCCTGGAGGGCGTCGAACCGCTCGAACGACCCGGCGACGTCCGCGTCCGCGACCGGTGTTTGGCGACGACCGACGCCGAACGCTACAGCGAAGCGCGGGCAGCGATCCCCGAACTCTCTGTCGAAATCGTCGAGGACGCCCAGGGGCTGGCCGAGCTAGCCAGAGGCTACGCGACCGTGATCGCTATCGACGAGTCGTTCGCCGGGATCGACCTCGAGGGTGACGTTCGGGTTCGCCCCGACGCCCTCGAGGAACCGGCGTCGATCGTTCCCGAGCGACCGCTGGCGTTTTTCGCCCGCAATCGGGAACGGCTGCGGGCGGCGGTAGCGGTGCATCGGGCGCTCGAGGGGGACAAAAACGACGGTTTCGAGGGCGGCGACGAGCACGGCGAGGACGGAACCGGCATCGTGGACGTCGACACGGACGTCGATATCGATCTCGCGGCACTCGAACGCGGCCTCGAGCGCCTGGACGACGACGGCACCGTCGCGGGCGACGACGAACTCGATCGACTCACCGTCGCCGTCGACGATCTGGATACGGTGGTCGGCGTCGCCGAGAGCGTGGCGAACGACCGCCTTCGGGAGGCGATTCAGGAACAGGACGTCACCATCGAGGGCGCCGACCTGCTCTCGCTGGTCGAACGCGGCGCCGGTGTCGACTCCTTGCTCTCGCGGGAGCTCGCCGACGAGTACGCCGCGGCCGTGACGGCCGCTCGAGAGCACCTGACCGACGCGCTGGATCTCGACGTCGGGGAGGCGGAGTTCGCCCAGCGAATCTTCCGCGACGAGCCGACGTTCCCGGTCGAGCGCGACGAGAACGCCGTCTCCCGCCTGCGAGAGGAACTCGTCGCCGCCCGTGATCGACGGGCCGCCACACTCAAGCGCGACCTCGCGGCCGACCTGGCCGCCCAACGCGAGGGAGCACAGGAACTCGTCCGCACGGCTCTCGAGTTAGACGTCGAACTCGCCATCTCTCGGTTCACCCGGGATTTCGCGTGTACGATGCCCGAGTTCGTCTGGGACGCCGACGCCAACGGCAACAACAACGGAGCGACCGTCGGCTTCGCGATCGAGGGCGGCCGCTCGCCGGTACTCGAGGAGCCCCTCGAGGCGATCGATCCCGTCGACTACGAGGTATCGGGCGTCACCCTCCTTTCCGGGGTCAACAGCGGCGGGAAGACCTCGACGCTGGATCTGGTCGCGAGCGTCGTCGTGTTGGCCCACATGGGTCTGCCGGTGCCAGCCGAACGCGTCCGTCTGCGCCGCTTCGACGACGTCCACTATCACGCCAAGAGTCAAGGCACCCTCGACGCGGGGGCGTTCGAGACCACCGTCCGGGAGTTCGCCGACCTCGCCGCCGGCGGCGAGGGCTCGCTCGTCCTGGTCGACGAACTCGAGAGCATCACCGAACCCGGCGCGAGCGCGAAGATCATCGCGGGTATCCTCGAGGCGCTCACCGAAAACGGGGCGACGGCGGTGTTCGTCTCGCACCTGGCGGGGGAGATCCGCGAAACGGCGGACGTGGACGTGGCCGTCGACGGCATCGAAGCCGTGGGGTTGGTCGACGGCGAACTCGTGGTCAACCGGTCGCCGGTGACCGATCACCTCGCCCGCTCAACACCGGAGTTGATCGTCGAGAAACTGGCCGGCGAGGACGACACCCAGTTCTACGAGCGATTGCTCGAGAAGTTCGAGTGAGTTTCTGTGGCCGTGGCTCCAGTGGGGCGGTTTTTCGTGGGAGCCGCTCACGCCGAAGCATTTCACTCGAGCCCCGCACTCACGACGACGCCTCGAGTGAACCAGCCTCTCGAGCGCTCAAGTCGTCTCCGACGGCTCGCATCCCCCTGTAGCCGCCGACGGTGACGAGCGCGCTCGCGAGGAACGCGACGAAGATGCCGGGTTCGGGGGAGACGGTGACGTAGTGTGCGGGGTACCCGGCGGCGAAGACGTTCTCGAGGGAGGTGTAGAGCACCCCGAGCGAGAGCACGGTCAGTGCGCCCACTGCGGTGGTCACTTTCGTCTCGAAGGCTGTCCACTCGCGCATGTAGACGACCCAGAGACTGATCGCGCCGGCGAGCGGGGCGAGATACCCCATGCCGGAGAACCCGTTCGACGTCGTGGTCGTGCCGAGGACGTCGATGCTCGCCCAGGGCAGGAAGGCACTCGCAATGAGGAGGGCACCACCAACGACAGCCAGCCGTTCGTTTCCGTCGGAGGGAATGTCGATCATCACGCCGTTCTGGCCCCGTTTTCCTATATAAACTCGGGGACGATCCGAGGCCGTCGTTCCGGGACGCCTCGAGTGCTCGCGCTTCGATCCGAACCCGCCGAAACCGACCGCAAACAACTAAGTAGCTTCGAGAGCGTGGTGAAAGTGATGACTGGCGACCCCGAGGAGGGGATGTTGTCGTGGGACGAGTCGGTGTTCCGCAACGAACACGTCTTCGAGATCGACTACGTCCCCGAGACGTTCCGCCACCGCGATTCGCAGATGCAGAGTCTCACCTACGCGCTGCGACCGGCGGTTCGGGGGTCGCGTCCGCTGAACGTGATGGTACGTGGTCCACCGGGCACCGGGAAGACGACCGCCATCCAGAAACTGTTCGACGAGGTCGGTGCCCAGACCCGCGACGTCCAGACGATCCGGGTCAACTGCCAGGTCAACTCGACGCGGTACTCCGTGTTCTCGCGGCTGTTCGAGGGCTGTTTCGACTACGAACCGCCCTCTTCGGGCATCTCTTTCAAGAAGCTCTTCGGCCAGATCGCCGAGAAACTCGTCGAGGACGACCGGGTGCTCATCGTCGCGCTCGACGACGTCAACTACCTGTTTTACGAGAACGAAGCGTCGGACACGCTGTACTCGCTGTTGCGCGCCCACGAGGAACATCCCGGCGCGAAAATCGGCGTCGTCGTCGTCTCCTCGGATCCGGCGCTCGAGCCGATCGACGAACTCGACACGCGCGTCCAGAGCGTGTTCCGCCCCGAGGACGTCTACTTCCCGATGTACGACCAGCCCGAAATCGCCGACATTCTGCACGAGCGCGTCACGCGCGGCTTCCACGACGAGGTGGTCGCCACCGACGTTCTGGATCGCGTCGCCGCACTGACCGCCGAAAGCGGCGATCTCCGGGTCGGAATCGACCTCCTTCGGCGGGCAGGGCTCAACGCCGAAATGCGCGCCAGCCGCACCGTCGAACTCGAGGATGTCGAGACGGCTTACGAGAAATCGAAGTACATCAACCTCTCGCGCAGCCTCAACAACCTGGCCGAAAACGAGCGCAACTTGCTCGCGGTACTCGTCGAACACGACGGTGCCCAGGCGGGGGACGTCTACGACCTGTTTCACGACGAGACGGGACTCGGCTACACCAGGTATTCAGAAATCGTCAACAAACTCGATCAGTTAGGGCTGATCGACGCCGAGTACGCCGAGATCGACGGTCGCGGCCGGTCTCGAGCGCTCTCGCTGGCGTACGAACCCGAGGCGATTCGGGATCGGCTCGAGTGATCGCCGACCGTTTTGGTGCCCGCCGAATGTGGTGTGACTTTTACTCCAGCGGCTCGGTCACTTTGGCGGGATGATTCGGCCGCGAGAGCTGGATACGTCCATCGCCGATGACGGTGATCCGGTACCCCTCGTAGACGAACTCGAACGTCTGGCCGGGGCTGCGTTCGGCGGTGCCGGAGCGGTGACTGAACAGCGTATTGAGGGCGTCCGGATCGACGACCTCGTAGATCGGTGCCAGTTCGATCGGTGACTGGCCGTCGACGCGGGCGACGAGGTCGACGATCGCCTCGATGGGGCCTGTTGCGAGGTCGAACGACTCCGTGTAGGTTCGTTTTGTCGCGCTACGAAGGGAGGGCGGTGTCGAGTCGTCGGCGGAATCCATACTCGTAGCTCACCGGTCGTCCCTGTAGATGCAATGCTGGCCATATCAACCCATTAAGTACTCGTTACTGATGGGTCACTCCGGTTGGGGTGTGCCGTTCCCGATCCAACCGGCCGATTCGAAACGCTGTTACCGGGTGTGATTTCGGGACAGTAGGCAACGCATTCGGTATCCGTGGCCGTCCTCGAGACGATCGGGGCTCACTCGAGTGATGGCCGATTGTCTTCTGTGTCCAACCGACATCCACAGAGAGCACCCGACGTGTCGGGTTCGGTTCGCCGAGCAGCGCACACAACGCTCATGTCAGTCGACGGGCAAAGGTAACGTATGACTGCGCCCCTGAAACTCGCCGGGTTCGTCCTGGTGGCCCTGATCGCCCTCTGGATCATCTTCCAGGTCGTCGTCGGCATCGTCACGACGGTCGTGAATCTCATCGTGAGCCTGGTCGTCCTGGCCGTCATCGTCGGCTTGCTCTATCTGGCAGTGACGGCGTTGACCTGATCGTGACGGCATTGACCTGACCGTGACGGCCTCGGCGTTAGCCCTGAGCCGCCTCGAGTAACTCGATCGCCTCCGTACGCAACGCGTCGGCTCGCTCGGCCGAGCGGGCTTCCGCCGTGACGCGGATGAGCGGCTGGGTTCCGCTCGCCCGGAGCAGGAACCAGCCGTCGCCGCGGTCGACCCGGACGCCGTCGAGCGCGTCGACCTCGTCGAAGCGGTCGGCCACGAGGTCGCTGACGGCGGCCATCACGGCCCCTTTTTCGTCGACTTCGAGTGAGTCACGCCGGATCGGATACGTGTCGACGCTCCCCACGAGTTCGGAGAGTGGGCCGCGCTCGGCGACGAGAGAGACGAGTTTCACGGCCGCGAGCGGGCCGTCGGGACAGAGCGTTTCCTCGGGCCAGATCCAGGCGCCGCTGGGTTCGCCACCGAAGACGACGTCGTCGTCGGTTGCCCGTTCGGCCACGTAGACGTCTCCGACGGGCGTTTTCGTGAGCGATGCGCCGACGGCAGCCAGTGCGTCGTCGACGGTCAGACTCGTGTCGACCGGCGCTGCAACGCGGTCGCCCTCGCTGGCTGCTTCCCTGGCGAATAGTGCCAGGAGGACGTCTTTCGGGACGAACGCCCCGGTTTCGTCGACGGCTACCATCCGGTCGGCGTCGCCGTCGTGAGCGATGCCGAGGTCGACGTCGGTGTGAGCCACCGTCGCCATGAGCGTCTGGAGGGTGTCCTCGTTCGGTTCGCTCGGGCGGCCTGGAAAGGCACCGTCGGGCTGGCCGTTGAGCGTTCGCACTCGACACCCTAACTCGTCCAGCACGTCTGCAGTGACTCGGCCTGCACCGTTTCCGAGGTCGACGACGACTGAGGGCGTCGTCTCGAGGTCGACCGTCTCCCGGATCGCTTCGGCGTGGCGGTCGGCGGCGTCGGGGTTCGTGCGTCGGCTGCCGTGGCCGTCCCAGCCTGTGAGGTCGTACTCGCCATGCTCGACGCGGTCGGCGATAGCATCGCGCTGTTCGGGTCCGAAGGCCTTCCCGGAGGGGTTCCAGAGCTTGATCCCGTTGTCGGTCGCCGGGTTGTGCGAGGCCGTGATGACGACGCCGGCGTCGGCCTCGAGCCAGTCGACGGCGCGGGCGACGGTCGGGGTGGCGGCGACGCCGACGTCGACGACGTCCGCACCACACTCGCGGAGACCGGCGACGAGGGCGTCTCCGAGCACCTCACCGCTCTCTCTGACGTCGCGGCCGACGACGACCCGGTCGTAGCCCTCCGTGGCGACGGCCCGGCCGACCGAGAGGGCGAGATCAGCAGTGACGACGTCGCCAACAGCACCGCGGATACCGCTCGTTCCAAACATAGCGGTCACTGGCACGTACGTCGATGTTATACTGTCGGTCGTTGGTCGTGGCCTCACTCGTTGGCGTCCCCGGGCGCGGATCTGATGACCTGCGAGCCTACGGCGGCGTCTCCCACTCGAGACACCGAAGCTGTCCGTCCTCCGTCCCGACGAACAGCCGTCCGGTTTCGGCGGGTGCGTGGGTCGCCCCACTGCCGGAGGTTGCCGCACGGGAACCGCCGTCGAAAACGGGCGCTGGCGTTCCCGCCACGCCCGACTCGAGTGGCAAGTGCCACCGAAAGTCCGGGTCGGTGGCGTCGACGCCGTAGAGCCCACCCGTCCCGTCGCCGACGATGACGACGTCTCCGGCGACGACCGGATCGGTCGTCGGGGTACCGTCGAGCGGGAGCCCCGCCTTCGAGAACAGAAGGCCCCGGAGCTTCCGGTTGCCGAACGTCGTATCGGTGACGTGGAGGGTGTCGTCGTCGGCGGCGACGAACAGCGTGTCGTCGCCCTCGAGCACCGTGGGTGCGGAGGTGAAGCCACCACGAATTTCGTAGGTGAACCACGTCCGGCCGTCTTCGATACCGAGGGCGAGCAGCGTCCCGTCTGAGTCGGCGACATACGCGCGGTCGTCCGCGAGCGTCGGCCCACCGACGACCGTGCCGTCGGTCGGTACGCTCCAGACCGTCTCGCCCGAGCCGAGCTCGAGGGCCTGTACCTGCTCGTTCTGGGTCGCGACGTACACCTGTTCGTCGTCGACGGCAGGCGCACCCACAGGAGTTCCCTCGAGCGTCGCCGTCCAGATCGCCTCGCCGGTTTCCGCTCGAAGGGCCAGCAGGCCGTCGGAGTTCCCGACGAGGAGCAACCCGCCGTCGAGCGTCGGCGGCGTCGTGTACAGCCCCTCGACCGGTCGCTCCCATTCGAGGGTACCCGTGGGGGCGTCGATGGCGACGAGGGTGTCGGCCAGACAGCACACGACCCGGTGGCCGCCGACGGCCGGGGCGAGCGTCGTCGAAGCGGTCGTCTCGTACACCCAGCGACGCCGCCCCTGGTAATCGACGGCGTAGAGGTGGCCGTCGGCCGTCCCGACGTAGACCGTGTCGTGGTCGACGACTGGGGGGCAGCGAACCGGGCCGCGGAGATCGGTCGTCCAGGCGTCGGCCGGCCTCGCCTCTGGCCCCGTGAGATCGCGACCAATTCGTCCCGTGTTGTGCTCGTCACCCCGAAACTGGTTCCACTCGCTCACTGGCCATCCTTTCGGGTGACTGGGCATAAGACCGGCGAACTCGAGTGTGTCCACAGCCCCAACCGGGGCGCAGTACCTGGAGCGGAGCGCTTTTGCCTCGCCGGTGTGA
Organism: Natronosalvus vescus; assembly: GCF_023973145.1. Lineage (NCBI taxonomy): Archaea > Methanobacteriati > Methanobacteriota > Halobacteria > Halobacteriales > Natrialbaceae > Natronosalvus > Natronosalvus vescus. The sequence continues at coordinate 1,927,397 of NZ_CP099546.1, forward strand.
GTTCGACTCGTGGAACCAGGATCAGGGCCGGGAACGCGAATGTGGGAGGCCGATCGCGCGGCGGTGTTCGACCGCGACACCAGGACGTGTCGACACTGCGAACGGACGCCGAGTACGTCAGGCACGTCGGGCCTTCGGGTGGCGGCCGTCGGCGACGTTCCGCTGCAAGGAACGGTTCACGAGAGCGCACTCGTGACCCTCTGCGATGCCTGTTTCGAGATCCTTCACGGTACCGAACGGACGACGATCGACACGCGTGAGGCGCTCTTCGAGACGATTCGATCCGCTACCAACCGCCAGAGCGAGGCGATTTCGACCGTCGCCGTGTTCGCGTCGCTGGCGACGACGGTTCCAGCGGCGATCGAGGAGGACGACGACCCCGACTACGTCGCCCACCGCCAGGACGCCCACCTCGTCCTCGCCGTCGTGGACGCGACTCTCGAGCAACTCGAGGCACTCGTCGGATCGGATGCGCTCGAGGCGCTCGATCCGGGCACCGAACCCGATTCCGATCTCGACTCGGCTCTCACAGCGTTCTGCGAAAGCGCGACGACGCTCCAGAACGAGCTACGAGAGGTGATCGACCTCGCGGAGGTCGTCGCCGTCGGTCTCGGACGCTGCCAGGGTTGTTTCGAACCGCTCGAGGTCGACCCGGATCCTGAGACTGGCGCGCAGTCAGCAGCTACTCGTCCGTGCTCGACCTGTGGCCTCGAGCCGCGCGATATCGGGGCGTGGCGGCGCGACGACGGTACCGTTCGCTTCAACGACCTTTTTGGAGCGATCAACGCCGCTTTACAGGGCAGTTCGGCGACGACGACGACGCTCACCGCCCGGACGCAAGTGGTTGCCGAACGGCTGCTCGAGTGATCGGTCGAGCGCTCTCGGATCTGTTGGCTCGGTCAAAAGACGGTGACTGTGTGGTGTGTCGAACTGGCTCGAGGGTTCAGCGATGCAGCGATGCCGCATTTAAGCGGTTCAGCGGTGCCGCATTTCAGTGGGTCAGCGGATCAACGGATCAGCGGATCGGCAGATCAGTGGGTCAGCAGTTCAGTACGGCGCTCGCTGCTCGCGAATCACGCCGACGAGTTCGCTCTGTTCGTCGGCGAGCAATTCGCTCAGGTCGTCGAGGGTGATGATCCCGGCCAGGTGGCCGCCGTCGTCGACGACCGGAAGCCGACGGACGTTGTGCTCGTTCATCCGTTCGGTCGCCTCGTAGAAGCCGGCATCGACGCCGATTGTGTGGACGCCGTCGGACATGATCGACTCCGCAGTGGCGTCGGGGCCGGCGTCCTCGAGGAGCGTCGCGAGGGCCAGATCCCGATCCGTCACGATCCCCACGGGTTCGTCGCCGTCGGCGATGACGACGCTGCCGACCATCTCGTCGTCCATCATCGTGGCGAGTTCGCGAATCTCCGTGCCTGGACTGGCGGTAACGACGTCACTGCGGGCGAGTGTCTCGAGCGTCATGCGGCGGTGTCTCCGACTGCCGGCCACGTAATGCTATTGCCGGCATATGCTATTTACTCGTGGCTCGGGTATCACTAGTACCGATGGGGTGGGTTCACGTCGCTGGTGGCGGCGGTCGTGGCGTCGCGGATTCAGTAGTCGCATCACCCCCTCTCGAGGCGAACCGGGGGGCCTCATCTCGTCTCGAGTCGAACTGGGTATACTCATAATGCTCCAGCACAGTCTGTGGGTCATGAACGAAGATTACGACGTGGTAATCGCCGGTGCCGGCCCCGCAGGTGGACAGTGTGCGCGGGATCTGGCGGCTCGAGGCTACGACGTCGTCGTCCTCGAAACGGAAGCCGAAGACGAGTTCCCGAAACAGAGCAACAAGTCCACGGCCGGAACGTTCCCCTCGATGATGGCGTCGTTCGGTATCCCCGACGACGTGGTGCAACAGTTCACCGAGACCGTGGTACTCGAATCGCCGAACGCCTACTACATCCAGGAACAGCCCGGGGCGGTGCTCGATTTCGGAAAATTCAAACGATTTCTGGTGGAGGATTCCCGAGAAGCCGGCGCTGAGTATCGTTTCTCCTCGCGGGCAACGGCCCCGATAATCGAGGGTGGGGAACCCGTCGGCGTCACGTACAACGGCTCGGAGGAGATCTACGCCGATATCGTGATCGACGCGACCGGCCCGGCGGCCCCGATCGCGAAGAAACTCGACGTGAGCGACCTCAAACGCGAGAACCACGCGATCGGTATCGAGTACGAACTCGAGGGAATCGACATCGACCACCCCGGATTCGCCGACCTGAACGACGCGATGATGCTCCGGTTGGATCACGACATCGCGCCCGGTGGCTACTCCTGGATCTTCCACACCGGCGAGGACACCGCCAAGGTGGGCGTCTGTTACATCCAGAACGAGAGCCACAGCCAGTACGGTCGAGACAACTTCAGCATCGACGACTACCTCCAGCACTGGATCGACACCGATCCCCGCTTCGAGAACGCCGAACGGATAGAGGGCCGCCAACACCGGGGTTCGGCGCACATCCAGCTACCCGGTCAGATCCACACCGATCGCTTCATGGCCATTGGGGACACCGTCCCCACCGTTGACCCGCTCTGGGGCGAAGGCATTCACACGTGCATGAAATCCGGACGCGCTGCTGCCATCGCGGCCGACAGCTGTCTCAAACACGGCCAGATCGAACCGACAGCGGAGAACCTCGAGGTGTACGACACGCTCTGGCACCGCGACGTCGCGCCGAACGTCGACACCCGCCTGCTGATGACCCACCTGCTGTATCTGGCCTCGAACGATCGGTACGACAAACTCATGGCCGACTTGAACCGCCTCGACAACGACACGCTCGCCAATGCCAACAAGGGAAGCAAACGAGCGATCATGAAACTGCTCGGGGTTCGAGACCTCTCGCTCGTCGCGCAGGTGCTGCGAAAGCGACGCAACTGGTAGTTTACTGTCCCTTCTCGCAGGTATTGATCCCGAGCAGTCGATTGCCGAGACACCGTCGCGTCATCGCCGTCACGAGGAGGATCGCCGCCAGGATCAGTGATACCCCCGCAACCAGCGTCTGTGTGTCGCCGGTCACTCCATCGGTCGTCACCGCGGCAACCGCAACTGCGAGGGCACCCAGGCCGAGCGTGATCCGGACGGTTCGATCGAAGCCCCCAACGTTCGGTTCCATACGCGATATGGCGACCTCGAGGCACTTGAGTCTGGGCGTGGCCGTTACTCGAACGGTCGCCACGGCCACGTTACTCGAGCGGCCGTAACGGGCGCCTCACTGACGGCGGATCGTTGGCGAGGAGAACACTCAGACTCGCTCGGGCAGCCAACCGCCGTCGACCTCGAGGTTCTGGCCGCTGACGTAGTCGGCGTCTGGATCGAGGAAAAACAGGAGCGGACGAACGAGATCGTCAAAGCTCGCGGGTCGGTCTCGCGGGAGTTCCGCGGGGAACTCATTGGAGTTTTCGACGACGTACGGCGAGATGGCGTTGACCGTGATGCCGTCGTCCTGGGTGTCGGCGGCGAGCATGCGCGTGAACATGAGGACGCCTGCCTTGGCGACGAAGTAGGGGAAGTTCTTGGGGTTGACCAGCCCCTTCTCGCTCGAGGCGTAGCCGACGTTGACGATGCGGCCGTATTCGTTCTCGGCCATCGCCGGCAGCGCGCGTTTCGCACAGAGGTAGGTGCCGGTGAGGTTCGTCTCCAGCACCCGATTCCAGGTCTCGAACTCGATGTCGGCCCAGTGTGCGGGGGCGAAATCGCCCACATTGTTTACGAGGACGTCGACGGTACCGAGTTCGGCCTCGACAGCCGAAAACAGACCATCGACACTGTCGGGATCGGTCACGTCGCCCTGGACAGTCATCGCGGCGTCGGCTCCCCGTTCACGGGCGGTCTCGGCGACATCGCGAGCGGCATCCGCACTCGTGTGGTAGTGAACGGCCACGTTCGCGCCGCAGTCGGCCGTCGCGAGCAGGAGTTCGCGGCCGACGCCGCGTCCGCTGCCGGTGACGAGCACGGTCTGTCCGGTGAGGTCGGGTTCGTCCATACGGAGCGGTCGGCGAGCAACTGGAAAAACACGGGGGGTAAATGTTTACTCGAGTCTGAGTAATATTGTGAACGTTTAAGTCGATTGCCGGTGTGAGTAATGGATATGACACTCGAAACGATTCTCCTCGCGGTCGGCCCCGGAGATGCTGAGCGAACGAGCGAACTCGCCGAAGCGGTCATCGAAGTCGGTCGACCAGCCGGTTCGACGGTCGTTCTGGGACACGTCTTCACGCAAGACGAGTACGACGACGTGCTCGAGCGCCTCGCCTTCGATCCCGATGCGGAGGCTGTCGACCCCGACGACGTCGCGGGTCGCCACGCGACGATTCGTGACCTTCGACGCCTACTCGAGGATGCCGGCGTCGAGTACGTGATCCGCGGTGCGGTCGGCGATCACGGTCGAACGATCGTCGACCTGGCGACGGATGTCGACGCCGACCGGGTCATCGTCGGCGGACGAAAGCGATCGCCCACCGGCAAGGCGGTGTTCGGCTCGACGGCACAGGAAGTGCTGTTGTCCGCGCCCTGCCCCGTTACGTTCGTCCGCGGCGGGGAGTGACAGGGAACGGCCGGGTGGCAGTTCTCGGTGGCATCCACTCGAGGTAGCTGCTCGAGGCGGCTACTCGAACGTCGTTCGGGAACTTCGGGTTTGGGTCGCCGGTCGCCTCGTTCTCGACGACACACGAGGACAACGACCCCCTCAGTCCAGTCAGCTGGGAACCACCATCTGCGTTTATTCCCCTGCTCGTGGTTCGAGCGCCTATGACAGCGCTCCTTGCCGAGAAGACGGCCGTCGTCACCGGCGCAGCCAGCGGAATCGGACGCCAAATTGCCCACACGTTCGCCAGCCACGGGGCTGACGTCGTCGTCGCCGACATCCAGGAAGAACCCCGCGAGGGCGGGACGCCGACGCACGAACTGATTCGCGAGGATACCGCGACCCAGGCGGAGGCGACGTTCGTCGAGTGCGACGTGACCAGTCGAGACGACGTCGACACCGCCGTCGCCGCCGCAACCGAGTTCGGTGGCCTCGATATCATGGTGAACAACGCCGGCATCGTCGGGCCGACCGCCCCAATTCAGGACATCGATCCCGACGAGTACGACCGACTCCTCGAGATCAACCTTGACGGCACCTACACCTGCTGTCAGGCCGCCGTCGAGGCCATGCTCAAGCGCGGCGAGGGCGGTTCGATCGTCAACATGTCGAGCGTCGCGGGTATCGCCGGCTACGCGAACCTCACCCCCTACAGCATGGCGAAAGGTGGTATCCGTATGCTCACCTACAGCCTCGCGGCGGAGGTCGGCCAGCACGGCATCCGGGTCAACGCGATCCATCCCGGCGTGATCGAGACGGAAATGACGACGAGTGACTTCCCCATCGTCGGCACCGATGAGGAAGCAGCGACGCTCGAGACGATCCCCCTCGGTCGATTCGGGAAACCGGAAGACGTCGCCAACGTCACGACCTTCCTCGCGAGCGACCTCTCGAGCTACGTGACCGCCGAATCGATCGTCGTCGACGGCGGGGCGTTCCGGTCGGCTTGAACGGAACCCCAGAATAAACCGGCGGCAATCGCCAAGCAGTTCCCTCACGTTTTATCGCCCGGGAGACCCTCGCTCGAGCATATGAACTGGCGGGACGCAGAACGCGAGTACGACGACGCGGTAATCGCCGAGACAAGCCTCGGTCGGCTGTTCGAGGACACCGCCGACCGACACCCGAATCGACCGGCTCAGCGGTACAAAGGCGGCGTGTACGACCGCTCACTCACCGACGAGGTGCTCCCTGCCGCGCCCGCAGGCGACTTCCGGGGGATCTCCTACACCGAGATGCGCGAGATCGTTCGCCACCTTGCGGCCGGCTTCCGCGACCTCGGCGTCGAGACAGGCGACCGGGTCGGCATCTTCTCCACCACGCGCATGGAGTGGGCCCAGGCGGACTTCGCCCTGCTCTCGGCGGGAGCCGTCGTCACCACCGTCTACAAGAGTTCCTCGGCCAGTCAGGTGCAGTACTTGCTCGACGACCCCAACGCAACCGGTGTCGTCGTCGAGAACGGGGACGCCCTCGAGCGGGTGCTCGAGGTGGAGGACGCCCTCGACATCGAGTTTATCGTCACGATGGACGCGCTCGAGGGGTACGACGACCGCGAGGACATTCTGACTCTGGCGGACGTCCACGCCCGCGGGGAGGAGACCTTCAATCTCGAGGCGTACCAGACGTGGGTCGACGAACCGGAGCAGGACGATCTAGCGAGTCTGATCTACACCAGCGGGACGACGGGCCAGCCCAAGGGCGTCCAGCTTACCCACGGCAACTTCCGGGCCAACATCAACCAGATCCGAAAGCGCTACGGCCCCCGTCCCGACAAGGCCGACGATGTGCCCGTTCTCGACGAGAACAGCCAGACCGTCTCGTTCCTGCCGCTGGCGCACGTCTTCGAGCGGACGGCCGGCCACTTCCTGATGTTCGCTAGCGGGGCCTGCGTCGCCTACGCCGAGGATCCGGACACGCTTAAGGAGGATTTCGGTGCCGTCGGCCCGACGACGGCGACGAGCGTCCCGCGCGTGTACGAGAAGATCTACGACGCCATCCGCGAGCAGGCCAGCGAGTCGTCGGTCAAAGAGCGGATCTTCCACTGGGCGACCGACGTCGGCCGCGAGTTCGCCGAATCCGACGAGCCGAGTGGCGTCCTCGCGGCCAAACACGCGGTGGCCGACCGCCTCGTCTTCGCCCAGGTTCGGGAGGCCCTCGGAGGGAACATCGAACTCCTCATCAGCGGCGGCGGCAGCCTCTCGGCGGAGCTGTGCACCCTCTATCACGGGATGGGCCTCCCCATCTACGAGGGGTACGGCCTGACCGAGACCGCGCCGGTGTTGACGGTGAATCCGCCCGAGGAGCCCAAAATCGGCACCATCGGCCCGGCGCTCCCGGACGTCACCCTGCGGATCGACGAGTCGGTCGCAGACCAGGACGTCTTCGACGACCCCGGCAAGGTGGGCGAACTCCTCGTCCAGGGGCCGAACGTGACCGAGGGCTACTGGAACAAGCCGAGCGCGACCAACCGGGCGTTCCTCGAGGACGGGAACGAGCGCTGGTTCCGCACCGGCGACATCGTCCACCTTCGACCCGACGGCTACGTCGAGTTCCGCGAGCGGGTCAAACAGATTCTCGTGCTCTCGACGGGCAAAAACGTCGCTCCCGGCCCCATCGAGGACGCCTTCGCCGCCAGCGAAGTCGTCGAACAGGCGATGGTCGTCGGCGACGGCGAGAAGTTCATCGGCGCGTTGCTCGTCCCGAACCTCGAGCACGTCCGCCAGTGGGCTGACGAGGCGGGGATCGACCTGCCCGCAGAGGCCGAAGCAGTCTGTGAACACGAGCGCGTTCGCTCGTACGTCGAGGAGGAAGTCGACCGCGTCAACGAGAACTTCGAGCGCCACGAGACGATCAAGCAGTTCCGCCTCGTCCCGGTCGAGTTCACCGAGGACAACGAGATGCTGACGCCGACGATGAAGAAGAAGCGTCGCGTGATCCTCGAGCGGTTCGATGATCGGGTCGAGGATATCTATGCGGGTGTGTAAGAACGGTAATTATACATTTTCACGACAGGTGTAGCGGATATGATCAGTGCGACGGAACGTGGCATCCTTCTCCTCTCTTTGGGAGCGATGTGCGTCCTGGCTGCCCTCGTTCTCCTGTGGGAATACGCGCTCCCGGTGGCGTTGCTCGTCTGTGGCCTCCTTCTCATCACCAGGGGAAAACACAGGCCGTGATGCTCGACCCCGTCAACTCCGGGAGTAATCCCACTTTTCCAGACAGGTCGTTCGTCCGTCACCGGTTCGTCCGACAGTGAGAGCCACTCATCCACACCCATCCTCACTCAACCGATTCTCGAGCGAGCGATCACCCTTGAGCGGGTCGAAACACTCTGAACGACCGAATAGTTCAAGAGCTATCGTGTGCATTGGATGCCCATACCATGGAGTGGCGGGAATCCGAACGACAGTTCGACGACGAGGTGCTCGAGGTGGACACGCTTGGCCAGATGTTCGCGAAAACGGTCGAGCGAAACAACGGGAAACCTGCCCAGCGATATAAAGGCGGCATCTACGACCGATCGCTCGCGGGGGTCGCGTTCGATCCGGCCCCCACCGGCGACTACGCGATGCTTACCTACGACGAGATGGGCGCGATCGTCAACACGCTGGCTGCGGGCTTTCGCGACCTCGGCGTCGCGGCAGGCGACCGGGTCGCGATGTTCGCCGGCACACGCCTGGAGTGGGCTCAGTCGGACTTCGCCCTGCTCTCGGCGGGCGCGGTCGTCACGACGGTGTATCGAAGCTCCTCATCCCGGCAGGTGCGATACCTGCTCGAGGATCCCGGTGCGACCGGCGTCGTCGTCGAGAACGAGGAACTGCTCAAGCGGGTGCTCGAGGTGGAGGACGACCTCGACCTCGAGTTCATCGTCTCGATGGACGACCTCGAGGGGTACGACGACCGCGACGACATCGTGACGCTCGCGGAGGTCTACGCACGCGGCGAGGGCGGCGAGGACGCCGTGGAAGACTGGCTCGAGGAGCGAACGCCGGACGACCTGGCGAGTCTGATCTACACGAGCGGGACGACTGGCCAGCCGAAGGGGGTCGAGTTGACCCACCGCAACTTCCGGACGAACGTCAATCAGGTGTACCGTCGGTACGGGCCGCGGCCGGGGAAGCCGGCGGGGTCGCCGTCGATCGATGGCGACACCCAGACCGTCTCGTTCCTGCCGCTGGCGCACGTCTTCGAGCGGACGGCCGGTCACTTCGTGATGTTCGCCGCTGGCGGCTGTGTCGCCTACGCCGAGAGTTCCGACACGCTCAAGGAGGACTTCCAGCTCGTCGGCCCGACGACGGCGACGAGCGTCCCGCGCGTGTACGAGAAGATCTACGACGCCATCCGCGAGCAGGCCAGCGAGTCGTCGGTCAAAGAGCGGATCTTCCACTGGGCGACCGACGTGAGCCGGGACTACTACCGTGCGGACAGCCCGGGAACGGGCCTGAAACTCAAGATGAAGATCGCGGACAAACTCGTCTTCTCGCAGGTCAAAGAGGCCCTGGGCGGCAACGTGGAGTTCCTCGTCAGCGGCGGCGGAACGCTCTCGGCGGAGCTGTGTACGCTGTATCACGGGATGGGCCTGCCCATCTACGAGGGGTACGGCCTGACCGAGACGTCGCCGGTCGTCACGACGAACCCTCCCGAGGAGCCAAAAATCGGCACCATCGGCGTCCCCGTCCTCGATTGTGAGCTCAAAGTCGACAAAACCGTCGTCCCCGAGGAGAGCACCTCGACTACCGTCGGCGAGACCGGCGAGTTGCTCGTCCAGGGGCCACACGTGGCCAGAGGCTACTGGAATAAACCCGAAAAGACCGCCGAGGCCTTTTTCGAGGACGAGGACGGGCGCTGGTTCCGCACCGGTGACATCGTCACCATCCGTTCGGACGGCTACCTCGTCTTCCACGAGCGCTCGAAACAGATGCTCGTGCTCTCGACGGGTAAAAACGTCGCCCCGGCACCGATCGAGGACAGCTTCGCCCAGAGCCAGGTGGTCGAACAGTGCATGGTCGTCGGCGACGGCGAGAAGTTCGTCGGCGCGCTCATCGTTCCCAATTTCCAGTACCTGCGGGACGTACTCGAGCTCGCGGACGACGAACGGATCGTCGACAGCGAGGCGGCTCACGAGCTGGTGCAGGCCGAAGTCGACGCCGTCAACGAGGACTTCGAGAAACACGAGCAGATCAAGCAGTTCCAGCTGGTTTCCGAGGAGTTCACCGAGGAAAACGAGATGCTAACGCCGACGATGAAGAAGAAGCGCCGGGTGATCCTCGAGAAATTCAACCAGGAGGTCGCCGACATCTACCCGGAGCGGTCGGCCGACACGCCGACAGAGCCGGCTGACTGAGCGTCTCCGATCACCACCATCCTTCGGTGTCAGACCACGCAGTGTCATCGTCGCGAGCAGTGAGACCGACGGCTGTCAGTTGGTGCGATATTCGCGGCTGAACATACGCACGAATCCGTACTCTCCGTTTCCTCGAGGATAAGACATGGTTCGATTTCCGAACCAATACACTTCAAAAACAGTACTTTTGACCCACTCCGTATCTGTATGACACCCAACCGCTATATAGAACCACGACCGAGGACGTGTATGCAGGTGGCGCTCCACCACGAAGGCTGGGTTCGTTTCGGTGGCGTCGCCGTTCGCGGCCGGGCGTTCGAGGGGGACTCGCTCCTCGAGGCACCGGCCATCGCCGCACGGTTCGCTCGAGTACTCGAGTCCGGGACTGTCCCGTCCTCCCTCGAGGCAGTCGCCGACTGCGCGGCCGGTCTCGAGGGATTTTTCGCCGCCATCGTCGACCTCGACGGGGCGGATCGGACGTACCTGGTGGCCGACGGCGCGCGTTCGATCCCGCTCTACTACGACGGCGGCGGCGAGGTCGTCAGCGACCGCGGTCGGGCCGTTCGGGAGAGCGTGGACGCGCCTCGAGATCCGATCACCGAGCGCGAGTTTCTGTTGACGCGGTACGTGACCGGCCCGGAGACGATCTGGCGTGGCGTGTTCGCCGTCCAGCCGGGGGAGGTCGTCGAACTCGCATCGGACGATGGTGCTGGTGACCGTGACGGCCGCAGGTCGGTAACCCGCCGATCGTACCGCGAGTACTGGCCGGCGGCCAACGAGGCCCACCTCGGTTCGTGTACGGACGACGATCTGTCGCCGCTCGAGGCGGGCCTCGAAACCGCGCTCGAGCGCCTCGAGGCCGTCGCCGGCGACCGCCCCGTCGTCCTCCCGCTGTCGGGTGGGTTCGACTCGCGGTTGCTCGCGGCGGCGCTGGTCGAGCGTGGCCGGGAGGTAATCGCCTTCACGTTCGGCCGGTCGGGCCACCCCGACGTGGAGGTCAGCCGTGAGGTCGCCGCTGAGTTGGGGATTCGCTGGGAGTTCTACCCCTACTCGCGGGAACGGTGGCGCGAGTGGTACCACGGTGAAGCCGGCCGCCGCTATCGTGGGTGGGCATTCGGCGGCGACGCCCTCCCGTTCCTCGCCGAGTGGCCGGCCGTCCGGGGGCTACTCGAGGCGGGCCGCCTCCCGGAGGACGCGCTCTACTGTCCGGGCCACACCGTCGCGACGCCGAGCGAGCGCCTGCCGCGGTTCGTCGGCGAGGAGCCAAGCGACACAGAAGTGGGCGAGGTCGGCTGTGGGCCGGCGGTCGACGCCGACGACGCCGACAGCACCGTCCCGCAGATCGAGCCCACGGTCGAGGCGCTCACCGAGTACATTCTCGAGCGTCACTACGCGCTCTGGGAGTGGGAGGACGCCGGGTTTCGACGGGCGGCCCGCGAGCGCATCCGCCGCGGACTTCTCGGCGACCGGGACGCCAACAAAATCTCCTCACCGGAGACGGCCGCCGCGGCCTACGAGCGCTGGGAGTGGCGCGGCCGGATGTCGACGTTCACCAACGGCGACCTCCGGGTGTACGAGGACGCCGGCCTCGAGTGGTGGCTGCCGCTGTGGGATCCCGCGTACGTTCGCGCGTGGGAATCGATCCCGCTGGCGGATCGGCGCGGGAAACGACTCCACGCCGACCTCGCCACGGCCATCTACTGGCGGGTCGCCGGCGTTCCCCACGACCGGGCTGCCCTGACTGACCGGACGCTCGAGCCCGCCGACCGCTTCCTCTCCCTCGTTCGCCACACCCCTGCGCATCAGTTCACCGAACGCGACGGGGACTGGGAGCCCGCGTTTCTCGCCCCGCGCTCGAATTGGCGCAAGCCCGGCAGCCATCCGCTGGCGTGGGACGGCGCCGTCGACGACGCACTGCTCGAGGCGGTGCCCGCGAGCCGGAACTTCTACGCGTTGCGGACGCTGTCGGAGCTGGGGTGGCTCGATCTGGCGGAGCCGTCGTGGCTTCCCCAGGGTGAGAAGCTGCCCTCGAGGGTGGCCGAATCGGTCGTGGAGTGATGGGGGTGGGGAGCGGCCGCGGTTCACGTGGCGCTCGACCGAGGTAACCGGCGGTCTTGCAGCTGAACGGGGCTCTCGAGGCTGTTTCACCCCACCGACCCAGACCGCGCGACTTACGTACCACCAGGTACGACCACACGGTAATGAGACGACGCACGTTTCTCACTGGTGTCGCAGGCGGAACCGCTGTCGGGTTCGCCGGCTGCATTCAGGATACGTCGGACGACGAGTCAGGGAATGGGAACGGCGATAACGACACCCTCCACGTCGCCACCTACAACTCCTTCATCGACGCGCCGAGTGACAGCCCCGGCGTCTGGATCAAAGAGGAGTTCGAAGACCGCTACGACGCTACCCTCGAGTGGCACGCTCCCGAGCAGGAACTCACCCACTACATCGAACGGCACAACCAGGGTGCCGACATCGAACCCGACCTCTACCTGGGCGTGAGCCCGCACGAACTCGTCCGCGCCGACGAGAACACCGAAGGCGACCTCTTCATCGAGACGGATCGCTCGCGCCTCGAGCACGCCGCCGACGTCGGCGAGGAACACGAGTTCGACCCCGAGGGCCGGGTCATCCCGATTTTCAGAACCCACTGCGCCCTGGTCTACGACGGCCGCAACGTCGCCCAGCCCGAATCGTTCGACGACCTGCTCGACCCCGCCTACGAGGGTCAGATGGCTGTCTCGAATCCCCAGCGTGGTACCACCGGACTGCTCTTCATGCTCTGGACGATCAACCAGTTCGGCGAGGACGGCTACCTCGCGTACTGGGAGGACTTACTCGAGAACGACACCCGCGTGCTCGACTCCTGGAGCGAGGTCTACACGCAGTTCCAGGAGGACGAAATTCCGGTCGTCGTCTCCTACTCGAACGACCGGGTGTACGCAAAGCGCGCCGGAAACGACCTCGAGAAACACCAGGTGTCGTTCCTCGAGAACCAGGCGTACACCAACTACTCGGGGATGGCCCGCTTCGCCAACGCGAGCGACGACGGCCTCCTCTATGACTTCATGAATTTCGTCCTCGAACCGGAGGTGCAGGCGGTGATCGCCGAGCGCAACGTCACCGACCCGGTCAACGAGCAAACCGAACTCCCCGAAGTGTACGCGGAGTACGCTGAACTCCCCGACGAGCCGGTGTTCTTCGACTACGACGAACTCAGCGGCAACCTTTCGGGCTGGCTCGACGACTGGGGTCGGACAGTGGTCGGGAACTGAGGGATGGTGTCTGCCCCCTTCGACCCCCGTTCACTCTCCCCGGCGCTCGCTCGTCGCCTCCCGCCCGAGTTCGCCCTCGACAGCGTCGACCTTGTCGCTCGCGGTCAGCTTGACTTCGCGTTTGTCGTCGACCTGGACGAGCGTCTGGACGTGTCCGCGGTCGACGGCCTCGTGGGCCGCCGCACACGCGGCGAACAGTTCGTGGACGTCGTCGGCCTCGAGCGTCGTCGCCATGGGCGTCGTCTCGTAGGTGACGTCGTACGCCTCGAGGGCCTCGATGGCGGCGGCCACGTCGGGCGTGATATCGTCTTCGGTGATGGGCGTGACACGGAGCAGTGCGAATACGGTCATGATCGGCCGTTCGGTCGAAGTCGTGTTAGTGGTGGTGGTTGCGCCACTCGAGCGGCGTGCTCGCGGTCGGTGGAGTACTCGCTATCGAGTTCGCTCGAGGTGGTGACGTGACCGCCTCCGACCCACATTCGGAATCCGATCGTTCGCAGCCAGTTGACGATCCGTCGGTTTCGGCACCGACCGCCGCCGGTACTGCGAGGGTCACCGACGCCGGAAGCGATGGCCGTCCACGAACCCGCACACGCCGTGTCCGCGACCGCCTCGAGCGCCGGGCCATCGTCGCCAGCGCCGTCGTGACGACGCTACTGCTGCTGGTGATGTTCTACTACCCCGTTGCGACCGTGTTCGTCGAGTCCATCGTCGTCGAGGGGGTCGTCACGCTCGCTATCTTCGCCGATCTCCTGCGCAATCCGTTCTATTTCGGCGACTTCGCCCGACTCATTGCGGGTGAGTCTCCACTGGCGGTGGGTCAGGATTTACTCTCGAGCGACCGTCGGCTGGGGATCGTCGGCTTCACCGCCTACCAGGCGTTTCTCTCGACGCTACTCTCGCTCGCGCTGGGGCTGCCGATGGCGTACCTCCTCGCACGCTATGAGTTCCGGGGACGTCGGACACTGCGATCGCTGACGATCTTGCCGTTCGTGCTGCCGTCGATCATGGTCGCCGTCGGCTTCGTCGCGACGTTCGGACAGAACGGCACGCTCAACGCCGTCCTCGGCGCGTTCGGGCTTGGCCCCGTCTCGCTCATGTTCAGCCTCGAGGCGATCCTCATCGCCCACGCGTTCTACAACGCGCCGCTGGTGGCGCGGGTGACGACCGCGGCCTGGGAGTCGGTGGACGCGAGCGCGATCGAGACGGCCCGCAGCCTCGGTGCCAGCCCGTTTCGGGCGTTCCGGGACGTCGTCGCCCCGCAACTGTACCCCGCAGCGTTGATGGGGGCGGCGCTGACGTTCGTGTTCACCTTCGGGACGTTCCCCATCGTGCTCGCGCTCGGGGGGATCCAGCTGGCAACCGTCGAGGTGTTCGTCTACCAGCTGATCCAGGATCTCAACTACGCCGAGGCGGCCGCACTCGCCATCGTCGAACTCGTGATCTCGCTCGGGGTGCTCTACGGCTACCTCCGGTACGAGGCGAAACACACGGTTCGCTCGCGTGGCGTTCGACCGCTGCCCCGCAAGTCGCTCAGCCCGCCGTCGCTCTCCGTGCGCGAACTGACGCCACGATTCGGCCTGGCGATCTACGGCGTCATCGCACTCTTCGTGTTCGTCTCCCCCGTTCTGAGCCTCATCTACCGAAGCGTCGCCGGCCCAACCGGCGGCTTTACGCTCGCACACTACCAGTTCCTGATCGACCGGCAGGCGACGGGCGCTGCCTACCAGGCTCGACCCTGGCCGGCGATCCGAAACTCCCTGTTGTTCGCCGCTGCGGCCCTCGCTATCTCCCTGCCGATGGGGGTCGTGATCTCCGTGTTGACGACAAGACGGTATCGCGGCCGGAAGCTCATCGACGTCGTCGCCATGGCGCCGCTCGCCGTGTCGGGGATCATCGTCGGCATCGGCCTCCTCCGAGGCCCCGTGTTCGGATTCGAAGTCGGTGACTACCGGATCACCGTCACCGGCGCGGTCGCGATTATCGCCGCCCACGCCGTCGCCTGTTACCCGTTCGTCGTCCGCACCGTCGCCCCGGGCCTCGAGTCGATCGATCCCAGTTTGCTCGAGTCGTCACGCGCGCTCGGTGCCTCGCGAACGCGGGCGTTGATCGACGTCGAACTGCCGCTGGTCTGGCCGGGCGTCGTCGCCGGAGCGGCGTTCGCGCTGGCCATCTCGATGGGGGAGTTCTCCTCGACGGTGATCCTCGCGACGGGTACCGACCAGTACACGATGCCGGTCGCCATCGAGCGGTTCATCGGCCGGCGACTCGGCCCGGCGACGGCGATGGGCGTCGTCTTGCTCGTCGTTACCTCGATCAGTTTCGTCATCATCGACCGTCTCGGGGGTGAGAGCTATGGCCTTTGAGCGGCGAGTTACACGCGAATCCGTGGAGTCACCGGCACCCGAATCCGAGACCGAAATCGAGGCCGAGTCCCAGTCCAGGACGCCGATCGCCCTCTCCCTCGAGGGCGTCACCAGACGATACGCCGAGACGACGGCGGTCGACGACGTCACCCTCCGCGTCCGCGAGGGGGAGTTCTTCACGCTCGTCGGCCCCTCGGGCTGTGGGAAGACGACGACGCTCCGTCTGATCGCTGGCTTCGAGCACCCGACAACCGGTCGGATCCGTTTCCGCGGCGAGGACGTCACAGACGTCCCGCCGGAGGATCGCGACATCGGCGTCGTCTTCCAGAACTACGCGCTCTTCCCCCACATGACCGTCGGCGAGAACATCGCGTACGGCCTCAACTTTGCCGACCCGCCGGGTAACGTCTCGGACGAGCAACGCGTCTCAGATCTGCTCGAGTTGGTCGACCTCGAGGGGATGGCCGATCGGGAGCCCGATCAGCTCTCCGGGGGGCAACAACAGCGCGTCGCCATCGCCCGTGCGCTTGCGCCTGGGCCTGACGTTCTCCTCCTCGACGAGCCGATGAGCGCCCTCGACGCCCAGCTTCGCGAGCGCCTGCGGGTGCAGGTGAAGGCGATCCAGCAGGAACTCGACATTACGACGGTCTACGTCACGCACGATCAGGAGGAAGCGTTGGCAATCTCCGACCGCGTGGCAGTAATGCGTGCGGGTGCCCCCGAACAGATCGCCCCACCACGTGAAATTTATCGGCGGCCAGCGACCCGGTTCGTGGCCGATTTCGTCGGCGACAACAACGTTTTCGACGGGACGGTCGTCGGCGTCGAGGAGCGAGGCGGCGAGTCGTCTGCTCGTGTCACCGTCTCCGGAATTGAGTTCGCTCTCACGGTGGATGGCCACGACGTCCCGAGTCTCGGTGACACCCTCACCTTTTGTGTCCGCCCGGAACACTTCTCGCTCGAGCCCGAGACGAACCCGCTCACCGCGACCGTTCAGAGCGCGGAATTCCTCGGCGAGACCACTCGCGTCCACCTCGAGTGGGAGGGCCAGGAGTTGCTGTTACGGACGCGCGAACCCCTCTCGGGGGAGGTTCGAGTCGGGTTCGACCCGGCCGACGCACACGTCGTTTCTTGGCGCTGATCGGCACCCATCAGATGTCGTTCGTCGGAATCGCCGTCCGAGCCGTCACGAGGTCGGCATTTCGCTCGATATCGTCAGTGGCGAGGTCGCCCGGGAACAGAAACGCGAAGCGGTCGCGAACAGCGTCGTCCTCGAGGCCGCGTCCCGCGTCGGTGAGCACCATCACGAGGGTTGCCGTCGACTCCTCAGAGTCGACCTCGTAGCCGACACCGAAACCGTGCCACTCGTCGTTCGACGGCGTGAGTGACATCTCGACGTGCGTGTCCGTCGATATCTGATCGCAGAGGCGTTCGACGACCGAGTGGTGCTCGAGGAGGCGATCGGAACCGTCACTCGCGTCGGCGATCGACTCGAGGCTGATGGTGTCGTCGGACTGGCCGACGGTGCGGAGAATCGCCTCGTCCTCGCCTACCGCGTGTGCCGTCCCGTCGTCCTCGACGACGCGGTCGAAGGATCCCACAGTTCCGTCTCTGGTGACCTCCAGCAGCTCTGTCACGTCCGCGGCGTCGAACGATCCGACGAGGATTCTATAGGGGTCGATCATCGCGCGGGCGTCGACTCGCGAGGCCTCGATTCCAGAGACCGATTCGCCGACGGCTTCTCGAAGCGCGTAGTCGTCGACGTCGACGAGAGCCGCGGGGGCGTCGGCCGTGATGTACAGCTCGCGGTCGTCGGACACGGCGGCGTTCGGGATTCGGTTCAGTGCCGTGGTTGGATCGACGTCTCGGTCGGATTCGTCGTCTCCGAACAGCGTCGTACAGCCGGCCACGGCAGTGGAGAGTCCGGCAACGCCGACGAGGTACGCTCGTCGTTTCATACGCACCGCTGTCCGTCGCAGCACATCGGCTTTGTGGTATCAGGGTTCGAGAACATTTGCCGTCGGTGTCGCCGGGTACGTCCGGGCTCTCACCGCCGACTCGAGCGCTGACGAGGATGGGTAGTCGTGTGACCGGTGCTGTCCGGCCTGTCCGGGTACGAGAACGTAAGCGGAAGCGGAACGGTACCATATCTTCATCGTGTTCGAGTCGAATGAGCGCGTATGCCGGTCGAGAAACTCTACCGTCTGAACACCGCCACGTGGACGCTCGATTACAGTGCAGCAACCCAACTGCAACAGCCAGGTGAACCGTTCCCGGGCTGGTGTCCGTGTTACCTACTCGAGCACCCGGAGGGACTCGTCCTCGTCGACACCGGGGTCAGCCACGAGATGGCCGAGGATCCGCTGTCCTACGGCCCACAGGGTGCGCCACATATGGTCGACTTCGTCGACACACTCGATCTCTCGACGGGGAAGATGCCGACGGAACACCTCGCCGACCTCGGCTACGAGCCCTCGGACGTGGACACGATCGTCATGTCCCATCTGCACACCGATCACGCGGGGAACCTCGACGCGTTCCCCGAGGCGACCGTCGTGGTCCAGAAGGACGAACTCCGGTACGCGTTCTGGCCCGACGGCGCCCAGCGTCTCTTCTACCTCGAGGGGGACTTCCACCACCTCCGTCGACTCGACGCCGACGTCGTCGCCGTCACCGGGGAGTACGACGTCTTCGGCGACGGTAGCATCGTCGCCTTCCCCACGCCGGGCCACAGCCCCGGCCACCAGTCCGTCGAGGTTCGCCTCGAATCCGGTACTGTGATCCTCGCTGGCGACGCGGCCAACAGCCGCGTCGGCTACGAACAGGGGCTCGTGGCTGCGTTCGCGTGGTCGCTCGAGGAGTCGATCGATTCGCTGACGGCGATCGAAACGCGGGCGCGGCAGGCCGATGCAGACGTCATCGTCCACCACGATCCCGAGGATCAGGGACGATTGCCGGAGCCACCGAACGCGCTCCACTGATCGCCCTTCACCTGGTGGATGAGACCCGTTCTCGTCGGATTTCCGGCACTTGTTACCGTAAACAAACGGGAACATTTAATGGGTTCCCTGGCGGGATTGTGTGTACCGATCACAGTCATCGAATCGACGCCTATCGCGAACACGTGGGTGCCATTGGGACGAAGCGACCGTCACCACTCCCGTCCCTGTCCGATTCAACGAGAACGTCCGCCACGATACGCTCGGTTCGCTCGTTCAGGCAACTGATCGTCCATCAACTGCTCAATCCCATGCCACTCACGGACATCGACCTCACGGAGTCATCGCACCTCGAGAACATCGACCGGTGTTCGTTGCCTGCGCACCTGACTGAGGTTATCGACGCGTACGAGGCCGTCGGTGGCGAGCGAGACCGGTTCCTCTGGCAGTGGCTGTACTACGTTTTCCCGACGATCGAACTCTCCTGTGTCGAACCGGATGCCAGCCAGCAGGTTCGCGAGGTGAAGTTCCTGGCGTCGATGTACGTCGTCGTTCTTGACGACCTCGCCGAGGCCGCGAAGGATCAGCGAACGTTCCAAGAGGCGTCGAAGATCCCGTTCGATCACCTCGAGCCCGATATCGACGATCCGGCCGTCGACGCGGATCGGGTCGCGTTCGCAGTCGCGGTCTGGGAACGCGTCATGGCGACCCTCGAGAGCGCCCCACGGGGGTCGACGTTCGAGGACGTGTTCCTGTTCGACATCGCGCAGACACACACCGCGATCGAGTACTCTGCGCTCGTCAACCGCCATCTCGAGCTGGCGACGGTGGAGTCGATCACGGCCTACGACAGCTACAACATGATGTTGTTCACCTACGCCGACATCGATCTCTGCTTTGGGCCAG
This sequence comes from Natronosalvus vescus, assembly GCF_023973145.1. Lineage (NCBI taxonomy): Archaea > Methanobacteriati > Methanobacteriota > Halobacteria > Halobacteriales > Natrialbaceae > Natronosalvus > Natronosalvus vescus. The sequence goes on from NZ_CP099546.1 coordinate 1,946,867, forward strand.
CGTTCGATCGAAACGAAATCGGTTCGCTTCGCCGGATCACGAGGCGCGCACAGATGATGGCTCGCATCGGGAACTGGGTGACGACCTGGGAGCGAGAACTTCGTGAGGGTGATTACAGTTCGGGGGTCGTGATCGCCGCGCTGGAAGACGGTGTGGTTTCACGTGAGCAGGTGCGTGCGTGTGGCGACGACGCTGAAACGACGGAGGCGTGTATCGACGCCATCGCCGACGCAGGGATCGAATCCCGGTTTCTTCATCAGTGGGATACACACTATCAGGAGATCAAACGTCTCGCACCGGCACTCGAGAGCGTCGACGTCGATGCGCTATTAGGGGGATTGGAAACGCTGCTCGAGTGTCATCTGGTCAGTCGGGGGCACAAATGACGGCTGGAACACCGCTGCACATCGACTACACGGAGGGTATCAATGAGTGACAGACCGAACACGGATGGATCGAGGGAATTCGTTTCGACGGTCATGAGTCGCGCGGAACTGCTCGAACGGCTCGAGGAGTCACAGACGGTACGCGAGCTCGCAGACGAACTGTCGATGGCGCGCTCGACCGTCCACCGGGTGACCGAATCGCTCGAGGAACACGACCTGGTCGAGAAACCTAACGAACACATCGAACATACCGGCCTCGGCACCGTCGTCGCGGCGGAACTCCAGACGTTGCGTACAAAATTGGAGGCTGCCCAACGGCTCGAACCGTTTTTGAATACGCTCAATGGCGAGGTAACGGACATCCCGCTCGAGCGGTTTACCGACGTGACGGTCACCCAGTCACAACACCGGCAAGCACACGTTGGTGCCAAGCGCATTACGGATCTCATCGAACGTACCGACTCGCTGCGAATGTTCTCGAGTATCATCTCGCCGCTGTACGTGGACGTCGCCCTTCGGGAGATGCTGAACGGCACCGAAATCGACGTGATCTTCGATCAGGAAATTATCGGCGTCGTGGCCGAGCAATACTACGACCAAGCCCAGGAAGCGCTCGAAACAGGCCGGTTTGGACTACACATGACCGACGACGTCCCGTTCGAACTCTTCCTCTTTGACGACCGGATGGGGATGGCTGCCCACGACGACGACGGGATCGCTCGTGCGTTCGTCGAGTCGACCGATCCTGCGGCCCGTGAGTGGGCCGAATCGCTCTATGCGGAGTACGCCAGCGAGGCCGAAACGGTCACGTTTGGCTGAGTTGGATCGATGGAACCGGCAGGGGCGACCACACCAGGTCTCCTCACTTCTTCGTCTCGGGTAGTGACCGCCGAGTTGCGACCGAAGTGGCGATCAATAGAACGCAAGGAGGAAGCCCAGGAATCCGACGGGCGGACTAACCGGCCGTGACTGGGCTGACTCGCCCGACGCTCGAGCGATCGATACGCATCCGAACCCCGCGAGTGGTTCTCGAGTCAGCGACAGGATGAACCCACATCTGGACTCGAACTCGATCGCCTGCCGTGGCCAACGCTGTTTTATTTATGTAACAAATTCGATTTCTGCACAACTATCGATTGAAACACAACATCCGATCAGTGATAACCGTCTGGTTTTTCGAAGAAATATACCGTCGAATTTAACACCACGGTCGGTGTGAAATTGGACAGCGGAGACCACCAGAAGTACGACGACTGATCCTGGTGTCGCTCCAAACTTACCCAGTCATGAGGCACCCTGACACCACCCCATTGCCAACGAGAATCGGTTCGGACACCGAGAGCGAGGAGTTCACCGTCGACGACCGTGGCGCCTTGCTGTCGGTCGTCGATGCAATGTCCACGACGCTCTCGTGTACGCCGACCGATCTGGAACCGATTTACCACGATGTCGACCCACCCGCTCTCGAATCGGTGATCGACCATCCCGGCCACCAGCACCTCTATTTCGAGAGCAACGGACTCGCCGTCACGATCTCGAGCGACGGCCGTATCGCCCTGGCACCGTTGGACGACGGGGCGAGTGCGGCCGGGAGCTGAGGGGTACGAGCATCCGGGCAGCGGTGTGACTCGCCCCCTCGAGTGGGGTGATTGGAACGTTCGGTTGCCGGGTAGCAACTTCGTTGTTCGTCGTCTTTCGTCCGTTGTCGGTCACCCACACTCGTGGGCACGTAGCTGGCGGTGACGACTATATTCCTGTATCGCAAAACGTCCCGCATAGATGACACGCGGCCAGCACACTGACGCTTCCTTGCGTCCCGGAATGGACGTCACCTCGGTACACCTCCCCGGTGCCGACGTCGAACTCCACGCCGTGACGGCAGGGTCGCCGGACGACCCGCTCGTCGTCCTGTTGCACGGCTTCCCGGAGTTCTGGTACGGGTGGCACGCCCAGATCCAGCCCCTCGTCGACGCCGGCTTCCGCGTCCTCGTGCCGGATCAACGCGGCTACAACCTGAGCGAGAAACCGGATAGAATCGCCTCCTATCGTCTCGAGACGCTCTCGCGGGACGTCCGGGCGCTGATCAAGGCGCTCGGTGAGGAGTCCGCACACGTCGTCGGCCACGACTGGGGCGGCGGCGTCGCCTGGGATGTCGCCTTGCGCTATCCCGGGGTCGTCGACCGACTGGCGATCTGTAACGCGCCGCATCCAAGCGTGTTCCGCTCACACTTGCGATCGGACTGGCGACAAATTCGAAAGAGCTTGTACATACTCTTTTTCCAGCTCCCGGCCGTCCCCGAGTGGGTGCTCAGTCGAAACGAGTACGACGCGCTGTGGACAGCGATGACCGACCAGGCGGAGCCGGGATCGTTCACCCCTGCGGATCGACACGCGTACCGGCGAGCCTGGTCACAACCCGGCGCGCTCTCGGCGATGCTCAACTGGTATCGCGCCTCGTTCCGGTACCAGAACCAGGACACCCCACCGCGAGAACGGATTTCCCAGCCGACGCTCGTGATCTGGGGCGAACAGGATTTCGCCCTGCGATCGGAGATGGCTCTCGAGAGCATCGAACACTGTCAATCGGGCCGACTCGAGCGCTTCCCGAACGTCGGCCATTGGATCACCCACGACCGCCCGGACGCGGTCTCGAGGCTGCTCGTCGACCACTTTACCGCGGAGTAACTCAGAGAAACGACGAGTGACGTTCCGACTGCGACTCGTGGCCCGTTAGTTCGCCGGTCGGGCGACCGGTATCGTTTTGCACGCCGGTATCGCACAGTATCCCATGATCCACGCCAGGGGATCGCTCTGTTCGATCGACCTCGACGAGCGAACCACGACCACAGAGTCCATCGACGACGTGCTCGAGTCCTACGTCGGTGGCCGCGCTGTCGGTACCAAACTCGCCTACGATCGGATCCCGTTCGACGCGGATTCGTTCGGCCCCGAGAACCGCCTGTACTTCGCTACCGGCCCGTTTCAGCACGCGACGATGAGCTTCACGGGTCGGATGTCGGCAACGGCGCTATCGCCGCTGACCGATGGGTTGCTCTCCTCGAACGCCGGCGGATTCCTCTCCCGGAACTTCACCGCGACGGGGTACGGGGCCGTCGAGATCACGGGCGCAAGCGACGACCTCGTGATCGTCCACGTCCGCGACGACGGCGTCGAGTTCGAGGCCGTTCCCGACCTCGAGGGGGCCGAAACGAGCGACATCTGTGCCTACATCGAGGACGAACACGACCTGGCGGCCGAACACACCGTCACGGTCGGGCCGGCCGGCGAGAACCGGGTTCGATTCGCCTCGCTCATGACCTCGCGCGAGCGGGCGTTCGGCCGCGGTGGCCTCGGAGCCGTCCTGGGGGCGAAGAACGTGAAGGCGATCACTTTCGACGGCGACTCGACGCCCGCGGTCGAGATTCCGCCCATCCAGATGGACGTCCACCGGGAGGCCGCCCAGAGCGACCACATCATGAAACGCCAGGGGACGTCCTCGATGACGGAGTTCGCGAGCACCGTCAACGCGCTGCCGACCCGATACTTCTCGGAGCTCTCGTTCGAGGGTGCCGAGGGGATCAGCGGCGACCGCGTCGAAGAGAAGAAGTACAAGAAAGGCACCTGTTCGGCGTGTGCCTTCGCCTGCAAACTCCCCACGCGCGACGAGGGGAGCGGCCTCGAGACCGAAGGCCCGGAGTACGAGACGGTAATGGCGTTCGGCTCGAACTCGGGTGTCGACGACATCGTGGACGTGATGCACTCGAACAAACGCTGTGACGAACTCGGGATGGACACCATCTCCTGTGGCGACACGGTCGCGGCGTATCTGGCCAGCGAGGACGCCTTCGGCGACGTCGACCTGATCCACGAAACCGTCGAGCAGATCGCCCACCGCGAGGGCATCGGCGACACCCTGGCGGAGGGCGTCGCCCGCTGTCACGACGACCTCGAGGTCGAGGACTGGAGCGTCAAAGGCATGGAGTTCCCCGCTCACGACGGACGGACGCTCAACGGCCAGGGGCTGGCGTTCGCCACCTCGAACCGCGGGGCCGATCACATGTACGCAGAGTTTTACTCGCTCGAGTATCCGCTGGTCGACGAGAAGCAGGCTCTGGACAAGGAGGGACTGGATGGAAAGCCCGCCAAAGTCGTCGAGAAGGAAAACCTGAACGTGATCAAAGACAGCGCGGTGCTGTGTAAATTCTCCCGGGATTTCGTCGACGCCGACCGCCTCGAGACCCTGCTCGATGCCGACTACGACGACCTGCTCGAGATCGGGGGCGAGGTCGTCGCGATGGAACGCCACTTCAATAACCAGCGCGGGATGGATCGGGCCGACGACCGCCTGCCCTACGAACTGGATGGGTTCGAGGACGCGCTCGACGCCTACTACGAGGAGCGCGGCTGGAACGACGACGGGACAGTTCCTGCCGAGGCTATCGACGGCGATGCGGCGATTTCGACCGCGGACTGAGCCGCCGAAACGACTCCGGTCAAACCGTCACACACTCCCTTCTTCGAACGCCTCGAGCCGACGCCGCGCGTAGCGATAGCCGCCGACGCCGACGCTTCCGGCGACGAGTGCGCTGACACCGGCCGTCACCGCCGCGCCCACCGGTACCAGCGCGACACCCGTTCCGAACCCGACGAACAGCGGGCTCGAGAGGACGACCATCGCCGCCAGATACGCCAGCATGGCGTACAGCTCCGGCGGGGCGAGGGAGGCCTCGGTCGGGCCCTCGAGGTTCGGCAGGTACGCCCCGAGTGCAAGCGACAGCCCGATACCTCCAATCGTCACCGCAGCGATGGCGAGGGCGAACGTCAGCAATGTCCAGGTCGGGTAGCCGACGGCGGTTCCGATCAGGATCGAGACCGCGAGGACGATCGGGAGCCCGGGAACCAGTGCGGCGAGGGCGTGCCCGCGAAGGATGGCGTCTTCGCCTCCAGGGGTCGTCTGCACGAGCGGCAGGGCGACCCGCTCGTTGCCGAGGGGATTGAGCGTGGTGCCCAGGCCGACGGCGCTGGCGACGTACACGCTGACGAGCGCGGGGAGCAGCGACGGCGCGGTCGAGGACACCTCGACGGTGACCGGGCCGACGAACGCCAGCGGCAGGACGACGTACACCATCGCGCGGGGAGATCGACGCATCCGATGCCAGACGGTGCGGGTGGCACCCGCGGTTCCGCGGCCGAACTGGCGCTCGAGGCCGGCCTCGAGCAGCCGCCGGAACCGTCCCTGGTGGCCGTCGCCGACGGTGCCGTCGTCGAGCACCGCCTCGGCGAACCAGAGCGAACGGGCGCCGACGACCGCGAGCGCGACCGCCAGCGGTACGGCCACGAGCGTGCCGGTCAGGGCGAGGACGGCTCGTGACGGGACGGCCTCGAGCGCCGGCGTCGTCGCCAGCAGGAGATCGCCGTACCAGCCGAGCGGGGTCGCCGCCAGCGTGCTCCCGGCGGTGCGGCTGAGCGAGAGTCCCAGAAACAGGACGAACAGGACGACGACGCTGATGCCGTACCGGGCGGCGTACAGCCGCGGCGACCGTCGGATCGACGCCCGGAGGGCGATCCCGACCGCGGTGCCCATCAAGAGGCCAGTCACGAGGATGGCGCCGCCGCCGACCGCCGCTCCCAGGATCGACAGGGGTTCGCCCGTTCCGACGGTGAACGCCAGGACGCCGCCGAGGACGACCGGCCCGACGAACCAGCTGCTCTCGAGCAGTTCGTCGACGAGGACGCCGGCGATCGCGACGGGCAGTGAGACCGCGGTCACGAGTTCGACGGGCGGCTGTTCCCAGTCGTCGCTCGTCGTGGCGCTCAGTGCCCCCAGGCCGGCGGTGGCCACGAGGACGATGGCGGCGAGTTCCCGGGCGAGGGCGAGGACGAGGTCGCTTTCGTTGGCCGCAATCGTGCCGTAGTGATACGCGCCGGGTTCGGGCCAGAGGGAGCCGACCACCGGGAGCGGAACCGAGCCGACGACCAACAGCGTGCCGAACGTCGCCCCGAGCAGTACCGCCGCGACCAGTTGCGGGTGTTTCCGTCGATGGCGGAGCTCGACGCGATGGCGGACGCTCCCGATCAGCCGGACGGCCCGCGCGACGCTCGCAACCCGCGACGCAATCATCTGGGTTCGGCTATCGGGGCTGGCGCAATAACGGTGTCTTTCCGGTGTGTGCTGTGGTGGCGTGGTTCGTGACTGAGCGCGGTGTCACTCACAAGCTGAGTGCTCGACCCCCTCAATCGACCCGCCAGCGCGCTCGGAGCGCTCGAGCCACGCCGAGCGTCACCCCGATGAGGCCGATGGCTGTGAGTCCGCTCCCGAGCAGCCACGGGAGGCCGGACTCGAGTCCCCAGCGGAGCCCGAGACCCGCGACGGTCGTCGCTCCACCGACGATCACCAGCTGTTGATCTGTCGGCTCGAGCCGTCGGGGATCGATCCAGCCCCACGTGCGGCGCTCGAGCGTGTCAGAAAGCGGAAGCACGCGGACGCCGACACGCTCGAGGGCGTCCACGAGATCGGCGGCCGCGGGTTCGGGAACCGCGAGCCAGCGCAACCGATCCAGCGCACGATCGCCGCCGAGACGGATCACGACCAGGTCGCCGACGACGGTCGTTCTGGCGGTCGGGATGTCCTTGAGGTCGACGTCGCGGCCGGCGAAGGCGAGCGATCCAGGTGTCGTTCCAGTTCCAGTCCCGGGCTCGAGTCGTCCCGACGCAGCGCCGTTGCCGACGACGCTCGCTGCGGCGCCGGTTGCCGCTGTTGCCGCAAGTGCGACGATTCCCGTGGTCACTAGGCCGAGTGTCGCCAGCACGGCCGCATAGCCGACGACTCCGAGGACGAACGCGCCAGCCACCTGGTCGGCCTCGAGCCCCCAGCCGGCACCGCCGGGTCGCCAGCGCTCGAGCGGTGCGGCCGCGAACCCGTACCGCCAGGCGAGGACTGCGGCGAGGCTCACCATCGCGAGCGCGAGCAGTGCCCAGACGCCGCCGGTGATCGCGAGGTTTGCCACGCCGAGCAGGGCCGCGAGTCCCAGCGCGCCCTCGAGGGCGGCGACCTGCCCGTACAGCACCCAGCGACCGGTGTGAGTCGTCGCAGGTTCGACCGTCCACTCGAGGGACTCTCGCCGATCTGTGGCCGTCGAGCGACTCGAGACGGTTCCCTCGAGTTGTGGTCGCTCGCGGGTGGCCGGCGCGGATCCCTCCGGGGTGGTCATTGCGACCGGCTACGCAGGGTGGCCCGTTCACTCTCACGCTATACTATTTGTACCAATAAAATATGATTTCTATAGTAAGCATAACAAACATAGCAGTACGAGTTACTCGAACTATCGACTGGGTGCTCAAGCCGGTAGCCAGTGATTCCCTGCACGGAGGGATCGTTGTCGCCACGAGCCGCGACCGCCCGCCACGAGGTCGTCGAGCGACGGTACAGTGCTAACCCGTTTCCTCTCAGGCTCCGACCGACATCGGTTGGGTCGTCGCCCGATCCTCGTCGAACGCCGATTCTGCCCACTCGTGCATCCCCAACACATCGGTGTCTATCTCGCCACGGGCGTACACATCTCGGACCTGTTCAGCAGGGGCTCGTAAGGCTGTTCCGTACAGTTGCGTAGGCGACGAAGCCTTTTAGTGCAGGCACGCCAGCTGGCTTGTCTATCTGTCCGTGTGATGTCTCGATCGCAAAACCATCGATCAGTCTGGATGTACCAACGACTATCGAAGTAATGACCGGAAAGGGAAAATCTGATCAACCAACTTGTCGCGTCATGTCGGTATCCTTAAATAAGCTGTTGGGATGATGGCTATATGCTGGAAAAATCGTCAAAAGAGAACGATATTCGGGCGGAAATGTTGGTACTCTCACCAAACAACCTATCTTCTTCAAATTTAGTCTCAGTTCGGATCTCAACAATACTAGCCTCTTCTGATGATTTTGATGCCCTAAACTCAGTCCCAAATTGGTAAAATTCTGGTGATGACCTTGGTTCTAATTGGTGGATTCTCCAGTTCCCTTGTTTGCTTTTCGACCTGTCCTCGATATCCAGTTGATAGTTGGAACCATTTTGCGAATCATTTGCTGGAACCATGTTCGTCATATGATCCCGAACTGTTCCATTAATTGTCCAATCGTGGATCATCTGAAACTGTGTGTGTTCCCACCTATCCTCTTGTGGATCTGCACTATATTCAGCCGATAGAGAATATAAAAATTCATTAGCAGTTGCTATCACGCCTATTGATGATGTCAAACGTATGTCTCCCGAGACATGGTTTTTCTCTATTGACTCTGTCGCTATATCAGTATGATCTTCTGAAATTGAGAGATCCTCATTTCGGTATGTGAATACTCCCTTTTCCGACCCTGTTATATTAGTACATCCAGAGAATGCTATAGACATAGCCCCAACTGTTGTAAGAAACTTTCGTCTTCCCACCATTGGTAATACTTCAAACTCCTTGAAAATACAAAAATATTCTCCTCAAGATCCTCGAACGTCTCTCTCGCGTCAATGAAATCCGAACACTCACTCGCGATTCGGGCCGGCATAAGGCCGGGAATGAACGGGTCGGATCGAATTTCGAGTAGCAGTTCGTACAGTGGTCGCTTCTCAACCGGGACGGTCACGTCGTCCGTTGGCCGCATCCCACGGAGGTGAGATCGACGGTGTCCACCGCCACGAGGGGTCGTTCGGGAGTTCGTGTTCCGTGGTGTTGGGGTTCAATCGGAAGTCATGGCTCACTACCTGCGAACCCCTCGAGTGGGCGTTCGTCGATAGCGAACTCTCGTTCGGGGATTTCGAAGGCGTGTTCGACGCGCCGGCACGGATTGTGCTCCCGAGACTCTCGGCGACCAGCTCGCGGTAAATCCGATCGGAGTAGCAATCCGTACTCGTCGTGAACGGAAAGTCGTAGTTGACCGACCAGAACGTGATGCGAAGGAAATCGCTGCATTCGTGGGTCTCGCGGTCGATCCACCTGTACACGTCGCCGATGCCCTCGCCCTCGTTTGTGGGTCACGCGAGGCGGTGAACTAACCCACTCGACGACCGAGGGTGACTCGAGGTGGTCGGCTATCCAGTGCCGTACGTCCTCGGGGAGTGGGACGGTCATTGGTCGGCCTCCGATCGATCAGTACCCGTGTCTGTGGAGCCGTCGACCGGATCGTTCGAGTCGGTGATCGGGATCGAACCGTCGACTGGATCCTCTGAGTCGTCCGACGGGAATCCTCCCATACGGTCGGTTGTCACTGTTCACCGGTACGACCACACACGGTATCGGGTCTCACCGGCACGAGACGACAACCGACCGTATTAGGCTTCGACCGACATCGGCTTTGCCGCCGCCCGATACTCGTCGAACGTCGATTCTGCCCACTCGCGAACCCCCGACTCGTCGGTGTCGATCAGGGCCCGGACGGCACCCGTCTCGGGCGAGTAGATGGTCACACTGACGCAGCCGTCGAACAGGCAGAGGCCGAACGGCGGCTGCTCGTCGAGCACCAGCACCGTGAGGTTCCCGCTGTCGAGCGTCCGCGTCGAGAGGTCGGGATAGGTCGATCGGATGTAACGGACGACACTCGGGGGGTCGATGATCACGGCTTCGACTCCGTCGATAATCCGCTGACAGAGTTCGTCCTTGCAGGGCTCGAGCAGCGCCAGTTCGAAGCCGACGAACCGGAACGTCTCGGTCTCCTCGAGCAGGGTGCGAAATCGGGTAACGGGTCGATACGGATCGTCCACGGTCGCCATCGTGACGGTCGCCTCGGCGATTCCCTCGAGGGGCAACGCGGCGACGTCGTCGGGGAGCCAGTCCCAGATCTCCCGGAGGGTACGCTCGGTCTCGAACCGATCGATAAGTGCTTGCAGTCCGACGGCGACGAACGATCCTAACTGGGTCGTCTCGTACCGGTGTCCGTTCCGCGCGATCCAACGGCGCTTTTCGAACGCCCGGAGCGTTCGGCTGACCGTCGACGCCGAGGCACCGGTCACCGACTGGAGATCCCGTCGGTCTCGAGGCTGCTCGGCCAGCGCGGTGAGCATCGGTGCTCGGTGGGGCGAGCGCGAGAGGTATTCGATCTCGGCGAGCACGTCGTCCATGGCTACAGGTAACACTCCACACACTATGAATGCGGGTGATCAATGCGGGGATGCTGACGCCGGTCGTTGTCTCCGCACGATCCGCACACCAGGCCGATCGAGCCTTGGCGACCCGCGACCCCGAAAGGACACCTTTTCAATACCCCCGGCTAACGACTCATCAGAGACGAAGCGATGCCCGAGACATCCGACCGCAAAGACGACCATATCCGCATCATCGAAGAAGAAGACGTCGAGACCTCGGGAACCGGGTTCGAGGACATCGAACTCGTTCACGAGGCGCTTCCGGAGATTCACCGCGACGAGATCGACACCAGCGTGTCGCTCTTTGGGGAGGAGCTGGCCGCCCCTATCGTCATCGAGAGCATGACCGGCGGCCACCCGAACACGACGAAGATCAACCGCCACCTCGCGGCTGCCGCCCAGGAGGTCGGCGTCGCGATGGGTGTCGGCAGCCAGCGCGCGGGCCTCGAACTCGACGACCCCGACCTGCTCGAGTCCTACACCGTCGTCCGGGAAGCCGGCCCCGACGCGTTCCTCTACGGGAATGTGGGCGCTGCCCAGCTCCTCGAGTACGACGTGGGTGACGTCGAGCGCGCCGTCGAGATGATCGACGCCGACGCGATGGCCGTCCACCTCAACTTCCTCCAGGAGGCCGTCCAGCCCGAGGGTGACGTCGACGCCCGCGGCTGTCTCGCCGAGATCGAAACCGTCGCCAGCGAACTGTCGGTACCCGTGGTCGTCAAGGAGACGGGCAACGGCATCTCCCGTTCGACGGCCGAACGGCTGACCGACGCCGGCGTCCACGCCATCGACGTCGCGGGCAAGGGCGGCACCACCTGGTCGGGCATCGAATCCTACCGCGCCGCCGCCGTCGGTGCCAGCCGCCAGGAACACGTCGGCAAGCTGTTCCGGGCCTGGGGCGTCCCCACCGCGGTGAGCACGCTCGAGGCCGCGAGCGTCCACGACACGGTGATCGCCAGCGGCGGCGTCCGCTCGGGAATGGATGTCGCGAAGGCCATCGCGCTGGGGGCGACCGCGGGCGGGCTCGCCAAGCCGTTCCTCGCGCCGGCGGGCCAGAGCACCGAGGCGGTCGTCGACCTCCTCGAGACGCTGGTGCTCGAGTTGCAGACGGCGATGTTCGTCACCGGTTCGGGCTCCGTCGTAGAACTGCAGGACGCGGAGTACGTCGTCCTCGGGCGGACGAAGGAGTACCTCGAGAGTCGCGGACACGGGCACGGGCTGTAGACGGTCGCGGAACGGGCACGGTCTGTCGGCTCGAGTCGGTTCGGGCGTTTCTTTTCGGATGCCGCGCCACCACACCTGGGAGCCGGCGCTACCCTCTTGTGTCACGCCATGGAAGTGGATCCATGACACGGCTCGAGGCACCGCTCAAGATCGGTGGCGTCGAGATCCCGAACCGGCTGTACCGCGCGCCCGTCCTCGAGTGCGCGGGCAACGGCCCCGACGCCGTCGACACCCTGATCGACGACCTCGAGCCAGCCGCCGAGTCGGGCGTGGGCCTCCTCTGTCAGGGCGCGACCATCGTCCGCGGTGAGGGCGGCTGTGCGGCCCCGGGGATGACGCGCGTTCACGATCCCGCGTTCGTCGACCGACTCTCACGGCTCACCGACCGGATCCACGACCACGGGAGCCGGATCTTCGTCCAGCTCGAACACGGCGGCCTCCGAAGCATGGAGACCTGGCACGCTGGCTACCGGCGGAAACACCCCGACCTCGAGCAACTGGCGGTGTCGCCGCTCCCGTTCCCGTTGCGGGCGCTCGACAGTGCGGGATTCCTCTCGTTTCAGCCCCAGGTGCTCACGACCGAGGAGGTGTACGAACTTGCCGCCGACTTCGGTCGGGCCGCCGCCTACTGTGCCGACGCCGGCTACGACGGGATCCACCTCTCGGGGGCCAACATGGGGATCGTCCAGCAGTTTCTGTCCCCGTTCTACAACCGGCGGGACGACGAATTCGGCGGCTCGCCCGAGGAACGGCTGGCGTTTCTCGCGCTCGTCCACGACGAGGTTCGCGAGCGGGCCAGCGACGTCCCCCTCATCACGAAGGTGCCCGCCGAGACGCCGGCCCCGCCGTGGCCGTTCGTTCGCCGCAAACTCTCGCTTGAGGACGGGGTCGAAATCGCCCGGCGACTCGAGAACATCGGCTACGACGGGGTCGTCCCCGTCACGACCTCCGTCGCGTGGGACATGAGCATCGTCCGGGGCCAGTATCCGAAGCGGGCCTGGGCGAACGACGCCCTCCGGGACGAGTACGATGAGGCCTTCGGCGGGTCGTGGCGACGGCGCATGGTCGCCCTGGGCAACCGCCTCGAGTCGCTCGTCTACGACTTCGACCCGGCGTGGAACGAGCATTTTTTCCGGCGCGTCCGCGAGCAGGTGTCGATTCCCGTCCTCGCAGAGGGCGGAATTCGCGAGCGCGGCCAGATGGATCGGTTGTTGGGTGCCGGAGACGCCGATCCCGCTTGCGACATGGTCGGGATGGCTCGGCCGTTCTACGCCGAACCCCGACTGGGTGCACGGCTGCTCGAGCCCGATTCCGTTGGAAGAGAGCCGTCGCCGGCGACGCGCGTCCTCTGTGAAAACTGCAACAACTGCACCGTCCCACAGGTGACGGGCGCGCCGGGAATCTGTCGCACGCCGTCGGTGCTCAGACGCCGGGGCGACCTCGAGCGGGCGGGTGCGTACGAGCGACCGGACGCCGACGCCGAATGAGTCAGACACTCGACCGTCGACACAGCCGGCAACGGGTATCGTCCAATCGACATACTCGCTGACGGGGCACTGTCTAGTTTAGCACCTCCTCAGCTGGCGTTCGTCCGTCGAGCGATTGATACGGTCGCTGCTGGTTGTAGTAATGCACGAACTGTTCAGTCACGATATACAGATTGGCTGGCAACTCGCCCGCCGCAACGGGGGGCGAGTTGCATAGCCTCGCTGCGGAAAAAGGCTACGACTGGAAGCGCTTACGTGAAAAATTGCGAGAGGAGGGCGTGAGACCGCTGTTCAAGTATCGAGAGTTCCGTGAAATTGTCCTGATGTGTGTCGTCTACAACATCAAGCGTGCCATCAAACAGTGATATCAACCGCTGCATGGCGATTCACCACGACCAACGAGAGGTGACGAATTCGTCGATTCCACCTATCTCAGCGGACGGCGAGCAGTACCAGGCCCACAACGGCGAGGAACAGAACCACAAACACTAGACGCCAGCGGCCAACGGATGCGTGGTTTACGGCACCGCGTTGGCGGAGTTCGTATGCGATCCAGGTTCCGACGACGATGGGAATCGCCCCGACGAACGCGAGAATCAGGACGACAAAATCGAGTCCGAACAGCGACGAGCCGACGATCCAGCCGGTTGCCAATCCCAGTAATCCTCCACCGAGTAGTGAGGCCGTAGGGAGTGCCCGCCACAGGCCCAGCCCCGCGGTCGCAAGCGCCAACGCGACGAGCCAGACCGCCACCAGTAGGTCGCCGAAACCTCGAAGCGGAGCGGCCGTCAGCGCGATCAACGACAACCCGGGAGCTACCGCACCGAAGAGGAAGGCTTCGCCGAAGGTGTACAGATCCGGCCTGTCGTCTTGCTCGTGTATCATATACATGTGGATTGGTATAAACGAAGATAGGCCTTGTGTTATCAGACTTTGTATGTGTGGAAAGATGGGGAGGGGGGTCGTCGGACAATGGAACGGCCCCGCGGCTAGATCGTCACGTACTCGAGTCGATCGTCCAAACCACTATGGCCACCGGGATGGTACCCCGAGCAGTATGCACGCAGTGCTCTTCGACATGGACGGTGTCCTCGTCGACTCGGAGGATTACTGGGTCGACCTCGAGCGCGAGGAACTCTTCCCCGCGGTCGTTCCCGACCAGGACGTTGCCGTCGCCGAGATCACCGGCATGAACTACCGCGAGATCTACGACTATCTCGACGCGGAGTACGAGACGGCGGTCTCCCGCGACGAATTCATCGACCTGTTCGATGACGTCGCCCAGGACATCTACCACGAGCGAGTGGCACTCCTCGAGGGCACTCACGACCTCCTCGAGACGCTCGAGGAACGCGGCGTCGTGCGGGCGGTCGTCTCCTCGTCGCCCCACGACTGGATCGATATCGTCCTCGAGCGGTTCGATCTCGAGGATCGGTTCACCACCGTGGTTAGCGCCGAGGAGATCGACGACCCCGGCAAACCCGAACCCGACATCTTCGAGCACGCCGCGGCCGTCCTCGACGTCGACCCGGAGTCGTGCGTCGTCGTCGAGGACTCCGAACACGGGATTCGGGCGGCCGCCCGCGCGGGTACGACCTGTATCGCCTACGCCATCGACGCCCACGAGGGGATCGACCGATCAGCGGCCGACGTCGTCGTCGACAGCCCCCAGGAACTTCGGGCGGCCGTGCTCGAGCGGGTGTCCTGACGCGACGGGAGTACTGCGGTAGCGAAGTAAAAATCTTCAATCGGCGTCAACCGGTCGCCCATCCTCCGTCGGTGGGGCGATGTGATCGACGTACGCCTCGAGGTCTGGTTCGTCGACGCGAACGCGGACGGCAATCTCGCCTAACTCGTCCGGTTCGCCGACGGAAAAGTTGACGCGCCCCTCGAACGCGGCCTGTTTCTTGAGCGCGAAGTGGAACGTGTCCCCCTCGCGATGTTTGAAGAACTCGCCGCGGGCCGTGTCGAGGATTTCCTGTCGGTGAAGACACTCCGAGAAGTGCTCGAGAGTGTGTACTGTCGCGGTCACCTCGCCGAACCGCTCGTCGGGTTCGGCGTTCGGAAACAGATTCCGTACAGCGTCTTCGACGCGACTCGTGACCTCCGTGTCGTAGACGGGCGCCGTGATCTCGACGTCGACGCGATAAATGGGTGCCATCGGGACGATCAGTGCTCGGTCTCGAGGTTCGGGTTCGCTTCAGTCTGGACGCCACTCAACTCATCGCCGTCGACGGTGCCGTCGGCCGCCGCCTCGAGAACCGTCCGAATCCTATTGCGGAACACCTCGAGCGTATCGGTGTTCTCGATGACGACGTCCGCACGATCCATGGCGTCGTCCATCCCGAACCCACGTTCGCGCTCGTCCCGGGCCTCGAGCCCCTCGCCACCGTCGCGTTCGTCGGCGTCCCGGCCGCGGTCGGCCAGGCGCTCGCGACGGATTTCGAAGGGGGCCTCGATGCTCACCAGCGTGAACGCGTCGCCGAAACGCGCCTCGAACACGTCGACTTCGGTTCCCGAGCGGATGCCGTCGACGAGGACGGCCTCGTTGCTCTCGAGGCGATCCTCGAGCATCGGCAGGGAGCGTTCGGCGATGGCCGCGGGGCCGTTTTCCTCCCGGAGGGCATGGGCGACCGTCCCGTGGTCTTTGCTCGGATCGAGGCTGCGGTCGGCGGTCTCCTGTCGAACGACGTCGCCCATCGTGACGACCGGAAGGCCTTCCTCGCGGGCGACGGTGGCCGCCTCGCCCTTGCCGCTTCCGGGCAGTCCGACGGTTCCGATGACGTACATCGGCCGTGAGTACAGGCGACGGCAGCATAAGGGCTGTGTCTCGAGTCAGCCTCACTGCGGACGGGCTGTATTCGACTCTCCCCTCCGGCGGCGGCGTCCTTTCAACGAATCCGGCTGGTGACGAGCATCCACAGGCGAATTTCCAACATGAATTACCTATAGGTACAAAAACAATATCGGCGGGTATTAAGTGATTGGTCACGATGGAGCCAGTATGAACGCGATCGCTGTCACCAACGTGACGAAGCGATTCGGCGACGTCACCGCCCTGGATGACCTCTCGCTGACCGTCGAAGACGGCGAAATCTTCGGGTTTCTTGGCCCGAACGGCGCCGGCAAGTCGACGACGATCAACCTCCTCCTCGATTTCATCCGCCCGACGAGCGGATCGGTGTCCGTCCTCGGGATGGACGCCCAGGAAGAGAGCAAACAGATTCGCCAGCGCCTCGGTGTCCTCCCGGAAGGGTTTACCACGTACGACCGCCTGACTGGCCGCCAGCACCTCGAGTTCGCCATCGAATCGAAAGGCACGAACGACGACCCCGATGCCCTGCTCGAGCGTGTCGGTCTGAGCGCCGAGGACGGCGACCGCAAAACGGGCGGCTACTCGAAAGGGATGGCCCAGCGACTGCTCTTCGCGATGTCGATGGTCGGCGACCCGGACATGCTGATCCTCGACGAGCCCTCCACCGGTCTCGACCCCAACGGTGCCCGAGAGATGCGCCAATTGATCCGCGAGGAGAACGAGCGGGGGACGACGATCTTCTTCTCGAGTCACATCCTGGAGCAGGTCGAAGCTGTCTGTGACCGGGTGGGCATCATCAGGGACGGCGAGATGGTCGCCATCGACAGCGTCGAGGGGCTTCGCGACTCCGTCTCGACCAGCGGCCGACTCCTGATCGAGGTCGACCGCGTCGACGAAGGAGGGCTCGAGGCCGTCCGCGCTCTCGACGGTGTGAGCGCGGTCGAGGTACTGGAAAACGCCGGCGGCGAGGGTCAGACGGTCGCCGTCGAAACCGAGGGCTCGAAAACGGCGGTACTCGGTGCGCTCGAGGACGCCGGGATCGTCGTCGAGGACTTCTCGACGGAGGAAGCGTCGCTCGACGAGGTCTTCCGCCAGTACACGGAGGTACCCGCATGAGCGTTACTGCCATCGTCCGGAAGGACTTCCGGGACGGCATCCGCTCGAAGCTGCTCTGGTCGCTCATGGCGCTGTTCTTGCTCTCGATCGGCGGATTCACGTACCTGGCAACCCGTGGAAGTCCCGAGGGTGAAGGTGATATCGTCCTGCTCGGGTTGCTCGGCTTTTCGGCTATCTTCGCCGTGATCTTCCTGATACCACTGACCGGCCTGGTCGTGAGCATTAAATCGATCGTTCGCGAGCGCGAGATGGGGAGCATCCGCATTCTCCTCTCGTTGCCACACACCCGTGGCGAGGTCATCCTCGGGAAGTTCATCGGGCGATCGGGTCTGCTCACGGCGGCGATCCTCACCGGGTTCGTCCCGGCTGCGCTCATCCTGTTCGTCCAGACGGGCGAACTGCCGGTGTTCGAGTACGTCGCACTCGTCCTCGTGACGATCCTCTTCGGCGTCGTCTTCGTCGCGATCGGCGTCACCGTCTCGGCGTTCACCAGCACCGAGACGCGCGCGACCGTCGCCGGCGTCGGCGTCTTCTTCCTCTTTTACATGTGGGACAGCATCTTCGGCTACGTGAACGGCCAGCTCGACTTGTTCACCGGAGATCTGTACCTGTTCATCCTGCGATTCGACCTGTTCATCATCTTCATGGACGTCCTCTTTGCCATCCTCTCGCTGCGACACGACATCCCGAACACGTCGTTCGTCGACGCGAACCAGTTCTTCGTCGAGAACCCCGAGGCGGTCGACGCGGTCTCACAGCCGTTTTACCTCCAGCACTGGTTCGCCGTCCTGATCCTCGCGGCCTGGATTGCCGTGCCACTGGCGATCGGCTATCTCCGGTTCGAAAACATCGATCTCTGAGGTGTGGTCTCGTCGCGATACTCGCTGAAACAGGGATCACGCCTCCAGTCCTCGTTCCTCGAGGAACGCCCAAAACTCTGCCTCCTCGAACCGTTCCACGTCGTTCTCCTCGGCATCCGTCAGCTTCGTCGCACCCGGATTCGCGCCCGTGACGAGGTAGTCGGTGTTCCCCGAGACGCTGCTCGTCGCGTTCGCGCCGTGGCGTTCGACGAGTTCCTGTGCCTCCCCGCGAGTCCTGTCCTCTAACGCGCCCGTGAAGACGAACGTGAGGCCCTCGAGTTCGTCGCCCGCCTCGTCGACGTCGACCTCCTGTGGGCTCACGTGCTCGAGGATGTCGTCGACTGCCGCGGCGTTGGCCTCGCTCGCGAAGAACTCGTGGATCGTCTCGGCGACCGTCTCGCCCACGTCGTCGACGCCTTCGAGCGCGGCGGGATCGTCCACGGCTGTCTCGCGGAACGCCTCGAAGGTGCCGAACTCGCGGGCCAGTTCGCGGGCGGTCGTCGGGCCGACGTGGGGGATGCCGAGCGCCGAGAGGAAGTCGGCGAGGGGCGGTTCGCGCGCCGCCTCGAGTTCGCCCACCAGGTTCTCGACGCTCGTCTCGCCCCAGCCCTCGAGGGCGAGCAGTTCCTCGCGCCGGTCGAGGAGTCGGTAGAGGTCGGCGACGCCCTCGAGCAACCCGGCGTCGACTAGCTGGCGGACGGTCTCCTCGCCCAGGCCCTCGAGGTCGAGGCCGTCGTCACTCGCGTAGTACTCGATCGATCGCCGAAGCTGGGCGTCACAGGCCAGGCCGCCGGTGCAGTAGGCGAGGGGGCCGTCGCGTTCGATCGCGCTGTCACAGACGGGGCAGGTATCTGGAAGGTCGTAGTGCCCCTCGCTCCCCTTCTCGACGACCTCCTCGACGTAGGGGATCACGTCGCCAGCTCGCTGAATCCGGACGGTGTCGCCGACGTTGACGTTCTTCGCGGTGATCTCTTCGGGATTGTGGAGGCTCGCCCGCGAGACCGTCACACCGCCGACGTCGACCGGTTCGAGCAGGGCGACCGGCGTCACGCGGCCGGTACGGCCGATCTGGACGGCGACGTCGACGATGGGAGTCACCTCCGCACGGGCGGGGAACTTGTAGGCAAACGCGTAGCGGTCGTGGCGAGCGGTGCGTCCGAGTTCCTCGCGCGCCTCGCGGGCGTCGACTTTGATGACCACGCCGTCGATCTCGTAGGGGAGGTCGTCTCGTTCCGCGAGCAGCCGGTCGCGGTAGTCGATCGCGTCCTCGATGTTCGTCACGCGATCGACGCGGTCGTTGGTTCGCAGGCCGCACGTGGGGAACGTCTCGAGTTCCGTGAGGTGGCTGTCCTCGAGGTCGCTCGCCTCGAGGACGTCGAAGTAGAACACCTCGAGGGGGCGCTCGGCGACGACGGCGGGATCGAGCTGACGAATCGTGCCGGCCGTGGCGTTTCGCGGGTTGGCGAAAGGATCCTCGCCGCGCTCGATCCGCTCGCGGTTGTGCGCCTGGAAGGCGTCTTTGGGCATGTAGACCTCCCCGCGAACGGCGAAGAATTCGGGCGGGTCGTCGTGCAGTTTCTGGGGGACGGAGCCGATCGTACGGGCGTTTCGGGTCACGTCGTCGCCCTCGCGGCCGTCCCCGCGTGTGACCGCTCGCTCGAGGCGTCCGTCCTCGTAGACGAACGCCATCGAGACGCCGTCGAACTTGGGCTCACAGACGTAGGCGATCTCGCCGTCGTAGCCCGCCGCCTCGAGTTCCCGGCGGACGCGTGCGTCGAACTCCCGGACGTCGGCTGCTTCGCCGGACTGATCGATCGAGAGCATCGGGGCGACGTGCTCGACCGTCTCGAAGGCCTCGAGCGGTTCGCCACCCACCGCACGGGTCGGACTGTCGGGGTGGGAGAGGTCAAAGGCCTCCTCGAGTTCCTGCAGCCGCGAGAAGAGCAGATCGTAGGTGTGGTCGGCGATGATCGGATCGTTCTCGACGTAGTAGCGCCGGTCGTGTTCCCGGATGGCCTCGCGTAGCTGTTCGACCTGTCGCTGGGCGTTCTCCAGCCCCAGTTCCTCGGGGGGCTCGAAGTCCGTCGGCGGTTCGCGGAGATAGGGGTTGTCCTCGTCGGCGACTGGCATTGTGCGAGCGTTGGCACCCCTTCCCGTTAAATCTGCACGGCTCGCGGCCGGCGGGGTCTCGAGGCCCCGTCGGTGTGTCATCGTTCGGCGTCGTGGCTGGCTAGAGCGATGCAGTACCCACGGTTTTACCCGTCTGGGCGCCTACTCTCGAGTAGATGCCATCGGAGTTCGGACTGGTCGACCTCGAGGAAGCGGACACCCCCGGTGACGAGTGGGAGGAGATCGACGTCACCGACACGGAAGCCGACCGGATCGCCAGAAAGCGCGACCGCGAGTTCGAGCAATTCGAGAAACGGATCAAGGACGCCGACCAGTTCAAAGTCGAGCAGTCGGTGTTCGACGACGCCACCTTCGCCGCCCTCTACAAACTCGTCCAGGACGGCCACGTCGAAGCCTTCGGCGGCCCCATCTCGACTGGCAAGGAGGCCAACGTCTACCACGCCCTCGGCGACGACCGCGAGGTCGCCGTCAAGGTCTACCGGATCAACGCCTCGAACTTCCGCCAGATGCGCGACTACCTCGAGGGGGATCCCCGGTTCGAGGGGCTGGGCGGAAAGAAGAAGGACGTCGTCCTCGCCTGGGTGAAAAAGGAACTGGCGAACC
Source organism: Natronosalvus vescus (assembly GCF_023973145.1). Classification (NCBI taxonomy): domain Archaea; kingdom Methanobacteriati; phylum Methanobacteriota; class Halobacteria; order Halobacteriales; family Natrialbaceae; genus Natronosalvus; species Natronosalvus vescus. The sequence goes on from NZ_CP099546.1 coordinate 1,967,606, forward strand.
TCGAGCGGGCCCGAAAAGCGGGCCTCCGCGTGCCGGAACCCATCGCCACCGAGCGTAACGTGCTCGTGATGGAGTACATCGGCAACGAGGACGGCCGGGCGAAACGTCTCGGGGAAGTTCACATCGAAAACCCCCAGACGGCCTACGAAGTCCTCCGGGAGTATATGCGTCGACTCTATTCGGCCGGGCTGATCCACGGCGACCTCAGCGAGTACAACGTCGTCTTCCACGAGGGCCAGCTCGTCGTCATCGACCTCGGCCAGGCGGTGACCGTCCACCACCCCAACAGTCGCGACTTCCTCGAGCGCGACTGCAAGAACGTCGCTGCCTTCTTCCGGCGGCAGGGGCTCGAGGTGACGACCGAGGAGGTACTCGAGTTCGTCACCCAGCCGGAACCAGATCCGTCTCGCGACGGGTAGCGAAACGGTGCGTTGTGAACGGATGCAACACCTGTCTCTCTCTATCAATTCCGAACCGATCGAGTCCCGACGCTCTCGACTCACTAACTTCCAATACAGATAATATCTTGATTATTTAAATACAATTAAATTAGAAATAATGGGTGATGGCGAAAGACGCAGCAGGTACACGCTGTCCCGAATGTGACGGTCGGTTGCGGACGTGCGAGATCGAGACGCTCTGTGAAGACTGCGGGCTCGTGTGTGGAGGAAACGATCGATCGGGGGCCGGAGTGGCGATCCTTCGGAGACGAAGACGAGTCGAGACGACGAACAGGAGCACCGCTGACGCGCTCGCGTCACGACCGTGGGCTCTCGACGGAAATTGGCTACCGCTCGAGCACCCGGCTCACTGGCCGCAAACGCCGCCGATTCCACCGACTCAGACGGGAGCACAACCGGGCGCACATCCCAACGAAAGCCGATCGAAATCAGGTACACGGGTTCATCGAAATCCATCGCGTACAGACTCGCCTCTCGCTACCAACCGCCGTTCGCGAGCAGGCGTGTTCGCTCTTTAAGTCGGCACAGCGCGAAAACCTGCTTCAGGGCCGCTCGCTCGAAGGGTTCGATGCCGGCTCGGTGTATGCAACCTGTCGCGTCCAGTCGCTGCCACGGACGATCGACGAAATCGTCGGCGTTGCACAGGCGACCGAAGCCGAACTCAAAGCCGCCTACAGGGCGCTCAATCGCGAACTTGGGTTGCCGATCGGACCAATCGATCCGACCCAGTATCTGCCGCGATTCTCCTCGAAACTCGAGGTAGACGCGGATATCGAGCGACGGGCCCACGGCCACGTGACTCGGCTGCTCGAGGACGGGCAGATCGGCGGCCGACACCCCGGTGGCGTCGCCGCTGGCTGTCTGTATCACGCCTCGCGATGTCTCGATCCCGATCCCATCACCCAGGCCGGGGCAGCCAACGTTGCCGACGTCTCGCCGGTGACGATCCGGTCGACGGTCGAGTTGCTCGAGGGGGTGGAGTGACGGTACGAACGTGCCGTGGGTTGGGATCCGCTGTTGAATCCGATTGAGGGTTCCGTTCGACACACGCCGCTGCGTTGAAACAGATCCGTCAGTCAATGTGGGAGTCCTTTTATCTACCCCACGACAAGAGGCATCCATGAGCTACGACCCACAGGAACTCGAGGCCCGCTGGCGCGAGCGGTGGGCCGAGACGGGGCGCTACGAGGCCGACCCCGACGGCAGAGATCCGGACGAGTCGACGTTCGTGACGGTGCCATATCCGTACCCGAGCGGCGGGATGCACATCGGTCACGCACGAACGTACACCGTCCCCGACGTGTACGCCCGCTACCGTCGCCAGCAGGGCGACAACGTCCTCTTTCCGATCGCCTGGCACGTCACCGGGACGCCAATCGTCGGCGCGGTCGAACGCCTGAAGAAGGGCGACGAGAGCCAGATCGACAGCCTGCAAAACGCCTTTGGCGTTCCCGAGTCGGATCTGAAAAACCTCGAGACGCCGATGGGGTATGCCCGGTATTTCATCGAGGAAGCCGACTGCAGCTACAAGACGGGAATGCGCCAGCTCGGCCTCTCGATCGACTGGCGACGCGAGTTTACGACGACCGACGAGCGCTACCAGCGCTTTATCACCTGGCAGTACGAGACGCTCAAAGAGCGTGGCCTGCTCGAGAAGGGCCTCCACCCGGTCAAGTTCTGTACCGAACAGGAGAACCCCGTCACGACGCACGACTTACTCGAGGGCGAGGACGTCGAGTACCAGGAGTACACGCTCGTCAAATTCGAGGGCGACGGCACGACTTTCCCGATGGCGACGCTGCGCCCCGAGACGGTTCGCGGGGTCACCAACGCGTACGTCGACCCTGCCGGCGAGTACGTCGAAGCCGACGTGGACGGTGAGCGCTGGGTCGTCTCGGTCGAAGCCGCCGAGAAACTCGAGTATCAGGCGCACGACGTCGCGGTCGAACGCGAGGTTCACGGCGAGGAATACGTCGGCGAGACGGTCACGAATCCGGTGACGGGCGACGAGGTACTGATCCTTCCGGCCGACTTCGTCGACACCGACAGCGGGTCGGGCGTCGTCATGTCCGTCCCTGCTCACAGTCCCGACGACTACCTGGCGTTGCAGGAGGCTACGGCCGACACCGACCGACTCGAGGCCTACGGCCTCGACGCCGACGTCGTCGCCGACATCGAACCCGTCCCGATCCTCTCCGTCGAGGGCTACGGTGAGGTTCCCGCGAAGGATGCCGTCGAATCCGCGGGGATCGACGCCTCGGACGACCCCGCCCTGAAGGACGTCACCCAGGAGGTGTACAACCGCGAATTCCACCAGGGTGAACTGAACGACGAGTACGGCGAGTACGGCGGTGCGGTCGTCGAGGACGTTCGCGACGAACTGAAAGCCCACTTCCAGTCCCAGGGAGCCTTCGATGCGATGTACGACTTCCCTGAACCCGTGATCTCTCGAGCCGGCGGCAAGGTCGTCGTCTCCTATCAGGACACCTGGTTCCTTCGCTACAACGACGAGGACTGGAAGGCGAAAACGAAGGAGGCAGTCGCGAACCTGGACGCGATTCCGTCGAACACCCGTGAGCAGTACGACCACACTGTCGACTGGCTGCAGGAGTGGCCCTGTATTCGAAACTACGGACTCGGCACGCCGCTGCCGTGGGACGAGGACTTCATCATCGAGCCGCTGAGCGACTCGACGATCTACATGTCGTACTACACGGTCGCCCACCGGCTCCAGGAGGTTCCCGAAGAAGCGCTCACTCGGGAGTTCTTCGACACCTTGCTCCTGGGCGAGGGCGACAACGAGACCGCGCTGGAACTGCGCGAGGAGTGGGACTACTGGTACCCCATCGACTACCGCTGTTCGGCCAACGACCTCATCTCGAATCACCTGACCTTCTTCCTCTACCACCACGCCGAACTGTTCGACCAGCCCAAGTGGCCCGAGGGGATCACCATCATGGGCATGGGGCTGCTCGAGGGTGAGAAGATGAGTTCCTCGAAGGGCCACGTCGTGTTGCCCGGCGAGGCCATCGACCGCTACGGGGCGGACACGGTTCGATTCTTCCTGCTCAACAGCTCCGAGCCGTGGCAGGACTACGACTGGCGCGCCGAGGAGGTCGGTTCGACGCGCGACCAGCTCGAGCGGTTCTGGAATCGTTCCGTCGAGCTAGTCGAGGGAGACGACGGGGCCAGGGAACTCGAGCAGGTCGACCGCTGGCTGCTGGCTCGACTGCAGGAGACGGTTCGGGCGGTCACCACTGCCATGGAGCGCTTCGAAACCCGAAAAGCCAGCCAGACGGCCTTCTACCGCTTCGAGGAGCACCTCAAGTGGTACCGCCGTCGTGCCGACCTCGAGCGGCCGGGGGCGCGCTGGACGCTCCGGACGGTACTCGAGACGCGCCTGCGGTTGCTGGCGCCGTTCGTCCCGTTCGTGGCGAACGAACTCCACGAGCGCCTGACGGGCGAACCGGCCGAGGACGTCCCGTGGCCCGAACCGGTGCCCGAGTTCGAGGAAGCGAGCGTGCTGGCCGAAGAGGGGCTGGTGAAAGACCTGGTCGAGGACGTTCACGACATCGTCGACGTCACCGACACCGATCCGGAGACGATCCGGATCTACGCGGCGGCCGACTGGAAGCGCGAGGTGTTCGATACGGTGGTCGAAACCGGCCCGAACCAGGGCGCGGTGATGGGGCAGGTCATGCAAAACGAGGCACTACGGGAGAAGGGCAACGCCGTCAACGACCTCGTCGGCGACCTCGTTTCGTTCGTTCGCGAGCGCGACGACGACACACTCGCGACCCTCGCTGGCATCGACGAGGTCGGGGTCTACGAGGAGGCCGTTGACTTCTTCGCTCGCGAGTTCGACGCCGACGTCGAGATCTACGCCGAGGACGCGGATCCGGTCGACCCCGCCGGCAAGGCGAGCCAGGCCCGGCCGTTCCGGCCGGCGATCCACCTCGAGTAAGCGCGACGTCGCCGATTCTTCTCGCTACCGAGTCGCTTTTTGATCCTCTCATCGAGCGTCATCGCTCACGATACCGACTCGAGGGCAACACTCGTGGTATGGTGTGGACGAGGGCCACACGTGGTATGGTGTGAAAAACGGGCCGCAACTGAACTGGCAACGAAGAACGTTGGCGTGAAACCGCCGATCTGAGGCCGTCAGTTAGCCGTTAGAACGTCTCGAGGTACTTCTCGATCTCCCACTCGGAGACCTCGATCAGGTACTCGTTGTACTCCTGTTTCTTCGCCTCGACGAACTTCGGCCCGACGTGTTCGCCCAGCGCGCTGAAGATTGCTTCGTCCGCCTCGAGTGCCTCGACGGCTTCGCCGAGGTTCGTCGGGAGCGTGTCGATGCCGTACTCCTCGCGTTTCGCCTCGTCGAAGTCGTAGATGTTCTCTCGAACCGGGTCGGGTGCCTCGAGGTTCTGCTCGATGCCGTCGAGACCGGCGTGGATCATGACGGCGAGCGCGAGGTAGGGGTTACACGACGGGTCGGGCGAACGGAGTTCGATACGCGAGGCAGCGGGCACGCGGGCCGCCGGTCTGCGGATGAGCGCCGAGCGATTGCGGTCAGACCAGGCGACGTACACCGGGGCCTCGTAGCCGGGTACCAGGCGCTTGTAGCTGTTGACCGTCGGGTTCGCGATGGCCGTGATCGCCGGGGCGTGCTCGAGAACTCCTGCGAGGAACGATTTGGCGCTGCTCGAGAGGTTGAACTCGTCGTCGTCGTCGTGGAAGGCGTTCTCGCCGTCCTTGGTGAACAGCGAGATGTGGGTGTGCATGCCCGAGCCGTTGACCCGCGGGATCGGCTTCGGCATGAACGTCGCGTGATAGCCGTGTTCGGCCGCGATGGCGCGAACGACCGTCCGGAAGGTACCGACGTTGTCGGCGGTGGTGAGCGCGTCATCGTACTCGAAGTTGATCTCGTGTTGGCCTTCGGCGACCTCGTGGTGGCTGGCTTCGATCTCGAAGCCCATGTTCTCGAGGCCGTAGATGATGTCTCGGCGGACGTCGCTCGCGAGGTCTTTCGGCGCGAGGTCGAAGTAGCCGCCGGCGTCGTTCGTTTCCGTCGTTGCACGACCCGATTCGTCCTCCTCGAACAGGAAGAACTCCGGCTCGGGGGCGGCGTTGACCGTGTACCCCATCTCGTTCGCGCGCTCGAGAGCGCGTTTCAGGATGTAGCGCGGGTCGCCTTTGAACGGTTCGCCGCTCGAGGTGTTGTAAACGTCACAGATCATCCGGGCGGAGGCGCTCTCGTGGCTCTGTCTCCACGGCAAGATTGCGAACGTGTCGGGGTCGGGCACGAGACGCATGTCCGACTCCTGGATACGCACGAAGCCTTCGATCGAGGAACCGTCGAAGTAGATCCCCTCGGTAAACGCCTTCTCGGCCTGCCGTGCCGGTACCGCGACGTTCTTTACGACACCCAGAATGTCGGTAAACTGGAGGCGAAGGAAGTCGACGTCTTTTGCCTCGATTTCGTCCAGAACTGCTTGCTCGGTCGAAGTGAGATTTCCGCTTGTCATCTTCTCGTCGTTCTACCCAACGATGTCTACTACTAAAATCCTGCTGTTCTGAGCAAATCTGCCCTGCCTGGTTTGAAACTGGATATTCGTAAAGTTCTAATGGGTGGGGGGAGTTGGTGAACGTGATGACGTACGAAAATCTCGACGCAAAGTTGGTGAATGCACTTCTGGGCGACGGTCGGGCCAGTCTCCGCAGCCTCGCCGAGGAACTCGACGTCTCCGTCACGACCGTCTCGAATCACCTCTCGGCTCTCGAAGAAGAGGGTGTCATCCAGGGCTACACCCCGCGTGTGAACTACGACGCCCTCGAGTACGACGTTACGGCCGTGATTCAACTGAAAGTCGAAGGGAACGCGCTGCCGGATATCACCGAGACACTGAAAGAACACCGTCAGATGATCTCGGTGTACGAGGTTACCGGGGACTACGACGTGATCGCCGTCGGCAAGTTCAGAGACACCGACGGGATGAACGACCAGATCAAGGCGCTGCTCACCGACCCCGACATCAAGGAGTCGAACACGAGCGTCGTGCTCAACGCCGTCACCGAAAACGAGCAGTTCGAACTCGAGATCGACGAGTAACACCGATTCGTCCCTTTTTGAGCGTCACCCCTGCGTACTAACGAGTTTGTCAGGGGTTCGGTGTTCGACCGTCTCTTTGCGCTCACTCGCCGACAGCATTCGTCGTCGCTATGCTGGTCACGCCTTCGAGCGGATTGAACTATAAAAAGTATAGTTTTATACACCCTGTTCCATAGCCGTCGATACCCGACGCTTCGGCTGACCGTCGCCGTCGTTTTCGACGGAACCGAAACGGAGCCCGTCCTGCTGGGGGTCGCTCGCGCCGTCGAGCGCACTCGAGTTTACGTTCTCGAGCGAACGCGAAGTGGTACCTCGAGGGTGAGGACGTTCTCGGGGGTGAGAAGAAGAGCGAGAGCGAGGTAGCTCGAGGCGTTGCCCGCTTGAGACGGGGATATGAGTGCTGTGATCCGGTCGGTGAGATGACGGGGTCTGGTCGTCGTTTTCAACTCTCACCGGAGTTATCGTTGCCGTCGGTATCGTCGGTATCGTCGGCGTCTTCGGTGCCGTCGGTATCGTCGGTATCGTTGGTTTCCTCGGCGTCTTCGTCGTTCTCGCCGTCATCACCGTCGTCTCCCGTCCCGAGGACGGTCACCTCGGTGCTGTCGCTGTCAGTACTCGAGCGCACCGTCACCGAAAACGTCTGATCGGTCTCGACGGGGTGAGTTTCCCAGCCGAAGGCGGTGTACTCCGTGGACTCACCGACGAGCGTCCACTCGGCGCTGTCGAGGACGGTTCCACCGGAGTCGACCAGCTCGATCGTATCGGTCACCTCGTGGTCGTGGCCGTTACCAAGCGAAACCTGCACTTCGAGATACTCGCCCCCGGTGACGCCGTCGAGCACCTCCGCGATGGAGACGTTCAGCCCCGCCTCCGGATCGGGATCGTCGTCATCGTCCTCCCCGTACGCACTCGCTGGCTCCGTCGCAACCTGCACTGGTTCCAGATCACCGAACGCCGAGAGGTCGATCGTCCACTCGAGGCGTTCGTCCCCATCCTGGGGCGTCCAGTGCACCGTGAACGAGTCGCTGCCGCTGGTGAGTTCGTTCGGCGGTGACTGGTCGGCCGTCCCGTCGGTGAACGAACTCCCTACCACGATGGACACGTCGTTCGGGTTGGTGTAGCCGAACGTCACGTCGTGGCCGTCGTCGTCGTCCGAGACCGACTGCACCTCGAGGCTCGGCACTTCAGGATCGATCGCACCACTACAGTCGTGCGGGTTCGAGTGGGTGGTCGAAGCCCCCATCGCGCTCGGGTCGCTGATCCCGGTGATGGCCGTGCCGAGTTCGCCGTAGTCGTTGACGGTGACCGTCGCGCTCGAGTCGTCCCCGGAGACGCCGCGCTCGTCGCCGATCTCGAAGACGATGGTACCGGAGAACGGCGCGGGGACGTGGTCGCCGATGGCGATGAGATCCTCGCCGGTCGTGGTGCCGACGCCGTGATCGGTGTTGAATACGGTGTGTGCCGAGATAGTGTCGCCGTCCTCGAAGCTGCCGGTGATCTCGACGCGCGAGCAATCGACGAAGTCGACCTCGAGGTCGCGGTCGTCATCGTCTCCATCTTCATCCTCATCACCGTCCCCATCGTCCGTCTCCAGCCCGCGTACCTCGACCGTTCGCGTGTCGCGCTCGCCATCGACCTCGATAGCGATCGGGAACGAAACGTCGCGCCTGACCGGATACGTCTCGTAGCCCAGCGTAACCGTCTGGGTGCCGTCGCCGGCCACCGTCACCGACTCGCTCTCGAGGGTCTCCCCGCCGACGAGCAACGACACGTCCTCGGTGACGTCGGTCGCGCGCAGGTTCTCGAGGTCGACGGTCACCTCGAGCCACTCGCCAGCGTCGACGGGGTCGTTGACCGCGCTGACCGTCGGCGAGAGCGAGGGCAGTTGCTCGGCGAACACCCGCACCAGCCGTCGGTCACAGGCGCCGTCGGTCTCGACGGAGAGGGGGAACTCGACGTTTTTCCGCACCGGATACGTCTCGTAGCCGAGTTCGACCGTCTCGACGTCGCCAGGCCCGAGTTCGACCTGTTTCGAGGCCACGCGGTCGCCCGCGACGAGGTGGACGGGCTGGCTCACCGACGCTGTCCCGGTGTTCTCGACGTCGGCCACGGTGGAGAGTGTCTCGCCCGCGAGGACGGGCGCATTAGTCTCGAGCATCCTGACGTCGAGATCGGCGACGCCGTCGGCGACAACCGAGACGGTTCGTTCGTCGGTGTCGTCACCGGTCGAAACCCAGACGGGGAACTCGACGTTCCGTCTAACGGGATAGGTCTCGTAGCCCAGCGTGACGGCGTCCATCTCGCCGCCGTCGACGGTCACCGTCAGGGAATCGACCGTCTCGTCGCCGACGATCAGTTCGACTTCCCGCGTGGCCGACCCGGTGCCGGTGTTCTCGAGATCGACGTCGACCTCGAGGAACTCGCCTGCGGCGACGGGGGCGTTGGTCTCCGTGATCGACGCCTGCAGGGGGCCGCCGTCCGTCTTCGTCACTGTCCACGGAGTGACCCTCGCCGTGGCGCCCCCGCTGCCGGCGACCCAGAGCTGGATCGGACAGCCGTGACAGAGGACGGCCCCGTCGACCTCGAGGGTCGCGGTATCGCTGTCGCCCGAGACAGGCGTGACGTCGAGGACGCGGTCGGCGTGGCCGAGCCACCAGACGACGTGCTCGAGTGCACCGGCCGGATCGCTCACGTCGGCGCGCAATTCCACGCTTTCGCCGGCGGTGGCCTCGAGCGTGCCCGGCGCTGGCGAGACGCCGTCGATTTCGGGCCCGTCGGTGGCCGCGGCGTCGACCTCGACCGTCCACCCGGCGGTCGCGTTTTGCTCCTCGCCGACGACGCTTGCTCTGATCGCGTACGTCCCGGGCTCCTCGAAGGTGTACTGCCAGTAGTCTCGCCCCGTCCAGCCGAAGTACTCGGCGTTCCAGGGCCCCATCGACCACCCGGAGTAGTCGTCGTCGAGATACCAGTGTGTCAGGCCACCGTAGCCGCCGTCTTCGTCGGGTTCGACCTCGAAGGTAACGGTCGTCCCAGGCGTGACCGATACCTGCGAGCCGGGTCGAACCCGGTCGTCCGCCAGGTCGTCGATGCCGGTCACCGAGACGGTGCGTTCGTCGACGGTGTCCCCCGCGGCGATGCGGACGGGGAACTCGACGTCCTGTCTGACCGGGTAGGTCAGGTGACTGAACTCGAGCGGTCGCGTGGCTCCGCCCTCGAGGGTCACCTGCCAGCGTCCGCCGATCGACTCGCCGCCAATGAGACACTGTGCCTCGACCTCGATTGTTTCGCTGGTCGTATTCGATACCTCGGCGACGACGTTGAGGAACTCGCCCGCCTGGACGGGATCGTTCGTCTCGACGATCTCTACCGACAGGTCGTCCGTGGTGGCCGTCGTTCCACCAGTGATCGACACGAGCACGCCGACGCCGGTTCCGAGCCCCACCAGATAGCCTCTCCGGCGCATAGTAATCGACTACGGAGGCCAGCACCAATATATTTCTCACATACTCACGGGAATTTAACCATTACTCGATGAGAGTCACGAACGGTGATAGATGACGCGTTTCTCCCGACAGCTGTAGGATCACCTTACCGTGACACTCCCGTGCTCGAGACCGTCGTAGACAGGGTCTACGCGCTGAGAGTCAGGGTAACTGACGCAGTGCTTTATGCGTTCGATCCGCCGACGTTCCCCGTATCATGACTGCTTCCAGACGACCGCTTACAGCCGCCGACCCGGCGACTGGCGTGACCATTGCCAGCAGCGTGTATGCACGCGGTGAACACGACGACGACGAACGCGACGACGGCGATGATGACGAAGGTGCCGACAGTGAAGCCGACGAAGGTGTCGACGGTGATACCCCTGACTCGGAGACGAACGGAGACGATACTGCCGACGAGGGGATGCCCGGCGACCGGCAGGCACCACTTACGGCCGTCCGCGTCGCTCACTTCTCTCCCGACGCCCCGGCCGTCGACATCTACGTCGACGGCGACCGCATCGTTTCGGAGCTGGAGTACGAGACGCTGACGCCGTACCTCGAGCTCGAGCCGGGGACGTACACGGTCACGATCAGACCCGCTGGCGACGAGGAGACCGTCGCCTTCGAGCGCGACCTCTGGCTCGGCCGCGCGTTCTACACCATCGCGGCAATCGGCTCGCTCGAGGCCGGCACCCTCCGGACGCACGTCCTGATCGACGACGGTTCGGTGTTGCTCCGGGCCGTCCACGCCGCGCCCGACGCGCCGGCGGTCGACCTCTACGCGAACGACGGCGACCGGCCGATCGTCGAGAACCTGGCGTTCGGTGATACCACCCACTACGTGTCGATTCCGGCCGCCAGCTACACCCTCGACGTCCGTCCGACCGGCGACGCTGCGACGACGGTCGCCTCGTTCGACGTGGATCTCGAGCGAGCGCACGCCTACACCGGATTCGCCGTCGGCTATCTCGAGCCGGGCGACGACGAGGATCGGGCGTTTACGCTTCGCGCGACGATCGATGGCGTCACCGGCACTCACTGAGCGCCGTCGACAGCTTTCACTGACCGCCCTCGCCGATGCTTACTGACCGCTCTCGCCACCATCGGCGAGGGTCTCGAGCGCCTCGTCGAGGTTGCCCGCCTGGGCCTCCCAGAGGGTCGCGTACCGTCCGTCGGCCGCGAGCAGCGTCTCGTGATCGCCGCGCTCGACGACTCGCCCGTCTTCGAGGACGAGGATGGTGTCGGCGTCGCGGATTGTCGACAGGCGGTGGGCGATGGCGAGCGTGGTACGATCCTCGGTGAGTCGATCGATCGACTGCTGGATCATGAATTCGGTCTTCGTGTCGACCGCGCTCGTCGCCTCGTCGAGGATCAGAATTTCGGGATCCTGCAACACCGTTCGGGCGAGCGCCACCCGCTGGCGCTGCCCGCCCGAGAGCTTGATCCCGCGTTCGCCGACGCGGGTGTCGTAGCCGTCCTCGAGGCCCTCGATGAACGCGTGGGCCTGGGCGGCTCTGGCAGCTTCTTCGACCGCATCGTCGCTCGCGTCGAAGTTGCCGTAGCGGATATTGTCCGCGATGGTGCCGTCGAAGAGGAACGTGTCCTGGCTCACGTAGCCGACGGCCCTACGGACGTCGTCGATCCGTAAGGAGCGGACGTCGTGGCCGTCGAGGCGAACCTCCCCGTCATCGACGTCGTAGAGACGGAGCAGGAGTTTGAGGAGCGTCGACTTGCCGGCGCCGGTCGCGCCGACGAGCGCGACCGTGTCACCCGGATCGGCGACGAAAGAGACGTCCTCGACGATGAGCTCCTCGTCACCCTCGAGGTCCTTGCCCAGCGCTCGGGCCTCGTCGGTCGCGTAGCTGAAGGTGACGTCGTCGTACTCGACGCGACCGTCGACGCGCTCGAGGTCGACGGGGTCGTCCGGGTCGGTGACGTAGACGGGGATGTCCATCAGTCCGAAGACGCGCTCGCTCGAGGCCTTCGCGTTCTCGTACTGGTCGACGATGTTCGAGACCTCGGCCAGCGGCGCGACGATGAACTGCGTCAGAAAGAGGAAGGTGACGAATTCCCCGACCTGGAGGGTGCCGGTCATCGGGCCGGGGGCGCTTTCCATGGCAATCCACCAGCCGCCGACGAGGAAGGTTGCGGCGAACGCGAGGCCAGCGAGGAGTTCCATCCCGGGTCGGTAGAGGTACGAGAGTTTGAGGACGGCCATCGTATCGTCGAAGAACCGTTTGGAGGCCTTTCGAACGCGCCCGACCTCGTGTTCTTCGCTGCTAGTCGTCTTCGTCAGGCCGACGCCCGAGATGCTGTTCTCGAGGCGGGTGTTGAGTCTCGCGACCGCCGAGCGCTGGCGGACGTAGCGGGGTTCGACCACCCGCATGAACCAGAGGGTGAAGACGAACATGGCGGGCACGGCGACGAGGGTGACGAACGCCAGTTGCCAGTTGAGCAAGAAGAGAATGGCCGTGATGCCGCCGACCATCACCAGCAAGCGCAGGGAGTTGACGAGCGCGTTGTCGAGGAACATCTCGAGGTTTCGAGTGTCGTCGTTGAGGACGGCCATCACCTCGCCGGTCTGTTTGTCGTCGAAGAAGGTCATGTCCAGGTTCTGCATCTTGGTGAAGCAGTCGACCCGGACGGAGTGCATCACCTCGTGGGCGAACAGGTTGGCGGAGACGCCGTAGATCCAGGTGCCGATTCCGACGGCGATGAACGCAGCGGCGATGGCGCTCACCGAAAACCAGAACTGCGCCATCTCCGTCGCCGGCAGCCACGCGTTCGGGACGACCGGAAGCGAGTAGGCGCCGTCACCGGCGAAAATGGCGTCGATCGCCGCCCCAAGGATCAGCGGCGGGATGAGGGAGGACATCTGGGCGATGAAGTTCGCGACCATGCCGATGGCGAACCAGTGGAGCCGTCCTGGCCCGTACTCGAAAAAGAGCCGCCAGAGCGGTCGGTCGACCTCGTCACGGTAGGCGTCGAACGGTGTCTCGTCGTCGGTCGTGGTACTCACTGGCGCATGCGTACTGTTTCGAACCGTAAATGGTGTACGATTCCGGCGAGCGGTACGGCCCTCGGTCTACACCGACCGTCGACGCACCTGCGGGCTTTCGGACTCGAGTCGCTCTCGATCTCAGTTCGCGCTCGAGGGGCTCGCTGAATCGACGGACGCACCTTCGGAACGACGCTCGAGAGCCTCACCGGGAAATCGACGCTCGAGTGCGTCACCGTACGTACAGGATAGCGATGCCGAGCGCGAGCAATCCGAGCCCCCACCACAGTGAGTCGCCGGGGAGGAAGACCAGCAGGAGGGTGACGATACCCGAGGTGAACAGCGACCAGCCGATCGTCGTTTGATAGGCCATATCGACACTACGCCGTCGAGCCCATTGAACAGCGGGGGTGGCTCGATCGGGTATGGGTCGCAAGGGTTCCGAACAGAATCGATCCTGGAACCCGATCAGAACAGAGTCTTGAATCCGATCAGAACAGATCCTGGGTGATCTCGAGCGTGCGCTCGCGGTCGTTCCAGTCGACGAAGAGCGCGACGCTGGTCGCGGAGGTGATGAGGTCGTGGACGTTGATGCGCGCTTCCGCGAGCGGGCCGACGATGCCCTGGATGACGCCTGGCTGGTTCGGCAGTTCGCCGCCGGTCACCCGAACGACGGCCAGGGGGGCGTCGACGGTGACGCTCGAGAGTTCGTTGCGGGCGATGACCTCCCGGTGGAGGATGTTCTCGGCGCGCTCGGACTCGTCCTCGTCGACGTAGAACGTCACGGAGTCGAGGCCGCTGGCGACGGCGTCGATGTTGATGTCGCTCTCGCCGAGAGCGGCCGACAACGACTGGAACACGCCGGGCTTGTTGCGAATCGCTCGCCCGGCGACGGTGAGACAGGCCAGAGGTTCCTCGCGCATGTCGACGAGGCTCTGGAACTCCCCTTCGATGCTCGTCCCGCCCGAGAGCAAGTCGCCGTGCTGGTAGTGGACGACGCGGACGGTGAGCTGACCATGCTTATAAGAGAGCGCGGAGGGGGCGACGACTTCGGCCCCGCGGAACGAGAGGTTTCGTAGCTCGTCGACGGAGATCTCCCCGACGTTTCGTGCGCCCTCGACGACGCGGGGGTCGCCGGTCATCACGCCTTCGACGTCGGTCACGATGACGACCTCGTCGGCGTCCATGTAGTTGCCGAGCATCACCGCCGACGTGTCGGAACCGCCGCGACCGAGCGTGGTCACCGAGCCGTCGGGGCCTTCGGCGAGGAAGCCGGTGATGACCGGGACGGTTCCCTCGAGGTCGCCGGCGAGGTCGGCCGCGCGGCGTTTGGTCTCCTCGACGTCGACCTCACCGAACTCGTCGGTGATGACGGGCCACCCCTCGCTGCCCGGTTCGTAGAAGGCGGCGTCGACGCCGCGGGCGGTGAGGGCGGCTTTGAGCATCCGGACGGAGGTACGCTCGCCCATGCTAACGATCTGTGCGCGGTCGGCCTCGTCGGCCTCGAAGGTGATCTCCTCGAGCAGGTCGTCGGTGGTCGATCCCATGGCGCTGGCGACGACGGCGATCTCGTGGCCGTCGGCGACGGCGGCAGCGATGGAGTCGGCGGCCCGATTGATCCGGTCGCCGCTGCCGAGGCTGGTGCCGCCGAACTTGGCTACGACGCGCATCGAATCACCCGGGTGGCTGACGGCGTCGCGGTGGCATCACGCATGTGCCCTCGTTACCAGAGCGAGCAAATAACTGTGTCCCTCTGTCCGATTTTTACCCCTGTTTCGGCTCGTTTTCGGGCTCGCTCGAGGCGGTTTCTCCGGGCACGGTCGCCCCCTTCACGTCCTTCGATTCGCCGGTTTCGATACCGTTCTTCGTCCCGTTGCCCTCGTCGGATTTTTGCTCCCCTTTGCCCCCGTCGCTCGCGTTCGCTTTCACCTCCTCGAGCGGGTCGAACGTCACCATCCCGAGGCCGCTCGTGTACTCGTAGGTGTGCCACTCCGAAACCGTGAGGACGCCGCGAAGCTTTCGCACGCGGAGCCGTCGAAAGAGTGTGTCCTCGATCACAGAGCCGTCGAGCGCTAGGTCGACGACGCCGTCGGCGACGTAATCGAGGTTCCGCGGGAACGAATCCGCCTCGCCAGCCACGGTCGCGCCGGCGATGATCGGGACGAATCGCCCCTTACAGACTTCGGCTCTGACGTTTTTGACGAAGTCGTAGGCCTGTACCGGCTGGACGAGCGAGCCGAACTCCGCGATCGAGTCGACGACGACCAGTCCCGTCTCGACCATCTCGAGCGCCTCGAGGCAGTTGTCGAGGGCGTTCTGTACCTCGTAGCTGTCGCTCGGATCTCTGACGGCCGTCGTCTGGGGCTCGGTCGCCCGACGGAGGTGCGTGTTCCAGGCGGTCATCCGATCGTAGAGGCGCTCGCGGTCGTCCATCCGGTAGGTGAAACAGTCGACGATGTGTAGCTGGTCGCGCTCGAGGTACGGCAGGACGTTCCAGTCCATCGCGAGGAAGTTTTCGACCACCGAGGTCGGCGGCTCGGTGAACGCGACGATGACGGCGGGTTCGCCGCGCTCGAGGGCGCGCCAGACCAGTTCGGCTTCGATGGCCTCCTCGCGGGTGCCGGAGTTTCCGAGCAACAGGACGAACGAGTTGCGCGGCAATCCCTGGGGGAGACAGGCGTCGAGACCGGCGACGCCGGGTCTGACCTTCCGGTGGCCCTCGCTCCCGGTAACCGCTCCCCCGTTGTCCTCGTGCGCGTTTCGGCAAGTCTGTGAGCAAAACGCCAGCGTCGTCCCGCCTTCCTCGATAGAGAGCGGCTCGAGCGGACACGTCTGCTGACAGAACGCACACGTCTGCCGGTCGGCCGCGGAGTCGGTGGGCATACCGTGTCGTTTGCTCCCGCTGCACAAGAATGTGTTTGAACCCCTATACGTTCGTCAATCTTCGGCTGGATTTATGGTAGTGCGAGTCAATACCACACACCAATGAACGTACGGGATGCCCTCGAAGCCGACGCCGATGCGCTCGCGTCCATCGCCGACTCCCCCACCGACGTCATGCGAAACCTCGTTCACGACCGGACGGTTCGCGTCGCCGAGGACGGCACCCACGATCCGAACGCCGACGTCGGAGCGGCAGACGACGACGGCCAGCCCTCACAGTACGGCGAGTCGAACCCCGAGGATCTCCTCGGCTTCGTCAGCTTCGACGTACAGGGAGATACCGTTCACGTCACCCAAATTGACGGCACCGAAGACGCCTGCGAACGGCTGCTGGCCGAACCCGTCCGATTCGCCGAATGTGAGGGGATGGCCGTCGAAGTCCTCGTCCCGACTGATAACGACACCGTCGAGGATGCGGCCGCCTCGCTGGGCTTCGGCAGACAGGGATTCGGTCCGCGGTTCGACGGCGCTCGCACGGTTCGGTTCCGTCTCGAGCCCTGACAGTCAGTTCTGGTGTTGGGTTGATACGGACGCCTCGAGCGACGGGTTCGAGCAGGATACTGGATACTACTGGATCGATAACCGGCCCAATGCTCACACTGGCCTGTGTAGGTCGCTGGGTTACGATACGGCTGTGCTGACTCACTCTCGTTTGTCGGGGTCGGTCGGTGCTGTTTGCTCCGGATCGGCGGCCGCTGTCGTGTCGGTGGTGTAGGGGCGACGCTGGCCACCTGGCGTGGTCTCGGCTTCGGATGTGTCATCCGTTCGTAGCGGGCCCAGACTCGCGTGTTCGTCGAACCGGTGTTCGGCACCGTCCTCGAGAAACGAGAGTTCCCGCTGGGGGAACGGAATCGTGATCCCCGCATCGTCGAAGGCGTCGTACACCCGGCGGTTGACCTGGTCGATGGCCCGTTTTTTCGTCAGCGGGTGGGAGATAAACGCCTGCAATTCGAAGATGAGCGCCGAGTCGCCGAACTCGTCGAACAGCACCCGCGGGACGGGCGACTCCCGAATCAGTGGCGCGTCTTCACACGCCTGGAGTACGAGTTCCTCGACTTCGTGGTAGTCCGTTCCGTAGGCCGCCGAGAGCGGGACGCGAATTCGAATGTGACGCTGTGGGGCGGTCTCGTTGACCACCTGCGTCGAGTTGAGCACGGAGTTGGGCACCGTCACGAGCACGTTGTCGGTCGTGAGCACCGTCGTTGAGCGAATACCGACATCGGTGACCGTCCCCCGCATCTCGTCGTCGACGTGGATGACGTCGCCGATCTTGTACGTGTTGTCGAAGTAGAGTGCGACCCCACCGATCAGGTTGCTGATCGCGTCCTGGGCGGCAAAGCCGAGGACGATCCCCAGAATCCCCGCCGACGCGAGAAACGGCGTGATCTCGAGGTTCCAGATCGAGAGCAACAACAGGAGACTCCCGACGACGACCCCGATCGTCCACAGGTTCTTGAACATCGGCGCGAACTCGTAACTCGCGCCGACGTCGTTGAGGTACCCGATCCAGCGATTGCCGATCCGGATCGCGGTACGTGCCCAGATGACGACTGCGACGGTTGCGATGGTGCCCGGCAAGACGGAAGCGGAATCGGGTACGTTGAGCACGTCGAGGCTCAGGTAGATGCCGAGAAGCCCGACCGTGATCGCGACCGGCGTGTGAATCTCTTCGAAGACGGCTCGAGTGAACGACGACCCCTCGGCTACTGGTTCGGCGAGTCGCCGACGACTCCACCAGGTGATCGCCCGCGCCAGCAGATACGAACCCACGAGGATAAACGGGATCAGGGGCCACCGGTCGGTATCGGTGGTTTCGAAGAAGCCCGTGAAGCTCTCGAGCCACGGGCCGAGAAACGCTATCCAGAACACCAACCCGCTGGCGTCGCTCCAGTCGATCGCGACTGCGAGCGCGCCATCGACGAGGGTGGTGAGGGCCATGTAACGTCGATTTACCCCTAATAAACGAGCTGTTATAACTCTTTGAGTCGGCGATAGATGGCAAGAGGGTCTCGATCGATCACTGCCTCGAGAGGAAGTACCGTAACACGAGTTGCAGGACGTGGACGAACACCCCGGCAACGGCGATGTAGACGCCGATGGTCTGGAGGGCGACGGAGGCGTTTCGCTGGTCGCGAACCTGCCAGATTTCGTAGCCGAGTCGCAACAGGAAGCCGAGGAAGATCAGGACGAACCCGACGAGCAACACGGGCGTGACGAACGTCCCGATGGCGATGGCGATCACGCCGCCGATGAACGAGAAGGTGGCGAACCGTCCCCAGCCCTCGAACGTCTTCGACCGAGCGTAGACGTAAGTGGCGATGACGGCGGTCACGACGGCGACGACGATGGCCGTCGCGCCGAGGATCGTCGGCTGTTGAGCTCGCGGAGCCAGGCTGAGGACGCCGGCACCGAACACGCCGAATGCGAGCTGGAGAATTACCATACCGATGAACGCGATGCCGAAATCGCCGCCGGTGACGCCGCGTTCGGCGATCAGTTCCCCGCCCGTGATGGCCGCCCCGTAGATGAGGACGCCGACGATGGGATACTGGAAGAGGACGGCGTTGACGCCCTGGAGGGGCGTGACGACGATGGCGTACATCAGGGCGACGTTGATCGCCATCAGCGCCGTCGCGCCACCAATAACCCGAAATTCACGGCTCGAGAGACCGGTACTGGTGTCGGTCTCGTACGACGAATCGATGCTCATAGGCGGTGGCTACCGTGCTGACGTACAAAAAGGTGTGTTACTTCACTGGTAACCGACCGAGTGAACCCGTTGACGGCGGGCTCACTGCTCGAGCCTCCGGACGAACGCGACGCAATCGAGCCCCTCACCGGACGAACGCGACGCTCGAGGGGCTACCCCTGGACGACCCACCGATCGGAGTACGCCGTTCCACAGGTGCAGCGGGCGTAGGCGTGGATCACGTCACCCTCGCCGTACACTCCGCCCACGTCCTCGTTCTGAGCTTCGGCAAAAGCGAATACGAATTGTACCGCGTGGTCGCCTTCATCGGGGTTGTCGGGACAGGTGCCGCCGGCCAGGTCGTCGTCGATAATCCCCTCGTGTTCCATCGCCTGGCGAGCAAAGCCCATCGCGTCCGTGCCGGTGGCGGCGTTGAACGCGTTGCGGCCGCGTTCGCCGTCGACGACGATCAGAACTCCTCCCTCGACGGTCTCGCCGTAGTCGGCGAGTCGGTCGTCGGAGACGTACGATTCCGCCAGAAAGAGCGCGACGTCCTCGAGTCGCTCGCCGGCGAGAAACGCCTCGCGTGCCTCGGTCATGCCGAGCAGTTACACGTCAGGAGGGAAAAAGGACGCGACACCGCGGTCGTTCGACGGAAAGACGCCACTGGCCGGTGCGCGGTAATCAAAAACCCGTCGGTTCCCCGGGTAACGGTTTCCCACCGATCGCCAATCCTGTGGCAGGTAATCGGCAGTACGTTACCAAAACGATCCCTATCAGTCCCCGTGCTGGACGTCGGGTTCGAGCGATCCCGTGTGCGTAGCGGCGTTGAGACGCTCGGCCCACGTGTCGGAGACGACGGGGGCGAGGGCGAAGAACGTGATGACGCTGATGAACGTCAGGAGGGCGATGCTCGAGATGACGGTGACGATAACCGTTGGATCAGTAGTGAGGAAGCTCAGCATGGTGATCGTGGACTATCCGTTTCTACGAAATCTACCCATATGAGCGTTACTTTGTTCGATTATCGTCGTTATTAATTGTGATTGTTGTGTGGTAACGACACTCACTGATAACCTGTCTCGTTCGTCCGCGGTCGGATCGGGGGCCGCGACGCGCCGGGCACCTCGCCCCTGGCGACAGCCGTCGTGATGGTGGCGGCTTACAGCCGATTGACGGCACCGATCGCACTCGAGAGCGGCGGTGCATCGAACAGCTCTCGGCCGATGTAGGCGTTCGCCCCCGCACAGTACATCGACCGGGCGACCTCGAGGACGTCCTCCTCGAGCGAGGCCGGGTCGCGATCACAGAGGGACTTCCAGTCGGCGACGTCCTCGGCTTTGGCCTGTGCCTTCGCGTCCGAGACGGCCTCCACCCACTCCGGCTGGGTGCGCTTGTGATACTGCCGAATGACCTCCTTCGAGAGTTGCGTGCCCTCGTAGCTAAAGCGGTTCTCGTCGAAGGTGCCGACGACGTCGGCCACGCGGATCTCTCCCCGGTAGTATAGACACTCGATCTTGCCGTCCTCGTGGGACAGCCCGGCCTCTTCGGCCCGATCGGTGACCACGCGGTTGACCCCACGAGCGACTTCCTCGAGGTCGTCGATGACGGCTTTCCCGGCGATCGCGTCGGCCTCATCGCGGTCGAGATACCGGTCGCCCTTCTCGTACTTCGTCGAGAACTCGACGATCGGTTCCGCGAGGTCGACGGCCTCCTCGGGCCAGCTCTCGAGGTCGAGGCCGTGGTCGGCGGGGTCGGTTCGTCGACGAAGGCTCGAGCCCACAGGGACGCGGTTTCGGAAGATGATCTCGAGGGGGATCAGGTAGTTCTCGCCCGCCTCGGCGTGGTAGGCGTCGTAGTCGTAGGTGCGCCCCTCGTGTGGCAGGTCGGGCACCTGCGTCAGTTCGATCGCCATCTCGAAGGGTGGACGGGTAGCGTCCGCGAGGGAGCGGACGTCGCCGTCCTCGACGACGCCGCGGTAGTGCGTCGAGATGCCCGCTGCCTCGAGGCGTTCGAAGTTGAACGCGCCCATCGCACAGAGGCTCGCGCCCTTGTCAGGGATCTGGTCGGGCATCTTCCCCCAGTCGAAAACGGAGTACTCGTCGGTGAAGATGAACGCGCCCCGCCCCAGTTCGTCGGCGGTGGCCGCCTCGTCGATCCGGAACTCCTTGACGCTCGTCACGCGAGCCACCTCGAACGCGAACTCGTCGTCGGTGCCGTTGGTGTGGCTGTCACCACAGAGCCGCCATACATATTCGAGAAGCCGTTGTCGCGGCCTAAGAAGGTTGCAGTTTCGCGCTCGTCCGCTCGAGCCCGGATCTCGTCCCCGGCCGTCGTCTCATCGCACCAGTGAGCCCTCTGTGCGGTCTCCGATTCGCTCGGAGGGTGTTCAGTCTCCCGTTCGCCCGGAGTGTGTTCAGTCGGTGAAACCGACCCCTTTCAGCACGTTTTTCCCCTTCTACCCACATCGTCTCCACGATGGACGCCCCGGTGACCGACGACGACCTCGCGTTCGAACACCGTCCCGAGACCGATCAGTCGTTCGAAAACGCTCTCGAGAAGGCTCGAGACGGCATCCGACTGACGGTCGAGGACGGTATCGAGTTGCTCACCACGGGCACCGACCGCGAGGGAATCGATCGTCGCCGGAAGGAACTGGTACTCGAGGCAGCCGACCAGCGCCGACGGGAGGTCGTCGGCGACGAGGTCACCTTCGTCGCAAACCTGAACAACAACGTCACGACGGCGTGTAACGTCGGCTGTCTCTTCTGTAATTTCAAGGACACCGCCCACACCTTCGAGGTCGACTACGACGGCCCCGAGACGGCGGGGTTCACGAAGACGCCAGCCGAATCCCGCGAGATCGTCAGCGACGCCGTCGAACGGGGGATCTACGAGGTCTGTTCGGTTTCGGGCCTGCACCCGGCGTTCGCGCTGGACGACGAACACCGCGAGATCCTCGAGGCCCGCGATCCGAAGGCGGTCAACTACATCCCGCCCGAGCGCTACGAGACCGATCCCGGCACCTACGCCGACCAGCTCGAGGCGATGAGCGTCGACGGCGTGCACGTCCACTCGATGACGCCAGAGGAGGGCTACCACGCCCGCCGAGGCACCGACTGGTCGTACGAGGAGGTGTATCGTCGCCTTCGGGACGCCGGACTCGACACCGTGCCGGGGACGGCCGCCGAAATCCTCGTCGACGAGGTGCGCGACGTCATCTGCCCGGGGAAGATCCGCACAGGCGACTGGCTCGAGGCGATGGAGGCCGCGGCGAACGTCGGTCTGGGGCTGACGGCGACGATCATGTACGGACACGTCGAGAACGAGGCCCACCGCGTGATGCACCTCGAGCGCGTCCGCCGGCTCCAGGAGCGCGTCGACGGCGCGATCACCGAGTTCGTGCCGCTCTCGTTCGTCCACCAGCACACGCCCCTGTACGAACACGGGGTCGTCTCCGGCGGTGCCAGCCAGGACGAGGACGAACTCATGATCGCTGTCTCGCGGCTCTTTCTCGACAACGTCAATCACGTCCAGTCATCGTGGGTCAAGTACGGCGACGAAGGCGGGCTGAAGATGCTCACCTGCGGGGCCGACGACTTCATGGGGACGATCCTCTCCGAGGAGATCACGACTCGCGCGGGCGGCGAACACGGCGAGTTCCGCTCGTTCGCCGACTACGTCGAGTTGATCACCTCAATCGGCCGGGTGCCGGTCGAACGCTCGACCGATTACGAAACCCGGCGGGTGATCGATCCCGACGACCCGCCGTTTGGGCCACAACTCGGGCCGAAAGCCGACGGGACGCCCCTGCTCGAGGCTGACGTGGGGAAACGGTCACCCGCCGCGGACGACTGACACCGCGGACGACTGATAGGGACTCTCGTAACAATGCACTGCCGAGCGCTCGCCACGGAGTCGGCACTTTACGGTACGTGTCTCCAACAGTCCCAATGACGGGTCTCGAGTTCGCCAGCGCGAAGGCCACCAGGAGCCCGCCGCCAGCGTCACCACGATTTTTGTCGTTCCCGTCCGTCGTTCGCGTATGAATCACCTCCGTCCCGCAGCCGACGAGCGCTGGCACCTCCCGAAACACGCCCACATCGTCGTCTACGAGCGAGGCACCGACGAGCGGGGTCTGCTCACGATTTACGACTGTGGGGCCGCCCAGAAACCGCCGTCGGCACAGCTACTCGGCCAGCTCGAGAGCGTCGACGCCCGGGCGCAAATCGAGTCGATCCCGACGGGACGGGTCGTCAGCATGCGCGAGCGATCGGTGCTCGAGCGCCGCGAGGGTGATCGGTTCGTCATCCGGTGAGCCTGATCTCGACCGGCTCTGTCGACTCAGGAACTGTCCCATACTCCACGTCGACGTTACAACGGTAAACCTCGGGGCTCGACCTAGAGGCGGTTCACGGCGACTCGTGGAGCGTTACGTCAACAGCACCCGCAGATACCTCGACAGTCATCATCGTTGCCGTCCCATCGGCTGGGCCGACGCCCGTCGCACTCCCCGGGTTCAACACCCGAACACCGTCGTGATACTCGTCTTCGACTTCGTGGCTGTGGCCGCCGATACCGACGACTTCGTCGTCCGCGTCAGCTCTCGCCCGTGCCGTATCGGCGACGGCGTCGAGCCAGTCGTCGCGGTCGAAGACGACGCCCTCCGAACTCGACACCGCCCGCTCGACGAAGTTGATTATCCCGTGTGAAACGACGAACGTCACACCGCTGACCGTGACCGACGCAACTGCCGGAAGATCGATACCGACCGGGTCGGCGTTTCCGTAGACCGCCGTGAGGTCGTCGGCGAGTTCTCGCACGTTCGCGAGCGCCTGATTCGAACCGAAGTCCCCTGCGTGAACGACGTGGTCGGCCTCCTGGACGTGCTCGCGGAACTGATTGGGCAACTGCTCAGCTTGATCAGGAACGTGCGTGTCGGAGAGAATAGCGATTTCCATAATCCCGGGTTGTTCCATCGTAGTAAATATGTACTGGGTGTGTCATTTCCCCATCATTTTTCGTGTTCAGCAGCCTGTTTGCGACAGCGATCGATGCATCGGTTACTGCTCCGCTACCTGCTTCCACTGTTCTCCTCACGAAGATCGCTTCCCTATCATTCTCGAGGAGCCGCCAGTGTCGCCGTACCGAATCCACCTCGAGCGCCGACCGGCGTCCGTTTCCGAATCGACACCGCACCGCCTCGAGCACGCCGACGTCGAACCGCACGTTTCTTATCACCCCTCGCCTACCACTCGAGTGAATGCACACGGTCCTGCTCACGGGGGCTGGAGGACGCGTCGGCGACGCGATCCTCGACGAACTCGCCGACGACTACGAGTGGCGGTTGCTCGACCGGGATCCGCTGACGGGCGACCTCCCGGGGGAGACTGTCGTGGCCGACATCACCGACGAGACGGCCGTCCGGGAGGCCATGGAGGGAATCGACACGGTGATCCACCTCGCGGGTGACCCGCGTCCGGAAGCCCCCTGGGACAGCGTCCTCCGCAACAACATCGACGGCACGCAGACGGTGTTCGAGGCGGCGGTCGACGCCGGTGTCGAGAACGTCGTCTTCGCCTCCTCGAACCACGCCGTCGGGGCCTACGAGACCGAAGCTCGGCGACCCGACCTCTACCGGGAACACGACGAGTTTCGACTCGACGGCTCGGAACTCCCCCGGCCCGGCAACCTCTACGGTGTTTCGAAAGCCGCCGGCGAGACCCTGGGTCGGTACTACTACGACGAGTACGGCCTCTCGGTCTGCTGTGTCCGCATCGGGAACCTGACGAAAGGCCATCCGCCCATCGATTACGAACGCGGACAGGCGATGTGGCTCTCCTATCGCGACTGTGCGCACCTCGTCGATTGCGCGATCCAGGCTGACTACGATTACGAAATCGTCTACGGTATCTCCGACAACGACCGCAAGTACTACTCCATCGACCGCGCTCGCGAGGTGCTCGGCTACGAGCCACAGGACAATTCGGCGGCCCACGAGTAGCCTCGAGGCGACGCTCCCTGCCTCCTTGCCTTCCTCCCTGCTTTCTTCGCTCCCTCCTTCCCAACCCCCATCCACGTCGAGGCGCCGCAAGAGATGGATTTAAGCGAGTCGCCCGACGACTGCCCGCTATGAGCACTGCAACGAAGGTCGTCGTCAGTACGATCGCCGTCTCCGCACTCTTGGCACTGCTGCTTATCGCCCAGTCGATCGTCGCCGCCTGATGTTCGAGGAGCGTTCGCTCTCGCCGGCCGTCGACGCCGTCCGAGCGGAACACGCCCCAGAGACGCTGGTGTTCGACGTCGACCGGGACTTCGAGACCGTGCCGCCGGCACAGGCCGAGTCGCTCGGGTTGTTCGTCGAGTCACTCGAGCCAGCCAGATATCCGTCGGCCTGGCTCCCCGCGGACGCACCCCACCTGTTGGCTCGCTACGCTGGCTCCGACTTTACCATCGGCATGCCCGGCGACGGCAGCGTCGTCTGGACGCGCCAGACCAGCCCGCCCGTCCTGCTGGTCAAGGCTCGTGTCCAGGGTGCCCCCGAGTCGTTCATCGACTTTCTGCTGGCGGAAGCGCTGGTGCAGGTCGGCCTCGAGGTTCCCGAACACTTCCTGGGCTTTTTCGAAGACTCGTACCGCGACCTCGACGCGGCGGTGCCGCTCGACCCCAACGCGACCTACCAGATCGCTGCCGCGCTGTACGACGGCTGGGTGGGCCTCCAGACCGGCCCGATCTTTGCCGGCTGGGACGACGACCATCCCGAGCTGGCCGCAGCGTGGCACGACGCCGGGAGTCGCCTCGAGGGGCGGCTCTCGGGCCTTCCCGGGGCGGTCGCTCGCGGGGAGACGGACTTCGCCGATGCGACCGAACTGGCGTGTGCGGCGATCAAGCACGCCTCCGACCACGATTACGACAACGGCCACGATCAGCCGCTCGAGCTACCGGCCCCGTTCGCCGCCCTCCAGACCGGGGCCTATCGCGATCACGGCCCTGCCTACGCGATTCGCTGGGCCGAAAAGACGTTCCGGGCGCTCGAGGATACCGATTCGTCGGGTTCGTAGCCGATTAGACGCTCAGAACGCTGTCGTCACGTTGCCTGCTTCGTCCAGGTCGACGATTCCGTCGAACAGCGCTCTGAACTGCTCGACGATCTCGTCGTCGTGTACTTCTTCCGAGAGGTGAAAGAGGCCGATCGCGTCGTGTGCCTCGAGCAAGTTTACCAGCCGTTCGACCGTCTCGAGTGCGGCCCGCTCGCCGGCGTAGTAGGCGAGTTCGGTGACCGAATCGAAGCTAACTCGCACCTTCCCGTCGTTGGTCTCGAGGAAGCGTTCGACCTGGCGGACGATGCCGTCGACGTCGTCGGGGGCGGCGACGTAGTGGACGTTGTCGCTCGAGCGACGGGAGTAGCCGCGTTCGATGCTCAGCGTGTCGAGGATGACGGCACGGGATTCGTCGACGTCGTAGTACTCGAGTTTCTGGGTGACCTCTCGAGCGGTGGTTCGCGTCGAGACGACGAGAAAGGAGTCGGTGTCGGTTTTGAGAAAGTCGGTATCGATACGATCCGTCTCCCCGGTGCTCGGATGCAACAGAAGCACGCTCGTCCCACCCGGAACAGTATCGGGCGTGTTCTCGATTTCGAGTGTGTAGTCCATATTGGAGTGAACAACTTGCGGGATTGACTTAAGGATGCGGATATCTGGCAGGCGGCGGTCGCCCATCCGATGTTCGGGGTGTATCCGGTGCTCGAGGTGGTATTGTATCGCAATTACACTCGAGACACGTCACCGTCAGTTGACCAGACGGCAAGACGCGTCAACGCAGCGGCCTACATCTGGTCGTTGCGCGTCGGGAACCACGCCAGATCGTGTGTCGCCCCCAGGTCGACACTGACTGGCTCGTTGAGATCGATCTGGTCGGCGTGGTTGTGCATCGCCTCGACGGTAATGCCCGAATCGAGTTCGATCCGATAGAGGATGGTCGGTCCGAGGTATCGACGGTAGGTCACTTCGCCGTCGGCGTTCTCGGGCGTGGTCGGCGTGGCGATCACGTCGTCCGGGCGGAGCAAGACGTCGATATCGGTTCGGTCGTACTCGAGGGCGAGGCCGTGGATCCGGTCACGGCCGATGGGGCCGAGCGTGGTGTGGACGATGTCGCCGTCGACACGGCCGGGGACGAAGCTGGCGTGACCCAGGAAGCCGGCGACGAAACGGGATTTGGGGTGCTGGAAGATGTCCTCGGGCGTATCGATCTGTTTGAGCTTTCCGCCGGCCATCACCGCGACGCGGTCGCTAATCGAGAGCGCTTCTTCCTGGTCGTGCGTGACCGAGATCGCGGTGACGCCGGTGGCTTTCAGGATTCGGCGAACCTCCTCGCGCATTTCGACCCGGAGGTCGACGTCGAGGTTCGAAAACGGTTCGTCGAGCAACAACATTTCGGGTTCGGGTGCGAGTGATCGCGCGAGCGCGACCCGCTGTTTCTGTCCACCCGAGAGCTGTTCGGGCGAGGACTCGCCCTGATCGCCGAGCCCGACGAGCTCGAGCAACTCCGCGACCCGCCGGTCGCGCTCGGCTTTCGGGAGGTCGCTGATCCCGAAGGAGACGTTCTCGGCCGCCGTCATGTGCGGGAACAGCGCGAAGTCCTGAAAGACGACCCCGACGTCTCGCTGTTCGGGTGGGACGAACGTCGAGTCGTCGGCGACGGCCACTGGCTCGCCGTCGATCCGAATCGACCCGCTCGAGGGGCGCTCGAGGCCGGCGAGTAGCCGGAGCGTCGTGGTCTTTCCACAGCCAGACGGGCCGAGCAGCGTCAGAAGTTCGCCTTCGTCGACCGACAGCGAGAGCGTTTCGACGGCGCACTCGTCCCCGAAGAACTTCGAGACGCCGTCGACCTCGAGGATAGGGGTGGTCTCTGACAGTTCGGTCTCGGTGCGGGTCGGTTCGGTCAGCGTGCGTTCGTGTTCGACGGACATGAGAGCGAGAGTGATCGACCGACGTGAGTCGCGAGGAGCGCCCGTTCGGCGTCGATTAGTGAAGCGGGCGTGCCTACAGGCGCGTCGGTGCTAGTTCTGTCCCCACATTTACGCCCCTAGGATTTAGGCCTTCCTAAAATTCCCAGTTTCGCGCGTACGCGACCCCTCCTCGATGTCTCGACTCGAAATCTCGAGGTTTGTTTCGGGCGAGTGCATTGCCGGGGCGCCGATGCCCTGAATCCGCCGACGGATTCCCCCTCTCTTTAGGCTCGCCTAACAATCGACACGCTCAAGCGGCATAGGCTCCCCTCAAACAAATAGTTCGTCATAACTGACGTGAAACCCGTAACGTCAGGGGTTCCTACCACGTCACAATCTAGTTTTGTCCTGTTTTTGGCCGACCAAAATCGATGGCTATAAGTGTTTTAGGCTGGCCTAAATTAGGTAGATGGCGAACGACACACGACGACGTTTCCTCGTAACGACCGGCGTCGCGGCGAGCGGTTTCGCCGGGCTGGCCGGTTGTCTCGGTGGAAGCGACGATGGCAACGGCAACCCCAGTTCGATCGCTGACGCCGAACCCCTCGGTTCACCCGTCGACTCCTCTGCGGTGAGCTGGGACGATCTGGGCGACCTCGAGGGCGAGGTCACCATTTACTCCGGGCGGACGCGAGAGCAGATCGACCCCGTGTTCGTCGAACTCGACGAGCGCTACGAGAACCTCGACCTCAACCTCTTCCACGACGACAACGACGTCTACGTCAACCAGATCCTACAGGAGGGCGACGCCACGCCAGCGGATCTGATGTACTCACAGGATCCCGGCGCACTGGGCGAACTCGAGCGCAACGACGCGCTGCAAGCGCTCCCCCAGGACGTTGTCGACGCCGTTCCGGAGAGCTACCGCGACCCAGACGGCTACTGGACGGGCGTCACCGGCCGAGTTCGGTCGATCATCTACCACACAGAGCGCTGGGCGGATCTCGGCTACGACGCCGACGACTTACCGACGAACATCTTCGAGTACGCGACCGACGAACGCTTCCAGGACATCATCTCGACCCGGCCGAACTCCGGGACGTTCCGTGGCTTCATCCAGGCGATGGTCGAACTCGAGGGTGAGGAGGCAACCCGGGAGTGGGTTCGCGGGATGGTCACCGATCAGAACGTCCAGCTGTTTTCGGGTGGCTCCAACCAGGCGGCGGCGATCGATCTCGGTGGCGATGGCGATCCGATCGTCGGCCTCGGCAACAGCTACTACGCGGCGCGCATTCTCGACGAAGATCCCGACGCGCCGATCGATGTCGCGTTCACCGAGAACGATCCCGGCTGCCTGTTCAGCGTCGCGGGCGTCGGCGTGATGAACGAGGTCGACGACCCAGAACTCGTCGCCGAGTTCGTCCGACACCTGCTGGCCGCGGAGGGACAGGAGTTCATGATGGACGCCAACGGCGAGTATCCCGTCGTCGAGGGCATCGATTACGTCGGCGACCTGCCAAATCTCGAGGACATCAACCCGCCGTCGTTCGACCTCAGCAGCTTCGACATGGATCTGCGCGAGGCACAGGATCTCCTCAACGAGGAGGGAATGACCGTCTAATATCGACCGTTCACCACATTGTCGAAGTGCCACTCCTTATAGGGAACCGACGCCTTCCCCCGAGGACGGTTCGTTCCATTTCGAGCCGGGACACCGAAGACGCGACTTGATCGACCGCGCACGTACCGAGGGGACTCGAGGTGCGTATCAGTGGGTTCAAGCGAGTCGAACCCCAATCTCCGTCTCAACGACTCTCGCTCCAATGAGGCCTCTCACGCGCTATCTCGATTCGGCCGGCCGCCGACTGCCGGAGAGCTCGCGATTCGACCAGTCGGCGGTGGTGCTGGCGCTGCTGAGTGGACTCATCGCGTTTCTGGTCGTCTCGCCGATGTTCTGGCTGCTCTGGCAGGCCGGCACGGTCGACCCCGTGCGTGCGTACGGGCTCCTGGTCTCTTCACAAACGGCATCGGTGACGCTCAACAGCCTGGTGTTGATGGGAATCGTCACCGCGTGTTCGATCCTGCTCGGGGTTCCGCTCGCGGTGTTGACGACCCGGACCGATCTGCCGTACCCGCGCTTTTGGACCGTCGTCGCCGCCCTGCCGCTCGTCATCCCGAGCTACATCGGTGCCATCGCGTTCGTCGCGATGTTCGGTTCTGGCGGCGAGATCGACAGTCTGCTGGGGGTGACGATTCCACGGATCGACGGCCTTCGCGGTGCGGCGTTCGTCATCACCCTCTACACCTATCCCTACGTCTTTTTAACGACCCGGGCGGCCCTGCTGTCGATGGACTCCTCGCTCGTCGACGCCGCGCGAACGCTCAACCACGGCCGCCTCGGTGCGTTCCGTCGAGTTACCCTCCCCCAGATCCGTCCGGGAATCGCCGCTGGTGCGCTGTTGGCCGCCATGTACGCCGTCTCCGACTTCGGCACGCCGGCGTTCATGCAGGTGAGCGTCTTCACCAGCACGATCTACTGGGAGTTCCGCGGCTTCGCCGTCGAGTACGCCGCCTTGCTCGCCTTGCAGTTGATCGCCATCGTCGCGGTCATCCTCGTCATCGAAGCCGGCATCGGTCGCGACGAGGATGCGAGCGGCGGAACCGGACGGGGAACCACGATTCGACTGGGCTTCTGGAAGTGGCCCGCGATGGGATCGATCGCCGCGCTGGGCGTCCTCACCCTCGTCGTCCCCGTCGCCATCTTCACACGGTGGCTGCTCGTGAGCCAGGGCGACCCGATTCCCTCCCTGGAGTTCCAGTGGGAGTTCGCGTACAACTCGGTCTACCTCGCGCTGCTGGCAGCGCTGGCGGCCGTTTCGTTCGCACTCCCGGTTGCGTACTACTCCGGGCGGTACAACTCCCTGCTCTCGCGGGTGTTCGAACGGGCGACCTACCTCGGATTCGCCGTGCCTGGTGTCGTCATCGGCCTCGCGCTGGTGTTTCTCGGCACCCGGACGCTCCCCTCGCTGTACCGACAGGGCGTGTGGCTGCTCGTGTTCGCCTACGTCGTCCGATTTCTCCCCCAGGCCGTGGGCACCGTTCGCTCCTCTGTGCTCCAGATCGACGCCAGGACGGTCGAGGCAGCGAGCACGCTCAACGCCGGCCGCCTCGAGACGTTTCGCCGGGTCACCCTGCCACTGATCGCCCCCGGCGTCGTGGTCGGGGCCGCGCTCGTCTTCCTCACGACGATGAAAGAGCTGCCGATGACGCTGATGTTACAACCGGCCGGAATGGACACCCTGGTGATCATCATCTGGGGTGCCCAGAACGCGCTTGCCTACCGGTTCGCGGCCATCCCTGCGCTGTTGTTGATTCTGATCTCCGGGCTCTCGATGTTATTGCTTCTCCGGCAGGAAGGATACGACGTGAGCTAACCGGTCGACGCCCAGAACGTCGATAGAGTGTTAGAGACGAATCCCAGGCGATCCGACGCTCACGACCGGTCGCTGGCTGCCGGCGAACGAAACTTCCTTTCCCGGCCCGCTCGAGAGTGGGCGTATGAGCGTTCGCGAGGAGTTCGACGCGTGGGCGGCCGACGGCCGCGACAAAGGGATGGAGACGCGCCACTGGCACACCGCCAGGCACGCACTGGCACGGATGCCGGTCGAAGCGGGCGAGACGGTGCTCGACCTGGGCTGTGGGAGCGGCTACGCCGGACGCGCCCTCCGGGTGACGAAGGGTGCCGGGCGGGTCTACGGCCTCGACGGTGCGCCAGAGATGGCACACAACGCCGCGGGCTACACCGACGATCCGCAGATCGGGTACGTCATCGGCGATTTCGGTGCCCTCCCGTTCGACACGGACAGCATCGACCACGTCTGGACGATGGAGGCGTTCTACTACGCCGCCGATCCACACCGGACGCTCGAGGAGATCGCCCGCGTGCTCCGACCCGGCGGGACGTTCTACTGTGCGGTCAACTACTACGAGGAGAACGTCCACTCCCACGACTGGCAGGAGCACATCGCCGTCGAGATGACCCGATGGAACCGCGAGGAGTATCGAGAGACGTTCCGCGACGCCGGGCTCGTCGTCGCCGCCCAGGACAACATTCCGGATCGAGAAACGGAGATCCCCGACGTCGACGCGTTTCCGACCGAGGACTGGGAGACTCGAGCGGCGATGCTCGAGCGCTACCGCGAGTACGGGACGTTGCTGACCGTCGGCGTCGCGCCCTGAACGCTGCCGTTTTTCTCTCAGCCCCCTCTCATTCCGGTGCCTTCTCCCCCGCCGGAATCGCCACCTCGAGCCAGTTCTCCTCGGGCGGAAGCGGGCAGTCGAACGTCTCGCTGAAGGCACAGAACGGCGAGTACGCCAGGTTGAAGTCGACGAGCAGGTCGTCGCCGTCCTCGAGGCCGCCGTCGACTGCGAGTTCCATGTACCTGCCCCCGCGGTAACTCTGCTGGCCGGTCGTCTTGTCCCGGAACGGGACGAACAGCGTCTCGAGCCCGCCGTCCTGGCTGTAGGCCGCGAGTTCGTACCGGCCGTCCTCGAGATCCGGATCCGCTCGAGTGAGGTCGAACGCGAGCGTGGCCACGCGGAGATATCGCATCTCGCGACCGGCGCTCGTCTCCATCGCCACGGGATCGGCCTCGGGGTCGTCGACGAGCGAGACGGTTGCGTCGACGCGGTAGTCCGGATCCGGCGGGAAGTACTCGAGCCCCTCGAAGTTCGAGCGCTCCTCCGGCGGAATCGGCGACTGGGGGTGGTCGGCGAAAAATTGGTCTTTCTCCGCGCGCTTTGCCTCGAGCGTCTCCCGATACGCCTCGGGATCGGTATCGGACGTGAGGTCTGCTGGGTCGGTCATAGCCGCCGGTTCGCCGTCCGGACGGGTATGCCTGTCCCTCTCCGGTCAATCGACTCGATCCACGGCCTCTGCTGACTCCCGCTCTTTCGCTGCCTCGTACGCGATGTGGAACTCGTAGCCGAACCAGCCAACGACCGTCAGCCCGGTGATCGCCCAGATGGTCAGGCGTTCGAGGCCGCTCGCTCCGCCGACGAAAAACAGCGCGAAGACGACGGTCAGGAAAACGACAATGCGGAGGCGCGTCACCGTGGATCGCTCCGAACCGGTGGCGGCCAGATACAGCTGTGGCGCGGCGACGCCGAGTCCGACGACCAGCAGAAAGCCGAACAGCGGGCTCGACCAGTGTGGCAACCCGAAGGCTGCCGTCACGACCTCGAGCCCCACCACGATGACGGCGATGAGCGCCATCGACACCAACAAGACGCGACTCTCTCGAGAGACCATACCCTCGATTCGAGCGCCAGGGGTTCAGCCGTTTTGGTTCGTCGCTCGAGTGGCGTCGTTATCACTGTTCGATATCGCTCCTGCTCGTCTTCGTCATCGCCCCTGCTCGTCTTCGTCTTCGTCGTCGACAACCCGATCACTCCAGCGGGTGTGCAATCGTCGTCAGCAGGGCGTTCTCCGCCTGTCTCGAGTCCAGTCGCGTGTGCTGACAGACGACCGGAATATCCGATTCGATCACGCTCGCGAACGGCTCACCTCTGGGAATCGGTTCCGGTTCCTCGAACTCGTTGAATCGGAAATGCCTGGTTCGCTCTGCGGGAACGGTCTTCTCGTACGGGCCGACGGGCTCTCGATCGGTGAAGTACACCGTAATCTCGATGGCCGCGTCCTCGTCGGTCGTGTTCAGGACGCAGATGGTCTCGTGGCTCTCCATCTCGGGTTCGGGGCCGGTGCTTCCATCTGGAACGTACCCTTCGGGAATCGCCCAGGTGTGTGTACCCGTCATCGTGTCCGTGCCGTCCATAACCACGGGGATAACCCCGTGGCTTGTACCCTCAGGCGTCTACGACACTCGAGCGGTACTCGAGTAACAGCCGATCGACAGGAGAATAGCACGCGAGCGGTACTCGAGCGAATACGTCGTTTGCCACGAAAATTCCCCCGAAAACAGCCGTTGGCGGTGATTCAGATCGCCGTCGAGGTGACTCGCTCTCAGGAATCGTCGTTCCCTTCGCGCCAGGAGTCGGGAACGTCGATGACGTACCGGCCGTCCTCCTGGAGGGAGACGATGTACTCCTCGCGGTCGTACAGTTCCATCAGGTTCAGTTCGTACTGGCCCGGGCGAACGATCTTGATGCTCTCGAACTGATCGTTCAACTCCTCGCGCAGCTGGTCGAGGGAGGGACGTTCCGCCGTATCCGTTGGCTCGCTGACGACACGACCACTGTCAGGGCTCGGCGCGTCGTCGTCCGGTTCGTCCGGGCTCCGTGACCGCGGGAGTTCGTCGCTCGAAACGATTTCGCTACGGGCGCTCGCCTGCGCAGAGTCCTCGCTCGATGGCGGGGCCGGCTGTGACTCGACGGTGGCGTCACCGTCGGCCGTCGACGAATCGCGTTCCGTCCGCTGTGGATCGGTGTCTGGTGCACTCGCTCGATCCGCTGGCCGCCTGGCGGTTTCCGGCCACTCGCGGAAACTGGATTCGGTCGATTCGGATCCGGTCTCGCGCGCTGGCGACTGCTCGGACGGCGTCGTGATGCCCGACGGCTCGTCCTGTTCGCTCGAGGCGGCAGTGCGGTTCTCGGTCGTGATTCCGTTCCCGCCGGTCTCGTCGGGATCGCGCGGTGGCGTACTCGAGGGGGTGAACTGGAACTTGTTGCCGCCACAGTCGGGACAGCCCGATAGCATCTCCTTCGAGCCGTCGGGAAACGTCCGCTCACAGGTGGTACACTGGTGTGGCATTCGTCAGCTTCTCGAGACGAGCGCGCTGATGAGCGTCTCGTCTTTGTGCAGGGTTTCGATCTGGTTGGCCGGGCCGATCACGGTGAGTTTGTTCGAGGTGTCGTCGTTGCCCATGAGCCGCCCGAGCAGCGAGGAGTCTCGCGTGCCGGACTTCGGATACGTCTCGATTTCGATGCCGTTGAACTCGTCGGGGCTGATTTCGGCCATCGTCACCTCGATGAGTTTGCTCTCTTCGTCCGGGGAGAGTCCCTCCTCGAGGATCACGATGTTGCCGTCGTGAACGCCGTCGAGGATCATTCGAATCTTCTCCATGCTGGCCATCCCGTCCATTCGCTCTCCGCTGATGAGGTCGATCTGGACGCCGTCGCGACGGTCGTCGTTTGCTTTCGTTGCTCCCGGCATCATCTCACCCGAAGTACTCCGCGATGTTTTCGTACACTTCGTCCATATTCTCGCCCTCTTTGGCCGACAGCGGCACTGTCTTGTGCTGGGGGAACGCCTCCTCGATGCGCTTGACGCTCGATTCGGGGAGGTCGATCTTGTTCGCGAAGATCAGTACGGGCAGGTCGCGCGATTCGATGATCCCGATCAGCATCGTGTTGACCTGCGTGATCGGATCCTCGGCGCTGTCGAGGACGTAGATGACGCCGTCGACGTCCTCGCGAAGCCAGTGCATGGCTTCTGCGACCCCTTCGGTCGCCTCTCGAGAGCGCCGGATCGCGTCGTCCTTTTCCATTTCGTCGGTGAACTCCTCGTAGTCGACTTTCGTCGTCACCCCGGGGGTGTCGACGATGTCGATGGTGACCGATTTCCCGTTTCGTTCGATCTCGACGTCCTCTTTGCGGCGGGCACGTCTCGTTTCGTGGGGAATGTGACTTTCCGTACCGATTGCGTCACCGGTCCAGTCGCGGGCTATTCGATTCGCTAACGTCGTCTTTCCGGCATTTGGCGGGCCGTAGATGCCGATGCGCTTTGGCTCCTGTTCGGAGAACAAGCCATCGGTCACGCGGGAGATGCTATCTTTGAGTCCTGTAAACAATCCCATCCTGGAGATCCTCCACACACCAGTGAGTGTGTCTGCGCGTACTACAGAACCGGATTCACTTAAGTCTACGTCAGACAGCGGGAAAGTCACACCCGCGAGCGTGTTCGGTTCGAAGAGACGCCCGGTTCGGTCTCGAGGCGTCGTCTGCAGCGTGGACGGGACGTGACTGGACGCGAACATTCATGGCCGAGCTCTCGCATGGATGTGATATGAGCGCCGCCGCCGACCGCCTCGCGGAACCGCAGGTACTCGCGCATACGAAGCGCGCCCTGTTCCCCGCCGAGGACGACGCCTACGCCGTCGTCGACACCCAATTCTCGACGGACGAGTGGCGGCCGGGCCACCGCCTCGAGTCGGATCTCCTCGAGGCGCTCGCCCCGTTCAATCACGTTCGCGTCGGCGGCGGCTACCCCGACCTCGTCGGCGTCCGGTGTCTCGAGTCCGAATGGCTGGCGGTCGACCGCCTTGGGGACGAGCCACCCCTGGTTGCCATCGAAGCGAAGGGGTACACGACGGGCGGCGTCGACACCGAACGCGGGATCGTCCAGGCGTACGACCGCCTCCACGAGGCCAACGCGGCCTACCTCGCCGCCCCGGCGGCCGTCGTCTCCCAGACCGATCGGACGCTCGCTCGCGAACTCAACGTCGGCATCCTCGGCGTCACCCCGTCGGGCGCGGTCGAGCCGCTCGAGGTGCCCCGGATCGTCGGCAATCGGACGACGACCGAAGCGAACGCGATTCGGTTCCAGGCGAGCGCCCAGGGCGTGACCGACCGCTCGTTCGGTCTCAACCACCCGAAGAACTACCTCGGCTATCCGCTGGCCCACTACGCCGACGGCGAGACGGCCACGCTGCTCGAGACGTACAAGGTTGTCGGCGCGGTCGACGAGGCGCGACGCGGGGCGGCGTTTCTCGGCCTGGTCGACGACCGCTCCGGACGGGTCGACCTCACCCCGCTCGGCCAGGAGGTGGTTCGCTTCGCCCTCGCTCGGTACGGCTCGGTCAGGGCCGCCCTCGAGACCTTCTCGGACTGGTATCGCTCCCGAAAACGCTTCGTGGAGGTCGCGCCGGCGTGGGGACAGCTCGCCCGCCGAATCGTCTATCAGTATCCGGCGACGAAACTGCTCGTCACCGAGCTCCAGACCGCGTTCGAGGACGGCGAGCCCGAACCGTCGCTCGTCGACCTCGTCTGTCGCCTGCACGAACTCCACCCGTCGTTCACCGTTGAGTTGTTCATCCGGGGCGATCAGGCGGTTCGCCGCCGGGTGCTGACAGCCGACGGCCACCTTCGCGAGACGGCGCTCGAAGACGGTGCCGTCTATCACGCACCCACGGTGTTCCAGCTGAAGGCAATGCTGTACCACACGGGGATTCTGACCAGCCGTGGGGCGGAACCGCATCGGCTCGAGCCGCTCGAGGACGTGTGGGCGCTGTGCGAGCCGGTCTGACTGTCTGACGCTCTGTTCCACGGTGCCGCCTCACACACCTTTACTATCGTCCGACGTCCTTTCGGGAGTATGTCAACGCCGTACGGCGAGTGGCCGTCGCCGCTCGACGCGCAAACGGTTGCCGAGAGCGGTCGCGGACTGTCGGCTGTACAGATCGATGGCGAACACGTCTACTGGCTCGAGCGCCGGCCCGATGAGGGCGGACGCGGCGTCATCGTTCGGCAGTCGCTGGATGGGGCGGCGGCTGAATCGGGCGATGTCACCGAAGTCACACCCGACTCCGTCGACGTCCGGACGCTGGTTCACCAGTACGGCGGCGGCGACTTCCTCGTCGAGGACGGTTTAGTGTGGTTCGCGGCACTCGAGGATCAGCGACTGTGCCGTCTCGAGGTCGAGGCCGCCGAGGTCGAAGCCGAAGAGCTGGACGTCCCCGATCCCGAGGCGATCACCCCGGAGCCGCCGGCCGACCGCTCCCACCGCTACGCCGACCTGACGCGAACACCCGACGGGAGGTGGCTCTACGCCGTCAGGGAACGCCACCACGAGGCCGACTCGGAACCGAAAAACGAACTCGTCGCGATTCCCTCGACAGGGGGCGAGCCGATCGTCGTCGCCGAGGGCCACAACTTCTACGGTGCACCGCGGGTCTCCCCCGATGGAGAGCGACTGACGTACCTCCAGTGGGATCACCCGCAAATGCCGTGGGACGGCACCGAACTCGTCGTCGCCGACCGCGCGAGCGACGGGACGCTCGAGGACGGCGCGGTGGTCATGGGCGGCCCCGCGGAGTCGGTGTTCGATCCCCAGTGGCACCCCTCGGGAGCGCTGTTCGCCGTCTCGGATCGCACGGGCTGGTGGAACCTGTACGTACTCGGTGCGGAGCCCCGGGAGACCGACCCCCGGAACTGCCTCGAGGCGTCGATGGAGTTCGGCGTCCCGGGGTGGGTGTTCGCCCTTTCGACGTACGCGTTTCTGGACGATGGACGGATCGCGACGCTGGTCACCGACGACGGCCGGACGCGGCTTCGTTTTCTCGAGCCCGCTGGAGACGGCATCCCTGGGGCCGGTACTACTGGATCCGGTATTGCTGAAGACGACACCGCTGGGGACGGCAGTTCACCTGTCGACGGGAGGGAGTGGACGCTCGGCGAACCACAGCTGCTGTACACCGCGTACCGCCCGGCCTCGCTCCGCTCGGACGGGGAGCGACTGGCGTTCATCGCCGGTCAGCCGACCGAACCGACGGCCGTCGTTTCGTGGACACCCGGTGGGGAACCGGTTCGCCACCGTGAGGCGATGACCGTCGACCTCGAGGAGGCGTTTGTCTCCGTCCCCGAATCGGTCGCGTTTCCGACCGGGGACGCCGTCGACGCGGAGGAGACCGTCGCCCACGCCCACTACTATCCGCCGACGAACCCCGACGTCGAGATTCCCGAGGACGAGCACCCGCCGGTCGTCGTCACCGTCCACGGCGGGCCGACGAGTCGCTCCAGGGCGACGCTCGACCTCGAGACGCAGTTCTTCACCACGCGCGGCATCGCCGTGCTCGACGTGAACTACCGCGGCTCGACCGGCTACGGACGGGCCTACCGCGACGCGTTACAGGGCGAGTGGGGCGTTCGCGACACCCTCGACTGCGTGAACGCGGCCCGCTACGCCGCTCGAGCGGGCTGGGTCGATCCGGATCGACAGGCGATTTCGGGCGGCAGTGCCGGCGGCTACGCCGTGCTCGCGGCGCTCGCCGGCTACGACACGTTCGACGCCGGAACCAGCTACTACGGCGTGGCCGACCTCGAGGCGCTCGCCGCCCACACTCACAAGTTCGAGTCCCGGTACCTCGACGGCCTGGTCGGCTCGCTTCCGGAAGCCGCGGACGTCTATCGGGAACGCTCACCCGTACACCGGGCCGATTCCATCACCGGGGCGCTGCTGTTGCTCCAGGGCGGCAAGGACGAGGTGGTTCCGCCCGCCCAGGCCGAGGCGATGATCGACGCCCTCGTCGACACCGGGACGCCCTATGCATATCTCGAGTTCCCCGAGGAACGCCACGGGTTCCGCGACGCCACAAACGTCTCCCGGGCGCTCGAGGCCGAACTCGCGTTCTACGGCGAGGTGTTCGACTTCGAGCCGGCTGGCGAGTTGGATGGGGTGACGTTGCTCGAAGGGAGGTATCCGGAGTCGGGGGACTCGACGTAGAAGTGGGGCATTGCGGAGGTGTATAGCACAACCAAAAGTGGTTGTATTAGAGTTATACAACCAAAAAAGGTTGTACTTACGAAATACAACCATATATGGTTGTGGAGCGTAACAGGCGAATATGTCACCTCCGGAAGCGAC
The DNA here is from genome assembly GCF_023973145.1 of Natronosalvus vescus. Lineage (NCBI taxonomy): Archaea > Methanobacteriati > Methanobacteriota > Halobacteria > Halobacteriales > Natrialbaceae > Natronosalvus > Natronosalvus vescus. The sequence continues at coordinate 2,006,840 of NZ_CP099546.1, forward strand.
GGAACGGTACGTCATCCTCGGGGACGTGATCGACTCGGCCTCGATCGAGGATCGATCCGCGTTTCGAACCACTCTCGCGGCGGGTCTCGAGCGGGTGAACGACGAGTTCAGTGCCGACATCCACACGGATTTCGAGTTGCTCAAAGGGATCGACGAGTTCGGGGGCGTCCTCACGAGCCTCTCGAGGGTGTACGAACTCCTCGCGACGATCCTCGAGTCGTGTCATCCGACGATGGTTCGATTCGCCGTTGCTGGCGGGCAGATCGACGTCGAACCGTCGAACGAAATTCACCAACTGGATGGGGAGGCGTTCCACAGCGCTGATACGCTTCTCACCGCCGTCGAAGATGACGATCTCTACTGTTACGTCGACACTGGACGGGCGGTCGACACCCTGCTCGCGATCAGCATGAACCTGTTATTGGGACAACGGGCGGGGTGGACACCACGCCAGGCGGATGTCGTCCGCGCCTACGAACGCCAGGGAACGCAAGCGGCGGCGGCGTCGGAACTCGGAATTCGACAGCAAGCAGTTTCGAAGTCCCTCCGCCAGATCGATTATTTCCAAACGAAACTGTTAAGAGAACATCTCCTGGATGTACTCCCAGTCATCTATGGGGAGTGAGTTTTCGACGACCGGCTCGTTCGTCAAAACGGATCTGGCCGCCCTGGGCCTCGGCCTGACTTTGCTCGCCATCCACGTCGTTCCGATCGCACAGCTCCCGAATCGGGCCGTTCCAGCGGCGGAACTGGCCGCCTACGGGATTCTCCTGGGAACCAGTACCATCGTGGTGAACGGCGGTCTGTCGCTCTTTACCGGCGACCAAGTCGCGACCGACAGCGATTTCGACCAGGACACGGGCTGGCTCATCGGAAAAATGGAGAACGTCCTGGTGTTGACCTTCGTTCTGCAGGGGGCCTACACCGCACTGAGTATCGTCTTCGCCGCCAAGTCGTTCATTCGCAAGGAGGACATCTCGAGTGGCAATACGACGTACTATCTCGCAGGGACGCTGCTCAATTTCACGTACTCGGTGGTGATTGGGCTGGTCTTCTCGCTGTGAGGGGCTGTCTTCGACGTATCAATTTCGTTCTGTAGGATCGCCAGACGGCAAGTCGACACGCTCGGTATCGATGTAGAACGTACAACATTCGGTAGGTCGACTCAAAGACGCGAAACGTTCGTTCGTCACCGTCATTCGTTTCACCCCAGTGGATTTATCCCCCCACCATAACAACCGGTCTGGTATCTCTCTGGAGGACGGCAATGCAAGACGCACACCTGAATCTGTTGTGTACCGGCGACATACATCTGGGTCGCCACCCGACCAGAATCCCCTCGGAGATAGACGGGCAGCGTTTTTCGCCGAAATCGGTCTGGTCGTCCACGGTCGACGAAGCGATTCGTCGAGCGGTCGATGCAGTCCTTATCTCCGGTGACGTCGTCGACCGGGAGAACCGATTCTTCGAGGCCTACGGCGCGTTCGAGAACGGAGTCAGACGCCTCGAGGAGGCCGACATCCCGGTCGTCGTGGTCGCTGGAAATCACGACTTCGACGTCCTCCCCCGGCTCGTTCGAGAGCTGGATCGCGAAAACCTCCATCTGGTCGGGAACGATGGCGACTGGGATCGCTGGACGCTGTCGAGGGACGGACAGGCCGAACTCCACGTCGATGGGTGGTCGTTTCCGAAGGAGCACGTCATCGACTCGCCACTCGAGGACTACGAGCCCTCGCCCGACCCTGACGTTCCCGTGATCGGGCTCCTTCACGCGGATCTCGATACGCCCGGGAGCGAGTACGCCCCCGTCCAATCGAACGACATTCTCGGCAAACCCGTCGATGCGTGGGTGCTCGGGCACATTCACAGACCAGCCGTCCACAACGAGGCGGATCCGCTCGTCCTCTACCCCGGGTCGCCACAGGCGCTCGATCCGGGTGAACGCGGCGCGCACGGGCCCTGGATGGTGCGGATCGACGGCTCGGGCGACGTGGACGCCGAGCAGATCCCGCTAGCGACCGTTCGATACGACCACGTCGGCGTCGACGTGAGCGACGCTGACGACCCGAAGGCGATCCCCTCGATGGTGAGAGACCGGATCGAGGATCGGGTTCGATCGGACGTGGAACTGGGGGCGCTCGAACTCCTGCTCGCTCGAGTCCGCCTGACAGGCCGGACGGCCGCGCATGGCGAGATTCATCGGCGAAAAGCGTCGATCGAGGACGATCTCGGACTCAAAGTCGGCACGACGCCCGTGCGCATCGAATCGATCGAGGTCGACACGAAACCGGCGGTCGATCTGGCGGCACTGGCACAGGGCGAAAGTCCCGCCGCGTACGTCGCCGACCTTCTGCTCGCGATAGAGAACGATCGCGTCACCGACGAGTACGGGTCGCTGGTTCAGGACGCACTCGCGTCGATACAGGAGGCCCACGAATCCGGCGCGTACAGCGTACTCAGACGTCAGGGGGAACTCGACACGCCGGACGAGTCGGACGCGGTCGAGACGCTCGAGTCCCAGGCGAGGGTGTTGCTCGATACGTTGCTCGAGCAAAAGGAGGGTGCCGCATGAGCGAGGATGGACTCCACGTCGAGACCCTCGACATCGTTCGTGCACCGGGGTTCACCGCTCGAGGATTCCAGGTCGACGACCTCTCGGAGGGCATCAACGTCGTGTATGGCCCGAACGCGAGCGGCAAGACGACGATGGCGCTGTCGATACAGGAACTGCTCTGGCCCGGAGCGGTGCGGGACGGAACCGAACTCGTCGGCCACCTGTCCCTGAACGGTGACGACTGGCGGGTCGAGACGCGTGATGGTCGAGTCACGTACCAGCGAAACGGGCAGGACGCGAACGGGCCCGGTCTGCCACCCGCAGAAGAACGTGACCAGTACCACCTCTGCCTCCACGACCTGCTCAGTGACGAGACCCGAAACGAGTCGTTCGCTGCGACGATCGAGCGGGAGTCGGCGGGCGGCTACGACCTCTCGGCAGCCGCCGAACGGCTCGAGTTCGACGACACTCCGAACTCGAGGAGAATAGGGGAGGTGTCGGCGGCCGAGTCTGCCGTCGACGCCTGGCGGACAGCTCGATCCGAGATGGACGCGCTGCGAAACGAGGAGCAACGACTCGGACGGCTTCGAACCGAACTGGCTGAAGCGAGGAGTGCCACCGACCGAGTGAAGCTACTCGACCAGGTAATCGAGTTTGCCGAGGCCAGGACGGAACTCGAGACGGCCCAGGAGGCGGTATCGGCGTTCCCCGAACTTCTCGAGTCGATCGACGGTGACGAAGCCGAGGCAGTCGACGAACTGCGTGAGGAGGTCGGTGAGTGGGAGGACGAAAAAGAAGCGGCCGAGGAGGCGGTCGTCGAAGCGACCGACGCGATCGAGACGGCGGCTCTTCCGGACGACGGCGTCCCAGATGGGCTGGTGGAACGGCTCAAATCGCTGGCCAGCAAACTCGAAGACCTCGAACGAGATCGCGACGACAGCACGGCGGATCTCGACGAGAAACGTGCAGAACGGGCGAACTGCCTCGAAGCCATCCCGCTCGACGTCAGCGAGGAGACGCTCGAGAGCCTGGATCCGGCTTCGTGGGGAGCGGTATCCGAGTTCGTTCGAGACGCCGAACAGCTTCGATCGGATCGATCACAGTACGAGTCCGCTCAGCAGTGGTTGCGCGAGCGCGAGACGCCAGCCCAGGATCTCGCCTCGCTTCGGAACGGACAACAGGCGCTCGAGAACTGGCTCAAGACCTCGAGCAACGAATCGGCCGGGAGTGGATCACACCCGCTTGTCATCGGGACGATTTCCGCACTCCTGTTCGGAGTAGCAGGGGTCACGTTGGGGTTCTTCGTTCACCCGGCCCTGTACCTGTTCGTCGCTGCAGGCGTCGGACTCGGCGTCTACGGGTACAGTGCGCACCACTCGGGGACGGACGAAACAGAGCCCGGAGCAGCCCACCGGGAGGCGTTCGCCGATCTCGGACTCGAACCGCCCAAGTCCTGGGGGCCGGACGCCGTCAGGCATCGGCTGACCGAGCTCAACAGGGAGATTGCCGCACACGAACTCGAGCGTCTCGTCGAGGAGCGTCGCGACGCTATCGAGGGCGATTTAGAACAACTGGAACGCCTCGAGGACGAGCTTAACGAGCGACGATCCGAGCTTCGAGAACGGTTCGGGATCGACATCGACGTCTCCGATCTCGAACTCCTCGTCTTCGCGAACGGGATCCTGCGATGGCAAAAGTACAATGACCGCGTCGTCGGCCTCGAGAACAAGATTGCGGAGATCGATGCACAGATCGACGAGACACGTGCCGACCTCGAAGCGACCCTCGAACCGTACGGGTACGAGACCGTCGACGATGCGGCCCACGCCAGGGCACACATCGCCAGCATCGAGTCACGAGCGACTCGACACACCGACGCAACGCGAGACCTCGAGAGTGCGGCGAAAACCATCGAGAAGGCGACCGAGAAGATCGATACCCTCGAAACGAAGGAGGCCGACCTCTTCGCCGAGATCGGTCTCGACACCGACGAACTCGACCGACTACGAAAACTCTGCGACCAAGCCGACGAGTGTCAGGAAGCCGTCGAGACGGTTCGCCAGAAAAAGAGTATCGTGGATCGGGAGGCGGGCAAACTCGAATCCTATCCCGGGTTCGACTCCGACCTGCAGACCAAACCGATACCCGAACTCGAGCGCGACAGACGCCGGGCCGAGGAGACGGCCGCGTCGTACGACGCCATCCACGAGGAAATCACGACGATCGAGACGCGGGTACAGGAAGCGAAAACCGACTCCGAAGTGGAGGACGCCATCACGGAAAAACACCGTGCACTCGACTCGTTACACGAGAAGCTGAACGAGGACTGCGCGTCGCTGGTCGGAGACGCCCTCACGGAGCACGTCCGAGAGACGACGGGCGAAACGAACCGGCCAGCAGTTTTCGAACACGCACGGACGGTTCTCGCGCGGATCACCCACGGCCGCTATCGCCTCGACCTCGACGACGGGGACGGAACCTTCCGGGCCTTCGACACGGTCACCGAGACGGGATTCGACCTCGACGAACTCTCGAGTGCGACCAGACTCCAAGTACTTCTGGCCGTCCGGATCGCGTTCGTCGAACAGCAAGAACAGGGCGAACAGCTCCCGCTGATACTGGACGAGACGCTGGCGAATACGGACGACGGGAAGGCCGAGGTCATCATCGAGTCGATGCTCGAGCTCGCGAAGGATGGGCGGCAGGTGTGGTACTTCACGGCGCAGGGCGACGAGGTACACAAGTGGCGTGGGGCTCTCGAGGACGTCGAGGACGTCGACTACTGTGAGATCGACCTCGCGACCGTTCGCGGTCTCAGCGAGGAATTTCACGTCCCCGATCTCGGGGATCTCGAGGTTCGTGCGGTTGCCCCGCCCAGTCCGGATCCGGACGGGCACGATCACGACTCGTACGGTGATGCACTCGACGTGGAATCATTCAACCCACGTCTGGGCGCCGGCAGCGCACACCTGTGGTACGTCGTCGACGACGTGACGCTCCTGTCCCAGCTCCTCGAGCAGGGGATCACGCGATGGGGCCAGCTCCAGACGCTCCTTCAGCAGGTGGATCGGGCGGCTCTCGTGGACGAACCGGATCGATTGAGGGTAGTTGAACGGAACGGAACTGCGCTGGAGACGTTCGTCCACTCGTGGGAGACGGGCCGTGGTGACCGAGTCGATCGCCAGACGCTCGAAGACTCCGGAGCCGTGAGTTCGACGTTCATCGATCGGGTCGCCGACCTCGCCGAGGAATGCAACGGCGAGGGCGAACGGATCATCGACGGTCTCAGAAACGGCGAAGTGAACCGATTCCATAGCGACAAAACGACGGAACTCGAGACGTATCTCGAGGAGAACGGGTACATCGAGACGGTGGAACCGCTCGAACCTGAGGCAATTCGCCTTCGAGTGGTGAATGCGTACGTCGAGAACGGTCTCGATCGGGAGGCCGCGAACGACGAAGCCGATGCGCTCCTCAGCAGGCTGAAAACGGTGTAGTCGGTTCGCTCGTCTCGTTTCACGGGCCACTGTCTGGTATTTCTGAACTCCTCGGTACTTTAACTCGAGTGCGACCGACACAACACTTCCTGGCGCTGGCGGATCGTATCTTCCTCGGATCGGACGTCGTAGTGTTCGTCGATGATTGCGGGTAAGACGGTACATCGCTCGCTCACGACCTGTACGTCGACGCCGGCCCCGTTCGGAATATGACCCAACTCTTTCGTGCAGATAGCGCGTGTTTTATAAACTTCTTACCGCGGTCTATCGAATCCACATCGTTCACAAAACGAACGGGCGCGACGGGCATTCGTTACAGCCTGTGAACGGCGAATCACCCGACAGCGTCGACCTGTTTTCGTGATCTCCGGAGAATACGATGATGAATTTAGAACCCATCGACCCGGAGACAGCCCTCGAAATGTACCTCGACTCGAGAGAGCGCGAAGTAACCGAAGCGACACTCAACTCCCATCGATCGCGATTGCAGTACTTCACGGCATGGTGCTACGACAATGAGATTGAGAATTTGAACGAGCTAACTGGGCGTGACATCCACCGGTATCGCCTATGGCGACGCAACGACGGCGACCTCACTGCACCCTCTGAGAAAACTCAGATGGACACGATCAGAGTGTTCATTCGATGGTTGGAGTCCATCGACGGGGTTCCCGTTGACCTCTTCACGAAAGTTCAATCCCCGACGCTCTCTGACGGGGAAAATGTTCGTGACGTTCGGGTAGACTCGGAAGAGGCTGACGCGATCCTCACAGAGTTGGCCACGTTCGAATACGCCGGAACCATTCACGTTGTGCTATTGTTGTTGTGGCGTACGATGATGCGACGGAGTTCTGTCCGCGCACTTGACGTAGAGGATTACCACCCCGACGAACAGTATCTTGCAGTCACGAACAGACCCGATACCGGAACACGACTCAAGAACGGTGACAATGGAGAACGATACGTCGCTCTTCGGGAGCAGACGTGTGCCGTACTCGATGACTGGATCGAGCGCCAACGGCCAAACGTGACCGATGACTTTGGGCGTAACCCCCTTATTTCCACTGCGCAAGGCCGAATCCACGTCAATACGATCCAGACGTACGCCTACGCCACTACACGTCCTTGCTTCTGGGGAGAGGGATGTCCCCATGATCGTGATCTCGATGACTGTGATGGCACGAAGACGAAAAACCAAGCGCATGTCTGTCCCTCGAGCAAGGGGCCACACGCTGTCCGGCGCGGAGGAATCACGCACAATCTGAAGGAGGGACGCCCCGAGAAATTTGTCAGCGACCGTGCCGACGTGAGTCCGGATATTCTCGAGAAGCACTACGATCGACGTACAGAACACGAAAAGATGGAACAACGAAGGGAGTACCTCTAACAATTGAGCTTTTCCCTGCTATCTCTACATATCAAATATTAGTGTCTGTGCGAGTATGTGGTGAAGTTATCATGGAATGTATCTCCGGTTGGGATTGGATTAAGAGAGATGTTCGTTGCGCAAGTGGTCTGGTAGTGACTCGCAGTCGAATTCCATGTTGCATGATGAAATAGGGCAGATCTGCATAAAGGTTGGACTTAATCCATTATCAAGCGCAGTTTCATATTCATTGATTGCACGGGCGACTTCTCCTTGTTCAGCTAAATAGGATGCGAAATCTCGTCGAAGGAAGGGGGCAACGGGGGTTTGATCGAGACCATCTTCGTACAGCTCGATCGCTTTTTTGGTTTCCTTTTGCTCGGTCAAAAACGCAGCGAATTTTCCTCGAAACATTGCATCACCAGGGGTGTGTTTGAGACCTTCTTCATACACCTCGATTGCTCGCTCGATTTCTCCTTGCTCGGCCAAAAAGGAAGTATACTTGAATCGTAGCGTTTTGTCGGTGGGAGTGTGGTCGAGACCTTCTTCGTACACTTCAATAGCACGCTCGACTTCCTCTAGTTCAGCCAAAAAGGAAGTGAAGTAAACTTGAAGGTCGGTATCTCCAGGAGTGTGATCGAGGCCTTCTTCGAACACGCCGATTCCTCGCCCGATTTCCCCTTGGTTGGCCAATAAGATAGCAAAATCGGTTCGGAACCCGGTGTCGCTGGGAGTATGTTTGAGACCTTCTTCGTAGACCTCGATCGCTCGTTCGGCTTTCCCTTGATCGGCTAACAAGGAAGCGAATCTTTCCCGGAGGTAGGTGTCTTCAGGGGTGTATTTGAGACCTTCTTCGTAGACCTCGATCGCTCGTTCGGCTTTCCCTTGATCGGCTAACAAGGAAGCGAATCTTTCCCGGAGGTAGGTGTCTTCAGGGGCCTGTTCGAGACCTTCTTCGCACACCTCGCTCGCTCGCTCGCCTTCCCCTTGCTCGACTAACGAGGAAATGAAACGCACTCCGAACGCGGTGTGCCTTAGAATGTGTTTGGAACTTTCTTCGTAGACCTCGATCGCTCGTTCGGCTTCCCCTTGATTGGCTAGCAAGGAAGCGAATCCTCTTCGGAGGTCGGCATCTCCTGGGGTGTGTTTGAGACCTTCTTCGTAGACCTCGATCGCTCGCCCGACTTCCCCTTGCTCTGCCAAAAATAAAGCGAAATCCCGTCGAAGGTCGGTATCTCCAGGTGTGTGATCGAGATCTTCTTCGTACATCTCGATTGCTCGCATGACTTCTCCTTGGTCGGCTAACAAGGAAGCGAAATCCCGTCGAAGGAAGGGGGTGTGTTTGAGACCTTCTTCGTACACCTCGATCGCTCGCTTGACTTCTCCTTGGTCGGCTAACAAGGAAGCGAATCTTTCCCAGAGGTAGGTCTCTTCAGGGGTGTGTTTGAGACCTTCTTCGTACAGCTCGGCAGCTCGCTCTGTTTCCCCATGCTCGACCAAGATATAAGCGAACCAAACTCGAAGGGGAGGCTCTACATAGGTGTGATCGAGACCTTCCTCGAACACATCGATCGCTCGCTCGACCCTTCCTTGTTCCTTTAAAAATTGCGCGAACGAACGCCGAATCGACGTATTGGTGGCTTCTTCTTCTAAAGCTTCTTCATAAATTTCGTGTGCCCGATCAAGTTTGCCTCGCCTCTCGAGATACTCCGCGTAGCTCGCATACACGGATATTGTCTCTCGACTCAGTTCGATAGCCTTCTCAAAGTGAGTGTTCGCCATCGACTGAAATCTTGCTCCAAAGCGGTCGTGATAGACAAATGATTCTGCGAGGAACTGTGCAAAATTAGCGTGGACGATTGCAGGCAAATCTCGCTCTGAATCCCCGCTAAGTTCCCACTCGAGAGCCGAGTCTTGTAAGGCTTCACTCAGCTCTTTCAACTCTCTTTCGTTGCCCTTGAAATCAGGTACTGACTGATCAATCGCTTCAAGACGGAAGTCGTGAATCTGTAGCCTTGTGACTTGGTTCGTCTTCTCCACAAATACCCATCCTCGACTGTTCAGATATTTCAATCCAAGTTCGAACTCACGTTTCCCATCGCACCACTCTGTATAGAGGTATTTGACCGGCGCTGCGGTTAATGAAATATCGAGGCGATCAACAACCCAGAGTGCTTTTAGAATCCGGTAATAGTCGGGCTTCTTGCTTTCTAATTGCTCGCACCTTCTAATCCATGCATTGAGAGCATCTTCAGGTAGGTTGTCAGTGTACGCTGCAGTCAATCTCCCATCTGTTTCATCCCGGACTGTTTTACAGATTGCATCAACATACTCGGGATTTGGAGCGGTCTTCACTACCTGTTGCACTAGTTTTTGACGGACTCGGGGGTTTGCGTCGATATTGTATTGTTTGATAGCTGAGTCGACAAGTTGATCGACACGCTCTTCGGTGAAATATTCGGGGTCGTCAATTTCGGCAGTCTCGAACCCCTTCCAAAACTCACCGCTCAGTCGTTCTGGGCGATCCTGCTCTTCAAACACTTTATCAAATTCTTCACGACGGATCGTCAGTCGAACCCAGAGGTTGTGACCGTCATCTTCTACTTTCGTACGAAGTTTCTGGATGACGGATTTAATTCCGTCGTTGCTATCAGCAAACTTGTGAATGTCGTCCCAGAGGAACAGAACGTCGCCCTCGTAGTTCCGATTGCACAATGGTTCGACATCAGCGAGTGTCCTGAACGACCTCTTTGGAATGATGACCCGGTCGAGATTCTCAGTGTTGATCTCGCCCAACGTTTCCAGAAGAGCCCGAGTTTTACCAGTGCCTGCCCGACCAACTACCAGCAGGTATTGGTGATCGGCAACTGCCGTAAGCCCTGACGGAGGGGTATACGGTTGATAATACTCATCCACAGCCAGCGTTCCAGATGCTCGCTCTTGCCATTCGCTGTGCTGGCGGGTATCAATTTCATGAAAATGCTCATAGCGATCGAGGTATCGGTCGATGAGTTCCAATTGATCACTTATCTGCCTCAGTTCGGTGATAACATCCCTATTGACTTCGTGTTGAAGCCGCTCTGCAAGTTCTGTCCCTTCAATCTCATCTGCAAATTTGTGCAAGGAGTGAGCGTACGCCGTTTCGATAGCTCTCCGTAACACGCCAGATTTGGCGTACTCAGCAGGTAATTTTTGTTCAAAACTGGCTTCTATAGCATTGCAGATCTGATCAACGACCTCCTCTTGAGCTTCGTATGTGATGTTCATCTCGTTTAACTCAAGAGCAATCTTGTCCCAATTCTCGGCAACCTCTTCCAAATGTTCGTCGTCGTTCTCTCGAGCGATGTGACTCACGGCAACTTGCAGTTTTTCGTGGAACACTGTTGCTGTCCGTTCGAGTTCTTCATCCCACTTCTTGCGCTGGCTCTCGCTTTTATACAATTTTTTTGCTGATTCAATAGCATCGCTGACTCCCTTCTCGAAAGCTTTCTCGCCAGTTTTCACAACCAACGGAGCAACAAGAGTTGCACCAACCAACGGATCGACCATTATTGGCTAAAACATCATTCAATCAAGAAGTAATTACTGGCCATCATGTGTGTAACACGGCGTCACAAACCAAAGCCCTCTCGTGAGATTAGTTGGTAAATGATCGGGGAATTCTGTCAATCACCAACTCAGTGGGATAGAACAATAATCTTGCTTGAACGCTCCAGCCAAAGCTATCTCTTAGCGTGTTGACCTCATCTCAGGGACATTATAGGCGAGTTCGCGGTACTTACTAAACATAATTTCGACTACTCCAATCATCAAATTCATTTTCGAGTTTGAAAGGGAAGTGATGAATTAGCTGTCCCACAAGAGCTGGTGAAAAGCGTACGAAGATATGCTACCCACATCCCTAATGATGGTTTTCAAAACAGATAGGAGAATTTATTAGTATCTATCTTTGACACAATCCATGGACAGAAGGGTGTTACTTTCCACGGTTGGTGCGGGAGCAGTGAGTGCTTTGGCTGGTTGTACCTCAATTTTAGACTCGGACACTGAACCCACTGATGACTCGGGTGATGATACGACCGATGATGAGGCATCGGGTCCAACACAAGAAGAGCGCAATGAGAGGTATATCGAGAGAGTGACCAAGGATGGCAAACTCCTCTATGGGCACAACCTCCATGTGACATCAATCAAAGATATTGCACCAAACTCCGTCACTGTGGAACTAAACATAGCCGTCAATCCACTTGCAGACTACGACATTCATGCCCACTACATCCCACTCTCTGAAGCGGCAGATGCAGAGTGGAATATCACAAAAACGACAGAGATTGTCCGTACACAGGGAACGGTGGACTCCCACGATAGTCTCTACGATGATGAGGCACACGAATGGAAGGAAACTGGTACTCTAGCACACTTCCGATACGATATTATAGATGAGAACCCACCCAAACCCGTCTCGAAAATCACCATCCCACAGGAGAGCTACAAAGATAATTCGTTGCTCCCTTATGTAAATGTGCCAATTGGTGGTGATTATCACGTCGGGCCAAGAAGCCCAGTTGGTCGCGTCTTTGATTTCAAATTCGACCTTGATATGGAAATTCCCAAATATGAACCGTTCGTTATCGGGTTCTCCTGGGAAGACGAGTATAACCACTCTCCACGAGGGGGCGAAATCATCACGCAGACCCAGCAAGCGGCTCGCGTTGGAGAAGAGGAATTCATCTATGCAAGCCGCTTTGAAGACCAGGGCGACTGGCTCGAGTTCCGAAGGAAACAAACGTGGGATATGTACGAGTGGCCTGACGTAAACCACTCTAGCGTAGAAGAAACCAAAGACGGGTATCGAATGAAGACCTGTCGGCTCTCCAGCTTCAGTATCTACTCAGAGCGATACCAGGAGTTCCTCGATGAAATCGAAGAACGAGAGATTCGAGATGGAATCTCCATGGGGCATCTTCTCGAAGAAGCCGCCCCTCATTTCACGAGTTCCCCTGTTCAGAATCTCTGGGGTGTTGACGTACAGTTCAGTGAGCAGGAGCTTTCTGACGCAATCCAAACAGCCCAACAAATCGACGTTGAGACGGAAGGGTCATTGGTGAAGGCTATGTCAAACGCGCCAGAGGTCGTAGAGAACCCGATTGTCCAAGAAGTCGCCACACAGATTGCCGACGAGTGCGACCGTCGTGGAGCGAGTCCCGTCGAACAGCTACGGTTCATCGTTGATTTCGTCCAGTTCTTCGACCACAGTTGGGATTTGGGTGGTAACCCCCGAGATGGGGTAGCGTTGGCTCCTGGCACGGCTCACCCCGTGCGGACGTTCTCTCGGACGTATGGTGATTGTAAGGACTACACAGTGCTGATGAACGCACTCTTACAGCAGGATGTCTTCGATTTCGAGACGCGCATCTTCCGACTCCCCGATATCACTACGTTCACTTCGGACACTGGGCGAAGTATAGATGTTGGACACGTCACACCTGCCGTTCGGATGCGTGATATGGGCTTCGAGGATATTAACGAACAGCGACAACTAGGTAGGCACCCACACGTTCTTGTTCCATACCAGCGGGAGATTGATGGGGAGCAGTACATGTATGTCGAGTCGTCGTTCGGAATGCCGCTCGGATACATCCCGCCACAGTGGGAAGGACTCAGTGTTCATGTTCTCTAAAGTCTGACTGAAATAGAACGTCGGATAGACCGTTGACAGTTGATTCTGGCTCTTCGTCAAGTATGCAGATAGATGTTGATCTATAGATTTTACCCCTCCTTTCTCGGTGTAGACACTGTGAAACCCAAGCAGTTGAATTGTATGCCGCCTATTACAATTATCGGATAAGTGCCATACACTAGCATCATGGACGATCTGACGGGGTTCCAGCGCGACCTCCTATACGTGATCGCTGGGGCCGAACGACCTTCAGGCCAAGAAGTAAAGGAAGAATTGGAACAGTACTACAGTAGCGAGATAAATCATGGACGACTGTACCCGAATCTCGATACAGTGGTCAATAAGGAGTTCGTCAAGAAAGGGGAACTCGATCGCCGAACCAACTATTATGCGATTTCAGAGGCAGGCAGACAGCGGATTCAGGAGCGTCGAGAGTGGGAAGCGCAATACGTCGACACGGAGGGACACAAAATCATAGGCTAACATTGTTCAGTGAACACCACGGAGTCTAACCTTTCTGGGATTTGTTGCCAGGTACTCGTTGTAGAACCCCTCTGTCTCTCTGAGGTCGTGACGGATGTTGTGAAGATTGTTCCAGAGGTCGTTACTGTGACTAACCTTCCCTACCAAATGTTGTTCAGCAGCGTCAAGATCGGCATACGTCGCCTCCGGTTGAACTCCGCAGGATCGTCAGCCAGTCGGTAATCCATGGGGCTTCCCACAGCTTGATGAACGGTCTCAGATCCTCCTCCTTACATTTTTTCGTGAACCGATCAATCCTCCTGTTCACGCCACCAACCTTACTCTCAAAGGTACTATCTGCAGTTATCTTCACATCAACTAGTCCGAATATCCATGCCGACTTCATCTTGGCGTCATACTGTTCTTTCTTGCTCATCTAGACACCATGAGGCTTTGCCTCAAACCCGCCGAGGGAATTGTATCGGTGCAAGACGTACACAGCCCCCATGAGTAGGGGGACGAATGAGGTGAGCCATGCATAACACCTATGGATCAGTCAGAAGGGGGTGGGTTATCCCGAGATTCGAATACATAGGCACAAATTCTTATTTATGTTTAGTTTTGATATGATGCATGCGTGCTTATGAGCTACTCGAAGGGGAAAATCCGGTAGAGAGGGAGATCAGTCCGTTTCCGACCGAGGAGAAACTAGAACATCTTCTGAATCGAATTCCCTCCCTTCTACTCGACGAACAAATACTCCTGATTGGCCGACAGGTCACTGTTGAAACTGGGACGCTCGATTTACTGGGGATTGATAAATATGGGAATGTGGTCGTATTTGAGTTGAAAAAAGGTGAGAGTGGTTCTGGGAGTGCCTCTGAAGCATCTATTCTCAGTCAGCCCCAGCAGTATGCGCAAGCTCTTCAGTGGTTCACGTATGACGATCTCGATCAGGTCTTTGCAGAATACCGTACGGAATCACATACAAACGACTGGCTACCGTCGTCCGGTCTCGAGCAGGAGTCTTTGGCTAATGCATTCAATACTTTCTTTGGAAGACCGGTGAAGCCGGAAAACTTCAATCAATTCCAGCGAATGGTCATTGTGGCTGAAGAGGTCACTGATCAGACAGCGGCAAACGCACGGTATCTTCGCGACGAAGGGCTGAACCTCCAGTGTGTCGAAGTACAGCGGTTTCGACTTTCCAAAAATGAGGGCGAGTCCCCAATACTCGTCGCCTCGACGGTCGTCGATTATGACAACAAGCGGGTGCAACCACGAGGTGATCAAAAACCAAACTATGCAACGACCAATGAAGCGATTATCACTCGAGCGTTCGCTCAATTCAAGGATATCACGAAAGCGCCTGATCCCGAAGACCTGTTTCCCAAAGGGTTTGATTGCCGCGAACCAAGAATGCGATCACGGCATCCCGGTCATCCAGATCCAGTTCGTTACACACTCCGTGTGAGACCTCTCGAAAGCAATAGCGTGTGGATCTCAATTGATATCACTACTCGAGGATTGGATATCAAGGAAGTCAACAAGGACAAATTAGCGGATCATATTCGGACAGCGGAAACACGCTTTGAAGATGCTGGCTTTGAGGTCAGTCACAAGCGTAATACCTTCAGAGTCGTCGAGAAAGAGTGGCCTATTGATAATTTGTCCGAGATTCGGAATGAGGCGTTCCTCAATGAGGTTGCAGAACAATATGCAAAACTAGTGAATATTGGCCATGAAGTAATGCTAGATAGTGATTTTCAATGATACAGCAAACTACTTCGGCAGCAGTCAATTTCACCGAGAGCCAGACTCTGGGGCAGAAGGCTCAGCACTGTGAGTGAGTTGGATCCGATCTAAACAACGTCAAGGCGTTCCGGGTCGCTTATTGTGTTTGGTACTCGGGCTGCAACTCGTCTCGTCGCTCTTCGGTAAGTTAGCTGGTGTTAAACGGGTAGTTCATTCGCGCTCATACGAAATGAATCGAGCCACCGAGCTGCATACGTCCTCTGTATCCAGCAGGCTGTTCCTATCACCGATTGAGGAGTTCAACAGACCCCTAAATAGAGTCTCTGTGGAAATTGAACGAGATTCCTGACTTTTTCCATTTGACAGCTCAGACCAATTCGAGGGGTTCGGTGTCGATTGAAACCGTGTTGTCGATTTCTTGACTTGCCATATAGATGTTCTTCAGCCTCTCTTGATGGAGAATCACAACCCCCTTCTCTTCAAAGTCTTCTACAACCTCTTCGTTCAGACTCTCTGGTGACTGTGGTGTAGCAATACATGGTGTAAGCATACGGATCGGGATTGATTCTGACTTTTCAAATACATACTCTTGTACGCTATCGAGAGCATTTGCGGCTATTGCTTGGCTTCGGTCAAGAAGCGACTGTTTCTCCGAGATCCCGGCATTTGTACATTCGACGAATAGAATCTCGGAACTATCTGGTGCATACGCAATTATGTCGATTTCCTGGTATCCTCGGCTGGAATCTTCATGTGACCAATTTGGAATATTGTACTTCCCTTCTCCGTACATTTGAACCTGATACCCCGCTGTACTCAAGAGATTGAGAACGGCAAACTCAAAGGCATCTGGTTCCTCCCCCTCAAGATAACTGACCATCTTATCTCTCTGGTCGTATTCGTTCAGAATCTGAAAGCGTGGATTTGCCTGCAGAACGTCGATTGGCGTATATCTAATCATATCCAACAACTCGTCGTCGAGATACAGGTTCACGTAAATGTGTTCAATGTCATCTAACTCGAGATGCTGAGAAAATTTGAGACGGCCATCATCCACCGTTTCCAGTCTATCGGCGTCAATATCAATTCGGCTCCCTTTGTGCTGCCCATATGGTCGTTGTGGTAGTAAGCTAACGAAGAAGTCATCTACAAGCGGTTCAGGAAGAACGATTCTTAACCGATCGTCTGCAAGACTGTAATCAATACGAGGATCCGCAAACAGCAGGATCTTTGGGTCATCTGCCCTCTTTGCAAATACGTATTCGAAGTAATAGTCTTGGCACCGACCTGTATCATAATATGGTTCTACTGCTCTTTTTAGTAGGTCGTCGACCTCTTTTCGTTTAGTCGAGTACTGGTTCTCTTGTACTTCTGAAAGGGGGATATCAACTACGGTGTTTATCTCTGTTACTGGTCTATCTTCATGAACACGTGATTCCTCCAAACTCGTCTGAAAGTACCCACTCGTATTGTGTGAATGAATCTCCGTATCCAATTCGATGGTTTCGTCTGTAGTTTGAATATTACCTTCAACAATCTCCTCAAGAAGTTCGAATGGCGAAGAGGTTACGACCTCGTGGATCGTAAAACAACTTTCACAGTATCGAACCTCACTCTTTTCCTTTTGGGATTCAGATGAAAAAACCAACTCACCACTGGGAATCTGTGTCCCGTCATCAAGTTCTATCGTTGCAATTCGGAGAGTAGCAGATTTCCAAATCCCATCGAACAACTCACGGTAATAACCAATCTCATCTGGGGATTCAATATAGGTCATCAGTTAGTCTCCTGGTTCGACACCCTATGAAACTTCAGTTTCTTGAATATTGACCAGGGATAGGATGTACCAAGCGGTAAACTCTGGATGTTCAGATTTGACGAATCGGTTCTCTCAGACTGAGATTTCGGTGATGCTGCCTCCCACACCATGCGTTCCTTTACGGATTGTGTCGATGGTTTCTGCTGAAATCATCTTGACGGCGCTCTTGACCGTTCCCAACAGATGGGTCTCTTGGAACACTCTCTCCTCCACAGATCATTTTCGGGTGAACCTGCAGCGTGGATTCCGAAAAACCTTGTCAAAGAAATGTTTACATATTATCTATTCTTTGGAGGAATCATGCCAAGTTTCACGTCACGGCGTGCATTTCTTTCAACTGCCCTCATCGGAACACTCGCGGGTTGTGCGGAATATTTTGGAGATGAAGAAGAGGGAACAACCGCCAACACCAATACCGACATGGCTGCCGAGACTGATGTTTCTCAACCACAGACATTAACAGACGAGGCTCGTAAACACACAATCTCCGTTGATACAGAACCTTTCGAAGACACCGGTATTGGTTTTGAGTTGCCAGCATCGCACGTTCGAAAGTATAGTTACGAGTCCATTGAGGTTCGAATTGAACCAGATTCCCCTCTCCTTGGATTGCTCGAGAGTGAGACAGAGTATGTAATTGAAGCACTCATTCTCGATTATTCTACAGGGGAAGAAGTTGGGCATGGAGAGTCTGAAAAGTTCGTTCCAAGCGAGCTGAACGAACCAACTCATGTAGCTGTGGAGACGGTGTTCTATGTACCCATCCCGGAAAACGTGGTTACTTACTATCTGGTGTATCGAGAAGCATCACATCCACCAACAGTTGGTCGGTTTTTAGGTGAGCCGCTGATGGCC
This sequence comes from Natronosalvus vescus, assembly GCF_023973145.1. Classification (NCBI taxonomy): domain Archaea; kingdom Methanobacteriati; phylum Methanobacteriota; class Halobacteria; order Halobacteriales; family Natrialbaceae; genus Natronosalvus; species Natronosalvus vescus. The sequence goes on from NZ_CP099546.1 coordinate 2,024,828, forward strand.
ACAAACCCATTTCGAGTTACTGAAGAGGGTATCGAACAGGCAACCCCAGAACATGAGCGGGAAAGTAAGACCATCGACTACAGAGATCTCTCCACACAAGAGTATCACCCTCCAACAGGAACCTATTCACGGATAAACGTTGAGGGTGGGTATCTCGTCTATTTCTCACCGGAGACACCATCTTGGGCACCGAAAATCCAGTCAGAAATGCCGTTCTACATCCCCAAGATGACTTACGACAAGTGGAAGAACCAAGACCGCCCCCGAGTCCCAGAAAGTGCAGCAGAGCGGACACGCTACATCACAGAGTCGTTTGAAATTGGAATGGGTAACCATATTGCAAATATTATTAATAACTCAGGATTCCAGCAGGGTGTTCGTTCACCGGAGGAACTGCTCGAATACATCAGTACCTTTGTTCAAAGTCTTCCGTATGCTCTTGACTCAATCAGTACGGGATATGCAGATTATTCGCGGTACGCTTCTGAGACTTTAGTAGACGCCCAGGGAGATTGTGTAGATACGTCGATTCTATTAGCAGTGGCCATACTCGGTGGCCCATTGATGGCAGACGTAGGATTGTTTTCGTACGACTCAGATGCAACGGGTGCAGATGCAGGTCATATTGCTGTTGCTGTAAATCCAGAGAACTTTTCGTTAGATGGGCCAACTTTCAATACCGGTTCGGGAAGATACCATTATATCGAACCAACTGCGTTTTGGCGGCCTGGTGAAGTTCCTTCTCAGCTCCGTTTTGACCAGGGAGCCTTCCACGAGATTCAAGAACCGGAAGGTGGGTTTTAGACTCCACAAGGGTGTCGGCTTCGAGGTACTGTGGAACGTCAATCTGACTGAACCAGATGTTCGCATTGTCCCAGTTGCGGTGTTGATTGTCCGAGGCGCGGGACAGACTAGTGAAATCCGGTTTTAGTGAGTATTTTGGGCGTGATTAGTGATTCACTGGGTATGTGAAATGCAATCGATACGCAGCAAATCTTCGACTCCTTCAGTACATATCTCGGTATGCAACTAGCCACTGCCCTCTACCGCTGATCGTCAAATTCTTTCGCTGCCTTTTCAATGTCATCACTCCATATCTTAGAAACCGACTCGGTTCTTTCTGGGTTTATATGTTTCATGCTGATAGATGAATTTGGCTCGGGTTCGGCAGGGGTTTTCTTCGGCTTCGTTTTACTGTCGTTGCTAGTACCTGCTTCGGTTGCCGTCTCAGACGGAAATAGATCCTCGAGAAGGCTTTTGCCCTCGCTTTTCAACAATTTCACCAGTTCCAGTCCGTTTACAGTCTCTACATCGAGATCTTCCGCTAATTTTCTCGCCTGTCGCGTATAATTCCCCGTTGTAACGATAGCAACCGTATTGACGCTCTCTTCCTGGTCATACAACGTTCTGTACTCACGAATCTTCTGGCTCCCTATCTTATTTCCGTGTGAGTACTTCTTCGTCTGTATCAGCTGTGTTCTTTTAAACGGGTCTTCCTTCGATGCGATAACGTCAATTCCTCGGTCTCCACTTCCTTTCACCACCTCCGTATCATATCCCATCTCGCTCCAAAGATTCCCTACTAATCTCTCAAATTCATACGGACTCATCGACAATAATTTCGTTAAAACTGTTACATTATCGGGAACAGATCTCATTCTCCTATACGAATATGTCCTACAGAACAAAACTATAAATCAGTTACTTGGAAGTTCACCACTACGAGTGAGGAAGGCTACTCGGATCTCGGAACGTGCTGCTGATTTCTCGCGGACTCTCGGCTTTCATCTGCGTCCATGAACACGACCTGAGGTCAAGCGGGCTACGATCTGGAAAACGAGTTCCTACGGTTCAATTGAAGTGTTCGTTGATCTCGTCTTCACTCACTTCCGCCACCACCTGCACCCGATCGTCGTCGGTCACAATATCAAGCACTTCGCCGGTGTCGCTGGGCATGAGTTCTTCGCGAAGTTCGTCCTCAGAGGGCACTTCGCCTTCGGGATACAACGCCGCGAACCGCGCTGCTGCCGTGTCACCGCCGACACCATCCTCGGAATCGGGAAGCACCAATGTTCCGATGAAACTATTCACGCTCTCGAATATTGGATTGTCCTCGATGTTTAGTGTGTCTTCATCCTCCTCTTCACCAGCCTGCAAGTCCTCTTCTTCAAGGCCTTCAACACGCCAGAAACCTGTTGCCATATCCGCTGGGCCAGTACTCTCAAAGAGCCACTCACCGTCTTCATCGTCCACAATGCGCCCCACTTCGTTAATTCGGTTGTCGAGGGCATCGTCAAGGTTGCTGACGGCTTCCTCGTGATCCTCAACACTCTCTGGGGATATGGCAGCCACGATGGCATCCTCAGAAACGGCGTATGCGAGTTCCTCCGTGCCTCCACCCGCTTGCCCTTCAAACACAGTGAAGCCATTGGCCTCACGCTCGTCGAACCCCTCAGCGTACTCGTTTGTGAACACCTCGGGATCGTACTCTCCATGGAACACAAACGTACCCTCGGTCATTGTGAGTGCCTCAGTCGCCATGCCATCTGGTTCATTCTCGCTACCGAGCGTACCGTGCCAGGGGTAGTCCCACAATCCAAAGTAGAACCATAATGCCGTTACCATGAACCCGTACCCTGGAAGGGTGAGCAAAACGTCCTCGACATCCTCCGTGGGTTCATCGTCTTCTTCGTCGTCGGCCTCGTGAAGATGCCGGATATTGAGGTGACCAAACAGTACGAAGTCGTTCGTGCGCGGGTCGTCCGGCGGCCACGCACTGTACGCAGGAATGTCGTACGCGGAAAATTCGGTGGCTTGCTCTGCGTCGGGGTTGCTCCCAAGACAGCCTGCAAACGCTAGTCCGCTTGCTGCAATGGTACTCGCCTGGATGAAGTGCCGACGTTCCATATGCTCCTGTCCACGGATCTACATATAAATGGGAGGCCGTCCGCACACTAATCTGTCATAGACTGCCATTGATATAGGTGCTATTCGTGTAAAACGGCCATTCGAGGCGACCACCATTCGTTCTTGAGGAATTTCTACAGGAAAAAGAGTTTCCACCTCAATTTATCAATTACCTATACTTAGTATGGAATATGTCTCAGAGAGACATTCCAAGTCAGTACGAACGCCCTGCGCTTTCTCAATCTGAACTATCTGCCAGAATCAAGGCGATGGAAGTTGGTGACGAAGTCGTTTTTGGAGACAGAAAAAATCCGCTTGAGGTAGTAGAACATAATGCAGAAGGAAATAACATCGTCGGGGTTAGGATCAAAAGTTCATTCGATGGGAAAGACCCTCGTGGCGTATATCACATCTTATCTTACGATGGTGATTACTACCAAAGCAGTTCAAATATCGCTCGACGGAGCTTAGAGTGGGTCATGAACGTTACAGCAGAGCGCCATTGAACCTAGCTCAAGTCCGAGCATGTTTCTGACTTTAGGCGCTTCTCGGAAGGGCATTGGAACGTCTCTCATTTGAATTTGATCGGACGTTAGATTGAAGATGCAACAATTAGGATTATCTCCATGTCAATTTCCGAACCAACACAGGTCTCAATACCAGACTGGGCAGATTCTATCCTTTCGGGCCATTTACTCGAGAACGAAAGGCCAATAGCTAGTTATGATGAAGAGGATCTTGCAATCATAGTTACAGACCGTCGCCTATTTTCAATCACTCAAGAGTACAATGATGTTCATGTGGATTCAACTCACTTACGAGGGGATCATATTATCGGATCAAATGTTTCAACTTCTGAAGATGAGGATGCTGCAGGGGGAGGATTAATTCTATTGCTGATTGGGGGTGGTTTAGCATACGTCGGTGATGGGCTTGTTTTCCTATTAGGGCTGGTTCTCGTTGGATTGGGTATTTTTGCTCTTATTGCACCACCTGAGAAGAATACCACTATCGAGATTCAAACTACAGACGAGCCCATTCAATTCGAAATTCCAGAAGATGCAAAACACCTTGGGCAGACAATTTCCAAGGTTGTTGGCGGAGATATGTGATTCGGAAACGGTAGTGAATCGTCATTCTGAGTTGGAAAGTTCTGGTATCCATTCCGCCTTCATATCACATTGAAGTGTAAATGTGGTTGGGCGACACTGATTTCAGCGCCCCCTCTACTGCGATTGGAAGGCAACCCTATTCCACTTCATTCTCTCAAAATAATTGCGGACACCCCCCGTGTCTGTCATCTTCTCTACAGCTATAGACGGATAGTTCTTATTTTCTCATGATGGTTGAGAACCGCCCCCGATTGATAGTTAGATCCTTTTTAACAATTCACTCTTCTTCTCCTGAAACTCTTCACTAGTTATGATATCGTCATCACGCAATTCCTTCAATTCACGTAATTTCTCAGTCTCGCTTGATTTTGATTCCTTAGCTACCTCAGAATCTTCGGTACTAGCGGTTGTATTACTTGAAACTTCGTCCGGGCGTAATACTATCTTCTCGCGATTCCGTCGCCGAGTTGCCTTTTCGTATGCATAGTTTCCTGCACCAAATGTCCATAGGCCAGTAAATAACGCGACTACACTGTGGCGTCCAACTCCGCCACCCTTTGACGAGTACATAACTACACGTTTGTTCTTATTATCAATCTCAGCAATCTTCCAACCAGCTTTCTGCCGATCTGCGGCTTTTTGTCGAAGATTTTTGTTTGTGATCTGTTGAGGCGACAGTTCTTTTGATGGGTACCCAGGGAGTCCTCCTTCCCGTTCAAAATCACCCTTTGTTTCTTTTCTTGATCCACCATTAGAAGAATTCTTCACCCCTTGTTGCTTTCCCTTTTCAAACTCACTCGCTACCTTTCCAAAATCCATATTGATGTAGAAGTTATACATTAGCAGAATGATGAACGTCACAAATGAATAAACTATGAACGCTTCTCCATCAAATATGAAGTATAACACAGTGATGCATGATAAAAACACAAGTGCCATCACCTTTCCACTTGCTTGATAATTTTTAAGAGTAGACGGTCTCTGGTTGGTCATTGTAGTTCGTGTGTAGAAATATGATTTGTCTAATATTTCAGGATTGTGGGCGGCATCGGTATCTTATTTTACTTAGCGGTCTATCGATTGCACTTCGAAATTAATCCAGTAGTATGATTGATGGACGGTGGAATGACGAAATGAACGGGATAGGATTCCGAGCAATCCTGGAAAGCGATAATGGGTAAACGCAATCTCTGTACTGATTATCACCAACTTCCCAGTCTGTACCATATCTGTGCCCTGAACCCAGCCCAGTCAACATGGCAAGAGTCTTTTTCTACCTGTAAATGAATCGTAGTATCGATGGGAGTTGACTCAGGTTCGCACGACGATAACGACCAAACCCAGAGCCTTGAGTCCCTACGAGAAACCCTAAACAGCGAGTCGATCACTTTCGTCGACACACTCAATACACAAATCAGTGAACTCCTTGAGAACGTGCCGAATCTCCAGTACGAGTACGTTGTCGGTGACGTTTCCGATTATGGCATCTCTGGAAACGGGCACGCTCATTTCGATTTGGTGCATAACGGTTCGAAAATCCACTGTGTGATATTCCAGTATCAGCTTTCGACGATGGATGTTGAGGTCGAAGATGGGACACAGATGGCCGTTAAAGGCGACCTCTCATACTATGATTCCAACGGGAGTGTCTCATTAATCGTTCAGCATTGCGTGCCTGTTGGTGAAGGGAAATATGAGCAAATCTACCACAAGAATCGAACAATACTTGAGGAAGATGGCCTCCTGAATGACGATGAAAAACAACCGTTGCCCACGTTGCCACGATGCGTTGGTGTCGTCACGAGCGCCGACAGTGATGCTCGAAAAGACGTAGTGACGAGCTTGCATGATCGGTATCCTGATCTGGATATTCTCATCCAGCATTCCACAGTCCAGGGCAAGGACGCCATGCTCTCGATGATGCAAGCGATCAGCCGACTTGACGATAATGCTCGAGTCGACGTGATCATCGTGACCCGTGGTGGGGGTTCAGAAAAGGATTTGCGGGTGTTCAACGAGACGCCGCTTTGTCGCGTGATTTTCGACACCAAGACACCAATAGCCGTTGGCATCGGCCATGAAAATGATCGGACACTTGTTGATGAGGTGGCCGATCTGCGAGTGATGACGCCCACCCATGCAGGTGAGGTTGTCCCAAAAAAAGAGGCTCTTGAGAGTGAGTTAGAACTGAATCGGAAGCGTCTGGCAAATGCGTACACCCGGACGACTAGAGAGCGTCTCGACTCCTACACAACCGATCTCGAGAAAGGGTATCAACAGCTAACAAGAGACCAACTTGGTGCGTTCGAACGTGAACTCGATCAAGCCTATGAAACAACGGTTTCACAGCAGATTACGACGTACGAGAATCGACTAGAGAACGGCCTCGACCGACTTGAACAGCAGAAAACCCACGAACAGGCCCAGGCTGACGCTCAAGAGAAGTTCGAACGAGAGAAGCGACGGCAGCGTATCGCCATTGCCGTCCTAATTGTCCTCCTCCTCGGCTTGCTCGGCTACATATTCATACTGTAACCATGACTGATGACACTGACTCAGAACAAGAGGTATCGATCGGCGAGCAAACAGCTCGACTGGAAGAGATAATCACCACGTTAGAAGATGGCGAGGTATCCCTCGAGAGAGCGCAGCAGTTGCACGAGGAGGGGCAGACGATCTTAGCGAGGTTGGAAGATGACCTCGAGGTCGGTGATGGGACAGTCAAGGTCGAAGAGTGAACCACTATACAACCTCATCTGATTTTCCGGTTCTTGTTCCCACCTTCTAGCCATCAGCCGACAGCTCGGTCTTTGCCTTTCCAATAATTCCTCAATACTTCTGTGAGACAAAATTGACAATGCTAATGACATATCGTGGGAATTGTGTTGTCAATTATCATGCCCACTCTCAAACGGTACCAGAACAAGCCTGGATACTATATTAATGCAGGAATTGATGGCCGTGTAATCACGTACCAAACCTCGCCTAAGGCGAGACAACTCTTTGACGGACTCGGATTCAATCATGGGAGTTCCATTTCCTGGAAAATGATCCAAGACTTGCAGAGTCGTGGGGATGTTTACACAGGCGGTTCTGGAGTAGAGTCGATCGATACTGACGATTCGATAACTGGCCTATCGTCGGAGCAGGAGAAGATATATGAGATGTATCTTCAGTATGATTCGCTCCAGCGATCTACCGTCAACCGTGTCGATTCTATTTTCCACAGCCTTGATGACGCTCTCTCGAGTAACGGCCTGAAAACGACGATCCATGACTCACTGATAGCTCACCCAATTGAAGGTATTCTTCACTGCTTAGAAGCTTTGGCCGAACCACCTTACCCTATTACGAATTTCGACCTCAATGGGCCTGATCTCGTTCTCGAGTTTACTGTTGAGGATAGTGCAGTCCTCTCTTTTCGTGATGTTCGATGGACGGATGTCGATCACGATTTTGAAGGGAGTGTCGAATATAAGACAGCAGAGGGAACTGATGCGACCTATTCAGTGAAGGACGGATATTTCACCGATTGGGCAATGGCGGATGGAAACCACTGTGAGACAGACGATTGGGAAAAAGCGCACAAATCTGCGTTCAATGCTGACTTTGGAAGGAGGAGAGGGTTAGGTTTCAACATCTCTAATTGGACAGAGGTCGTTCGAAAACTCTTCTTATTCCTCAACCACTACGATATCCGCCCTTATCGCTCTGCACATAGGGGACTTTGTTCACTTCAGGAACTCGAAGGCAAGCATATCTGGGTCACAGCTAATCACACAACAGCAACCCAATCAAGCGGCCACTTCGTTATCACTGACGAATTGGCAGATCTCCATCCAATCGGTGTAAACGAACTTGGCGACTACCTTGTTGAGGTTGGTGAAATTGACCGAAAGAAGGCTTCGGCACGCCCTGTACCACTGATTGCCGGTTCCGATGACTTGCATTCTGCCACTAATAAAAGCCTGATAGCAGTTGATACCTAAGCGGTCAAAGTCTGTAGTTTGACAATCAGGGGGTTCGGGTTTGGGTTCAGCAGGCTCAGCACTTCAAAAGGCTATTCACCTCCATACGCTGGGATGTGACACAGATCCTTTAACCGCGCTTTTCGGCGCTCCTCATTACTCCTCTCATCATAGTGATCTTTGATAACCGAAGGCGAAGCATCACAACGCTCACTGATCACTTCTATATCAACTCCTTGATTAGCTAAATGAGTAATATAGCCCTTCCGAACCGCTTTTGGGGAAGCGTTTTCTTTACAATTGTGCGCTCGGTCAGTATAGCCTAAGCACTCCTCTGGCGATAGTCCGCTGGGACAGATTCCTTCTGTAACACACGGACGAGTGAGTTCGTAACAATACTTCCGTATCGTCGATAATCCGATTCGGCCTGTTCCTGGCGCTAAGAGTGGTTTGCGGCCATATTCATCGATCACATCATTACGGTTGTGGCTAATGTAATTATCGAGAATTTCACAACAGGTGCGAGTGATTGTCACATCTCGTTCCCCGTCTTTCCCATTTTTCAGACGAACACCATCCTCGGGATCGTCACCAAACGATACTCCTGTCTGGGGATCATCTCGGAATTTTAGCACCCCTCCCTGACCATTCCGTTCGTAATGACAGACATCCAGCGCTCGAATATCGCTGGGTCGGCACCCTGCCTCAGCCATGAGCGTCATTACGACGTGGCGGGTGGTAGCATACTTGAATTTGTCTGCATACTGAAGCGATAATTCCGCATTCACGGATTTGAACACTTCTTTCCGCTCGGTTTTCTTCCCATTATGATCGGGTTTGATTTTGGGAATGTCGACTTTCTCTGCTGTCCCGCGTTTGATGAACTCCCTGTTTTCACACCAACGGATAAACCGCCTCACCGCCTTCATATTCTCTCTGAGCGTATACCTGCTGAGTGACCCCTCTGCATCGTTGCCTTCTCCTTTTCGCCAGTTGTAGAAGTCCTCATTCAACTCTTTCCCGCCGATTTCGCCCAGTATTTCATACTCTCGTTTCTGACACCATGTGACAAAGAACGAAAGGACAGTCCGATAACTACTGACTGTTGACTGTCGAATCTCCTCGCTTCTTCTCGTCAAATAGCGCTCTACGGCCTCATCGGGGGAAATTTTGAATAAATGCTCCTCAGGTACGTACCTTTCGAGATGATCATTATCGCTGTCCTGATCCTCAGCACTCGACATGGTACTCACCCCCAAATGTGAGGTTATCTTTGTTCAGGTTCAGTTCCTGCGACTCGTCGACGGTTGAGGAAGCTGACTGGTTTTCAAACTGTTCATCATTGCTAGATCCACGGGTATCGATGGTAGACAGAACCGTGTTGATTGGTTTGCTATTCATTGTTCTAGTGGCTCATCGTGCGAGAGATGACTGGGTGCAGGATTACGCGATGCACCAAGCGCGGCCGTTTGGACGGCGAAATGGGAATCCAGTCTGATTAGGTAGATTCAGTCTTTTGTGTAGTTGAGTCCAGTCTTTTCTACGGACTCGTGCCCCCTCTCGCAGAGGTTCAAGCTAACCTGAACTACCAACCTCCATACTTAAACAAGTTTCATCGAGAATATCTCTGCTAGTGTAGCCGATCCCTTGATCACACCGCTACTAATGTGGGTCAATACAAAATCGATAGTTGATGACATCATCCAAAATACAGGACACATGTGTCATAGGGCGGCTCCAAGATCGGATATCGCTCTATCCAGTTAGCTTAGAGTGTACAAGAACGGCTAATTCTCCCGAAATGATTTCGCCCACTTGATCACAAGTCGAAGAGGCCGCCGCCTCCCGACTCTTTTTCCCTAGAACTGCCAAAATTCTCTTTCCGCTTCCAGATGAATGTTACTTGCCCCCGTTGGCCACCGAGACCACCGCCCATTCCCATACCCATGCCTCCTTGTTGATCATACTTGCTCTGTAAATGCCGCCATCCATCCACGTCCTTTACGCCGCAGGTACACGCGATGACATACGGATAGATATCTCGGTATTCTTCGATTTGGCCCCTAAACTTCTTCGTTTGACTGTTCGTTAGGTCTCGTTTCAATTCGATACCGACGACATCGTTTACGACGATATCAGCATTGGCGTTGCCCCGTTCCTTCGAGACGACGTACGTCTCGCCTGTGCCTCCCCCGAACCCGCCGAGTAACCCATCGCCTCCACCGGAGTTCAACCGGTCATCAAGATACTGCTGAAGATCGTTCTGGAACTTTTTCTCCGTCCGGTAGGCTCGTTTAGGAATCCAGTCTTCGACTGCTCGTGCGACCTTCTGGAAGGTCTGGTGTTCGCCACCCATCATGATTTTCTCTAGACACCGGAGGCCGAGCTGGAGAGGCCTTTAGGCCCGGCCAGTGTCCCGACGAATGTGTGGGTCGGAATACACCCCGGCGATTTTGGTGCCATTGTTTGGTAGTCACAAGGAACTGACTTGAATCTTTACTAGCCTTTTGTGAGCGGTTGATTCGGACGCTCACGAGTCGGCTAATCCAGTCCATCTCTCGTGGTTGCGTCTTCGTCGTTCTCGTTGGTACGGCGCTCTTCTACGTGAGTGGTGTCGGACTTCTCACGGCGCTCACGCTGACGGTTATCGTGTATTCAGCTCGGGCATTCTTGTCGGATCTCATCCGCTACTGGTACCTTCATTGGGTGCTGAAGGCTCCGATTTGCACTCTCCAGGTGGCCGATTGGTGGGAAAGAAATTGGCCCTTCTCCTCCGGTGGTATTGGATCCCGGGTCTCATTGTGTGGTGAGTGCTGTAGGTTGGGTGTGTATTGCGTGACTGAATCTCCTGTTGGATTCACCTGTTACGTTCGAACTTCTTCTTGTGAGCCTTCTCCCGGTCTTCCCAGTCAGTCATCGTCTTGGTCGGAGAACTCCACTCGTTCATATCATAGAACGCCTCTAGGGATCTAATCCACGGCTTGACCATTTTGTTGATGAACATCGAATGTAATCGCTGTCTGTGGCCGATTCCATTGATTGACTTACCGAGCGAATTCATCCCACTATCAATTTTATCCAGCCGATTACGCATCTCAATCCTGAACTCCGGATCAACAAGTCGCTCGAGTTTGCTGAGGCGTTCACCGTGCTTATCAGCCAACCCTCTGATCATCGTTTCCAGCGCGTCTTCGCCCTGTTCAATCTTCGAATCCAATCGGGATACTTCCCGCTCATACTTTCCCCGAAGTTCCTCTACCTCTGCTCGAAGTTCTTCAATCTCTTGCTGTTGCGAGTGCCATTCAGCTGCCCAATCGATATCATCATCCACAAGGATGTCCCCGCTGAATTCGTCTAACCACCATTTCCCATCAACCGTTAGTTCAGCATGCAAAGGAGCGGGGATTGGTCGATTATCGTCCCGTTCAGAGGGTTGCCACGTTTCAATCAATTCTCGCTCTTCAAGATCGCGGAGAACTCGCACACGTTGAGTCGTGTGGTCAAGGCCAAGGCGCTGGCCTATATCTGTTGACGTAATCGTTTGACTTGGCGATTCGATAAACATCTTCAGCACCTCGAGTTCTCTCTCAGAAAAGTCGTATTTCCTATAACTCATACATGAAAATAAGGGTTGTTTGATTAAAAACATTGCTACATTTTAAGGACACATGTTTTATTGAGTGTTGGAAACAACCCCCGAAAATCGGGTTCGCGTCAGTGTAAGAGAGGGGAATAAGTAGAGGGATGCTCACCAAACGTGGTGAGGGTCGTCAGCGGCACGACTTGCCTCGTGGTTCAATCGCCACCACTTTCTCGCTCAGAGAGGACATGCCTGTACTTGGAATTGATCTCATAGAATACTTACTCGAGTGTTGCGGAGGGAAACTCTGTCTCAAGCCATCACGAACACACACCGGTTTTCCAGTGTTCTGGCACAGAGTGAACCCAAGCACTCAGGTACACAGTGGCCACGCCCCTCGTCACGAGTGAGCGAATGAACATCCTCTCGAGTGGAAGGGAAGGAACATCCAAAACTGTAGTTAGGAATCCAACATTCATCGAGGGGATTCAGGTGTCATCCCCGCTGCCCCGACTTGAGCGACACACATCGCTCACATGTGTACGAGGAACATCCAACGAGGGTGTTCTCGATGCTCTCCGCACGAAGACGCATGTTACTACGGACTGAACGGAGTAGTCTGGTGGGTCTCTGTTGGAACCATATATCAATCACCAATTTTGACTTATCTGCTTGAGAGGTGTGTTTATCACAGATAGGGGGCTATCCAGAGTATGAATTTACTTGATGAATCCGTACGGTCTGCGTTGAACACGTTCGCAAGCGAGGCACTCGACTGATCTTGAATGGGCGAAGAGAACGGGAAGCTATCAGTCTTTTCGCATTCAGGTCACTGGTAAAACAGGTGAACGCAGATGGAGTACTAAGAGATTCGAGTCAAATTGGACTGGAGGTTCCTGTTCCGCAGGTTACAGTGGGTGATGAGAGTAGTACCAATAAGAAGAACCAGGTATGTAAGGACGTGGTCATCTGGCCTGAACCCCGCATGACGTGCTGGGACGAGAGTCAAGATCCATCAGTACCACCAATGGCGATCCTCGAATGGAAATTCGATCGAGCCAGTATCTATGGCCCTGATGTGAACTGGTTAGAGGCTTTCACAGCGAAATATCCGAACTGTATCGGCTACGCTATAACTGCGAATCAACCATCTTCACGGTTCACACTCTCCTGTACCCAAGTCTCGGTTCGCCGAACTCAATCGAGATGGCTGCACATCGCGTGACAACTCGGTAAATCGGATCTAAAATTGGGATGGTCACGACGGCATGATGATTCTATTCACTCTATTCAGTTCCTCATTTGTGGTAATTGCCGATGATTCACCAGAGCCGGATTACTCCATCAATGGAATTAGGAACACACCGACGACTGCGGCAAGGCCGAACAGCGCAGCGAACGGCCCTGCGATAGTGGTTGGATCTCCGCCCGTTACAGTCAGCCCAATTGCGAGCGCGACAAATGCAGCAAGCCCGAGTGACAACACTCCGATTACGGGATTTGACATAGGCCTAACCACAACGGATAGTGACATAAATGCTAGCTTGACTGACCAGATGTCTGACCAGAAAAATGGATTGAGCGATCGCGATCACTGTATTCAGCACGCTCTTTCTAACAGCTTCTGAGGGTTCGAACAGACCTGCTCCACATCATTTTGATTTTTCTCGAGGGAATAGTCTGGTATTGCTTTGAGAATGAGCAAGAATATTACCAATTGAGCGGTGATAGGTTCGATATGGCCGAGACGAAGCTGTTCCCATATAACGAATTATCAGATGCAGACTTGGTCGTCGACGCAGTGTACGAGGGTGGTGACGCAAATAATCTCTCAGCGGCGTTGCTTCCTGACTTACTCGGAGTGGGAACAGGTGGGGGTTTTCGAGCGAAAAGGTGCCCGACTGATTCGCAGAAGTATTCGTATGTCGTATTATACACCACATTCAGTGAACCAGATTGGCCGGATGATTTAGACCGAGAAAGCGGGATTTTCACGTATTATGGAGACAACAGGGATCCGGGCTCAAGAATACACGAGAAAGACGGAAACAAAATTCTAAGGGAGGTCTTCCACAACCTCCACAGCGGCCAGCGACAAACAATCCCACCGTTCTTCGTGTTCACCAAAGAGGAAGGATGGAATAGGAAGTTTAGGGGTCTTGCCGTGCCAGGTGACCGGCTCGAAAATCAATCTGAGGATTTAGTCGCCGTTTGGAAACATAACGGAGGAGACCGATTCCAGAATTATAAAGCTACGTTCACAATTCTTGATGTCGATAGGGTATCCCGTGCATGGATTTCTGATCTCCAGGAGGGGAAGTTTTTGACTGAGAACACACCAGATGTGTGGGCAAAGTGGAAGAACACTGGAAAGTACACCCCGTTACAGGCCGATCGGACGAAAGATCATAGAACGAAAGTTGAACAGCTGCCGACGACGGAAAAAGAGAAGACCATTCTGCAGACAGTCTATTCCCATTGTAAGAACGACTCAAACCAATCACGAAAGTTTGAGTACGTTGCTTCAGCCCTCTTTGAACTTATGGACTCTAACGTCCATCAATCCAAGGTCACCAGACAATCAAGAGACGGTGGGCGAGATGCAATTGGAACGTATCACATCGGATCTATAGGAGATAGCGTTGACGTTGAGTTCGCATTGGAAGCCAAGTGTTACAAACCCAGTACTGGAGTTGGAGTCCACGACACAAGCCGACTGATTTCTCGCTTGCGGCACCGACAATTCGGCGTCTTCGTGACAACATCCTACGTCCGTAAATCAGCCTACGAGGAAATTAAACAAGATGGCCATCCGGTGCTAGTTCTCAGTGGTGGGGATATTGCGAAGATTCTGCAGAAGAACGGGTTCACCTCCAAAGCAGAAGTGAAAAATTGGTTAGACAGCCAAGGCCCCGCTTAGCCATGTATACTCACAACTGTCGAATCAAGGATGCAATTCCGCTCAGAAACAGACCGGATCCAATTGCGAGGAATAGTGTAGAAGAGCCGAGCGACAACCCGCTGAGCCAAGTGAACACCTATTCAACGAATCTCAGTAACCGTGGCATTGGGAAACCCCATACAGTCACACTGATGGTGAAACAGTCCCTCGCTGAGAATCTCAACAGTACCTATTGATTGGTTTGAACAATCGTTCGGACACAGAGATCTGGCCAATAGAACATCAAGGAACCCCTATTCCCAATCAATTGTGCCTTTCGAACCCACTCCACAGCGAGTCCAATGTATCGTGTTGGTACTGAGTTAAGTCGATCCGGATGAGCAGCTATCCGTTGCTCATTGAATGCCGGATTGTTGAACGGTTCTCTCACCGTAATTCTCTGTCAGGTGGGACTTCAGCGTAACCCTTCTCTTTCTCGCGATCGAATCCAGCTCGAGAGCTGAAGATGGACGACCTGGTCGCCATACTGTACAACCCGTTGTCCTCTCTAACCACTCCAAATTCTTTGAGTGGTTTCACCCCTTGCTCAGCGAAATTCTCGCTGACGCCAGCCTCAGACGCGATATGAGACACTGAGCGAGACCGATCCAATTCCCTCAAAGCCCTCGCCAAACGCTCCGAGTCCGACCGTTTTTCGGCGTTCATATTACGGGTACAACTATGTCTCCGATTTTGATTTCCGCAATGTTGCCATCAGGACACAGCGATAATGTGAGCAGATCGCTCTCGTCGTTTGAGTCGGCGATAAATATGCGTCCATCATGCCACTTACAATCTGCACAAATCAGCGTTTCACCTATTTTGGCCGCCATGTGATCCGCTTCCTCCGATCCCTGTAACTCTGACCAGTCCTTTAGTTTGATCATGTGTCTACCACTCAACATCTACATAAAAGGGTTTGCGGGGGCAGCTCACTCAATCTGGAGGACAGCATCCTCTAATGAAAGGCCGTGTTGAGCAGCTATCTCGATGGCAAGTTCCCATGCCCGATCTGCCCTGTCTGGCTCAAACTCCTCAATCTCGCGGGACAGCTGGATCAATGCTTCCACAATGAGCAAGTCGTCTTGGGCGTGGCGCATGGATCTGTGTTGCCTCTCCCTCATTTAAAATCTCACTGGTCTAGTTGACTAAAACAAATCCGCCGTCGACGGCGGTTGAGAAATAGCGACATGAATTGCGTAGTTAAAATCCGTCTGGTATGAATTCTGGATGGATCCAGTCCAATTCCTCAGAATTTGCTTCGACCCACGTTTCGAGATCTTCGTACTCCAACCGCTCCCCGGTGAACGTCACGGTTCCGTGTCGCGGAACACTGTAGACGCCAATCGATGAGCCACTCCCTCCACTGAAATGGATAAGGGCTTCGTGGCCACGTTCACGGAGTGCGAGGATCTGAAATGTTGAGTCGTGCCACCGCAGGAGATTCGCGACCATCGACGAAACGTTCCCTTCCCGCAGTTCGAGAAGTCGCTCGCCCAGCTGGTAGCGAAGGACGCGCCGTTCAGCTTCCAGCTCCATATTGCTTGATTAAGTGCTTCCGACTTAATCTGCTAGTTCGAAACCCACCTAACGTAGAAAGAAGGGACAATTGGACGGACAGGAACCCCCATTCCTGGTCGCTTGCGCCTTTTCGAACCCGCTCCACAGCGAGTTCAATATTTCATATGCAGTCCTGACTTAAGTAGATCTGTTGTGAGCAGCCACCGATTGTCCAATGAACACTCATCACTGGGATAGGAACCCCGAATGTGCCTGCTGCGTTAGCACAACTGAGGTCGATCAAAAGAGGTCGTCAGTTGTCGTTGCCGTTCTCAGCTTACCGAGTGTCGTGTCTCGGCGTGATTGTGGATACTTCGATTCAAATGGCACTGGATCCTTCAGTTCATAGAATGAATCTCGTTTGAACGTAATGACTTGTTCTCCTTCTTCAATATCATATTCGTCTAAATCGCGTTCTAAGCCAGCAACACTCGGCTCTACGACTGCATCAGTTTCTGCAAAGAACTGGACTTCACCCACATCCCCAGAGATGTACATCGCAATATAATCAAACTCCTTTCCTACTCTCACGAAGCCCCATGCTGCGTTCTCTCTTAAGAAGCGGAGGCCCGATTCGCGAGAAGCGTAGACAGCGACGGTCGCATCATCGTCGCCCTCGATCTCTTCACGAGAGATGGTTCCAACGACTCTGTTCCGCCGAGGCTGTAGTTCATCACTCTCATCCTCAGTTGGTGGGCTCGCTTGTGGGTTGGGGTTTTCAGTTGGCCGGTCTTCGCGAACGAACTGGCGTTGTTCACGGAGTGCAGAGACCAGGTTCTGAACGAAATCTCGCGATTGTTCTTCCAAATCCAGCGGAACCTCCCCAAGTTCCCCTTCCACTGCTGAACTCACCGTCTCTGCTACGTTACTCTCGTTCTGGTTGAGGTATCTGATAGCCTCATTCGTTTGGGCCACCTGAACGGCTATCTTATCAGCTTTCCCAGAACGGATCGCTTCCTTGGACAGCAATTCGAGAACATCTGGACTCTCGGCAAGGTCGTCGAGATCGAATTGTACCACTGAAACTTCTTCACCACCGTTGCTATGCTGATCTTTGGTGAGTACCTCGAACTCCTTTCCGTTCGTAAGAATCCCCCAGTCTACATCGAGTTCCTGGCGCATGTAGCTCTTGAGTTGCGTGACGTGGTGTGAACTCAGCCCTGAACTGGCTGCCTTCGCTTCCACGAAGACTACTGGGGAGTCACCGACGAGGAGTGCATAATCGACGTGCGTACTTCCAGACGCCATTGGAACCGTGTACTCGAGTTCGACTTCAGTTGAGTACAGATCCCATCCGAGGAGTTCGAGTAGCGGTTGAACGAGCCGCACTTTTGTATTCTGCTCGTTCATTCGTGGGGATGCCTCGAGCAGTTGTTGTGACCGCTCGACGTATTCACCCACCTCTTCTGCGTTCATATGTCCGCAATTGGAATACCAACTACAAATAATCAGGTGGGCTGAACAAACTCCGGAAGAGAGACAATGGTCATAGAATCCGTGATCAACATACTGAAAACCCTCGTGATGAAGTGTCAATTATGACCGTCACTGGCAATGAACAAGTGTATGTGAGCGAGGCCTCGCACATGTTCCATCTCTCATTGCGATGCGCTGGAGACCGTCGAGACGTAATGTCACTCCGTGAGGCAGCAGGAACCTACGAACCATGCTGGAATTGTGTGGGCGGTGATGTCCAAGAATACATGCGAGACGAGTGGAACCTCTGACAAACTCATCTTCAAGCGGCTGTCGGCATATGTGCCTATTGATAAGGAACACCGCCGTCGACGACGGAGTGATCAAGTATCCAACAAAACCGCCGTCGACGGCGGATCTATCATACTTCTAACTAAACCGCCGTCGACGGCGGATTGCCTTCACTATACATAACCGTTAGTCCCATCGGGTTCCATTGACCAGTTCGCTCACGAGAATTGCCTCCGCTTTGAACCGGCTCCAAATTCTCTGTGAGTCTGGCCAGTCATCACTGGTTGACGAGAAGACCGCATAGTCTCCTCGCTCACGACCAAGTCGAATGACCTGCGTTTCGGCTGAAAGCGGACAGAGATGCCGATACGCCAGGGCTTGCATCACATATTTCGCATAGAACCACTCTGAGGTCTTGAGATCGACCGTCTTGTGTTTCCCATCACGTTCATAGATCAGGTCGATCTGGCCACCAAAACCAGCCGACTGCGTGCCATGCTCGTTCGGCAATGGATGAACGCCCATCCATTCGACTGCTTGTACGGTTTCCTGAGTGATCCCTAACTCGGAGCTGGCAAGCTCCCAATTGCGTCGGATTTTGCGTACATCTTCACGAGCCTGTCGGAGGAGTGCGCCATCCGTGGAAATAACCTCAAACGCTGGATCGTCTCTCCCAGTAACCCATCCTCGACTCGCAGCTACGGAATAGACGATATCATCGTGCGTATCCTCTCTGACCTCAGATTCATTGAGTTCTGTCAACTCGCGTTCGGCCAGTGTCAGTTCGTACGACCCAATATCACGGTATTGAGAGGCGATCTGATGATGTGCTAATCGGCCGACCTGCCGTGAAAACCAAAAGAGATGACTGGGGTCAACATCACAGCGGTCGCTGACGGTGGCCTCACCATATTGCTCATGGATGATCGGATCGATCAACCGTTCCTTTGAGTTCCAATGATCAATTCGGGAGGTGATTGTTGGGACGCTTGGATACTGGTTCCCAGCCGAATCAACATAAACCGTGATTCCACAGTCTGTGGTGTACCGCCGCTGCACCGCGTTTGGGGCGTTGTACCACGTACTGGGCTGCTTCTCAGTCATTCTCTTCCTCACCTTCCTCGGAACAGCACTGGGAGCATCCTCCTGCATCGACAAATTCGGCGTAACTCCAGCGTCGATGACAAGAGCCACAACTCACGGTAATCTCAACGTCGAGCCGTTCAATTTCCGTACGAACGAGTCCATCATCAGCGAGACGGACGAGATTTTCTTCCAAGATTTTTCGATTGCGATGAACAATGTCGTCACTTTGTTGGATTGCTTTCGCCGGAGTCAGTGACTTCCACTCTCGTGACGTGTCGACCCCGAGGCACTTGTTGAAGTGCTTCCGGACGGTTCCGTACGAGACAAACTCGCCAGTATACCGCTTCGCAGGATCCCGTGCGAACGGCTTCGGATCGAGCCCCGCCTCTCGAAGACTCGTTTTCGCTTTTTCCTTCTCATCTGATGCATTTTTGCCATACAGATGCTCATAATGAGCCTCCAACGCACTCAGTGGTCGCTGAGAGCCCGCTGCGAAGTAGGCCTCTTGAAGCAAGCGTGCATTTAACCGATCCGCCACGTCACGCAAGCTGAGATCTTCATCATCATCATCATCGTCATACCAGGCTTCGAGATCCGCTGTAATCCCGTACTGTTCGATTTGCGTGCAGACTTTGCATGTCATGGGTGAGTATCGATCGATGTGACTAGTGGTTGGCCTGTTCTGGGACTGCTAATTCATCGGCAGGGATGAGCTGATGTGCATGCGATACTGCCGTTGCATCTTCTGGAAGAAGAGCGGCAATTACGTGGGGAACATCGACCGTCTTGCAAACGTATTCGAGAAGCACATCGATATTCCTCCTATCAAAGCTCTCCAGTGAGTCGAGCAGGAGGACTGGGACATCGCTGTCGGCGATTTTCCGATGTGCGATACCGGTTGCGATACCGACGACGAGTCCGACGAGTTCCCGCTCGGCTTCGGAGAGCGTGGTTAAGTCGTCTTCGTAGACTTCCCCAGACTTGTTCTCGCGCACGACGACAACGCGGAACGATGAGTAGGTAGTCGGGTTATCTGTTGGCTGACGGTCGACCCGAACCCGAGCGATATTGTCCAAGCGGAGTAACTCGAGAAGGTCGTCCATCGCCTCAGTCACCCCTACCGTGACCTCTTGTTCGACCCGCTCAACGTGGTTGTTCAGTTCACGAATCTCACTGCTGAGCCGGGATTGCTTTGCCTTCAGATGCTCCTCATCGGATATGCGGTCTTCGAGGTCGGTGAGATGCGCCGTAGTTTCTGCGATATCTGTCTCGAGTCGGTGTGCAGTGTGTTGATGCTCTGTTAGTTTTTGATACTGTTCATAGACGGCCTCATTCTGTGAGAGATCAATTGCTTCAATTTCAGCAGTGAGCGTCTCCAGTTCAGCTTCAACATCGGCTACTTCCACCTGCGCGTCCTCGATCATCTCTTGTGTCCTTTCGATTCCCTCGTCTAGGTCAGTGAGTGACTGTTCGAAGCGGTCACGTGTATCCTCCAGTGATTGATGGTGTCGCCGCTGTTTTTCAAGCCGATCGCGTTGTGATCGCAACTCGTCGATGTCGGTGGCATACCCACGAGCAATTTGGTGAAGTTGGTCGAGGCGGTCTTCGACAGATCCCTGTGTTGTCTCCGACTCGCAAAGCGGACAGGTTAGCCGCCTTGCTGACGGGTTGAGTCCATCAGTCAGTGTCTCCGTGGTGAATTCAGCCGGAAGGCCGGAATCGATGAGCCGTTGGGCGGATTCAACGAGCTGATCGGTCGTTCGCTTATCCCGCTCGAGCGTCTGCAATTGGGTGGTAACGGCAGCGATTTGTGACTCAGTTGGTGCTTCGGACGACGCTAGTTCCTGTTCAGCGACCTCCAACTGTTCTCGAACGCTCGCTCGCTCTGCGTTCCGGCTCTCGAGGCTGTCTTCGAGCCGGTTGATTCGGTTGGTGATCTCATTTCGTTTCTCGCGCAGTTGTGTCTGTTCGCGAAGGGAGTCTTCGAACTCTTCGGCATCAGAACGGCTAACGCTCGATTCAGCAATGGCCTCCTGGATCGTGTCGATTTGGTCGTTCGCCTCGTTCAGTTTTCGTTCGCGCTCGCTGAGTGCCTGCCTCTGGCGCACAAGTTCTTGTTTTGCGTGTTCGATTTCGGCTAACTCATCGGCAACTTGACTCGCACGGCGACGAAGTACATTGCGCTCGTCTTTGAGTCCTGCTTGGTCGACAGGAGACATGACGATATTGCCAAGCATGGTATCTACATCCTGGTGATCACCGGTTTCGATGAGACGACGGACTGGATTATCCCGCAGGAGAGTTACCATGTCTACAATCGGTCGACCGCTTCCAGAGTCCGTCCCTTCATCAGTTGGGGCATCCAATTCGCGTGTGTACTGTCTTCCACCCAGCTCGAGTTCAACCGTGCCTCGATCGGTGTCTGATTTTGGACGTGCCATCGTTCCCCCAAGGCCGCCGTTGATGGCCCGGAGGAGGGACGTACGGTTTGTGGCGTTCTCACCGACGAGAAGCGTTAATCCCGGCTGAAACGTGAGTGTCGTCCGGTCAATCCCGCCGATGTTCGATACTTCAATCTGCCCATCGCTGGTACTGTGGCTCATCCTGGCCAGGGTCGACGACAGCGTCAGTATATAACTCCTGGTGTGGGCTCAGTTGCTGCGGATTCTACGCTCAGCACTGATCGGTCTCTCGTGCGCTGCTGATTCTGATTCTCACTGTTACGGTTACTGGTCACAAAATCCGTTCCTGTGAACGTGATTCTCTGCGGTTGATAGCCACATAGCATCCGTTTCACGATAGGGGAGGGGGAGGGGGGTTGTCCGCAATTATACCACCACCGTAAGCGGGAATCCCTATTCATCTCCTTTTACGATACGAGTAGATAGAGGGGGAGGGGGGGGGGGGGTTGTCCGCAATTATACCACCACTGAGGGTGTCATAGAATACTTCCCATGGAATTGATTGCGTCGGCTTCTGCGGTAGATAAGCCGATACATACAGATGCGAACTGAACAAACAATTTCCTAAAAGAGGCCGACTCTCATGGTCGGGCCCCATACGAATATTACCCATAGACCAACCAAAATAGAGAAAATACCTCCGACACGGTAGAGAAGAACGCCTGTTTCGTTCAGACCGGATTCAGATGTTACTGAGACTGGATGACGCAGTTTGAACAGTAATTGCGGACGTGCAATCCCAAGCGTACCGAGTCCGATAGCAAACAATCCAACGAGAACATCAAGCATATGTAATCGAAAATTGGCATCTCATATAAGTTTCAATCATTAGCTGGATATGCTCACTACTTCGCCTGTACTGATCGTTTGTTGGTAGCCGTATAGAGGATGTGAGAACGATTCTATGACACCCTCCCACCACTAGTAGCGGGAATTACTGACCATCCGCTGTTGTAACATGAGCGTGTTTGCAAGTATGACTTCTTTCGATTCACCAGATTGGGCTATGAGACGTGTTCTATGACACCTAGGTTGGTTAGCTAATTATGAGGGAAAGTGGTAAGATAGCCGTCAAGATTAATTCACATGACTGAGAAGTCCACCTGTAATGTCAAACTCAGAAAAAGATAGCGGCAATGGGAGACGACCGGCTGGTCAATCTAATGCTGGGCAGGAACGTTCATTTCTGGATGATGTACCCTGGAAGCGGGCGCTCTTATTTGGGATCGGGGCCTTCGTTGTCGGGATGGTTCTCTTTACTGGCCTCATCTTTGTTGAGGGAGCGATAGGTGACGATCTATCAGAGGATCCATCCGATGAAACTGCCGAGGACGACGAACCAGGGGTTGCCACGCTTGTCGGTTGGCTCTACTTTGGCGGACAGTTTGTTGATATCGAGATGTCGTGGGCGTTAGGCACAGAGAGTATGAACCTGCTTGACGAAACGTCTGCGGATCTGACGATTCCAACGGTAGTCTATTATCTAGTACCCGTACTGGTTCTCATCGCCGCTGGCTACAAGTTGGCCTCACAAACACTCGCTGAAGGTTCAACACCAGAAGAAGGAGCAAAGATTGGTGCTACTATCGCAGCGGGTTACATGGTTGCTGTCGTATTTGCCACTCAAATATTCACGTGGAGCATTCAGGACGGGAGTACGACTGGAAGCGTAAACGTGGCGTTCACGGAAGCGATTCTGATATCCGGTCTGATGTATCCACTACTCTTCGGAGCGATTGGTGGGTATCTCGTTTTCCGTGAGAACTAAGCCTTCACAATGAGTCTGCGTGGCATAGAACACGTCTCATACTCTCCACCTGACGATTATACGCCACCCTGTTCGTGTATGACCCTATAATTTCGCCAGCCATTGATTTTGGACAAAACGAGATTAAGGACGGTAGCCTTAATGATCTACATTGATGGCGATTTCACTTGTGTGGGTTGAGACCGGTCAGGACAGATTCCAAACACGATTCACTCCTGATTCCAAGGAATGCAACAGATTTCCTATCCAATTAGCTCATTTTCTCCCCCGCTAATGGAAACCGGAACCCGTAATTCCACACCACACTACCATAACACCCCGTTGATTCACACTTACTGGCATTCAAGTGTTGGGGGTTCAAGATCGAACCGTAGATTGTATTAAATGGGCCAAATGTCCACTTCTGGGCAAATGCTTATGCGCTTCCGGACAAAATATGAGTCAATGATTCATCAGAATAAGAATCTAACAGAACAGGATGTTGTAGCAGCTGTACGTAAGCATGGTTCAGAGCAAGTTCTTTCTCATGTAAAGGATGCTAAACGGCACAAGATTGACCCTGAGGTTGTTCGCTTTGTCGTAGAGGATACAGTATCCATCTGGTCGAAACTTCAATTGGAAGTGCCTTACCATACAACAGACCCGACGTTCATAGAAATTTTATCACACATTAGCCTCGATATGGCGGAAGATCGCCTCAACTCACTATTCACTGACACGGCGCAGATAACCGTACTCGAGAGACTGAATGAATCGGCAACGATCGCAATTGGCGAGAGAGATGGCCACGTAGGAGAATTCTTGGATGATTGCTATCTAGTTTCTCAATCATTGTTGGTAGAAGCCCATACTGAGATGGCCAGTCAGTGGGGTATTGATGTGTGTTTGTATGATGGCTTGGTCTTCAGTGTGCCAATTGAGGAGCTTGAGAGGGTAGAAAATGCTAAATACAACGTTCCAAGCTTGTGATCATCATATCGTAACGGGCTTCGCAGGGTATTGCTTTTGGTACCAGAAGCTCTTCTTCAATCCTTCGTAGGAGATACCCGCCGTCGACGGTGCTTTTCACTCATAGAAGGGTTTTGCTATTGATTCAAGCTTCTCGAGAGTGATAAACCAAAAATGAAAATCCGTTTGCTGCCAAGCAATCTGCCTCATAAAATCCTGAGCGTACACTGGTCAGAGTTTATCCTTTCTGAACGAAAGTCACAATGTCAATCTCCGGGAAATCGAGTAGTTTCGCACGATCCCAATTCCCGACATGGAATCGAAATACTTGATGGAATAAATTATAACGGGATCAACAGCCACTCGCTGAAAGACCTATTGGTGCAGAAACTTTGTATCCAGAGAAGGGTGACCTTCAACAAATAATGGGGTCGCCTCGAAGACAGATGCCAGTTGCTGAACTCGGACGGCTTCCAAAACAATAGTGAAGCGGATTCAGTACTTTTTAAAGCACCTTTCAACAGGAGATACGAACTCAAAGATCTTTATAGGTGGTCTATTCGGTTCTAAGGCCGCGCTGTCATTCACGCAGAACTATATAAGCGTAGAACACTCTGAGATTATTATGTAATGACATCATTACTAATTCAGAACAGTAGTGTTCTGGAAAACATTAGTAGAGAAACGAGGTTAACAGCGTTCACAGCCAACGAACAGACCACTCCTGAAGTCGTGTATGGGGGATTAAGTGGTGAGTCATATGCTTGCTGAAGTAAATAACGATCCCCGAGTCTGTTGTCCTATCATCTGTGGGGAGTATATGAGAGCTACTGGGTTCTTCTATACTACTGGCACAGAGAACTACTTAATTACCGCTCGTCACAATGCGTTGCCAACAAAAGCCACCATTTTGAGTCCGTTCACTGGAGGAAAGTATTACTCGATCACCACTAACGACTTTCTGCCGGTGATTGATATCTATCTCCGAAGAAAGGACGAGTGGTTCCATCATCGGTTAGATCTGCGCGATATGCCGAACGGTCATGTTATCACCATTCCGAAGCTGGATCTGCTGGCGATTCGGATCCCGTTCGACCCAACCACATTCCAATACTCCGTGTTCACTGGCCAGGATGTCACGCTCCCATCGGAGGAGGAAAACACGCTATCGGGATATGGATTTGGAGGTGGAGCCTTTTCTGACGAAGAGGAGTGTCACGATGTAACTGACCCGGGTAGTTATATCTCAAACCCTATGGAGATAACCCTCGAGAATACCGCGATTCACGTACCAGAGAAAGCAAAGCAGTTTGAGCCAGTTTTTGGTATTAGTTGTGACCCCACACCGGAGATCGACTCAATATACAACGGCATGAGTGGGTCACCAATTATTGGAGATGGCCTCGTAGGGGTGTGGTCAGGTACTGCCAGGGTTCCCAGCGTTGATGATCCCAAACATGAGACGTATCTTCGTGTTCACTACTTTGGCGTGGAACTACTCAAGCGGGCCTTCAACTCCTAATAAACGGCATACCTTCTCAACGTTCATACATCATCTCACTGTGATCGACTAATAGCGAACTGGTACCAGGTGAGAACGAACGAGTGAAAGACTTAACTCCGAACATGAGTTATTTCTCTGATTAATATTTCGAGGGTGGATGGTGTCCAGACGGGAGTAGATCGGATCAGATGGCAAAAGTTTGCATCAAGACCGCATGTGAACTATGCAATTGCTATGATGTAAGCGAGGCCATAAGAGCTTCTTTGAGCATATCACATCAGCTTCATTTGAAGGTGCAGAGGTTGAAGATCGACTCGATGATCTACAAGGCCAACCTGACTAAAGCGAATACCGCCGTCGGCGGCGGCTTCGTGTAATAATTGCGGACACCCCCGTGTGGGAGAGTTAATCGAAACCCACATTCGGCTTTCCCACACCGCTGATCACGAAAAGAGGGGTACCTACACTGAGCCAAAATCAGTCTGCCATCTCTCCCATCTCAAAAGTAAGTGGACTTTTGGAATATCTTATTCGTGGCACCTCAATTTATACTGAAACGGTTGACAGACTGGACACAAGCTTTGCCCGAAACCGACAATTCTGCGCTGGATTTAGGCGAGTCACCACGAGCAGGTGTGCAGTGACTCTCAGTGGCTACGATAGCGGGTTTGTCGTCCCTGCCGAATTGCCGATAAAACGAACGCTATTTCTTGAAATGTTTTTTGCTACTATTTTTTGTGTCTGCTGATCTACGATACCCTTTGTAATTGTGGAAGCTGCTGTCGATGAGGTCGGATACCAACATTACTTTTCCATCGAATATTCCTTCCCGTAATAGTGTAACTTTGTGTTCGTCTGAAACCTTAAGATCGGAAGTAGAACACTCGGTATGGCCTCGGCAACGGCCACTGAATCAACATGGACAAAACACAACGTGGCCGATCATAACTGAAGCAGAAGGAATTGTCGAACACTACAATGAGGACGGTGGGGGAATGAAATTCTAGAAATATGCATTTATAAATGCAACAAGTATAAGTCAATACTACTCGTACTTTACCGTATGACGCCTAGTAGAGCGTAACGAAGGGGGTGGTTGCCCGAGGACGCTCTAGTGGCAACAGAAAAACTCCACCAAATTTCACGTTCTATTTACTTCTGCTTGATTCTCGAGATCGACTGTCTGAGTGGACTACATAGTCGATTTGAGTTCATACGTTCGTTACTACGACAGCCGTTTCCAGATGGCCTCGTCTGCAATGGCGACGGAGTCGAAAGAGTCGGAGCCTATAACGTGTTACAAAAAATTTTATATGAAAACCCGCTTCGATTTGAGTTGATAATTGGTTTGACTTCGAATCGAATTGTTGCTATACCAATTGAACAGTTGTTACTCCTCTTGGTGATTCACCAATCGATTTAACGAGGGTTGATTGAATTCGATAATCACGTGAACCACTTCAAGGGCAGGTCTTGGAATATTCCGTCATAATCTTCACAGAGTTACGATAGTCCGCTAATAATATTTTCCAAATATGGCTAATGCTTTTCTTCATTGACTTCGTATATTATCATATATGAGTGGTATAACTCTCTCTGACGAATTGCTTTCAAACTTTAACCAGGTCGCTAACGAACGGGGTGACGATCCGGATGCTACCTTAGAGCGGATGCTTCAGGATTACATCAATCGTTCAGACATGACGAGGAAGATTGACGAAATCCACGCGGTGCTGGTCGTGGAAGGGGAAGACGCTGATGTGACTACATTCACTGAATCACTCTCCGATTACGATCCAGAAGATCCTCAACCAGTCTCTAAATCTGCATTGACAGAAATTTCGGAGTACGATGCCTGTGAGATTCAGATCGATCGCAATGATGTGAACGAGATACCCGGAACAAGACTGGAAAGGCGACGCCTTATTCGTGCTATCGCAAGATATGAGTGTGATGCCATCACAAAAGCCGAACTCACAGCTCTCGCTGATGATCTCATAGGTCTCGAATCGGATTATTACCGAAATGAGTACGTCGACAAGATCTGGGAGAAACTGATCAGAAGCGGGTTTGATCACAAACTTCGGTTCACGGACAACAAGGCCGCGCTAGCGTATATGGATCAACTCCTGGAAGATGATGATGAGGTGAATCCGGTAGAGATTGACCAGATAACTGGTCTATTAGCTAGAGAATACCGTGATAACTACGAGATGGCCGTTTTGAACGAGTATCGAGAACAGGTGAACCTCGACCCAATGTAGGAGCGGTTGGTATCGGTCTCGTTCTTCATCCGCCGTCGACGGCGGATTGATTTCTCTATTCACCCTGAAGAATTGCACTCTGATTTGATTACTACCTCACATCACCTGAAAACAATTGTCGGTCGGTGCCTCTGAGGGGGGCTGAGTCTATCCTCATAAGCCCGACCATATCAAATAAGTGTCCTCAATGGCTCGAGAGAGTATGAACAATCGTAGGGACGATCATCGGGCGGCCATTCCATCACTCGATGGTGCCTTCTCTCGAGATACCGTCTCGATGGATCTGACGATGTGCGGCCTCCTTGTCGACAAGGCAGAGGAGATGGCGCGCCTCTACGCGACACATCGAGACTGGACGACTGTAGAGGATAGATGGTTCGACGAGCGCCGTGATGGTCGAAGCACTCGAGGCAGCTCGCGCAAAGTCTATCGCGTCTTGAGTTCACGCTTCAAAACTGCTGATCGTAAACTGCCTGCGATTACGCAACTCCCGTCAGTCTTTAAACAGTGTGAAACCACACGCGATAAAGCACAGGTTCTGTACTTCTATCTCGTCGAAGAGGATCCGCTGGTTCAGTATGCTATTCACACATATATTAACCGACTCCTCGAAGACGGAATCGAGGCACTCCAGTTCGATCAAGAATCCATCGAGGCAATTCTCAACGGCTTCAGCTACGCTGATGGGGGCGAATTTGACTACGCTGCGTCAACGACAGTTCGATGGGGCGAAGGGTTTCGCGGAGTCCTCCGTGAGATTGGCGTAATTGAATCCCAACAAGCACTCGGTGGTCAGGTTCCCACCATCGGTACAATCCCACTCTTAGTCGCCTCAGGATATTCGTGGGAGCAAGATGGTGAAGAGTGGCTCACACAGCCACTGGGATGGCTCTATCTCTTCCAGCAGCACCCATACTGGGAGTCATTGGCCGAACGACTCAGTCAACATCCAAGTTGGGACGCGAGCGGGCTTCATGGTGAAATCAAGTTGCAGCCTGTTGGTGATACGTACGGATGGGCAGACGTGTCGGAGGTGGAGAAATGAGGAACGATGAGTGGTTCGCCGCCAATATTGGGGCTACGTTCGAAGAGTCTATCCGAATTGACCGGGAGGATGATGAACGCGACCACCGATTGGAGTCGATCCAGACCTACCACATTACCGATGAGGCTGAAGACTTCCTGGAGGACATTTTCTCTCGTCTGCTCGGTCGATCCGAGGATCTCCGTTCGGGAGCGAACTACTGGCTCTACGGCTATTACGGAAGTGGGAAGAGTCACCTCCTTACCGTCCTTCGGGGGCTGATGGATAGCGAGTGGAGCCACCAGCAAGACGCGCTCTGGAGTCAGTTGGCAGACAGCCGTGATTTGCCCACACTGGAGGCGACGTGGGACACGATCCATACAGACTACGACGTTATTCCGATCTCGGTAAACCTACTGAAATACCAGGGGCAGAAGCAACGTAGCTTCAGCGAGATCGTCCTCCGTGCCGCCCATACCTCGGATCGACTGACTGGGGTCGAAGGCGGTTTCTCCTCACAACTCGAGGTGGCGTTCTTCGAAGATTGGTATCGGACAACCGATTCGTGGAATGATCGAACCACGCACACGCGCACTGCCCTCGAGGGAATCGTCGACGACCCTGAAGCCTATAGCTGGCAAGATGTTCAGCGCTACAGCGCCCTCGCTGACGTGGTTCTGCCGACATTATTCGAAGCCGAAACCGGGACGGTGGATGGACTCGATGATCTGACGCCATCCGACCTTGATCCGGAAGCGATGGTGGAACGACTCGAGGAGTTACGACAGGAGCGAGAACGTGAGCAAGAACAGCCGGTTAAACTCGTCTTGCTCCTCGACGAAGTGAGCCTCTTCATCGGGACGGACTTCGATCGGTTGACTGAACTGCAGACCCTGGCTGAGAGTGTTGACGAAATCGGAGACGGCAACATTCAGCTTGTTGCAACTGCGCAGGCCAAGATTGAGGACGTACAACCCCAGTTCGCCGCACAGGGGGCCGACTTCAGTATCGTCAAAGATCGCTTTCCCCACCGCTTCGGCCTTCCGAGTCGCCACGTGGGCGAGATTTCGACTCAGCGATTGTTGAAGAAGACGGATGTCGGTGAACAGGAGACCGAGCAACTCCTCGAGCGAGCAAGTAACGATCCCGATACATTGCTCGTATACTCTGGGATCGAGCAGAATACCGAACCTCCACTCAACACGATCGACCACGACCTTCTCATCGATTTCTATCCATTCCTTCCCTACCAACCAGCGTTGTTCCTGGAAGTCCTCTCAAACCTCCGGCAAAAGGCCCACGATCCCGCGAAGTCAATCTTCTCGGGGACGGCACGCGCAATCTTAGCACTTGTTCACGGCCTTCTCCAGACGTGGTTCCAAAAGGGTGAAGAGGCACACGTCATCTCCTTAGTTGACTTTTACAATCTGATCGAACCGGAACTCGAGGACATCACGCCACGAGATGTCGAAGTCGTCTCCGAAATAGAGGAGAAATACGAAGACGGCGACTTAGAGGCGATCGATGTGTCGGTTACAAAGGCGGTATTACTCCTTCAACACATCCCGGGGACGATCCCACTGACGGAGCGGAATATCGCTGTCGCCATCCTGACCGACCTAGATGGGCCGACACAGTTCCAGATGGAGAATCGTGTCGAAGAGTCGCTCCACCGGGTTCGGAAATTCATTCGTCCAACCCACGACGACACCGGCCCACGATATACCTTTGCGAACCAAGAGGAACGCGAGATATACGAGTCGACCGAGGAACGCCTCGCCAACCCGGAGTGGGATTCGATCATTGATGCCGTCGACCACTATCTGTGGGACGACATCGTGCGCGAACTTCCACTCCCAACATCTGCAACGTACGGAGAGACGACAGATGAGTATCCAGTTCGCTACGAGTTTACTCTCGACGGCCTCGAGCTTAAGACGGCAGTAGAGACGGATGACGCACTCGAGATACCAGTCGCCATCGAGGGAATTGTCCCGACAGCCGGGGATTTTGACTACGATGGCCATCCACTCGAGTGGACGGTTGGGGAGGATGGCCTCGACGACCTCCGTGATAGCCTCATCGAGTGGTGGGCTCTCAGAGCAGCTGTGGGGGATCACGAGCCACCACGATCCGTTAAACGCGACCTCGCGGATCGAGCAAGCCGCGTCCAAAGCAAGGTCACCGGGGCACTCACCAGTGGCACGCACACTGTCAAGGATCGAACGGACATTCGAGGCCTCTCAACCGCAGTTGAGGAAGTTGTCTCCGTTCGCTATCCTGACGACTTCCATCCAAAGATGTTGCAAATCAACGAAGGGCACCTTCAGGAACTTCAGCGACTCACGGCTCAAGACCCACTCCCCGAGTGGGCGCGACAGATCGAAGTTGCAACAGAAGATCCTGAAACCCACGGTGGATCCATCCAGAACAATGTTCGGGCGTACACCGGGCAGCAACTCACCCATCGGGGTGGTAACCTCGCGATGGCGACCATCCTCGACGGCATTATCGAGCGCCAACCAATGTACAAAAACGCGAAACCTGCGCTGTGTGCGATCATCTGGGGACTCTGCCGGAAGGGCGACTTCCTACCGGTCGATGAGACTGGTGCCTCCATCGAGTTGGATGCCGTCATTGATCTAACGGCGGTGACAACAACACGGCTGAAAATTAGCGGTGGTGGGGACATCCGAGGAATCCTCGCAAGCGGTGGATTCATCGATAGTACAGAAACCGTTCCTGATGGGGTTGTCAGACTGCAAAATGCGAACGACACGCTTGCGGGCCGCCTGGGAAGTCTCTCCGAAGACGTAGAGTTAGTCGCAGAGGGAGACATCGAGACCAACGCTGTTCGTGATCTACTGGACGCCTTCACGGAGGGACTCGAAACACGAACACAGCAAGCTGTCGAGCGACGCAATGCCGTTAAATCTCGCGACACGGATTGGGAACAGACAGTCGAAGCGACAAACACCGCTCGTGAGTGGTATGAAGAGGTCGCTGAAGTCTGGGAGTTGCGGTTGCCTGCACTCGTCCAACTCGATGCGCAACTCGTCGTCTCCCAACAGTCGTTCGAGTGGCTAACTGATGAATGCGAAACGGCCTCTCAGCAACTCCGAGATGAACTCCGCCAATTCGACGATACATGGTGGACACACGATGGCTGGGACAGGTTCAATGACGTGCAAACGCTCTCGCCCTCGATTGATGGCGCACTTGAATCCGCGTGGAGTGACTTCCAAGCAGCAACAGACGTTGACTCGCTCGTTGCTGACCTCCGTGAGCATGAATGGGTTCGCTCCGTCGGCCAGTACGAAGCCAATATTCGGCCAGCTTTCCAAAACCAGTATCTGGCCCCCCTTCAGGCCACTGTTGACTGGTTCGAGACCATCTCCGATGCTCTCGATACGGTAACAAGCGGGCTGACGACGACGGACGTAGGCGACGTTATTCGGGCAACTAGTTCGATCACCGATACTCGACCGCTTCTGGAAGTCACTGGTTGTGAGGTAAGTGAACTGCAACCGCTCTTTGAAGACCTCCAGACTATCGTTGGCGAGCGGTCGCTGTCTGAAGTGACCATGATTGGAGTTCTCCCCTCCGATCGGGCTTCGATCGATAGCGAACTCGAGTGGTTGGTTGACCAGCACGAACTCAATATCGAGCAAACTGAGACGGGGGTGATCATTCGATGACAAGTGACCTCTCGAATAAGAGTGCAGATCCGCTCGCCGAATTCAAGAAACGGCTCTCTCGGTTCGCAAGTGGAAGTCGAGGGATTCGGAATCCGTTCGTTATCGTCCCGGTTCAACCGAGGTACGAACTGCGTGTCGCGGATTCGTTGCTGGAGTGGGTCGAAGATCCACACGATTCAGAAGACTTCCCCGAAACCGGAACCGCCCAAGTTCTCCGACTGGACGAACTCTTCGTCGAAACGCCAGTGTTCGATCTCGCTATCGACCTTGGATCACACTCAACGCCTGAAACGATCACGGATACGATGCAAGATCGATTGGCCGAAGAACTCGTCGACGTATTGTATTCACAGATTACGGCACCCGAGGAACAACACCACGTCGTTGTACTGACCCACCTTGGGAGTTTATATCCGTTTACCCGAGCATCCGAACTTCTCGATGAACTTGACCGACGAAACGTTCAATCAACGATCGGCATCCCCTTCCCGGGGGACATAGTTGGCGGCAAACTGAATTTCTTCGGTGAGGAATCGCGCAACTACTACCCGGCCCACCAGATCGAGGGCCGAATCGAGGAGGAGCATCTCCAATGAGCGATACTCGAATTCACGACATCTACCAGCAGTCACCGACTCGCGAACTCGAAGAGGTACAGAAAATTAACGCTCGTGAGCAGGCACAGAATGACGTTCGCGAGTTCTATGAGACGGAAAGTGCCCGGAACGTTCTCACTACGCTTGGCACCCTCATCGATAAATACCCACACGAGGAATCGCGTTTCCTCTATATTTCGGCGACGTTCGGTTCGGGGAAGACACACCTGCTCAAACTCGCTGGATTCGCTGCCGATACTGAGTCGGAGTATGCTGACCTTGGTGAAGAGTTAGGTAATCGATGGGCGGGCTTTCAATCGCTCAGACAGAGCATTGCGAACTCCCACGTTGATCGGCTGAAACCCGTTTTCCTCAACCTCCTCAACCGGGATGCTTCACAGGAACCACCACTTCCGTATCTCATCTACGAGGCAATCGGGCGGGAACTCGGCTATCCGACCGACCCGAACTGGCTCCTCGAGTGGGCGTGGCAACTCGACATGAACGAAGAGTGTTGGGATGCCCTGCTCGACCTCGAGTATGATGGAAAGACGTTCGCGGATGTGTACGCCGAGCGGGCGACACTACGGAGCTGGTTGTACGACGCGGTACCGACGCTCGATGACTCACCGTTCACCTCACCTGCGGAGGTGAAGCAGTCGATCGATGACGCTATCGACGAAGTCGATCCGGACGAATTCAGTCCTTCGGACTTAGTCGACCGAATCGAGCAAGCCCAGGCAGCACTGAGTACACCTGAGACGACAACTGAGTTGCTGATCGGGCTCGATGAAGTCGCGCTGTTTATCGGTGATGGCCGCCACCGATACCGTGAATTCCAGCGGACGATGGAAGCACTCACTGAAGTGGGTGGCGGGCCGAATCCACCAATTGTTGGCACGGGTCAGTACCCAATCGAGCGTATTCACGGTGAGTTCGAGGACAGTAACGTAACGTCGGAGTCGTGGTTCGGGAAACAAGAGCCCCTCGAGGGTGCGGATACGGAGATCATCGTCCGCAAGCGGTGGTTACAAAAAACCGGGGAGGGGAGGGATGCCGTCCAGACCGCTCTCGAGCGTGTACCTGATCTTACCCTGCACACGTACGGGGACGTTGTAGGCTCGGATCCCGACTCAGTCGAGTCGTATCCGTTCCGAGAGTACGATCTTGCACTCCTTCGGAAGGTAATTCAGCAGTTGATGCCTCGTGGTCGGGTTACAGAGGATGAGTACGTCCAGGGACGGGCGCTCCTCATTCTCGTCCGATCACTGTTCACGCGCTTCGACTGGAGCGAGAAGTCCGTTGGCACGCTCGTCACCTGGGACGAACTATTCGACTTGCTCGTAGAGGAGACGACATACGTACCGCTCTGGGTACAGGAAATGCTGGATCGAATTGAGCAACTCCCGTCCGGAGACGACCCTGAATCGATCGATCCAGTCCGTGTTGCGAAGACCCTCTATCTCTTGAATCAGGTACGCTCGACCGTCCCATCGACCCCTGAGAACGTAGCCCGGTTGATAGGTGACTCGGCGGACGTGTCACTGGACACGCTTGTTGATTGCGTCGAGGATGCACTCCAAAATCAGGAGTACGGACTTGTCGAACACAGATATGTCCTGGCCGAGACGAACGAACAGGGTGAGACCGAGTATCTCCTCGTCTCTGAAGAGCAAGAAGACATTCTTGGGCGAGCGAAAGCGCATGCCCAACAGATCTCCTCACATCGTCTGTCGGCTAAACTCCACACCACGTTCCAGGAGGCCAGCAGTCATCTCCTCTCAGCGGGCAGTCGGCACGAGATTGACCTCGAGGGTGAACGTAACGTCCCGATCCGGTTCGAATACTCAGTTCTAGATCCGATCGAACGGGCACCAATACCGGAGTTCGACGCTGTTCGGGTTCGGCTCGTCGCTGATCATCCTAATAGGGTTGCTGATCAAGTGAAGGCGTGGCAATCAACAAACGAAGGACGTGACGGTGGTGAACACATACTCATTGCAGTATCCGTCTCGAAATCACTCGTCGACCGCCTTCGCGAGGTAATGGGAATGCAGGAGGTGCTGGACAATGAGACCGAGACACATGCAGACCTCCGAGCAGACCACCATGACGACCAGCGAGAGTTAGAATCCACCGTTCGCGAGCAGCTCGCTGACGCGGATGTATTCGGACGCACTGGAAGTGCCCGTGGTCGATATGAGACTGCCTTCACAAAACTCGTGAGCGAAACGGTACAGGCAGCCTTCGGGCAAACTCGGTATGTATTGACGAACGGTATCACAGAAGTCCCCGATTCGGAACAGATGGGTCGGTTTTTCCGTGGCGCTGACGACTGGCCACTCTCGACCGAGGATGCCGTCATGCTGGGTGTCGATACACCCAATGGTGACTTCGGTGAGGGATGGTGCCAGGACTTCCTCGACGCATACGATACCCGTCAATCGCTACGCGCTGAAGACCTTCTCGCAGAAACCGTCCAGCGTGGCGGGAAGTATCGCGGAACGCCCAGGGAATCGATCGCCGCCCTCCTCATTACGCTTGCGACGGCGAACAAAATCGCGCTCAAGCGTGACGATGAGTACCTGACTGACCCCAAGGCGATCGGTCGGGCTGTTAGAAACAAAACCAAGCTCGTCAACGTCACAATTCGGTTCGAGTCGCTGGAAGGAATCGATCCCGATCAGATCCGTTCAATCGTTACAACGCTTACCGGTACGTCACCATCAGGGAGCGATCCCGACGCATGGCTTGCTGAATTAGGCGAGTGGGCGAACGAACACAGCGTGCTGGTCAAGCGAACCTTGCGTGGCGTTCGTCGAGAGTTTGGTGACGAGGCATTGGTTGATGCGTTGTATGAGGCACTCGAACCCGCGCTGAGCGGTGAACCACTCGCGACCGAGGACTTCGCATCGGATGAGGTCGAGAAGCAAGCCAAGCGGTTTGCCCACGCGACAGATTTGTTCCGCCCAGACGAATCCAGTGAGACGCTGTGGGATCGCTTTACCGACCAAACAGCGGAAATGCAGCGTCTACACTCGGGTGCTGATATTACGGGTGAGATGCAATCGATTGTCGCCAGTGACGACGTACCGAGTTCCGAGCGGTTGCGAGCGACGTTGGATGACGCCGACGCCCATCGCCGGACAGTCGTTCGGGAACAGTACACACGTATTATAGGTGAGATACCGGATGAAGACGAGCCAGAGCAGGTCGTCTCGAGTCTCGTCACATGGCTCTTCACACACGATGAAAGCAGCAAAGAGATAGCAGATCAGGTATCCGTAGAGTTCGAAGGGGTACAGATCGATGAGCTGTACGCCCTCCTCGAACGAGCATGGGATGGCGATACGTTCACCGAAGCTGAGCTTGTCGACTCATCGGTCATCGACCAAACGAAGCGGTACGCGAACGCCCGCCAGCTCCTCGCAGGTACGGCCGGTGAACCAAGTCTCTGGTCGAAACTTCGCGATGCGTCGCGGCGTCTCGAGGAGGACTACCCAAATCATCCGACGACGAAGAAGGTACAATCGACACTCGTCCGGTCACGTCCCCCAAGCTTTGATGAAGTAGAGCAACTCCTAGAGGAGGCAAAGAATCCGTTCGAACTTTACGAGCGACTTGGAGATCTTGCTGAAGAACTACAAGCGGAGTATCCTGGTCACGAAACAACGGAAGTTGTCGTCGGGGCTGTCGAAGCAACCGAGCCACCACGAGATGAGCGACTCCTCGAACTGATTGAAGAGGCGGAACAGATACTTGAGGGGACGGGGGAACAGTTACGGCAGATCCGAGAACTGATGGGCGAATTGGAAGATGGTTCCACCGTATTGATCGAATCACTCGAATAACGCAAACGAGTTGACTGAGCTACTCATTCCTCTGCATATTTGACTTCTACTGCTGCCTTGCTCATCCCATAGACTTTCAGTGTATACTCTGCACTTCGTCCGGCTGTGTAGGCATATGTCTGTTCTACCATCTCAAACGGGAAACTCCACTCCTCAACTATTCCCTCTGCAACTGTTTCAAGTTCAATATGTGTTTCTTCATATACACTACCGCGTTCTATCACTTCGACATGAATCTGAACTGACTCTCCTTCTTCAAGCTCAAACCGCCAATGCTGACGTGAATGAGCTTCTCCATCAACAATTGTATCATCACTTGCAAGGCAACCTGAAAGCAATGTAATGCCCCCAACAACAGAACCTGCAAACTGTCGTCGTGTAATCTTAATATTGTTTCCCATGTGGATTGTCTACACTCGAGTCTATTATTTATTTCTGCTATTCCACTTCTGCCGGATTACACTTCAACCGGGAGGACGCCGAACCAGGGATGGACAATCTTCAAGATACCTCCATGTCTCTGATTGAGACATCACTGACTCTCGTATGGAAGGGGAACCTACTCACTTGCGAAAGGCTCAACTCGACAAAGAAGAGCGCGAACATCTCGAGGATGTCGTCACCGAGATGCGCGATCGCGTCGAAGCGAACGTAAGGTACCAACTTGAAGATGTTCACAATATCGAGGATCGACCCAGCAAAGATGCTTCGCTAACTGAGGAGCAGGAAAAGCTCATCGAGGCGATTAAACTCGAAGCCGTCGAAGGCGCCGAATGGGAAGATGGGTTCGAGCAGTATCTGACCGGTGTCGGGTATACAATCGTAAACCGTCTCGCCGCGCTGCGGTGTATGGAGGTTCGTGGTTTTATCGACGACGAGGTCACAGCGTTCCGTGACGACGGGCTGACGCCTGCTGCCGACCGACTGGTCACTGAAGAGTTCATGCTCGAGGAGGAAGCCGTCCTCGAAGCGTACCATAGAGCCTGCGAGAAGCTGGCCGAGGAGATTGAGATTCTGTTTGATCGCTCGACTGCGTATAGTCTTCTCGACCCAGACGACGATACATTCGAAGACCTCTGTCGGCTGCTTGATGAGGTTCCTGACCAAGTTTGGCGAGCCGACGACGTGCTGGGCTGGGTCTATGAGTACTACAATGTCAAACTCCTTGACGATCTCCGTCAAAAGGGTGAGCAAGTCGGCCTCGACCCTGAGGACGTTCCTCCGGCAAACCAGTTCTATACTCCCCACTGGGTCGTGCGGATGCTCACTGACAACTCTCTCGGAAAACTGTATCTTGAGGACACGGGCGAACTTCAGACCGTTGTCGGAGCGCAGGAGTCGCTTTCGCCAGAAGAACGGAAGAACCGGCCACTCTCGCCCGATGAATCACCGGGTATCGTCGATTTCTGCACATATCTTGTTCCCTCTGGGGAAGGGGGGGAGCCACCGGCGTTCGAAAGTCCCGAAGACATTCGTGTTATCGATCCTGCCTGTGGAAGCGGTCACTTCCTACTGTATGCGTTCGACGTATTGGAGCGTATCTGGCGGGCCGAAAGCGACCTCGACCATGCCAAAATTCCCCGAGAGATTCTGCGCCACAACCTCTACGGCGTTGACCTCGATATGCGAGCATGCCAACTCGCCGCATTCAACTTGTACCTAAAGGGACGAACTCGATCCGAGGCTGAAGGTGCTGACGGTTTCGAGATGCCGAAGGTAGGGATTGTCTGTGCCGACGCGAAGGTGGCCGATATCGAGGGTGTTGAGGAAGTGTTTGACGAGGTTTCTGCCGGAAAACCCGAAGTGGAAGACGCACTCCGGCAGATTCTCGACGCCTTCGAAGAGGTTCACGGTCTTGGTAGTTTACTGGACGTTCGAGGGACACTTAGAGATCTGTTTAAGGATGGAATAGACGAGAAGAGCGTACAGATTACGTTGAGTGATGACCCTCGAGAAGATCATACCCTTGGCCAAATCCTTAGTAGTCTGCGTGAAGCAGTGGACGGGCAGCGCGAATCAGATTCGTTCTTGGCACAAGATTTGCGGAGCTTCGTCCGGTTGCTGGATGTGCTGGCACAGGATTACGATGTGGCGTTAATGAACCCGCCGTATGGCTCTGGTGGTTTGATGCCTGATCCTGTCCAAAATTATGTTGAACAGCATTATAGGTACCAACCTCAATTTTATGTGAATTTCTTTGAGGCCTGTGAGAACCTCACAAAAGAACGAGGGAGGATTGGTATGTTGATCCCACGAACGTTTATGTTTAAACGTAGTTTCGAAGATTTCCGAGAAGATTTTATTGGCCCTCTTGGAAGCTTTGACTTTCTAGCCGAATTCGGATTGGGGATTTTGGACAATGCTACAGTTAGAACAGCAGCTACTGTTGTGAAAAAAGAGACACACATGTCACAAAATCAAATGTCTGCTTTTCTTCGCTTGCATGACGTACCTGCAAACGAGAAGGAACGGACATTTTTAGACTCTCTATTCGGTGATTTGGAGCAATCTTCAGAGCAAAGGCTATACAATGTAGACATTAACGAATTCTCCAAAATACCTGGCGCACCGATGTCGTATTGGGCTCATCCTGGTCTCCGAAGTCTATTTGACTCCGAATATGTGTTAGACTCTAAAAATGCCAATTTAAATAGAAAATCAGGTGGATCGGTAAAAGCTGGTCTGAGTACCGGAAACAACGACCGATTCGTATCTTACTTCTGGGAAAAACGACCAGGGAACTGGGTTCCCCTTGCAAAAGGTGGTGGTGAAAGTTGGCATGTCGCATTGACGCAACATCTTGTAAATTGGAATTCAGATGGGAAAGAACTGAAACGTCTTGGGAACTCGTATGTTCGAAACGAGGACAGATATTTTTCAGAAGCTTTGACATATCGCTACCATGGAGAGGGAGGTCGACGTTTTGGCTATATTCCTGAGGGTGCTGTTTTCCACCACTCTGGCAAGGTTTTCATTCCTAACTCTGACCCCTGGGCATTTCTCGGGTATTTGAATAGTTCATTAGCCACATATTTGATGCTTTGCCAAACTCCTGAGAGGAGGTGGGAAGTCAGCCAAGTATCAAAAATTCCATGGTTCCCAGAATTAACGGAGAGTGAGGAAGTTAGGAAAAACACTCGCCACCTTGCCACGCTCTTAATGGAGTTATACACGAGTGACTTCACGTCTTTCAATTATTCTGGGGCACAACTCTTGAAACCTCTAGGAGTCGAAAGCTCCTTCCAGTGGCACACATCACACGACTTCGTTTCGCTTTCCGATGAGCTTCCAGAACCCATTCAAATAGAACAACACCCACCTTCCACACCGATATCTCAGTTAATCCAGGTAAACAAAAACCACATTCAACAGATCAAATCTGAAATAATAGCCACATTAGAAAAACTGGACAATGCAGTTCTGTCATCAATTGAGATTTCGGATGATTTAGCAGAGGTTGTGAAGCAGGAGGTGGCTACACAAACGCCTGCTAAAAACGGTTATGAAGGGGAAATTGATTATCTGATAGATATTCCTGAGCCAACTGAAAAAAATCAAGCTCGTGAACTTGTACATCACTTTGCACTATTATCGCTGAAGGAAAAAGAAGATGGTATTATACCTCTTGAAAGCGCTGGAAATCAGCCGAACATGCACGATCTAATAATAGATCGGTTTAGAGAGATCTATGGGAAACATGCGGAAGACCGCCTTGTAGAGGTGGACGAAATTCTCGGTGCAAAATCCGCCGCCGACGAGGCCTACCCTAACCTCCGTGCGTTCATCACCGACGACCTCTTCGAGCATCATATCGAACGAATGGAAAAAACACCCATCCTCTGGAAGGTCATCTCTAAACGCATGCTTGCCGACGAAACAGGAGAAGGCTTCGCCTGTTTCGTTGACTACCACGAGATTGATGCAAGTCTTTTTGATCGATTGAGTAACCAGTACCTCGAGCCGCGAAAGGCCGACCTCCGAGAGCGACGCTCAGCGGCGAATCAGCGCCGGAACGACGAGTCGCTGTCGACAACCGAGCAGGCTGAAGCAACAGAAGAGTTCGCGTTTTGCACGAGCGAACTTGAGCAGATTGCCGAACTCGAAGAAGTCATGCAGGAACTCGAGAGTACTACCGAGCGGGCGTTCGACGCTGACGACCGCGCACGTGCGGAAGAACTCGCACCAAAGATCGCCGCGTTCCGAGCGGAGACGGCCCAGCGCATCGAGACACTAGCGGAACTTCGAAAGCGCCACGGTGAGGAGTGGTTCCAGGATACCTTCTCACCCGGCTTCTGGGACAAAATCGACGACTGGCGAGAGGAGTGGCTCGACGCGCTTGAGGAACTTGAGTATGCCTGCAAAGAGTACGCTAAGCCAAGTGACGAGCCGGTTGAGGCGCATCTGGCCGACCTCTTCGACTATTTCAATTGGCGACTCAAAGGATCTGGCCATTACTCGAGTTCGGGTATCCTCTTCATGACCTACTACTTCGAACGCGAAGGTGCTGATTTGCTGGACGAGGACGGCGAGCCATTCGACACGCTGACCAAGGACGAACAACTGCTTGCCTCGCTTGCAATGGGATTAGACGATCCTTCCATTCTGGACAGCGATGTTGACGACTCCGGACTCGAGGAATACAAACAACTCGCTGAAGAGATCGGTGAGGGCTGCAAGACAATCCACAAACGAATCCCGTCTGACTGGGCGGATCGCGCCCTCTCCGAGATCACTACTGACGGGTATCGGCCAAATCACAAACACGGTGTCGCAATCAATATCACCCCACTCAGTGAGAAGCGCATCGTTCCAGACATCGTCGAGGACAGAGTCTTGTAGAAATTTTCTCGTGAGTCTGCTGGAATAGTATTCAAACTGTTGAACATACCAATGAGCAGCGAAGCAATTAATACCCCTACGGTTCGCTTTTTCATAATGAAAGCTGGCGAACCGGATCTTCTCTAGTATGTACAAAACACGACCCCTTCCTGACGCGGCTACGGAGATCATCGAACGTGAATTCAAGCGGGCAGAGTCCGTTACGCCAACCGTTCTGTGGTGGGACGACGGGAACCATCTTGAAGAAATTATTAGACGAGCGTGTGACGACCTCGATGTCCACTTGAAGATAGCGACAGAGACACCATTAGAGCTTCGCGCAGATCCAGTTGACGACAAGCAAGTGTGGTATGTTCCACACGCCAAAGATCCAGACGAGTTCGAAGGGAACTACGATTGGTTCCGTGATGTACAGAACACTGGTGGGGAGGTCGAGATGGCCATCGAAGATCTCGCCGTCCGCGTGTTCAAGGGCAACACGCTCGATGCGTGGGAGTTGAAGAACGTAACTCGAGCTGACAACCCAGAAAAACGCGAGCAGGTTGCACGCATCCTCAAGGATCAACTCACCGGTGGGCAACTGCCGACGCTCGAACAACTCGAGACACAGATCGTTACCGGCGGGTACGCCGATTCGGTCGCGTTCGTCCTCGAGAACGGGTGGGGAGACCTCGATCACAGCGACAAAACGATCGAGCAGATGTCAGACCTGCTGGTCGCTGAAGGAGTCGATCCAGTTGCCCACGAAGTCGACCCAAATGGTATCGTCACGACCACTCGTCGCTGGGCAGTCGCAGAGTGGCTCATCCACGCTGGTGTCGATCCCGACTTCTTCCCGTCGGAGTATCAGGCAAACACCGCTGGCCTTCGAGCGATCCCGAAACTCAAATCGGTATTAAACAATACGAGTTCGAGAGCCCACATTGCAGATCGCTATCTTGACGAACTGATGTGGCCAGAGGTTATCGACGATCTTGAGAACCCATGGGAGGTAGCAGACTGTCTCGTCGACGCTGCACTCGAACATCGACTGTGGAATGAGTGGCTCGCATCCTACGAGGATGGGGACTATCAGCAGTGTCTCACCAACGCCGAGCAACGATTTGAGGCACTTCGGGGCACCAAGGATCACACCGGCTACTTCAAGGGTGCCTATGGTGCTGACAGCCCATGGACGCAAACGTGGGAACAGGCCACCCAAATCGCTCGCCTTGCCTATAGGCTCGATACGTGGGATGACGAACCCACAGACGATGTTGTATCGCTGTATGCAGACGCCGAAGATGGCACATGGCAGATCGATAATGCCGTCCTCAATCTCGTCGTTTCGGGTGAACCGGAGGCGGACTTGTCCCACGATCATCCCGCTCGAGATGCACTCGAAGAGTTACGGCAACAGCTCCAGTCAGCATATCTCGAGTATCTCGAAGATCTCGGCGATCTGGTTACTGAGACTGTTGAAGCCGGAGCCCCGTTTGTCGACGAAGATCACGCTTACCAATTTTTCGCGAAAGAATCCAATGGCCTTGAGAGTGGCCAAACAGTTGCATTGTTCGTCATCGACGCATTGCGCCTCGACCTGGCTCGGAAACTTGCAGAGGAACTTCGTGAATACGTCGCACTGCTTCCATCCAGTGGGCCTGATTTTACGGTCGATGAAAGCGTGTGGATCGGTACGCTCCCCTCTGAAACTGTATTCGGCAAGGCCGCACTCACACCGGGAAAGGCTCGACTGTTCAAAATATCGCTCACCGAGGATGGCGACCTCGAACCGCTTCGAAACAGTCGGCCTGTAACACCTGGTCGGCGAAAATCCTTGCTCAAGGGAGACGGCTGGACGGAAACACGCAAGAAAGACGACGGGTGGAACAAAAAGCGAGTCGCCTATTTCAAAAACGATCTTGACAATATCGGCGAGAAGGAGTTGAGCGAACTCGAGGAGTTGCTTGACCGTCGGGTTGAGTCGCTCGCAGCGTTCATCGGTGACAAAATTGAACAGGGCGAGTGGGATCAAGCGTATGTCCTGACCGATCACGGCTTCGTTCTCCTCCCGCACGAGGCTACTCCGGAGGCGATCAATCGTCCTGCGGAGGAAACCGATTCTGGACGGCGATGGATCGCTGGCAAAAACGTCGATGAAGATTCACCAGGAGTACTGCTCGACTCGAGTACCCGACTGGGATACCTTAATGCCAACGTGAGTATTCTCGCCAGCCCCCTCAAGCGATTCAAGAAACGAGGTGTTGGTGATGCTCGGTTCTATCACGGAGGACTACTGCCTCAGGAATTCGTGTTGAATTTCATTAGTATCACACAAGAGTAGCCAGTCCCCTCAACTGAGTGGAATTACCGTAGATTCTCATACGTTCCAGTCTATTAGATAAAAATATGTTGAACCGATGTACAAGAAGTAAAGATCGTATTCCTCAAATCTATAGCGTGTCATAGAATACGTCTCACACCCTCTACCTGGTGATTATACAACTCCCATTTCGTTCGTAACCCAGTGGTTCACGCCAGTCGTGG
This sequence comes from Natronosalvus vescus, assembly GCF_023973145.1. Taxonomy (NCBI): domain Archaea; kingdom Methanobacteriati; phylum Methanobacteriota; class Halobacteria; order Halobacteriales; family Natrialbaceae; genus Natronosalvus; species Natronosalvus vescus. Next base: position 2,069,169 of record NZ_CP099546.1, read on the forward strand.
GTTCTACTCAGAATAGGGGGGTGTGAATAGTGTCTGTTGAGAACCATTGTATGACACGCTCCCGAGAACGAAAGGAAGAAGCTCGATCATGAAAAGTACAGCGTCCCCATCACCGCCGTCCGGTTCAACTACTACGATGATGACGGGCACGAATACATCGGCCGCAGCTGACTCATCGACCCGCACACCACCCCTGAATCCCCTGAGTTTATATTGAAGTCGTTGATTCGAATTTCATTGTTGCATCAACATCCCATAATTAGTTGGTGGATTGACCACTTGATAGGTTTAAGAACAGGTTCGTGGGCCGTACTAACATGGCCCACACCAGATCTCCGGAGGAAAAGCGGGAACTGGAGCGTCTAGCAGAGACAAATCTTACCACGATCACTGTTCTCGGGGCGTTGACTGGGCCTTTTGCGTACCTATGGCTTGGAAAACCACGGCTCGCACTATTCAATATAGTGACCCTGAACTGGGCGCTAACCGGGTTAGTAACGGTACCACTGCATACACGGAAACTGGTACGGAATGCACGGACAGAACTCGCAGAGGCTGATTTTGAACATGACGAAGATGGAGTCAGTGCTGAATCTGGTGCAGCATCATCCCAGTCTGTCACAGGTAGCGGAAACGATACCGCGTCTCAGAACTACTGGGTGGAGCGTTGGAATGTTACTCGACGGCAAGCAATAATCGGTACCGTTGGAGTACTTGGCGGGACGGCGATACTTGCGAGTCTCCCTGATGAAGAGGAATTGGAAGGGCCGGGCGATAATGAAGCGAGCGGTGAACAGTCGATCGGGTCATCCAATGATCAAGATACCTCTGGCGATGCGTCAAATGACGGTAACGAAGATGAAGTTTCAGAGTTACTGACCGAATGGGCTACCCTAATTGAACAGAATCATGGAGTGGAGGTGCTTGAAATCAATGATGCAAGCACCCATTCTTGGTACTTCTACTTCCACACAGAGGGAACTTCTGACGCCACCGAATACGAGATTGGAGCGGTTGCAGATGCGTACGCCTGGTTTATTGGGGAAAATCCTACCGAGGCTCCAGAGAATCTACTCGTGTACGCTGTGAGTGACCCTACCGCAGACCCACTCAGCGACGAGGCTATTGGTGCGTTCTATATCGAACAGGAGTGGGCACGGGACTGGCTCGATGGAGCAATCTCAGATGAGGAGTACGTAACGTGGATTCTGGCGACATACGAAACAGACCCACCATAGGTGAGACACATGAAAACGAACGATAAGACCAACTCAAAACCAAGCAGACGAACGATCTTAGGCGCGATAGGTACCCTAACTGGATCACTTATCGCTACGGGTAGTGCTACGGGCGACGACTGTCCTGAACGGGATCCAGCAGAACGAGGACGAACTGGTTCGCTCATGTGTGGTGAACTCCCAGCGGAACACCACGAAGGGAGTAATGAGTCCTGGTATGAGTCATCAATCACGTTCCAAAATTGCTCGTCCTGTACACGCTCTATAGACACTCGCGTCACGGACGGGCACATTCACGAGGATAAAGAAGAAGAACCGCACGAGTCTGACCAAACGAGTGTTCTCACCGATCGTCTCGAAGGGGGTGAACGGAAGACGTTCTGGTTCACAGGCAGTATCAACAATTTCGATCTTGGAGCAGCAGATATGAACGTCGCCCTCAGCCAACGTTCAGTTGAACACGCGCCAGATGTACATTGCTACCGTTTGGCTGATGAAACGGATGATAGAACCGATTCCGATGATGAGTGCCCAGAGGGAGATCCAGCAGAGGGTGGTCGAACCGGCTCGCTCATGTGTGGTGAACTTCCAGCGGAACACCACGATGGAGGTGATGAGCCCTGGTATGAGTCGTCAATCACGTTCCAAAACTGTTCGAGTTGTACTCGGCAGATATCCGTTGGGATCAGCGGTGGACAGATTCACGAGAATAAAGACGTAGAACCGCTCGAAGACGATCAATCAAGGAGCCTGTCATATCACATTGAGGGCGGTGAACGGAAGACGTTCTGGTTCACTGGAAGTGTCGGTTACCTTGACTTATCCGAGCCTTCGGATATGAACGTCGCCATTAGCCAACGCTCTATCGAACACGCACAATCATCACGGTGCTACCGACCCTGACACCATTGATATGACCATGAACCGCAGGAATTACCTCTCGACAGTCGGAACAACGGTCGGCCTGGGTGGATCGGTCAATTTGCGGCAAGCGTTCCTCTCAAATGGTTCACCTTCGATCAATATTACTGAGACAAACGCACCGCTTGAAGGTGGTGACCTGCTCGAAGTAATAGCTACTGTGGAAAACCAGGATAACAGCCGACACACTTTCGACACCAGGTTATTCATCGACGAAGAGAAGGCAGTAAATGAAACGGTGTCCATCGATCCTGATGAGACTGAAGAGATTGAGTTCGAATACCGGACGTATCCAGTAATAGCTGATATTGACATTACTGTTCGCGTTGATGCTGATGGGTTTGCAGATCAAGAGTTAATCGAGCTGTCTGCTGTTGAGGAACTCCATGATGAGGATGTGAAACCCGACCTTGATCTAACGGTACAACCGGGGGCTAAAATGGTGTTCGAAGTTGATGAGACTCTCACGGACGACCCTGATTACGGAAATACACACTGGTTCATTAACGGTGAGTACACCCATCAATCAACGGAGCCCTGGTTCCACGAGAGGCAAACCGAGCGTTATGAATACTGGCCCCATACGTTTCAATCCAAAGGCGTCTATGATATTGCCGCTGCCGTCGACAACGATGAGCAGAACTACACCTACCAATGGGTGATCTCAGTTGACGAAGACGGTATTGAACCCCCAACTATTGAGAATATTGGGTCAGAAACAATTGGGGATGACTCAGGGAGTAGTTACGATGTCGAAATTGAGGTCTCCAGCCCAAGCGAAGATATTGATCGCATTATTTGGTGGGACGAGGATGGATCCAGTATTGAAGCGGTGACCGAGATAAGTGGAAGCGAAGATACGGTCGCAAGATCAATACCAGGAGGATTCGCTCCAACCATCTGGGCGATTACGGAAAACAACGTGGTTACGGAAGCCAATCCATGGAGAGTAGAAACGACAGAGGATGAGCGTGACGAGCCCAGCGAAGAACGACCTGTTGAGGAACTCCGATCCGTTACAGAGTTCAGATGGCGACTAGAACGAGAGGGTATTATCGTAACCTACCTCCAGATGGTTATTGATCAGATAAACCTCGACTATCAAACACGAGCAACCACACAAGATGAAAAATATCTCGAAATTGGAATTGTAGCATCAGCGTATGTTGATCTCGTTGCATCCGGACACGAGTCCCAATTGTTACACGTAATATTTGTAGATAATTATGGATTTGATCTAGGGGGATACTTCATCATGTCCGAATGGGCTCAAGCGTATGCTGACGGGCACATCACCGGACAAGAATTCTCCGATCTGATTCTAAGCACATTCGGGTATGAATAGCGGAGTATCGGTAAGTAGAGTTAGGAATTCCACTCATTTCCTAAGATAACAGTGGATGTGAAGTTTGATAAGGGCTTAATTAGATTCTGTAGTTGGTCTACCTTTGGTGACGCTCGTATAGAGTCACGTCAATGGCATACCTTTATTTGGATCTATTCAGTAAATCTCATCTTTCAATTTCTATAGAGCAATGGAACAAAACTATGGATTGCCTTTCTAATCGCTATGAGTCTCGTACAACTCACTTCTCCCGAACGTTTTCGACAGCTTCGGCAACGATCTTGTCAACGATCGCCGCCAGGGGTAGATGCTCTTCGAATGCGGTGGCCAGGGTGGCAAAGTAACTCTCCGGAAGCCCAGCTTGATCGACGTTGTACACCTTCTCCGTGTAGTTTTTCTTTTGTCCTTTGTTTGTAATCTCGTTCTCGTCGAGAACTGGTTTGAGTTGTTTCTGCCACCGTTCACTATTGTACAATCGGTAGAACTCATTCCGGAGTTCAACTCGAGTTGGTGAACGCAGGAGGAACGTCAACTCCCCTCGGCTGAAGGACTCTTCCTTCCGTATGAGGTGAACGAAATGCAATCGGAATCCAGTGTTCCCCTGTGTCTCTGAGTAATATCGTGTGGTTTCGAGGCCGTCATCATCTAAGTACCATCCATCTTTGAAGATGCAACCATACTTTCCGGCGTCTGGTCGCGTATGCCACTCGTCTGTCCATAGCTCGTTATCAAGCTGGTTTTGAAACAGCTCTGGCCACTCTTCGATTGACCGTTGACGAAGCGATTCCGCAGCGCCGAGGAGGTCATCAATCTCGTCACGGTACGTACTGAGCAATCGAACCTTCTCCTTCTGTATCGTTGTATAGTTATCATCTTCCATGTTTGACACCTGAATTATTGTTGAGAGAAATTCTCGAAGTTGACTTACGCTACGTTCCGGATAGGTACCATGTGAGCTTCTGAGTTCGTCGTCAAATGCCTCGACGACGTGCCGCCAATACAAATCAGCGAACCTAGGTGCATTGGAGTCTGGTGTGTGTTTCTTCGAAAGAAACACGTAATGGTGGCCATCGGGAGGATAGTCGGCTTTTTCTTCGGCACCGAGATGTGCGTCAGTGACGTATCGATAGGTCTGCTTTTCGCCCTCAGTTGCATCGACTTTCGATTCGATACATACGAACCACCGCCCTGGGACACGGATCACAATATCAAGGCGATTGTCTGCTGGTGAGGTAACCTCAGTATCGACCTTGACGAGTTCGAGATCGCGATGATAGTACTCGAGCGGGATGCCTGCTTCTCGCTGTGCCGTATCGAGAAAGCACTTGAGGAAGTCAACACCGAACCCGTGAGGTTGTGTTGGATCGAGAAAGTACGCTAAGAACGTATTCCATTTCTGTTCAGACCGTGCCGATCCGAGTATTCGTAGCGTCGATTTTGGCGGCTCCGACACCACCGGAAGGGCTTCGAGTGAAGATTGAAGCTCTCGGAATCGAACCTCCAGTTCATCGCTCATTGCCATCAGTACATGATTATCGCGGTGTGTGATAAATACACAACCAGAAATGAATGAGGACTATGTCGGATTCGATAGTGTCGTGTTAGGTCTCTGTGAAGCGGGATTCTTCTGTTGACGGTTCACCAAGCACCTCGATTAGTTCCTGCTTGATGAGATCCCCCCGTGCTTGCAGGAATTTATCAAAATTCCCAATCTCGTAGTAGTCAGTGTTCTCCGGGATCAGATGCCGTTTGTAGAAAGCGTCGTCTCGAGTGGTGATCCACTGCTCAAATGGCTTATCCTGTTTGGCTTCGTTTTCGCGACCGGTGAGCAGTTGAAGATTTCCGAACTTGTCTGCATGCTCTTCGAATTGAATCGCCTTCTCAGGCTCGACACCTTGTTCAATGAGCTTTTCAGCGGTGAGTCGGTTGCTCGGGAAAATGTGATCTTGGTGGTACTGAATACTCCCAAAGTCGTGCTGTTCGTACAGGAGAGTTAACGCGAGGAACGTTCGGTTGCCTCCCTTTTCGTATTCGAGGATGTTTTCAGCAATCTCTTCATCGAATCCGACAATCTTCCCGAGTTGTGCCATCTCGGTGTTGAGGTTGTCAATCGGGAAGTTGTTCCCGTCATGGTCTCGGATAACGTCCCGAGTGCGGCGAAGAACGGTGTCTGCGCTCCCGGAAAACGTTCCATGAAGGAGTGAGGTGATCAACCATCGTTTGATGTCACGTTTGATTTGCACCTTTGATGCTTCATCCGACTGCAGCCGTTCCGCTGTCAACCCGCTCTCTTTGAACCAGTATGCGAGTGGGATAACGGCGTTTCTGCTAAGCAATGTCTTCTGATGGATCCCAAAGTAGTTTATCAATGTCGCAGCCTCGAGTATAGAGTGCTTGATCGTTGGCCAATTCTGTTCAATTTCGGAGACGTTTTCACGTTTGAATTGTCCGACTCGATACTGAACCGGTAGATCGGAGAGAACGAGCGAGGATTTCAGGAGGAAGTCTTTGCCATAGCTATTCGTTTTTGGGAGTTGCATGTTCAGGTGATCGACAAAGCCAGTGAGTTCCTCCCGGGCGTCGTATTCCTGCCAATTTGCTTGTGCAATCGAGAGCAGTAAATCGGATTTTTGTAATTCCGTTCCGCCGTCGTTTGTTCGGATGAATATTTCGAGGACGCGATCGATGTTTTGCTCTTTTTCCTCGAAATACGTGATGTAGGTTTTTTCGTGGATAGCGTACCGGAGGTCGCGTAAGTTTTGCCCGACCCACCGTTCCTGTTCCGAGGTTAAATCGTACTCCTGCTCGATGCTGGAAATGTAGTCCTCCAAGTCATTTCGATCGTTGTAGTCGAGTATCGCACCGACTCGAAACCAGTGATCCTCGCCTCGGTCAACGATCTTTCCGGAGTAGGTGCTTTCCGGAAGGAACATGAATTCGTAACGTGTCTGTCGGTCGCCACCCTCTTCCAACAACTCGCTTGGGTCTGATGTGATGTTCAAGTAGAGGCGAGACCGTTTCCACGCACTTGGGTTTCGGTACCATTTCCGATTTTGTTTGTACGTGTACGTGCCCTTGAGTCCGATATAGAACGATGAAAGCCGCTGTTGCCCATCGAGAATGAGTTTGAGATCACCTGCGCCGTCAGGAATGACCTTCGAATTTCGCGTTTGCGCGTCAGTTTCGATGTATTTTGTAGTAGTGATGTAGTTCTTGATGAACCCGTACATGGTGTACTCGTCACGATTGTCGTCATCCAGATCCCAGTAGAGGAACGTCCCTATCGGATAGCCCTGCAAGACCGAGTCGAATAAGTCAGTAATTTGCTCGCGTTCCCAGACGATCTCCCGCTGGATTGCGGGTAGCAGATAGTTCTCTTTCTGAATTTCCTCAACGGCCTCCTGGATCGTCGCACCCTTATCGTACATACGACCACACCGTGTAGAATCGTGAAATATCTTTTCCTGGAATGGGACGTAAGGGCCTAGGGTGTCTCTGCGTCCAGATGACTGGGATAGAGCGCCACTCAAGTGATAACAGCGGATGTCCACCGCCGCTGATAATGGGCCACCAACATTCAAGATTCCATGCTTCGTTGACAGACCCATCACCCGATGACGAACACTACACGGTTCTCGCCCGGTCAACGGGTCGTTCTCAACGGTACGACTGCAGAAGTCATTTACACCCAGACCGTCGGCGATCTGGAATATCTGCGTGCGTATATCGACGGTGAGGGCATCAAAACCGTCTGTCTTGACGACGTTGACATCCATCTACATCAACAGCCGCTCGAGAACCTATCGGGACAGCACCTCGAGGCTTTTCATCCTGGTCACGACAAAACTTCAGCTCAGTGGTTCGATCTCCAGACACAGGCGACGAAACTCAAACTCGCGCATGAACAAGGTCAGCTCCTTTCCATCTCCAGCTCGCTCGTTCGGCTCGAACCCTATCAGCTCGCCTGCGTGAATTGGGTGATGCAAAAACTTCGCCAACGGGCACTCATTGCAGATGACGTTGGTCTGGGCAAGACGATCGAGGCTGGACTCATCCTCAAAGAACTCTCCGCCCGTAATCGAGCTGATCGAATGCTCTTCGTCGTCCCTGCGCACCTGCAAAAGAAGTGGGTTCGGGATATGGAACGGTTCTTCGACATCGATCTAACGGTCGTTGATCGGACGTGGGTCGAAGCCGAACGACGCCGTCTGGGTGAAGAAGCGAATATCTGGAATCAAGATCACCAGCAGTTAGTCACGAGTATGGCGTTTCTACGCCAAGACGAATTCCGGCCTGTCCTTCGTGATGCGTTCTGGGACGTTGTTGTCGTCGATGAAGCGCACAAAGCGTCGAAGCGGGGTGATTCACCTAGTAAAACGGCAAACACAGTCGAAACAGTGGCCGAGACATCCGACTCGTTGCTTTTGTTGAGCGCAACCCCCCATGACGGCAAAGGTGAGGCGTTTCGTTCTCTCGTGGAATACATAGATCCGTTTCTTGTCGCTGAAAACCACGACCTTTCTCCCGAGACCGTCGATCGCATTATGATTCGACGAGGGAAGGAGAGCATCTACGACGACAATGGTGATCGGGTGTTCCCTGAACGAGATGTAGGGGCCATCTCTGTCGATATGACGCACAACGAGCGCCAGTTCTACCGTGAAGTAACAGACTACGTGCAACATGTCTACAACCGGTCTGAGCAACTGAACGAGCCAGCTGTCGGGTTCGCGATGGCGCTCATGCAGAAACGACTCGTCAGCAGTGTTGGCGCGATTCATGCGACGCTGCGGCGGCGATTGACCGACCTGCTCGATGAGCAGATGGCCACAGATGAACTGTCTCCTGCGGCAGCCGCTTATTTAGCGGGTGAGGATCTCGATGAAGACGACAAGCAACGGGCTGAAGACGAAATTGCGGGCCTCTCTCTCGCCGAGACCGATGAACAACTCGAGGAAGAAATCGAGACACTCAGACGATTGGTCTCGCTCGCTGAGGGGCTTCCGGTTGACTCGAAGGCGCAAAAGGTGCGACGCTTCATTCAGCAACTCCTCGACGATGAACCCGATGAGAAACTCCTCGTGTTCACCGAATATCGGGATACCCTCGAGTATCTACTTGACCTCGTCAAAGACGAACCGTGGGCTGATGAGATACTCGTCATCCATGGCGACGTTGATAAAAGCGATCGAACGCGCATCGAGGATGAGTTCAACTACGGACAGTCACGACTCTTGTTTGCGACCGATGCCGCTAGTGAGGGGATCGACCTCCAACACAGTTGCCACATTATGGTGAATTACGAATTGCCGTGGAATCCGAATCGACTCGAACAGCGAATCGGTCGGATTCACCGCTACGGCCAAGACAAGGAGGTCAAGGTGTGGAACTTCCTATTCGAGGACACACGCGAAAGCGAGATTTTCGAGTTGCTCGAGGAGAAAGTCGAGGAGATTCAATCCAAACTTGGGAACACGGCTGATGTACTCGGGATGCTCGACGACGTTGATGTTGACTCTCTCATTATGGAGTCTATCCGGAACAACGATCCACCGAGTGCAACGCGGGCAGAACTTGATCAACTGTTGGACGATCGACAGCGAACGCTCGAAGAGTGGTATGAACGAAGTATGGTCGAGACTAGTACGTTCGATGCCGAAAGCCGCCAGGAAATTCAGAAGGTTGTCGATGAGTCAGAGAATATCTACGGCACTGAAGCCGATATCAAAGCGTTCTTTGAGCAAGCAGTAACGGCGTTCGGTGGGTCGATCGAGCGTCAGGGGGCAAATCTCTATCGAGCAGAGTTACCGAACGACTTTGAGGCCATGGAGAGCCAGTCGTCGTTTGGCCCTTTCACGTTCGATCGCGAGTTTGCAATGAAACACGATGGGATCTCCTATTTAGCACCCGACTCGGCTGTACTCGAACAGCTGATGGAACAAGTCCTCACCGACGAACGAGGAACCGTCGGGGTGAAACTGCTCCCCTTTGTCGACTCACCAGGCATCACCTACAATTACCGCGTTGCGTTTGAGGATGGCACCGGTGAGGTGATACGCGAGGAGATGATTCCTGTCTTTATCGACGCAGAACAGCGAGATGCTCAACGGGTACTTGGTGAACGTGTTATTGATGGAGATTCGATAACGGCAAAGCCAGATACAGGGAGTCTGCGAACAATCTTCGATGTTGAAGATGAGTTGCGCGATGTGGCTGATCGGTACGTGAGCGAAGAGATACGGAAAATCAAGTCCACGCTCCGCGCGCAACGCCACGAAGACATCTCCAGTGAACTCGAGAATATCGAGGCTTACGCAGAAGCTGAACGGGAGCGAATTGAATCTTTCATCGATGAGTATGAGCGGAAAGCAGAGGGCGGTTCCGATATGGGAATCGCGATTCGTGGCCAGCGTGAGCGACTGCAGAAACTCGAAAAACGAATCCAATCGAGGCGTACCGAACTCGAACGGCGTGAACGGATTATCTCACTGGCACCGGAAGTCGAGAACTACTGCTTGGCACTTCCAATTCAGTCATGAGCGACGTGCCACATCTTTCTCGATAGATGTATGAATTCACGGTCTCTGAAGGATCCCTTTTATCCCAGTCCCTTCGGTCTAGCAGCGGGTTTCGAACCTATGTGTGATGCTGGTTGGGTACGATCGTATGACACGCTGATAAGTTGTATCATGTCCTCTACTCCCTGTGATGCAATTTTATACTAGTGAATAGGATCCTCAATTAGTAGAAAGTATTAAGTGATTTTTCCAATTCGGGCATTTCTTGTTTAATGGAAAAGGCATATATTTGCGAGGAATAAAGATCCATATATCTATGTCGGAAAGAACAGAGATGGAAATTAAGCATCGAACCGAGACAAAAATCGAAGAAGGAGAGGTTCCACTCGAATTTGAAGCTGAGGGAGTCAAACACAAAATCATTTGTGTCCACCACGACGGACAACTTGATTATGCCGTGCCAGTCTCGTGGGATGGGGTAGAATGGATGATTAGTGCTGATACGAGTGCAACACCTGGCCCTGGCAGATGGGCGGACGATATCGATCGAACGAACTCGCTTAAAGAATACTTGCATGGGTGCGGTGCTGAGTGGCTTGCCGCCATAACGCCATGGGCAGCAAAACAGTGTGATGAGTTACCAGAAGGAGTCAAAATCCTCGATATGCAATCGGATTGATACAGCAAATCACTGGCATCAACAACTTCAGACTGATTTCTGGAGATAGATCATAACGCTACACTCTAGGCGAGTGGTCATGTCAATGTACCATTCGAGGCTTTCGTAGGTCTCGAGAGGTTCGCTCGTAACGCTGAGAAGGCGGATCCTGGGGCCGGTGAAGAACTCGTTTCAGAGTCACCTGAGGTGGTTGAGGCGGTCAGTGCAGATGAACCAGAAAATATGCAGCAAGCCATGTTTTGTAAGTTAGTTCGGATGAGCGCCGGATCAAAACGAATGGTGAAGATGACGCATAGGCAGATGAACACGCGAAAAACAGCAGAAACAGAAGTAACCATGATAAACAGTAATACGGAAGCAGAATTGGAAGAAGTACAGATTGAAGAATACCCTCGAGAAGACTCAGCAGAAGTACAGGTTGGCCGTACAGTACCGTTTGATGGAGTTGCTGAAGAAGCAGTTCCCGCTGGCTGTGTTCCGATTTCGATGATTGATGTGAACGTAGACGATTACACTGTTAAATATGAACCAGAGGGACTTGGGGGAGTCACCCGGATCGTTGGAGATGGAACATGCGGGCTTGTGAGTGTTATCACAAACCGTCTCAATGATGAGATTGACGTATCAATCAAAGCCGAAGGATGTGCGTCTCTCGGGGATCAAACCGCTATTCTCCTCGAATCAATATTTGTGGATGGTGCGAACGACAACGGCAATACCGACGAAAATGAACCCATTCTGATGACTGACGGCGGCGTCGACGTAGACGGTGAACAGAGAGATAATGAGACAATTGTGGATATTCCACGAAACCCCCTCAAAACTATGATGAGATTCTCGGTTCTTCGCGATGAAGCCTACGCACTGGGAATCAACGAGGAGGGCGTTTTCACGAGATTGATGACCGCTCGTGACGCGAACCGCTACCAACTGGGATGGCACATCAGGATATACGATCTCCCCTTCTCCGTTCAATCATCGCCGCCGTCTGAGTTGTGGTCGGACTACCGCGATGAATACGATTCGCACGATGAGTTCCGGAACGATTTTGACGAGAATCTCGACGTTGAGATTGAGAAGGCTGTCCCTGATGTCGGAGAGCGATTCGAACTGAAAACCTCTGATGTGATCGTTGAGGTAACTGGTGATCGTGATGAGCAATGAGCGAAATGGCCACTTCACGATCACCTTGGCCAATTATCCGGGTGACATAGCTAGTCTTTCCAAAGCTCACACCGACACCACCGTTCTGTACAAGCCATTTCTCTAAATTAAATTTTGCTGGCATTGGATAAGTCTAGCCGTCGATAGAACGTCAATATTTCACCAAGAATGTATTAAATGGGGATACTAGATCATCTGCCGGTTTAATCGGAGTCTCACGATTACCTGTAAGATTGGCCATCTTGTTGAAAATACTCAGTCGGCGACAATCCTCAGAGAGTCTGCTGACTGCAGAGCGCGAATGTTGCACCCAGCAACGATCAACCTCTTATCTCCATTAGGAATTCCCTCGCCAGACAACATCTCCAGATGCATCTATTCCGATCGCACGCTCCCTATCATTATTCAGTAAGTACAGTGTGGCTTCTTTCTGAGTTCCTTCGAACTCCATCTCCGGTCTAGCTATAGAACCCTCATACCGCCCAGTCATTTCACCTGAGATTGTATCGAAGATACAGATATCTCTGTATTCCAGAGCCGCTGCCAATTTACCATCACTCGAAATAATACAATCCGAAAGTGATGAATCAAATTGTTCATTAGCAATCTCATTCCCGTTACTATCCATTACAACAAACCGACCAATATAATCAACATCAAATGGGTCGGATCTATCGGTAATCGCTACGGTGCCATCGTTCGAGATATCCGCATTTATTGCATGACCAAACTCCTTAGCGTATACTGCCGAAAAATTTTCATCTAATAAGACCACAGGGGCTTTCTGATCCATATCCGTCATACCGTACAAAAATCGCCATTGTTTATTAGGTGAGTCTATGGCCAGGAGTTCAATCTCATCACCTTGATATTCTCCATCAACCATACCAATAGCTGAGGGATCGTCCAAAACCAGGTCAGGCATTTGTACATGCTCTTCTGATTCCGAAGGCTCTTCGTCATCCTCCGAACTTGTAAATCTGTCAAATAATCCCATGTCAAAGAATATTATGAGAGAACTTATCAAGATTTCTCATCCTGAAGAGTGTCATAGAAAGGTTCGCACGGTCTGTCTATCCTATACTTGTCAGACTCGCGTGCCAAGATACAAGGCGCATATTCAGCATGCACTGTGGTGAAATTGAGGCGGTTTGAATCAACGGGTACAGACTATCTAAATATCGATTGTGGGAAGTGATTCCACGACCCGTTTCCGGATACGCTCGGGGATACTCTCAACGAAGACTTCTTCGTCTTTGTTATTGACTGCTACTCCCGGTGCGCGTAGCGTGAGATAGTTCAGTTCTTTCTTTTGACCGGTCGACAATTTCTCTATGTAAATCCCGGAGGGGTTCATTTCTATCTGGTATTCGCCTCCCCTTGATTTCCCCTTTATATGGATGAAGTAGCCTTCCCTGTTGATTTGCATGGTGGGTGGCTTGAGAATCCCATATTCAGACCCATGATCCCAGCTCCCAGCTTTCCATTCTGCTGTCACACTCCGATACCCTTCGACTGTGTTAAAGAAATGTTCAACTACCTCCACGACAATAGATTCAAAGTTTCCTTCATCAATGGCTTGGATTTCACTTCCATCCCAAGTAACGACGAGTCCTGCCATAATGCAATAGATGATATTTCAAGACATAGTTGTTTTGCCGACTTTGACCGATGAGTTCGTACACCTATTTACCGGCTGTTCTCCACCCTTCCGCGTGGAAGAAACCATGCAGGCTTACGCCATCCATCTTCTATATTCAGCAGACATCTTCTGACAGAACCTGAGTAGAACATTCAGTTTCTGCTGAATAGGAGCGCGAATGTGACACGTCGCTGTACCAAAATTAAGATTTGATTGATCCGGTCAGTACAGGAATGTCTCATATCACGAAAATCCCTATCTCTACAATGAAATATGAATCTGACATGGGCGGATTTGAACCTATTATTTATAGCTGGATGATCCCTATTCGCAGTCAAATGTCCAATCACATCACCACTATAGTCTCCGACAAAATCACTCGGAGAATCAAAGAGAACGATTTTGAGAATTATATTCCAGACAACACCTTTCTTAAGCGTTGGACAGAGTTTTCCCCGAATAACATCTTCGCAGACCATCTTGTTCTTGATCTTGATCTCACCGAGCATATCGACGACGCAGAACTGCTTGACCACCCGCTAAACCGAATGCTCGGCGGGAAACAACGTGAATTAGCTGAAGTTGATCACAACATTGAGCCGCTGTTGGAGACCTTTCAAGACCTGAAGAGAGAAGATTACGTCGAGAATTACCTTGACACTGGAAATAATCTGACGGTGATCTACAGCGACCTGACCAAAATCGACAATGGGTCAAGATATAGATGGACTCATAGTCATTCTTGGCTGCGGAAATCACAGATCCTTGCCCGAACAATACCTCTGGACGAAGCTAAACTCCGCAAAAAAGGGATCGAGGAGTACGAGATCGTTACCAAATCTCAACCGATTCATGATTATTTCGACTATGTCGACGGATACACACATATCTTGGACTTCGACGAGATGGCAGATGAAAACCCCGAATCCATCGCACTATCCACTGAAGACAACGTGATTGCCGCCTTGATAAGCAAGTATAGAGACGATTCCAAGAATCTCCGTGATATCAACGGTCAATTCATCCTCTTGCCTCAGCCCACCCGACTTCATCCCAAGCCTCAAGACTTGATCGACGCACTTGTGGAAATCGGACAAGCCAATGACAATAAGGCAAAAGCATCTAATACAGACGGTCAACAAACAACCGGATCAGTAGGTGGAGAAATGACACAGCCCGACGATTCCGGTGAAGAGAAATGGGACATTTTCATATCCCATGATTCAGACGATAGCCAACTCGCAGACTCAATCTACTCCGCATTAGAGGATCGGGACATCAAATGCTGGTTGGATGACGCAGTTCTTGAACTCGGAGACAGCCTAACACAGCAGATCGATCATGGACTCACAAATTCGGACTATGCGGTAATCATCGTTTCAGAAAACTTTGTGAAAAATGTGGGTTGGGCTTCCGACGAGTGGGAAGCTCTTCGATCAAGAGATGCAGGAGAAGATGAAAAAGTGATCTTGCCTGTCTGGTATAACATTTCTAAGAGTGAGGTTATGAGATACTCACCGTGGCTGGCCGAAAAAATAGCGATTTCGGTATCAAGTTCCGATGAAGGGGAGAAGGTCGCTGAAGAAGTGGCTCAGATAATCACCAACTGAAAGCTCAGAAGTACGTAGGAATCTATATTTAGAGATTTCATACTGTCCCATGATCTTAGAGACGTTTATAGACCCTCTGCTGAATCCATGCTCTGCATTTTTCACGACTGTCTTAACAGAACTTAATTAGTTCGTTCGATGACTGCTGAAATCAGAGCGCGAATGTGACACAAACTGAGAGCCGATCTGCGATGGAGATGATTGATTGTATTTACCACGTCGCATGAAGTCAGTCACTTGCCAAAGGTTCAACAGAACCTATTGGTAAAAAATCGCAGAAACCACCGCAGCCACCATCAGGACAGCAATTACACCGGCGGTAAACCACGAAAATAGCGGGGTCGAAGCCAAGCCTACCCAGATTTCGATGCCAACCATGGCCAATGGCCCTGCGATGACTATGAGTACGATCGCTCCAATGAAGAACTGGAGATTAATCTGACCTCGGTTTGATCCGACTGTGTTTGTTTTCGAACTATTATTCGGGGATCGTTTCTGCCCAATATCTTGTCTACCAGACATTCGGACGAATATCTGTTAAGTGGGCATAAAAAACGAAAAGGCCGTTCACAGAACCCATACCCCGGGTTTGCGGCCATCAGGGGGGCTCCTTATGAGTATAAACCCTCGGCTCAACATTTTTGATTCTCCCTCTCATTACAGAAAGGTATGGCGACTGTTCCTGATGAGTTTCACAAAGAATTTGATAAAAAAGGAGATACTTTCTTTGAGATTGCTGAGCTGCTTTATACCCAACCTGACCGGGAATTCACACAGGATAAACTTGCAGAAAAAGTTGGCCGATCTAACACGACCATCAGCAAACATACCAGTATGATGGAAAAAGAAGATTGGATTAACCGTCAAGATAATCAGACCACATTCACTTGGAATGTGGAGACACATAACCCGGCCAGGACTGAAGGAGTCGCAGCTGTCAAAATGTTTTATATGGACTTTTTGGATTTATTGAAGAAACACTCAAATACAGTTCCGGGTTCCTTTGCGATAGTTGGGTTTGCGCTGATTCTCACGGCAATTGTCATGTTCGCGTTTTTTGTAGGACTCTCGTTAAAAACGTCGGTGAGTTCAGGCGTTCCGAACGGAGTATATTTTGCAATCGCTGTCGGTTCATTCCTGACCGGTGTTATTGTCACGTCACTTTCACCGTTGCAGGCTCATTTGACTCAATTAGTACTGCGCTATTTCCCAAAGAGTCTGTTGCGAAAATAGGGTCTGTTGCAACCCTCTTTCGGTGATAGGTTTGAACAGTTGTGCTGAATAGAGAGCGCGAACGTGGCACAGACTGAGAGACGATCTGCGATGGTAGTGTTCGCTAAGTACAGGTGAACGATATCGATGACTGTTTGGTATCACGCCCCGCTTTCCCGAACACCTGTACTGTGACCAGAAAGGACTTATAAAAGCACACAAGTGAAGTGGTATGAGATTTCGGCGAGTGTCAGTTTTCTCAGCACTTGTAATCCTCCTCCTGTTAATTTGCGTTTTTCACGCGGGAGTACTCGTTCTTAACCCCTATCATTCAAATGAACCGAGGTATGAGGTTGCTCATAACTCGACCGACGCTTTCAACCAAACTAACCAGGACTATATTGATTGGGCCAGTCCAACTTCTGTGAGCGAACTCTCTGGTGACGCCCAACGGCTCTTTCTCGAAGCCAAAGAGCAACCAGTAGGCTCAACTGGATGGCAATCCTACAATATGAAACATTGTAAACCGGTTGTGTATTATTGTGACCAGTATTCGGAACGACCTGAGTTTCCTTCCGACGGGCATGGTGACTATATCACCTACAGTCTTCTCGAAGAGAACGGTGAACTCTACATATTAGCAACATCATACCAACATGGGGGCCTAGATTTCACATTTATGCTCGAGGCCGTTCTCAAGGGAATAACGCTTATTCCATACGCGCTGATTCTCGGATGGATAGCGGTGGCTTCGAACGCTTCTCCAAAGCAAGAGGTCGCATTTGCAGGAGCTGGCTTAGCGGTGATCATCGCAGCCTTTGCCTTCCCATACATTCAGATGGCTTTCGGGGTCTTCCAATCAATTTGGCCGCTTCTAATTTGGATAGGATTGACGTGGGTGGTAATATTCCACATGATCAGGACTGGTGTAACAGGTACGCCTCGTACTGATAGCTGAGTCGCACTACTCATCACCGGAGTGAATACCCTGCTACAGTGGGGCTTTGGATTCGGTGTGTACGTGTAGTGAACAGATGGTTCACCGCTTTCGGTGTGAAACAAACGGGGTCTTTGTGGTGCATCCATGCTCTATATTCATAACTCGCTTCCTCTCAACAGTTGAGGATTTCAACAGAGCCAGTTAATTCGAAATCTGACTTCCATCATGTTCCTATAGACTCCCTTGGTGAATTCCTCCCAATCATAGACCAGAAACCGTTCTGCAGCATATTCGTGTGGTTCCTGGGGGTCATCCCAGTCTCGAAGGTATCCTTGTTTCGGTGGTCGGATTGAAATGTGCCTTGTTAACCAAATCGTTTATTATTAATGACTGATTCGGGTAATGACATGAGTTTAAATCCCTCAACCTATTTCCAAGAAATGCGTAGTGACTATCTGAAACATTTGGAAGAAGAACACGGAATAACTTCTCTCTTCGAATACTTTGAAGCCTATGATGTGTTTCAACAAGCAAATGACCCTAATGAATTCAGAGATTATGTGGCCAGCATTGAGTACGATCTTGGACTGCTGTTTCAGGTTGCCCCGGTTGCTGATCAAGATATTGTGCTAGTGTCGCTCAATCCAGGACTTCAACAAAATATGTCTCCATCAATATTTGAGGGGACTCGGGAATTCGCTCGACGATGGCCTTATGAAGATGATTTGGAAGCGTTAGCCCAGACAATTGCTCGAAACCTTGATGGCTATCTTACAAGTGCGACCGGATTCAAGAGGATCCTTCCTCGTCTCCACAGTGAGCTTGATATCATATCCTCACCTAATGAAATACCCTACGAGAACTGGATTCACACTGAGACGGTCGCTCCAAATGAACCAAACGTGTTGAGTGAGATGTACTTCACTCGGGTGTATAAATTTCCAACCTACGGGAAAGGGCCGTTAACAACCGATGATATGGCGTTCGGGCGACGGACTTTACAGAACGAACTCCAAACGCTTCTGGATCCACAACTCTACGTGTGTACTGGGATGGATGCGTGGCAAGCCATCCACGACCTGTTTATTGAGAGGGGGTATGAGATCAAACCTCGTAACGAGTCTACGCTAATCCGAGACTCTTTCAAGTTCTATGAGGAAGGAGGGGCAAAAGGGGGTCTCTATGAGGTACCAGAGGCTGATTCGTGGATACTGACAACAAAACATGGTAGTTATCCAGTCAACACGGACAGGTTGGAATCTAATATCAGGTATCTCAACGCCCATCTCTAATTCACCACATGAGGGTTCAACAGAGCCATATGTCTATGTCGGTACCACAGATTTATGTTGGTTGAGGGAATTGTTGGTTTTGGAGATCGCAAGACTGCGTCGACCCGCGTTACGTGGCGTAACGAACTCTCATCGGTAGTCTGGCACCCCATTTATAAACGCCCCGGTGCCGTCTATCGATTTTGAATCGTTATGTTTTGTAACGGGCGCGACGGGATTTGAACCCGCGACATCTTGGTCCGGAACCAAGGACTCTGTCCACTGAGCTACGCGCCCTTACCGGTAGTGACCCACCACGAGCCTATAACGCTTCGGTCACCGGCTATGACTGCGCTCGTCTCGTTTGCGCCGCCCATCTCTGTTCCGAGTTACACTGACTCAGTAAGTCCGCACCTCGAGCCCCCCATCGACCCCAACATACGTTGAATCAGCCATCCCGACGAACATCCCATGCTCGAGCACGCCCGGGATCGCCCCGAGTTCCTGCCCGAGCGCTCTCGGATCCTCGATCGTGCCGAACGCACAGTCGAGGACGAGGTTGCCGTTATCGGTGACGACCGGCCCGTCCTTCTGGGATGCCGACCGCAACGTGGGCTCACCGCCCAGCTCGCGAACCCGCTCGGCGACGAGGGTGTGCGCCGCGGGGATCACCTCGACCGGCACCGGAGCCTCGAGCGTCGCCACCAGTTTCGAGGGATCGGCGACGACGACGAATCGCTCGGCGCTGGCAGCAACCACCTTCTCGCGGGTATGCGCCGCGCCGCCGCCCTTGATCAGAGCCCCGTGAGCGGGCGAGTCCGGGCTGTCGACGACCTGATCGGCACCGTCGATCGCCAGGTCGACCCCCTCCACGGCGTCCAGTTCGGTCAGCGGAATCCCAACCTCGATGGCCAGTTGCCTCGACTGAAAGGACGTAGGAATCCCCCGAATCTCGAGGCCGTCCTCGATCGCCCGTCCGAGCGCCTCGATGGCGTAGGCGGTCGTCGACCCGGTGCCAAGTCCGACGACCATTCCGTCCTCGACGTCCTCGGCGGCTCGCCCCCCGGCACGACGCTTGTGGGCGTCCGACCCGCCCGACGTTTTCGCGCTCATTGCTACGTACACGAGTGAGCGGAGACGGGAAAAGCGTAGCCTTCTCTTGCCTGGTGGTGTTCGGATCACACGTTTACTGGCCTGCACCCGATTCGAACACCACGAAAACCCCTGGCCCGTTCGACCCCCCGGGCTCGCTGTGCGCGCTCGCTTCGCTCGCGTGCTTTCGTCGCCCGGGAGGGATCGACCGTGCCAGCCCCTTTCATTCCCACCCCACGGTGGCTGGTCAACCATCCGACACGTGTGGGAATGAAAGGGGCTTTCGTGGTGGTTGCATTCCGATTCCTTGCGGTTGCGTCTCCCCCGAGAAGGCTTTTTGCCCCGGCCATCCTGTAATCAACCTAATGGATCACCCCGACGACGCGCTGGCGATGACCGACGTGCGCAAGACCTACCACGTCGGCGAGCCGGTACACGCCCTCGACGGGGTCTCGTTGTCGATTCCCCGGGGATCGTACACGGCGATCATGGGGCCGAGCGGGTCTGGGAAATCGACGCTGATGAACCTCATTGGCTGTCTCGACACACCTACCGAGGGAACGGTGGTCATCGACGGCCAGGACGTCGCCCAGCTCTCTGAACGCGAGCGAACCCGTCTCCGGGGAACTACCGTCGGGTTCGTCTTTCAGACATTCAACCTCATGCCCCGGCTGGACGCTCTCGAGAACGTCGCCCTCCCCCAGTTGTTCCGCGGCGCCAGTCGAAGCGAGCGACACGACCGTGCCGAAGACCTCCTCGAGCGCGTCGGCCTCGGCGACCGGGTCGATCACCTCCCGAACGAACTCTCTGGTGGGCAGCGCCAGCGGGTGGCACTTGCGCGGGCGCTGGTGAACGACCCGGCGATCGTGCTGGCCGACGAGCCCTCGGGCAACCTCGACACGGAGACCGAAGCCGAAGTGCTCGACCTCTTCGAGGCGTTTCACGACGCGGGGACGACGCTGATCGTCGTGACCCACGAGCGCCACGTGGCCGAGCGCGCCGACCGGATCGTCCACCTGCTCGACGGGAGGATCGAACGGATCGAGGAACTCGGTAGCCCTGCCGCTCCCTCGCCACCAGCCGACGGCGCTCGAGCCGCCTCGAGCGCCCGTGCGAACGAGCCAGCGACTGGGAACCCACGATCGGATACGGATTCGATGCCGACCAGCGACGACACCGACTCGAGGACGAGCAGCGACGATACCGAATCGAAGACGGAAAGCGACGACACCACACCAGCGGATACGGGGGAGAACCGCTGATGCGCCCACTCGAGTCCCTGCGCCTCTCCTGGCGCTCGATTCGTGGGCACCGACTTCGATCGACGCTGACGACCCTGGGCGTCATCATCGGCATCGCAGCGGTGATCGCCTTCGTCGCCCTCGGGGCGAGCCTGCAGGCGGGCATCATCGGGGACATCAGTCCTGACGACCAGCGCAACCTCTACGGGTGGGCGGCCGATCCCGACACCGAAGGCGGGCCGATGGCCGGAGCGCAGTTCCTCTTCAGCCAGGACGACCTCGACGGGGTGAGCGACCTCGAGGCCGTCGAGGCTGCCTACGGCTACGCGACCATCGATGCCCAGTCGGTGACCTACGCGGGTGACACCCGCCTCCAGGGGGATGGGCTGATCGCCGCCGGCCCGTCCTACATCCGGGAGTCCTCGTTACGCGAGGGCCGCCAGTTCGAGATGGGCGAACGCGAGGCCGTCATCAACCCGGCCGCCGCCGCGCAGTTCGAGGAGAACGTCAGCGTCGGCGACGAGCTCGAGGTTCGGATCGTCACCGGAGGGACTGAAACGGTGACAGTCGTCGGCATCACCGACACCAACGAGGGGCTCAGCCCGTTCGAGGGGTTCGAGGCGGCCCCCAGGATCTACGTGCCGACTGATCCGCTCTACGTCGAGCAGGCGGTGGGGCCGGCGGCGGGATCCGATTCGACTGCTGGGGACGAGAACGGTGACACCACCGACGTCCGTTACCTCGCCATCGTCGTCGAAGCACCCACCGCCGACCAGGACGATGTCGACGCCGCTCGAGACGCTGCCACCGCCTACTTCGAGAGCGACGAGGCGGACGCGGGTGAGTTCCTCGGCGACGACCTCGCGGTCACGCTCCAGACGAGCACCGAGTTGCTCCAGCAGCTCGAGAACATCCTGGGGCTGCTCCAGAACTTCATCGTCGGGATCGCCGCCATCTCGCTGGTCGTCGGCTCGATCGGCATCGCGAACATCATGCTCGTCTCGGTCACCGAACGTACCCGCGAGATCGGCATCATGAAAGCGGTCGGTGCCCAGAATCGTGACGTCCTCGGGCTGTTCCTGACGGAGGCGATCATCCTCGGCGTCATCGGGGCCATCGTCGGCACCGTACTCGGTCTGGCCGTCGCCGCCCTCGGTGCGTGGTACATCGACCTCCCGCTGGTGTACCCGCTCGAGTACGTCGCCCTGGCGATCGCCGTCGGCGTGCTCGTCGGCGTCGTCTCGGGGTTGTATCCGGCCTGGCGGGCGGCCAGCACGGATCCGATCGACGCGTTACGGTACGAGTGAACGACGCGCCCTCTCGTTCTTCAGCTGACTTCGTGTATCGCAATCGTTCTTACCGCTACTTTCCCGGTCACTGTCTGCATACGGCGGAATCGGTGCGTCCGTCACGGCATGGCGTCGACGATGTTCCGAAACTCCTCGAGCGTGAACGCCTGGAGCGGTTCGACCGTCACGTTGCCGCTTTCCGCAAGCGTGAATGCCGCCTGTGCTGCCGTCGCGTCGTCCGGGAAGTCGGCGATAATCACTCCGTCGTACCGACCCATCGTGATGAAGAACTCGTTCCAAGTTCCGCCGAGTGACTCGATCATCTCCCTGGCGTGTTCCGTTCGGCGGGGGCTGTCCCGGACGTTTTCGACTCCTTGCCGGGTGAAGCTCGTCAAGAGCACGTACGTGGGCATGACGTGAACGGTACCACGAACGGAACGATAGTCATAGCCCTGGGATCGTCCGGCACTGCGAAGACGGTATCGTGCGGAATCATGCCCTGTTTCTTCCACGAGTTCACGATCGGCCTCGAGACCGGGGGTGTTTCGGAATCCGATTTGGACGACAACGCGGACGACGATGTCACAGGCAACGGTGACGTAGACGATGATCCAGAATTGAGCGGTGAGGAGCTGTTATACGCCGGTGCGTCTCTTCTCGGCAAGCAGTTGCCCTACTGAAGCGGTGCTCCGTGTGTGGTTCGACAGATCCGATAAGAAGAACGATCGCGCCGCCCGTCCCTACTCGAGCAAGAGCAACTCGGGGTTCTCGAGGTACGTCATGACCTCGTTGCAGAACGACGCCCCCTCGGCACCGTCGATCAGACGGTGATCGAACGAGAGCGAGAGCGTCATGACCGAACGGGGTTCGATCGACTCGTTGCCGTCCTCGTCGGTGACTACGCGGGGTTTGCGCTTGATCTCGCCGACGGCCAGAATCCCCGCCTCGGGGTAGTTGAGGATCGGTGTGGCGTACTCGCCGCCGATGCCGCCGATGTTCGTGATGGTGAACGTCGAGCCCCGGAGTTCGTCCGGGGAGATGGTGCGCTCGCGCGCTTTCTGCACCAGCTCGTTCATCTCCGAGGAGAGCTGGAGCATGCCCTTCTGGTCGGCGTCCTCGATCACGGGCACCATCAGCCCCGCGTCGGTCGCGGTCGCGACACCGATGTTGTAGTAGTTGCGGTGGACGATCTCCTGGTTCTCGTCGTCGATCATCGCGTTCATCTCGGGGAACTCCCGGAGGGCCGCGATGACGGCCTTCATGATGAACGGCATGTACGTCAGGGACATCCCCTGCTCCTCGGCGACCGGTTTGAGCCGTTCGCGAGCCTCGACGAGGCGGGTGACGTCGACCTCGTCGTGGTGAGTGACGTGCGGGGCGGTGTACTTCGAGCGCTCCATCGCGTCCGCGATGGTCTTGCGGACGCCCTTGAACGGCTCGCGCGTCTCACGCGGCCCGGTTTCGCCGGCGGCGACGGCCGCGGCGTCGGCCTCCTGGGCCTGCTGCTGGGCCTCGGCGTACTCGACGACCGCCTCGGGCGTGACGAACGCTTCACCCTCGCGCTCTTCGGTCGCCGGCACAGCGTTGATGTCGACGCCGTGTTCCTCGGCCACGCGGCGGGTCGCTGGTGCGGCCAGCGTCCGCTCTCGGTCGGCCGATTCGACCGATGCGGGGGCCTGGGTGCTCGAGCTACCAGCACTTGCACTTGCACCTGAACCTGCACCCCCACCCGTAGCCTCGTCGCCGTCCGCGTGACCGCCAGCGGTTGCGTCGGCTCCGCCGGCGTCGGCCGCTGTTTCGGCGGATTCCGTTTCGGCCGCACCGTCGCCCGCCCCCTCGGCGGCAGCCTGCACGTCGCCCTCCGTAATGCGACCGCCGGGGCCGCTGCCCTGGACGCTCGAGATGTCGACGCCCTCCTCGCGGGCGAGTCGGCGAACGCGGGGTGGCGCGAAGATGCGGCCGTC
Source organism: Natronosalvus vescus (assembly GCF_023973145.1). Classification (NCBI taxonomy): domain Archaea; kingdom Methanobacteriati; phylum Methanobacteriota; class Halobacteria; order Halobacteriales; family Natrialbaceae; genus Natronosalvus; species Natronosalvus vescus. Next base: position 2,093,295 of record NZ_CP099546.1, read on the forward strand.
GGGGGTGTCGACCTCCTCGGTCGTGTCGTCGGCTGTCTCGTCGGCTGCGTCGGCTTCCTCGGCTTCGGACGCCGCACTCGAGTCGTCAGCTTCCACCGCAGCTTCGTCGCCGTCGTCCTCACCGTCGACGTTGAACGTGATGATCACGTCGCCGACGGGCACCATCTCGCCTTCCTCGGCGAGCAACTCCTTGACCGTCCCGTTGTACGGCGAGGGCACTTCGACCAGCGCTTTGTCCGTCTCGACTTCGGCAACGGGCTGATCTTCGGAGACGGTGTCACCGGGCTCGACCAGCCACGAGACCAGTTCGCCTTCCGCCACGCCCTCGCCGACGTCGGGCAGTTTGAACTCCTCGACCATGTTAGAACTCCATCGCCTCCCGAATCCCCGTCTCGATGCGGGCCGGCTCTGGCAGGTAGTAGTCCTCGAGCGCGTACAGCGGGAACGGCGTGTCGAAGCCGCTGATGCGCTTGATCGGTGCCTCCTGGTACATGAGCGCCTCCTCCTGGATCGTCGCCGCGATTTCGGCACCCATGCCGCCTGTCTTCGGGGCCTCGTGGACGACCGCGCCGCGGCCGGTCTTCTTGAACGACTCGACGATGGTGTCGATGTCGAGCGGCGACACGGTGCGAAGGTCGACGACCTCGACGTCGATCTCGCCCTCGAGGTTCTCCGCGGCCTCGAGGGTCGGTCGCGTCATCGCGCCGAAGGTAAACACCGAGATGTCCGATCCCTCGCGCCGGACGGCGGCCTCGCCGAGTGGTACTTCGTAGGACTCGTTGGGCACCTCCTCGCGGAACGCCCGGTAGATGAGTTTGGGCTCGAGGAAGATGACGGGGTCGGGCGAGCGAATCGCGCTCGTGAGCAGCCCCTTGGTGTCGTATGGGGTCGAGGGGATGACGACCTTCAGGCCGGGCTGGTGGACGAACATCGCCTCCGAGGACTCGGAGTGGTGTTCGGGGGCGCGGATGCCGCCGCCGTAGGGGGCCCGGATGACCATCGGACACGTGAATCGGCCGCGCGAACGGGTTCGCAGGCGCGCGGCGTGGGAGACGATCTGGTCGAACGCGGGGTAGATGAAGCCGAGGAACTGCATCTCGGGGACGGGTCGGAGGCCGTAGGCGGCCATTCCGATAGCCGTTCCGACGATGCCCGACTCCGCGAGGGGCGTGTCGATGACGCGATCGTCGCCGAACTCGTCGTAGAGCCCTTCGGTCGCGCGGAAGACGCCGCCGTTTTTCCCGACGTCCTCGCCCATGACGATGACGTCTTCGTCCCGTTCCATCTCCTGATGCAGTCCGTCGCGAACTGCCTGTACCAGCGTGAGGTTTTCAGATTCTGCAGCCATATTTGATCAGTCCTCCAGTAACGCGTCGTCGCCGTATTCGTCTCGGATCTGTTCGAACCACTCGAGCTGTTCCTCGAGTCGCCGCGGCATGCCCTCGTAGACGTGGGCGAAGATCTCCGCGGGATCGGGTCGCTCGACCGCTTCGGCGGCGTCGATCGCGTCGGCCACCTGGTCGGTGATCCGCTGTTCGAGCGCGTCCGCGGCCTCGTCGTCGAGCATGCCGTGGTCGCGCAGGAACGTCTCCATGCGTGGGATCGGATCCTTCTGCTTCCAGCGCTCGACCTCCTCGTCGTCGCGGTAGACGGATGGGTCGTCCGCCGTCGTGTGCGCGCCAAAGCGGTACTGGACGGCCTCGATCAGTGTCGGTCGAAGCTCGTCGTCCCCGGGGTTTTTGGCCTTGTCGATGGCGTCCCGGGTGACCTTGTAGACGGCGAGGGGATCCATGCCGTCGACCTGGACGCCCTCGAAGCCGTAGGCCGTGGCCTTCTGTGCGATGGTCTCGCTGGCGGTCTGGCGTTCGCGGGGCACCGAGATGGCCCACTGGTTGTTGTTACAGAAGAACACCGCCGGGGCGTCGAAGACGCCGGCGAAGTTCAGTCCCTCGTGGAAGTCGCCCTCGCTCGTCGCGCCGTCGCCGAAGTAACAGAGGAACGCCTTCTCCTCGCCGGCGAGCCGGGAGGCCCACGCAGCACCGGTCGCGTGGGGGATCTGCGTGGCGATGGGCACGGCGACCGTGAAGATGTTCAGGTCGTCGGGGATGGCGTTGCCCGATTCGTGGCCCATCCAGTACAGCAGGGTCTGTTTGAGCGAGAGGCCGCGAACGAGGGCGGCTCCGTGCTCGCGGTAGCTCGGGAACAGCCAGTCCTCGTCGTCGAGCGCGTGGGCGCTCGCGATCTGTGCGCCTTCCTGCCCCGACAGCGGTGGATAGGTTCCCATCCGGCCCTGGCGCTGCAGACTCACCGCCCGCTGGTCGAAGTGGCGGGCGAGTTTCATCTGCTCGTAGATATCGAGGAATTCGTCCTCCTCGAGTTCCGGAACGTCGGCTCCCTCGAGGACGCGTCCGGCGTCGTCGAGTACCTGTACGCGTTCGCGAGGGTCGTGCTGTAGTGTGCTCACGGATATACCCACCTTCGCATACCCTAATGGTCTATCGCTCACGTTAAAGGAGTTTCGTAAATAATTTACTATCAGCACGATTCTTGCGATGCATTGACAAAGTTCCCGGTCGATAGGACGCGAAGTCGATCAGATGTCCAAATAAACTCGCGTATGTGCGAATACAGTTGGTAGTATCGCGGAATAGTCACTGGTTACTGGACAGATGGTCGCCACCGATTCGAGGGCACCCATACGGTAACACATGACCTGATGCCATCCATCTCGCCAGTCAGAATCAGGAACCCGGCGTGGTGACCGGCGATATGGTGGGGGACTCGAGTCGTCAGTGGGTACGCTCGAGGGCCATTTCGTGGCTTTCCAGGTCTGTACTATCGGGCAAAATCGAACGCCACCGCCTGATTTCGCTCAGCAGTCGACGCTTCGAAGCAGACTAGGCTCGTTCGGCGTCGAGTGCATCGGATTCCGGCGGCCTGTTCTGCACGAGCCAGACCGATCCGGCTGCAACGACGCCGACGCCGATGGCGGTCACCAGCGAGATGATGAGGAGGCCGCCGAAGTCGACCGAGAGGCCGTCCACGGCGACCGATGTGAAGATTGCGCTGGTCACGAGGAGTGCAATCGTCCCGATGCCCGTACTGATGGCGGCGACGAGCATGGTAGTGGTGTCGTCGGTCTCGAGAGTCGCCCCGAAGTAGAGGCCGATGGCGGCGGCGAGGACGACGCTCCAGAACAAGGCGTTCTCGGGTGGGAGGCCGAGCATGGTGCCGCCCATCCCGCCCATGCCGTCGAACTCGAACATCGACTCGTCGACGACGTCCAGCAGGAGCATCACGAGGCCGATGCCGACGCCGATCAGGGCGAACTGGGACGCCACGAACGTCGTCCAGGTCTTGACGATCGGTTGCTGGGCCAGATCCAGTACTGAGGGATCGTCGTCGGTCTGTGCGACTGCGTCGGTCGCTACGCCGGTATTTCCGCCGTCCGTCGAGACGGGCTCTCCTGCTGACGGATCGACGGTCGACGGCGACTCGGCTTCGCTCGAGGTAACCTCTTTGTCGTTCTCGTCGTCCACCGACTCGTCCGCAGTCGACGGTTCGTCGCTCATCGACACTCCCCCGCTACTGCCGTCGATCGCTGAGGCCAGTCTCGGTTCGTTCGCTCGGATTTACCGATCCGTTCTGGTAACGCTGTTCGTTTCAGGATACGTGACATACCGGCAGTGGGGAACTAACCGCTATAACCTTCAGCTATGGCGGATGTAACCGCACAGGTTACCCACACGTAACGTCGTTTCAGCGTCGCCAACAGTTCTCGAGTGCGACACACGGTCTATGCCTCGCTCGCCGATCAGTGCTCCGCACTACCAGGTACCTGTTTCGCCCCTTTCCGTCAGTTCGACACCGCCGACCGGCGCGCCTCCGCTCGAGCGTCCTCGACGCTCTTTCCCTCGCGAAGTACGGCGTCGACGAATAGCTCGCCCGCCTTGTAGGACGACCGAACCATCGGGCCGCTGGCGCAGTACAGGAAGCCAAGCTCCTCCTCGGCGACGCGTCGCCAGGTCTCGTACTTGTCCGGATGGTCGTAGCGTTCGACCGGGAGGTGGCTCCGGGAGGGCTGGAGGTACTGGCCGAGGGTGACGATGTCGACCCCGCGCTCGCGCAAGTCGGCCAGCGTCTGGTACACCTCGTGGTCGTACTCGCCGTGGCCGAGCATGATCGAGGTCTTCGTGTAGATGTCGGACTCGCGCTCGACTTGCTCGAGGACGCCGAGGCTCTGTTCGTAGCCGGCCCGACGGTCGCGGACGGGGAACTGGAGCCGTTCGACGGTTTCGACGTTGTGGGCGATGACGTCCGGTTGGGCGTCGATGATCTTTCGGACGAGGTGTTCCTCGCCCTGGAAGTCGGGGATGAGGACTTCGACGAGGATGCCCGGATGCCGGTCTTTTATCTCGCGAATCGTCTGCGCGAAGTGACCGGCCCCCTGGTCGGGGAGGTCGTCCCGGTCGACGCTCGTGAGGACGACGTAGTCGAGGCCGATTTCGGCGATTGCCTTCCCGACGTTTACTGGCTCGTCGGGATCGAGCGGCTCCATCCCGCCGGTCTCGACGTCACAGAAGTTACACCCGCGCGAGCAGCGATGGCCCATCAGCATGAACGTCGCGGTGCCGCCATCGCCCGACGCACTCTCCCGGCCGCTCCAGCACTCCCCCAGATTTGGACAGTTCGCCTCCTCACAGACGGTGTTGAGATCGTGCTCGCGCAGCGTCTCCCTGATTCCGGCGAACTCCCGTCCCGACGGCGGTCGCATCTTCAGCCAGTCGGGCTTTCGCGAGCGGCTCATACCACATCCTTGGTGCCGGCGGTGAAAAATCGTGGTGGTTCCGACGTCACCCTCGACCTGATCCACGGGAACACGAACCATATTCCTAAATATTTATATTATGGTGGCACACTCTTGTAACAGACCACCGACGATGGCATCAGTACCGCGTGAGGAAATCACGAACGGCTCGCTCCCGAAAGCGCTGCTCGTCCTTGCTGCGCCGTTGCTCGCCCAGAACCTCGTCCACGTCGCCAACCAGCTCATCGACGTCTTCTGGCTCGGACGCCTCGGCGGCGACCACGTCGCGGCCGTCGGGCTCAACTTCCCGATCATCGCGTTGCTCTTTACCGCCGCCATCGGCGTCTCCGTTGGTACCCAAGTCGTCGTCTCCCAGCGCGTCGGGGGCGAGAACCTCGAGTCGGGCCGACGAGCCATCGTCACCGGTACACTCACCGGACTCGTCGCCGGGACGATCCTCGGCCTGCTCGCGTTCGTCTTCGCGCGGGACGTGATGGGGCTGTTCGCGGCCGAACCCGCCGTACTCGAACTCGCCGCCGCCTACCTCGCGGTCATCGCCATCGGCATTCCGCTCGCGACCGCGAGCGACTCCCTCGAGGCCGGTTTCGTCGGCTGGGGGGACGCTCGCGCGGCGCTGTACATCAACCTGGCGACGGTCGTCACGAACGTCGTCCTCGACCCGTTTCTCATCTTCGGCTGGTGGGTGTTCCCCGAACTCGGCCTCGAAGGGGCCGCCCTCGCGTCGATTCTCGGCTACACCGGCGGGTTCCTCCTGGCGATCACTCTGGCGCTGTACGGCCGGGACGAACTTCGGATTCGACTCCGTGACGTCGGCTTCAGCGTGAGTGACGCCCGCGAAATCGTCGATGTCGGCTGGCCTAACGCTGGCCAGTTCGTCGCCAGCCAGTCGGTTCGCGTGATCATGGTCGCCATCGTCGCCGTCGCCGGCGGGACGGCGGCGGTCGCCGCCTATACGATCGGTGCTCGCGTCGCCTCAGTCGCCTTCATCCCGGCGCAGGGACTCCAGCAGGCAGCCCAGAGCGTCATCGGGCAGAACCTCGGTGCCGAGAACCCGGGTCGGGCGACGAAGACGACCTGGATCGGCGTCGCCATCGCCGCGGGTGCGCTCACACTCGTCGGCGTGGTGCAGTGGCTCGTCCCCGAGACGCTGACCGTGGTGTTCGTTCCCGACGCGACGGCGGCCGAACTCGCCTACACGACCGACTACCTGCGCATCCTCGCCTACGGCTACTGGGCCATCGGGGCGACGTACCTGCTGATGGCCGGGTTCAACGGTGCGCGGCGCACCAGAACCAGCTTCGTCGCCACGCTCTGTCAGTACTGGTTCGTTCGGCTCCCGGTCGCCGCTGGCGGCGTCTACCTCCTCGGCTTCGACGCCACTGCCGTCTTCTGGGCAGTCACGTTCTCGAACGTTGCCGCCGCCATCGGCCTCGGGCTCTACTACTGGTACGAGACCGGGAGCGGCATGAACCACCGGGCCGTCGACGTCGCGACCTCGAGCGCCGATTGAGAGGGAACCGTGTAACCACGCACCGCCGGTTGCTGACCCCGTGTGCGATCACGCCGGAACGCTTTCAGTTCCCCGTTCGGACGACATCTCGACTGCGCTCGTGTTCCATCTCCGTTGCGACCGCCGTCGCCACGTCCGCACCGAACTCGCGCTCGAGGAACCACAGCGCCAGGTCGATCCCCGACGTCACGCCGCCGGCGGTGAGGATATCGCCGTCGTCGACGACGCGCGCATCGTGGACGTCCGTGAACGCCGCCAGATCCTCGAGGGCGACCTGGTGGGTGACGGCGGGTCGTCCCTCGAGGATGCCACCGTGGGCGAGCACCATCGCACCCGTACAGACGGAGGCGACCGTCGCGCCCGTCTCGTGTCGCGTTGCGACGGCTTCGCCCAGGTTGCCGTCGTTCACCACCCGTCGGACGCCGCCGTCTTCGGTCGTCCAGCCGCCGCCGGGGACGACCAGCACGTCCGGGCTCCCGAGGGTGCCGTCGGGAACGATGATAAGACCGTGACTCGCGTGTACGCGGTCGGTCGGTTCGAGGGTGACGAGCCGGGTCTCGAGGTCGGCACCCGCCTCGGTACCGTTCTGAAACACCTCGTAGGGGCCGATGGCGTCGAGTTCGTCGAAGCCGGGAAAGAGGACGATTTCGGCAGTTGTCGTAGACGTGGTGTCGGTCATACTGGCCTCCTCGAGTGCCGCTGGGAAACGTCTTTCGCGCACTCGTGAGGTTGAGTTCGAGGGCCGCCCGGCAGGGCCTCGAGGTCTCGGGATTGCGCGACTGGGGTCGCCCCGAAGTGGTTACTCGAGTTGGATTCTCGCGAAATCGTCGGTCGAATTGGATTCCCTCGAGCTGGTCGCTCGATCGAGGTCGCCTCCCGAAGCCCTGCCGAGCGCGGACGGTACACTGAAATCGCTCGCCACGCTAGGGGAGCCGATGAACGGCGAGACGCTTCGAGCGCGGGCGAGCGACCTCCCCCGTGAGCCCGGCGTCTACCAGTTTCGAACCGGCGGGACGACCCTCTACGTCGGCAAGGCGGTCGACCTCCGTTCGCGCGTTCGTTCCTACGCCGACCCGCGGAGCGCCCGGATCCGTCGGATGGTCGAGCGCGCCGACGATATCGAAATCGCCGTCACCGACACCGAGACCCAGGCGCTGTTGCTCGAGGCGAACCTGATCAAACGCCACCAACCGCGGTACAACGTCCGGTTGAAAGACGACAAGTCCTACCCGATGGTGCAGTTCACGGCCCACGAGGCCCCGCGGATCGAGATCACGCGGGATCCGGAGCACACGGCTCGAGCCGATGGTGGCGCGGCCGCCGGCACCGACACGACGACCGTCTTCGGCCCCTTCACCGACAAGGGTCGCCTCGAGACGGTCGTCAAAGCAATCCGGGAGACCTACGGCCTGCGGGGCTGCTCGGATCACAAGTACGCGGGTCGAGATCGTCCCTGTCTCGACTACGAGGTGGGGCTCTGTACCGCCCCTTGCACCCGCGAGATCGACCTCGAGGACTACCGCGAAGACGTCCAGTCCGCGATCCGGTTTTTCGAGGGCGAGACGGGCGTGCTCGCCGACCCGCTCCGACGGGAGATGGAGACGGCAGCCGAGAACCGACAGTTCGAGCGCGCGGCCCACCTCCGCGACCGACTCGAGACCGTCGAGGCGTTCCACGGCGATGGCGACGCGGCCGTCCAGTCCATCGGCGACGAACGCGTGGTGGACGTCATCGGCGTCGCAATTCGGGGCGAGGACGCCACCGTCGCCCGACTCCGGGCCGAAGACGGCAAACTCCTCGAGCGCGATCGTCACACGCTCGAGGCCCCACGGACGGACGACCAGGCGGACAGCGCCGTGCCGGGCGTCCTCGCGGCGTTTCTCGTCCAGTACTACGCCGAGCGACGCCTCCCCGACGCGCTGTTGCTCCCCGAACGCCACGAGGACGACGAGGTCGCGGCCTGGCTCGATGCCGAAGGCGTGTCGGTGCGGGTGCCCGGCACCGGACGGGAGGCGACGCTGGTCGACCTGGCGTTGAAGAACGCCCGCCAGAACGTGGGGCGACGCGACGAGTGCGGGATGCTGGCCGACGCGCTCGGACTCGATGGGGCTCGCCGCCTCGAGGGGTTCGACGTGAGCCACGCCCAGGGAACGGCGGCGGTCGGGAGCAACGTCGCGTTCGTCGACGGGGGTGCCGACAAGAGCGCCTATCGGCGGAAGAAACTGACCGACGAGAACGACGACTACGCCAACATGCGGACGCTGATCGCCTGGCGCGCCCGCCGCGCCGTCGAGGGGCGGGACGACCGCCCCGACCCCGACCTGTTGGTGATCGACGGCGGGAGAGGCCAGCTCGAGGCGGCGCTCGAGGCCCTCGAGGACGTCGGCTGGAGCGTGCCCGCGATCGGTCTCGCCAAAGCCGAAGAGCGGGTGGTGACACCCGACCGGGAGTACGACTGGCCCGACGACGCGCCCCACCTGCACCTCCTCCAGCGGGTGCGAGACGAGGCCCACCGGTTCGCGGTACAGTACCACCAGACGCTGCGCGACGACGTCTCGACGGTGCTCGACGACGTTTCCGGCATCGGGCCGGAGACGCGAAAACGCCTGCTGCGTCGCTTTGGCAGCGTCGAAAACGTGCGGGAGGCGAGCGTCGAGGAACTCCGGAGCGTCGACGGCATCGGGGAGAAGACGGCCCGCCTGCTCGAGGATCGGCTCTGACCACGCGTCGGCTGCCGGGATAGGTCTTTGTCACTTGGGAACATAGCACGCGTTGTGCCAGACGATCTCGAGGACTTACTCAACGAACTGGATGCCCAGGACGATCTCACGGTCGCCGAGCAGGTACTCTCGATCCGGGTCGAGAAACGACGCTACGGCAAGCCCGTGACGATCATCGAGGGGTTCGACCTCCCCAAATCGGGGCTGCAGACGACCGCTTCGGAACTCAAGGGAGCGCTCGGTACCGGCGGGACGGTCGAAGAGGGGCGGATCGAACTACAGGGCGATCACCGCGGTCGAGTACCCGAACTGCTCCGAGACCACGGTTTCCGGGTCGAGGAGTGAGCGGCGGATCACGGACGCCGGTCGCCTTGCTGGACTACTCGAGCGACTCGAACGTCGACCGAACGCTTTCGAGATCCAACCCCTCCGAACGCCCCAGCCACAGCGTCAGCCTGGCTTTCCACGCCGAGAGGTCGCCGCCACGAACTGCACCGGCTTCGAGCAGCGTCGCCGCCCCGCCGGGCCCGCCGTAGACGCCCGCAGTGGTTCCCTCGTAACATCGAGACGTGAGGACGACCAGCACTCCCGCGTCGAGGGCGGTCTCGAGCGCCCCGCCGAGTTCGGCAGTCGCGTTCCCGAGGCCGGTACCGGCGAGGACGACCCCGTCGATGGCGTCCGCCTCGAGGCCCCGTTCGAGCGCCCAGCCGTCGACGCCCAGGGCGTTCGTGACGAGCATGATGCGAACGTCGGGGTCGAGCCGACCGCCCGGGAATCGCGGGACGGGTACGCTCGGGTTCTCGAGGATCCGCAGGCCGTTCGGCGTGCGCTCGGCGACCGCCGTGAACCCCGGTGACTGGAACGTCTCGAGGCGACTGGTGTGGGTTTTCGTGGCGTAGCGAGCCGCGTGGACGGTATCGTTGAACGCCACGTACGCGCCGCCGGCACGTCGAAACCGATCGTCGGCTGCCGTTCGGACGGCCAGTCGGAGGTTCGTCGGCCCGTCGGTACCGAGCTGGTCGAACGATCGCTGGGCACCCGTGCAGACGACCGGAATCTTCGCCTGGAGGACGGATGCGAGGAGGTAGGCCGTTTCGGCCATCGTGTCGGTGCCGTGAGTGACGACGACGCCGTCGACCCCTTCCGCAGCGGCCCGCTCGACCACATCCGCGAGTTCGTTCCCGGTCGAGGCGTCCATCTGGAACCCCGAGACCTGGCAGACGTCCGTGACCTCGAGTGAGAGGCCGTCGTCGATCCCAGGAGCGGCTTCGACGATCGCCGATCCCGATTCGGAGGGGATCTTCTCGCCATTATCGGCCGTACTGGCGATCGTTCCACCCGTCGAGAGGACGCGGATTCGTGGTGGGCTCATACGGTGGTCGAGGGCTCGAGTCACCAAGTGCGTTTGTGCGGCGTCGGCGAACTGGGGCGGCGCAATGCGTGCAGCAACGGGTGGCGACTGCCGACAACAGACGCGACGCCAGCCTGGTCGGCTCTGACAGTCGGAGTGCCCCCGTGTCGAAGACCCAAAACTCCAAACTATTTTGGCGATGATTTTTCCCTGCGTACTGGCCCTCCATATGGATATGGACGCGTTCTTCGAGGCATTATCGGATATCGAGCGCCGTCGGATACTGGTGGATCTCCTCGTCCCCTCCCCGCAAACGGACGGTGGGACGCTCGCTGTGGGCGCCGTCGAGCAGCAGACGACCGAATCACACGTGGCGCTGTACCACACGCATCTTCCGAAGCTGGCAGACTGTGGGTTTATCCGTTGGGATCGTGATTCCAACGAGGTAACGAAAGGCCCTCGTTTCGAGGACGTCAGACCGCTTCTCGAGGCGATCGACGACCAGGCCGAGGAACTGCCGGTCAACTGGATCTAACCCCTTTTGAGCCAGGTTACGCGGGATATTCGTGGTGTTCACGCTCGGTAGCTCCAGTAATCACGCCCGTCCAACAATTCGCTAGCCGCTGCTCGCGTTTGGCATATCGGTTCCCCCTCACGATCGAACCATGGACCGGGTAGCCCGATTCGACGCGCCCTCAGCGTCTGCCGCTATCGACGCGTTCTTTGTGTGTACGGGGCGATACGTGGATAGACAGGCCTCTCGAGTCGCGAATTACACTCGGGGATGCCCCCACGACACACGATGGATGTGCTGACTCGCTGGCGCTACCGGGACACCGTCCTCGCGCTCTGTACGCTCGCTTTCTTCGCGACGATGGTCGCCCGTCTAGTGATCAGCCCGGTCGTCCCCGACGTCGTCGAGGAATTTTCAGTCTCGAACACCGTCGTCGGCGTGGCGCTCTCCGGACTCTGGATGACGTACTTTCTCTCACAGTTCCCCAGTGGCATCCTCGCCGATCGGTACGGTGAACGCCCCGTCATCCTCCTCGCGATCGGCGGCACGGCGGTCACAACCCTCTTCATCGCCCTCGCCCCTTCGTTCCCGGTCTTCTTGCTCGCGACGCTCGCCCTCGGTGCGCTCGCCGGGTTGCACTACAGCGTCGCGACGACGCTGCTCACCCGCACCTACGACAACATTGGATTCGCCATCGGGATGCACAACGGCGGTGGCCCGCTAGCCGGTCTGATCGCCCCCGCGCTGGCCGCCTCGGTCGCCGTTAACTTCGGGTGGCGGTACGCCATCGCAATCGGCGTCGTCGCTGCCGTCCCGATCTACGTCCTGTTCGCCTGGCGGGTCGAACCGACCGAGCCGCGACGACCCGACCAGCCAATGCGCGAACGCTTCGAACTCGAGCCGCTCCTCGAGTTGCTCTCCCGGCCGGCAATCGCGTTCACCGTCGTGTTGGCAATCTGTTGTGCGTTCGTTTGGCAGGCGGTCGCCTCTTTCCTCCCGACGTTTCTCATCGAACACCGCGGCCAGAGCCAGACGCTCGCGGGAATCGTCTTCTCGGCGTACTTCGTCGTGCAAGCGATCACGCAGGTCGGTGTCGGCGCGGTCTCCGACCGGTACAGCCGCGACCTCGCCGCCGTCGGCTGTATGGTGCTCGGCTCGATCGGCCTCCTGCTGTTCGTGTTCGTCTCCGGCACGCTCGCGCTCCTCGTCGCCATTTTCTTCGTCGGAACGGGACTGGGCTGGGGGGCGGCCCTGTTGCCGCGGGTGATGGACAACTTATCGGAAGCCGAACGCGGCGCTGGTTTCGGCCTCGTGCGAACGGTCTACGGCGTCATCGGTGCCCTCGGTTCCGTCGGGACGGGACTGTTCGCCGACCTCCTCGGCTGGGACGTCGCGTTTACGATTTTGGCCGGTTTCCTCGCCGCCGTGCTCGTCGCGCTCGTGGCGAACTGGGCGCTCGAGCTGGGGTACTGATCCTGGTGCGGTACCGACGGTAACGCCGCTGTCGGCACCGAATCGGTCGTCGCTGCCGACACTGAATCAGACGTCGCCAGCCCGCCCTCACCGTGGTTGCCCGTGTTGTTCCTCGAAGGGTTCGTGATCGCTACTCGAGCCATCGCCATCCGCAATCGCCGCCCGTGGCGTCCCGCCGTCGGTGTCGGCCTCCGTCAGCGGTGCCGTAACGACCGGCTGGCTGGATCCCGCTGACTCGTCGCTGAAGACGGCTCGAAACTGTTCGCCGACGGCGTCGCGAACGAGATTCCAGCTGTCCTGGACGAACGGTTTGATGTCGTCCGCGACGGCGTAATCGAATCGCGGTTCGGCCACCACGGAACGCGCAACCTCGCTACAGGCCGTCGTCAGTGCGGGCCGTTCGACCAGGGGGAAGTCGTCGGCGACGATGCTGTGGAGGTAACACAGCTCGCCGCGAATCAGGTGGCCGCCGATGCCGACTTCGTAATCGCCGTCGGCCGTAATCGGCTCGCCCGTCGCCAGTTCCCAGTAGTGGAGGGGGAAGTCGACGCCCGCCCGGACGGAAAACGGCAACGACGACCAGAAGCGGGGATTGATCTCCATCAGTTTGAACTCGCCAGTGTCCGGATCGCGCAGGAACTCGACCATCGCCAGGCCGTGCCACTCGAGTTCGTCGAGCAGCGCGAGTCCGGCCTCCTCGAGTTCGGGGATGTCGGTCGATTCGCGGTAGGAGCTGGGTCCACCACTGTACTTGTAGCCCCGTTTCTGGCAGTGCTGGAAGGTGGCGACGGGCTCGCCCTCGTCGTAGAGGGCGAAGAAGCCGTACTCGCTGGAGTCGGGGACGTACTCCTGCACGATCGGGACTTGGCCCCACTCGTTCATGGAAGACTCGACGGCGGGTGGCGTCCCCGGCTCGTGATAGACGGTCGATCCGATGTCGCTGAGGTCGGAATCGTGTCCCAGATACTCGGGGGCAGCGACCGTGTATCGTGGTTTGATGATCGTCTCGCGAGACCAGTCGTCCCACTCGTCGAGGAGGGTCGTCTCGGGCGTGGCAACGCCTGCCCGGTCGGCCGCGGCGAAGAGTTCGACGCGATCCTGCACCTGCCGAAGCGTTTCGAAATCCGGCCACGGCGTCCCGATCACCTCGGCGAACTCGGCTTTGTTCGCCGCGAGGACGTAGATGTCCTCTTCGCGAACCGGGATGATGGTTTCGACCGAGGGCCGGGCGGCGAGCGAGAGAAGCGTCTGGCCGTAGGTCTCGAGATCGGAGCGAGGGTCGGGAAGGGTGATGAACCGGTCACAGTACGCCGAGACGGAAGCGGGTGTCGTCCGATGTTCCGAGCCGACGATCGTGTATATCCCGTGAGGACTGAGCGAACGCAGGCAGGCGACGGTGCTCGGTGCCGTGATCCCCGGCACGATCACGCTCGCCCTGTCCGTACGTCCGTGAGCAGACGACTGCATACCTGACTCGAGGGGGCCATACCGCTATTGTTATAAGTGCGTTACCGGGTTTTGGTTCCCATACGGAGCGATGGTCTGGAGTGTAAGCCGGTCGTACTTCTGTCTCAACAGGAGTAGGCGCTCCGTACGGCCGTTTCGGTTTCATCGAGAGGCGTTTTCGTCTCCTCGAGACACTGGCGGTTGCCACTCGAGTGCGTTCGTTTCGGTGACTGTCGCTCGAGCCCCATCGCTTCGATCCGTTCGAACCGCTCAGGCCTGCTCGAGCCCCGTCCGGTAGGACTCGGCGTGCTCGAGGGCGACCTCGAGCCGGTCGGCGGTCTCGCCGGTCGCATCGGTACCGGCCTGTCGCAGCGTGTTGAGATGGGCGTCGAACGTGGCGTGGTCGGCGTCGCGGTCGGTCGTGGTGAGCGCCGAAAACGCGGCCGCGACGTCCCGCAGGTCGTCGCGAACGTCGTCGTCGGCCGTTTTGACGGCTGCCTCGAGTTCGTCACGTGCTCGCTGTAGATCGGCGTCTTGACTGGTCATATCCGTCCGACCACGAGGAGGGGCAAATGCGTGGTGGTCGATGCGAGGATTGTCGCCGGCGAACGCGTTCGGATGCTGCACGTATCGTCACTATAGTAGCCACTGCAAGTCAGTACACACCTGATCGCCTGAGGGATCGGCGATCAGTGTGTAAACCGTTTCAGTTGTTGCTATAGCCGACCTCGTTTCCTCCACCGGCCTCGTCGCGTTCATTCACGATCCTCGTCTGCAGATACACCGTCCGTTTTCGCGACGGACGCAGACGAGCGGCTTACATGGATCGAGACCCTGCCTCGAGATAGACAATGAGCGACACTCGAGGCCCCCTGCAGCCGGATCGACCCGATGCCGCCCAACCGTTCGCGGTCGATGCGCCCTTCGAGCCGGCGGGCGACCAGCCCGCGGCCATCGAGGAACTGGTCGACGGCTTCGACGACGGGATGGATCGCCAGACCCTCCTCGGCGTGACGGGATCGGGGAAGACCAACACCGTCTCGTGGGTGATTGAGGAGATCCAACAGCCCACGCTCGTCATCGCCCACAACAAGACGCTGGCGGCTCAGCTCTACGAGGAGTTCCGCAACCTGTTTCCGAACAACGCCGTCGAGTACTTCGTCTCCTACTACGACTACTACCAGCCCGAGGCCTACGTCGAACAGACCGACACCTACATCGACAAGGACGCCTCGATCAACGACGAGATCGATCGACTACGCCACTCCGCCACCAGATCGCTACTCACCAGGGACGACGTCATCGTCGTCGCGAGCGTCTCGGCCATCTACGGGCTGGGTGACCCGCGAAACTACGTCGACATGGCGATGCGCCTCGAGGTCGGCGAAGAGGTCGGCCGCGACGAACTCCTCAAGCGACTGGTCGACCTGAACTACGAGCGCAACGACGTCGACTTCACCAACGGGACGTTCCGCGTCCGCGGCGACACCATCGAGATCTTCCCGATGTACGGCCGCTACGCCGTCCGCGTGGAGTTCTGGGGCGATGAAATCGATAGAATGCTCAAGATCGACCCGCTCGAGGGCGAGGTCAAGTCCACCGAACCGGCCGTCCTCGTCCACCCGGCGGAACACTACTCCATCCCCGAAGAGCGCCTCGAGCGAGCGATCGAGGAGATCCGTTCCGACCTGGACTCGCGGATCTCGTACTTCGAACGGGCAGGCGATCTCATCGCCGCCCAGCGCATCGAGGAGCGGACGACGTTCGACCTCGAGATGATCGAGGAAACCGGCTACTGCTCGGGGATCGAGAACTACTCGGTGTACCTCGACGACCGGGAGTCGGGCGATACGCCGTACACCCTGCTCGATTACTTCCCGGACGACTTCCTCACCGTGGTCGACGAATCCCACGTCACCCTCCCCCAAATCAAGGGCCAGCACGCCGGCGACAAGTCCCGGAAGGACTCGCTGGTCGGCAACGGGTTTCGCCTGCCGACGGCCTACGACAACCGCCCGCTGACGTTCGAGGAGTTCGAGGAGCGGACGGACAACACGCTGTACGTCTCCGCGACGCCCAGCGACTATGAACGCGAGGAGAGCGACCAGATCGTCGAACAGATCGTTCGCCCCACCCACCTCGTCGACCCCGAGGTCGAGGTTGCCCCCGCGACGGGGCAGGTCGACGACCTCATGGATCGCATCGACGACCGGATCGAGCGCGACGAGCGCACTCTCGTCACCACCCTCACCAAACGGATGGCCGAGGATCTCACCGAGTACCTCGAGGAAGCGGGCGTCGACGTCGCTTACATGCACGACGAGACGGACACCTTAGAGCGCCACGAGATCGTTCGCTCGCTGCGTCTGGGCGAAATCGACGTCCTCGTCGGGATCAACCTCCTCCGGGAAGGGCTGGACATCCCCGAGGTGAGCCTGGTCGCCATTCTGGACGCCGACCAGGAGGGCTTCCTGCGTTCGGAAACTACGCTCGTCCAAACGATGGGGCGGGCCGCACGCAACGTCAACGGGGAGGTCATCCTCTACGCGGACGAAGTTTCGGGTGCGATGGAGTCGGCCATCGACGAGACGCGCCGTCGCCGCGAGATCCAACGTGAGTTCAACGAAGAACACGGCCACGAGCCGATGACCATCGAGAAGGCGGTCGGCGAGACCAACCTGCCGGGGAGCAAGACAGACACCTCGAGCGTCGCCGGACGGGAACTCGCGGACGAGGACGACGCCGCACGCTACGCCGCCGAACTCGAGGAGCGGATGCAGGAGGCGGCGAGCAACCTCGAGTTCGAGCTCGCGGCGGACATCCGGGATCGGCTCCGGGAGGTTCGTGCGGAGTTCGAACTCGGTGGCGATGCTGACGAGGGGGTTGCGCCGCCGGCCGAGGAGTTCTGATCGGTCGTCGGCACCCTCGTTCAGGACGCTGCGCGCCGATAGGGGCCTTGTCAGGCCAATTCGCTCCGTGCCTGCTCGGTATGCTTCTCCTCGAGCGGCGACACCGGCCGATCCGTCCCCCAGCCACGAAGCGACTGGGGGCTCCAGCCGACGACGAGAATCGCGACGAGGGCGGCGATACCCAGCACGACGGCGGGGTACATCTCCGGGGAGAACCCCATCGTCTCGCCGGTGAGGTTGCCGACGAAGTGGAGGACGATGACCGCGAGCACGCTCCGCCGGGTGTTGTTGTAGATCCAGGTGCCGACGATCGCCGTAAGGACGATGCTGGGCAGCCACCACCACAGGTCGGGCTGGAACGTCGTCCCCTCGAAGTAGCCAGTCATGTACACCAGCGGGACGTGCCAGGCGGCCCAGACGACGCCCAGCACCAGACTCGAGGCGAGCGCGCTCCAGCGCGCCTGGAGCCGATCGAACCAGTAGCCACGGAGGCCAATCTCTTCGATCGCCGGGAACAGGACGGCGACCGCGACCAACAGCACGAGTGCGCCCGGATCGAGGAGTCTATCGAGCGACGCGACCTCGAGCGGGGTCGCCGTCGCCCCGACGGCGAGCGCGATGCCGGCGTTCACCAGGGTGAACAGCGGGTAGAGGAGGACGATCGCGAGCCCCCAGCCGAGGCCGATGCGATCGATCTCGAGCAGTCGCCGCCGGAGGTCGCGGAATCCCGCTCGACCGTACTCGAGCCACAGGAGCGAGAGGCCGGCCAGCAGCGGGCTCGAGCCGCCGACGAGCAGGAAAACCACGTTTGGGAACGACCAGACCGACTCGCTGGAGGCGACAATCGGGAGCCACCAGGCGTACGCCCAGCCGAGATACAGGAGCGGAAATCCCCACGGAGTGGTTCGGCGAACGATCGCCGTGGGCAGTGCACTCGAGCGTCGTTCGGAGGGTTGTTCCATTGCCCCTTCTACGAGACGCTTCACCGCTCAGTGGCAAAGAGGGACGAGCCGGTTTGCACTGTTTGAGATACATCCGACTGGCTCCGTTCTATCACGCACGTATCGACCACGCACGGATCGACCGATCACGAACGTGTAATACGTGGCGTCGGTTTGGCGAAGACAGAACGATCGAATGAGGCAGTCGGTTCTGACCGTCACCGACCCATTCAGGCGGGCTCGTCAGACCCCGTCACCGTCGCCGATACGTCCTCGCCAGCGTCCTCGAGCCCCTGAATGTAGCGAATCCGGTCGGGAATCGGCGGATGGGTGTAGTGAAACGTGGCGTACAGCGGATGGGGGAACGGGTTCGAGAGGTTCTCGCTGGTGAGTCGACACAGTGCCTCGATCAGTGGCTGGCCGCTTCCCATCACGTCCGTCGCGAAGGCGTCGGCCTCCCGCTCGTGCGCCAGGGAGAGTTTGTTCTCGAGCGGCCGGGTGAGCTTCGCCAGCGGCTGCACCCAGAGGGTCCCGACCGCGAGTCCCACGTAGGCCGTCTCCGGCAGCCCGAACATCGCGTACAGCCAGGTCGTCTCGAGCAGCGCCCAGAGCACGAGGAAGACGGCACCGATCCGGAGCGTGCCGACCCCGAACTGCTTCCAGATGTGGGCGCGTTTCCAGTGGGCGAGTTCGTGAGCGAGGACGGCCTCGATTTGCTCGAGGGGCATCTGGTCGACGAGCGTATCGAAGAGGACGACGCGTTTCGTCCGGCCGAACCCGACGAAGTAGGCGTTCGAGTGGGAGGAGCGCTTGCTCGCGTCCATGACGTAGATGCCGTCACAGGAGAAGCCAGCGCGGTCGAACACGTTCTCGACGGACGCCCGGAGCTCTCCGGTTTCGATCGGTTCGAAGTCGTTGAAGAGCGGCGCGATCACGCGCGGGTAGACGACGAGCATGGTGAGCGAGAAGGCGACGTAGAGGGCGACGGCGGCCAGCGGCCAGTAGGTCGGGACGACCGAGATGAACCAGAGGATGCCGGCCGCCAGCGCAGCCGTGATGGCGACGCCGATGACCGTCCCGAGGACGAGATCCTTCAGGAACAGGGCGGGCGTCTGCTCGTTGAAGTCGAATCGCTCCTCGACGACGAACGTGCTGTAGGCGTCGAACGGGACCGACAGCACCTGCAGGGCGACGACGACCCCGGCGAAAAAGAGGACGCCGGTGGCGACCGGGCCGTATCCGAGTCCCTCGAGCGCGTCGACGGCGGCGGCGAGCGCACCCGAGTACAGTGCAGCGAGGACGAGGGCGATCGTGACCCAGGTCTGAACCTGTGAAACCATGGTCGTCGCCCGCTGGTAGGCCGCGACCAGATCGAGGTCGTCGAAGCCAAGTCGTGCGGTCACCCACTCCCGTTCGCGCTCGAGGGCCCGTTTCCCGTAGCGGACGTTTAGCAGCGAGAGGACGCTGAAGAACGCGGTCGTCCCGACGACGAGCAGGAGAAAGGCGACGTGATAGCTGCGCATACTCGAGTTCTGTCACGCGGGCTGGTTAACGGTGTTGGTGGGTGGTGGTAGCCGGATTGACGGTGTTGGTGGGTGGTGGTAGCCGTGTGTAGATACAACTGCGAGTACTCGGAATGCGGTGCAACCACCACGAAAGCCCCTGGCCCGCTCAACCCTCCGGGGCTCGCTGTGCGCGCTCGCTTCGCTCGCGTGTTTTCGTCGCCCGGGAGGGATCGACCGTGCCAGCCCCTTTCATTCCCACCCGGAGTGGTTGGTCGGTCAGCCGGCACGAGTGGGAACGAAAGGGGCAGAGGCTTTCGTGGTGTTCGAAACGGTTGTAGTCCAGCCTGGGTGTACGCTGAACGCCGTGGCTGATGGTTGATGGCTGATGGCTGGTGAAGTCCGCACTCCAGTCTCGTGCCCATTGTCACATCTCGAGCCCGTGATCGACCCCCACCTCGAGCGAGGAGGCGAAGTACTTCGAGAGCACCTCGGTCACACTCTCGGCTTTGAACGACTCGAGGTTGGCCTCGATTTCGTCCTCGAGCGCCTCGAGGTACTCCTCGTCGGTGTAAAACGCTCGAAATTCGACGTCCTCGACCGGTAGACCGAGCTTCTCGGTGAACAGTGCTCGGCCGTAGGCGGCGTCGGTGAGCTCGCCACGCCAGAGTAATTCGCGAAACCGCCGCCAGCCGTCGGTACCTGGCTCGGCGGCCTCGAGAAAGCACCGACGCTCCACGGTTGGATCCTCGAGGCTACAGTCCGCGGCGACGGGCTCGAGGCGAATCGTGACTCGGAAGGCGTACCGTGCGCGCATGGCTATCCGTTCGCTCTCGCCTCGCATTCCGATTGCGCCTGCGAGGTAGTTGTAGCTGTAGCCGTTGCTGTTTCCGTTGCCATTGCAGTAGCTATTGCCGAAGCTGTAGTTCCGCCCATTACTACCCGCTACGCCGCGTGTTCGGACTCGATAACGTCGGCCATCTCGAGGTCGTTGTCGGTGATGCCGCCAGCGTCGTGGGTCGTCAGCCGGATCTCGACTTCCTTGTACCGAATGCGGATCTCGGGGTGGTGGAACTGGGCCTCGGCGATTTCGCCGACCATCTGGGCGAAGTTGACGCCGTGGAGATAGTCGTCGAACTCGTAGACGCGAACGATTTCGTCGTCGTCGCGTTCCCACGCCTCCGGGAGGCGCTCGGCAATCTCGTCGTCGGAAAGCACGTCCGTCATACGCTTCCGAACGGAAGCCAATGAAATAACAATTGTGCCCGGGTGAGGGACGGCGGCGATCAGTCGTCGTCCGTGATGCCCGTGGAAACGTCGGATTCGGCGCTCGAGACTGATCTACTGCCGTCGTGTGTTACCCCAGTGAACGCCATCTCCGGCCCGGCTGGATCGAACAGCTGGAGCGCCGTGTTGATCGTCGCCCAGTCGTCGTCGGCGGCGGCCTCCCGGAGGCTCTTCGTCGGCGGAGCCAGCAACTGCCCGACGAGTGCGTCGGCCATCGCTTCGACGATTTGGCGCTTTTCGTCGGTAAACGCCTCCTCGCCCCCTTCGAGGCGGGCGAACGCCGTCTCGAGTTCGCGCTGTTTCATCCGTTCGGCCGATTCGTACATCGCGGCGATGACCTCGTCGGCCTGTGCGCGTTTGAACCCCTCACAGAGCAGGTCGAACTCCGCCTGGACGATGGCCTCGACCTCCCGGGAGGCATCGAGGCGCTGTTCGCGGGTCTCGGCGGTGATCTCCTCGAGGTCGTCGAGGTCGTAGACGGTGACGTCTTCGAGGTCGGCCGTGCTGGGACAGACGTCCCGTGGCTGGCCGAGGTCGACGACGACCTGGCGACGGTCGCCGAGGTGGTCGGGCGTGAGTAGCGGGTCGGGGCTGCCGGTGGCAGCGACGACGACGGCCGCCTCACGCGTGGCTGACGCCAGCGACTCGAGCGAGACCGCTTTGCCGTCGACTGCGAGTTCCTCGACGATGTGTTCGGCGTGGGGAATCGTTCGGTTCGCGACGACGACCGCACCGGCACCGGCGTCGGCCAGGCTACGGGCGGCGAGGTGCCCCATCTCGCCGGCACCCACTACGAGTGCTGGTTCGTCCTCGAGGTCGACGGTGCGGGCGGCCAGCCGAGCGGCGGCCGACCCCAGCGAGACGACGCCCTCGTTGATCGTCGTCTCGGTTCTGGCGCGTTCGCCGACGTGGATCGCCTTTGTTATCGCTCGCTCGAGTAGCGAGCCGATGCCGCCGGCGGTGCGGGCGTCCTCGTAAGCGGTTCGAACCTGGCCGATGATCTGATCCTCGCCCAGGATCACCGAGTCGAGGCCGGTTGCGACCCGAAGGAGGTGCTTGAGACTCTCCTCGTGGTCGCTTCGAACGAGCACGTCGTCGTCGACGCCATCGAAAAAGGCCTCGAGCGCACTCCGGCCGTCGGCCGGGTCGGCGGTCACGACGTACGCCTCGGTTCGGTTACACGTCGAGAGCACGTATGCCTCTTCGATATCGGGTGCCGACAGCAACGTACTGACGGCGATGCGCTGGCTCTCGGGGCTCGCCGCCGCGATATCGTCGACACTCCCCGTTTCGTGGGTCACACGCATCCCGGAGACGACACCACCCCGAATCACGCTGACTCACCACCGAAGACCTGTTCGTTTTCCAGCACGTCCTCGATCACTTGCTGGCAATTGGAGGTACCCGTACGTAAAGCTGTCCAAACGGCGGACGACTTGACGATGTCGGTGACGATTTCGCGTCGTCGCTCGGGTTCGACGCCGCGGTCTTTGAGCTCCCGCCGTAACGCGGCGACGACCGTCGCCATCTCCCCCGCGCCCTCGAGCGTCTCCTCGAGCTCCTCGCGAAGGTGCTTGCTGAGCGCTGGGGCCGTCCCGCCGGTGCCGATGGCGACGGTCACTGGTGGTTCCTCGACGGTCGCCGGAACGACGACGCTCCCCGGATCGCGGCCACCGGCTCGGTCTGCTCGGTTAACGAGGACACCTCGCTCCTGGGCAGCCGAGACGACCGCGTCGTTGACCGCCTCGTCGTCGGTCGCTGCGACGACCAGGGCGGGTCGGTGGCGCTCGAGCCACGCCGGCACCTCTTTTGGATCTGGCGCCGCACGAACCAACTCGCTCGCGCCAAACTCGTCGTCAATAAAGTCCGGGCTGACGACGATTACCGTCGCTTCGCGGGCGAACCGCCGGGCTTTACGAGCCCCGACGGAACCGCCGCCGAAGACGAGTACCGTCGCGCCGGTGAAATCGTGGAAGAGTGGGATCATCGTCTCGAGGGGGGTTGGTGAACGGTCACTGCGCCTGCGTGTTCGCCTCGGCTCGTTCTGCGAGGCGGATTCCCGTCTTCTTCAGGATCTGGGTCGAGAACAGGGTGTCCCAGTCGTCCTCGGTGACGTCCCAGTACGCCGCCATCGTTTCGCGAACCTGCTCGACGCGACGGTCGCTCTCGGCCTCGCTGCGGCCGTGCGTCATCGCGAAGACGTTGTACGGCCAGACGCCCTCGTGGCGCGGGCGCTCGTAGCAGTGGGTGACGAACGGGAGCGCGGCGACCTCGGGGCCTACAGTCGAGACGAGGTCGTCGGGCACGTTCCAGACCGTCATCCCGTTTTCCGTGTACCCCAGCGCGTAGTGGTTCGGGATCACGCCGATACGCCGGATCTTCCCCTCCCGTTCGAACCGCGTGATCGTCTCGAGCGTCCACTCGAGTTCCCGGTCGATCGCCGCGGCGACGTCGGCGTAGGGCGTCTCGGTGATCGGCAACCCGTCCTGGATTGCGAGGACTAGGTCGCGTTCGGCCGGCGTCAGGGTGGTCGCGTCGGTCGGCTCGACGGCGGGCCCGAGGTCGGTCAGATCGAGGCCGCCGTCCGCAAGTGGGCCGTCGACGTAGAACTTGGCCTCGACGCGGAATTCCTGTAATTTGGGCAGGTTGTACGTCTCCTGGCCGGTCTCGTCCTCGATGGCTTCGAGCACCGTATCGACGCGGGCTTCGTCGGCGACGCTCACGACGAACCAGACGTTGAGGTGGGGATGTTCGCGCTCGTAGTTGTGGGCGACTTCGCGGTGACCGTTCACGGTCTCGACGATCTCGTCGAAGCGATCCTCGGGGGCGTGCATCGCGACCAGGGTCGCCGCGCCGCCGATCTCCTGGGCGTTGACGAGGGGGCCGAAGCGAGAGAGGACGCCCCGCTCGTCGAGGTCGCGAACGGTCTCGAGGAGTTCGTCGGCAGCGATCTCGACCCCGGCTTCGCGCATCGCTGCGGCTGCGGGATCGAACGGTGACTCGACGACGGGAAAGCCACCCTGGAAGGCGTTGACGACCGCCCGCTCGCGCGTCGTCAGCTCGACGTCGGTGTGCATACCCGTTCGTCGGGACGGACGGGGCATAAGCGACTCGGGACTGGGTGGGACGGTGACAACGAGCGAATCGGCCGTCGCTCAGTCGCCTTCGACGCCGGTAACCTCGTGTCCAAGCTCCCGAATCCCCTCGAGGATCGCCTCGTGGTCGGCGCTCGCCTCGTAGTAGATGACGATGTCGAAGGTTCCCTGGCGAAGCAGCTGCTGACACTCCCAGACGAACTCCTCGCCGTCCAGCGTCAGGCCCTGGTGCTGGTTCGAGGAGAAGTCTGAATCGTCGTTCCCCGAGTAGACGAAGCAGTCTTTCGGATCGTGACCGGCGTGTTCGGCGATGACGTCGCCCACGTCGATCGTCGCTTGCATCATCTGGACGTCCTGATCAGAGCCATACTCGGTGTGGACGATCGCTCCGTTGAGCTGGATCTCGCCGGGCTCGAGCAGGGCCTTCGTCCGGGCGTAGAGGTCTGGATCGATTACGTCTGCCATTGGCTGCTCGTTGGCGCGCCGACGGATAGCCGTCACGGTTCGGGTTCCTCGGGGTTGTTACGATCGGATCCACGTACGCTGGCGCAGCCGTCGACTGTCGTCGGTAGATCCGTGCGGTCGCATCGATCGCCGTTGCTGGCTCCAGGCGGTCACTTCGTTCACCACGCTCGAGGCCTCGAGGACTGGGTTGATGGCAACATTTCACACACAAGAACCATATTCGTCGCTGACGCTAGTACCGACGATGAGGAGTTGGCTGCGCCGACGTATCAACTGGGGCTACGAGCAGTTGCTGTCCCGGGAAGTGTCCGGCGCACCGACCCACGTCGCCGTAATCCAGGACGGCAACCGTCGCTACGCTCGCCAGCGCGGCGACGACGCCCCGGACGGCCATCGCGCGGGGGCCGATACCACCGAACGCGTCCTCGAGTGGTGCCAGGAGATCGGCGTCGAGGAACTCACGCTGTACGCCTTCTCGACGGAGAACTTCGACCGCCCGGAACACGAACGCGAGGCGCTGTTCGACTTACTCTGTGAGAAACTCTCCGAGTTCGCCGACGCCGATCGCGTCCACGACAACGGCGTCTGCATCCGCGCCATCGGCGACCTCGAGCGACTCCCACCGCGCGTACGTGAAACGATCGACTACGCGGAATCACGGACTGCGGAATACGACACCTTCGTCCTCAATATCGCGCTCGCCTACGGGGGCCGGGCTCAGCTACTCGAGGCCGCCCGAAGCGTCGCTCGAGACGTTGCCGATGGAAACCTCGACGCGACGGAGATCGACGGCGAAACGGTGCACGAGCGATTGTACGCCCAGCCGGTTCGCGACGTCGACCTGATCATCCGCACCGGCGGCGACGAACGCACCTCGAACTTCCTGCCCTGGCACGCCAACGGCAACGAGGCCGCGGTCTTTTTCTGTGCACCGTACTGGCCGGAGTTCTCCAAGGCCGACTTCCTGCGAGGCATCCGCACCTACGAATCCCGCGAAGCCTCGTGGCGACGAACGCGCGCCCGTCGCGCACTCGCCCTGATTCGAGCCGTCGGGAGTCAGGAACTGTCCGAGGCGACATCCGTCTTGGCTCGTTTCCGGGATTCGCTGCCGACTGCCGAACAGCCGGAGGCGGCGACGCTCGAGGGGACGGAATCGACCGGTACCGAGGGAGACCCGGGACAGGTCGCCACCGACGGCGGGGACGCGACTGACGTGGCTGGCAGTGACAGAACGCAGTAAGCACGTTCCTCCATCCAATCCCGAGCGAATTCGAGTCGCTCAGTCACCGAGACGCTGGCATCGCTCGATCCAACACACCTCGTAGGTCTCCGGTTCGACGACGCGACCGCTCAAATCGTGAATCGTTTCGATCCCTTCGTCCGCACACCAGTCGATACAGGTTCGGTACACCTCCAAATCGCATTCCTCGCGGACTCGCTCGTCACGATGGATCCGAATCGTGTCGGCACCAGCGAGAGCGGCCACGAAGGCTCGCGTGTGTCCATCAGAGAAGTACCACGCTCCCTCGTGTTCGAACACCGGCAGCGAATCATAGTTCGGATCGTCGACGTCGAACCACTCGAGTACCGCTACGAGTTTTTCTTTCGAGAGATAGAGCTGGGTTGGGCGGACATCCTCGAGTCGCAAGCACCGGCTCATGACATTCCGTCTCTCTCACCGCTTGTGAGCGTTTGGTACACACGATCACCGAGACACCTGTTCACCGACTCGGCTTCCGCGACACCAATACACCGACGCTGCCGGACTGCCGGCGACGGCTGGCTATGGCCGGCTGTCGGCGAAGGCGGCCGGCTGATGGCGGCCTGCGGAACGAGAAACTCACGTCCCGAATCGCCTCGAGCGGTTACAGAACTCGCGGACGGCCCGGAGGAAGTCCCGTTTGCGAAAGTCCCGCCAGTTGACGTCGGTGAAGTACAGCTCGGAGTACACGGACTGCCAGATCATGAAATCGGAGAGTCGCTCGGCACCGGTCTTGATCACCAGGTCGGGTTCGTCGGGAAAGATCAGGTGTGCTTCGACGGCCTCGTCGTCGATGGCATCGGGCTCGAGTTCGCCAGCCTCGACCTGCGTTGCTAGGGTTTGTACCGCTCGGGTAAACTCGTCTTTGCCGCCGAGGCCGATTCCGATCTGGATTGGGGCGTCGGCGGGGTGGCTGTCGTCCGGCCCCCGAACGGCTACCTCGCGTGGTGTCTCGAGTTCTTCGAGTTCCCGTTTGAGCGTCGGGACGGCCGCCCGGTCGAGCACGCTGACGTAAACGGTGATCCGGTCGGCGTACTCGACGGCCCACTCGAAGAACGCCGCGAGCGTCTCGTAGGCACCGCGCTCGAGCAGGTCGCGTTCGGTGATAACGAGGGCGACGTGTGCCGGGGGCTCACCACCGTGGCGGCGTATTCGGGCGGCGAGGTAGCGTTCGTACAGACCCACGGACGCTCGTTTCGTCGGCCGCTCCATACCGATTTCGATGTCCGGCGACGGTTCCGGAGGTCGGAGTGGAAGTGGAAGTGGAAGTGGGAGTGAGAGGCGACGTTCCGGATCGTTCTCGAGACACTGTGCACGCTCGTCACCCGTCACGACGGATTCAGGAGGTGTTCGACGCCCGTCACGACGCGGTCTCGTGACGGGAGAACTGCGATGCGTCGGTGATGTCCTCCCCACGTCTACCCAGCCCTCCCGCGGCGCACGCTGGCGACTAGTGGTTCGTTGCACGCCCATGGCCGTTGACGAACCTTCAAGTACCCCCCACAGAAAGATCCGATATCGTGTCGACACCAGTCCGACGGGCAGGTGCCTTTGGCGCACTCTGTACGCTCTCGCTGGCCGTTCCGATTCTCGGCCCGGAGCTGTCGGCCCCGATCGCGGTCGTCCTCGCGCTGGTCGCCGTATCGGTCACTGACGGCCCCATTTTCGACCTCTTTGCGTTTCCGGACGACTACTCCGAGGGACGGCTGTTCGGTCTGTTGACCTTCGTCCTCGCTGCGACGACGCTCGGACTCCTCGCCGTGAACTGGTCGCTCCCGATGTCGGTCTTCGTCGGCGTGGTATTCCTCGTCGGCTACGGCGGATTTGCCGAGGCGGTGGCTCGTTCACGAACCGACGCCGACATCCTGCAGACGATCGCGTTCTGTACAGTCGGTGCGCTCGCTTCCATCGCCGGACAGGCCGGTTCCCGATTTGCCGAGGGGCTCCCGATCGAGAGTGCGGTTCCAGTAATCGTCTTTCTCGCCGTCAGTGGGACGCTTCTCGCCGCGTTACTTCGGGACGTCCTGATCAGCTACGACGACCCGATCGTGTTGCTCACCGTCGGCCTCTCGCTGTGGCTGCTGGCCGAACTCGAGCCGACGATTGGCGTCACCGGGATCGCCGTCGCACTCGCGATTACGATCGCCATCGGCTACGTCTCCCACGCCCTCGGGGCGGCGTCGATCGCCGGGATGCTCACCGGCATCCTGCTCGCACTGTTAACGATCGTTCTCGGCGGGTACGACTGGTTCGCCGTCCTCATCACGTTCTTCGCCGTCGGCAGCGTCTCGACGAAGTTTCGGTACGAGCAAAAGGCCGATCGCGGTGTCGCCGAAGGCAACGACGGTGCCCGCGGCAGTTCGAACGTCATTGGCAACACGGCGGCGGCGATGGTCGCCGTCCTCGGATTCGCTGCCAGTGAAGTCGATTTGTTGGCCGTCGATCCACTGTTGTTCCTGTTCGCCTTCGCCGGTGCCGTCTCGACGGCCCTCAGCGACACGCTCTCGAGCGAGATTGGCAGCGTCTACGACAATCCTCGCCTGATCACGACACTCGAGTCAGTCGAACCGGGAACCGACGGCGCCGTCACCTGGCAGGGCGAACTCGCGGGGATCGTCGGCGCGGCGGCCGTTGCAGGGGTCGGCTACGCCGTGTACCCGGAGGTCGGACTCATCGGTGCGCTCGTCATCGCCATCGCCGGCTTCGCCGGAATGACCGCGGACAGCGTCCTCGGGGCGACGCTCGAGGGCGAGTTCCTCGGGAACCAGAGCGTCAACTTCCTCGCGACGGTGGCGGGTGCACTGACGGGGATGCTCGTGTACGCTGCATTCTGATCGTTACTTCTCGACCTCGAGCAACGCCACCCGCTCACACACCAGTTCCTCGAGGGTCGCCGCCGTCGCCGCCCGTTCGGCGTCGGTGATCTCGAAGAACGAACACAGCGTCTCCTCGTCGGTTGGCTCGAGCGTCGACCCGTTCTCGAACTCGAACCGCGCCTCGACCGCTTCGGCCGCTCTGGCTTCGTCGCCGTCTCCGTCGATCAGCACCACTACGTCGGGTTCACCCTCGCTGACCCCCATCTCGAGGGCACGATCGATCTGTCGGCGGCCAGCAGCGTACAGCAGAATTTCGACGGCTCGATCGCGAGCGACGTTTTCGCCGCGTCCGATCGCTCGATCGGCGCAGTCGACGGCCCGCTCGAGGTGTCGGCGACCGGCGACGTACCGCGCATCGAACGCCTGGATCGTCACGTCGTGGCCGTCAGCGACCTCGCCCAGTTCGGCGACGAACGCGTCGAGGTCGTCGACGACGAGTCGTCCCTCGAGTACCTGCATCAGAAATCACCGAGGGAGGCCTGGGTCTCTTCGTCTTCCGTGTCGTCTTCGTCCACGTCGGCGTTCCCCCCAGCGCCACCGCTCGTGGACGTCCGCGTTGATCCGTCGGGCGCTCGAGGCTGGACGCCGTCCATCGAGGAATCCTCGCGACCGGCGTTCTCGAGGATCGTCTCCGCCGTTTTCTCCCCTTTGAGTGCGCCGAGGACGACTCCCTTGTCGGCCTCACGGAGATCCGCAGGCGTCTCGAGACCGGCGGCGTACAGCTGGCGGGCGCGTTTGCGACCCACCCCACGAATCCCGACCAGTTCGAGCAGCTCCTCGCGGACGCCGTGTTCGACGCGGGCACGAGCTTCTCGCACTGCAACCGTCCACTCGCTGTCGGTCTCGGCGGCGAGCGACTCCGCCGCCCCGAGGAGCCACTCCGCGGTGTCGACCTTTCCCCGGAGGTCGCCGGGTCCGATCTTGTACCGGTCGGTGAGGCGATCCTCGTCGTCCTCCTCTGCCCAGTCCTCGAGCAGCTTGCCGGTCTTGAGGGCGGCGAGCCAGTCCTCGAAGCGGGCGTCCTCGTACTCGCTCGGGGCGTCCCCAAGCAGTTCGCCCTCGCGTTCGTAGAACAGTTCGCCGTACTGCTCGTCCTCGCCCGATCGGAGATACAGCTCGTACATGTCCGGCGTGCGGGCGATCAGCTGGTACAATCCGAGGGGGGTAGGTCGTTCGTCCGCTTTCTCGAGCCCGTGGACGATTTCGGCGGCGCTCATCGGATCGAGGTAGAGTCTCGAGACGGTGTGACCGAGGCTCGTCGCCCGGAGGTCGATGTCTTCCCCGTTGACGGGGTCGTCGGCCAGGTCGGCTGCGGAGACGAACCCGTCGACGTCTCCCTGGGTGCCACTCGACGAACCAGCGCCACCCGGCCCCTCGCGCTCGATGAAGTCGTTTCGCTCGAGGTAGCCGAGCACCTCGTCGGTGACCGTCTCGAGGCGGCCGCGCTCGCCCGACTGGCTGGCGTACAGGGTTTCGGCCATGAACGAGAGCAGTCCCTCGCGGGTGGTCGCAAAGCCCGAGGCAATCGTCGCGAGCACGTGCGTCCGGAGGGCGGGTTCGGCGGCGAGCTTCGAGCGGACGTCTTCGGGGTCAGCCCAGACGTAGCGGTCGAAGAGGTCGTCCATCTCGTCGTGGCTCTTCGCCAGGAGGACGGCCTCTCCGTAGGGGTCGAGCCCCGGTCGACCGGCCCGCCCCATCATCTGGTGTACCTCGAGGACGTTCAGCGGGGCCATGCCGCCGGCGGTGGCGTCGAAGCGCCGCCAGTCCCGGACGACGACCCGGCGGGCGGGCGTGTTGACCCCGGCGGCGAGCGTCGGCGTCGCGGAGATGACCTTGAGCAGTCGCTCCCGAAACGCGTCCTCGACGAGGGTGCGGTGCTCGCTCGCGAGTCCGGCGTGGTGAAAGGCCGAGCCCTGTTCCACGCAAGTCGCGAGATCCTCGCTCGTTTCGGTGTCGCTCACGTCCCGGATGTCGGCGGCCAGTTCGGCGAGCCGACCCTGCTCGTCGGCCGTGAGCTGTGGCCCGCTCGTCCGCGCTAACCGGCGGGCCGCCGCCTCCGCGTTCCGCCTCGAGTTGACGAACACGAGCGAGGAGCCGCCCTCCTCGAGGATGTCCCTGACGAGGGCTTCCTCCTGTTTCTCCGAGCCATCGACGGGAACCTCGCGGGTCGTCCCGTCGTTAAAGTGCAAGGCGTTGCCGTAGTGGACGCCCGTCTGGAGCTCGATGGGTCGCCAGTCGCTGTCGACTAGCGAGGCGTCGAGCCAGTCGGCGATCTCGTCGGCGTTGCCGACCGTCGCCGAGAGGGCGACCACCTGCAGGGAGGGGTTCAACTGGCGAAGCTTCGCCAGGGTGACCTCGAGCGTCGGCCCTCGGTTGCGGTCGTCGATCAGGTGTACCTCGTCGCTGACGACGCAGGTCAGCTCCGAGAGCCAGTCGGCCCCGTTGCGTACGAGCGAGTCGACTTTCTCGCTCGTGGCGACGATCAGATCCTTGGTGGCGAGCCAGTCGCTCGTCGACTCGTAGTTCCCAGTGGTGACGCCGGTCGTCACGCCAAAGCGCTCGAACGCGTCGAATTCGGCCTTCTTCTCGCTCGCCAGTGCTCTGAGGGGGACGATGTACAGCGCCTTGCCGCCGCGTTCGATCGCCGACAGCATCGAGAGGGCGGCGATCATCGTCTTTCCGCTCGCCGTGGGGACGGCGGCGACGAGGCTGTCGCCCTCGAGGATACCCGCCTCGACGGCCTCGGCCTGGGGCGGGTACAGCGACTCGATGCCCTCTTCGCGGAAGTGCTCGAGCGCACCGGGTGGCAGCCCCGAAAGCTCCTCGACGTTCATTGCCGTTCGTTCGTTCGTCCTGTGGTTTAAACTGTCGCCTCACGGCTGCCATGTCCCGTCACTGCTTTACCCTCACCGGCACAACAGTCGGTCATGAAGGTGGAGTTCGACGAGGACACCTGCATCGGGATGTACCAGTGTGTCGCCGAGTGGAGCGAGTTCGAGAAGGACAAGACCGCGGGCAAGGCCGTGTTGCTGGATTCTGAGGAGGTCGAAGATGGCATCTTCGTCCGTGAGGTTCCCGAGGACGCCGAACTCGATGCGAAGTTCGCCGCTCGCACTTGCCCCGTCGACGCGATTACGATTTACGACGACGACGGCGAGCAGTTGATCCCCTGAAAAAGTCTGTTGGACTGGTTTACCGGTGATTGCCCTTGTGGGTCAGTAATAACCAGTATAGCGACTACAATTGCCCTGTTGAAACCCTCGGTCGGTGTTCGATTTTAGAATCCGTGTTGAATACATTGCGCGAACTTTTTCCACCTCGGGTTCCCCTGCGCCGAACCGCTCGGCGCAAAAACTTCGATGAAAAAGGCGGACGACGAGGTTGAAGGCCGAGTCGTCCGGGAACCGCGCTCGCTTTGCACGCGACCAAGGGTTTCAACAGAGTCACTCCAATAGACCGTATGACGCTTCGAGTCCCGAACCAGATTGTCTGTCTCCTCCATCCAGTGCCACCATCGATACCCGCCTAGCGATGGCTATCGTGACCAGTGTCCCAAGAAATCGTCGTGGTGTAAACGACTTACTCGTCGAGGTGTTCGATGCCCTTCTTCGAGACGTTCGCCTCGGTGATATCGCTCGGCATCCAGTCCGGCTTGTCGTCGGGTGCCTCCTCTTCCCAGGCCCAG
Source organism: Natronosalvus vescus (assembly GCF_023973145.1). Classification (NCBI taxonomy): domain Archaea; kingdom Methanobacteriati; phylum Methanobacteriota; class Halobacteria; order Halobacteriales; family Natrialbaceae; genus Natronosalvus; species Natronosalvus vescus. The sequence continues at coordinate 2,125,158 of NZ_CP099546.1, forward strand.
CCGTCGTAGATGTGAACCTTCTCGGTTCCCTTCTCGCGAAGCCTGAGTTCGACGCGTTCGGCTGCGTCTTCGCTCGAGCCAGCCTCGAGTCGTCGAGCGGCTTTCAGCGCTGCCTGTCGAGGTGTGTTGCCCGAGAAGACACTCGATTCGTCGCCGCTGTTGTCGCGCAGTGCAAAGTTCCGCTTACCGTCTTCACGTACCATGGTTTGCTACCTCCGTGTCAACCGAGCACACGGTTCACTATAAAGATATCCCCGAAAACCGACCGACTGCGCCGGTATCTTTAAGTCCATACGAGCCACCATCCTTCGGCAAGATTCGTAGACGACGCCATGGTATCGAAATTGACGTGTTTGTGCCGTCCGTGTGAGTGACAGTCAGTCGCTGTGTCGTAGAAAACACTTAAGTATATCCTACGGCGAAGTTCGTGCTAGAAACCCGCGATGGTACGGAAAAAGAAGCTGAGTCCAAGCGGTGCGAAAGACGAAGACGGTAACTATCACAACGTCCACCTGAATCTCCACGAGGATGAACTCGCAGTCGCGGGTATGGATATCGGCGACGAGGTCTTTGTCCGTGTCCGGGACGGTAAGATCATCATCCAGAAAGCCGACAAAGACGACGTCGAACACGAGTTCTGATACGGATCGTTGTAGAGACGTACCGCCGTTTACCGACCACGGGGTAGGCAAATGGCCGTACAGTAGTACCACATTCCCTGTGAACACCCCCTCCGTTCGGTGACCACGAGCCCCTTGAGTGACTACGCTGGATGCTCGCCTCATCTCTCGAGTGACGTGTTTGTCCCACTTCTCGAGTGATGCGATTCCCGGCCGTCCGCCGAACGGGAAGCGGTCTTCCCTGTGAACGAAACGCTCCGTGTCTCAGCCACCGTCACCGGAACGCAATGATCTGGTGTGCACGCACGTTCGTAGGACTTGTGAACGGCGTGAATCTCATATATGTCCTGAACGCCATGAACGCCGTGGACGCCGTGGACGCCGTGAATAACAGGCTTTCTCCCGCTGACTAAAGAGAGGTTGCCAGTGCAGGGTAGAACTCTATTCGAGTCGTCGATGTTGGTTGGTGAGTATACAGACTACCGAACGGCGACAGTTGAGCGTTTCACACCACTCCCCAAGTGTTCCCCACACAATCCGTGACACAGCAACACACCCCTCGCCTCTCGGCGTACACCATCGACGACTTCCGCCCAAACGATCGTGAGGGGTTTCTGTCCCTTTACAGCACCGTCTTCGGCGTCGAGCGAACCGACGACTGGTTCCGGTGGAAGTACGAGCGCAACCCGTACGTTGACCACGTGCCGATCACCGTCGCGAGAGACCGGGACACTGGCGAGGTCGTTGGCTGTCGTTCGTACTTCCCGCTCGAGGTCTGTTTCGACGGCGCCTCGCGGGTCGCGTTCCAGCCCTGTGATACGATGGTGCACCCCGAGCACCAACGACGCGGGCTGTTTACCGCGATGAATCGGTGGGGACTCGAGCGCTACGAGGGCAAGGCGGACGGGCCGGCGTTTTTCTTCAACTTTCCAAACGCCCAGTCGAAACCGGGGAACGAACGCCTGGGATGGAAGCCGGTTGGGACGGTTCCAATGTATTATCGGCCGCAGAATCCGGTCGGCGTTCTCTCCCGGTGGGCGCAAGCGGCCACGAATCGTCACGGCTTCACCGACCAATCCACAGGCCTTCCGGAGGATGCAGCCGCTATCGAATCGGTCACGAACCCGGCAGACACGCTCGAATCCGTCGAGCACACCCTCACCAAGGCAATCCAGATCAGCCATCGGCTCTGTGATCAAGCGGTCACACGCAATCTGCCGACGACGATCCGGATCGACCGCTACGACGCGCCACCGATCGCCCACCTCGAACGTCTGGCGCGCCGATCCGCCGTCGCAGGTGTCGCCGTTAGCCGACGCGCCCCGTTCTACCGCTGGCGGCTCGACAATCCGGCCCGCGAGTACGTGACGTTTCTCGCCGCGCGACGGGACAGTGGGCGACCGCTGGCCGCACTGATCGTGTCGCCGGTCGACGATCACGTCCGAATCGTCGACTCGTTTCCGAGAGCCGTCGCCCCATCCGACTCCACTGACGCCGAGAACGCACTGGCTCCCCTCGAGTCACTCCTCGAAACCGTCCTCGGTACCTATCAAGATCGGGCCTTCGTCACGGCCTTCGGTAACGTTCTCCCGCGGCCGCTGCGCTATCGGTTCGTTCCCGACACGCAGTCACCATTGTCCTCGATCATCAAGCCAACCGCTCGGACGCTGTATGCGCGTGGAGTGGGCGATTTCGAGACGGCTACGCTACGCTCGAGTTCAGTCGATGACTGGCACCTGTCGCGACTGGATCTGGATACGGCGTGAGCCCACTGTGAAATCAGCACCGTCGTGAGCGTGCTTCGACGTCAGCGACGACACGGCAGTCTTTCGAGGGGGAGGCGTGGCCGAACGGAACCACAAAACGCCGTTACTCGCCGCCCAGTGCCTCGAGATCGAACTCGAAGCCGGCGACGGGTACCTCGAGGTCGTGTTCGACGAGCACCGCGGGGTGTACCTCGCCGATGACGCCGACGCGCTCGCCGTCGATGACGACTGCTGCCGTCCGTCCCGGGATGAACGAGGGGTGCTCGGCTGGTGGCGTCTCGAGGTCGCCGCCGAAGCTCCTGACGAGCGCCTGCAGCCGGGATTTGGCGTCCTCGAAGCCGGCGTCGTGGCGGGCCACCACGGCGCTGACGTAACGCCCCTCGGCGACCCCCGTATTCTCCGCGTCGTCGACGCGTGCCGCGAAGCCGATCTCTGCCAGATCCTGCGGATACCGGCGGTGGGTGTTGTTCTCGAGCACCATCAACAGCGACGGGAACACCCACGTCCGGAGCATGGTGTAATCCTCGCTGTATGGGCCTTTGATCGTCGCGGGCTCGCCCGCGCCGTAGGCGTCCGCGTTCGGTTTGCGGCTGTCGCGGTTCGGATCGTCGCGGTTCGGATCGTCGCGATTCGGATCGCCACCGTCCGGATCGTCGCCGGAACGCGGTTCCGGCCGCTCGAGTCCCATTCGATCGAAGTTCTCCTCCTCACTGATCATGTGGAAGTTCAACAGATCCTGGAACCCGAGACCGACCAGACGCGTCCGGGCGGCGTTCTCGAGCCGGGAGCGTTCGTGGCGTCCGCCGATCGTACCGATCTCTGGATAGCGCGGCTCGAGGTCGTTGAAGCCGTAAGCGCGCCCGAGGTCGTCGATGACGTCCAGCGGGTGAAGGACGTCGACGCGGTAGGGTGGGATCGTCACCTCGTAGGCGAGGTCGTCGTCGCGGTCGCCGGTTCCGTCCTCGTCGAGGATCGCTGCCTCGAGCCCCGACCGCTCGGCGAGGTCGACGACCGCTGCCGAATCGAGTTCGATCCCGAGAATCGACTCGATGCGGTCGTGAGCGACCGTCTTGGTTTTCGTCGAGAAATCCGGGCGGACGAGTTCCTCGTCGCCGTAGTCGACGACGACCTCCTCGATGGTGGCGCCGCGGGCTGCCAGCGCGTAGCAGACGATGGTCAGCATCTTATCGATCGTCCACTGGTCGGTACCGGTCATCTCGACGAACAGGTCGCGAGACTCGGTCGAGACCTCCGTGCGACGGCCGTTGATCACCGGTGGGAACGAGAACAGGCCGATGTCGTCGTAGATCGCCGGATAGCGATCGTACTCGCTGACGAGGTCGGCGTAGGTCTGTCCGGTCTGGTGTTCTTCGAGCACCTCTGCGGGGGTCAGCTCCTGATCCGAATCGAGGGGGACGAACCGGTCGCCGTCCGGCTCGACGCCGACGTAGCGGATCGTCGGGTTGCCCTCGGTGGCTGGGGCGCCCCGGAGCATCGTCAGGTCGTGGATCCCGATCGCCCCTTTCGCGCGCTTTCGCCCCATCGTCGCGTGCAACTTCTCCTGGAGTTGAATCAGCGAGTCGAGGGCGTCCTCGTCGAGGTCGACGCCCCGGATCACGGCACCGGTGACGTACGGGCGCTCGTCGGGGACGGAGTCCTCGACCTCGATCGTCCAGTCGGGCGCGTTCGTCGACGGCACGTGGACACCGCGGGCGTCGCCGTAGTGATACCGCAGCGAGCGGGCGACCCCCTCCACCGAGAGCCGGTCGAGGCGGTCGGGGGCGAACTCGAGTTCGAACTCGTCGTCCTCCGTTCGGCCTTCGTACTCGAGACCGAGCCCGAACAGATCGGTTTTGAGTTCGTCGTCGCTCTTGTCCTCGTGGCCGGTCAACTCGCGCAGTTCGTCCGGATCGATTTCGACCGTGGGCATCAGTAGGTCACCTCCGTCTCCCGCAGCAGTTCCAGGTCACACAGCGTCCCGTGGATGTCCCGGATGTCCTCGAAGCCGTACATCAACATGAGCAGGCGCTCGAGGGCGAGTCCCCAGGCCATCACGTCGCACTCTACCCCGAGGGGCTCGAGCATCTCCTCGCGGAAGATGCCGGAGTTGCCGATTTCGACGAGCTCCCCCGTCGTCGGGTGGGTACCGAACAGCTCGAAGCTCGGCTCGGTGTACGGGTTGTAGTGGGGTTTGAACTCGATGTCGTGGATGCCGAACTGGGCGTAGAACTCCTCGAAGGTGCCCATCAGGTCGCGCACCGACAGGTTCTCGGCCATCACCCAGCCCTCGATCTGGAAGAACTCCAGCAGGTGAGTCGGATCGAGCGTGTCGTTTCGATACACCTTCTCGACGCTGAAGTACCGCTGCGGTGGCTCGAGCTCTCCGATCTGGTGGCCCGAGAGGTACCGCGCGGAGAGCGAGGTGGTGTGGCCCCGCAACGCGATTGCCCGGGCGAAGTCCTCGTCCCACGGCGAGTTGTACCCCTCGCCGTCCTCGCCGACGCCCTCGCGATGGGCGTGCTCGACGTGCTCGACGAGCTCTTCGGGCAGATGGTCGATGTGGGTTGGATGCTCGAGGGCGAACCGATCCCAGTGCGTTCTCGCCGGGTGATCCTGGGGCATGAACAGGCAGTCGTTGATCCAGAAGTCCGCGTCGGCGTGGGGGCCGTCCATCTCCTGGAAGCCCATGCCGACCAGGGTGTCCTTGACTCGCTCGGCGGTCTGGCGGAGGATGTGGACGTTCCCACCGTCGATCGCTTCGGCGTCGGCTTCGACGTTGTACTCGGCGAACTCGGCTTCGCGCCAGTCGCCGCTGGTGAGCAGTTCCGGGGTGAGCTGGCCGACCGTCTCGGCCGTCTGGACGCCCGCCATCAGCTCCGTGACGCCCGCGTCGGTGAGCGTCACCTCGCGGACGGTCGACTCGCTGCGCTCGAGGAGGCCCCGGCGCTCGAGCTGGCCGAGGGTGTCCTCGTCGACGTCGATGTCGACCGTGAGTACCTCGTCGGAGCCACCGCTCGTGTCGGCCGCGGTTCCCGCCTCTTCGAGGGCCTCGAGCGCACGTCGCTCGTCGTCTTCGACTGGGTCGGCGTCCGCGTTCGCCGTCACCTCGCCGCTGTCGATGACGCCGTAGCCCTTGCGGGCGAAGTTCGAGAGGGCGATGTTGATCTGTGGCCCCTCGAGCCCCGAGCGACCGACGACCTGCCCCATCTGGACGGCCGTCTCATCTGCACCGGCCTCGAGGGCCGCTTCGTGGAATCGGCTCTCCGGGAGGCCGTCGTCGGCGTACTCTTCGCCTTCGTCGGTGAGGGTGATCGTTTCGTCGACCCGTTCGGTGACGGTGACCAGGCCGGCCTCCTCGAGTTCGAACACCGCGCCGGTGACGGTCTCGGGTGGCAGGTCGGTCGCGTCAGCGAGGGCGTCGACGGTTCGTGCCTCGTCTGCGCTCGCGGTTTCGAGAACCGCGACCTGTGCTGGTGGGAGTTGCATTCGCTTGTTCCTATGGCTGTGTGTCGCTTAGTTAGCGGTTCCGATGTCCAGTGGGTCTCGAGCGTACGAGACCCACGCCAATCCGGTCAGTTTCGTCTCGAGTCCAGTGACCGTCGTCAGCGACGAGCGGCCGGGCCTCGAGCGTCCACCGATCGGTCAGCGCCGGCGAAAAAGTCGAATCCCGGGGTCGAACGCGGTAGCTGTCGGCCGGTGGCGGCACGAATTCGGGATTCGGATGCCATACCGGCTACTGTGCGGAGTCGGCGCAAAAGCGTTGCGGTGAGTGCTGCTGGGACGGGTCGGTCAACGGGTAACCAATCACCCACGGTGACGAGTGCTGTCAGTGCCTGGATACCCGTGTCGTCTCGAGCGGTTCGGACTGAACCAAGACGAAACCCGATGCGTCGTCGATCGATTTCGCCGTCGGGTGCGTGGCTGGATCGACCGTCTGGTCGAGGGGAATCCGTGCCACAGTAGACTCACTACCCGGTAGTTCCGGAAGAACACTCGTCGTCCTCGAGCAAGCCCGAAACGGAGACATACTCGCTGGTTTCGAGGGCTGCCCCGACCGCCAGTACCCGTTCGTCTTCGGTGTGGGTCGTCCCGGCACCGAAGCTGTCGTTCGAGACACGCGCTGGTTGTACGCTACCGATCAGATCTCCGACGTCGTCTTCGGTTTGCCCATCCGTTCGAACGTCGTCGGGCTTTCGATAATCGTCCCTCGAACAATTCTCGCTGTTTGCATCGACGCCGTTCCCGTCACTCGAGCACCCTGTTGTCCGCACGACGTCGGAGGCTCCCAATGGTGAGCGTCCCCGATCTACGGTCGACCCCTGGTTCGAGGCGTCGGTTCCCCAGTCGTCAGTCAACGTCGATTGTACCCCCGTCTCTGACTTTGGCCGGCACTGCCGCTCATCGCTGGAAGCTCGCCTCCCGTCGATGGGCGACGTCGTATCGCTCTCCTCGAGAACCGACGCCGATTGGCGGTCGTCGACAATCGGCGTGTCGGTCGGCCGCGTCGAACGCTGCTTTCGCTCCCGATTTCCTGTTCGCTCGAGTGCCCACGCTGGCCACGGCGTCTCGGCGGCCGTCGCTGTAGTGCCTGCCGTTGCTGTCGCGGGGGGTTCGATGGCGGACTGCGAACACCCGCGCGGATCCGGCACGTACGCCTCGAGTCCGTACGGACACAGCAGCGGGTGTTCGTCCGGGTCGACCGTGATATGTTCCCCGTAGGTCACTCGCAGTCGTTCGATCGCTGTGGACTCCACCAGCACGGCTTGCCAGCGATCGGTGCCCGACGCCAGGAGGACGAATTCGACGTCGGTACCGACGAGGACGCTCGTCTCGATGGACTCGAGAATGGCCGGGAGATTGTCCGTCCCGAGCGGCGTCGACGGATAGCTCGCCGTCGCCTTCCGCGTTCGACCCGACGGATCGGTGGCCTCGAGGTCGAACCCATCCACACCGGCGGTGCGGTTCAGCGTTGCCGACCAGCCACAGGCCTCGAACACGGCGTCGAGCGCTTCCACGAGGGAGTCGTCTGCGTACCGGGCCGGACAATCGATGCCGCGTGGGGACTGTGCGATCGTTCGTCGGAGGACGGTCGTTCGCGCTCGAGAATCGTCGAGTACTGCCGACAGCACCGACTCGATGTCGCTCTCCTCATCGTCCGTCCACCGGGCCGTACCCGTTGTGGCGGCTGCCTGTTCACGGAGCATCTCGGGGGTGACGCCGAACGCCCCGAGGATGTCGGCACACACGAGAACGTCCGTGTCGGCGTTGCTCGCGGGGCGGTGAACCATAGCCGAGCACACGATATCGTCCAATTTATAGTTACGTCAGACGTTCACACTGTCCGGGATCCGGTTCGCTCTCGAACGTCTCGGCGTTCACCCGCGACGGGTCGACTCGAGTTCGATGTCGGCCGCCTCGAGCAAGTCGGCGACCTCCTCGCGTTTCTCCTGGTGCTCGGCGAGGAACTCCTTCATCAGCTGGGCGGCCTGTTCCTTGCAGTCGCCACAGAGGCGGTCGCCGCCGACGCACTCGTCGTACACCAGCTTCGCGAACTCGTCGTCGTCGCCGGCCAGCAGGTAGGCGTACAGCTCGTAGACGGGGCACTCGTCGGCCTTCCCGCCGAGTTCTCGCTGGAGTTCGGCCGTCTCCCGGCCGCCGGTGGTCGCCGCCTTCACCTTGTCGTAGCCGTCCTCGGGGTCGTCGAGCAGCGAGATGTGGCTCGCGGGGATCGAAGAGGACATCTTCCCGCCAGTGAGGCCGGTCATGAAGCGGTGATAAATGGACGACGGCGGAAGAAAGCCGTAGCCGCCGTTGGCGAGTTCGATCTCCCGGGCCAGCGCCTCGGCCTCGTCGTGTACGAGGTCGAACGCGTCGACGTGCTCGTCGAAGACGCGCTTTTCGCCGTCGATGGTCTCGATGAGCGCCGCGAAGGCGTCGTCGGTCGCGCGTCGGTCGAGGAATCGGGTTCGGGGCCGAAGCGGCTCCATGCCCGCGTTCTCGAGTTTCGAGATGGTGGTGCCGCGGACGTTATCGGGGACGGTCTCGAGAACGTCTTCGACGACTCCCTCGACACCGTCCGCGGAAACGGCCTCGCTCTCGGCGTCCGCCAGCCACTCGGCTGCCTCCCCACACCGGGGCAGGTCGGGATCCTCGGCGTACGTCTCCCGAGCGTCGTACGCCGCCGCGACGACCTCGAGTTCCGTGTCCGTCGCCTCGAAGCTCGCGTAAGCGGTCGTCACGCCGAAAAACCGCATCCGCGTGGCGAGGTCGCGAGCCAGCCTGACGTGGGGATCCTGATCCGGGCCGACGGGGATCACCGTCGGTTTGGGCTCCTCGAGCTGCGGGTAGAGGATGTCGGCCATCTGGGTGACGACCGACTGCATGTGGGCCACGTCGGTCTCGCCGTCGAAGCCGTAGATCGCTCCCAGCTCGGAGAAGTTGGCGTCGATCCCGAGTTCGAACGCCAGATCCTGCACCTCACGGTTGGTCGACTGGCGGTACAGTGTCCCTTCCTCGGGGTCGAAGCCCAGCGCGAGCAGCGAGAGCAGGTAGTCCCGGGCGTGTTCGTCGATTTCATCCCAGCTGAGCCCGCGTGCGGCGTGGGCCTCGAGGTCGGCGATCAGCGCGTAGGCGTCCCCGCCCTGCTGTTGGTGCCAGATGATCTCGTCGAACACCAGCTTGTGGCCGATGTGGGGATCGCCCGTCGGCATGAACCCCGAGAGGACGGCGAAGGGCTCGTCCTCGGCCATCGCCTCGAGCACCGGCCGGTAGTCGCGGTGGCCGAAGATGACGCCCCGGCGCATCAGGTAGTGTGGATGGGGAACGTCCTCGAGCAGCTCGTCGAACGTTTCGATCCCGAACTCCTCGAACAGCTTGCGGTAGTCGGAGACGCTCGAGGAACCCCACGGGTCGAGAGCGACCTCATCAGCCCCTGCAGCCCCTCCATCCGTCAGCGGTTCCTTCGCTCGCTCGTGGTCTCCGGTCATTAGTCCGGAGTGGCGCCCGGGCGCGCAAAAACCTTCGCTTCCGCGTCGCTCGCTCCCGACCCCATCCGACCGCCGCCACTCGTTCAGCGCGCTCAGATCACGGTCGAAACTCGAGCCGAAGGCCACCGTCTGCCCCTCCTGTGGCGTCGACCGTCCAGCCGAAGGCATCCGCGACTCGCTCGACGATCGCCAGACCTAAACCGGTTCCCTCGGTTCTCGCGGAGTGTCCGTACTCGAATATTCGCTCGTACTCCTCGGGCGGAACGCCTGGCCCATCGTCGGTCACGGAGAATCCGCCCGACTGGAGGGGCTCGACCCGAACCGTCACCGAGTCGCCACCGTGGATAACGGCGTTGTCGAAGACGTTCTCGAGCAGTTCGCGAAACGGCCCTGGTGTAGCCCGCACCGATCCCAGGTCGGACGACAGTTCGAGGCTCGCATCCGCGGTGTCGACCGTCTCCCAGGCCCGCTCTGCCGTGGTGCCGACGGCGACCCACTCGAGGGCCGCCTCGTCGATGTCGGCCCGAACCAGCGTCAACACGTCGTCGATGAGGTCGTCCATGCGCTCGAGTGACTCCTCGATCGCCTCGAGGTACTCGTTGTCACTGACACCGGTCTCTTTGTGAAGTTCGAGATTCCCTTTTGCGACCGAGAGCGGATTCCGAAGGTCGTGTGAGACGATCGCGGAAAACATCTCGAGGTGCTCGTTCGACGTCCGTAAGTCAGTCACCAGCTGCTCGAGTTCTCGCTGGTACTGATGGCGCTCGATCGCCGCTGCGAGCACGGTAGCGATCGTTTTGACGAATCTGACGTCCTCCTCGGCGAACGTCCGCCGATCGTGGTCGTGGACGCCGAGAATCCCCCACGGGTCATCGAGCGGGCCAATGATGGTGCTGACACCGCTCCGAACCTCGTGGCTGGTTAGTAGTTCGGGCCCGTTGAATCGGGGTTCCGACTCGAGATCCTCGACGACGATCGGCTGGTTGTGCAACAGCGTGTACGACGCCTGTGAGTCCGCGTCGGTGGCCGAGACCGTCGCCTCGCCGACGACCCCATCGTCCCATCCGACACCGTGTCTGAGTGCCAACTCCTCGCCACCCTCCTCGAGGTCGAGTACTTTGGCGTATTCGCTGTCGAGAATCGTCGCCACCTGGGAAACCGCCTCGTCCATGAGTTCGTCGATATGGTCGCTCTCGAGGGCCAGTTGCCCCAGATCAGCGACGACCTGTTGCTGGGTCGCTCGTTGCTCGAGTTCCCGTTCCCGCTCGGTTCGTTCGAGGGCCGCGGTCGCGTTTTCCGCTAAAATCCGGACGAATCGAACGTCGTCGACGGTGAACGCTTGCGGCTCGGTGGCGACGATGCCAAGCACGCCGTACGTGCTGAGCGGCCAGATCAGACCCGACGACATTGGGTTCGCGGGATCGCTGAGAACGTCGCTCTCGTCGATTCGGCACACCTCGAGTCCGTCGGCGTCTGCCATCGGCGTGTCGGTCGATTCGTCGAAGCCGATCGGGTTCTGCGTCCCGAACGCGGTACCCGCCAACGACCCGTCGAACGGAATCACCGGGGGGATCCCGCCGTGCGCCTCCCGTTCGTCCGTCGTCGCGACGACCTCGAAGTGGCTGGCGCGTTCGTCGTACCGGAAGACGGTCGTCAGCGGTTGTTCGAGCAGGGTACTCGCCGATTCGACGGTTGCTTCAGCGATCTCTAGCGGCGTCGAGGCACGAAAGAGAATCGGTGTCGCCGTCTGAATCGCCCGTAAGATCGCCTCCCGTCGGCGTCTGGCTACCACTCGTTCGACGTGTTCGACCAGAGCGTCGACTGCGTGTGACGGAAACGTCACCGGCTCGTAAGGCAGTTCGATACTGCCGTCCGTTTTACCCGTTGTGGTGTGTGAACCACCATAACGGACGACTGCACACGAGGGATCGTTCACCTGGAGCCACTCGAGCAGGGCAGCCTGATCGTGCTCGGACACGCATCCATCGACGACGAGACAGTCCACGCCCCCGCCCTCGAGTCGATCGAGTGCCCCCTCGACCCTCCGCTCGTGATCGATTCCATCGCTGGAGAGACAGTTCTCGAGGGCGTCGCGACCGTCGGTGTTCGCCCCGACGATCAACACATCTGGAAGTCCACGGAGATCCGTCTCCATTGGATCACTGTTGGATTACGGACAGAAATACGTTCGTGTCTCTGCATCGACGCAGTGGGGCGCTGTCGATCATTCAGGGCGTCAACCGCTCGAACGACCACCACTCGACCTCACCATCCTCGACGAGCGCGAACACCATCGTCTTCCGGACGCCGTGGGCCAATCGAACGTCGAGGGAGAGATCCCGTGGCTCGAACACGTGATCGGCCGGTAGTACCCGGATCAACAACTCGGAGTGGCCCAGATCGTCGACCGACTCCACGTCCGCGTACGTTCGAAAGTCAGCCCCGAACTTGTAGCCCGTCTTCGGAACGATGCCTGCTTCCCGCAGCAGGCGATAGACCGTCAGCCGCCGGTCGAACCGATCGCCTTCGACAGTCCGCCCACGCTCGAGGATCGCCTCGGCCTCGAGGTCGATCGCCCCTGCCTCCGCGAGGTGGGCCGCTTCGAGGAGCGAACACTGTAGTGTTGGCCGGTCGTACTCCCGACCCTCGAGGGGCTGTCCGTAAAACGTTCGCTCGTACAGCTCCAGCGGTGGCTCCCAGAGGACGACGCGGTCGGCGAGCAAGTCGGCGTCGACGCCGGTTGGAAGTCCGGACGCGCTCGTGCCGGACACGTTGGGCTTGCTCACCTCGAAGTACGTAATTTCGCTTTCCTCGTCGACGACGGCGAGCGCGCCCGACTCGAGCGTCGCCGCGGGAACGTCCGTTCGCTCGCCGACGACGCGAAGGGCGTACTCGAGTTCGCCATCGCCGGGGCCTTTCCCGCGGGGAAAGACGGCGAACTCGGCAGCGGGCGGGTCGTCGACCCACGGCTCGCGTGCCGGTGAGAGGTAGAACCCCCGCGACCGGAGGTCGGCGTAGACGAGAAATCGCACGCCGAAGGCTGATCCCGGCTCGCGGGCGAGAAACCCCCGAAAGTCGAGGCGCTCGCCGTCGTCGATCACGGCGGCCAGGTCGTCGCGATACAGGAGGTGGGCGGCTTCGACCGGCGCGAGGGCAATCTCGTTGCCCGAAAGCGGGTAGCCGTAACCGCGTGCGTCGTGAAACCGCTGGCGTGCGTCGCCACCGACGTGGACGCCGTCGCCGTCGAACCGACCCTCGAGTTCCATACCTGCAGGTCTCGAGCCGTGCACAAAGCGCCTGCGGATCGACTCGCGTGGCTGGCGTCCGCTGGATGGTGACCGCTCACCGGTCGGCAACCGCTCGAGCCTCGGCGTTCTTATCGTCTCGAGCGTCCTGGAACCGATCGCACGTCGCGTCCAGACATCGGGTGCCGGTCGTCGTCTCGAATGTCGGCAGGCCGCAGGCACACTCGCCGTCGACGACACCGGTCGGGATCACGAAGCCGGTCTCGCAGTCGGGGTAGTGCTCACAGCCGGCGATGAGGCCGCCCCGGCGGAGGATCAGGAGGTCGCCGTCACAGTTGGGACAGTCCCACTCGCGGTCGAACGCCTCGTGGACGGCATCGCCCAGGGACTCACACCGCCGGTCGAGACAGACGTGGAACGCGAGTCCGCGCTCGACGCGCATCCGCGGGAGCCCACACTCACAGCGGTCGTCGCGGATCGTCGCGTCCCGGGGAATGGCGTAGCGGTCGCCACAGCCCACGCAGTGGATGCCGTTCGAGCGGACGAGCACGCTGGTACAGTCGTCGTTCGGACAGTCGCCGACGGGGACGCCGGCGCTCGAGGCCGGATAGCTGGCGAACCCATCCTGGTCGTGGGCGGCGATCCGGAGGATCTGGGTGTCCTTTTTCGCGACGAGGGTGAAGCCGTCGGCACGGTCGCTCGAGACGCTGTCGGCGCGGGTGAGCCAGGCGACGGGCTGGTAGCCGTCGACGTCGTGGACGAGGACGGTGTTGTCGGGCTTGACGATGGTCGTGATGCGGCCGCGGTACTCCTCTCGGTCGGTGCCGTCGGCGATGACGGTGCAGTCGCCGGCGAGGACGCGAATCGTGTCGGCTGGCATGGGTGGTCTGGCCGCGTCTCCGTATATAAACCCTCGAGCGTGAGTCGAGATTCTCAGGGCTGAACCCGAACGCCTTTGAGCGAGCAATCGGAACCCACAGGTATGACCGAGCGCACGGCTGCGGATCGGATTGCGTACCGGCGTGAGAACGCCGTCGATCCGGAAACGTTTCTGCTCGAGGCCGATGCGGTTACCCGAACCGAGGACGGAACGAATCTCCAGTTCACCGACGCGTTCCAGCGAGCAGTCAACACCAAACTCGAGACCGTCGATGAATCCGGGGTCGATTCCCATCACATTGCGGCGCTGTTCGGTGTCGACGTCGAGGCCGTTTCGCGTGTCGACCGACCGACGCCCGCGTTCAAAATCCGTCACACGATCCGCAACTGGTCATCGGACGCAGCGTTGCTCGTCGACGTTGCGGTCGACTGCGTGCTCAGGGAACAAACCGCGGAGTGGGACGACGTCCCGGGCCGCCAGCGATATCGGATCTTGCAGTCGCTACGTCTCTTCCAGGAGGAGTGTCCGTTCTGTGCTGGCACCGTCGTAATGGGCGACCCAGGCTCCCGACCGACGCCTACCGGGGAGCAGGAACTCACACCTGTCGTCTGTGACGCCTGTGACCGGCTGTTCGCCGAATTCGTTCCAGGATCGGTTCCGACGAAGTGACCCGACGGGCGTGTCTCGGTACGCTCGTCAGTAGTCCTGGTACGCTCGTCAGAGTTCGCAACCTCGAGTTCCCGCACACCATCGATTCACGAACAGGGCCGACTCAGGGTTCGATGTGGACTGTCGTCTCGTCGTAGAGAGCAGCGCCGACCGGGTCGTCGACGTTGATCGCCGCACTGATCGTGTACGTTCCCGGCTCCGCTGGCTCCCACTCGCGTTTTCCCGTTCGAAACAGCTGTGACCACTGTTTTCGGAACGTCACGCGTTCGCCACGAGTGAAGTTGAACTCGCCCGCTTCGTCCGGTGGGTTTCGAAGCTGAACGTGTGAAGCCTCTTCGTGGTCGTCGACGTGCCACGACCAGAGCAACGGCGACTGCGTCCTGACGGTAATCGGTATCGGAAGCCGATTTCGCATCGTCACGCGAAACGGGATCGTCGCCCCCGACTCGTAGGTCGATTGTGGGATGGAGACGTCGACGGAAATGGCCCGATGGCGAACCCAGTGTGGGATCAACCGCTTGCTCCAGGCGGAGCCGTTCACCGAACGCATCGACTGCGGTCGAAAGAACTCCTCCTCACCGGGTTTGAAGGGATCCGTGTCGTCCCGAGAGACCGCCCGCGAGTCGTAAATCCGGCGCATAACCAGTACCAAGCGGCCCTGCCGACAAAACGATTTCGAGAGCGGTGATCAGTCGTCAGCGACGGCGTCGGAACGTCCATCGGCGCTCGTTGCGTGCTCGGCTACACCGTCGTCGAACAGGAGACAGGCGATTTCGTGGGTCTCGCTGCGTGACACGGGTTCGGGAACTGTCTCCTCACATGGGGACGTAAAGGCGTCTTCGAGCACTGCGGCCGCGCCTTCGATGTCGTCTTTCCTGAGTCGATCGACCGATCGATTGAGAACGGTCTCTGCCTCGGGATCGGGTAACGGTGACGGCAGGCCGAACTCCTCACGCACCCGGCTCTCGAACGCCGACGCGGAAAGATCGAGGGCCTCGCCGTCGGTCGCTTCACCTTCTTCGGTGAGCGTGATCACGTTCGTTACCGACTCCGCGTCGTCGACACGAAGGCGATAATCGAGCACCGATCGCCACGTTGTCTGATCGAGATCCACTGCGGCCGGTTGAATCACGTCCGGACAACGCGTGTGAAACCGACAGCCACTCGGCGGGTTCAGCGGTGACGGGACGTCACCCTCGAGGAGGATCTTCTCACCCTCCCAGAGCGGATCGGGCTCTGGGATCGCTGACAGCAACGCCTCCGTGTATGGATGCGAGGGCGAGGCGAAGATCTCCTCGGTCGTTCCGACTTCGGCGAACTCGCCGAGATACATCACGGCAATCCGATCGGAGATGTGCTCGACGACGCTCAGGTCGTGAGCGATGAAGATGTACGAGAGGCCGAACTCCTCCTGGAGATCCTCGAGTAAGTTCAGAATCTGGGCCTGGACACTGACGTCGAGTGCACTCACCGGTTCGTCACAGATGATGATCTCGGGATCGACCGCCAGTGCGCGAGCGATACCGATACGCTGGCGCTGACCGCCGGAGAACTCGTGTGGATACCGGTGAGTGTGACTCGGGTTGAGTCCGACGGTCTCGAGCAACTCCTGTACCCGTGCGTCACGGTCGTTTTCGTCACCGATGTCGTGAATATTGAGCGGTTCCTTGATGATCTCACCGATGGTCAATCGCGGGTTGAGACTCGAGAACGGATCCTGGAAGATGTACTGAATGTCGGTTCGCAGGCTTCGCAGTCGTTTACTCGAGACTTCGATGAGGTCGATCTCCTCGTCCATCCCTGCGTCCGATGTGGACGACCCTTCCTGTGGATAGTAGTAGACCGATCCGTCGGTCGGCTCGATGAGACGTAACATCGCCCGGCCGAGGCTGGTTTTCCCACACCCACTTTCGCCGACAACACCGAGTGTCTCACCCGGATACAGCTCGAGGTCGATGCCGTCGACGGCCTTGACCCAGTGTGAGCGACCCAGGAGGTTGTCGATGAAACTACTGCTCGACTGGTAGTACTTCGTCAGCCCCGTCGTTCGGAGGATCGGTTCGTCACTCATTGTGGTCACCCGAAGAGATCGTATTCGTATTCGTTTGTGTGCGCAGGTCTTCGGGGACGGGTTCGTCTCCCTCGACCGTCACTTCGAAGTCGAGCCCCTCCACCAGCTCACCGGTGTACTCGAGACACTTCGCAGCGCGCGTGGTCGCTGGCGTCGTCTCTGAGCCGGTGTCGAGGTCGAGCAGCGGCGGTTCCGTCTCGACGCAGGCGTCCTCGGCGAACGGACACCGGGGGTGGAAACTACAGCCCGAGGGCGTCTCGATCAGGTCGGGCATCGTCCCTGGGATCGTCTGGAGCCGATCCCGATCGTCACCGACGCGTGGAATCGAACTCATGAGGCCGACGGTGTAGGGATGTTTGGGATCGTAATACAGCTCTTCGACGGGCGCTTTTTCGACCGGTTGCCCGGCGTACATCACCATCACACGGTCACACAGCTCCGCGACGACGCCGAGGTCGTGTGTGATCAGCTGGACGGCCGTGTCGAACTCGTCGGCCAGTTCCTCGAGCAAACTGAGGATCTTTGCCTCGGTGGTGACGTCGAGTGCCGTCGTCGGCTCGTCGGCGATCAGGATGTCCGGGTCGCACGAGAGCGCCATCGCGATGACGACGCGCTGTTGCATCCCGCCGGAGAACTCGTGTGGGAAATCCGAGTATCGCGTGTCCGCATCGGGGATGCCAACCCGATCGAGGAGCTGAATCGTTCGTTCTTTGGCCTCCGCGTCGGAGTAATCGAGGTGGTGTCTGATCGCCTCGGCGATCTGTTCGCCCACCGTGTACACGGGATTGAGTGCCGTCTGGGCGTCCTGGAAGATCATCGCGATCCGATTGCCCCGGATACTCCTGACCTCCTTTTCGCTCATCTCGAGGACGTCCTCGCCGTCGAAGCGAATCTCCCCGCTCTCGATGACGCCGGGACTCTCGATCAGGCGTAGCAGCGACAGTGCGGTAACGCTCTTTCCGGCGCCACTTTCGCCGACGACGCCGAATTTCTCCCCGCGTTCGATCTGATAGGAGAGTTCGTCGACGGCGGTGACGACCCCCTCGGCCGTGTAGAAGTTCACGGTGAGGTCGTCGACCTCGAGGAGCGCCATTATCCACCACCTCCGTGGTTGACGTTGTCGACCTGTGCGTCGAGTGCGTCGTTGACGGCGTCACCGACCATGTTCATCGACATGACGAAGAGGAAGATCATCAGCCCGGGGAACACCGTTGCCCACCAGTGCCAGTCGGAGTCGGGGCCGGACATCAGCGTATCCGCTTCGGCGTCGAGGATCGTCCCCCACTCCGGCGTCCCCGGATCGAATCCGAGGCCGAGGAACCCGAGGGCTGCGACTCCGATGACGACGGTACCGATGCTGAGCGTCGCCTGGACGATTACGGGGGCGATCGCGTTCGGGATGACGTGTTTGAAGAGGACGCTTCTGTCCCGTGCGCCGAGGGCTTTCGCGGCCAACACGTACTCGTTTTGTTTGACCTTCAGAATCTCGCCCCGAATGAGGCGGGCGTAAATCGCCCAGCCGACGAGGGCAAACGCGGCGGTCAGTTGCCAGAAGCCGCCACCGAACATGGCGACGAGCAACAGCGCGAGAACGAGTCCCGGGAACGCGAACACGACGTCGAGCCCACGCATCATGATCTCGTCGACCCAGCCGCCAAAGTAGCCCGAGATGCCACCGTAAAGGACGCCGAACGTCGCCGCGATCGCCGTCACGATGAACCCGATAGAGACGCTGTAGCGAGAGCCCACGAGAACCCGCGAGAACATGTCCCTCCCGAGTCGATCAGTCCCCATCGGATGGGTGAGTGATGGCGAGTCGTATCGGTCACCGACACCGGTTCGTGCAGGATCGTAGGGGGCGATATCGAACGGTTGTATCGTCGTCCCGAATATCGAAACGGGTCGTGAGAAGACCACCGCAAACAGCATCAGTACGACGACGGCAAGTCCGATCAGTGCGAGCCGATCGACGATTATCTGGTTGACGATCCGCCGCCAGCGGCTCATGACCACGGTGTCTTCGTCGTCACTCCAGACGGCGTCATCCTTCTCGGTTACGCGGTCGGGGTCGAACCCGGATATCTTGATCCTTCCTCGTTGTGTTGACATAGGTAGTAGTTAATACTCGTCTCGAATTCGCGGATCGAGCAACGCGTACACGATGTCCGCAAGCAGGTTTGCAATCACGATGAACACTCCAACGAACAGGGTAATCGCGAGCAGTAGGTTGATCTCTCGAAGATTGATCGCTTCGATGAGCAAGGCACCGAGGCCGGGCCAGCCGAACACCACCTCGACGACGACCGACCCCGAGACGATGCCTGCGGTCAAGAACGCGGCGACCGTCGCGACCGAAATCAGCGAGTTTCGTAACACGTGTTTCATGATGACGGTTCGTTCCGGGAGTCCCTTGGCCCGCGCGGCGGTCACGTACTCTTTGTTCATCTCCTCGGCCATCGAGGTTCGCAGGATACGCATCAGGTTGGCGGATGCGGCCGTCCCGATCGTGATCCCTGGGAGGATCAACCACCACAGCATCTCTCGAGAGAGGAGGCTCGTCTGTGGGTCGAGCACGGGGAACCAGTTGAGTTCCACCGCGAAGATGGCGATCAACATCAGCCCGAGCCAGAAGTTCGGGATCGAGATACCCGACAGTGCGGCGAATCGGCTGACGTCGTCACCGAATTGATCCTTATTGACTGCGGCGTAAATCCCGCCGGGGATGGCGATTAACAGGGCGAACACCCATCCGAACAGGCCGAGCGCGATCGTCTCGGGGAGTCGAGCGAGCATCATTCCCTGTACGTCAGGGCCGCGGGAGTACACCTCACCGAGGTCTCCGGTCAGTATGTCGGTCAGCCAGACGAGGTACTGTTCCCATATCGGGAGGTGGAGGCCCAAGTCCCGACGGAGCGCCGCCGCGTCTGCGGCCGAGGCGTCCGGATTGTTCGCGACCATCAGATCGACGATGTCACCCGGCGTGAGGTGGATCAACGCGAAGGTAATCACGGAAACGCCAAATAACACTGGAATCGACGCCAGCACCCGCCTCAGAACGAATCGTCGTAAACTCATAACTATGAAAGGGAGGTATCGCTGGGCTTACTCGTCGCGATCCAGGTAGATGAGCTGCTCGTCGACCGGCGAGTGTAGTGCGTAGCTCAGGAGCGACTGGGTCGCTGGATGGGCGTTCAGTCCGACGACTTCGTCGTTCGAACAGATCGTCGTCAGCGAGTAGTCGATGATCGTATTCGCCGACAGCTCGGCGATTTCGGGCCACAACTCGTCGTACCGACTGCGACGGAGATCTTCGTCGGCCGAAACGTCTTCACCGAAGCGGCAACTGCGTAGGAGGTCGACGAACTCGTCGTCGAACGTTCCTTCCGGGAAGAAGAAGTTACAGCAGCCGTTGTAGTTGTCCGGGTCGTGGATCGCTTCAGCGTAGCCGTGCGGGTCGAACCCGCTCGCGAGTCCGATACAGGCGGCTGCATTCCGTTCGCTGTTCTCTGTTCGTGCTTCTTCCTGGTAGAGGTCACCTGCGGTCCAGTCACCGAGGGCCGCAGGCGTCTCGATTTCCGCGTTGAACAGCTCGCTGGCGTTCAACTCGTCGACGAGGAGTTGCATCTTGTCGATTCGCTCTTCGTCGTCGGCGTTGGTCTGGATGATGACGTCGACCGGGGCCTCGAGACTCGACTCTTCGATGAGTTGTTCGGCCTGTTCGACGTCCGGTTCGGCCGGGTACGCCCAATCCTCGTCGAACAGATCCTCGTACTCTCCCTGGGTCGCCAGATCCGCTGCTGGGAGCGGGAACGGCACACGTGCCGGGTCACCCCACCCCTGCTCGACGATGTCGACGATCGTCTGGCGGGGGGCCAGGACACTGACCGCCCGTCGGATCTCCGGTTCGGCGAACGCCCCACCCTCGTCGGTCTCGTCGACGGGGAACTGCAAGAACTTGAACCCGGTTCCCGGCGTCCCCGAGACGACGTAGTCGTCGGAATCGTAGAAGCTGTTCCGGGCGTCGGACTGCAGCTCGTAGGCGATGTCGACGTCACCGTCTTCGAGTGCCGCAGATCGCTGGGCACTTTCCGGAACGAACCGAATGTTGATCTCGTCGATGACGGGGCCGGCGGGGAACTCCTCGGGGCCGTCCCACCACGGGAGGGCGTCGAGACCGAGATCCTCGAGCCAGTAGTTTTCGTTTTTGACCAGGACGAGCTGTGAGGCTTCTTCGACCGTTTCGATCCGGTATGGACCGGTACCGATTGGAACCATGTCCTCGTCGTCGCGTGGATCCAACTCACCTGCGGGGACATCGAAGTGCTCGGACGGGAAGATTTCGATCGGTGGCAGTTGCAAGAACGCCTGTGCGTCGGCCGTCTGTGAGTACAGTTCGAACGTGTAGCCGTCGTCGCCGTCCGGTGCTTCGGCGTGGAGGAAGCTGTCGAAGACCTGGCCCTGATTGTCCGAGCCGACGAATCGGTCGTAGGATCGGACGATGTTTTCGGCCGTGAGCTCCTCGCCGTTGTGGAACTCGATCCCTTCGTGGAGTCTACCTTCGACGCGGGTGCCGAAGACGCCGTCAGCGACGGCATCGCCGGCCTCTTCGCGGGTCAGGATGCGAACGGTGTCGCCTTCCTCGACCCCTTCCAGGTCGTCGGGATGCTGGAGAAGTGCCATGTTGTTCTCCTCGAGATCGTAAAACGGGAACCCGTCGGACACCTCGACGACTTCCTCTTCGCGCATGTACGACTCGTAGTCGAGGACGTCGACGTCGTTGGAAACGTCGACATCGTACTCCTCGGCCATCCAGAGAACCGTCTCCCCTTCGGTGTTCGTCGTCAGGAGACCATCGTAGACGGTCGAGAGAACCGTCGTGTCCTCTGCGGCGGTACTCTGTGCGGCATCGTAATCGGAGATGTCCTCACGGGGGATGGCGAACTCGAGGCGGCCTCCCTCGACGACTTCGTCGAGATCGACCTCGTTGCGGTCGAGGGCATCCTCGATGTCGGAATCACCGTTACCGTTGCCGTTACCGTTACCGTTGCCATCGTCGTCACCGCCGATACAACCGGCGACGGCAGCAGCGCTGGTGGCAGCGATTCCCTGGAGAATTCGTCGGCGGTCGATACGTGAGTGAACGTCGTGCGTTTTTTTGGACATGAGTTTCCGTATAGCGTTTGGCGGATTGTCGATCGGTGGTTGACTACAGTGCACTTACGTACGTTTGGTACCCAATTTGGCACCCTTCTTGGTGCGGAGACCGTTGGGATATTAGCGTGATAACGTCAATCACACATGTTTGTTAATGGCTGGTTGACTGCTTATATATTTTTCCTTCTTATATTTTGACTTTGCCGGTGAGAATTTGAAAAACAATCGTTTCTCCTATTCCATAGCAACATACGTCCATAAATTCGGTTTGGAACGGGCGCCTCGGGTTTGCTCTAATTCAGCGAATCTCGTTACTCTATTTGGATTTTCGGTAGATGTTTTGGTCGTATACCGGGTGTAAAAGAACGACTCACAACTGCCAGTATCGGCCTCGACCGACGACGGTTTTCGTGACAATCGTACGTCGATTCGAGTCGACCGAGGATTTGGAGACGAAACCGTGCAGAGTCGGAGAATCGATACGTGAGAATCGGTATCGATGTTTTTGAGCCAGTTCGTCGTAGCCGGCCCATGGGGAACGATTTCGACGCGGACTGGCTCCACCTGAGCGACGGCGAAACCGTCGTCTGGCAGAGCCGTCCGCATCCGATCGCAATGGGGTGGCGGTTGCCGCTCGGGCTGGGACTCGTGTTGCTGGGGATGTTCTTTCTCGCGCTGTCGGCGACGAACAGCAATCAGCTCGTGACGGCAACGGGACTTGTGTTGTCGACCGTCGGCCTCGGCGTGTTGCTCGTGGGCTACGTCTTCTGGACGAACACCCGGTACGTGCTGACGTCGGGAGAGTTGTACCAAAAACACGGCGTCGTCTCGCGAGACGTCACGCAGTTCCGCCTCGAGCGGATTCAGAACACGAGCCTCCAGCAGGGGTATCTCGGCCGTCTGCTGGGGTACGGTGACCTAACAGTGTACACCGCAGGCTCGGCTGACCCCGAACTGACCTTCCGGTTTACGCCGCGTCCCGAACGGGCTGCCGCACACCTCAACGATCAGCTCGAAGGGGTGAGTCGGCGGAACTCGCCGAAGTAAGCGACATTGGGGCCGGGTATAAACCGACGGGTCGCCGTCCGGTACACCCCTGATCGACCGCGACAGAAACGCCTTTCACGGGGCATACCCCCTGTCCGAGTAATGGAGGTCGCTGAGGTTCTCCCTGACTTTGCCGATGCCTTTGCCTTCGAGGCGTTCAATCGGATGCAACGCGAGGCGCTGCCGGCGTTGCTCGAGTGCGAGGACAACGTCGTCGCGAGCGCGCCCACCGCCTCGGGCAAGACGGCGCTGGCCGAACTCGCGATCTGTAACGCCCTCGCCGACGGCGGGACGGCGCTGTTTATCGCCCCGCTTCGTGCGCTAACGAACGAGAAAGAAGCCGACTGGGAACGCTTCGAGTCGCTTGATTACTCGGTGTACGTCGTCACCGGCGAACGGGACTTGAACCCGCGCCAGGCCGCCCGCGCGGACATCCTCGTGATGACGCCCGAGAAACTCGACTCGGCGACTCGAAAACACGACTCCCCGCGCTACGGGTTCGTGACGGACATCGACGTCTGCGTCATCGACGAGGTACACCTCCTCGACGCCGAACGCCGCGGCTCGGTACTCGAAGTGACGGTCTCTCGCCTGCGCCGACTCTGTGACCCGCGTGTCGTCGCGCTCTCGGCGACCATGCCGAACGTCGACGACGTGGCGGCCTGGCTCGACGCACCCCCCGACTGTACGTTTGTGTTCGGCGACGAGTATCGCCCCGTCGACCTCAACGCGGGCGTCAAAACGTACACCCACGGCGAGAACACCTTCGCCGACAAATACCGACGCCTCTACCGGGCACTCGACCTCGCCGAACCCCACCTCAGGGAGGACGGCCAGGCGCTCGTGTTCGTCGCCTCGAGACAGGACACCGTCCGGGCAGCCGAGAAGGCGCGCGACGAAATCGCCGAACGGGACGTCGAGATGGGGGCTCGCGGCGACTACGACTTTCATACCGAAACCAAACGCCTCGAGAACGATACCCTCCGAAACTCGGCATTAGACGGCGTCGCCTTCCACCATGCTGGCCTCTCGAAGAACGACAAGGATCTGATCGAGGAGTGGTTCAAGCAGGGGAAGATCGAACTCCTGTTTTCGACCTCGACGCTCGCCTGGGGGGTCAACCTCCCCGCCCGATGCGTCGTCATCCGCGATACGAAGTACCACGACCCGCTCGAGGGCGAAGTCGACATGAGTCCTCTCGACGTGCTCCAGATGTTAGGCCGGGCGGGTCGGCCGGGCTACGACGACGTCGGCTACGGTTGGGTCGTCTGCGATACGGCGGATGCCGACAAGTACCGGCGCCTGTTGCGAGACGGCAAGGAGATCGAATCCCGCCTCTCCGAGAGCCTGCCGACCCACCTCAACGCCGAGATTGCGATGGGTACCATCACCGATCTGGACGACGTGATGGAGTGGCTCGAGACGACCTTCTACTACGTTCGCGGGCAATCGAAGCCGGAGGAATACGACTTCCAGCACCTTCGTCGGCGGGTTCGCGACTGCCTCGAGGAACTGGTCGACCAGGGCTTCGTCGAAACCGGCGAGGATCTCTCCGTGGAGGCGACGCCTCGTGGGGTGCTCACCTCGACGTACTACCTCCGACTGGAGACCGCCGCTGGATTCGCCGCGCTGTGTGATCACGCCGTCGACGACGATTCGGATCCCCTCGAGGCGGGCGACGTCCTCCAGGCCGTCGCGACCGCGACCGAGTTCGACTCCGTCTCCGCCCGTCAGTCGGAACGCGACGCCATCAGCGCGGTGCTCGTTGGCCAGGAGACCGGCGACCTCGACGCCGGCCAGCGAAAGGTACTCGCCATCCTCCGAAGTGCCGCCAACAACGGCAACACGCCGCCCGACCTCCGGAGCGACGCCTGGGTGATTCGTCGGAACGCCCTCCGACTGCTCGCCGCCTTGCGCGCGTTCCTCGAGCGGTTTGCAACGCCCCACGACGCCAACCTCGCACGCCGGCTGGAGGCACGGATCGAAAACGGCGTCAGCGACGACGCCGTGGGGCTAACGGCCATCGACGGCGTCGGCCCCGGCCGTGCCAGCAAGCTCTCGAAAGAAGGGCTGGCGACGCCCGGCGACGTTGTCGAGGCGGGCGTCCCGGGCCTCGTCGAAGCGGGTCTCGGCGACAGCATCGCCGAGCGCGTGTACGAGGGTGCACAGACCCTCCCCGCCGTCGACGTCGAGTGGGGATCGTTCCCCGAATCGATCGGGACGGGCGAGAACACCGTCTGTGAGGTCACCGTCCGCAACCTCGGCGAACCGGCGAAAGCGGGCATTCGCGTGACGGTCAACGGGATCGAGATGACCGCCACGACGACGTATCTCCGCGAGTCAGAGAGGGTGCCGATCGGCGTCTTCGGTGCCGACGCGGACGAACTCGAGTACACCGTCAGCGTCGCCTTCCCCGAGGAGCCGCTGGTTCCGGCCGTCGACAGTCGGACGGTGGCCGTTCGCTGATTGTCGGTTCAGACGGTTGCCGTCGTTGTGTGCCGGAATTACGTCCGTCTCAGGGCTCGTCCTCGAGTCGGTCGTGTCTGGCATCGATCTCGTCGAGGATGTCGAGCGTTTTGCGTATCGAGGAACGAATCGCGTCGCTTCGATTGACGAACTTGCCGTCGTCGCCGACGTGCTCGTCGAGGTCGTCGAGCAGTTCCTGTGGGATCTCGACGCTGATCTTTGGCATGCCGGGTGTTTCGAAGGCGTGGTTCTTAAGCCGTTTGTCCGGGGTTGGCCATCGATCACTCGATGAACTGCGAGCCCGTCGAGCTCCCCTTCCCACCGGCGGTGAGTTCCTGGGCGGCCTCCGATCCGGTTCCCGAATCCGGCTTCGAACCCGGGTCGGAGTCGCCGCCACTGCCACCGCCGCCGAACAGTCGGCCGCCGGCCGTCAGCACGTAGAGGACGGCCAGCCCGAGCACGTAGGTGAGCGCGAGCGGCGTCGCGAGCAGGATCATCGTCAGGATCCCTCGTGGACTGGCGAACGCCGCGAAGGTGAAAATACCGACGACGACCGGTCGCCAGCGTCGGAGCATCGTCCGGTAGTTGATGATGCCGCCCACGTGGAATAGCGCCATCGTGACGATGATGTTGAACAGGAAGCCGATACCGACGGTCGTGAAGATCACGAGCCAGAAGAAGCTCTTGATCCGGTAGGAGACCACCATCCCGTTGGCGATTGCGTCCGCGACCAGATAGGAGATCACCGCGGGTGCAATCCAGAAGAAGCCGAGGTAGGTACCCGCAGCGAATCCGAGTGCGAGCACCCCGCCCCAGACGACGAACACCCGCTCGTCGCCGCGAACCAGGCCGCGCTCTCTGGCCGCGGGCCAGGCGTAGTACAGCAACAGGGGGAGTACGGCGACGATGCCCGCGAGCACACTGATTTTCACCGCGAAGATCAGCACTTCGACGGGGTGGAGCGCGATGACCAGGTCGGTTTGCTCGAGGAACGTCGCCGCGTCCATCCCCTCGGGATCGAGGTCGTTCTCGATGGCGACCGTCTCGAGGACGTGATCGGGCATCCGATTGAGGAACAACTCGAGGGTGTCGCCGACCCCGCCCTGGTAGAGCCAGAAGAACGTCCCGGCCATGACCGCCATGAACAGGCCGACCAGGCGGAACATCTTGGAGGTGAGACTGTTGAAGATGAACGCGAGGTCGTAGGCGTAGCCGCCGATGTCCTCTTCGGTGGTCTCGTCTTCGGTGAACGGATCGAGCACGCCGGCGGCGGTGCTCGAGAAGATGCTGCCGCCGTCACCGTCGTCAGTCCCGTCACCGGCGCTCTCGGCGGCCGCGTTGGCCCCCGCTGCTGTGGCACCTGCGACGTCTTCGTCTCCCGTCTCGTCTTCCTCGGCCGCTGCGTTGAGCGTATCGTACCGGTCGAGGATCGCCTGGGCTTTCTCCTTCTCGTCGTCGTACATCGCCTCCCGTGCCTCCTCGAGGGCCTCGTCCTCGCTCATCTTGAGGAAGACCTCCGGTGGGGCGCGTTCGATCGCATCGGCCTCGAGCATCCCGAGGTCGATCTCGGAGGGGTCAGTCGCCGTCCGAATAGCCGACTCCCGGGGATAGACGGGGCTCTGTAACACCTTGAGCGTGTACAGGATCAGGATCGCGAAGGCAACGACGAGACCGATGATGAGTCCCGAGGCGGCAGCCCCCAGGAGACCGTGTTCGGCCGGCAGCGTCTCGAGCAGGGAACCACCGCCGGGCTGAAGCCAGGCCGGCAATGTCGGGTAGACCTCCTCCTCGAGGTACTCGAAGCCGCCGTAGCTGATGGCGAGGGCCGCTGCCGTCGATAGCGAGAGGATGACGAGGCCGAACTGGAGGACGCGCCGTTTGACCAGGTTGGTGCCGCTGTCGAGTTCGGCCGCGCCTTTCCGGCGGATGTTGGCGACGAGTTTTGCCAGCCCGAGGCTGAACACGTAGAGGACGATCATCGGCGTCGCCCACATGACCAGCGTGAACGGGTCTGGTGGCGAGAACAGCGCCCCGAAGACGGTGATCGCGACGATGGCGTGACGCCACTTCTCGCGGAAGGTTTCGTAGGGGACGATTTCGGTGTACGAGAGCGTGCTCATGAACAGCGGAAGCTGTGCGGCCAGCCCGAAGGAGATCGTCAGGAGGGCGATGAACTCAGTGAACTCGGTGATGCCGAAACTTGGCTTGATCCCCATCGAGACGGCGTTGCCCGCCAGGAAGTCGAACGCGTAGGGGAAGAAGATGACGTAGGCGTAAAACAGGCCGGTCCAGAAGAGGGCCGCCGACAGAAGGACGAAGCCGGCGACGTACGTCTTCGAGATGGGGACGACGCTCTGGACGCCGCGCTCTCGCAGCTTCTCGCGGGAGAGATAGAGCAGGGCGGGAATCGCAATGAGGACGCCGACGATCATCCCGATTTTCGCCTGCAGCAAGATCACTTCGAACGGCGTCCGCGTGATGATGTCCGTCTTGTCCGCGACGTGGGTCGCCATCTCGGCTTTCGCCGTCGCCTCGAGGAAGTCCCAGATCCAGAGGCGCAGGGCGTAAAACGAGCCGATAAAGCCGATTACGAAGATGATAAAGACCTTCTGGAGGTTCGCTTGGGCGCTCGAGAACATCGCTCCAAGCGTGTCCCGCCCAGCGTTGATAGTACGGACGGTATCCTCGTCGATGGCGCTCATTCGGTGCCCCAAGGTAGCTTATATCCAGTTATCAACCTTTCGAGTCAATCCGTTTCGAGGGTTGGGTAGGGGATGGTTACCTGTCCCGCAACCGCGTGGCGTAAGAAAAAGGCCTATAACCAGCGGCCTATCTATATCCCGATAGATGCCGGACGAGTCGGATGCGGGGTCGGACAGCGGAGCGCCCACTGAGTCGCCACGCTCGAGCGACGAGACGGGCGAATCAGGCGGTGACGAACCCGAGACTACTGCCGACGGGCGACCAGCCGAGACCGACGACGGGCCAGTCTCAGAGTCGGACGCGGACGCGGAGGCTGAAGCCGAGTCTGATGCCGGTCGTGGCGAGGGAACGCGTTCTTCGGATGACGACGAGGAGGGTACCACCGAGGAGGTCGAAGATGACGGGTCGGCAAACGCGATGGATGTTGATTCTAGCGCCTCCGGAGACGGTTCGCTCGAGGGGACAGCCGACGACACCGACACTGAGGAAAGCGACGACACCGACACTGAGGAAAGCGACGACTCGCAGGACGGTGCGGACGACGACGCCGAGGACAATACTGACGGCGACAACACCAGCGAGGACGTCGACACGGACGACGACGCTGCCAGCAACGATACCGACACCGGTGGCCTCACCAAACACAGAGACGCTCCTCCCGGAGTCACCCCGTTCGAAGACCTCCCGCTCGAGGAACGCCCTCAGATGGGACCTCGGGCCGTCGGCGCGTCTCGAGGCGATGACCGGGCTCGCGAGGACGACTCGAGTGAAATCGATGGCGAGCCGAAAACGTCCATCTCGGACGCCGAAACGCGGGATCCGCCAGCCCCACCGGAACCGCCGGAACCAATGGCGAAAACCGACGGCCACGGCCACCACGACGACAACCGCGAGCGTCAGGAGCCGACCTATCCCTCACCGGACGAGGACATCGGCGGGATTTCGACCCCGCCGGACGACCAGGAGATGCCCCTCGCCGACCACATCGAGGAGATGGTTATGCGACTGGCGGTCGTCCTCCTCGTCGGCTCGGCCGCGACAGCGATCGCTCTCCTGTGGTCCTCACAGGCGATCGGGATCATCTGGGAGTTCGTCTTCCCCTCGGCGGTCGACGAACCGCCACACGTCTATCACCCGCTCGAGCTGTGGCTGACTCGGATCAAAGTCGCCGCGTTGGCGGGGATCATCGTCGCGATTCCGATGCTGGTCTACGAGGGCTACCTGTTCATGCGTCCCGGGCTTTATCCCCACGAGCGCAAGTACTACCTCGCGGCCGTCCCCACGAGTGTCATCCTCGCAGGGATCGGGATGTTGTTCTCGTTCGCGGTCGTCCTCCCGATTCTGTTCGAGTACTTCACGTTCTACTCCCGCGGAAGCGCGGAAATCGCCTACGCCCTCGGCGAGACGTTCAACCTGATCATCACGCTCACCGGTTTCCTCGCGATCGTGTTCCAGATCCCGCTGTTCATCATCCTCGCGGTGATGATGGGCGTGACGACCCGCCGGTGGCTCGCCGAGAAGCGCCTGTACTTCTGGGCGGCCTTCGCCGGGCTCTCGTTCATGTTCACGGTCGACCCGACGCTCATGGCCCCGATTATCGTCGCGATCATCATGATCATCCTCTTCGAGGGCACGCTGTTGCTCCTGAAGTGGACCGGGCGGGAGTGAACGGTTCTCGCCTCGAGCGTTGTGGACGTCTCGAGTGTTCTGGTTCCCTCGAGTTCGAGTGCCATCGACGGTTCCTCGAGCGCTAACAGTCACCTACGCCATACCAACTCGTCCCCCTCGTCTCACCGCCACCAGCCCGATTTTCCTCCCGCAGCGTCGACCTCGAGGCGATTGTGGTACACGGGGTCGCCGTCATCGAGAACGCGGACGGAGACGATGGCGGCTGCTGAATCTATGTTTTCGCCCGCCAGAAGCGAGAGACTGGGAACAGAATACGGGTCACCGTGAAATCGGCGACTACAGCGGCACGAACTCGAGGGTCAGATACGCCAGTACGCTCGCGTAGATCGGAATGGTCAGGTTGTCGTCGACGATGAAGTCCCTGATTCGGAGCTTGACGCCGTCGGCGATCGTCGCGCCGAGAGCGGCGGCGACGGCCACCAGCGGCGCGTCGAGGAAAAACGGCAGCGCGAGAGCGGTGCTGACGACGAACATCGTCACGAGCGTCTTGGGATGTTTCACGCGCTTGAGCGTATTGTCGGAGACGAGACCGCTGATCGGATCGCCGATGGCGAGCATCAACATCGCCGGAAGCGCGATTTCCTCGGGAAACAGGAGGACGGCGACGGTCATGCTGACCATGTAGTAGCCGTAGCCGGCGAACTGGTTCTGTTCGTACTCCCGTGTCAATTTCTCGTAGATCCACCACTCGAGGCCAACCCGGAGGCGCAGGAACTCGAGACCGATCGTGCCCAGGGCGAGGACGACCATCAGCACCTGGAACCGGGGCCAGGTCAGCCCAAGGTCGAGGGCGTTCGCGAGGAGGTAGAGGACGACAAGGCCTGCGCCGCTGGCGTGGACGAGCCGTCGCTTGAGTTCGTCGGCCATTTCCTGAATCGTTCTCGGGCGGGATATTCAGTTCGTCGGTTACGTTTCGCCACGGCGACGGCCGCGTCGAACGCTGCCCTCGAGTCCGAGAACCAGTCACGTCGATTCGACGGCGTCTCGATCCGACACCATCACGACCGCGTCAGCGCTGAGAGCCCCGCAGGATCAGCGGCCCGATGGCGAGCGTTCGCTTGGCGACCGTCGTCACGCGGACGATGTAGGCCATCAGCAGGAAAAACGGGACGAGCGTGAACGTGAACGCGACCGCGACGACCCACAGCAGGTTCTCGGCTCCGAAGGTGGTGCCGACGACGGTCTGATCGCCGACGAAGGTGAGCATCATCCCGCTGACGAGCAATGCTGGCACGCTCACGTAGAGGATCAGCCGCGAGAGGTTGATCAGCTCCCACTGGAAGTACAGCGTCTTGACGTGCTCTCGAGCGGGGCCGAACATCACGAGTGCGCGGCGAAGCTCCTCGAGTGCGTCCTGTTGCTCCGGATCGAGCACGTCCTCGTACTCGTCCTGGATGCGCTCGACCTGAAAGATCTTCCAGCCGTAGTTGAAGTCCATCGCGGCGTAGACGACGTCGAATGTTCCAAAGGAGGCACCCTCGATCTTGTCGGTGACGGTGTCGGCGTTACCCGTAATGCTGTCGACGAACTCCTCGATTTCGTCCGCGAGCTCCTCGTCGTCCGTCCCCTCGATGGCGTCCTCAAGGTCGATCGCTCGCGTGCGTGCGGCCTCGACGATGCTGCTGATGAACGCCGAGGGATCGGCGGGGGCTGGTTCGCCGACCAGTTCGGTGACGTAGCCGCGAAAGTCCATCGTCGCGCTCATCCGCTGACGTTGCTCGCCGAGGGGGCCGTTCTCCTGGGAGACGATGAGCTGACCGATCGTGACGACCAGCGTGACGGCGGTGATGATCGCCGTCAGCATCGAGGAGAACATCGCTTCGATCACGGCCCGTTCCTGGAGGAGCGTCGAGAGTCGGGGCTCGAGCAGCGCCCCGAGCATGAAGAGGACGAAGAAGGTGACGGCCACCACGCCGGTGACGACCAGGCGGTTGGCGCCGATGAGCAGCCAGATTTTGAGGCGACTCTCGTCGGCCCGTTCGCGCATCGTGTCGGCGGTGCTAACCTGATCGTCAGTCATCGTCGTCACCGATCGGCCGCTTGAAGACGAGGTACTTCGTCCCTCCTTCGGTGTAGTCGATGGTGTCGACGAACTCCCATCCGTCGGCGCCGTACTCGTTGAGCAACGCCTTCGGATCGTCGGCTTCCCGCATCGTCGCTTCGCGAGGGGGTCTGACCGTCTCGTACTCCCACTGCGTCGACGCCGGTGCCATACCGGCACTATCACGAAATCCGATAAAATCGTTTGGCTTGCGCCCGGCCTCGAGGCGACGCGTGGTAACGACCGTGGCGACCGCCCAATGTCCACGCCTACGACTCGAGTTCCTCGAAAGCGACGTCGCCCGCACGCAGCGCCGACAGCGTCTCTGCCAGCGAGTCGATCGGGAGGCGCTTCTGGGCGGTCGAATCGCGTTCGCGGACGGTCACCGCGCCGTCGTCGAGGCTCTCGTAGTCCACCGTCACGCAGAATGGGGTGCCAACCTCATCTTGTCGACGGTAGCGGCGGCCGATGTTGCCCGAGTCGTCGTAGGTGACCGAGAGGCCGGCCGCGCGTACCGCTTTCGCGACCTCCCGGGCCGTCTCCTCGAGGTCGTCGTCGCTCTGGAGCGGGAAGACGCCGACGAACGTCGGGGCGACTTCGGGCTCGAGCTCGAGGTACGTCCGATCTTCACCGTCGACTTCGTCCTCGGCGTAGGCGTGATGGAGCACGGTGTAGAGCAGTCGGTCGACGCCGAAGGAGGGTTCGATGACGTGGGGGGTGACGTGTTCGCCCGCGATGGTTTCCTCCTCGACGGCGAAGCCGGTCTTTTCGACGGGGATCTCGTGGGTTTCGCCCTCGAGGTCAATCTCGACGGTGTCGCCGTCGAACGCCTCCCGATTGCTCGCAGCCAGCGCCTGGAGCGCATCGACGACCGTACCGGCGCCGCCGCCGAATTGGGGGCCGAGGTAGCTCATGTCGGGATCGACGGTGGCGCGCTCGACGGTCTGTGGCTCGTCGTACTGGCGGAAGACGGTGAAGCGCTCGCCGGAGCCCGCGGCGTGTTTCGAAAGGTCGTAGTCGCCGCGGTGGGCGAAGCCGGCGATCTCGATCCAATAACCGGAAGACGGCTCCGCCGACTTCCGTTGTTCGGAATCGTCCGATTCCTCACTCCCGTCGATCAGCGCTTCGGCGTCCCAGCAGTCGCTCGCGTAGTGTGAGCGCTCGCCGGCGAGGTGCTGGCGGAAGCGGAACCGGTCGGGATCGACGCCGACGGACTCGTACCACTCCTGGGCGATGCCGAGGAAGTAGGCGATCCAGGGATCTGCGATGGTGCCGTCGGCGACGGCCTCGCCGATGGTCGTCTCGCGGAGGTCGCCATTGTCTGCTTGCTGTTCAGTCGCTGGGTACAGCCGCACCTGGACGTTCTCGACGCCCGAGAGGTCGGGGCCGTCGCCCTCTGGGTCGACGAACTGCTCGAGTTCGGCCTGGGTGAACTCGCGGGTGCGGATGATCGAGCGCCGGGGACTGATCTCGTTGCGGTAGGCGCGACCGATCTGGGTGACGCCGAAGGGGAGGGTATTGCGAGCGTACTCCTTGAGCCGCGGGAATTCGACGAAGATGCCCTGTGCGGTCTCGGGTCGGAGGTAGCCCGGCTGGGAGTCGCCGGGGCCGATGCTCGTCGCGAACATCAGGTTGAAGTCGTCGACGGCCTGGCCGGCGAGGCCGGCGCCACAGGATGGACAGACGAGTTCGTACTCGGCGATGATCTCCTCGACATCCGGAATCGGGAGGCCCTCTGCGTCCTCGTAGTCGGTGTTGTCCTCGACGACGTGATCGGCGCGGTGGCTCTCGCCGCACTCGGGACACTCCACCAGCATGTCGTCGAACGTCTCGAGGTGACCCGAGGACTCGAAGACGGGTTCGGGCATGATCGTCGGCGCGTCGATTTCCAGATTGCCCTCCTGCACCGAGAACCGGTCGTGCCAGGCGTCCTCGAGGTTCCCCTTCAACGCTGCGCCCTGGGGGCCGAACGTGTAGAAGCCGCCGACGCCCCCGTACGCGTCGGAGGACTGGAAGAAGTAGCCGCGTCGCTTGGCGAGTTCGGTCAGCTTCCTGCTCGTCGATTCCGCGTGCTCACTCATCGGTCGATCAGCTCCGTTCGGGGCTCGGCTCGGTCGACAGCCACGACACGACGACGTGACCGCGACGAGCGCAACGATTCGGTCATACTCATCCGTACCGAGCCCCGCCGGACAAAAGTCACTTTCGAGGCTGCGTGAGGGCGTGTCATCCTGTGCATTCGAACCGTGTTCGATCGACGTGTGTTACGGTCGCCTCGAGGAGCGCCCTGCAGAACGGGGCGTCGCGAGATGAACTGAAAACCCGGGGGATCGTCGTGAGCGAGAGCCTAACTATCGGCCAATCAGTGATACAGCGCGCGCAGCAGATCGACGTCGCGAACGATACCGACGAGGTCGTCGCCGGTGACCATCGGAATCTGCTCGATGTCGTTGCGGATCATCAGCTGGGCGGCTCCCTCGATCGTCTTGGTTTTCGAGACCGTCACGACGTCCTCGGTCATGAACTCGCTGACCGGGCCGACCGGCAACTCGATGTCCCGGGTCGGGAGCGCTCGGCTGCCGACACCTTTGATCCCCTCCCAGGAGTAATCGGCGTCCTGATCCGGGAAATTGTTCCCGGTCTCCTCTTCGCCCTCGACGATTCGGGCGACGTCGATGATGTCGACTTCCGTGATGACGCCACTCATCCGCCCGTCGTCGTCCAGGACGACCGCGTAGGGGACGTTCGCGTAGTAAACTTCG
This sequence comes from Natronosalvus vescus, assembly GCF_023973145.1. Taxonomy (NCBI): domain Archaea; kingdom Methanobacteriati; phylum Methanobacteriota; class Halobacteria; order Halobacteriales; family Natrialbaceae; genus Natronosalvus; species Natronosalvus vescus. Next base: position 2,159,257 of record NZ_CP099546.1, read on the forward strand.
CGTTCGGCGACCGGCAGGGGGACACCCTCGTACGTCGTGTTCACGTCTCGGGTCGCGTACTCGCCGACCTCGGCGTCGGTCTCGGCGTCGCCCGTCGCGATCGTGTGGACGACGTCCGTGACCGTGATAATTCCCTCGAACTCCCCGTCGATGACCGGAATTCGACGGGACTCACTCTCGACCATCACCTCGGCAATCTCCTCGATGCTCGTCTCGGCGGTCGTCGTCGGCACGTCCTCGAGCAACATCACCAGCTGATCCTCGTCTGGCTGTTCGATCAGCGACTCGCGGGTGACGAGCCCCCGGTACTCGGCGGTGCCGTCGTCGGTCTGGACGACCGGCACTGACGAGAACGACCGCTCCTGGAGATACTCGAGTACGTCAGTTCTGGTTCCCGGCAGCGAGACGGAGACCACGTCGTCGCGCGCCGTCATTGCGTCAGCTACGTTCATATCTCCTCGATACGGTGAAAATCGGTATAAAGGCAGTGCTTCTGTGTGTTCGCTTCGGGAGGCCTGATTCGGCAGGCGTCGACAGAACCGATCCGACGGGTTTATATGTCCGAGTACGTGACCTCCTCTCATGGTGACGGATCACACGTGCCACACGTCCGTGTCTACGGACACTGTCTGCAGTTCGATTGACTCCGATGGCGGCCGCGAAACGTACGTTATTGCGGACATCTCCGCAGATGGTGCCTGGCTCTCGATGCGAGCGGACGATGCGCCGACACTTGCGGCCTGGCGATAATCCCTTTTCAATCGGCCGAATTGGCCACTTTGACCGGTCGCATGTTCTCGAGTGAACAGAGATGGACGTGGAAGTGCCCGCGACGGAGCATATCTGCGGCGACCAGAACGAATCAGAGAGACGTCACAGAGCGAGTGCGTCCCGCCCCGCTCGAGTCGCTCATCGTCGATCGGCGACATCCTCGCCGTACGTCTCGACCAACCGTCCGAACGCCGTCGCTTCCCGGTCTTCCTGAACCGATCGCTCGCTGTCGTCCCGCAGGCGGGATTTCAACACCTCGAGTGTCTCCGGCGGATGTTCGGCCATCGCCGTCGCCACTGCAACCGGGTCGTCGACGACCTTTGAGAGCAGTCCCATCCGACACGCTTCCTCGGCGTCGATCACCCGACCCGTACAGGCGAGATCCAGCGCGTTCCCCTCGCCGACGATTCGAGGCAGCCGAACCGTCCCGCCCCAGGCACCGAACAGGCCGAACGTGACCCCCGGTTCGCCGAACGTCGACGCCGGCGTTCCGACCCTGAGGTCACACGCCAGCGCCAGCTCGAGGCCGCCACCGCGGGCGGGCCCGTCGATCGCGGCGACGGTAATCGCCCGAGTCGACTCGAGCAGGCGAGCAACCCGCTGGCCCAACCGGGCGAAGTCCTCGGCTTCCGTCCGATCGAGGCCGGCCACCAGATCCAGATCCGCCCCCGCACAGAACGCCGACCCGTTACCCTCGAGAACGAGAATTGGTTCCGTGGCATCTTTCACTGCCGCCTCGAGGGTCTCGAGGCCCGCCCGGGTGAGGGCGTTCCGGGCCTCCGGGCGCGCGAATCGAATCGTTCGAACCCTGCCGGTCGTCTCGGTCTCGATCATGCTCCCCGTCGGTGGTGTCTTTCCAAAGGTCTTTGGCTGCTCCGCCGTAAGCCCCTGTTGATGGATCGGGTCGACACCTGTCGGCAAGCCGCCTGCGACGCCATTTCGGACGTCGAACCGGCAGCGTTGAATGAGTTCTTGACCGACACGCTCGAGGCAGCATCGATGACGCCCGGCGTGTTAACCCTCGCGTGTGCGAGCGCTCTCGAGCGCGCGAGTGCGAACGCGACCGCGAACGCAACTGCGACTGCGACCGTGAGCGAAACCGAGAGCGAAACCGAGAGCGACGCCACCGCTGGATCCTCCGTGTCACGGACGGCCACTCCCACCGAACTCAATCTCGAGGCCGTCGCCCACCACGCCGCCGGCGTCCAGCTCATCTACGAAGGGCTGCGACTCACCAGGATGCTCGCCCACGAGGAGCCCTGGGCCGAGACCACCGGCGACGGCCGCGCCGACCTCGAGATTCTCGCCGCCGACATCCTCGTCGCCCGCGGCTTCTACCTCTTGGCGCGTACCGACGCTGCCACCACCGCCGTCCGCACCGTCCGCCAGTTCGGCCGTGATCAGACGCTCCGGGCCGACGCCACGACTGCCGACGCCACCGCCCTCGACGCCAATCTCGAGCGCGACGTTCTGGAACTGGCCGTTTGTACCGGCGCGACAGCCGTCGACGCCCACACCTCGTCGGCGCTGCTCGAAGTCGCCTCGACCGTCGCCGCCGACGTCGGTGCATCGTTTCCGCCAGCAGGGGAGTGTATACCATCGCGATCGGTACTCGAGGATGCGGTGGATGAGTACGAACCGGAACGGGAACGGCAACAGGGGCGAAAACGGAAACGGGACGCCGAACCGGATCTCGAACGCCCACCCACCGAACTCACGACCGACCGTGTGACGTCTGCAGGCGACCCGTAGCCGCGCTCGAGGGACGTACGGCTCCTGTCGCGTTCAGTGTCACACCGACACACCCACAGGGGGGAATCGAAACCCATAAAGACGACTCCGGTCAACCAACGCATGCCTGCCTGGGTAGCTTAGCGGTAAAGCGCGTCCTTGGTAAGGACGAGAGCCCGGGTTCAAATCCCGGCCTAGGCTTTTTCTCATCTGTTACCAACCACGAGCGTCGTCCACCGCTCGCGTGTTGTCGTGATCGTCCCGGATGTGACCGACCAAGTCCCTCGAGTCGTAGTTGACGATCAGTTAGCGCTCCTCATCGCTGGCCGGAATGGTAAAGGAAAACGCCGCACCAGTTCCCGGTTCGGACTCGAGCCAGATCCGGCCGTTGTGGCGCTCGACGATCCGACGACAGAGCGCGAGTCCGATGCCGGTTCCGGCGTACTCGTCGTGGGTGTGGAGCCGGTGAAACACTTCGAAGACGTGATCCGCATCGTCGGGATCAATTCCGATTCCGTCGTCGCGTACCGTGATCGTCCAGTCGTCCCCGTCGTGGTCGGCAGAGACGTGAACGCGCGGCGGGGCGTCACCGCTGTATTCGATCGCGTTGTCGAGCAGGTTCTGGAACACCTGTCGGAGTTGACTGTCGTCACCCAGTACGGTCGGGAGTGATTCGACGGAAACGTCCGCGTCGTGTTCCTCGATCGTGAGCTGGAGATCCTCCAACACGTCGTCTACCACCGCATCGAGATCGACCGGTTCGAAGGGGTCGCCCCGGGTTTCGACGCGGGAGTATTGCAGTAATCCGTCGATCATCTCTCGCATTCGCTCGGCTCCGTCGATGGCGTACGCAAGGAACTCCTCGCCGTCTTCGTCGAGTGTGTCAGTGTATCGGGTTTCGATCAGTTGCAGGTAGCTCGAGACCATTCGGAGCGGTTCTTGCAAATCGTGAGACGCCGCGTAGGCGAACTGTTCGAGGCGCTTGTTCGATTCTCGGAGATCGGTGATGTACTCTCGTCGGTCGAAGTGGAATTTCAGTAGCGTTGTGAGCGTATCGATTAGTTTCTGCTCCTCCTCGAGAAACCCTGCCGGTTCGGCGTCTGCCTGGTCAGCCTCGTCAGGATCGTCGTACAGGATGACGTCGACCGTGATCGGCGTCCCCTTGACGGTATGGGTGCGAGACCGAATTCGATTGTCGAGCGACCTGTATCCCTCCGTGGTGGCCTGGGTGTCACCGATCGAGACACGTGCGGCAGTTCGCTCCGGTTGCTGGAAAAATTGCGGGAGAACGCCCACGAACTCCTGGAGGAGTTGATCCACCGGTTGCTCGCCGGATTCGAGCAGGTTCGTGGCGAGCCTCACGGCTGCGAGCTCTTTCTCGCGTTCCTCGAGATCTTGTTTGCGCCGCTCCGCTAACGCTTTCAGATCCGTGATATCCGTTGCCGTCTCAACGACTTGTGCTGGTTCCCCGTGCTCGTCGGGTATCGGTCGTGCGTTTATCGAGAGCCACCGTCGTTGTCCGTCCGACCGTTTCAGGAGAACTTCCTGATCACTCGCGGGCTCGCCCGTCTCGAAGACGCGGAACACGGGTCGCTCCTCGATGGGAAGGTAGGTGCCGTTCTCGTCGTACACGTCCTGCTGTGCGGTCGAGTACGATTCGGCCGTCGAGGACACAGTGAGCAAGTCGGCCATTCGTTCGTTTGCTCGAGCAGTCGATCCATCCGGGTTTACGACGGCGATACCGACGGGGCTCGTCTCCAGAATTTGCTCGGTGAGGCCGTACTCGCGTCGGAGTCGTCGCTCGCTGTCACGCCTGGCACGTTCTGCGTCTTTCCGGTCGGTGATATCGTAGTAGAGTTCGACTCGTCCACCCTCGTATCGACCGGACTCGATCGGTTTACTCCGGTGCTCGAGCCAGCGCGCTTCGCGGTCGTCAGCAGCCGTGATCTGGCTTTCGAACTGTTCGACGTAGGTGTTATCGTCGTAGGTTGCCAGAACCGTCTCCGCGAAGGTGTCGGAATCGGTGAATTGGTTCCGGATCGTCTCCTGAATAAGCGTCCGTTTGTCTCGGCCGATGACCGCAGTTCGATCGAGGCCGAAGTAGTCTTCGATCGTTTCGTTGATCCACACGACGTCGAACGTTTCGTCGAGGACGAACACGCCGATGTCGGCTTCGTCGATCACGGACGAGATCGACTCGTAGGTCTCCCACCGTGACGGGAGGTGAGTCGTCGTTTGCTCGTGATCATCGAGTATCCGGGTGACGCCGACGGTTCCCGCCAACTCACCATCGTGTACGATGAGGCTGAATCGAAGCTCGCAGTGAACCCGATCACTATCAGTCGTCTCGATCGCAAGATTGAACGTGGTATTCGGATCCTCGCCACGTTCGAGCCGGGTGTGGATTTCACGTTCGAGACGTCTGGCATCGACATCGTCGATAAGAACAGAGACGTGCTCGCCAAGGAGTTCGTTCCGCGCGTATCCCGTCGTTTCGGTGATGACGTCGTTTACGGCGACGAACCGGCCCTCGGCGTCGAGTTGATAGATACCGTCCTGAACGGTATTGAGGAGCGTCAGAGAGTGCTGGAGTGCCTCGGAGTCATTCGTGTAATCCTGAAAAGGCGTGTCCGGTGCGGTATCGTTACTCTCCATTGTCACATATAAAGTGCCGCTCGAACTAAACCCTTGGCGGCAAGAGTCGGTGTATTCGAGTCCGATCCTCTCGAGCTGGCGGTACCGGTCGAGTACGTTTCAGGCGGACGAGAGTATCGTTGCAGGAGCAAAACGGTTGATTGACACGAAAGCTGTGCTTACCACATAGAGCGCAATACACGAGTTTGTGGTGGCTGGCGTATGTCGAAACTCAACAGACGGAGCGTCATCGTCTCTGGATCGGCACTGCTGACGACCGGCGTCATCGCGACGGTGGGTGCAGGAAGCACCGAGGACGATGGAAACGAGAGCGGTACGGACGTGGACGACGAAACGGAGATCGACGCCGACACTGGACATGCGTTCGATGCCGAGCCCACCGGACGAGAAATCGGTCGAAGACGGTGTCTTGGGCGTCACCCGACGATTTCGGGGGCTGACGCTCGAGCAGGCGTTGGGCTCCCTGGAGAACCTCGGTGGCGAGCGAGTCGGTTAGGGGGCGAGCGGATCGACGAGGGGGTGATCGAAGGCGACGGCTGGCGGGCCGACTGCTCGTCCGGGACGGTTCCGGTTCGGCCATCGTACCGACTTACCGAGGTCACGATCCGCTGGACGGGAACGCACGATCGACTCGGGCTCGTCCAGTTCCGATCGAAGGCGTTCCGCGCGCCCGGGTGATCGGATGACGGCTTCGTTGCTCAATGTCTATCGAACACCGTGTCACGTGGTGGTTATTTTAAAACTTCATTTATCTACCGACGACACTTTCGGCGGCAATCGATAGCGCGCGCGAGCGCTCGAGCGGTGTCTCGAGGGGGTGTAGCTGCCGCCTCGGACATCATTGCTCATATACTTTCCGGTGGCCCGGGCCCGTAAACACGCAGTACCGGCCCTCTCCGACCCGAATTCGCCGTCGATAAACAGAACCTTTATAAGAGGGAAACGGGAACGGGTAACTTGTATGGCAGATCTTATCGTCAAAGCCGCCGTCAAGGAAGCACTCGATGACAAGAACGTTGCGTCGGACTTCTACGAAGCACTCGACGAGGAAGTCGCTGAACTCCTCGAAGACGCTGCTCGCCGCGCCGAGGACAACGACCGAAAGACGGTTCAGCCTCGCGACCTGTAAGCTGCGACAGTTCGATAACTGATTCATTTTATTGGGCGCTACGCGACGAGTGACGACGCTCTGCGACGAGCCATCGTGCCGATCGGACAGTCTCCGTCGTGAGAAACCTCTGTAGACGGCGTGTGCGGTGTGTGGTGTGGGTCTGTGAGTCACTCGAGCGACGAGGGCTTCGCTCTAGTGCTCGTCTCAGTCGAACCCGCTGCACTTCTCAGTCGATCGTATCTCGAGCCGTCGAGAGCGGCCAGCGACCGTCCGAACAGGCGGCCAGTTGCGTTCGTCCCGCTTCAGTCAGCCGGTACGGGTGGCCGTCGACAGCGGCCCGGTCGTGCTGATCGATCGCGTCGTGTTCGCGTCGCTCGATCGCTACCGCCCCGGTGTCACGCAGATGCTCGAGGTGGGCGAAGGCTTCCCCCGGGCCGTGGAGGATGTGGATGTCCGAGAGGTCGCCGAACAGCCGGGCGCTGACCGTCCAGGCGTCGGCCGGGCCGATTGCCTCGAGTGCCGACGCCACCCGGAAAGCACGCTCTTCGTGATGCTCGAGGATGTGCCGTGCTCGTTCTGCTGGCTCGTCGATCGGTGTCCGGTGACCTGGCCAGGCGCGGGCGTACCCGCGATCGATCAGCGTCTCGAGCGTCTCGACGTAGGCGGCCAGGGCCCCCTCGAGGCGGACGTCGGCGCCGCCGACGTTGGGGGTGTACTGCGGGAGGAGCGCGTCGCCGGTGTACACCGCCGCCCCGGTTCCCGTCTCACGCTGGGGAACGAAACAACACAGCCCTGCCGTGTGCCCCGGGGCGTGGAGCACCTCGAGACGCAGGTCGCCGACCGAGAGCGTGTCGCCGTCGGTGATGGGCGTCACGTCGACGGCCTCGCCGTAGATGCCGGCCTCCTCGCCGGCCTCGAGAAACGCGAGAAGCTCTTCGCGCGCGTCGTCGGGCATCCCCCACTTGTCGAACAGCTCGCGCTGGGTCGCCTCGAGATTCGCCCACGCGGCTGCGTCCCCGGCGATGAGCGGGGCGTCGGCCTCGTGTGCGTAGACGGTGGCACCGCTTTCGGCCTGTATCTCCCCCGCCAGGCCGGTGTGATCGGCGTGGTAGTGGGTGAGGACGATGGCGTCGATGTCAGCGAACGCGATCCCGTGTTCTGTGAGCCCCGCCTCGAGTTCCTGGCGGGTGTCGGGAACGGCGACGCCGGTATCGAGTAAGACGGTCGCGTCACCGTCGTGAAGGTAGGCGTTGTTCGCCCCCTCGAAGACGGTGTTTCCGAGCGAGATCCGGTGGAACGTCATTGTGGATGCCTTGGCGTCGGACTACTTACCGTGTTGTGATCTCGAGTGGCGGCTGCTGGGCTGCGCGGTCACTGCTCGAGCTATCCGGCTACTGACTCCTCGAGTCGCCCGTTCCCGGCGTTCAATCGCGGCAACAGGCCGACGACGGTGCCGCCAAGAAGTCCGACGAGCAGCCAGACGGCGTGACCATCGAATGCCAGGAGGAGGAGGGCGACGACGCCGAGGCCGCCGATGCCGAACGTGGTCTGGCCGATCTGTCTGGGCGAGACGGGCCAGGGGTCACGCGGCGGTGGGGCGACGAGCCAGACGAGCCAGAGCCCGACCGCCCCGCCGAGGAGCGCTGCGGCGTCGGGTTGACCCCCAATTGTCCAGGAGAGCGCTGCGATGAGGGTGACGGTCGCGAACGTAGCGCTCGTCGGATCGACGGTGGAGTGATCGGCGGCCCAGCGACGGGTGGCGAGGATCGCTCCCAGATACCCGAGGGCGAGCGCGATGCCGACCACGACGTCGACCGGGTAGTGTAACCCGAGGGCGATGCGGGAAAATCCGATGAGGGCGACGACCGCCGCCGCCCCGATCAGGCGCACGCGGCGCGACCACACGTTCGTCTCGAGCGCCAGCATACACCAGATGATGGTACCGGCCATCGCGTGGCCGCTCGGAAAACTCGAGGAACTCACCTCGACGAGCGGGGCGTAGACCACGGCGAGGGCCGTGGGTAGCACCTCCGGCGAGATAGCCGGGCCGACCCCGGGTCGACCCAGGCCGACGTATCCTTTCGCCCCGACCACGAGGGCGTAGCCGCCGATGACGGTGGCGACCCAGGGGAGGAACCGATGGCGATTGGCGAACCAGAAGGCGAGGACGACGGCGGGGGCGACGAACCAGACGCTCCCGAGGGACGAGAAAAACGCCCAGAGAAATGCCATCCACTCCGGGAAGGCGTCTCTGGTCGCTTCGACGTGGGCCGATTCGAACCACATACGCGGGGCGTTCACGCTCGAGGTGCGTATACGTGTCGATTATCCAACTGCTGCGCACCGGGCGTCAGGATCGCCACTCCGAGGCCCGATCGCGCAGCCGGCCGGGAATCCCGAGCAGTGAGATGCCGGTGCCAAAGAGCACCATCAGCGCGTAGACGCCGAGGGTAGACGTCCAGACGACGAACATCGCGAGGATTGCCCAGATCCCGCTGAGGAAGTAGAACGCGGCGATGGTCATTGCGGTACCGTACAACAACACCAGGTACGGCCCCCAGCCGTGGGCGTGGCCGCGACGGGCGCGTCGGCGAACGTACCGCTTGAGGTCGCGCTCGAGTGACTGGCGATCGACGGTGCGACTGTCGACGGAGGATTCGAAGTCCTCGAGGCGATCCTCGAGCTGGCGGAGTTCCTCACGGAGGGCAGCCGGATCGTCGGCTCGGTCGCGGGTGCGAGCACTCGGCTCCGGACTGGCGTGTGTCTCATCGTCCCACCCGTCGGCTCCCGGTTCGTCCTCAGACATCGCTTCTGTCGACATCTGTCGCGGGCCGAGACTTTGTAGCTGCCGGTCTACATCAACGCCACCGACGACTGCGTTCACGACGACGCCGAACACGAGGATGGCGGCCCCGATATACAGCCAGATGAGCACGAGCAAGACCGCACCCAGCGCACCGTAGACGACGTAGTCTCCCGCGACGGTGGTGTACAGCGAGAAGGCACGCGTCAGCGTGAACCACCCGACCGCCGCGATCAGGGCACCGGGGAGGGCGTCGCGAACCCTGATGTCCACGGCGGGGTACACCACGTAGATCGGCAGAAACGCGGCGAAGAGGCCGACGAGGACGAACACCGATCCGAGTCCCACCGTCAGCCCCGGAACGAACCGGATCGCGAACTCGAGGGCAGCGACGAACGCGAGGCCGATACCGACCGTCAGGAGGACGATGGTCGAATTCCACAGCGTGTCCAGGAACGTTCTCGTCTCGATCGTTCCGTACACGGACGCGAACACCTGATCGAGACCGCGCAGGACGCGACTGGCTCCCCAGAGAACGCCGAAGGCCCCGACGACGGTCGCACCCTGTCTACCCGGCTCGTCGACGAGCGTCTCCGTGAGGATCTCCTGGGCTGCCGGCGTCAGAACGTCGCTCGCCGCGCCCGCCACCTGCGAGGCCAGCTGCTCGCCGCCGAGGGTCGCCGCGATCCCGAGCGCGAGCAACGCGAGCGGCACGAGCGAGAGGAACGCGTAAAACGCGACGGCGGCGGCCAACAGCGTGAGCTGCTGGGTTCGGGCGAGGGTCACGACCCGATAGGTGGCCTGGATAGCTTGCTGGCGATCGATCACGGTAGTACGTGGGATTTCGAGCCTAAAAGCCGCTAAGTTCAGTTCCAGGTCGTGCAACTGCGGTCGAAACGTCGTCGCTTCCGGAACTCCATCCACGACAGGACGACGTTATTTTAACACTCTGACGAAACGTTCACGTATGGCTTTCCACCGCTGTCCCGACTGTGGCGTCACCATGGAAGTGACTACCGTTCGCTCGAGCGACGGCTTCTCGCTCCGGATCGACACCGGCAAACGGGACAGCCTCCTCGGGAAACTCGGCGTCGGCGGGACGGCGTCGGTCGACGCTATCTGCTGTCCGGAGTGTGGGCTCGTCCGGTTCTACGCGGATCTCGAGTAAGCTTATCCCAATCCTGCTTCGGTCGCCTCGAGAATTTCGCCCACGTCGGCATCGGTCTTGAACGCCGTGCCGCTGTAGTGTGCGGGCGACGTCCGGAATCCCGCGGCCTCGAGGTCGGCCAGGAAGTCGGCCATCGCGTTGGCGGACAGCCCCCAGTTCTTACAGAGCTTGTGCTGGTCGTAGTGCGTCGGCGTCTCGAGTTCGTCCTCGAGGGCCGAGAGCAGTGCCCGTCCCTCGTCGGCCGTCTCGAACGCGTCGGGGATCCGGTCGCGAACGTCGGCGACGAACGCCCGATCCTGCATCGATCCGAGCCAGAGCGGGCCGGCGACCAGCAGGCGATCACCCTCGCAGTTGGGACAGCGTTGCCGGGGGAGGTCGCTCGAGGGTACGAGGCCGAACGCGTGCTCGCGGTACAGACAGTCCTCGCAGTGGACGAGGAAGCCGAGTTCCTCGAGGGTGGCGTCGGCCGCCGTCGGTTTCCGGCCGAGTTCGAGGAACGTCCGCACGTAGTGGCTCTTCGTGTAGCTCAGGATGGGGGTGACGCCGACGTCGAACCGGGCGGCGCTTCGGGCGAGCGCCGAAAGGAGCGTCCGGATGCCCATCTCCGTGTGGTACTCGGTGTTTCGGGGGACGGCACCGTACGAGCGCATCCCGCTTTTGAAGTGCGCACCACACAGCGGCGCCGTATCAGTCGCCGTGACGCAGACGAGGTGGCGACAGCGGGCGAACGCCGCGTCGGCGAACGGCATCGGCGTCCCGTACGGGTCGAGGTCGATCACGTCGAAGACGGCGTCGTGCATCAACGCGTTCGCGTTTCGATGCACGACCTCGGCGTCGTGTCCGAGGTCGAAGCCGGCCCGCTCGAGGTTCGATCGGGCGAGCTCGATCGCGTCAGGCTCGCGGTCACAGCAGGTGACGTCCCAGCCGTCGACGGCCGCCCGAAGCCCGCGGACGCCGCTGGCGGTCATCGCGTCGAGATAGCGCCTGGCGCTGGGTTCGCGCTCGCGGAACGCCCGCAGGGTTGCGATCGTCAGATCCCGGTTCAGTTCCTGTCGCGGGTTGTAAAACACCGACTCCTCGACGCCTTCGGTCTGCTCGCCGGGCACCTCGAGTTCGACGCCACCCTCCGTCACGCGCATATCAGTAACTCGAGGGGCGGGAGGCGAAAAACGGTGTGATCTCGATATCGCCGTCGGTCTCGAGCGATCGAACCCCACACCCAAACCGATTTGACGGTTCGACCGAGAGTAGCGGACGTGCCCCGGTCGAACTCCGGCTCCGATCCCGATCCGGTCGAACGCTGGCAGGCCACCCTCGAGGAGGCCGGCAGGCTCACGCCCGAGATCGTCGAGCGGATCTCGCGGCTCCACGGCGACCGCGGGGTGCGCGCCATCGAGGCCGTCGCCGAGGGACGGGTCAAAGTCTATCGGGATTTTACGATCGTCGTCGGGTACGAAGACGAGTACGTCGTCGAGGGCCAGGGCTGTACCTGCAAGGACAGCGAGTTCAATCTAGATCCCGACGACCCGACCGATCTGTGCTGGCACGTCCTCGCGGTGTCGATCGCCCGCCGGGTCGGTCACCTCGATTATCACGACATGTGGTACTCCGAGGTACGGGAGTTTCTGTGATCCGTGGAACCTAACTCGAGTGATGGTGTTTCCGCCCACTTGTGAGTCCAGACCGCATCGATACGCGGGAGCCGACCGCACGACCCTGACCCTACGACAACTCGGATCAGGACTCGAGCGAGTCCAGGAACCGATCGAACGCGCCGCTCTCGGGGTGGACGTGGGCGTACGTGCCGAGAGCGGCGTACTCGGCCAATCCGTCTCGCTCACCGGTGATCCCCCGTCCGCGAACCGTCTCGAATCGGAAACGGGCGTCGGTGCCGACGTCCGCGCGAGAATAGTGGAACTCGTGGCCGCGAATTTCCTCGCCGCTTCGCGCCGTCAGCGTCCGCTCGAGCGCCTCGAGTTCGACGTGGTCGAGCGCCTGGTAGCGATCGCACATCGTCACTGTCGCGGGGAGTATTCCGGCCATATCGTATCGCTCGCCGTCGACTGTCGTCAGCGACTCGCTCATCGCCATTAGCCCGCCACACTCGCCGAACACCGGCAGGCCGTCGCTGGCGAGTCGGCCGAGGTGCTCGAGGGTGCCACCGCCCTCGAGGCGTTCCCCGTGCAGTTCCGGATACCCACCGGGCAGATAGACCCCGTCGCAGTCGGGGACGGGATCACCGGCGACCGGCGAGAACGTCCGGACGGTCGCTCGCTCGCGGAGCCGTTCGATCGTCGCCGGATACCGAAAACAGAAGGCCGCGTCGTCCGCAAAGGCGACTGTGAGTTCGCCGGTCTCGTCCTCGCCGCCCCCGGACGCCGCGGAAGCGGACTCGAGCCCCGGCGGAACCCGTGCAATCGATGCCAGGCGCTCGGCGTCGATCGTTTCGGCGGCCTCGTCGAGCGCATCCCGGGAGATCTGGGTCTCCGATCCCATCTCGAGCCCGAGGTGTCGATCCGGGATCTCGAGTTCTTCGCTGGGTGGAACGCGACCGAAGTACGCGAGGTCGTCGGGCAAGGCCTCACGAATCCCGTGCTCGTGGCGACCGCCGTGGGCCCGCTGGGCGACGATGCCGGCGACCTCGACGTTCCGATCGATCCGTTCGGCGTAGGCGGCGAACCCGAGCGCTGTCGCGGCGACGCTCTCCATTCCCGCGTTCGCGTCGACCACGAGGACGACGGGAAGGTCGAGGGCCTCGGCGACCATCGCGGTACTCGAGCGGTCGCCGTCGTACAGGCCCATGAGTCCCTCGACGACGCAGATCTCGCCCTCGCCGCGAGCGTAGTTCCGACGAAGCCCGTCCTCGCCACAGAGCCACCGATCCAGGGTTCGCGAGGGACGTCCCGTGATCGATTCGTGGTGGCTCGGATCGATGAAGTCGGGGCCGGCCTTCGCGGGCTGGACGGCGTAACCGGCGTCCTCGAGTGCGCAACCGATCGCCAGCGTGGCGACGGTCTTTCCGACGCCGGAGCTGACCCCGCCGACGACGAACCCGGCCGGGACGGCGCTCGAGTCGTTCATTCGCGGAGCGGTCACGGTCGATCACCGGCCACGCGGGGTGGCGTAGAACGAGTCGGTTGGTGGAGACGGCTCGCGCACGGGCGGGGAGCACGACGGGAACGCGGGCGACGACGCATACTGGCCGTTCTCGCTCGTCGCTTGTGAATCCTCCCACCGGGTTGCGTTTGGGGCGTACGAAGCTCTCGCTGTTCGGCCTCGAATCGCTGGACGACGGAAAAAGATCGTCTTACGCGTTCAGCACCTGCCGAAGCACGTCGGGAGCGTCCTCGAGCGCGTCCTCTAGCGCGTCGACGTCCGGGCCGCCACCCTGGGCGAAGTCCGGTGGGCCGCCACCGCCGCCACCGACTCTCGAGGCGAGTTCGCCGACGACCTCGCCGGCGTTGACGTCAGCGCCGTCTGGGACGGCGACGACGAACTGCGCGCCGTCAGCACCGGAGCCGATGACGGCGATCTGACCCTCGTCGGCGAGGGCGTTGGCCGTCGCCCGCAGTTCGTCCATGTCGGCGTCGATACGCTGGACGACCGCGGTCGTCTCGCCGATTTCGACTTCTTCGCCGCCACCGCCGCCGCTGGCGCGAGCGGTCGCGAGCTGTTCTTTCAGGGCTTCGATCTCCTTGCCGCGCGCTTTCCACTCCTCGAAGAAGCGTTCGGCGGTGTCGGGGACGTCCTCGGGGGAGACGTCGAGCGCCTCGGCGGCACCGTAGAGGGCGTCCTCGGTCCGCTGGGTGGCCTCGATGGCGGCGTCGCCGGCGGCGAAGACCAGCCGTTCGACGCCGTCCTGGACGCGCTCGGCGTTCAGGATCTTGATCGCGCCGACGTCGCCGGTGCGGGCGACGTGGGTACCACCGCAGGCCTGGACGTCCTCGGCCACGTGGATGAGCCGGATGTTCGTTCCCGGCGGAATCCCGCCCTGATAGAGGTCGAAGCCGTGTTCTGCTTCTGCCTCGTGGCGGTGGGGCCACTCCTGGGTTACGGAGACGTTGTCCATCACCATCCCGTTGGCGACGCGCTCGATGCGCTTGACGTCGTCGCGTGAAATCCGGTCGTAATGACGGAGGTCGACCCGGGAGGAGGAGACGCCCTTCTGGGCACCGGCCTGACGGACGTGTTCGCCGAGCACCTGTCCGGCCGCGTGCATGACGATGTGGGTCGCCGTGTGGTGGCGCATCAATTGCCGGCGTCGGGGCGCGTTGATCTGGCCGTTCACGAACTCGCCCTTGCCGGGATCCTCGTCCGTCCGGTGGCGAATAACGCCGTCTTCGATCTGGACGTCGGTCACCTCGACGGTCGCGTCGTCGGTCGACAGCGTTCCCCGGTCAGCGGGCTGGCCACCGCCCTCGGGGTAGAACATCGTCTGGTCGAGGACGACGTCGTAGCCGTCCTCGCGGTCGAAGACGTCCAGCACCACGGCCTCGAACTGGGTTCGCTGCTGGTCGTCGTAGTACAGCTTTTCCGTCTCCGGGAGGTCGGCGAAACGTTCGTCGCCCTCGGACTCGGCGGTCTCTTCGGCGACGGCGGTGTCGTGTCGGTCGGCCACGAGGCTGTAGAAGTCGTCGGGGACGTCCACGTCCGCGCCAACGGTCTCGGCGATCTCCTCGACCATGTCGGGCTGGATGCCGTGGCTGTCGTAGAGTTCGATGAGCTCGTCGACGGGAATCGCCTCGTCTCGTTCGGCGTACTCCTCGGCGAGCTGCTCGACCCGACGACCGCCGCGCTCGAGCGTCTCGCGGTACTTTTCGACCTCGGTGCGGACGATATCCCGGATCGTATCCCGGTTCTCGTAGCCCAGCCGATCGGCCTGCATGTCGACGAGTTCGTCGAGCGGGGCGTCGACGCCGACCGTGTCACAGAGACGCTTCGTCCGCCGGAGCACCATCCGTGCGAGGTACCCGGTGCCGACGTTCGAGGGGACGATCCCGTCGCCGAACATGTACGCGAGCGTCCGGCAGTGGTCGGCGATGGCGTAGATCCGCTCGAGGGGCTCGACGAGCGTTCTGAGTTCCCTCACGTCGACGCCGAGTTCGTCCGCAATCTCGCCGCGGGCGGCCTCGACGTCGTCGACGTCGTCGATGTCGAGCTGTCCGGAGAGGCGGGCCGCGCGGGCGACGAGGGCGGTCTCGTCGTCGGTGTACGCGAGCCCGGCGTTCTCCCTGAGGAAGGCGATCATCTCGGGGTAGATCGCCTCGTACACCGTCGGCGTGCCCTGGCTCATCCAGGTCCAGCGCTCGAGCCCGTAACCGGTGTCGACGATGTAGGTGTCCATGAACGAGTAGGTGTTCCCGTCCTTGAGTTCGTACTCGCCGTCTGGATCCTGTTCCATGCACATGAAGACGAGCGTGGCCAGTTCGAGGCCGCGGTAGATGACCTCGATGGCGGGGCCGGCGTTGCCGCCGCCGACCCACGGATCCTCGATGTAGGTGACGGCCTCGATGTCCGCACCCAGCGAGTCGAGCAACTCGTCACAGAGCTCGACGGTGCGATCCTTCCAGTAGACCTCGCCTTCGTAGGCGTACTCCGCCTCGGCGTCCTCGCGGACGTTGAACGCGTGGTGGGCCATCATCTCGAAGGCCATCGTGTGCCGTCCCGTCTTGCCCACGTTGTCGATGTCCTGCATCCGGATACAGGGCTGGCTCACGGTGAGGGGGTTCGCCGGCGGCGGCGTCTGCCCGGAGGTCACCAGCGGCTGGAAGTCGTAGATCGACGCCTGGGTGAGGAGGACGTCGTCACGCCAGCGGTTCGCCGCGACGGGATACGGCTCGATCCGCTCGTGGTCGTGTTCCTCGAAGAAGGAGAGAAACGCCTCTCGCATCTCCTCTAAGGTGTACTCCTCGTCGAACCCCGGGTTGTCGATGAAATCGTACTGTGCACAGGGTGGCTCCCCGCAGGTGTCGCGATCGTGATCGCGCGTCCAGAAGTGTGCCCCACAGGAGGGACACTCCGTCCGGACGAACCCCTCCTCCTCGAAATACTCGAGTTGATACTCGTCGGCCAGCTCGCTCATTCGTATGGTGTGTTGGCCCTGCAGGCGGTAAAACAGTTCCGCAACGCTCATCACCGCTCGTGGCTGATTCGGGCGGTTCGATGGGTTCCCATCGGGTCGATTGACTGGCAGCCGGATGAACGGTTCACCCACACCCTCGTCGCCGCTGTTCCGCCGGGTCGATTCATCCGCTGGGACGTCCGGTTCGTCCACAGGCCCGACGATTCCGTGCCACATTCGTCCTGACAGTTCATTCAGAAAATATAAACATATTGGAAAAGTATCGGGTTCGTAGACGGTATTCGATGACACCGACAGTCACAGATCAGGTGCACACACGGGTATGGGTGGGTGGTAATGGCTGACCCTACCTCAAGCCGTCGGCGAATCCTGCTCGCCGGCGGGTTGACTGCCGTCGGCATCGCGCTCGTCCCGTCGCCGCCGGGCGAACCGACCCTCGGACGCGTGGAATCGGCCGATACGACGGTCGACATCGCGGGCGTCGACGACCGACGAATCGAGACGGAATCGCAGTCGTCAGTGGCCCGGTACCAGTACCGCCGCGGCGAAGCCGGGTTCGAGCCGACGGCTCCGATCAACGTCGTCTTCGCCCTCGAGGATGCCGTCGGGGGTCTCGAGCGCGTGATGACGGTTCTCGACGATGCTGGCTGGGCGCGCTCGCCAGAGGAGTACACTCGCTACGCCTTTGACGCTGCGCACGATCGATACGTTCGCCAGCAAGCGACGGCCGCCGAGACGTACTACGGAACGAGCGGGCGTCGTCACGTTCGGTGCTGGCAGTTCGGCGACGTCGTCTCGATGCAGGCACACGAGGATACGGGTGCCCGGCCGAAACACGGTATCGAATCGTACGCCGATACACGAGCGTACATCGAACGGCTGTACGCAGGTGCGGACTGGGTAGTTACACCGAACGCGCTCGACCTCGCGAACGCGAGGGCACCCGACCACGACGGCTACGCGACGCTCATCACGGAGGGACGATGAGCGACCTGACCGAGCCCGTCGACGAGACGGAGACCGAGGCGGCGGTCTCGATACCGGGCACGGTGTCGATCGGGACGGCGCTCTGGCAGAACCCGCTCGTCGGTCTCGAGCCACGGCGGACAGCGGCGACCGCAGTGATCCTCGGCTGTTTTTCCCTGCTGTTCGCGGTGAGCCACGCCGGCGGCGTCGTGACCGTCGGTGGCCAGCCGATCGATACGACGACGACCCTTTTCGACAGCCTGAGTGCGTTCGTGATCGTGTTCGCCGTTGCGTTGATCGTCGCTGGCCCCATCGGCTACGCCGTCTGGAACGGCGGCCCCGTCGGTGCCGTCGTCGTCGCACTCGCTCCAGTCGTCCTTGGAGAGATGGCGACGGGACGATATGCGCTCGGTCTCGACGGCGCGATGGCGATGACGACCGGCGTCGTCGGCTGTGTGCTCGGCCTGTACGTCGTCGACGTTCGGGAAACGGCAACGCTCCGGCCGTGGCGAGTTCGTACGTGCTCGCGAGAGCAGTTACTCCTGGTGACGGCCATCGCACTCATCGGCGTCGCCTCGGTCGCCCGCTTCGTCTCGAGTGCGCCCGATCTCCTCTGGGGGATCTATGCGCCGTTTGCGGTGCTCTGGCTCGTTCCCATGGGGGTGCTCGGTCGCTACTGGCTCGCCCACGCTCGAGGCACCGACTCGAGTCGATCCACTGGAGCCGGCTCTGATGCCAGCTAGCATCCTTCCAAGCGTCGACTGATGAGTGAAAACGGATGACCGACAGCGATTTGATCCATCAGTTCAGGCTTGGAACGCCACTGGTGGTTTTCACTGGCCTACACTGCTGAGCGAAACACGGGTGGTAACGTTCGATTTCGTTCAGCAGTCGATACCTGGAAGCGTACGAGGCTGGTGTGGTTCCCTGACGTCTTCTGTCTAGTCGGCTACGTACCCGTTCTGGTGGGCCAATAGATTATTAGTGATTGTCGATTCTTCTAGAGGTGAATACGAGCAGGGTCGGGACACCACGGTCGCATTCGACGAACTGTGTGACTGCCGTCGCCAGCGATCGTGGACTGACATCACTGCTCGGTGTCGGATCGACGCCGACCACATGACTGATACCCGCTCTCTACTGTATTTCGCGGCGTCCGCGCCGACGGCAGCATCGGGTGCCTGTGCTCTCGAGCGGGTGGCTTCGCACTACTCGGTGACGCCTGCAGTGTCTGCCGTCAACGGCGACGAGCCTCGCGATGGTGACGCTACGGCGGCACGTGTGGACGACCGCGTGCTCGCGGTGGCCGACGCTGCCGATCTGGCTGCGCTCACCGCCGACGTCGATTGTGCCGTCGTCGCTGATTCCCCAAAGGCGACAGACACTGATTCGCTCCTCGAACTCTTTGGCGCCGCTCTGGCCTCGGTTCCGGCCATCTACTTCGCAGCCGGTGAGGTCGATCCGGCCGTCGCCAGATCGACCCCCGTGATCGACGGCTTCGTTCGACAGCGGTACGCGGACGATCCGCTCGAGGATACTGCATCCGATGGCGCCAACCTCGACGTGCCCGTTCCCGACGATCGGTGCCTCGAGCACCTGGTCGACGAAATCGAGTGGCAGTGTTGTCTGCCCTCGTGCGAGCGCCGGCTGACACGCGGATCCTCGGCGGCCACGGACACGGTGCCGACACCCGGGGAGTCAACGGACGACCGGCCACGCCCCGCGGTCGCCGATTCCGACACACCGCAGCCTCGAGAAACCACCATTGAGGAACCACGGTTCGAACGGGGCCACCTCGAGACCGACGCTGCACACACGGCAGTCGCCCAACTCCACGAGATGGCCACCCAGATCGTCGCCTGTCGATCGGAAGAGCCCCTGTTCGAGCTGGCGCTCGAGACGGCCGACGACGTCCTCGGTTTCGACGCCTCGGCGTTCGTTCTCGCCGCCGATGGCGGTGATCCTCCGTCGGTCTATACCAGCGGCTACGATGAACAGGATCTCACTGTCGCTGATCCGTCGCTGTCGGCTGGCGTTCTCGGCAAGACCTATCGGGAGAAACGGTCATTTCTGATCGAAGAGGTTGCGGCCGAACCGGAGGCACGCCCGTACGAGGACAGCTACCGATCGGCGATCAGCGTCCCCGTCGGCGAGTACGGCGTCTTTCAGGCGATCTCGACCGAAGCGGCTGCCTATAGCGAGGTCGATCGCAAACTGGCCGAGGTGCTGGCCGCCCACGTCGGCGAGACGATTCGTCGCATTCGCGTCGAGCACCATCTCCGGGAACGCCAACAGACGGTGACGAGCCTTCACGAGAGCGTCGTCAAACTGGTCAGCGCCGACACCGAGACTGCTCTCTTCGAACGAACGGTCGCTGCGGCCGAACGGATTCTCGAGCTCGACGTCTGTTACCTCGGCATCGTCGAGGGAGACAGCTTCGTTCCACGGGGTCGCTCTTCCTGGCCGGTCAGGGACGATCTCGAGCCACTCCCCCTGACCCACGGCGTGATGGGGGAGACCTACCGAACCGGCGAGTCGGTCTACATCTCCGACGCCGCCGACGACGACCGGACGAACGACCACAACGGCGGGTTTCGTTCGGCGCTCACGGTACCCGTCGGCGAGTTCGGTGTCATACAGGCGGTCTCGACGGCGGTCGACTGCTACGATGACGTCGACCGCGAGCTGTTAGAACTGCTGGCGACGCACGTCGAACAGGCGCTCAGCCGCTTTCGCGTCGAAGCCGAACTTCGCGACCGTCGCGAGCAGCTAACCAGACTCCACCAAGGCGCGGCCCGTATCATCGGCGCACCCGACGAGGGGACGATCTACGAGCGCGCACTCGAGACCACCGAGACCGTGCTCGAACTCGACGTCTGCGTGTTCCTGTCGGCGGATCTCGACAACGACGAACTCGTACCCGAAGCGTACTCGTCGGCGATGGACGAGCGCTTCGTCCGACGGGTGTCCCTCGAGTACGGGGCCGTCGGCTCGGTGTACCAGTCGGGTGAGCCGTCGATCATCGACGATCTCGGCGAGTCTGCGGCCGTCGACGACGAGTGGGAGCAGTACCGATCTGCACTCACCGCCCCGATCGGTGAGCAGGGGGTATTTCAGGCCGTCTCCGACACGGTCGCTGCTTTCGATTCGGCGTCGCTCGAGCTGGTCGAACTGCTCTGTTCGCACGTGTCCGAAGCACTCGCCAGGACGCGTGCGGAGACGAAACTGGTCGAAGAGCGTGACCGGCTTTCGGCACTGTTCGAGAACGTCCCCGACCCGACCGTCCAGTACGAACTCTCGGGTGGGGAAGCGACCGTTCAGGCGGTCAACGACCGGTTCGAGGCGGTGTTCGGGTTCGACGCGGAGACGATCATTCACGAGGACGTCGACGAGTTCATCGTTCCGCCGGAGTACGAGGAGGAAGCCCAACGGCTCAACGAGGCGTTGCTCGCGGGGGAGACGCTTCGAACTGTCACCCGTCGCCAGACCGCGACGGAGGTGCGGGACTTCCTCATCAACGTCGTCCCCCTGACGGCTGGTGAACGGAGCGTCGAGGGCTACGCGATTTACACGGACATCACCGAACAGAAACGTCACGAACGGGCGCTCACCGCGAAGAACGAACGGCTCGACGAGTTCGCGAGCATCGTCAGCCACGACCTTCGAAATCCGTTGAACGTTGCCCAGGGCTACCTCGAGATCGTCACCGACAGCGGCGACCACACCCATTTACGAGAAGTCGAGGATGCACTCGATCGAATGGACGAACTCATCGATCAACCCCTGACCCTCTCGCGTCACGGCACCCTCATTTCGGAGACCGAACGCCTCACCCTCCACGCCGTCGCTCGCCAGGCGTGGTCGCTCGTAGACACCGGGGATGCCGTCCTCGAACTCGGCGATGACGTCGCGTTCGAGGCCGACCGGGCGCGGCTGGCCGAACTGTTCGAGAACCTCTTTCGGAATGCTGTGGAACATGGTTCCACAAGCCATTCGATCGCTGACGCTCCCGACTCGACGGACGACGACGGGACACAAACCGAGCTGACGATAACTGTGGCACCCCTCGAGGACGGATTCGCCGTTTCCGACGACGGAATCGGGATTCCGGCGGCAGATCGCGAGTCGGTGTTCGAATCGGGGTACACCACGAGCGACGACGGCACTGGCTTCGGATTGAGCATCGTCGAACAGATCGCCGAGGCCCACGGGTGGACGGTCGCCGCGACCGAAAGCGACGCGGGTGGGGCCCAGTTCGAGTTCCGGGACGTTGTTTCCGATGACACGGACTCGACGGACACGACGGAATCGACAGACACGACGGAATCGACGGACACAACGGACACGACGGACGAACACTTCGAGGACGGCTCGACTATCGAGTAATCGTTCGGTGCCGCTAGCGATGTCGATTCTGCCGTCGGGAAAACTACTCCTCGAGGGCCAGCGACGCCAACATCGCCTCGAGCTGGAGGCGCTCGTTCGCCCCCTCGGTGATCCGGTAGTCGACCTCGCCGAGGCGCTCGAGCAGCCTGACCGTCGCCAGTTCCTCCAGGTCGAA
Source organism: Natronosalvus vescus (assembly GCF_023973145.1). Classification (NCBI taxonomy): domain Archaea; kingdom Methanobacteriati; phylum Methanobacteriota; class Halobacteria; order Halobacteriales; family Natrialbaceae; genus Natronosalvus; species Natronosalvus vescus. The sequence goes on from NZ_CP099546.1 coordinate 2,181,105, forward strand.
CTCCCAGGCCGACCGGTGAAGCTGGTCGATCACGTCGCCGCCGGCGAGTCCCCGGTCGGTCAGTAGCGACTCGAGGGTGGCTCTGGCGGCGGTGAAATCGCCCGCGATGGCTTTCTCGACCATCTCCTCGACCTCCTCCGGGCGGGCGGTGGCGGTGATGGCGAACACACCCTCCTCGTCGACCGTTTCGCCCATGACGGCGGCCGCCTGGAGGCCGTTGATCGCCTTTCGCATGTCTCCCGCCGCGGCGTAGACGAGCGCGTCGACGCCGTCGGTGGTGACATCGATCTCTTCCGTGGCCGCGATCTCCCTGACCTGGGCCTCGACGGCCTCATCCGACAGCTCCGTGAAGCGAAACACCGCACATCGGGACTGAATCGGGTCGATGATCTGGCTCGAGTAGTTACACGAGAGGATAAAGCGGGTGTTGTGCGAGAACTGTTCCATCGTTCGGCGCAGGGCCGACTGGGCGTCCTTCGTCAGCGCGTCGGCCTCGTCCAGGAAGATGATGCGGTAGTTGTGGCCGCCGAAACTCGAGCGCGCGAAGTTCTTGATTCGGTCGCGAACGACGTCGATGCCGCGCTCGTCGGAGGCGTTCAGCTCGAGGAAGTTCTCCCGCCAGTCCTCGCCGTAGAGTTCGCGGGCGACGGCCTGTGCGGCGGTCGTCTTCCCGGTTCCCGCCGGCCCCGAAAAGAGCAGGTTCGGCAGGTCGTTTTGCTCGACGTAGCTCACCAGCCGTGGGACGATGTTCTCGTGGCCTTTGATCTCGTCCAGCGTCTCTGGCCGGTACTTCTCGATCCAGACTTCGGTTCGGCCGGCGACCGACTCCTCACGGGGGGCCTCCGGTGACGACTCGGGCTCGTCCTCGCTCATACCCGCGACGAGGGGAGCGCCGACAATAAAACGACCGAAGCGGCTGGCGGGGTAACGTTCGAGTCGCCGCCGAATCGTCGCTGGGGTCATCGTGGAATCGGTGCTCGAGTTCGGGAGACGTACATACTCAGGGGTGTACTCGGTGTGCTCGACCTGGACGTTTTCACGTACTCTCGGTGCGGATGATCGTTCCTCTCGGGTGGAACCACCGTCGCATTTTATTACCGAGATAGGTGTCCGTTCAGTATGTCACCTCATTCACACCTCCGCCAGTTCCTCGTCACGCTCGTCATCGTGGCGCTGGTCGGGGTCGCGCTCGCGCCGGGAACGGCGCTGGCCCAATCCCAAACGGGTACCGGTGGCAACGTCGTCGTCGAAGCCGGCGAGACCGTCGACGAGGTCAACGCCTTCGCCGGAAACGTCCGTATCGAGGGCACCGTCACCGGGGACGTCAACGCCGTCGCTGGCAACGTCGTCGTCGAAGACGGTGGCGAGGTCGGTGGCGACCTCAACGGCGTGGCCGGCACCATCGAGATCCATGGCCACGTCAGCGGCGACGTCGCGGTCGCCGCCGGCACCCTCGAGGTCGGCGAAACCGGGACCGTCGACGGCGTCCTCGAGGCCGGTGCCGGGACGATCGTTCTGGATGGGACGATCGCGGGCGACGTGACCGTCGGTGCCGAGGTCATCACGCTCGGGGAGACGGCGGTGATCGAGGGCGACCTCCGGTACGACGGCGACCTCGAGGGGAACACGGACGCCGTCGCCGGCGACATCACGCGCGACTCGACGCTCGGCGTGGATCTCGCCCCGGTGATCGTTCCCCTCGCGACCTGGGTGGCTGCGGCGTACGCCCTGGCGGCGAATCTGCTTCTGGGGGCCATCCTGCTCGCGCTGTTCCCGCGGTTTTCCGACGGCGTGGCGGCCAGGGTGGCGACCGATCCGCTTCGAACGGGTGCGATCGGACTGGTGGCGCTCGTCGGCATCCCGATTCTGTTGGTCGCGATCGCGATCACCGTCATCGGCATTCCGATCGCGCTGGTTGGGATGCTCGCGTTCGCCCTGTTCGTCTGGGTCGGGATCGTCTACGGCCGCTTCGCCGTCGCCGCGTGGGCGCTCTCGCTGATCGACGTCCGCAACCGCTGGCTGGCCCTCGTCGTGGGATTGGTCGCGGGCGCGTTCCTGACGCTCGTGCCGATCGTCGGCTGGTTCCTGAACCTCCTGATCACCGTGCTCGGTCTCGGCGCGCTCGCGGGTGGGCTGGTCGCGCACCGCCGCCGTGTCAGTCAACCAGAGTCGGATACAGGTGTCACCGAAGCGGCGTCAGGGCCACGGTAAGGTCACGCCGACGCCACGAGATGCCCGACCCTCGATGACGAAGACGGCTGAGCGACGCGCTCAAGTGCACTCGAGGGCAACGACGCGTAGGAATGTCCACTCGCGTCACCGTCGACGTCAAAGGTGAAGGGGTGCAGGAACTCGCGTTCGAGTCACTCGAGGACGACGGCGAGGTGCCCACCTACGCGGACGCGCTGGCCGCCGTCGATCTGAGTCCCCACGAGGTGAGCGTCCTCGTCGACGGCCGTCCGGTGCCCGAGGATCAACCGATCGACACCGAGACGATGACCGTGTTGCGGATGATCAAGGGCGGATAGCGACCTGCTCGAGGCTGTTCGCGTTCGTGATTTCCTTCCCTCGAGTCGTCGCTGTCTCTCGTGACTCGAGTCACAAATTCTGTCGTAAAATGTTACCAAATCTGTAGTGTTTACTTTAGAAACTATAGTATAGACCATACCCAGTGTTTGTCGCCGTTTGAGCCCACTCCTCACCCCTCGAGTCGTGCCTCGAAGAATGTCCAGGGGGCGTCATCGTCGCCATCCTCTCCATTGCCGTTATCGTCGTCCTCGTCAGCCCGATCAGTCGCCAGCGAGGACGGGCCGCCCCACACGTCGACGATGGAAAACCCGGCGTCCTGCAGGTGTGCTCGCGCCTTCTCGGGGCCGGCGATGTCCCACTGCATGTGCACGCCGCGCTCGAGCCAGTCCGGGTTCTCGCCGACCCACTCGGTCGTTCCCTCACAGAGCAGGACGCGACCACCGGGGCGCAACACCCGGGCGAACTCCTCGAGAACCGTCGGGTGGTCGTCCATGGGAACGTGGATCAACGACCAGTAGGCGACGGCCGCGTCGAACGACTCGCTCTGGACGGGGAGCGAGGTCATATCACCCTGCGCGAGCGACGCGTTGGGGGCGTTCGCCGCCGCCAGCTCCAGTTGTACCCGAGAGAGGTCGATTCCGACGGCACTCACGTCCGGGTCGTCGCTCAGCCGGGTGAGAACGGGCCTGCCCGGCCCGCAGCCGGCGTCGAGAACGAGCGCCTGGGCGGGCAGCGACTCGAGAAACGGCTCGAGCAGTTCCATCCCGAGGTCCGACGTGGATCGTTCCTCGAGGTACCCGTCGGCTAACTCGTCGTACGCCCGGCGAATGTCGTCGATATCGACCATCACCGGTGGGTCGGACGCCTGTTAGTTAACGTTGTGGCCGGTGTGGTATCCGTTGGCAACCTGGGTCTCGAGGCGGAAGACGATGAGCGGTCAGTCGTCCATCCGAACACTCGCCGCGTCCGCTCGACCCGGCGTCGCCGACTTCTCCGTGCGGCCGCCGAGCGTCTCGAAGTCGAAGTTCTCGAAGTCCTCGGGCGTTTCGCCCTCCACGGCGTAGACGTACAGCGCCGTCTTGGCGATCCCCCAGACGGTCTGGTTGAGCAGGTAGGCGGTGACGAACGCGCCGCCGACGAGGAAGATGCCGAGGACAATCCCCGGCCCGGGGAACACTGCGGCCACCGGAACGGAGACGACCAGCGCGAGCGCCACCATTCCGATGCCGAGCAGGCCGACGATCAGGGTGATCCCGAAGCCGGCACCGATGGTCTCACCCCAGGTCTCCTTGAACGCGCTCCCACTCTTTTTGAACATCGAGGTCACCGAGACGTCCTCGAAGACGATCACGGGGACGATCAGGAACGTCATGATCGACCAGCCGACGGCGAACAGCGTCCCGAGCAGTGAGGCGATCGGATTGTCGGCCTCCTCGAGCGATTTCAAGATGATACTGACGGTTGCAGCGATCGCCGACCAGACGATGATCGGCCCCAGTCGATCGTTGATGGCTCCCATGCACTTGCGAATGCCGGGCTCTCGCCCGTGAAACGCCTCGTTCGCGCCGTAGACTAACGCCGCGGAGAAGTAGGTGCTGAAGAACGTGGTAACGAAATAGAGGCCGAAGAGGACGACGTACTCGAGGCCGCTGCCGACCAGATTCGCGACGAGCAGGGGAACGAAAAACAGGACGAAAAAGAAGAGACTCGAGAGTCCGGCGAGCAGCGGGAACACCACGAGCTTCGGATGGTGGCGAATCACACTGAAGCTGTCCTTCGTGAGCGTCCACCCGGTTTTGAAGCGATCCACGATACCGATCCCACCTGACGTTGATCGTGTCCCCAGTGACATATGACACTGATAACGAATAACGGGTAATTAAGTGTTTATCTCGAATAAGATGTCACTCGCTCCGGTGGGATCTGACGCTGACGTAGTCGCTTCCGTTTCGCCGGTTTTTAAGTCACCCTGGCGAATCTCTCCGCGTATGAAGCGCATTATCAGCACTGACGACGCACCCGCCGCCGTCGGCGCGTACAGCCAGGCGACGACCGACGACTCCCTGCTCTTTACGGCGGGCCAGATCCCGCTCACCCCCGATGGCGACCTGCTCGACGACGAACCGATCGCCACTCAGACCGAACAGTCCCTCGACAACATCGAGGCCGTCCTCGAGGAAGCCGGAGCGACGATGGACGACGTCCTGAAGGTGACCGTCCTGCTCGCCGACATCGAGGACTTCGAGGCGATGAACGAGGTCTACGCGGGCTACTTCGGCGACGAACCACCGGCCCGGAGTGCGTTCGAGGTCGCGAACCTCCCCAAAGGCGTCGGCATCGAGATCGAAGCGATCGCCAGCCTCGAGTAGTCGTCCGTGGACGTTCGCGTGAAGTCGGCCCTCCTTTGGGGGGCCGTCGGGTTCATGGCCTTCCTGGTGCTCGTCCAGGGGTACGCGCTCCTCCGGGAGCCGCTGGTGTCGATCACCCAGGGGTTCGTGGTCGCGGTGCTCGTCGGGATCGGCGCAGCGGGCGCCGCGTACCTGCTCGAGCACCGGATCGCGGCGTGGTCTGCCGCCCGTGCTCGCGCTGGGGATCGTAATGGCGATGGCGATGGTGATGGTGGTAGTAAGAGTGCGAAATGAGGACACGGCGCTCGGTACCGCCGACGCCTATACGTAACAGTTAAACGACCGACCCGGTTATGCTCGAGTGAGCCAGGATGGCCGAACGGTAAGGCGCACGCCTGGAAAGCGTGTTCCCTTTCGGGATTCAGGGTTCAAATCCCTGTCCTGGCGCTATCGTGATTTCACACCCTGGGAGCGGCGCGTAGCGACGCGAGCAATTCGAAATCACGAGGCGCGATACACGGGGATTTGAATCAGGGAGGTCGCACGGAGCGAGCAACGCGAGCGAGTACGTCCGACCGTGGTTCAAATCCCTGTCCTGGCGTCTTCTGCGAAGAATAATCGTGTGGATCGCGGAACGTCCAGAAACCATACCATTACAACCCACCGCTCGAGAGCCAGCGTATGCCACTCGGTGCCCACCTCTGGAACCTCCTGACTGCCCCGGGCGTCGTCGTCCACGAGTTCGCACACAAACTTGCCTGTGACATGACTGGTGTCCCCGTGACGGAGGTCGCGTACTTCAGGCTGGGTGACCCGCCGGGATACGTCCGACATCACGAACCGTCCCGGTACCTGACGTCGTTTGCTATTAGCGTCGCCCCGTTTTTCGTCAACACCGTGATCGCGAGTGCGCTGTTCGCCGGCTGCTGGCTCCTCCTGTCGACGCTAACGACTGGGCCGCTCGAGCCCACCCTGGCGCTGCTCGAGACGCTGCTCGCCGCCCCGCGTGAGATCCTGGGCGGTACGATCGCGCTCGCATGGGTTGGATTTGCCACGGGACTGCACGCCTTCCCGAGCACCGGCGACGCGAACACGCTGTGGACGCGAACGCGCTCGGAGTGGCGAACCGCGCCGCTCGTCATCGCGGGGATTCCGTTCGTCGTTCTCATCTACCTGGCCAACCTGCTCTCGTGGGCCTACGCCGACGTACTGTACGCGCTGGGGCTCGCCATCGCCACGTTCGTACTCGTCGGAGCGGTCATCTAACGCGTCAATACGGAGTCGATAGTCGTCTATCGCGCTAACGCGATCGTCAGACGCACCAACGCGGAGTCGATACGTCCATACGGGTGGCCCGCCACGCTTCGCCCATGAACGCAGACGCCGTCGTCCTCGACATCGACGGAGTGGTAGTCGACGTCGCCGACTCCTATCGCCGGGCCATCGTCGAGTCCGTCGAGCGAGTGTACGACCGGACGATTCGCAAGGAGGACATTCAGCTGTTCAAGGACGCGGGCGGGTTCAACAACGACTGGGAACTCACCTACGCCGCCGCGCTCTACGTGCTGGCCGCCGGCGAGGGCTACCAGCAGTCGCTCGAGACCTTCACCGATGCCATCGCCGCCGAAGGCGGGGGGATCGAGGCCGCTGAAATCGTCGTCCGAACGGAGATCGGTGCACGAGCGACTGAGCGCGTCCGTCGCCGCTGGGATCGCGAGAGCCTCCGGGACGTCTTCCAGCAACTGTACCTCGGGAGCGACCTGTACCGAGCGCTCGAGGGCAGCGATCCCGACATCGAGTGGCGGGGGTTCATCCACGACGAACCGCTGTTGCTCGACCCCGACACGCGGGACGTCCTCACTGGCCGCTACGAAGTCGGCGTCCTCACGGGTCGTCCGGCCGCCGAGGCCGACATCGCCCTCGAACGTGTGGGGCTCGAGGTGTCGGCCGATCACCGGTTTACGATGGACGACTGGGAGGAGGGCAAACCACACCCGCGCGCGCTGCGAACGCTCGCTGAACGATTCGACGCCGACACGATCGTCTTCGTGGGGGACACCCTCGACGACGTCCGAACGGCGGTCAACGCGAGCGAGGTCGACCCCGACCGAACCTACCACGGCGTCGGCGTCCTCACCGGGGGGCTGACCGGCGACACCGGCCGGGGAAAATACGACCGTGAGGGTGCCGCGGCCGTCCTCGAGTCGGTGAACGAGTTGCCGTCGTTGCTCGAGTGAGTTGTTGTGGTGCTGATGGGGGGCCACCACCATCGAACCTGACTGTCCACGCAGGATCGCCCACCTGTTTTTTGCCCGTTGGCACCGCATTCGTGACCCATGTCCGGTGAGTTCACGCGCCGCGTCGACGAACTACCTGGGGAACCGACCTCGCCGTGGCTGGCGACAACGCCCGATGCGGCGTATCCCGCGCTCGAGGACGACCTCGAGACCGACGTCTGCGTCGTTGGCGGCGGTATCGCCGGTCTCTCGACGGCGATCGAACTCCGTGACCGGGGGCTGACGGTTGCTGTGCTCGAACGCGACCGCGTCGCCTGCGGAACGACGGGGAAGTCGACGGCGAAGGTGACGAGTCAGCACGGCCTGTGCTACGATTCCCTTCGACAGCAGTTCGGTCGCGACGCGGCCAGCCAGTACGCCACGGTCAACGAAGCCGCGATAGACGCGGTCGAAGCGCGGGTCGACGAGCTCGAGATCGATTGCGGGTTCGAACGCCAGCCGGCGTACTGTTACGGTGACAATCCCGACGAGTTGCGCCGGGAGACTGACGCCGCTCGGGCGGCCGGCTTACCTGCGTCCCTGGTTCGGTCCGTCCCCCCGTTCGAACGGGCGATGGCGGCCGTCAAGTTCGACGACCAGGCGTGGTTCCACCCACGGGCGTACCTCCTCGGGATCGCCGAGGCCCTGCACGAGAACGACGGGGCACGGATCCACGAACGGACGCGCGTCACATCGGTTCACCCGGGGAACCGGCCCCGCGTCGAGACCGAAAGTGCGTCGGTGACGGCTGATCACGTCGTCCTCGCGACCGGGTTCCCGCTCCTCGACCGGGCGGGCTATTTCACCCGGCTGTATCCAAAACGATCGTACGTCCTCGGCCTACGAATCGGCGTCGAGCCACCCGAAGGGATGTACTACCGGGCGGACGACTCCTATCACTCCGTACGATCCCACCGCGATGGGTCGGGGACGCTCCTCCTCGTCGGCGGCGAACCGCACAAGACAGGACAGGGGGGCTCCACGGCCGAACGATACCGACGCCTGCTTCGGTGGACCCGTGATCGCTTCCCCGTCGAGTCCGTCGCCTACCGCTGGTCGACCCAGGATTACGTCTCGGTCGATCGGCTCCCGTTGATCGGCCGTGCCGGCCCAGGCGCACGGAGCGTCTCCATCGCGACCGGCTTCGGTGGCTGGGGGATGACGTCGGGAACCGCCGCGGGTCGTCTCCTCGCCGATTCCATCGCGGGAGATGAGCCACCGGCGCTCGAGCTGTTCGACCCGCTTCGGTTCACCCCGAAAGCGTCGCTGTCGAAGGCCGTCACCGAAAACGCCGACGCGGCGAGCCAGTTCGTCACGGACTGGGTTCGGACGCTCGTTTCGCCCGACACGTCGGCGATCCAGCGAGGTGAGGGTCGAGTGCTTCGTGAGGGCCCTAGACCGATCGCCGCGGCACGGGACGACGACGGCGAGTTACACACTCGCTCGGCGGTTTGCCCCCACACCGGTTGTCTCGTCGACTGGAACGACGCGGAGTGTACCTGGGACTGCCCCTGCCACGGCTCCCGATTCGAGCCCGATGGGACGCTGCTCGAGGGGCCGGCAACGTCGGATCTCTCGTCGGCGCGAGAACTGGAATCGGAACGGGATTGAGCAACACGGGAATCGCGAGCGCCCGGGGATCGCTCGAGACCAACGCGGTACGTTTTTGCTCCCCACAACCTGACGGTGGTGTACGTATGAGCGATCTCGGGCGAGCGGCCACGGCGATTCGAACCGGCGAGGCCGTCGTCTATCCGACCGAAACGGTGTACGGCCTCGGTGCAGACGCCCTCGACCCCGACGCGGTCGAACGCGTCTTCGAGATCAAGGGCCGGGATCGATCGAAGCCGATCTCCCTCGCCGTCCCCTCGGTGCCGTCGGCGCTCGAGTACGTCCGCGCGAGCGACCGCGAACGCCAGTTCATGGCCCGGTTTCTGCCCGGTCCCGTGACGGTGCTCTGTCGCCGCCGCGAGGTCGTTCCGGACGTCTTGACTGCCGGTGGCGACCGTGTCGGGATTCGGGTGCCGGATCACCCGCTCGCGTTGCGCCTCTGTGAACGGGCGGCGACGCCGATCACGGCGACGAGCGCGAACGTCAGCGGGAGCGGGAGCGTCCGACACCACGCGGATCTCGATCCGTCGGTTCGGGAGGCCGTCGCCGTCGTCCTCGAGGCTGGGGAAACCGGGGGTACCGAGAGCACCGTCGTCGACGTTTCTGCCGGGACGATCCATCGACGAGGCGCACACGCCGACGAGATCGAGGGCTGGCTGGGGGCTCACTGAGGTCTGTATCGATTCTCGAGTACCGTCGGCGTTGTTTGATCATCGATACGGGCCTACCCGAACCCGAGCAACGAACGGAGACTCCGCGTCCGTACCCCGCAGGTGTCGGCGTACGCACAGGCCGAGCACTTCTCCCGGTTCGAAATACGTGGTGGCGGGCCATCGATCTCGGCGACGGTGCGAAGCGCCCGGCGGTACTCGGCCTTCCGACGGGTCGTCATCGGCACGTGGCGAATCTCGCCGTAGGCCGGATACTCGAGCCACGCGCCGCCGACCGGCCGCTGGTGTTCCCAGGCGAGCGCCTTGGCGGCGGCGACGGCGTGGACGCGCTGTGGCTTCCAGACGCCTTGCTCGGGTGGGCGTCCGGCCGACACGAGCACCGGTTCGAGGGGGTCGTGAAGGATTTTGTGAACGATGCCGCGACAGTCCCGACCGGTAACCAGCGCGTCGGTTTTGGTCGGTTCACACAGGTCGTTCCAGCGATTTCGGTCGCTCTGGTCGTCGGTACGCGTGGCCTGATCGGAGGCAGGCGATTTCCCCGGCGTCTCGGTCTCGAGCGAGGAGAGCCGATCCCGCGTTCGAGACAGCCTGGCTCTGTACACCGGGGCCTCGAGTTCGATCGGTTCGGCCTCGAGAGCGTCGTCGCTCGCGGCGAGCAGGTCGGGATAGCGCGTGGCGAGGTTGCGGACGGTGGCGACCCGTGCCGGCGGCTCCCGATCGGGATCGCGGCGGGCGTAGTACAGCTTCCGCGGACAGTACGTGGCCATCCGAAGATCGCTGAACGCGACGAGGGACATGGCCCGTCTGGCCCCGTCTTCATATATAAACCGTCGGCTCGAGTATAGTCCGCCGGCTCGAGGGCGGTCGAACGGCAGTGGCGGGAACTCGTGGTGTCCCGTCGAGTCGAATTAGAAGGAGACGTCCGTTTCCATGCCCTCGGTCGCATCCTCGAGCCCGTCCTCGCGAACGTCCGTCGCCATCCGGGAGGCGAGATCGGCGTCAGCCAGCAGGCTGTCGAACTCGTCACGGTAGCGATCGTTCGCCGCTCGCGACTCCTCTTTGGCGGCGGCGACGAGCCGATACCGGCGGATCGTCTCCGGATCGACGTCGTACTCCGTTGCGATCGTGGCGTCGTCCTCTTCGCGTTCGCGGATCGCGACGAGGTCGACCTCGTCGGCGTCGCCCTCGTCGACGAGGTGGAGAGCCCGGCGAGCCTCGAAGATCGTTGATTCGGGGACGCCGAGTTCTTCGGCGATAGTGGCGTCGCTCTCGCGGTCGTAGTACCGTTTGGCGACGGTTCGGAGTTCGTCGTCCGACAGCGGCGTCTCGAATCCGTACCGCTCGCGCATCTGGTGGATGAGCGTCCCGAGGCGCTCGTCGACGGTTCGCTCGTCTTTCTCGAGCGATCCCCGGGTGTCTTCCTGGGATTCGGTGACCGTGTCTTCGCCGTCGGTGACGCTGGTGAAGATGTCTCGAAGTTCCTCGGTTTTCTCGTTCATGAGTGCACACTGGCGACGGGCGGCTATTTAAGCCTGTTGCCAGATAGCGTCGGTCGCGAACACCTCACTTGCCCGAACATAAACTCACAACCAGGTTCTGATTCCCGGAAGAGGGCGACGGGGTCGCTACTGGGGCTTGTGACAAGAGTTAAGTAGCGTCTCGCCACGTCATAGTACATGATAGTTGTAGCGCAGTCGGAGGTGACACGGGAGACCTACTACGGGATCTCCTCGGTGGAGAAAGTCCTGTTTTACTTTCTCGCCGCCGTCGCAATCCTCGTCTTCCTGTACGGTGTGTACGCGCGCTTCGCACGATACGCCGAGGGGGACGCCGACCCGTTCGCTCGCGTCAACGCCCTCCCGAGTCGGGTGGTCACCGCGGCGAAGATCGTCCTGACCAACGAGAAACAGTTCAATCGCGACCTCTACGGCGGCTTGATGCACGCATTTATTTTCTGGGGCTTTCTCTCACTGTTTATCGCGACCTCGATCCTCGCTTTCGACGAGTACGCCTACGGGCTCGTGACCGATACCTCGTTCTGGTACGGCGACTTCTATCTGGCCTACCAGTTCATGGTCGACGCGATGGGCCTGCTGTTCGTCGTCGGGATCGGGATGGCGATGTACCGACGCTACTGGGTACGCAACCACCGTCTGTGGGGGCGTCACACATCCTTCGAAGACGATCTGTTCATCTGGCTGCTCTTCATCCTCGGCGTCGGCGGATTCGCCCTCGAGGGCGTTCGGATTTACGCGACGGGGATGCCCGAGTTCGAGGTCGTGAGCTTCGTCGGCTGGGGGATCGCCATGTCGCTCGCTGCACTCGAACCGATGGGAATGACCGAATCGCTGGCGGATACGTTCCACTGGTGGCTCTGGTGGTCTCACTCGATCTTCGCGCTGTTTTTCATCGCGTGGATCCCCTACGCCAAGCCGTTCCACATACTCTCGTCGTTCGCGAACGTCGTCACTCGAGACGAGAAAGCGGGTGCGCGTCTCCCCGGCGTTCCTGCCGACCTGGACGCGACGAACGCAGAGTCTATCGACGACTTCACCTGGAAGGAGATGCTCGACCAGGACGCCTGTACCAAGTGTGGCCGCTGTTCGTCGGTCTGTCCGGCGAAAGCGTCGAATCGGCCGCTCGATCCACGGGACGTCATCCTCGACCTGAAAACCTACCGTGAGGGCCTCGACGACGGCGCGGAACCGAAGCCGATCATTGCCGACGGCGGCACTTCGGTCATCGACGCAGAGACGATGGAGTCCTGTATGGCCTGCATGGCCTGTATGGACGCCTGTCCCGTCGAGATCGAACACCTCCAGTCGTTCACCCGACTCAACCGCCAGATGGTCGACCAGGGCGACGTGAAATCGAGCATGCAGGACGTCTTCCAGAACGTCATGCAAAACGGCAACACGTTCGGCAACTCCCCGCGAAACCGCGGCGACTGGGCAGAGGAGGTCGACGTCGAGGTAACCGACGCCCGCGAAGAAGACGTCGAGTACCTCTGGTACGTCGGTGACTTCCCGAGTTATGACGAGCGCAACAAGCAGGTCGCCCGTTCGCTCGCGACGATTCTCGACGCCGCCGACGTCAGCTTCGGTATCCTCTTCGAGGACGAGAAGTACGACGGCAACGACATCCGCCGTGTCGGCGAGGAGTTCCTCTACCTCGAGCTGGCGGGCCACCACGTCGAGTCGTTCGAGGCCTGCGAGTTCGAGAAGCTGATCTGTACCGACCCGCACAGCTACAACACGTTCAAAAACGAGTACCCGGAGGTCGACTTCGCGGAGTTCGCGGACGACCCGATGATGCCGTTCGAGTACGACGAGTACTGGAACCAGGACGGCTCGGTCGAGGTGCTCCACTGGACGCAGGCCGTCGAGGAACTCGTCACCTCGGGGGGCCTCCCGCTGTCGGGCACCGAACTCGACTACACCGTCACCTACCACGACCCGTGTCACCTGGGACGGTACAACGACGAGTACGAGGCCCCGCGCGAACTCGTGACGGCCACTGGCTGTGAGCTCTACGAGATGCCACGCAACCGCGCGGACTCGTTCTGTTGTGGTGGCGGTGGCGGCGGCCTCTGGATGGACTTCGAAGAGGAGCCAAAGCCCAGCGAGGAACGCCTCCGGGAGGCGCTCGAGGACACCGACGCAGGCGCTGCAGTCGAAAAATTTGTCGTCGCATGCCCGATGTGTATGACGATGTACGAAGACGGCCGCAAGACCGGCGACTTCGAGGACGAGATCGAAATCGTCGACGTCGCCGAACTCATCGTGGAAGCGCTCGGAGAAGCGGAGACGGCGGGCCTCGAGTGAAGGTTCACAGGGGATTCGACTGTTTATAAGGTGTCTGGATCGATTCGATCGACGATACCGTCGAAGTCGTCGTCGAAACTCAACACCGCGTCGATATCGTATTCCCCGAGAAGCGCAATTGTACTCGCGTCCGTGAAGCTCAGTGCGTGGTCGTTGTACCGTTCGAACGTTCGAACAGACCGATCGAATTCCTCGGCGGAAACGAACAGTAGGTCGATCAGCTCGGGAAACTGCCCCCGTCCGGCGATCCTGTCACCGACGATTCGAGCCTCGCGGTACGTTCCAGTTCGTTTTCGAACCAGTGTTACCGTTTCGTCGTACACATAATCGCTCGTGTATAGCGCACCGAACTCACCATCTATCGCCGTTTTCATCGCATTCGTCGCGCTCTCGTGGTGTTCGTCACGCTCGTTTTGAAGTGCGACGAATACGCCAGTATCTATCAGCAGACTCATTCGCCGTAGAGAACGTCGTCAATTTCTTCCTCAGTCGTCTCGATTCCCCAGTCAGAAGTCCCCGACAACCACTGATCGATCTCCGCTTCTGACGGCGACTCGAACTCGTCACGAAACGAATCGATCAGCGCAGCTTTCGATTCGTACGTCTCCGATACAATTCGCTCGAGCAACGCCTGCTGTGTGACGTTCTTCCCCGTCTCGAGACGTATTTCGGCCTGTAGTTCCTCGAGGCGGGATTTCGTCCGGTCGGTTACTTTGACCGATGTACTCATGGTGGCTAGTAGAACGTGCTACTGAGAAAAGTGTTCTCCCAGATTCTCCGGGCACCTACACTGAGACGTCTCGAGCCCCGTCCGCAACCGCATTCCTCTGCAGTTCGCGGACGTACTCGGTAAAGTTCTCGAAGACGAGGCTCGCCGGTCGCGTCTTCGCGTGATTCTCGTCGGTGACGTCGGCGAGCAGACGCTCGCGGGTCTCGTCCTCGAGTTCCTTGTTGTGCAGCAGTTTTCGCATCGTCGCCTGGTCGAACTCGGGGTGGAACTGGACGCCGAACACCCGGCCTGCTCGATAGCCGTGGTTCGAGTACTCGTTTTCGGCGATGGGCGTCGCCCCCGGTGGCAGCTCGAGGACGGCGTCGGAGTGACTCGTGTAGGCGGTGAATCGACTGTCGATGCCGTCGAACAGCGAGGAGTCGCCGGTGTGTTCGATCTCGCTGTAGCCGACCTCGTACTCGCCCATGTCGTCGACGGCGCCGCCGAGGACGTCCGCGAGCAGCTGGTGCCCCCAGCAGACCCCGAGAAACGGAATGTCGCGGTCGATCGCCTCGGCGACCCACTCCTTCGCCGGTTCGATCCACGGTTCGTCCCAGTACACCGAGGCTCTCGAGCCCGTGATGACGACGCCGTCGTAGGCGAACGTCTCCGGGAGGTCGCCGTCGGTGATGTCGAACTCAGCGAGCGACGCGTCGAGTTCGCGCCGAAAGTTCCGTCGCGTCTCCTCGCCGTCGTAGGCGGCGTTGAGCAACGCGAGTCGCACCTGTGTCATTGGTGGTTCCAATACGCTCCGGACAGTAAGCCCTTGTGACCTGCGGGCTATGAACGGACGACCAGGGAGGTGTCTCGAGGCTCAGGGCAGAGGGGACTGTGACGAACGAATGCGAGTACCAGTCCAGTTGAAAATGACGCGGGGAATGGTGGTGGTTGGTGGTGATTGTGAGGGCGGAACGGACTGCCAGCCGACGATCAAATCGACAGACGGTTGCCCCCAACCCCGCGCGGCTGAAGGAAGGTATCGAGTGAGCATGAAGCCACCGGTAAATGTCAAATTCTATGTATACGAATGCCGTCCGTCACAACGACTCCCGTTGCGATTCGAGGAATCCAAATAACCGATCACTGACGGTTCTCGAGTGTTCGACGTTCGCGAGGTGACCGGCCCCCTCGAGGGGAACGAAGGACCCTCGTGGCAGCCCGCGAGCGAGGTCGCGACCGGCCGAGTCGGGAACGCGTTCGTCGGCCATCCCGTGGAGCACCTGCGTCGGCTGGGTCACGTCGACCAGCCAGTCGCGGGCGTCGAATCCCGAGAGTGCCCCGCGTTGAGCGTGAAAGCCCGCAGGCGTGGCGTCACCCTCGAGCCGCCAATCGACGATGCCGTCGACGACGTCGGGGTGGCGGTTCCGAAAGTCGGGAGAGAGCATGGCTGCGGTGGAACGACGGACGTCGTCTCTATCGTACTGATCACTCGATTCGACATCCTCGAGCGGGGCTCCCATGGGCTCGAGGTCGTACGCCGATTCGTGGGCCGCCGTCCCGATCAGCGTCAGCGTTTCGACGCGGCTCGTTCGGTGGGCGGCCGCGAGCGCGATCGCCCCACCCAGGCCGAGGCCGACGACGTTGACCCGTCGAGCACCGACGGCCCGGCAGACGGCCTCGAAGTCGCTCACGAGCGTCTCGAGCGCGTACGGGCCTCCGGGGGCGTCGGATCGCCCGGTTCCACGCAGATCCCAGATGACCGTTTCGAAGGGGCCGGCGAGAGCGGCGTGTTGCCAGCCCCAGAGCCAGCCGCCGAGTCCCGCGTCGGCGATAAAAACGATCGGCGGCCCCTCACCGTCGACGCTGTAGTAGAGTGACGCGCCGCGGTTCGTCACGGTTGGCATACGTGACTCGAGGACGGCCGGCCTGACGGGCCTTTCGGTCTGGGTGAGCGGCTTTTTGCTTTCGTCTCCGCACGGTGGCCCGTCCGGTGGGGTCGTCGCCGTTCCGATTCCATTTTGTCGTGGCCGCCTCGAGAAGAGATATGAACGCGATCAAAGACGCCGTCCACGACTACGTCGAAGTCGACGGCGTTGCCCGGGACTTACTCGACACGGCGGCGATGCAGCGTCTCAGACACGTCAAACAGCTTTCGACGGTGCGCCTCGTCTACCCCTCGGCCAGCCACACGCGCTTCGAACACAGTCTCGGCGTCTACCACCTCGCCCGGCAAGCGCTCACCCAGCTCGGCATCGACGGCTCGCGCGCGGAGGCCGTCCGCGCGGCAGCACTCCTCCACGACGTCGGCCACGGCCCCTACGGCCACCAGACCGAACGGATCATCGAGCGTCGCCTCGGTCGACACCACGACGACGTCCACCACCTGTTCGAGTCCTCCGAACTCGCGGCCGTCCTCGAGTCACACGGGCTCGCCCCGGACGTCGTCGCCGATCTGATCGCCGGGAAGGGAAAACTCGGCCAGCTCGTGTCGGGTGACCTCGACGTGGATCGAATGGACTACCTCGTCCGGGACGCCCACCACACTGGCGTGCCGTACGGGACGGTCGACCCCGGACGGCTCGTTCGCGTCCTCCAGTTCGTCGACGGCACGCTCGCCCTCGAGGAGGGGAACGTGCCGACGGCGGAGAGTCTGCTCGTCGCCCGGGCGCTGATGAACGCGACGGTGTATCGTCACCACGTCTCCCGGATCGCCGGCTCGATGCTCGAGCGTGCCTCCGAAACCTTGCTCGATTCGACCGATCTCGCCCCCGAACGCTTCGCCCGGATGACCGACGCCGAACTCCTGGCGGCCCTGCGGGAGTGCCCGGAGACGGCGGACGCCGCCAAACGTCTCGTCGAACGGCGCCTCTACAAACGCGCCGTCTGGGCCGAACTCGAGGCCGTTCCCGACTGGCTCCTCGAGACGAATGACGCGGATCAGCGCACCCTCGAGTCCGAGATCGCCGACGAGGCAGGCGTCGAGCCGGGGTCGGTGATCCTCGATTGCCCCGGTCGCCCGAGTATGCCCGAGACCGACACCCAGGTCGTCGTCGCTGGCTCCGTCCGACGCTTACACGAACAGTCGCCGCTCGTTCAGGGTCTTCAGGCCGCCCAGCAGGCCCAGTGGCGACTGGGCGTGTATGGGCCCGAGCCAATGCTCGAGGCCGTCGAGTCGGCCGCTGAGTCGGTGCTCGAGATCGCGTAATGCCATACTGATCGCTCGCTGAAAACGAACTGTGTACTGCTCACTCGCTGAGAGTGTTGTGTGGTGCCCGTTCCCATTTCCACAACAAGGGGAACCGGCCGACCCTGCGCGCGATCGGCCGAATTCGATGGTGGTTGGCGGATTCGATTCGTCTTCGCCCGTCCTCGGTACCCCTACCCAGTGACAGGCTATGTGGTGTATGCTGGCGTGGCACATGACTGTGTCGACCTCTTTCGATCCGTGCAACGCCCGCGGACGGTCGCCTCTCGAGGCGTCGACGGCCGTCTGACACACGTTTTTTACCGTTCGACACGGACGGCCTGCTATGCGCGCAATCCAGACCTGTGACTTCTGTGAGCGGACGGCCACTGGCACGTTCGAGGTCGTCCCACAGCCGCTCGAGCCAACCGAGGCAGAACAGCGCCGAGTCGTCCTCTGTGAGGCCTGTCAGACTCGCCTCGAGTCGTTGCTCGAACCGCTATTCGACCGCCTGCTCGACGGGAACCGAACCGAGGGTGAGGAGAGCGACGCGACCACGGACGCCAGCCACAGGGAGCGAACGGCTACCGAGGGGATCACGCTCGGTGCGCCCACGTCGTCGGTCGAGACGAACGCCGACACGCACGCACCCGACGACCCTGCCGAGGCGACCGCGGAGACCACCAACGTCGAGCCGGCCGATCAATCCGACGACTCGAGTGCCGGTGGAGAGGGAGATGCCGAGGACGATTCGGTCGACGCCGACGAAACTGTATCGGCTGGGTCGGTTGCCGGTGACTCGAGCGACGGAACGGACTCGAGTGAACCTGCGACTACAGACGATCGAAACCGACCACCAGCGGCCTACGGGAAAGTACTTCGCCTCCTCAGTAACCGCGAGTTCCCGATGGCGCGATCGGACGTCGAGGGCCTCGCCGCAGGGGCCTACGAGCTCGAGGGGCACGAAGTGGAGGCGATCATCGACCACGCGATCGAGACTGGCGAGTTCGTCGAAGACGGAAGCCAGCTTCGACGAACCTAGTGGCGTTCCAAGCCTGATCTGCTGAGCGAAATTAGCCGGATGCGTTCTACTTCACGCAGTGATCAACGAGTGAAAGCGTCCTGAACGACTCGAGGGATCTTGCTCAGGGTGTCCCCTTCGTGCTTAGAGCGTTCCCTTCGTACTCGGCGTTCCATCCCGTCGCTCGTCGAGTCGGGTCGCGTCGTCGAGCGTTCGAGCGAGCGCCTTGAACAGGGCTTCGACCTCGTGGTGGGCGTTTTCCCCTTCTATAGCGAGGTGCAGCGTCAGTCCCGCGTGCATCGCCAGGGACTCCCCGAAGTGCCGGGCCATGTCGCTCGTGAACTCACCAATCTGTTCCTGTGAGAACGTCCCGTCGAAGTAAAACCGAGGGCGGCCACTGACGTCGACGACCGCACCCGCAACCGCCTCGTCGAGCGGCACGCGCCGGTCGGCGTAGCGAACGATCCCGTCACGGTCACCGAGGGCTTCGTCGAACGCGGTGCCCAGCGTGATCGCGACGTCCTCGACCGTGTGGTGGTCGTCGACGTGCAGATCACCGTCGCAGGTCACCTCGAGGTCGAACAGGCCGTGTTTCGCGAACGCGGTACACATGTGATCGAAAAAGCCGATGCCGGTGTCCACTGTCGCCGTTCCCGTCCCGTCGATGTCGAGCGTACACTCGATCGAGGTCTCGGCGGTTTCCCGGGAGACCGTCGACGTTCGCTGACTCATACCCGAACATCGCGGCTGATCGTACAAGGCGATTGTGTTCGTGGCGATACGTCGGTTCGAACACCTTCCGCCCGTCAGCGCCCACTCTCTGACCGAATCGGAAACGAGCGGTTCTAGAGCGGTTTTAAAACGTCTACTGGATTTTAAAAACGCCAAAAAATGAATTTCGCGATTGTTAACGTGATGAAACGAGTCGAATTCACGCCAATATTCTGGCGGCTATATGCTGTGTGCAGTGAATGTCTGTTTTAGCCAGAGGTGCCTGATGACCATGCCCAACCCCTCCCCGCCCACAACCGAATCGTCCACGCCGTCAGCCGGTGAGTACGCCACCCACCTTCGCCGACTTGGTCGTACAGTTAAACCCTCAGCACAGTTCCTGAGCTTCTGGCTGGCAATCGGCCTGCCGTTCGTGTACCTCCCCCTCCTCGCGAACGGACTCGGTGATCCGACGGTTGCCCTGACGTTCGTGACGCTGTTGTTCGTGAACGTCCTCGCTCTGTACGCTGGTCACGGCTACAACCGCACCTGATACTGGCGGATACCCCGGTTTACACACCGATCGTACTCGAGACGTGATCTCGTGTTGACGAACGGGTGTCACACCGACTGCCCCTCTGGCGCTCCCCGTCCGCTACGACAATCGACTCACTCACTGCGAGCGACGGCCGTGGCTTCCTCGAGCGTAAACGCACCTTCGTACAGCGCGCTCCCGACGACGACGGCACTCGCGCCAGCCTCACGGATCGCCGTAATATCCTCGAGCGTCGCGACGCCGCCACTGGCGATTATTGGAATATCCGTCGCTGATGTCAGTTCGTGGACGGGGGCGGTCTCGACGCCCTCGAGTTGTCCTTCGACGTCGACGTTCGTGAAGAGAATCGCGGCGGCTCCGAGTTCCTCGTAACGTGTGGCGGCCTCGACGGGGCTGATGCCGGTTCCTTCCGTCCAGCCCTCTACGACCACTTCCCCGTCTCTTGCATCGAGGCTGACGACGACGGACGCCGGATGGCTCTCGCTGATGTCGGCGACGATCTTGGGGTTCTCGACGGCGGCCGTCCCGAGAATCACCCGATCGAGCCCGCGCTCGAGCAGGTCGATCGCTCCGTCGGCCGTTCGGATCCCGCCGCCGAGCTGGGTCGGGACGTCCACGGCCTCGAGCACTGCGTCGATCGCCTCGGCGTTCCGGCGCTCGCCCTCGAACGCACCGTCGAGGTCGACCAGGTGGAGGCTTTCCGCACCCGCCTCGATCCAGCGTCTCGCCGCGTCGACTGGATCGCCGTAGCGTTTCTCGGTGCCGCGTTCGCCCTGGACGAGCTGGACGACCTCACCGCCCTGTACGTCGACGGCGGGGATCACCTCGAACTCGGTGACCTGCTGTGTGGTCATACTCGAGAGAGCGGGGGCCCGCGAGTAAAGTCCCTCGTTTCGAGCAACTGATTACTGACGATCGTTCCGGGCAACTGACTACCGACGAGGTACACCAGGCGTCTCGAGGTGGTGGAGGATCATCGAGCCGACCTGGGGGTGGAAATCACGTCGGTGTCAAAAACAGACGTATTTTTAGCCTCCACCGCATACAGTCGTTCGTGTCGGACATACTGTTATACGCCGGTATCGTCGTCGCGATTTTCGTCGGCTACAACATCGGCGGCGCGACGACCGGGCCAGCGTTCGGTCCCGCTGTCGGGGCGAACGTCATCACAAAAGTCGCCGCCGCCGCGTTGATGTCCGTGTTCTTCTTCATCGGCGCATGGACGATCGGTCCAGCGGTCGTCGACACGCTCGGAAACGACCTGATCACCGACAGCGATATTTTCACCCTCGAGGCCAACGTCGCCGTCCTCTTCTTCATCGGCGGTGCGCTGTTTATCGGAAACTACGCTGGCGTCCCCGCCTCGACGTCGATGACGGCCGTCGGTGCGATTGCGGCTCTCGGTCTCGCGACAGGCGAGTTGGACACGGCCGTCGCCGGTGAAATCGCCCTCTGGTGGGTCGTCGCCCCAGTCATCGGCTTCTGGGTCTCGGGTGTCGTCGGTCGGTACTTCTACCCGCAGATCAACGCCTGGGTCGCCATCGAACCCAACCGGGACGGCGATCCCATGATCGCGATGGATCGCAGCGGCCTTCTACCCACGATTCGCTTCAGCGAGGGAGCGAGCCGACGGAAATCGAGTGGTGCACTCATCGTCGTCGCCATCGGCTGTCTCATGGCTTTCAGTTCGGGAACGAGCAACATCGCTAACGCGATCGCCCCCATCTACGGGGCTGGCGGCCTCGAGCTCGGCCCGCTCATCATCATCGGGTCGATCGCCGTCGCCGTCGGCGCGTTTACGATCGCTCGCCGCACCCTCGATACGCTCGGCAACGACATCACGAACCTGCCGTTAACGGCGGCGATCATCGTCGCCGTCATCTCCTCGACGATCGTCATCCTCCTCTCAGCGATGGGGATTCCCGCGAGTTTCGTCGTCGTCGCCACGATGTCCATCGTCGGTTTGGGCTGGGGGCGGGCAACCCGCACGACGACGCTCCCGGACGCTGCCAAGGGCGAGGAGACGGCCGTCTCGATCGGAGCGCTCACGGCGGATGAAGAGGGCGAACAGCTCCCGGAAATTGGGGAAGAAGATACCACCGACATCCCTCGAGCATCCGACCTGTTCGACCCGTCGACGACGGCACGGGTCATCCTCATGCAAAACGTCGTACCACTCATCTCGACGGCGGCGGCGTTTCTCACGTTTCGCTTCGTGCCGTTCTTCGGCTTCTAAGAGCGGTCGTTTCTCTTTTTCGGAGTGTCAGGTCTGATAAACCGTTGCAAATGAACAGCAAGCTATACCAGTACGGGCCTCGAAGCGCCACCTGATGCCCACGGTAGAATACCTCAACTACGAAGTGCTGGACGATCAGGGATGGGACATGGACGACGACGACCTCTTCGAGAAGGCGGCTGACGCCGGGTTCGACGACGAGGACTACGGCACTCTCGAGGTCAACGAAGGCGAGTACATCCTCGAGTCTGCCGAGGCCCAGGGCTACGACTGGCCCTTCTCGTGCCGTGCTGGCGCGTGTGCGAACTGTGCGGCCATCATCAAAGAGGGCGAGATCCAGATGGACATGCAGCAGATCCTCTCGGACGAGGAAGTCGAGGACAAGAACGTTCGCCTGACCTGCATCGGTACCGCCGAATCCGAAGAGGTCAAAATCGTCTACAACGCGAAACACCTCGACTACCTGCAGAACCGCGTCATTTAAACGCGCGTTCTCTGGATTCAGGATCGTGTCGGTCACGTTCCGACACCCCGTTTTGAGATTGTTTCGAGCGGCATCGCTTGTGCCGTCGATGACAACGTATTCGTAGAGCGGGCTCAGGCCATCCTTCCTCGAGCCGTAACACTGACGACCCGTCGGCCCGCCGTAGCGCACGTGTACGACGCTGTCCCGATCGCTTCGACACCCGACCTCCTCCGGCTCGTCGTCGTTCCCGTCTTCGCCTGGGCGGCCGTCCGCGACGTCAAGACCCGGCGGATCTCGAGCACGGTCTGGATCCCGCTGTCGGCGCTGGCGGCGATCCTCTTTCTGTGGGACGGCTGGGTCGCCTCTCGAACGGGCGGGTACGTCTGGACGCACGAGTTCCTGATTCCGGCGGCGATGAGCCTGGGACTCGTCGTGCCGCTCGCGTACCTCTTCTGGTGGTTCGGCGGCTTTGGCGGAGCTGACGCGAAGGCGCTGCTGGTACTCGCGCTGTTGGTACCCACGTATCCGGCCTACGTAATCGGCTCGTTGACGTTCCCGGCCGTCGCCCCGCAGACCGCGATGCCGTTCTCCCTGACGATTCTGACGAACGCCGTCCTGATCGGCGCGTTGATCCCGGTCGCACTCGCCGTTCGAAACGCTGTCGCCGGTCGGATTTCCCTCGTGATGTTCGTCGGCTGGCCGACAGCCTGGGACGCGATCCCGACGACGCACGGACGTCTGCTCGAGACGCCCGAGGGTCGCACTCGCCACGGCCTCGACCTGGACGCCCTCCGGATGTACCTGCGCTGGCGGGGACTCTCCCTCGAGGAACTCCGGGCTGACCCCGAGGGCTATCGCGACCCGGTGAGCCTCCCCGCAGAACCGAACCCACCGACGGATGGGGCCGTCACCGCGACGGTCACGGAAGCCACCGCGGATGGCGGCTCGAGTGCGGCCGCCGATGGCGACGGGGCGGATGGAGTGGCGTCCACGACCCGACCAGACCCAGTCGGTGACGACCCCTGGGGTGTCGCGACGTTCCTCGAGGACATCGACGGGACGGCCTACGGCACCGACCCGGAGACGCTTCGGGACGGGCTCGAGGTGCTGGCGACTGAGGACGTCGTCTGGGTGTCCCCCGGGACGCCGTTTCTGGTGCCCGTCTTCGGTGGGCTGCTCGTCGCGCTCGTCTACGGGGATCTGTTGCTCGGCCTGGTGTTCTGACTCTCGATAGCACTCGAGTGGCGGAGTGATCGCCAAAATGGGCTACCGGTCACCGGCCACCGGCTACCGATTACCGATTATTGATTATCGATTTCCGATTACTGATCACAGTGTGCGCTCGTACAGCGGCACGACCAGCGTCCAGAACACGACGAACAGACCGCCGCCAGCGATCACGAACAGCCACGGCAGATCGCTCGAGAGCTGGCCGGTCGGCGGCCCGCCGGCGATCGCACCCACGGTGGCGACGACCAGCACGAAACAGCCGAGAAAACTCCCGAGTTCGATCGTCGCCGCAACCGGATGCGCGCGAAAGCGGGCCACGAAGCCGGTGAGTCCGAGCATACCTCGAGGTGTCCCTCGAGGGTGATAACTCTCCCGGCAGCCAGTTTCAGGGTGGGCTCATACGGTTTGCTGTAGTCTCTAACCGGTGATTGTCGACCCGGTGGGCAATCACCGGAAAAAGGCACAGCAAACCGTATCAGGCGCGCTCGTCGATCGCCGCCGCGATCTCGTCGAGTTCGTCGTCCTCGAGCGTCGGTGTCTCGCCCGCGATGGCGTGGATGGGGCCGCCGCCGTCGCCCTCGAACCGCGGCACGATGTGACAGTGGACGTGGGGAACCTCCTGGCCCGCTTCCTCGCCGTTGTTGAACGCGACGGTGGTCGCATCGGCGTCGACGCTCTCCTCGACGGCCGGTACCAGGCGGTGGATCGTCGCGTACAGATCCGCCGCGACGTCGTCGGGAACGTCGTTCAAGCGCTCGTACTCGTCCTTTGGAATGACGAGCGTGTGACCGGGCGCGAGCGGATTGGCGTCCAGGAACGCGAACGTCGTCTCGTCCTCGTACACGACTCGAGCGGGGATGTCACCCGCGACGATCTGGCTGAATATCGTCGACATGGTCGAACGTGTGATGGCCCGAGCCAAGAACGTTACTCCCGTTCGCGTTCGCATTCGCGCTCGCGTTCCTGCTCGAGACAGCCCCCGATCGCTCCGTCGAAACAGCCCTCGTGTCAGCTCTCGAGTCACCCCTCGAGACAATCCTCGAGCACCCCCGCGAGCGCCTCGCGGTACTCGACAGGTTCGTAACCCAGTCGACCGATCCAGACGTCCTGATACGACGGGTGCAGGATCGGAACCAGCCACACGCCCAGCCGTTCGCATGGGCGGGGCTCGAGCACCGTCTCGAGAAACCCCTCGAGCGTCTGTCCCTCGGCTGCGAGTACCGACTTCGTGGCGTGTTTCCCCGTCGCGAGGACGACCGTCGGCTCGACGGTCTCGAGTTCGGTCAGGAGGTGGTCTCGGCAGGCCGCCCGCTCTTCCTCGGTCGGTTCGCGATTGGTCGTCGGGTCGTCCGGGTCGGCGGGGAAGCACTTGACGGCGTTGGTGTAGTAGGCGTCGTCGTAGCCCAACTCCTCGAGCAGTCGACGGATGCGCCGGCCGGAGTGCCTCGAGGTGTAGGCCTTCCCCGTCCAGTTACCGCCTCGCCATCGGTCGGCGTCAGGAGTGCCGTAACCGGGTGCTTCGCCGATGACGAACACTGAAGCATCCAGCGGGCCGGTACCCCACGAGATGCACTCCCGATCTTCGACGAGACGGGGACAGCGCCGGCAGTCGGGCTGGAGGACGTGGCGGTCGGTCGGAAACGACGGTGATGGCGTATCCGTCACGGGCGCTACTCGGTACGAACGGGATTTAGCGAGCACGGTTTCGACTCGAGTCCAGTCACGGTCAGCGATCAGTTGGCCGGGCGACAATACCGCCTCAGTCAACGGGGCGGGGATCGACGATCGTCAGCGCCACGGAGGTTGTCCCGCCGACGGCGACGGTGAGCCAGTAGGTCGCGAACCGGTACAGAATCGCGATCGCCGTCGCGGTCGCGACCGTCATCCCGACGTCACTCGGGGCGAGCAGGTAGACGACGGTCGCGAGCGTGGCCTCCACGCCGCCGAGCCCGCCCGGCGTGGGGACGATAAATCCGAGTTTACTGAGGGCGACGCTGAGCAGGACGATCCCGACCGGGAGCGGCGTGCCCACCGCCGCCGCCGACGCGTACAGCGCCAGCGCCAGCCCGAGCCAGGCCATGTGGGCGTACACCAGCGCGAGTGTCATCGAGCGCCGGTTTCGAGAGACGAGCTCGAGCGTCAGCGTAAAGTCCTGCAGTCGACGTTCGACGTTCTCGCGGGTGAGGAGGCCGGCACGCCGTGGCGAGATACGGGCGACCACCCCGCGAAAGCCCACCAGGGCTCTGACGATCGCTGTCTTCAGCCGTGATCGTTGCGTCCAGAGGAACAGGGCGAGAAACGCGAAGATAGCCACCATCCCAACAGCCGGAAAGAGGTACGGTCTGGGATCGATCGGCGGGGACACCCGGGAAAACAGGTACACGACGCCGACGAACCCGAACGTGTAGTAGGGGACGTACGTCATCACGTCGGCGCTGACGACCGCGGCGAGGCTCTCCTCGTAGGCGGCATCGGTGTACCGCGAGACGATCGCGGCGTTGCCGACGCCGGAGGCAACCTGTCCGTAGGGGGTCACGTACTTGATGAACGTCGCCGTGGTGAACACGCTGGCGACCAGCCAGTACGGTCGCGGCTGGTCGACGACCGAGAGGACGCGCCGCCAGACCTCGCTCCGGAACGCCAGCGTGATGAGCGAGCCGACGATTGCGATGGCGTACACCGATAGCGACGCCCGTTCGATCGAATCGAGGACGTCGTCCCAGCCGACCAGGCTGATGAATATTCCGAGCAACAGCACGGAGAGGCCGAGTGCAACGGCAGCACGTCGTCTCATTGGCGATGTTCGCGACGGGTGTCGTCCACTCGAGTCGCTCGAGTCGCTCGCCCCTCTGGTTCCGGTTGTTCACTCACGAGTGCTGTCACGTCGTTGATCTCTACGAACGTCCGACTCACCACGTGCAGTTAATTGTTGATACTTTTTGATGCTCGAGTGACGGCTTGCAAGCGAGAGAGGACGCAGGTCAGAACGGAGTAGCGCAGACTGGAGCCGGTCAGTCAGAATCAGAACGGAAGCCGATCGCGCAGCCAGTCGGCGAGCGACTCGTCCGGATCGAGTTCGTCTTCGTCGGGGATCACGCATGGGTCGGGCTTGATGACGGTTCGGCTGCCGCCTGCCTCGACGACGATCAGATCGTCGTCTTTCAGGGTCGCGAGCGCTGCCTCGAGGTCGTCGATGTCGACGGCGACCGCTGCCCGGAGTTCGAAGACGGTCATGCCGTCGTCGTTTCGATTGACGAGCGCATCGAGTACCTCGACCTCCGTCGAGGGGCGGTTTCGGTACTCCTGTTTGGCTCTCATCCACGTCTCCCTTCGTGACGGCGGGATTTGACGTTTGCCGTTTACCCACTCTCTGGAGGGTTCGATTTGCGGTACGTTTTTTATGTCCTGACTCGGAACGATTGGACAATGGCCCTTCGATGTTCGTTGCTCGGACACGATTTCGGCGAGACCGAGGTCGATCGTGAGCGCGAAGAACGGGGAAGTGAGGTCGTCGTAACCGTCACGGAGTACGAAAAGTGTCTCCGATGTGGCAAGAAGACGGTCACCAGTGAGAACACCGAGGTGACCGCGCTCGACGCCGGTTTCGATGCAGACCCCACGCCCCCAGACGAGTCCGTGCCAGCCCCCGAATCAACCCCCGACACTCCCAGCGACGCCGCCAGCGATGACTCGCTCGAGGCCGATGCCGACGTCGACGTCGACGCCACTGTTGACGCTCACGACACCGGCAAAATCCTCGATGCTGAGGCGGGCGATACCGACGCCCCGCCTAGCGAGCCGACGGAGGTGCCGTCGGATGGCGAGGAACAGTCCACCGTCCCACCTGCCGACGCAGTCGACGACGACATCGACGTTCCGACGGACGAACACGGCGAACCGATCACCGACGACGCCGAGATTCTCTCCTCGGACGACGCCGAGCGCGACGACCGCGATCGCGGGCACGGCGAGTGGCCCGACAACGACGACGTCGGCCCACCGGTCGGGGCCAGAAACGAGCCGGCGGCGTGGCCGGAGGACGAGCCGGCGGCGTGGCCGGAGGACGAGCCGGAAGCACAAGCAGACCTCGCAGCGGACGCGACCGGCACCGAGACGACGTTCGCAGAGGACGACGTCGAGCAGGCAGCTGTCGACGACGGTGACGACACCGACGCGGACGAACCCGTCACCGACGACGCCGTCTTCGTCGACGCCGATCCGGATCCGACCCCGGAACAGTCCGGCTCCTACACCGGGATTGCGAGCGCCCAGCGCGCTCCGAACCCCAGCGAGAGCACGACCTCGAGCGGCACCTTTACCGAGTTCTTCTGCCCACAGTGTTCGTTCGTCGCTCCCGGCGACCGTGGCTCGCTTCGCCAGGGCGACATCTGTCCGGAGTGTCGGAAGGGGTATCTGGGCGAGCGCGACCGCTGAGTGCGTTCGCTCCTTTTTTCGACCTGCCTTCGGCCCCGCCGTAGACCCGTTACCGACTCGTTGTAGACCCGTTGGCAGCTCGTTGGTCACCCGTACTCGGCAAGGAACCGATCCGTTTTGCCCATTCGGCACGGTGTCGACTCACCGTCACACACCTCAGCTATCTGTCACGGTGTTCACACCCACCGACGGTGATGAAAAGAGGTAAACACTCCCCCCGTATACTCCACAGCCATGAAGGAGTACAAGATGCGCCGTGGTGAGCACCTCGAGGATCGAATCCCCGATATGAAAGCCACCGTCGAAGACTACTTCGGCTCGATCACCGGCACCGAGGAGTTCAAGGGCAGTGACCTGTACGTCGTCGGCGAACCGAAAAACCCAGTCTTCGAACGCATCGTCGTCGGTGCCGTCCAGTACTCCGGCAAGAAGGACAAACTCGCCGTCGACTTCGTCGAGCGCGACCCCACCGAACTCGGCCCGGACGAACTCGAGGCCGCCGGTGAGGCCGTCTCCGCGAAGAACGACTTCCTGCTCGAGGCGACCGCACGCGACGCCAAATCGCGCCGCGAGTCGCTCAAGCGCTCGGTCGAGGACGACCCGGATCACGATTTCTAAGACCCACCTTTTGCGCTACGGTCTGCTGCGCTGACGGCTTCGCCGCACAGCGCAGCGTCCCTCGGCAAAAGCTGGACCAAAAGCACTCCTCACTCCCGATGGTCGTTCGTCGGCCCGCTCGCTCGGCGTCGCCTCGCTCGCGGTGTGACTGCTGGCCCGCAGCACCGCTCAGCGGCCTACCCTCCCCCGGCGCTCGAGCATCGCCGATTCGACGACGCTCGATTACGGCCACTCTTCGGTCAGATACGGAACCGAATCAGATCCGGGGACGACCCGGTGGCGATCCGAGCACGCGTCGATCGTGACTGACTGCAGAATTTGACTTATCGATCCTCGCGACGCCGATGCACCTCGAGCAGCCCGATCCCGTCGTTGCTCTCCCGGACGTCGATCGCGTCACCGACACGGATCTCGTTGAAGTCCTCGGAGACGATCGCGACGGATCGACAGCCGGTCGCGTTATCGGGATCGCCAACCGGCGCTGTGTCGCATATCTGGGCGCGAAGCCGCACCTCGTAGTACGCGTTCTCGAGATCCTGTCGAAAGTCGCCCTCGAATCGCAGTGGCTGGTCGTCCTCGAACGCGCCCTCGAGATCCTCGTGGACGTCGTGATACACCGGCCCGTTCTCGTCGTCTCGTCGCAAAAGCAGGGTAAACGTCCGCTCCTCGCCGCTGTCGAGGTCGATCTCGGTCGCCTCGATCGACTTCTCGAGGACGATCACGCGCTCGGTCAACCCGAGTCGACGCAAACAGCCCGCGAGGGCGATCGTCGGCAGCGTCGCGAGGAACGCGCGTCGATGCACGTTCGCTGATCTGGGGTGGAGACAGGAGTACTTTTCCACCGACGATCGAGGATCCGTCGCTCGTCCTCCTTTGAGCCCCACGCTGCCCGAAGAACTACTCCGGAGCCGACTCCTGAAAGGCCCGTATCTGGGCCATCGACTCGTCAGCGAAGTTTCGCTCCATCAGCGGAATGTCGTCCTCGTAAAACCAGTAGTTGACCAGCGA
The DNA here is from genome assembly GCF_023973145.1 of Natronosalvus vescus. NCBI lineage: Archaea > Methanobacteriati > Methanobacteriota > Halobacteria > Halobacteriales > Natrialbaceae > Natronosalvus > Natronosalvus vescus. Next base: position 2,210,537 of record NZ_CP099546.1, read on the forward strand.
CGCGTGAACGCCGTACAGCAGTCCGATCCACCACAACGTGTGCCGGTGTTCCCAGAAGTGTTCCTCGAGCCGTTGTCGATCCGGCCGCCGGTCGATGAGCGAACGGTACTCGTCCGCGGCACCCTCCTCCGGCGTGATGACGCCCTCTTTCTCGAGCAGATACGCCGTGATGAACGGTTCGCCGAGACTGGGTACAGTTCGTTCTACCGTCTCGTCGTACAACGCGTCGTGGACGATTTTCACCGCGTCGTAGGGGGTTTCGTCGTACAGTTCCCCCTTCATCCGTTCGACGTGTTCGGTTACCTCCGGGGCGGGAGATCCGAAAACGGTCTCGATCGTCTCCCATGTCACTGGGTCGAAGTCGCTCATTCGAAGATCTGTTGTGAACGAAGCGCCCCGTCTACCTAAGCGTACGCCATGTCCCCCGGATACCGGAATCGAGGCGGTTCGAAATCACTAAACGCTCGCCCTCGAACCCTCGAGTAATGGATTTACAGACGTTCCTCGCGGCGACGCTCACCGCCCACATCGGCTTTGCGATCTTCGTGACGGCACACGCCAGGATGACCGACCGGGAACTGGGGAAGTGGCCGTTGATCACCCTCGTGTTCGGCCTCGCTGGCGTCGCTGGCTACTTCTTCTACGACGAGTCGGCGAAGTCGGGTCGGATCTGAGTCGACCGGTTCGATCCCCATTTTGGCCAGACCAAGCCAGACCAGGCCAGATCAGGCCAAAAAGACGTGTCGCGGTCGATCGGCCAAAACGTCGCGTCCCCACTCCACCGTCTCGGCGAACGCGTCGCTGCGGAAGAACGCCATCGCGTCCTCGCGGGCGTCCCAGCGACTGGCGATGAACATGTCGTTCTCGTCCTCGAGATTCGCCAGTAAGGCGGTCTTTCGGTGGCCGTCCATCTCCTCGAGCAGGCCGCCGACGTCGGCGAAGGTGCCGACGAAGTCCTCGCGGTGGTCGGGCTTGACGGTGTAGAACATCCCCATCGTGCCCCAGGAGTCCTCGTCGTCGTCGCCCGCCTGGCGAACGATGTCGGGGAGGTCGGCCAGGAAGCCCGCGGCGGTGCTCGCGGCGCGGTCGGTCTCCCAGAGGCTCACGACGGCCGACTCCTCGTCACCTTCGGCGTCGTAGACGGCCGTTTTGACGTGGCTGTCGTAGTGATCGAAGTTCGTCCGCAGGCCGTCGACCTCTTCGAACAGCTCGTCGACGTCGGCTTCGGAGTAGAGGACGACCGCGTGGACGTCCTCGCCGTGGGGTTGGCCGGCGTAGACGCCGACGTCCTCGAGTTCGCTGCGGACGCGTTCGTCTTCAGCGGTGTCGTCCCCGTGGGCTCCGCCAGAGCCATGACCATGGCCATGGCCATGTCCGCTCGAGTCGTCGTGGCCGTGTCCGTGCCCGTTCCCGTGTCCGTGCCCGTGATCGTGTCCGTGGTGGCCCCCGTGACCCCCGGCCTCCGACGGTTCCTGTGAGACGTGCTCCCCGGCGAAGTACGCACCGAGTTTCTCGGGTGCGATACGCCGACCGAAGCGGAACCGGCCGAACTCCCCGAAGCGCGAACTCGAGGGATCGAAGCGCATCTCGTAGAGCAGATCCTTGATGTCGGCCGGATCGTCCGCGAAGAGGGTCACGCCCCACTCGTGGTCGTCCAGGCCGACGCTGCCGGAGATGATCTGGGTCACCTTGCCGGCGTAGTCCCGGCCGATGTCGCCGTGGGCGGACATGTACTCCTTGCGCTCGTCGAACGGCAGGTCGTACCAGTTCCACTCGGCGTCGCGGCGCTTGTCCATCGGGTAGAAGTTCACGTACTCGGCGTCGGGAATCGAGGGTTTCAGCCGTGTGTCGATGTAGCGGGCGATGCCCGACTCGGCCTCGCCGTCCTCCTCGAAGTACGCCTCGGACATGTACCCCGAGACCTCCGTCACCGAGAGGTAGGAGTCGGTGTGTTCGGTGAACCCGGCGAGGGGCGTCTGTTCGAACCGACGCTCGAGCACCTCGAGGTCGGCGATCGTCGGCCGCAGGTGCAAGAAGAGCAGGTCGGCCTCGTGGCCGACCAGCGCGAAGGTGGCCGACCCACCCTCGTCGCTCTCGACGTCCGCGAGGGATTCGGCGCTCGAGAGGTAGTGGATCCCTTCCTCGAGGGCGCGTTCGCGCTCGTGGTCGGGGGCGCTTCGCCAGGCGTCCCAGTCGACCGACCGGAAGTCGTGCAGGACGTACCAGCCTTCCGCCGTCTGTGGCGGTCTCCGTCGTTCCATACGCGAGGGTGTGTGCCCAGGGGTGAATAACGAACGGTTTTCCGCTCGTGGTTGGATTGGTACTGCATTCACTATACAATCAATAGTTTAACACTACAGAATTTAGAGTGGATGCGATCTCGAGCCTCCGTTCTCCGTGGGCGACGACGACCGGAGACGCTTTGGGGATGCTCCCGCCTAGAGCCGATATGGTCGCCGACGAACACACACCGGGCGTGGCCGCCGTCTCGCGAGCCACCGGGTGGGGGTGTCGCTCGTGATCGAGGAGGCCGAATCGGTGCTCGAGGAGGTCGGCTTCGACCCCGCCTCGAGCGTCCTCACTCACCGCCAGGCACAGGTGCTGGCCCTCCGAGAGCGGGGCTTCTCCCAGGCAGCCATCGCCGAGGCGCTCGGTACCTCGCGGGCGAACGTGTCCTCGGTCGAGGGGAGCGCCAGGGACAATCTCGAGCGGGCGCGCGAGACGGTCGCGTTCGCGGACGCGTTACGCGCCCCCGTCCGGGTGCAGATCGAGGCGGGAACGGATCTCTACGACGTTCCCGATCAGGTGTACGCCGCCTGCGACGCGGAGGGGGTGAAGGTCGAGTACAGCGCCCCGGATCTGATGAAAGTGGTCTCCGACGCTGCCGGTGACGCGATCAGCGGCCGGCAGGTCGCCGAGTCGCTGGTCGTCGGCGTCACCACCGACGGCTCGATTCAGGTTCGGGTGAGCGAGTGACGGACTCGTCGGGTGTTCCGCTTGTGCTCGAGCCGCGCGGTTTTCCGTTCGTGCGACCCGCTAAGCTTCTTGTGACGGTTTCGTTCAGCGTACACGCTGACTGATTTGCAACCGTATCGAACCAGCAGAAAGCCCCTGCCCCGCTCGACTCAGGGGTTCCATGCGCGCGCTCGCTCCGCTCGCGTGCTTCGTCACCCGAGCGGTCGACCGTGCCAGCCCATTTTATTCCCACCCGCTTTGCTTGCTCGGCCAGCCGACACGAGTGGGAATGAAAGGGGGCTTTCACGGTGTTCGAACCGCGTTCCGACTATTCGCGGTAGTTTCTGGAACGACTCCTTGCCCCAGCCCCGAGAGATATGTCCGTCGCTGCCGTACCGTCAGCCATGGATCTCGACGTCGACGGCAACGCGGCACTGGTAACGGCTTCCTCGAGCGGCCTCGGCCTGGCGAGTGCGACGACGCTCGCCAGCCAGGGCGCCAACGTCGCCATCTGCGGGCGCGACGAGGAACGACTCGAGGCGGCGCGCGAACGCGTCCTCGAGGCGGCACCGGACGACGGGGACGTGGAGGTGCTCGCCAGGCGGACGGATCTGACCGACCCGGACGAGGTATCGGAGCTCGTCGAGACGACCGCCGAGGCCTTCGGCGGCATCGACCACCTGGTCACCTCCGCTGGCGGCCCGCCGAGTACGACCTTCCTCGAGACGACCGAACGCCAGTGGTACCAGGCCTACGATCTCCTGGTGATGAGCGTCGTCTGGACGATCGAGGAGGCCCACCCGCACCTGCTCGAGTCCGACGAGGGATCGATCGTCTGTATCACCTCCCGCACCGTCCAGGAGGTCGCCGACGGCCTCCTGCTCTCGAACGCCGTCCGTCGCGGGGTGATCGGCCTCGTCAAGACCATCGCGCGCGAGTTCGCTCCAGAAATTCGAGCCAACGCCGTCCTCCCGGGAACGATCGAGACACCGCGCATCGAGGAGCTAATCGAGGCCCGAATCGAGAACGGCACCTACGAGAGCTACGAGGCAGGGCTCGAGGCGCTCGCCGCCGACATCCCGATGGGTCGGATCGGCGATCCCGGGGAACTGGGCGACGTCGTCGCGTTCCTCTCGAGTCCACACGCGAGCTTCGTCAACGGGGTCGAGGTACCGATCGACGGCGGGCTGATGCGAAGTTAAGTGATCGATGGGGGGAACTGATGCGGAGTTAGGGGCCTGGCGACGGCGATCATCGATCGTCGATCGCCGTCAGTTGCTCACCGGCTCTCGCGAGTTCGGCGGCTTTTGTTCCCCCTCAAGTTCCTTATTTCGACGATCGCCATCCCTCACTCCCCCTCGCGAAGCCGGTCGGCAACGGTTCCGATACGGTCGGCGTCCGATCGTGGTGCCACGAGCACTCGATCGTCGACCACGGCGACCACGAGGTCGTCGACGCCCACTAACGAGACCTGTTTGCCCGGTGCGGCGACGACGTTTCCGGCCGCCTCGAGCGCATCCACGTGCGTCTCCCCGATCGACGCGTTCGCTTCGCCATCGGTGCTCGAGATGTGACCGAGCGCATCCCACGTGCCGAGATCGTCCCAGCCGACCGAAAGCGGGAGGACGTAGGCGTCGTCAGTTCGCTCGAGGATCGCTTCGTCAACGCTGATTGGGTCGACCGTGGCGAACGCGTCGCCGGGATCGACGCCCGTCTCGAGTGCGTCGACCAGCGGCGCGAGCGGAGAGTCGCGCGCAGCCTCGAGCAGTGCTTCGGGCGTCCAGGCGAAGATCCCGGCGTTCCAGGAAGCACCCGCCTCGATGAGCGAGGCGGCGGTCTTTCCGTCGGGTTTCTCGCGGAAGTCGGCAACTGGTGCGAACGCTTCGGCGGCGAGGTCGCCCTCGGGGAGAACGTACCCGAAACCAGTCGCCGGCCGCGTCGGTTCGACACCCAGTGTGACCAGCCCCTCCGTCTCGAGGGCGATCGCGGCCGCCCGCTCCAGCGCGTCGGCGAATGCCACGTCGTCGTCGACGTGGTGATCGCTCGGCAGCGTCACCAGCACGGGCGGCTCCTCGCCCACATCGGCGAGTCGCCAGGCGGCGTACACCAGCGCGGGGCCGGTGCCTGCGGGCTCGGGTTCGATCAGGAGCGGGACGTCGGGCGCGCGCTCGTGAACCCCCGACGCGAGGGGTTCGGTCGTCAGGACGTACTGCTCGTCGCTCGCCCGGCGCGCTCGCTCGAGGGTGCGCTCGAGTAGTGACGTGTTGCCGTCGCCGTCGTCGCAGTCATCGTCGCCGCCGTCGCAGTCGCCATCGGCCTCGAGCTCGAACTCGAACGCGAGGAACTGTTTCGGCCGATCGGGCCGGCTCAACGGGTACAGACGGCTGCCGGAACCCCCAGCGAGGACGCAGGCGATAATCGGCCGATCGCAGGGCCGATCGTGGGAGCGAGCACGAGCGCGAGCGTGACCGCGAGAGTCGTTCCCCATCCGTCGTCACCAGGTCTCGATCCGCCCCTCGTGGACGTCCTCCACGCAGCCCTCGCAGTCGGGGTGGTCGGCCTCGTAACACGCCGGGCGGTACTCCTCGTCGAGTTTTGCCGCCCGTCGTTCGGCGAATCGTCGGCAGACGATCTTCGCGCGCCCGGCGTCGTCCGTGGGGAGGCTCTTGGCGTTTCGGGCGGCACGATAGGCCTCGCGAGCCTCATCGAGCTGGCCGTCCGCCGATCGGCGAACCTCCTCGTACTGCGTTCCCGCCTGCTGGAGCTTTGTGCGGAGAAAACGCTCGATCCGACGCCGATCTGCCATTCTCGATGGGTGTTCGTGGGCGGGACACATAGGCCCGTCGCCAGGCTTCCGGTGTTGTGACTACCGTCTCCCGTTCGACGTGTCCCATCGACCAGACATTTTATCACGACCCTGCGTATTGTACAGAATATGGAACGCCGTGCTTTACTCGGGACACTTGGTCTCGTCACGACGAGCGGCTGTCTCTCGGTATTACGGGATTCTGCTTCCGTTACGTTTGAGATCGTCAATTTCAGAGCGGAGCGGTTCACCGCAGACGTCACGCTTCGCCGCGACGGTGCCGTCGTACTGGACGGGTTCGTCGATATACCTGCGCGAGAACCCGATGAAGACGCCTCCGGGTTGTCGCTTCAGACGCTCGAGAGCGTATCCAACGGGGACGCCATCGACGCCCGGGTCGAGATCGACGGTCGGGAGTACGAGTCCCGGTACGAAATCACGTGCTCTGGCAGTGATCGAGCGGCGAACACGTTCCAGTTCACCATCTGGTCGAGTGAAGACCGTGGAGACGATGGTATGGCGTTCGAGGGAAGCACGTGCTGATCGGAGATGACCGCGACGGACTGGTTTGCCGCAACGCGTGCTATCGCTCCCCTCGAGCGATTTCGCCTCTCGCCACGTCCACTTTCACTCCGGTGGCGGCAGTTTAAATACGATCGGGCGCGAACGTCGGTATGCCTCCCATGGATACACAAGAGGAGGCGTGATCCGATGAGCGACGTACGCCAACACGCAGAAGACATACACGCGCAGTTTTCAGACCACATCGACGTCGACGTCGACGACGTCGCGGAACGACTCAGCACCCTCGTCGACGAGTACAAAGTGCCGATGGACGAGGCGCGCCGTTCCGTCACGACGCACTACCTCGACGCGGCCGGCCTCGAGCGCGAGGACATCTCGAGCGGCTCGAGCGAACGCGCCCAGATCGAGGACGTCGACGAACCCGAGGAGTGGATCGACCTCCGCGCCAAGGTCATCGAACTCTGGGAGCCCCGCAGCGACTCCGTTGCACAGGTCGGCCTCCTGGGAGATCCGACGGGGACGATCAAGTTCACCAAGTGGGCCAAATCCGACCTCCCGAGCCTCGAGGAGGGCGGCGTTTACGACCTCCGGAACGTCGTCACCGACGAGTACCAGGGCCGGTACTCGGTGAAACTCAACTCGACGACGGTCGTCGAGGAACTGGACGAAGACATCGAAGTCGGCGACGACACCTCCGAGATCGAGGGAGCACTCGTCGACATGCAGAGCGGGAGCGGCCTGATCAAACGCTGCCCCGAGGAGGGCTGTACCTACGTCCTCCAGAACGGCCGCTGTCCCGACCACGGCGAGGTCGAAGGCGAGTTCGACCTCCGCATCAAGGGCGTCGTCGACGACGGGATCGACGCCCACGAGGTCATCTTCGACGCCGAGGCCACCGAGGGGCTGACCGGGATCAGCCTCGAGGAGGCAAAGGAGATGGCGATGGACGCCCTCGATACGACCATCGTCGCCGACGAGATCCGCGACCGGATCGTCGGCACCTACTACCGCATCGAAGGGCCGACGTTCGGCCGCTACGTCCTCGCGGACGAGGTCGAGGAACTCGACGGGCCGGTCGATGGCGAGGAACTGCTGATCAAAGCGAGGTCGATGTAAATGTCTCAGACGCAACTCACCCGCGAAGTCGCAAAGCGCGTCTTCGCCTCGGAATTCAACGATTCGACGTACGCGTTCAAGGAGTCGGACGACGAGCGCGCACCGAACTACGCCCTGTTGCCGACCGGCGACCGCGCCAACCGCGTGTTCTTCGTCGGCACCCTCACCGAAACCGAAGACGTCGGCGAGGAGAGCGAGTACTGGCGCGGCCGCGTCGTCGACCCGACGGGGACGTTCTTCGTCTACGCCGGCCAGTACCAGCCCGAAGCCGCCGCCGTGCTCCGGGACACCGAACCGCCGGCGTACGTCGCCATCGTCGGCAAACCGCGCACCTACGAGACCGACGACGGCACCGTCAACGTCTCCGTGCGACCCGAATCGATCGCCGTGGTCGACGAGGCCACCCGCGACCGCTGGGTCGTCGAGTGCGCCGACCGCACCCTCGAGCGCATCGAGGCGTTCACGGAGTGGGAAGCCGAGCAGGAGGCCCCCGAAAGCGGCTCCGTCGCGCCGACCAACGAGTACGCCCAGATGGCTCACGAGCGGTACGATTTGCCCGTCGAAAATTACCGCCGTGACGTGATTCAGGCCTTAGAGAGCCTCGAGGAGCTCGAGGCCTCGGCCTGACGACCGTTCGGGCGCTCTGTCATCTCGCACCACACCGTTTTTGACCCATTGTCAAGGATGTCGGCTCGTGTAATCGCGCGTTGCCGATCGTGACCGATGAGCGCTGTGCGAGCCCTTTATGTAGACCGGGTTTGAAAACTCCACCAATGAGCACCGACGAAACGCTATTCAGCGGTGAAAACGAGGACGCGATTCGGAAAGCCATGTACATCATGCTCGCCTGGATTCTGGTGGTCGTCGCTGCCGGCATCGCCCTGGTCGTCTTTCGCGATGCGTTCAGCGGCGTGTTCACCCTCCTTGGCCTGTTTTAACGGCGTCTACTGACACGGATCGACGAAGGTGGTGGGTCGTGCGAGTGTAATCGACCGAGCGGCTCGATTGTGCCGACATTTCAATCCGCGTTCGGACGTCCCCGGGGTGGATCGAACCGTGTACGACGAATCCACCCACAGCCCACGCGGTGTCGTCGACCCGCCCGGCGACACACCGTTCTCGATGAACCGTCGGGTCGACGTCTCGCTACGTGTGACTCGAGCGTCTGTCGAGCCCGTCACAGCGTCCGGTATCGGACGAACAGATAGATGATGACGAAGACGAATGCGCTGGCGAAGAGGTACTCGCCCAGCGAGAGTGCATAGACCAGCGCGCCCGCATTGAGCGCGATGCCGAACAGATAGATTGGGGCCAGTCGCTCCGTGTTCACGCGTCATCACCGCCGCGTCGCTTCCATCGAGTGAGTGATTCCATCTCTGGATTCATTGATCGATATCGGTGCGGAACCACCGTGAATCCGTCGCTCTCGGCTGTCGACTCGGTACGTTCGTGGGTACGTCTGGCACCATTATATCGCCTATAAATTTACCCGAACGTCCGAAACACGAGGCTATGTCCGAACGCACACACTCGAGAACGTCGTCGACGGCGCTCCCGCTGAAAGAAGGTGCACTCGGGGGTGTCGGCGCGTTCGTCGCCGGCTACGTCCTCACCTACCTGCTCGTCATGGTGGATTCGGAACTAGAGTACACCGACGAGTCCTCGGCGTTCGAGCTGATCGGCACCGTGTTCTACAACGCGCATTTCGTCGACGCGGAGTTCGTCTTCGCCTCGGGAACGGTGTTCGAGGGGACGCGGCGACTCAACATCATCGCCGAAGAGAGTACCCAGTTCCCCGAACCGGTGTTTTACCTCGTGCCGGTCGCCATCCTGTTCGGCGTCGGGGCACTGATCGCGCACCGATCGCTTCCGGCGGCGGCGACCGGCGTCGAAGGGGCGAAAGCGGGTGCCTCGGTGGTCGTCGGCTACCTTCCACTCGCCGTCGTCGGCAGCGTCCTCTTCGAGGCGACCGCCGAGTTCGAGATTCTGGGCGAAACGATCAGGTCGACGTTCGGCCCCGACATGTTGATGTCCATCATCTTCGTCGGGCTCGTGTTCCCGCTGGTTCTGGGCGCTGCCGGCGGCTTCCTGGCTCGTCGGTAGTCGCCGGATCTCGTCTGTGCCTCGAGTATCGGATACTCGTCGGTGCCTGGGACTTGGTCGAAGTGAGGCCGGCGGATTCACAACGATTCGGAGCGAAACGACGATGTCCACTGCGAACGCAGGTACGGACACCAGACCATGACGTCCGGCCGTATCCGCGCGATCCACATCGCCCCCGAACAGGGCGCGCCACCCGAGTCACGTGCGCGCGTCAAGGCGGTCGCCGACGCCGGGCTCGAGGGCGACCGCTACTTTCACTCCTCGGGTACGTTCGCCGATCGGGAGGGGAGCGACCTCACGCTGATCGAATCAGAAGTCCTCGAGGCGGTCGAACGCGACTGCGACCTCGCGCTCGAACCCGGCGTCCACCGCCGAAACGTGACGACCCAGGGGGTCGCGTTGAACCACCTCGTCGATCGTCGCTTCCGCATCGGCGAGGCGGTCTGTGTCGGCACGGAACGCTGTGAACCGTGTTCGTACCTCGAGTCTCACCTCGAGCAACGTGGCGTCCGCGAGGCGCTGGTTCACCGGGGTGGGCTCAGAGCCCGGATCCTCGAGGGTGGCGTGATCGAGATGGGTGATCCGATCGACGTGCTCGAGCCATCAGGCCAACAGGACGAGTAGTACGAACGCCGAACGACGATTCCGAAGTAGAAACGCATAGATTCGGCCAGTCCTTTCTCTCGCGTATGAACGAGCCAGGCGTGCAGGTGCTCATGGATCAGTCGACGCTCGAGGCTCGCGTCGAGGCGAGCGAGGTACCCGACTGGGTTCGGGCGCACTACGAAAGCTTCACCGAGGGGTTGCTCGGGACGCGAAACGACAGTCCATTTCCCTGTCACTTTGGCGTCGAGTCAGTTCGAAAGGGGTGGCCGCTGTACACCGCCGTCGAGTCGATGACCGACAAGGATGCGTTGTTCGCCCTCGGTGAAACCTTACTCGAGTACCTCGAGGTGTACGACGACCACAGCGAGCAGGCCTCCCTCGTCACCTTTTTCAAACCGCCCGAGCGCGAGCTTCGCGAGCGCGAGTATCACGAGGCGCTGTGGCACATTCTCCAGGTGCTCCACGCTCACGACCCCGAACCCTGGCCAGATGACATCCCGACCGATCCAGACACCAGTACGTGGGAGTTCTGTTTCGGCGGTGAAGCGCTCTTTCCCACCTGCCGGGCACCATTTTACGACACGCGGAAGAGTCGATACTGCCCGATCGGTCTCGAGATCACCTTCCAGCCGCGGACGCTGTTCGACGGGATCACCGCCGACACCGACGCCGGGCAACGCGCCCGCGAGATTATCCAGGGACGCCTCGAGGAGTACGACGGCGTCTGTCCTCACGCTGACCTCGGGGACTGGGGCGTCGAGGGCGACCGCGAGTGGCCGCAGTACATGCTCTCTTCGGACGAGTCACAGGCACCTTCGGAGTGCCCGATGCGAGTGACTCGTACGCACCCGAAGGGATCGGTCGTCATCGGCGACTGATCTCGCTCGACGGTTCGGGGCATCGCCACGGCAGGTGTATTCTGGACTCATGGTGGGTGTCTATCGGCCTCGAGACGGGCAGCATATCAGCGTTGAAGCTGTACAGGACGAGCTATTCATCCCCTTACTCGAGAGTGGGGATATGCCCTTCACGACATCTACGTCGGCTTCGCTCCCAACGCAAACGATCCACGAACCAAACGTGGGGCGATTCCTCGTCGTCGTCGACACCCTCCCGGCGACCCTCGATGACGTGTCCGTCGCCGTCGGCTCGCGAACGGTTCGCGTCGAGGTCGGCGGTTCGATAGGATGCGTACACGAAGTCGAACCGCCCTCACCCAAGATGATTTTCGGGGACGAGCGTCGGGCCTGGTATCATAACGGCGTCCTCACGGTAGCCGTCGAAACGGTGCACTGCGGACGAGCGCTCGAGTAGCGCGAAAGGCGAGCATCGGTCACCCGCTGACGTTCAACTCCGTTACAGCGACCGCGAAGAGTTGAGCACCACGAGCGTGCTGCTCGTCGCCATAGCAACCGCCGCGAGTAACGGGTTGAGGAACCCGGCGACGGCCAGCGGGATGGCGATCGCGTTGTAGACGAACGCCCAGGCGAGGTTCTGTCTGATCCGCCGGTGAGTGGCGCTCGCGACGGCGAACGTCTCGGCAACCGACTCGAGGTCGTCGGAGACGATCACCGCGTCGGCGGCGTCGGTGGCCAGTTGCGTCCCGCTCCCCATGGCGATCCCGACGTCGGCAGCCGCCAGGGCGGGGGCGTCGTTGCTGCCGTCGCCGACCATCGCCACCGTCCCGCGCGAGCGAAGTCGTCGGACGGTTTCGGCTTTGGCTTCCGGCGGGACGCCAGCAAACACCCGGTCGACGCCATCGACAGCCCTGAACCGATCGGCAGCGGCGCCCTCGTCGCCCGTGATGACGATGACCTCCCGGCCCGCCGACAGCGTTTCGACGGCCGACTCCCACTCCGCTCGCGGTGCGTCTCCGACGACGATCACGCCGCGAGCAGCCCCCTCCCAGCCGACGACGACCGGGACGTCGCCGTCAGCTCTGGCCCGTTCTATCGTCTTCTCGAAGTCCTCCGGGATCTCCCACTCGTTCTCGTCGAAGTGGTCGGGATGGCCGACGAGTACGCGGGTTCCATCGGGGAACTCGTCGTCGACGACCATGCCAGCGACGCTTCGGGCCGTCCGCTCGAAGGTCTCGGTCGCCGCTGCCGTTGTGCCCGGCATCGTGTCGCTGTGCGTGTCTCCTTCGAGCCCCTGTTTGCTCGCCTTGGCGATTGCCGCCGCGATCGGGTGCTCGGAGAGCCGTTCGACCGCGGCCGCGCGCTCGAGCACGGCGTCGGGATCGTCGCCGACGACCGCCTCGACCGACATCGAGCCTTCCGTGAGCGTGCCGGTTTTGTCGAAGGCGACGACATCGACGCCGGGGGCGTCTTCGAAGATGCTCTCGGCAGCGACGACGATGTTGCGCGCGGCCGCCGACTGCACACCTGACGCGATTGCCAGCGGCGTCGCCAGACCCAGTGCGCAGGGACAGGAGACGATCAACACGGTGAGGCCGACGAGGAGGGCTGCCGTCGGGCTCGAGCCGGTCGCGAGCATGACCGCCGTGGCGATGGCGGCGACCGCGATCACCAGCGGGACGAAGATCGTCGCGAGTTTGTCGGCGAGTCGCTGCACACCGGGGCGAGCACTCTGAATCCGCCAGAGCAGGTCGACGAGACGATCGAGGGTGCTCTCGGCGTCCGGCCCGACCTCGATTACGAGCGGGGCGTCCGTGACGACGGTTCCGCCGCGAACGGCGTCGTCGACGGCTTTCTCGACGGGGAGCGATTCTCCAGTCATCAGCGACTCGTCGACGGCGGCTTCCCCCTCGAGGACGGTGCCATCGAGCGGGACGCGCTCGCCGGGTTTGACGAGGAGCGACTCGCCAGATTCGACGTCGGAGACCGGGACGCGCTCGCCGGTGTCGTGGCGGCGCGCCTCCGCGACCTGTTGTTCGGTTAGGTCGGCGAGCAGGCCCGCTGCTCGGCGTTTGACCACGCCTTCGTAGTAGGTGCCGCCGGTGACGACGAGGATGATCGCCACGGAGACGTCGAAGTAGAGATCCGTCCGCCCCTCGAGCATCGCCAGGGTACTGTAGGCGTAGGCGGCCAGCGCAGCCAGGGAGACGAGCAGATCCATGTTCGGCATCCCCGCCCGCAGGCTCACGTACGCCCCCCGGAGTATCGGGAACCCGGTGTAAAACAGGACGAACGACGTCATCAGCCAGATGTTCGCGAAGATGTAGAGCTGGTCGAACCGACCGAACTCGACGACGGGATCGTAGCCGAAGTAGGTGGGGTACAGAAAGAGCACGTACCACATCATCACCATCATGCCGAACAGGCCGCCGCCGGCGAGGAACTTCGCGAGCGCCTGCTCCTCGCCGTCGCTGCCCCGCCCGACGCCGCGTTCGCGGGCGTTGTAGCCGGCACCGGTCAGCGTCTCACGGAGGTCGTCCTCCTCCAGCCGGTCGGGGTCGTAGACGAGCCTGACGGTGTCGCTCGCGTAGCTGGCCTCGGCGGCGTGGACACCCTCGACGCTGATCGCTCGCCCCTCGAGAAACGCCTCGCAGGTGGCGCAGTGCATCCCGTCGACGGTGAAGAAAGCGTCCTCGCCGTCAACAGTCTCGAGGTCGTCGCCCTCGGTCTCGCCGTCGATCGTCGCTCGGACGTCGCGCGCCGTCGACTCCTCGAGGTCGCCGAGTGCGTGATGTACCTGCAGGCAGCCCTGACAGCAAAATTGCCCGCTAACGTCGTCGCCGGTGACCGGGTCGGCCGGAAGCGGGAGGCCACAGAGGGAACAACCGTCCTCGTTCGTACTCGTGGAGTCGCCGCTGGAGGTCACGCTCGAACCGGCGTCCGCGGATGGTGGCGACGTCATGGGTCGATTACGGGGAGGCGGTTACAGCGGTTGATAGAACGGAATGTGCGGGTGGGGAAGATGGATCCCCAGAAGCATCAGTCCGTGCTGGAGCGGGACGTACCCGAGAACGAGAAAGCCGGCACCGAGTGCGCGATGAAGTCGAACGCGGGTCGTCATCGACAGCGAGCCCAGCAGTGTCCCGTAGGCGAACAACGTCGGAATCGTGCCGAGGCCGAGGGCCCCGAGCGAGAACGCTCCCCGGATCGGATCGCCGAGCGCGAAGGCGTACAGGTAGGCGGGATAGATGATGGGGCACGGGAGCAGGCCGTGAATCGCCCCAAGTCCGACGATTCCGGGGGAGTTCGCCAGCCGGTCGACGCGACTCACGAGGACGCTCGAGAGCCGGGCGAACAGCGGGCCGACGAGGGGGAGTCCGTGCGGGATTCCGGGTTGTCCGCGGAGGTAGTAGGCGCCGCTGGCGATAATCGCGATGCCGACGAGGATCCCGGCCACGCCCCGGATCGGGTCGCCGACGGTCGAGACGGCATCGGCAGAGGTGTACGCGAGCGCTCCGACGAGGCCGAACAGGCCACCGATCGCGGTGTAACTCGCCGCACGCCCCACGTTGAACAGCGCGTGCTGGCGCACCTCGGTCAGCGAGAGGGTGTCGGGTCTCGAGGTACTCGATTTGGTGATTCGGTCGGCGTAGGTAGTCACGAGCGGGCCACACATCCCCAGACAGTGTGCCCCGGCGAGAATGCCGACCAGGAAGAAGACCAGCAGGTCGACGTGGCCGCTCGCCACGGTGGTTCCATGATCGTGTGCTAGAACGACTGGTGGGAGCCAGAGACCACCCATCCCTACCGGGCACCGGAACCGTCATCGGTTGTCTGGTGACCGTGCTCATCACCTGCAATCGGTCCAGTTGCGACGTACAGCGCAGCGACGATAATAACGACGTTGATGACCGTCACGACACCGGCCAGACTCGCACCACCGAACCCGTACCAGAGGGCGGGAGCGATCGCCAGCAGTCCGAGTGCAGCTACCCAGCGAACCGGCAGTCCGTCGATACTCATGGCACAGTGTCGGTGCCTCGAGTGCATAAAGGTCGATCCAGTTCCCAGGTCGTGGGAACGGGTAGAATGTTGAGTAGGCAACCGTCGCTAGCACCAGGTATGTCATCGGACGCTGTGGAACTAGAGCCCCAGATTAGTCACGACGACGAACTGGAACGCCAGATTGGTCACGACGAGTTCGATCCCGTCGGAACGCTCGCGTTAATCGGACTGTACTTTCTGATTCTGGTCTTAATGTGGTTGTTCATGTACTTCGTCGAATTCCTCGGTAACGATCCGACAGTGGTGGGGATGGTATGAACATTCACGCCTACGAGAAACTCTGGTTGATCGCGGCGTTGCTCTTGATCGTGGGCTTCGTCGCGACGATCACGTACGGGGCCGTCGGGTTGGGCATCGCGATGGTGGACGACTCCGAAGAGACGCTCGATCCGAACGCGCTCGACGAACACGAACGCTTCGGTGACCTCGGCGTCCACCAGACGGGTGAAAACCAGTACGACGTCAACGTTCGAGCCTACCAGTTCAACTACGACCCCGGGACGACGGCCGTCCACGACCCGATCGTCCTTCCCGAAAATAGCGAAGTGACCTTCTACGTCACCAGCTCCGACGTCATTCACAGCTTCAGCCTCGTCGGAACGAACGTGAACTCGATGGTCATCCCCGGTGAGGTATCCGCGATGACCGTCGAGTTCGGTGACCCCGACGAGTACGGGATCCTCTGTAACGAGTACTGTGGCTCCGGCCACCACGCCATGGAGGGAATCGTTCAGGTCGTCCCCGAAGAAGACTTCCACCTCTTCTCGATCGAGTCCGTCGACGCTCACGAATCCGTCGAACCCGGAGACGACCTCGAGCTGACGGCCACCGTGGCCAACGATGCGCTCGCGGAAGAGACGGCGGCGGTCGACCTCGAGATCGGCGACGAGACCTACGAGAACGAGGTCACGGTCGACGCCGAGTCGACGGGCACGGTCACGTTCACCGTCGACACGGGCAGCCTCGACACCGACGATCTGGAGGCACTCGACTGGACGGTTACCGTCGAATCGGGTTCGCCGGCAACGTTCGATGACGGCACCGAAAGCGGCAGCGTCGACCTCGAGGGACAGGGCGAGGATGAGACTGGAACGGACGATGATGGAACCGCAACCGAAGACGAGGAGGGAGACGAATGAGTGCCTACATCGATAGATTCCCGGCAGAAGCAAAAGTAATTAGATCGGCGTTTTACGCTTCGTTCATCGCGCTCGCATTGGGGGCGGCGTTCGGGCTGATCCAGACGCTCCACCGGACGGACTTCGTCCGGATCATTCCGTCGGATATGTACTACACCGTGCTGACAGCCCACGGGGTGTTCATGGTCGTGACGTTCACGATCTTCTTCCTCGTCGCCGTGTTCACCTGGGCGGTGACGACCAGCCTCGATCGAGAGGTCGAGGACATTCGATTTACCTGGTCGTGGTACGGCCTGATGTCACTCGGGACGCTGTTCGCCGGCGTCGCGATCCTGGCCGGGTTCACCGACGCCGTCGACATGAGTGCGGACGTTCTGTTTACGTTCTACGCACCCCTGCAGGCCCATCCGCTGTTTTACATCGGACTGGTACTATTCGTCATCGGGACGTGGCTCGCCGGGGCCGACTGGTTCCGCTCGTGGTGGGCCTGGAAACAGGAGAACCCCGACGAACGAATTCCGCTGCCGACGTTCATGGTCTTGACGACGATGATCATGTGGTACCTCGCGACCATCGGCGTCGCGATTTCGATCATCGTCTTCCTGCTGCCGTGGTCGCTCGGCCTCATCGACACGGTCAACCCGACGCTCACGCGGACGCTCTTCTGGTTCTGGGGCCACCCAGTCGTCTACTTCTGGCTGATGCCTGCGTACATGATGTGGTACCTGTTGTTACCGACGGTGTCCGGCGGTCGCCTGTTCAGCGACCCGCTCGCCCGCGTCGTGTTCGTCCTCTTCTTGCTGCTGTCGACGCCCGTCGGCATCCACCACCAGTACCTCGATCCCGGGATCGCTGAAGGGTTCAAGTTCATCGCGATGACGAACACCATGTTCCTGCTCTTGCCAAGCCTGCTGACGGCGTTTACCGTCGTCGCGAGCATGGAACACGGAGCTCGCCAGCGCGGCGGCGAAGGGTATTTCGGCTGGCTCGGCGCACTGCCGTGGCGTGACCCGGTCTTTACGGGCATGGCGCTCGCCGGGCTGATGTTCGCCGCCGGCGGGTTCTCCGGGATGATCAACGCCGGGATGAACATCAACTACCTCGTCCACAACTCGCTGTGGGTGCCCGGCCACTTCCACCTCACCGTCGGCACCGCCGTCGCCCTGACGTTCATGGCCGTCTCCTACTGGTTCATCCCGCAGGTGACCGGCCGGGAACTCGTGAGCAAACCGATCGCACTCGTCCAGGTCGTCCTGTGGTTCGTCGGGATGACCTTCATGTCGAACGCAATGCACCGGGGCGGCCTCCTCGGCATTCCGCGACGGACTGCTGAACCGGAGTACACCGGCTTCGAGTTCGAAACTGCCGTCGGCACCATCGGCGAACTCAACGCTCAGATCGCTCTCGGTGGCGTCTTGCTCACCCTCTCGACCGTGTTGTTCCTCGGGAACATGCTGATCACCGCGTTCAACGACGAGGCGGTCACCCTCGAGGACAACACCATCCCGAAACCGCTCTCGGGGCCGGAGGATGCACCGCTCGTCCTCGACAACATCAAGCTCTGGACGGCGATCGCTGTCGTACTCGTTATCCTCGCGTACACGCTGCCCCTCGCAGCCATCGTCGAACGAGGCGGTCTGTTCGGGCCCGGTGGTGACGCCTTCCCGATGATGATCGACCTCGTTCGAACGGGGCTGCTCGAGAGCCTGTCCGCGGTGACCGGCTGATCGTCTCCTTTCGCGTCTTTCCTGTCGCTTCGCCTCTTTGTCGGCCGGACTCGTCCCTCGAGTGTCGATTTTCCAACCCCGGATTCCCACGGCGTGGGAATCGGCGCGAGCGTACTTGGTCGGCCGCCTCGTCTCTGTCACCATGAACCGACAGTCGTCATCCGGCGTTGGCATTTCCACGGCCGCTCGAACGGAGGTGAGCGGCTGATGCGGATCTCGAGGGGAGCCCTGCTCGTGTTGTTGGCGTTCACCGTTCCAGTTCTCGTCGAACTCAGAACAGTACTCGGCTTCTTCGACATCGAGCTCTCGCTTACGGGCGTGCTGATCATCGGTGTCCTCGTCGTCGGTGGCATCCTCTTCTGGGCGACGTTCCCGGAGCGTGACCAGAGCACCGCCACGGCGTAAACTGTCTCGGAGGTGCCTGGTACCTCGAGATTCTGTGTCTTCATCAGGTAACAGTCGTTTTTCGCGTCCTCGTTCCCACCGACTGGGAACCGGGTTCCGTCCTTTTTGAGACCAACTGCGTACGAATATTCGAGACACCATGCCAGAGAACACACACGACATCGGGAACACCCGCTGGTTCCGTGCGATAACGGGGACGCTCTGGGCGCTGGTCGTCGCGCTCACCGCAGTCGGACTCTACACGGTTGCCCCGGAGCAAATTGCGATGCTGTACACCTCCGAATACGTCATCAGTACGGCGCTGTTCGGAACCTTCATGCTCGGTGTCGCCTTCTTCGTCTTCAGGCACTACCCAATTCGAACGCCGAGCGGGCGACGCGACCGACGGGTACACTCGCGGTAGTGCGGTTCTCGTCTGCTGATGACCGTTCGCCATAGCTCACTGCACCGCCCGGTCTGACAGCTGCGTTTGCGCAACCGATTCCTCTTTACAGCCGGAGTGATTCACCACGGGTATGAGCAGGTTCGACGAGGTCGACGACCAGTACGATCCACACGCCCTTGAGGAGCGCGTGTTCGCCTACTGGGACGAGGTCGACGCCTACGAACGGACGAAGCAGCATCGCGCCGACGGCGAGTCGTTTTTCTTCGTCGACGGCCCGCCGTACACCTCCGGGGCGGCCCACATGGGGACGACCTGGAACAAGAGCCTGAAGGATCTTTACATTCGCTACAAGCGAATGTGCGGTTACGACGTCACCGATCGACCCGGCTACGACATGCACGGCCTGCCGATCGAGACCAAAGTCGAGGAACAACTCGGCTTCGAGAACAAGAAGGACATCGAGGAGTTCGGCGAGGAGAACTTCATCGAGGCCTGCAAGGAGTACGCCGACGAGCAACTCGAGGGCCTCCAGTCGGACTTCAAGTCCTTCGGCGTCTGGATGGACTGGGACGACCCCTACAAGACGGTGAATCCGGAGTACATGGAAGCCGCCTGGTGGGGCTTCTCGAAGGCCGCCGAACGCGGCCTCGTCGAGCAGGGACAGCGCTCGATCAGCCAGTGTCCCCGGTGTGAGACCGGCCTGGCGAACAACGAAGTGGAGTACGAGGACGTCGAGGATCCCTCAATCTACGTAAAATTCGACCTCGCCGATCGGGACGGGAGCCTCGTCATCTGGACGACGACCCCCTGGACGATCCCCGCGAATACCTTTACGGCGGTCGACGAGGACGGCGACTACGTCGGCGTTCGCGCCGAGAAAGACGGCACCGAAGAACTGCTCTACGTCGCCGAGGCGAAACACGAAGACGTCCTGAAAGCCGGCCGCTACGAGGAGTACGAGGTCGTCGAAGAACTCACCGGGGCCGGTCTGATCGGCTGGCGGTACGAACACCCACTGGCCGAGGAGGTGCCCGACCACGCGAGCCACGACGGTGCCCTCGAGGTGTACGCGGCGGACTACGTCGAGACGGATGGCGACGGGACGGGCCTGGTTCACTCCGCGCCCGGCCACGGTGAGGAGGACTTCCTCCGCGGCCGCGAACTCGGCTTCCCCATCTTCTGTCCCGTCGGCGGCGACGGCGTCTACACCGAGGCCGGCGGCAAGTACGAGGGCCAGTTCGTCAAGGAAGCCGACGCGGAGATCACCGCCGACCTCGAGGAACGCGGCGCGCTCCTCGCGTCGGAAACCATCACCCACAGCTACGGTCATTGCTGGCGGTGTGACACGGGGGTCATCCAGATCGTCACCGACCAGTGGTTCATCACGATCACGGACGTCAAAGACGAACTGCTCGCGAACATCGAGGACAGCGAGTGGTACCCCGGCTGGGCCCGGGACAGCCGCTTCCGGGATTTCGTCGAGGACGCCCCCGACTGGAACGTCTCCCGCCAGCGCTACTGGGGCATCCCGATCCCGATCTGGACGCCCGAGGATCGCGACGACAACGAGCAGATGATCGTCATCAGCACTCGCGAGGAACTCGCCAAGCGAGTCGATCAGGACGTCGATCCCGAGACGGTCGACATCCACAAGGACGTCGTCGACGACCTCACGATCACCGAAGACGGGACGACCTACACCCGCGTCCCGGACGTCTTCGACGTCTGGCTCGACTCCTCGGTGGCGTCGTGGGGAACCCTCAACTTCCCCGCCGAGAACGACCAGTTCGACGAACGCTGGCCCGCGGACTTCATCCTTGAGGCCCACGACCAGACCCGCGGCTGGTTCTGGTCGCAACTGGGTATGGGAACGGCCGCGATGGGCGAAGTGCCCTACGACACGGTGCTGATGCACGGGCACGCACTGGACGAGGACGGTCGTAAGATGTCGAAGTCGGTCGGCAACGTCGTCGAACCCCACGAGGCCATCGAGCGCCACGGGTCGGACGCCATGCGAATGTTCCTGCTCTCGGCGAACCCCCAGGGCGACGACATGCGCTTCTCGTGGGACGGGATGCGGACGATGGAGAACCACCTTCGCACCCTCTGGAACGTGTTCCGGTTCCCGCTGCCGTACATGCGTCTCGACGGGTTCGATCCGAGCGAGACGACTCTTAAGGACGTCGACGACGACCTCGAGTTGGTCGACGAGTGGGTACTCGCCCGTCTCCAGTCGACGAAAGCCGAGATGACCGAGCACCTCGAGGAATTCCGCCAGGATCGCGCGCTCGAGGCGCTCGTCGAGTTCCTCGTCGAGGACGTCTCGCGGTTTTACGTTCAGGCGGTTCGCGAGCGGATGTGGGACGAATCCGACAGCCCCTCGAAGTCGGCCGCGTACGCGACGATCTACCACGTCCTCCACGAGACCGTGGTACTGCTCGCACCCTACGCACCGTTCGTCACCGAGGAGATCTACGGTACGCTCACCGACGAGGACGGCCACCCGACGGTGCACATGCACGACTGGCCCGAACCCGACGAGTACTGGGCCGATCCCGAACTCGAGATCGACGTCGCCTACGTTCGCGCCATCGAGGAGGCCGGGGCGAACGCCCGCCAGCAGGCCGGTCGGAAGCTCCGCTGGCCCGTCCAGCGGGTCGTCGTCGCCGCTGACGACGACCGCGTCGTCGAGGCGGTTTCCCGTCACGAGTCGCTGGTCGCCGACCGACTGAACGCTCGCGAGATCGAACTGATCGCGCCCGACCAGCAGTGGGGCGAACTCGCCTACAGCGCCGAGGCCGACATGAGCGAACTCGGCCCCGCCTTCGGCGGCCGCGCTGGCGAGGTCATGAACGCGCTCAACGAGGCCCGCATCGAGGAGCCGACCCTCGAGTCGCTCGAGGCCGCCGTTGTGGACGTGCTCGAGGACGACGACGAACTCACCACTGAGATGGTCTCCTTCGTCACCCAGACGCCGGACACCATCGCGGGGACGGCCTTCGGCCTCGACGGCAACGACAAAGGCGTCGTCTACGTCGACGCCTCGCTCACCGACGACATCGAGAGCGAGGGCTACGCTCGGGAGGTCATCCGCCGCGTCCAGGAGATGCGCAAGGAACTCGACCTGAACGTCGAGGAGCGCATCGCCCTCGAACTCGAGATCGAGGACGATCGCGTCACTGACCTCGTCGCCCAGCGAGAGGACTTGATCCGCGAGGAGGTTCGCGCCGACGAACTTCGATCGGTCGACGTCGAGCACGGCCAGCGGAAAGCGTGGGACGTCGAAGGCGTAACGATGGAACTGGCGCTCGAGCCCCTGGCTGCTGCGGAAGCGTCGGATTGACGGCGACGTCGGTGCCACAACGGCTCGTGGAGGGCGGATTTCTCGAGTGATCGGCAGCCGACCGTCTCACTCGAGCCAGCACGCCGATCACACGAACCCTTTTCATTTTGACCGTCCAACAGGTCGGCTATGGTCTCTCGCGATACGGTCGTTCACGTGTTCGTCGCCAGCCTCGCAATCGTCCTCCTGGTGCTCGCCGACGTAGCGGGACTCGGTCTCCTCGAGGGGGCGACGGCAGCCGTCGTCTTCATCGCCTTCTACGGCGTGATCCTTGGCGGGGCCCACCTCGTGCTCGCCATCCTCGGCGAGGACGGCATGATCCCCGTCGAGGCGCGCTGGCGCTACGTCGCCGCACTCGCCGTCGTCCTCGTCGGCACGGCGATGGTCGCCTACGGCGGCTCGTCCTCGATCGGCCCGCTCGAGATCAGCACGCTCGGTTACGCGCTCGTGGGGATCACGGCTGTCGCGTACGTCGTCGTCGAAGGCCTCGCGGGCTATCGTGATACGCGTCCGCAGGCTGAAAACAGGTCGTAGTCGTCGTAGTCGGTGTCGTTGGAATCGTCGGAGCCGTCGTTATCGTCGTTATCGCTCCTCGAGCGGAACGAACTCCTGATCCTCAGGGCCGGTGTAGCGGGCTCGCGGACGGATCAGGCGGTTGTCGCGCTGGTACTCGAGGACGTGCGCGATCCAGCCGCCGGCGCGGCTCATCGCGAAGATAGGGGTGTAGGTGTCGATCGGGATGCCGAGCTGGTAGTACACCGAGCCGGAGTAGAAGTCGACGTTGGGGGCGATTCCCTTCTCGGGGAGTTTCTTCTCGTCGGTGAGATAGGCCTCGAGGGTGGTGGTGATGTCGTACCACTTGCTGTCGCCGGTTTCGGCGAGTTCGGCGCTGCGCTGTTGTAGGATCTTCGCGCGCGGATCCTTGACGTTGTAGACGCGGTGGCCGAAGCCGGGGATGCGTCGCCCTTCGTCGGTCGCTTGCTCGACCCAGTCACGCGGGTCGAGGTCGCTATCGTCGATTTCGAACAGGACTTCCATGACGTCCTGGTTGGCGCCACCGTGCAGCGAACCCGAGAGCGCACCGATGCCGCCGGTGAGCGCGCTGTAGACGTCCGCCATCGTCGATCCGATTACCATCGACGTGAACGTCGAGGCGTTCAGACCGTGATCGGCGTGGAGGATGAGCGCCTGATCGAACGTCTCGGCGGCCACCTCGTCGGGCTCCTCGCCCGTGAACATGTAGAGGAAATTGGCGGCGAGCCCGAGCTCTGGATTCGGGTCGAGTGGCTCTTCGCCCTGGCGGAATCGCTCGAATGCGGCGAGGACGGTCGGCATTTTGGCGGTGATCCGTCGACCCTTGCGGAGGGATGCCTCGAAGTCGGCGGGATCGGAGTCACCCTCTGGCTCGGTCGCCGACAACATCGAGGTCGCGGTTCGAAGCGCGGCCATCGGCTTCTCGCCGGCGTCGGCCAGGCTGCGAACGGTCTCGAGGATAGCGTCGTCGACTTCGCGTTCGGCGGCCATCGCGTCGGTGAACTCGTCGTACTCCGCCTCGGTAGGGAGGTGGCCGTACCAGAGCAAGTAGAGTACCTCCTCGAACTGGGCCCGTTCGGCGAGATCTTCGATCGAGTAGCCGCGGTAGATGAGTCGACCAGCGTCTCCATCGATGGAACTGAGTTCGGATTCGGCGACCAACACACCCTCTAGCCCTTTCTTCAGATCGTCAGCCATAGCTAGGACTTTTGTGGGGGATTGGAAAAGTATTGCCGTTTGGCTGT
This sequence comes from Natronosalvus vescus, assembly GCF_023973145.1. Taxonomy (NCBI): domain Archaea; kingdom Methanobacteriati; phylum Methanobacteriota; class Halobacteria; order Halobacteriales; family Natrialbaceae; genus Natronosalvus; species Natronosalvus vescus. The sequence continues at coordinate 2,234,347 of NZ_CP099546.1, forward strand.
TGCCAGCACGGCTCTTCCGGCCGATTTTCTGTTTCGACTCACGGGGCTGGATTGTACGATGAACGATAATGAATATATCCGCCGCGAGAGGCGTACACAGACTGTATTCGCCGCATTGACGGAACCGACTCGACGATCACATTTCCTCGCCGTCCTCGAGGGTTCGCGAGAGTACGATCGTCTGGTACACCGTGAGCACGATCAGGACGGTGCCAGCGGTCGTCGTCGCGAGGACGAATCCGAGTGCGATCAGGTACGTCAGCTGTTGATCCACCCCCGGAATAACGACGAAGAAGAGGAAGACGGCGACGGTAAACGCGATCCCAACGACGAGCGAGATGACCGCGTTCCGTTTGACCTCGAGCGCCTCGAGGAGTCGGGTGACGGGCGGCCGTCCTGGTCGATCCGATGACGATGACACGGGTGACATTTCCGACCGAGGGATCAAAATCGCGTCGGTCGCAGTTTCACGCGGGAAACCGCGCGGTCGTGGACGGTTAGAACAGCACCAGCCACGAGACGCCGATGAAGATGATCATCCCGAAGACGTCGACGACGTTCGTGACGATCGGGATCGTCGCGTCGTCGGGATCGATCCCCAGCCGATAGGAGGCGATTGTGGCGGCGAAACTGAACACGACGGCGATGATGGTGACCGCCATCCCGCTGACGAGCGAGATGGTGAGCAACGTCGTCAACGGCAGCCCGATGCCGAGGACGACTCCCAGGGCGTACGCGCCGACCGCCAGCGAGGCGAAGATCGTCGCCCCCAGCGCGAAGATGGCGAGGACGTTCGCAATCAGCCCCGTATCTCGAACGTAGAACGACGTCGTCCCCAGGTGGAGTCGACTCGAGAGGCGCGAACTCAGGATGGCGCCGAGGTTGCCGCCCATATCGACCATCGTCGGCACCATGATTGCGAGGAGCGCGTACTGCTCGATCATCTCCTCGGCGCTCTCTAAGGTGATCCCGGCGGCCAGGACGATGACACAGAGCACGACGAGCAGGGGAAACATCGTGGTGACGATGGCTTTCGCGTCCCACGTTCCCAGGGATCCGCCAGGCGTCGAGACGACCATCAGGCGATCACCTCGACGATGCCGACGGCGAAGAGCAAGAACAGCATGCCGAAGATGTCACCGAGCGTCGTCACGATGGGGCCGACGAGGTTGTCCGGGTCGTAGCCGTACGTGTAGCCCGCGAAGATCACGGCGAGCAGGCCGAAGATCAGGACGATCGAGGTGAGGACGCCGGCGATGAGCATGATGCCGATGAACTCGTAGAGTGCGGCGGCTTCCCAGCCGATGATGCCGAGGGCACCCCACGTGATGATCCCGATGACGATCGAGATGCCGATACCGTTGACGAAGGAGGCGACGACCGCGTTGACCAGTCGCTCGTCCCACTGAAATTTCGGCTCGATCAACCCCTGGTGGAGTCCGCTGGCGATCCGTCCGCCGAGGGCCCCGTAGACGTTGCCGCGAGTGGCGAGAAAGACCGGTACCATCACGAGCAGGCCAGGAAATCGCTCGACGCTCTCGACGAGACCCTCGAGGACGATGCCCGCGAAGAGGCCGCCCCCGAGAGCGATTAGCAGGACGGGGAGCGCCTGGCGGTAGATCGACCAGAACTCCTGTCGGACGGTCATGTCGATCTCTCCAGGGTACCCGTTGGCCGTTCCTGGTAGTGGATCAGTTGTCGTCCGAACGATCCTCGACGCTCGAGCGTCGGGCCCGTGCTGACGGAGGCCGTCGAGACTGTGCTGACGGAGGCCGTCGAGACTGTGCTGACGGAGGCCGTCGAGACTGTGCTGACGGAGGCCGCCGAGCGAGTGACGGCTACCGACCGTTTAGCGTCCTCCATAGACCTCACCACGGACGTGCGAGCGGATGATGCCGGCGAACTCCCCCTGTAGTAGATCGAGGATCAGTTCCTCGAGCGAGCGGCCGTGCTCGCGTGCCGTGGTGGCGCGCGTTTCGATTCGATTGCGGGGGTGATGATTCGTATTCAGCATACTACTTGGGTTTTTAGACGAGCCAAATAGTCGTTTTCCTCCGCCACCTACTGTGTCATAAAATAGCACGCATTCTCGTCGACGGATTCCGCATCCGGTATCGGGCGGAGGCGTTACACGAGTGGCAGGAGAACGTCCCCGACTTCGGTCGGGGAGTAGTCACATCGCGAGCAGCAACCACGCCACTCCGATCCCCGCGAGTGCGCCGAGGAGGTTGGCGATGGCGTTCAAAACAGCGACTCCACGCTGGCCGCGTTCCCACCGCTGTACCGTCTCGACGGAGAACGTCGAGAACGTCGTGAACGCACCGCAGGCGCCGATGCCGAGCAGTTGGACGGTCGATTCACCCGCGCCGCCGAACACCAGGAGGGCAAAGAGGGTACTTCCCAGGACGTTCACGAGCAGCGTCGCCAGTGGAAACGAGTCCGTCGAGAGCCGTGTGTACACGATGTGACGAGCGATTGCGCCAATTGCGCCGCCCGTCCCGACGAGGTGGGCCGGCTCGAGAGCCAACCCGGCTGCGATCGAAAGGAAGTCGAGACCCGCGATCACGTTCGATCACCCCTGAGGCGGCGAGCGACGGTTCGACCGACGAGGACGCCACCGAAACCGAGCGCGTAGGTGCCGAGAACGATGGCGCCGAATCCGGCGATACCGCCGGCAGTCGCAGATTGCAGTGCGAACCCGCTGTACGTCGTCAACGAGGAGAGAAAGCCCGTCGTGAACACGACCCGGGATTTTCGGTCGACGAGGCCGGTGTACTGGGCTTCGTAGACGAGAAAGCCGAGGACGGCACTCCCGAGGACGTTGACGACGAGCAGGGCGAGTTCGTCCGGGAGCAACCCGAGCGTGAAAAAGCGCAGGTTCGCCCCGGCGAACCCGCCGATTCCGATCAGGGCGAGCGTCTCGAGTCGGGGAACGATGGCTGTGTCGGACATGGCTGACTGGTGGCAGGGACCGTCAGCCGGATCGAACCTCGACACACCGGCGGTTGGGTCAGGCGGGCCCCATCGCCCGAATACACCCAGCTTTCGACTCGAGACCTATGAGAATTCCGACTGCGCCGTTTCACGTGGCAATGGATTACTACCGTGATGGACGTGCATGCGTACTGCTGGCCGAGGGCAGGCATGCGCCGCCTCGAGTAACAAGACTGAAGTTTAGACTCTATCTAAATCAGGTATGGCAAACGGCGAGCACCGGGGCGGGTTTCGGCGAGCCACCTGGGTCAACTTGCTCGGAAACGCCGCCAAAATCGTCGTCGAGGGAACCGCCGGAATCGTATTCGGCAGTTTTTCACTCCTGGCGGACGCCGCTCACTCCGTCGCAGATCTGGTCGCCAGCATCGTCGTGCTCGTCTGGGGAACCAGCAGTTACGAGGAACCCGACGACACCCACCCACACGGCCACGATCGAATCGAGCCGTTGACGGCACTGTTCGTTGGTGCAGTCATCGCGTTGCTCGGCCTCATGCTCCTGTACGAATCCACCCAGGGGATCGTCCGCGGTACTGACGTCACGTTCAGCCCACTCTTGCTCGGGGCGCTCGCCTTCGCGATCGTCGATATGTATCTCGTCTACCGCTACACCACCGCCGTCAACAGCGACATCGGCTCGACGGCGCTCGAGGCGCTGGCGATCGACTGTCTGAACGACATCTACACCTCCCTCGCTGCCGTCGTCGGGATCGTCGGCGTCTTCTTCGGTATCTCCGTGCTCGACGCCGTCGCTGGTGGTCTCGTCAGTCTCCTCGTCGTTTCGCAAGGGGTCTCGATCGGTCGTGAGAACGTCGGCTATCTCGTTGGTGCTGCACCACCGGCCGAGAAACGCGAGGCGATTGCCCGAACGCTGCGAAGCCACCCTGGCGTCGAAGGGATCCACGACCTCACCGTCTACTACGACGGGACGGTTCTCGAGGTCGAGGTACACGTCGAAGTCGATGGCGACATGCCGCTTCGGGACGCCCACGACCTCGAGACGTCACTCATGAATGTACTTCGGGAGGAAGACGACGTCGGCGACGCACACGTTCACCTCGATCCCTCGGGAATCGGGGAGTGGAAAGATCACGTCGAGGGGTGACCGACTACTCGATTGGCATCGCCGTGTTCCGGTAGGCGACCTCGCAGTTCGGACAGGTTCCCGGGTTCGACACCGATGTCTCCGTCCGTCCGCACTCGAGGCACTCGTAGGTCGATTCCGATGTCGGATCGTAGGGGGCGTCTTTCATGGGTTCCGGTGGCCAGCCGTGTGAGTGGTGGCTATATGTCGCAATATTTGCCCAGGCTGATGGCTATTACGGTTCCTGTCAATACCCCTACTGCGACACAAACTACCAACCACCTTTCTCGAGGCCACGAGGACAGGTTTTATCGCCTCGCCGGACGCCCACCCTGTATGGACATCGGAGCCGTTCGCGAAGTGACCGTCGGCGACTGTGCCGACCTCTTCTCCGTCGACACCGGCATGTACGGAACGAGCGAGTACGGTGCAGCCTACATCCTCGACGCCGAGCGCCCCGCCATCGTCGAAACAGGCATCGGCACCAACCACGAGTACATTCTGGATGCGCTCGAGACGGTCGGAATCGACCGACCAGACCTCGAGGCCATCGTCGTCACTCACATCCACCTCGATCACGCTGGCGGGGCTGGCTTCCTCGCGGAGGCCTGTCCGAACGCCGACGTTTACGTCCACCACGTTGGTGCACCCCATCTCGTCGAACCGGAACGGCTCGTCGCCAGCACGAAAGCGGCCGTCGGCGATCAGTGGGAGTTCTACACTGATCCTCTTCCGATTCCCGAGGGGCGCGTCGTCGAACTCGAGGACGGCGACGTAATCGACCTCGGGAACTACACCCTTCGCACACACGAGGCACCGGGACACGCCCCCCACCAGGTCGTCTTCGAGGTGCCCGAGATGGACGCGCTCTTCACCGGCGACGCCGCCGGCATCTGGATCCCCTCGATCGAGCGGATCCGAGAAACCTCGCCGCCCGCCCAGTTCAACCTCGAAGGCTGTCTCGCCGACCTCGGGACGATCCGGGAACTCGATCCTTCGGTGCTCCTCTACACGCACTTCGGCCCTCGAGAAATCGACGACGTCGACACTGCCCTCGAGACCTACGGCGACGTCCTCAGCGAGTGGGTCGACAAGGTCGAAACTGCACGAGCAGAGCGCGATGACGATGTTGCCGTCGTCGAGGCACTTTCACGGGACGTCGACCCGGACATCGTCGAGACGTGGGGCGAGCGTAAGGCCCGAGCGGAGACGGCGATGAACGTTCGTGGCGTCCTCGGGTACCTCGACTGGAAAGAACAGTGAAAACTCAGCTCGAGTCCGATTCGGCTTCCGTGATCGCACTCGACACGTCGTCGTGGGAGGCAACACCGCTCTGGTCGTCGCCGTCCCCGTCCTCGTCGACGTTCGCCGAGTTGTTGGCAGCCGTCTCCTTAGTGGATTCACCAGCGTTCGCTTCGGCAGCGACTGCTGTCGGTGGCTCGACATCGGCCATCTCGGCTGCCAGCCGACAGTACGCGGCCGACGCGGGACTATCCGGTTTGAAAACGACGAGCGGCTTCCCGGCGTAGACGCTCTCGCGAACGGCCGGATCTTCCGGAATCGTCGCGAGCAGCGGCACCTCGAGACGGTCGGCGATTTCCGGGTAGGAGACGTCGCCAGTCGGGCGCGTGCACGTGACGATCAATCCCGCGATCTCGCCACCCGCGCGATCGGTGAGCTCGAGGGTCTTTTTGGCGTCGTGGACGGACGCGGGTTCGGGCGTCGAGATGAGTAAAACCGCGTCGGCAAGCCCGAGCGGTAAGACGGTTTCGTGGCTCACGCCGGCACCGACGTCGAGGAAGACGTAGTCGAATCGCTCTCGAAGCGTTTCGATGACGTCGCGAAGGCCCTCCGGGGAGGTCGCTGCGTAGTCGTCGAGTCCGGTTCCACTGGGGATCGCGACGATATTTTCGGCGAGTCGATACGTGGCGTCGTCGAGGGGAGCGTTGGTGGCCAACACGTCGTGGAGGGTGGTCGAGTCGGGGCTCAGGCTGACGAACCCCGCCAGATTTGCCATTCCGAGATCGACGTCGACGATTGCGACGCGCTTGCCCGCCTGGGCGAGCGCCGTTCCGAGATTCACCGTCGTCGTCGTCTTGCCGACACCGCCCTTTCCACTCGCGATAGCGTACACCGTCTCTTGGGACATACTCGATTACTAGCCGGACAGTGTGGCGGGAAGACCTTAAATCGTGAGCACCTGTACCCCTGTCCTGTCAGCGGAAAATACAGATGTGGCTCGGAGCTACCTGAACAGTGGGTGGGCGGTTCGCAGGTATCTCGAGCGGACGCCGAAGATCGAGAGACTACTCGATCTCCGTCAGATCGACGTGTGGGAGGGTGATGAGGTTCTCCCGACCGATTCGAAGCTTCTCGATCTCGTCGTCTTCGTCCATCTTCGAGAGCAGTTGGGAGACCTTCGCGTTCGACCAGCCGGTCTCTTTGACGATCGACGCCTGTTTCATCCGGCCACCGCTCCCCCGAAGCAGTCGCAACACCCGCTCTTCGTCGCTCAACAGCTCGGGGTCGATGTCGTCGGCGGCTGCCCCGGTCGCGCCCGCGGCCGGTGACGGCTCCATCGGTGGTGGATCTCGGGGCGCGTCGCTCGGGTCGGCTCGTCCACCGACTGGTTGATCGCCCGCCGGTGGTTCGTCAGTCTCGAGGCGCGAGCGAACGCTCGCGGGGAGCCACGCCGGCGGTGACGACCGGGTAAGTACGTAGGCGGCGACGAGCGCGACAGCCACCAGCAACGCGCCGAGCGCGCCGAGCAGCGGAAGCATTGACGTTTCCGGATCGTCGACGCCAGGAGGTGGTGTATCATCGCCGTTTTCGGGTGGGCTGGCTCCGCGAAGCAACTCCAGTTCCCGTTCGCCCTCGCGGAACTCGTGTGGGCCGTCCCAGACGAGCGCCCCGTCGCGGGTCGCGACGGGCGAGGACTGGAACGCGTAGTTCTCCGGCGTATCGATCACGAGCTGTTGGCCGTGGGCCAGTTCAGGGAACCAGGTACCGTCTGTCGACTGGAACGCGTCGCCGACGAAGATCTGATTGTTACCGCTCGTCGTGAAGTTCTCCCAGGTGAACGAGTAAGCGATGACGCCGACGGCGGTACCTTCGTCGACGCCGAACTCGGCCGTCTCGTTGTCGCTTTCTATTCGTTCGATTCGGGGGTCGTCGTAGCCGGCGTCGGCCATCGACATCTCGCGGTCGGTTGCTGCCGACGCTTCCTCGACGAAGTGCGCGTACATCTCGGGGTCGTGACCGGCATCTCGCTCGCCGTTGACGACGGACTCCGCGAAGGCCTCGAACGCTTCCTCGTCGTCCTCGTCCTCGTCCTCGAGGATGAATCGACTCTCGATCGTCCACGTCGCGTTGTCGTCCGCCGAAAGGGTGATGCGTATCACCTGTGCGGGATCGGCGGGCTCCAGATCTGTGGGTTCGGCGGACTGGAGGGTCGATTGCTCGGCCGTCCGATCGGTGATCGCCGACGGAGAGGCCATCGCGGCCGCACCGGCAGTCGCGGCGATGAGGAGGATGATGAGGGCGACGGAGATCGCGCGGGGAAACCGCATACGTCTCAACGGGTATCTCCGAGGGCAAAAAACCCTTTCCATCCGAAAATAAAACGTTACTTCGGCTTGTAAACGGTCTGCGCGCCTCTCAGCGGGTTTGAGGGCGTGGTTTTACCGCTAATGACGTGTTGCCGTGGAGTAACGACCGCTTTTTGTACCATGGGTACAATAGAATTGGCTGATGAACACCGCGGCCCCCGCCCTCCTCGCGTTGGTGCTGCTCTGTTCGCTCCCGGCGATGACGCTCGTCGCCGCCAGTCCGGGCGCGAACGCCGGCACGGAAACGCACTCTTCGACGACCGCCTTCGAGACGACTCCCCACGGAAACGGCTCGTTCCTCGAAGTCGATGGAACGACGAATCGACTGTTGATCAGCGGTGACAACGAGCGAACCCACGTCTCACCCACGCAGGACTTCAGCACGATGGTCGCGTCGGCTGACGACGAACTTCGCGTCGATGCCAACCGTTTTGCCTTCGAACAGGCGTTCGAGGAAACGGCGAACCATCAGGCACGTGGGGAACTGATCGACTCTCAGCTCGAGTGGATTCACGATCGGGTCGAGACGCTCAACGAGCGTGAACAGGCCGCTGTTCGCGCGCACGCGAATGGCGAGATCACCGACGGGGAGTTGACGCGGGCGCTGGTACGAAACTACTACGAAGCCAACGAACTTGTGCGGTTCCATGGCGAACTCTCCACGTACACGGATCGTGTCTCCGGATACAGCATCGGTTTCGAAATGCCGCGTAAAATTGCCACCCACCAGAGCGATGCGCGGGCGGAAATGGTTGTCGCTGCAACGTATGGTCACGACCTCTCCGTGACGGTCGAGACCCACGTTGACGGCTACCGCCTTTCGATGGTTGCGGGTGACACGTACCTGCAGGAAGTAACACGCTTTGACCTCCGTGATCCGGACGGTGAATCGCAGTTCGATTCCTTTGGCGCCGCCGAGGAACACGCGACCGAGCGCTACCCGTGGGCGCTTGGCACAGCAAACTCCTATCGGTTCCACGCCGCGGCCGGTAATCATCTCTTCCTGACGGAGATCACCCACAACCACGGCGAGCTGTACGCCTACATCGACGGCGCTACCGAGGAAGTCACCCGCGAGCACCAGTCGCTGTTCGTCTCGCGACTCCCCACCGAGCCAGCCAACGGTACCTGGAACGACGAATCCCTCCAAATCTCGTTGAACCGGACGCCAGCCCACGGCCCGGCGGAAGTGACCGTCACCGATAGGGAAACCGGCGACCCCGTCCAGGCGACGATCTCGATCGACGGGCACGTCGTCGGCGAAACCGACGAGGACGGCATCCTCTGGATCGCGCCACCGATCGGCAGCTACGAACTCACCGCCGAAACGGACGACCAGCGGGTCGTCGCAACCCCCTCGAGATAGCGATTTCGCGCTTCTCGCTTTTTCTCCACTCGCTGTTGCTCGTCCCTCGAGCTGCTCGAGTTTATATACGAAAGCGTCCCCAGAACGGGTCGTGCCGTCTTCCCGCCTTCACCGATCACGACACCGGGCCGAGCGATGCCGGGCAGCACGTCACCGCCACGAACGGCTTTCGAGCCCGTCCACTCGAGCGATCAGTCCCGCTCTTGGAACGGTTCTTCTGATCGCGATAACGGTCGTCCTCGCCGGGACGATCGCCGTGATGGCCGGCTCGCTGTCGTTCGCGGCTACTGAGCCGTCGGCGGCGCTCGATATCGAGGCCGACGCCGACCGAAACGAACTCGTCTTCGACCATGCGGGCGGTGACGACCTCGATGTTCGCGACCTCGAGGTACGAATCACGGTCGGTGACGAACCGCTCGACCACCAGCCACCGGTGCCGTTCGTGGGTGCGCCGGGCTTTCGTGGATCCCCCTCGGGGCCGTTCAACGCCGAGAGTTCACCAGAATGGCGCACGGGAGAACGAGCGACGCTGCGCCTCGCGGGAACGAACGAGCCACGGCTCGAGGTTGGCGACGTCGTTCGCGTCACGGTCTCGAGCGACGGGCAGACGGTCGCTCGGCTCGTGACGGTGGCGTGTTGAAGGAGCGTTCGTGATTCCTGGCGAAACGGGCGTCAGCAATCACTCGGATTCGAACTCGGGCGCTCGAGCGATCGTCGTAATCGCGACTTCGGGTTCGTAGGTCGGCCCCTGGAACAGGTGTCTGACCTCCTCGAAACCGGCTTCTTTGAACATCCGGTCGGCCTCGTACTCGTCGTAAAACAGCATCATCGCGTCGGCGAGCACCTGGGCGATTCGGTTGTCGGGGTAGTTCGGGCCGACGACCAGCACCTGCCCGCCGGGTTTGAGAACTCGGTTGAACTCCCGGAGTGCGAGCACGGGTTCGGGCCAGTACTCGATCGAGCCGGACGACCAGACGATGTCGAACGTATCGGTCTGAAACGGGAGCCGTTCGGCGTCGCCGCGATGGAAGTGAACCGGGCCGTCGGTCTTGCCGAGCTTCGTGTACGCCTTCTCGAGCTGGTGTTCGCTCTGATCGAGGGCGTAGACGGTGTCGACGTGTTCGAGGAGTCCTTCGGTGGCGAAGCCGGTGCCACAGCCGACGTCGAGTACCATCTCCGCGTCCTCGAAGTCGAGCAGGGAGAGGGCCTCCGTTCGCATCTCCTCGTTCCAGATGAACGGGTTGATCTGGTCGTAGACCTGCGAGAGGTACTTGTAGAACAGCCGTGCCCGAGCCTTGTTCTCGAGGATACCCATTGCCGGAAACTTACCAGTCGTGAGTGATAGGTCTGTCCATCAGCCGTGAAGCGCTGTGTCGGTGTCACACCCGGATTCGCTGAGACACTATCGCAACTACCTTATACGCGCTAGGGCAAACCTCGCTTGCTTAGAGTATGCCGAGGCCACAGGTTCTCAAAGAGATCACGTCGGCGGAAGAAGAGGCCGACAAAATCGTCGCATTGGCGAAGAACGACCGCGACGAGCGAATAGCCGAGGCCCGGGAACGCGCTGAGGAGATTCGCACGGAAGCGGAACAGGAGGCGCGAGACCTCAAAGAGCGTCGTCTCGAGGACGCTCGCGAGGAGATCGACGCCGAGTGTGAACGCGTGCTCCGGGAAGGAAAGCAAGACCGGGAGGCGCTGGCAGACAGCGCCCGGACGAAAGTCGGCGAGGTGACAGACCACGTCGTCGAGCTGTTCCAGGAGGACGTCAATGCTCAGACCTGAGCAGATGAGTAAGGTCTCGGTGACCGGCTCCAAATCCGTCCTGGAGCCGGTCATCGAGGCCGTCCACGACCTGCATCTGCTCCACCTGAGCGACTACGACGGCTCCTGGGAGGGGTTCGACAACGGCAACCCGATCGAGGGTGCCGACGACACCTCCGAGAAGCTCGTCACCGTCCGCTCGCTCGAGAGCATTCTCGACATTAGCGAGGACGACGCCGGCCCCGGCCGGCTCGATGACGACTGGGAGGCGCGTCTCGAGGAGGTGCGGACGAAGGTCAACCGACTCGACGACGAGCGCAGCGAGGTTCGCGAAGAGCTTCGCCAGGTGCAAGAACGAATCGACCGCGTCGCGCCCTTTGCGGAGCTCGGGATCGACCTCGACCTGCTGTCGGGGTACTCCTCGGTCGACGTCCTCGTCGGCGAGGGGAACCACGCAGAGGTCGAAGCGGCACTCGCTGGTTCCGAGGATATCCGCGCCTTCGAGACGTTCACCGGCGGCAACGTCGTGGCGATCGTCGCCGCACCCGCCGAGGACGTCGACGACGGCGCGACCATCATCGACGACGCCCTCGTCGGGCTCGAGTTCTCGCGCTATCCCGTCCCCGAGACGGACGAGAGCCCGCAGGCGTACGTCGACGACCTCGAGCACCGCAAACGCCAGCTCGAGGCCGACATCGAGGAGATCGACTCCCAGCTCGGGCGGATCAAACTCGACGAGGCGGGCTTCCTGCTTCGCCTCGAAGAGGAGCTGACCATCGAAGCACAGAAGGCCGATGCGCCGTTGCAGTTCGCGACGACCAATCGGGCGTTTGTCGCCGAAGGCTGGATTCCCACGGACGAGTACGACGCGCTCGTCGCCCGGCTGAACGACGCCGTCGGCGACAGCGTGGAAGTCGAAGAGCTCGAACGGGCGAGCTACGACCGCCACGGGGCACACAGCCACACCGAGGAGGTAGAGGACGAGGCGTCCGACGACGACGACGGGGACGCGACGGAGTACGAGTCGCCGCCACCGAAACAGCCGGCGACCGACGGTGGCTACGTGACGATGGACGACGAGCCGCCCACTCGACAGAGCAATCCCAAGGCCGCGAACCCGTTCGAGGAACTGGTACAGGTCATCTCCCGGCCAAAGTACAGCGAACTCGATCCGACGCTCATCCTCTGGTTGACGTTCCCGTTCTTTTTCGGGTTCATGATCAGTGACGTTGGCTACGGTGCGCTGTACGTGCTAATCGGATACTATCTGTACAAGAATCTCGACGGAATGCTCGGAAGCCTGGGTGCGGTCGCGATCTGGTGTGGTACCTTTACGATACTCTTCGGGTTCTTCTTCGGGGAGTTCTTCGGGTTCCACTTCCTGGGCGATATGATTCCGGGTGACACTGGCGGCTGGTACAAGGGACTAGACCCGTACTCGTCTGACTTCGCCCTCGCGTGGCTCGTGGTGAGCGTCCTCTTCGGGGTGTTCCACCTCAACATCGGCTACGTGATGGACTTCGTCGACAACCTCAGCCACGGGCTGTGGGACGCGATCACCCACAGCGTCTCCTGGATCCTGTTGCTCAACGGCATCTGGATCTGGGTGTTCACCCACCAGGCGAGTGCCGACAAGCCGGACTTCCTGTTCACCGTCTTCGACGGTCAGCCGTTCAGCCTCGGCTTCAACGGCTTCGGCGACGGGAGCATCTGGATGCTCGGTGCGACGATTCCGGTTCCCGGTGGCGGTGAATTTCTGTTCACTCTGCCGCTGGCGATGATCCTGCTGGGGGCAATCCTGCTGGGCATCGGCGATGCGCTCGAATTGGTCGAGATTCTCATCCCATTTGCCCACGTGCTCTCGTACACCCGGATGACCGCCGTCTTGCTCGCGAAGGGTGGGATGGCGTTCGTCGTCAACCTGCTCACCTTCGGTGCGTGGGAGACCCAGGAAGGGGCTCGGATGTTCGACGCCTCGTGGGAGGCAGCGATTCCCTACGAGAACTCGGAGATGATGTTCGAGGGCCTGTTCCACATGGGCGACGGTGTATCGGCGATCGTCTTCATTCTGCTCGGGATCATCGTGTTGATCTTCGGGCACATCCTGGTCTTGCTACTTGGTATCACAAGTGCCGGATTACAGGGTATCAGGCTCGAATACGTCGAGTTCTTTGGGAAGTTTTATGAAGGCGGTGGAAAGAACTACGAACCGTTCGGATACGATCGAAACCACAGTGAGGACTAAACACAATGTTCGAAATTACACCTGAAATTGCGGCGACGGTACTGCAGGGAGCAACGCTCGAGAACTTCACGGACAGCGGTGCGGCGGCGCTCGCCGTCGGTCTGGCAGCGCTCGCGACCGGGTACGCACAGCGCGGCATCGGCAGCGCAGCAGTCGGCGCGATGGCCGAGGACGACTCGACGTTCGGTAAGGGCCTCATCCTGACGGTGCTTCCCGAGACGCTCGTGATCCTCGCGCTGGTCGTCGTGTTCCTGGTCTAACCACCCCTTTCTCTCACCAATGAGTTTGGACACAGTCGTTGAAGACATTCGGGAGGAGGCCCACGCGCGTGCGGAGGACATCCGCGCCGAGGGCGAAGCCCGCGCCGAGGAGATCGAGTCGGCAGCCGAAGCTGACGCCGAGGATATCCTCGAGGCCGCCGACGAGGAGGTCGAGCGCGAGATCGCCCAACTCCGCGAACAGCGTCTCTCCAGTGCTAAGCTGGAGGCGAAACAGGAGCGCCTGGAGGCTCGACGTGACGTCCTCGAGGACGTCCGCGAGGCGGTCGAGGACGAACTCGTCGACCTTCCGGCCGACACCCGAGAGGAACTGACCCGCACGCTCCTCGACGCCGCGAGCGTCGAGTTCGACGAGGGCGACGACGTGTACGTCTACGGCCGTGCCGAAGACGCCGACCTGTTGTCGTCGATCCTCGAGGACTACGACGGCTACGAGTACGCCGGCGAGTACGATTGCCTCGGTGGCGTCGTCGTCGAGAGCGAGCAGTCCCGGCTCCGCGTCAACAACACGTTCGACTCGGTGCTCGAGGACGTCTGGGAATCGAACCTTCGGGAGATCAGCAATCGACTCTTCGAGCAATGAGTATCGGAGCCTCAAATCCGGAGTACGTGAACGCTCGCGTTCGGGCCCGCCGAGCTGCATTGTTCACTGACGAAGATTACCGCAAGCTGATCCGGATGGGGCCGAGCGGGATCGCACGGTTCATGGAGGAGACGGAGTACGAGCGAGAGATCAACGCGCTCGGGGCGCGCTTTTCGGGTGTCGACCTGATCGAGTACGCCCTCAACCGCAACCTCGCAAAGCACTTCCACGACCTTCTCGACTGGTCTGAGGGTCGACTGTACGACCTGATTGCCCGGTACCTCCGGAAGTTCGACGTCTGGAACGTCAAGACGATCATTCGGGGCGTCTACACCGACACGCCGGGCGAAGAGATCGAGACCGACCTTATCCGGGCCGGTGAAATCGACGATTCGACGATCGACCGCCTGCTCGAGGTCGACACCATCGAGGACGCGATCGAGACGCTGAACCGGACGATGTTTTACGAGCCACTCTCGGACGCCTCCGAGGTGTACGAAGATACCGGTGCGCTCGTTCCCCTCGAGAACGCCCTCGACCGGGCGTTCTACGAGAACCTGCTCGCCGACCTCGGTCGGCCACAGGAAGGCCCCGAAGCGCTGTACGTCGAGTTCCTCGAGGCCGAAATCGACTTCCGGAACGCCCGAAACGCGCTTCGCCTCGCTCGTTCGGGTGCCGACCTCGATCCCGCGTCGTACTACATCGATGGCGGCGTCCTGTTCACTCAGGCGGAGCTGAGTCGACTCGTCACCGATTACGACGAACTCGTGGGTCACATCGCTGACAGCAGCCGGTACGGCGACTCCCTCTCGCAGGCGCTCTCGCGACTGCGCGAGGCCGAGAGCCTCATCCAGTTCGAACACGCCCTCGATGCGGCGTTGCTCGAGTACGCGGACACGCTCTCGAGCAGTTATCCGGTGTCAGTATCGGCCGTGCTGTCGTACATCCTCGCGAAAGAGCGCGAGGTCGAGAATATCCGTGCGATCGCTCGCGGTCGAGAAGTCGGTCTCTCCGAAACCGAGATCGAAGAGGAACTGGTGATCCTATGAGCCAGGAGATAGCCGTCGTCGGCAGTCCGGAGTTCACAACTGGTTTCCGGCTGGCCGGCGTGAGACGGTTCGAGAACGTTCCGGACGACGAAAAGGACGAGTCCCTCGACGAGGCCGCGTTGGCCGTCCTCGAGGACGACGGTGTCGGCATCGTCGTCATGCACGAGGGCGACCTCGAGCACCTCTCGCGGAACGTTCGATCGAACGTGGAAACGAGCGTCGAACCGGTCGTGGTCACCATCGGTAGCGGTGCGAGCAGCGGTGGCGGCCTTCGCGACCAGATCAAACGCGCCATCGGGATCGACCTGATGGACGCTGACGAAGCCGAAGACAGTGAGTAACCTATGAGCCAGGCAGTAGAATCCGTCGACGAAGACGGTGTGATAGAAAGCGTGAGCGGTCCCGTCGTGACCGCCGCGGACCTCGACGCCCGAATGAACGACGTCGTCTACGTCGGCGACGAAGGGCTGATGGGCGAGGTCATCGAAATCGAAGGGAACCTGACCACGATTCAGGTGTACGAGGAGACCTCCGGCGTCGGGCCGGGCGAACCCGTCGAGAACACGGGCGAGCCACTGAGCGTCGACCTCGGACCGGGCCTGCTCGACACCATCTACGACGGTGTCCAGCGTCCGCTCGACGAACTCGAGTCGAAGATGAACTCGGCGTTCCTCGACCGCGGGGTCGACGCGCCGGGGATTGACTTAGAGCGCACGTGGGAGTTCACCCCCACCGTCGAGGACGGTGACGCCGTCGAACCCGGCGACGTCATCGGCGAAGTGCCCGAGACCGAGAGCATCACCCACAAGGTGATGGTGCCGCCGACCTCCGAGGGCGGCGAGATCGACTCGATCGAAGCGGGATCGTTCACGGTCGACGAGACCGTGGCTACCCTCGACTCGGGCGAGGAGATCACGATGCACCAGGAGTGGCCCGTTCGGTCGGCCCGGCCGGCCGCCGAAAAACAGACGCCGACGGTGCCGCTCGTCTCCGGACAGCGCGTCCAGGACGGCCTGTTCCCCATCGCGAAAGGCGGGACGGCCGCGATTCCCGGCCCGTTCGGCTCCGGCAAGACGGTCACCCAGCACCAGCTCGCGAAGTGGTCTGACGCGGACATCGTCGTCTACGTCGGCTGTGGCGAGCGTGGCAACGAGATGACCGAAGTGATCGAGGACTTCCCGGAACTCGAGGATCCCAAGACGGGGAAACCGCTGATGTCCCGGACGTGCCTCATTGCGAACACCTCGAACATGCCCGTCGCCGCCCGTGAATCCTGCATTTACACCGGAATCACCATCGCGGAGTACTTCCGTGACATGGGCTACGACGTCGCGCTGATGGCCGACTCCACCTCGCGGTGGGCAGAGGCCATGCGCGAAATCTCCTCGCGGCTGGAAGAGATGCCGGGCGAGGAAGGCTACCCTGCCTACCTCTCTGCGGCACTGTCGGAGTTCTACGAGCGTGCCGGCCTGTTCGAGAACATCAACGGCACGGAGGGATCGGTGTCGGTCATCGGGGCCGTCTCGCCACCGGGCGGGGACTTCTCCGAGCCGGTCACCCAGAACACGCTGCGTATCGTGAAGACGTTCTGGGCGCTGGACGCTGACCTCGCCGAGCGTCGGCACTTCCCGTCGATCAACTGGAACGAGTCGTACTCGCTGTACCGCCAGCAACTCGACCCCTGGTTCCGCGAGAACGTCGCCGAAGACTATCCGGAGGTTCGCCAGTGGGGCGTCGACGTCCTCGACGAGGAGGACGAACTCCAGGAGATCGTTCAGCTCGTCGGGAAGGACGCGCTGCCGGAAGACCAGCAGTTGACGCTGGAGGTCGCTCGCTACCTGCGTGAGGCGTGGCTCCAGCAGAACGCGTTCCACGACGTGGATACGTTCTGTCCGCCCGAGAAGACCTACCGAATGCTTCAGGCTATCAAGACGTTCAACGACGAAGCGTTCACCGCCCTCGACGCTGGCGTCCCGGTCGACGAGATCCAGGACGTCGACGCTGCCCCACGGCTCAACCGGATGGGAACCGCCGAGGACTGGAACGAGTTCATCGACGAGATCGAAGCGGATCTCGAATCCCAGATCAGGGAGCTCTACTAGCGAGACCAACCATGAAAGAATACCAAACGATTACGGAAATCAGCGGTCCGCTGGTGTTTGCCGAGGTCGACGAACCCGTCGGGTACGACGAGATCGTCGAGATCGAAACCGAAGCCGGCGAGACCCTGCGCGGACAGGTACTAGAATCGAGCGACGGACTCGTCTCGATCCAGGTGTTCGAGGGGACGGGCGGTATCGACCGCAACGCCTCCGTTCGCTTCCTGGGCGAGACCATGAAGATGCCCGTAACCGAGGATCTCCTCGGGCGGGTGCTCGACGGCTCCGGGAACCCGATCGACGGCGGCCCGGAGATCGTTCCCGACGAGCGTCGGGACATCGTCGGTGCGGCGATCAACCCCTACTCGCGTGAGTACCCCGAGGAGTTCATCCAGACGGGTGTCAGCTCCATCGACGGGATGAACACGCTCGTGCGTGGCCAGAAGCTGCCGATCTTCTCCGGATCGGGGCTGCCCCACAACGACCTGGCGCTGCAGATTGCTCGCCAGGCGACCGTGCCGGAAGAGGAAGGAGAAAGCGACGACGAAGAATCGGAGTTCGCCGTCATCTTCGGCGCCATGGGGATCACCCAGGAGGAGGCGAACGAGTTCATGGCTGACTTCGAGCGCACCGGCGCGCTCGAGCGCTCGGTCGTCTTCATGAACCTCGCGGACGACCCCGCCGTCGAGCGGACGGTCACGCCGCGACTCGCGTTGACGACGGCGGAGTACCTCGCCTTCGACAAGGGCTACCACGTGCTGGTCATCCTGACGGACATCACGAACTACTGTGAGGCGCTGCGCGAGATCGGTGCCGCCCGTGAGGAGGTACCCGGCCGGCGTGGCTACCCCGGTTACATGTACACCGACCTGGCTCAGCTCTACGAGCGGGCGGGTCGTATTCAGGGTCGCGACGGGTCGGTCACCCAGATCCCGATCCTGACGATGCCCTCCGACGACATCACCCACCCGATCCCCGACCTGACGGGGTATATCACGGAGGGTCAGATCATCGTCGACCGATCCCTGAACAGCCAGGGTATCGAGCCGCCGATCAACGTCCTCCCATCGCTGTCGCGGCTGATGGACGACGGAATCGGCGAGGGACTCACCCGCGCCGACCACGCCGACGTCTCCGACCAGCTGTACGCCGCGTACGCGGAGGGTGAAGACCTGCGCGACCTCGTGAACATCGTCGGTCGCGAAGCGTTGACCGAGCGGGACAACAAGTTCCTCGACTTCGCCGACCGCTTCGAGAACGAGTTCGTCCAGCAGGGCTACGACACCAACCGATCGATCGAGGACACCCTCGATATCGGCTGGGAACTGCTCTCGATGCTCCCGAAAGAGGAGCTCAACCGGATCGACGAGGACTTCATCGCGGAGTACTACCTCGAGACCGACGAGAGCGCGGAAGCCGTTCAGGCGGACTGAGCGTTTCCTGATCGCTATTTTTCGTTTGTGAACGTCTCGACCTGTATACTCGAGTACCTTCGTCAGGGATCACTCGGAATCTCACGATCTTACGATCTCACGGTCTTGCGATCTCGTGACAGAGAACGCGTCGGTTTGTGAGCGTCACCGAGCGCGTTATCATCTGGTACGAGAGGCGTGTTTGCTAGTACGAGAGGCGTGCCTGGCTCCGCCGTCGTATCCCGGTGTCAGGACGAACCGCGCATTTTGGCCCAGCGACGACCGTACACTCGCGGCAACGGATCGATCTCCGCACCGCGGACGACCGGAGGAACGGACGAGTACCGAGTGGAGGCACTGTCCGGAAGCGGACCGGTCGGGTGCAGCGAGACGGCCGTCGGGTTTCGGGGGAGTCCTCGCCGACTGCCGGCGGTTGGTGACCGGCGGTTCTCGGCATACATCTCCTCGAGGGCTGCGTGCCCCTCGAGAACGCCGCGACGAGCCAACTTCATCCGCTTTTTCGCCTGCTGCTGGAGCGCCACGTTCGGTGCCTCGGCCTGGATCTCGTCGCCGAACGCCTCGAGGTCGGCCGCCGCCTCGGAGTCACTGTCAACGGCTCCGGACAGCCGATCTGTACCGATAACGTCCTCGATTTCGGCCGCGAGTCGACGACTGGCCGTCCGAAACTCGAGGAGATCCACCGCGTTCCACAGTTCCCGTAATTCGACGGCGCGACGAATGTCACGCAGATCGAACGCCGCGTCGGCGTCTCGATCCCGGATCGCCCTCGGGATGCCGTCGATTTTGACCAGATCTGAGAGGGCGTCGGTGTGGACGCTGTCCGCAAGTTGTCCGAGGTTCACCGTCTCCAGTAGATCGTCCGCAGCGTCGGTGATTTCCCACAGTTCTCTCGCCAGATCCGAAACCCGCTCGTCGGGGGCGTCTCGTTCGATCGCCCGAAGCAGGTTGGTGGCTCCGACGAGGGCGCGGTCGGAGAGGTGACCGAGTTCGTCCGCTGTGCGCGCCCTGCTCGTATCAGTGTTCATACAACAGGGGAGGTGCCGAGCGGAGAAAACGGGACGCCTTACCAGAGAAAGGTGGCGTAAATGGAGTCGTCGGTTCTGGTCGAACGCATAGGAAATGTTGTAACAATGTACCACCGACCGCCGACCCTGTGACGGGCAATCGGCGCTGTGACGGGCAATCGGCGGTACGTGATTACATTGATCCCTATTTGACGCCGCGATCCTGCAACCGCTCTTCCTCGGGGAGGTCGACGTTTGCGTCGCCTTTCATGCTCTTGCCGAGGTTCTTCGAAATTTCGGCGAGGGTCTCGGGATCGTCCCAGTGGTTGACGGCCTCGACGATCGCTTCGGCCATCTCCGGCGGGTTTTCCGCACCGAAGATGCCGCTGCCGACGAAGATGCCGTCACACTCGTGGTGCATCATGAGGGCTGCGTCGGCGGGGGTCGCGATGCCACCGGCGGCGAAGTTTACGACTGGGAGTCGGCCCATCTCGGCCGCCTCGTGGACGAGGTCGGCGTTGGCTTCGATCTCGCGGGCGTAGGCCTCGCGCTCGTCGTGGGCCATCCCCTCGAGTTTGCGGATCTCGCCTTTGATCGTCCGCTGGTGGTAGACGGCCTGGTTAACGTCGCCGGTGCCGGCCTCGCCCTTGGTACGGATCATGGCTGCGCCCTCGTCGATTCGGCGCAGGGCCTCCCCGAGGTTGCGTGCGCCACAGACGAACGGCGCGGTGAACTCGCGCTTGTCGATGTGGTAGTCGTTGTCCGCCGGGGTGAGCACCTCGCTCTCGTCGATCATGTCGACGCCGACGGCCTCGAGGATCTGGGCCTCAGTCTGATGACCGATACGCGCTTTCCCCATCACGGGGATCGAGACCGAGTCGACGATCTCTTCGACGTCGGCAGGATCGGCCATTCGGGCGACGCCCCCGCGCTTGCGGATGTCTGCGGGGACTGCCTCGAGGGACATGACGGCGACCGCACCGGCGTCTTCGGCGATTTTGGCCTGTTCGGGATTGACGACGTCCATGATGACGCCACCTTTTTGCATGCGGGCGAAGCCGC
Organism: Natronosalvus vescus; assembly: GCF_023973145.1. Lineage (NCBI taxonomy): Archaea > Methanobacteriati > Methanobacteriota > Halobacteria > Halobacteriales > Natrialbaceae > Natronosalvus > Natronosalvus vescus. The sequence continues at coordinate 2,254,913 of NZ_CP099546.1, forward strand.
GCTTGACGAGGTCGGTACCACGTCGAAGTTCTTCGAGATCGGTTTCCTCGGGCATAGACGTGGGTTCGGAGCCCCAGCACTTACGCGTGTTCATGTTGTCCCCCCGGGACTCCGCTCGAGCGGGCTCACGCTCTGTCGCGAGTGGCCTCGTCCTCGACATCGAGTGTGTCCGCTGCCCGTGCCCGAACGAACGTCGCAATGGTCTCTCGATCCCGTTCGGGATCGACTTCGATGGTCGTGTCGCTCGACGTCCCTTTCTTCGGCGGTCGCTCGAGCGGGAGCGTCCCACCCGCCATGGCGAAACTCGCGTCGGTCGGCCAGACGGCGACGTGGGTTTCGGTGGCGAGGCGTGTGTGATCCTGACCGTCCATCGCCGTCGCTGTCGATTCGTCACCCCTCTTAGCCCCGTCGTCGGGCGACAACGCGATCGGGTGCGCCGTCTCGAAGACGTACCAGTTCCCGGCGGTGCCGTCCCCGCGATCGAATTCGACGGTCTTGCGCTCGCCGAGGACGGCAACCCCGGCGTCCTCGAGGCGTTCGACGAACCGATCGGTAGCGTTGCTGGTCACGAGCGAGCGGAGGCGTTCCGGGCCCGCACCGAGGATCGACAGTGGTGGTGAGAACGCGAGGTCGACCGCGAGCAGTGAGCGAACAGCGAGGTCACTCGTGGTCACCTCGAGAATCTCGGCCGTCTTGCGGTGTTCGAACACCGTCGTTTCGGCGGTGATCGTGACGAAAGCGACGGTGTCTCGGTCGGTTCGCGTCCCGACGACGCGCCACCCCGGTCGAAACGATTCCGGCAACGCTGCTGTCATTGGGTTGACTTCGGCCGGGAGCCATTTGGGCGTGGTGATCTGACTCACATATAGGCCGTTGAACCGCACCCGAAAACGCGTCGAGACAGTTGCTCAGTCCGCAATCGACCTTAACGGATAGATAGCAATGGGTTCGTGTTGAGATGGCTCCTCTATGGAAGGTTGGCATCGCCGAACCGTACTCGCGACTGGTGTTGGTCTCGCGGTTGGCAGTGGGGCCGCGTCGGTCGGGGCTGGGCAGGACGACTCCGAGGGGGAAGACGACACCACGGGAGCCGGGGATCCGGACTTCGAACGACCGACAGAAGTCGCCTGGCGGTACGATGGGTCGTTCATCATCAGTCGTACCGTCGCCACCGACGGCCGGGTCTACACGCAGGCGGCCGGCGGCGTTACCGCAATCGAGGCAGCCGATGGCGAGTTCGCGTGGGAAACCGGGGACATCGGCGCGTTCGGAACGCTCTCGCTCGAGGACGACACGCTCTACGTTGCTGGCGATCCGATCCAGGCGGTCGATGCGGATAAGGGCGACAGGCGCTGGGAGAGCGAGCTCAGCAGTACGGAGCTCGTCGTCGGCCACGAGACGGTATTTACCTCCGTCGACGGAACCGTCTACGCGCTGGACGCTACGGACGGGTCGATTCGCTGGGAACGCGAGTCCGTCACCGTAGATACCGACGACGGACAGGAAACCGTCGACGAACTGGCTATTGGCGACGTCGGTGGGGATGCAGTCTACGTCACTGGCTCGAATCACAGCGGTGGCGGATCGGCCATCATCGCGCTCGAGCCGGAGACGGGTGACGCCTTCGCCTGGGTGACCTACGGAATCGAGTTATCGAACCTCACCGTCGGGGCGGGCCACGTCGCTGGCTACGGCGTCGGTGACGAGACCGCAGTGGTCTTCGACGTCCTCGCTCGAGAGCTGGTCATCCAGACCGGGACGTTCAGTCACTCGATCAGCGGTGGCGCGTTCTTCGCGAACGGACGGAACGAGTTTGTGGTGTACGATCTCTCCGCGGGTGGCGAGCGAGCCTGGGAACGCGAGTCGTACTACGCTCATAGTCAGCCAGTCGTCGTCGGCAACACGGTTATCGCGGCTCATGGGTCTGCGGATGCGGGTTCCGGCGAGCGAATTATTGCCTACGATCTCGAGACCGGGAACGAACAGTGGCAATACGATCTCGACGGCGAGGAGTGGACGAGTGGCGCTATCGATACGTCGATCGTGGTCGACGAGAACACCGTCTACGTCCCACGCGGTGGGGAATTAGTGGCGCTTCGAACGACGAATGGTCAGGACGATACCGACGAGGTCGGTGCCGACGAATCCGACGATTCCGGCGACACTGACGAAACTGACGACACCGACGACGATTCCGGAACCGACGGAACCGACGACGATTCTGGGACCGACGACACTGGAGCTGACGATGACGGGGGAGCCGATGGCTCTGACAACGGTGGTGACGAAGACGGAGCTGACAGCGACACCGAAGATGACGGAACGGGGAACGAATCCGGTGACGATTCCGGGACACCTGCCCCGGCCACCGAGGAGAACGACCTCAGCATCGACACCGACAGCCTTCCGGGGTTCACGACCGTGACGGGGATCGTTGGTGGGGGTCTCGGCCTCGAGTGGCTGCGTCGACGGGCCGAGGCGGACGACCCGGCCGAGTAACGTGAGTTGAGGGATCCGATCGAGTTCAGTGGATCTCGAGCCGATATCTGTCCCGAGCTGGCACAGACTGCTCGTCGGGGGTAGTCTCCCGTTCGAGGCTGGCTGTTGGGCTCTGCGAAGGATTACCCATGACGTACCCCCTCGACGATCCAGTCTCGAGGTGTGTCTGGTTGCTCGTCGAAACGTCACAATTACGAGAGCTCCGCTCAGTGCCCACCGTCCAGTTCATCGAGTGAATACCGCGGCTGATATCCGGCGTACTGACCGATCGGTGCGAGTATCCTCACGAGTGCCTTCTGTACGCTCACGGGAACCGACGTCAGGTAGAGGTGATCGGGATGGGCCGCCTGCGTCACCGCGAACTGTAAGGGGTTCAACCGCCCCCGCTCGTCCATCCTTTCCAGTTGAGCGAGGACGTACAGTGTTTCCGTGAGCGACTGGGCCTCGAGGGCCGGATGAAACGCCAGTGTGACACGACTTGGTTCGTCCGACGGATTCCAGATTCGGTGGGGAACGCCCGCCGGAAGCCGAACGGTGTCGCCATCCTTTAGGACGTCTTCGACCTCGCCATGGGAAACGCCCAGTTCACCGGATAGCACTTGCCAGTGTTCCGCTTGCCGAGGATGGACGTGTTCGATCGGGAAATCGATCAACCACCGCTCGTGCGGGAGGGTATACTCGTCTCCGGTCGCCGACGCTCGTGGATAGAGCGTGAGTTCGAACTCGACGAACGCCCCGTCCGTCTCAGCCGCCGTTTCACGGACGACGATCGGATCCCCCGTCACTTGACCTCGTTCTTGATCTGTCATTTCTTCCTCGAGCCGATGGGGTAGACGATGGTCGAGGTGGACAAATAGCTATCATTCCGCGGGATCGGTGTCGTCGCTTGTACTCTCCCACGCGTCGACTGGTGAGCGAAATTGAACCTCACCACGTGATTTCGCTCACCAGTTCAGGCTTGGAAAAGCACTAGTGGCGTTTCACGCCTGAACTGATGAGTGAAACCCGATTGCGTCCATCCGGTTTCATCCATCAATCGACGGTTGGAAGGGAACTAACCCATTGCCCGACTCGAGCTCGGTTGGAGGTGACGAATCTGTGAATCGGTGCGAATCTGTGAACGGGTACACTTCGGATAGATCGGACGAACTCCCCGGAAATTCGTCCAGGCAATCCGGGCGAACGGCCACGTACTCGAGAGTGGGATCGAATTGGTTGAGCACTGTGATACAACTATTTCCTTGTACTGCCTATGCATTCCATGGGTTCGACCGACCGGTACCATGTTGACGAACGGGTTCCCAGCGAACGGGAGATCCGAGACGACCGAATACGTCGGGTCACTCGGTGGAGCGGATACGTCATCGCACCAGTGCTGTTTCTGGCGTTCGTCTCTCTCTACACGTTTCCGGGTGAGACGGGAACGTACTTCGCATGGGAGATCAGCCCGACCCTCACCCCTCTCCTGATGGGATCGGGATACGGTGCCGGCGCGTACTTTTTTTACCGCGTCGTGACGATCGACGAGTGGCACCGCGTTCACGTCCTGTTTCCGGGTATCGCGGTCTTCACGCTGGCGATGGCTGTCGCGACGTATATCCACTGGGACGCGTTCACTCACGGCCACGGCTCCACCTGGCTGTGGGTGTTCCTGTACGTGGTGACGCCGGTTCTAATTCCAGTGCTCTGGCTGTACAACGGTCGAACCGATCCCCGCGAACCGCCAGCCGACGCGCTGACGGTGCCGCCGATCATCCGTCGGGTGAGCGGCGTCATCGGCGTCGCGATGACGCTCGTCCTCGCCGCGCTCTTCGTCTCGCCGGAACGGATGATCGATACCTGGCCCTGGGCCGTCAGCCCGCTCACGTCTCGAGTCCTGCTGGGGTGGGCGGCCGTGTTCAGCGTCGTCAACGTGTTCTTCGCGTTCGAAACCCGCTGGAGCGCCGCCAGGATACCGATCCAGAGTCTCGTCATCTGGTTCGGATTGATGCTCGCTGGGTTCGCCCGATCGTGGAGCGACGTCGAACCGACGAATCCGATTCTGGGGGTCGTTCTCGGTGGAATCGTGGTTTACCTCGTCGGACTGTCCGCGCTGTACGTCCTCATGGAACGCAGACAACCCGGCTCGAGTGGACGCTGACACGGATCGCGTCCGTTGTCGGCGTAATTGAGACGTCTCAGTCCGCTCGGAGCCCTTCGAAGTAAATCGCTCGCTCCTCGTCTGGCGCGGGTGCTGTCAGCCAGGACACGCCGAGCGTTAGAACGAGACCGAGTCCCATTCCGACCAGCCCGGCCGACCAGCCGCCGTAGATCCCGGGAACGAACGGGAGGAAGACGCTCGAGAGGTAAAACAGCTGGCTCCCGAGGATCGCGGACGTCATTCCCGCTCGCGTCGTTCCCCGCCAGTAGAGCGCGACCATCACTGGCAAGGCGAGCTGGGCGAAGCCGCTGAACGCCGCGTCGCCGAGTTCGAACAGCGTGGCGGGGTTGTAGAGGCTCGCGACGAACGTCGCGACGGCGAAGACGACGACGCCTACGCGGGCGATCAGATCCTCCCGACGCTCGGAGAGTGTCGCGTCGACGAACGGCCGGTAGAGGTCGCGGGTGAAGTACGACGACCCCGAGAGCAACATCGAGTCCGAGGAGGACATCATCGCGGCCATCGCGCCGGCGATAACGAGCGCGGCGAACCACGTCGGAGTGAACTCCGCGAGGATCAGCGGGAGGACGTTCCCGCCGGCTTCGATTTCGGCGACCGAGATGCCGGTCTCGAGCCCGCGTGCCCAGGCACCGAGCAGGAACGCCGGGACGAACAGCAAGAGACAGAGGATCGGCCAGAGGGCGAACGATCGTTTGAGAACCTCTTTCGAGCCGGCGGCGAAGAACCGCTGGTTGACCTGCGGGAACATCGCCACCCCGAACCCGATCGTGATCGCCGTCGAGAGCATGAACTGCGGGGAGTAGTAGGCGCTGCCGAGGGAGAGGTGCTCGCTCGCAGTCGCCTCGAGTCCAGCCGTCGCGACGCCGGGGCCACCGACGACGGCGAGCACCCAGAGCAGGGCGACCCAGGTCGTGACGAGCATGAACGCGCCCTGGAGGGTGTCCGTCCAGGCGATTCCCCGGAACCCCGCGAGGACGACGTACAGAATCATGAAGAGGGTGATCAATCCGGCTCCGGCCGCGTAGGGGACGACCCCGTCGGTCAGTGCCGCCAGCGCAGTGCCTGCGCCGACCTGCTGGAGCATGACGTACGGGAAGAGCCAGATCAGGCTCACTCCGGCAACGAGTCCCCGAAGCCGTTTCGAGCCGAATCGGTCGCCGAGCATCTCGCCGAGGGTGACGTAGCCACGCTGTCGGCCGAGTAACCACTGCTTATACCCGATGACGTACCAGAGCACGGCGAAGATGAGGCCGTCCATCACGCCCATAACGAGGATCCACTCGGGGCCGTACAGGTACGCGAGGTTCGGCCCCGCGAAGAAGGTAAAGGCCGACAGCAGGGTCGCGAACGTCGTAAACAGCAGGACGACGGTTCCGAGCGTTCGGCTGGCGAGATAGAAGTCCTCGGCCGTCCGTTCGGTCAGGCGGTAGGCGACGAGACCGATCGCCAGCGCCAGCAGCAAGTAGCCGACGATGATCCCGAGTTGGATAGTCAGGCTCACCGGCGATCACCTCTGGCTTCGCCACCGGTTCCGCCTTCACCGTCGGCTCGAGGTGAATTTTTGGCCGACATCCCACCGGCAGGTTCGATCCCGACGCCCCAGTAGCGCTGGGCGAACACCCAGAACAGCGCCGACGCCAGCAGGAGCCAGCCGACATGCCACCAGAGCCACAGCGGCAGTCCCAGCACTATCGTCGAGTCCCCCCAGAGGAACCAGGGGATGCCGAGCAGACAGATGATTGTAGCGATGATCCCCCATCCTGCTCGCTCGACCCAGTCCATAGGTGCGCTCGTCACTGCCACTGTGTAACCGTTTCCATCTGTCCCTCCTTTCGAAGAACTTCTCTATTCAAGCGGTTTTATCGGGCTCTCGAGCCGATATTCGCAAGGTAAAATCGCTCTTTCAGGTAGGGAAAGGAGTATAAGTGTTGGTGAGGGAACCTAAACAGAGACCGAATGGCCCGTCTGTTCCCCCTTCGATCTGAGACGCCCACCCGGGAGGGCCAGCCACGAGTCGTCGACCTCGAGGACGAAGACGCCGACGCGGTGTTCAGTGCACTGTCGTCGACGACCGCTCGGCGAATCTACAGTCGGTTGAACGAGGAGCCGGGAACGCCGAGCGATGTCGCCGACGCAATCGACTCCTCGATCCAGAACGTCCGCTATCACCTCGAGAAACTCGAGGAAGCGGGACTCGTCGAGGTCGTCGACACCTGGTACTCCTCGCGAGGCAACGAGATGAGCGTCTACTCGACCGCGGACGGCCCGTTGATCGTCACGAGCGACCGATCGACGGCCGATCAACTCAAGACGGCGCTCTCCCGGTTCATCGGCGGCGTTGCTGCACTGGCCGGTGGAAGTCTGCTCGTCCAGTACGGACTGAGCCAGTACTTCTCGCCGGCAGCGACCGAGTCGACGAGGTCTGGAAACGGTGACGGGGCCGCTGCCGGGAACGGGGCAGCCGCGACTGACGGAAACGGAGACGCACCCCCCGAGACCGAAGACGAAGCCGAAACCGGAGACGACGCCGACGCTGATTCGGCTGACTCCGATGAGCCGACGACAGAAGAAGACGAGGGGGACATCGGTGCCGCCCAGACCGACGACGCCGATAGCGAGGACGAGGAACCTGGCGACGACGCAGAAACCGATGACGAGGACGCCGCTCACGACGAAGCGGACGAACCCGACAGTACCGAAGACAGCGAGTCGGTCGAGAGCGACGATACAGCGGAGTCGTTCGACAGTACCGACGGTGGGAACGAGACCGCCTACACGGACGGGGGAGTCGACGACGGGAACGCGACCGTCGACGGTGCCGTCGAGGGTGCCGAGGCCATTTTCGCGACGGTTCCACCGGGCCTACTCTTTTTCCTCGGTGGCCTGGTCGTGTTGATCGCCGTCACCGTCTACTGGTACTGGTCGGCGACGTACTGATCGCGACTGGATCGTTCCTCGAGGGTGACACTGATTCCCCGTCCAGTCTCGAGTCCCTCCTTCGGTTTGCTCACGTCGCCCGTGCTCGAGATTCGCCCTCAAAGGAAGGACGTGACAACGTACCGTTGACTGTTCGCTCTGGGGTCGCAAACGTCGATACGTGACGACACCGATCCCTCTCAGAGCACTAGGGAAGCGAAAATAATCGCGTTGTAGATGCCGTGGATGATCGCCGGTACGACGAGGTTCTCGGTGAGCAGGTAGACCGTCCCGAGCACCAGCGAGAGACCGAAGACGACGGCGAGCGAAGCCATGATGGCTCCGAAACCAGCCGTCGCGTACGCGGCGACGTGGATCACCGCGAAGATGACGCTCGAGACGAGGAGTGCACCCCACCGCGAGAAGATGTCGTACATCGACTTCTGGATCACGTTCCGGTAGAGCAGTTCCTCGAACGGCCCGACGATCAGGATCGAGGCCGGAATCATCACGTACAGTAGTTCCGGGTTTTGCTGGGCGGCCTGGGTCGCGCTGTGTTCGGCCCCTTCGACGCCGCTCGAGCTGAACAGAATCGAGAGAGCGATGTTCACGAGGAAGATGAGGCCAATACCGCCGGCGATCCAGCCCATCTGTCGAAGGGTTGGCCACCGGAGATCGAAAAACGACCAGTCGCGGTCGGTCGTGTAGACGTAGCCGACGGCGATCGCCGCGGTGCCGATGGCGAAGCCGACCTGACTGATCGCGATGAACTGGTTTTCGGTCAGGCCGCCGAGGGCGGCGGCGAACGGAACGGCGAGTAACTGGCCGGCGAACAGGGCCACCAGCCAGGCAACGAGCGCGAGCAGCGAGAGGTGGACGGTCAGTGCAACGCGCCGTGAGAGGCCGACGATGGAGACTGAGCCGTACTCCGCCAGTGCAATGCCGATCGCAATTGCCGCAGCGAGAAACGCGACGAACACGGCCGGAATCGTCCCACCGACGACCGGAATCGTCGTCGTTCCGTTGATTCCCTGGTTGAGCGCGTAGCCAGCGAGGAGGACGACGCCGAAGCTACATAGGGCGCTGACCGGGCTGTACCGACGTTCGAGGACGTCGTACCGTCTGGCTCCGAACACCAGGAGGGCGCCGACGGCGAGCAGGAGTCCACTCACCACGACGGGGTCGTCGACCCCCTGCTGGACGGGGACGGCCATGCCAGCCATCGCGACGGCGGCGAACCCAAGGCCGAGACCGGTCATTGCACCGGTCTCTGACGACCGCGTGTGATCGTCCCGTGCGGTCTCGTTCATACGTAGGTGTTCGGGTCGACGGGCATAGGCGCTCTGTTCTGTCCTGCGCTGGGCCGTACTCGAGTTCGAGTCCGGCGCACTAGCGTTCGATCCGTAGCGTCGTCTTCTCGGCGACTGCTCGAGCCTCTTCGAAGTCGCCCCCACCGAGCAGGCCGCGGGTGGCCTTCTTCGCCCACTCGACGGCCGGCTGGTTGAACGCGTTCACGCCGTAGAGTTCGCCCGCGAGGACGCAGGCGGCTTCCATTCCGTACAGGAGCCCGCCCAGTTCGTAGGCGTCGACGCGCTCGAGTTCGATGCGGACGTTAGGGCGGCCGGCCGCCGCGAGACTGGCCTCGGTGGCCTCGAACTCGGCGGTGAGCAACTCGCCGAGTGTGGCGTCCCCGAGATAGGCGAGGTCGTCCACGTCGGTGGCCGGAATCCGCCGATACGCGGTTTCCCGCGGGGTGACGAACGTGACCAGCTTGTTCCTGGGGCCAGCCCGGTAGAGCTGGAGCTGTGAGTGCTGGTCGGTGACGCCGAGTGCGCGAACCGGTGTCTGCCCGAGGTCGTCCTTGCCGAGGCTCTCCGCCCAGAGCTGGGCGAACCACTCGGCGTAGGTCTCGAGCGATTCCGCGTAGGGAACCATCGCGTTCATCGACGCGCCGCGGGCGTCGAGCGCGTAGGCCGTCGCGCCGTAGGCGTAGGCGGGGCACTCGAACAGGGAGCCGGTCAGCGTGGCCGCTTCGGCTCGAGCACCGTCGAGCAGCGCCTCGAGGTCGTTGCCGCAGACGGCGGCGGCGACCATCCCTACGGCCGAGAGGGCCGAAAAGCGACCTGGGACGCCGTCAGGTACCGACACCGCGGGCAGGTCGTGTCGATCCGCGAGGTCGCGAAGCGGCCCCGAGTCGCCGGTCGTGACGACCGTTCGCTCCGTCCAGTCGACGCCGGCGGCCTCGAACGCCTCGCGGACGACCAGGAAGTTCGCCAGCGTCTCGGCGGTCGTCCCGGAGCGGGAGACGACGTTGATCGCCGTCTCCTCGAGCGGGAGGCCCTCGAGTCGGCGGCTGACCCACGCGGGGTCGACGTTGTCGAGGAAGACGGTTTCGCAGTCCCCGTCGTCGGCGAGGGCGTCCGTGATGGTCGCCGCGCCCAGCGCGCTCCCGCCGATGCCGACGGTGACGAGCGCCTCGGCGTCGGCGACCGGCTCGACGGCCGCTCGGATCGCCTCCGGATCGGTTCGCTCGGGGAGGTTCAGGGCGGCGTAGCCGTGTTCGTCGTTCGCTCGCCCGGCTTCGATCCGTTCGTGTGCCGTGGCGACCTGCTCGTCCAGTCGCTCGAGGGCGTCCCGAGAGAGGCCCGGCGAGGCGACCGTTGCCAGCGCGTTTCCGAGGTCGACGTCCATATCGGAGAGGTGACAGCGACCCCTAAAGGCGTTGCGTCACGCTGTGGGGTGGCTTCGTAGCTGTCGTCGTCCCGACGTTCGATGCTCGATACCCGATGCCCGATACCCGATGCCCGATATCCGATACCTATGCACGCAGTTGCTCGATGGGCCGCTCCCGCCGGCATCGGTTCCCTTATTCCCTCGCGTTTCCAACCTCGAGCAATGACCGAGTCGGACGACATCGTGGGCTCGAGTCCGGCCGGGGAGCACGACTCGAGCCCGTCAGCGGCCGACGAGAACACCTACGGCGGACTGTTCGGCGCGTTCCCGTACGCGTTCCGACAGAGTTCGTCGCTGCTGTTCAAGAGCTACGTCGTCGCCGGTGGGGTCGTCACGCTCTTCGTCGCCCTGTTGTTCGTGCTGGGCGTGATCGAAATCATCAGCGTAACGGCCGGAACGACGGCGACGCTGGCGCTGTCGCGCTCGTTTGTCGCCCTGCTCGGCCTGTTAATCGTCATCCCACTGGTGGCACCCGTCCTACTCGTCGCCCGCCGCCACCGTCGGCGCATCGGCACCGATACCCGCTACGACCGTCGTCTCGCTGCGGCCGGCTTTCTCTTCGTTGGCTCGCTGTACCTCGGCCTGATCCCGACCGTCCCGCCCGAGCACCAGACGGCAACCGACGGTCTTCTCGCTCCACTCGTCGAGGGGCTGTACGCGCTCCCCGCGGCCGTCGGCCTCTCGTTTCCGGTCGTGGCCGCCGTCACCATTTACCTCGTCCACCGGGCGTCGCGTTGATCGGGTACCCGGATCTCGGGTCGAGAGTTGAGAGCCGAGTGCCGAGCGCCGTGAGCCGAGAATCGAGCGTCGGAAGTCGAAACCCCGAAACCCGTCGCGTTCCTCTCCTCGAGTATGACCGAGAAGACGGGTACCTTCGTCGTCACCCACGCCGAAGACGAGTCGGTCGTCCTTCGGGACGTCGACTCCGCGCAGGTACACACCCTCGCCGCGAACGACGGCCTCGCCGTGCACGACGTGCTCGAGGCCACTATTGCCCCCGAACCACCGCTCGAGGTCGCCTGGACGCTGATCGACGTCGACGAACGCCGGACGGTCGACCTCGTCGACAGCGACCTCGAGCCGACCCAGCACTCGCGGGAACTCGTCGCCGACTGCGAGGTCGGTGATTTACAACAACACGAGCGCGCCGGCCGCGGCGAAATTCACGTCGTTCGCGTCCCCGAAGAGCGCGTCGAGGACGCCGCCCGTGACGTCCTCGAGGACGAGGAGACCATCGCGCGAGCGGCGCGACTCGAGGCGGTGCGCGTGGAAGTCCGCCGCTCGGTCGAGGACGGCGACGGCGTGTTGAGCGTGCGGTATCTCCCTGACTGATCGCCGTTCGAACCATAACTCTACAATTCAAAGCTACTATTGGACTTATATCAATTTACTTTGGATAGTGTAGCATAGGCGTTCGTCACCTGCTCGGATCAACACCATTACGGCTTCCACCTGCGAACCCGTCCGTATGCAAACGCACATCGTCCCGGTCGGCTTCGACTACGACCGGCTGATCGCCCCGCTCGTGCGCGATCAGTACACCGTCGACCGCGTCATCCTGCTCGAGGGGGCCGTCGGCAGCGAGGCTAACGTCGAGTACTCCCGGCACCTCTCGACGAAGCTCGAGACCGACTTCCAGAACCTGCTAGGGGCGACCACCGAGCGTTTCGTCCTCGAGGACGTCTACGACTACGACGAGGCGTTCGAGCAGGCGTACGACCTGATCAACGACGAACTCGACCGGGGCAACGAGGTCTGGGTCAACATCGCCGCGATGCCGCGAACGGTGAGTTTCGCGTTCGCGACGGCAGCCCACTCGCTGATGGTCGAGCGCCAGGACGACCGCGAGCACATCCACACCTACTACACCGCCCCGGAGAAGTACCTCGAGACCGAACTCGCCGAGGAACTGCGCGAACAGTCGGCGTTGCTCGAGGAACTGCTCGAGGCTGGTGCCAATGATCCTGCACCCAGTGAGTCTGGCGCGGCCGGGAACAGCGCCACGCAGCCGCTCCAGGCGGGCGAGGACGTCGACGCCGACCGCATCACGGCTCGCCTCGAGAGCGCCCGGCAACTCCTCGCGGAGTTCGACGAGCGGGGGACGACCATCGGGGCGAAGGAGATCGACGGCGAGCACATCGTCGAACTCCCCGTGGCGTCGTTTTCGAACGTCAAACCGTTCGAGGAGCTCATTTTGTACAAACTGGGCGAGGACGGCGAGTTCGAGTCGGTTTCGGAGCTGGCCGAGGCGCTCGCTCGAGAGCTCAACGAGGAGTACACCGACAGCTTCCGCTCGAAGGTTATTTACAACGTCGACCGCCTCGGCCCCGGCGGCAAGGGCTACATCGAGCGGGAGGAACACGGGAAGTCCTATCGGACGCGCCTCTCGCGGATCGGCGAACTGTGGGTTCGGGCGCATTCGGAGCCCGCGTCGCAGTAACGGTTTTTCGACCTCCGTCGCTGGTGTGACGCAGCATCAGTCGCCGGTGCCGTCGCCGCCGTCCGTTCCACCAGCGTTCGACGGGCCGGCGTGATCCGGCGGCCCTGCGTCGTCGGGCGCTCCCGCGTGGTCGGGTGGCCCGGCGTGATCCGGTGGGCCGCGCTCGTCTCGAGCCTCGTCGGCCCCGTCAGCCTGGTCGCTCGAGGACGGGCCACCCGCCTCACCGCGTTCGCCACCTCGGTCGTCGCCACCCTCGTCGACGGTGGCGGGGTCGCTCGCATCACTCACGCTAGCGTCGTCGGTCGCCAACGACCCGTCGTCGAGAACGGCTCCGTTCGGCAGGCCGATGGCCGCCGAGTCGTTCGACGAATCCGACGTCGAGGCGGAGCCGGTACCGTCGTCGACGAGCGGCGAGTCGCTCCAGGTCACCGAGAACGGTGAGTCGCTCCCGTCTTCGTCGTTGTCGCTCGAGGGAAAGAGCTGCGGGCCGACGTCGGGCGCCACGAGGAGGGTACCCCCGGCGAGCGTCACCGCGACAATGGCGATGACCGCGAGCAGGCCGGCCGTCGAGAGCTCCTCGGCACCCTCGTCCCCCGCCGAATCGGTTGGCGTTCCCATCTGTTCGGCCGAATGGTCACTCGGCGCGGCCTTTGTTAAGCACCGTCCACCGGAACGCCGAAATCGTTCGATATCATCGTCTGGCGTCCGGACACCGTGATCAGTCGTCGGTCGACCCGACCGATGGTGTAAGCCAACCCTACTGCTGTTCGAGCACGATCAACGACGCACAGCTTTCGAAACGACGCTCAGGCCCCTGCCCGCCCCAGGCGCTCGAGCAGTCGTTCGCGAACCACGAGCAGACACGGCAGTACCGTCAGACAGGCGAGGAAGGCGAAGACGATCGCCAGGCCAGTCACCAGCCCGAACCGCTGGAGCGGCGGTGCGAGCGCCAGTGCGAGTACACCGAATCCGGCGGCCGTCGTCGCCGCACTGCCGAGCAGGGCGCCGCCGGTGCCGGTCATCGTCGCCTCGAGGGCGGTCTCGAGGGTCGGCTGGCGCTCCCGTTCGGCGACGAATCGCTCGCCGACGTGGATGCTGTAGTCGACGCCCAGCCCGATAGCGAGGCTCGTGATGACGGCCGTTTCGCTGTTGAACGGCAGGTCGAGCAGCGCCATCGCCCCCAGCAGCCAGGCGAGGGCGGCCACGACGGGTGCCAGCGTGACGATGCCGAGCGAGAGCGTCCGGTGGCGCACCCAGTAGAGCAGCGTCAGGAAGACCAGGATCACGACCAGGGTCACGGCGAAGGCCTGCACCAGCGTCTCGAGGAGGGCGTCCTGAATAACGGCGGTGGTGACGGGACCGCCGGTTGCGACCGCCGTGACCGGCGCGCCGTCGGCGGCCGACCCGCGTTCGACCTCGCCCGCGAACGCCCGGGTGTCGTCGGCGACCGACTGGGCGGCGGCGTCGCCACGAACGGAGACGAGCAGGCGGGCCGACTCGTAGCTGCCGTCGTCTGTTCGCTCGAGGACGGTCGCCGCCGTGTCGGGATCGGCCGCGAAGAGGACGTCGTAGAGACCGGCGAGATCCTCCGTGGGAACCGCCTCGCCGTCAGCCCGGCGTTCCTCGAGGGCGTTCGCGACCGTTTCGTTCTCGCTGGCGACGTCCTCGATGACGGTCAGGGGCCCCTCGACAGCGGCGCTGCCGTCGGCCTGCGTGGTGATCGTTCCGTCGCCGTCGACGGCCCCTCGGGCGTCTTCGATCGCCCGGAGGACGGCGGGATCGGTCACATCCCCGCGTATCAGCACCTGCGCCTGGGCGTCCTCACCTCGCTCCTGGAAGTTGTCACCGAGGTAGGCGGCGTCGTCGGCGATGGTGTAGGTGTCCGGCGCGAGCGGCCCCGGTAGCGACTTCGCCCACTCGGGGGCATCCTGGGGGAGGAAATCGGCCTGGTTGAACTCCGTGTCGATCCCCGTCGCACCGTAGGCACCCCCGGCGGCCACCAGGAACGCCACCAGCACGACCGCGACCGGGGCGCGTTTGGCGAGCGTGACGCCGCTCGAGAGCGCACGGTTGACGCGACCCGGCGTCACGCCGAAGGGCGGTTTCGCCCGGTTCCATCCGAGGCGGTTCTCGAGGAGCGAATCGACCTCGACCTTCAACGCGGGGACGAACAGGCCGAAGGCGACGAACGTGGCGAGGATGCCTCCCGCGCTGAGGACGGCGAAATCCTGGATTGCCGGCAGCGGGCTGACGACGTTCGAGAGGAAGCCGACCCCGGTCGAGAACGTCGCCGCCGCGAGTGCGAGCACGACGCCGCCGAGACCGAGGGCCATGCCGCTGCGGACGCCCCGACGCTCGGTCGTGCCGGCGCTATCCGCCTCGAGTTCGCCGGCACGCGCCTCGCGATAGCGCATCACCACGTGCAGGGAGTAGTCGATCGAGAGCCCGATCAGGAGGAAGGGGACGGCGATCAGGAGCTGGCTGGTCGGAATCCCGAGCCAGCCGATGAGGCCGGCGAGCCAGGCCATCACGACGGCGATCCCGACGATGCCGATCAGCACGTCGACGACGTCCCGGTAGGTGACGCCGAGGACGAACAACACCAGGACGAACGCGACGGGGGTGATGATCGCGAAGCTGTCGCCGACGGCGCTTGCGGACGTGGCGTCGGTGATCCCCTGGCCGAAGACGAAGCCGTCGTCGAAGCGCTCCTCGAACAGCGACTCGATCTCGACCTGGGCGTCGTAGGCCGCCTGTGGCTCCTCGTCGTCCCCGCTCTCGTCGACCTGGAACAGGAAGACGATCCGGGATTCGGCGCTCGTCGACCCGGGTTCGTACGAGTCGGGGAGGAACTGGTAGGGGTCGCCCTGGACGTCCGCCTCGGGGTCGAGGACGTCTGCCAGCAACGCCTCCACCTCCTCGTCCGAACGAGACTCGAGTGCTGCGATCTGTTCCTCGAGCGTCGGCGCGCTGGTGTCGGGCGGGCCGTCAGCCTCGGCCGCCCGATCCTCGAAGACCGCGCCGGTGGCGACGACGTTCTCGAGGCCGACGAACCCCTCCTCGGCGAGGGTCTCGTTCAGGGAGGCGTTCTCGCGGACGTCCTGCTGGAGCCGGAGCCCCTCAAGGAGGGAGTCGCGGGTGAGGACGTCGCCGGTTGGGGTCTCACCCCCGTTCGCATCGTCACCGCCGCGGTCGCGGACGACTAGCTGGGTAACGACCCGATCGTCCGTCTCGTACCGTTCGTCGATGTACTCGAGGGCCGCCGTCTCGTCGGAGTCGGTCTCGAACTCGCCGATGCCGGCGTCTTCGGTGTCAGCGATGACGAACCCGACGAGCATCACCGCTGTCAGGGCGAGCACCACCAGTACGACGAGTCGGCTGTGGGCGACGACGATCTCGGCGTACCGACTCGAGCGATCGGTCGCCACGGTTCAGGGCCCCCGCAAGAATATCGTTGCTCCGCTCGTCGACCAACCTAGCGCCCAACCAGTCGCTCCCCCGAAGTCGCTCATTGGTCGCTCTCGAACTTGAGCGGGTAAAGCGATTTGGATAGAACTAAGCTACGTATAATCCATTTCTGATTATGAACACTGACGTCGACCGCGATCGGGGCTTTTTGACGCCCGCCGACCGGGCGTTCCTGCTCGGCGAGCGCGAAATGAGCCACGACCAGTCCCGACGCAACGCCGAGGCGCGCATCCGACAGCGGGTGATCGACGGGATCCTCGACTTCGACCTCCTGTTGCACACGTTGTCCGAAAAGGATCGAAAGCAGGTGTTCGCCGACGTCCACACCGACGGCGCGTTCCTCGACGCGTTACGGGCGATGGTCGCGTTCACCTATGTCGGTGCCCGTGAGCAGGGATTCGCGTTCGAGGACGTCCTCGTCCCCGCCGTTCGGGCGTCCGAGGAGGCCATCGCGGCGAAACAGGACGGGGCGAACGTCTCCGTGGACGTCACCTTCGACGTCGAGACGACCGTTGAGGACTCACTCGAGGGAATCGCCGGTCGTCTCGAGGCGGGCGATCCCGTTACCCCCCGTCAACTCTTTGCGCTCGTCATGCAGGGCGATCACGATCCGACCCAGCACGAGGAAATCGTCCTGGTTCGAACCGACGCGGCCGACGGCGTGGACGATCAGTTCCTCGAGCGACTGGCGACCTATCTCGAGGCGGATCTAGATCACGAAACCGAGACGAGGGTCGTGCTTCGACCACTGGCGCGATCGACCGGCGTGTCTCCGGATGAACCTATGACTGGGAACTGATACCCAGACGAACCTATAACTGGGAACTGACACGAAACACCTAACACGATCGATCCCTCATCTGCTGGTATGGCACCGTCAGTTTCCGTTTCGCTTGCCACTCCCACTGACGGCCCTCGTGCGGCCGTGTTCGTAGGGGCCGCCTAGGCCCACCTCCCTTTCGACGTTTCGACGGATGTATTGTCTCCGACCGGAATACAGCGAACAACGACCAGTATCACCAATGTCCACGTCAGACCACCGTTTGCGACCCGACCGACGAACCAGTCGACGCCCGCCACGGGCGGTGAGAGCATGAGCGCCGAGACAGGCGACGGCGACCTCGAGGAAGAACAGCCGACGCTCGAGGGCGGCTACGACCCCGAGCGAATCGAATCGCGCTGGCAGGAAGCCTGGGTCGACGCCGAGACCTACGCTTACCGAGGCGAACCGGGTACCGACCCGAACACGACCTACGCCATCGACACGCCACCACCGACGGTGTCGGGCAGCCTCCACATGGGCCACCTGTACGGCCACACCCTCCAGGACTTCGCGGCCCGCTTCCAGCGAATGGCCAACGGAGACGTCCTCTTCCCGTTCGGTTACGACGACAACGGCATCGCGAGCGAGCGCCTGACCGAACAGGATCTCGACATTCGCCACCAGGACTACGAGCGCCGGGAGTTCCAGCAGCTCTGCCGGGAGGTCTGTGCGGAGTACGAAGCCGAGTTCACCGAGAAGATGCAGCATCTCGGCACCTCGATCGACTGGAACCACACCTACAAGACGATCGAACCGCGCGTCCAGCGGATCTCGCAGCTCTCCTTCCTCGATCTCTACGAACAGGGTCGGGAGTACCGCAAGAAGGCGCCGGCGATCTGGTGTCCCGAGTGCGAGACGGCCATCTCGCAGGTCGAAACCGAGGACGCCGAGCGTCACTCCCACTTCAACGACATCGCGTTCGAGGTCGTTAGAGACGACGCCCCTCGTGATGAGTTCGTCATCTCGACGACCCGTCCGGAACTGATCCCGGCCTGCGTGTCGGTGTTCGTCCACCCCGAGGACGACGACAACCAAGATCTCGTCGGCGAGACGGCCAGGATTCCGATCTTCGAACACGAAGTGCCGATCATCGCGGACGACCGCGTCGACATGGAAAAGGGGTCGGGAATCGTCATGTGCTGTACCTTCGGCGACCAGAACGACATCGAGTGGTACCAGGCCCACGACCTCCCCCTGCGGGTGGCCATCAACGAGACCGCGACGATGACCGACCTCGCCGGCGACTACGAGGGGATGCACACCGAGGAGGCCCGCGAGGCCATCGTCGAGGATCTCGACGCAGCCGGCTTCCTCCGTGATCGCCGAGAAATCGTCCACGACGTCGGCGTCCACGAGCGCTGTGACACGCCCGTCGAGTACCGCGTCTCCAAACAGTGGTACATCGAGGTGCTCGACCACAAGGACGAGTACCTCGAGGCCGGCGAGGCGATGGACTGGTACCCCGAGAAGATGTTTACTCGCTATCGCCACTGGATCGAGGGCCTCGAGTGGGACTGGCTGATCTCGCGCCAGCGCGACTCGGGGATTCCGTTCCCGGTCTGGTACTGCAGCGAGTGTGATCACGAGATCCTGGCGGAGAAGGCGGATCTCCCCGTGGATCCGCTCTCCGACGAGCCGCCGGTCGACGCCTGTCCCGAGTGCGGCCACGACGAGTTCGACCCGGAGGAGGACGTCTTCGACACCTGGGCGACCTCGTCGCTGACGCCCCTGATAAACGCGGGCTGGGACTGGAACGAGGAGACCGAGTCCTTCGAGATGGCCAACCCCGAACTCTACCCGTTCGACCTCCGGCCACAGGGCCACGACATCATCTCGTTCTGGCTGTTCCACACCATCGTCAAGTGCTACGAGCACACCGGCGAGGTGCCGTTCGACGCGACGCTGATCAACGGCCACGTGCTCGACGAGAACCGCGAGAAGATGTCGAAATCGCGGGGCAACGTCGTCGAACCCGCCGCAGTGCTCGCGGAGTACCCCGTCGACGCCGTTCGATTCTGGGCCGCCAGCGCCGCCGTCGGCGACGACTTCCCGTTCCAGGAACAGGACATCGTCGCGGGCGAGAAGCTCCTGCGCAAGCTCTGGAACGCCTCGAGGCTCGTCGACACGCTCGCTCCCGTCGATCCCGACGAACCCGACGACCTCGAGCCGATCGACCGCTGGCTGCTCGCGGAACTCGACGCCACGGTCGAGACGCTGACCGACCACCTCGAGGCCTACGAGTTCGCGAAAGCCAGGAACCACCTCAGAACGTTCTTCTGGAACACGTTCTGTGACGACTACCTCGAGATCGCCAAGACGCGCGAGGACAGCCCCTCGACGCAGTATACGTTGCGAACGGCCCATCGGGCCTTCCTCCTGCTGTGGGCACCGATCATCCCGCACGCGACGGAGGAAATCTGGCAGGCGGTCTACGCGGAGGGCGAGGCGCCACGCACCTCGCACGAGTCAGGAGGCGAGAACTTCGACAGTATCCACACCGAAGCCTGGCCCGAACCCCGGGGCTACGAGGCCGACCTCGAGGCCGGCGAGACGGCCATGGAGGTCATCTCCGCGCTCCGGCGGTACAAGAGCGAGCGCCAGTTGCCGCTGAACGCCTCGATCGACGCCGTCTCCGTCCACGGATCCATCGCTGGCTTCGAAGACGCCATCCAGCAGGTGACCCACGTCGACCACCTCGAGTCCCTCGAAGAGCCACCCGAGATCACCACCGAGGTGGCCTCGATCGACCTCGATTACGCGACCCTCGGCCCAAAATTCGGGGCGAAAGTCGGCGAGATCGACGCCGGGATCGACAGCGGCGAGTACGAGATCGACGACGAAGCCGACGTCCTCCGCGTGGCCGGCGAGGAACTCGAGGGCGACCTGTTCGAGGTCGAACTCGAGCGAACCTACTCCGGTGCGGGCGAGATGATCGAGACGGAGACGGCCGTCGTGATCGTCGAGGACGAGCGAGCGGACTGACGACTTCGGTTCCGTTTTCTGCCTCTCTTGAAATCCTCTATAGCAGATAAGAACGATCTGTTGAATATAGAGAACGAGTTCACCACGAGCCCGGTTCTTCGTTGACTCTCCCTGAACGACTCGTGATCTGACCGACAGCTAGCGGGATAGCCGTGTACATGTGACGAACCGCTACTCGTCGTCCGTCGATGCCCCGTTTTGCTCGTCAAAATACTCCCTGGCCTCGGAAACCCACTCCGGACGCTCAACCGTTATCTCCTCATCGACACGGTCGATCGTCACCTCCATCACGACCGTCATCATCTCGCTGTCGACTAATTCCTCGTATGCAAAGCGATAGGACTCGACGTACCCCTCCTCGTTGACGACCATGTGCAGCGAGGCGTTTTCGTACTGGTACGGCGACGACTCTGCCGACTCGAGAATGTATCGCGTCTTTCCCTCGGCCTTGGTGGAAATCGAGATATTGTCCATCGCGCTCATCCCTCGTTCCACCGATTCAAATGCGGTGAAGTGATATTTGGTACGAGCCTGCCGGTAGAAGGTGGGCGGCTCCTCATCGCTTCTATTGACCGCGAAGTTGGTCAGCACTTCCTCCTCAGTTCCCCAGCCCTCACCGAAGCGATGTTCTACGAGGGCAGTGTCGTCGGCTTCGTCAGCCATCCCCTCCGTGAGTTCTACACGGGCGGTACCGTCGGCTTCGACAGCCATTGTTTCCGTAAGTGTATACGAAACAGTCCCGTTGGGATACGTTCGCGTGGTTGTCTGTTCGAGCATGTACGATCGATTCGACAGCGTCTCGGCGTGATTCTCGAGAAGTGCCCGATGGTTGGTCACTTCGTTTTCGGTGAGCCCCGGGAGCAGTTCCGGTGAGGTCGTGTTGTCGACGCCGTACGGATCACGATCGGAGTCGTCTCCGGCCGATCCGAACGCGCCACAACCTGCGAGGAGGACGACGAGGGCGAGGATTCCACAGATCTGGACTACGTGAGACCTGCTATTCATTGTGACTAGGGATAACGTACACTCCACTGGTATTAATCCCAGTGCTGACATACGATCCCAGAGATTGGCCTGCCTTCTCGTGGCAAGAGATACGTGAGTTTGATTGAGCAGTTGCCGTTCCGGTCGAGCTAAACCGTACTCCATTCGCGCTGTGAGTTCAGCACCAGCTCAGCAGACTATCGTGACACTGTCAGTTCGGAGCTGTTGCATACAGAGGATGATTTTCAGTGCCTACTAAAGCGCTGGATCGGCGTGCGCGACCTCACTCAGTAGCACCACCCGCCCCCTCGAGTGGGGATCTCGTTTGCTATCAGATGTCCCGAGTAGGGATAGCGATCATCTGAATGGTCTCGATATATTTATAATTCAAGAATATCAACAATACCTAATGCGCCGCAGAACCCTCGTTCGCGTTCTGGCCGGAAGCCTTCCGGTGGCTATCGCCGGCTGTACTGGTAGTGCTGACGACGACACTGGCAGTACAGATTCAAATGGAGAACCGGGTACTGATGATTCGAACGGTGCGTCGGATGCGTCTGACGACGACTCAACAGACCCAGGCGAACCAGAACTTACGACGCTCGAATCCATCACGGCAGCCGCGGATCGATACGACGATGATTCACAGACGTTCACCGGAAGCGGTTCGGAACAGACCTCCGAGTTCGAACTCCGAGATTCGATCACCGTCTTCATCGCAGAACACGACGGGGATGGACAATTTGAACCGGAACTGCGCAACGAATCCAGGCTGCGGGCATTCCTGCCGATAAGTGAATTTGGGTCGTACGCCGGGACTGCAGCCGTCGGGGTTCAGGCGGACACCTATCACCTCGATGTCGTCGCTGCGGGTGACTGGTCGGTTGAAATCGCCCAGCCGGTATCGCCTGACGAGGTGATTCACCAACTCCCCGTCGAGGTTTCCGGTGACGGTCAGGACGTCGTTGGGCCCGTCGAACTGACCGGCGAGGCGACCGTGACGGGAACACACGACGGTGAGGGTGGTTTCGGCGTAGAGGTTCTCGACGAATCTGGGCGGGGCGAGCATGGCCAGGTCGCACGAGTGTTTAACGAAGTCGATGAGTTCGACGGACAGGAAGCTATCGAGATGAACGCTGTCTGTTGGATTCATGTCCACGCAGAGGCGTCGTGGACGATCGAAATCGAGTAGAGGCAGATCCACGAGTAACGGTTCTGCCGTCGATCGCGGTCTGTCCCAGCCGCACATTTCACGGCGTATGCGTGTTTGACATGTCTCGCAGGGTAGGAACGAGTGGCACCCAGTCAGACCGCGGTATCGACCTAGGTGCCAAGGACGCCATAGAAGAGTTCTCAAAAAAATCATTTCGGATGACTCTCGGACGAATATCCGATCAGTACGCGTGCGTACCGTACGCTCTTTGGGTTAGCTGTGATCAGAAATTTTTCCAAGTGATCGAAAGAGTACAACGCCGGCAGCGAGCTCAAGCCCAATCGTCACCAGCGCATCTCGTGAGACATTCGCGCCCACTATTCAGCACGACTGCTGAAACCTGTCACCGACTGAGTGGTTCACCAGAGCCGCTTTTCGTTATTACGCGCGCTGGCTTCTGGCTTCACACAACTTCGCTCGCGTCGCCAGCGCTAAAAACAGCGCCAGCAGCGTGAACGTCACCTCGCCGGCGGCGATCACCCCCAGCGCGTCGGCACCGAGGTACATCGGTTCGTCGCGCTCGAGCGGGATCATCGTGTGATGGGGGTCGCCGACGATCGGCACGAAGTAATCCACGATCAGGTTGAGAGTGTAGTACGCGAGCGCGATGCCGACGGCCCAGACCGGAAAGTCGGTGATCCGGTAGAGGACGAACGCCTGGACGACCATCGCGAGGTGGCTCCAGAAGAGGAACTGGTACATCAGCGGATCGAGGAAGCTGTAGGCGTCGTAAAAGGCGAGCAGGGTGTACGGCGTCCACAGCCCCAGGATGATGTTCCCGAAGAAGGCGATCGCGGTCAGCCAGGGCAGTTCGTGCCCGAGTTTCCACGCGGCGATGGCCAGGGCGATCGCCAGCGTCGCCAGCGGGCTGTCCGGGACGAGCGGCCACATCACCATCGACGTCGTCGCCAGCTGCTCCTGGTAGTACCAGAAGCCGAAGACCGTCCCCGCGAGGTTGATCGCGACGACGAGCCACGCGTACCGGAGCCCCAGATCCTCGAGCGCCCGTGGCACGGGTGCCAGATACCGGGGGATGGACGGCCGATCGGGAAGCGTCCTGCCTGTCATCGCCGACGACGACGAACGCCGGCCGCAAAACGATAGCGATTGTCGACGCTCGAGGCCGTCGTAACGGTCAGGGATCCTCGAGCCGGGTACCTGTGCGTGCGAAGGTGTCCTCGAGCGGACGAACGCTAGCGCTCGTCAGACGATACGTTTCGAAACCCCTATCACTTGGCTCTCGAAGCTGAGTCCGTGAACGGGAACCGGGAACAGTTCTGGGCGCTCTATCTCACCCGGTTCGCCGAAGGGTTCGGGTTCATCACGCTCATCACCCTGATGGCGTTTTACATCGAGACGCTCGATCCCTCGAGTACGACCCTGTTCGGGATCACCATCAGTGCCGGGTTCATCATCGGGATGTACACCTCGGGGTACACCATCGGGAAGACCCTCTCGATCGTCCCGCTGGCGTGGGCAGGCGACCGGTTCGACAAACGCCTCGTCCTCCTGATCGTGCTTGCTCTGAGCATCGTCGTCTACGCGCTGTTTCCGCTCGTGGATTCGAGCGCCTCCTTCATCCTGCTCCGGGCGCTCCAGGGTGTCGCCGTGACGGGATCTGGACTGATGTCGCTCTCGCTCGTCGGTCAGATCGCCGACGTCGGTACGCGGGCGAACTACATCGGGAAGGCGAACGCGGCGAGCTTTGGCGCCTCGATCATCGGCAGCCTGAGCGCTGGACTGCTGTACGAACGATTCGGCTTCGGGCCGATTTTCACGATCATCGTCTGCGTGCTGGTCGTCGCCTGGCTCGGCACCTACCGCTATCTCGACCCCGACGAGACCCGCGTCGAGGGGTTTCCGTTTTCCGGACTGGCGCTCAATCGACGCATCCTCACGCTCTCGAGCTTCCGCATCCAGTACGCGTTTTCGGTCGAGATGGTTCGCGTCTGGGTCGCCATCTTCGCTGGCGTCTCCGTGGCCGACGGCGGACTCGCCCTGAGCGCGTTCGCCGTGTCGGTGGTCGTCGCCGCCGAGAAGTTCACGAACATGGTTTGTCAGCCGTTTACCGGCCGGCTCTCTGACGGCTACGGACGTGCACTGTTCGTCTTCGGCGGCGGCGGGGCCTACGGACTGATCGCGTTCGTCGTTCCGTTCGCGCCGGCAATCGGGGCCGCTCTCGAGGTGCCAGCATCGTATCCGCTCGTCGGCTCGCTCTCACCGGCGTTTCTCCCGTTGGTGGCGCTGTCTGGGTTGCTCGGTATCGCTGACAGCTTCCGGGAACCCGCGAGCATGGCGCTATTCGCCGACGAGGGCACCAGCGAGGGCGGCGTCGCCTCGAGTTTCGGCATCCGGGAGCTCGTTTGGCGGCCGGGGAGCGTCATCGGCCCGCTGCTGGGCGGCTGGCTGATGACCGAGGTGAGCATGGCGTCGGTGTTCTACGTCGGCGGGGCGTTCGCGCTCACCGGGGCCGGCACGTTCCTGGTGATTTTGCTGTCGGTACACGGACGCGACGCGTTGCGCTCGTGGTGACCGTCGGATCGAGTAACTTGGAGGAAACGAGTCGCGTTCGATGATCGTTCGCGTCTGACGAACCATTAAGTACGCTGCGATACGAATACGTCCGTTATGGGCAACAAGAACAAGACGATCTCGTTCCGGGTGAACGAGGACGCGTTCGAGGCACTGCAAGAAATCGCCGAAGAGCGCGACATCTCGTTGTCCGCCGTGTTTCGGGACTACGTCGACCTCCTGGTCGACCACGACGGCCAGGTCGTGGTCGTCCCCGAGGACGAACTCGGCCGCCGGGACGACGACGAACCCTCGTTCCCGCCGATGGTCGAGGTGCCAAAGAGCTTCGTCCGCGAACACGAGCGCCTCGAACTCGAGTCCGAACACCTGCGCGAGCAACTCGAAGAGCACAAATCCTACGTCAACGAGCTGCGGGATCGCCTCGAGGACGAGCAGGACGAGGTACTCTTGCTCGACGACCTGGACGAGAGCGACGAGTCACCGACGATCCGGTAGCATCCGGTGGGATCTTGCAGTGTTTTGGATCCGATAGCGATTACCTCGGGTGGTCACTGATACGGCTGTTGGCGATTCGGTCTATGGCGTCCCCTCTCAGCGACCACCCTTGCGGGTCGACACTCACCGGGAACTCGCTCAAACAGTCCTC
The DNA here is from genome assembly GCF_023973145.1 of Natronosalvus vescus. Lineage (NCBI taxonomy): Archaea > Methanobacteriati > Methanobacteriota > Halobacteria > Halobacteriales > Natrialbaceae > Natronosalvus > Natronosalvus vescus. Next base: position 2,280,310 of record NZ_CP099546.1, read on the forward strand.
ATTGGTGGTTTCGATTGCTCGAGATGACTGCTGGTGCTCGGTCGCGCTGTCGAACCCCTTCGCCGCGTACAAAAATTCGAGGACGCTACTCGAACCAACTTGCCGTCGTTGGTGGGGGGCTGAAACCGATCAGCACTCCTCGTTGGTCACCGTCAGCGTCCCGGTTTCGGTTTCGCCGTTCGCCGTGACGATCCACTCGTGCTCGCCGGGGCCGAGATCACGAGCCATCACGCCGAAGTAGACGGTCTCGCTCTCCCCTGTATCGAGATCGGCGTAAACTGGTTCGTTGATCGGGCCGATCTCGAGCGTAATTTCGACCGAGGTGGTTTCGCCGCCACGATTCGTTACCGTGATACAGAAGTCAGCGGCGTCCTCGCCAGATTCGGCGTTCTCTTCGTACGGGATCGAGTCGGGTGCGGACACCGACAGCTCGAGATCGGTCTCGGCCTCGGTGTCATCATCGTCGTCCTCGTCTTGCTGGTCGTCCTCGTCTTGCTGGTCATCCTCGTCTGGTGACTCTCGGAGTGCGACGAGCTCGCTGTCGTGATCGACGTAGATCGTCTCGCCACTGATCGCACGAATTGCTCCGACCGGCGCGTCACCCCTCTCGACGGTCCACTTCTCGGAGCCGTCGTACTTGTCTAGGGCGACGAGCTCTTCGTCGTAGTCCCGATCCCCGTAATTGTGTCCGTCCTGGTACAAATACGCGTACACCGTGTCGCCGCTGATCACGGCACGCCCGTAGGTGTAGGTCACGTCGAGACTCCAGCTGGGTTCGTCGCCATCGATCGGCCCGCCGTTGTACTCCTGATCGGTACCGCCACCGACGTAGAGTTCTTCGCCGATCGCCAGCTCGCGGGTGCCGTGTGCCATCGTCAGCCACTCACCCGTCGTGGCGTCGTGCACCAGCCGTTCGTTGTAGGCCCCACCGTAGTAGGCGACGGCGGTCGACGTCGCGTGGATGCCGGGCGACGTCGTGTAGGGCTCGCGTTCCTCCCGCCAGACCTCCTCACCGGTCTCTGGCTCGAACGCAATCGGGCCTGCACCCGTGACGCTGTAGATCACGCCGTTGGCCGCCGCGGTCGCCGTGACGAACTCGTACTCCGCCTCGCCCTCGCCGTGGTAGAAGTCTTCGGGGGCCGTGACCGACTCCTTCTCCCACAGAATCGAGCCGTCGTCGGCATCGAGCGCGTACAACGTCCCGTCGACGACGACGTAGACGCCGCCGTAGGCGACCGTCTGCCAGTAGATCTCCTCCTCGGGATCGAACTCGGTCTCCCAGACGACCGAGCCGTCGGTTCGGTCGAGCGCGACCACCTCGTACCCGCTGAGGTAGACGCGCTCGTCGACGACCGACGGCGTGCCCGCTTCGACCTCCGTGTTCTCCCAGACGACCGAGCCGTCGGCGGCCTCGAGCGCGGCGACGCCGTCTTCGGTGGTCGTGTACACCGTGTCGTCGGCGACGGCGACGGTTCCGACGTTGCCCACCGAGTCTAACCCACCGTGTTCGACCGACCACGCGGCCTCGAGCGAGTCTCCGTCGAACGCGTGGCCGTCGTCGATGTATCTCGCGTGCCCGGGATCACCCCGGTGGGAGGGCCAGTCGTCGTCCATCTCCGGATTCGCCTCGATCGTCGAATCCGGGAGGTCGTCGATATCGGACTCGTTAGCTTCTCCCGCGCCGATCGAAGCGAGTCCAATTGCGCTCGTAAGTGCTGCACCTGTCGCGAGTACCGTTCGGCGATGCCACTTTGGCATACTATCGACAACCCCGATTGGCCGCTTCACTATCAGGATGTTAGGAACCAGTTGTGATTGCTATAATTGTTGCACAATCGAATTATGACCACGCTTGACTTTTCAACCGTCAGTTAAGACTGGTTTGTCAGGTCACGAAACTCGAGCACGGAGTTGACCGAAGCCGACTCGCTCGAGTCGATTTCACTCGGGCTATCACCCTCGGCTGCTCACCGCGAGAGTTCCTGTTTCGTCCGCCGTATCTTGTTGGAGGCGTCGTCGTTCCCCTCGACGCGCGCTAATCCCTCGGCGGCCTCGAGCGTGCGCACCCCGCTGTCGAGAAACGAGAGGACGTCCCCGGAGTAGGCGTAGACCATGTAGTCGTCGCTCATCACGTCTACGATGGCGTCCGGGCCAAGTCCCTGGGCGCGTAACTCGAGCAGGTACCGGATGAACTTCCGCTCCGGGCAGCCACAGTAGGGGTTGTTCTGACAGTCACAGTCCAGGAAATCCGTCGCGAAGTCGAGCACCCGCTCACGGGTCGCGTCGTCGAGCTTCTCGAGCCCCTTCCCCTGAAAGAGGATGTCGAGGGTCGCCCCTTTGAACGCCCCCTTCGGGATGTTCGTCTCGAGCTGGGAGCTGAGTTGCCGGTGGTTTTTGACGTAGATCTTGTCGGTGATGGCCACGCGTTGGCGGTGCTACTCGAGCAGTGGGCAAAAGCCCCTCGATAGTGACGACCGTTTCGGCGTCGAGCTCGGTTCCGCGTCCGTCTGGTGGGTGGCACTCGAGCGTCCGGGATATTGGTATTGATATTATAGTGAAAAGCTATACTATCGATAGCTTCTCTGGAAACGGGGATTTGCGTCCCCGATCGCTGCGGTAGGCGTTCACACTCTTCCCCGAGAGTCGTAACGTATTTGAAGTCGACCGGGCTAGAAAAGCCTGCAAGCGCGTCCGGGTTGGGGTAGTGGTTATCCTTCAGCCTTGTGGAGGCTGAGACGCGGGTTCGATTCTCGCACCCGGACTTTCTGGCGACGAACGGACGTGAGGAGGTGAAAGTCCGACCGAAATCGAACCACGCGAGACGAGCGTAGCGAGTCTCGCAGTCGGGTTCGATTCTCGCACCCGAACCTTTTGTGATGAACCATCTCGTGAACCACGGAAGTCACCCGAACCTATTCGTGCTCGTCAATCCGTCGCTGTCGGTTTCCGGCAACGCTCCCGATGGCAGAAATGACACTGACAGCCTGCCAACGCAGTACGAACGCCGGTCTCACCGTGTTCAACCGACGTCAGTCCTGCCAGGGCAGTCCCGTGCGTACAGACGTCGTAGACGGTGACTCGTTTCTCAGATTTTGAAAACCGTCTTATTTCGTATCGACATAGATCAGTCAGATAATAACATGACTGAGGCAACTTCGATATGTGAACCGATAGACGGCAGTCCGTAAGACAACTCGAGACCAACCGTCTCCCAACCGTGACACAGTTAGACTTTATTTTGTACGACAATCTTGCGTAATTTGTCTGACGGGGATTTATGGTCTTCTCCGACATAGAACTGTTCCCGTCACACGTCGTGACTGTCACCACTACCGATACCCATGACCGCACCATCATCACCACAAGTCAACGCAGCCGATTCGGGCGTTCCAAATACCACGTACTTCACCCACGATTGGACGGACGCTGACGACCTCACGACCGACGTCGTCATGGCCGTCGCTGAAATGACCGGCAAGGACGAGACCGAAATCGAGTGCGTGCACGACCGTCTCAATCCCGAATCCCTCAATACGCTCTTTTCCCAGACCGAGACCGAACGGTACACGCCGGATAGTCTGATAATGTTCTCACTCGAGGGGTGTTCTATCACCGTGTACAGTTCCGGGTTAGTCGTGGTGCAAGGCGAGTAAGCTACGGAGCGGAACTCGTGATTGCATCGTACCCACCGACGAGATATTCGCGTCCGCAATCTGAAATCTGCTAGCGCATTGCATCGGGGACGACCATTCCGGCAGCGTCGAGCTTCTCGAGGCGCGTATCGACGTCTCCACTCTGAGAGATACCGATCAGTTCGAGTCCCTCACGGATCGCTCGCGGTCGACAGCGATTCGCGGCGTACAGAAACTCGAGAACGCGTCCTCGTTATTTCGCCATCCAGTCGCCCGGTTTTCGGACGACGACGGTCATGGCCGTAGTACGGGCTCCACGTCGGCCCCCTCCACGATCATGTGGAAGTGTTCGTCACAGAGACGCGGCGCGTTCCCCTCCTCGAGCACGGTGGTACTTGTGACGACGTTGTTCTCGATGATCGTCTTTGGGACGTACCGAGGGAGGGCGATCTGTCCGTCACGATCGCACAGTTGACAGTCGTCACCATCGGTGTGGAAGCCGTGCTGTAACGTTCGTCCGAACTCGTCCTTTTCGCAATTCATACAGAGCCTCCCGATCTCGACGCCACTGTACAGATCAACGACCGCTCGATTATATCCAGATCTATGTCCACATGTTATACAGTTCATACGAGTTCCCTATCCTTGTAGTGGAACTCAGGGTAAGAACCAATTACACATAAAGGGGCGCAGCGAGGTGGAATTGATCATAATAACCAACTAATTGATGTATGTTTGGAAATGTATCACCTTCTTCACTGCTGTCGATATGAAGGTAGGTTTCGAGTGGATCACGTCCAATAAAGCACAGAAATATTATATATACTCAACTGAGTTTCACGGACGTTGCTTATTCTACCCCCGCTACGTCTGGTGATTTTGGATCGTGTTCCAATCGAAATTACACGTCGGGTGGATGCCGTCTTGCATTCGGACACTGTACTCGACCCCTTTATTTCGGGTATTGTCTGACGCTTTATTCTGTTCTATACTCGCGGAACTAGGGTCGCCCGGCAATGGAACGATAACTGTATTAATTGTTCATTACTGTCTTTCGGGTGTCTCACAGACACGGTCTCCCGACCGATTTACGGCTGGGACAGCACAGGGGAGCCGTTCGTACCTGAGATGCCGTCCAGCAGTCCGTATGCCTCTCGAGATCACGGACTACGAACGCTGGATCACGAGCCCTGTGCACCACTCGGTTGCCGTCTTAGAGCGAGTGGAACTGCGGTCAGTTGGCCGGACGCGCCTCGCCCGCACCGCTCACGGCGCCACTCTCGCGAATAATGTTCATCGCGGTCATCAGATCAGTTCGCGTGATCAGTCCCACCAGGTCGCCGTGGCCGTCGATGACCAGCAGTCGACCGATATTGTCCTGTTGCATGCGCTCGAGTGCCGTCATCGCGTCGGCGTGGGGCTCGATCGTCTTTAACTCGGTACTCATCACGTCGGAGACGGTAAACGCATCGCGCTCGACGGGTTTCACGTCACGGGCGTCCGAGAGGGTAACGAGGCCGACGAGATAGCCGTCGTCGAGAACGGGGTAGCCGGTGTGGCGCTCGCTGAACATCCGCTGGATGAGCGTCGCGATGGACGTCTCGGGGGCGACCGTGTGGAGGCTCCGAGCGGGGGTCATGATGTCGGAGACGGCGACTCCCTCGAAGGCGGCTTTCATCGTTACCTGCCGCGATTCGGTGGAGGCGGCGATGTAGACGAATAAGGCGACGAAGATGAGGAAGAAGTTGCTGAAGAGCCCGAAGATGGCCATGACGACGGCGAACAGTTTGCCGACGCTGGCTGCCTGCTGGGTGGCTTTCGCGTAGGGGCGGTTTCGCGCCAGCAAGGCGCGAAGGACACGCCCACCGTCCATCGGGAACGCGGGAACCATGTTGAAAATCGCCAGGCCGACGTTCAGGATGGCCAGATAGCCGAGGACGAACAACGTTCCATCGATGACTGCCTGGGAGGCGATCCCCTCGAGGGCGGTCGGCGTCACGAGAAACAGGCCGTAGGCGGCGACGCCGACGAGAATCGAGACGATCGGGCCGGCGATGGCGATGTTGAGTTCCTGTTTCCAGTCTTCGGGCATCTCCGAGAGGGCGGCGAGCCCACCCAGGAGCCAGAGGGTGATCGACTCGATGGGGAAGCCGTATCGCTGGGCGGTCAGCGAGTGGCCGAGTTCGTGGAAGACGACGCCCACGAACAGTCCGACCGCCGCTACCGTCCCGAGGATCCAGGGGGTGGATCCGCTGGCGATGGCGTCACTCGAGATGCCCGCGTCCATGAACTCGTTCAGGACGCCGACGACGGGGACGATCTGGACGCCGATGAGGTAGGCGAAAAACGGGAGGACGAGCAGAAAGGTCAAATCGAGTTTGATTGGAATGCCGAACAGCGACCCGATCCGGAAACTCTTCATGTCGGTGCATAGCGGGGGAATCCTCTTAAACGCGATGTCGTCTCACCGCTCGTGAACGGCTGGCGAACTACCAGTCCAGCGCGCTATAGTAGCCACTGCAAGTCAATGCACACCTGATCGCCAGATGCATCGGCGATCAGTGTGTAAATCGTTGCAGTTGTTACTATATGTTCCTCGAGTCGCCCACACCGACGGTTCGAAGCCTTTATTCCCGCGGTGGGCTTCGTTCCCAACAAGTAACCATGTCCGACAAACCCGCCTCAATGTATCGGAAGATCGACAAGCCGGCCTACACGCGCCGTGAATACATCACCGGGATTCCGGGCTCGAAGATCGCCCAGCACAAGATGGGCGACACCAGCGCGGAACCCGAGGACTACCCCGTCCAGATCAGCCTTGTCGCCGACGAGGAGTGCCAGATCCGTCACGGCAGCCTCGAGGCATCGCGCCTGTCGGCCAACCGCCACATGATCAAAAACGCCGGGGAGTTCCAGTACAAGATGATTCTCCGGAAGTTCCCCCACCAGGTGCTGCGCGAGAACAAGCAGGCGACCGGTGCGGGTGCAGACCGTGTTTCCGACGGGATGCGCCAGTCGTTCGGGAAGATCGTCGGCACCGCCGCCCGCGTCCAGAAGGGCGACCGCATCTTCACCGTCTGGTGTGACGTCGACGACGCCGCCTTCGCGAAGGATGCGTTCCGCCGTGCGTACAACAAGATTACGCCACCGTGTCGGATCGTCGTCGAGCGCGGCGAAGAACAGCTCATTTCCTGAGTTCTGTACACGGTTCATGCCCGTTTCGACGTTTCTTCTCCCGTAGCAACTGGTTTCGCTTGCCGTCACCCTCGAGTTCGAGATGGCGGACGCCTCGAGATTTCGATCGCCAGACGAATCCGAATCCCAATTTGCTCGACCCACCTCATAGGGGATCGTTGTCGTCACGTACCGACGTTTCCCGACTCGGGATTGGGCAAACGGTAATACATTGGTACAACGATCCCTATCAGACGCTGGCTCTTTTACCCTGACCCACCCAGTGGTCGGTATGATCGACCTCGCCGTCGCCAACCGCAAGGCGACATTCGAGCGCATGCGCGAGCCACTCGCAGAGCGCGGGATCACCTGTCATCACGTGCCGGTACGCGAGCGAACGGTCTCACTCGAGAACCCGCCCTGGAACCCGGACGACTACGACGTCGGGTTCGTCTATCCCGGTCGACTGATGGAAGGCGGCGTCGCCGACGCATTACTCGAGCTATCGTGGCTCAACGGGCTCGAGGCCGTCGTCACCTCCCGAAACAAGGCGGGCGTCCTCGCGCGCCTCGGGAGGTCGGGGGTGCCGACGCCCGAATCGGTGTACGTCTCCAATCCAGTCGACGACGCGGAACTGATGCGGGCGTTCGACCGATTCGAGCCGCCGGTCGTCGTCAAGCCGAACTCGACGACTCGCGGCGTCGGCGTCGCGAAAGCCCACGACCTCGACTCGTTCCTCGGAATCTGTGAGTACCTCTCGCTGGTACACGATTACCGGGCGACCGGCGACAAGTCCTTCCTCGTTCAGGCGTACGTCCCCGGGGCGACAGACTATCGCGTGATGGTACTCGAGGGCGAGTACGTCGGCGCAGTCGAACGGCGACTGCCCGCCGACGCCCGGGCCGACGGGCGGTGGAAACACAACGTCCATCGGGGTGCGGAGGCGACCGGCGTCGGCCTCCCCGACCGTATTCGCGAGGTCGCCCTCGAGGCAGCCGACGCGCTCGATATTCCGTTCGTCGGCGTCGACCTCCTCGTCTCGCAATCGGGCGAGGTGGTCGTCAACGAGACCAACGCCCGGCCGACCATCGACGCCGCCACGAAGTACGAACCCGGATTCTACGATCGGCTGGCAGCGGCGCTCGAGTCCCGGGTGTAGTGCCGATCCGCTGGCGGCGCTCGTGTCTCGCATGCAGCGAGGGTGTCGGACTCGAAACGGATCGTTGAAAATAGCCTTGCGAGGATGGGGTGAGCGTTTATCGGACTGGTTATGGGCTAGCGAATGTGCTGCCCGTGCTGTTCGCGTCGGGGGCTGTCGGTCTGCACCGACGGATTCCGAACAGCAGCTGCTCTCAACACCATGTCTGACGACGATCCACCCTTCGAACCCGAACCCGACGAATCGAACGACGAAACACACGCGACCGACGGCGGCTCGGATTCCGGATCCGGAACCAGCGGCGACGACGCCGGCGAGGATCGAAAACAGGAACAACTCGATTCGGCACGCGAAAATCCCGAGGGCGAACAGCTGACGTCCGACCACGGGGTCAAGATTAGCGACACCGACAACTCCCTGAAGGCGGGCGAGCGCGGCCCGACCATCATGGAGGACTTCCACTTCCGGGAGAAGATGACCCAGTTCGACCACGAGTCGATCCCCGAACGGGTCGTCCACGCCCGCGGGACGGGCGCCCACGGCTACTTCCAGCCCTACGAGGATCCCGACCTCGGCGACGAATACGACGATCTCGAGGAGGTGACGAAGGCGACGGTGCTGACCAATTCCGACCAGAAGACACCCGTCTTCGTTCGCTTTTCGACGGTCGTCGGCTCCCGGGGCTCGTCCGACACCGTCCGGGACGTTCGGGGCTTCGCGACGAAGTTCTATACCGAGGAGGGCAACTGGGATCTCGTCGGGAACAACATGCCACCCTTCTTTATCCAGGACGCGATGGAGTTCCCCGACCTGGTTCACGCGATCAAGCCCGAACCCGACGACGGGATACCCCAGGCATCAGCCGCCCACGACACCTTCTGGGACTTCGCCTCGCTCAAACCGGAAATCACGCACATGATCATGTGGGTGCTCTCCGGGCGTGCGCTCCCTCGAGCGTACCGCATGATGCAGGGCTTCGGCGTTCACACGTTCCGGCTGGTCAACGACGACGGCGAGTCGGTGTTCGTCAAGTTCCACTGGACGCCCAAGCTCGGCACCCACCAGCTGGTCTGGGACGAGACCACGAAGCTCTGGGGGAAGAGTTCGGACTTCAACCGGAAGGGTCTCTACGACGTGATCGAGGAGGGATACGAACCCGAGTGGGAACTGGGCGTCCAGCTCTTCGACGAAGAGCGGGCCGAGGCGTTCGACTTCGACGTCCTCGACCCGACGAAGCTCGTTCCCGAGACCGAAGTTCCGGTACGGCCAATCGGGAGGATGGTACTCAACGAGACGCCCGACAACTTCTTCGCGGAGGTCGAGCAGGTCGCGTTCCACCCGGGCAACGTCGTCCCCGGCATCGACTTCTCGAACGACCCCCTGCTCCAGGGGCGGCTGTTCTCCTACCAGGACACCCAGCTCAACCGATTCAACAGCGCCAACTGGGACGAGATCCCGATCAACCGGCCGATCACCGAGCGACACAACAACCAGCGCGCCGGCTTCATGCGCCAGGAGATCAACGAGGGGAAGGTATCCTACAAGCCGAATTCGATCGGCGACGACGACCCACAGGAGGTTCCCGAGGAGGAAGGCGGCTACGAGCACTACGCCGAGAAGGTAGACGGGAAGAAGATCCGCAACCGCAGCGAGAGCTTCGAGGATCACTTCACGCAGGCGCGGCTGTTCTGGAATTCGATGAGCGAACCCGAAAAGCAGAACATCGTCGACGCCGCCCACTTCGAACTCGGCAAGGTCGACCGGACGGAGATTCGCGAGCGGATGGTGTACGATCTCTTCAACAACGTCGACCACGAGTTCGCCAAACGGGTCGCCGAGGGGATCGGCGTCGACCCACCTTCGGAACCCGGCGACGAGATGCCGACCCACGACCGAGAGGATCCGTCGCTCAGCATGGAGAACCGCACGCCAGACACGATCGAAACCCGCAAGATCGCCGTGCTACTCGACGACGGGTTCGACGACGAGCACGTCTCGACGCTCCGGTCGGCGCTCGAGGAGGAGGGCGCTCGAGTCAAGATCATTTCGAGGATCCTCGGCGAGAAGTCGGGAGCCGACGGCGAGACGGTCGATCCCGACCAGCACCACGTCGCGGCGGCTTCGGTCGCCTTCGACGCGGTCGTCGTCCCCGGCGGGAGCGAGAGCGTCGACGCCCTGCTCGAGCAGGGCCACGCCAGGCAGTTCGTCGCCGAGGCGTTCAAACACAAGAAGCCGATCGCGGCCCTCGGCGAGGGGATCGATCTCCTCGAGGCGGTCGAACTGCCCGAGGTGGCGCTCGCTGGCGATGGCGACGCCGACGCCGTAGCCGTCGACCAGGGCGTCGTAACGAGTCGATCCGCTGACGACCTGGAGGCGTTCACCGAGGCATTCGTCGAGGCGATCGCCGCTCACCGCCACTGGGAACGCAGCGTGAAGGGAGTGTCCGCGTAGGGATTCCACTCCGAGTGAGCAGGATCCACAATTTTCGAATTCGACTCACTCTCGAGCGGCCGCGACGATCCGGTCGGTGTCCGCGACCGTCGCGAACTCGCGGTGGAGGTGTGCGAGGGCGAGTCGGTGGCTCGTCTCGGCGTCGTAGGTCGTGCCGTCGTAGCCCGTCCGATCGAACGCCGCGGTCGCGTCGGCGGCGACGATCGGGTCGAACCCGTGATTCTCCGCCATCCGGGTCGTCGTCGAGACGCAGTGGTCGGTCGTCAGGCCGCAGACGACGAGCGTCCGCACGTCCCGCTCGCGCAGCCAGGCCTCGAGGTCGGTGCCGACGAACGCCCCGTTGACCTGCTTTTCGATAACGTGTTCGCCCGCCACCGGTTCCCCGACGGGTTTGAACGCGAAACCGGGTTGATCCGGTCGTAACGGCGACTCGGGCTCAGTCGAAGCGTGTCGAACGTGAACGATCGGGCGTTCCGTCTCCCGCCAGGCGGTGAGCAGGTCACTGATCCGCGACTCGGCGTCGGGGTTGTTTCGCTCGCCCCAGGTCGGGTCGTCGAACCCACACTGTACGTCGACGAGGAGCAGGGCCGCCGTCGGTGGCAGTCGCGACTCGAGGCCGCGCTTGTTCCCGTCTCTCGGTTCGTGGCCTTCCGCTGGACGCTGGCTTTCCATCCTCGAGCGTGGCTCCCGACTCGCGTCGTCCATGCGAGTCGATTGGTCTCGAGCGCGTTGAACGCTTCGGCGTGGCGACTCGGCCGAACAGGTCGTCGTCCTCGCTTCGAAATGTGAACGCATCGACCCCCGCCTCGAGCGATGACGTGTCGACCCGCTTCGAGACGTGAGCGTGACCGCCTCGTCTCGAGACGTGAGCGTGTCAATCCACCTCGAGACGCGCGTGCCACAGGGTAGCAATCCCAGAAGACGGAAATACCGAGCGGTGTAACAGTGAGACGATGCTGTTGGTCTTGTGTGTCGACCTCGACGACGACCTGGGTCGGAAGACCGGTTTCTCGACGCCCGTCATCGGTCGCGAGCCGGTCAGAGAGGCAGCCGTCGCGCTCGCCACTGCCGACCCCGAGGACTCCGACGTGAACGTCCTCTTTCAGGGGCTGCACATCTACGACGACCTCGATAGCCGCGACGAGAGCGTCGAGGTCGCCGTCGTGACCGGCCTCGAGGGCTCGGACGTCAAGGCCAACCGGAAGGTCGGCGAGGAGGTCGACACGGTGCTCGCGAGTCTGACGACCGGCGAGGACGTTACCGCGTTGGTCGTCACCGACGGCGCACAGGACGAATCCGTGGTGCCGATCATCCGCTCGCGCGTGCCGATCGACGGCGTTCGCCGCGTCGTCGTCCGCCAGGCACAGAACCTCGAGTCGATGTACTACACGATCAAGCAGGTGCTCGCCGACCCAGAGACGCGGGGAACCATCCTGATTCCGATCGGAATTCTGTTGCTCGTCTACCCGCTCGCGTTACTCGGTAGCCTGTTCGACCTGCCGGGTCTGATGCTCGGAATGACGTCTGCACTGCTCGGCCTCTATCTCATCTCGCGCGGCCTCGGCCTGGGCGAACACCTCGACGACTCCGTCGAGCGCCTTCGACTCTCGCTGTACGCCGGTCGGATGACCCTCATCGCCTACGTCGTTGCCGCGACGCTGATCGTTCTCGGCACCGTCAGCGGACTCAACACGCTCGAGACCTATCAGGAGGGATCCGGCGACCTCGGCCCGCCGCTCATGTTGGCGGCGTTCGTCGTCGGCTCCATTCAGTGGTTTGCGGCCGCCGGAATCACGACCAGTCTCGGTCAGATCACCGACGAGTACATCTCCGGCGGCCTCGAGTGGCGCTACCTCAATGCCCCCTTCTACGTCGTCGCGATGGCAGTCGTCCTCCACGCCGTTAGCGCCTTCTTCCTCGACGAGGTGGCACTCGCGTACCTCGCGACGGCGCTGACGGGCGGCACGCTGCTCGGGATCGTGAGTACGCTCACGTTCGCGGTCGCGGAGTCCCGGCTCTCGGACGGTGCGCACCGTGCTGATAGCGCCTGAGACGTGTCTCGGTGCTGGTTTTCCGACGACATTTGAGGTACCGCCTGTTCAGCGCTCGCGCTCGACCACGAACTCCGCGAGCTCGAGGAGGTAGGCTTTCGCTTCGGTGTCGGTGACGTCGACGGTCTCGAGGGCGTCGATGGCCCGGTCGGCCTCCATGCGGGCGCGTTCGTTCGCTTCGGCCGGCGTGAGGTCGGTCACCTGGACGAGCGAGGGGCGATCCATCTCGGCGTCGTGACCGGTCGGTTTTCCGAGCGATTCCGGATCGGCGACGGCGTCGAGGACGTCGTCCCGGATCTGGAAGGCGACACCGACCCGTTCGGCGTACTCGCCGAGGGACTCTACGGTGAAGGTGTCCGCGCCGGCGGCGATCGCGCCGAGTTCGGCGGCCGCCCGGAACAGCGCGCCGGTCTTTCGGCGGGCTAGGGTCATGTACTCCGCCTCGGTTTCGGGTTTCGCCTCGAGTTCGGTTGCCTCGCCGACGCCGAGTTCGACCATCGCCTCGGCGACGACCTGCATCGCGGCGGGATCGGTCGAGAAGAGGGCGAACGCCTCCCCGAGAAGACCGTCGCTGGCGACGATGGCCGGCCCGTAGCCGAACTCGGCCCAGGCGCTCGTCGTGCCCCGGCGGAGCGCGGATCGGTCGATGATGTCGTCGATGACGAGCGAGGCCGTGTGGACGAGTTCGATGCCGACGCCGAAGTCGACGGCGTCCTCGGCGTCGCCGCCGACCGTCTCACAGGCCAGCAGGGTCACCGTCGGGCGGACGCGCTTGCCTCCCGAGAGCGCGACGTGTCGGACGTCGTCGCTGAGGGCATCGGGTTCGATCCCGTCGACGACCTCGACGAGTCGCGCCTCGATGAGCGCCCGACGGTGCTCCAGCAGTTCCATTGCCAGCGCTTAGAACGGGGTTCAAAAGTAGGTGACGGTTGCCGATCCATCGGTGCGCCTACAGCGAGCGAGCGTAGCCACAACTCGGGCAGTGAATCGCGTTGGCGGTCACCAGGAGATGGCTCCGGTCACACCGGTTGCACGGACTGCCAACGGAGACGCCGCTTGCCCGAGCCAGCCCGGTGACCGTGTTCAGCAGCCGTTTCTGGCGGCGTTCGGCCGCCTCGAGGCGGCCACGGAGGGTCTCGAGTTCGCGCTGGGTCGCCCGTGCGTGTGTCCAGTCTGCAGTTGCCTGCCGTGAGTGGGACTGCGGTCGTGGCTCCGTCTGTGCCCGCGATTGGCTCGTCTGGCGCTGTCGCTCCCACTGTCGAGCCCAGTCTCGCTCGGATTGGTGGTGTGTTCGCGGTTGCATACGGAACCTAGGCGTCCCACGGAGAAAACCTGCGTGACGGCTTTAATGACATGACACCGGCGGTGTATCCGGATTCGGAACGATCATTCACCTGGGGTCGAAAGCGACCCCATGGTCGGGCTCCTCCGTCGGCTGCTGGCTGCGTTCAGCGTCGACCGGCGCGTCCTCGCGCTCGCGTTCGCGCGGATGGCCGACGGCGTCGGCAACTCCTTTCTGATCATCGTGATCCCGCTCTACGTCGGCAGCGAGGTCGTCGGTGGCCGCACGTTCGGCCTCGAGGAGGCGGTCATCATCGGTACCATCCTCTCGCTATACGGATTTCTCAACAGCAGCGCCCAACCGTTCACGGGCCGGTTCTCGGATCGAACGGGAAAACGACGAGCGTTCATCCTGGTCGGCCTCGTCGGCCTGACGATTACGAACCTGGCGTACGTGCTCGCGGACACCTACGCGGAACTGCTGGTGATCCGCGGCCTCCAGGGCGTCAGCGTGGCCTTCATCGTCCCCACGTCGATCGCACTCGTCAACGAACTCGCGACGACACGCGACCGGGGCGGGAACATGGGTGTCTACAATACCTTCAGGCTGATCGGCTTCGGGGCCGGCCCGGTCGCCGCTGGTGCCGTCGTCAGCCTCGGTCCGTACACGCTCTCGCTAACGACGCTCGAGGTCACGCTCAGTGGGTTCGACGCGGCGTTCTACGTGGCGGCGATCACGGCGGCGATCAGCGCGCTGATGGTCACCCTCCTGGTGTCGGATCCGGAGGCGACGAAAGCAAACGCGGGCGACGACCTCTCGATCGCGATCCGTGATCCAACCGGACGCCACCTTCTCGACCCGGTGTTCACCCTCGGAATCGCGACGCTCTTTCTGGCGGCCTCCATCGCCCTGTTCGCCACGATTCAGCCACAGATCAACGCCCGCCTCGAGCAGGGGGCGACCTGGTTCGGCCTCCAGTTCGCCGGGTTCGTGATCGCCCAGGTACTGCTCCAGACGCCGATCGGACGGGCCTGCGACCGTTACGGTCGACGCCCGTTCATCGTCGCTGGCATGATCTTTCTGGTGCCGACGACGCTCGTCCAGGGGTACGTCCTCACCTCCGAGGCGATGTTTCTCGCCCGCCTGTTACAGGGAGTCGCCGGGGCGATGGTGTTCGCCCCGTCGCTCGCGCTCGCTGGCGACCTCGCCGGTGAGGGTGAGTCCGGCACGAAACTCTCGATCCTGACGATGGCGTTCGGATTCGGGATCGCCCTCGGCCCGTTCGCCTCCGGTGCCCTGGTCGCCTACGGCTTTCGCGTCCCATTCATCTTCGGTGCCGTGATCTCGGCCGTCGGGGCCGTGCTCGTGATCACGCAGGTTGAAGAGACGCTCGAGTTGTAGGTGCCGCCCGTTCCATCGACGCGGAAACTTAAAAGACGGACGTATCCAGCCACGACGTTGTTATCGTGGCCTCCCAACGGACGACCGATGGATCCGCTCCCCCCATCGTTCGAACTGCTCATCTACGTCGTCTTGACCGGAATCGCAATTACTGGAATACTCTTACACGTTCACCTCTGGCGAATCGATCCGCGTCGACAGGCCTGATCGAGCCGCATTGTCCCCGCTGGCGTCAACGTACACGAACGCGACCCGGTCACCCCTTCGCTACCTTTTTGCCGACGCTGTGGGTACGACCTGTCATGCAAACCGTGCGCGCGCCGGCGACGAGCGCGAACCTCGGCAGTGGCTTCGACGTCTTCGGACTCGCACTCGAGTCACCCGCCGACGTCGTCCGCGTCGAGCGCGCCGCGGAGACGACGATCACCGTCACGGGGGTCGGCAGCACCTACATTCCGGAGGATCCGAAGTCGAACACCGTCGGCGCGGTCGCCGACGCGCTCGACGCCCCGGCTCGCATCCACATCGATAAGGGCGTGCGTCCGTCCTCGGGACTGGGATCTTCGGCGGCCAGCGCTGCCGGTGCGGCAGTCGCGCTGAACGCGCTCTACGACCTGGAATACACGCGGGAGGAACTCGTCTCGGTGGCTGCAGAGGGCGAAGCGCTCGTTTCGGGGGTCGCTCACGCCGACAACGTCGCCCCGTCGCTGCTTGGGGGATTCACGATCGTCACCGACGAGGGAATCACCCAGGTCGACGCCTCGCTCTCGCTCGTCGCCTGTCTTCCCGAAATAGTCGTCTCGACGCGTGACGCTCGCGGTGTCGTCCCGTCGTCGGTATCGCTCGCGGACGTCACCGAAACCGTGGGGAACGCGGCCACGCTCGCGGTCGGCATGGCTCGCGACGACCCGGCGCTCGTCGGACAGGGGATGGACGATCCGATCGTCACGCCCCGGCGGGCCGACCTGATCGACGGCTACGACGGCGTTCGGACGGCCGCCCTCGAGACTGGCGCGACGGGCGTCACGGTCAGCGGTGCCGGCCCGGCCGTCCTCGCCGTGTGCCGGGCGGACGACCGCCGAGCGGTCGCCGGCGCGATGATCGACGCCTTCGACGAGGCGGACGTCGAGAGCCGAGCGTACCAGACGCGCATTGGTTCGGGAGCGATTCTGTACGAGTAGGTGGGTGCCAGCAACAGAGAGCGAACACACAGGGGGCCGAACGGACGTGAGCACGAACAGGGGCGGAACGAATATGAGTACGAAACTCGACGCCGGACTCGCCCTGGGCGTCCTCGGCAGCTTCGTCCTGGTCGCGATCGCCGTCGACGCCCCGCTCTCGAGTCCGTTTCTCGTGCTGGGCGGGATCGGTACTGTCGTCTTCGAATTCGTCTCGTATTTCCGTCACGAGGCGATTCGCACCCGCTGGAAGCGGCCCGAGGTACAATTCGCGTCGGTGCTCGGTGCGATCGTCCTCGCCATCGTTGGCGGCTTCTTCGCCCCGTCGATCGTCCTCTCAGTCGGCATCGGTGCGCTGGTGACGTACCTCGTCCTGCTCGGGGTGCTGTCGTAGTCGCTCGAGTGACCGAATAGGCGACTCGAGTCCAGGTGATGCGTCTCGTCGCGTTCCGGAGTTTGCCCGTGACAACGGAGTCTGCCCGTGACAACGAAGTCCGCCCATGACAGTGACCAACGTATATCATGGCTCGCCGCATATGTCTCTCCTATGAAGTTCGTCATCGTTGGCTACGGCCGCGTGGGCTCGCGAACCGCCCGGATCCTCTCGACGGAGGGCCACGACGTTACCATCGTCGACAACGATCCTGATCGACTCGAGCGGGCCACAGGCGACGGGCTCGAAGCTGGCGTCCTGGGGGGTGGTGACGACGAGGATGTCCTGCTCGAGGCCGGAATCGACACCGCCGACGCCATCGGCGCGTTGACACCCGACCTAAACGTGAACTTCGCGGCGTGTATGGTCGGGAACCACCACGGCTGTCGAACCGTTCTCCGGATCGACGAGGACTACCGCGAGGACATCTACGAGAAGTACGCCAGCGACGTCGACGAGATCATCTACCCCGAGCGTCTCGGCGCGGCGGGCGCGAAGACGGCGCTACTCGGCGGGGACTTCAACGTCGTCGCCGAGCTCGCACAGAACCTGCAGTTGACCGTCCTCGAGATTACGGAGGGTTCGCCGGCGGTCGGCAAACGGATGAGCGAACTCGACCTGCCCGACAGCGCACGCATTTACGCACACGGTCGTGCCTCGGAATCGCTGACGATCCCGCTTCCGGGAACGGAACTCGCCGACGGTGATGCCGTCGCCGTCATCTCCGAAACGAGCGCGATCGACGGTGTGCGTACCGCGCTGCAGGCACACCACTGACCGAACGATTCTCGAGGGATGGAGTCGGTACTCGAGGTCGACTCCGAGGGGGTACGTGTGGGCGCGCACCGGGGAAGGATGGGAACTGATACCGTCAGATCGGGGTGCGCGCCTCGTCGTATTCATTCGCTCACATCATCATAAAACTCAGTCAGACGGCCGTGTGACGGAAGTCTGACGGCTCGAGTCTTCCGGCTCCGATCAGGGTGCCTCCTCGACCCGAAAGACGAGCACGTTCTGATGGACCATCGACGGCACGAACGAGAACGGGTAGCCGTAGACGTGAAGATCCTTGCCGGGATCGTACCAGATCAGGTTCGCGACGAGCGTCATCGGTGCTGCGCTTTCGATCGCTCGAGCGAGGTCGGCCGCGAGGAACTCGTAGGACTGCTCGCGGTACATATCGCCGATGAAGACGACGGCGTATCGACCGGGTTTGACCGTCCGCACAAACCGCTGAAAAGCGTCGCCCATGGTCTCGAGCCAGTCGGCTTTCGAGCTTGAGCCCCCACCATCGTCTCCGCTCTGGCCCTCGCATTTACCTTCCCCGTCTCCACCGTCGGTTCCATCGAACGCACCCAGTTTGCTCTCGCGGGTCGCTCGCCGGTTCCGCGTCTGCTCGCGCTCGTCCATGTCCCAGTAGGGCACGTCGGTCAACAGCAGGTCGACCGAGTCGTCGGGGAGGTCTTCGATCAACTCCCGACAGTCGCCCTCGCGTACGTCCTGGCCCGCCAGCGGCGTCTCGTCGCGTGCGCTGCGCTCCGCATTCTCGCGCTCGAGGGCCGTCTCGTACACCTCGATCCATCGCGGGTTGCGTTCGAAGCCGATAGCCTCTCGCTGACCGGTTCCCTCGTGTTCACAGAGACTCGCGCCGAGGAGCGTCCCGCCGACGCCGGCGTACGGATCGAGGACGGTTTCGCCGGCCTTGCTGAACCGTCCGATGAGTTCAGCACAGAGCCGCGGCGGCTTCTGTCCGCCGTGTTCGCTCCGAAGCTCGTGCTGGAGGTCGGGCGGATAATTCTCCGGGATCACCGACTTCGTCGCGAACTTCCACTCCCGCCCGGTCAGGTCGTTGAGGCGATTGCGCTCGTCGTAGATCCCCCGTCCCTCGAGGTACGTCTGGTGATCGGAGAGTGCCTCGGTGTTGACGATGTCGCCGTCTTCGATGGGGAGTGACTCCTCGCGGGCCCGGTCAGCGTCGAACGTGCCTTCGTCGTCGGTGAACAGGCGGCTCTGGCGGTGATCGCTCCCCGCGCTGTCGCCTTCGGCGTCCGCCCCTCCGTCGTCGGCCATACCTCGAGTGCTCACCGGTCGGTGATAAACGCTTTCGCTCTCGACCGTGTGTTTGAACTCCCTCTCCCGTTCGCAGTGGCCGTGGTGGTGACATCGGTGTTAGCGCGAGCCTTTGTACGCTCAGTCCCTTCATCCGTCCATGAACATGCTCGTCGACGGCGAGTGGCGAACCGACGCGTTCGAGACGACGAACGAGGAAGGGTCGTTCGAACGCCAGACGACACCCTTCCGGGATCAGGTTCGCAACGAGCCTGATGCCCGCTTTCAGCCCGAGGCCGGTCGGTACCACCTCTACGTCTCGTATGCCTGCCCGTGGGCGCACCGAACGCTGGTCGTTCGTGCCCTCCGGGGGCTCGAGGATGCCATCTCCGTGTCGGTCGTCGATCCCTACCGGGGCGAGGACGGCTGGCAGTTCACGCCCGAGAAGGAGGGGTGTACCGTCGATCACGTCCACGACGCAGACTACCTCCGGGAGCTGTACGTGCGCGCCGATCCGGACGCGACCTGTCGTGTGACGGTGCCCGTGCTCTGGGACACGAAGGAGGACACCATCGTCAACAACGAGTCGGCCGAGATCATTCGCCTGTTGGACACCGCGTTCGACGACCTGGCGACGCGGGACGTCGACCTCTACCCCGAGGGCTACCGGGAGGAAGTCGACCGGATCATCGAGTCGATCTACGAACCGATCAACAACGGCGTCTACCGGGCGGGCTTCGCGACGAATCAGGAGCCGTACGACGAGGCGGTGACCGAACTGTTCGACGCGCTCGCTCACTGGGACGACGTGCTGGCCGACCAGCGCTACCTCGCGGGTGATCGCCTGACAGAAGCGGACGTCTGTCTGTTCACGACGCTCGTTCGGTTCGACCAGGTGTACCATACTCACTTCATGTGCAACGTGCAGTTCATTCGGGAGTTCGACCACCTCTGGCCGTACCTTCGCGACCTCTACCAGACGTCGGGGGTCGCCGAGACGGTCGAAATGGGACACATCAAAGAACACTACTACACGACCCACCCCGACGTGAACCCACACCGGATCGTCGCCCAGGGGCCGGATCTCGACTTCGAGGCGTCACACGACCGGGGCGAATTACCGGGGGAGCCGCCGATCTCGAGTGCGGCGGCGGACGACTAACCGATCCGACTCCTTATCCGTCGTCCTCGAACTCGAGGGCGGCCGAGTTGATACAGTAGCGCTGGCCCGTCGGCTGGGGGCCGTCCTCGAAGACGTGGCCGAGGTGGCCCCCGCAGGTGGCACACAGGACTTCGGTTCGGTGCATGCCGTGGCTCGTGTCGGTGCGGGTCTCGATCACGTCGTCGTCGACGTCGTAGAAACTCGGCCAGCCACAGCCGGAGTGGTATTTCGTATCTGACTCGAAGAGGGTGGCCCCACAGCCGGCACAGGAGTAACTGCCGTCTTCCTCGTGATCGACGTATTCGCCCGAAAACGGCTGTTCGGTGCCGGCTTCGCGCAGGATCCGGTACTCCTCATCGCTCAGTCGCTCGCGCCACTCGTCGTCGGTCGTCGGGACGCGCTCGTGCTCGCTTTCGCTCTCGGTGTCGGTCTCGTTGCTCATCGAACGAATCTAGGGCGGTCGCTCTCAAGAGTCTGTCTCCGTTGGCGATCCACTCGAGCGGGGTATAATCGTACCGTCCTGTCGATCACCGGCCGGTGATGACGTTCGTGCTCTCACAGGATGGACACTGGGTCATCCGTCCGAGGCCGGGTACCTCGAGGCGAATCCACTCGTCGTCCCCACCGGGGGCTTCGAAGCCACAGTTCAGACAACGAGACTGCTGCGGTGTCGGTGATTCGAGCGCCATAGCCGATTCTATGCTATTCACTACCATATGGATTTTCGTTAGCAATGATGACTCTCAATCGCCGTGATCGATCTCCGTCGTCGTCGAAACGTACCCGCTGTGAAGATCTTCCACACTCGGGCAACCATTATCCGTCGTCGGCCAGCACCTCTCCTCCATGCACACGTGTTATTTCGACCTCGATGGCACCCTCGTCGAATTCGACGTGCCGTACGCGACCCTCTACGACACGGCGCTCGAGCGACTCGGCGTCGAGCCTGCTGGTGCGTCGACCTTCAGCGAGCGATTCTTCGAGGTGTTCGGGACGGTCGATGATCCTTACGCGGCCGCCATCGAGGCGACCGCGGTCGAGGTGGAGCCGGCGGCGTTTAGCGACTCTATCGTCGAGACCGAGATCGAACACACTGAACCGATCACCGGGGCAAAAGAGATCCTCGAGGCGCTTTCCGAGGAGTACCGGCTCGGCGTGCTGACGAACGGCCTCGGTCACGTCCAGCGGGCGAAACTCGAGGCCGTTGGGCTCGACCCGTGGGTTGAGACGATCGTCGTCGCCGACGAGGTCGACGCCTGGAAACCCGAGCCGGCGATCTATCGCGTTGCCGAGGAGCGATTACCGGCCGACTCGCACACGTTCGTCGCGGACGACCTCGAGCGGGACGTGGTGCCGGCGATCGAATGCGGGTGGCGAGGTGTGTACGTCGGTGCGACCGACGGCGATTCGACACAGGCTACCGTACTTTCCATCGAGAAGCTCGAGGAGTGCCTCGAGATACTGTAACTGGAACCAGAACTCGAGCGCGTCCCGTCTCAGTGTCCACTTCTTACTCGAGCGCGTCCGATTCCACGATCGTGTTCCGCAACGTGCCGACGCCCTTGTAAGTGATCTCGACGGTGTCGCCCGGTTCGACCAGTCCCGGGTTCGCCGGACTGCCGAAGGCGATCACGTCGCCGGGCCGGAGCGTGAATCGCTCGGAGAGGAAGGAAACGATCTCGAACGGGTCGAACAGCATCAGTTCGGTGGTCGCCTCCTGGCGGTGCTCGCCCGCGACGTCGGTCCACATCTCGAGGCTCGTCGGATCGACGTCGGTCTCGATCCACGGGCCGAGCGGGCCGGAGCCGTCGAACGCCTTTCGCGCGGTTCGCCCCTGCTGGTCGAGCGCGTCGAGGTCGTTCATGACGGTGTACCCACGAACGACCGAGGGGACGTCCGCGGGCTCGAGGTCTCGACAGCGGCTGTCGATGACCGCCGCCAGTTCGCCCGCGTAGGTCAGCTCGTCACTGAAGGTGGGGTAGGGAATCGACTGCTCGTGACCAGCCAATGAAGCCGGCGGCTTGATGAAAAAGTCCGGCTCCTCGGGCCGTTCGTAGTCCATCTGCTCGAGCGTTTCGGCGTAGTTGCGCCCGACGCAGTACAGCGCGGTCGGTTCACACGGCGGGAGCAGATCGCCGTCACGGCCGACGGCGTACGCGCCGTCGTCGGCGTGGACGACGCCGTCATCGTACCGGCCGGAAACGGGCCCCTCGGGTGTCGCGAGTCTCGCGAGTCGCATGGCCGTACTCTCGACTCGAGTGGATTAGCCCTGTCGTTCGCCCCCGTTTCGTGTCAGACCCTCTCTATCACAGTCTATTTCCGTCCCGTCGCCGTACCCCCACTCCATGGCAGTCGAGGACGAATCCGGCGACGGCGGTGGCCCTGACGACTCCCTCGAGGCGCTCGACGGACGCCAACGCACATTCGAGACTCCCACCGGGCCGCCCCTCGAGGAGTACGCCGCATTGGCCGAGGCGCTGGAGGAGGCCGTCAGCGGCGAGGTCGCCTTCGACGAATATACGCAACTGCTGTACGCCACCGACGGCAGCATCTACCAGGCGAGACCGGCGGGCGTGGTACATCCACGCGACGTTGCGGACGTGCAGGCGACGATGGAGACCACGGCCGAGTTCGACGTTCCGGTGCTCCCGCGCGGTGCTGGCTCGTCGCTCGCCGGTCAGGCCGTCGGCCCCGGTTGCGTCGTGCTCGATTTCACGACCCACATGGACGCCGTGCGCGAGGTCGATCCCGACGAGCGTCGCGCCGTCGTCCAGCCCGGCGTCGTCCAGGATCACCTCGATTCACACCTCGCGCCGCACGGGCTCAAGTTCGCCCCCGATCCAGCCTCCTCGAACCGGGCGACGGTCGGCGGCGGCATCGGCAACAACTCGACGGGCGCTCACTCGGTTCGCTACGGCATCACCGATGCCTACGTCGAGGCGTGCGAGGTCGTTCTGGCCGACGGCTCGCTCATCCGGGCGCGGGAGGTCGTCCTCGACAGTTCAGAGTGGGACGAGATCGTCGGAAAAGACGATCGTGAAGCACACCTCTATCGAACCGTTCGCGGCCTCGTCGAGGAGTATCAGGAGGAGATCGAGGCACGCTACCCCGACCTCAAGCGGTCGGTGAGCGGCTACAACCTCCAGAAGGTGATCTACGAGACCGACGACGGCGAACGCGCGATCAACCTCTCGAAACTGCTCGTCGGCGCCGAGGGGACTCTGGGGATCGTCGTCGAAGCCACCCTCTCGCTCGTGACCGTCCCCGAGGAGACCGCCCTCGCCGTCTACTGTTTCGACGACCTGATCGAAGCGCTCGCGGCCGTTCCGACCGCCCTCGAACACGACGTCAGCGGCGTCGAACTGATGGACGACGAGGTGTTCCGCCTCGCCCGTGACTCAGATGGCTACGCCGAATACGCCGAAGCGATTCCCGAGGGAACCGCCGCGGCGCTCATGCTCGAGTTCGATTCTGAACTCGTCGACGACTTCGAGGCGGCCGTCGCCGAGACGACCGAACGGCTCCTCGAAGACGGCGATGCGTTCACCGTGCTCGAGGCCTACGCCGACGACGAGCAGGCCGACCTCTGGAAGCTCAGGAAAGCAGCGATCCCGCTGTTGATGAGCATGGAGGGCGATCCGAAACCGTACCCGTTCATCGAGGACGCCTCCGTGCCACCGGCGGAACTCGCGGAGTACGTCCGCCGGTTCGAGGAGATTCTGCTCGAGCACGGCACCTCGGCGGCGTACTTCGCCCACGCCGGTGCCGGCACCCTCCACATCCGGCCGATTCTGAACCTCAAGGACGGGGACGGCATCGAGACGATGCACGCGATCACTGACGACGTAACCGACCTCGTCCTCGAGCACGGCGGCGCGTTCTCGGGCGAACACGGCGACGGGATGGCTCGAACGGAGTTCTCACCCAAGATGTACGGCGACGAACTGTGGGGCGCGTTCAAGGAACTCAAGACGGCGTTCGATCCCGAGTGGCGTCTCCACCCCGGCAACGTCGTCTACCGCGACGGGCCGGACGACCCGGGCCCGGACACGGAGCGCGGCGTCGGTGCGGACATGCGCGAGAACCTCCGGTACGGCGCGGCCTATCAATCACTCGAGCCCCGAACGTCACTCTCGTTCGCCGACGAGGGCGGCTTTTCGCACCTGGTCGAACTCTGTAACGGCTGTGGCACCTGCCGACAGACCGATTCGGACGTGATGTGTCCGACCTACCGGGCGTCGAAGGAGGAGATCCAGACGACGCGCGGACGAGCCAACCTGCTCCGGGCGGCGATTTCGGGCGAACTGCCCCCGGAGGAGCTGTACACCGAACAGTTCCAGTCGGCGGTACTCGACCTCTGTATCGGCTGTAAGGGCTGCTCGAGCGACTGCCCGACCGGGGTCGACCTGGCGAAGCTCAAAGCGGAGGTCAAACACCAGTACCACGAGCGCGAGGGAACGAGCCGTCGAACCAGACTATTCGCCGACGTCGACCGCTTTGCGGCACTCGGGAGCACGTTCGCCCCGGTTTCGAACTGGCTGCCGTCGATCCCGGGCGCCCGAACCGCGATGGAACGCACGCTCGGCATCGCCCGCGAGCGCGACCTGCCGACCTTCACCCGAGAGACGCTCCACGACTGGGTCGACGCCCGGGGTGGCCCCGCCGTCCCCGAAGCCGACGCGGACGCGGCCGTGGTTCTCTTTCCGGACACGTTCACGACCTACTGCGACCCGGCTCCCGGGAAGGCCGCGATCCGGCTCCTCGAGGCAGCGGACGTCCACGTTCGCGTGCCGACCGATTTCGAGGCGAGCGGGCGCGCGGCGTACTCGATGGGGTTGCTCGACGATGCGGCCGCAGCGGCGGCTCACAACGTCCGTGCGCTCGCCCCGTACGTCGATCGGGGCTGGTCGGTCGTCTTCGTCGAGCCCTCGGACGCGGTGATGTTCCAGGACGAGTACCTGGATCTGCTGGGCGGTGATGGGAGTGGGAGCCACGCCCGCGAGGAGACGAGCGTCGAGCCCGGATCCCTCGAGGCGGTCTCGAACGCCTCGTTCGGTGTCTGCGAGTACGTCGACCGAACCCGGCTCGACGAGCGCCTGTCGTTCGACGCCCCCGACCGATCGCTCACCTACCACGGTCACTGCAACCAGAAGGCGCAGGGCACCGACCACCACGCCGTCGGCGTCCTCCGGCGCGCCGGCTACGCCGTCCACCCGCTGGACTCGAGTTGCTGCGGGATGGCCGGCTCCTTCGGCTACGAGGCCGAACACTTCGACCTCTCGCGGGCGATCGGCGCGATCCTCTTCGACCAGGTCGACGACAGCGACGGTGACCTGGTGACCGCCCCCGGAACCTCCTGTCGGAGTCAACTCGGCGACCGGGACGGGGCGAGAAAGCCGCCGCATCCGGTCGAACTGCTCGAGGCGGCGCTGGTGGAGTAGTTGCGTCGTCGAAAGTGCTTCGTCTCCGCCGATTGCTACCCGTGACCCGGATAATCCCGCTCGAATCGATCCTCGAGTTCGCCGTACTCGAACCGGACGATCACGGGTCGGCCGTGGGGACAGGCGTAGGGGTTCTCGCAGTCGTCGAGCGCTGACAGCAGGTCGACGACCGACCCCTCCGTCAGCGACGTGTTGCCGGTGATCGAGGGATAACACGCTAGATCGCCCAGGAACTCGTCGGCCAGCGCGTCGACGGTCTCGGCTCCAGCATCGACGTCGCCCTCGAGGAACGACGCGAGGACGTCCCGGAGCTGTGCCGGCTCGAGGGTCTTCTCGAGGACGGCGGGGACGGTGGTAACGGCCACCCTTCGGTCGTCGACCCGGTCGGCGTAGAAGCCGAGGTGTTCAAGCGCCTCCCGATAGCTCTCGAACGCTTCGGCCTCGACGGCGGTCAACTCGAGTTCGACGGGCGCGGCCAGCGCCTGGGCCGTCGGATCGTCGGCGAAGGCGTTCTGGAGACGCTCGTAGTTGACCCGTTCGTCGGCGGCGTGCTGGTCGATAAGGACGAGGCCGTCGGGGGATTCACAGACGATATAGGTTTCTTTGAGCTGGCCGAGTACCCGTAGCGGCGGGAGCGAGTCGTACCTCCCCGCCCGTTCGCTCGTCGTGGTGTCGCCCTCGAGCGTCCGCTGTTCGGTCGGTGCGGTGATCGATGGCTGGTGATCTGTAGTGGCGTCCGCGGCGTCGAACCCGGAGGCCGAGTGGTTGCGGGTCGGCTTGCACGACCGTTGGGGGGAGGAAGACTGGTCGGATGGCCCTCGGTCTCGAGTCTCGTACGAGTCGTCGGGATCCGTCCTCGAGGTGTCGGTCTCGAGACCCGTTCGTGCGACCTCGCCACCCCCGTTCGCGGAGGTGGTGCTCTCGTCGTCTACGTTCGAGGCCTGGTGGCTCGTGGCCGATTCCCCTTCGGTCTCGGTGTGGGAAGTCGTTCGAGTCCCGTGCGTATCTATGGATCCGTCTCGAGTCCGCTGGCTCTCACCACCTTCGTCTCGATCCCGTTCCGGTGCCGACTTCCGCGCTCGAGGGTCATCGTCCCGCCCGCGATCCGGCTCGACCGTCGCCTCCTCCGGTGCCGACCGTCCGCGGGGGGCTCGAGACCGGAGCAACCCGTGCTCGAGCAGCGCGTTCTGGACGGCCGACTCGACCGCCCGGCGAACGGCGTCGTCGTCGTCGAACCGCACCTCCCGTTTTCGGGGGTGGACGTTCACGTCGACGGTGTCGGCGGGCACCTCGAGAAAGAGGACGACGAACGGGTAGCGTTCGCCGCCGAGTTGGCCGTCGTACGCGCCCATGATCCCCTCGCGGATCGCCTCGGAAGTGACCGCCCGCCCGTTGACGTAGGTGGCGAGGTACTCCCGACTCGAGCGGTTGGTCTCGGGGTGGGAGACGGTGCCGGAGACGGTCTCGAGCGGCCCGGCGGGGAGGTCTTCGGCGGTGGCCTCGACGTCGATCATCGCTTCGGCGACCTCGCGGCCGTACACGGCGAGGATCGCCGCCTGTAGGTCTCCCTGGCCGGTCGTCGCGAACACCTCTCGGCCGTCGTGTGTTAGCGAGACCGCCACGTCCGGATTGGCAAGCGCGTACCGGGTGACGATCCGGTTGACGTGGGCGAATTCGGTCGCTTTCGTCTTGAGGAATTTCCGGCGGGCGGGCGTGTTGTAAAACAGCTCCTCGACCGCAACGCTGGTTCCCTCCGGACAGCCCGTCGGGGCGACGGAGACGACCTCGCCGCCCTCGTAGACGAGTTCGGTGCCGGTCGCCGACTCGTCGCCTCGAGGCCGCGTCCGGATCGTCAGCTTCGACACCGAGCCGATGGTGTGTAACGCCTCGCCCCGAAAGCCAAGCGTCGAGACGCCGGCCTCGAGGTCGTCGAGATCGGTGATCTTGCTCGTCGTGTGCTGGCGGACGGCGCGTCGAACGTCGGCCTCGGTCATCCCGCGGCCGTCGTCGCGAACCCGGATCGTGTCCGTCCCGCCGGCATCGATGGCGACGTCGATCCGGGAGGCGTCTGCGTCCAGGCTGTTCTCGAGGAGTTCCTTGACTGCGCTGGCCGGTCGCTCGACGACCTCCCCGGCGGCGATGCGGGCGACGGTGTCCTCGTCGAGTTGCCGGATCGACGACCGGTCGTCGGGTGGGGTATCGGCCATGGCTCAGGCCTCGAGGAGCGCGTCGGTGCGTTCGGCGATCGCTGCCTCACCGGTCTCGGGAACCGTGACGAGCGGCGGGCGCACCGCGTCGGTCGGAATCATCCCGCGGTGGGCGAGACCGGTTTTGGTTCCCGGGGCGAACCCGTGCGTTCGAACCGCGTCGAACAGCGCCGAGATGGCCCCCTGGAGCTCGTTTCCGCGCTCGGTGGCGGCGGTCTCGAACGCTTCGGCGTACACGCTGGGTGCCACGTTCGAGAGCGCGTTGATTCCACCGTCGGCCCCCATCCGGAGCGAGGGGACGAGCAGCGTGTCGAATCCCTGGAGACAGTAAAACGAGTCGGGCGTTCGCCGCATCGCGTCCAGGAAGTACTCGAAGTCGCCGCTCGAGTCCTTGAACCCGACGACTGCCTCGTGGTCGGCGACCCGTTCGAGCGTCTCGAGGGCGATCGGTTGACCCGTACACGACGGGATGTTGTAGAGGACGAGCGGGAGCGGCGACTCGTCGGCCACCCGTTCGAAGAACTGCTGGTTACCGGCTGGATCGGTCGCGGTGTGGAAGTACGGCGGGACGACCGCCGCCGCGTCAGCCCCGAGGGCTGCGGCGGTCTCCACGAAGGCGAGCGTCTCGGCGACGTTCGTCGCTGCGGCCCCGGCGAGTACCGGCACCTCGCCGTCGACGCGATCGACCGTCAGTTCCACGACGCGGCGTCGCTCCTCGGGCGCGAGGCTCGCGAACTCGCCGGTCGTGCCGCAGGGAAAGAGCCCGTCGATGCCGCCCTCGAGGAGCGCGTCGACGAGACTCTCGAGCGCACCCTCGTCGATCGTCCCCGCATCGTCGAACGGCGTCGCGATCGGGCACGTGATTCCCTCGAGCGTCTGTCTGAAGGTCATGTACTGTTTGTTTCTCAGCGAGTCCAAAAGGGTATCGACGGGCTCCTCGACTCGCCTCGTCCGATCACCGCTTCGGTTCTCGATGAACCACTCGAGGATAGATCACCGCGCGAGCGCCCTATTTCGACCCGTCCTCGAGCGACCGTTGCCACTCCTGGACTTTCGCCATCAGCTCCACCGGCGGGGTGTTGTTGACGTCGACCGACTCGAGTTCCTCGAGAATGGCTTCGGTCTCGGGGTCGAAGCCTGCCCTCTCGCCGCCGTCGGCGTTCGCCGGGCCACGGAACCCGCCGCTCGAGACGTCGAACACCGTCTGGACTGGTTCGTTCGAGCCGCCGCCTTTGGCCTCGATGGCCTTCTCCTCGCGAAGCCGATGGAGGACGTCCCGCGCCCGGTCGACGACGGGGCCGGGGACGCCCGCGAGATCCGCCACGTGGATTCCGTAGCTACGGTCGGTCGGCCCCTCCCGGACGGTTCGCAGGAAGGTGACGTCGCCGTCGCGTTCGTCCGCGGCGACGTGGACGTTTGCGACCCGCGGGAGGTGCTCGGCGAGGCCAGTGAGTTCGTGGTAGTGAGTGGCAAAGAGTGTCTTCGCACGAATCTCGTTGTGGAGGTACTCGGTCGCCGCCCAGGCGATCGAGATGCCGTCGTAGGTCGCGGTGCCGCGCCCAACCTCGTCGAGGATCACGAGGGAGTCGTCGGTCGCCGCGTGGAGGATGTTCGAGAGTTCGTTCATCTCGACCATGAACGTCGAGCGACCCTGGGCCAACTCGTCGAGCGCGCCCACACGGGTAAAAATCCCGTCGACGAGGCCGATCTTCGCCTCTCGAGCCGGGACGAAACTCCCGACCTGCGCGAGCAGGACGATGCAGGCCACCTGGCGCATATAGGTCGACTTCCCGGACATGTTGGGGCCGGTCACGACCAGAAAGCCCCGATCCGCGTCCAGATGGACGTCGTTTGGGACGAACTCGGTCGTCTGTTCGACGACTGGGTGACGACCCTGCCCAATCGTGAGTTCGTCGCATTGCTGGAGGTCGGGTCGTACCCAGCCGTTCTCGGCCGCGTGGGTTGCCAAACTCGAGAGTGCGTCGACCGTCGCGAGCGTCCGCCCAACGTCCTGGAGGAGGGTCGCCCTGTTGGCGACGGCCGATCGAAGCCGCTCGAAAATGTCGTACTCGAGGTCGCCCCGTCGTTCCTCGAGCCGAAGGATCTCGCGCTCTTTTTCCTCGAGTTCGTCGGTCGTGAACCGCTTCGAGTTTTTCAGCTGCTTGATCTCCTCGTAGTGGTCGGGGACGCCGTCGGCAGCCGAGCGTCCGACCTGGATGTAGTAGCCGTCGGTCTTGTTTCGATCGACGGTGACGTGACTCAGGCCGTGCTGGCGCTTTTCTCGGTCGGCGAGCGTCTCGAGCCAGTCGATGACCGACTCGTGGCGGTCGATGAGGTCGTCGAGGTCGTCGTCGTAGCCGTAGCGGATCAACTCGCCCTGGGTGACCGTCGACGGCGGCTCCTCGGCCAGCGCCTCGGCGAGCGTCTCCCGGAGGTCGGCGGCCGCTTCTCTGTCGATCCGGTCGACGATCGACGGGAGCGGTGAGGCCGCCAGTTCGGGAGCGGAGTCGACGATTTCCGCCACCTGTGGGACGAGCGCCAGCGTGTCCCTCACGGCCAGCAGGTCGCGGGCGTCGGCGCTCCCGTGAGTCGCCCGGGAGGCCAGCCGCTCGAGGTCGTACACACCGCCGAGCACCTCGCGCAGTTCGTCCCTGGCGAGGGCGGCCCCCGCGAGGGCATCCACGCTCGTCTGGCGTTCCTCGAGCGTCGCCATCGAGCGCCGGGGGCGTTGTAGCCACTCCTTGAGGAGTCGCCCGCCGGCGCTCGTCTGGGTGTGATCGATCGTTGCGAAGAGCGAGCCGTCCCGGTCGCCGTGCATCGTCTCGGTCAACTCGAGGTTACGCTGGGTCGTCACGTCGAGGGTGACGTGGTCGTCCCCGCGGTGGGTCTGGAGACGGGTCATCGACGCGAGCACGCCCGTCCCGGTGTCCTCGACGTAGGCGAGGACTGCTCCCGCGGCCGCGAGCGTCGGTTCCGGGAGATCGAGCCGGCCGACGGTTTCGCCGCCGAACTGCTCGCGAACGCGGTGGGTCGCCCGTTTCGGGGCGAACGCCTCGGTCTCGTGGAGCGAGAGGTGGGCGTCGAGACGTTCCCGCAACTGGGCGAGCATCGCGTCGTCCGTCCGGACGTCGGGGCCGGGGAGCACTTCGACGGGGTCGAACCGGTACAGTTCCGTCATGGCGTCGTCGACCGTGTCGGCGCTCGCGACGAGGAACTGGCCCGTGGTCACGTCGGCGAACGCGAGGCCGTAAGCGGCGGTTTGGCTCGTGGTGTCAGCGACGATGGCTGCCAGATATTGTGCATCGGCGTCGCTCGTCTCGAGCACGGTACCGGGGGTCACCACCCGGACGATTTCGCGGGCGTGGCCGTCGTCGGTCTCGTACTGGTCGGCGACGGCGACGCGATAGCCGCGCTCGACGAGGCCCTTGAGGTAGGGCGTGAGATCCTTCAACGGCACGCCGGCCATCGGATAGGACTGCCCTTGCGAGGACTTCGAGGTTACTTTGAGATCGAGTTCGTCGCCGACGAGTTCGGCGTCATCACCGAAGAACTCGTAAAAATCGCCGCACTGCATCGCGAGCACGTCGGCGTCGGTACTCGCCTTCAACGAGAGAAACTCCCCAACGATGCCCGTCGCCTCAGTCATATGCGCTCGAGTGTGTTCCGACGAGTAAAGTCCTGCGGGTTGGGGTTCACCGCGACCCCTCGTCCCGGGATCAGGGCGTGAACGTCCACACCGCTCGGTTCGGCCACAATGCTCAATACGGCTCTCTCCAATGATTCCGGTGGCGACGGCGGCCAACGCAGTCGGACGACCCGACCGTACAACAGCCGGGTGGGTGGTGGCAGCTGGAAGTCGACAGTCATCGGTTGTGCGCCGATACGGACGTCAGTCAGGGCTGGCGTCCAGCTGTCGATCGGCGACTGGACGCCCGTGGTGTTTTCACTGCTTGGCGTCACATCCGTTCCACGTCTTCTACACCGGGAGTCCCCTTCATCACCAGCACTCGAGTAACCGAATCAAACGCGGGGGTAATCGAGTATTACGACGACGGGAGAACGGGGTATCGACGGTTTTCGTTCCTGACTATCAACCGTCTCGCCTGGGAAACGCTGGCATGACTCGGACAACAGAAGGGTTATGGTGGTAGTCACGTATTACTATTTGATTCATGACCAGCGAGCCGTCGTTCGTCGACCGCGTCGACGATCCACGGATTTCCCCGCAGTTCTGCCGGCACCTCCCCGGTGAGACCGACGTAGTCCTCCTCGGCGTCGTTCACGACCACCCGGCGAGCATCGCTCGCGTCGAACTCGTCCTCAAGCACCTCGAGCCGGACGCCCTCGCGTTGGAACTCCCTGCAGCAGCGCTCCCCCTGTACCGAACGTACGCCCGCGACATCGAGGGCGACGGGCCGCCACGATTCGGCGGCGAGATGGCTGCCGCCATTTCCGCCGCCCCCGAATCCGACCTCGTCGGGATCGACGCACCCAACTGGTCGTTCGTTCGCCGACTGGCCACCCGTCTGCTCGCCGACCGCGTTCCAGCGTCGACCGCCAGGCGCGTCCTCTCGAGCCTCGGCGGGGCGACGCGAACCGCCCTCACCTGCCGGGTCGCCGCAACGGTGTCGAACGCGACGTCGATGACCGTCGCCTGCGACGACCCGATCGAGTACACCTGTTCACACGCCGATTCGCCCGCTACACAGGCCGCTCACGAACGACGCCACGTTTCGGGGGTGAGTGCCCTCCTTCGACACGCTGGCACCGACGAACCGACGGCGACAGCCTACCGCGACGAAACGCGCGAGGCCTGCATGGTCGATCACCTCGAGTCGCTGCGCGAGGATGCGACGGGGTCGGTGGTGGCAGTTGTCGGCATCGACCACCTCAAACCGCTCGAGGCGGCGCTTTCGGGCGAGTAACGTCTTTGAAGATCGGTTTCGGAGCGGAGGGTTATTGTCGGAGCGGAGAAACACACACTCGACAGTACGTGTACACCTGATCGTGCTCGTTCGGCGCACCACAGTGTGGGCACGTCGTCGATTCACCCGAAATATCGAGGTCGTCGACGTCGACCGATTCGCCGCCGTCGCCCCGGTGGGTGCGGTAGGTATCGGCCCGCGGCGCTGACTGGAACCCGGTGTGTTCGCCGTCGGTAACCGATGGGAGCGTCGTCTCGCCGTTCTGGCGGACGTACGCGTAATAGAGGACCAGATGGAGTACGGCGAACAGCACGATGTACCCGATGAGCCAGCCCCAGAGGGACATGGTGTGTGGTATGCTCTCAATACACTTGGCTGTTGCCCGAACGATCAACGGCGTTGATACTCGTTGCCGGAAGAACGATTCGGTATGTTACTCCTTACCGGGTCTCTCTGGTCGCTCCAGGCGGCCGTCGTTCCCGCTGGAACTCGTCGAACACCTCGAACTCGTCGCTCAGTTCGTACTCGAGCTCGCGTTCGTCCTGGCGGTTCTCGCCGGCGTCCTCGAGCGGGACGGCGACGTCTTCCCAGCCGGGTTTGATCTTGATACTCTTGGCGGGCATCCCGACGGCGATGTGGTGGGCGGGAACGTCGTTCTGGACGATGGCGCGCGCGCCGACGATGGCGTTCTCGCCGACTTCCACTCCGGCCCGAACCATCGAGTCGTAGGTGAGGCGAACGTCGTCTTCGATGATCGTGTGGTAGTTTCGCACCTCGGTCTGGTCGACGACATCGTGATCGTGGCTGTAGATGTGTGCCCCGTCGGAGATCGAGACGCGGTTGCCGATGGTTAGCTTCCCGCGATCGTCCAGGTGGACATCGTCGTGGATGACGGTGTTGTCCCCGACGGTGATGTTGTGGCCGTAAGTGAACGAAATGCCCTTGAAGAAGCGGCAGTTCTCCCCACAGTCCTCGAAGAGGTGGGATGCGAGCATCCGCCTGAATCGGAGCGCGAACTCGACGTTGTCGGCGATCGGCAGGCTGTCGAACTGTCGCCAGAGCCACTGGAGGTGTTTCGAGCGTTTGAACCGCTCTTCGTCCTTCTCGGCGTAGTACTCGCTCTCGAGCGTCGTATTACAGGGGTCGTAGCTCTGAAGACGGACGCGTTCGGCCGGCGAGACGTCCGCCCCTGCCTGCCAGCGCTCGTAGGCCTCCCGATCCCCCGAGAGGTCGATGAGCACGTCCTCGACGACGGCACAGGTGTCCTCATCGCTCGAGAGCCGCTGGTCGACTGTCGTCACGAATTCCCGCATCCCCGCCTCAGCCTCCGCCGGCAACGAGACGTGCCGCTTGGTCATGACCGGCCGTACTATATCGAAGGTCATAGACGTTCGGTTGTGTGACCGTTTTGCCCATCCCGGTAACAATCATGTCAGTACCCGCACTTGGCTACCCGGTGAATAAAAAGTAACTCACGGTGACGCAGTCGTTCATTGTTCGAGTAAAAACACACTCGTGGGAGGGGTCGACCGTCAGCGGTGGAACGCACGGTTCGGTCGGTAGTGAACCGCCGCGTTAGCGCCGTACACTCGCGGCGAGCTGGCCCGAGGGCAGCTGAAAGTTGGTATCGATTCCCGCCCGCTCCAGGTCGTCACCTGCGTACTGGAGTCCGTCTTCCTGTTCACGAACCAGTCCAGCCTCCCGGAGTACCGGCAGGTGCTGGTGGTGGAGGGTGATCGCGACGGTTCGCTCGTCCGCGTCCGGCTTGTGGGCTGCGACACGCGTGGCGAGGGTTTCCGGGGAGAGCGCCTCCGTAGCCTCTCTGAGGACGGTCAGCACCGTTCGACGCCGCCCGTTCGAGAGCGCTTCGAAGACCGCGTCCCAATCCAGTTCAGCGGACTCGAGCGTTCGCTCGAGAAACGACGGATCGAGCGCGACTTGGTCGGGAATCGACACCGTGCCTGCAGACCGATCCCAGTTGAGCAGCCCTGCCTCCTCGAGCATGGGCAACTCACGGTGGACGAGGTGTATCTGGGACGAGCGGTGGTCGGTATCGGTCACGTGTTCGTCGTCAACGAGGTGACGCGCCAGTGCGTCGACGGTCAGCGAGGGGCGTCCGACACCCTCGTGCTCATTCACGAGGACGAATAGGCGACGCCGTCGTCCGCTGGCGAAGGCCTCGAACGCTTTCTCTGTCGACCGAGTTTGAACCGTCGCGTCCAGCTTACTCATATCCCATCAGTTCCACTAACGAGGGTTAAGCATCGTTCCAAAACAAATTGGTGCCGTGGTGGTGCGAACGAATGTATGTTCTACACGACTGTTCACGTCCACAGTACGTCCATCTGAATCACCCACTCTCGAGCCCTGTCCCGCTCGCTGTGGCAAGCCACCAGTCTGACCCCACCGTGCGGGGGCTCCCACGATCGGGGAACGTTCCGCACGCCCTAAGTTCCCTCACTTCCAAACCCGGGTATATGCAGTACCAGACGCTCGGAACGTCCGACGTGAAAGTGAGTGAAGTCGGCTTCGGTGCCTGGGTCGTCGGCACCGACTGGTGGGGCGACCGCTCCGAGGACGACGCCATCGAGATGGTCGAGCACGCCATCTCACAGGGGATCACCTACTTCGACACCGGCGACGTCTACGGCCACGGCCGCAGCGAGGAACTGCTCGGCCAGGCACTCGCGGACGTCCGCGACGAGGTCACCATCGCGACCAAGATCGGCTACGACTTCTACAACAACCCGCAGGCGGGCCACGGTGAGTTGCCCAAGGAGATGGATACCGACTACCTCCGGGACGCGTTCGAAAAGAGCCTCGAGCGACTCGACGTCGAGTACGTGGACGTCCTCCAGCTCCACAACGCCAACGTCGACGAGATCGATAGCGACGTCCTCGAGTTGCTCGACGAACTCGAGGAGGAAGGGCTGATTCACGCTCGTGGGCTCGCACTCGGCCCCTCGATCGGCTGGCTGGCCGAGGGCGACCTCGCCATCGAGGAGGAGTTCGACTCCCTGCAACTGGTCTGGAACGTCCTCGAGCAGGACGTCGGCAACCACTTCCTCGACACCATCGAGCGCACGGGTTCCTCGACCAGCCTCATCCCCCGTGTCCCTCACTCCTCGGGCATTCTGAACGAACAGGTCACACCCGAGACGGAACTCGACGCGGGCGACCACCGTGGCTTCCGCCCCGACGCCTGGTACGAGACGGGCTGGGAGAAACTCGAGACGCTTCGATTCCTCGAGCGCGCTGCTCACGCCGATGGCGAACGAACCATGGCCCAGGCCTCGATCGCCTGGCTGCTCAGCCACGACGCGGTGGCGAGCGTCACCCCAACCTTCCGCACCGCCGCCGACATCGACGAGTGGGCGGCCGCAAGCGACGTGCCAAAGCTGAGCGACGAGGAGATGGCTCGCGTGGCCGAGTTATACGAGACGAACTTCGACATCGACCGCAACGACGGCATGGACGCCCTGCGCTCGTCCGTCGATGGCGACGACCTGCGGGAGGCGGGTCTCGGCGCGATGGCCGCCGACTGATTCGGTCTGTTGGAGTTTTCCCGGTACTTGTCGACCGACACGGGTAACCACCGGGACACCGTACACCAGTCCGTATCAAAACTGCAGTTTGATTTTTGATCCTGTGAGCGGCCTCGAGTCGAGACTATTCGTCGCGATCCACGAACCGCCAGGTCATTGTCGTGATAATTTTTGTCGCGACAATGACCTGCTCAAGCGATAGGCTCCCTCGAGCGATAGGTTCGACTCCCAACCTCCAACCCGTTGAACGCCGCCAACTCTTGACCCGCCGCGAAATCTCGGCCCGGGGACAGGGTGACCTACTTCGATAACGCTCGCTCGACTGCGTTCGCGACCGATCGAGCCTTCTCCGCCAGTGCGTCCGAAACCAGCCCATCCGACACTGCCGCCTCGAGTTCGTCCAGATCGACGATTTCCACCTCGCCGTCGGATCGCCGGATCACGTCGACGTACAGATCGACGTAACGGGCACAGTCTGGGAACAGTTCGACGGGCGTACAGACGTTGACGTATGTGCCCTTCACCGTGCCGTCGGCGGCCCTGTACGTCGTCGGGTACCACCACCGACCCTCCCGGAGTTTCGTGACGGCGACGTCGCCCGACTCCTTGGGCGTGCCGAGTGCGTCGTACGTGCCACCGCCGCGCATCGACCGCTCGAGGGTGATCGTCCCCTCGGCATCCCAGTCGGTCACGTCGCCGGTGCCGAGCGTGATGAGCCGACCGTCGGGCTTGCCGTGACCCAGCGAGAGTCGGTCGCCCGATGTGGGGCCGAACTGCCTCGAGACCGCACCGAAGGGGAAGTCGTCGGTTCCGTCCGCCTCTGCACAGACGGCTTCGGCGAAGTCGACGGCCACGCTCGCCGACGCGCTGCCGGCTTTGATCCGGTGGTGGCCGGCCATCGTCGTCTCGACCGCCCGACGAGCGTCGTCCAGCGCCAACCGCGACCCCCGGCCGAACCAGAGCCAGGCCGTCGCCTGCGGCGTCGCGAGTGCGCCGAGGGAATCCGCTCCCGGCTCGTCGGGTGCGTCCTCGAGCGCCGCCTCGAGCGCTCGAGCCCGGTCGACGACGGTTGCGACCGCTGCGCCCATCGCCTCGAGGTCGGCGTCCCCAGCGGTTCGGTGCCAGCGAAGGCCCCAGCCGTCGGGAACGTCGGTCGACAGCAGGCCGGTCATGCCGACGAGTTCCTCCGCTGGGGCGCCGCTAAAGTCGGCACCAACCCCGTTCCATCGTCGAGAGAGCGAACAGAGGCCGCCCTGGACGGCCACGCCCGGGAGCACGCGCGGATCGTCGTCTGTCCACGGCGGGGTCGGTTCGTCGACCTGGACGCGGTAGCGGTTGCCGGCGTCGACGTAGCCGTCCACGTCGTCGTACGGCAGGTAACCAGTGCGGCCGTCGCCGAGGTCGACCGTGGCTCCCCGTCCGCCGGCGGCATCGTCCACCTCGGCGTCGAAGACGCCACTTCGAGACACGTCGTCGGGCCAGCGGAAGGTGTCGACGCCGAGCGACTCGAGTCGGGAAGTGACGGCGTCGACGCCATTGGGGTCGCCGGACACCTCGAGTCCCTGCCGGTCTCGGGTGGTTTCGATGCGAACGTCGGCGGGAGCAATTTCGAACGCGGTATCGAAGCGGTCGCGAATCGGCTCGGAGGCCTGTACCACGTCGAACCCCGCTGTCTCGAGCAGTCTGGTGACGGCGGTCGTGTAAATGCCGCGGACGCGGACGCTGGTGCTGGCGGCGCTGTCGTCGCGTTCGTCGTCACGCCCCTCCCCGCTCATCGCAACGTCTCCCGATCGGGGGCGAACCGAACCCGGCCGTGAATCGGCCGACCGACCGTCAACTCGACGTACTCCTCCTCGGCGTCCAGAATCCGACCGTCTTCGACGGGGACGCCCCATGTGTCGAACCGGAGCCAGCCGCGCATCTCGTCTGCGTGAGTCGTGACGTCCAGGTACTCGACGGTGTGTTCCGGATAGTCGGCGCTCGAGTGCGCCAGATCCATGTCCGAGTAGACGGTGTCGTGACGCTCGAACACGGTCTCGAGGGCCTCGGCGTCTGCGCTGACGGCATCGACGACGAGTTCCGACGCTCGACGGAGGTCGTCGGTGTCGAGCCCGACTTCGCGCAGGGCGCGCTGGGTTCGTTGATCGAAGTGCATGTCGGGCGGTTGGTCGTCCTGGCCTTAGTCGGTTGTGGGTTTGCTCGCAGACGGTTCGATGCCGGTGGCGCGAACGACCCTTCGGCGTCGTTCAGGATCGACAGGCTGGGCGCGACGTGGGACGTACGGTCGACCGATCAATCGTCAGCCGGCGTACCAGTCAGCGAAGAAGAGGTGGTGGCGGCGGTCAGTTGGGGATCCGCTTCAGGCGAGCGCTCCGGTTCGGTTGTCGATTCGGCTTCGTCCGCTTCGGTAGCAGCCTCGCGCTCGAGGGTGGCCGCGATTGCTGGTGGTGGATTTCGGACGACGTGTGTGTCGTGGGGGGAGGGCGGTGAAGTGTAAAGTACCCCGCGGGTCGGTCGGCTCATGCAGTCGTATGGAGACGCATCACCCATAAACACCCACCTTAAATGACTATTGACATTTAATACCATATAAGGTGTCTCCCCGCCGAACGTATTTGATAGGTGGCCGATGTATTCCCGCGCATGGCCGGCAAGCGCGATCCGATCGAACGAGCGGCCGACGGCTCGGCTGACCTCTATGACATCTCGACGTGGGAACCCCGTTCGCGCATCGATCGATTCGCCGCCTGGCTCTACGCGCTTATCAGCTACGGATTGCACGCGATCGTGCTCTCGGTTGCGGTGTTGATCACGATCTCCCTGCTCGCTTCGCCGGCCGTCCTCGTCCTCGACGAACCGATGGTGGGGGTGTTCTTTGGACTCTCGGTCGTGCCGGCGGCCCTGCTTGCCGCCTACATCTGGTACGCCGACATCACGACCAGCGAACCGCTCTCCCTGCTCGTCGGGACGTTCGTCCTCGCCGTTCTCTTTGCGACGTTCGCCGCCGTCATCAACACCGTCGGCGGGGCGTTCTTGCAACCGGTGCCGATCGTCGGGATGATCCTCTTCTTTTTCCTCGTCGTCGGCCCGGTCGAGGAAGCCGTCAAACTGCTGGCCGTCCGAATCTTCGCCTATCGCAGTGATACGTTCGACGCCGTCATCGACGGCGCTGTCTATGGGGCCATCGCTGGTCTCGGGTTCGCAGCCATCGAAAACGCGCTGTACATTTCCCAGACGATCGACACGGTAAGCCCGGAGACCAGCCTCTTCGCCACAGCGACCGGTATCACGACGACTCGCGCGCTAGCCGGCCCTGGCCACGTTATCTACTCGGCAATCGCGGGCTACTACCTCGGGCTGGCGAAGTTCAACCCACAGCACGCTGGCCCCCTGGTGGTCAAGGGACTGCTCATCGCGTCGGTGCTCCACGCGACCTACAACGTTACCGTTCAGGTTATCCCCCCGCTCATGAGCGCCACCTGGGCGATCGGTTCCAGAATGGCGGTGGTTCTCTTTGTCATCGCCTACGACGGTATCATCGCCGTCTACCTGTACCGAAAGCTCAGTCGGTATCGACGAACCTACCAGGCTGTCCGCGAACCGTCCGAGGAGTATCCGTCCGAACGAACCGAGTTCGAGCCCGGACAGCGCTGATTCTTTTCACGGTGCCTCGAGCACGTCGGCCGTTACCGCGCCGCCTCGAGTCCGTCTCCCGTCTCGAGATGGCCCTCGAGCAGTCGTTCGACGTACTTCGCGAGGACGTCGACTTCGAGGTGAACCGGGTCGCCGACCGATTTCTCCGAGAGCGTGGTCAACTCGTAGGTTGTTGGAATGATGGCGACGGTCACGCGCCCGCTCTCGGTCAACTCTGCGACGGTGAGACTGATCCCGTCGAGGGTAATCGAGCCCTTTTCGACGACGTATCGATCATACCGCTCTGGCAGGTCGAACTCGAAAAACCAGTCGTCACCGACCGATTCGATTTCGGTCACGGTCGCCACGGCGTCGACGTGTCCCTGGACGACGTGGCCGTCGAAGCGTCCGTCCGCCGGCATTGCGCGCTCGAGGTTGACGGTGTCGTCCTCCTCGAGCGTGTCGAGGTAGGTTCGCTCGACGGTCTCGCTCGCGAGGAACACCTCGAACCACGCCCCGGGTTCGAATCGCTCGACGGTCAGACAGGCCCCGCTGACGCTGATCGACTGGCCGTGGGCCAGGTCGCTCGCCACCGAGTCGGCCCCGATTCGGAGTCTGAGCCCCTCGGCTGTCGCTTCCCGTCCGACGAGGTCGCCCGTCTCTTCGACGATACCGGTAAACATACGCTGGTGTCGCCGTGGGGAGAATAAAGCGGTTCCGATACAGTGATACATATCGTATCTGTGATGGCGCGCTCCGGCGCGTTTTTCACCCCACCGGCCGAATCCAGGGCAATGGCAGGGCTCTTCGATACGATCAAACTGGTCGGTGTCCTCATCTTTGCGATCCCAGCCGCGCTGGCGGGTCTCGAGATGGTCGCTACCGGTTCGCGGCCGTACATCGGCAGTGCGCTCATCGTCTGCGCCGTGGTGCTCGTGCTCGTCCAGCGACGGCTCACGACCCCCGGCGACGTGCCTGGACTCCTCGCAAAGAAAGTGACCGGTTCGGCCGCTCGGACGCCCGAACGCGAGGAGGAGTGACGGGAACCGGAACCCAATTCGTGGTGCCGGCTACGGAACCGATTCCGCGATCTCGTCGATCGAGTGGACGCGAACCCCGGTCGGTCGCTTCGTAAACTGACCGAGCGCTCGAGCGATGATTCGGTCGGCACCGGTATCGGCCGCCACGTCCAGGAGTTGCTGGCTCGCGATGCCGTCGAGGATAACCGTCGAGAGCGCGTCGTCCGCGTTCGCCTCGAGCAACTCGATAACGTCACCCGCTTCGCCGTCGGCGAGGGGTTCGTTCTCGGCGTCGAGCAACCGCACTCGGTCGGTGTCGGCTCTGATGATCTCGTTTGCTTGGTCGTAGAGCGTCGCCGGAACCGTCGGTGACGATTCTGCAGTCGTCCGTTCGGCTTCCGGTGGTGTGCTCGCGGATTCTGGGGGGTGATGATCGGACGTAGCGGCGTTGTTCTCGGTAGCGGTCGCTCCGCTCGTGGCGGCCGTCTCGGCGGATTCCGCTGCATCGAGCGCCGATTTGACTGCCGACTGAGAAGGCTGGCTGCCAGTTTCGGTCACCGGTGGCGCTGGCGTTGCACTGCCGTCCGTGGCGGCGATCGCATCTCGAGGTTCGTTCGTCCCCGAAACGGTCTCGTACGGCACCTTGTTTCGCAAGGCGGTGAACAGTTCGTGATGGTCGAGATCCTCGACGGAGCTGCCGGCGGGGGCGAAGGTGACGTAATCGATATCGCCGACCTGGGCGAGTTCCTC
Organism: Natronosalvus vescus; assembly: GCF_023973145.1. Lineage (NCBI taxonomy): Archaea > Methanobacteriati > Methanobacteriota > Halobacteria > Halobacteriales > Natrialbaceae > Natronosalvus > Natronosalvus vescus. Next base: position 2,321,802 of record NZ_CP099546.1, read on the forward strand.
GAAGATCAGGTCGCCGCCGCGGTCGCCGTCGAGAAACACGGTGACCGTTCGATGGTGGGTGAGTTCGGCGACCGCGTCTGGGACGTTCGTCCCTTCGACGGCGATGGCGTTTTTCACGCCGTATTTGAGCAACGTGAGGACGTCAGAGCGCCCTTCGACGACGATGATCGCGTCGCTGTCGGTGACGCGCGGCCCGGCGGGCAGTCCTTCGTACTCGGTGATGTCTTCGACCCGAACGTACTCGCGCACTTCGGCGAGGATTTCGTCTGAGGACATCACGGTGTCGTCGAAGCCCGTCCGCAGGAGTTCTTTCGCCCGATCGACGACGTCTTTGCGCTTGGCTGCACGGACGTCTTCGATCTCTTCGACCTCGAGGCTGGCCCGACACGGCCCGACGCGGGTGATGGTCTCGAGTGAGGCTGCGAGGGTCGCCGTTTCGACTTTGTCGAGGCTGGTGGCGATGGTCAACTGGCCGTGTGAGGTGCCTCTGGTGCTGGTGATGTCGACGTCGATGCGGCCGACCTTCTGTGACTGACGGAGGTCGCGGAGGTCGAGTTCGTCGCCGAGGAGGCCCTCGGTCTGGCCGAAGATGGCACCGACGACGTCGCTCCGCTCGACCACGCCGTCGGCCGTCACGTTCGCCCTGATGAGATATTTTGACGTGTCTTCCATTGGAGATCCGTCCCGTCTGGGGGACTGCTGGCGCGGACACCGCGCCCGCAAACGCTTTACGTACTAGCTAGTCGTTCGCCGGCAAATACCTGTTGACCGGGAGGTCTGCCGTTCGGGTCGGTACACACGGCTGACCCTGGCGAGGTGCTCGGGTGAGATGACATCGGTGTTCGGGTGGGCCGGCACCGATGCTCGACCGGGTTCGACACTCAACAGGGCGGATAGAAATCGAGCAGCCGATTGCGATCGTGAACGCCTGACGCGAGCCTACTCGAGGCTGATGTCCGAGGATTTCTCGGCCGGTTCGAAGACGACCTCGAGGACGCCGTTGTTGTAGGTCGCCGAGGCGGTGTGTTCGTTGACCCGACGGGGCAGGGAGACGCGCTCGTCGTACTCGCGGTGGTCGCTCCGGGCGGAGATGGTGAGGGTCTTGCCGTCGCACTCGAGTTCGATATTCTGTTTTTCGACGCCTGGAAGGTCAGCGATGACGCGGACTTCGTCGTCTGCGTCGTGGACGTCGACGTGGGTGTCGGTTCCGAAGCCGCTATCGACGGCTCCCCCCGATTCGAAGTCTACGTCGGCCCCACTCATCATCTCGTTCATCATCCGTTCGATCTCTCGAAAGAGGTCATCAAAGGGTTCGTCGCGGTCGTCACGGCGCATACCAGTCGGTAAGGATGGGAGGTGCAAAAAGGTGTTCCTCACGGTCATCGATCGAGAAGCGTTCGGACGTCTCTCCGGAGAGTTCCAACCGATTCTCCGGGACTGCTCTCCGGCGGGTTTACAACGTTTCTACGGGGAACCGGCCGATCTGCAACTGATTTGAGTGGAGAGTCAGTCGGCCGTCTGGGTATCGAGTGAGGGCAGTTTCCGGTCGTCGAGGCGGCCAAAGCCGATGCCGAGGGTCTCGTTCGTGAGCGAGCGACTCTCTGGGCCGGAAAGGTGGCCCGAAATCGCCCGAAGGGCGTCGACGTTCTCGGGGACGACGTCGGATTCCTGGTGGATGGCCTGCATACAGTAGAGGTCGTTGCCCTGTATCGTGACCGACTCCTCCCAGATGCAGTTCTCCCAGATGTCGCCGCGTGGGCGGCCAGCGTCGAGGGCCATATCTTTGAGCGTGCCTGCACCGTCGATGCGGGCGTACTCGGGCACCATGACGGTTCGATCCTGGGCGGCGAGCAGGTCGCGCACGTCTGCTTCGTCGGCGGGCGGGTTCTCGAGGGTGACGTTGATGGTGTGAACGTGCATCATCGTCGTGGGAACCTTGAGGCCGATGGTGTCGATGTCGAGATCCGGGAAGATCGTCTGGACGTCGGGGCCGTGGTGGGAGGGCACCGAGACGGGATCGGGCACCGCGTCGTTGATCGGGCCGCGGTCGGTCTGGTTGGGATCGCCGCCGCGTCGAACCAGCGTGGCTCGAACCTTCTCGATCCCGTAGGCTTCCTCAAGTGGGGCGACGAGCCGGGAGAGGCCAGTGGTGTTGCAGGAGACGACGCGGACGTAGTCGGCGTCTTCGGCTTCGTCGTAGTTCACGCGGGCGTTGAAGCTGACTTCAGCGACGGTGGCGTCCTCACCGCCCTGGAAGATCGCGGGGGTGTCGTGGCGTTCGTACAGCGGGCGGTTCTGGGCACCAATACCGGAGGGCGTTGCGTCGACGACGACGTCGCTTTCGGCGACCAGTTCGTCGACCGTGCCGGCGACGTCGATGCCGATTTCGCGGAACGCATCGATTCGCCCTTCGTCGACGGCGAAGAGGCGGTAGCCAGCCTCAACGGCGTTGACTGCCACGTAGTCTGGGCTCACCTTGGCGACGCCACAGACCTCCATGTCGGGCTGTGCCCGGACGGCGTCTGCGACGCGTTTCCCGATGGTTCCGTATCCGTTGATTCCGACCCGAAGCATACGAGTGCTCCTCCACTGACGACGGGTATAATAGTTTCGGATAGGTTGATAGATGTTAACTCGTAATTGAGTAACTTGGGGAAAAATCGACAGACGTAGCTGTGTTATAAATTCTCATTGTGACTGTGTGTCTATGTTTATTAGCTGGTAGTTAAACCGTACCCGATCGTCGAACACTTCCTTTTGCACCCGCCAAACACGACAGTCACCACCGTGTTTTCGACACGAAGGGGGCAACTACTTTAACGGTGGAAAACATACTACTCAGATATGAGTGAACATTCATTTACAGAAGACCCTACGGACGACGAGGTCGTTCGCGTCGGCCTCAACGGCTTCGGCCGCATCGGCCGAAATGTCCTGCGCGCCTCGCTCGAATACGAGGGGCTCGAAATCGTCGCGATCAACGACGTGATGGACAACGACGACATGGAGTACCTGCTCCGGTACGACACCGTTCACGGCCGCCTCGAAGGTATCGAGCGCGACGGTGATACCCTGTTCGTCGACGGCAAAGAAATCCACCTTCTCTCCGAGCGAGACCCCTCTCAGCTCCCGTGGGACGACCTCGACGTCGACGTCGCGTTCGAAGCGACCGGCCTGTTTCGCACCTACGACGACGCCGCCCAGCACCTCCAGGCTGGTGCCGAGAAGGTACTCATCTCCGCACCGCCGAAAGGCGACAAGGACGTACCGATGTTCGTCTACGGCGTCAACCACGACGAGTACGCTGGTGAAGATGTCCTCTCGAACGCTTCCTGCACGACCAACAGTGTCGCCCCCGTCGTGAAGGTGCTCGACGAGACGTTCGGCATCGAATCCGGCCTGCTCACGACCGTCCACGCCTACACCGGCACCCAGGCCCTGATCGACGGCCCCCAGACCAAACGCCGCCGTGGCCGTGCCGCCGCCGAGAACATCATCCCGACCTCGACGGGTGCCGCCATTGCCACCACCGAAGTCCTCCCCCAACTCGAAGGGAAACTCGACGGCATGGCGATGCGCGTCCCCGTCCCCAACGGCTCGATCACCGACCTCACCGTCGACCTCGAGGCCGACGTCACCAAGGACGACATCGAAGCGGCCATTCGCGACGCCGCTGACGGCGAGCTTGCCGGCGTCCTCGGCTACACCGACGAGGAGATCGTCTCTCGGGACATCGTTGGCCTCCCGTTCTCGTCGTACGTCGACCTCGAGTCCACGATGGTGCTCGAGGGCGGCCTCGTGAAGGTGCTCACCTGGTACGACAACGAGTACGGCTTCTCGAACCGGATGCTCGATCTGGCACTCTACGTCGTTTCCGAGACCGAACACGAAACTGAGATCGAAGAAGCCGCCGCGTAAGGGGACTCGAGGTCTCGACATCTCTATCGGACGATAGCGACACCGGTCACCGACTTGCGTCGTGGTTGGTATCTTTCTCTCTATTAGTTCTGATCCCAGTTCGTCCCATTTGTCGTATTGCTACTCCTTCTATAGTCTAACACTTCCCAATCTGTAGTGATGATCCTCACCGCAGTCATCGCAACCGTTCCCCAGAAATCGCAATAGCCGGCGCTATCCGTCCGTTTTAAGCGCCCGGATCGCACCGGTACACGCATGTTCAAGACTATCGACGACCTCGAGCCCGGCCAGCGACTCCTCGTCCGAGTCGACCTCAACGCTCCCGTCGAGGACGGCGTCGCCCAGGACAACCGTCGCTTCGCCAGCCACGCCGACTCTATCCGCCGGCTCCTCGAGGACGACCACGCCGTCGCCCTCATGGCCCACCAGGGCCGCCCCGGACGTGACACGTTCATCTCGCTCGAGAGCCACGCCGCGGTGCTGGCCGACCATCTCGGCCAGGACGTCGACGTCGACTTCGTCGCCGACACCTACGGCGAGGAGGCCCTCGCCGCCATCGACGCCCTCGAGTCGGGTGACGTCCTGTTGCTCGAGAACGTCCGCATGTGCGAGGACGAACTCCCCGAGAAGGATCCCGAGGCGCACGCCGAAAGTGAGTTCGTCCGAACACTCGCGCCACGGTTCAATGCCTACGTCAACGACGCCTACTCGGCGGCCCACCGCGCCCACGCCTCGCTCGTGGGCTTCCCGCTCCTCTTGGACGCCTACGCGGGGCCGGTGATGGACGCCGAGTACACCGCCAACTCCGCAATTCAGGGGCGGACGTTCGACGGCCCGGTTACGATGGTTCTCGGCGGCACGAAAGCCGAGGATCTCATCCCCGTCATCGAGGAGGTCGAGGACACCGTCGACCGGTTCTGTCTCGGTGGCATCGTCGGCGAACTCTTCTGTCGGGCGGCCGGCCACGACGTCGGCTACGACGTCGACGACACCGAGTTCTTCGACCACCAGTGGGACGACCACGCCGAAACGATCGAACGCATCCTCGAGACCTACGGTGACCGCCTCACCCTCGCCACCGACCTCGCCTACGAGGACGCAGATGGCGAGCGCGCCGAAGTCGCCCTCGAGGGACTCGAGAAGGACACCTCCTATCTCGACGTCGGCAGCGAGACGGCGGACACCTACGCCGATCTCGTCCGCGAATCCGATGCGGTCTTCGTCAAGGGTGCACTCGGCGTCTTCGAGGACGAACGGTTCGCCCACGGCACCGTCGAAGTCCTCAGCGCTATCGCCGAGACCGACTGCTTCTCCGTCGTCGGCGGCGGGGACACCTCCCGCGCCATCGGGATGTACGGTCTCGACGAGAACGATTTCTCCCACGTCTCCATCGCCGGCGGCGCGTACGTCCGTGCGCTCACCGGCGACTCACTGATCGGCGTCGAGGTGCTCGAGGACGCGGTCTGATTTTCTCTCACTGAGGTTCACTCTTGTCGACCGGTCAGTCGCTGATCGTCCCCTCGAGTGAGCCCAGTACCGACCCGTCGAACCGACACTTTGGGATCGCGAGTTTCGGTGTGACCTCGTCACCTGTTCTCCCGGCCGAATCCCACTATCGAATCCCCCTCCGCTGTCGACCGCCGCTCCACTATCGGCCACTCCTCCACTGGCGACAACCGACCCTGCCTCGAGGTCGACGACGAGATCGGCGTACTGCTCGAGATAGCGCCGATTCGCTGGCCGCTCTCCCTCGGTCACACAGACGAATACGGCCAGGGCATCGATGTCACCTGTTCGCGTCGCCACAGTTGACAGAAAGTCGAGATACGGCTCCCGATCGGCTCCCTCGAGACTGTTGGCCGTCTCGATCAGTAGCGTCGCCCTGTCGGGCAGTTTGTCGATCAGGACGAGCGCCTCGTCGATGCGTGCAGCCGCGTTTTCTCCCTCCAGCATACGAACCGTCGGCGCGCCGGTCTCGGTTGCCGTTCGCTCGAGTCCTCTCGTCACGTTCGCGACCGGGCGGTCGGTGCTGAGATACAGCGTTCCGCGGGGTGCGGTGAGCCGAGCGACGTGGTGGTCGAGCGACCCCGCTGCCGGCCCGCGCAAGGCCACCACCGACCCCGGCGGCACGCCACCATCGAGTACCCGATCGAGCGGCTCGAGGTCGGCGCGTGACGTGAGGCGATGGGAGACGATCACGTCAGACTGTGAGACACCGACGGCCGGGACGGCGCTCGGTCGCTGGCTAGCCGAGACGAGACTGACGCCCGGTGCCCGGCCGCGCGTGAGGATCGTTTCCAGCGCGGACTGTGCGACCCCGTCGAAGAACGTGTGGGCTTCGTCGAGCAAGAGCCAGGGGAGTCGGTCGATGGTTTCCTCTATGCGTGCCCGGTACAGCGTCTCACCGACCCCACGAACGACGGCGTTCATCGCGGCGTCGTCCAACCCGGAGACGTCGAGGACGGACACCTCGCTTCCAGCGAGGTCGGCTGCGGTGAGTCCGTCGTGATCGAATACCCCCCAGGAACTGGCGAGCTCGAGGTGGGGGACGAGGTGTTCGTCATCGGGGAAGCGACAGTGGTGGCTGGTATGGGCGAGCGGACACCGACTCGACGATCTAACGAGCTACCTGAGGTGGTCACGTGAGTGCCAGTGGGGTGGTGACGGTACCAGCGGTCGTGTCGCCGTGGACGCAGACGGCACTTGTCTCCATCCTCGGGCTGTCTCTCCTGGCCGGCGTGATGGCAACCAGGTGTACGTTCGTCCATCGCTGGGCGACGACCTGGGCGATTCCGGTCGGCGCTGCCATCCTGCTTGGCATCACGTTGCCATCGATCGTCCTGACGATGGATGTGTTGCTCCGGGGACAGTTCATCGATCCAGCCCCGGCTGTCGGCGAGGCCAGTGCGCTCTACATCGTGGGGGTGGTGACTGGTGGTGTCGTCGTCTCGTTCGGTGGCCGGTACGCGGGTGACCACCTCGGCTGTAGCACGTTCGACATCTCCCGGATCGATACTGGTGGGGAGGTCACGACACTGATTCAATCGGCGGGCGTTGCCATTGCACTCACCCTTCCAACCGAACTCGCGGACGTCGATGGCTATCCGCCGGTCGCTGTGGAACGAAAACGTACGATCGCCGGTCGAACACCCCTGTTTCCGCGTCACCTCTCACGATCCGACCTCGAGAAGCGCCTGCGTACGCGCCTCGAGGAGGACTTCGACCTCGGGCGCGTCACCGTGGCGGTCGACGATGACGGCTCGATAGACGCATTTGCCGTCGGTGGCCGCCGAGCGGGGCTGAGTCCGACGACTCCACCGTCGATGGAGGCCGTCGCCGTCGTCACAGATTGTACACCGGCGGTGAGTACCGGCGATCCGATCGAACTCTGGGCCGGTGCCGACGACGGCGTGCGCCTCGTCTCGACTGGGATCGTCCATGCGGCTGATACCGACGTCGTCACTGTCGTCCTCGAGTCCGGTGTGGCTTCGATGATCGACGACGACACGGCCACGTACCGGCTGACGACGGCTGCAGATACTTCGACTGATGTACACGAACTGATCGGACTCACGCGTGTGGCGGCCGATCGGGTGGTGAAGCGAACGGTCGAGCCTGGAGCGGCAATCGATGGAGAGTTCGTCACCTGGGTGTCCGACACGGTACTCCTCATCGAACGAGATGGCGAGTGTCTCCCGTTCCCCGATGGACGAGAGACGATCACGGCCGGTGATACCGTCCACACCTTCGTCCCTGCCGCGGAACGGCGAGGAGCGTCCTCGGTAATCGGATCGGGGCGTGATCCATGAGCCTCGCTGGCTCCTTTTGGGGTTCGAACGGACGGTCGACTCGTCCAGGCGTGTCCGATTTTATATCCGAACGGGCGGGAGTGACGCCCATGGTCGAGGTCGATTCGAGGAAGACGGGCAGGGCGGGTGTGGCGTTCGTGCGAGTGGTCGTCACGAACACGCAGACGACGCCACAGCACGTTCGCCTCCGCAGTACCCTCTCCGGCCCGATCTGGGTGCCACGGCGGGGTGACCTACCCGCGCCCGAGTGGGCTGGTGACGTCTGGGAAGCAACCCTCGAGCCGGGACGCTGTCGTGGGTTCGGATTCGAAACCCCACTCGAACCGGTTCCGCGATTGCTCGAGATGGGGGCGGAAACGGAGGGAGTTGCTGGCAATCGTTCGGATGTCACGGAGCCTGCCGACCTCGAGTCGCCGGTCGAGTGTTGCTCCGTCGAGCCAGCGCCGCCAGCGTCCACTCGAGATCGACCTCGAGCCACCAAGCGTCCTCGCGACGCTCGAGGGGTGGTCCCCGGCGAGTGACGTCGTCGCCCGTGATCTCCCTCGGGAGCGATGATCGTCGCCGTTAGCGGGGGGGGGGGGAAGGTGGCGTCGGAAAGTCGACGCTCTCGCTCAACCTCGGCTACGAAATCGACGCCGTCGTCGTCGACGCCGATCTGTTGGCGGCCGATTTACCCGTGAGGACGACAGGTGGGCCGACCCTTCACGAGGTGCTCACCGGCCGCGTCGATCCCCTGGACGCCGTCGAAACGGTGGGTGCCGTTCGTATACTGTCGTGCGGGCAAACGCTCGAGGGGGCACGAGCATCGACACTCACCGACGTACCGCGGGTTGTTGAGCGCCTCAGGCGGCGGTATGGCCGTGTCGTCATCGACTGCCCGGCGGGGCTGGCCCGCGACGTCGGCGTATGCTTGCATAGCGCCGATCTGGCCGTCCTCGTTACGATGCATGACCGGGTTGCACTGTCGGATGCCGCTCGAACGCAGTCGCTCGCGGCTGACGTGGGGACACCAGTTGCATCAGTCGTCCTCAACCAGTGTCGTGATCCCGTTTCTGACTCGCTGTGTGACCGGGTGGAAGCAACCATGGGCGCACCGGTCGTGACGATCGACTGTCGAGCCGAACTGGCCTCGGCGCAGGCGGCAGGTCGCCCGCTTCGGGAACAGGTTCCGTCGTCTCCGGTACTCGACGCCCTCGAGTCGCTCACCAGGCTACTCGAACGCTGTGAGCGACGGCTCGCTGATGGGGTCGGTGGCAGATCTCCAGTGACTGTCGCGGTTACAGTTGCACTCGCCGTCCTGGCTCGCCCACAATCACTCACCCGACCGCCTCTCCGGAAGCTGGTTCGGATCGATCGTTCGGCCGGTGAACGGCAGCCGTGCTTGCAGCCACTCGACGAGTGGCCAGTCGTTCAACTGCTCGGCAATCACCGGTACGGCGAGAATCGTCCCCGTTGCGACCGCGTACCCTGCGATCTCGAGGAGCCAGTGTGGATCACCAGGAACCGGAGAGCCCAGTATCGAGTTGGCTGTTCTGAGCCCGATGATGAGTGGAATACACAGATATGCCAGCAGGAGAATCGACGCACCGCGTGGGTTCGACGGCTGGTCGGCGACGGTGTACCACGCGACGGTCGCACCGAGTGAGGCACCGATCGTCATCGTGGTGAACTCGTGCGAGCCGAGGAGGAGCGCAAGGATGGCAATGACGCCGGCCACGGCAAAGATGAAACCTGGTTCGGCCCGTTCCGATCGCACGACGAGTGCCACGAACGCCAGCCCGATCGCCACGCCGACGAGGACGTCGCCGACGTAATGAACGCCGATGATGACCCGCGAAACCGCGACCAGCAGGATGACTGTTCCGGCGGCGACGTAACGCTGGAGACGTGTTCCACTGTCGGCGACGACGGCGAGGGAGCCGTAGAACGCCGCGGCACCGAGGGCGTGTGCGCTCGGGAAGCTGTAGCCGCCGTAGCCGCCGGCGAGCTCCGGGCGGGGTCTGACGAAAATTCCTTTCATCCCGGCACTGATCGCCAGCGCACCGATCCCGATCGCGATGACGAGCGCACGCTGGCGACGCCGCGACTCAGCACCAAACCAGTAGAGCAGGGTTGCAAAGATAATCAACGCTGCCCCATCGCCCAGGTGGGTTACGAGCTCGAACACGCCGATGAGCCACTCCGGGAGCGTCTCCCGAACGGCTTCGTTCGTCGACTCGTCGAACAGCAACTGGTCGATCGTCGAACGAACCATCACGTCCGGAAAGTGTGACGCGCTGGGTAAAGTCGTACCGCTCGTTGACACACGTATGCCGGTTCTCCAGTGGGACGTTTCGCTCGAGGCACCCGCTTTCGGAAAGAGCTTTCCGAGTCCTGCACACACTGTGGAGTATGTCGACACTCCGGTCAGCGGCCGAGACGGCAATTGAGCAGTGTTTAGCGCTCGAGTCCGAGGAATCCTGTGTGATCGTCACCGACGACAAGCGCGAACCGATCGGGACGATGCTGTACGACGTCGCCAGCGACGTCACCGACGATGTGGTGATCGTCCGCTACCCGCCGGGTGAGACCCACGGCGGCGAACCGCCTGAACCGGTCGCGGCGGCGATGGCCGCGGGTGACGTCGTTCTCGCGCCGACAACCAAGAGCCTGAGTCACACCCGGGCGAGAACGGAGGCGAACGAAGCTGGTGCCCGCGTCGTCACGCTCCCCGGGATCACCGAGGACGTGTTCACGACGGGACTCGACGCCGACTACGACACGATAGCCGCCCACTGTCGAGACGTTCGAGAGCAGGTCGACGGTGCGGCGGAGGTTCGAGTCACCACCGACGCTGGCACGGACATCACGTTCGGCATCGGCGAGCGGCAGTTCCTCTCTGACACCGGCATCGTCCACGAGGCCGGCCGGATGTCGAACCTTCCGGCCGGTGAGGTGTTCGTCAGCCCCGAGACCGCCGATGGGACGTTCGTCGTCGACGGGACGATGATGCCCTACGGCTTGCTCGAGGACGGACAGACGCTCGAGTTCGACGTCGAGGACGGCCTCGTCACTCGTATTTCGGACGACGAAATTCGCGAGACGGTCGACACGGCTGCGGAGGAAGTGGGCGACGCAGCGTACAACCTCGCCGAACTCGGTATCGGGACGAACGTCGCCGTCACGGAGCTCGTCGGGAGCGTGCTGCTCGACGAGAAAGCCGGCGGCACGGTGCACATCGCCATCGGTGACGACGCCGGCATCGGTGGGGACGTCGAAGCGCCGATCCACCTCGACGGGATTATCCGCGAACCGACGGTGTACGCGGACGGCGTCGAAGTCGAACTGCCGAGACAGGGCTGACGCACGCTGATTCGTTACGCGTGACCTCGAGCACGAGATCCGCTCCTCGAGCGTCCGAACAGGAACCCGCCGTCGCTTCAATCGCCTTTTACGCCCGGAGCCTCTACGTGGACGTCATGAGCGACACTCAGGATCGAATCCCTGCACCCTGCCCCTCGTGTTCGCCGGAACTCGAGACGGTACACGAGGTACTCTCCCCGGGTGGGGGGAGCCTTACCGTCCGATGCGGCGACTGCGGCCACGTCCACAAAGTACAGCCCGAACCCGAACGCGAGGTGACCCTCGACGTCGTCGTCTCCCAGGACGGCGAGTCGTTCACCGCGAACGTCACCACGGTCGAGGACGAAACGGTCGAACTCGGCGACGAGTTCTTACTCGAGACCGAGGAGGTACTCGCGACGGTTCGGGTCACGAGTATCGAACTGGACGGGATGAAACGCGTCGAGCGGGCACCGACGACGGACATCGAGACGGTCTGGACGCGAGAGGTCGACAACGTCTCGGTCAACGTCACGATCCACCCCAAAGACGGGCGGAAAGACGATAGCCGAAGCATTACCGTGCACGTCCCCGGAGACTACGAATTCACGGTTGGGAAGTCCGACTCCTTCGGGGACGACGAATTCGAAATCGACGCGTTCGTCGTCCGCGGCGATGCGGCGGGCTACGACCGTGATCGGTACGAGATGCCTGGCGACAGTGTCCCCGCGAAGGACGCCAAACGGATCTACGCCTACGACGAGACGAGCAGCGCCTGGTCTGCGTGGTAAGATGAACGATGGGGGTGTCGAAGACGACCGACGTAACGACCGCGAACGGATGGTCGACATCGTCGCCAGCCACACCGACATCGAGGACGACCGCGTACTGGACGCGCTTGCGGTCGTTCCGCGCCACGCATTCGTTCCTCCCGGCCGTCGGGCCAACGCCTATGACGACCGCCCGCTGCCGATCGGCGACGGGCAGACGATTAGCGCCCCGCACATGGTCGCCATCATGGTCGACCGTCTCGCACTCGAGCCTGCCGATCGAGTTCTCGAAATCGGTACCGGCTGTGGCTACCACGCGGCGGTTACCGCCGAATACCTCGACTCCGGGACGGTGTACAGCGTCGAGTACAGCGACGACCTCGCCGACCAGGCTCGCTCGACCCTCGAGCACCTCGGCTACGATAACGTCGAGGTTCGAACGGACGACGGCCGGGAGGGCTGGCCCGAACACGCACCGTACGACGCGGCCTACCTGACCTGTGCCGCCCCGTCGTTTCCCGACGCCGTCGTCGAGCAGGTTCGACCCGGCGGCCGACTCCTCGCCCCGCTCGGTACTGGCAGCCAGACGCTCGTGTTCGCGCGAAAACGCGAGGACGACACGCTCGAGAAACGTGATGGCGAGGCCGTTCGGTTCGTCCCGATGCGTGGGTAGCCGGGTCGAGTGGTTCTCGAGCGGTGGATATCGAGTGGGTCTCGAGTGGTGCGCATCGAGGGGTACGTAACCCGCACACGCACGGCCGAATAGGTGGGTTTTCGATCCTGGAACTCTCGCGCTTATACACCCTCGTCATGTCTACTCCCACTCCATCCCTCGAGGTACTGCTCCTGTTGCGTGCCGCCCGCGAAACGGGTGCCCTCGAGGCGCTGATGACCAGCGCGGAAACGCCCGAAGCACTCGCCGCCGAGACGGATCTGACGCCCCGAGCAGCGACGACACTCGTCTCCGTTCTCGAAACCGAGGGGTTTCTCGAGCGGGTCGACGATACGTACGAGCCGACGAACCGCTCGCTCGGCTTCCTGGCAAAAACGGACGTGCGATCGATCGGATCGCTGCCGGCGACGCTCGATCGACTCGATCGCAGTCTGGAACTCGCGTCGACCATGCGGGGTGACGATCCCGATGCGATGACGGACATCGAACGGCGCAACCGCCTCGGCGCACTGGCGGCCGTCGACGAATCGACCGTCCGGGCGATTGTCACCGAACTGGTTCACGTCGCGCCGGACGCACGGCGGGTGCTCGAGATCGGCGGCACACCGGGTCGACACGCAGCCGAGTTTGCCGCCCGTGGGTTCGACGTGACGGTGTACGACCGGCCCGAACACCTCGTGGCTTCCCGTGGTGTTCTCGCCCCTGCGGACGTCGAGACCCTCGAGGGGACGATCCCCGATGGACTGGCTGATACCCTCGCAGGTGTCGATCGATTCGACCTCGTCACCGCGGTCGAGCAGAGCCATCGCTTCGGGCCGGACGCGAACGAACGACTCATCGAAGCGGGCATCGGCGTGCTACGGCCCGGTGGTTCGCTGGCGCTGGTGACACCACTCGAGGGAGATGCCGCGAGTCGGGCGACCGTCGACGCGCTCACAACGACTGTCGAGGGACGCTGTCACGCGTCTGAAACGTACCGAGGGTGGCTCGAGACGGCGGGGCTCGAAGCCGTCTCAATTCGTTCGGTTCCGGGTGCGGCGGTGCACGTCGTCACCGGTCGAAAACCGGATGCCACCTTCCCTGCTGGCGGTCAGTAGGTCGCTACTCGCGCAAGCGAGTCCTTGATTACCGTCGCGCTGATAGCCTGCCTATGGAGCTGTCGGTACTGCGGGAGGACATGGTCGACGGCCTCATCCACGAGTCGAAGGGCGTCCTCGAGGACGAGGCGGTCGCCGCCGCGATGAGTGACGTCCCACGCCACGCGTTCGTCGACGACGACCGGGCAGCGTACGCCGACCGCGAGCACGAGGTGCTCGGCACTCGCGTGCTCGCACCCAGCACGGTCTGCCAGCTTCTCGAGTCGCTCAACCCTCGACACGGCGATTCCGTCCTCGTCGTCGGCGTCGGCGTCGGCTACACGGCCGCCGTCCTGGCTGAACTCGTTGGAGAGACGAACGTCCACGCCGTCGACATCGCGCGGCCAGTCGTCTACGAAGCCCGAAACAACCTCGAGCAGGCCGGCTACGGGGGTGTCCTCGTCGACTGTCGAGATGGGGCCCGTGGTCTCCCCGCGTACGCGCCGTTCGATCGGATCCTCGTGGAAGCAGCGACGGTTGCACCACCCCGGCCCCTGCTCGAGCAACTCGGAGACGGTGGCCGGCTCGTCTATCCACACGGAAGCCAGCCCCAGCATCTCGAGGCCGTCGATGCCGATGGAACGACCGAGCAGTTCGGAGTTGTCTCGTTCGAGCCGTTGCTCGTCGACGGCGAGCAGACCGGTGCGGTCGAACGAAATCGGATGGCTCGAGAGGACGTCGAACACGCGACTCGACGGGCGGCCTCACGAACTGGGTGGGAGCGTGAGTGGATCGAGTGGGACTAAGAGCGATTCCTGGATCCTGGGGCTATCGAGCGCTCCCGCTTCCGCTCGAGTGCCTCGACAGTTCCACGAATCACTATAACCCGAGGCCGAATGTTAGTTCTCGATGACGACGATCTCGGTGTTGTCCTGTTCGTTCACGTAGTCGGTGTTCGTCGGTGGGACGACGTCGATCGCTAACGAGCCGGTTCGCTGGCCCTGTCTGAGTTCCGGGTCGAGCGAGAGCGTTACCGTCCCATCGACGCTCGTCTCGCCTTTCACGGCGGTGTCGAGCCACGCATCGTCGCTCATGACGATGACGGTCGCGTCCTCGACCGTGTTCCCATCCTCGCCGACAACCGTCAACTGGACGTCAGTCGTCGTGCCCGCATCGATCGTCACGGGATCGACCTCGACGTCGACTTCGGTTTCCGCGAGCGTGCCGATTCCGCCGAGCATGCTCATCATGATGGCTAAACTGGCGACGCCGACGACGAGGACGATGATCAGGCGGATCGGCAGCCCCTCGATCGCTCGCTCGTCGCTGGCAAATCGGGTGAATGTTCGCATAGCCCGTTTGGCCGCCCTCTGGTATATAAACTCCCGACTCGATGGTGACATCGCTCAGCGAACTGATCCGCGTTAAAAGTGGGGTGGGGGTTTGGGGGGGGGGGGGGGGGTGGCGACAGTCTGTCTCAGATCGCCAAGTAATCGTATGGATGGGAGGTGGTTAAAAATACTGTCTAATCGTTTCGTACCTCTTAATTGGGATCACTAATTAATTAGAGTCGTCGTCGAACACCATCGAAACCAGCTTTCGCTGGGCCGCTCGCAAGTGGTAGTGGTACGTCGGCGGCGTGATGTCGAGGGCGGCCGCGAGGTCCTCACCGGTACTTTCGCGTGGCCACTTGAAGAAACCGCTATAGTGGGCCGCCTGAATAGCCGCTCGCTGTTTGTCGGTCAATCGATCCTCCAGGCGGGACTCGAGTTCCGGCACCGAGGTCGTCGATGTCGTTTCTCGTCTGGCGGTCAACTCCGTCTCCGGGTAGCGCTCCTGGATCGATTCGATAAGCGAACGCGTATCGATCTGGCCCGGTACCGAGAGGACGATGGCGGTCGAGCCGTTGGTCGTCGTCGCGGCGGTGACGCGGGCGTCGTACTCCCGAAGGGCCTCGATAAAGGGAGTCGGCGCCGTCGTACACTCGAACAGGCTCGCGTCTTCGCCCGCAGAGACGACCGAAATCGACTCGATCGCCGCCCACTCGGTGGCCAGCTCGAGCACGCCGTCGACCGGCGGATCGTCGATCGAGACGAACAACACGGTTTCGTCGGCTCTGTCGATGATGCCTTCGAGGGACACGGTGCGTCCGATAGCCTCGCTGATGCGATTGAACAACAATCGCTGACTCGCACACTCGAGTTGGATCTCGAGTCGGCTATCGGTCAACATCGCCTGGGTTCGCTCGACCGACCGAATCGCGTGGCCGATCGTCTCCCCCAGTTCCCCCAGCACTTCTCGCTCGCTCTCGCTGATCGCGTTCGCCTGCGGGGCGTGAACCACGCAGGCTCCGTATTCACGTTCGGCATCCACCAGCGGGACGGCGATCACCGTCTGGTAGCCGTAGGTGAGCGCGCCTTTTCGCCGATCGTTCCACTCCGGATCGTCGAGAACGTTCTCGACGACCTGAACGGATCTGGTCTCGAGGGCGCGGTCGATGAGCGTCGACTCGGGGGCAAGGGTTCCCTCATCGCGAAGCCGGTCGATGTAGGTCACGTCGATCCCCTCCCAGACGATCGGTGATGGAGGCGTCTCCTCGCTCGAGGCGACCCAGGCACACAGATATCGATCCGTATCTGCGAGTCGCTCACAGACCGTTTGCTCGATGTCTTGGCGTGTCGACGCCTGGGCGATACCCCGGTTGATCGCCCGGACGATCTCGTTCGTGTGATTCAGTCTCGTTAGCTCCTCGTTTTGCTCGGTGAGCGTCCGGTCGTGCTCGCGGAGCAACTGTTCGCGCTCGGCCCGGTCGAGGGCAGCCTCCGTGTTCGCCCCCAGAATGTAGAGCAACTCCCGCATCGTCTCGTCGAACCCGTCAGTGTGTTCACTGGCCGCGGCGACGACGCCGTGGGTGCCGAGCGGGACGATGAGTTCGCTCCGGCTGAGCGGTTCGAACGACGCGCCGCTGGCTTCTGCGTCGACGGTCGGATAGTACGCCGGTTCCCCCTCTGAAAACACCTCCCAGATCAGGCCGTCCCCTCGGCCGATCGAGGGTTCGGGTGTCAGCCGCTGGCGCGTTTCGGCCGTCGACGCGACGTGGGACAACGACCCTGCCGTCGGTTCGAACTGATAGGCGGAGACGATCGGTACCTCGAGGATCGTCCCGGCCGTATCGACCGTTGCCTGATAGATTTCGGCTTTCGTCCCCGCGCGCATGAGGTCGCGCGTCGTTTCGTGAAGCGTCGTCAGCGTTCGTTCGTACCGCCGTTCGCTCTCCCGGAGCTCGGTCTCCGTTCGGTACTGTGAGACGGCGTTCGTGATCTGATTGGCCAACAGCGTAAAGCGGTCGCTTCCTGGCTTCTTCTGGAGGTACTGGGTGACTCCGGCCGCGATCGCCTCGCTCGCTATCTCTTCCGATCCTTTCCCGGTGAACAAAATAAAGGGGAGATCCGGATCGCGTTCGCGAACCGCCTCGAGAAACTCGAGTCCGTTCATGCCGGGCATGTCGTAGTCGCTCACGATGCAATCGATCGGCTCGGCGTCGAGGGTTTCGAGTGCCTCGGTGGCTCCGCCGACTGCCGTTACTTCGAATCGGCTCTGCTCGCGCTCGAGCATCGTCGCGGTCAGGTCGGCGAACCCGGACTCGTTGTCGACGGCGAGGACGGTGATTGGTTCGGTCACCGAGGATCACCGCTGATTCGCCGTCGCAGTCGCACTCGTACTCGACGTCGCACGGCGAGGGACGGACGTACTCTCCGACGGTGACAGTCTCGACGCACCACGACTCTCATCAATGAGAGGAAAACGGGCACCCTACAAAACTATTAGGTAGTTTGACCGTGGCGGTGTGCTGTCACTCGATTCTGCTCGAAGTGCCGGTGCGTGTAGAGTAGTGCGTATCAGGGATTGTAGAGTAGTGCGTATCAGGGAGTGATGTATGGTGCGTATCAGTGAGTGAGCCGTGGGTGAAGTGAACGCCTCAGATCCGCTGCCTGCTCGTGAACTCGCGCCAGTGTCGTAGCCCCCAGATGCCGAGGCCGGTACAGATGAGCGCCGCTGCCAGAAAGTAGACGATCAGGTGTGAGGAGACGAGTTCGCTCGGATTCCGTACGCCATAGGAAACGCCTTCGGTCGCGAACGCGACCAGTATACCAGCCCCGAGGGCGATACCGGAAGAGGCGATGAGAACGGTGAGTCCATCGACGTTCCCTTCGTCCAGCCGCCAGAGTGCGACGATGAACGCGATCGCGGTCGCCAGCACGTAGTACGGGACGCGACCGTTCGAACCCGCCGTATCGCCCGAGAGCAATGCCACGAGTCCGACGAACCCGGCAGTGAGAACGAGCGTGAACCCCATGACGACGAGAAGGATGCGTTCTGGAAGCCGATTGCGTAGCGATTCGACGTTCATAGTCATACCGTGTGTGGTGAGCCAATGGGTAAAAAACCTCTAGGCGAGCGTGACAGTCACCGAACGGGCACGAAACATTTAACTGATGAGTACGTACCCGGTCAGTATCCGATGGCCAAATCGATGGAACGGTTCACGGTTTCGAACGACGGCTTCGCCCTTCCCGTGACAGACGTCCTGACGGGGCGAGGGTTCGTGACCGGAAAGTCCGGCAGCGGCAAGTCGAACTCCGCCAGCGTGGTGGCAGAAGAGCTGCTTGACCGGGAGCTGGGGCTGTTGATCATCGACACGGACGGGGAGTACTACGGCCTGAAAGACGCGTACGACCTGATTCACTTCGGCGGTGACGATAGCTGTGACGTACAGATCGGCGTCGAAGACGCACCACAGGTGGCCGAAGTCGCCCTCGAAGACAACGTCCCGGTTATCCTCGACGTCTCGGCGTACATGGACGAGGACGAGTCGCGCGAAATCCTGTACGAAGCGATCAAAACGCTGTTCGTCGAGGAAAAGAAACACCAGAAACCGTTCTTGCTCCTCGTCGAGGAAGCCCACGAATTTATCCCGGAACGCGGTGCGAGCGACGACCTGTCCGAGATGCTCATTCGGGTGGCAAAGCGCGGGCGAAAACGCGGTCTCGGCATTCTCGGCATGTCACAGCGTCCGGCCGCCGTCTCGAAAGACTTCATCACGCAGTGTGACTGGATCGTCTGGCATCGACTCACCTGGGACAACGACACCGCCGTCGTCGATCGTATTCTGGGCGAGGAGGCCGCCGAGACGGTGCAAACGCTCAACGACGGGGAAGCGATCGTTCTCAGCGACTGGGACGAATCGGTTCAACGCGTCCAGTTCCGGCGCAAACGGACGGCGGACGCGGGATCGACACCGACGCTCGAGCGGGCCCGCGGCTCGAGCGCGGAACGGAGCGAACTGATTCGTCGACTCGGTGGGGAGGTCGACTCCGAGGGGCGTCCTGACGACGAGACTGTTCCCTCGGAGGAGCCTCCCGACACGGAGGACTCGAGCGATAGCGAGACCGAACTGCCGACACAACACACGTACGACGATGGTGACGCGACGCCGGTTGCACACGAGCAACCGGCTCGACGCGACCCACACCGCGTCGCCTCCCACCCGCCCAGGAGAGAGACCACCACTCGCGACCGCCGTCTCGGCCGGAACGATCCGGAGGAGTACGATCCGGTGTGGGAAGTCGGGGACATGGTGATCCACCTGTACGAGGGGATCCGGCGACGCCATCGACGCTTCGTCCACCGTGTGGAAACGGTGTTGGTATCCCGGTTTGGGCCAACGACCTACGTCGAACCGGCCCAACGTGGCGTCTCTCCGTCCCGATCGGCCCGCGTCTGTTCGGTGGTTGCCAGCGTTCTCGTCGTCTCGTTCTATCTCGCAGTGGTACTCCTGTTGATCGCGCTGGTTTCGTAAGAAGGAGTTCGCCGTTTTTCGGCCCAGCGATGGCGTGGTGAGTGTCGGCTTATTCGGATTTGTCCTCGAACGTCCGATGAGAACGGGCGGCGTAGACCGGGCCGGCGACGGTCGACGAGAGCACGATTGCGATGATGAACCCCCCACACAGCGCAGCGAGTGAGTACGTGGCGAGTTGGCCCTCGACGTATAGCTGGAGACACCAGCCCACGAACAGGACGAGCGCTCCGCCGAGGATATACGTGAACGGGTTGGGATTCCACGCGGAGTCGCTATAGGTGCGCCAGCGCGCGTCGCTACCCAGACGGGCGGTCGACCACGCCGAGAGGAAGAGGAGCGTACCGAGGAGCACGTAGGCGACGACGCCAGCGATCCCGCCCGCTCCCGTATCGAACACGCCAGGGCCCAGGAGTATCGCTATGGCGACGTACGCAACAGCGAGCACGAACGGTGCCAGTAACACCCGGTCGTCGACCGGTGATGCGACCGCGCGCCCGCTGACCGATGTGTCACCGTCTTCGGCTCGAGCACGCAACTCGCCGATCTCGATGCCGATTCGGCGCTCCGTGATGTCCGTGAACCGAAGACAGCTTTCCCCGTCTTCGGAAGACGTGCGTCGAACCCCCGACGGGCTGTCGTTTTCGGTTCTTGTCACGGCAGATCACCCGCGTTCGTGCCGTCGGTAGTGGCCCACGTTTCTCGATTGGATCGATACGGCTGTATGGTGGTCTCTTCCCCCGCTCCCCAGGGATGTACGTCGTCGGTTTCTGGTGGCTTCGGTGATGACATGGTTCTCTCTGTGTTGTCACCGGCGTCCGTCCGCGTGTCGATAACCGCCGGACGAAGTTGCCACTCCACGCAACAAGGCTTATTACGGTGGAGAGAGAAAACCAAGGTGTTCCACTCCCTTCGGTTTTCTCGGTGGTGATTTTCTTCTAGCCTCGGCCAAATGGATACACACTCGCTTTAATCTTATTACATTATTATAACATGTGTGCGAGCATGCAATTGGTTCTCTGTGAATCTTTCTCTCGGAGTCATAGGCGTCTGGTGGTTTTTCTGGAACTCCTTGTCTTCGGGAATCCAACTACTCTGTAAATGATATATTGGCTAGCACGACGGTTCCACGCCGAGTCCAACGGAACGAACTCGGATCGTAAGGAGAACCCCCTCTCGCGTTCCTGCTCGAGGCGGGGATTGAGTCGCGATCGTAAGTGATGATTCGGATTACGGGCGATGATTCGCGATCCGGGCGAGCTGCTCCCTGACGTCCGTTCCAGTGGATGGGTCGACAACCAGCGCTCTCTCGGCTCGTGAACGTTGAGATCGGAAAAGCGCCCGAGGCGGGATTTGAACCCGCGTCACGACCGTGACAGGGTCGTATGATGGGCCACTACACCACCCGGGCTTGCTGCAACTCATCGTTTCCCGGTCGGAGTATTAAGGCTTTCCAATCACTGCCGCTGTGGTAGGCCGAACCGCAACACGATTGACCGATGTGGGCGGGCGTCTCGAGCCACCGCGCGTCCGACACACCGACTCCGTCGCCACATAGTTTGGTGAGGTGTCACGTCTCCACAAAGGTTTTGGCGGGTCGTGCGATAGCTACCCATATCTGCGTGGCCGAGTCGATTCGAATCGGCCAGTCCGGCTAGGCGTGCCTGCGGAGGGCAAGTTAGAAACCGTTAAATGCCCTCCGCCGATACGTCCCTGTAGTATCTCGTGACAGCCGCTTCTCTCCCGGTAGGCCGGACCAACAACACATGGTAGACGTAAGCCAACACGAACTCGTGCCAGAGCACACCATCCTCGACGAAGACGTTCTCGAGGACGTGCTCGACGAGTACGACATCGACCGCACAGACTTACCAAAGATCAAACGCACGGACAAGGCGCTGCCCGACGAGGCCGAGGTCGGCGACGTCATCAAAATCGTGCGAAACTCTCGAACGACGGATCAGGCCGTCGTATACCGACTCGTGGTGGAATAAATGGAACTGGATCGAACACTCAGACGGGACATTTCGCGGGAGTATTTTTCGAAAGAACGCCTTGCAGAACACCATTACCGCTCGTTCAATGCGTTTTTGACGCGCGGGATGCAGGAGGTCGTCGACGAGAAGGCGACGATCGACACGGACATCGGCGACAAAGAGGGCGAAGAGCCGGTGCACGTCGAACTCGGTGACGTCCGCGTCGTCACGCCGCGTGTGCGCGAGGCCGACGGCTCCGAGGAGTTGCTCTACCCCCAGGAGGCACGTCTGCGCAACATCACCTACTCCGCGCCGGTGTTCATGGAGATGAGCATCGTCAAGGGCGAGGAGGGAGACCAGCGTGTCGTCGACTCCACCGAGACGAAGATCGGTCGGATGCCGATCATGGTCGGCTCCGAGAAGTGTAACATCGCGGGCTTCTCCGATCAGGAACTGATCGAGATCGGCGAAGACCCGGCCGACCCCGGCGGCTACTTCATCGTCAACGGCTCCGAGCGCGTGTTGATGACCAGCGAAGACCTCGCGCCCAACAAGATCCTCGCCGAATACGACACGAAGTACGGCGACGAAATTCAGGTCGCCAAGACGTTCTCCCAGCGACGGGGCTACCGTGCACTCGTCCTGTGTGAACGGACGCGAAACGGGTTGCTCGAGGTATCGTTCCCGTCAGTCTCGGGCTCGATCAACTTCGTCACGCTCGTGCGCGCGCTCGGGCTCGAGTCCGACGAGGAGATCGTCCACAAGGTCTCGAACGACCCCGAGGTCGTCAAATACATGCTCGAGAACCTGGAGGAAGCAGAAGTCCAGACGAAAGAGCAGGCGATCGAGGCGCTCGGGAAGCGCGTCGCGAGCGGCCAGGGGAAAAACTACCAGCTCAAGCGGGCGAACTACGTAATCGACCGGTACCTCCTCCCGCACCTCCACGAGGACGGCGTCGACGAGGAGGACGTTCGGATCAACAAGGCCCACTACCTCTGCCGGATGGCAGAAGCGTGTTTCGAACTCGCGCTCAACCGCCGCGAATCCGACGACAAAGACCACTACGCGAACAAGCGCCTGAAGGTCAGCGGCGACCTGATGCGTGATCTGTTCCGGACGGCGTTGAACAAGCTGGCCCGGGACGTGAAGTACCAGCTCGAGCGGGCGAACATGCGAAACCGGAACCTGTCGGTGAATACGGTCGTCAGATCCGACGTGTTGACCGAGCGTCTCGAGCACCCCATCGCCACCGGGAACTGGGTCGGCGGTCGTTCGGGCGTCTCACAGCTGGTCGATCGAACTGACTTCATGGGCGTCCTTTCACACCTGCGTCGCCTGCGCTCGCCGCTGTCGCGCAGCCAGCCCCACTTCGAGGCGCGTGACCTGCACGCGACCCAGTGGGGTCGCATCTGTCCCTCCGAGACCCCGGAGGGGCCGAACTGTGGACTGGTGAAGAACTTCGCCCAGGCGATGGAACTCTCCCAGCACATCGAGGACGAACAGGATCTCAAACGAGAGCTGGCGTCGATGGGTGTCGAAGGCATTCCGGGTATCGAGGGCGTCGAACGAACAACTGCGGACGACTAACACATGAGTAGCCAACAACGAGAAGCCAAGGTGTACGTCAACGGGTCGCTGGTGGGTACCCACCCGAACCCGAACGAGCTAGCCGAACAGATTCGCGAAGCGCGACGCATCGGAGACGTCTCCGAGATGGTGAACGTCTCAGTGAAAGAGCGCACCCGCGAAGTGATCGTCAACGCGGACGCGGGACGCGCCCGCCGACCACTGCTGGTCGTCGAGGACGGCGAACCGCGCATTTCGGACACCGAGATCGAGGCGCTCCGAGACGGCGACCTCGAGTTCGAGGATCTGGTCGACCACGGCTACGTCGAGTTCATCGACGCCGAGGAGGAAGAGGACATCTACGTCGCCGTCGACGAGGATGACCTCACCGACGATCACACGCACCTCGAGATCGACCCCTCACTTATTTTCGGGATCGGTGCCGGGATGATTCCCTACCCGGAGCACAACGCCAGCCCCCGTATTACGATGGGGGCGGGGATGGTCAAGCAGTCGCTCGGGCTTCCATCGGCGAATTACCGAATCCGACCGGATACACGCCAGCACCTGCTGCACTACCCGCAGCTGTCGATGGTCAAGACCCAGACGACCGAGCAGATCGGGTTCGACGAGCGTCCCGCGGCGCAGAACTTCGTCGTCGCCGTCATGAGCTACGAGGGGTTCAACATCGAGGACGCGCTGGTCATGAACAAAGCCAGCGTCGAGCGTGCGCTCGCTCGCTCGCACTTCTTCCGCACCTACGAGGGTGAGGAGCGACGCTACCCCGGCGGTCAGGAGGATCGATTCGAGATTCCGAGCCAGGATGTCCGTGGCGCTCGTGGCGAGGAGGCCTACACCCACCTCGACGACGACGGCCTGGTCAACCCCGAAACGAACGTCGACGAGAACTCCGTGTTGCTGGGCAAGACGTCCCCACCACGGTTCCTCGAAGAACCCGACGACATGGGCGGTCTCTCGCCCCAGAAACGCCGGGAGACGAGCGTCACGATGCGTTCGGGCGAATCCGGCGTGGTCGACACGGTCACCCTGATGGAAGGTGAGGACGGCTCGAAGCTCTCGAAGGTGTCCGTCCGTGATGAGCGGATTCCGGAACTCGGAGACAAGTTCGCCAGCCGCCACGGCCAGAAAGGGGTCGTCGGCCACCTGGCACCGCAGGAGGACATGCCCTTCACCGAGGAGGGGGTCGTCCCCGACCTGGTCGTCAACCCGCACGCCCTGCCGTCGCGGATGACCGTCGGCCACATCCTCGAGATGATCGGCGGCAAACTCGGTGCGCTGGAGGGACGTCGCGTCGACGGAACGCCGTTCCTCGGCGAGGACGAGGACGAACTGCGCGGCGGACTCGAGGAGAACGGGTTCAACTCCGCGGGCAAGGAGGTCATGTACTCCGGCGTCACCGGCGAGAAGATCGAGGCCGAAATCTTCGTGGGCGTCATTTTCTACCAGAAACTGTACCACATGGTCTCGAACAAGCTGCACGCCCGCTCGCGCGGGCCGGTGCAGGTGCTGACGCGCCAGCCGACCGAGGGTCGTGCCCGCGAAGGTGGGCTGCGTATCGGTGAGATGGAACGTGACGTGTTCATCGGCCACGGGGCGGCCATGACGCTGAAAGAACGCCTGCTCGATGAGTCCGACCGCGAGTTCATCCACATCTGTGGACAGTGTGGAATGAGTGCCGTCGAGAACGTCGAGCAACGACGCGTGTACTGTCCGAACTGCGACGAGGAGACGGACATCCACGAGATCGAGATGAGTTACGCGTTCAAGCTCCTGCTCGACGAGATGAAAGCACTGGGAATCGCCCCACGACTCGAACTGGAGGACGCCGTCTAAATGATACGAAACAGCACACCGAAAGACATCGGATCGATCAACTTCGGGCTCATGGAGCCCGAGGAGTACCGGGAGATGAGCGCGACGAAGATCATCACCGCAGACACCTACGACGACGACGGCTTCCCCATCGACATGGGGCTCATGGATCCCCGTCTCGGCGTCATCGACCCCGGGCTCGAGTGTAAGACCTGCGGCAAACACTCGGGGTCGTGTAACGGCCACTTCGGCCATATCGAACTGGCGGCGCCGGTGATCCACGTCGGATTTACGAAACTCATCCGCCGACTCCTTCGTGGGACGTGTCGGGAGTGTTCACGACTCCTCCTGACCGAGGACGAAAAAGCGGAGTTCCGCGGACAGATCGAGGAGTACCGCAAACTGGGCCACGACCTCAACGACGTAACGAAGGCGGCGATTCGCCAGGCACGAAAGAAGGATCGCTGTATGCACTGCGGTGAGGTTCAGTACGACATCGAACACGAGAAGCCGACGACCTACTACGAGGTACAGCAGGTTCTCACCAGCGAGTACTCCCAGCGCATCGCCGGTGCGATGCAGGGCAACGAGGAGGAAGGCATCGATCGAACGACGCCGGACGAGCTGGCCGATAAAACCGACATTGATCTCACCCGAATCAACGAGATCCTTTCGGGATCGTTCCGCCCGCGCGAGGGTCAGCGAAAGGCCATCGAGAAGGCCCTCGACATCGACCTGACCGAGGAGGATACGAACAAGCTGATGCCCTCGGACATCCGGGACTGGTTCGAGGCCATCCCCGACGAGGACATCCGCGTGCTCGGGATCGACGCCGAGCGCTCTCGACCGGAGTGGATGATCCTCACCGTCCTCCCCGTTCCACCGGTTACCGCTCGCCCGTCGATCACCCTCGACAACGGCCAGCGCAGCGAGGACGACCTCACCCACAAGCTCGTGGACATCATCCGGATCAACCAGCGGTTCATGGAGAACCGCGAGGCCGGTGCGCCACAGCTGATTATCGAAGACCTCTGGGAGCTGTTGCAGTATCACGTCACGACGTTCATGGACAACGAGATTTCGGGGACGCCGCCGGCTCGTCACCGTTCCGGACGCCCGCTCAAGACGCTCTCCCAGCGTCTGAAGGGCAAGGAGGGCCGGTTCCGTGGCTCCCTGTCGGGGAAGCGTGTGAACTTCTCGGCTCGTACCGTCATCTCGCCCGACCCGACGCTCTCGCTGAACGAAGTCGGTGTGCCGGATCGCGTCGCGACGGAGATGACCCAGACGATGCTCGTCACCGAGCGCAACGTCGAGGAGGCTCGACGCTACGTCGCCAACGGCCCGAACGGTCACCCCGGTGCGAACTACGTGCGCCGACCGGACGGTCGCCGACTCAAAGTAACCGAGAAGAACTGTATGGCGCTCGCTGGCATGTCCGAGGAGGGCGGACTCGAGAGCGCCCAGACGGTCGGACCTGGATGGGAGGTCAACCGGCACCTGATCGACGGCGACATCGTTATCTTCAACCGCCAGCCGTCGCTCCACCGGATGTCGATCATGGCCCACGAGGTCGTGGTTATGCCGTACAAGACGTTCCGACTGAACACCGTCGTCTGTCCGCCGTACAACGCCGACTTTGACGGCGACGAGATGAACATGCACGCCCTCCAGAACGAGGAGGCCCGCGCCGAGGCGCGCGTACTCATGCGCGTGCAAGAACAGATCCTGAGCCCGCGCTTCGGTGAGAACATCATCGGCGCGATCCAGGATCACATCTCCGGGACGTACCTGCTGACGAAGGACAACCCGCGATTCAACGAGACGCAGGCACTCGACTTGCTCCGGGCGACCCGGATCGACGAACTGCCCGAACCCAGCGGGATTGACGACCAGGACGAACCGTTCTGGACGGGCCGAGACGTCTTCTCCGAACTGCTGCCTGACGACATGCACCTCGAGTTCACGGGCACCGTCGGCGACGACGTCGTCATCGAGGACGGCCAACTCGTCTCCGGGACGATCGCGGAGGACGAAGTCGGCGAGTTCGGTGGCGAAATCGTCGACGCGATCACCAAGCAGTACGGCAACACTCGTTCGCGGGTGTTCATCAACGAGCTGTCGACGCTTGCGATGCGGGCGATCATGCACTTCGGGTTCTCGATCGGGATCGACGACGAGACGATCCCCGCGGAGGCCGAAGCCCGCATCGACGAGACGATCGAGGACGCATACGATCGCGTCGCGGAATTGATCGAGGCCTACGAGCGCGGCGAACTCGAGAGCCTGCCCGGTCGGACGATCGACGAAACCCTCGAGATGAAGATCATGCAGACGCTCTCGCGTGCGCGTGACAACGCGGGGAACATCGCCGAAGAGCACTTCGAGGGCGACAACCCGGCGGTCGTCATGGCCGAGTCCGGGGCGCGTGGCTCGATGCTCAACCTGACCCAGATGGCCGGCTGTGTCGGCCAGCAGGCGGTTCGAGGCGAGCGCATCAATCGCGGGTACGAGAACCGGACGCTCAGCCACTACAAACAGAACGACCTGTCGGCGGAGGCTCACGGTTTCGTCGAGAGTTCCTACACGGTCGGTCTCGGCCCACGGGAGTTCTTCTTCCACGCGATGGGTGGCCGCGAAGGGCTGGTCGACACGGCAGTCCGGACGTCGAAGTCCGGCTACCTGCAGCGCCGTTTGATCAACGCCCTGTCGGAACTCGAGACCCAGTACGACGGTACCGTTCGGGACACCTCCGACACCATCGTCCAGTTCGAGTTCGGCGAGGACGGCACCTCGCCCGTGCTCGTCTCCTCCGGCGAGGATCACGACGTCGATGTCGAAGGAATCGCCCAGAAGGTACTCGACGAGGAGTTCGACTCCGCGTCCGAGCGAGAGGCGTTCCTCGCCGGCAAGCAGACCGAGACGAACCTTTCGGAGCACGCCGACAGTCGTCGTGTCGCCCCGCCCGAGGAGGTGACCTCCGATGACTGATACGAAGACCGTCTTCACCCAGGACTACGACGTCTCCGACGACGTCATCGCCGTCGTCGAGGACAGCGAACTCCCACGGCGACTCAGAGACCGCGTCTACGGGGCGCTCGAGGAACGTGGCGACGTCACCGCCGAGCAGGCCCAGGACGTCATCACCGCCGTCGAAAACGACTACGTCGAGACGCGGGTCGATCCGCTCGACCCCGTGGGCACCGTCAGCGCCCAGTCGATTGGGGAGCCAGGGACGCAGCTGACGATGAACACGTTCCACTACGCGGGTGTCGCAGAGATCGACGTCACGCAGGGGCTGCCTCGGCTGATCGAGCTGGTCGACGCCCGGAAGACGCCCGACACGCCGATGATGACCGTCCACCTCGAGGACGAGTACGCGACCGAGCGCGAGAAGGCTCACGAGGTCGTCTGGAAGATCGAGGCCTCGAAAATACTCGCGCTTGGTGACGTGTCGACGAACGTCGCCGACATGCGCGTCCAGATCT
The DNA here is from genome assembly GCF_023973145.1 of Natronosalvus vescus. NCBI lineage: Archaea > Methanobacteriati > Methanobacteriota > Halobacteria > Halobacteriales > Natrialbaceae > Natronosalvus > Natronosalvus vescus. Next base: position 2,350,086 of record NZ_CP099546.1, read on the forward strand.
CGCTGAATCAGGACACGCTCGAGGAACGGATGATCACGGCCGAGGAGGTCGCCGAAATCATCCAGGACAGCCTGGGCGTCGAGACGGTACAGCAGGGGACGACCGTCGAGTTCGGCCCCGAAGAGCCCTCTTACCGCGACCTCCTCCAGCTCGTCGAGGAGCTTCGCGACATCACGTTCAAGGGAATCGAGGATATTTCGCGGGTCGTTATCCGCCGAGAAGAGATGGACGACGACACCGAGGAGTTCGTCCTCTACACCGAGGGATCGGCCTTCGGTGACGTGCTCTCGATCGAGGGCGTGGACGCCTCCCGGACGACGTGTAACAACATCCACGAGATCCACCGCAACCTCGGCGTCGAGGCCGCTCGCGAGGCGATCATCGAGGAGACGAACAACACGCTGGCCGAGCAGGGTCTCGACGACGTGAACGTCCGTCACCTGATGCTGGTCGCCGACATGATGACCAACGAAGGGACGATCGAATCGATCGGCCGCCACGGCATCTCCGGGTCGAAAGACTCCGTGCTCGCACGAGCGGCGTTCGAGGTGACGGTCAACCACCTGCTGAACGCGGCGATCCACGGCGAGATCGACGAACTCCACGGCGTCACCGAGAACGTCATCGTCGGCAAGCCGATCAAACTCGGCACCGGTGACGTCGACCTTCGGATGGGATCGTCGCCGAACAAGGCGGACTGAGACGAACCGTTGTAACGGTTCTCGAGGTGATTGCCACTGTGTGTTGACAATCACCGCCAAACGACGACACCGGTTCTTATGAACGCGGCCGTTCTTTTCTCTCGTCAATGACGATCACACTCGAGGACGACGCCCGGCAGTTCATCGCCCGATTCGAGGACGTCTCGGGCGTTTCGGGACGCGACTGTCTGGTTTCCGACGATCGGCTGGTGATCGTCGTTCCCGCCGGCACGCTGGGGGAGGCGATCGGTGCGCGCGGACAGTACGTCAAGCGGTTCGAACGCCAGACCGGGCGCTCGGTTCGGCTGATCGAGGGTGCGACCGACCCCGCGTCGTTCGTGGCGAACGCGCTCGCGCCGGCGGCCGTCCGAAACGTCACGATCAGCGAGAACGACGACACGGTCGCCTACGTCGAGGTGCTCGAGGGCGACCGTGGGGTCGCGATCGGGACGGGTGGCCAGCGGATCGAGGACGGTCGCCGTCTGGCAGAGCGCCATTTCGGAATCGACGACGTGCAGTTAGTGTGAGCGGGTTCCCACCGTCGAAACCACCGCTTCGGATCGGGTCGACGGGGACGATGGCTGCTCCAGACACGCCTCGAGCGACCTCCGTTCCCGACGAAACGCGCTCAGATCTCTCGAGAGCTATCGATAAAGCGTTCTCGTGGCGTTTCGACCGATCCAAAAGGGGATGCTTAAGTGTCTCCGTCGGATATCGATTCGCATGGCAAACGGCAAATACGCCGCGCGGAAGCTCCAGAAAGACCGCCAGAAACAGCGGTGGTCTGACTCGGACTACGCGCGCCGAGCACGCGGCCTGCGCGAGAAGTCCGACCCCCTCGAGGGGGCACCACAGGCCCGCGGTATCGTTCTCGAAAAAGTCGGCATCGAAGCGAAACAGCCCAACTCGGCCATCCGAAAGTGCGTCCGTGTCCAGCTGATCAAGAACGGCAAACAGGTCACGGCGTTCTGTCCCGGCGACGGGGCGATCTCGTTCATCGACGAACACGACGAGGTCACCATCGCCGGTATCGGTGGGGCGAAGGGTCGTGCGATGGGTGACCTCTCCGGTGTCAACTACAAGGTCGACAAAGTCAACGGCGTCGCCCTGCTCGAACTGGTTCGTGGCAACGCGGAGAAACCGGTGCGATAACATGAGCGAACAGGAACAACCCGAACCCGAGGCTCCGGCCGGCGGCGGCGACCTCTCGGCCAAGCTCTTTGGCACCTGGGACGTCTCCGAAATCGTCTACAACGACCCCTCGACCGAGCGCTACCTCTCGGTAACGCCCATCGCCCACACGGCGGGTCGTCACGCGAGCAAGCAGTTCAAGAAGTCCGAGATTTCGGTCGTCGAACGCCTCACCAACCGGCTGATGCAGACCGAGGAGAACACGGGCAAGAAACAACAGACGCTGAAAATCGTCCGTGACGCCTTCGAGATCATCCACGACCGCACCGAGGAGAACCCCGTCCAGGTACTCGTCAGCGCCGTCGAGAACGCGGCTCCCCGCGAGGAGACCGTCCGCCTGAAATACGGTGGGATCTCGGTTCCCAAAGCCGTCGACGTCGCTCCCCAGCGACGCGTCGACCAGGCTCTGAAGTTCATCGCCGAGGGGGCATACAACGCCTCGTTCAAGACGCCGACGTCGGCCGCCGAGGCCCTCGCGAGTCAGCTCATCGGTGCCGCTAACTACGACGTCCAGACGTACGCCGTGAGCCAGAAAGAAGAGAAAGAGCGCGTCGCGGCTGCTGCCAGATAAGCGCGTTTGCGGGCGGTTTTTGCGGTCGGTTCGACCGTTACCTCGAGCGACGTCGCTCGACTGGCGAGTCTTTTCTTCAAATTTATGTGATCTCGGCGGAGGTACACGTACGTGCTGCCATCCGACCCGCCACGTGTGTTCGTCGTCCACTCGAACGTGGCGGCGGCCGTCATCGACTTCGAGTCGCTTCCGTTTTCGACTCGATACGCTGACTTCGAGCGCTCGATCCTCGAGCAGTTCGACCCCGAGGACGACGTCCTCGTCCTCGAGTGGGCCCTCACTGCTCCGGACGCGCGTGGCGTCCTCGATGCCGCAACCCAGCAGGTACCAGCGACCCGGACGCTCGCGTTGACGCCATCGGTTCCGGCGGACGATCCGATCGACCGTGGGGCCGACGAATATCTGGTGACGCCCGTGACCGCCGACCAGTTTCAGTCGACGGTCGAGCAACTGGTTATCCAGCACGCCTACGAGGTGACGCTCGACGAGTATTTTCGACTCGCCACCGAACGGGCGGTGCTAAAGAACGAACTCGATAGTGGCGTTGATGTCGGCGATCGATACGAGGCGGTCACGGCGCAGCTGTGTGCGTGCCGACAGCGTGCGGAGACGCTTCGGCGTGGGCTTTCGGAGACGGGATTCGACCGGACGTTGCGGAAATTATTGGACGACTGAGGTTTCACTCCGTTATCGAGACGAAATCGTCTCGCCGTTTGGTTTTTCTATATTTCTATCACATTTAAATATTCATATTCGTGAATGGTACTATGGATTCTGGGTGAGATATATTAAAATAAATTTATTACGGGTCGGTACCATGGCTCATACGTACTATGACGGAACTCAGCGACTACCTGAAGAACCACCCACGAATGATTGGCGTGCTGTTTACGGCGATGCTGTTGTTGTCTCAGGCGGGAACTGTCGTTGCCGGGAACGGCACGACCTACGGCGGCCCGTAACTCGACTCAGTGATTCGTCAGTGCAGTCTCGTGTGACCAGAGTAACGTATCGTTCAGCACAATCGGGATCTCCTCGAGGCTCAAAAACGCGTCGAGCTGTGTCGCCGTCACCGTGAACGGGCCAACGTTCCCGGGGGTCAAAAAGTAGGAGTTAGTCGAATCGAGATAGGGCATATAGAGCGCACCTTTTCCCATTCCCGTCGGCACGTACAATTCGAGTTCGACCTCGAACCCCTCGTCAGCTGGCTCGATCGTTGCGAACGTTGGCGTTCCGGTCTCTGCCTGCGCGATCGTCGTCAACCCGTCGCCGACGAGCCGGTACTGTTGGCCGACGAAACTCTCTTTGCGAGCGATTTCGAGGGCTGCGTACAGTGGATAGCCGCGATTTAACAGCCTGGCGAGCTGGCTCCCAACGCTAATTGCGCCACTGTTGATCACGTCACCGAGGGTGACGACGCCACCGATGCTGCCTGCTTCGATCAGATACAGTCCCTGGTTGTGTGACTGGCAGGCGTTGAGCAAAAACGCCTTGGCACCGACGTGCTCAAGCGACGAGGCGGACAGTTTTCCGTCTGTACACTGAAATCCTCCCTCGTCGATGTGGCCGATGTAGTGGAAGAAGTCGCTGTCGTCGGCGAGCACGGATTCGAGTTCTGCCTTCGTCAGTTCGTAGTTCACCGAAACGGAAAACGGTAGCTCCTCTCGGTCGCCGTAGATGCCGTTGACGGTCTCGAGTTCCTCGCGCATCTCCGGATCGTTACAGACGACCGCAATCTCGATGGGATCCGTTCGTGGTGTTCGGCCGTTGCTGTGATAAAAGGCTGACACCGGTGTCGTACTCACGATCTCAGCCGATCGATCGCTTCGCCACGATTGGGTAATCGTCGGCATCGTCGGCGGCTCGACGTGCTCGGCGTCGGTCGTCGATCCCCGGTCGGAGTCGGCGCTGCGCACGAACGAACCGCGCGTGAACGCTTTGATGGCGGTGACTTCCTCCTGGTCGGTGGCCGTCTCAGCTGTTTCCGTCTCCTGAATCCGAACGATCGCCAGATCGTCGGTGACGAACGGGAGAAACGAGATGGCGTCGGCCGTTGGCGGCAGGTGGGTCTCGAGTCGCCACTCCGGGAGGTGTGGTTCGATCGTTTCGAACGGGACGCCCAGGTACGTTTCGACCTGCTCGTGAATCGGTCGGTCGTACGTCGCTGCAAGATCGAACTCGAGATCCGGTTCGACGGCGTGTCGTTCCTGGAGCGGGACGGGCGTCGTCCCCTCGGTGCGAGCGACGCAGTCGAGGAAAAACAGGTGTTTCAGGGTTTGCTCGACGGTCGCCTCGAATCCATCGGCGCCGCTCAACGAGTGCGTGAAGCCACCCTCGGTGACGATCTGCGGGTTCGGCCCGGGACGTACCGCTGCGCCGAGATAGTACGCGAGCGGCGTTATCACGTAGATGTCTTCCAATCGCCGTGGTACCTCGATCGTGACGCCGGTGTCGGGTCGTTCGAGCGAGTCGGGTATGTGAAGTTCGTCGCCCCGTTCGAGCGCAGGTGGGTGCCCGCGTAGCGTCGGATACGATCGCTCGGGCGTCGTCGTCTTGAGTGCCGACCCGAACATGGTGACCGCTTCCATCACGTCGTCGGGGTCGCTGGTCGTTGTGATCGTCGTGGCTGGTCGGGTGTGATAGGATCGAACACCGATGAGAACGGGTGTGTCCTCCTCGAGACTGATGTAGGTTCGCTCGGTATCGAAGTACAGATGGATCGAACTCTCTACTCGGATGTAGATTTTGAACGGTGCCGAGATGTCGAGTGTGTACTGTCCGTCCTCGAGGGCGGTCTGCTCGATGTTCCCGATGTCGTCGAGCATGGCTCCGTTCTCGTCACGGACGTGAGGGAGATCGTTCGTGGGGAGGGTAATCGCGTCGGTCGTAATCTGAACGGCCGCGTCGACTGGAAACTGGATACGTTCCGGTGCTACCGGTTCCGGCGATACCGAGCGGTGTGTCGTCAGCTGATAGCGATGTCGCTCGATACGATCGATTATCTCGAGACCATCCGTAATCGGTTCGAACGTTGGCTTCATATCGCGTAGGGGGCTGTCGTTGCGTGTAGCCGGTCAGCCTCGGTCACAGGTGTTCCGTGGGGATCCAACCAGAGGTGTGGTCGTCGTCGAGAATCCACTGTTCCTGCCACGCTTCGTCGTGCTCTCGTAGGACGACCGTGATGTCGAAAAGCGGTTCGAGTACGGAGACGATCAGGGCATCGTGGGCCGCCGGGACGTGGTAATGAATCATCCCGTTGGCTGCTTTCACCCGCCCGTTGAGCAAGTGAACGAACTGGAAGACGGCCTCCCGGCCGTACCGCTCGAGTAACGGCAACAGCGAGTCGACGCCGATACGAAGGGTTCCGGGCTCAAGGGCCTCGTCGTCGAACGCGTCGATAGCGTTCGAGATGGCGATCCCGATGTCGCCGAGGGTGTCGGGATGAGTGGCTTCGTCGGTGTCGGAGGGAGATGGCGGCGACGTCGGACTCGTGAACACGGAGGGAGCAACGGTCGTACCGCGGGTGACACCGTCGCCGTCGTATTGAATGATGGTCGTCTCATCGACCGAGTTCGCCTGGTGGATGTGTTCGTCGATACCCTCGCCGGTCGTCGTCACCAGAATTCGGCGACGCTGTTGTTCGGCATCGTCTCCGAGGAGTCGACTGGTGACGTGCTGACGCTGTCGCTCGCCCACCGAACCGACGACGAGGACGCTCGAGCCGTCCCGCTTCAGTCGCTCGAGTGCAGTAGTAAACGACGTACCGGTGGGATCGAGATTGTTCATAGTACCGGAAGGCATCAGTTGTACGTCTCAGCCATAGGGGGTATTACCCATTAAGCGTTCTGGGTGGTGATATCCCGTCGAACGACGGTATTGGTCTGGTGTCCATCGCAGCGTCATCTCTGAACCTGCTGGTCGTCGGCGCACGATTGCCTCAGCAGCTTCGATGTCGGTACGTCCTGCCGATTCCCGTCTCATACTGCCGATTAATGGCAACCGTTCCAAAGGCCATCTCTGTTGTATTGTTTCGTCGTGACATGCTCGGGCAGTCGTGCTGATTACATAGCGTGAATCCGGTGGGCAACGAATCCCGGTTCCGATGTTCGTGACCCCATCGCTATTCTCCGCCCCCGAACACCGAGACGCAGTCACTCGTGAATCACGACCAGCACGGGTTTTATCGTCAACCATGCATACCACGTAGCTATGAGTAAGCGAACGGACGCGACAGGATCTCCTTTCTGGGCGGATGACGTCGACGACTCTCTGGCGATCCATCGTTTCCAGACGCTCGTTAATATCGTCGACGATGGAATCTATCAACTCGATGCTGCCGGTCGATTCGTCGCAGTTAACGATGTCATCGTCGAGCTGAGCGGCTACACCCGGGACGAACTCCTCGGCGAACACGTCTCTATTGTGCTCCATGACGACGATATCGAACGAATCACGCGTGAAATCGCCAGATGCATACGGAGCGACGAGCGGTTGACCGAAACGTTCGAAATCACACCCCGAACTGCCTCCGGTGAGGCCCCGGATTGTGAGCTACGGGTGAGCCTGCTCGTCGACGATGACACGTATCAGGGATCCGTCGGAATCGTCCGTGACGTGACCGACAGAAAACGAAGGAAGGAAACGCTCGACGAACGCGAACAGCAACTCGAGCGCGAACGCGACCTAATCGATCGAATTCTGGAGACGAGCCCCATCGGGATCCAGGTGCTCGACGCTGACGGGAATATAACTCGCATGAACGAGCATCTCAAGGATATCCTCGAAATTCCCGACGGGAAAGCGGACACGTACGACCCGTCACAGCGGACGGTTTACGACGAGAACGGGAGCGAAGTCACGACGGACGAACACCCCTTTGCGCGAACGCTCGAGACGGGGGAGCCGGTGTACGACGAAGTCTTTCAGATCGAACTTCCGAGCGGCGATTCACGGTGGCTCTCGGTCAGTGCAGCACCGCTTTTCGATGAGGCCGGCGGGATCGATCGTGTCATCGCGGCCGGCGAGGACATTACCGATCTCAAAGAGCGAGAACGGGAACTCGAGACCGAATTAGACGAGGTATTCGGACGAGTTTCTGACGCATTTTACGCAGTCGACGATGAGTTCCGGTTCACACACGTCAACGATCAAGCAGCAGATCTCCTGCAACATCCCAAAGAAGCGTTACTCGGTGAGACGCTCTGGGACGTGTTTCCGACTGCCGCAGAAATCGACGAGGTGTGGGGCGCGTTTCACACGGCCCGGGACACACAGGAGCCGACCAGCTACGAACTCTACTACGACACGCTCGACTTCTGGGTCGAAGCAAATCTCTACCCGTCCGAAACCGGGATTTCGGTCTACTTCCGCGACGTGACCGAGCGGAAGGAGCGCGAACGCGCCCTGGAGGAGTCCGAACGACGCTACCGCACGCTCGCGGAGTATTTTCCGAACGGGCTCGTCACGCTGTTCGATCACGACCTCGAGTATACGCTCGCGGCCGGCCAGGGATTCGACTGGATCCCCGTCGAGCCCACCGATCTCGAAGGCCGGAGCTTCTACGACGTCTGGCCCGAGGAGACAGCGAGTGCGCTCGAACCCGCGTTTCAGGCAGCACTCGACGGTGAGGAGGCATCGGTCGAACTCGAGTACGCCGGTCGCGAGTGGGTGCTCCACGGCGTGCCGATCACCGACGAGCGCGGTGAGGTCTTTGCCGGCATGACGATGGCCCAGGACATCACGGAACAAAAAGAACGCGAGCGCTATCTCGAGGATGCGAAGGCCCAACTCGAGGCAGCGACCGAAGCCGGTGCGGTCGGCACGTGGGAATGGCACGTCCCAGAGAACAGGTTCGTTACCGGCGCTTCCTTCGCCAATACGTTCGGCGTCGATCCCGAAGACGCACGGGAGGGTGTGCAACTCGAGCGGTTGCTGTCGTCGATTCACGACGACGATCGTGACCGGGTCGCCGAGCAGATCGAAGCGGCCGTAGACACCTGCGGTGACTACGAGGCGGAGTATCGCGTCTGGAACGCTGCCGATGAACTTCGGTGGGTCGTGGCTCGTGGCCACGTTGAATGCGACGAGGATGGCACTGCGGGAACGTTCCTCGGTGCGCTCACCGACATCACTGAACGAAAACGTGCCGAGTTACAGCTTGAGCGAAACAACGAGCAGTTAGAGAGGCTGTTCGAAATTCTCCCCGTCGGTGTCGTCGTCGCGGAACGAGACGGCGCGCTGATCGAGGCGAACAACGCCGCCAGGGAAATCTGGGGCGGGGATGTGTTCGACGCCGAGTCCCTCGACGAGTACGAGAAGTACCCCGTCAGGTGGGCTGACACGGACAAGCCGGTCGAGCGAGAGGAGTGGACGATCGCCCGAGTACTCCGAGGCGAAGCGGTCACCGATCCTGCCGTCTTCGAGATCGATAGCCAGAATGGCGAACGCAGAATCGTGAGCGTCCGGGGAATGCCTGTCAGAGATGAACACGGGACGATAACTCGCGCCGTGATCACGCTATCGGACATCACTGAACGCCGTGAGTATCAGCAAAAAATCGAACAGACGATCGAGCGACTCGAGGCGTCGAACGAACGCCTCGAACACTTCGCATACGCTGCCTCACACGACCTGCAGGAACCGTTGCGGATGATTTCGAGCTATCTTCAGTTGATCGAGAATCGGTACGCCGACGCGCTCGATGAGGACGGTGAAGAGTTTCTGGAGTTCGCCATCGATGGTGCGGATCGGATGCGTTCCATCATCAAGGGACTGCTCGAGTACTCCCGTATCGAAACCCAAGGCGATCCGTTCGAGCCGATCGACCTCGAAACCGTTCTCACCGACGTCCTCGAGAATCTTCGACTCCAACTCGATGAAAGCGACGCCGACGTTCAGATCGAGGCACTCCCTCATGTACACGGTGACGCCAGCCAGTTACACCAACTCTTCCAGAACCTCATATCGAACGCGATCGAATACAGCGGCGACGAACCGCCGACAATCCATGTCGACTCGGAGAGGGAGGACGGGAAGTGGATCGTCTCGATCCACGATGAGGGGATCGGTATCGACCCCGACGACCAGGAGCGAGTGTTCGAGGTCTTCCAGCGCCTCCACAGCCGCGATGAGCACGACGGGACGGGCATCGGACTGGCACTGTGTCAACGAATCGTCGAGCGCCACGGTGGCGAGATCTGGGTCGATTCCGAACCCGGTGAGGGGTCGACGTTCTCGTTCACGTTGCCACCAAGTGACGCCTGAGCGGCCTCTACTGAGCGATCACTGCTCGTTACAGACCGACACTGTGCGACTCGCACTGTGTATTCAGCACACGAGATGTATCAGCGACAGCTGATTTCGACAGGACTACCAATCCCTGCCAGTCTCCCGTCGCTGGCTCTCGATCACTCTGCGGTTTGCCCGTTCCCGCTTGAATCGACGTCGACGTATGCCCGCGTGAGTTCCACGAGCGTCTGGCGGTACGCTCGAGGGGTCGGGTCGTGGCTCAGGTCGCGAAACTGCCGGCGGAACGTTCCGAGATCGACCTGTGGGGCGTCCATCGCCGCCGCGTGGGCGAGATCGTACAGCCGGTGGTCGGCCTCGAGCAGGCCGTGTCGCTCGGCGAGTGCGAGCGCGAACGCGGCGTTGACCGCGGTAATCTCGGGATCCGAAGCCGGTGAATGGCGGGAGCCCGGAGGTCGGAGAGTCGACTCTGCGGGGCGATTTGCGAGTGCCGCGGCGAGTGAGGACTCGAGAAACGAGAGCAGCTTCGTTCCGGGGCCGACCGAGAGCGTGATGTCGTCGGCGTAGATGTCCTTCGCGTGGTTGGCGATCTGGTAGCAGTGGGCGAGTTTTCGGCGCTCGACCTGCTTTCCGGCGAGGGAGAGGTAGAGCGCCTCCTCGGTCGACTGGACGTGAGAGGGGTGGCCCTCTTCGTGGCGAGCCATGTGGGCGAACTCGTGTAAGGCGAGTTCGCGGGCCATCGCCGAGGAGGCGGTCTGGCTCGAGATGTTGAGCACGTGGTGGTCGTCGTGGTGTCCGGCCCAGGTTCGCTCGTCGGGGTCGTCCTGGATTCGAACGTACACGGGGCGTGAGAGATCCTGTTCGGTCTCGAAGAGATCCCGGGCGCCGAGAAAGGGTGCCGCAGGGCCAGCACCCTGTATGCGGAGCTCCATGTGTAAAAGTATCATGGGCTGGGCGGGTATGGCTCTTGCGGGGGTTTGCTCTGGACGGACTGGGCGGTTACTCGATTGCGGGGTTTTGCTCAGGGCGGAATGCCGGCCGCTCGAGGCGCGTTTCTGGCGCGGACTGAGCCGTTCGTGTGAACGCGCGTACCGAGAGCTCAACGTGTGAGCTATTCACTCACGCAAACGTGACGTATCAGGCGGTACGGTGGTTTCAGGGATGGTTCCAGCCGATTCGAAACAGCACCCTTTTGACCCCGCTGCCGGTAGGGGTTCGTATATGGGCCGACGCAAGAAGATCGTTCAAGAGTGTGAACGGCTGATGGGCAACCCGGAACACATCCGGAACATCGCCATCGCCGCTCACGTTGACCACGGTAAAACGACACTTTCTGACAACCTCCTCGCGGGAGCGGGCATGATCTCCGACGACACGGCAGGTCAGCAACTCGCGATGGACACGGAAGATGACGAACAGGAGCGTGGGATCACCATCGACGCGGCGAACGTCTCGATGACCCACGAGTACGACGGAACCAACCACCTGATCAACCTCATCGACACGCCCGGCCACGTCGACTTCGGTGGCGACGTCACCCGTGCGATGCGTGCCGTCGACGGTGCGCTCGTCGTCGTCGACGCCGTCGAAGGTGCCATGCCCCAGACCGAAACGGTGCTGCGCCAGGCCCTTCGCGAGGGCGTCAAACCGGCGCTGTTCATCAACAAGGTCGACCGCCTCATTTCCGAGCTGCAGGAAGGCCCCCAGGAGATGCAAGAACGCCTCCTGAAGGTTATCAAGGACGTCAACGACCTGATCCAGGGCATGACCGAGGAGATGGACGACGTCGACGACTGGACGGTCTCCGTCGAAGGCGGTACCGTCGGCTTCGGATCCGCGCTGTACAAGTGGGGTGTCTCCATGCCCTCGATGCAGCGCACCGGCATGGACTTCGGTGACATCATCGACCTGGAGCAGGCCGACAAACGCCAGGAACTCCACGAACGGACGCCCCTGTCGGACGTCGTCCTCGACATGGTCTGTGAGCACTTCCCGAACCCGGTCAACGCCCAGCCCCGCCGTATTCCGCGTATCTGGCGCGGTGACGCCGAGTCCGATCTGGCAGAACAGATGCGGGTCGTCGACGAGGACGGCGAGGTCGTCCTGATGGCCACCGACATCTCGATGGATCCTCACGCCGGCGAAATCGCGTCCGGCCGTGTCTTCTCGGGTACCCTCGAGAAGGGCCAGGAGCTGTACGTCTCCGGCGTCGCGGGCAAGAACCGCGTCCAGTCCGTCGGGATCTACATGGGCGGCGAGCGCGAGGAAGTCGAGAAGGTTCCCGCCGGGAACATCGCGGCCGTCACCGGCCTGCGCGACGCCATCGCTGGCTCGACCGTCTCGAGTATCGAGATGACGCCGTTCGAGTCCATCGAACACATCTCCGAGCCCGTCATCACGAAGTCCGTCGAGGCGAAGACGATGGACGACCTCCCGAAGCTCATCGAGGCGCTCCGGCAGTTCTCGAAGGAGGATCCGACGATCCAGATCGACATCAACGAGGACACCGGCGAGCACCTGATCTCCGGGCAGGGCGAACTCCACCTCGAGGTCATCACCCAGCGGATGGAGGCCAACCAGGGCATCCCCGTCAACACCGGTGAGCCGATCGTCGTCTACCGCGAGGCCGTCCAGCGTGCGAGCGACCAGGTCGAGGGTATCTCGCCCAACCGCCACAACCGCTTCTACATCACCGCTGAGCCGCTCACCGAGGAGCTGATCCAGACGATCCAGCTCGGTGAGGCCTCGATGGACATGCCCGAACTCGAGCGCCGTGAGGCGCTGCAGGAGGCCGGGCTCGACAAGGACACGTCCCAGAACGTCGAACACATCCACGGGACGAACATCCTCATCGACGACACGAAGGGGATTCAGCACCTGAACGAGACGATGGAACTCGTCATCGAGGGGCTCGAGGAGGCGCTGGACAACGGCCCACTCGCCAACGAGCCAGTTCAGGGTACCCTGATTCGGCTACACGACGCCAAGCTCCACGAGGACACCATCCACCGTGGTCCGGCACAGGTCATCCCGGCGACGCGTGAAGCGGTTCACCGATCGCTGATCGACGGTCACATCAAGCTCCTGGAGCCGATGCAGGACGTCCGTATCGACGTGCCGAACGACCACATGGGTGCCGCCTCCGGCGAGATCCAGGGTCGCCGTGGCCGCGTCGACGACATGTACCAGGAGGGTGACCTCATGGTCGTCGAGGGCATCGCGCCCGTCGAAGAGATGATCGGGTTCTCGAGCGACATCCGCAGCGCGACCGAGGGTCGTGCCGCCTGGAACACCGAGAACGCCGGCTTCGAGGTCATGTCTAACTCGCTCCAGCGCGAGACCATCATGGAGATCCGCGAGCGCAAGGGCATGAAACTCGAGTTGCCGCAGTCGATCGACTACATCTAAGGCAGCTCGCTGTTTTACAGATTTTTTCTACTCGTTTCTGTCCGTTGTTCTCGAAGCGTCCTCACGAGCTCGAGTGGCGTCGCCGCCCGTGTGGTCGAGTGCGCCCGTCTCCAGCGCTCACCCCGCTCACTTGCAGGTAGTGGGTACTCAGTCACGTTCGTCGAGTTGTGATCCGCTGTGTCGGGGTGATTGAGTCCGGACTCGAGAACCGGCCCCGACCTCTTAGCAGCGTCACATGTATGCAGGGTCGTGGACAACTCGAGACATAAAGGTTTAAGCACACCTCATTACATATGCTCGAACATCCAACATGGGGGTTAGCGAAACGATCGCGGAGTACTTCGACTTCGCGGCACACGAGACGAGCCTTCGAACCGAGCTGATCGCCGGGGCGACGACGTTCCTCGCGATGGCGTACATCATCGTCGTCAACCCGTCGATTCTCGTTCCCGCAATATTCGGCGCGCCGCCGGGCGAACTGTCGCCCACGTCGGAGACGGAGATTGCCGGCGACGTCTACACCTACACCGAGGTGTTTCAGATGCTCGCGGTGGTGACGATACTGGCATCGATTGTCGCCATCGCGGTGATGGCGTTCTACGCGAACCGACCGTTCGGCCTGGCTCCCGGCATGGGGCTGAACGCTTTCTTCACGTTCACGGTCGTGTTGATCCTCGGCGTCCCGTGGCAGGTCGCCCTCGCGGCGGTCTTCGTCGAAGGAATCATCTTCATCGCGCTCACGGCCGTCGGTGCACGTCGATACATCATCGAACTCTTCCCCGAACCGGTCAAGTTCGCCGTCGGCGCCGGTATCGGTATCTTCTTGCTCTTTCTGGGGCTCCAGGAGATGGAACTCGTCGTCGCCTACGACGCGACCCTCGTCAACCTCGGAAACGTCCTCGAGAGCCCGATCGCGGCGTTCTCCCTCGCCGGTCTGACGCTGACGCTGTTGCTCTACGCACGCGGGGTTCGTGGCTCGATCATCATCGGTATCCTGACGACCGCGATCGGTGCGTGGCTCGTGACGCTCCTGGGGCTGGTCAGCCCTGGCGTCATCACGCCCGAACAGCCGTACGAGGACGTGACGAACGAGGGCCTGCTCTCGGTGCTGACGTCCGTCCAGTACGACTTCACGCCGCTCGTCTGGGGCTTCGTCGAGGGGCTCGGTATGATCGTGGACGACCCGCTGGTGTTCGCCCTGGTGGTCTTCACGTTCTTCTTCGTCGACTTCTTCGACACGGCGGGGACGCTCATCGGCGTCTCCCAGGTCGGCGGCTTCCTCGATGAGCAGGGCGATCTGCCTGAGATCGAGAAGCCGCTGATGGCCGACGCAGTCGGGACGACGGCCGGCGCGATGATGGGGACGTCGACGGTGACGACCTACATCGAATCCTCGACGGGGATCGAAGAGGGTGGCCGCACCGGATTCACCGCGCTCGTCGTCGGCGGATTCTTCGCGCTCTCGTTGCTGTTCGTGCCGCTGATGAGCGCGATCCCGCAGTACGCGACGTACCTCGCGCTGGTGGTCGTCGGGATCATCATGCTCCAGGGGGTCGCCGACATCGACTGGCAGGATCCCGCCTGGGCGATCGCTGGCGGTCTAACCATCACCATCATGCCGCTGACCACCTCCATCGCAAACGGACTGGCAGCCGGGATCATCAGCTACCCGCTCGTGAAGGCGGCGATGGGCGACCACCGCGACGTCTCGCTGGGGCAGTGGCTCCTCGCGGTCGCGTTCGTCGTCTACTTCGTGATCTACTTCGCGGTACAGGCCGGTCAGTTCGGGTTCTGACGGCTGGCGACGCTGTTTTGGCGATGACGGCACCACCTCCCGCTACCGGAGGGCTCATTGCTTGTCCGTTCGAAGGCCTGGACATGGCAGCAATCACCCTCTACGAACTCCCCGGCTGTCCGTTCTGTGCGAGCGTTCGATCGAAACTCGACGAACTCGACCTCGAGTACGACGTCGTCGAGGTGTCGGCGGCCCACAGCGCCCGCACGGAGGTCGAGGAGGTGAGCGGCCAGACCGGCGTTCCGGTGCTGACCGACGAGGATCACGACGTCCACGGGATGGCCGAAAGCAGCGACATCGTCGGGTATCTCGAGGAAACGTACGGCAACGGCGCCTGAACCTGCGTCTGAGCCTGCGTCCTGTTCTGACTCGATCCGTCCACCACAGTCGATTTCTCACTCGATTCGTTCACCTCAGTCGCTTTCACTCGATTCGTCCGTCACACGTGCCCGTCTCACACGTCGAGCCATCAGTCCAGGTCGCGCCGGTGAGATCCGAGCCTGAAAACGACGTCCCCTCGAGCGTCGCCCCGGTGAAGTCCGCGCCGGTGAGGTCGGCATCCTCGAGGTAGGCATCGGTGAGATTCGCCCCGGCGAAGGTCACGCCGGTGAGGTCGGCGTTCCAGCAGTCGGTGCCGACGAGCGTCGCTCCCGAGAGGTCGGCGCCCGACAGATTGGCGAGAAAGAGTTCGGCGTTGGAGAAGTCGACCCCCGCGAGGTTCCGTCCGGCAAGGTCAGCTTCCATGAGTTCGACCCCGGCGACCGTCGCTGCTTCGGTGAGATCGACTCCCTCGAGCGTCGCCTCGAACAGGTTCGCACCCGTGAGATCGGCGTTCTCGAGGCTCGCGTCAGTGAGGTCGACGCCATAGAGGGTCGTATCGGCGAGGATCGTCTCGGAGAGATCGTGGCCCGAGAAATCGCGTTCACGGAGATCAGCGCCGGTGAGGTCGGCCCCGCCGAATCGGACGTCCTCGATCGTCACGTCGGAGAAGTCGACCTCGGCCGCCGTCACGCCTGCGAGGTCGATCGATGCAAGCGTCGCGTTCTCGAGCGTCGCCCCGGATAGATCGGCGTCGGTGAGCGTGACGTCTTCGAGTGTTGCCCCGGAGAGGTCGGCATCGACGAGCGTCGCTTCGGAGAGGTCGGCGTCGGTGAAATCGACCGACTGGAGGGCGGCCTCCCTGAGCGTCGCATTCGAGAGGTCGGTTCCGGCGAGCGACTGTCCGACCAGGCGCGCCTCGTCGAGCGAGGTGTACTCGAGGATCGTTCCCTCGAGGACGGCCGTAGTCAACGTCGCGCCTGTGAGGTCGACGCTGGTGAGGTCGGCATCGGTGAAATCGACCGAATCGAGTCTGGCATCCGTGAAATCAGCGGCTCTGAGGACGACGCCGCTGAGGTCGACATCGCTGAGGTCGAACCCGGCGAACGTTTCCCCCGAGAGGTTCGCCCCTGTGAGGTCGGCATCGAGGAGGGCACTCAACAGGTACTGGGCTCCGCGCAGGTCGGCGCGTTCGAGGGAGGCCCCCTCGAACGTCGCGAGAAAGAGGTTCGCGTCCCGGAGGTCGGTTTCGACGAGGGAGGCGTCGGTAAGCGTTGCTTCCGAGAGGTCAGCACCCACGAGATCACAGCCCGAGAGGTCGGTACCGCTGAGATCCGCGCCCGCGTGGACGCGGTGATCGTTACAGCTGACGCCGCTCGAGCGAAGCGACGAGAGACAGCCTGCGAGCCCGCCAACGGTACCGACGGCACCGGCGCTGGCGACGCATCGGAGGAGCCGTCGTCTTGTGGAGCGGGACGTCTCCTTCGATGGGCTCGTTCGTCTGGTCTCTCTTGTCGTCTCTGCGTTGGAGTCTCGCATGGGCACTTCGAGGTGGTCGTGTTCGTACGAAGACGGGGAACGCACTCGACAAATGTTTTCTGGTCTGACGAGTCGTGTCCTCGACGTGGTGTCGTTTCGCTGTTTTCGAAAAAGGAGTGGTCACTGGGAGGGACTGTTGTGGTGGTCTCTCGTCGGTGGCTAACCCGAAAAGGCACTCACCGGTACCCCGTTTCAACAGCCCGTATCAGACGGTCTGGAGGTATTCGTCTCGGAGTTCATCGTCGGAAAACTCCTTCCCGTGTGCGTCTTTCATGTGGCTTCTGGCCAGTTCGATTGCTTCGTGTTCGTCCTCCGACTGGATAATGAATCGGCAATCCGACTCCGCTGATTCACAGTCGAGCTTGTGTGCGTGTCCCATGGATACTCA
The DNA here is from genome assembly GCF_023973145.1 of Natronosalvus vescus. Classification (NCBI taxonomy): domain Archaea; kingdom Methanobacteriati; phylum Methanobacteriota; class Halobacteria; order Halobacteriales; family Natrialbaceae; genus Natronosalvus; species Natronosalvus vescus. Next base: position 2,367,242 of record NZ_CP099546.1, read on the forward strand.
GCCCGGAACAATGTCGAATGTTACCGGACAACACAGTACGTACGCCGATCCAATACTTAGCGCTTTTTGACGGAAAACATGTGCGAGCAGTACGGACAGTCAATCGACGGATCCAGTCGATTTCGACCCGACTCGACGACACTGATCCCGCCTCACTCCCGTTCACGGCTCAGTCTCCGTTCGTCGTTCCGGTCGGCAGAACCGGTTCCATATCGCGATTCGACGTCCTCGAGCGTCTCGACGTCGAGCAATCGCTCGAGTTTGTGTTCGAACTGTTCGTCTGAGAGCTCTCCGCGTGCGTATCGCCGTCGAATGGTCTCGAGGGCGTCTTCCTCCGGAACGTGGCCGTCGGGTGCGGGTGGCGCTCGGTTGTCGGCCGCGTGGTCGTTCCGGGACGATGCCGGTGTCTCAGTGTCCTCCTCGAGTTCGCCCTCCCACTCCTCGTCGTCGAACAACATCGACACGGCTGGAATCACGGCGACGTACCCGACGATGAGCACGGCGAGCCACAGATTCCCGCCGATATCGCCAACCAGTAACCCGAGCCAGAGGCCCGTGATCAGCGTCGACGTGATCGCCGTCGCGTTCTGCGCGAAGCGATCACCGAGAGATACCGTCATACCGGACTCTGGACGGGCGCGAATCAAAGATGTTTCTCCGAGCAACACGAGTGGTCGAAAACGAGTCCAGCCGATCAGGCGAGTGTCTCGCCGATCTGCTCGAGGGCGGCTTCGCGAACCGCCTCGCGCTCGCCCGAGAGGAACTTGACGTAGCCGTCTCGGCCACCGACGACGTGGACACCGGCGTCGGGAACGGCTTCGGTCAGCGCCTCCCCGAGTTCGCGGACGTCGAGGGCGTCGTCGGCGCGGACGTGTAGTTCGTCCTCACCGACGCCGAGGGTGACGGACTCCGAACCCTGGCGGTGAATCGCATCGAGCAACAGGGTCGTCGTCGGGAAGTTGAACCGGTGGATGAACGCCGCCGTATCGAGGACGGCGATCTCGAGGTCGTCGACCGACCGCGTCTCGAGGTTCTCCCGTGCCGTCTCGAGTTCGGTCTCGAGCTTGGAACGGAACTGTTCTGAGACGTGGGCTGCGAGGTTGCCGTTCTGTGGCCCGTCCTCGCCATCGCCGTCGAACAGCAAGTCAGCCACGAGTTCGCGCTTGTCCTTGTAGGACTGGTAGTACGCCTCGAGGGCGACGGCTTCCCGTCGCTCGGCACACGCGTGCTCGTCGTAGCCCGCTCGCTCGGCAAGGTCGGCGTAGGCGTCGGGGACGTCCGACCAGAAGCTCACCGCGGGGAGGTGCTCGAGGTCGCCGCGCACGTCATCGTTGACGTGGGCTGCGACGTTTGCGGCGAGGGCCGTCGTGGTAACGGTCGAGAGGTCGACCTCGCCGTCGCTCGCGAGCGACGGCGAGACGGCGATGGAAACGGCGTCGGTGATCTCGTTGTCGGCACGGCTGTCGTCGATCACCAGTCGGTCGACGCCGTAGATGTCGAGCAGTTCGTAGCCATCACTGGAGTCGACCGTCGCACCGGCGTCGATGAGGATGACCAGCGGAAGTGGCTCGTCGTGACGCTCGTGTGCCTCGAGCATCGACGTGACGTCGCCGGTGGCGGCGTCCATGTCGTACACCTGGCCGTCGAGCGGTCGCCGCTCGAAGTAGTGGTAGACGGCGTCGTCGCGCGTGTGCTTGTCGGTTATCAGCGGCAACACCGCCCGTTCGATCGCGGCGCCGGCCACGTAGCCGTCGGCAGTCGCGCTGTGGCGAACGACGATCGGGCGTGCCTCCATGACCGCACGACGGATCTCCGTCGCCGTATCGACGATCTCGGTTTCGACCGCGTCGATCGCGTCGTCCTCGACCAGTGGGGCGACGATCGTCGGTCGGGCCTGTTCTTCGATCGCGTCCTCGAGGCGGTTGGCGACGGAGTCGGCCTCCTCGCCGTCGAGTACCTCGAGGGCCTCAGTTTCGACCTGAATGTCGCCGTGGTGGCGTTCGACCTCGCCCTCGAGGGCGACCACGTCGTCGACCTCGACGGTCGGGTACGCGCGAACGCCGGCCTCCTCGAATGCGGCACAGTCGACGGTGCCGGTCTCGTCGCTGAGGGTGAACACGGTGGGGCCGCTCGTCTGGCGGACGCCACTGATCTCGCCTTCGAGGCGGACGACCGAGCCGACCTGCGTGTCGATCGAGTCGACCGTCGTTCGGTTGAGTTCGGCCGATGGGGTCGGTTCCTCCGCGCTTTCGGTGGTGCTTTCGGTAGCGGTGGCGCTCGCGCTTGCAGCGCCGCCTGCACCACCACGAGTGACCGGATCGGTCGCCGATGGAGCCGGTTCCGATGAGGGTGGCTCCGAAGTCGTTGGTGGTTCGTCGTCGACGGCTTCGTCCGTCTCCTCGCCGTCTCGCTCCTCCGGGAGCACGTCGCCGTCGGGAGTCTGGATGACCTCCCCACGGAACTCACGTGGTGCCTGGCGGATCGACCAGCCGAGGTCGACGTTGCCGTTGTCTCTGACGTCCAATACTTGTACGTACACCGAATCGCCGGCCTCGAGATCGAGACTCTCGAGTCGTTGATCCAGTTCACTTCGATGGAGCAAACCCGTGACGTGGTCTCCAATGTCGACGAAGAGACCGAAGTCAGCGTAGCCGTCGACCGTGCCCCGGTAGTACCGGGATGAAACGAGTTCCGAGGGAGAGCCACCTTCGAATTCGAAGGCGACGTCCTCCTCGTGGAACTCACAGACATGGCCGTCGACGGGCTTGCCACAGATGATACAGTTACCCATCTATTCATAACAAGCAGGTTCGCCCTAAAACGGTTGTCGAAATACGTTCGCCAGCAAATCGAGGATCGATCGACGGTTGGTTTTCACTCGAGCGCGCCGCGACCGTGGCGCATGCTGGTGTTTTTCGATCCCGTTCGATCGTGCGTGGTCGATTGAATGGTGTCCTGTCCCTTGAGCGGCCGTCATACGGTCGGTTGGAACGTTTTCCCGGTGATCGCTGTCCCCCGTCATGAGCGATCACCGGTACGAGACTACAATCGACCGTCTCAGTCGTCGTCGAACACCGGTGACTCCGCCTCGAGCGCCTCGAGGTCGGCGGCGATGGCGCGGGCGTCCTCGGGGAAGAGCGCGGCTTGCAGTTCGTTGCCCTCGTCGTCCTCGAAGACGAGTTTGACGCGTTTGTCGCCGAACTCCCGAGCCTCCGCGTGTTCGACGTCGAAGAGCTTCGCGGTCGCGGCCTTGTTCGTCGGCCCGACGTTCTTGATGGAGCCGTCTTTCAGTTCGATCATGAACGCCTCGAGTGAGAGCGTGAGCATACCACTCCTACGCAGTCGGTGCAAAAAAGCCACGGCATCGCCGCGCCGTCAGGCTGACGATACCCGATATTCCCTGTCGGTTTTCATCGTGACCGCTTGGTGTGTCAACGGATGCGGTCAATAGTGGTGTCGGCTTGACCGCGTGGTGTGTCTACGAGTGCGGCCAGTGTGGTGTGCACATGGCACATATATAAATATGGGAGATTGTACAGCCCTGCAGACACCTCCTGGGACGATACTGCACCAAAGTGGGTGATCGAACCCAGTTTTATGATGATAACGTGAGTAGTACCGACCGCAATGGAACTTACCTGGCACGGCCACTCGACGTGGTACGTTTCCGTCGGCGGAACCGACCTGTTGATCGATCCGTTCTTCGACAACCCAAAGACGGATCTCGAGCCCGACGACCTCGAGACGCCGGACTACGTGCTCCTCACGCACGGGCACGCCGATCACATCGCTCACGCCGAGGCGTTTTCAGCGGCTACGCTCGTGGCGACGCCAGAACTCGTCTCCTACTGCCAGGAGGCGTTCGGCTTCGAGGATGCCGTCGGCGGCATGGGTATGAACATCGGCGGCACCGTCGAGTGCGGCGACACCTTCGTGACGATGCATCGGGCCGACCACACCAACGGTATCATGACCGAGTACGACGTCGACGCGGGGATGCCCACCGGGTTCGTCATCTCCGATACGAAGCCGACCCAGGTCGAAGACGAAGCCTCGACGACGTTCTACCACGCCGGCGACACCGGCCTGATGACCGAGATGCGGGAGGTCATCGGGCCGTACCTCGAACCCGACGCCGCCGCGCTCCCCATCGGCGATCACTTCACGATGGGGCCGTGGCAGGCCGCCATCGCCGCCGACTGGCTCGACGTCGACTACGCCTTCCCACAGCACTACGATACGTTCCCGCCGATCGAGCAGGATCCCGACGACTTTGCTCGCGAGGTGAAAGCAGCGGGAAGCAGCGCCGAGGTCGTGGCGCTCGAGGGCGACGAGACGTTCGAACTGTAGTCGTCGGTTGCGATTCGGCCACCCGTATTTAGTAGTCGAGACACGTCGTGGAACGTGTATGGCAACCGACGCCCCCACGTTCGTCAGCGAGGATCTCTGGCTCTTCGTCGCCATCGCGACGTTTTTCCTCGCCGGTGTCCTCGCCATCCTCGGCCTGCAGACCGTCGTTGCGCTGGTGACTTTCGTCGGCTGGTTCTTTCTGACACCGGTCTTTCTGTTCTGGGGCGAGGAGATTTCTGCGTGGCTCTACGGCACCGACGACGAGAACCGAAGACAGGTGGCTCGAGAGGGTGACACCAACCGCGACTACGACCACGACCACGACCACGACCGCAACCGTACCCGACAACGAAACCCACCAGACGACCCACTCGAGCAACTCAAACACCGCTACGCGACGGGCGAACTCTCCGATGCGGAGTTCGAGCATCGCCTCGAGCGACTGATCGAGGTGGACGACCGGTACGAACGACGTGACGGTCGCGACGCCGCCGACCCCAGCGCGGTCTCGGATCGATCAGACCGCGAGTTCGAACGCGAGCGAACCTGACACTCGCTGCGATGGTCATGGGCGCGTGCACCCGGCGAGACCCGTCGGAGAAAACAACGTTTACGCCGTCGGCTCTCGAGAGTACGGATGCAATGGCAAAAGACGTCACCACCACCTCAGAAGAAGGATTCGCCTCCACGAACCAGATTCGCGACTTCGAGGTCACGATCGACGCGACCGGCGAGGACGCACCGGACACCCTCGAGTCCCTGCTCGCCGCTTACGGCTCCTGTTACGTCCCCGCCCTGCGCGTCGGCGGCCAGCAGCGCGGCGTCGACGACCTCGGGAAAGTCGAGATTTCGGTCACCGGTGAGCAGAACGATGACGACAAACTCGAGTCGGTCAGCTTCGACATTCGCGTGGAAGCCGACGTCGACGACGAGACCGGCCAGAAGATCATCGATCGCGCGAACGAGCTCTGTAAGGTGTACGACGCGGTCAAATCCGACCTCAAGGCCGAGTGCACGATCGAAGGTAACGCGTTCTAGCTGGCCGGGAATTCGACGATCGCGAATCAATTTTCGAGGGCACGTCGCAAGTGACTCTGACCGATCCAGAGCCAGGCGGCAACGCCGAGTGCGTGCACCGCCGCGACCGGGTACGCCGTCCGGTTCGGATCGACGCCGAAGCCGGCGGACATCACCACCGCCGTCACCCCGACGAGTCCTACCAGTCCGGCGGTCACTCGGCCGTCGGCGTTCCACCCGAGCGTCCGGGCGCCGGCCCAGAGCACCGCCAGCCCGTAACAGAGCGTCCCCAGCGGCCAGTACTGGAGTTCCGTCGGCCGGGGCCCCGGCTGTTCGTAGAATACCAGATTGGGGTGACCTGTCCCGTCTCGAGGACGACGGTTCCCCAGGGAAACAGCAGCGTCGTCCCCGTCGTCCGGATGACGACCCACGGCACGAGGGCGAGCGAGAGCAAGGCAAGCCAGGTTGCGACGCTCGAGGCCATTTGCCCGCCCCCGCTCGAGTTTGTGCCGCCGGTCATTGCCCACGACACCACCGAATCGGCATGGGTATCCCTCGGGACGGATGGGAAAAAACGTGCCGACGCGACCCGCTCATCCCCGTCTCCTGACCCACGACCCGAGACTTCTTACCCTCGCGCTCGAACAATTTTCCCATGCCACGGATCCTTCTGACGGGCTACGAACCGTTCGGGGAGTTCGAGACGAACCCCGCCCGCCACCTCGCCACCCGCCTCGACGGCACCGACCTCGGCGGGGCGACGATCGTCGGCCGCGAACTCCCGGTCGCGTTCGAACGGTCGAAACCGACCCTCCTCGAGTACGTCGAACGTCACGACCCGGCCATCGTCCTCTCGCTGGGGCTGGCCGGCGGCCGTCCGGCGATGGCCCTCGAGCGCGTCGGCATCAACCTCCGCGACACCGTTGGGATCCCGGACAACGACGACCGTGAGGTCGTCGACGACCCGGTCGAACCCGGCGGGCCGGACGCCTACTTTTCGACCCTTCCCGTTCGGCGGATGTGCGAGGCGATGTCCGACGCAGGGGTGCCGACGACGCTCTCGACCTCCGCCGGAACCCACCTCTGTAACGACGTCCTGTATGCGACCCGCCACTACGTCGAGACGAACGCCCGCGAAATCGCCTCCGGATTCGTCCACGTTCCGTTTACCCACGAACAGGCTGCCAGGCGCGACGACTGCCAGCCGAGCCTGTCCCTGGAGACGATGGCCCGGGGCCTCGAGGTGGGGCTGGAGACGGCGCTCGAGGCTAGTAAACTATAGAAATTATAGTAATTTACTTCGACATCCATACCATTCGCCTGTATTCCGGGACTGCCTTCGTCTCTCGCCCAGAAGGGAAACTAATGGCTGCGACTCAGCGCACCTGCTACGCCTGCGAGCGCACGTTCGATCGGCCTCGAGCCCGCTGTGACTGTGGCGAACCGCTCTGGCTCCCGATACAACCGCTCGCCGAGTGGCCTCCCGATCCGCGGGTATCGGGCTCGATCTGGCGCTACGCCGACGCCCTCCCCGTAGCGCAGCCGCCGGGCGACCTCGAGCCAGGCGGGACGCCGCTGTGGCGCACCCCGTCCCTCGACGCGTACGCGGGTGCGCGGGTCTGGTGTAAGGACGAGGGTCGAAATCCGACGGGGAGCTTCAAGGATCGAGGCAGCGCCGTCGGCGTCGCCGCGGCCCTCGAGGCCGGGTACGATCGCGTGGGGACGGTCTCACACGGCAACATGGCCCTGAGCACGGCCGCCTGTGCCGCTGCCGTGGGGATCGACTGTACGGTACTCGTCCCCGCCGACATCGCTTCGGATCGCCTCAGCGCCATCGCCCGATTCGAACCGGAGATCATCCGCGTACGCGGGGACTACGGCCGGCTGTACCACGACGCCCTCGAACGCGGCCGCGAGCGCGACATCGCGTTTCTCAACTCCGACGTCCCCCGCCGCGTCGCCGGGCAGAAAACGCTCGCGCTCGAGCTACTCGAGGCCGGGCCCGATCTCGACGCGATCGTCCTCCCGGTCAGCAGTGGCGGCAACGCGAGCGCGGTCTGGAAAGCGCTGCTCGAGGTTCGGGCTGCTGGACTTCTCCAGGACTCGGCGCTGCCACGGCTGTATCTCGTTCAGGCGGCAGCCTGTGATCCGATTGCGCGGGCGTTCCGCGAGAACGAAACGATTGTCAAGGCACTATCCGAGGCCGATGAGACCATCGCTTACTCTATCGCGAACGCCGATCCGCCCAGCGGTGCCCGTGCACTCGCCGCCGTTCGCGACATCGGTGGTGTCGTCGTGTCCGTCGACGACGACGCGATTCTGGCGGCTCAGACGCGACTTTCCCAGAATGCGGGCATCCGCGTGGAACCGGCTTCAGCGACGACGCTCGCGGCTCTCCGCAAACTGACGGCTCGTGGGGAGATCGAACCGGCGGAACGGGTGGCCTGCGTGCTGACCGGCCGGGGGTACGGCGAGGGTGGCGCTGAACCCGAGACGACCGTCGTCGATCGATCCGACCTGTCGACAGCTCTCTGAGCGCCGTTTTCCACCTGAACGGACGAGTGAAACCGACGGCGACCATCCGGTTTTACTCGTCGGTCGATGGTTCGAACGGTACTGAGGATCGACCTCGTGATTACCAGTGCCACCAGCGCTCGAGGCTCGAGAACCCCCACTCGCGATAGTTCCAGTCTCCGGGAGGTGACACAATACTCTTATCACCGGAGCGTGTACGTTCGGGCATGGCAGACAAACCAACCTCCGGTGAGATCCTTGGCGTCCCGTACAATTTCGAGCGACCCAGCTTCGGCCGGATGCTCTCGTCGTACTGGCAACCGGGCAAGGGGATGCTCGTCGAGAAGCCGTTCGGCGTCGGCTACACGCTGAACCTGGCGAATTGGCGCTCGTGGATCGTCGTCCTCGTCGCCGGTGCACTCCTCTGGCAGCAGGAGAAAGGGCCCAGCGAGCCAGCGGAATCCACCAAAGACGAACCGGTCGAAGTGATCGTCGACGACGACGGCGACGACTGATACGGTTTGCTGTAGTCTCTTACCAGTGATTGCCGACCCGGTAGGGTAATCACCGACAAAAAGGGACGGCAAACCGTACGACACCGCCTCGAATCGATCGGTTTCTCGTCTTTTGTGACGCGCGGCGTACCTACGCTCGCCAGTGACTGCTCACTCGAGCCCGCCGGGCGCGTCGAGCACCTCGCGGTCTCGAATCCAGGCGCCCGCACCGAACTTTCGATCCGCGAGCTCCGTTGCGGCCTCGAGTTCGGATTCCCGCCACGATCCCTCCGTCGCCCCACACCACTCCCCGAGGGCGTCCTCGAGACACTCGCAAGCCTCCACGCGGTCGATTCCGGCCTGCTCGTGGATGCTCGTCACCCGATCGGTGAACGTTCCGGTTTCGAGATCGTCCGTCGCGAAGACGCCAATGTGCGCATCGGGCTCGAGGTCGAAACTGAGCGAACCGTGCTGGATGACGACGTCGCGCTGGCGGTACTGGGCGTTGCCGCTGATCTTTCTCGAGGTAGCGTTGGGATCGCTAACCGGTGCGACGATGTCGTGGGCCGGGTGGATGTCCCGGAGGTAACACGACGGTCTGTAGATCGCGTCCTGTTTCGCCCCCGCGAAGTCGGCGTCGACGCCCATCCGTGAGAACGAGTCGAGAATCGGTTCACAGAACAGCGCGTAACAGTCCATCAGGTCGCCGGGCACCTCCGCGGCGGGGGCGACGATGGTGTAGGAGATATCGGCCGTCGCGTCGTGGTAGATCCCGCCCCCGCCGGTCTGACGTCGGGTAACGCCAATGCCGTTCTCGGCACAGAACTCCCAGTCGACCGTCTCGGGTGCCTGCTGGTAGCCGAGTGAGAGCGTACTCGGCTCCCAGTCGTAGACGCGAACGGTTCGCAGGTCGTCCTCGAGTGCGGTTCGGGCGGCGACCTCCTCGAGGGCCATCTGGATGGCTCCGTTCCGGGGGTCGTCCCTGATCAGTCGCCAGTCGCGATCGGTGAGGGCGGTCATGGCTGATCCTGCGACTCCGATCGGCAAAGGGATTCCGACGTTCGGGTCGGTGACGGCGTGCGATCGGATCTCTCGCGTGGACACGCGTCACGGCCTCTATCGGTCACCGTTCCTGAGTTCCCTTCGCGAACCTCTACAAGATTTCCTATCGCATTATATGGTTTATCAACCTCCATTCACCGCTCATTACGCACTCGAGGCGGTCGTGAAGACCTTTACGTGCGCACCGGCTACCACGCGCATGGTGCGGAACGTCGCCGAGCTGTTGGCGGAACTCGACTCCGAGGACTTCTATCTCCTCTCGGGAATCGAACAGGGAATGCGCTTTTCGGAGTGGGTACAACGCGAGAAGCTCCCGAAGTTCTCCGGACTCACTCCAGAGGAGGTGGAGTATCGTCTCGAGCGCTGTCTCAAACGCGGTTTGATCGAGAAAAAGACCATCCAGTACGAAGGCTACACCCTGCAGTTCGAGGGGTACGACGCCCTTGCGCTACGGGCACTGGTCGAACGCGACACGATCGCGGAGTTCGGCTCGCCACTGGGCGTCGGCAAGGAGAGCGACGTCTACGAGGTCAAATCCTACAAACCGCTCGCGCTCAAGTATCACCGCGAGGGCTATACGAACTTCCGGGAGGTACACCGTGAACGCGATTACACGTCCGAAAATCGCCACGTCTCCTGGCTCTACACGGCCCGGAAGGCGGCCGAGCGGGAGTACGAGGTGCTCGAGACGCTCTATCCGGACATTTCGGTTCCTCGACCGATCGACCAGAACCGACACGCCATCGTGATGGAGAAGATGCCGGGGGTCGAGCTCTCGCGAACTCGCCTCGAGGACGACCAGGTACTCGGCGTGCTCGAGTTGCTGTGTTGGGAACTCACGCGCGCGTACGAGTACGGGTACGTCCACGCGGACATGAGCGAGTACAACGTCTTCGTCGCCGAGGACGGCGTCACGATTTTCGACTGGCCCCAGGCGGTCTCGACCGAGCACGAACACGCCGGGGAGTTCCTGGATCGGGATCTCACGAACCTGGTCGGCTACTTCCGGCGCAAATACCCCCGGATCGTCCCGGACGACCTCGAGAGCGACGCGATTGCGGCCGAGATCGCTGCTGGTTCGTTCGAGTCGATTCCCCGATAAGGCGGTGATAAACTTCATTTCACGATACCAAACGATCTGGTTCGATTTCTCGGGAAACCTGCCGTATGCGGACGGGATGACCCTAGCACCTGAGTTCGTCGTTGCTCGCGCTCGAGTCCGCGTTCCGTTCCGGTGAGGGAAACAGTTTTTCCCGCTCCCAGTGAGTTGCACACGACGATGGGACGCATCGACGCCCTCCAGGCGACGTGTCATCGCTACGGACCGGGGCGACTGCCTCGAGCAAACGAGCCAGCAGTCGGAGCCGGGTACGCGGCCGCGAGCGCAGCGGCCTGTGTCGCGGTGGTGTACGCTGGCGTCGCGACCGGACTGGACGGGGTCGGGTTGAGTGCGACGACCGAACTCGTCAACGTCGCACTGGCCGCGCTCGCGCTCCCGTTCGTCGTTCCCGCGGCGTTCGGCGTCGGGCACCTGGGGTGGCGGTGGCTCTCACCCCGTTCACCAACGACCGGACTCGTCGTTGGGTTGCTCGGGACGCTCGCGACGTACGGCGTCTTTCTGGTACTCATCGGGGTTCCGATCACGGCCCTGGAGGCGGTATCGGGAGCCGATCCCGTTCGAGCGGCGGTCTTTTCGTGGGGCGTGGTCTATCTGACGGCCGTTGAAACGTGGTGGGTCGCGTTCCCGGTCGGCGGGGTGAGTGGCGCAGTGTACGCGGTCGTCGTCTCACGACCGGACGACAGCTGATTCGACCTGACCAGTCCTTATTTAGCCAGGTCTGCTCTTACCCAGGAGCCCACTGGTATCCCGTGCGTTGTGGAACGTGGCCCCGTCGGCCGCGGCCGCCGTCCGTATCCGGTTACGTCTCGAGTTCGGCGACCGCATCTCGAAAGAGCCCGTCGAGGATTTCGGGCGTCGTCGGATGGTAGGCCCGATCCGGGAGCTCGCGAACGTCCAGACCGAGTTCGACGACGACCTGCATCGTCTTCGCCATCACGTCTGCGTGGAGGTGCAGTCCCTGGTAGCCGAGGACGGTTCCGTCGGCCTCGCTGACGATCAATGTGGCCACGCCTTCGGGATGATTTTTAGTCTTGAAAACGCCATCAGCGGAGGCCTCGCGGGTGACAACGACCGTCTCCATGGTCGATTCGCTGGCGGTCTCCGGCGTGTGACCGATCCGGGCGACCGGATAAACCCCCAGCCCGGAGAAGATGACGTGGTGAGGGACGTTTACGTAGGGCTCGAGTTCCTCCCCACGGGCGTGACGCAGGACGTTCGCTCCGGCGGCAAATCCTTCTTCCTTGGCGACGTGGAGGATCGGCTCCCGACCGTTGACGTCACCGACGACGAACGTTCGCTCGTCCGCCGTGGCCTGCATCGTCGACCCGACCCATCCCTGTGTCGCCTCGAGCGCGGTGTTCTCGAGTCCCAGTCCGTCGACGTTCGGCTGCCGACCAGTGAACAGATAGAGGGTGTCGGCCTCGCGGGTCGTTTCGATGCCGTCCTGATCGACGGTCAGGCGGACGCCACCGTCGGCCGTTCGCTCGATCCGTCTTTCGTCGGCGTTGGTCAGGATGTCGACGTTGAAGTGATCGCGATAGAGGTCGAGTATCGTCTCCCCGAAGGCGGGATCGAACTCGTCGAGGGGGTGGTCGTCGTGTTCGATTACGGTGAGGTCGACGCCGCCAACTTCGCTGAGGTAGGGGACGAGTTCGAGACCGATGTAGCCAAAGCCCATCACGATGGCCGAGTCGGGGAAGGTGGTCGCGTCGAGAACGTCCGCGCTCGAGTGGAACTCGACGTCTTCGATGCCGGGGAGGTCGGGAACGTTGAGACTTGATCCGGTGGCGATCACGACGTAGTCCGGTTCGATCGTCCGGTCTCCGACAGCGATGGTTCGGTCATCGACGAATCGGGCGTGTTCGTCGAAAAAGACGACGTCGTCGCGCTCGGCGAGGTCGTGGACGTGCGACCGACGGTGCTCGGCGAACCCGTGGATGTGGTCGTCCTTCGTGGCGACGACGCGCTCGGGGTCAACGGCTGGGGCACCCATGAGCCGGTCGTCGTGTCTCGCCTGATAGCGGTGCTGGGCGGCCGAGAGGACGTCCTTCGAGGGCATACAACCCTCGAGAATACAGAGACCACCGCCCGGTTCGCCGCCGTCGATCAGCGTGAGGTAAATCTCGTGACCTGATTCGTCGGCACGCTCGAGGAGTTCGTCGGCCGCGGCGACACCAGCGCTGCCGTAGGCACCGATAATCGCGACGTGGAGTTCGTCCATAGCGGTGTTACCGTGCCCGGGTCAATAGACGTTCGCTCGGTCGTGCGTTCGCGGTGCCGACACGCGAAACGGTCGCGTCCTCGAGTACGTCGGTCAGTCACCGGGCGAGCGGCCGCGCGAGGATCGGTTCAATACACACTACGGAGAGCCGAAGCGCCGTCCGAGGTGGGGTGGGCTACTGTCGGAGTCGGACACCGACACCGGCACCGAGAGCGAGGAGCGCGGCGAGGGCACCGAAGCCAGGCAGTCCATCGTCGGTGCTGTCGGCACCACCGTCGTCGCCCGCGCCGATCGAAGCCGTTCGCTCGGAGAAGTGGTTGAACGCGACGTAGACGGTCGCTTTCGTTTCGGATTCGGCGTGTTGACTAACCATGTACGCCGACTCCTCGCCACCGATGGCGCTCTCGAGTTCCGACTGCGAGGAGGCCTCTACAGCGGCCTCACCGTCGACGCGGACTTCGAGGTTCTCGAGGGTTCCCACCGCTTCCTCCTCGACGGTCGTTATGACGATCGCCCCCTCGCTGATGGCGCGGTCGACGACGACCTCGATGTGCTGTTCGCTCTCCTGACGGGCTTCGACGGCGGTTTCCTCGCCGTAGCTGACTGTATCGGCGACTGTCTCGCCGTCTCGCACGTCGACGTAAACTTCGGCGGCGGCCGAGCCGTCAGCGATGCGCTGTTCGTCTTCTTTGGCCTGGTCGTCACGTTCGCCCTCGGCGTACGATCGGAACACGAGCGTCGACTCTCTCTCGAGGCTCGCGACGACGTCACCCTGCTCGTTGACGGTCACGTCACCGTCGCCGACGACGAGGAAGACGCCGTTGCGGGTGTCGCTTTCGACGACCACGCGGTTGTCGCCTTCGGCACTCGCCTGGGCGTTCCCGTCGAGTTTGGCCTCGACGACCTGTGATTCGTCGCCCGCGCTGACGACCAGGTGGCCGCGTTCGGTGTCGTGGGCCGAGAGCGACGCGCCGCTGTCGGCGTCGATCTGGGTCGTCGTCTGGGACTGGGCGGTGATCGAGAGACCAGCACCACTGATATCGACGACAGCGCCGAGATCGATCGACGCGTCGGCACCCCCGTCGACCTCGCTCTGGGAGTCCACGGCGACAGACGAGAAGAGGGTCTCGCCGTCGACCGTGTAGTCTGTAACTGCATTTCCGGAGGCCTCGAACGCGAGGTACGTACCCGCGTACGATTCGTTCGAGGTCGTCGTTTTAGCCGATTCAGCCGTCGTGCTTGCACCAACACCTGCGGCACCCACCAAACTAACGATCAACAGGGTCGCGAGAATGACGGTCGCGACTGCGTTACGGTTCATTGCATCCGTTCTGTTGAACGGCTTCTTAAAGGGACTTCTGACAAAGCCGTCCAAACGACGGTCTCACGGCAGTCACTTTCACACACGATCGAGTATCGAGTATCGATCATCGATCGAAATCGTGATCCTCGAGCGAGGGCGCTTTGCGCCCCGATCAGCGCGAAATCGCTTCGCTGTCGTCGGCGACGACGGCGTCGACCTCTTCTTTCGTGACCAGCGCCGCGTCGCCAGGAATCGTTCGCTTCAGGGCAGCCGTCGCCGCTGCGTACTCGAGCGCGCGACCGACGTCGTCCCCCGAGAGTCGCCGGGCGATGAATGCCCCGGTGAACGCGTCGCCGGTGCCGATCGGGTCGTGGGTTTCGGTCTCGTACGCATCGTGGTCGTGGACGACGTTGTCGTGCCAGGCGAGTGCGCCCTGTGCGCCCCGGGTGACGACGACCGTCCGGAAGTCGAACTGCGAGCCGAGTTTGTGGGCGAGCTGGCGCGGATCGCCCTCGTAGCCGAGCACCGTCCGGGCGTCGCGGGCGGCGATGACGAGGATGTCGATGCCGGGGAACAACTTCGTCAGGGTGTTCCGGGCCTCCTCGGGCGTCCAGAGCTTGCGCCGGTAGTTGACGTCGAAGGCGGTGGTCGTCCCGCCCTGTCGAGCCGCTTTCAGGAGCTGCGCCGTCGTCTCGCGCAGGGTAGGCGAGAGCGCTGGGGTGATCCCGGAGGTGAAGAACACCCGTGCGTTCTGGATCAGGTCGATGTCGAACTCCTGCGGTTCGGCGGTCGTGACCGCCGCGTCAGACCGGTCGTAGATCACGTTCGTGCCACGAGGTTTTCCCCCGTGTTCGAGGTAGTACGTTCCCTGGCGTCCCTCCTCGCTCCAGACGATGTCCGTGTCGATGCCGTACTGCTCGAGTTCGCCGACGACGCGCCGGCCAAGCGGGGTGTTGGGCAGTTTCGACGTCCACGTCGAGACCGCGCCCAGCCGTTCGGCGGCGACGGCGACGTTGCTCTCGGCACCGGCCGCGCGAACCTCGAACTCGGAGGCCGTCTCGAGGCGTTCGTGGCCGGGCGGGGAGAGCCTGAGCATCGTCTCGCCGAAGGTGACGACGTCGCTCACGCCGTGCCCTCCGGCACCGATCGAGCGGTGACCTGTCTATCGCGCATGGCTCGTCAAACGAAGGGGTGTGCTATAAGTTGTGGCGTTAGTGCCACTGCTGGCCGCTCGTCGGGCCGTCTCACGTGAGGCCGAGCCCTCGAGTGCTCACGACCGTCGTTTTGCCATCAGCTTCCCGCTCGAGGTCGACGCCGAACGACTCGAGCAACCGGGTACTCGTCTCGACGTGATCGGTGACCGTCGGTACCCGAATCCGGCCGCCCGCCAGCGTGAGGTGATCGAGTAGCTGGTCGGCGAGATACCGGTCGACCGTGCCGTCGGACTCGAGAAATGCCAACGCTTCGTCCGCAGCGTCTTCACCGACTCGTTCGGCCGGTTTCCCGGGTTCGCCGAGGGCGGAGAAGCCGGCGAGCGGCCAGTCGGTGCCCGTTCCGTCCTGCTGTGCCTCGCGCTCGAATGCGAGCCCCAGGACGATCACCGACCCCGGACAGTGACTCTCGGCGACGGTTTCTATCCGTTCGATGACCTCGAGGGATCGGTTTTCATCATCGTCCTCGAGTGCAGGCCGACCCTGAAGCCCGCTCCGAAGCCGTTCGAGCGCCCCGCCAGCCTGCCGCCGGCCGACGTCAGCATCGGCCAGCGAGGCGGCGCAGGTCGAGTAGACCCGGACGCCGGCGATCCGTCCACGCCGATCCAGTTCGAGGGGATCGAACGCCGACGGGGCCAGCTGAAGCCGGAGGCGACCCCCGCCGGCCGGATAGAATCCGCGACGGTCGACCTCGAGGGACGCCTGGAGTCCGTGGCGGCGCAACAGCGGCAGCTTCACGTAGCGGAGGTAATCCAGCGGCGGCGACCAGGCGACGTCCGTCCCGCCCGTCGCCGTCAGCGTCAGGGGCGCCTCGAGCCGATGGGTCAGTGGAAGGAGACTGTCGATCAGGAGAGTGAGACTGGCGGCAGTACCGACCTCGACGGTGTACTCGCCGCCCGGGATCGCCCCCGCGAGTCCGGGGTCGAACGTGACGGTCTCGGCCTCGAGTTCGGCCCCCGATACGTCGGCGTCACAGATCGTTGCCATCGTCTCGAGGACGGCCAGGTGCTGGGTGGCGAGCCCCGGATCCGGACGGTTTCCCCGTACGGACTCGAGTCGAACCGGCTCGCCGGTGAGTGCCGAAAGGGTGAGCGCACGGCGGAGGAACTGGCCGCCGGCGTCGCTGCCGTCGAGCGTGTGCATAGCTGATTCCTCGATAGCGGCCGGGAAAATAGTTCGTGTCGGCTGAACGTGTGGTTCGTGTCGGATGGGCGAATAGAGCTCGCCGGGTGGGAGAGCCACAGAACCGCCGGTATCTGAACCGTTAGGTGCCTCGAGCCGAGACGGGAGACCGATGCGAGGCTGGCGCGACCCCCTGACCCGTCGATGGCTGCTCTGGGGAACCCTCGGTATCGTCTTCCTGCTCGTCAACATCTATCGGCTCTCGACGGCCGTCCTCGCCGAGGAGTTGATGGCCGGCTTCCAAACGACGGGCGCTCAGCTCGGCACGCTCCACGCGATGTTCTTCTGGATCTACGCGCTCATGCAGCTACCGACGGGGATCCTCGCGGATCGAGTCGGCCCACGACGAACGGCCGCCGCGGGTGGCCTCGCGATGAACGTCGGCGCGATCTGGTTCGCGCTCGCCGACGGCTACGTGAGCGCGCTCGGGGCTCGAGCCCTGGTCGGATTGGGCGCGAGCGTGATCTTCGTCTGCATCCTTCGATTCTGTGCCAACTGGTTTCGAGCCGACGAGTTCGCCACTGTGACCGGCCTCAGCTTTGCCGTTTCGGGGTTCGGCGGCGTCCTCGCGACGACGCCGCTGGCGCTGGCCGCTGGCTCTGCAGGCTGGCGGACGACCATCGGCGCACTGGGCGTCTTCGGGATCGCCTTCAGTCTCGTCGTCTACCTGGTCGTTCGCGACACGCCCGAACGGGCGGGCTTCGAGCCGATCGAGGGCGTTCCCGGCCAGCCGACGCTCTCGACGGCCGCGGTTCGTCGCCACGTTCGATCCGTTCTCGCGGATCGAGTCACCTGGGTGGTCAGCCTCCTGCTCTTCTGTACGTCCGGGCTGAATCTGACGCTGTTCGGACTGTGGGGGGTTCCATACGTCGTCCAGACCTACGGCGTCTCGGTGACTTACGCGTCGATGTTCACGCTCCTCGGTGGCGTCGGCATGATCGTCGGCCCCCCGGCGCTCGGTTGGCTGTCCGATCGCCTCGAGCGCCGCGTCGAGTTGATGGTCGCGGGAGCCGTCATCTACACGGCCGCCCTCGGCCTCATCGCCCTCCTCGGCAAACCGCCGCTCGCCATCGTCGCCCTCGTCTACTTCCTGGCGGGGGCGTTGCTGGGCGCGTTCGTCCTCAGTTACGCGCTCGTCAAGGATCGTCACCCCGCCAGTGCGAGTGGGATCTCGACCGGCGTCATCAACGGCGCGGCCTTCTTCGGGGCGGCCATCCTGCCGACGGCGATGGGCTACGCCCTCGACAGCTACTGGACGGGCACGCTCGAGGCCGGCGTCCGCGTGTATACGGCCACGGGTTACCGAATGGCGTTCGTCATCGCGACCGGTGCGGGGGCCGTCGCGCTTGCGTGTTCCCTCTGGTTGTATCGTTACCAGCGGCGTCCCTCCACCTCGCCCCAGCAGGCGTGATGCTGACGAGTGTGGCCACCTTTTTGCGACCTACAACGAGACTCTCGAGCAATCAATGGGCGACATCCACCACATCCGTCCGGCGACACCCGGCGACGCCGCTGCCATTCGTTCGGTGGCTCGAGCGAGCTGGCACGCGGCTTACGACGACTTTCTCGGCCGCGAGACGGTCGACGCGGTGACCGACGACTGGTACGCCGTCGATCGCCTGCGGGACTCGATCGAGGCGGCGGAGAGCCACCTGTTCGTTTGCGACCTGGCGGACGCCGACTGGGGGAGTGATCGTTCCGTCAACGACGTCGCCGGATTCGTCCACGTCAGCCCCTGGGCCGGGGAATCAGGCGTCGGCCACCTCAAGCGGCTGTACGTCCACCCGGATCACTGGGGCCAGGGTCTCGGTACCGCGCTCCTCGAGCGTGGCGAACGCGCCCTCGAGCAGGCTGGGTACGACCGGATTCGTCTCGAGGTATTCGCCGAAAACGGCGACGGCGTCGGGTTTTACGAGGCTCGAGGGTACGGCGGGGTCGACGAGGAGTGCGAGACGCTGGGCGGCGAGACGCGCCACCTACTGATCCTCGAGATGGGGCTCGAGTGACTCGCGGTATTTTTGGTGTGATGAGCGTGTATACGACAATACTACATAAGATGTAGTCAAGATACAAAAGATGTAGTTTAGGCTGGAGCGGCCACCTTGCACATTCCGGACGCACGTCTTAGTGTCACTCCGTGGTTGACGCTGGCGACCATGCTCGTTCACCTCCAGCAGTACAAACACGAGGAAGTCCAATTCGACGACAACCGCACGACCGGCCGATCACAGACCGAGGACTCCGTCGACAAGGACGCACAGGCGTACTTCGGGGAATCCGTCGAACAAATGGACGTCGAAACCTGGGAAACCGTCGAGTACGAGGGAGACCCGATCCAGCGTCGCGACGTCACGCTCACCGGCGTCACCTCCGTGTCGGTGCCCGACCGACCGCTCGAGGACGAGGGCGATGCGCCGCTCCCGGGAACCACGGTACAGGTACACGTCGACGGCGGCATCGAATCGCTCGAGCAGGCGGTGATCGTCGAGGTGCAGGATTCGGAGGTGTAGGACGGCACCGTCACAGCGAGTCGGCCGTCGTCTCGGCCTCGAGCCTCAGTGTAGCGTCAACAGCGAACTTGCGTGTACATCTTCCCGCGATCAAGCTACCAACCTCACTTCATTCTCTGAAATCGTGCAAGATCCACAGCCCGAATGTTGCACGACAGTCAGGTTGATTTGCGATGGTGGAGAGCGGTCAGTTCAGGTGAGGAACACAATATTTGAGTGTTTATCAGTCGAACGAACTATCAATGCCCTCTCGACGAAAAACACTAATTGCCAGTATGCGGTTATAAGTTCTACGCTCGCTGGTTGTCTGGATATTCTCGAAACTGATGGTTCTGTTCAGGAGGTTATCGTAGACCTTCGCAATGCAGAGTCTGACGAATCTCACACATTCCATCTCGCTCTCGAACTTGAAAACGAGATCATGGACTGGGAGTCACATACTGTTGCGTCGGGCACCGATGAACTGGTTACAATTGATCCATCTGGTGACACATCTCCCGTAGGTCTCCACGGAGTCGTCGATGATTTTGCAGATGATATTCGTTTTTTCGGAATAGATGATGTTGAAGAAGATTTTTGCCTTCGATTGAACTTTTGGTCTTCTCATCCCATTCGCGAGCGTCCCTTGATTGACCAATTAGCTGATATCGAATGTTGACAGGCTTTTCCCGTGCAGTTCGCACCTGTAGTGAGCAGGTGGTTCACCGATTTCGGAGTGAAAAAATGGGGTCGTCGTGCTGCACTCATCCTCTGAGTGTTGTAGGCAGTGAATATCAGATACCAGTCCTATCGGCCACAATTTGATCTGGTTGACTCACAAATTGCGGATTGGGACTCCACTCAGATCGTCTTCTCCGCTTCCGCCTCGTCGACGACCTCGAGGCCGCGATTGTTGACGGCCATCGGATCGAGGCCGACCTCCTGCAGGAACCCCTTGTACTCGCGCTCGCAGGTCTCGGCCGCCTTCTGTTTGTCGCTGGCGCGATCACAGAGCGCTATGAGGTTCTCGGGGACGTCGTTCTGGTAGACGATCCAGTGGTTGATCAGATCCGACAGCCGCCGGATTGGACTCGTGAAGTGGCCGTAAATCTCGAAGTTGAGCGCGTGATGGCCGCCGAACGGATCGTTCATGTACTTCGCCCGGGGCATCACCTTCATCACCGCCCACTGGATCTTATCGAGTTGGCGACCCGGCGCGGTCTCGAGGGTCGCGTTGACTGCCTTTCGGGGCTCGTCCCACGTATCGCCGGGGATGGAGACGCCGTCGAGTTCCTGGATCTCCTGGAGCGCTTTCGACCACTCGTCGGGGGTCGGCTGGGGGTGGACGCGGTACATCGCCTCGACGCCGCGCGACCACATCAGTTCGTGCGTGACGGCCTTGTTCGCCTTGAGCATACACTCCTCGATGATGGTGTGGGCGCGGTCGCGACTCGGGTTCAGCACGAGGGAGCCGTCCTCCTTGCGGATTTCGTGCATCTCGTTGGCGACCTCGAACACCAACGAATTCTCCTCGTGCAGCGGCGCGTCGGGATCGTCCAGGCGCTTTTCAGCCTGGGCGTAGGTGAGCCGTTCGTCGGATTCGATCACCGACTTGTAGATGTCGATGGACTCGTATGAGAGGGTCTCCTTGTCGAGGTGCATCTCGACGGTGTGGGCGAATCGCTCCTCCTGGGGTACCAGCGAACAGACCGACTCCGCCAGCACCGGCGGGAGCATGTGGATGGTGTAGGCGGGCAGGTAGACCGTGTTGCCGCGCTCGACGGCCTCGGCCCACATTGCCGACCCGGGGTGGACGTAGTGGGTCACGTCGGCGATGTGCACCCAGAGAACGTACTCCTCCTCGCGCTCTTCGATCGAGATCGCGTCGTCGAAGTCCTGAGCGTCGATCGGGTCGGTCGTCCACGTCGTCAGATCGCGGAGGTCGCGGCGCTCGTCGATTTCGTCGTCGATGTCGCCCTGGACGTCGCCGGAGAGCTCTCTGGCCTCATCGAGCACCGGTTCCGGGAACTCGTCGCGAATCTCGAACTTCTCGAACAGCTCCTCGCGTTTGTTCTCGAGGTGTCGTGCCAGCTCCTCGGAGATCTGAACGGGGCCTTGCCCCTCGGCCGTGCCGGCTGCGGCCTGTGCGTCGTCGCTCATACCCTCGCCTACGAAAAGGAGTGCCAAAGACGTGTCGGGACTCCCGTCGTGAGGTCGATGCCAAAAATTATATGTTATCCAACACGATGGTGTGTGATGACAACGATTGCCCTCCACGGCGTCGAGAAACGCTACGGCGACGTCGCCGCCCTCCGCGGCATCGACCTCGAGGTCGAATCCGGCGAGGTGTTCGGCTTTCTGGGGCCGAACGGCGCCGGAAAGTCGACGACGATCGACATCCTCTTACGGTACACCCACCCCACAAGCGGCTCCGTCACTGTGCTCGACCACGACGTGACGACCGACCCCGTGCCCGTCCGCAAGCGAACCGGCATCCTCCCCGAGGGATACGCCCCCTTCGAGACGATGACCGGCCGCGAGCACGTCGAGTACGCCATCGAGGCCAACGACGCCGACGACGACCCCGACGCCCTACTCGAGCGGGTCGACGTCGCCCACGCGGCCGACCGCCAGGCCAGTGGCTACTCGAAGGGAATGACCCAGCGGCTGGGCCTGGCGATGGCGCTCGTCGGTGAACCGAATCTGCTCGTGCTCGACGAACCCTCGACGGGACTCGATCCACACGGCGTCAGGCTCATGCGTCGGATCGTCCGCGAGGAGCGCGACCGTGGCGCGACCGTCTTCTTCTCGAGTCACATCCTGGAGCAGGTCGAAGCCGTCGCCGACCGCGTCGGCATCCTCCGCCACGGCCAGCTCATCGCGGTCGATACGATCGACGGCCTTCGAGCGGCCGCCGAGACGGATGCGGAACTGGTTGTGGACGTGACGGTCGACGGCGGGGCTGGTCGCGTCGCCGGCGATCCTGGCCCTGGTACGGGCACGGGTGCGGAACCCGGCACGGAACGCGACAGAACCGCGAGTCTCGAATCCGAGCCCAGTCTCGAACCCGACCTCGAACCCGACCTCGAGGCCGGCACTACTACCGATCTCGCATCCGTCATCGCGGCCGTCGACTCGATCGACGGCGTCTCGAGCGTCCGCCGACGGGACGACGCCCTGGTCGTCGGCTGTACGGCCGAGACGAAACTCGAAGTACTGGACACGATTCGTGACGCCGGCGGGGAGATAACGGACTTCACGACCGCGGAGGCGTCGCTCGAGGAGCTGTTCGTCTCCTACACGGAGACCGAGCCGTACGCGGAAACGGAGGGACAGCGATGAGCTGGCGCCTCGTCGGAAAAAAGGAAATTGGAGACGCGATCCGCAACTATCAGCTCTACGCGAACGCGCTCATCTTCGTCGCCGTCTTCGGCGGCTTCGGCTACCTGTTCGCGCGGGACGTCAGGCGGTCGGCTGGCGTCGACCCCTCGATGGCACCCGATCCGATCGAGTTCGTCGGCCTGCTCTCGTTTTTCTGCATCATCATGATTCCCGCGGTCGGGCTGATGGTCTCCTACGACGCCATCGTCAAGCGACGCGCCGGCGGGCAGTTGGCGCTATTGCTCGGAATGCCTCACGACCGCCGGGATGTCGTCGTTGGCTCGCTCCTCGGTCGGTTCGCCGTCTTCGCGGGGTCGCTCCTGGCAGGAATCGCGGCGGCGTTGGTAGTACTCCTGGTCTTCGGCCTCTCGCCGCCGTTCGGGGCGCTGGTAGGGTTCACCATCGCCACCGCCGGACTGGGGCTGGCCTACGTGGCGATCGGCATCGGGCTCTCAGGGTGGATTCGGTCGCCGACGTGGGCGGCCATCGCGGCATTCGGCGTCTTCATGCTGTTCGTGTTCGTCTGGCGGGTCGTCCCAGACGGCGTGGTGTATCTGGTTTCCGGATTCGAGATACCCACCGAGATGCCCTGGTGGCGACCGTACGTGACGACGCTCTCGCCGAGTGTGGCCTACGAACGCGTCCTCGACGCCTACGTCTTCGACGAGGCACGGGAGGGGTATCCGACGGCCTTCGGTGCCGTCGTCTTGCTGGGGTGGACGGTGCTCGCGCCGCTGGTCGGCTACCTTCGGTTCGATCGGACGGATCTCTAACTGGCTACCCTGCCTACCCTAGGACTCCTCGACCCGCCGTCGCTCCTCGAGTGCACACACGTACCGCCGGAGAAACGCCTCCTGTGAGTACTCGCCGGCCTCGAGTGCGACCAGCTGATCCTCGAGTCCCTCGCGGCCGTACCGGCAGAGCTCGCTGTCGCAGGGTTTACACAGGTGCTCGAACGTCTTTCCCTCGCGTTCCCAGCGATTGCCGTGCTTGTCGTACTCCCGGGCGTCGGCTCGAGCGACACGCGTCCCACAGGCGATGCAGGTAACCGTCTCGGTACGCCACCGCGAGAGCCACATACCTCGGCTATTGCCGTGTGCATACTTAGCAATTATCACGGCCTGCCTGACGGTCAGGCTGAGTGGGGGGCTCCCCGAGAACGGGCCGCATACTGTGACTTCACGAAACGGAACGGGTCGTTTTATAGCGCAACCGCTCGTCCACGAACCCATGGAGGTCAAATCGCGACACCACCTGCGGAGCGATGTCGTTTCAGAACTCGAGACGGCGGTCGCCGACGGACTCGGCGTCACGCTCGAGGGCGACGCCTACGAACGCGTCGAGTTCGAAGACAGCGACTGGGAGGTCGTCCTCGTCGACGGCTCGCCCGAGATCGCCTACTTCGACGCGGAGCCGTTTCTCACCGTCCGCGGCGCGAACGCCTACGAACCCGACCGACGAATCGTCACCGTCGACGCCGGTGCCGTCTCGTTCGTCTCAGACGGCGCGGACGTGATGCGTCCGGGCATCACCGAAGCCGACGGCGAGATTGCCCCAGACGACCTCGTCCTCATCGCGGAGGAGTCCCACGGAAAAGTGCTGGCGGTCGGACGCGCTCGCGTCGACGGCTCGCAGATGGTCGGCAACGAGGGCAAGGTCGTCGACTCGCTTCATCACGTCGGCGACGAACTGTACTCGTTTTCGGGGTAGGCTCTCGAGTCACTCGTCGCGTCATCCAATCCATAGTTGGAGCCCAGCCCCGACGCCTCACTCTCTGGCAGCATCGACGTCGTCTTGCTCTCCCGCGTCCACGTCGCCCTCTTCGCCAGCGTCGATGTCGTCCGCTTCGTAGGCGTCCTCGTACTTCTCGAGCGTCTTCTCGTACCCCTCCACCGCCAACTCGTAGGTCTCCCGGAGGTCGGCGATCGGCTCGAGGCTGGCGTCGACCCGGAGGTCGTTGTAGAACGGCTCGAGTTCGGCCGCCTCGGTGGTCTCGACGACGACGGCCGTACTCTGGACGCGCAGTTCCTCGCGTTTGTCGCCACCCTCGGTATGTCCGGCCGCAAGCGCATCGATCAGGCGCTCGGCGAGCGGTTCCTCGCCGTCCCGTGCGTTTTCGTAGGCGTCGGCCGTTGCCTCTATTACCGACTCCCCAGTCAGCAGGTTTCCGGCGACGGTGTAGCCCTCGCCGCTCGTGTGCCCGAACCAGTCCTTGCAATCCTCGCCCGAAAAGGTGTACGTTCCCTCGCGGTCGACGCCGTGGAGCTGTCGGTTCGAAGCGCCGTCGTCGGCGTTGAGCAGGGCCTCGAGAGCATCCTCGACGGCGAGGCCGTCGTCGATGTAGGCGATTCCCTTCCGACCGAGGTCGACGTTGACCAGGCTCTGGGTGGCGACGGCGCCGTTCTCGCTGGCGAACGGACAGAGGGTGCCGACGCCAGGCAGTCGCGTTGTCACGGCGACGCCGAATCGATCGTGTTCGTCGCCGTCGTCTCCCTCGTAGGTCTCGTGGACGCAGATGCTGAACGTCATACGGCTGTGGTCACGCACTGCGGTGGCAAAAAAGAGAACGTCTCGGCAGGCCGGAACGGGGATCTCTGGAGATCCCGAGTTAGAAGTCCTGCGTCTCGCTCGTCTCGTTCCCTGCTTCGTCGGTCACCGTCAGCCGGACACTGTCGGGGTCGTCACGCGTGCGAACCTCGTGTTCCCCGGACGCACTCGAGCCACTGACGCTCGAGGTCTGGCTATCGAGCACGCTCGAGCCATCGAGCAGTTCGGTCGTCACGGTGTCGAGATCGCCGTCCTCGTCGGAGACGGCCCAGTCGACGTCGGCGCGCGACCAGGGGCCGCTGCCTCGAGCGGCCACGTCGAACTGGTCGATGTCCGGTGCGTTGTCGCCGGTGTCGTCGCCGTCGTCGCCGTCGTCACCATCATCATCGTCACCATCGTCTCCCTCGATTCCCAGCGAGTTGGCGACGTTCAGTCGACCGGCACCCTGCTCGTTGTCACCGAGTCCGATGTCGTCGGCGCCGTCTTTGAGCACCTGTCGAACCTCGCTGTGGTCGTAGCCGGCGCCGATGAGCGTCGCTGCGGCACCGGAGACGTGTGGACAGGCCATCGACGTCCCGGAGAACTCGGCGTAGTCGTCTCGGGGAACCGTCGACAGGGTATCGACGCCAGGGGCGGCGAGGTCGACTTCCGGACCGGTCGAGGAGAAGTCCGCGAGATCGTCGTTCTCGTCGCTCGCGCTGACGGCGATTACTTCGTCGTGGGCGGCGGGGTAGCCGACACAATCGGTACAGGGGCCGTCGTTACCCGCGGCTGCAACCTGCACTTTCCCCTGTTGGTCAGCGTACTGGACGGCGTCGTGGACGACGTCCGATGCGTCGCCACCGAGGCTCATGCTGAGAATGTCGACCTGGTTCTGGTCGGCCGCCCAGGTAATCCCGGCCGCGACGCCGTCCCAGGAACCGCCACCGGAACAGTCGAGCACTTTGACGGCGTGCAGTGTCGCGTCGGGGGCGACGCCGAGCACGCCCTCGCCGTTATCGGCCGCGGCGGCCGTCCCGGCGCAGTGACTCCCGTGGTCATTGTCGTCGTCCCAGACCTCGAGACACTCGTCGATATCGTTGCCGCCGCCGAAGGGACCGCCACCACAGTCGGCGTCACATTCGGCGTCGTCGGCCGCCCAGCCTTCGCCGAGGTTCTCCGCGAGCGTCTCGTGCTGGGGATCGATCCCCGTGTCGATGACGGCGATGTTCGCGCCTGCGCCAGTTTCGCCGTCGCCGATGGCGACGTCGGCGTCGACCTGCTCGATGCCGTAAGGCGTCGTCTGCAGGGCGTGCATCCGACCGTTAGGCTCGACGTATCGAACGTTCGGACTGTTCCCGAGCGCCTCGAGTGCCGCGTCCGAGAAGCGACCCGAGACGGCCTTCCCTATTCCACCGAAATCGAGTTCGAAGCGGACGCCGTTCGCCTGCTTTTTGGCGACATCGAAACTAGCGCCAGCCTCGAGTCCGACGATATACTCGTCGTCGTTCTGCGCGGTTGCTTGCCCGGCGAGTGCGGTCGTTGCAACGCCTGCACCGACACCCTTCAACAGCGTTCTTCGGGATACGTGTTCACGTGACATGCTATTATCAGCCACACTCACTGCCATCCCATCTTAGAATATAAAGGTTTTGTAATTCCATGCTAAATATGAAGTGGTACCCGGACAGAAAAGTTAAGAAGTTATAATTAAGTCGATTACATTTTCACGTTGATAAAATCGAAAATGGTCTGGGGAAGGCGTCTGACGTAAGAACTATACTCACGGCGCGAAACCGTTGACCCTATGGGATTGATGAGCAAAATTCTCGGAAGTGACCAGAGTCGAACCGCCGACGAGTACGTCGAACTCGACCTCGACGACGTCAGCGCTTCGGCTGGCGATGCGGCTATGTCCGTTCATATCGCCGAAATCAGCGGACAGGTCGACGCCATCGACATCAAAGACGCCGTCTACGACGGCGATATCGTCATCGCGGACATCACGCGTCTGCGAACGAAAGATAGCACGACCGAGCACATCATCGACGAACTCCGCCAGGTCGCTCGCGAGGTCGACGGGGACATCGTCCAGAAGGGCGACGATCAGATCATCATTACGCCGACCGGTATCCGCATCGGCCGCGAAAAACTGGGTCGCTGACTCGAGATCCATTCACTTCGCCGGAGTGGCACGGAGCTAATCGCTTCCTCAGATATCCTCAGACCAGTACTTCGACCGCGTATCCGTTCGACTCGAGCGCCTCGATCAGCTCCTCGACGTGATCGTGTCCTCGCGTCTCGAGGTCGATCTCCACTTCGGTGTCGCTCATCCCGATATCCCGTGAGGTGCGATCGTGCTGGATCGCGTAGATGTTCGCCTGGTGGCCCGAAATAATTGCGAGTAACTCCTCGAGCGTTCCCGGCCTGTCTTTGAGCACCGTTTTGAGCTTGAGATAGCGGCCTGTCTCGACCAGGCCGCGGACGACCACCGTCGTGAGCATGTTCAGATCGATGTTGCCCCCGCACAGTGCCGGGACGATCACCTCGCCCTCCTCGTAGTCGAAGCGATCGAACAGCAACGCCGCCAGCGGCACGGCACCGGCTCCCTCGACGACCGTTTTCGACCGCTCGAGCAGGTGAACGACGGCCATGGCGATCTGTTCGTCGGTGACGGTGACGACCTCGTCGACGTACTCCTGGATGATCGGGAACGTCCGCTCGCCGACTCGGCGTGTCGCGATCCCGTCGGCGATCGTGTCGACGCTATCGATGGTGACGACCGACCCCTTCTCGAGTGAGTCGGCGACGCTCGAGGCACCGGCTGACTGGACGCCGACGATGCGCGTATCGGGCTTTCTGGCTTTGATCGCGGTCGCGATACCGGCGATGAGGCCCCCGCCGCCGATCGGGACGATCACGGTGTCGACATCCGGGCAGTCCTCGAGGATCTCGAGGCCGATGGTTCCCTGCCCGGCCATCACGTACTCGTCGTCGAAGGCGTGGACGTACGTGCGACCTTCCTCGTGTTCGATCTCGTGTGCACGCTTGGCGGCAGCATCGTAGTTTGCCCCCGAGAGGACGACCTCGGCTCCGTAGCTCCGGGTCGCTTTGACCTTCGCGATGGGGGCGTGTTCGGGCATGACGATCTTCGAGTCGACACCGGCCCGCGTGGCCGCCAGCGCGACCCCCTGGGCGTGGTTTCCAGCACTGGCTGTCACGACACCTGCTGCCTGTTCGGCCTCCGAGAGGGTCTGGATGCGATTCGTCGCTCCGCGGATCTTGAACGCTCCCGTCCGCTGGAAGTTCTCGAGTTTCAGGGAGACCTCCGCGCCGGTCATCGCGGAGTAGGTGTGTGAGTACGTCAGCGGCGTGTGTCGCGACGTCTCCCGAACCCGTTCTCGGGCCTCGAGGACGTCCGAAAGCTCGAGCATACACGCAGGTACTCGACAACTGGGGTAAAGGATTGCTGTTGGCGGTCGGTCGACACACGGTCGTTCGCGTCGCTCTGTCGGTTGGGTTACAAAAGCGCGCTGCCGGGCGCAGACAGCACGACAGGGAATACAGGGTATGCACGGCGTGTGACGTGCGACTGTATACGAGCACCCGAGATATATAAATCTCATGCCCGCGGAGTGAAAGTGTAATCGACAGACTGCGCCGGGTTGAAACGGCTGTCTGACGGTCAGACGACGCCCGTCATTCGGGGGTCGTTCTCACGGTTTCGTTCCCGAGTGTTTTGCTCCTACCGGAGGTATAAACGACCCCCGGCGGGTTCGGTTCGTATGGGCTCGAGTCCGGACGCCACCGAAGCGCTGAGCGCGCGCGTATTCGCGGTGTGGAAACGCGTGCTTGCGCTCGCCTGGCCGATCATGGCCGAGCAGACCACGCGCACGCTGATGCGCACGGTCGACATCATCGTGACGGGGCTGCTCTCGCCGGCCGCGATTGCCGCTATCGGACTCGCCGACCTCTACGCACGGCTCCCGCTACGGATCGGGCTCGGCCTCGGTGGCGGCGCCATCGCCCTCTCGAGTCAGGACACCGGTAGCGGCGCGACGAATACGCGAGACGAGGCGATCACGCAGGCGATCCTCCTTGGGGCGATTACGGGTGTCCCGTTCATGATCCTGGGCGTTCTCCTAAGCGAATTCGCGATCGAAATCCTCGGCGCTGAGGCCGACGTCGTCACCTACGGTGCGATCTATCTCGCAATTATCATGGTGACCGCACCGGCCCGCCACGTCGGCATCATCGCGGCGCGAGCGCTTCAGGGAACGGGCGATACGGTCTCGCCGATGGTCGTCAACGTCATCGCGAACCTCCTCAACGTGTCCGGTTCGGTCGTCCTCGGCCTCGGCATGTTCGGTGCACCGCGTCTCGAGGTCGTCGGCGTCGGCCTGGCGACGGCCGCAGCGAACGTGTTCACCGCGCTGGCCCTGCTCGTCGTCATCGCCGGCCCCTGGCGCCAGAGTTCCCTTGTCAGGCCGACCGACTGGGTCATCGCCAGGCAGTTGCTCACCGTCAGCGCGCCACGAATCGCCGAGGGGCTGGTCGCGACGGTCATCGAGTTCCCGTTCAACTCGATCCTGCTCATGATCAGCACGGAGGCCAACGCCGCCTACCAGGTCGGTCGTCGACTCTACCAGCAGATATCGAGCCCACTTTCGCGGGGATACAACGTGGCCGCGAGCATCGTCGTCGGTCAGTACCTCGGGGAAGGCGACCCCGAGGCGGCCCGGTTCAACGGCTGGGCCATCGCCGGCCTGGGGCTGGCGACCGTCGGGGTCATCGGCGTCGTTCTCGCGGCCTTCGCCCACCAGTTCGTCTACATCTTCACCACCGACCCGGAAACGGTCGGCCACGCCGTCACCTTCGCGCAGGCGTACGGACTCAGCGCTCCGTTCCTTGTCGTCTACATCGCCATCGCCGGTTCGCTCCAGGGTGCCGGCGAAACGTTCATTCCGTTTCTCGCCCGCTCGAGCGGCCTCTTTCTGTTCTACCTGTGTTTCTCCTACGTCACCGCTATCTACCTGGGCTACGGCGTGCTCGGCGTCGCTGCGGGCGTGTTCCTCTACTACCTCTGGGCGCTGCTCATCGTCGGCTGGGCGTACGTCCACCGCGACTGGGCCGGCAAGGCCGCCCGAATGATGGCCGAACGCGGCACCAGGGCGGACGATTGACGGGGACGATTCTCACGGTTGCCAGTGATTTTCGGCCCATGCGGATCACCGACGGAAGTGACGACACCGATCTCGCTCATAGCGATTCGTGGAAGTCCTGTGACACTCGAGTGGTAACGGCTTGCCTCGAGTGTCTCGACAGTTCCACGAATCACTCTCAGTCATCGCCCAGCGCACTCGTGAGTCCATCGACCGGCCGATCCGGCGTCACGTCCTCGAGTTCCGGCGGGAGGCCGAGCTGGTAGCCAGTGCCGTTCTCCCGCACCGTCGTCCTGCCACGGTGAACCGACACGTCGCCGTTGAGGTGAAGCTGCACCGCCTCGAGCAAGGCTTCGGCCTCCAGTGGCTGTCCCCGGGCTTTCATCGCCGCGAGGTCGGCGTCGTCGGGCACGTCGAACGCCCGCTGGGCGATGACCGGCCCCTGGTCGAGATCCGTGGTGACGTAGTGGGCGGTGACGCCGGCGACGCGAACACCCTCCTCGATCGCCTGTCGGTAGGCCTCCGCACCGGGGAACGCCGGCAACAACGACGGGTGGACGTTGATGATCCGATCCTCGTACCGGAAGACGACGTTCGGACTCAGAATCCGCATATAACGGGCGAGTACGATCAGGTCGGCGTCGTACTCGGCGAGCAATGCGAGGAGTTCGTCCTCGTTCTGCTGCCCGTTCTCCCCGCCGATGTCGTGAAACGGCACGTCGTAGTGGTCGGCCACCGGCTCCAGCGTGTCGTGGTTCCCGATGACGACGCTGATATCGGCACCGAGCCGGTCGTTCGCCCAGGCCTCGAACAGTGCTTCGAGACAGTGGCTCTCCTTCGTCACGAGGACGGCGATTTGCTGGTTGTCGCGATCGGCGGGGAATCGCACCTGGACGTCGAGCCCCAGGTCGTCGCCCAGTTCCTCGAGATCGGCTCGTAACGTGGCCTCCGTACAGCCCATATCACTGGTGTCGACGGCGAGGCACATCCGGAAGACGCCGTCGCGAACGGCCTGATCCAGATCCTCGATGTTGCAGCCGTGCTCGAACAGCAGGGTTGTCACCCGGGCGATCAACCCGGTGTCGTCTCCCCCGACGACCGTGATCTCGGTGAGGTCGGTCGTCATAGATACCACCGTCGACGCGGTCGCCGACACGGGTGTTGCTCGAGCGTTCGCTGAGACATTAGCTCCGTCTCAGGGATCCGGTGGGCAAAAACCCTCTTTTCGACGTACGATTTGCCAGCGCGTTTTTCGCCACGGCTCCACCTGACGGGGCCGTAATACGTCGGTTCGGGCGGAAACCGGATCGCTATTCCTCCGGCGAGACGCCGACCTCGGGCGGATGACGCTTCGACTCGACCGTCGTCGCCACGAGTTCGCCGTACTCAGCCGCGGAGAGGTCGCCCGCGTTGAATCGGGCCGCCCAGTCCGTCTCGACCGTCGCGCTTCCGAAGGAGGCCGGTGCGGCGTCGAGAATCGTGATCGCGAGCGCCGCGAAGTCGTTCCCGTTCTCGATGAGGGCGGCGTAGGCGCCGGCTATCGGGGCGACGTCGTGGAGATTACCCTCCTCGTAAAGCAACGTGTTCACGTACTCGATCGAAAGGACGTCGCTCACCTGTTCGACGGCTTCGACCTCGAGGGCGTACTCGTCGAACGCGGCCGCGAACGCCTCGACATCGTCGATGTCCTCGTCGGCCATCTCCTCGATGCGCTCCGCAAGGATGTCGGTTCGTTCCCGAACCGGGAGTTCCGGCGACAGGTCGGTGGTCGGCCACTTCGTATTCGGCGGCAATTCCTGGCCAACCTCCTCGGTACAGCCCGCGAGCAACGCGGCGCTGGCGAGTCCGCCGAGACGCAGGGCTCCTCGTCGCGATATCCTCGTTCGATCCCCCGGTGGTGAGTCTCCCATGTCACGGAGTACCGGTTTCCGAATCAACGTCTCTGTGCTTGCTACTGTCGGGTTTCCATTTTTTACGCGTCCTCGTATTGAGCGTCTACGTGACGCTCGAGTTGTACGATATCGGCCTGGTCGTGATCGGAATCGTCCTGTTCGGCGTCGCCGTGCTTCCGCGTTTCGCCGCGGGTCGAGCGATTTCGCTCCCGATTGTCTTCGTCGGCTTCGGTATGCTCGCGTTCGGGTTACCCGTCGGATTGCCGCCACCGGATCCACTCGAGCAGGGGGAGACCACGGAACGGTTGGCCGAGTTCGGCGTCATCATCGCACTGATGGCGGTCGGCCTGAAGATCGATCGGCCGCCGGGGCTTCGCGAGTGGTCGTCGACGTGGCGTCTGCTCGCTATCACGATGCCGTTGTCGATCGCGGGGGCGGCATTTCTGGGGTGGTGGTACGTCGGCCTCCTCGCACCGACGGCGATACTTCTCGGGGCCTGCATCGCCCCCACGGATCCCGTGCTGGCGTCGGAGGTGCAAGTCGAGGAACCGGGTAAAGGTCAGGAGGAAGAACTCTCAGAAACGGGGTTGAGTGGGAAGGACGAGGTTCGGTTCGCGCTCTCCTCGGAGGCCGGCCTGAACGACGGGTTCGCGTTTCCGTTCACGAACCTGGCGATCGCCGTTGCACTCGTCGGCCTATCGCCGACGAACTGGGTAGGCGAGTGGATACTCGTCGACGTGGGATATCGGATCGTGGTTGGTGTCGCACTGGGCGTCGTTCTCGGCTGGGTCACGGCCAAGTTGGTTTTCGCGACCGAACCCGAGACCGAAATCGC